>NZ_KB905728.1 GCF_000380985.1 Proteiniphilum acetatigenes DSM 18083 | reverse complement strand
CCCGTACCGCTTGGACCCATCAGCACCAGGTTGTATAGCTGATCGACCCAGAGCAGCTCCCTGAGCTGTGTCATCTGCCTTATGCCGATGCTGCTCGAGGCCTTGTAATCGTACTCGTCAAGCTCGTGTGCACGTGGCAGACGGGCCAGTTTAGTCCTGCGCCGGTAATCATTCAGCTGTCGCTGCTCTAGCTCTTTTATAAGCATGTTCTCCAGGAAGTCCGCGTATCCCGGTGTATCTATGCTCGCCTGGTGAAGCATCGGCTGCAAGTTTTTGCTCAGGTATCCCAAACGAAGTATGCCGGCATATTGCTTCATGTTTTCTATCTGCTTCATAGCTCCATGATTTGATCGTACCGGTTTATCTTGCTTCTCTCGGGGATGTATGCATCCGTGTCATACTGACTTGTTTGAACACCGTCATGCAACACGCTTACAACAGGCAAGGGCTTCTTCTCCCGGCGTTTTAACTCCCGGTAATGTGATGCGGCTTCTTTCAGGTAAAGGGCGTTGTAGAGCCCATTGTCGAGGCAGTAATCAAGTGCACTGCCAACGATCTCCTCACCATATTCGCCCATCACCTCCCTTATCATTTTCAGATTGTCTCTCAGATAACGGGGCTTATACTTGTGTATCTCCTCTATGAACAGGTACAAAGTGTTGTTGCCCTTCCAGATCGATAGGACTTCCTGCTTGAAGACCTCGAGCCTGGAGTTCCGATCCCGTCGATAAGTTGTGCTACCGATTACCTTGCCTTTTTCAAGACTGACGGGGTGCTCGGCCAGAAGGATGCCTTGCCGGTTGGAAAGCGAAAGGGTGCCATCCTTGACCTTGAGTAATACCTCCGGTCCCTTCCCGTTATAGGTGCCATATGGGACCCTGTAGAAGTTCCCCTTGTAACTGATTGTGTTATCTTTTCTCACCGTGTAGGTGGGAATCTCATCCCGGGGGATTGCCGGTGAGGGGCGAAAAAAGGAGAGATGCTCCTTTTCAATCAACCACACGTCATGGGGCAGGCGCTTCGTCGTGGCATGTTTGGTGCCGTTCGCCTTGCGCTCCAACCAGCTCAGGACTTCCTCGTTGAGGCGATCTATATCGTGAAAGGTACGCGCGCGAAGAAAGTTGTTTTTCACGTATCCTACCACGTTCTCGACCCGGCCTTTGCTCTGGGGATCGGCCTTGCGGCAGAACTCAACGCTGATACCGCGTTCATCCCTGTAGCGACGAAAATCATCAGCCAGGAGATAATCGCCAAGGTTCTCACTTTTCAGAAACAC
>NZ_KB905727.1 GCF_000380985.1 Proteiniphilum acetatigenes DSM 18083 | reverse complement strand
AAACATATTTTTATCCAGATTGCGTTGTTGATTGTATTCGACATCCGCTACACTGGCCTGTTCTCTAAAGCCGGCCTGTCTGATAAGACGCTCTATTTTATTATTTAATCGTTCTTCCCATTGATGATCCGTAAGCAAAGCCAGGTATTCATCAGCCGTCACATTCTCTATCCTGTTGTCCTTGATATGCTGATAATGCAATGAAGCCATGGCTCCGAGCCTCATCTGTTTTAATCTTTCGATTGTTTGATTGTTGTTCATTATTATGGGTTTATAAATTAACTGATTTGCTTAACTGTAGGATGATGCTCCCCTTATATTGTGATGCAGCGGTATATGCGACTGTGCATTATCGGATTCATCATAAATGATTGATGCCTTATCCATGTTATTCTTCAGGATGTTTTTGATTCGGGTATATGATGGTATCCCTGCATTTAAAGCCATTTTACAGGCTCTATCCAATCTGCCCGAACCATAAGCCTTGTGGAGCTGCAAAAGACCGGTTACACGCTTGTAGCCTATCTCAGGGTAATCTACAGATGCAAGTATATGTTCTACACAACTGACAACATGCTCACCATGCGCTGCAGCTTTATTCTTAAAGTAATCCGGATTCCAACCCAGGTATGATTGATGCGTACTGCTCAGGTGATCCGAGTTGGTGTTATAGCTGCCTGTAGTGTGATTCCTCTGATGTATGGCTATGCGCTGATGATTGTAGTAAACCTCTATATGTTTCCGTGTATAATGTATTTGTGTTTGTTTGCCTATATGGCGGTATGGTACACTATAATAACTCTTATCGGGTGAAAAATATACATATCCCATTTTCTGAACCTTTGCCCTGCGGTACTCTTTTATCTCGTACTGCTCGGCGGGTAATGGCTTCAGATAGCCTCGCTCTATTGTCTGAAACAGTTCCAGTCTACTGGCCTCTTTACGCTTAAAGAGCAGTTTGTTGTATTCTGTAAGCAATCGCCTGATCTCCCTGTTGAGCTCTTCTATCGAGAAGAATGTCATCTCTCGAAGAGGGTAATAGATTCTTTGATAAGTAAGGTGTACAGCATTTTCTACTAATGCTTTATCCTGTGGAGCATACACTCTTGCGGGGTTAATAACACAACCGTAATAACTGGCAAAGTCTTTGAAGCAGCGGTTAATAACTGCTTCATGTTTGCTGGCTCTTGTAACGGCAGACTTTAGATTGTCAGATACGATTGCCTTTGGAACGCCACCATAAAAGTGTAATGCGTTTTTACAGCAACTTATAAAATCATTACGGTTCTGTGTGGCACAGGCTTCAACATAAGTATATTGACTACAGGGTAAAATTGATACGAAGACTTCAACCGGTTTGATCTCACCCGTATCTTTATCTACTATCTCAAGCTTTTTACCCGCAAAGTCAACGAACATCTCATGGCCTGCAATGTGCTCAAGCTTC
>NZ_KB905726.1 GCF_000380985.1 Proteiniphilum acetatigenes DSM 18083 | reverse complement strand
TGGTGCTGGACAAGGGATTTGTGGTGGAAGTCGGCAACCATGACTCGTTGATGGAGAAGAAAGGACAGTATTACAATTTGGTTTCTACGCAGATGCAGGCGTAATTTATTCAAAGTTAAATTACATGAAATATCAGGCAAATATAAAGAAAAGCTTTTTCTTTGTAATATAGCGAGTTAAATATTTTGGCGACATAGCGTCAATTAAAAAATATCTAAGCGATTGAATACATTTTAACCCATTGTTACAGTGAGCAGGACAGCCTCATATGATTTTTTACTTGTCGGAGCAGGATTATTCAATGCTGTCTTCGCCAATGAAGCCACCAAAGAGGGAAAGAAGTGTCTTGTTGTGGAAAAGAGGAAGCATTTAGGCGGCAATCTGTATTGCCGTTCTATGGAAGGCATTCAGGTTCATATGTACGGTCCCCATATCTTTCATACCAATAATCCGGCCGTTTGGAATTATGTTACCGGTTTAACCGGATTCAACCATTTTATCAATTCTCCGCTGGCCAGGTATGGCGACAAACTGTACAATCTTCCGTTTAACATGAACACTTTTTATCAATTGTGGAATGTAACTTCCCCTCGGGAAGCCAGGGAGAAGATTGAAGGGCAAAAGCAGACTATCAAAAATCCCCGGAACCTGGAAGAACAGGCATTGGCCCTATGTGGAAGAGATATTTATGAGATTTTGATCAAGGGCTATACCGAGAAGCAGTGGGGCAAGAGTGCGGACCGACTACCTGCATTTATCATAAAACGAATTCCCATACGATATACCTACAACAACAATTATTTTAACTCCACTTACCAGGGCATCCCTGAAGGAGGGTATAATGGCATGATTGAAAAATGTTTCAGCGGGTGTGATGTCCTGTTGAATTGTGATTTTTCAGAAAACAGGGAACTAAGGAAACAAGCTTCTGCAATTATATATACGGGAATGATCGATGCATATTACGATTATTGTTACGGTGCATTAGAATACAGGTCGTTGAATTTCGACCATGAATTACTGGATATGGAGAATTATCAGGGAAACGCGGTTGTGAACTATACGGAACGGAGTGTCCCTTTTACCCGGATCATCGAACACAAGCATTTTGAATTCGGCACGCAACCCAAAACCGTTATAACAAAAGAATATCCATGTAAAATGCGAAAAGGATTAGAACCCTATTATCCGGTCAATACCGAACAGAATAACAGGATATTTGAAAAATATAACCAATTGAGTAAAACGGAGAAAAATATTTTTTTTGGAGGCCGCTTAGGCACCTATCAATATATCAATATGGATGAAACTGTAACGAAAGCGCTCGCTTTGTTTAGATTATTATTTATCAAAAAGAAAAAGCAATGAAAAAATTAACGAAAAAAAATCTGCAACAACTGTGTGAGACAATGGTAATACTCAGTGAGGTTGAACAGCGAAATTATGTAGGG
>NZ_KB905725.1 GCF_000380985.1 Proteiniphilum acetatigenes DSM 18083 | reverse complement strand
TGGTAATACTCAGTGAGGTTGAACAGCGAAATTATGTAGGGGCCGCGTTTTATTATTCTCCTGATGGTGAATTATTAGGACATTTGGGTAATAGTCATGAAATTAGAGTTGTTGATTCGGGTATTTTTTACTCTTTGCAATACAATAATGATGATGCTTGTCTATTTGGTTACAGTACGTCATTGTATTATTCAGATAACGGAACCCGGGTAAATATTATAAATTCTATGGCCAGAGGATTGGGCTTAGATTATGTCTATCTGGACACACTTTACTATACAGTAAACGATAATAGGTATATATCCTACGATACAGGAGGAAAGACTACTCATATGGGTACATCAGGATATGGTTACCAGTATAGTTATATCACCATAAACAATGCTTCCGACATGTTTAAGGGAGGTAATTTTTATGATATGATGTGTGCTCTTATCCATGAACAGGATCATTACGACAACTATAATCCTCAGACGTATAATAAAAACTATTCCGAGTTTTTTGCGTTTGGCGCTACTATCCATAATCAATATTTTGAATATGCTTCGCAGGATTTCAGGGAAAGCACATACAGCCAGTATCGTTACTATGAAAGCTTGTATTATAATTTGTATTATTAAAAATCCAGACGCTATGTATAAAAGAATATTTTTACTTCTGTGTTTTTGTCTTTCGTTTCAATTGTTTGCCCAGAAAATAAAAATGAAGGCAGATATATTGTTTGATGAATTTTCAACCAATCTTCTAAAAACATCCGACGTCTTATATATTGCCGATAATCCCGATAAATATTTGATGAGTAAGTCGCCCTTATCGCATTTCGACGGATACCGGAGCATTTACAGTGAAGACCGATCAATGATTATTACATACGAACCTCCTTTTATTATTAACAACTATGATTCACCATCCGTCCCGCCTCATGGATCGGAAGGAGTCAGTGAGAAAGAGTATATGGCGACCTGGTTATTATTAAAAACGCAATTGTATTTATGTTATGTGGATTTTCCTTACCAAAAGAAAAGAGATGATAAAATTGTTTATCGCCCGATGGAGAAATTTACCGGAAAACGTTTTAACAGAAAAAATATCCCGGATATCGAGATCGGGGAATGGATTTATGGCCTTATGCCGGCCAACTGGTTTACCGACACGCTCTATGTGAAAAAAGCCAACTCTGAAAAATATTCCCCTTACAGCGTTTGGCAAAGGAAACATTACCTGAGGATGATTTTCAATAAAGGGAAACTGGTTTCCACGGAAGTTATGGCAAATAATACATGGATAGAAACATTGGTATACCCCAGGGGGGCAAAAGAGGAATAGATTGGCCATAACCCTCTTTTTTTATATCCAATACTTTGAAATAAAAAGCAATGAAAAAATTAACGAAAAAAAATCTGCAACAACTGTGTGAGACAATGGTAATACTCAGTGAGGTTGAACAGCGAAATTATGTAGGG
>NZ_KB905724.1 GCF_000380985.1 Proteiniphilum acetatigenes DSM 18083 | reverse complement strand
ATGCATATCAGCCACAAGATGATACCGGCAATGGCGAATGCTGTCTGAAAACGGAATTCGAAACTCAATCCGAATAAAACACCTATGATAAAATACCGGAGCTTACTTTGTCTGTTTAATTCCACAAGACCAACTGATATCAACAAGCATAAACCCGACCATGTTTCTGAAGAGAACCGTTTGCATTTAAAATAAAGTTTGAATATTCCGGAAGATCAGGCTTTTTAATCAAGTATGTTATTCATTTCTAAATATCCGAACTGAATCATATCTTCAAAATTGAATATTAGCCTATCATTTTGTTTATCATAACAGAAATCGGAAATTCTATATCCTATATCCAATGTTTTTATATAATCGCCATTGATATTGAAAATTAGTAATTTGGAGGGATAATATTCTTCTGTCAACCTATTTCCCCCTGAGTAGGAAGCTATTATTTTATCTCCCCGGAAAACAACTTTTCCAAAATGTTGAAGTTGGGATGCATCCCTTCTATTCCAGTTGCTTCCATATATATTGTATTTAAGATTCTCGTCTAAGTCCATAATTGTCATAAGGTCATGGTTATGGTAACATTCCACAAGTGTTTCATTATCCATGGATACTGCTAAAGAGATACGTTTTTTATCTACTTTGGGATGGGAGTATTTCATTTTGTTCACTTCCCCGGTTTGCATGTTCCATTTTGCAGCAACTTCATTATGACCTACATTGCCTGTGGGTTCTATGATCCTTGCAAAACAAAGGGTATCATTTATAAATACATAATTGCTGGGAAACTGAATATTGTCGATCTCTTTTTTTATACCCGGCATATAATAAGGGTTATTGAGGATACTGTCAAGCGGGTAGTTGAATATTTTTAGTTTACCATGGTCTGAAACATAAAATTCTTTGTTCTCCTCATTCACTCCGATATATCCCATATTGGTAACCTCACCTGGACCTTGCCCCCTGGGTATTCCACTTGTTATATATCCATAATTATTTCTATCAAATAAGTGAATGAGCATATCGAGGGATTTGGAGTCTTGAATAATCAGGTAATTATCTACAAGATATAATCTGGCTATAGAGCCGATCATAACGTCTGCTGTTTCTATTTCCTGAATTCTCTCACTTACATCTATAATGTTGTTGCGTTTATTCTGATATTTTTCTGTATCCGTACTTTTTGTACAACTTAAAAAAACTGCACCAAAGCATAAAATTGCAAGAAGATATATTTTTTTCATGATTTTATTAATATCTTTGATAATAAATCAGTAATGGATTACAAGGAGCTATAGGTTATTTAGAAAAAAGAAGAACGGGTTACAAAATGAATAAAATAATATACCCGTTCTTCCTTTAATTGATTACTAGCCTGCTTCTCTATAAGTCGGATACCAACCGTTACAATAACACCCGCTTCCATTGTCATAACATCCGTTAGGACACAAAGGATTTTCACTTTGAGCCAAGGCCTCGACGTTATTCAATGCCAGATCCGATAGATTAGCGTCGCTTTTCACACTTTGAGTCACTCCGTAGCCTGTGGCTACCAGAAGTGAAAGGGCAAATATGCCCGATAGAATTTTTTTCTTCATAAATTATAGCTGCTGACATCTTAAAGTAAGTTTTTTGGACATCCTGACATTTATTCTAGAATCTTATCTAAATCTATGTACGCGAATTGTATTACATCATCTAAATGCATGATAATCCTGTTCTTCTGTTTATCATAACTGAATCCCACGATTCTATACCCTGTTTCTAATGTTTGGAGATAATCGCCGTTTGTATTGAATACTAGAAATTCAGTAGGAAGAGAGTCTCCGGATAACCTACTTTTTCCAGAGTAAGACGCTATTATTCTGTCATTACAAATAACGACGTTGCCGAAGTGCCGAGCTTCATTTGACATCCTTTTATCCCACTTTTTTCCATAAATGTTATATTTCAAATTGCCGTTTAAATCACATATTGTAAAGAGGTCGTGATGATTATAACATTCAACATAGATCTCATTTTCTTTTGAATAAGCATATGAAATACGTTTTCTTTTTATGTCAGGATGCTTATATTTCATCGGAGTAATTTCTCCTGAGTTGATGTTCCACTCAGCTGTCAATATATCATATCCGGAGTTACCTGTAGGTTCCATCATTATTCCGAAACAAATAGAATCATTTATAAACACATATTCGCTTGGAAATTGATGTTCCTTAAGATTTGATTTTACAGTGTAATCAGTAACTTCGCATGTACAATTTTCGGCAAGATTGAATGTACAGAAATTGGCAATATGCAATGTACATAAAAAGGGTTAAAGAAGAGTC
>NZ_KB905723.1 GCF_000380985.1 Proteiniphilum acetatigenes DSM 18083 | reverse complement strand
ATTAATTTAGGCGGATTAGCCATGATGCTCTTTAAACCTGCCGGTAACGGATCGATTAATTTGATCCATTATATCAGCAGAAAATATGGTGATACTGAATCATTGACGATATACAGCCTAAAAAATAATAATCTTTATATTTCCAGTAACTCAGAAGGATTAAACGCAAGTTTTTATCTTCCCGATAACCTGATTTTAAAAGATATCACGACAGAATTTTTAACCCATCCGGAACCAAATCAATTGGTTGTTCTCTCTAAAGGGCATTATACAGAACGCGTACTCCTTGAGAAAAATGGTTATAAAATGGAGAAACACGGTATTCCAGCCTGGATAATGGAATTAAACAAGTTTTACGGTGTATTTAATGAAGAAGCCGTACCAATATTGTATACGCAGGAAAACGATTATGAAAGAGATTAAAAAATATTCCTATTACCAAATCCAGGCCTTTTGTTGTTACAGACAAAAGGAAAACTACATGGGAAGAGCAGATGGTATCCCCTCCTATTAATGGATTTATTTTCAGATATATATATAAAGTGAGTTATAAGTGAGTAAAAAAAATTGGTCAAACCCAAGTGTTCAGGTACCTTCATGGTTGCAATAATGCATAAAATCTTCTAATTTCGTTGGGATGAAGAAAAAAATTCTATCGGGCATATTTGCCCTTGCACTTCTGGCAGCCACAGGCTACGGGGTGAACCAAAGTGTGAACAGCAATGCTAATCTATCAGATCTGGCATTGAATAATGTGGAGGCGTTGGCGAATGGTGAAGTAGGTTTTCCATGGTTGTGCGCAAATACTTCTCCAAACGTTTGTATAATAGACATGGGAACTATGTATCTGGGTAAGAGATATTGGTAATCTCACCTATTTTCATAACTTCTCCTTTTTAAGTAAAGGAGAAGTTATGTTTTATCACATATTCTTTAACACGCATATATATGAAAATTTACATTTCTTGTGCCTTGTGTTTACTCATTTTTCTTTCATGTGGAGAAAATAAAAAAAGTATTATAGATAGCTTTAGAGAGATAGAGGATATTAATCATACACCTGTGAATCTCAAGAATGACTCCCACTTTTCTAAGGTTTTTAAAATTTACTGTATTAATAATAATCTGATAGCTTATGATGTAGATGGTGAATTCATATTTTCCATTACTGATCTGGACAAAGAAATAATGCTTTCAAAATTTGGGAAATTAGGCCAAGGACCTGATGAAATTTTAGGAATGGTCACTACAACATCAATAGTCAATGAAAATACCATCAGTTTTTTTGAGCCAAATAAAAGTATATTGTACACAATTAATTTTGAAAATCTCACCAATCCTGTGCTTACAGAAGTACTATCAGTAAAAGGAATAGATATGATTTTAACCTTAATTCCATTATCATCTGACATATTCGTTGCTACAGGAATTTTTGAGAAAGGGCGGTATATGCTATTGGATAAATCGGGAAAAGTGATATCATATAATTTTGATTATCCAACATTTACTAATGAAGAAATGTTCACCAATGCGCATAAAGCAATGGCGTTTCAAGGGAGATTGGCTGTAAGGCCCGATGGCAAAAGATTTTTCTTCGCATGTGAAGATTCAGAAGTTTTTGAAATCATTGAAATTACACAAAAAAATAATTTATATAAGATATTTGAGTTTCATGGAGAAGTGGCGAATTTCAAGCCCGAAGGCGATGGCATAGAGTCTGTTTCAGCAGCTATAGACAGAAATTCAAAGACAAAATTCATTGATTCGTATTGTACTCAGGATTATATATACCTTCTCTATTCAAATAGAGTGATAGGAGACAATGTATATAATGCATATCTTGCGAATAAAGTATTTGTTTTCGATTGGGATGGTAACCCTGTTAAATTATTAAATTTGGATATAGATATAAGTAATATAGCCATAGATGAAGATAACAGATATTTGTATGCCTACAGTAATGATACTGAACAACTCGTTAGTTTTACGTTAAAATAGATTCCGATATATTTACGGTTTCAATAATGCATACAACCTTTTAAAATCATTGAAATATGAAGAAAAAAATTCTATCGGGCATATCTGCCCTTGCACTTTTGATAGTCACAGCGTATGGAGTGAATCGAAGTATGAAAAGTGATGCTAATCTATCAGATCTAGCGATGAATAATGTAGAAGCATTGGCTCAAGGTGAAATAAATCCTGATAATTGTCCTTACTCTCAAAGTATCTGTATTGTGGGTAACGGATGGATATACCTCGGAAAAAGGATTTGGTAGTCGATTTCTATAGAAGATAGTGAAAATGCAGGCGTTTCATTAAATATTAAAACAACTATGTTTAATGAAATGCCTGCTTATTACTAAATGATTTAACTGAATAACTTACTTGATTAAAAATCCTGATCTTCCAGAATATTCAAACTTTACTTTAAATGCAAAAGGACAGATGTGTCATAAAAGATATAAATTCAAAACATCTATTGAATGTAAACAGGTTCGTTTTAATCCTGATAATCATTACATATCTTTTTAGCGCTATCAATAGTAATGGATTTCACCATCCCGATGAACATTTTCAACTCATTGAGTTCGCAGGATTAAAGGCGGGTTGGAATACCGGTGATGATTTGGCATGGGAATACGGTGCTCAAATTCGCCCGACCTTACAGCCTTATTTAGCTTTAGTGATATTTAAGCTGGCCGGTTTATTCGGAGTCAAAGATCCTTTTATACTGGCAACCCTGTTAAGAGGGATAACTGCGGTTTTTTCCATCCTATCTGTTTTATTTTTCAAAAGTTGCTTCAAACCTTCTATAAAAAGCAGGTATCATGCGGCATTGATTGTTTTATCATTCTTTATATGGTTTTTTCCATCTATTAATGTGCGGTTCTCATCAGAAACATGGTCGGGGTTATGCTTATTGATATCGGTCGGTCTTGTGGAATTAAACAGACAAAGTAAGCTCCGCTATTTTATCATAGGTGTTTTATTCGGATTGAGTTTCGAATTCCGTTTTCAGACAGCATTCGCCATTGCCGGTATCATCTTGTGGCTGATATGCAT
>NZ_KB905722.1 GCF_000380985.1 Proteiniphilum acetatigenes DSM 18083 | reverse complement strand
TTCATAATACTGGGAGTGTCTGCGGTGGTAGTATATTACCCTATCCTTAATAATCAACTGCTCGATTTCTGGGACGACCAATGGGTCGTGATGAACCAGTATACCGAAGGGGATTCTTATAAAGGTGTTTTTCAGCGGTTACCTGTATATTTCGGGATTTATATCTACCAACGCACGTACACGTGGTATAATACGGATACGTTGAAACAAGAATTAAGAAGTTACTGAAACAACAGAATGATTATCATATATTTATCCTAATAATGAGTGATGGATCAACAATCAAAAAAAGATAACCGCATGAAAACAGATTTTGCTTTTTATGAAAAGTCGATCTTCCGACAATCCCGTTATCAAACGGGATGAAAGTAATTATTAAGCAATTTATTGATTCTAACCATATTATTAATAACTAAACAATTAATAAAATGAAAAATATCAAATTTACTATTTTAGGTGTGACAACCTTACTGTTTGCGCTTACCCTGAACTTCAAGCATGCATTGAATGACTACGGAGTAGTAGATAATAAATTGCATGTGGAAGTATTGGCGCAGTCAACTACCTCCGGGGGTGGAGGTAGTTCCGGGGGTGGAGGTAGCTCCGGAGGTGGAGGTAGCTCCGGAGGTGGGAATGAAGGATGTCAAGGATATCTTGTAGATTCATACAAAACTACTCTTTATAATGGTTATTATACAATGACCTATTCATATTCATGCACTCCAGGATGGGGTATGGACTGTGCATCGGGGAACGTTGTCAGCTTCTTCACTTCTGATGGTTATTATATTGGTACTGATGACAAAAGAACTTCTGTTCATTGCATATAAATCTATCACAAAGAGGGCTTGACATTGACAAGCCCTCTTGATATACAACTAACTTATGAAAAAAAAATATTGTTCATTTTCTATATTGGTATTGGTTCTGGTTACAATTGCATCATGTAAAAAAAATCACAATTCAGTTCCTATTAGTTCGGAGTATATTGAAATAAATCTAGATGAAATAAAAAAAGAAGACACATTACTCTTATCCCAGATCTTCAATAATATTGATGTCATTCAATTAAGTGATGAAATACTTATTGGAGAAATAAGTAAGATATTGATTCATGATGAAGAACTATTTATTTTGGATAAACTATCCAGTGCTGTTTTTATTTTTGACAAAAAGGGGAATTACAAGAAAAAGATTGGATCAAGAGGGGCAGGCCCCGGCGAGATGTTAAGGGCTTTTGATATGTCTGTTGACAAAAAAAACAATTGTATCTATATCTCAGATATTCAGACACAAAAGATCAAAAAATACAATATTAAAGATGGAATATTCCAATCATCGATATCCCTGTCTTCGAATATGCCGATGTGCTCATATATTTTTTATGAGAATGACACTATATATCTGACTCAATTCGATCCAAGTAAAAAGGATACAGAATATTTATTTAGAATACTCCCTGTGGATGAGGAAGATAATAACTTTATAATTCCGACCCTTAGTAATAAGTCTTGGGATAATGCTCTGACAAATTATAACGGACCTTTTCTATTGAAATGGGATAATAAACCCTTATTATCCCACTTGTTTATGGATACAATATATGAATATTCAAACAACCGGCCAACGCCATATATAGTTTTGAGTGGATATGAAAAGAATTTTTTTATCCCGAACGATTTATCCGGGTTAGACGTCAATAACAATCCTATGGATATGATAAAAATTCTTGGAATGAACAAATATTTTGATATTCATCATTTTATGGATACGGACGATTTTATCTTCTTTAGATTGAACAAAGGGAGCAAACCCCATAATATCTTATACGATAAAGGGAATTCGTCTGCAAAAAAAATAGAATCTATTTATGAAGATTTATTTTTTAATCATGTCAATATTAATCAACTCCCTGTAAATTATGGTATCAAAGAAGATAAATCTGTTCTTTATTATATCGGACCGAGGGATTGGGAGACTATGATAACATCATCGAACCTTATTAAGGATGAATCCTTATTAAACGGTTTGAAAAACATAAAAGACAGTGATAGTTTTAATGGTTTTATTTTGTGTTATGAAATTAAGTAGAAAGAATATTCTTTCAAATCACAAAAGAAAATTCTCTGAAGGACTGAATCCAGTTATAATATATGAAAAATAAAATTTTCTGTTTTTTCGCAATACTAATTGGTATAATATCCATCTCTGTCTGTTTATTAAACAACAGAAATAAAATGGGATATACGACTATTCATGAAAATTTAGATAATTCTTTTTTTAACAATATCATTAATGCTTCAAATGTATATTATAACTATTATCAAAATAAAGAACATTTGAAAATAGATAGTTTTCCTAAATTAATATACAGATATCATGAGTATTCATGTGACGCCTGCATTTATAAAGAATTATCTTTAATCCATGATTTAATGAAAGAAATAGGAAGAGATAGGATACTTATATTACCCTCATATGAATTTTCCAGAAGCAACATTATTAGACTAAAAAATGATTTAGCTGATTTTGAATATTTTAATTTGTCTCTTGAGAGTTTAAATATTCCTAAAAACATCGAAGGAGGTTATAGTAGATACTTTTTCATAGTGAATAATACAGAAAAAATAGAATTGGTTTTTTTTCCTTCTATAAGCAGTCTAGATAAAACTAAATTATATCTAGATACAATAAAAAATAGATTTTTAATCACCCCAGTAAAAAATTAAACAGAAAAAAATAGAGAAACCGAATATCCCAATGGTGGCTAATAAAAATGAATAAATTTTACCGGGTATTTATCGGCGAACCATGCCGTGTTTCCAGTACCAGTATGGAAATCGACCATTGGGACTGGCGATTGGTTGTGGATCGGCAAGATCAGCTATGGAGGCTATATACCTGTTCGGTGGTCAGATATTCAGCTTGTAGACATCTTCACATGGATTCCCTCTCTGCGAAGAAAGATATGGAAACGAATTGGGGATACCACTGTTCTGCAGGATTAAAGATGCCTCAAGAAAACGATCTTATTGTCTTTAAAAATCCTGAAAACAAAGAAGGATTACTGGTGTAACGAATTTCTCAAAAACTGCAATGGTCCGTATGCAGAAAGAGTCCCTCTGATTCCCACTGTCGACAGGTGGTACCTGCCGACAGAATGAAACGCAATTCGTTCTCTTATGGAAACACGAATACATTCCATCTCTTTTTCCCGTCACCTGTATTTCATAATACTGGGAGTGTCTGCGGTGGTAGTATATTACCCTATCCTTAATAATCAACTGCTCGATTTCTGGGACGACCAATGGGTCGTG
>NZ_KB905721.1 GCF_000380985.1 Proteiniphilum acetatigenes DSM 18083 | reverse complement strand
ACTGTTGTACATAGCTGTTAACGGTATTACGAGATATACCAAGTGTAGCACCAATCTTGCGGTTACTAAAACCGTCTTTGATTAAGACTAAAATTTGTTTTATATCCATAGGATCAAGTTTATTTGCCATACCGCATCCCTTTTTTAGGGACAAGATAACTTGATCTTTTCAAAGTGGCACAAATCGAACCGTAAAAAGTGGCACGGTTTGAACCGAAAAAGGTGGCACACATAGACCGAAATCACTGGCACAAATCAAACCGTTTTATCCATGCTGGGTTCTTTCAACTTTCCCGTTCAGGTGAGGTGTTTTAGGTTTTATCGGTCTGAACTTGATAAAATGCTCATGGAGTTCATACTGAAAATCATAATTGAAAAATTCCGTACCCCAATCTGTTTGAATTCGCTGGATTGGAAATCCGAATGTATCAATTACTTCGCTCAAAAAATGAATAGTATTTTTTACTTTCTTATTGGGATAGATCCGGATAGTTTTCATCCGGGTACAGTCATCGATGGCTGTAAATTGATAGGCTCCTTTCCGTATTTTAGTAACATCCAGCTGAACCCTTTCGCCTGGAATCTCCTTGTTATATCGTTTGTAATCGGACTTCTTTCGCCTTTTCACTATTGGTGAAACATTGTTATTAGACAATACCCTCCAGACAGTCATAGGGGAAAGTCTGATGTTTTTTCTCAACAAATGGATTGAGATACGTTGAGCACCCCATTTCTTTTTCCTTCGAAGTTCAAGGATAAGTAATTCAATTTCTTTTGAAACCTTTGTGTTTGTGAGGTTTTTAGGGCGTTTCGACTTATCGGACAATCCAGATTCTCCCTCTTCACTATACCTTTTAATCCAACGGTACATGGTTGATCTGGCCACTCCACACCGGAGTGCGGCTTTCGACACAGAACCTACATCCTGATACACTTTGAGCCAATTTTTACGTGCTCTTATTTGCCTTTCATTATCCTTCATAAATCGAAAGATAATTGTTTTCTATAAGATTCAAAAATTAAATTTGTAGCGAATCTATTGATACTTTACACCTTAGTAATATTCATTAAGGAATCTAAGTACATAAGATTATATTCTTTTTTCATAGTAGTCTTATTTTTTCTGTAATTAGCATAAATGGCATAACCATTATCATGACATGGTACAATACCTTCAATCCAAAAAGGTATTTTTTTCCTATTAATAAAATGTCCATCCAAGTCATACTTCATGATCCAATATCCCATTAAATCTGTTAATACAATTTGTTTATTTTTGAAATCAATGTCGAAGAAATCCAATTGCGAGTATTCCTTTGGCCCTTGTCCCACATTGGAAATTTTAAAGAGATACTCACCGTTAATATTAAAAACAAATAAAGGAGACGTTTGTGTGTCTAAGATATAAATGCGATCTTCATAAACCGTTAATTTCTGAATGTAGCCTATTATAGATTCTTCTGTTAATTCTAACTTGACATATTTAATTGTATCCAAAAAAGGAGAAATATCAATAGATGTATTTGTTGGAGCATCCATTAATTTTATTATTTCCATTTCTCCTGATTTTATAATTTTGCCTTCATTTATTATAATCTTTCTATGACAAACATTTAGAAATAGGCAAAATACGATAAATAATATATTTTCTTTCATCATATTGACAAGTATGTAATTTTATAAAAAGATACTATTACAAAATATATTCTAAAATTTACAGACAACATATTCTATAATGCATTTTTTCTGATCCTATTAAGGGGTCGGTAAGTCTCGATTCATTCCCTATAATTACTCAAACACAACCCTCTCAATATAGGCGTAATCAGGATATCCTTTCTTTCTCGTATTTTTTCTGTCAGATCACAACAAAACTCATCGTCAGCAAATATTAATCCGTGACATATGCTTGAAAATTCACAAGTATATTCTTATGATTCTTAATTACAAAATTGATTTCTTGTTGATCAAATCCAATATTTGCAGGTTTATATTTAAGAACTAATTTTCCTTCTTCCTTTGGTTTTATTGAACTGTCATAGGAAATGACCTGTAAACAATCACATGATACATTTATACTATCAATCAATACGTTTTCAGATGTTATATTCTTATAATGGAGTGCTATATCATATGTGTTATCCAATAACGCGTTATCGATGCTCAAATCTTTCTTGTCGATATAGAGGGGGTGTAAAAATTGTTGTTCTTCTAACAGAAAAACCTCACTTCTTTTTAAGTAATTCATTGTTATTTTGGGAAAATTGGTATCAGGGTGAAAGATGTACCTGCTGTTTAAATCAGTATCTATTAAAAAATAAAATGGTAAGTAATCTTGTTTACTAATTGCTGAGAATAATTGAGAAGTATCGTTATAAGGAATAAAATATACTGGAAATTCTATCTTATATTTGCTTAATAGTATCCGAAACTTTCTGATATTATTATATGTAGCAAGGCCTATTATTGTATTCTGCGGATGTTGTAAGGATGAATTAATAATCTGAATTTGCTCAACGATACAACTTTCGCAATAGCTTTCATGGAGCCTTATTACTATTTTAGGTGTATTTAGCAAAGATTTCAAAGGGACTAAATTTCCTTCCGAATTCATTATTCTATACTCACTTGGAAATCGTAATTCATTTTCAAAGACATTATCCAGTACAAACAGGGAATATTGATCCGTGTTCCCCGGTAAGTCGCGAGGTGTAGAATATTCTTGGTCTCCCCGTTTGCAACTAATAATGGCCACAAGAATAAATAAAACATAAAACTTTTCTATTATTTTCATTTTAAATTTATTGTAATAATTATTGGATTGCTTGACGGATCTAGTTTATTCTTTAAGATTCGAACATTCTCGGAAGCAGCATCGTTTCCTCCTATTAAATTAATTAAAGTGCTTGGTTCCATAAATGCAATTAATTCGTTATTATTGATACTTATCAGATGTCCTCCTAAAGGAATATTATTAAAATCATCAAAATAGAATATGCCAAGATTATTAACTTTTAAATCTTTTTTTTCAATGTATGAATACATCACAAATTTTTCGATGTTATAACTTATAAATATATAGTTATCAGACTCAAGATATGACGATAAGCTAGTATAATTATTCTTTCTTATTTTCTCAAAAATAGAGTTATTTAGGGTTTTGCTGTTATTATAATTGAAAGTTTCTTTATTGGTCGTAAATGTAAATTTATATTTGCCAGATATATTCCCATTAACGACATTATAAGTTTCTTGATTCAAATAATCTATTAAATTTAATGTGTCTTGTGATACAAAAAAACTGTTTCTTGCTATTGGTATTCGTAAATAATAGTCGTCATATTCATAAGGTAGATATTTATCAATTATCTTATCTTTTATTGTTCTAATCAATCTGTACTGTTTTGGAAATTCTTTGAATATTGTTTGATTTGGGAATCTTCCTAAATCAAAATAGATTGTATCTTTTTTATCGATATAAAAATCTGAAGCGATGATAGGTAAATTTATTTTCTTCACAAACCTATTCTTATCATAAAAGAGGAGGCCCTGATTTGTACTATATATGATGATCTCTTCATTTTCGTTTACATTAAAATCCATAACTGAAAAATATTCATTTGGTCCATTTCCTCTTTGATTCAATTTATATAGAAATTTTCCGTTATCCCTATTGAAACAGAATATTGTTTCAGTCATTTTGTCCAAAAGATACATTTTATCATTTTGTGTAACGATTTTATCAATGCCCCCAACTAAAATACTATCATGAGTTTCTAAAGGGGTATATTTTATTGAGTTAGAAAAGAGAGATATTTTATTATTATTTTTTTGAATTTGCTTAGGATCTATTTTTAAAAGAGTAAATTCTAAAGATTCAGTCACTTCATTATCGTTATTACTTCGTTTGCTACATGATAAAATAAAGATTGCAGCACTAGTAGCTAAAATTGTGTAAATTTGATTATTTTTTTTCATTTCAATAATTTTTTTATAAATAGGGATAGAAATCCCTAAAAAGAAATCCATCCCTATTTTTGAATGCTTCAATTTTTTCTGCAAGGAAATGGGTTACAATAATGAGAAGGGACTCCAGTATATATACAATTATTTTGGGACCCATGGAAAGTTACTGGATAGTCAAACTGAATATCACATCTTAATCCTCCTATATAAGGTACCCATTCCGGTATTGTCATTCCTATCGTACAAGTTCTTGTCTCCGTTACGGTACATGTGGTATAGTGATCTATAGCTCCTCCAGAACTGCCACCTCCTGAACTATCTCCTCCACCTGAACCATTTGATTGGGCCAATACTTCCACATGCAATTTATTGTCTACTACTCCGTAGTCATTCAATGCATGCTTGAAGTTCAGCGTAAGCGCAAACAATAAGGTTGCTATGCCTAAAATTATTAAATAAATCTTTTTCATTTCTATTAATTGTTTGATTATTAATTGATATAATTGAATTCATGTATCCATATTCTGATTATTTTCATCCCGCCAGTGACGGGATTGTCGGAAGACCGTCTTTTCATAAAAAGCAAAACCTGTTTTCATGCGATTGTCTTTTTTGATTGTTGATCCATCACTCATTTTCAGGGTAAAATAGATGGTAATCATTCCGTTGTTTCAGTAATTCCCTTAATTCTTTCTTCAACGCATCTGTATCATACCATGTATACGTGCGTTGGTGGGCATAAATCCCGAAATACAACAGGTAACCGGCAAAAAGCATTACTGTTAATAATTTAAGGCTTCTCTTTTTGAGGCCGTTATACAGCATAACCCCATAATAAGCCAGTATAAATCCTATTCCTATCACTGCAAGATAAGCATACCTGTCGGCGACAATGGCAAAGCGTGATAGCGGTATGATATGCAAAGCAATGGCAATATGAACGGTGAAAAACAACAATCCGAAAGCTACCGGCCATTGCCTGATAAACGTCCATAATGATGCCGCAATAATGAGTATTACTGCCGGATACACCAGTAACCAATTCGGTAACGGATCGCCAATGGCGGAAGGGAAAGGATACAGGTAAGACAATTTAAACGGAAAAGTGATTTTGAACAGGTATTCCAGATAAGCATAACAGGCGAAAACAATGCGTTGCCATAACGGATAATTGTCGTTACCGGCAAGAAAACCTCCCCCGTCAGCGTACTGGGAATAGATGGTGATGATTCCGAACACAACAGACAGCAGAAAAAACGGCAGGGTTGCCATCCATACTTTCCTATCCGATAGCTGCCGGTTCAGTAGCCAGTATATCAGCAGCATCCATAACGGGAAAACTACCGCCTGCTCTTTTCCCAGGAAAGAGAAAACGTATAATAAGAGCGTGTATATGTAAAACCGTGTTTTCGCGGTTTTCATATAACAGAGAAACGTGTAGGTTGCCAGTAAATAGAAAAGGGCGTATACCAATACTTTTGATGCACTCATCCATGCAACCGATTCAACATTGAACGGATGAACGCAGAATATCAGGGAAGTGATCAATGAAACAGGTGGAATTATTTTAATATCGATTTTTCCACAGAGAGTAAGCAGTTTCTCTGTTACCAGAAATACCAGACAGGTATTCACAATATGCAGGATAAGGCTTGCCAGATGAAAGACAAACGGATTATAACCGGCAATGGAATATAAGACCAGGTATAAATACTCATTAAAAGGTGCATATTGACCGTGATAGAATTCGGTAAGGATCCTCCAGATATTCTGAATTGTAAATCCCCCTTCTGTATAATAATTCATCACGACCCATTGGTCGTCCCAGAAATCGAGCAGTTGATTATTAAGGATAGGGTAATATACTACCACCGCAGACACTCCCAGTATTATGAAATACA
>NZ_KB905720.1 GCF_000380985.1 Proteiniphilum acetatigenes DSM 18083 | reverse complement strand
GGATCTGGGCCAGCATGTTTCCACACATACCTCACTGGTTGTCAAACCGGAAGAGGTGGAGAAGGTCTTGCCCTGGGTACATACGGCAATCAGCAATGTCAAACGCTTGTTACTCGACGTGCACCACAATAAACTCAAACCCGAATACCTGCAATATTACCTCGACGAATTCTGTTATAAATTCAACCGGAGATTTTTCGGGGAGAAACTATTTGACAGGCTTGTGATAGCCGCTGTTTCATATCCTCCTGAATTCAAATCCAAAATTTACAATAGGGCATATTGCGGATAATCATTTTATATTATTCTCTAACTTAACTCTCATTTGTCTCTACTTTCTCAAATAATTTGTCGCAAATTTATATCATTCTATTTTAATTTCACAATTTTTTCTTACAAAAAACTGTTTTTTAACATACAAAAGAATAAATCCAAGAACAACTACGGGAAATCAAGACGTAAAAGACAGGGCGGGGAATCACTCCCGGCCCTATCCAAATCCTTTCAATAGTGTTTAATATTCGTAGAGTTTACAGATTTGCTGAAAGGGTTTATTTACATTATTCATTTAATACAGACTAATCCCAACCGGCATTTTGTTGTCCTGCAATTTTGGGATTCGACGTGATTTCCGAAAGTGGAATCGGGAAGATGTATCTTCTGTCTTCAAAGTTGAATCCCGGAGTCTTTATAATATTGGGATCCACCACTCCCGAAGCGGGATCGTATGATGCGGTACTCATACTACCCCAGGACGCTTTATCCGGCACTCCTGCTTTTCCATCTTTGCTTTTTATGGCGTATGTGTCATACGTCAAACGATGAATATCTGGCCAGCGTCTGCCTTCGGCGAGAAATTCAATCTGCCGTTCCTGCAAAATAGCAGTCATAAGCACATCCACATCGGCAAATGAAGAAACACTGAATTGTAAAGCCAGGTCTGTAACCGCCCGGTTGCGTACAGCGTTCAAAAGGTCAACCGCCTTTTGTGTTACCCCATTCTGGCGCGCTTCCGCTTCAGCATAATTCAGTAATACTTCCGCATACCGCAAAACGGGAGTCCAATCGTTCATTTTCGATCCGGCACGGTATTTCCACGACCAGAAAGCATTAATGTTACCATATGTACCTCTCGTCAAGAGTTGCTCCCTCCTTAAATCACTTTCCAGCCAGAAGTCAGCGTTGATGATGATCGGACTAACGCATACTAAGCTGCGAACCGTAGAATAAAACTGGGAAAGCGAGCCATTATTTGTAGCATTATCCAATTCACTGTTTTCTATGGAGAAGATAGACTCAGTATTGCCACTGTTGTTCGCAAAAGGTCCCTCTGGTTGGGTAGTTAATGTATAATTCCCAATCGGACTTGTAAAAGGGGCAGACGTGCTCACTATTTTAGCAGATTCGGTGATTACGTCTCCCCATTTACCCATATGCTGATAAACACGCGTTTTCAATGCAATGGCTGCGCCTTTTGTAGCCCGGGAAATTTTCAATCCCCCGTCCCTGGTTGGTCGCAAATTCTGCTCGGCATAGTTCAAGTCATCCAATATTTGATCGTAAGTAGCCTGTACGGTTGCCCTTCCGGCTTCTTTGGCCTCTTCCACTTTCTCAATCGTATTGATCGGAACAATACTCACCGGCACTCCGTAATGGGAAGCATCCGGAGTTGCCGCATAGGGTAACGAGAAAAAGACTAATAATTCATGCAAGCCCAAAGCTCTCAGGAAACGAACTTCCGCTTCTCCGTCCTTTGCCTTTTCTTCCGTAATAATACCTTGTTCTGCCGCTGTCCTAAGACCTTCGATTACAATATTGATCTTGTTTATCATTTGATAAGTACACTCCCAGTGCGCCTGTCCGTTGGGAGAAGATGTACTATAGGTACCATTGTAAGTAACGGCAAAGAATTGCTGTACATTCACCATATCCTCGCCTTTCATATCGCCTTGCTCCACGCTTGCTGCCCCGAAAGGATAACCGCGCCGTTGGTTGTTGCCCGGATAATAACCGCTTTGAGCGGCATCGTAACAGCCGACTATGGACAATTCACAGCGTTCAGCTGTTGAAAAAGAGAGTTCATAAAGTATCGCATGTTTCGGCTCGAGATCAATCGCCTGTTCAGTACAACTGAAAAATAATCCGGCGATGAATAGGATATATAATATTCTTTTCATATTTCTTTTTCATTTAATGTTATTACTTAAAAACCGATATTTAATCCGATCAGGAATGTCCGTTGTTGCGGGTTACCGTTCCAGTCAATTCCCGGCACCCCCTGAGTTACCGTTTCCGAATAACTCTCCGGATCCAGTCCGCTGTAACCTGTAAACGTAAAAAGATTCTGCCCCTGCACATAAATTCTGAGCTTATCTACCCATAATTGGCTGCAGAGTTCTTTGGGGAAGTTGTATCCTACCGAAAGGTTCTGAAGTTTCAGAAAGTCTCCGTTTTCAATCCAGCGCGATAAACCTTCCCCTGTCAGATTAATAAAGCTACTATTCCCATAGTACAAACGCGGTACGGTACCGTCACCCGGATTGCTTTCGCTTTGCCAACGACCTAAAATTTCAGTGCTGTTGTTGACAAACCCTTGATCCAGCATGTCTCTGCGAGTTACGTTCGCTATTTTGTTGCCTCCTGAAAAGCGGAAAAAGATATTGAAATCAAAGTTTTTCCAGCTCACCGTATTGTCCCATCCGCCAAACCAGGTAGGAAGCGAATTTCCGAGTATCGCTTTATCGGCTTGTACCAGATTAGCCGGTTCACTGAGATCTCCGGGGTTGGCAGGGTTGTACACGTAATATTTGCTGTCATCTATATTTCCCTGAATAATAGAACCGTCCGCTTTATAGTACATTGGGTTTCCATTTTTCATGTTGACACCGGCATACCGGTAACCCCAAAGCGCATTCACGGATTCTCCTTCCCGCAAGATATAGTGTTCATACGGAATTTCATTCACCAATGTTACGATTTTACTTTGCTGCGTGGAGAAATTGAAAGCACTTCTCCAAATCAGGTCATTGTTTTGGATAATGTTGCCGCTTAACTCAAGTTCAATCCCATTATTTTTGATTTTACCATAATTCTGGGCTATTTCATTCCATGGAATACCTAACGACGGAGGAGTCGGAACATCCAATACGATATCGCTGTTGTCTTTCTGCCAGTAGGCGAAAACAAGATTTAACCGGTTATTCAGGAAAGCCATATCGAATCCGAAGTCGAGAATTTTTTGTTTTTCCCATCGCAAAGCGGGATTCCCTGTCTGATAGTAGGAGATACCCACCTGATCTCCATATTTTTGACCGGTAAAAAGATCACTGTACATGAAATCTCCCGACAATCTATCGTTACCAACTTCAGCAAAACTTCCCCTGAGACGGAAGTCATTCACCACGTTATTGATTGTGCTTTCTTTCCAGAAATCCAGACCTGACAGGCGCACAGCGGCGGAACCACCATAAAATGTCCCCCAGCGATTGTCTTTATGCAAGTTCGAGATACCGTCCCAACGCACAGAACCTCCGACATAGAAGATGCTGTTATAGTTGTAGTTCGCGCGAAGGATATAGGATGCCAATCCGTTGGATGTCCAGCTACCACCCGAGCTTTGCGTAACATATGTATCTGAAATCATTTCGTCCACGAAGAACGGGACCGAAAAATCACGCGCTCCGGCGGTAAAACGAGTATAGGCATAATTCGTCCATTCCGCAACGGCTGTCGCATCTACATTATGCAAGCCAAAAGCCTTGTTCAGGGTCAGGAAGTTCTGAAAATTCCAGCGTTGTCTTTTGATAGACGACCTGCTGATCAACCCATTATAGCCAAGGCCATCACCCGATTCGGGCTTCCAAACATAGGCATCGTCAATCAGGTTGACATCGGCACCCACCAACGACCGGAACATAAGCCAGCTTACAGGCTTAATATCGATATTGGCAGTAGGAAGCAACCTGTAAGAGGTGTTTGACTGTTTGTTGTTTTTCAGCACCCATACCGCGTTGGGTATTGTGTTTTCGATTGTCCGCAGATTTGCACCTTTACCCAGTGATTTACGGTCGTCAGGATCAATATTAAATCCGGTCGGATCGTCCGGATTATATACCGCGACGTTTGGTAACATCCTCGAACTGGAATACATGTTATCGCTGATAGAATTTGTTCCTTTCACAGGACCGGAATTGACCTGATTAGATGCATTCAGGGAGAACCCCGCCGTTACATAGTCTTTCAATAATTTATGTTCCGCTTTAGCATAAAAGGTATAGCGACTATATTCGTTGTTGATAGCCAGCCCCTTTTGATCCGTATAACCGGCGGACATAAAGTATTGTGTCTGAGGTGAAGCACCTGAGATTGAAACCGTATGGCTGTGCTGGAATCCGGTTCTGAACACGTGGTCATACCAGTTGGTGTTTGTCCCTTTATCATCCATGGCCGCCTGCGGGTTATCTCCTTTATTTGTGTACTTTTCGTTTGCGATTGTGACAAACTGCTCGGCATTCAGCAGATCATACAGCTTGGAAGCGGAAGACCATCCCATCCACGAGTCATAGGTTATCTTCGCAGCTCCTTGTTTTCCCTGCTTGGTTGTGATCAAAACGACACCGTTTGCCGCGCGTGAACCATAAATAGCTGTAGCCGCCCCGTCTTTCAAAATTTCAAAAGATTCAATATCTGAGGGGTTTATATCCCCAAGAGCATTGTTGTTTGAATAAGAATATCCTACGTTTCCGGAAGTTACAGGCACCCCATTGATTACATAAAGAGGGGCGTTTGATGAAGAAATCGTACCGACCCCACGGATAACAACCCGAGGAGGCTGTGTGACATCCCCCGAAGGCGAAATTACCTGCACCCCTGAAGCTCTACCGGCCAATTGTTGCATAAAACTGGGTGAAGCCTTAGAGGCTAAGTCTTCTCCTTTGATCTGGGAAATAGAGCTCGTAACGTCCCTTTTACGTTGCGTACCGTATCCAACCACTATTAATTCATCAAGCAATTCAGTATCAGAAGTTAATACCACCCTCACATTCGTACTTACCGATACTTCTTGCGTTTGCATCCCTACATAGGAGACCACTAATGTACCATCGGCAGGAGCAGACAGGTTGAAATTTCCGTCCGCATCGGTTACCGTACCCTGTGAAGTACCTTTAATCTGAATCGTAGCTCCGATAACAGGTTCACCCGTTTCATCCACTACAATACCACGCACCTGTGTCTGAGCAGCAATAAAGCCTACTCCCACAAAAAACAGGGTTAAAAACAACACTAATTTTCTTTTCATACTCTACTTTTTTTAATTAAAAACTCATTTGTAAACCGCACACGAAATCCCCCTCCCCTCCATAACAGAGAGAGGGCACGCAATAAATATTTTCTACACAAGGAGAATAATGGAGCTGATCCGTTCCATAAGAGGAATAGGAACGGTATAAAGAAAAGACTTCTGTAAAAGAAGGATATGTAAACAGAATGGAAGAAAGAGATAAACCTGAATAGTGGACTTCTAAGCCTGAATCGAGATTGCCAAAAGAATAAGGTGGAATACCCCCTCCCCCCCATTAACTTTTATTAAGGATACAGAAGATGCACAACCACTTGAACCAGAATCCATATTTTATCTATTTTTGATATAATTTCGTGCAAAAATATAAAATATTATTTCAATTCAAAACATTAAAGTATAAAAAAATATATATTTAACATTTTACTTATTAAAAAAACAAAGTAAAACATCACTAAAATTAATAAACCGGCACACTTTTAGCATATCCAATGGAACTCTCAGGGTATTTTCCATATAAAAACGATTAGAACTTTCATCTCTCACTACAAATGTTTATGGATATCTATCTCAGGGATTTATTTCTACAATTTTTATTTGATTAGCTTCTATGCATTTACCAAAGTGGCATATCCACTACCTGCCAATGAAGAAAGGAGTGAAATTTAAGAAAAATGGGCGGATTTGCTTATTGTCCGGAACTGACTATCACAAAAAAGGCCCATCCTTTTTACCTGCCAGTAAAAAGAGATGGGTTTTAAAACAAGAAATAACCTATAAATATACTATAAGTTGGGATTATTGATGGTTTCCAGTTCCGGAATAGCAAATAAATAATAAGGGCTATTTGCTGTGAAATCGGTATTATTGGGGAATCTCAACACGGTATGCCCTTTGATCTCTATATTGGTATCCGGTACCAATCCGGTTGCGGCAGTTCTTTCTACCGGTTTCTGACGCCTCTTCAGGTCAGACAGGCCAAATCCTTCTCCCCACAACTCTTTCCTTCTTTCTATCAGGATCTCTTCCACAAGCTCTTCTTTTGACAAACCCGACAGGTCAGGAGTGTCGGCTCCGCGTTGTTGTCTCAATTCGTTGAGTTTGGCTATTGCCTGTCCCGGTTCACCCTGTTCGGCAAATGCTTCGGCCTCTATTAATACGAGTTCCGCTTTTCTCATAAGCACGATATCCCCTGTGTTATCGGGTCGAAATTTGAATTTCTTATACATCAGTCCGCCCAGATAGCGTGTTACATCCCATTCAAATAATTCCGAACGGATATCATTACCGTCGAAGAAAGAACGGAAGTGAGGATCGGCCATAAAACTATAGTAATAGGAAGACTCAGATGACACATCTTTGAAATGAAAACTATAGCTCGCCACAGATTGATCTGTTGTTTGTCCGTGTCCCCATATCCATTCGCTATTGGAACGATCGTTAAATCCTGAAAGATAATCGGTTCTCGACATCCATGCATAGTCTTTATGAGCCTCCGCTGCATACTTTTGCGCATCGCCCCACTGATTCTTCTGCAGATACAAACGGGCGAGTATCCCGGCTACTACATTCCGGTCGAACTTATGCCTGGCATCCCGCGTATAAGAATCAAGCGCATTATAGGCCTCCAGAAGGTCATCCTCTGCACGCCGATAAACCTCCTCCACGGAACTCCTCGCAGCTCCTTCAGTAGAGCTTGTCGACGGTTCCGTATAAATGGGTACACAGGCTGCATCGGGATCGTATGCATAGGCATGGGCATACCAGGTAGCCGTATTTCCCGGGCTGAACAGCTACATCATTCGCCATGGCATCGCTTGTAAGCAACACGCTCGACCATCCCGGATTTTGATACGTGGTATAGGTATCCATCAGGTATGCCCAGGTACCGTTCAATACTTTTTCGGCATTGCCTGCATTATCAAAAACAATGTCGCTGCTCACCGCATCCGTCGGATCAATATCCAGATCGCATGAATTCAAACCGATAGCGAGCAGAATACTCCATATTATATATATTCTTTTTTTCATTTTCATGTCGTTTATTGGGTTGTCAGAAAGATAAGTTCACGCCAAAAGAAACTGTTTTCATCGCCGGATAACGGAAATAGGTTGATCCGCCGATGGTTTGTTCAGGATCGATCCCTTCGGCACCAAACACCGTCAAAAGATTTTCGCCCTGAGCATATATTTTCAGATCGGAAAGCCCTATCCTTTCCAATACGGGTTTCGGAATATTATATCCCACTAAAATATTTTTCAACCGGAGATAATCGGCGTCGATAAGAAAACGGGTGGATGTACTTGTCCAGGCGTATGCATTGTTTGTCTGAAGACGGGGAATATCTGCATTGGTATTCTCTGGGGTCCACCGGCCTAACATCTCGATAGACATCGCTCTACCTGCAGAGCTTCCGTTATGTAAAATGGAGAGCTTGTCGCCATTATAAATCTTCCCGCCCAGGGAGTAAGCAAACAGTGCAGAAAATTCAAAGTTTCCGTACCGCAAATCGGTACCGAAACCTCCTGAAAGATCTGGCAATGATGTCCCTGCAATGATTTTGGATTCGGTAGTGTTCGCCTCATTATAGTTTTCAGTGATTACCCTGTTTCCTTTATCATCGGTCTTATACCACTGCGGGAGGCCGGTCTCAGGATTCACACCCGCCCATTCGGGAAGGAAAAAATCGTATACGGAGCCACCTACTCTCCGCAGTGTATTCCCCGAAATGATCTGATCCTGGGGAAGTGCGGTAATGGTGTTCTTATACCGGGTAGCATTCAGGGAAATATTCCATTCCAGATCGTTCGTTCTGACGGGTGTTCCAGTAATCTGTATTTCATAACCTACATTCTTCATTGCCCCGATATTGGCTGAATAGGCCGAATAACCAATGGACAACGGCTTAGGGATCTCGAATAACAGATCTTTCGAACGGCGATTGAAATATTCCAGCGATCCTCTCAACCGGTTTTGGAAAAATCTTCCAACACACTGGCTGCCGCAGGTTCTTCCAGCCCCACATAAGATATTACCAACGTACCGTTTACAGGCGCCGATAAATTGAAGCGCCCGTCTATATCAGTAACCGTACCCTGAGACGTTCCTTTAATTTGAATCGTAGCACCGATCACCGGCTCATCCGATTCATCTACAACTGTTCCCTGCACCTGAGTTTGTGCGGAAACAACTCCTATCCCTACAAAAGACAGGACCAAAAACAACAATAGCTTTCCTTTCATAATTTACATGTATTAATCATCTGTTTATAAACTTATTTCTTTTATATCTCAACCTGAATTTATCTGTTCCCTTAAGAAGCAGCACAGAGCCGTCATAACATGAAAAAGGCTCCTCCGAACTTAATTGCACCGGAGGAGCCTTTATATTAAATTTAAATGATTATCCGCAATATGCCCTATTGTAAATTTTGGATTTGAATTCAGGAGGATATGAAACAGCGGCTATCACAAGCCTGTCAAATAGTTTCT
>NZ_KB905719.1 GCF_000380985.1 Proteiniphilum acetatigenes DSM 18083 | reverse complement strand
CGAGAGGCATAATCAGGCATCAACTATATTGTCCTCACAGATACCGGTATCAGCCTGGTATGATCTGATTGGGGAGCAAACAATAGCAGATGCTGTCCTGGACAGGATAGTAAACTCATCACACAGAATAATACTTAAAGGTGAGTCACTTAGGAAAGGAAAAATAAGTACAACTGAATAAAATTATTAACTTTGCCAATGATCTTTCAAATAGGTAAAAAACTATGAATTATAGTGGCACGGTTTGACCGAAAAGAGTGGCACTATCAGACCGAAATACACACTTTTCTTTGATATTTGCCCTATTTGTGCGAAGTTAAACAAACGACAATAACTTTGAGATAGTGGAAGAAAACTTAAATAAGGAGTCTCCTTATTTAAGTTTTTTATTCAAAAACTTAAATAACGGCGATGTCATCTAAAGGTTTTTATTACTTTTGCAGAGTAAGGGTAAAAAGTCTATGTTATGAGTAAAACATTCTTATCCGGTAACTATATTAGCCAGGGATACTATAAAGCATTTATTCCCAGCGAGGTTAATAGGATATGGGAGATAGATGATATGCATGTGCTTCGGTTGCTCAGTCAGGCCGACAGACACCTGGGGCGCTTGGATATGTATTCCGAATATGTGAACATCGATTTGTATATATCCATGCATATTGCAAAAGAAGCAACACAGTCTTCAAGGATAGAGGGTACGCAGACGCATGTTGAAGAAGCATTTCTTGACAAAGAAGATATTTCGATTGAAAAAAGAGATGATTGGGAAGAAGTGCAGAACTATATTCATGCAATGAATGTAGCTGTCAATCAACTTCATCGTTTCCCTTTTTCAGGAAGATTAATCCGGGAAGCGCATAAAATACTTTTGTCCGGTGTAAGAGGAGCGCACAGAATGCCGGGGGAATTCAGAACAAGCCAAAACTGGATTGGCGGCGCTACATTGAATGATGCGGTTTTTGTTCCGCCTCCTGCGCAGGAAATCGGACGGCTGATGTCGGATATTGAAAAATTTGCAAATGATGACGAAAATCCCTTGCCAGATCTTTTAAAGGCTGCAATTATCCACTACCAGTTCGAAACAATACATCCGTTTTTAGATGGAAACGGCCGTGTCGGACGGCTCATGATAACACTTTATCTGGTTTCGAAAGGAATTTTAAAACAGCCTATCCTGTATCTCTCTGATTTTTTCGAGAAGAATAAATCATTGTATTATGATAATTTGATGCGGGTGAGAACACATAACGATATCAATCAGTGGTTCAAATTCTTTTTAACAGGCTTGATAGAGACGGCAAAGAACGGGATTTCCACTTTTGATGGCATCCTGCAAATTCAAAAATCGCTGGATTTAAGGCTAAAACCGTTCAGAGGAAGAGTTGTGGACGCACGGCTGATTATTGATGAGTTGTTCCGAAATCCCATAATCAATGCAGCGAAAGTGGAAAATATTGTCGGGAAATCGTCCGTTTCCGCCTACAAATTAATTGCAGATTTGGAAAAGGCTGGAATACTGAGAGAAATAACGGGTGCTCAAAGGGGACGTACTTATATTTTCCAGGATTATATAGAATTGTTCAAATAACGGAAAAGAAAAAGCCCCGTCGAATCCAGCTAATCTACTATGCTTATTGGGCGGTAACTTGACTTGTTTTCATTAAACGATTTTAAAGGGCATATAATAATCGATAAAAGAATTTTTTGAATGAAAAAACTTCTTTCACTGCCATATAACGCCACCAGGAATTATCACACTCTTCACCACAGGGGTGAAAAAGATTGGTTTTGCACTTCTGATCCGAAAGAGAAACGACTGGGTTCAGGAAGCGGTACAACCTGGCTATTGGAAGAATGTTTCCGGAATGAAAATCCGGGAACAGATTTCGGAACATGGCTTTCCAACGAAAAACGGATATTGATCCATGCGGGTGGACAGAGCAGGCGACTCCCTTCTTATGCAGTCACAGGCAAGACAGGGTTACCTATGCCGGTGTTTCGCTGGGCACGCGGACAACGGTTACGCCAGGACCTGATTTCTTTACAGCTTCCACTGTACGAACAGATCCTGCAACAGGCGCCGGATTCACTGCGGACATTTATTGCAAGCGGAGATGTATTGATCCGGACAGAACAACCTTTACGGGAGATCCCGGAGGCGGATGTAGTGTGTTACGGATTATGGGTCGATTCATCCCAGGCAACCCGTCACGGGGTATTTGCCGCCCGCAGGGATACGCCGGATGTGTTGGACAGGGTGATGCAGAAGCCTTCATTGCAAGAGTTGGAGGAATTATCCCGATCCCATTTGATGCTGATGGATATCGGCATGTGGTTGCTGAATGACAGGGCAGTGCAACTGCTTAGAGAACGGTCGTACGGAAAAGACGGCTCATTGGAATTCTATGACCTTTACAGTGACTTTGGTCTGGCATTAGGAACCCATCCGAAGAAAACAGACAGTGAGATCAATAAATTATCTGTAAAAATACTACCCTTACCGGGAGGTGAGTTCTATCACTACGGTACTACCCGAGAGATGATCACATCTACTCTTGCACTGCAGAATAAGGTATTCGACCAGCGGTTGATTATGCACCGTAAAATTAAACCAAACCCTGCTATCTTCACTCAGAACGCTATTATCGATTTTCAATTTAACGAGAAAAACCGGAATATCTGGATTGAGAATGCCTGGCTCGGTAACAAATGGACTGTCGAGGCGGATAGTGTAATCACAGGGATCCCGGAGAATGATTGGCAATTGGATGTGCCGGTAGGTGTATGTATTGATATAGTGCCGGTTGATGACCGGGCATTTGCCGTGCGTCCCTACGGGATGGATGATTGGTTCAGAGGAAAGGTGGATGAGCCGCAGACACGCTGGATGGGGAGACCTGTAATCGAATGGCTGCAGGAAAGGGGTTTGGACAGTACACTGTTGACGGGAGATGCAAAGGATATCCAGCATTGTAAATTGTTTCCATGTCTCGAACAGTTGGAAGAGGTGGAGACAGTACTGAAATGGATGATCGGTGACGGACTTACGGAAGAAGGCAAGAGGCTCTGGTTGGAGGCGGAACGGCTTTCGGCAGACGAACTGATGGAGAGAGCATCCATTGCCCGACTATACGCACAACGTGAGAATTTCCGGCGTAAGAATTACAAGATGCTGGAAAAAAACTACGAAAAGAGTGTATTTTATCAACTGGACCTGAGTGATGTTGCGGAAGAGTATCATCGTATGGAACTGGATCTGCCCGGATTATTGCTCCAGGAAGCTGATGAGATGCAGCATATTCATAACCGGATGTTCAGATCCCGGGTTTTAGCATTGCGTGGGGAAATAACAGAAGCAGACAAGGAAGAGAAAGAAGCTTTCTCCCTTTTGCGAAACGGAATGATTGAGGCATTATCCAACAGGAAACGCACACCGCGCCTTGCGGCATTCCCCGATCAGATTATATGGGGCAGAAGTCCGGTAAGGATCGATCTGGCCGGAGGATGGACAGACACTCCTCCTTTCTCGCTCTATTCAGGGGGGAACGTAGTGAACGTGGCAATAGAACTGAACGGTCAACCCCCTTTACAGGTGTATGTTAAACCATCTAAAGAATATCGGATTGTATTGCGTTCAATTGATATGGGTGCGACGGAGGTGGTGGAAACTTTTGATGAATTAAGGGCTTTTCACCAGTTGGGATCACCTTTTTCCATCCCGAAGGCGGCACTGGCATTGTGCGGCTTCCTGCCGGAGTTCTCAGCAGAGCGGTGGAATACGTTGACCGAGCAGTTGCAGGCGTTTGGTGCGGGTATTGAGTTGACGTTGCTGGCGGCCATACCGGCAGGCTCGGGACTGGGGACAAGCTCTATCCTGGCATCGACGGTACTGGGGGCACTAAATGATTTCTGTGGACTGCAATGGAATAAGCAGGATATAAGTACAAATACATTGATCCTGGAGCAATTGTTGACAAGCGGAGGCGGATGGCAGGATCAGTATGGAGGGATTTTTCATGGGGTAAAGCTGCTGGAGTCCGGACGGGGATTCGTGCAAACACCGCAAATCAGTTGGCTTCCCGATTTTTTGTTCACCGATCCGGCTTATAAGCCCTATCACCTGTTGTATTATACGGGAATTACCCGTATGGCAAAAAATATTCTGGGTGAGATTGTAAGGGGGATGTTCCTTAATTCCGCACAACACTTGTCGATACTTCATGAAATGAAAGTACACGCGATGGATATGACGAATTGTATCCAACGGGGAGACTTTGACCGGTACGGGCAGTTGATCAGGAAGACCTGGGAGCAGAAGAAGACGATTGACAGCGGGACGAATCCTCCGGAAGTGGAGAAAATTATTGATTTGGTAAAAGATTACACGCTCGGATATAAACTGCCGGGAGCTGGTGGAGGAGGATACCTTTATATGGTGGCAAAAGATGAAGAGGCGGTATTACGCATCAGAAAAGTATTGAATGAAAATCCGTTGAATGAGAAATCACGATTTGTCGATATGGAACTGTCACGCAAAGGATTTCAGGTCTCGAGGTCATAATTCTCAACATGTGAGAGCCAAGATTTATCTTGTCTTTGAAAGGAATGTAGAAATTTCTACAAGCAAAAAAACACTGAATTATTTGTGTAACGAGAATAAAATCATTACTTTTGCAGACTTTTTTACCGGATAACGGAGAAAAGGGATAATAATAATCACAAATTCAAAAAGAGCAAAATGCCAAAAATGAAGACTAATTCCGGTGCCAAAAAGAGGTTCGCCCTTACCGGAACAGGAAAAATCAAGCGGAAACATGCTTACAAAAGTCATATCTTGACGAAAAAGACCAAAAAGCAAAAGAGAAATCTGACGCAAACCGGTCTGGTTCACAAATCTGACGTAAATAGTATCAAGACACTGCTGGCGATGAAATAATTTGCACGCGTGAGTTTCCCAAAAAAAGATTTAGTAACAGGATGTATGCCACCAAGAGCTCTGCACGACAGGGACGCTATCATTCAAAACAAGTAACATTATGCCAAGATCAGTCAATCATGTTGCATCACGCAACCGCAGAAAAAAAATTCTGAAATTAACAAGAGGCTATATTGGTGCCCGCAAGAATGTGTGGACAGTAGCCAAAAACACATGGGAAAAAGGTCTTACCTATGCCTATCGTGACCGTAAAAACAAAAAACGTAATTTCCGCGCTTTGTGGATCCAACGTATCAACGCTGCCGCCCGTGAACACGGTATGTCTTATTCACGTTTGATGGGCGCGTTGCACAAAAATGAAATTGAAATCAACCGTAAGGTGCTTGCCGATTTGGCGATGAACCATCCCGAAGCATTCAAGGCTATCGTGGATAAAGTGAAATAGTAACACACTCTTCAACCGGGTTGATCCGGAATAGATAGGGGAGAATCTGAAGAGGTTCTCCTTTTTTTATTTTATCTTTGCTGTCCGGATAGGGTATAACCGGTTTGACAAAAGATAGATGCAAACGGTGAAATGTCTTTCAGGAACAAAAAACCGGAATAAAAATAAAATAATCATATGAAACTGTACAAAGGGATAGCAGTTGTATTATTAATGGCTGGTATATTTACCAGTTGCCACAATTCTGATAAAAGCACCCAGACCCAGGTTGCGATCACCTATTCAAATCCGTTACCGGTGGCTTTTGGTGATCCGTTTATCCTTTCTGCTTCGGATGGGAAATATTATATGTATGGCACGGGCGGTGTGGAGAAAGGATTCGGTGCCTATAGTTCCGACAACCTTGTCGATTGGCATTTCGAAGGACAGGTCTATTCGGGAGATCAACCCGATTCATGGACGGTAAAGAGCTATTGGGCGCCCGAAGTGTATGAAATCGACGGACATTACTATATGTTTTTCAGTGCCGACTGGAAGGAAAATCCGACCAATGAACTGGAAAACTTCCGTATTGGTGTGGCGGTGGCCAACCAACCTACAGGTCCGTTTACCGAGATATCCGACAAACCGTTGTTCGATCCGGGCTATCCCATCATCGATGCCAATATCCTGCAACATGACGGCAGAACTTATCTTTATTATTCCCGTTGTTGTTACAAGAATCCGGTGGAAAGCGAGGTCGCCGAATGGGCGCGTGTGCAAAATCTCTTTGATGAGATCGAGGAAAGTTGGGTGTATGGCGTGGAAATCTCCAATGATTTTACCACCGTTGTCGGCGAGCCGGTACTACTTCTGCAACCCCCTTCCACTATGGATGATCTGCAGACGGAGTGGGAGAGTCGTTCCGTGACTTCGGGAGAGGTGAACCGCCGTTGGACAGAAGGGTCGTTTGCCTTTGAGCATAACGGTAAGATCTATATGATGTATTCCGCCAATTTCTTCGGAGGGGAGAATTATGCGGTAGGATATGCTGTAGCTGATCATCCGTTAGGACCGTTTGCCAAGGCAGAAAACAATCCGGTGCTCGAAAAGAACATCGCAATCGGCGGTGAGGTAACCGGTACCGGACATAATATGGTGGTCTGGTCGAAAGATGGTGAGAAGATGTATTGCGTATATCATGGACGCACCAAAAGGACGGGTAGTGAAAGAGTTGTTTTCATCGATGAGATGAAAATCGATGAGAACGGAGTGCTTACCGTGGATGGTCCCTCCACGTCAGAAAAAGAATTGTAAAGCTATATGAGAACATATCCGTTAGAGGAAGAGGAACGTATTGAGAAAGTGATCCGGACGTGCAAGCTTTGCTACCTGGGGATGGCCGATGAAAACGGAAGGCCTTATGTGTTGCCCATGAATTTCGGGTATGAAAAGGGAGTAGTATATCTGCATTCCGCACAGGAGGGACGTTCCATCTCTATATTAGAGAAGAACCCGCAGGTCTGTATTACTTTCTGTACTGATCCCGGTTTAGTGTGGCAGGACGAAGAGGTGGCCTGTAGCTACCGTATGCGGGCAGAGAGTGTGATCTGTCATGGTAAGGTAATGTTTGAAGAAGATTTCGATGAAAAAGTGAAGGCGTTGAATATCATCATGCATCAGTATTCCGGCAGGGAATTCAGTTATTCTGCCCCTGCAGTCAGAAATGTAAAGATATGGAAAGTCGCACTGGATAAAGTTTCTGCCAAAGAGTTCGGGGTGCCGAGCAAAAATGCGGTCAGGTATAAGGATCAAACTCAGTTTTAAACGTTCAATTACATTAGTCGTTTTGAGTCGCCTTCGCTCCTCGATTTTCAATTCTGCGCTCGGCAAAAACAAAGCAAGTTTGACTCCGTCTTCTTCCTCCGCACCTTACCAAAATTCGAACAAGTTCCCTTTTGGTTTCGGTTTGTCGTCAGTTGTTTTTGCTCTCACTTAACGAAATAGTTCTGCGTTCGACATAGTCAAAACAAGTTTTGGCTATGTACTCGCTTATCGAAAACATTCAAACAAGTTTGACTTTGCTCTCGCTCAACCGTTATTTTAGCTTGACGAAAACGTTGTAGTAAAACTTTAGTCCATACGTGGTTGTTGAATAGATTATTAGAATAGACACAGTAGATAGAACAAAAATGAAGAAAAAAACAATACTTTTAGCAGCATTGATGGTGACGGTTTCCGTGCTGACTCCTGTCTCCGCAAGCGAACCGAAGGAAAAAGAAACCGCGAAACCGATAGAGTTGACAAAAGCGACTTTTCTGGAGAAGGTTTTCGATTATGAAGAGAATCCCGAAGCATGGAGTTATAAGGGTGATAAGCCGGCAATAGTCGATTTTTATGCCGACTGGTGCGGTCCCTGCCGAATCACATCCCCGATATTGGCTGAACTGGCGGCGGAGTATGGTGATGAAATCTATATCTATAAGATCAATGTCGACCGGGAGACTGAGTTGGCCGGACTGTTCGGGGCACGGAGCATTCCGATGTTCCTGTTTATTCCCATGGATGAAGATCCGCAAATAGGAATGGGAGCTCTTCCAAAGAAATCATTTAAAGAAGTGATTGATACTTTCCTGTTGAAAAAGGATAATCTTTGATAATGCGCTTTGCGCCATAAAATGATAGTATGCTTCGCACGAATATGCCTTCGGCGATAATGTGCTCCGCACGATAGGGGATAGGGGGATGATTACAAGTTTGCAGAATCCGGCAATAAAGAATATTGTAAAGTTATCGAAAAGTAAAGAGAGGAAGGAACAGCAGCTTTTCGTGATCGAAGGAGCACGGGAACTATCGCTGGCATTGCATGGCGGTTACCGGCCCGAAGCGGTGTATGTTTGCCGGGAGATGTTCGAAAAGACAAAATACCCCGACCTGCTCAGTTCCCTTTCCGAAGAGAGAGTATTCGATATATCATTGACGGTCTTCTCCAAGATTGCCTACCGCGAGAATTCCGACGGTATAGTGGCGCTGGCCAGGCCAAAGTCGCATGGGCTGCATGATCTGACCCTCTCCGGCAACCCTTTCCTTATACTCCTCGAATCTGTGGAGAAGCCGGGTAACCTGGGTGCCATCCTCCGTACCGCCGACGCTGCTGCAGTAGATGCCGTGGTCGTGTGCGATCCGCAGACCGACCTCTATAATCCCAATGTAGTGCGTTCGAGCGTCGGAGGACTTTTCACCGTACAGACGGCCATCTGCTCTTCCGAAGAGGCATTTGTATGGCTGCAGGCTAATAAGATCCGTTCATTTGCAGCGGAACTGCAAGCGGCCGAGTTCTACCAGAACATAGATTTTACACATCCTTCGGCCATCGTGATGGGCACTGAGGCAGAGGGGCTATCCGATTTCTGGCTCCATAATGCAACAAAGCGAATCAAAATTCCCATGCGTGGGAAAATCGATTCGCTTAATGTATCGGTATCCACTGCCGTACTTACTTTCGAAGCAATGCGGCAGCGAGGGCTTTAATCCACGAATGCGTGCCTGAATCCCCGGACTTTGTCCCAGTTGCCACGGGTGAAGTCGGGCACCTCCACCGGAGAGTTGTTGTTCTCTATCGAGATACGGCTCAACTCGGCCAGGCTGCACCATTCCGCCAGGTCATACACATCCATGTCCAACGGTAGTCCATTCCGAAGACAGTAGATCAACCGGTAATCCATGATAAAGTCCATTCCCCCATGGCCGCCCACTTCCTTCGCTTTCTCCTCCAACTCGCGGTGGATACGGTGCTTGTACTTGTCCATCAAGGCATCACGCACATCCT
>NZ_KB905718.1 GCF_000380985.1 Proteiniphilum acetatigenes DSM 18083 | reverse complement strand
TCCTTGTCCTGAGAGTGTGACAGCCAAAAAGGGATCACATTTTCAAATAATTCCGTTTTATATTGCGAAGCTAATATGTTAAAATTGTTCATTTCACCATTTTGTGTCATAATTTAATTCTACTTTAATCCGGTATAAGACGATTGTTTTTAAAATATATCCGCAAATTAAAATTAATAAATTCATATATACAAGCATAAAAGTAAAATAATTTATTATATAATGGAGTATTAGTGAAGTTTAACTAATCTGCAAGATGAAGTTATTTAGAATTTAAGTTAAAATGACGGATTTGTTATTAATACGAATCAGTATTTAAAAATTAAAATAAATGGATGCGATGGTAATTTTCCTATAAAATTAAAGCCATAATCCTATTTATATTTAATCAACTATTTATATACCGTTTTATCCCTTCTTTAATAGCATTCCATTGATTGTTGTTAATCACATGGGAAATTTCAAATACCATTATGCCATCTGTATTTTTCAGACATAAATGTACAGCATCGGATACAGCTGAAGCCTTGTCCCCATAAGCATAAGTACCGATAGAGCCGTATACATGACAATCTTCCATTGTATAATTGGAGTAGGTTGTCGCAAAATTTTCTACAGACCATTCAGAATTGGGATTTTCGGATTTCCAGACATATTCAGCGTAAGCTCCCAACGAAAAAACATCTATTTGGTCGGCAAAACCGGTCTTACTGTATGTTTCGGTATATATGCCGCTACCGGTAGGCTTATAATCTTTGCTTGCCCAGTTTTGACCAACGCTGTAACGTGAATTCCAATGAGCAGATGCCCATAGATGAAGTTCCATCCCGGGGTTGATCAATTTCACTTTCGAGCGGATATTTGTGATGAGATTGGTTATTGTCATGGAACGGAATTCGATCCACTGGCTATAGAGTGGTCCAATACCCCCGGTACTGGTGATAATATCATTTTTATTTGTAACTGCTAATCCGCTATAGGCCTCGAATGCATCAATAGTAGCATCGCTAAATCCATAATTTCCTCCATACCAGCGGCAATAGTCTAAACAGAGACCTTTCAAGTCAGGGTATTTTGTCACAATTTCTTCAATAATTGAAATTATAAATGATTGAACTTCCGGCAGGCTTGGATTCAACATGGCTGCATCAACATTGGTTTGATCACGTATATCTACAAGATTATCCGGGTTATTATCCGGCATTTCGACCTGTGTTTTGCCATTCCACCTATCACTATCATAAATCAGCCCCTCTTTGGTTTTTGTATACCCAAATCCCATGACCGAAAGACTTGCAATTACCTTCATGTCCAGGCGTTCAGCCTCTTCAATCCAAAAAGCGAGATAATCCCAGTCACGGTCGACAGTTTCATTATCCCATTTAGTCAGTTGTGGCAAAATATCGCTGTCATATAATGCATAACCAATACCTGGTTTCACATCAACATACACTTCATTGAATCCGGTCTCCTTCATCTTTTCCATATAAGATGTGATGTTTTCCTTATTGGCAAACCGGCTAAAATTAGCATGGGCATCTATCCACATCTGAATTGGTTTAGTGGCTTCAGCAGGTTTTTCGATATCTGTTGGAATTTTATCTTCTTTTTTATCTCTGCTATTTTTATAATCGTTGTTGGAACATGAGGAAAAAAAGCTGAATGTAAAAAGAAATATAAATAAAAGTTGTCTCATATTTTAATTTCGTATGTCTTGAATTTTTTTAATAAATTGCGATTGCATTAGTAATCGTCCGTTGACTACCATCACTGGGTTTAATAGTTTCCAACCCGTTAATCAACATGCATGAGGAGCCTCCTCCATCTAAGTTTATTGCTTCGATACAACCTATCCCGAGGAGAATATCAGACACTTCTTTCAATGTTAATCCGGGTGTATTGGGTGTTTTGTTTCTTCCCTCACACACGAATAACACAAGATGTCCCGACGGGTGATATCCGATTGCTGAGCGGGGATGATTGGCCGTCGGTCCTACTCCGCTTTGGATATCGAACATTTCCGCTTCCCACAGGTTCTTGTATTCGCCGTTCGTAATAAGCAACGGCCCGGCTCCTATGGCATGTTGAGGTTTCCACTCTTTTGCTCCTTCGGGAAAATCGGATGAAGGGATAGGTTGCGGTTGTTCTCCTGCCTTGTTCGGAGAAGGATTGGGATAGGTATAGAGGGTGTTGCCGGATTCGTATACCCAATAGGCACCGAACGTATTATCGGGATTTGTGCCGAAAGCTCCCTGCGTGGGATAATATTCTGTGCTTGTACCATTATAATCCCTGTAAACCGTTTGTTGTGCTCCGGAAATGATTTGTCCGTCCCTGACCATCAACCCGAGCGAAGTCCCGCTCCAGAAATAACCTCCGTTTAATACTATGCCGGGTCGGGAATTATTCTCATAGAACTGCTTCGGGGTTTGATAACCGGTTTTCTCCCCTAATACTCTGAACCGGCCTTTTTCTTCACTGATATCCGCTACGGCAATGTACGCTTGAACCTGCTTCCCGGAAATACTTTTTATGTATTTATATACGGAGAGATAATCAGGTAACGTGCCGAAATCGTTCCTTTTCTCCCACTCGTCGGATGGTGGTTCAAAAGACAGGGAAGCAAAATGAACCAGTATGCGGTATGTCAGGATCTCATTGCCTTTTTGTATTTTGAAAGAAGCCTCTTCCGTCAGATTGTATGTCGAGATGGTGTTTGATGGTTCGATCATCTTAACACTTTCAGCCGGTGTTATACTGATCTCTGTTTCCGAGATATCCGTTCCCATAGGAAACTGAATGGTTACAGTCCGCATGAAATTGTCGGTTTTTACATCCAATGCCTCCGGGCGTTTTACTTCCACTGAGGTGACATACCTGAAATCGAAATCAGTTTGTGCTGTTTTCTCTCCACATCCGCTCCATGCGAATAGGAAAGTGATGAATAATAAATTATATATCAAATTCTTTTTCATCTTGTTTCATAAGTGAAAATTGACCTGTTTTACGGAATAACTTCGCTTTCACGCAAACCTTTTTCTACATACTCCCACATATTTTTGTTGATAATATGCACAATATCGAAGATCATTACTCCGTCCGATTTATGGAGATTCATTTTAATGGATTCTGTTAATCCTTCGGGGTTATCGTAGAACTGGTCGGCAAGGATTCCGCCAATGAATTTGTTTTCCCCCATAACCGTACGAAGATTTTCACAAGATCCTTCCACGCAATACCATAAGCTGCTTTGAGCCTGCATATCGGTTTCGTTTCTTACTTCAGGATTGTTTTTAAGATATTCTTCCCTGGTTATTGTCGTATAATAGTTTCCTACCGTAAACAAATCAATTAATTCCGCATAGCCGGTATTTTTATAAGTAGGACCTGCCCAGTCGTATTCTTTCGAAGGATCGTAGTGTTTGCTTGCAAAGTTTACTCCAACTTCGAAGTACGTAGGGTACCAGGCGCCGGTATAGTCTCCGAAAGAAAGATCAGGATTCACGGATTTGATCCTGTCACGGGCTTTGACGATAAAATCATGGATCACCTGGGTGCGCCATTCTACCCATTGCACGAAATATTGCCCCCTTTCGGGATACAGATTTCCCTGCGGATCTTTTTTCCATACATAGATATCGTCGGGAAACTTGTTGAGTTTTTTTCCTAGATACTCTTCAAACTTATAACGGGACAAATCAGAGAAGTCTGCGGTAAATCCGTCGTAACGCACCCTGTCAAGAATGATCCCGTCCAGTTCGGGATACTTTTGCGCCACTTCTTCAAAAATACCGAGGATATATTCCTGAAACTCCTCATTGGCAGGGTTCACCATAGCCGAATATTTTTGTTTTTCTTCCGTGATGGGAATAAATGTCCTTTCTTCGGAAGGAGGGTACACAACAGAAGCCCACTCAGTCTTTCCCTGTTCATAAATAATGCCTCTGTCCACATAATTATGTCCGGCAACAAAGGTATTCATGGATGCCTGTACCAGCATATTCAACTTATGTGCTTTCTCTATAAAATAGCCCAAATAATCGAATTTATAAGTAATCGGTTGCCCATTCCATTCCGTCAGTTTAGGTGCATATTCACTGTCATAAAGTACATGACCGGAAATTGGACGGATATCCACTACTACATCCGTAAATCCCAGATCACTTAACTTTTGCAGATAATGGTCTATAGTGTCTTTGTTATTGAACCGGTGTATATTTGCCGTAGCGTCAATCCACATTAATTTGGGAAGCTGGTCTGGCGCTTCAAAAGATTCATTCTTTTGTTTCTTATGACAGGAACAAAAGAGAACAATGACCATCGTAATGAAAAGTGTGATTTTTTTTATCATTTTTTGTTTTGCTTAAAAGTAATTTATTTATCTGTTGCCAATGCCCTGTCGATATCTTTTTTAATATTATCTCCCCTGAACCGTCCATTCACTATCTGTTCCCTAAAGTGCTTTGGTTATCGGATGTGAATTCCAGGATACACGCATCTTTCGGAGATAATTGTATCGTGAGATTTATCTTTCCATTGTGATATTTCCCGATTTTTTCTTTCCCGTTCTCCTTTATAAGGAAAATTTCCCCGGTTGGTTGCAATCCGTAGGTTTTCGTATCAAACCGGAGTTTTACCGGAAAGGTGTGGTCAAGGATACTCGCCATTGCGATACCGAGCATATGGTCATCCGATTTCCATGCGGCAGTATATATTGTTGAGAAGCTGCCCTGTAATTCTGTTACCCGTTCCGCTTCTCTGCCGGCATAAATAGATAACCTGGAAATTTTCAGTTCTTTCTCCGGAACTTTTATTTCCGGCGCCCGGACAAATTCCCCATAAAGTAAATATTTCAATCCTTGTGATCGTACTTTTGCCAGTTTCATCAGATAATCGATCTCCTCTTTGCGGTCGGTTGCCAAAAAGTCCTTGTAATTAGCGATCATCGGCTGTATTCCCCAAACAAAGGACCTTGCCTGTTCCATCAGGAATTGTTCGTTAAAACTTTCATTGAGTAATTGCAATGTATCAGACGGTGCAGATTCCTTTGGCCATAAATCGTCATACGGAGGCGAGAGCAAAGAGGAATAACTGCCGTATGAAACTGCGTATGGATGATAAACCGTCTGAAATAATGGAATAGTTTGCCATCCCTCAACACCTGCATATCTTTCTTTACTAACCTGAAGCGTAAGGAACAGATCCAGATAAGGCAGCCAGCATTCGCTGACTCCTTCACCCGAAAGAGCAATTTTGTCTGTTGAACGTGACGAAGAACGTATTTGCCGGGTAACTTCTCCAGACCCTTTCACCCAATAATTTCCCCCACCCAACGGATGTCCATGGGAAGGATCGTAACACAGATAACCCAGGCATGCCTGATCCATATAGATTCCTCCGACATGATAGTCATTGATGGCCTTTCCTGCCAATGATGCATATTTATCCCTCCAGAAAGAAGAGCCCATGCACATTGTTGTTAAAGCTTTTCCTGAGAAAATATTATACACATGCGTTATGGTTTTCCCGTCAGTTTCTTTCACCGCATGTTGGAAAGCATTTTCTTTTTCCCAGCTTTCCGTAGCATTTCCCCACTGGATCTGATTCATATAAACCAGCGTCTTTATTCCCTGTTCTTCTGCTTTTGTTATCTGATTTTTAAACAAGGTCTCTCCATCGCGGGGAGGGAAATATTCGGGAAATCCTTCGTCATAAGGACAACCATGCCACCAATGCCATAATACGTTTACCGGCAGGCCTAGCCGTTTTTTTAGTTCCTCTGCCGGAGGCAGTACTCCCTGTACTTTGCCGCGATTCCATATCCATAAAGCTGTTTCTTCTACCCATGAAGGAACCAGCCCGTTTTTCAAACGGCTTTCCCTGGCCCACTTTTGTTGAACAGCCCATTCCCGGTAATACTCTGCGGCTGTAATCCAATCTCCTTTAAATGTACTTATTATCGCATCGTAATCTGGAGAATAGGTGTCTGACGATGTGTCATATTCGGGAAAATTGTCTATCTGAAAAGACAAATATCCCTGCGGATCCAGTCCAACGCCGAAATTTTTGCGATAAGCCGAACTGTCGTTGCAGGATAGATAAAGACCGGTTTTACCGGGATTGTAAAGTGCCAGCAGTTGCATGGACAAATGTCCGGGATAGGCCCATCCAAAATAATTCCTGTTATTTTTCCGCATATATTTTCGTGGTTCTTTCAATAAAGATCCCATCCAATCGGCTACAATTAGATGCTCCGCTTCCATTTCCTTTAATCCGTTGATCTTTGGAAAAACCACTTTCTCTATTTGTCTCTCCCCTATACCTCTAAGATAAATCTTCCATTTGGAAACAGGTTCATTCTTATTCAGCCGCACAGAGACTACAACCTCAAAATCGGGGTTATCAATTTCACGGAAATCCGACCATATCATTTGCAGATATCGGGTATTCACTTTTTCTATTCTAAACCGAGATGCCGAAAATATATCCAACGGAATCATTTCCGAAGGTGTTTGCAGTTGGATCTGCCACAGCGAGTTTTTCGTGTTGGTTTCTGTAAGTAGAGGTGAGTTTTCCGCTATATCGTCAAACTGACGAAGTGTTCCGTCCTTTGAATTGAAACCCAATAACAGGTGTTCATTTTTTATATAAACGATCTCCCCATGATCTTCAAATGACCATGCATGCACCAGGGTACAATAAGAAATAAACAATATAACGGCAAAATATCGTATAACTTGCATAATGACACGTTTTTGATATCCTTGACTGTCAATCGCTGCAATTTACCTGTAAAACATAGGAAACAATTCACGAATATCCTGATCGTCAACAGTACGGCCGAATTCACAAATTTCAAAAGCTTCGATTGTTTTCACCTTTTTTGTGTTGTCTCTATACCATTTTTCAACAACAGGTTTATCTTTCTCTTTTATCTCCCCGCGCTTCAGCACATATTGCCTGAGGATATATTCTATTTTTCCTTCCTCTGTTTCAGGAATAACATCGTTATTACGATTAATCCAGGGCAACCATTCATACATCTGGGACACATGTGCATCGATCACATACGCTTTTTCCCGGATAACGGGTGTGATATCTACTACAATATCGGGTTGCAATTTCTGAGGATTAATATAACGACCCCTTGTATATAGAAACAGAGGGCTTTGCTCTACTGCCGGGACTTCCGGTAGTATCTTCGGGACATTTACCAGGAAAGCGGCATCCTGTACCAATAAGGAGGTATGCCGGTGATCGGGATGATAATCATAAGGAGGATGCGTAATCACAATATCAGCGTCCCATTCACGGATCAGCCGGATTACTTCCATGCGATTCTTTAATGTTGATTCTAATTCTCCGTCTTCATTATTCAGGATCTCATATTCACAGTTCATCCGTCTCTTTACTTCCTGTACTTCATTGTATCTGCGGATAGCAATTTCATTTTTTGTTCCTTTATGATGTCCTTTATTCCCATTCGTGAGGGAAACGTATTTTATTTTATAACCCATCCGGGAAAGAAGGATACAGGTGCCTCCGCTTGTCAGTTCCGCATCGTCGGGGTGAGCACAGATCACGATCACTCTTTTTCCTTTGTTTTCCCTGTCTCCTGCTTTCCCAAATACGGTATTGGGAACTATAGTAAGACCGGTAGCAATTATAGCCGTAGTCTTTAAAAACTGCCTGCGTGAATAGGTTGTCATTAAATATATAGATAAAAAAATAAAAAGAATATATCAATGTCCAGCAAGAGAATTAAAAACACCGGAAGAAGAAAGTATTTTCCTTCTTCCGGTAATGTAAAGCCATTTATTCTAATTCAACATTCCAGATCATAACTCCACCATTCGTACAGAGGAATGCTACGATACAGGAATTTCCATCGGGTGCAACGCGAAGTTTCACTTCTCCGGTAGCATTACCGTTTGCACCAAGTGCAGGATCAAGCGGGAAATTCAGCCAATCATTCCATACACGTGTATGTATCAGGCTGGTAATGTCTTTTATACTTGCAGGATCTTTCATCATTGCTCTTACTGTGAAGATTTCCCTCATCCAGTTATCGCCATTTTGTTCGATAAGGAAGATATATCTTGCCCCGTTCATATCGGCATAGTCAAAAGCGTGTCCACCGCCCAGCCATTGATGAAACACATCCTGGATATGATGTTCCGATTTGTATATGGGGGTATTTGTTACTCCATCCATATAGGTGATTGCAACCTGAGCCTGACTATTCACAAAGCGATTGATAAAGTAATTGGTGTTTTCCCCGAATTCCACGGGGACAACTTTTGCCTGAACTCCCATGGTATAATCGATGTCAAAATCGATTCTCCTGGGTGTTTCCGAAACCACTTCTCCATCTTTCACTTCCCATCGCAGGATTGTATTATTGTTAGATACAGCAAGATATACGAAAGCATGTTTTGTTAAATCGCCTCTGACGTATATCTTTCTACCAATTTGAGCGCCCGGCATATTTTCGAGTACATATTTGAAGAGAAGTTCAGGCTCGGCAGTTACTCCTCTCCACCAGAACATGTGAATTTCCTGTCCCACTGAGACAGCGGCATTGCACGATGCAATATTGCCTGCATCATCAGTAGTCATATGGAGCGGCATTTTAAATCCCAGGTCTTGCCAATCTATACTTTCCCAGGACATATCCCCGGCTTTAGTCCCGTCTGTTATATTGAAATAAGAGAATCCCGCCCTGTCATGAACTACTATATAATTTCCGCTTATACCGATAGCTCCGTTATTATGAGGGGTAAATCCCAACTCGGATCCCGTTTTTCTCCACAATTCCTGTGTGCCGATTGCCGAAGGAATGACTTCAAGATTAATGGTATATGTCCTTTTTGCTCCATCAGCACCGATAACACTAATAGTTACCGGTTGGGAAAAATCCATATATTCTCCGAGTGGAACAGGTGATTCTACAGTTGCATTATTAGGAATACTGACCGACATGCGTATTTTAGTAAGATCTGTCGTGCGAGCTCCATCCACCTCCAGAAAAATTTCGTTATTTTCATCGGGTATTACTGCAAAATCGGTATTGTTTCCGTCAGGCATCATGATACGAATACCCGTTATTTCATTTCCCGGCGTGGGAACAAGCTCCTCTGCCGCTTCACAGGAGAGCATCAGTATCAATCCCAAAAGACCGGCTATTTTATATAAATTCTTCATGATCGTTTTCATTTTTAGTTACCACTTATCTATCTGTTTACATTCCGGATTATTTTGAATTTCGGATAATGGAATGGGGAATTGATAGTAACGTTCTTCAAAGAAGCGATTTTGCCCGTCGCAATCCACTATTTCATATGTGAACGTATCATCGGCATTTTTTGTGATTTTCATTCCATGCATCCGTTTTCCGCCTAATATGTCAAGGGCAGTTCTCCATCTCCTTAGATCCCAATAGCGTTGCCCTTCAAATGCCAATTCAATTTTACGCTCTTCCCGGATAATCTGTCTCAGGTTTGCTTGGTTTGTCTCGGTAATATCGGGTAATTTAGCTCTTCTGCGTACCTTATTTAATGGATTCAATGCTTCATTTGATTTGCCTGATTCATTCAGTGCCTCTGCCTGATTCAATAATACTTCAGCGTAACGGACTTCCGACCACGCTGTTGTTCCTCTTCTGGTCATGTCGGTGATCTGTTCGTCCAATAGTTTACGGATGTAATAACCGGTAGTAGTTGTATTCGGATGATTTTCCGTTCCAAATTCTTTGAATCCATCTTTGCCTCCTACAAAGGTTTCTATTGTCCGCCCTTTCCAGGGAGCGCCATTGTATAGAACCGATGCATAAAAACGGGGCTCCCTGTTCTGGTACGGATTGGCTGCATGCTCCGGATTATTCCAGTCGAATTTACTACCGTCCGCCATGTAATAAGAATCTATCATTTCCTGCGTAGGCACAGCCAGACATTTTACATCCGTATTTTCAGGGTCGAAATCTCCACTGGGACTATATAACTTGTCAAATTGGATCGAATGAGTGAGTTGTCCATGGAATCTGTATCCCAGTACCGTTTCTTTGAACAAATCGGGTTGCTTGAACACATCAGCGTACTCAGGCAACAAATCGTAAAGTGTTCCCTCTTTGTCAATAACTTTCTGAGCGGCCTCCGCAGCTTTATCCCAACGTCGGGCATAAAGCATTGCTCTTGATTTAAATCCATATACCGCACCTTGGGTTAAACGGCCAAAGTTGTCTTTGTCCCACTCTTCCGGTAAATTCTCTGCAGCAAAATCCAAATCTTTCTCGATAAAATCCCAACATTCACTCTCCGCACTCCGCGCCTTGAATGCCTCGTTCGGTCCGTCGATATTATCACGAATAACAATACTTCCATGGTTCCTGACAAGCATAAAGTGCAAATAAGCCCTGAAGAACCGTGCCTGAGCCTCCATCAAAGTAACTACGTTCTCATCATATTTTGCATATGTCTTGAGTCCATACAGAAATTCATTGATGCGTCGAATTCTGTTGTATTCATAATTATAATCACTTAATATATTGCTTGAAGGACTGATGGTGCCTGTATAAACCACTTTATTAACGTCTCCACCGGCACCCCCCATTACATTGGCTCCATAGCGAAGGATATCGGAGAATCCGTCATGCATGCTTACATCTGCATATTTTTGCCCATAAGGGCCATATTCATAAATAGGTTTATAAAATCCGTTTATATATAAGTAGGTGTTCTCCACTGATTTCCATGCATCCATTTCGGTATATCTTTCACGTGGTTCCGGCTCTAAAAAATCGGAACAACCGGTAAATACCAGTACAAGCGTAATGAGTGTTATTATTTTTAATCTTTTCATTGTTCTTATTTATTAAAATGTAAGACTGATACCAAATTCATACGTCCGCTGTTGCGGGTAATATCCATTCGTAATCTCAGGCATTTCAGGATCTATATTATATTTAGTCAATTCAGACCATGTAAAAAGATTTCCGCCGGTAAGCATAAACCGGATGTTATCGATACCCATACCACGGATATAGTTATTCCTTAATGTATATCCCAACTGAACGTTTTTCAAACGCAGGTAGCTGCCATTGCGGATCCACCAGTCGGAAGCCCAGCCGTTGGCATTTCCCATTTCTGGTGCAATTGTTGACAAACGGGTAAATTCTGCATTCGGGTTTTCGGGAGTCCAACTGTTTTCGATCAGGAAATAGGGGGAATTCCCGTTGCCAAAGAACGGACGGGTAAATATGGTGGCGTCAACATTTCCATTGCCATATACTCCGCTTAAAAAGACATCGGTAATGGCTGCGCCTTGAAAGAACAGGGAGAGATCAAAGTTTTTCCATGCTGCTCCTATATTGAGGCCATACATAAGTTCCGGCAAATTACTGTTACCGATGAATGTATAGTCTTGAGCCTGGTCAATTTTTCCGTCACCGTTCAGGTCCATATACCGGATATCTCCCGGGCGGAGCTGATCTTTACTTAGATGGCCCAAAGTAGGACTATTGATTATTTCTTCTACGGATTGATAAAGACCTCCGGTGATGAATCCCATTTTTTCTCCCATCTTCCGTCCCGTACGTTTCTGGTAATCCGGAGTATTTGGGCTTTCATTCATTTTTAGTATCTTATTGCGTGACCAGCCTACATTCCCTCTTACATTGTATTGGAACCCGTTGATATTGTTTTGGTGTGTTAATATCAACTCAAAACCCCTGTTACTGACTTTTCCCCCGTTAATAGTACTCGGATGGTTTCCTCCCAGGGATGGGGGATAGATCGCACTACTTGAAATCAAAATATCGTTGGTTAATTTGTAGAAATAATCAAATTCCATCCCGAAGATACCCTTCTTTAGCATTAATTCGAAGCCGACATTATAGGTGGCTGTCTTTTCCCAGGTAATATCCCGGTTGACGTTTCCAGCCGTGTAAATGGAGATGTACTCCGTATCTCCTATATATAATGTCGGTGGATTTGGATTCATCAAATTCAAATACTGAAAATCGTTAATGCGGTCGTTGCCTAATAATCCGGCAGATGTCCTTAATTTTAAGTTCTCAATTTTATCTCTGAAAGGAGAAAAGAAAGACTCTTCAGATATTCTCCAGCCTAATGATGCCGCGGGAAAGAATCCCCATCTGTTTTCCGGCGGGAACCGGACTGAACCATCATAACGGGCAACCAGTTCTGCCAGATACTTACCGTCATAACTATAATTGACACGTCCTACGTAACCGGCACGGTTGAATATATAGCTGCCACCCCTGACTCCGTCGGCTTTCCTTCCCAATAAAATATCTTTGGCCAGATTTATTTCGTGCAATGTTGTTAAATCAAATCCTTGCACGGTGACCCCTATATTCTCGGTTTCGTATGAAGACTGTTCATATAGCAATAAGGCGGAAATATCGTGTTTGCCAAATGTTGCCCCGTAATTTATAGAGGGTTGTACCGTTAGTCGTTGTGCTTGTGAACTATTATTTGACAATACAGGTTCTTTCGGGTCACCATGGTTGGCTTCTACTATTTCGTACTGTTCGGTCCTGACGTTGTAACTATTCATGAAAAATTGCTCACGCCAGGATTTTGAGGTTGTATAATCTTTGTCGTATGACGTTTTCAGTTTCAGGTTTAAACCCTCCACCCAAGGTACATCCCATTCTAATGTCAGTGAGGATAGTAATACATTCAGAACGGAATTGTTATACCCGGTCTGGCTGTTATATGCCATGGGATTGAATTTGGCTGATTCACTGATATTGGCTGCTACAGGTAATCCTTCGTACTCCGTGGGAGTGATAGGCAACATTCTCTGTGCTAAACTGATGGGGTTATTCCATTCCTGATTGCCTACAGAATAATATCCTCTTTTGCGCACCTCCTGACGGGCGCCTAAGTCGAGCCCTACTTTAAAGCCGTGATTAAGTTTGACATCTATATTTGAACGAAGATTATATCTTTTGAAGGAGAATTTATCAAGAATACCATCCTGATCATAATAACCCAGGGAAACGAAGTAGTTTGCGGTTTCGTTACCTCCGTTTACCGAAATATTATGGTGGGTAGTAAGGGCGCCGTCTTTCATCAAGGCTTTAAACCAATCGGTATTTGCATATTTTCCTTCCGGATCACCATTTAAAACTTTGTCATACACGGCTTCGGTGAAAAGAGGCTCTCTCCCATCCATTTCTAATGCTTTATTGTACCATTTGATGAAATCCGGCCCGTCGAGAAATTTAGGATAGTTGGTATTCTGATTGTACTGTACTTTTCCTGTATAGGTTATTTGCGGTTTTTGTGTGCTTCCTCTTTTCGTTCTTATCAGAATAACACCGCCTGCCCCTTGCATACCATACACGGCAGCTGAAGAAGCATCCTTCAGGATAGTGATACTTTCAATTTCATTCGGATCCAAATTATTGAATGATCGTTGTACGTCGTCCACAATAATCATCGGTGCGGAATTTCCCAATGTTGAGATGCCACGAATAAGTAGATTAGAGCCATCTCCCCCGGGTTGTCCCGATTTTTGTGTGGCAACTAACCCTGGTAATTTCCCGGCCAATGTACTTGTAAGGTCGCCGGAAGGAGCACGTACAATGTCGTTGGCCTCGATTTGTGCTACCGAACCGGTTACGTGTATCTTTTTTTGTGTGCCATAACCCACAACCACTACTTCATCCAATAATTCCGTATCTTCAGACATAATTACGTTTATATACGTCTGTCCGTTTAAAGAAACGTCCTGAGTCCTAAAACCTACATACGAGAATTCAAGCACTGCGTTCCCATTTGTGACGCTGATATTAAACTCTCCGTTCATATCGGTAGTAGTACCTTGTCCGGTACCTTTTACCACCACATTCACTCCAATTAAGCTTTCGCCTTTTGAATCTTTCACAGTACCTCTGATATTGCTTTGTGCATATGTGTGTGCGCTGCAAATCAGAAATATGAAACAACTCAAAATGAACGCTGTTCCTTTTACTTTTCTTCCATGGAAGAGTGATTTCATTTTTTTCATTGAACTTGGTTTAATTTTAATTTAACAATCCATCTGTTTAGTTTTTTTATTTTTTTAATAATCCTCTCTCAAAAAGTTGGAGATTCTATTACTATATTAATAGTAATTAATTGCGTTTTCATATGATTGAAACTATTTGTTTTCATACGATAATATTTATTTTAACCTTAGAGTCATATGGACCTAAAACGATTAGCTAATTTAACGTTGCGGATTAGTAATGATCAATCGGTATATCATCCCTACTCGTCTCGACTGACTGGTCGGGATCATTAAATCGACTTACACTTTCCTTTCATATTAAATTATTTGTTTGATAATTAATGTTTTTGTCTTCTTATTATAATATCGGTTAATCTATTATATAACTCAGAATCTGTGGAATCTTTCGACTGTGATAGTTGGAAAAAAGCATCGCCCCCTTGATAATAAGCGACTTTTAAAGAATCAAATACTCCATATTTGGTGAATACATCCAAATAGTCATTTAACCGATATCCCCATCCATTCTTAGCCAAAACTCTTTCGTCAAATTCAACTTCCATATTCATGGAGTTGATTTTAGCTCTTTTGCACGCGTCTTCGAGTTGTGAATAAGGCACTTTTTCATTAAAAAAATAATTGGGTTGATAATAAACCTGATTGAATCCCAGCGTTTTCCATTCCTGATAACCATCGGAATTAAAATAAGGGATCCAGTAAAAATCGTAACCTTTTTTATAAATGAAATTCGCTATATATTTAGCGAGATCCCGGCTGTTGGTCGCTTCTTCTGCCAACCAGTAAAATCCTACTAATTCTACGTATTTGAAATTTGCTTTTTTGAAAAGCTGTTCGGCGTATTCTATATACCATTCGCATGCAGCTAACCGATCCTTACGATTGGAAAAATCCATTTTCTTATTGTCTAATTCTCCCCAATCTTTCTGATTGGGTATGGGTTCAGGTATACTCAATATCACTTTTCTTTTCTCAAATTTACCTGATACGGCATGGCTTTTTACAACATCTTCTATCTGGGCATTCAGAGCATGGATAGCATTGTTTTCGGCAAAATAATTTTCTAAAAGGTTTTTCCATTCAATTTTTCGAGCGGCTTGTTTTTCATAACCGGATGCGAATCCCCGTCCTTTTCCGTCTTTTATTTCCAAAAACAGGAACCCATCGAATAATAGTTTGTGCTCACCCTCTTTTACCGAAAAAACGTATGGCGAAAAATGATTCTTATCCCATTTTATATTCCGATGAGATCCTCCGTCATAGATCAAAACCAAATCATTTGGAACAGTTTTATAATGTTTGAAATTGCCCGGTTCAAAATCTTCTTTAAAAATAATATCTTCGCCGGTTTTATTATAGCTATTTGAACAGACGATCATAGATGTTATGATTACCAGAATTAGAAAAATGTATGGAACTATCCTATAAAATGTTCTCATTGTTCTTATTGTTTTTATACCTTATATTCCTTCTACCCTGTTCTTAACTCTCTGCTAAAAGACGACTGGTTTTGTTTTTTAAATCCAGTTCAACCTTGTTTGCTGCCTCCAGTATCTTCCAGCAATGATACAACCCTCTTGGCACATGGAAGCAGCCTTTCCATTTGCCTCCTTTCAGATCGAGCAGTACTTCCCCACGACGATTCAGGTAACCCCACCATTCGGGGTATTCCGGATCTTTGAAATGCCCCCAGGTGTAATCGTGTACTTTTTCGAACCATTGGAGAGACTTTTCAGAACCGGTCAGTTGATACCCTTTCAGCAACGATATCAATGTTTCCACATGCACCCACCACAGTTTCTGGTCCCATTCCAACTCCTGTAGTGGAACCCCTTTTCTGTCCATAAAGTAAAAAATACCGCCATACTCTTTGTCCCATCCATATTCTACGGTCTTCAAGGTGGTTTCTACTGCTTTCTCAATTAGTTCGGGCCGGTTAAGCCGCACTCCCAGGTCCATGATAAACCACATGGCTTCTATGCCGTGCCCCGGATTGATCAAACGTCCGTTAAAAGAGTCTGACAGGGATCCATCCTGTTT
>NZ_KB905717.1 GCF_000380985.1 Proteiniphilum acetatigenes DSM 18083 | reverse complement strand
CCACTCCCAATTCTCCGGAATCTCAAACGGTATTTCTTCATCAATACATTTTACCGTTCCGTCGGCGAACTTCTCGTAATATGATTTATCAGAACGGTAAATGTAAGATTCATTCTTGTCTCTCTTAATCTTTTTTTCTTTGATTAGTCGTTCTTTTTCCGCACGTATTTTTTCAATAAGCACAGAGGCTGGTTCGTCATTTGGGTCTTGAGGAACTAACTTTCCGCGTATCGCCAAATCGAGGATTTTTTGTCGTAATTTCTTCGTATCCATTATTCCTCAATTTTACCGATTATTTCTTTTAACGAAGCTACCGCCTTTGCTATATTGGAACTTTTCTCTTCAATTTGTGCCATCAGTTCGGCAAGCGACATATCCGTGGTCTCTTCTCCGCTTTTAATCCACGTTATATCAAGACTTGTTTTATCTCTGCTCAACAATTCTGTAGAGGTATATTTTCTCCAACGTCCTGACGGATTTTTTTCAGAGTAAGTCTCTGTTCTGTTATGGATATTATCGGCATTGTAGCATTTTACAAAATCATCTAAATGCTGACGTCGCATCGGCTTAGTAGCTAATGTGTGTTTTATATTTGTACGGTAATCATAATACCACGTTTCGTTGGTTTTATTTCCTTTCGAGAAGAACAAAACGTTTGCCTTGACTCCATTCGCATAAAAAATACCTGTAGGCAGACGAAGAATAGTGTGAAGATTAAATTCTGTGAGCAATTTCTTACGAATAGTTTCCCCTGCACCACCCTCAAACAAAACGTTATCCGGTAATACGACTGCTGCTCTTCCTCCGTTTTTAAGCATCAACATGATATGCTGCATGAAGTTCAACTGATTATTGCTCGTCGAAACATAAAGATCAGTACGCATGGAAGCAATATCGGTAGAGCCGGCAGGACGATTCCCAAAAGGAGGATTAGCAAGTACTACATCAACCAATGTGTCCGCTTCTTTTTCTAATGAATCGCAACATTCAATCGGACTACGGTCTGTGCCGATCCCGTGCAAATACAAATTCATTGAGGCCAAAGTAACAACAAGGGGAGTGTTGTCATTACCGTGCAATGCTTTATCACGCAAGAACGCACGTCTGTCTTTATCTTGCGATTGCTCTTTCATATAATCGTAGGCGGCAAGAAGAAATCCTCCTGTTCCACAAGCTGGGTCACATACCGTTTCTCCAATTTGAGGACGAGTAACCTCAACCATCGTATTGATCAATGGACGTGGTGTAAAATACTGACCCGCTCCACTTTTCTTGTCTTGTCCATTTTTTTCAAGAATACTTTCATAGATTGCACCTTTGACATCCCCGTCCATTGAAAGCCATTTTTCTCCATCAATAAGAGTAATAACTTTTTTTAGATATACGGGTTTATCTATTTTGTTTTGTGCTTTCGTATAGATTGTTCCTATAAGGTTATCTTCTTGACTTAATACTTTAAGCGTTTTTTCGTACTGATCAATTAAATCAAGTCCATCCAGTTTTGTTAAATCATTCCAGCGGTAGCCTTCCGGAATAGCGGAATCTTCACTGAAAATCTCAACATTTTCGTTATCCATCTTCAAAAACAAGAGATAGGTTAACTGTGTAATATAGTCTGTAAAACCGACACCTTGTGAAGAAAGAATGGTGGCTAAGTTCCAGACTTTTTTTGTAAGCGATTGTTCGTTTGCGATTGTTTTTTTCGACATTATATAATTCTTATTTAAACAGCTTTTAGTATGAATTGCGAAAGTGAGATTATGGCATTATTGACAGTATCTGCAGAACCGAAAATCCTTACCATCTGGGCTACGAAAGGCTTGTCTTCTTCCTTGATATCATTCATCGTACAGCTTCCGTTGGCAACAATGTAGTTTACCACATTGCGAATAATTTCTTTTTGAATGTCGGTCAATGGCCGTTGGTTTTGCCCACACCATAGTTCAAATCGGCTTGCAGCTAGAGACGAAAAGGATCGTAGTTCGGATATTTCTTTGAAGGCAAAACGCACCAATTGAATTATGTTGGTTAATGCATCTTTTTCACCCTTTGTACGAAATGAAACAACATGAGCTGGTTCAAGGATAGAATAGGTATTCCATAATAAAACAGGATTGAATTTGTTGCTGGAATGAATTAACTTTTCTCGCAAATCTTTAAGCATCCCATATGTAATAGGCTCATTCGTGTTATTGTAAATGATACGCAAAGCCTCAATTTCATCTTTGTGAGAATTGATATATTCTTCAAATGCTTGAGTCGTTTTTTGAGCTTCTTCAATTGAAAATCCTTTTTCTATAAGATTATCTTCTCCCGGTTGTAAAATGGATATAAATCCTGCATTTAATTCTAATAGGTATTGTCGTGCTTTAGGATTTCGAGTAAGAGGACGGACGAGCCCTTTTCGGGCAAGGTTAGGTTGATTGACTTCAATGAACGGATCCAATGTGCCACCTTCCAATGTGTTGAATATTTGCACGGCCAAATCTTTCATCTCAATTCTTGCCAAATCCATAAATTTTTGACGTTGTTTGTTGTCTGATTTAATATTGATTCGTGACAGTCGACTTGCCAATAACCTTAAGTTATCATCCGGTAAATCCCCATGCGTAATGCGTTCTAATAATACTCTTAGTGACATATTGGGTGGAGGAACATCAATTCCGGGACGAGTAACCTGCATTTCGTGTTCTGTTACTCCAACTGCATCAACCAAAAAGAAAAGGTCTTTACTGATAGCATTGGGAGTTACATTTCGGAGTTGCTCATCGCCTATGGTCCTGACGCCACGTCCTTTCATCTGCGTATATAGTGCATCTGATTCAACATCTCGCATGAACATCATAACTTCCAACGGTTTAACATCCGTACCGGTAGCCACTAATGTTACCGTAACCGCAATGCGAAAATCTTTGTTGTTTCGGAAACTTCTGATAAGCTGATTACTATCTCTTGCTGAATATGTGATTTTTTGGACGAAATTTTCGGATTGATTTGGGAATACCTCTTTGGCAATTCGAACTATATTTGTCGCATGAGCATCATTTAAAGCAAAAATGAGTGTTTTGGGAATATATTCTAATTGAGGTTCTCTTTCGGGATATAACTCTGTATATATAGCATCACGATAAGTTTCCAAAATCAACTTGATTTGTGACGGATTGACAATACTACGATTCAATTCTGTAGGAGTATATGTTTTTTCTTCTGAAATTTTCACATCTTCCACTTTACCCGAATATTTTGTTACTTGTGTTACTTTTTCACCTTCTTTGACAGCTCCTCCATTCTCCGTAATTTGGGTTTTGATACGGTATATACGATAATCAACATTGATTCCGTCTGCAATGGATTTTTCAAGCGTATAATTTACAATACGATTGTTGTTGAAAAAGGCTAAAGTTTCTGGACCAGGTGTTGCGGTAAGACCAACCATCTTTGCTGAACTAAAATACTCCAAAACTTGTCGCCAGTTGCCATAGATAGAACGGTGACATTCATCAATGATAATCAAATCGAAAAAATCAGGAGGTAGATTTAGATTTCCTCCCAATTGTATTTCTTTATTTTCCTCATTATAAGACTCATCATTGTCATTGTCATTTAATTCTTGACCTGTAAGAAGAGCAAAAAGACGTTGAATAGTTGAGATGACAACATTGGCATCTTTTGGGATATTCGCAGATTTCAGTCTTTCTGTAGTGAAAATTGTATTAAATGGTTCTCCTGTTTCTGTCAGTCGGAATGTGCCGAACTCTCCTTCTGCCTGTCGTCCCAAATTATTTCGATCTACAAGGAACAACACACGCTTCATTGGTGTATATGAAAGTAATCTATAAGCCGCCATACACGCCGTAAAGGTTTTCCCAGCTCCTGTCGCGAGTACCATTAACGCACGAGATTGTCCTAATCGAAAACTGGATTCTAATTCGGTGATTGCTTCATATTGACAATCCCGCAATCCTTTCTTTTGCAGGGCAGGCAAACCTGCATAGTCGTCTTCTATTCCGAGCATTTTTACAATTTCCCTCGGCGAATGAATACGAGAAATGGAAGCGTAATCTTCATCTAGATTATTAATATTCTTGAATAGTATTTCTTTACCGTTTGATAAATAGACAATTGGTAACGGTTGATACCAACACGAACACCAATTTGGCAATTTGCGAATATATTTTTCAGCCTGCTCCATGACAACTGAGGATAGCTGGAGTTCTTCTCTTTTTGCCTCGAGTACTCCTATCGCTTTACCATTGAGAAACAAAAGATAATCTGCTTCGAGATTTCCTTTTAATAGGCCCTCTTCGATAGCTACTGCAGATATTTCGGGCGAGTAGTTGTCTCTGTCGACAATTTCCCATCCAGATTCATTCAGCATTCGATTAATTACTTCTCTCACTTTTTTTTCAGGTGTCATTTTAACCTCTATATAAGTTGTATTATCGGAAGTTATGTGCAAAAATAATAAATATCGTACGATATTCATAAATAACAGCTTTAAACCTCCATACAAAAAGAGACGATCTCTTTTTTAGCCTTCATAGACTATTGTTCAATAGTGCAAATTCATAATAAGAAATAAAAACTTTGAGATTTTGATATCTTTTTCACAGTTTAATCTTATACAGGGTTGAAGAAGACCTATATATAATTGAAATAATGTTGATTGTGATTATTTGTAAAGAGAACAAATAATTAATCAATAGTCATATTTATAGTTTTATGTGTGGTGGTTGCCTAATATTATAACTGTTCCAAGAGAACATTTTTCTCTTTCTTCCAGTTCGAGTATACATTCGTAGAGGGCTGTTTTTTCATTGGATAATTCAATTAGCTGTTCAAATAGAAGTATCTTGAATTTTACAGTGCCATTTACAGTGCCACTATCTTCTCACCTAAAGAAGTACACATATATTATTTTATAGATACGGTCTAATTCTTTGAATTCGGAATTATTATTCCGGCATCAATATCCAGTCTAGAAAAAGCGAACAGTTTTTTCCCTAAGTCTTTCAGAGATGCGCCTAAGTGGTAAACATCGGTTCCGTCAACAATGAGGAACCGGTCATGTGCTTGCTTATATTCCCGGATGATTATTTCCGGGTATTGTGTGTTATGTTTTTGCAAATCCAACAGAAGTCCTCCGGATACCTTCCCGGTATAGATAGTGCCCGTAACTCCGGGATTTCTTTTGGCCAACATCAAAAGAACGCTTTCATCGACATAGTTGTCAATGAGGATCAGTGATTTCTTTGCTGACTTGATTAGGTTGGTGGCAAATACATAAGCATCAAATATCTGTCCATTATAGAAAACGCCCTCTACAGGAGGGAGAGAGGTCCGGACAAAGAAATCTATCTTTTCGCCATGTTCGGCAACGGTTCTCTCCAACTTATCTATGCGTTGATTGATGGCATAGCCTTTAAGCATATACTCTTTCAATATCTTGTTAGCCCATTGACGAAACAAAATACCCCTCTTACTATTTACTCTGAATCCAATAGATATAATGGCATCCAGGTTATAATAGGTCAGCTTACGAACAACTTGACGCTTTCCTTCCAATCGAACTGTTCGGAAATCCCGAACAGTTGTATTTTCTTCTAATTCCTGCTGTTCATAGATGTTCTTGATGTGCCCACTTATATTGGCTTTACTCGACTGAAAAAGTTCCACGATTTGTGCCTGCGTAAGCCAAACCGTCTCATCTTCCAGTCGCACTTCAAGTTTTACTGTTTCATCTGGTTGATAGAGTATTATTTCTCCGTGTTGCTCCATATTCAGCATAATTTTATTTGTGCAAAATATTGGTTTAAATTGAATTCGAAGTTATTTATGGTTCAAGATCATGGTGTTGTATCCTTTACAAATTGGTTTAATATGATGGATACTCTTTATGGAACCCACCCAATGGTTGGAAAGGCAGAAATCGGAATCTTATTTCTTATTCTTCAACAACTTTTCCAGCAGAGCGCTTTTCTCTTTTTGGAGTTCGAGCATCCGTTCGTATAGGGCCGTTTTTCGTTACTCAGTTCGGGAATTTGCTCGATTGGGTTCCGGTCAGATACCACCTAAATATTGTAATTGGGAATGATTACTCCGGCATCGATATTCAGTATAGAAAAAGCAAATAACTTTTTCCCCAGGTCCTTCAGGGATGCGCCAATATGATAAACCTGACTATCAATAATAAGGAACCGGTCATGAAAGAGCTTATATTCCCGGATGATTATTTCCGGATATTGGTTATTGTGCCGTTCCAGATCCAATTGTAATTGACGGTTATAATTTCCTGTGTAAATGGCGGCACTCACGTCCGGATTTCTTTTGGCCAACATCAAAAGTACACTTTCATCAACATAGTTGTCAATTAGGATTAATGATTTTTTTGCTGATTTGATCAAGTTGGTAGCGAATACATAAGCATCGAATATTTGTCCATTAAAGAAAACACCTTCCACCGGAGGTAACGAAGTCCGGACAAAGAAATCTATCTTTTGGCCATGTTCGGCAACGGTTTTCTCCAGCTTGTCAATGCGTTGATTAACAGTATAGCCTTTAAGCATATACTCTTTCAAGATAGAAGTAGACCATCTCCGAAATAGGGTCGCATTTTTACTATTAACACGATATCCAATGGACAGTATGGCATCAAGATTATAGAACTTGGTTACATACTTTTGTTTTCCATCATTACCCATATGTTCCAAAATGGAACATGTGCTTTCTTCATCTAATTCCCCGCTTTTATATATATTGCCAAGATGTTTAGTTATGGCCGGTCTCTTTGTTCCAAACAATTCAGCAATTTGTGCCTGTGTAAGCCAAACCGTCTCATCTTCCAGTCGCACTTCAAGTTTTACTGTTTCATCCGGTTGATAGAGTATTATTTCTCCGTGTCGCTCCATATTCAGCATAATTTTATTTGTGCAAAATATTGGTTTAGATAGATTCCCTATATCTTGTGCATTCACGCAAATTATTGCATATTGGTATGTACGAGAAATTTTCGTATCCAAAGATACTGATTTTATGGCTTTATCGCTCAATAAAGCGAAAAAAATATCCCTTTCATCTCCCTCATTTCCAAACACAGGTAAAGATCTAATTATCCATTTTATAGCCTAATAAATGCTATTTTCGTAATAGTTGGTAACTAAAACGTAGCCTGAGGAACAAAACGTCCTTACCTTTTTGATATATAAGATCCTTTATCGTTTTGAGATGGGTTCTCAACTCCGACATATCCTCTTCGATACCGAAAGTCATCACAATGTTAGCGATTACCGCAATCCTTTTATTGCGGAGGCGATGAAAGTGCTGGGATATGTGAATCGTTTCAGTCGGGGCGTTTATCGGGTACAGAAGGAGTTGGGAGAAAATGGCAACGGAAAAGCAATTTTTGATTTTTCCCTGGTAACTGCGTTCAGGGTAGTGGAAAATGTATCGAAAAGGTATTTTGAGGGAGGGTTCGGAGTAGAGATCACCAAAGAAAAGCTAGTAAAAAAACAAGTCGAACTCTTGAAACGTCCAAGAAACGTCCAAGAAGAAATCTTACAAGCAATAAAGAACAATCCATCTATAACTCGAAAAGAATTAGAAATTCAATTGGATTATTCTCACGGAAGTATTAAATATCATATTCAAGTAATGTCCAAAGCCAGTATTATAAAACACATTGGGTCAACTAAATCCGGCAAGTGGATTATTCTTTAAGAACGTCTCGGTAATAAGCACGAAAGAAATAAGGAGCGTAATAATCGGTAAATCGGGCGTATATATTAAAAATGCTGCCTGAGGATTTACTGAGAAGACACCCCTACAAATCCTATAATCCTGATATTGCAAATGATTTATTCAGAAGTGGATACATTGAATCATGGGGACGTGATATTCTCAATATGATAAGAGAGTGTTTAGTGGTAGGATTACTAGAACCTCGTTATTATTATGATATGTCCGGCTTTTGGGTTGAGTTCAGAAAAGATATTTATAATGAATAAACTCGGCCTTCCGCATTATCCTCCAACAGGATATGCTCCAATGCCTCGTTGCTGTGGGAAGAAATTGCCTCCGATGGCAACCCTTTGGATTCGGCCTGGCGTAAATATCGCTTGACCGTGTTTTTGGATACCCCCAGCTCACGTGAGATCGTCTTGATCCCGAGTTATATTATCATAGGAAGGAATTAGACTGGGGTGGGACAAAATTCTATTATATATTGATTATTTGACAAACGATAACGGAATAAGTTGGATTAGAAGGATATTCTTTACATTATTTTGTGCTTTAATCGCTTTTATTTGTCTCAATTCTCAGTTAAGTGAGCCCTTATTTTACTGGATCATGAAAACTACATTGAAAGAAACTTTTGAAACTTTTAAAATTAGCGCGGAAAACTTCATATCCTATTTGTCAATATATCCGGTATTGAGAATTGATAATTTAAAAGATAACTGGATTGTTGATCTGATCGTATTACTGTCTCGCATTTTTATAAGTGTTGGTATTTTCCAGATTATCAAGGCTTTTAGAAAGTATGGAAAATAAATTTCTCTAATTCATAGTACATATGAAAAAAATACTTTTAACGGGAATACTTTGAAGTAAATTGAGTATAACATGAAAACTTTTCAATAATTCAGACAAAAGATAGGATATATTATAAAAATATCATATTTTCGTGATAAAATATTAATAGGTATAAGCAGGGAAAAATTTCTCCCAGACATTGAACAAATAAGTAGTTGCTAGTTTATAGGGAAGGCACTTTTATTCTGTAATCTTAATTAACTCAAGAACTGCTTCGTAAAATTAAGCTTGGCATACATTAAGCAAGTTAATGAAGATTTAGAAATAGCTGAATTCTGATAACAAATAAATGATTCTGAAATTAGGATCGAAAGGAACTATTATATCAAAACTTCATATGATCCGAAGTGTATTACGGTTGTTCTTTTGTCACTGACAAAAGAATCGGGAAATTGATAATTGGCTTATTATATATAGAAAGAAGAGTCAATATGATTGAGAATAATTTATTTACTCATTATGTATAAAGAAGATGCCTTCAATATCATATCAACATTTATCGTCAACGGATTTCATATAGAAAAAGTCGAAAGGCTAAGTCCTGAAAACAGTGTCTATTGCATATACAAGTATGATAAACTTGGAGCTAAAGTATATTATAGTATTTTATTTTCAGACGATGAACAATTAATTTTCGAGAAACAATTTAATGTCATTTCAAAGCAATATAGAGCTAAACCAATTCTAGTATGTGACAATATTTCCTCTGATTATTTTGACTGTTATAATAAAAAACAGTTTTTTGACTTTTTCGGAGGAATGGTGACTACGGGACTTATATTAATCCAGAACTTACCAGAGATATTAGAAGAGTTGGGATACAACAAACTACCTCCTAACTTGTCGGGTAAACCTGATGATCTACATGAAATGTATGTGAAAGAATGCTTACAGTTTATTTTAGAATCTCCTACAAGACGCTATGGAGAGGATAGACTCTTTGAATCTCTTCCAGATGGGATTGTGCTAGGAAAAAATCGATATTTACTATTAATGGATTCTAAATCATATTCTGGCGGTTTTAGTTTTAAAGCTGATGATATTAAAAGGTTTGCATCATATGTTGAAGACTTTAATTCTAGATACGGGCATTTTTTTGGAAATGTCTTTTCATTCCTTGTAATCTCAGGGCACTTTAATGATTCAGACGCAGCTATTCAAGGTCGTTCTGATGAGTTATATAAATTATGTGGGTGTAGGCTATCATGTATCAAAAGTAAGGAATTAGGATATATCGTACAAAAGATTCAAAATAATCCAGATTTGAGCAAAGCGATTTTATGGAAGAATATTTTTACAGAATTAATGATAATGGAGCGGCATGTAGAAAAAGAAATAGCAAGAATTAAAAAAGATAAACTTTTCTAATATGGGAACATCAATTAACCAGTCATCAGACAGGAAATCATCAAATTGGAAACGGGTTTTGGTTTGTTATACCCAACCTAAAATTCCAGAGAGTCGTATTATAAATGAAATATGGAGAGCTTCTGAGAATGAAAACATTCCTATCTCTTCTCAAATTAAATCTGAAGCAATATTTTCTTGTTATCAGGCTGTTAAATCATCTCAAAATATTCAAGAAGCTTTACAAAAAGCAAATCAATCTATTGTGAATCTTAAAGGGAATTCAATTGTTACTGAATTCGCTAAAAGAGTAATTCCTTCAGCATTTCAATCTAGCAATCCTCAAAAAGAATGGACCAGTTTCTTTTTCGCAGAAGTCACAAAATATTTTATTTCTAGAGATGCCTCTGGATATGTTAGCAAAGACAATCGAAATCAATCAGTGAAAGATTTAATTGATTTTAAAAAGAATATAAACAGTAAAGTCATGGATATTATCAATTCCGGAGCACAAGAATTCAAATCAAAATCCGAGTGGGATGTATTTGTTGATAAATCTATACAAAAACTCAAAACTGTTCAAAATGATAACAAAAATAAAGGTCGGTGGTAGTTCATTATCGAGTGATTTTCATATATCTCCAGGACAAAATCTCTACACAGGGATCAAGCCTTTTGAAGAGGAATTTGGAAGTGCAAATTCTTTGGAAAATGATTTATTAAATTTAGCATCAGGTATCTATGCTTCGGACTTAGCTGTTAGAAGAGATGAAAGGGAGCACTATGTGAGAAATATCGAATTAACGGTGGATGTTATTAATTATCATGCATTCGAAAGAATTCGAGAGAAACTAGAATATGCGTTGTTTGTTGTAAGTCGTGACAATTGGACTCTAAAATTTACTCCACTAAAAGGTGATTCTGTTTCAAACCTCGAATGGGGAAACAAAGAAGGAGCGGTTCTTCTTTTTTCTGGGGGAATTGATTCAATGTGTGCAGCAGCAGACTTTCTGGAAAGAAACATACCACTTGTTTTAGTTAGTCATAATACACAAGGAAATAAGATTATTGATGAGTGCCAGGAAAATGTACATAGTCTTCTAGTATCCTATTATAAAAAAAATATTAAGCATATACATTTAAAAGTCTTTGGAAGGAAGCATGGAGAATATGATTTTCCAGAAGAAAGAGAAAATACTCAAAGAACTCGTTCTTTTTTATTTCTTAGTTTAGCTGCACTAGTAACAAGACGATTTGGATATAATAAAGTGTTATTTATGGCTGAGAATGGTCAATTCGCAATACACTTACCTCTTAACCAAGCTCGAGTTGGTCCTTTTTCAACACATACTGCAGATCCTGAATTCGTAGAATTGATGCAAGATATATTAAGAACTTTATTGAGTAATCCTGATTTTCAGATATTCAATCCATATCTTTATAAGACAAAAGCAGAAGTTTTTGCTATTTTGCCAAAAAAACTTCAAAAAGAAGTGTATGTATCCGCCAGTTGTTGGATGATATCGCGTATTCCAGGTAATAAACATTGTGGATACTGTATACCATGTATTACCAGGAGGATTGCTCTTGAATATAACGACATAAATCTTAATGAGTACGCGCATGACATATTTAGGATGGATATTGAATCGTTAAATGAAGATGATGATAAGAAAAGAAATCTAGTAGATTACTTAGAGTTTGTTTCTAAATTCAAAAAAGTAACCAACATTAATAAGAATGAATTAATGATGGAATTTCCAGAATTATATAACTCTGCATTAGATCGGGATTCTGCATTAAAGCTATATGAGAGGGTTGCAAAACAATCTTTTCATGTATTGAAAAAATATCCCCAAATACAAAAAATAATAGGATGAAAAAGTTTTCGATTACTCGTTTAGAAGACGCAAGAATGAATCCTTTAGCGTTTGCAAATTCATTAAAGAGTTCAACAGCTTCAGGAGATCATTTCAGATATTCAAAGTACTCGTTATGGCGTAATATCATTTTTTACTTTCACCAACATAATGATATAAATAAGTCTATTAATGATTTTCAAAATAAATTTATGTTGAGATTTATGGATAATAGAAGAAATCAACAAGATATGGAAGAGTATATCTGTCAGATTCAAAACTATGGTTTAGAATTTCACAAACGTGACCTTATATTTATAGAGCAAAAAAAGAGAATAGACATAAAATTAAGCGATGCATTGAAAATAGGAGGGGAGCTTTCTATTATTTGTATGAATAATAACTTCGGATACACAGCATATTTTTTAAGTAAAACAAGTGATTGTTGGGAAGAAGAACTCAGATTTCCAATAATTCAGAACTATTTATCGGAAATTGTCTATGGAGTGGATTCTTCAGATGTAGAAGTAGGTGTTTATGCATTAGATAAAGGATGCTTATTATTAAAAACATATTCCAAAGAAGAAATATTAGAAGCATTAGCAGAGTTGAGGACAATTACCACCATGATGCTCTCTACTTTGTGAAATATAGTATCCTACAGGATATCTATTTCAAATAATACTTAGTTTTTTTTCAATATATCTCCATTGTTTATATACTAACAATTGATTAATTTTCAGTATCTTTAATTTGACATGAGGCCATCAAGAAATGCTTTTTTAGGATATACTTATCAACAATGTATAACATTTTTACTTTTGGTGAAAATGGATGTCGAACGTCAAATTGATAAACTTGAAATTGAAACGACTGTTAACAATAACTTTGATGACATTAATGTTTCAGTTTCAGACCAAATTATGTTCTGTCAAATAAAGGACATGGATAATATTAGACTTGATGATCTTACAATTGAAAAGGACTATATCTTAATAAAAAACAAGCAACATAAGCTATCAGAAAAAACAAATATCATTTTTTTCAAACATATTGATATTGAGAATAACAATAGTACAATTTTAGGTTTTCCAGCATACCAACAAGACAATCTTTACATTATATCGTTATCCCGTTACGATTCAAGCCAAATAATTGAAGAACTATACGAATATAATTCTAAACGGGAATCAGTTATAAATCAATTTTTTAATCTAAGGCTGGATACCCGTCACCTAATAATAGGCAAAGCAGAATTGCCGGTAATAGATATATATAACACTCAATTATTAGAAAAAACAATCGATGTTGGAAGAAAATTACTCGAATTTAACGACATCCTTTTTATAGAAGGCAAACCCGGGGTAGGGAAAAGTCATCTCACTACCTGTCTTGCAGAAGAGTATGAAAATAATTTAATGTATCGTTTTTGGGTTTCGAACCAGGATAAAGATTATGATTCCCGTTTACTTTTCAGAAATTTCATATCAAACATCTCAAAAGAACTTTTTAGTGATTACCGCTATCGCTCAGAAGATGAAATAATTGAATATTTATCTAGCAAAAAGAACCCTGTTATAATTGACGGCCTTGACCATGTGGAAAACTATAAACCGTCTGAATTGGAACAATTTATTTCTTTCATTGATAAATTAAAAGGAAAAACAGTTGAAAGATATTTCAATCTACATGATGCGTTGAAGGAATTTCATAATCTTTTACTTATGAAAGTAAAGATGACCTAAACTTGATAAGAAAAATACGGAATGAATTTGCCCATGATTTATATGCTTCATTTGAAAGTGATAAAATCAAAAATTGGTGTTTGCAACTCAAATGGCATAAGATACTTGTTAATCCGTATCCTCCATTGGATGCTACGACAAGGGATTATTTTCAAGTAGGAGTTAATAGTTTGATAACTCATCTGAGTGGATGTGTACTAATTGCTAGAGGCGAAAAGCGCTCAATAAAGAATGAATTTTGAATTATTATCAAACAAGTAATAATATGAATTGGAAAATATTTGAGCTAAAATATGAAAAACGAGAGACTTGGGCTTTTGAACAACTGTCTTATTTACTCTTTTGCGCAGAGTTGAAGAATAGAATTGGTTTGTTCCGTTATAAGAATCAGACTGGAATTGAAACGGAAGCACTTGAAAAGGAGGGAGAATTTTATGGTTTTCAAGCAAAATATTATACCACTCCAGTATCCAAAAATAAAGCGGATATTATAGACTCTCTTCAAAAGGCCAAATCTAAAAATGATCAATTAAATGTAGTCTATTTGTATATCAATCAAGAGTTTTCCGAAAGTCCTAAAAAAGATAAGAAGAAACCGCAATATCAAATCGATATTGAGAAGGCAGCGGAAAGAATTGGTGTAGATTTAGAGTGGCGACTACCGAGCCATCTTGAGGTACAATTATCTCTGTCGGAAAATAAGTACATTAATGATATTTTCTTTAATCTCGACCCAAATTCAGGAGATTTATTTGATGAAATCCTAAAGCATAATAATAGCATCTTAAAAGCAATTCAAACTGAAATTCCATTCCAGGAGAAGCTGATAAAGATTGATCGTAGCTCTGTTATTGAACAAATAGCAGCTTCTTTATATGAGAAACAAAACATAATAATCTGTGGTGAAGGAGGCTGTGGGAAAACAGCAATTTTTAAAGAATTCTATGATCAAAAATGTAATGAAATACCTATATGTATTTTTAAGGCGACAGAACTCAATGTTAATAATATCAATGACCTGTTCAAGTTTGGGCATTCTTATTCTTTGAATCACTTCCTAGAGACCTTTCATGATGAGGCGATTAAAGTTTTTGTTATTGATTCTGCCGAGAAACTAGCGGAGTTGACAAATAATGATATAGTCAACAATCTTATAAATAGCTTAATAGAAGCAGGTTGGAGTGTGATGTTTACCACTCGTTATGCTTATCTTAATGACTTGTCGTTCAGTATTAAAGAGAATTTCAAGTTGTCATGTCAGGTTATAGAGATTCCTTTAATCAGTTCCGATGAACTCCAAAAGATATCTCAGGACTTCAAATTTACTTTACCGGTTAATCAAAAATTCACGGAAAGACTTAGAAATCTTTTTTACCTTAGTGAATATCTTAACTATTATCCGCAGATTGATAAACAAGCAGGTTTTAGAAACTTTGTCAAACTACTTTGGAAAAAACGAATACAGAATAATGGTGTAACAAAAAATGAATTACACTTAGAAAGAGAGAAATGTTTAATTAATCTTGCGAAAAGAAGATGTGAAACTGGTCGTTTTTATATAGATGGTGAAGATTTACCAAAGGATGCTTTATTTCAATTAAGATTAGATGAAATATTAGGTTATGATGAAATTCATGGTGGGTATTTCATTACACATGATATTTATGAAGAATGGGCTTTGGATAAAATTGTCACTAATAACTATTCTTGCTATCTGGATACGAAACAGTTTTTCGATGATTTGGGGAGTTCCTTACCTATACGAAGGGCATTTAGACTGTGGTTGTCAGATCAATTATTTGATAATGGCAATGAAATAGAAAGTTTCGTTCATGATGTTTTTACAAATGGCCAAATTGTTCAATTCTGGAAAGACGAACTCCTTGTTTCCGTACTGTTATCAGAGTATTCAAAGACATTTTTTAAATTATTTGAAGAAAAGATTGCCGCAGATAAATTCAAGATATTAAAAAGGATTTTATTCCTATTACGGATAGCATGTACGGATGTTTCATCATTTGAAGAACTTGATATCATAAGGCCAATAGGAAAAGGTTGGGAAGAGTCAATTGCCTTTACTTATAAATATAAATCCGTCTTTTTTGAGGATAACTTACAGATAGTTTTACCGATATTAACTGATTGGTGTAATATTATCAAGAGAGGCGAAACCACAAGATATGCTGGTCTGTTGATGTTGGATATAATAAAAAAGACGGAAAATGAGAAAAACTTTTTCATCCATGAAAAAGCAGAAGATAAGATATTTAGAATAGTATATAATGCAGCTTATGAATTACAACCAGAATTAGAAGAAATATTTAATAAGGTTATAGCGAACAGATGGGTGAGTCATCGTGATCCTTACAAAGACTTTTGTGAGAAGATTATAGAAAAGCCCTACATGGCATTGGATGTAATTAAAGTGCTTCCGTTATCTGTTATTCAATTATGTAATTTATATTGGCTAAAGCAAGACAAAGGGAAGAATGATTTCAGATATGGAGGTTTGGGTATTGAGAACAGATATGGTTTAGTAGATGATATAACTCAAGACTATTTTCCCTCAAGTGCATTTCAGACTCCTCTGTATTGGTTATTGCAATGCCGCTTTAAAGAAACTCTTGATTTTATTATCGATTTCACGAATAGGGTTATTGATAATTATATTCAATCGGATTATGGGAGAAAAGAAGTAAAAGAGGCTACATTATATACAAAAGAAAAAGAGGTCAAGCAATATTTGAGTTATTCACTATGGTGCACATATAGAGGAATTACTGGTTCAGAACCTTATTTACTACAATCTATACACATGACTTTGGAAAAATTTCTTTTAGAAATAGCCAAAGTAGATTCTGAAATTGCTCAAAATATATTACTTGAAATTCTCACTAAATCCAAAACGGCCTCACTTACTGCTGTCGTATGTAGTATCGTATTGGCATATCCAAATAAATTTTACAATATTGCTCTTATTTTATTCAAGACAATTGAATTATTTCATATTGATTCATCTAGGTGTATGAATGAATCTCAAGCAAAGTTTCTATATTCTATGGGATATGGAATAGATAAATTAAAGGATGAATTATACACAAAAGAAAGATTGAAAACATGTGAAGAAGAGCATAGAAAACTGAATTTGGAGTCCTTGTTCTTGAATTATCAAGTATTTGGTATAATTGGTTTTTCAGATGAGCAAAATGCTGAGTTTATATATAAGCTGTATGAAATTATAGATCGACACAAATCTATTATTTCGATAAATCCAGAATTAAAGGGAGAATATGGTATACTGTTGGCGAGAATGGATAGAAGGAACCTTACACCAAAATTATTAAAACAAGATGATAACAGTTACATTGTTGAATTTACCCCAAAGGAACTTTCGAATAAACTCAGAATACAGAGTGAACAAGTGCATGAGCAATTTGAAAAGACATTTAAATATTCCTCTTTAAGGATATGGGCAGATTCTTTTGTTGGGAACGGAAATCAGAATAAAAATCCAAAATGTGAAGAATATGACAATAATCCTCTTCAGGCTTTAATGGAAACAAGACAACTTGTTGAAGAATTAAAGTTGGGGAGAGATAATGCAATAGCAGTTATTGATTATTCTATTCCTGCATTTTCTTGTTCTAAGTTAATGATTGAACATAGGGCAAAACTGTCAAAGGAAGATAGAGTTTTTTGTAAGCAGGTTATTACTTCATCTTTAACTTATCTTCTCTCTGATGAATACGGTTATGGAATAAGTGACGGTGTTGAAGCCTCTATCCATGCTTTGCCATCAATTATTAATGAATATCCGGATGAAACCGAGGACTTCATAAAAGTGATGATTTTTGTCCTTTTTGATGAAACACGAATAGGAAATTATAAACGGGTATGTGATTATGTCATAGAATCTATTCACAAATCAAAAATGTGGACAGAAATGCCTTACGAAACTCAAGCTATTCTGTTCGGTTATATAAAACTAAAGCCACTATATAAGAAAATATACAAAGAAAAGATTAGGAAAATGGGCTATGGGGAAAGAATTCCCAAAAGTTCCATATTACAAGAAGTCCATAAAAAACTTACTGATCCCCTTAAGGGATTATCATTCAATATAGATTCTATAAATTTACTTGATATTGATGATTTAGAAATAGTTTATCAATTAGTTCCTTCTGATACAAAAAATGATATTCATTTAGAGATATACAGAAAATCTCTACCATTGTTGGCTCCTCGGTTATTAATGGATAGATGGAATTATAGAGAAAAGTATGGTGACGATATAAGTATATATCTCGTGCGTCTTTATATTTTTAGAAGATTTGCCAATTTTATTCTGCAGAGAGAGATAAATGAAATAGAAGAGTATCTTAAATCATTTATTGATTCTTTTAATTCAACAGAAACATCTGCATCCTTTATTGCAGAATTAGTAAGTGCCGAAGACAATCTTAACCATTACGAACAATTCTGGTATATATGGAATAGTTTATATACTAAGATTGTAGAAATAAGTGACAACCCTCACGATTTCCAACTGAAAGAAGTTTTAATAAATTACTTGTTGGCTTGGCCTTATTGGCCTGAAGGTTTCGAAGAATGGCATAGTCTGAAACATGATAATCTATCACTTTATTCTAATGCATCTAAAGAATTAGGTCATATCCCGGCTGTGTTATATTCCATAATGGTCGTATTAAATTCAATAGGAAGTAATTTCAAAGATGAAGGGGTGAACTGGATTTATAACATCGTATCGAAGAATAAATCCCTACATTTAGATAGTTTGGAGGTAACGACCTTATATTTTTTAGAAAAGTTCATGAGAAAATTTATTTTCATCAATAGGCAAAAGGTTAAGGAAAATATAAGATTAAAAAACAAAATAGTTCCGATACTTGATTTCATGATTGAAAGAGGTTCTATACATGGATATTTACTGAGAGAGAGTATTTTATAGGGATGAATTGTTAATAATGAAAATGAGAAGTAGATTTTTCATGTATAAGTGTTATAGTAATAAGTATGCCCCCCGATAAAATACCCGTTTCATTTGATGTGATATTTTCAGAACTTTGCCGGCAAAGATACACATATGAAGCCGATAAGCAAAGATGAATTTAGTATGATACTGGAACACCAACAGCAAAGCGGGTTAAGCATAAAGGATTTTTGTGAGAACGAGTCCTACACGGTGCAAGTTTTCATTTGTAATCAGTAACTTCGCATGTACAATTTTCGGCAAGATTGAATGTACAGAAATTGGCAATATGCAATGTACATAAAAAGGGTTAAAGAAGAGTCTTCATATATTTGTAATTCACGAAAATACAAACACTATGAAGACTCAGATACATGACCTTAGAAAGGTACGTATGTGGTACGAAGTTAAAGAACTTTCCAGTAATCCGGGCAATTCGGACAGTAAAATTGCAAAAAAGTTGGGTGTTGATCGCAGAACTGTTTCCAGGTACAAGAAGATGAGTGAAGAAGAG
>NZ_KB905716.1 GCF_000380985.1 Proteiniphilum acetatigenes DSM 18083 | reverse complement strand
ACTTGTTTTCAAGCCAGTAATGATCCTTGCAGTTACATCTTTTACAGGTAATACCGATTTTGTCGCGCTCCTCCTTGAATTTTTGGCGGCAAGCGGCCTCGTCGGGAAACTCTTGAATAAATTGAATCAGATTCATAATCTATTGACATTTAGACTATAAATATACAGATTCTCTTTGATATGAGAAAACATATATCGTTAATTATCAACCGATTTTCCTGCAATTATCCTAATAAATGTTTAGGACTGGTTGCGGATAATCATATTTAACAAATAATGAGTTTCCAATTCGCATATCCGTCATCCAAACTGAAGCCTTACATTAAACAGTATTGGGGATTTGAAAACGTGTTGGAGAAAGGGCTGCAATATTCACAACGGATTATTCCGAGCGGATTACCCGAACTCATCTTTTATTTTGATAAACGTCCCGATGCCCAAAACAGAAATTTGGAGGAAAATGTGCTGCTTAACGTTCAGCAAAACGATTATTACGACCTGATTATTTCTGAAAATCTGTCTATTTTTTCAGTTACATTTCATCCCTATGGAATCCGTAAGTTTCTCAATATTCCGCTTCACGAACTGCAAAATAAAAGTGTTCCTTTAGCTTATGTGGATAAAAGATGGAGTAATCTCGTAGAGCAAAAACTGGAAGGATCAAAATATTTTCAAGGCAGGGTCGAAATTATAGAAGCGCATCTTTTAAGGCTGTTATACAGCAATCTCAATCAACGTGATTTTTTGAGAATGCGCTGCATTATTGATTTGATACGGAAAACAAACGGAAGTATAGATATTGATACGCTTGCGGACGATGCTTGCTTAAGTAGAAAGCAGTTCGAGCGGAAGTTCTCTGAATTTATCGGAATTTCACCGAAACAATACCTGAAAATTATCCGATTTCAATACGCTATTCACATCAAAAATAAAACAACCGGTAAAAACTTAACAGAATTAGCATACGATAGCGGATATTACGATCAATCACATTTCATCGGTGATTTTAAGATGTTTTCAGGATTAACTCCCAAACAACTGTTTGAGCAATGCAACTCCGTATCGGACTTTTTTGAATAATAAGGTCGAAATTATCTGTATTTTCTTCCCAAAATTATTATTACTCTCATCCTTCTCTTTGGTTTACCCCGGGTCAGTAACGTAACAAATTCTTACTATGCATGCTTTCACATCCTTATAAATAATGACTTTTTATCACTAAAATCCCAAATTTGAGGTATTGAAATCATTGTGCAAGGTCGGTAACTTTGTAAAGTGTAAAATTAAAATATGTAATTATGATTAAAAAGTATCTCCCACTGGCATTAAGCATGTTGTTATCGACTGCTTTATTTGCAAGTATCAATAAGACACCTGCTTCAATTGTAAGCAAAAACAATAGTAGCGGTGATGTTGGAAAGTTCACTGCTGAAGGTAAAACGTACAAAACAAAATTTGTACGCGTATTATTTGCAGCAGAAGGTTCCGAAAAAGAAGGCGGAAGCAACTCGATTGTTCCTCTCATTTATGACAGTAAAGATCCTCAAGGTAATGACGTAAAAGTTCGTCGTTTTCAAATTACCACCAAAAATACAGGATATGATGAAGTACAGACATCAAAAGAAGAGGACTACAAAATGAAATCCGTGAAGGAAGGTGCAAAATTGCACATTGAAATTCCTGTAGCAGCCGATGGTTCACTGCAATTAGACCGTGCTTATGTGGGAAATGCCGCATATAATTTCGGAACAAGAGAAACACGTCAAAATCTTAGTCCGGATAATTCGTCAGATATTAAAATAAACATTAAAAAGCTGGATTTACCCCAATTTTCCGAAAGCAATAAACCGGGGGACAAAGGACTGATCTACAATCAAGGGTTTATCGATTTTACTTTTAGTGCCAAGGTAAGACATATATCTTCGGATCAGATCAGCGACTTTACAGTTGAAGTAAAAGGCCCTATTTCAGTAACACATATTCGAGGAAAAGAACGGGAAAAAGCTGCTACTCAAATCAATCCTGAAATTGTAGCGAAAAACGTGAAATAACGTAGGGAGTTTCTTGGGAACATTATATTTGTAACCATATTTATTCCCCGTTACTTTCAGGGGTACTATCCGGTATTTGCAGGGGGCAATAGCCATGCCCCCCTGCGACATTGGTAATGATGCACCTTCACTTAGAGTATAAACATTCCGGTAAGTGATTTTGCATAGCCGATAACCTTTGGAAGCTATCAGAAAATCTGACAGCCAATTCAAAAAATGAAGAAGATTGAAATATTTGAGAACGAAAGGGCGACGGGCTATGATCAGTTTGTGGAAAAGTGGATTCCAAACTATCACTATTTTATGGACCACCTACCCAATCTATTGATCGAAACCAACCCGAAAGAATTGTTGGTTGTCGGTTGTGGAACTGGTAACGAGATCCTGCGTTTTGCCAGATCGCCGGTAGATTGGAAAATTACGGGAATAGATCCCTCTCCGGATATGATTGTCCATGCACGTGAAAAATTAAAGGACTACAATAATGTAGAACTGATTGAGGGTTTGATTACCGACCTATCTGCCGACAAAAAATACAATGCAGCCACACTTTTGCTTGTGCTGCATTTTATTGAAAACGAACGGTTGTCGGAATTATTACAGGAAGCCGGATTCGAGAAGCCACTTCGCTTCTTTCAATCTTCGATATATATGGGTTGGATAACCCAAAAAAGGGAGTGTTAATAGATGTCGATGGGTTACAAAATAATGGTAAACAACGAAATATCCGCAGAAAAATTGTAACACAGGACCTATTTTGCATATTATAAATTTATCAGCATATGGAAAAAGTAATCCCTTCAATAAATGACAATATCGCCGATACACTTTTCATTACCGTTTATATGCGTGCTTTGGATGACCGGTATAGCCGTGTTAAAAATGCATCCAAAGCAATCTTCTATGAATTGGATATTCCCGAATGCATCCAATTACGAAAACAACTCATACCAACACACCCGAACCAGTTCCTGATTTCCGGTTCTGCATTTGAACCCGGTTGGCTGGAGAAATTACGTGAAAAACATCCCGACGGGAATTTCATTTTTATAGCAGAGGGTGTATTCATGTATTTTTCTGAAAAAGAGATCAGCCGGCTTTTGTGCTCCATTGCTGATAATTTCCCCAACGCCCGTATTATTTTTGACGGGCTCTCCGAAACACTGAGCCGACATTCCGATAAGCATGATACTTTGCGGAATGCGAAAGCTGTTTTTGCATGGGGTTTTGACGATAACCACATTTTTGAAAAGTGGCATCCCGGGCTGAAGCTGGATAAGGTTTTTTATATCATGCATGGAATGCGCAAATACAGCTTTCCGGTACGCCTCATAAGTTATATCCCAATGTTCGGAAAGGGTTCCAAGATTATTTTATTGAGTGTACGCAACTTTAGAATTGCAGGATAGGCATAAGGACATTACCTTTGCAGCAGTATTAAAATACCGGACAGAACTTTCGCAAGTCCATTAAGTGAAATTTATGCCACTAAATTATACAACTTGCAAAAGCTGAATACTGAATAAAAGGAGATGGTGTGCAAAATCCGGCTATTATGCCTGTTCATGATGTTGCTACCGGCCGTTTTATCTGCCCAACAGATTAAAACAGCCTATGGACAAACGTATGCCATACTCGAAGACGATACCCACACCCTGCCTGATGCCAACATCTCGGTACTCGATGCAAAAGACTCCACACTGGTAAAGGGCGGAGTCAGTGGTGCAGACGGACGTTTCAATATCCGGTTCACTGCCGCAAAAGATAAGCGGTATCTGTTGAAAGTCTCCTACACCGGTATGGAACCTGCTTTCCATAGATTAGACAGCCAGGCAGATACCATCGATATAGGCCGTATCCTGTTGAAAGAAGGGGTGGAACTGGCCGAATTCATTATTACGGCACCGATGAGTGAGATCGTGCAGGTAGGCGATACCACTATAATCAACGCGGAAGCCTATAAAACCCCCGAAGGGTCCTATCTGGAGGAACTCGTGAAGCGTATCCCGGGACTGGAATACGATGTTACTAACAAATCCCTGCGATATAACGGAAAACCCATCTCCTCCATCAATGTGAACGGTGAGGAATTCTTCTCCGGCAACAACCGTATGGCACTGGAAAATCTACCCGTGGAACTCATCAGTAAAATAAAGGTATATGACAAACGGAGTGAGTTGGAAAAAGTGACCGGCGTCCGCTCAGGAGGGGAAAATTTCGTGTTGGATATACAGACCAAAGGCGAACTCGGCGGTGCTTTGATGGCATCGGCAAAAGCGGGGCGCGGGAACAACGGTAAGAAGGAACTGGAACTGGTGGGCAACTATTTCAGGCAGAGTGGAGAAAACCTGTCGCTTATCGCCAATTCGGGCAACCGGCAGATGACAACCCGCCATAAGGATAACATCCAAAATATAGTGGGGACAAATTTCACCGCGAAGCCGGCTGAAAAAATTTCGGTGAACGGGAATCTCTCTTATATGGGCAATCGCAACGGAAGCCAATCCACCGGATTTACCGAGCAATATCTCGCTTCGGGAAACCGGTATCAGCTATCCGGCGACGAAAGTACCAACAAACAACGCGCCATAAATTCCTATGCCGGTTTGATCTGGGAGATAGATGACAAGACCTTCTTTAATCTCTTCGGAAATTTTAATCTGATGCAGGGAGAGAATGCGAACAGCAACCGTCAGGTGATGTTCGATGCCGATCCGGGAGCCGACCTGTCAGATCCGTTCGCAGATATCGATAACCTTCCGGAAGACATGAAAATAAACGATATCCGTATGCGGTCACTTTCGTCCAACCGGATGAACAGCTATTCGGTCAGCGCTAACCTGACACGTAAGATCAACGAAAAAGGAAGCAGCGTCAGCCTCATCTTTATGCATTCCCGCAACAGGAGTGACAATGAAAGCTTCATGAACTCGTCTACCACCTATTACCGACTGCAGGACGGCATGGGGAACGACTCCATACTTCACCGTGTGCAATCCCACCTCAGCCCGTCCGCCGGCCGCGACCAAAGTATCGGGCTGATGTTTACACATCCTTTTACGGAGAAATTCAACCTACAGTTCTCTTACAATCTGGCACGCAATACCCAGGAGAGCGATCGTAACACCTACGACCTTTCCGCTTTTATCGACGGCGAAACGGACGATATACACCCCGGACACTTGCCTGCGGGTTACGAAACAGGTTATATCGACAGCCTGAGCAACCGTAGCGACAGCCGCACGCTGGCACATGAACTGGCCTTACGTATGCACTACTCCGATGACAGGTGGGACGTCAATGCCGGCCTTTCCGTCCGGCCCGAACAGCGCAGTATCGACCAGAAGACCGGTTTGCTGCAAGCCGATACCGCCACCCGCATTATCGGTTTTCAGCCTTCAATGATGGCGGTATGGAAGAAAGAGAAGTTCCAGATCCGGTTCAATTATCAGGGCAATACGCAGCAACCTGCATTAACCGATTTGCTATCGCTCACCGATAATAGCGACCCGCTCAACATCACCCGGGGTAATCCCGACCTGAAACCCGCGTACAACCAATCAATCCATTTAGATCTGAACGACAGCCGCCGTGATATTGGCGCATATCTCAACTGGAATAACACCATCAACAGTTTCACCCGCACGGTAATCTATAACCTACAGACCGGCGGTCGGGAAAGTTATCCCGTCAATATCAACGGCAACTGGGGCGGTAACGCCATGGTGAGATACCAGAAGCGTATCCGCAAATTCAGGATCGGTGCCCACACAGGGAGTTCGTACAACCGCAACGTAAACCTGGTCAATGAGGGTCAAAGTGAACAACCCGAACGCAGTATTACCCGAAGCACGGGGCTGAACAGCAATTTAAGACTGTCATTCCTGCCCCAGTGGGGAAGTTTCGATCTGATCGGCGACTGGCGGTTCCAACACTCCCACAATTCTTTACGTCAGACCGATAACTACACACGCAATTATTCTATCACATTTAATAATTTCGCTAACCTGCCCGGTAACCTGCAACTGAGGAGTGATGCCACCTATCTGTTTCGGAGCGGCACCAATATCAGTAGGGGTGATGACCAGTTTATCTGGAACGCCGGTGTAACGTGGCGGTTCATGAAAAAGAAACAAGGCGAATTGTCCGTTTACTGGTCGGATATCCTCAGCAAAAAGAAAGACTATAACCGCAATGTCACTGCCGACGGTTTCTATGAACGCCGTACCCAACAGATCGGGAGTTACTTCATCGTATCATTCAGATACAGTTTTAACCGCATGTTGCAGAAATAAGGAAGGCTGCAGTCCGTAACCCCTCACTCCCTATTTATGATATTTTCACTTGTACCCCCGCCGCCTCTATAGTCGCACAAATTGGCTTTTCTCCCTATTTATTAGTATTTCTATCCTGAAAAACCCTCATTTTTGGGTATTGTGCAGCGGTATTATAGCGGTTAATTTTGTAGTGATATTGAGATATTTTATTTAAAAATCAAAAAAATAATTCATGAAAAAAATGAACAAGATCACTACACTACATTTATTATGCTGACGGTAGTAGCCACAAGTTTGTGCTTCACCGTATGCGACAACGACGACCCGGTGAAATTCCAGGATGTGGAAGTAAAAAACACCGAGTTGAAAGCCATACTGGTAAAACAGGGATACACCTTTAACGAAGCCGGACAATTGGTACTCGATGACAAGGCACAAAATACAACGACGTTGGACCTCTCGGAAACAAAAATAAGCGATCTGTCGGGACTGGACGTTTTGCCCAACCTCACCGAAGTAGATCTTTCCGACAACAATTACGGCCCGGTGTTCGATTTTTCTTCGCTGCCCTGTCAGATCACCGCTGTTGACCTGACAGGGAATAAGATATTCGATTTCGAAGGGCTGGTAGATACCAAGGTAGAAAACGACGAAGTGAAGACTACCATCCTCCGTTCCCTCACCAAATTATACCTGCCGGAGTCTGCCAAATATAATGTGGAAGACCTTATGCCGTTCTATACGGAAAACAAGGCTAACGGGACGCAGGTCGATATGCAGATGCAGGACGCTGGCGGCAACCTGCAAACTTACACTACCTTGCGGGAGGTTCCCGACCCATATTTCCGCACTTACCTGAAAACCCTGTTCCCAAGTCTTTTTCCCGAACGACGGTACATGTCTCGTCCTGAAATAAGTTTACAGTGGAAGTAAACTAAAAACAGGACAATACCGCAAGATGGAAAAGCTTGATTAATAAGAGAGTAGCTGCCTGATTCGGAAGTCACCCCTGTGGAGGTCAACGAAGTCCATAAACAAAAGTATGAATTCAAATCGATCTAGTAAAACAATAAATATAACTAATTGAAAATAAGTAATATATGATAATTGCTCCGCTCTTGACCGGACATTTCTAATTTTCAATAAATTTTTATGTTGTCTTTCCTGCTACATTATGTTGCTATCTCTAATCCTTACTACAACGGGAAGATTCAAATTTGAATATAGATAATATTTAGAGAAAGATTCTATGAAAACTATCCCCATTATTCCACAAACGGAATAATGGGGATATATAATACTTATTATTTTAATTACTTCGTGATTTCAAGAATTATTATTTGTATATACTGAGGTGAGTGTAGTATAATACATAAGTATTTCCATTCATATGTTCATGATATGTCTCAAATTTCCCAGCGGGATAGACCCCCATATCAGCATATGGCATATAAATGTCATGAGACGAATTTCCACTAGCCGGTACTGGACCTCTTACTTTGAAAAATTCACTTCCATTCAGAGGATTACGTTCATATATTGTACTCCAGGTATGAGCAGAATAATTATACCATACTCCTAATATACCCTTTTTACGGAAACAAACATCAAATCTTGCTGCACTAGAGCCTCTTTTTCCTTTTTGTATATCAATCCATAGTTTAACTGACTTGCCAGAATTGTAAACTACTTGATTTTCTGCTACCTCAATATAATTAGAAGCCCGAGTTAAATCTGTGATTGTATTAGTTTCTTTATCATTATCATCTTTGTCAATGTCAGGTATACCCCATCCTAATTCTTTAATTTTTTCATAAGATTTGATATTTCTCATGTTTTTCAATTCGTTGTCAATAATTATTTCTCCTTTTTGATTTAGAAATTTAGCTAACACTTTGTCACTTACAGGTAGATATGCTGAATAGTCATCTTTATATTCGGGAAAATAAAGACAATCGTATTTTTCTTTAAATTCTTCGTATCCTCCTGGTCTTTCATAATAAAATTCTGCATTGTCAATAGCTTCAATATACACTTCATAAAGAGACTTGAAATCTGTAGTTTGAAGGTTTATTAATTGAGACAAAGAGTTTTCAACTTCTGTAGCTGAGCGAGTACTTGTAATTGATCGCTCCGTTTCTCTATATTTTGAAAGAATAGCATTAAGAGATTCATCATTCTCTAACGATAAAGTGTTATTAACTACTTTGGCTTCAACACCAAAAATATTTACTATATCGTTGTTATTTGAGATTTCTATCTCGTCCATATCTTTATTACTGCATGAAAAAGCAGTAAATGACATAATCACTATAAGTGATATAGTCTTCCAGTTTTTAATGTTTGTTTTCATTTCTAGATTTTCATTTAAAAAGTTAGTGATTTGTGAATTTTAAGAAGTAATTAAAACCTTGGTATTTGTTTTATATTCCGCATGTACATTCGATTAAAAGTTGAATATTTTATCATAAAATACGCAAAATAATATTTTCTTCATCTTGTCATTATTAAGATGGTTGATTTAGTAAAGATTTTTGATTTGATTGTTGTTAATCTTTTATTTAGTTTCATTTCCCTCAGAGTCATAATTAAAGCTTAAATCATATTTTGACAAATATACAAAGAAAATTATAATATAGAAATTTTAAAAAAATAAATGGTCAAACCATATAGATATGTTTAATGGTTCTTCAGTATTGAAAATGTTTCTCATTGAAAAAGGACTATTAGTAATTAAATTGGATTGTAGAATGAAGAATTTAGAGATAAGTTTCTTGTATTATCCTAGTAAGCAGACCAGTCATTTTGTGAAGTATTTGTTTAAAAAGTTTAAACTGTGAATATTTTTATAATATGCCCATTAGTTCAACTTCAAAAACCAGTGTTGTATAGGGTTTTATATCTCCTCCATTTCCGGCAGATCCATAACCTAAATTCCAGGGAATCCAAATTTCCCATTTGTCTCCCACCTGCATATGCTGCAGCGCTGTAGAAAATCCTTCTATGAGTCCTCCACCTGTAGCCCTGGGATTGATGGCGAATGTGCTGGGAATATTGTTCCTGTTATCCGTTGAATCAAATATTTTTTTGTTAATAATAGTTTGTCCTAAGTTATTCTCATAAGTATCGGGCAACGACCAATTGGTTTTAAACCATCCGGTATAGAGCACTCTTACCCTGTCGGTAAAATAAGGTGTCTCCCCGTCTCCCGACTTGAGTTCCTTATACATGATATAGCCACTCGTAGATGCAGAGTTGATCCGGGTGTATTCCGAATCAGCAGTAATATCCGCGAACTGTGCTTCATTCGCATTTTTCCATTGATCGTCGAACGTTTCCGTCTTGTCGCATGCGGCAAAGAGGATAATCGCGCAGAAGCTGAAAATTAGTGATAGTTGCTTTTTCATTGTGGTGGTTTTTTATACTGACAGTTGTTTCAACAAATATTTCATATCCGTTTTTTCGGCGATAGTATGTTGTAACGAGTCGATTGAGACTCTTTCCTGTTCCATTGTATCCCGGTAACGAATGGTCACCGTGTTGTCTTCGAGTGTCTGATGATCGATAGTGGCACAGAAAGGAGTACCGATAGCGTCCTGACGGCGGTAGCGCTTGCCGATGCTGTCTTTCTCGTCGTATTGACAAGCAAAACTGAATTTGAGATCATCCATGATCTCACGCGCTTTTTCGGCCAGACCATCCTTTTTTACCAGCGGAAGTATAGCCAGCTTGACCGGTGCAAGGGTAGGAGGGAGCTTCAACAGTACACGGATCTCACCGCCTTCCAGTGTCTCCTCGTGATAAGAACCGGCAAGGATTGAAAGGAACATCCTGTCTACTCCAATTGAGGTCTCCACTACATAAGGCACATAGGATTTTCCTTGTTCCGGATCGAAATACTGTATCTTTTTACCGGAATATTTTTCATGCTGGCTCAGGTCGAAATCGGTACGGGAGTGGATACCTTCCACTTCCTTAAAACCGAACGGCATCTCGAATTCAACATCAGTGGCGGCATTGGCATAGTGCGCCAGTTTGTCGTGGTCGTGGAACCTGTATTTTTCTGCGCCGAAGCCCAGTGCCTGGTGCCATTTCATGCGAAACTGCTTCCAGTTCTCAAACCATTGTAACTCTTCACCGGGAGCGACGAAGAACTGCATTTCCATCTGTTCGAATTCCCGCATACGGAAGATGAACTGACGCGCTACGATCTCATTACGGAACGCTTTTCCTATCTGGGCAATACCGAACGGGATTTTCATGCGTCCTGTTTTCTGTACGTTCAGGAAGTTCACGAAGATACCCTGTGCCGTTTCGGGACGAAGATAGACCTTCATGGCACCGTCGGCTGTCGATCCCATCTCGGTAGAGAACATCAGGTTGAACTGACGCACTTCCGTCCAGTTACGCGTGCCGCTTACGGGGCAGACGATCTCACAATCGAGAATGATCTGGCGAAGCTCATCCAGATTATTGTCGTTGAGTGCTTTGGCAAAACGGGCATGGATTTCGTCCCGTTTCTGCCGGTTTTCCAGCACACGGGGATTGGTCTCGCGGAACATCGCCTCATCAAACTGGTCGCCGAACCGTTTCGCCGCTTTCTGCACTTCTTTCTCAATCTTTTCGTCGTATTTCGCGAGATGGTCTTCAATCAGCACATCGGCACGATACCGTTTTTTACTGTCCCTGTTATCAATAAGCGGATCGTTAAAAGCATCCACATGTCCCGATGCTTTCCAGATGGTAGGGTGCATAAAGATGGCGGAGTCGATCCCCACTACATTTTCGTGCAACAGCACCATGCTGTCCCACCAGTATTTCTTGAGGTTATTCTTGAGCTCCACACCCATCTGCCCGTAATCATACACGGCGCTTAACCCGTCATAAATCTCACTCGACTGGAATACAAATCCGTATTCTTTACAATGCGATACCAGTTTCTTAAAAACGTCGTCCTGTGCCATAAACTTCATCTGCATGCTTTCGGTCCGTACGGTGACAGCCCTTGCCTGCCTTACATATTGTTATTTTTTCGATTTCATCAGATTATTTGAGTCGACTTCGCTCCTCGATTTTCAATTCTCGCAACGACACAATGCAAGTAAACTTGCCTTCTGTTCGTATTGCTTAACGAAATAGTTTTCTATTTCGACCTGCAAAGTAAGCTTTTTTTTTCTATATTTTAGCTATCATTCTTCTTAAAGATAAATAATGATGGGCTACAGAACAGATGCTTCAGGGAAAAATCGTATATTTGTACTCGCATTATACGATTACTGATGTGATGATGATTAGAAGTGAAGAAGTTAAGAAGAAGAGGACTCATTTTTTAGTTTTTCACTATTAGTTTTTTACAATCAATCTTCAAAAATTATCGAGAGAATATGGCAGGAGGAATGAGATCATTGGCGAAGGAGACGCTCTTCTATGGTATGGGAAGTGTCCTGCCCAAACTCCTTAGCTGGCTGTTATCTCTCTACTGGGCATTTGCGCTGCCAGAAATCTCGGATATCGGGGTACTCACCAATTTTTATGCCTGGGTAGCACTTTTGCAGGTGATTCTCACTTACGGTATGGAAACCGGATTTTTCCGTTATGCCAATAAAGAGAGTGATCCGGTGAGGGTCTTCTCTACCACCTTTATCAGTATTGCCTTCACAACATTGCTCTTCTTCCTGGCAGCCCTGTTGTTATTGGAACCTGCGGCTTTCGCATTAGGTGGGGTGGCGATGAAGCCACATTACCTGCTTATGCTGGTGATTATCCTCTGTTTCGACGTGCTGGGTGCTATTCCGTTTGCCAACCTCCGCTTCAAAAAACGGCCTATGCGGTTTGCAGTGATCAAGCTCATCAATGTGGTGATGACTATCCTCTTTAATCTCTTCTTTTTTCTGATGTGTCCCAAACTGCAGGTCATCTTTCCAGAGGCATTTTCCTGGTTCGATATTAGCCACGGGGTGGATTACGTATTGATTTCCAATCTTTCTGCTTCTGTTATTCAGTTCCTGATGGTGTCACCGGAACTAAAGATACAGTTTACATTCGATCGGGAGTTATTGGGTAAAATATTGCGCTATTCATTTCCTATACTCATTCTGGGTATAGCGGGCGTATTGAATCAGACGGTAGATAAAATCATCTTTCCCTGGGTCTATCCTGATTCTGATCCCGAGAAGGCCAATGCGCTCCGGGAACTGGGTATTTACGGACAGAACTTTAAAATAGCGGTGATTATGGTGATGTTTACCCAGGCATTCCGTTACGCCTTTGAACCCTTTATCTTTGCGAGGAACAGGGGAGCTTCTGATGATCGACAGTCGTTCAGCGATGCGACCAAATATTTTATCATCTTTGGATTGCTAATCTTTTTAGTGACTACCGGATATCTGGATATTGTCAAATATCTGTTCCCTGTGAAATACCATGTGGGTTTGAAGATAGTACCCATTGTACTGATGGGTGAACTCTTTTTCGGTGTCTATTTCAATCTGTCTCTGTGGTATAAACTCACTGATCAGACCCGATGGGGGGCCTATATGTCTATCTTTGGCTTTGCCATTACCATCGCTATCAATATTCTTTTTATTCCCCAATTTGGCTATATGGCTTGTGCATGGGCGTCGTTCATTGCCAACCTTGCCATGATGCTGGTCTCTTATTTCCTGGGACAAAAGAATTATCCTATTCCATATAATCTGAAGTCGACCGGATTCTTTTTCTTGCTGTCGATGATAATATTTACAGGGATTACGTTGACATACAGTAATGTGGCAGATTTATGGCTCCGGTTGGTGATCAATACATTGTTGATCTCGATTTATATCTTTGCCGTTGTGAAAAAGGAGTTGCCTTTGCGGGAATTGCCGGTGATTGGGAAGTTTTTTAGGTGAGAAGGTGGAAGAGTGGAAGAGTGGGAGAGTGGGAGAGTGGGAGAGTGGGAGAGTGGGAGAGTGGGAGAGTGAAAGGGGTAAGGGTAATTTGGTTAATTGACAATTGAAAGTTGAAAATGAAGAGCGAAATCTGCGAGTAAGTGAGAGCAAATTAAGTTTACTTGGGTTTGTGAGCGAGGGCAGATTTCGCGAAACGAAAATCAAAGAAGCTAAAAGTAAGAAATAAGAAGTTAGAAATGAGATTTTGGATTTGAATCTGAATTGAATTAACAATCGACGTAGTCAAAATCAGCGTAGCTAAATCTCGAATTTTGAAATTGAAAATAATTTATGAAGAAATTAGGTTTGTTGGTCGCGATATTTCTTGCGGCGTTGACGGTGAAAGCCGATGAGGGTATGTGGTTGCTCAAGGAGTTGAACAGCGAGAGTGTTGCCCGTATGAAAGAGTTGGGATTTACTTTTCCCGTGGATCAATTATATGATGAGGATAATCCGTCGTTGAAAGATGCGGTGGTGATCTTTGGCGGAGGATGTACCGGCGTGGCGGTCTCCGACCAGGGATTGATATTTACCAATCACCATTGCGGATACGGGGCTATCCAGAAGTTGAGCGCGGTGGAGCATGACTATCTGAAAGACGGGTTCGTAGCGGAAAATCAGGCAGAAGAACTGCCTGCCGATGGCTTGACTGTGTCGTTCCTGAAATCGATGACGGATGTGACAGACCGGATCATGGCCCATGTACCTTCTGTTCTTAGTGAGATACTACGCGAACGGGCGATCGACTCTCTTTCCACTGCACTGATAGACGAATATGAGACAGATCCATTTACCCATGCCCGCATTGTCCCTTTCTATTCACGCAACAAATACTACGTTGTGCTATATGATCAGTTTCGTGATGTACGCCTTGTTACGGCACCTCCTTCTTCAGTCGGGAAATTCGGTGGTGATACCGACAACTGGATGTGGCCGCGCCATACCGGCGATTTCTCGGTATTCCGTGTCTATGCAGACAAGGATAACCGTCCGGCCAACTACAGTAGCGAAAATGTACCTTATCAACCTAAATATGTAGTCCCTGTATCGCTCGACGGCGTGACCGATGGAGATTACGCAATGACAATAGGTTACCCCGGCAGTACACAGCGTTACATGTCGTCGTGGGGAATTCACCAGCGGATGGAGTCGGAGAACAAACCGCGCATCGAGGTGAGAGGCGCCAAACAGGATATCTGGTGGGATGCGATGACCAAAAATGATACCATCCGTATCAAATATGCCAATAAATATGCCGGCAGCTCCAATTACTGGAAGAACTCCATGGGAATGAACGAAGCGCTCACCAATCTGGAAGTGCTGCCCGAAAAGGAGAAGCTGGAAGCAAGATTGGCTGAATGGATCAAAGGCAGTCCTGTCCGCCAGGCCAGATACGGCAGTACACTTTCCACGCTGGAGAGTGCCTATACCGATTCCGGTGATCTGGCACTTTATACCACCTATTTTCTGGAAACATTCAATAACGGGATTGAACTGATACGTTTTGCCAATACCATTCTGCAATTCGATAGTGATGGTACTGAAGAGGATAAACAGGATTTCATCAACGACCGCTTTATCGAGTCGTATAAAAATTATGAACCGGCACTGGATAAGAAGGTACTCCCCACACTGATGAAACTCTATGCCGAACGTGTTCCCGAACAGTATCATCCTGATATCTACCAAAAGGTGAAGGACGAGTTCGGTGGGGATTATGAACAATATGCCGACTGGTTGTTTGCCAACTCCCGCTTCACATCGTTAGAGGAGTTGCTGGAACTGCTGAAGACGGCAGATACCCAGTCGCTCACCCAGGATCCGGCCATGGAACTGGCTTTGTCGACTGCTGATATGGGTTATGAATTGTCGGGACAAATGATGTCCTATTATGAGAAAATGCTCAGGGGTGAACGGGAATTTATGGCTGCCCTTATGGAAATGGATGCCGACAAGACTTTCTACCCCGATGCCAATTTTACCCAGCGTATGAGTTACGGGACAGTAGGGGGATACCAACCGCGCGATGCCGTCTGGTATGATTATTATACTACCTCGCAGGGGATATTGGAAAAACAGAAGCCGGGCGATCCCGAATTCAATGTGCAGGAATATATCCTGGATGCCATTGGTTCCGGCGATTTCGACCGCTATGGCGATCCGGAAGGAATAATGAGGGTTAATGTGTTGTCGAACAATGATATCACCGGAGGAAATTCCGGCAGTCCCGTGCTGAATGGGAACGCAGAACTGATCGGACTGGCATTCGACGGAAACTGGGAGTCGCTGAGTGGTGACATCCTCTTTGAGCCGGAAATGCAACGCGTGATCAGTGTGGATATCCGATACGTACTGTATATCATCGATAAGGTAATGGGAGCATCCCATGTGATTGATGAGTTGAAGGTGGTAAGGAAATGAAGAATGAAGAATGAAGAGTGAAGAGTGAGAAGTGAAGAAGTAAGCCCTGGGAAATATAGAAATTTATAAGTATAAGAAGGCCCCTTATTGGTATTGATTTACCGGTAAGGGGCTAAATTTATGGATGAGATGATTTATGAGGAAGAGCAACTCTTTGGTGCTATTCAATGATGATGCCCGCTGTGCAGGCTGAGATAATACATCAGACCCAAGCCTGCCAGGATCACAACCAGATGTAACAACAGATTCCGTTTTGCGGTTTCTTTCAGGATTTCGGGTAACAGACTGCCAGCCGCAAGATAAATAAATCCTCCGGCTGCAACCGGTAATATGTAAGTAGATAAATGTCCTATGCGATGTCCCAGCCATAGTGTGAGAGCAGTCCCCAGAATGGCTGCACAGGCTATTCCAAAATTAAATAATAATGCTTTTCTTTTAGAAAATCCTGCACGGATCAAAATTCCGATATCACTCACTTCCTGAGGGATCTCATGCATAATAATGGCTAACGTTGTTGCCAGCCCCAATTCCGGCATCACCATCCATGCCGCACCGATCAGAATACCATCAGTGAAATTGTGAATTCCATCGGCATAGAGACTCAGATATCCATAGGGTTTTATTCCCGATGCATGGCTGTCGGTATGTGTATGGATCTTTGTGTTGGTATGTACATGCAATACCTGATCGATGATGAAGAAGAGTAAAAATCCCGCTAAAATGAGCCACGAGGTGAGATGGGCCGACGGGAGGTGAAAATAAGATTCAGGGACAAGATGGAAAAAGGCATTTCCCAGTAAAGCTCCTATGGAAAAGCAGATCAGTAACGGTAATATCTGTTTTAATACTTTGGTTTTAATGAAAAAAAGGAACGCCCCTACAAAAGAAAGTATACTCACGACCAGTGTGCTCAATAATGCATACATCACGATATTATTATCTGTCATTTCTTCGTTTTAAATTTTACTCTTCATTATTAATTCTTCACTCTTCATTTTTCACTAATTACCTTACGACCTTTACCAGTTCCGCATCTTTTAACAGATACATCAGGTGTTCCGGATCGTCCCTGTTGATGCTGAATATGCCTTTGACTTGTATATACCGGTCCGTGCGGACACGTTTTAAATCGTGGTGCCCCTCTTTTACAGATATTTCCATCACGGATTCAATTCCTCCCACACCGCAGAAAAAACACATGTAGGAAGGTGTTTCGGAGAGTGCGAAAATAGTTCCTTCCACGTCTACCGGCACATAAAATCCCTGTATGATAACAGTTTTGTTATCGAGGAATTCTATCTGTCTTCCGAATTCAGGCATCTGGTAATATCCCGAAAGGGAGGACATGTATTTCTGCGACCACGTTACATCTTTAAGCATGTCCCAGGAAACGGTCTGCGGTTGCGGCTGTTGTGCATTTACAGGGAGGTAGATTGCGCACAGGAGAAAAAATAGAAAAATAGTTTTTGTCTTCATATGTTTTTTAACACTAAGGTTGTATGGAACATTTGTCTGTTCGTTTCATTCGCTAAGAGTTTTGGAGATATCTGTACGCATTGCTTTTATGGCAGGAATCAGTGCCGATAGCAATCCGATTATCAGTGAAACAAATAAAAAATAAAAATCGTTGATATTAAACCAGTGCTGCAAACTATAATGATAGTTGGTTTCAGTATAATATGAAACCAACAGCATACCCAACCGGCTCAGTGCCAATCCCAGTAGATAACCTATGAGTGCAATGCTGATCCCTTCCATAACCACAAGAGAGAATAGTTTATTACGGCTTCCTCCCATCGAACGGATCAGGGCTAGTTCATACTTGCGCTCCTTCAATGAATTGAGCAGTGAAATAAAAATGCTGAAAGCAGATATTATAATGATAAAGCCTGCAATAAGACGTATGGTATGCACTCCGACTCCCATCAACGAATATAACCGGTTTATCTCCAGTGCCGGCGATGCTGCCTGCATATTAGTGGAAGAGTTAACCAGCCGCGGCAGGGTGATCGCTCCCATCGGATTGGTATATTTAATCAGCAATAGGGTGATCTCTTTGTCATCGGCGCTATCGGGAGCGTGCTCATGATCTTGCTCATGTGCATCCGCATCTGCATCTGCATGCCCATGTTCGTGTTCGTCCGCATGAGTCTGGTCATGAGGATGACCGTGAGGTTCTTCCGCTTCTGTAACATGTGCGTTTTCGGACTCTATGTGTTCGTCATCGTGGTGCTCATGATGGTGTTCATGGATTTTCCATACACTTGCGATATTTGTCAGGATCAACTGATCGAGCACCGTCCCTGTTTCTTCGAAGATACCTGTTACAATATATTCGTGCTCATCGTGTGCATGTCCTGCTTCTTCTATAAAACCGTGCACACCGGTAAAGCTGTCACCGATTTTTAATCCGGCCTTTTCTGCGACTTTAAACCCTATCGTTGATTCAAAATCGGTTTTCCATAACATTCCCTCCTTCAACTGCCCATGATAAAGATCCGGGTACGTCTGGTCGGTGCCAACTATCCGGAATCCGCGGTAACTATCGCCCAGCGCTAAAGGAATCGCCTGCCTGATCAACGAATTCTTTGTCAGTTCCAGGGCCTCCTTGTACTGTATATTTCCGGTAGGATGGTCGATATGGTAAATTCCCGCTAAAATAAGTTGTAAGGGACTCCCTTTCGCTCCCACTACAAGGTCGATGCCGGCCACGTTATTATTCAGTTGGTTTTCTATTTTCTCTGTTGTGAGAAACAGGAAGGAGATAATGGCGACACCTGTGGCAAATAAAAAAATATTCAATATGGAGGACAAGGGCTTTGCCTTGATTTGTTTCCGGTTCAGTGAAAATATATTCATGATGTAATATCCATAAATTAAAGTGAGACTGTTCTTTCTCGTGGAAAAGTCGTTCCTGAAGAATTTTACAAAAAGATCCTGTTAGGAAAATGATCCAGCAACCGTTTATCGTGGGTGGCGATCACAAGGCTTGCCTGCAGGTCCTCAGCTTGCCGTTTGAGCAGATCCAACGCTTCCTCACAATTTTTATCGTCGAGGCTCGATGTCGGTTCATCGGCCAGGATAAGGGCGGGCTTATTGATCACTGCCCGTGCAATCGACAAGCGTTGTAATTCTCCCTGGCTCATTTGTGACGGCTTGCTCTTTGCTTTGTCCTCCAGATTTAAAGAACGAAGCAGGTGGTTTATATCTTCATTTTCTGTTGTCAGATTATTGAGATACCGTGCTATCTGTAAGTTTTCAAACGCCGTCAGCCATTGTATAAAGTGCGGTTTCTGATAAATGATCCCGATATTTTTTCCCCGGAACCGATCGGCTTCCTCGTTTTTTAACCGGATCGTATCGGTTCCCTGAACGGTAATTTCCCCTGAATTGGGTCTTAATAATCCGGCGATAAGGTGCAGAAAGGTTGTTTTTCCACAGCCCGACGGCCCCATGATGATGCAGTGATTCCCCGGGGCGCAATCGATATCGGGAAATGTGAATGCGACCAACCTATTATAGGAGAAAATCAAATTCCTTGTTATAAGTGCTTTATTATTCATTTTTATACAAAGTTTTTCTGAAACGGGCATGAGAATTGTTCTCACGCATGAACTTTTCCGTTAAGCTAAATGAGCAGAGTCAAACTCGTTGAACCATGCCATAGCCAGAATTGAAAATCAATAAGCTAATGTAATCAAAATAACTTTCCCAGCACAAAAGTAGAAAAATATTTTGTAAATGCACAAATATTTTAATTGCAACATCGTTGCGTTTGAAATATTTATTAATGATTATCCGCAGTTCTTCCTAAAGAATTTAGCGGGAAAAAGTTATAAATAAGTTTCAAAAAATGTTTGCACAATTCATTGATATTCATTATATTTACATCAATAACAATAAAATAATTCGAGCTATGAATATCCTGGATTTTGCCATAAATTACCCCGATGAGGAGTCCTGTCGGAAAAAATTCAAAGAACTAAGAGACCAAATGGGTATAACTTGTCGTCATTGTAATTGTAAAGAACATTACTGGCTTCAAAACAAAC
>NZ_KB905715.1 GCF_000380985.1 Proteiniphilum acetatigenes DSM 18083 | reverse complement strand
CGGGAGTGGCACTTCTTGCATTCGTAGCTCGACTTGTTTTCAAGCCAGTAATGATCCTTGCAGTTACATCTTTTACAGGTAATACCGATTTTGTCGCGCTCCTCCTTGAATTTTTGGCGGCAAGCGGCCTCGTCGGGAAACTCTTGAATAAATTGAATCAGATTCATAATCTATTGACATTTAGACTATAAATATACAGATTCTCTTTGATATGAGAAAACATATATCGTTAATTATCAACCGATTTTCCTGCAATTATCCTAATAAATGTTTAGGACTGGTTGCGGATAATCATATAAATTTATTTTATGTTATAACAAGAACCGTCTTTACTCGTGACCTACCCCGATACAATATATCCACCGGACATATGCATACAGCAACACATCATATCACATATACTGATCCTATTGTAGTTATATGGGGTATAAATATTGACCATTTTAATAACCTAAAATTTAATTTTGTCACACTATTTGAGTCGCCTTTGCTCCTCGATTTTCAATTCTACGCTCAACATAGTCAAAACTGGTTTTTACTATGTGTTCGCTTATCGAAAACATTCCAAGCAAGCTTGTCTTCTGTTCATTGATTGACAAAAATGTTCAAAAAAATATCCTTTTGGAAAGAATTTCCACAAAAATAAAGCTTAAAGCCAAATATCCAAAACAGGACAAATCATTTTAACACTAATCACCCTGACAATAGCTTCCTTTTAACATTAATAACTATTCCTCAACTGAATTTAGCAAGCTCCTTTTTTATCTGTTGTAACGTTTTTTCGCTCACGGGAACCAACGGAAGACGAAGTTTGTTGTGTATCATGCCTTTTAAATGGAGCAAGCATTTCACCCCCGCCGGATTGCCTTCTACAAACATAAGATGGAACAATGTCCCAAAATCGGTATTCATCTTACGGCGCGCATCAGCAGCATTACCTTCCAGGGCATTTTTCACCAACCACACCATTTCAACGGGAAAAGCATTGGCAAATACAGAGATCACTCCTATCCCACCAAGTGCAATCACATCAGTGGTAATGGCATCATCCCCTGAAATAACGTGAAACCCTTCAGGAGCCTTATCTATGATCTCCTTAATCTGACTGAGATCACCCGAAGCCTCTTTCACCGCTACAATATTGCTACAGTCTCTCGCCAAACGTAACGTAGTCTCGGCCGTCATATTCACACCTGTCCTTCCGGGCACATTATAAAGTATGACAGGCAGTGGGCATATCTGCGACAAAGCACAGTAATGTTGATAGAGACCTTCCTGTGTAGGCTTATTATAATAAGGTGTGACGGAGAGAATGGCACTTATCCCTGAAAAATCGGTACTTTCCAAGTCACTTACCAGATCGGCCGTATTGTTACCACCTATTCCCATCACTACCGGAATTTTACCATTCACCTGTTCTACAATAAAACGCACCACTTCGTGCTTCTCCTTTTTTGAAAGTGTAGGAGTTTCAGCCGTAGTACCCAAAGCCACAATATAGTCTGTACCGCTCTCCAGATGAAATTGCACTAACCGGGAAAGCGCTTCATAATCTATGGAATTATCCTCTTTGAAAGGGGTGATTAGGGCCACTCCCAAGCCTCTGAGATCGAATTTTGACATGAAAGGTATATTTTTTCCAGCAGTTTATTCACGGAACACTCATTTTAAGAACAAAATGGTTCCGAATCACAAAGGTATATATTTTTAATTAAGTCAGAAATTTTATTCACGGTGATAGAGTAAAATCGTTCTGATAATGTTATCTTTGCGGTGAAGTGAGTAAATAGTAATCGTATGCAATTTAACCCTGAAACATACCGCTTGCCGGATATCCCTATGCAGCCGTTTATCGACACGGCTGAGATATGGGATTATCTGAATAATACCCCTTCCTCACCCGAAAAAGTGCGACGGATCATCGATAAGTCGCTGGCAAAGAATCGCCTGAACCTGAAGGATACAGCGACCCTTATCAATGCGAACGATGAAGAATCAATAAGACTTATCAAAGAAGGAGCAAAAGCGCTCAAGACAAAGATATACGGCAACCGCATCGTACTGTTTGCGCCTCTCTACATAGGCAATAAATGTGCTAATGAATGCATTTATTGTGGTTTCAGGGTATCAAACAGAGAACAGGTGAGGAAAACGCTTTCCATGGGTGAATTGATAAAAGAGATCGAAGCCCTGGAAGAGAGTGGACAGAAAAGGTTGATACTGGTCTTTGGGGAGCATACCGAATACAATCCGGGATTCATCGCGGAGACGGTAAAAACAGCTTATAGTGTAAAAAAGGGGCGCGGTGAAATCCGGCGGGTGAATATCAATGCAGCACCACTGGATATAGAAGGATTCCGTGTGGTGAAAGAGGCGGGCATTGGCACTTATCAGGTATTTCAGGAGACCTATCACCGGGAAGTATATAAAAATTATCATCTATGGGGAAAAAAAGCCGACTATGACTACCGGCTCACTTCACTCGACCGGGCACAGGAAGCCGGCCTGGATGATGTAGGTATCGGCGCATTGATTGGTCTTTATGACTGGCGCTTCGAAGTAATGGGGCTGGTACGCCATACCAATCATTTGGAGGCATGCTATAATGTAGGGCCGCATACCATCTCTTTTCCCAGAATTAAAGATGCTTCAATGCTCAGGATAGGGAAACGTTATTTCGCTTCCGATGAAGAATTCACCCGTCTGGTAGCAATCCTGCGTCTGGCTGTGCCTTATACCGGCATGATCCTTACTGCCCGCGAACCGGCAGCGCTGCGGAACGAACTCATACAATATGGCGTATCACAAATCGACGGCGGAACGAAAATAGAACTGGGCAGTTATGTTTCCCAACAGAAGAATCTCGACCTGAACAGGAGCCAATTCCATATCAACGATGACCGTTCACTCAATGAGATCATCGAAGAATTGCTGCAACAGGGGATGCTCCCTTCGTTCTGTACTGCCTGCTATCGACTAGGCAGAACCGGTGAACACTTCATGGAGTTTTCCGTCCCGGGCTTTATCAAACGGTTCTGCACACCCAATGCGATACTTACACTGGCAGAATATCTGGAAGACTATGCACCCGAAGCAACCGCGCAGAAAGGATGGAAAGTGATAGAGAAAAATATGGACGAACTGAATGAAAAAATGCAGAATGAGATGAGGGATAAAATCAGCAGGATCAAGCAGGGAGAAAGGGATTTGTATCGGTAGTTATTCAGTTGTTATTTTGTAATAATGTGAAACAAATTGAACATTAATAGTTTACATATCGGTATATTCGGCCGTAGAAATACGGGCAAAAGTTCGTTGATCAACATGCTCACCGGACAAGATATCTCCATTGTGTCTAACTTCCCGGGAACGACGACCGATCCAGTAAAAAAATCGGTGGAGATCTTCGATATCGGGCCGGCCATACTGATCGATACTGCCGGAATAGATGATCTGGGAGAGATCGGAAATAAAAAAATCCGGAAATCACAGGAAGTGATCCGGAAAGTCGATTGTGCCATCCTCTTGATTGCCGGCAATCAGTTCGGCGATTATGAGGTACAACTGATAGAACAATTTAAAAAGAATGAGGTCCCTTATCTTTTCGCGCATAACAAAAACGATATCGACAAAATCGCCGCTATCACTGTCACTGCCATTAAACAGCACTCCAACGCAGATATCATAGATTTCAGCACTATCAACCCGGCCGACAAAGACAGGTTAATCACCGCATTAAAACGGATCATTCCGGCAACAGCTTTTCAAAGAAGTTCATTGATCGGCGACCTGGTACGGCCAAAAGATGTGGTACTGCTCGTCACACCCATCGATAGCGAAGCTCCGGAAGGGCGAATGATCCTGCCACAAAATCAAACTATCCGTGATGCACTCGACAACCAGTGCGTGACAGTAGTAGTAAGGGAGAGTGAGATCTCCGATTTTTTACAATTAGGGATCAAACCTGCCTTGGTAATTACCGATAGTTCGGCGTTCGGGATAGTGGCTGAAACACTCCCTGAAGAGATCCCTCTAACCAGTTTTAGTATTCTTTTCGCCCGTATGAAAGGTAATTTCACGGCATTTTTGGAAGGGACGCCATATATCTCCCGACTCAAAGACGGCGACCACATCCTCTTACTGGAAAGTTGTACACATCAGACCAGTTGTGACGATATCGGCAGGGTAAAAATCCCGAAACTGCTGCAGCAATTCACCGGAAAGCAACTCCATTTCACGGTCGTCTCGGGGCTCTCAGAACTTCCCCCGAATATACGGAATTTTTCTCTCGTCATCCAATGCGGCGGCTGCATGGTAACCCGCAAGCAGTTGCTCAACCGGCTCCATCCGTTTATCGAACGGGGTATACCGGTAACCAATTACGGAATGGTGCTGGCATATATGCATGGGATTTTCAGAAGGGCGACTAAGATGCTTGAAAAAAAACCGGTCAACCTGCCACTGTTTCCGGATAATTGAAATATTTCACCAAACTCCGGATCAAAAAGAGTCTGTTACTTTTTATACTCGGCAATGATCGCCTTCACACCATCGGGCGACACCCGGCCGTACACTTTCTCACCGACTAACACTACCGGCGCCAGGCCGCAAGCACCTACGCAACGCAGACAATTGATAGAGAATTTTCCGTCAGAGGTGGTTTCTCCGACCTCCACTTCCAGTTCTTTCCTGAATTCCTCCAGCACCCTCTCGGCTCCACGGACATAACAGGCTGTTCCGGTACAGACAGAGACAGGATGCTCTCCTTTGGGGATCATCGAGAAAAAAGTGTAGAAAGTAACCACACCATACACCTGTGCAACAGGCAGGTGCAGATTGTGAGCCACCACATCCTGCACTTCTGCAGGTATATAACCGAACGTATGTTGTATTTCGTGCAATACATTAATCAATTCTCCGGAATCATTGTTGAAAGCATCGCAAATCTCATTGATCTTCCCGATCTTCTCCTTCGGAAGATTCACTCTCACCTCTACACCGTCGGAGCCAGTCACCTTCTCCATATACTCAAACACCGCAGGCGCTATATTTATTTTCTGATTCATAACTATTTCAGATTTAAAATTCAAGATTCAAAATTCAAGATTCAAGATTTGGAATCTTGTCAACTTTCCATTGTCAATTGTCAATTGTCCATTTTCAATTCTCATCCCACCTTTCCACTTTCTTTAACCATGTAAATGGATAGTAACCTCGTTACTCTTCGGAAAATACTCGGTATGGAGCAGTTGGTGCGCTTTATGGCTGCCAGGCTTACCCAGATACTCTTCGTAAAGCCTGATGATGGATGGGTTTTCATGTGATTTACGAATCACTTTACGCTCATCTTCAGTATAGATTGCTGCAATCCGTCTACTCAGTATCTCGCTGTTACCATGATGATAAGGCTGTCCCCCGCCACCGATACATCCTCCCGGGCAGGCCATGATTTCAATCGCATGGTACTGCGACTTACCGGCCCTTACATCATTCAGCAGCTTACGGGCATTCCCCAGACCATGCGCTATACCTATATTAAGTGGCAACCCGTCAAAATCGACTGTCGCGGAACGGATACCTTCCATGCCCCGCAGCGCATAAAAATCGACTTTTTCTAATGTCTTGCCGGTATAGAGCTCGTATGCCGTGCGGCAAGCCGCCTCAATCACCCCTCCGGTATTACCGAAGATCACACCTGCACCGGATGATTCTCCCAGCGGGTCGTCAAAATCCCCATCAGGAAGATTAAGGAAATCTATATTGGCCTGCTTGATAAACGCAGCCAGTTCACGGGTAGAGATGGAATAATCTACGTCGGGGTTACCGTCTGCCTTGAACTCATCGCGCTGGCACTCATATTTCTTTGCCAGACAAGGCATAATGGAGACCACGATCATATCTTTCCGGCTCACTCCTATCTTTTCGGCAAAATAAGACTTGGCGATGGCACCGAACATCTGTTGCGGCGATTTTGCTGTAGAGGGTACATCCAGCAGATCGGGGAAATTATGTTCAAAGAAGTTCACCCATCCCGGACAGCATGAGGTGAGGATCGGCAGCCGCACTTCCGTATCTCCTGCCAGATACCGCTGAAGACGTTGCAGCAACTCTGTCCCCTCCTCCATGATGGTCAGGTCGGCACTGAAATCGGTGTCAAATATATAATCGAATCCCAGTTCACGAAGGGCAGAGACCATTTTGCCGGTGACCAGCGTACCGGGTGGCAGGTCGAATTCCTCTCCCAAAGCAGCGCGTACGGCAGGAGCTGTTTGTACCACTACTGTTTTAGTGGGATCACTCAAAGCACGGATGATATCGTTGGTATGATCCACCTCGGTCAGTGCACCGGTCGGACAAACCGACACACACTGTCCGCAATAGGTACAGGGTGAGTCTTCGAGGTTCATCTCGAAAGCAGGCGCCACTACCGACATAAATCCGCGGTTTACAGCCGCAAGAGCGCCTACAGTCTGCACTTCATTGCACATCATCTCGCACCTGCGGCACATGATACATTTGTCCACATCGCGGATGATGGAAGGAGAAGTATCTTTCCGGTACCGGGATTGCTCGCCTTCATATGGCTGGCTTCTGATACCGAACTGTATGGCGAGACTTTGCAATTCGCATTGTCCCGATTTAGCGCAGACCAGGCAATCGAACGGATGGTCGGAGATGATCAGTTTAAGCACTGTCGTCCTCGCATTCAACACTCTTATATTATGGGTATGGATCACCATTCCGTTTTGTGCTTCCGTCATACATGAAGGCGCCAGATTACGGCGTCCTTCCACCTCCACCACACAAATGCGGCATCCGCCCGGTTTATTTTCGATACCCATATCGCACAGTTCAAAGTGACATAATGTGGGTATTTCAACACCCGCTTTTCGGGCCGCTTTCAGGATGGTAGTACCCTCTTCTACCTGCACCTTTTTACTATCTATTGTTAGTTCAATCATAATTTTAATTAATTGACAGTTGATAATTGACAGTTGAAAATTAATAGTAGACAGCTAATACATTGTCCATTATCAATTATCCATTGTCAATTGATAATTCACTCTCGGATAATCATTCATCAGGCTGATAGCATCAAACTGGCATTTCTCCATGCAGGCGCCGCATTTGATACAGATCTCCTGATTGATAACATGTACCTCTTTCTTTTCACCGCTGATGGCATGTGTGGGGCACACCCTCTTACAAGCCATACATCCGATACAGTCTTCCTCCGATATCACATAATAGAGTAAGTCACGACATTGACCCGAACGGCATTTCTTATCGTGTACATGTTCCAGGTACTCATCCATAAAATTATCGAGAGTGGAGAGTACCGGATTGGGGGATGTCTGTCCCAGCCCGCATAACGAAGTATCTTTGACGACGCTACCCAAGTTTCTGAGTTTCTCGATATCTTCCTGCATTCCTTTTCCTTCGGTAATCCGCCCGAGAGTTTCATACAACCGCTTGTTGCCGATACGGCAGGGGGCACACTTTCCGCAGGACTCCTCTACAATGAAACCAAGGTAGAATTTTGCTACCGACACCATACAATCATCTTCATCCAATACGATCATACCGCCCGATCCCATCATGGAGCCGGCTGCAGTCAGGCTTTCGTAGTCGATAGGCGTATTGAGATGCTTTTCGGTAAGACAGCCTCCCGACGGACCACCGGTCTGTACTGCCTTGAATTTTTTCCCGTTCTTAATACCTCCTCCAATCTCATAGATGATTTCCCTGAGCGTAATACCCATGGGAACCTCTATCAAACCCACATTATTGATCTTACCCGCAAGGGCAAACACCTTTGTACCTTTCGATCGTTCCGTACCGATAGAAGAAAACCATTCTGCCCCTTTCAGTATAATTACCGGTATATTGGCCAGCGTCTCCACATTGTTCACATTGGTCGGATTCCCCAGGTAACCGCTTTGTGCAGGGAAGGGTGGTTTGTTGGACGGTTCGCCCCGCTTCCCTTCCATAGAATGAATAAGTGCCGTTTCTTCACCACAGACAAACGCGCCGGCGCCATACCTCAATTGAACATCGAAACTAAAACCAGTACCGAAAATATGCTCTCCCAGCAGACCATACTCTCTTGCCTGCGCAATGGCAATTTTCAATCGTTTGATGGCCAGCGGATATTCTGCACGGATATAGATCAATCCTTTGGTAGCGCCTATACAATAACCGCAGATAGCCATCGCTTCGAGGATAGAGTGCGGGTCGCCCTCCAGGATGGAACGATCCATAAAGGCTCCGGGATCTCCCTCATCGGCATTGCAGACCATATACTTTTGATCAGCCTCATTCCGGGCTGCGATCTCCCATTTTAATCCGGTAGGGAAACCGGCGCCACCGCGGCCACGTAATCCCGACCGTTTGATCAGGTCGATAGTCTCCCCAGGAGTATATTCGGTAAGCACCTTCCCCAATGCCTGATAAGCATCGCGTGCGATAGATTCATCAATATTCTCCGGATCGATGGAGCCACAGTTGCGAAGCGCTATGCGTAACTGTTTCTTGTAAAACCCCATATGCTTAGAATCAGGGACATGCTCTTCCGTTTCAGGATCGGTATAAAGCAATCGGTATACCCGTCGCCCCTTGATAATATGTTCGTCGATGATCTCTTTGGCATCGACTGGTTTTACCTGCGTGTAAAAAGTATTATCGGGCAGGATCTTAAGGATAGGTCCCTTTTCACAAAAACCGAAACATCCGGTGCGAATAACCTGTACATCTCTCTCCAGCCCCTTTCTTTCCACTTCGTCGCGCAGCATTTCATACACCAGATTACTTTCGGAAGAGTGGCAACCGGTACCTCCACAAACAAGTAAATGCATTTTATAACGACTCATAAGCTCTGTTTTAGATGGTATTGTAATTTTGCGGGATGATGCCATCCACCAATTCCCCTTCTTTTATATAGCGTTCGATAATCTCATCCGCTTTTCGTGTGTCCACATAACCGAAGACCATCGCCTCCCTGCCCGGCAGGGTAACTTCTACTGTAGGCTCTGCAAAACAGTAGCCCATACATCCTGTCTGCGTGACAACCGCATCGATTTTTCTTTTGTCGAGCTCCTCCACAAAAAACTCCATCACCTCTTTGGCGCCCGAAGCAATACCACAGGTGGCCATAGCTACTTTTACCTGCACCAGCGAGTCCGGATCCTCGGCTCTGTCCCTTAACCTCATACGGGACATCACCTCTTCCTGCCTTCTTTTCAGGTCGGCGAGCGTTCTGATTTCTGTCATATTATTTAAAGTTAATTGTTTATACTCTCTTTCCACTTTTCCACTCAATTACATACATAAAAATCCGTATGTCGGCCGTTTTCCGTAAATCTGCTTCAGACTCTCCCGGATATATTCCCTTACTGCACCCAGCATCTGGGGATGTTGTAATTCAATTCCCTGTTTCTTCAACTCATCGGAATCCAGTATAAATTCTGCATCATCAATCCGGAAGGTAAACCGGAAACAGATATGGGTATTTGTTCTTAATAAGAGAGCAAGATATCCTCCCATATCACCCAACGGCAGACAGTCGGGATGATCGGTACGGTAGATCGCTTCCATTACACTGCCTCTACCTTCTTCTGAAAATACTTTCAGTCTTCCACCTGTCTGTTCACAGGTCATTTTCAAAAAGGGAACTCCTAAACCGACTTTTCGGGTGGTACGGGTGGTAAAGAAAGGATCGTCCAGTTTCTTCACCATCTCCGTATCCATACCAGCACCATCATCTTTTATGCGGAGCAGCAACGTGTGATCGCGACTATTCACTATCAGGTCGATCCCGATCCTCCCCGCACCGGCACGCAGGGAATTTTGTACGATATCCATTATATGCATAGCCAGATCAATCATATCCAATCTTCCGTTTTAATCATGCACTTTCCTCCGGTTATGTATCTTCCCCGCACACGCTCCACCCTGTTCCGGCATAACGACCGGCTTCGATACTATATGTTTCGAATCGGGAATGACACAATGCATCTATGAAACCTTCCCAGGTCGGTTTCTTCATTTCAAACCGTGTATAGGCATGGGCAATATCCTCCGGATAATGGGCATCTGAACCTTGCAGGAAACGCTTCCCCACCAGTTCAGGATGACTCCTGAGAAATGCGCCTGGGGTTGTTGCCTTTGAAATCTCTAACGCTTCATATTCCAGGTCAAAAGGAATGAAGCCGAGTTGACTGATCAGGCTGTTCTTCGGCCGGTCAATATGTGCAGGCACAAAAATACCACCCAACCGGTGTACCTGTTCCGCCACACCCTCTACTTCATCCTCTATGCTCATAAACAACGAACGCTCTTCGTCATAGACGATCCGGTCGTTTTCATCCACTGCGACCTGATATCCAAAGCGAACGGGATCATTTTTCATATTTGTCATCCGTTCATCCAGATAAGACTGAAACGCTTCCACCGCCTGCAGGTGGGGAAAATAACAGAGTGTATGCACCTCTTCCCGTGTATTCACCTCACATCCGGGAATAACATATAGCCCTGCCTTTTCACCCAATTCCATACATACCCGTACATTCCTTGTGCTGTTATGATCGGTAATGCCGATTATCTGCAACCCTTTCTCCTTTGCAATACGGATAATATTACGCGGGCTCATATCCAGATCTCCACAGGGAGAAAGACAGGTATGTATATGTAAATCGGCATTCATCATTTATTCGTTTTGCGCATGTAATTCGTGTTGCGCACGTTATTCGCTTCGCGTTATTCATCCGCTTCGCTCTCATTGTTCAGCCACGGCTGCTGTTTCCCGCCTTGCGGGATTTTCGATTCGCTTCGTTCGTGTTATTATCAAATAATTATCAAGCCACAATCGAACAACTACTGAATCACAACCGAATTATTTGGTACAGTTCTCCTGCAGTTTCAAAAGCAGGTTTCCCAGATGCCAGGATGGCCACTTCTTCCAATTCAGCCTGCTCGAGCACTTCCGGATCCACTTTCCGCTCATTGACCACTATGATAGCGCTCAATTCCTTTAGCGAAGCCACCGCCACGATATTCTTATGCACCTGCGAAGTGATCCAGATCATACCGGGCTCTGCCTTACCCATCACGTCACTTAGCAAATCGGAGACATAAGCGCCGTCCACAACCCTGTCGAGCCATGCTTCACCCGACAGGCACTCGTAGTTCAATTTTTCTTTCAGGTTATTCAGACTGATCTTCATATAATTAAATTAAAAATTAAAAGTGAAAAACTAAAAATGAAAAACTTCCTATTTCTTATTCCCTCCTTCCCACTTTTACACCTTTACACTTTATCCACATATTTATCAAGCCTGCCCTTCCCCCATATTTTCTCTATGACTACAAAGGCCTGGTCGGGACTCAGTTTATAATTCTTCTCCATCACACGCTGCACAAACACACAGTGCGAGATACTCGCCTTATCTTTTACAATATCCTCTGCAAGGCTCCTGCAACCCGGTGCGCCACATGCACCGCAGTCGAAACCGGGGAAATAGGTCATCAGCCTCTCTATCCGTTGGAGTTTAATAAGGGCTTTTTCCATATCCTCATCCAGCAACAAACCATCACGCGGATAGACTGGGTCGATACCAGACATTGCCTGAAGCACTTCCCTGCAATCCATCAGAGAATTCATCACTTTTCCGTTATCCGCATCTTTTAGTTTTTGCAATCTTTTCTGTCTTTCTCCTAACCGTTCTACCGTCAGAAACCTGTTCCCGGGGCAGAGGATACCGCCGGCACAGCCCTGATCGCACGCACGCATCTCCAGAAAATCGATGTCAGAGATCTGGCCCGATTCGAGTTTCTCCAGAAATTCGATTACATTATCCATTCCGTCAATAGCAAGGCCTCTTCCGGGAAAATATTTCTTTTCGGTTCCCGATAACGACCAGTTGACCGAATCGGGACTCATATTAGCGAATGTCTTGTGTAATCCCGGTTTTTTAAAGTCATATAATATTCTGGATGTCTTATTGTAGATCATCGTCATATTGACAGTGCTGTCTATGGGCGAATTCGCCTCTCCCACCGGCACACGGGCAGCTACAATTTTCGCAGCACAGGGAGTAATATAATAAATGGATAACTTATCGGGATCGATCCCCTCTTTCTCTTTCGATATCCGGAGATAAATCGCAGCAATATCGTGGGGAGCTTTCAACCGCATGATCTGTCCGGTAAGTGAAGGATATTGAACCTGGATAAGCCTCACCACCGCAGGACAATAGGAACTGATCATCGGACGTGAAGGATTTTCCTCCGCCATGAACAGATAAGCTTCCTTCATGAAATCGACGGCCTGCTCTACTTCAAATACCTCGTCGAAGCCGATCTGTTTCACGGCATTCAGCACCTGAGTCGCAGAATATTCTGAAGAATACTGACCGATAAAAACCGAAGGTACGAGGGCTATCTTGTAGTTTTCCACAGGAAGGCTATCAAGGCCGTCATCTTTAGCATAGATCGCCCGCTGCGGACAGGCCCGGAAACATTCGCCGCAATCGACACACCTTTCGGGTTGTATCTGTGCATACCCATCCACGATGCGAATAGCCCGTGTGGAACATATACGCATACAATGCGAGCACCCGATACATCTGTCCGGATCAATCTGTATGGAATGTGTGTAGTTCCTGTCTTTCATATGATTATATTTAGATGCAAGAGCCAAGAATCAAGACATAAGACATTATAATCTTAAAACTAAATTCATACGCAACAAACCTGTATCAAAAATTTACGCTGAATGCCAATCGTGTACCCTCGCCGGGACTAGAGACGAGCCGCATTTCATCACTGTTTTTTTTGATGTTGGGCAGTCCCATTCCCGCACCAAATCCCATCTGACGAACTTCTTCCGTGGCCGTGGAGAAGCCTTCTTCCATAGCTTTTTCAATATCCTCAATACCGGGACCTTCGTCCTCTACCACCACACGAATACCAGAGGGTTGGATCTCCACTCTCATGATACCCCGGTAAGCATGAGCAACCACATTCATCTCCGACTCATAAAGAGCGACTGCTATCCTGCGCAACAGAAACGGCGAAATATTGAATTGTTTCAATATTTTCTTTATTTCTGAACTCGCACTGCCTGCAGCACTGAAATTTCCCCCTTCTATATGGTACTCTATCTTCATTCAAATCACCAAATCATCTCTCAATCATACTCTCCCCAGTCTTTCCATATTAATCATCAAATCTGCACTACCTGTTCCGATTTGTCGGGATTGCCACATTAGTTACATTGGCACTACACGTCCCTACTTGTCGGGATTGCCACATTAGTTACATTGGCACTACACGTCCCTACTTGTCGGGATTAATCTACAATCGGCTTTAATCCGTTTTGATAAAGCCTGCCGGAAATTTCGAACATGGTCAATCCGGACTCAATGATTGCTATATTGTACTCTTTGGCCAGTTGGAGCATATCGTTTGACACCCGTTTTCCACGAGCGAAAATAATGCAGGAAATATTGGAGATCTCTGCAGTACGGACTGCCTGCAGAGTGCACAGTCCTGTTATCAGGAGCGTGTTTTCCATATAATAGCGCAGTACATCGCTCATCAGATCCGATGCAAAAGCACTTGTGTACAGGAGAAAGGGATCCGATACAAAAAGCACCTTCCCATTTACTATTTCATTTACTCGATCAACATTCATCTTCACATGGCTCAAGAAATTAACAAAATGTCTCTTCGACAAATACTTTTACCCTGCATTTCTCAGGATAAATAATCACAATGCACAAATTACATTCTACAAATGTAATAAATAATCCGCAATTAAAGAATTTTTTCCGTAATTTATTCTGGTTATATGAAAACAAACCAGTTTGACAATGTTATAGCATAGATATATGTTTATTTATGAATTATTTTGTACTTTTGCAGCCGAAGAGCCGTTGTCTGTCCGCACACATTCACAGACGATCTATTTCGCTATGTGTGAGAGGAGTAAATTTATCTGAAATGAAAACGGCCGAGAAAAAATCCTATTTATGTATAATTCAGAACTGAGTGAACAGGAAGTCATACGCAGGCAAAGCCTGGAAGAGTTAAGAGCGCTGGGAGTAGAACCTTATCCCGCCGCCCTGTATAATGTAAATGCTTATTCCACAGAGATAAAAGATGAATTCAGCGACGACGCCGAGCGGCGTACAGTAAGTATTGCCGGCCGCATTATGAGCCGCCGTATCATGGGGAAAGCATCCTTTATTGAATTGATGGACTCCAAAGGTCGTATTCAGGTCTATATTACCCGCGACGATATTTGTCCCGGTGAAGATAAAGAGTTCTATAATACCGTTTTCAAACGATTGACTGATATAGGTGATTTCGTAGGTGTAGAGGGTTTCGTTTTCCGTACCAAAACAGGTGAGATATCCGTACATGCGGAAAAACTCACTTTATTGTCAAAATCATTGAAGCCGCTGCCTGTCGTGAAAATGAAAGACGGCGTGGCGTACGATAAATTCTCCGATCCCGAATTACGATACCGCAGGCGGTATGTAGACCTGTTAGTGAATGACGGTATAAAAGATATTTTCGTAAAGCGTACCCGCATCTTCGATGCTATGCGTGAATTCTTTAACAGCTATGGTTATCTGGAAGTAGATACTCCCGTACTGCAAAATATTCCCGGTGGAGCTGCAGCGAGACCGTTCATCACCCACATGAATGCACTCGATATCGAACTCTATCTCCGGATCGCCAATGAACTCTATTTGAAACGGTTGATCGTGGGCGGACTTGAGGGTGTTTATGAGTTCTCACGTAACTTCCGCAACGAGGGGATGGATCGTACGCACAATCCGGAATTCACGGTAATGGAAATATACGTCTCCTATAAAGATTATAAGTGGATGATGGAATTCACCGAACAGATGCTGGAGCACGTTGCGATGAAAGTACTCGGGACGACAAAAGCGAAAGTGGGTGATACGGAGATCGATTTCAAAGCGCCCTACCGACGGGTTACCATGATCGACGCCATCAAGGAACACACCGGCATCGATATCAGTGGAATGGACGAGGCTCAACTGCGTGATGTATGCAAACAGCTGGGTGTGGAACAGGACGAGACCATGGGTAAAGGCAAGCTCATCGACGAGATCTTTGGTGAAAAAGCCGAAGGAAAATATATACAGCCTACCTTTATCATCGACTATCCCATCGAGATGTCACCACTCTGTAAACGCCATCGTGAAAATCCTGAACTGACCGAACGGTTTGAACTGATGGTCAACGGGAAAGAGCTGGCAAATGCTTATACAGAACTGAACGATCCGATCGATCAGCGTGAACGGTTCGAGGAACAACTCCGCCTCTCCGAGAAAGGAGACGATGAGGCAATGTTCATTGATCAGGATTTCCTGCGCGCCTTAGAATACGGCATGCCCCCCACATCAGGGATGGGTATCGGGATGGACAGGCTTGCCATGTTGCTTACGGGACAAACCTCTATACAGGAAGTGCTGCTTTTCCCGATGATGCGTCCGGAAAAAACAGTTAAAAAAGATGCCGTATCACATTATACCGACATCGGTATACCGCAGGAGTGGGTCGATCCGCTTCAGCAGGCGGGATATGTCCGGGTAAAAAGTCTCAAAGAACTGAATCCCAACAAACTCCACCAGGAGATATGTGGATTGAATAAAAAATTCAAACTGAATCTGGTCAATCCCACCCCTGATGAGGTAAAAACATGGGTAGCTAATGCCTCGGAACTTTAAAGCCTGATTGTAAAAAAACATATAATGGATTCTATCGGCAAAATTTGTATTCTGGGCGGCGGAACATGGGGAACGGCGCTGGCGAAAATCGTACTGATGAACCAGAAGCATATGAACTGGTTCATCCGGCGGGATGATCAGATAGAGGGTTTTTATAAACTCGGCCACAACCCCAGCTATCTGCCCAATGTGAAATTCAACCTGGCCCAGATCACCTTCTATTCGAACCTGGAAAAGGCAATCAAGGATTCAGACACCATTATCATCGCGATTCCTTCTCCCTATGTAAAACAATATTTCCGACGTATCTGGAATAATACTTTCCGGGGGAAATTTATGGTATCGGCACTGAAAGGAATCATACCGAACGACAATATGGTGATGAGTGAGTTTCTTGCCAGTAATTTTAAGATCCCTATTGAAAATACAGGTGTGCTTTCCGGCCCCTGCCATGCCGAAGAGGTAGCACTGGAACGGCTCTCGTTCCTGACTGCAGCAAGTAAGGATCAGACAAAGGCAAAACTGCTTTCGGAAGCCATCACTTCGAGAATACTCAAGGCCGCCGTTTCAGATGATGTTGTAGGTATCGAACTGGCTGCCGTACTGAAGAATATCTATGCTATCGCAGCGGGTATCTGCCAGGGATTGTTGTATGGGGATAATTTCCAGGCGGTACTGATGAGCAATTGCGCCAAGGAGATGTCTCGCTTCCTGAATGGCGTAGTTCCTATTGAGCGCAATATCACCGAACAGCACTATCTGGGAGACATGCTTGTGACCGGTTACTCTCAGTTCAGCAGGAACAGAACGCTCGGAGCAATGATAGGAAAAGGCTACTCAGTGAAATCGGCCCAATTGGAAATGGAGATGATTGCAGAAGGATACTACGGGGCAAAATGTATTTATGAACTGAACAGCCGTTTCAATATCGACATGCCTATTGTCCAGACAATTTACCAAATCCTTTACGAGAAACTCTCACCGCAAAACGGGATCAAAAAATTGATCGATTTCTTTTAAAGGTGGAAGAGTGGAAGACATCAATCTCATAGACAGTCAATCAACAAATCGTTAAATCATCAAATCAATAAATCAATATATGGATACGATTCAATTACAGATTAAAGATCTCTCCGGTTTCCTCTCGGAAGAAGATATTCTGAAACAGTCGGCACAAGCAACCGCCTGCAATCAGGCGCTTCATGACGGCTCACGCGAAGGCAACGATTTCCTGGGATGGGTAACACTCCCCTCCTCTATTACCGACCAGATATTGAGGGAAATTGAAGACGCAGCCACAGTACTCCGTACGCACTGTGAAGCAGTGGTAGTAGTGGGAATCGGCGGAAGTTACCTCGGTGCCCGTGCAGTGATTGACGCCCTCTCCTCGTCATTCGATTGGCTGCAGGAAAAGAAAGATCGCAAAAATCCGGTGATCCTTTATGCCGGAAACAATATCAGCGAAGATTACCTGTGTGAACTGAAGTGTTATCTCGACGACAAACAGTTTGGTATCATCAATATCTCCAAATCGGGTACGACCACCGAACCTGCTATCGCCTTCCGGTTGCTGAAAGATCAACTGGAAGATAAAGTAGGCAAAGAAGAGGCCAGGAAACGGATTGTAGCCATTACCGACGCATCAAAAGGGGCGCTTCGTACTTTGGCCGACACGGAGGGATACAAAACATTCGTCATCCCCGACAACGTAGGGGGGCGTTATTCCGTTCTCACACCGGTAGGACTGCTTCCCATTGCCGTAGCAGGAATAGATATTCGTAAACTGGTAGCCGGAGCTGTAGAAATAGAAAAAGCAACCGCACCTTCCACCTCTTTTGATTATAATCTACCCGCTATCTACGCAGTAATCCGCAATGAGTTGTACAAACGGGGCAAAAAGATTGAGATACTGGTGAACTATCACCCCAAACTCCATTACCTGGCCGAATGGTGGAAGCAACTTTACGGCGAAAGTGAAGGGAAAGAGGGCGTGGGTATCTTCCCGGCAGCAGTCGACTTCACTACCGATCTCCATTCTATGGGGCAGTGGATACAGGAAGGCGAACGTACCATCTTCGAAACAGTAGTAACGATTGGAGAGGCGAACGAAAAAGTACTTATCCCGCGTGACGGGAGAGACCTCGACGGATTGAACTATCTGGAAGGAAAACGGGTTGACGAAGTAAACAAGATGGCAGAACTGGGTACGCGTATCGCGCATGTGGACGGCGGCGTTCCCAACCTGACAATAGAAATACCCAGATTGAACGAAAAATATATCGGACAGTTGATCTATTTCTTCGAAAAAGCGTGCGGCATCAGCGGTTATCTGCTTGGGATCAACCCATTCAACCAGCCGGGAGTGGAAGCATACAAAAAGAATATGTTCGCCCTCCTGGAAAAACCGGGGTATGAGGAAGCAACCAAAGCGATCAAGGCAAGGTTATAATTTCATTTTCCTTGTCATATGGTAAGAAAAGTTGCCTGTCGGCAACTTTTTTTATTTAGTGGCTGTTAAACCAACAGAGTATTTTCCGTTGGTTCGTTTAAAGCGAAGCCATAAAGAAATAACAAAGTTATTAACAGTCAAACAATTATCGTATGAAAACAATCTCATTTGAAAAGAAAATAAATGCCCCGGTTGAAAAAGTATGGGAAACACTGTGGAATGACGATACATACCGGGAATGGACAAAACATTTTATGCCGGGATCTCACTATGAGTCTGACTGGAAAATCGGAGGAAAGACACTGTTTCTGGATCCGGATCGTAACGGAATGTTCGCGACCATCACGAAACTGGAAGCACCGTATGAAGTAATTTTCAACCACTTGGGCGAGATGTTGAACGGAATTGAAGGCAAAACCTACGGAGAGGGAGGGTCTTTTGAAAAATACCTGCTAAGCGAATCGGACGGCATTACCACGTTGACCGTATCCGTTGATGTGGAGGATGAATATGAACATGATATGGATGAAGGATTTACCAACGGATTAGAAGAAGTAAAACGGCTGGCAGAAAACAAATAAATTGCACCATATCCGTTTTTTTTGTACATTTGAACGATTAAGCGAATTATAATCGCAGCAAACGTTTAAAATGGAACAAATACTCTCAGATTATCTTCATACACATTCGTTCACACATTTCGATCTTAAAGCCGTTATTTTCGATATGGACGGCGTACTGTACGATTCCATGCCGGCACATGATAAGTCGTGGCAACAAACAATGGATGAAATGGGACTCCGGCACCTCCCTCACGAATTTTATCTTCAGGAAGGCCGGATCGGCCAGTCGACCATCGATACCGTTTTTCAACGGAACCTGAACCGTAATGCCACAGATGAGGAAGTAAAAAAGATTTATGCCCGTAAGACAGAGCTATTCCAACAGTATAATAGCGGGAAAATCCTTCCCGGAGCTGCTGAGGTACTGGAATATGTACAGGCGAACGGACTAAAACCCGTTCTGGTCACAGGATCAGGTCAACCCTCTCTACTGGATCGGCTCGACACACATTTCCCCGGAGTGTTCACGCCCCAAACCATGGTGACCGCTTTCGACGTGAAACAGGGCAAACCGCATCCTGAGCCTTATCTGATGGGGCTGCAGAAAGGCGGTGATCTGAAACCCAACCAGGCTATTGTTATAGAAAATGCACCGCTGGGTATCAAATCGGCCGTCGGTGCAGGTATTTTTACTATTGCCGTGAATACAGGCCCACTCCCCGACTCTGTACTGACCGAGGCGGGCGCTTCGGTAATTTTCAGTTCTATGGAAAAACTGCTTGAAACAATGCCGGAAATACTACGGCTCACACAGACAATCAGTATTTAGACCTATTCTCTCCCTGAATAAAAAACTTCAACTTTAAAATCACAACCGATGAGAACTATTTTGAGCTTATTTATTCTGCTATTCCTGCTCGATTGTTCATCTCCAAAACAACAAGATACCACCGGAGAGATCAACAAACAAATAGCATCGGGTAATTTCACAAGGGCAACGGGACTCATTGATTCGCTTATATCGGAAAGACAGCTAAGTGAAGAGCAACAATGGACCCTTCTTTTTACACGAGACTCTTTGCACAGGGTAAGGCTGGATTTCAATAAAACAAGAGATGAAGTTGTCGACTGGATAGAAAAAAACCGGTTATTTACCCCTTCCGATTCACTGCTGGACAGATGGGAACAATTAAAAATACTCGAATTCAGGATTATTGACGGAGAGAAACGATATTTCCGGAATGCCGCCCCCAATATATTCAGGGTGGATGTATCGGCAAGGGAACTTACCGGAGTAACTCCCCCGACAACGGATGTACCTCTCGATGTGTTATTGGTGGATGCTTTCCAAAATAAAATCAAAAGCAATGCGAAAGGAAAATATCTTCTTCCGGAGAAAACAATGAAAGCACACTACACCCTGACAGTGAAGGCAGATGCCGTTCCCGACGGAGAAATATTGAAAGCCTGGTTACCCTTTCCGAGAAAGGATGTCGGCAGACAGACAGATATAAAACTACTTGCAACCTCACAATCCGACTATATCTTATCTGACGACAAAACAGCACATACCAGCCTCTATATGGAACAAAAAGCTGTTGGAGGCAAACCGACAGTTTTTTGGGTCGATTTCGAATTCACCTCTCAGGGGGAGTGGTTCGATCTGTCTGAGATAGAGACAATCCCTTTCGATAGAAATAGCACACTATTCCAAACATATACCGCTGAACAGTATCCACACATCCGGTTTTCGGAAAATATCCGGAACCTGACCGACAGTGTAACTCAAAATGCACAAACACCAGTGGAAATCCTTCAGGCAGTTTACCGTTATATTGCCTCCAACTTTCCCTGGGCAAGCGCACTGGAATATTCCACCATCGAGAATATCCCCGAATATGTTATCGAAAGCCGCAAAGGCGATTGCGGACAAGTTACACTGTTATTGATAACAATGTTGAGATATAAAGGTATTCCGGCCCGTTGGCAAAGCGGATGGATGACTCACCCGGGAGAAGTGAACCTGCACGACTGGGCGGAAGTCTATTTTGAAGGGGCCGGTTGGATTCCGGTCGACATTTCGTTTGGCCGTGGCAAACCGGTTCCTATCCTGCCGGGGCGCGAATTCTTCATGAGTGGTATCGATTCCTACCGTTTATACGTCAACTCCGGTTTTTCGGGAGAATTCTATCCCGGGAAAGAATATCCCCGTAGCGAAACAGTAGATTTTCAACGGGGTGAAGTAGAGTCCGACCAATGGAATCTTTATTTCGATCATTGGAAATATAAGATGGATTTAATTTACCGATAATGGATTCTATTCATTATCTTTGCAATAAAGATTGCAACTCCATCAGAAATGAAATGGATAAGCAATCAACTATTACACAGCGACATATAAAATAAAAAACACACTAAAGCCAGTTATTTTAATTTGTCATACTGTTTAGTAAGTATTTTAAACATCAAGGTTCCATACACCGAAATTAAAAAATAAAATAATCAAATGAACATCAATGATTATGGATTTCTGCGTGTGGCAGCAGCGTCACCTAAACTCAAGGTGGCGGACTGCGATTACAACACCGAAGAAATAAAACGGGTTATAAAGCAGGCACAGCAGGAAGATGTGCAAATACTCTGCTTCCCTGAATTATGCCTGACAGCTTATAGCTGCGGCGATCTGTTTTTCCAGAAAACACTGCAACAGAAAGCGCTGGAGTCGTTATACAAATTGGTTCGCTTTTTGGAAGAGAGGCCATCCATTATCACTATCGTAGGGCTTCCCCTGCATATCAAAAACAGTCTCTACAATGTAGCAGCCGTATTGTCAGGTGAGGGTATTCTTGGCTTTGTCCCCAAAACCTATATTCCCAACAATAATGAGTATTATGAAAAAAGATGGTTCACATCCGGAAACGATCTCACCGATCTCACGGTAAATATAGAAAGCAACAAATTCGATCTGACAGTAGATATTGAAAGCAGCAAGGTACCGATCTCCTCGAAAGGGTTGATCTTTCATACCTCTTTCGGCAACTTCGGCATCGAAATTTGCGAAGACCTCTGGATGCCTGCTCCACCATCATCCGAACTGGCTATGCTGGGAGCCGATCTGATCTTTAACCTCTCGGCGAGCAATGAACTGGTGGGCAAGAATCGCTATCGGAAATCCCTCGTACAGCAACAATCGGGGCGATGTAACGCAGCATATATCTATGCTTCGGCAGCTTGGGGCGAATCCACTACTGATATGGTTTTTTCCGGAGCCTGCTTCATCGCTGAAAACGGATCCTTGTTGGCCGAGTCGGAACGATTTTCATCGGATAGCGAACTGATTATTGCGGATATCGATATCGAAGCATTACGCTACGACCGGTTGAAGAACAGCAATTATCCCTCCAAAACATCCCACAATAAAACCGAGATTGACTGTTATATTGATTTCGTGACTCCGGACAAAATGTATCGCAGATTCAATCCTCATCCTTTTATTCCTCCAAAAGAAGAAAACAATGAGAGTCTCTCAGAGGTATTCAATATTCAAATACACGGACTGGCGAAAAGACTACTTCATACCGGCATAAAGAAGGTTACCATCGGCGTTTCGGGTGGATTAGACTCTACGCTGGCACTTTTAGTGACCGTCAAAGCATTCGACCTGCTGGCTCTCCCGCATGAAAATATCTACGGTATCACCATGCCCGGTTTCGGGACTACCGGCAGGACATACGATAATGCTGTCGCCCTGATGAAATCGCTGGGTGTAACCGCTAAAGAAATCTCGATAGTGGATGCTGTCACACAACATTTCAAGGATATCGAACACGATCCCAACAATTACGACGTGACCTATGAGAACGGTCAGGCACGCGAACGCACACAGATATTGATGGATTATGCCAACAAGATCGGAGGACTGGTAGTAGGTACCGGAAATATGTCGGAACTGGCACTGGGATGGGCAACCTATAACGGCGACCATATGTCGATGTACGGCGTGAACACAAGTGTACCAAAAACACTCGTCGCAACTCTCGTAAGGTGGATCGCCGATGCCCGGACAAATGAAGAGACTTCCCGCAGGATATTACACGATATATTGGACACCCCTTTCAGTCCTGAACTGCTACCACCCCGCGAGGATGGAAAGATTGCCCAGGAAACAGAACACTTCGTGGGTCCTTACGAACTGCACGATTTTTTCCTGCATCGTATGCTCCGCTATGGCGACGCACCATCACGCATACGCTTTATGGCTGAACAGGCGTTTGCCGGAGAATATTCCATCAAGGAAATAGTGAAATGGCTGAAACTGTTCTATAGGCGGTTCTTTGCCCAACAGTTCAAACGCTCCTGCATGCCGGACGGACCTAAAGTAGGATCCGTAAACCTCTCTCCCCGAGGCGACTGGCGCATGCCAAGCGACGCATCAGTAAACATCTGGCTTGCGGAACTGGAAGAATGGGATGTATTGGAATAAACAAGGAATAATGAATTATGCAACAACTTATATCCCTCTTCACTTCATATACCGGCAAGCCTAATCCCACACTGGAAGCTCTACCCACTTCGGGGTCGAACCGACGATACTTCCGGCTCAAAAAAGATGATTTATCACTTATCGGCGTGCATGGGGAATCGCGCGAGGAGAACCGTGCATTTATAGCATTGTCCCGCCATTTTCATCAGCAGCAACTGAACACTCCGGAGATATTTGCCGTTTCGGAGGATGAAATGTTCTATATCCAACGGGATCTGGGAGATGAGATTCTGTTCGATACCATCAAAGGAGGCAGACTCACGGGCGTTTTCAGCCATGAAGAAAAAGCACTCTTACACAAAACCATTGCGATGCTTGCCGATTTTCAGGTGAAAGGTGCAGAGGAACTGGATTTCAATGTCTGCTATCCTCTACCGGAATTCAACCACCGTTCTGTATATTGGGATTTGAATTATTTCAAGTATAATTTCCTGAAAACTACCGGTATGGATTTTCAGGAAGATCTGCTGGAGAATGATTTTGAAAAACTGGCAGAAAACCTGCTGCAGGACCAATCGGAGACTTTCATGTACCGCGATTTCCAGTCACGTAATGTAATGCTGGTAGACGGAAATCCTTATTTTATCGATTTTCAGGGCGGCAGGAAAGGTCCTGTCTATTATGATGTAGCGTCATTCCTCTGGCAAGCGAAAGCCAACTTTCCCGAAGAGTTACGGAATGAACTTATTCACACATATATAGAATCATTAAAAAAATACCAACATGTAGATGAGTCTGGTTTTCTGAAACAACTCCGTCAATTCGTCCTTTTCCGTACATTACAGGTTCTCGGGGCTTACGGTTTCAGGGGATATTTTGAAAAAAAACCACATTTTATCCAAAGCGTACCGTTCGCACTTAATAATCTCCGGGATCTACTGAAAGAGGGTTTTGAGGAATATCCTTATCTCAGTGGCTTATTAAAGGAGATGACAGAACTGAAACAATTTGCCGATTCCCGCAAGCGTGAACTGGAAGTACGCATTTACAGTTTTGCCTATAAAAAAGGGATCCCCAACGACACTTCCGGCAACGGAGGCGGATATGTGTTCGATTGCCGTGCCATCAATAACCCGGGAAAATATGAACGGTATAATAATGTAACCGGTCTGGATGAACCGGTAATCCAATTTCTTGAGGAGGATGGAGAAATGCTGGAATTCCTTGACAGCATCTATCCTTTGGTGGACAGGCATGTGAAGCGATACAAAGACCGTGGTTTCACCGACCTGATGATCTCGTTCGGGTGTACCGGCGGGCAACACCGTTCGGTCTACGCCGCCCAGAAAACGGCAGAACATATCTCGAAAAAATTTGGCATTAAAGTCTCACTGGTACACCGGGAACAGAATCTGGAGCAGGTTTTTAGATGAAGGCGATGATATTTGCCGCAGGGCTCGGCACAAGACTAAAACCTCTTACCGACACGATGCCTAAAGCATTGGTGACGGTCGGAGGAAAACCGTTGTTGCAGCATACTATTGAAAAACTGAAAGCCGCAGGGTTCAATGAGATCATCATTAACGTACATCATTTCGCAGAACAGATTATCGACTTTGTAGAGGCAAACCGCCATTTTGGTATTCATATCGAAATTTCCGATGAACGGGAAAAACTGCTCGATACGGGAGGAGGGATTAAAAAGGCTTCCCCGTTCTTCAACGACAATAAACCGTTCCTTGTGTATAACGTCGACATCCTGTCCAATATCGACTTACGGAAATTATACGCAGCACATATGCAAAGTAATTTCCCGGTTCCGAAGCGACAATCCGGTCATTCTCCTCTCGCCACACTCGTCTGTAGCGAACGCCAAACATCACGTTATCTCCTGTTTGACAAAAATGATCACCTGAAAGGATGGATCAATGAGAAAACAGCTGAACTGAAATCACCTTTCCCCGATTTTGATCCCCGACACTATAAAAAATTAGCTTTTGCCGGGATCCAAATTCTTCACCCAGCCATTTTTCAATATATGGCCGGCTTTCCGGACCGTTTCTCCATTATCGAATTTTACCTGTCAATATGCAATAAAGAAGGACTAATCTGTTATATCCCGGATAACCTACAATTGATGGATGTAGGAAAAACGGATTCCCTGCAAGAAGCTACACAATTTTTAAATCAATATTATTAATGCGTTCAATCCAAAATACAGGAAATCAAAAACTCTCATTATTAACTCCTTAATATTTTTCATCCTAAAATGAAATATCTTTCTACTTCCCTTCAAACGGGAGACTATCCGAAATAGACACTTCTGCCAATCTCATTCAAAACTAAAGTAAATTAAGATTCCATATCCTTCTGTAATTTTATATTAGCCCCATTTTAACTTAAATTCTAAATAATCTAACCCTGTCAACCAGTTAAACTTCGTTAACTGATCTATATATAATAAATTATTTTACTTATATATTTGTATATATAAATTTATTAATCTTAATTTGCAGATATATTTAAAAACAATTATCTTATTAATAAGGGAAACAGAATTAAATTATGAGATAAGATGGTAGAAATGAACAATTTTAACATATTAGCTTCGCAATATAAAACGGAATTATTTGAAAATGTGATCCCTTTTTGGCTGTCACACTCTCAGGACAAGGAATTCGGCGGATACTTCACTTGCCTCGACCGGCAGGGGAACGTGTTCGACACCGATAAATTCATCTGGCTTCAGGGCCGTCAGGTCTGGATGTTCTCGATGCTGTATAATAAGGTAGATAAACGGCAGGAATGGCTCGATTGCGCCATACAGGGTGCTGAGTTCCTGAAGAAATACGGGCATGACAGTAGCTTCAACTGGTATTTTTCGCTTACCCGGGAAGGAAAACCATTGGTGGAACCATACAACATTTTCTCCTACACTTTCGCGGCCATGGC
>NZ_KB905714.1 GCF_000380985.1 Proteiniphilum acetatigenes DSM 18083 | reverse complement strand
CATATCTCCCTAATTGTAGGAAATTAATCCTGCCGGGAATGACCAGATACAAAATAAACGTCTCCATAAGGAATGATTTGAAACTTTTGTTTAACTTCGTGGTTAGTTCAATTAGAACATCACCGCAGATACCTCTATATTGGTTAAGTATGCTGGTTTTATCCATCTTTAATAGACTTTGATCAGCTATAAAGATACTGATAATCAGCTGCTTAACCATCTTTTTTATGTTAAACTATGTTATGTAAATCATTGAATTTTAATTAGTTAATTGAATATTTACCGAAGTATTGATAATATAGATATGAAAAAAATAAATTATACCATAATAGCTGGAGTGATTGCAATACTATTGATCGCAGCCGGTTGTTCCAACGACATTCTGGAAGAGAAGCCCCGCTCTATCTATGAGCCGGGATTCTTCAAAACCGAACAGGGTATTCAGTACGGATTGACCTCTTTATATGCCCATACCCGTTACTTTTTGGGGCAGTACTATTATGCTGCCGCACAAAACGGTACCGATGAGTATACCTATGCTCAGAGTGCGGATAATAACTTTAAAGATACGGACATGTCGGGCGTAGGCTCTCTGAATCCTTCCAGTAGCCGTTCCGATGCTCTCTGGAATGCAGTCTATTCCAATATCAATACCGCCAGCGGTATTATAGAAAATGCAAGCGAAGTGGGACTGTCGGAAGAACTGATTTCCGAGGCCCGGTTCTGGCGCGCATATGACTATTTTCTCCTGGTACAGACCTTTGGCGGCATACCCCTCGATCTGGGAGCGGGTGAGCTGAAATTCAACACCTCCCCTTCACGTGTTTCAGTTCGTAATACAGTGCCCGAAGTCTATACGAGAGCGGTTTTTCCCGATCTGAAAATATCCATTGACAACCTTCCCGAAACAGGACGTGTAACCGGTGGAGTGACAAAAACCGCTGCCCGTCTGTTCTTGGCAAAAGCCTATCTCACCTATGCCTGGTGGCTCGAAAATCCGAATAATATTCCCACCTATCCGGAGGTAGCCCGTACAGACCCTGATGGTCACGACGCTGCCTGGTATTTTCAGGAGGCCTATAATATAGCTTTACAGGGGATCAATAATCCGGGTTCTTTCGGGTTGCTCGATTATTTCTACGATGTGCATCTCGGCAGCAACGACCGCAATAAAGAAATTGTACTTTATTCCGATCATATCGAGGATGAATATTACAATCAGGCAAGCTTATCATGGTCTAACGGAGGTGCCCCCGAGAATTTTGCCGTATGGTTTGTTACTTCCAACTATGGTAACATCCGTAGTTCCGCAGACGGAACAACCTATGGAATCTCATCCGTACAGCGTGACGCGGCACAATGGGGCGGTCGTCCGTGGACCCGTATGGCGCCAACCATTGAGGCCTATACCGAGACATTTGACGATAAATCGAATGACAGCCGCTTCGACGGAACATTTGCAACCGTTTATTACGGAAACTGGGCAAAAGCAGGGATAAGTAACGAATTCCTGTATAATGCAAACGGTCTGCCGGTAAGAAACGGAGAGCCGGTACTTACTTTCCTCGATGAAGAACCCGGAGTAGCCGTAACTTATCCTGCAGGTGCAGGACCGAGTAACGTGGGAGCCGGCACTCTGCCCGGCAGAGCCGATTGGGTAATTGCTCCAAGCGGGATCAGCCGTATCTATTATCCCGGTTTATGGAAATTGGGAACCTACCGTACCGATAGTGGCACAGGCCTCGGACAACCCAATGGTGCAATTACACGTCCATGGAATATTGCCAAGTTCTCCGAGTTCTATCTGATTGCCGCAGAGGCGGCTGTGAAAGGTGCCAGCGGATCCATGACCGCACGTCAGTTGGTGAATGTGCTTCGTGCCCGTGCCGGTATGTGGCGCTGGAAGAATAACGGGAATTATGAAAAGATCGAGGACAACAGTACCGCGATGGTCGCAGCAACACCCGCTGTAATTGATATCGATTATATTCTGGAAGAACGGAGCCGTGAATATTTTGGAGAAGGTTATCGCTGGTATGACCTGGTACGTACCCAGAAATGGGCAGAGTTAGCCGGATCCTATACTATATGCGGAGATGCTGCCGGTGATCACACCCCTGTAACTTATACCCGGGATATCCAGCCTTTCCACTATTTGCGTCCCATACCACAAAGTCAGATTGACGGTATGACGATGAGCGATGAAGAGAAGAAGGCCTATCAAAACCCCGGGTATTGATAATTTTTTCTGTATAAGTGATCGGAAGAGGGTGAATTCTAAATCACCCTCTTTTTTTGTGTGCTGTACACGATTAGTAGCTTGATGGTGCAAGTCCGCTACGGGGGAGGCGATCAGCCGTTAGCTGTAATATGGTCTGTTAATTTATTTTTGTTATTTTTTCTGTTTGTTTTGATTCTTGTTTGATAAAAATGAGTAAATTTGTATTCAATAAAATTTACTATATATGTATTATGTACAATAAGTAATTTTTATTTATGTCTAATAATATTGTATTATATGATTATAATATACTGATAATTAATATATAATATATTTTATTATTGTAAAAAATACATGAAGAAAATAAGCCTGATCTAACGGATGGTAAAAGTAATTACCTGATGAACCTCCTGAAACAGCAGGGAATGATTATGGACGTATGAGGGAGATAGGAAAGAGTATAATACTGAAAATTCACTAATCTATTACCGATAGTTGCTTATCGTATAAGGATTTATTAAATTAAACAAATGAAAAAATGAGATGAAAAAGCAAATTTTAAATCTATCGAAAGGGATTTTGTTCCTGTTACTGTGTGCATTTTCCCAACAGGTATTTGCCCAGAATGTTACCGTGAGAGGAACGGTTGCCGACACAAGAGGTGAGCCGTTGATAGGGGTGACCGTTCAGGTGCAGGGAACGTCAATCGGTACGGTAACAGACATAGAGGGTAATTTTACATTGCCAAATGTACCTTCCAATGCTACGTTAGATGTATCTTATGTGGGGATGCGTCCCGAGACAGTCGCCCTGAACGGGAGAACAACTGTAAATGTAGTGATGCAGGAGGATACCGAACTGTTGGAGGAATTGGTTGTGGTCGGTTACGGCCAGATGAGACGTAGCGATTTAACCGGCGCAGTTGTTTCCGTGACGGATGCGGCCATTAAAAAATCAATTCCCACATCTATTGACCAGGTTTTGCAAGGACGTGCCGCCGGGGTGCAGATACAGGCAAACTCCGGTACTCCGGGTGCCAGTTCGGCTATACGCATCCGGGGAACGAACTCTTTGAATGCAACCAACCAACCTATTTTCGTGATTGACGGAGTCATCGTGGATTCGTCGACCGACAGCGATTCCAGTAACCCGCTCTCCAGCATTAATCCCTCGGATATTGTTTCCATGGATATATTGAAGGATGCTTCCGCAACAGCCATTTACGGTGCACGTGCTTCCAACGGTGTGATCATGATTACCACGAAACGGGGAAAGGCGGGCGAATCAACCGTTACATACGATGGGTATGTAGGATGGCAGGAAATGCCTAAGCAGTTAGAAATGTTGAATCTGCGGGAATACGCGATCCATCATAACGACCGTGCGGCACTCGGGTTGGTGGATCAAAGCAGCGCCTTTGTCCGCCCTGACCTTCTGGGGGAAGGGACAAACTGGCAGGACGAATTGTTCCGTAAAGCAGCCATGACGAGCCATAATCTTTCCGTAGGCGGAGGGACTGAAAAAACAACGTATGCTTTCAGCGGAGGTTACCTTAATCAGGACGGTATTGCCCTGGGGTCCGGCTTTCGCCGTCTTTCCCTGCGTTCGAATATCGACACCCAGATTAAATCGTGGTTACGTGGCGGTGTGAATTTCTCTTTTGCCGAATCCAAGCAAGATGTCGGAACCGATAATAACACGATTATGAGTGCATTGCTTCAACAGCCTACCGTGGCCGTTACCTCCCCCGACGGTTCATTCGACGGGCCGGACGATGTCTGGATGCCGGATAATCCCGTAGGTCTTGCTTCCATCCGCACCAACAATAACCAGAAAACCAATTTCCGTTTCAACACCTATCTGGATGCTGCTTTGTATGAAGGATTGACATTCAGGACGGAGGTTTCGTATGATTATAACTTCAATAAATACTATTATTATCAACCCGATTACCAATTCGGCATCAAGACGAGTGATACACGCACTTCCCGGTGGACCAAGACCGATACCAGATACTGGTCGTGGCGGAATATCCTGACTTACGACGCAAGGTTGGCTGAAAAACATGCGCTCAATGTGATGGTCGGTCAGGAAATGTCACAATCGAATTGGGAAAACCAGGTGGGAACCGCTACGGGGTTCCTGACAAACACAACACCCGACCTGAGTGCCGGGGATATTACCTCCTCCACAACTACCGGTTCGCGTATAGCCAACTCCATCGCTTCGTTTTTCGGGAGGACTTTCTATTCGTTCGACGACCGTTATTTATTGACCGCAACGATCCGCCGGGATGGTTCTTCCAAATTTGCGAAAGGCAATAAGTGGGGATGGTTCCCCTCTTTGGCATTCGCCTGGCGTGCATCCCAGGAATCATTTTTACTGGACAACAGGACTATCGATAATTTGAAACTCCGTACCGGCTGGGGGGCAACCGGTAACCAGAATGTCAATGATTATGCCTATATGGCATTGCTCTCCTTTAAAACCACTCCCTGGGGTACCGGCGTATTGACGGGGAATACGGCCAATCCGGAACTGACATGGGAAACCACTTATTCCTATAACGTGGGCGTCGATGTGGGATTACTCGACAACCGTATCGAGTTTATCGGCGACCTTTACTATAAGAAAACCAATAATCTGCTGCTGCAACTTCCTTTGCCGGCCTATCTCGGGTCAAGCGGACAGGGAGCGGCCGCGAATCCGTGGGGAAATGTCGGTTCCCTTGAAAATAAGGGAATTGAGCTTACCCTGAATACCACCAATATCACAAATAAAGATTTTATGTGGACTTCCAATCTGGTATTCTCCCTTAACCGTAACAAGGTGCTCGAACTCGATACCGACAACTCTTCCATCGAAAAGAGTTATCAACCCAGCTCTACCAATTATATTGTTACGAAAACAACCGTGGGACAGCCTATCGGTCAGTTCTGGGGATACAAGGTGATCGGGCGTTTCGACGATGCAACCGATTTCTATTACAAGGATGCCGATGGCAATGTAAGACAAGTGGCGATCCCCGAGGGCAATACGATTGCGAAAAACAGTACCTGGATTGGTGATTATATCTACGAGGATATCAATAACGACGGCAAGATCAATAATGAGGATGCCACGTTTATCGGTAATCCGGAACCCAAATTCACGTACGGTATCGGGAATACCTTTTCTTACAAAGGTGTGGATCTGACAATATTCTTCTCGGGCTCTTACGGTAACAAGGCGCTGAACCTGACCCGTTACCGGATTGAAGATCCCCGCTCCAATGCCAACATTCTTAAATCTTCGCTGGATTATGCCAGAGTCGCACTGATTGACCCCAACGGGCCGGCAGAAGATTACCGTAATCTTCATGTAGTAGGCGGCTCCCCGACAATGCCTGCCCTGCAGGAGTCCGATGCAAACAATAATTACTCCCGTGTGAGTGACCTGCTCATAGAGGATGCTTCGTATATCCGTCTCCAGAATATATCAGTAGGGTATACGCTCCCGCAGGAATGGGTCAGAAGGATATACCTCAGCAATGTGAGGATATATGCCAACATCCAGAATATATATACATGGACCAAATATAAAGGACTTGATCCGGAAGTAGGTTCCATGTACGGCGATGCGTTGATGACCGGTGTGGATTACGGGCGTTATCCTTCGCCCCGTATCTATACTATCGGGTTAAATGTTTCATTCTGAATTTAAAAAGAATTATACAATGAAAAATAGTACAATATTCATCATAGCGGCGTTAAGCGGTTTCCTGGCATTGACCTCCTGCGAAGATTTCCTGACGCACGATAATACCACAAATGCCAACCAGGAGACGTTCTTCGATAGTGACAAGGCTGTAGCAGCGGCTACCGCACCTTTATACAATTATGTGTGGTACAGCTTCAATGAAAAGTTCTACTACGGGATGGGCGACGGTCGCGCCAACAACATTACGGCCCGCTGGTCTCCCTATATCTATCCTTATACCAATTTCACCGAAACAGCGCTAAGCGAAGGGCTGGAAGAAGCATGGGGATCTCTTTATTCAGTAGTGGCACAGTCCAATTATACCATCAATAATATCCGGCAGTATTCCGGCCCGCAAGTGAGTGAAGCCGCTAAGGTGCAGGCCTATGCCGAAGCACGGTTTATGCGCGGACTGGCCTACTGGTATATCGGTTCTTTGTGGGGGAAAGGCATCATCTACGAAAATACGGCCGAAATGGTCAATAATTCCGTGGTTCCCGCCCATCGGGGTGTTGATGTCATAGAATTTGCGATCCGCGATCTGGAATATGCGGCAGCCAATCTGTCAAGAACGGCTTCGAATGAAGGACGTGTCACCTGTTACAGCGCTTATGGGATATTATCCCGCGTTTATCTTTCCATGGCGGGGCTGACCTCGGAAGGTGAGTACAACGGTAACAATATTGCTACTGACTTTAACCGCGGCACACGCAATCCCTACTATCTGGATCTTGCCCGCAGGGCGGCCCTGAAGGCAATAGAAGAAGGGCCTTACTCATTGCTTGGCAATTATGGTGACCTCTTTGCCGTATCCACCACCAACAACAACAGCGAATCTGTTTTCCAGCTACAGTGGCTACAGGGCAGCACCGACGCGATCGGTTGGGGAGCCAATAATCCTATGCCGGCCTTCTTTTCCTGGTCGACCATGGTGGGCGAGACGAACTGGGGAAATGCGACCTATGCTTCCTACGACCTTGTACAGGCTTATGATAAACAGGATAGGATCCGGCGTCATTATACGATTGCCACAGTTGGGGAGGAATATCCGGACCTGAATGTGAAGAATGGTGGGTACATCTACAACGAGACCGAAAGCGGATATGAAGGAAAGTGCAACATCAAGAAATATGTGATCGGCAAGATTGATGACAACGGCCAGAGCTATCAACAGAGCAGCGGCCTCAATACCTATATGATGCGTCTGGCCGAAGTGTACCTGAACCTGGCCGAAGCGATTCTCGGAAACAATGCGGTTACTACCGACGCTACCGCACTTACGTATGTGAACCTGATCCGTGGGCGTGCCGGCATGCCGGCATTGGGATCCATCACCTACGAAGATCTCCGGTATGAACGTCGCATCGAACTTGCACTGGAGGGCCAATATTGGTATGATCTTGTGCGGCGTGCCTATTACAGGCAGCAGGAAGTAGTCAACTATTTAAATAATCAGGATAGAAACGCAGGCTACGAATGGGATGAAACCGAAGAAAGCCAATATGCCAAAACCGGTGAAGGGACAGGGGTTGCCGTTGCAACGGCCGCTAATCTGGTGTTGCCCATATCGGATGTGGACCGCGGACGGAATCCGCTCCTGAATAACGATCCCGTAGCGTTTGAGTTCGGAGAAAAAGAAGTTACGGTTTCCGATTTGTTTAACTAACCAACTGAAATAAAAAGGATATGAAAAATTCAAACTATATATGGTTATGGTGTCTGGTATTTTTGTCTGTAGGGTTCGTTGCGTGCAATAACGAGGATGAATACTTTGACGGCAAATACCAGGACATGCCGATCGTAATAGATCAAATTTATCTGGAAGATCATGAATCTTCAGTCCCTGACCGACCTGTTGATTTCGCCCGTCTGGGCCAACTGATCCGTGTGGAAGGGAAAGGATTGTATGGCATGAAAAAGGTGTATGTCAATGGATATGATACGTATTTCAACCGTGCGTACGTAACAGATAACTCTATGCTCATCCAGATCAACAGCAGTACTCCCGTTGTCGATGCGGATCCCGATGTACGCGATATCATCCGTTTTATAAAAGACAGAACGGAGACCAGTTACACGTTTACCATACGGGCGGCCTCTCCTTCCGTTACAAGCATCAGCAATACGCTGCCGAAAGCCGGTGAGACAGTATATGTCTATGGCAGGGGATTGCATGAGACCACGAAAATTACCCTTCCCGACGGAACCGAAATATCAAGTGGTATCGAGAGTGATGAAGACGGTGAGTGGTATTCATTTACAATGCCTTCGGATATCACCAAAGGCGGTTCGGTCTATTCGGAGGGTGCCAACGGTACGGCTGCTACGCCCGCCTATTTCAATAATACCGACTGCATGGTGCTTGATTTCGATGGGAATGGTACACAAGGATTCTGGAGTTGGAGTGAAACCGGTTCTATGATCAACGATGAAGATCTGGTCAATGATCCTCTGAACAGTGGTCGGGGTAAAAGTGTGCAGTTTGTTCCCGAGCGCCTGATCACGGCGGGCGGAATTGCTCCCGGGAAACCGCGTGCGGCCGAATGCTGGACAGCCGGGAATGACGATGATCGCGACGACTGGAGCCGCATGTACGCTTATATTCCTGCTACTACTCCCCTGACCGAAGTAGCCCTCCAGTTTGATGTGTACGTGCCTGAAGCGTGGATCGGTACGGGACAACTTCAGATAGCCCTGTTCAATAACTTCAACTTCTCCGGCATCGGGTCAGACGATGACGCTGCTTCCAAACAAGTCGCTTTCTATGTTCCCTGGATACAGGAAGGTAAGGTTGTACCGTTCACAACGGACGGATGGCAGACAGTAACGATACCGTTCAGTGATTTCAAAAAGTATGCGGCGCAAATAGAAAACAGAGAAACACCTGTTTTCCAGAATGTAGTAGATGAGCGCAATGCCTCTACATACAGGAATTTCGGTATCGGTTTTGTGAACACGGATTTCACCTATCAGGGCGTAAATGTGACGGCCACCACGTTTAATTCTCGTATCTATTTGGACAACTGGCGTGTAGTGCCTTGCAGGAGTATCACGATTTCGGATTATCCCGAAGACGAGACCGAATAAGCTTAATCGTAACAAATTAAAGAATAAGAATAATGAAACTACATAAAATCATTCTACCCATAGTGGCCGGTGCGCTCATGCTGAACAGTTGCGACGACCAGGTAATGGAATGGAAAACGCCCGACGGGCATAATCCTGTCAGCCCTTCGGAAATTCCCCTGAATCTGGCTGAAAAGATAGCCAATTATGATTTCATCAAGACGTATGTACCTGCGGGAATGACAGTAGCTGTCGGTATCGGTGCTGAATTGTACATAGATGATCCTGCTTATAAAGAAGTCGTGGACAATAACTTCCAGATGGTTGTAACAGGAAACGCCATGAAACACTCTTCAGTTGTGAGGAATAACGGCGACCTGGATTTTACCACCATCGACGCATTTATCAATACCCTTCCGGCAGATATGAAAATCTATGGACATACGTTACTGTGGCATACCCAGCAACGGCAGGCCTACCTGAAATCGTTGATCGCCCCGGAAGTGATCATTATCACGGATCCGGACGATGTACTGGAAAATATCATTGAAAACTCCGATTTCGAAAACGGTACAGTTAACCCCTGGAATTCCTGGGGAAACAGTTCTTCGAGAAGAATCTCAGCTCAGGGTGAAGGGTATGAAAGCGATTATGCCCTGATCCTGTCAAATCCTGCTGATGCCAATGCCTATAGTGCACAGGCAGCCTATGACCTTTCAGGATATCTGGAAGAGGGCGCTACATATGTATTCCAGTTTATGGCAAGATCCAACTCCGCCGCCGGACAGTTGCAGGTACAGGTGCAGAACAATCCTACTTACGGAAGTCAGGAAGGGTACAGCACGTTTGACGTTGGGACCTCGTGGGTATTATGCCAGAGTGAATTTACCTGCTCGTATGACAATGTGAACCGGGTATTGATTAATTTCGGGAAGGTTGCCGGAGATTATTATATTGATAATTTCAAATTCGGCAAAAAGATTGAAGAGAAAATGATCAACGTGCTGGGTGAAGACAGTAACTTCGAAAACGGAACGATCGGAGCATGGGGAGGATGGGGAAATAGTTCAACCCGTTCTGTCTCCGAGAAAGGAGAAGGCTACAACAGTGATTACTGTATGGTAATGGTTAATCCGAGTGATGCGGATTCATGGAGTGCTCAAACAGCTTACACGCTGCCGGCGGCATTGGAAGTTGGTAAAACCTATATGTATTCGGCAATGGTAAAAGCGACAGTGGTGAATCCGGACTTTACGTTTCAGGTTCAGCATCCGACATCTTACGACGGTGAAGGGTATGTAAGCGGTGAAACCGTTATCAATACGTGGATACCCATCGAAGGAGAATTTGTTTGTACAAAAGAAGGAATGAGCCGTCTTTGTATCAACTTTGGAAAAACAGCCGGAACCTATTATGTCGATAATATCAAGTTCGGAGAAAAAAAGGAAGTCGCTACAACCAGGTCTACCAGATCTTCAGGCATCACCTATGTGTACAAAACGGCCGAGGAAAAGAAAGCGGCTTTGCTGGACGCAATGGAGACGTGGATCAAAGGCATCCTGGAGCATACCGGCGAAAGAATTCAGGCGTGGGAAGTGATCAACGAACCCATTGCCGATAACAACCAATGGCGCGGTATCGGAGGCAACTTTATGAGTGAAGACTCCCATCCGGTAGAAGAGAACGGGCTGGAACTGAACTGGGAATCCGATCATTTCTATTGGGGCTATTACATCGGCCAGGAATATGCGGTGAAAGCGTTCGAGTATGCCCGCAAATACGCATCTGCCGGAACCAAGCTCTTCGTCAACGATTATAATCTGGAAAGCAATCCGGCAAAATTAAATGCCTTGATTGATTTTGTAAAGTACATTGAAGACAACGGGCAGGTAGTCGACGGTATCGGTACGCAGATGCACGTATCCGCCGATACGACCGCTACGTTCAAAACCAATGTCGATAATATGTTCCGGACAATGGCCAATACCGGAAAATTAGTTCGTGTAACAGAACTGGATGTGCGTTTAGGTACGGCCACTCCAAGCGCCGGACAACTGGAGATGCAGGCGTTGACCTACCAATACATCGCCGAATCTTATATCAAACATATACCGGAGTCCCAACGATCGGGCGTTACCATCTGGACGCTGACGGACCATCCGAGGGAACATGAGTATTGGTTGCCCGATGAGAGTCCCAACCTGTTCGACAGGGACTATGGACGGAAGCACGCCTATAAAGGATTTTGCGACGGCCTGGCCGGACGTGATGTGAGCGAGGATTTTTCCGGCGATGATTACGTGAATGTGTATACCGATGAAGAGGAGTAAAAATGGCTAAAGTAGTCATATAAGAAGCAAAATGGGAGGCAGAGGTCCCGTGGCCTCTGTCCCCGCATTTTGCATCCCTATTGTTGAATTGAATGAAGCAACCACCTGTGAGCATAAAAAGAAATAAACTCCGGAATACAATGAGAAGATACACGCTCTTCCGGATATTGCTGTTTATCCTGTTGCCTTTGCAGGCTCAGCACTCCATCCCCTATCTGCAGAAACAGGGAAGTGCTACCCAATTGATCGTCGACCAGGCGCCTTTTCTGGTATTGGGCGGTGAATTGGGTAACTCTTCCGCTGCGTCCGTCGAAGACATTGAGCGTATTTTTCCAAAATTGCGACGGATGGGACTCAATACTGTGCTGGTTCCTGCTTACTGGGATCTGACAGAACCGATGGAAGGAATATACGACTTTACGCTCACGGACAAAGTGATCCGACAGGCCCGTGAAAACCACCTGAAAGTTATTTTCCTGTGGTTCGGGGCCTGGAAGAATTCGATGAGCTGTTATGCGCCCCTCTGGTTGAAGGAGAATTATGAAAAATATCCCCGGGCACGCACCAAAGCCGGAAAACCGCTGGAAATAGCCAGCGCGTTTTCGGAAAATGTGTATCAGGCGGACAGCCGTGCTTTTACCCAATGGATTCAACACATTGCAGCCACCGATAAAGAGGAGGGAACGGTCATTATGATCCAGATACAGAACGAGATCGGCATGCTGGAAGATGCGCGCGATTATTCGGAGGTAGCCAATAAATTTTTTGAATCTCCTGTTCCCGGTGAACTGACGGATTACCTGAAGCAGAACCGGAAAACGCTATATCCTCAGATGCTTGAAAAATGGGGAGCCAACGGTTACAAAACAAACGGAAACTGGCAAGAGGTTTTCGGGGAAGATCTTTATACGGACGAATTGTTTATGGCATGGCACTATGCCCGTTACGTGGAACGGATGGCACAGGTAGCACGTTCTATCCATAGTGTGCCGCTCTTTGTCAATGCGGCCATGAACAGCCGGGGGCGAAAACCGGGTGAATACCCGTCCGCCGGCCCGTTGGCCCATCTGATCGATATCTGGCACTGTGCGGCGCCCGGTATTGACTTTCTTGCCCCGGACCTGTATGACGACGGTTTTCCCGCCTGGACGGCACAATATAAACTGCATAACAATCCGTTGTTCATCCCCGAGATCCGTCTGGCGGATAATAACGGTGTGAGAGCTTTCTATGTCTTTGGTGAACACGATGCCATCGGATTCAGTCCGTTCTCCATTGAGAACGGATCGGATGAAACATCGGTACCCCTGGTACAGGCGTATGCGCGGTTAGGAGAACTGATGCCGTTGCTGGTAAAATACCAGGGACGTGAACTGATGAACGGATTGCTGTTCGACCGGGAAAATAAGGAACGTATTCTGGAACGAGACGGGCTGAAGATCAATTGCCGCCACTTTTTTACCCTGCCCTGGGATCCGCGTGCTACCGACGGTAGCGAATGGCCGGAAGGAGGGGGGCTTATCCTTAAGCTGGGCGAATTGGAATACCTGGTTGCCGGAAGTGGGATTGTGATAGAGTTTGAAACGGAGAGTGAGAACCGAATACGCAGAAGTCTGGGCGAAGACGGCTTCGCCGTTGCCGGCGGTGAGCCTCTGCCGGCAACGGCCTGGGACGGTGGTTCACGGATCGGCATCGGCTATGTGGACGAAGTGCGGGTAGAGGAGGACGGAACGTTGCGATATGTACGTCGTCTGAACGGAGACCAGACCCATCAGGGACGCCATGTGCGCATCCCGGTAGATGATTTCAGCATTCTCCATGTAAAATTATACGAATACAGATAATGAAAATCGGATGTATACAAGGTGACAGGGATAACGCCTGAGAGTGAACTAAAAGTGAATAGTGAAAAATGATTGATTCGGAATAGTATCTTCCAACCGGAGGATGAAATTTTGAATATTGAATTTTAAATTTTGAGTATGAAATATCGTCTGATCCTTTTTTTGATCCTCTCCTGTGTCTTCCTGAGCGAAGCGAAGGTAACCCTGCCTGTGCTGGTTTCGGATGGAATGGTGTTGCAGCGCGACCGGGATATAACCATTTGGGGAACTGCCGATGCCGGGGAAGCGGTGAAGATCCGTTTTTTGGAAAAGAATTACACGACGGTGGCCGATACCGGCGGGAACTGGTCGGTAATACTCCCTCCGGTAAAAGCGGGAGGGCCTTATGTGATGACCGTGAACGAGTTGGAGATCAGGGATATTTTAATCGGCGATGTATGGCTTTGTTCCGGGCAATCGAATATGGAGCTCCCCGTCGGCAGGGTCATGGATTTGTACCGGAAAGAAGTGGAGAGTTACGCTAATCCGATGATCCGGCATATCAAAGTGCCGTTGGCATATAATTTCCATTATCCGCAACAGGATATAAACCCTACTTCATGGCAGGAACTGACACCGGAGAATGCACTGTCCTTCTCGGCGGTCGCCTACTTTTTCGCAAAGGAACTGTTCGAAAAGACAAAAACGCCCGTAGGATTGATCAATGCCAGTGTAGGTGGGTCACCTGCCGAAGCATGGATTAGCGAAGAGGGGCTGACGGATTTTCCGCATTACCTGAACGACCGGGATATATGCCGGTCGGATGAATATGTGTCGGATGTTCAACAACTCGATCGGGAACGCCGGAATCTATGGAATGCCGTCCTTTATCGACAGGACGCGGGACTGAACGGAGAGCAGGAGTGGTTCTCACCCGGTTATGACGACAGTGGTTGGCAAGAGGTCGACCTGTTCGACAAGACCTGGGGAAGCGACGGCCTGAATTCGGTCAACGGCTCGCACTGGCTGCGGAAAGAATTCAGCGTACCGGCACATTCGCAGGGAAAACCCGCTGTGCTGCGGTTGGGTTGTATCGTCGACGCCGATTCGGTTTTTGTAAACGGTGTATTTGTAGGAACTACTGCTTATCAGTATCCCCCGCGTATCTATACGATCCCTACAAATCTCCTCAAAGAGGGAAAGAATACGATTACCGTCCGCCTGGTCAGCTATTCCGGTTATCCGGGATTTGTAGAGGATAAACCGTATAAATTGGTGTTCGACAACGAAGAAATAAGTCTGGAAGGTACCTGGAAATACAGGCAGGGAACGCGGATGCCGGCATTACCGGGTGAAACGTTTTTCCATTACAAGCCCACAGGGTTGTACAATGCGATGATCGCTCCCCTGCAACATTGGGGTATCAAAGGCGTGCTCTGGTACCAGGGTGAATCGAATACGGGAAGATACAGTGAGTATTACGGTCTGATGAAAGCGATGATCGGTGATTGGCGTAGCCTTTGGAAACAACCGGAGTTGCCGTTCCTGATCGTTCAACTGGCCGGTTTCATGCAGGATCCTCCCCATCCGGCCGAAAGCCATTGGGCGGAACTGCGGAATGTGCAGTTGCGATTGTCGCAAACGGTTCCGAATACAGGGTTGGCTGTAACCATTGATATTGGGGAGTGGAATGATGTCCATCCGCTGAATAAAAAAGAGGTAGGCCACAGGTTATTCCTGGGTGCACGTAAAATCGTGTATCGGGAAAAAATCGTAAGCTCGGGCCCTGTTTATAAAGAAATGAGGATTGAAGGAGATAAGATTATCCTTACCTTTACAGAAACCGGAAGCGGACTGATTGGCAAGGACGGGCCGTTGAAACATTTTGCCATTGCCGGAAGCGACCGGAAATTTGTCTGGGCGGAAGCAACGATCAAAGGCAATGAGGTGATCGTCAGCAACAGGGAAGTACCCCATCCGGTAGCTGTTCGCTATGCATGGAGCAACAACCCGGAAGAAGCGAATTTACGGAATAAGGAGGGGCTGTTAGCCTCCCCGTTCCGGACAGATGATTGGTAGTTTCGCATGAGTAAAAGTAGAAAAATAGAATTATACAGATGAAAAAAATATTGCTATTCAGTCTATTGGCAGGATTTTTCCTTCCTGCCTTATTCGGTCAGGTGCATTACGAACATCCGTTCCAAAACCCTGACCTGCCCATTGAAGAGCGGATAGAGAACCTCTTGGGTCTGCTGGATCCCGAGGAAAGAGTCGGCCTGATGATGATGAATTCAAAGGCTGTCCCCCGGCTTGGAATACCCGAATACGACTGGTGGAACGAAGCCTTGCACGGTGTGGCGCGAGCCGGCCTGGCCACTGTATTCCCCCAGGCTATCGGCCTGGCGGCTACATGGAACGAACCGGAACACCTGAAAACATTCGAGATCATCTCCGATGAGGCAAGGGCCAAATACAACCAATTTGTTCGCGAAGGGAAACGCGGGCGCTACCAGGGGATCTCTTTCTGGACCCCGAATATCAATATCTTCCGCGACCCACGCTGGGGACGGGGACAGGAGACGTACGGAGAAGACCCCCACCTGACCGCCCGCCTGGGAATAGCCGCCGTCAAAGGATTACAGGGAGATCATCCTGTATATTACAAGACCCATGCCTGCGCCAAGCATTTTGCGGTCCATAGCGGCCCCGAATGGAACAGGCATTCATACAATGCGTTGGTCTCCGGACGTGATTTATGGGAAACCTATCTCCCCGCTTTTGAAGCGCTTATCCGTGAAGCCAATGTCCGCGAAGTAATGTGCGCCTACAACGCTTACGACGGTCAACCCTGCTGCGGCAGTGATTTGTTAATGCTGGATATCCTGCGAAACAGATGGGGATACCAGGGTATGGTAGTATCCGACTGTTGGGCCATCAACGATTTCTTCATGGAAAATCATCATGCCACTCACCCAACTCCTGCCGCCGCTGCTGCCGATGCGGTTATCCATTCCACCGACCTGGAATGCGGCCCTGTATATGAGAATCTGACAAAAGCATTGGAGCAAGGACTGATCACACAAGAGCAGATTGACACCTCCCTGCGCCGTGTGCTACGCGGATGGTTTGAACTGGGCATGCTCGACCCGGCCGACAGGGTACCCTGGAGCAATCTGCCCTATTCCGTCGTAGATTCCCCGGAGCACCGCGAACAAGCGGTGAAGGTGGCCCGAGAATCGATGGTGCTACTCAAAAACGACAATGAAACATTGCCGCTAAACAAAAATATAAAGAAGATAGCCATTCTTGGCCCCAATGCCACCGATAGCGTGATGTTATGGGGCAATTACAATGGAATTCCTTCCAGTACGGTAACTATTGCAGAGGGAATCCGCAGGAAACTTCCCCTTGCGGAAATCATGTATGACAAAGGTTGTGACCTGGTTGATCCGTGGGTCAGGGCATCCCTTTATGATAACTTAAAGAGTGCCCCACAGGGAGAAAAAGGATTGGAAGTCAGGTTTTACAACAACAGTACTTTCAGCGGGGAAGCTGCCGCGACCGTTATCAATGCCACAGGCATCCATTACAGCAGTCACGGTGGTACTGCCCTGGCACCGGGTGTGGAGAGGGAAAATACATCGACACGCATTTCCGGCTTGTTTACCGCACCCTATACGGGAGAAGTGGTGTTCTCGGCCCATGCTTCGGATGGTTACAGATTGTTTATCGACGGGAAAGAGGTGCTGTCGCGCCAGGGACGGGAAGCAACCGTTCCCGCCGAATATGCGGTAAATCTTGAAAAGGGTAAAGACTACCAGATTGTACTCGAACATATTCAGAAGGGTCGGAATGTAAGTATCGGTTTTGATGTATTCCGAAAAGAAAAAGCGGACTTCTCCAACCTGATAGGGAAATTAAATGATGTGGATGCCATCATTTACGTCGGAGGACTATCGCCGAGTCTCGAAGGAGAAGAGATGCCGGTCAATGCCGAAGGCTTTAAAGGCGGGGATAAAGTGTCGATCGACCTACCCAGAATCCAACGTGAATTTCTTGCTGAATTAAGAAAAACAGGTAAACCTGTCGTCTTTGTCCTGTGCACCGGTAGCGCGCTCGCACTGGAACAGGACGAACATAATTACGACGCTTTGCTTTGTGCCTGGTATGGCGGACAGGCAGCCGGAACCGCCGTTGCCGATGTGTTGTTTGGGGATTATAATCCCGCAGGACGACTGCCGGTCACTTTTTACAAGACCCTGGAACAGTTGGACAATGCCCTGTCCAGGCATGATGATCCGCAACGTCAGGGCTTCGAAAATTATGATATGGAAGGAAGGACCTACCGCTATATGAAGGAAACGCCGCTATATGCGTTCGGCCATGGGCTGAGTTATTCGACATTTACTTACGGAGACGCCGGGATAAACCCGGAAGAAATCAAGAGAAACAAAGAGATAGCCGTAACCATCCCCGTGACAAATATTTCTACCCGCGACGGCGACGAGGTGGTGCAAGTATATGTCAGGCGGAATAACGATCCCGAGGCTCCCAACAAGTCGTTGAGGGCGTTCCGGAGGATACACCTCAAAGCGGGTGAAACCCGGCATGTGGAGTTAACCATAAGCCCCGAAGCCTTTGAGTTCTACGATGGCAACGTTGACGGGTTGGTTATGAAACCGGGAAGTTATACCATCCTGTATGGAGGAACATCGGATGAAATCAATCAAAAACAGATAGAAGTGAAGGTGAAATGACTGTACACAGCCGACCCGGTATAATGACAAGGTGATAGTCGTTGGAAGTTGGTTGAAGGATGATAATTGAACGGAGTATTGAAGAAAAAAAGACTAAAAAAATAACAAACAAGAATGGAATCAGAAATGCTTAGACAGGGCGAATCGAGAGGTTTTTATAAACTATCCCGGATACAGCGTATCGGCTTTGGTTCGGGCGACCTGGCACAGAACCTTATCTATCAGACGGTATCGATGTACCTGCTGATCTTTTACACCAACGTCTTCGGATTGCCGGCCGCCACTGCTGCGGTGATGTTTCTGATCGTACGCCTGATCGATGTCATCTGGGACCCTATTGTAGGAGCTTTCGTGGATAAGCGGAATCCCAGGATGGGGAAATATCGCTCCTATCTGATATTGGGCGGTATTCCCCTCACCGGATTTGCCATTCTTTGTTTTTGGAACGGTTTCTCCGGTTCGTTGCTGTATGCCTATATCACCTATATCGGTTTGTCGATGTGCTATACCCTGGTCAATGTTCCCTATGGGGCGCTGAATGCATCACTTACCCGTGATACCGACGAGATCACCAAACTGACATCGGTACGTATGTTCTTGGCAAATCTCGGTGGTTTGGCTGTAGCTTATGGTATTCCCATCATCGTCAGAACATTTTCACCCGATGGAAAGATCAATTCGGCGGAATCCGGGAATGCATGGTTTATCACCATGACCATTTATGCGCTTGCAGGACTGGCTTTGTTAATCTTTTGTTATACCCAGACCAAAGAACGGGTCGTCATGGACGAGAAAGATATGGCACTCGTAAAAGTATCCGATCTATGGACGGAATTTGTACGTAACCGTCCCCTGCGGATCCTTGCATTCTTCTTTATTACGGCTTTCGCGATGATGGCTATCGGTAACTCTGCAGGGTCCTACTACATGATCTACAATGTGAATGCTCCCGATATGATGCCCTACTTCATGGCCTTGGGTTCCATCCCCGCGTTTATCTTTTTACCGATGGTACCGGCCATAAAGAAGGCTATCGGTAAAAAACAAATGTTCTATGTATTCCTTTCGATAGCGATTGCCGGAATGGGGATGCTGTATGTCATTTCAGTCGTTCCCGCACTCAAAACGCAGGTTTGGCTTGTCCTTGTCGCCCAATTCGTGAAATCTACGGGTGTAATCGTTGCCACAGGATATATGTGGGCGTTGGTGCCGGAAGTCATTTCATATGGTGAACATACAACAGGAAAGAGAATATCGGGAATCGTGAACGCTTTGACCGGGATCTTCTTCAAGGCCGGTATGGCATTGGGTGGGGTGGTTCCCGGGTTTGTACTGGCGTTTGTGGGGTTTGATGAAAGAAATCCTGTTTCACAATCTCCTTTCGTGGAGCAGGGTATTTTGTGGCTTGTAGCCGTTATTCCCGCATTGCTGCTTATCCTGGCTATGTTTATTATCTCGAGATATGAACTGGAAGATGATGTGATCGATAAGATCAATATAGAGATCGAAGAAAGACAGTTAAGTTAATGTGCTAATGTATTGATTTATTGATGTGTAAATTAAAATCAACAAATAAGTTAAATGGTTCATTGTTAATTATTTATTGCTAATTGAAAATTGAAAAATAAAAACAGAAACGATGAAAAAAGGAAATAACAAAACAGTCTGGACATTCCTCTTCATCTGCGTGGTGATGTTGGCAGGATGCAGTACACCGGAAAAAGAGACGGTGGCGCTGAAAGATGCGTATCAGGGTAAATTCCTGATGGGTGCGGCATTGAATGTCGACCAGATAGAGGGACGGGATAGGGCAGGTGTAGAGATCGTAAAACACCATTTTAATTCGATTACTGCCGAAAATTGCATGAAGAGCATGTACCTGCAACCGAAAGAAGGTGAATTCTTTTTTGAGGAAGCCGATAGATTTATGGAATTTGGGGAAGCGAACGGTATGCACATGGTCGGGCACACGTTGATATGGCACTCGCAGGCTCCCGATTGGTTTTTTACCGACGAGGAGGGGAATGATGTGTCACGCGATGTGCTGATCGAAAGGATGAGAAATCACATCACTACAGTGGTTGGTCGTTATAAAGGTCGTATACATGGCTGGGATGTGGTGAACGAAGCGATCCTGGAAGACGGGACATACCGCAACAGCAAGTTCTATTCCATCATAGGGGAAGAATATATCCCGCTGGCTTTTGAATTTGCACACGAAGCCGATCCCGATACGGAATTGTACTACAATGACTACGGTATGGGATTGGAAGGAAGAAGAAACGGAGTGGTCAGCATGGTAAAATCTTTGCAGGAAAAAAATATCCCCATCCACGGTATCGGAATGCAGGGACACATGGGCCTGGGTTATCCCGATATCAACGAATACGAGAAAAGCATCCAGGCCTATTCTGAACTCGGCCTGACAGTTATGATCACGGAGATGGATATCATCGTTCTCCCGTTCCCCAGTTCCGATGTAACTGCCGAAGTTTCGCTGAGTTACGAATACCAGCAGGAAATGAATCCGTATACCGACGGCTTGCCCGAACCGGTAGCTACGGTATGGGAAGAACAGTATGTGGATTTTTTCAAACTATTTCTGAAACATCACGACAAGATCAGCCGTGTAACCCTATGGGGTGTGAGTGATGCAACTTCATGGAGAAACGACTGGCCGATGCAGGGCAGGATGGATTATCCGTTACTTTTCGACAGGGATTATCAACCGAAACCGGTTGTAAATGAATTGATAAAATTAGGTAAAGAGCAATAATCTGAGATTTTGCTATTGATAGTAAGATAAACAATCATGATATTTGATTTGATAATTTACTGATTTACTGATTTACTGATTTGGAGATTTTTTGTGAATAATATGATCATTTCATCTACAAATCGCCAAATCAATCAATTAGAAACAGTCTTGTGTCTTGGTTCTTGAATCCTGGTTCTAAATTAAAATAATATGAAACAAGCAAGATATTTGGTGCCCCATGATTATATGGCCGATCCTTCGGTTCACGTGTTTAACGACAGGCTTTACATCTACCCTTCACATGACTGGGAAAGCGGTATCCCTGAGAATGATAATGGAGATCATTTCAATATGAGGGACTACCATGTTTTTTCACTCGATGACGTGGAACATGGGGAAGTGGCCGACCACGGAGTGGTATTGAGAACGGAAGATATTCCCTGGGCTGGCCGGCAGTTGTGGGATTGTGACGTAGCTTTTCGGAACGGAAAGTATTATATGTATTTCCCTCTGAAGGATAAAAATGATATCTTCCGTATCGGTGTAGCGGTCAGTGAGAAACCCGAAGGACCGTTCATTCCGCGGGAAAATCCCATCAAAGGAAGTTACAGCATCGATCCGTGTATCTGGCCTGACGAAGACGGGGAATACTATATGTACTTCGGTGGACTTTGGGGAGGCCAACTACAACGCTACCGGAACAACAAAGCCTTGGAATGTGCGGATCTGCCCGAAGGCGATGCATTGGCTCTTTGTCCCAAAGTTGTCCGGTTACGTGGAGATATGCTCGAATTTGCCGCCGAGCCGCGCGATCTGGTTATTCTGGATGAAAACGGGAAACCGCTTAAGGCCGGCGATACCGAACGCCGTTTCTTCGAAGCATCGTGGATGCATCAATACAACGGCAAATACTATTTCTCCTATTCGACCGGCGATACGCATCTTATCTGCTATGCTATTGGCGACAACCCTTACGGCCCGTTTACATACAAGGGAGTGATCCTTACACCCGTTGTAGGATGGACAACCCATCATTCTATTGTTGAGTTTAAAGGGAAATGGTATCTGTTTCATCACGATTGTGTCCCTTCGGGCGGCAAAACATGGTTGCGGAGCCTGAAAGTCGTTGAACTGGAATACAACGCGGATGGAACTATAAAGACTATTCAGGGTACAGTATAAGGAAGTGGTTAGGTGGACAGGTGGGAAGGAAGACTGGGAGAAGTGGGAGACTGGGGAGATTGGGGAGTTTGATGATCCGAAATTTATTAAGGTGAAATAATGAATAGAACCGTATTGTATATAGTATTCTCGTTGTGTATTTCTGCAGGGTGTCTGAAAGCGGAAGACGGAAGCCGTTTATGGCTGCGTGCCGAAATGACCGCCCAGGCTCAGGTGAAAGCCAACAGGGAAAGCCCGACCATAACCGTTGCTGTAGAAGAATTGAAAACGCAATGGAAGGGCGCACCGGTACAACTCCACATACACCGGAATAAAAAGCTGCGAAACCTGGGAAAGGACAGCTATATTATTTCCGGCGATAAACAAGCGGGAATCACTATTCAATCGGGTTCCGACATAGGATTACTCTACGGTGCCTACCATTTGTTGCGTTTACAGGAAACGCAAAACGACAACGGTGTGCTGCAGGTCGAAGAATCACCCGCATACGATTTGCGCCTGCTGAACCACTGGGATAACCTCAACGGGACAGTAGAGCGCGGATATGCCGGATATTCCATCTGGAAATGGGATGAACTCCCCGCAAAAATATCACCGCGATACAAGGAATATGCGCGGGCCAATGCTTCGATCGGCATCAACGGGACGGTACTGAACAACGTGAATGCTTCTCCCGATATATTGACAGAAGATTACCTGCAAAAAGTGAAAGTAATAGCGGATATTTTGCGTCCTTACGGTATAAAGGTCTATTTATCGGTGAACTTTTCATCTCCAAAAATATTGAGTGGGCTTTCCGGGTCTGATCCGCTGGATACCGGCGTGCAACGATGGTGGCGAAATAAGATCGGGGAGATATACCGTTTGATCCCCGATTTCGGTGGTTTTCTGGTGAAAGCCAATTCCGAAGGACAGCCCGGTCCCCAGGATTACGGTCGCACGCATGCCGACGGTGCCAACATGCTGGCAGACGCATTAAAGCCTTATGTCGGCATTGTGATGTGGCGGGCATTTGTTTATAATCCTACTCCGGAAGACCGTGCCAAGCAGGCTTATCAGGAGTTTATCCCGCTGGATGGGAAGTTTCGTGATAATGTGATTGTACAGGTAAAGAACGGGCCGATCGATTTCCAGCCGCGCGAGCCGTTCAGTCCGTTGTTCGGCGCGATGAAGCATACGGCGCTGATGCCCGAACTGCAGATCACGCAGGAATACCTTGGATTCTCCAATCATCTGGTGTTCCTGGCACCGCAATGGAAAGAATTCTTCGAAAGCGATACGTACTGCAACGGCAAAGGTTCTACCGTGGCGAAAACAACCGACGGAACATTATTCTCCCATCCGGTAAGCGCCATCGCAGGGGTAGCCAATATCGGACAGGATATCAATTGGTGCGGACATCATTTTGCGCAAGCGAACTGGTACGCGTTCGGCCGGCTGGCATGGGATCACGGGCTGACCGCAGATGAGATTGCGGATGAGTGGTTGCGCATGACGTTTACCCGGGACGAGGCTTTCGTTACTCCCGTGAAAGAGATGATGCTCGACTCATGGGGCGCCGCCGTCAATTATATGATGCCCCTGGGATTGCATCATATTTTCGCATGGGATCATCATTACGGGCCTGAACCCTGGTGCGATATCCCGGGCGTACGCCCCGACTGGCTTCCAAGGTATTACCACAATGCCGGCGAAGAAGGGATCGGGTTCGATCGCACGACCGGGGGCAGCGATGCCGTTTCGCAGTATCATGCTCCGTTAAAGGAATATTTCAACGATATCGCAACCTGCCCCGAAGATCTTCTCCTTTGGTTCCATCATGTGCCCTGGGACCATCCGATGAAGAACGGCCGTACTCTATGGGATGAGCTTTGTTATCGGTACGATACAGGTGTACAACAGGTGCGCGAATTCCAGAAAATATGGGACAGGATGGAGAATTATATCGACGGAGACCGTTTCCGTCATGTGCAGTCGCGGTTGAAAATACATGCGCACGATGCCGTCTGGTGGAAAGACGCCTGCCTCCTCTACTTCCAGACATATTCGGGCAGGCCGATCCCTTACGACATCGAACGGCCTATGCATGAACTGGACGATCTGAAAAAAATAAAACTGGATTTGAGACATCATAACTGAAACCTTACCTATGAGAAAGATCGTATATATAAGTACATTGCTCTATTTAGCGTTCGCGGCATGCAGTAATACGGACAAAACGAATTCCGCTGTGTTCAGGAATGCCGTTTATACCGGGAACGATGCCCGTTTCGATAAGGAGATCGACCCACAGCGGCAGTACTTCAATCCCATCCTGAGCGGGTTCTATCCCGATCCGAGTATCTGTCGCAAAGGAGACGACTTCTTTCTCGTCAATTCGTCGTTCTCGTATTATCCGGGAATCCCGATTTTCCACAGTCGCGACCTGGTCAACTGGACGCAAATAGGCTTTGTACTGAACCGGCCGTCACAACTGAAACTCGATGGTATCCGGCTTTCCGGCGGCATTTATGCACCGGCTATCGAATACAATCCGCACAATGATACCTTTTATGTCATCACGACATGCGTGGACGGGATCGGGAACTTTCTGGTCAAGACCGATGACCCGTTCAAAGGGGAATGGTCTGAGCCCATTACCCTTCCGGCAGTGGGAGGCATTGATCCGTCCCTGTTTTTCGATGAGGATGGATCGGGATACATTGTGAACAACGATGCTCCCCAGGGCGAACCCGAATATGACGGACATCGAGCCATATGGTTACACCGCTTCGATCCCGCAACGGATCAGACTTTCGGCGAAGCGAAGATGATCATCGACGGAGGGGTGGATAAATCGCAAAAACCGATTTGGATAGAAGGGCCGCACCTGTATAAAATAAACGGAAAATATTATTTGATGTGTGCGGAAGGAGGAACTTCTGTGAACCATAGGGAAGTAATCTTCAGTGCGAATAGCCTGGATGAATCGTTTATTCTCTATGAGAATAATCCGATCCTTACGCAGAAAGATTTACCGGAAGACAGACCGGAGATTGTGACCTCGACCGGACATGCCGATATCATAGAAACAGCGGATGGCGAATGGTATGCCGTTTTTCTGGGATGTCGTCCGTATAAAGGAAATTATTATTATACGGGCAGGGAAACATTTCTGTTGCCCGTTACATGGGAAAACGGGTTTCCCGTTATTCTGCCGCAAGGAGAATCTGTACCTGTGGTGGTCGATAAACCGGACCTGTCGCCCGCTCCGAACTTCCTGACGGGGAATTTCGTATGGGAGGATCGTTTCGGATCGAAGAAGCTTGGTTACGACTGGTTGTTCGTAAGAACGCCCATCGACCCATGGTGGAGGATCGAGGATGATGCAATGAAAATAGATGCCATACAAAGACGTATCTATGATATTGATAATCCGGCTTATATCGGAAGACGTATCCAGCACCTGGATTTTGAGTTTTCGGTGGAAATGGACTTTGTACCGCAATCCGAAACGGAATTAGCCGGAATATGTTGTTTCCAGAACGAAAAGTACAATATCATTCTGGGAAAAACAATGGACGGCGATCAACCCGTGATCGTCCTTTACCTTGCTGACGGAGAATCCGTGCCCGCTCGTCTGTATTCACAGGCCATCCCCGATGAATATGCCGCAACTCCGGTAATATTGAGTATAAAAGCAGAGAATACATATCTCCGTTTTGACGTCACATACGTGGATGGAACCCGGATGACCGTAGCGGAAGAGATCGATACGGCATTCCTGACAACCGAAAAAGCCGGTGGATTTGTCGGGGCAACGGTAGGTATGTATGCCACATCAGTACACCCGGGAAACAATTTCGAAAAATAGAAAATAGTATTATAACAGGAAAAAATAGTTTGGCGATGGAAAATTTATTCAGTATAGAGGGGAGAGTTATCGTTATTACGGGAGGTACAGGCGTACTGGGAAGTGTAATTGCATCCTACCTGGCAGGCCAGGGCGCCAGAATAGTTATCCTGGGGCGCCGGGAAGAGGCAGGCAGGGGGAGTGTAGACAAAATCAAATCGGAAGGCAAGGAAGCGCTGTTCCTGAGAACTGATGTGCTGGACGAAGCTGTGCTGGTACGGAACAGGGAAGAGATATTGGGACGGTACGGGCGTATCGACGCATTGCTCAATGCAGCCGGTGGGAATATGCCGGGAGCCAACATCAGTCCCGCACAAACCTTTTTCGATCTGGATCTGGATGAATTCGACAAGGTGGTCCGGTTGAACCTAACCGGCACCGTGCTGCCTTCCAGGGTTTTTCTCAAACCCATGGTGGAACAAAAAAAGGGGAATATCATTAATTTCTCGTCGATGGCCGCCTTCCGTCCGATGACACGCGTAGCCGGATATGCCGCGGCAAAAGCGGGGGTCACCAACTTCACGCAGTTCCTGGCCAATGAGGTGGCTGCCAAATTTGGCGAGGGGATACGGGTAAATGCCATAGCACCGGGTTTCTTTATCACCGAACAGAACCGGGATTTGCTCACAAACCCCGATGGTAGTTACACCCAACGGGGAGAGGATGTCATACGCCAGACGCCCTTCAAACGGATGGGAAAACCCGAGGAACTGTGCGGGGCAATCCACTATTTAGTGAGCGATGCCTCATCCTTTGTGACCGGGACAACCATCACCATAGACGGAGGATTCAACGG
>NZ_KB905713.1 GCF_000380985.1 Proteiniphilum acetatigenes DSM 18083 | reverse complement strand
AAACGTCTCCATAAGGAATGATTTGAAACTTTTGTTTAACTTCGTGGTTAGTTCAATTAGAACATCACCGCAGATACCTCTATATTGGTTAAGTATGCTGGTTTTATCCATCTTTAATAGACTTTGATCAGCTATAAAGATACTGATAATCAGCTGCTTAACCATCTTTTTTATGTTAAACTATGTTATGTAAATCATTGAATTTTAATTAGTTAATTGAATATTTACCGAAGTATTGTCTTTATTAACAAGATAAAAATTCGTAACCGGGGATTGGCACTGCAAAAGGTCAATGGAGCGTCTAATTTTCAACTGTTAGCCATGCTTTTCTGTGAATTTATCTCGTTATTAGTGGTAGCCTTGATAGTCGGGTTGGTATTGTCGGAATTATTATATCCTTCTTTTGTGAAGTTTTCAATGATTGAAGTGCCCAAATCATTCTTTCTTCGAGATGTCCTTCTATTCGGATTGTCCATACTTCTGTTGTCACTATTTTTTGCTTTTGTACCCATAAGTTATTTCATGAAACGAAGTATTCAGGAAAATCTTCTTCCGGAAATACAGCGGAGTGGTGGTGTGAAAGATCGTTTCACACTAATAACAATTAGCTACTGAAGAAGAGATCAAAAGAATAGGGACTGAAAAAGTCGGAAATCGTTCAGTTAGTATTTTAAATATGGAGGAATTATATGCCGAATATACCAAGTCCGAACGCTATTTGCTTATACTATTGAGTGTGATGACCGGGGTCACAATCCTGATAGCTCTTTTCGGGATTTACGCCATGATCACCCTTGCATGTAACAGGCAGCGAAAAGAGATCGCCATACGTAAAGTAAATGGAGCAAAGGCAAGGGAGGTTTTTTTACTCTTTTTCCGGAGATACTTTATAATTACACTGTTTTCTTGCATAGTGGCATTCCCTGTAGGGGGGTATATTATGCAACGCTGGCTGGAGCAATATACCCGACGTGTTGAGATGGAGTGGTGGCTCTTTACTGGGATATTTGTACTCATTACGCTGATCGTGTTTGTAAGCATCTTTTCCCGTGTGAGTCGTGCCGCGAAGGAGAATCCGGCAAAAGTGGTTAAATCGGAATAATTCAATGTGACGATTTGCCAATAAGACTAATATGCCAATTCGAAGATATACTGATTTACTGACTCGAAGATGTGTCGATATGTTAATGTGTCAATTATAGAAATCATCTGCCGAAGATACGCGGCATAACAAATAAATAAATGAAAATAACCATTCGTACACTCAACCGATTCCGCCTGTACACGGTGGTCAATATCCTGGGGCTGGCATTGGGCCTGACGTGTGTTATCCTTATTGTCCGTTACGTGCATCAGGAAACAACGGTGAATCATTTCGCGGCCGATCTCTCCCGGACGTATCTAATGAGTATTGAAGAACAAATCGGACAAATCCGCTACGGTGGAGCAGAGAATCCGAATAATGATAACAATTACCGGGACCCAATGAACCAGAATGGTATTGAGTATTTTTCTGTTTTCATTCCTTTTGAAGAAGATTATATCCTTTACGAGGAGCATCGCTACAACACGAAATTGATCGTTCACTAAAGGGTTGATATGGAAAGGAACGGTCGAATTGATCCTGTTCCTATTGTTGGCATTTATTCTCTCGATGGCTTTTGTAGAACTAATTTACCCGTTATACAGCGATTATACGAGGTTAGATCATAAAGGAATTTATGAAAATTTTATACAGTATCTGTCAAAAAGCAAATTGATAAATATAGCGTTTTCCTTATAGGGGGGCTTTAGCTTTATATTTCTTGTACTAAGTCTGATACCGATCTGTTTTTTTGTGAAGAGAAAAAGAGAAGAAAGGAACCGATCTATGGGGAAGGGGATAATTATACAGATGCCAATGTAGTGGTAGTCGAACCCAATTTCCTCTCATTTTTCGGCATGCGGATGGAATCGGGAGAATGGTTATCTGAAAATGAAATTCCACAATATGTGATAAACCAGACAGGAGCAGAGATGATAAACCTGCCGGCAGATTTCAGTAAAATTTATGATATTCCAGAAGCAGGAGGGGCTCAATTCCATATTAGTGGTATTCTAAAAGATTATCACTATTTCCCTATTCAATATCCTTTGGAGAAAACATTTTTCCATATTCCTTCGGAAAGAGAAAGAGCCAATTTGTTACTGAAAACACCCTACATTTATATTAAGATTATCCCGGAAAATAAAGACCGGGCGCTTACTTTTGCCAAACAACACTATAAAGATTTCAGCAAAGGTGAAGTTACGCCTGAGAAGCAATTTCAATACCTGCCTGATATAATGAGGGAATTGAATGTAGCCGATATCTATATGTCAAGGATTTTCCTTACATTGGCCCTCATCTGCATTCTGATCTCCTCGTTGGGAATTTATTTATTGGTGGCATTATCCACCGAACAGCGGAAAAAAGAGATGGCTATCCATATCATTAACGGGGCTGCTTTCATAGATATATTGAAACTGTTCCTTGACAGGTATCTTGTATTGGCGTTGATGGCCAATGCACTCTCTTTACCCTTGGGTTACCTTTTTGTCCATCGATGGTTGCAAACCTATGCCTATCATTTTCAATTATCATTTTTAATGTTTGTACTCGTGCTATTGATCACGATAATGATCGTCATCCTGTCTGTCGCGATACAGGTAACACGGGTACTGAAAATGAATCCGGCGGAAGTAGTGAAATCGGAATAAAGGGATTCGATTTCACGAAAGGGCTTCGGGCTCCGGTGGACGGCTGGTTGTTCTGAATTTGCTTTCGGGTAGCGGGATGAACTCCTTGTTGTCGTTGGGAGGAAGGATGATCCTGCCCGACTGCCAGTCGGCCTTGGCCTGTTCGATGCGCTCCCGGCGTGAGGAGACAAAGTTCCACCAGATAAACCGCTCACCGAGGGGTTCACCACCCAGCAGCATGATGGTACAATCGCTCTTGGCGATTAGCGTTGGGTGCTCTGTCTTGGAGAAGACCAGCAGTTGCCCCATCGTATAGACTCTTCCGGATACCTCCAGCGTTCCTTTTGCAATATACACCCCTCTCTCGGAGTGTTCCCGTGGAAGATCCAACTTGGCACCGGCATCGAGCCTGACGTGCAGGTAGAAGAGAGGGGAGTGGGTACTTACCTTGCTTTGAAGGCCGTACGCTTTACCCGCTATAAGGCGCATCCAAATGCCCTTGTCAGAATAGATGGAGAGTTGCTCGGGCTGGTAATTGGTAAAGGTGGGTTCACACTCCTCGTCGCTCTCGGGAAGCGCCACCCAGGTCTGTAACATCTCCAGTGAGCTGTTGGCTAACAATTCCGGGTCTTCGAATCGCTCGGAATGGGATATGCCCTTGCCGGCAGTCATCCAGTTCACTTCTCCGGGTCGGATGGTTTGCAGCGAACCCAGACTGTCGCGGTGGGTTACCCGGCCGTCAAAGAGGTAGGTGACGGTAGAAAGCCCGATATGGGGGTGGGGCAGCACATCCATTGCGGTCACTTCTGCCGGTTGCAGCGTAAGGGGACCGGCATGATCCATGAAAATAAAGGGACCTACCATGCGTCGTTCGCGGAAAGGCAGGATGCGGCGCACTTCAAGCGTTTCGCTGATGGCGGCGCGGCGCGCGTTGATGATTAGTTCCGGCATAATATTATTTTTTACTGGTTGAGTCGCTTTATACAGTTTTAATTCATCCTCATTAAGTTCTATTTTTAACGTTATGTCAATAAATATTGATGGGCAGGAATAACGGAAATAAACCCTACGTCGGTACGAATGGTATCGGATGAAGCAGCAGTAACGATTATGCCATTATCGGTTTTGAAGTATTCCATAGCTGCAAGCAGTCCGCTCACTTCCCGTTCTTCATTTTCGAGGGTCAATTCCCAACAAACCTGTATAACCTGTGTCGTTTGATCTTTCTGGCGGACAACAAAATCGCATTCCTTGTCTTTTTCATTGAAATAATATACTTCTTTGGTCTTCCTGCGCCAATGCCAGAATACGACGCTTTCAAGTAAATGCCCTAAATTCCGACTGAAAGATGTACTGCCTATTTGTACCAACCCGGGATCAATCACATACATTTTCTTGGGGCTTAACATCTGCGCCTTATGCGACCAGTCAAATTTTGGAACCAAAGAAACCAGATATGAATTCTCAAAATAAGAAAAATAACTCAATACAGTTGAGCCGGACTTAACGCCAATGGCCGATGTCAATCTTGACGGAACCACAAGCGTACCGTTGTTGGCAAGCATATACGAGCAAAGTTTCTTTATTGAACCGGGGTCTTTCACACCATAGCGGACTATGATATCACGATTGAGTATATCTTCAATCAGAAATTCCAGGATTTCAGGTAGTTTTTGTTTTAGAAAGCCGGGAAAGCCGCCTTCATTCAGATAGGCCAATAGAGTTTCCGGATTAGCCTGAGCATGGTGGAAATCCAAATATTCGGCAAAAGAAAATGGAAAAAGTTCTTTGGTTATATGCCTTCCGGTCAGTTTTGTACCTAATTCGACACTCAGCGAAGTGGCATTTGAACCCGTCACGATAACCTGAAAATTCTGGTCTAATTTCTGGCGAATGTAAAGCTCCCATCCTTCAATAATTTGAATTTCATCAAAATAGAGCACTTTCAGTCCCGATTCATCAATCACCTTATCCAATAAAACAAAGTCTTTAATGTCAAAACCGTAAAGCCTTATATCCTCAAAATTCAAATAGAATATATCCTGAAATTGCTTGCGCACAAATTGCCGTAAGAGCGTACTCTTGCCACAACGTCTGACCCCAGACAGTATCAAGGCGTGTGTGGGAATATTCGGTAAGTCCGGAAGCAAGGTCCTTTCTATCACGTCTTCGGCTTCTGTGAAAGCATCCTGCTTTTGTTCCCACGTTATTTCTGCCAATGACGACTGTTGCATTTTTATGCTCATATCTTTTTTATTACAAATATATAGTGATTTTTGTATTATGCAAAATATTTCATTTGAAATGATGTATATATTTCATTTGAAATGATGTATATGTCTTATTATTGTTGATGTATTTATTTTTATCTAATATGAATTTAATTAAACGACTCATTCGGATTGTTTTACCCTCGAATAATTCTTCCCGGCTACGAACGATACCTTACTTTCCGAAAAGTTGGACCACACCTCATGCTTAGCACTTGTGTGAACATTATCCCGAAAACGGATGTTTACTTGACAGGTACATCCCTCGCTTTTGGATGTAGTTGGATATGAATTGTTTCAATCCCAAAATAATAAGTAATATGGATAAAATCACTTTAAACGCATTTATTATGTTGAGTATTGTATTGTTTGCTGCCGGATGTACCGGTAGCGGTAGCAGTGAAGAGAGACGATCGGAAGTGATTGTACCGGATGTGCAAGCAGTGAATCGCCCCCATGTAGCAGTATTGCTTACTGAGGGATTCCAGGATGCCGAGGCTTATATGCCGATCGGTTATCTGGAAAATAAAGATATGGATATTACGGTGATAGGTCCTGAAACGGGACGGGTGAAAGCGTATAACAGCGATTTTGAAATAGTTGTACAAAAGAAAGTAGGAGAGGTGAGCGTCGATGAATTTGACGCGCTGGTACTACCTGGAGGAAAAGCCCCTGCTGCATTGAGAGAAGACCCGACGGTAGTGGAGTTCGCCAAGAACTTTTTCAATTCAGGGAAGCCGGTAGCCGCCATCTGTCACGGTCCACAAGTATTGGCTACAGCAGGAGTACTTAAGGATGTAACCACCACTGGGGTGGGATCTATCCGGGGGGAACTGGAGGAAGTCGGTGCGAATTACGTGGATGAAGCACTGGTAATAGATGGGAACCTGATCACATCGAGGGTACCGGACGATTTGCCGGTCTTCAGTAAGGCCATCGAGGACGCGATCAAAAAGGCCCGCTGATTCCATATTCATTTAGTGTAGTATGTTAATAACAGCTTTATGCCGGTTACGGGAAACCGTGATGCAGGGGTAGGGCTGTTTTTCAATACATAGAAAACATGCCATACATTGATTATTACAAAATACTGGGAGTCGATAGGAATGCATCGGCGGAAGATATCAAAAAGGCTTACCGCAAGCTGGCGCGTAAGTTGCATCCCGACCTGAATCCGAACGACAAAGAGGCTCAAAAGAAGTTTCAGGAGCTCAATGAGGCCAATGAGGTGTTGAGCGATCCGGAGAAACGCGCCAAGTATGATAAGTACGGTGAGAACTGGAAGCACGGCGAAGAATATGAGAAAGCACAACAGCAGTACCAGCGGCAAAGTGGCCGGCAACAGCAGTGGAGCGACCAGGGTGGACAGACTTTCTATACCGAAGGAGATTTTTCGGACGACGATTTTTCCGACTTTTTTCACTCTATGTTTGGTAGCGGGTTTAGCAGGAGACAAGGCGGTACCGGCAGCCGTAACAGGTTCAAAGGTGCGGACTATCAGGCGGAATTGCGCCTGACACTTCGTCAAGCCATGCAAACACATCAGCAGACATTGTCGATCAATGGGAAAAATGTACGTATCACGATTCCTGCGGGAGTGGCCGACGGGCAGAAGATCAAACTGGCAGGGTATGGTCAGCCCGGGGTGAATGGCGGGCCGAACGGTGACCTCTATATCACTTTCACTATTGAGGATGATCCGGTCTTTAAACGCCTTGGGGATGACTTGTATACCGATGCTGTTATCGACCTCTATACAGCTGTGCTTGGGGGCGAAACAATGATTAATACTCTTGACGGACAGGTGAAAATGACCATTAAATCCGGTACTCAACCCAATGCCAAGCTACGGCTGAAAGGTAAAGGATTTCCCCTGTATAAGAAAGAGGGACGGTTTGGTGATTTATACGTGACGTTGAAGGTGCATCTGCCTGAACATCTTTCTGATAGAGAAAAGGAATTATTCACGGAACTATCAAAAATCAGGAAATAATGAGTGGAAACAGATTACTATACAGCGAATGTCTGAGGATCTACGAGATAGAAGAATCATTCATTGAATCGCTACGGGACGTGGGGTTGATTCATGTGATCGGTCAGGACGACGACAGGTTTATAGAATACGACGACCTCTCCGACCTGGAACAATTTATCCGGTGGCATTATGAGATGGATATCAATGTGGCGGGGATCGATGCACTCCGGCATATGCTGGTTAGGGTACGGTCGTTGCAATCGGAGATAGAAGAGTTACGCGGCGAATTGCAATTCTACAAAGCCCTTCAACAATGAATGTAAATCATGCTTTATATTTTTTTCGGAATTAATTCCGGTCTCTTACTTTTATACCGACAGCTTTCAGTTGTTGCCAACCCGATTTGTCTGTCAGGCGTATCATGAAATGATAATCCCCGGTATCCACATCATCGGGAACATGGATACTGCTCTCAGCTTGGTAGGAGACCATTCCGTCAGGGATACGGAAACTCTCATTATAGATAAACGGATTGACCGGTGTTTTCTTTTCATCCGGTTCACAGTCCACATCATCGGTGCTGTGTGAATGATGATCGAAATTGTTATGGATTTCGATATTATAATTTCCTAACTCCCGGTTATCGGTGAGGAGTGCTTTAAATGTAAAACTATCTCCTCTATATACTACATCGCAGGTCAAAGGAAAAGCCGATACCCCGCTCATGTCGATCTCCGGTTTTTCCATATCGTGATCATCTTCCTGACCGCATGAAAGTAACAACAAAAGGGCAGTCAGACAAAATAATGCTTTTCGGATCATATTATTTCTTTTTAAATTATAAAGTATTCTCAAAATAGGAATTTTATTGCTGAAAATAAGTTGTTTGAGATTATTTCCGGATAGAGGGAATTAAAGAGAGGGTGAAATCACATATTGTGATACACCCTCATGCCAATTTCTCTATTAGTGATTATGGTCGTGATCATGCTCATCATCATGGTCATGTCCGTCGTCATCGTTTTCGGATGCCGGTTTTATAATCAGTTCGGATTCTGCCATGCCTGTCTGTCCCTCCTGGTCTCTCACAACCAGATGCAGGTGATATTCACCTTCCGGTGCTTCGGCCGGTATTTCCAGGTGCTCGTGGAATGTGACGTTTTTTACCCCAACATATTTGGCATCGGTATATACCTTATTAAATTCGTAGTCTCCGTCCTCCTGATGGACTTCTACAGTGATGCTTTCAATCAACCCGTCGGCTGTTATCTCTGCTTCAATATGGGCGTCTGATCCGGCATAGGCGATCTTGTCGTTCGGATTATCATGTCCTGATCCCAGTTCGGTGATCTTGACGGTAGGTGCCGAAGGTGTATCCTCTTTCTCACAAGAAGAGAAAAACAGTACGTTCGTGCTAAGAAGGAGCATTGCTCCCAAAAATAATTTTCGTTTCATACAGATAAAATTTTGATGGTTTATATAAATTAAAAAGAGAAGCCAAGCATTACTGATACATTTCTGCCTGGTTCAGGTACATCGATCAACCGGTAGAAACCGGTATGGTCGTAATATCTTTTGTTCAGCAGGTTTTGTACCTGTAGCCGCAATTTTATACTATTATCTTTTATATCCCAGCTACGTCCTAATGATAGGTTCAACAATTGATAACCCTCCGTTTTTTCTTCCGGAGGAACGATCCTGTTTTGAGCACCTGTCACCCTGTACTCCAATACTATATCGCCTTCGGTTCCGAGAAAACCTTTGCCGGGCCGGTAACCGATGCTGAAATTGGCTGACCATGGCGGAGAAAAGGGGAGCGAATATCCTTTTTTATCTCCTGAAAGCTGCTCGGCATATAGATATTCCGATTGCATCATCAGGGAAAGCTGTCGGGTGAGCTGTAAGTGCACATCGGTTTCAAAACCGTAACGGATCACCCTTGCCTGTGCGTAGTGATACATTTGCAATCCCTCGTAATATTCAGGGGTGGGATTCAGGTAGATATAATTGGGAAAGTAGTTGAGGAAAGGCTCTAACTGGATCGTTAGCACACTGTTTTGCCAACGGATCCCCATATCGGCCTGATACGACTCTTCCGCCCTGAGGCTGTTATCACCTTTCTCATACCTGAATATGTGGTAATTTACCCCGTCCGATCCCAGTTCTTTTGGGGTCGGCGCACGAAAACTCTTACCGATATTGGCTTTCAGCATCCATCTGCCCTGTTGGTAGTTTAATCCTGCAGACCATGTGAAACTGTCGAAACTTTTCTGCAGGTCGGCAGCCCGTTCCTTATATACCGGGCTACCCTGTTCATCCGGTGTCTGGTACCAGTCCCGGTAACTATCGATGTGCACTTTCACCTTGTCGGCACGTGCACCCGAACTGATAATCAAATTATCCGAGATATGGTATCGCCCATAAACAAACACTCCCATGCTTGTAGTGCGAAAATCGGGAATCACAAATCCCCATCCGTCTCTTTTGTTATGCTGATGTTCTATGGAAAGTCCGCCCTGTAAGCTTAACCGATCCTTCACCGGCATCCTGAGCAGGGTAGATGCGGTATAGGTATTCTTGTCGAATTGACGTTCCAATGCATCGGGAGGAACAGGCATATAGCCGTGAGATACCGGTTCGGAGAACTCTTTCCTGCGGTTGTTCTGAAACGCGATATTTCCTTCCCAGGTAATATTCCCGATGCGCCATGCCGAGTTATTGATTAACTTGAAATGATTGACCGAGTGATAGGGTAGGTCTATATCTCTGGAAGACCTGTCGTAATTTATATCGGATAGTCTCACTTCTAACCCGTGTGCATCGGCAAAGAATCCACTTCGGGAATTAATATTCGAGACTAGTAGATGAGAACGGAAATTTTCTCCCAAATAACCCAGCGTAAATCCTGCATTCCGGTCTCTTCCCGCGGTATTGCGTAAACGACGGTTTTTTAATTGAATATAATAGGAGTAATACTGTATGCTGTCGGTCGGTACTTTATAATCCGCATAGTCCATATAGGTAGCATTGATTTTATAGTACCATTTGTTGATTCTGCCGCCGACCTGTCCCGAAACACCCATCGACTCGTTATTACTCCTCCCGTAGAGGTTAATATTGCCCTCTGCCTGTTCGGTGGGAATATAGTTATTACGCAGTTGGATTACTCCGCCAATAGCATCTGAACCATATAAGAGTGACCCCGGCCCTTTTACAATCTCTATTTCATCGACGGAAAACTGGTCAATCTCCAGGCCATGATCCTCACCCCATTGCTGGCCTTCATGTTTTATCCCATTTTCTGTTACGATCATCCGGTTAAAACCGAGACCACGGATAGCGGGTTTGGATTGGCCGGATCCTATGGTCATAGCCCTTATCCCCGGAATTTTTTCCAGACTTTGCATCAGGCTCCCGGAAAAGTTGTCTTCAATATAGGATTTATCGACGCGGACAATGTTTTGTGCAGACTTCATTTGGATATTTCTCATACGGTCACCTCGTACAATCACTTCATCCAACTCTATAGGGTTTGTATCCTCATCTTGTATAGTTCTACCGATTGTGTCGGGATGCTGTGGATGCAGGGATAAACGGGATTGTCCGGAGAACGACTGTGAAAACTCACCCGATTCAACCGAGTGCGCTGCTAATTGGGTACATAGAAGAAATATTAATATAGAATAGCAAAATTTCATCTGTATCTGTCTGGTGCATGTAAATTAAAATACTTTGCAAATATACAAAATATTCAATTGCAACAATGATGCAATATTGAAAAAGTAATAAAAAAACGTGAAAGATCAGGATTGTTGCCAAAATAGCTGTATATTCGTAACAAAATATCATTTGAAGTGTTGTTGCATTATGACAGTAGAAGAAATTTTACATGCCCACGATCTGAAGAATACCGGCTGCAGGAAATATATTCTTGGGGAGCTGCTGAAAAATGAGGCGGCGATGTCGGAAAATGAGTTGAAAGAGTCATACCCTGATCTGTTCGACCGGGTTACCCTATACAGGACATTAAAGACGTTGGAGGACCGGGGTATTATCCATCGCATTGTCCTGAATGACAACACGGTGAAATATGCACTGAACAGGCATCACCATGAAGATAACAACCTCCATTCCCATTTCCATTGTGAGAAATGCGACGAGGTGTTGTGTCTAGATGGCGTCACTCACTTTGACACAGAGTTGCCGAAAGGCTTTGTTACCAAGGATGTATTTGTAGTCGTGGAAGGATTGTGTGCTGATTGTGTGAAAAAATAAAGGAGGCACATGGTAGTCACACGCCTCTTTGTTTATTTTAGGAGAACCGGTTAGAGGTTCAATTACATTAGACTATTTGAATCGCCTTCGTTCCTCGATTTTCAATTCTACGCTAGACAGAGGCAAAACTTGTTTTGCCTCTGTACTCGCTTAACGAAAACGTTCAATAGGTTTATGCATTTAATGAGAATGTTCTTTCTCTTTTATTTTTTCGGACTGTTTGTCATGTAAAACACCAATGTGCTGCCGTTGATGATATCATCATGCGTGATGAACTTCTTCTCATAAGATTGCCCATTCAGTTCTATCTTCTCTATATACATATTCTCTTCCGAAAGGTTTTTCGCCTCCATGGTGAAGCGCTTCCCGTTCTCCACGTTGATGACAGCTTTGGGTATCTGCGGAGCGCCAATGACCAATTCGCCGCTCACCGGATTCATGGGGTAGAAACCCATAGCGGAGAACATGTACCATGCCGACATCTGCCCGCAGTCGTCATTGCCGATAAGCCCGTCCGGTTTGTTCCGGTAGAAATCGGTGGTAATCTGACGTATCAGCCGCTGAGTTTCTTCCGGCCTGTCGAGATAAGAATAGATATAAGCCACGTGGTGACTTGGTTCGTTACCGTGCGCGTACTGGCCGATAAGTCCGGTCACATCGGAGAGTTGAACGGTCGATTCCTGGGTGGTGTTGAAGAGATAGTCGAGTCCTTTTTCTGCCTCCTTTTTTCCGCCCATCAATTCGATGAGGCCGGGGATATCCTGTAACACATGCCATGTATATTGCAGGGCATTACCTTCCGTGTAGTGGCCCCCGATCTGTGAATCAGCGTGCGCCAGTGCATAAGGGTCGAAAGGGGAGAGCCATTGGCCTTTGGAGTCTTTGGGGCGCATAGTGTTGGTTTCCTCATCGAACAAATTTCTGTAATAGCCGGCCCGTTTCATAAAGAACTCGTAATCTTCCGTTTTCCCTAATTTTTTTGCCATCAGTGCGGCGGAATAGTCGCTAAATCCGCATTCAAGCGTACGGGAAACCGACTCCACTTTGATAAGGTCGTAAGGATAGTAACCATATTGGTCGTAGATCTCCCAGTCCGATTTATAGTGCTTGCTTTCGGTGATCGATCTTTTGATCTCCCGGTAGGCTTTCTCCGCGTCGAATCCGTCGAACCCTTTGAGGTAAGCATCCACGATCATAGAGATGGAGTGATTACTGATCATGGTATAGGTCTCCTGTCCCATCAGCGCCCAGATAGGAAGATGTCCTTTCTGTTCGCTGTAATCAACAAACGTATTTACCAGGTCGGCGATGATCTCCGGGCTAAGGATGGTGTACATGGGAAAAGCGGCGCGGAAGGTGTCCCATTGTGAGAGGGTGGAGTAGAATTTTCCGGTGCGCGACTGTGTGATCTCGCGGTTGGGCCCCACGTAGCGACCATCCACATCGGCTATGTTGTTGGGTTGTATATAGAGATGGTAGAGCGAGGTGTAGAAATTGACCTTGTCGTCTTCCGTACCCTCTATCTCCACCCGTGAAAGATAGCTGTTCCAGGCCTTTTTGGCGTCCCGGTGCACTGCGTCGAAATCCCATCCGCTTACTTCTGCTGCGAGGTTTTTCTTTGCACCCTCAACGCTTGTGGTGGACATGGCGATCTTCATTTGCAGGATAGGATCGTCCTGCATGTCGAAGGTCAGGATATAGCGGGGTGCTTTCTCCCGTGGATCCCGTGATTCGAGCTGTTCCGAAGAGAGGATCGGTTTGTCGAACTCGATAGCGAAATAGTAAGTGCGTTCTACCCATTCGGTGCGGCGGGTATAGCCGGTAATGAGCCGGTCGTTTTCGAAAGTGACCTCATTATCGAGTACGTGGGTGAAGAGTTTATCTTTCGTCCATACCAGCCCGCTTTGAAAGTCGGCTAACAAATTCGCCGGTTTGTCTTCGGCAAAAGTATAGCGGTGGAATGCCACATGCGGGGCGGTAGTGATTTCCACACCTACTTCGTTATCGGCCAGCTCCACCGCATAGTAACCGGGAGAAGCTTTTTCCGTAGCCTTGTCGAAACTACTGCTCAGGTCGTCGCGTTTCTCACCGGAGAAAGGCTGCATCAGCAGGTCGCCCAAATCGACACACCCTGTACCGTTCAGCCTGTTCTGCGAAAAGCCGTTGATGCGCTCATCGTCATAGAAATAGCCGGAACAGTATTCCCAGGAGAAATTGCCCGTCTCCGGCCCCGGTTGCATCATGCCTAACGGGTATGTGGCGCCGGGAAAAGTATGTCCCGTGAATGCTGTTCCTATAAAGGGGTTTACATATTGAGTAAAATCTTTTTCACTGTCATCTTGCTGTTTCGGCGTACAGGAAACGACCGCCAGTGCAAGTACAGTAAATAGAATTGGTTTTACTTGCCTAAATTTTTTTATCATCTGTCTATTAATTAAAAATTAAAAGTGAAAAATTGAATTCGTTATCTTGTATTTATCGCGCGAAGCGTACTATCATGCGAAGTATCTATCACTTTATCGTGCGAAGCACACTATCATTTTCCCACATTATCTCATCATCACATCATCACATCATTAAATCATCACATCAATCAATCCTCCCTCTTTGCCCGTCTGGTTTCCCAGATAAAGTAGGCAATCAGTCCGAGGAAAGCAAAGAGCGCCACAATCTGGGCACCTGTACCATGAGGGTCACTCCACAGGTTGAAGTTGAGTGCATTGCCGTCGCCGGTCATAAATATGATCAAGGCGCCAAATACGCCAAAGAGTGCAGCACCTGCTATGAATCCGGAAGAGATCAGGATAGCACGCTGGTGGCGTGCATTTGTCAACTGCTTATCAGCACCTTTTTTGTTGATCCAGTGGTTGAGTAATCCACCCACGACAAGAGGGGTATTCAGTTGGAGGGGGATAAACATACCGAGTGCGAATGCTAAGGGTGACACACCGAGCCAGTTCACGAGGATAGCGATCACTGCGCCGATCCCCAGAAGTATCCAGCTGACGCCACTTCCTGCCATCAGCGGTTCTATGATGGCGGCCATGGCGTTGGCCTGCGGAGCCACCATCGGATTTGGATGTTCAGGCGTAGCTACAAAGCCGTATGCTTCATTCAGGATAAAAATCACTGCTCCCACGGTTGCCGCTGAAACCAACGTCCCGAGGAACTTGTAGGATTCCTGCTTTGCAGGAGTAGTACCAATCCAGTAACCGATCTTCAGGTCAGTGACAAAGCCACCTGCCATTGAAAGTGCAGTACAGACAATACCTCCAATGATCAGTCCGCTCACCATTCCCTGCCAGCCTTCCAATCCCACGGCAACAAGGATTACCGATGAGAGGATCAACGTCATCAGCGTCATTCCCGATACAGGGTTAGTCCCCACAATGGCAATGGCATTGGCAGCCACGGTGGTGAACAGGAATGAGATAACGGTGATGGCGATCAAGGCTACAATAGCCTGTACAAGTGTGATTTTCACGCCGATGAGCAGAAAGATAAATACGGCGATAAGCGTGAAGAACAGGAATAACATCACGAATGACATCTTCAGGTCCCGGTTTGTACGCTTTATATCCGTTCCCACAGCACCGGTAGCCACTTTCTTGCCGACTGCCAGTTTAAAAGCGCTGCCGATCACACCGGCCGATTTGATGATTCCGATAATACCTGCCATCGCGATGGCGCCGATACCTATCGGACGTACATATTCTGCAAAGATCGCTTCTGCCGACATTGCTGCAAACGGATTGACACCTCCACTCATGGCTGCCGTCAATGCACCGATCTCATTTACTAACGGTATCAGTACCAACCAGGAGAGTAACGAACCGACGGTGATGATCAGGGCATATCGTAGTCCTACCAGGTAACCGAAGCTAAAGATCAGGGCACTTACGTTGAATTTGAGTACCATCTTGAATCGTTCGGCCATCATGGCGCCGGCAGGAATAATGCGTGTGGTGATCTCTTCGCTCCAGAGACGGAAGGCGGAGAAACAGAAATCGAATAATCCTCCGATGAGCCCACTGGTGATTAGTAACTTTGCTTTGTTGCCACCCTTCTCTCCGGTCATCAAGATCTCGGTAGTTGCTGTGGCTTCAGGGAAAGGTAATTTCCCGTGCATGTCTTTCACAAAATATTTACGGAAGGGAATAAGGAAAAGAATTCCCAGGAATCCTCCTAGCAGCGATGAAAAAAAGATTTGCCAGAAGTTAATCTGAATTTCGGGATATTTGGCTTGCAGGATATAAAGACCCGGGATAGTAAAGACTGCTCCGGCCACAATCACGCCTGACGATGCGCCGATCGACTGGATAATGACATTTTGCCCCAGTGCATTCTTTCTGCGGAATGCCGCCGATGCTCCTACGGCAATGATGGAGATGGGGATGGCGGCTTCGAAAACCTGGCCGATTTTCAGGCCTGAGTAAGCTGCCGCAGCCGAAAAGATGATCGCCATTAATAATCCCATACCTATTGACCATGGTGTTACTTCCGTTACCGGCCTGTCTGGTGGAAGTACAGATTTGTACTCTTCTCCCGGTTTTAGCTCCCGATATGCGTTCTCGGGCAATTCCGTAATTTTCTTTTCTTCTAATTCCATATATTTAATGTGCTAATATGTCAATGTGCCAAATTTGATACATACGCAACTAAAGCGGAGACTTTTAGACGAAATCTTTAGTTGCTCATACTACTTCCGAAAGTTGAGTGAATAATATTCGCCAAAATTTTTGCCGAAAATACAAAAAAATCTGTAAAAGAAGCTCCTATTTTCGTAACTTTGTCGGGATTGAGAAGGAATTAAACTATAATAATAACACAAATCGATGAGAAAATTTCTTTTTAAGGTTATAGTAACAATAAGTATTGTGATGGTAAGTGTTGTGACGGTATCGGCACAGCGCTATACACTGGAAAGTCTGTTGGGTGGTGAATTTACACCCCGCGGTATAAGGGAGATGGTGTCGTCGGAAGACGGGATGCATTTTTACCAGGCCGATCCACAGCAGACGGCGGTGATTAAATATTCATACGCTACCGGCGAAGCGGTCGATACCCTGTTTAATACACGTAGGGCCCGGAACTGCACTTTTGACAGCTTTCAGGGTTTTTTGGTAAGTCCCGATGAAACCCGGGTGCTGGTATATCGGGACCGGGAGCAGGTATATCGCCACTCTTTCCGTGCCGACTATTACTATCATGACGTACGCCGCAACATGGTGAGGAGGCTCTCGGAGCATCCCTCTAAACAAATGATCCCCACTTTCTCTCCCGACGGAAAAATGGTGGCATATGTGATAGAGAATAATATCTGGCTCACAAAGTTCGACTTCGATACCGAATCGCAAGTGACAAAAGACGGAGAGATGAACAAAGTGATTAATGGGGCGACCGACTGGGTGTATGAGGAGGAGTTCGGTACAACCCGGCTGATGGAGTTTTCTCCAGATAATCGTCTGTTGGCTTTTGTGCGTACTGACGAGTCGGCAGTGAAAGAGTTCTCTTTCCAGACTTTTAATAAACAGTTGTATCCTGATTTTTATCGATTTAAATATCCCAAGGCGGGAGAACCCAATTCTACAGTAGAGTGCCGGATATTCGATATAGAGGCACGTACCACACGCACTTTGGATGTGCCACTGGAGGAAAACGGTTATATACCCCGGATAAAGTTCACACACGATCCCGATCAACTGGCGGTGATGACACTGAACAGGGATCAAAACCGATTCGATATGTATTTTACAAGTCCCCGTTCTACGGTATCTAAACTGGTGTTGAGGGAAGAAAGCAAGTATTATATCGATTCGGAGTGGCTCAATTCAATCCATTTCTTAAAAGACCGTTTTACTTGCGTCTCTGAAAAAGATGGTTATAGTCATATTTATATTTACGGCCTTTCGGGTACGTTGCAAAAACAGCTTACTATTGGTAACTACGACGTGACGGCACTTCTGGCTGTGGACGAGCAAACCGAAACGGTTTTCTATGAGGCAGCCGATGAGTCGCCTATAAGACGTAATATATATAAGGTGAATATCAACAAGGGACAACCACAGAAATTGTCGCAGCAGACAGGATATAACAGCGCCTCTTTCAGCGGACAGGGTAAGTATTTTGTGAACCGCTGGTCGGATGCCGAAACGCCTACGGTGATTACTTTATACGATGGAAACGGAAAGCAATTGCGGGTATTGGAAGATAACCAGTCAGTCCGTGCCAAAGTGGCTTCCGCACAATTCCCCCGGAGAGAATATATTACCGTGACAGCTGCCGACGGTATAACCCGCCTGAACGGATGGATATTGAAACCCTATAATTTTGATCCTACCCGGAAGTATCCGGTGGTGATGATCCAGTACAGTGGTCCCAATTCACAACAAGTCGTAGACCGGTATAGTACCGACTGGTATTATGCATTGCTGAATGAAGGTGTTGTCGTGGCTTGTGTCGATGGACGTGGAACAGGCGCGCGGGGAGAAGAATTCCGTAAGAGTACCTATATGAACTTAGGTATAAAGGAGTCGGACGATCAGATTGCCGCTGCCCGTTACCTCGCCTCATTACCTTATATTGATGGAAATGGCATCGGTATCTGGGGATGGAGCTATGGAGGATATAACGTTCTGATGAGTATGAGCCGTGGAAACGGTATCTTTAAAGCTGGGGTAGCCATAGCACCGGTAACCGACTATCGGTTTTATGATACCATCTATACCGAGCGATTTATGCGTACACCGCAGCAGAACAACCAGGGATACGAAAATGGATCGCCCATTGCGCTTGCGAACCGGTTGGAAGGTAACCTGTTACTGATACACGGTACGGCCGACGATAATGTACATTTCCAGAACTCCGTTGAATATGCACGTGTATTGATCGAAGCCGGCAAACATTTCGACATGTTCTTCTTTCCTGATAAGGACCATTCTATCAGAGGCGAAAATACAAGGAAATATCTTTATGAAAAGGTGATCGATCATTTCAAACGGAATCTGAAATAAATTCTCTCTCCTTTTCTTAATTTTCAGGGATTTGTTGCCGGATGGTTTATAACTATCCGGTAACGTTTTTTAAGTCTAAACAAAAAGGCCGTTTTATTGTTATTAAAGGGAGCATTTCGAGAAAGGGTGTGTGAGATAGACGTTATTTATCAAGGAATTTTCCAGGTGGTTTTATCTTTTGTAGTGTACTAAAACCTACAAAAGATGGTTCGGTTTATGGTTCATTATGCAGAAAATATTAAAGAATCCGGCATTCGGACTTATGTCGATGTTCATTTTTTCAATCCTCGTGTTGTATGCGGACTCCCGTATTGCGACAGGAATTGCGTTGGCGTTGTCTGTGGCAGGATATATTGCAGTGAAGAAGTATAGCCGGCTTATCTATGATATTTCCATTATTACATTTATAATTGCGCTGTTATTTTCTTTTACCGTTTTCCCGAAATTGCCGGTATTTAACCGGTTTGCGATTGTAGAAATTATTTTTGTGATATCCCTTATTGCTATGCGACTTTCCAGAGGAAAGATCATTACCCGGGTAGCCAAAGGTCGTAACCTGATGTTGAAGAATTATCTGAAAGAGTCACTTAGAGTGGCTTTCCAGACGCAATACGGATTATCGATTCATCTTCTTCTGGTGCTGGCATTTTACCTGTTTGATGCCGCAGAGATTCGCTTCGTGAGTAGTGTAGCTATGGTGATACTGTGTCAGATTATAATGCTGATGATTATGATCATGGAGACTGCCAGGTTATCTATCTTGGATAAAAAATTGTTTCAGGAAGAGTGGTTACCCGTGGTGACGGAAAAGGGAGATGTGACCGGAAAAGTGGCGAAATCGATCACCAAAGACCTGAAGAATAAATTCATGCATCCGGTGGTTCGCCTCGCGTTGATCTACAAAGGAAGAATTTACCTCCAGGTGCGGGATCAGAATCGGCTGTTGAATCCCGGAAAGCTGGATTATCCGTTTGAGAAATATATGCAGTTCAACGACAAAGTGGATGAAACTTTGCGGAATAGTATCAGAAAAGAATGCGGCGGTAATGATATCCCTCTGCGTTTTTTGTTGAAATATACATTTGAAAATGAAATAACCAAACGTCTTGTATTTCTCTATGTGTCCGTTATTGAAGATGAAGCGGTTTTCAACAGCCTGCACCTGCAAGGAGGAAAATTATGGACAGCTTCACAGATTGAAGATAATATGGGTACCGAAATTTTCTCCGAGTGTTTCGAATTGGAATATGAATACCTGAAAAACACGGTTCTGCTGGCACACCAATTTTTGAATAACAGTAAGCAGAAGTAGTCGTGGTGATAACTGTCTTATAAACAGATCTATATGACTTTATTCGGTAAGGCTTATCATTGCGCCTATAAAATATTTTACACCAGACTGTAACTTTTTGGTTCCTCACCCGTCATTATACAATGAACATTGATTCTTTCCATACCGTCATCCTCCCCCTGAAGGACAAACTCTTCAGGCTTGCATACGGCATTGTAAGAGAACAGGCCGAAGCAGAAGATATTTTGCAGGATGTGCTCCTGAAACTCTGGAGTAAACGGGACGAATGGAGTTATATAGAGAATCTTGAAGCTTACTGTTTCAGGGTTACCAAGAATACGGCGCTCGACAGGTTAGCTTCCATGACTGTCCGAAAAACCGGAGTGATCGATCCCGAAAAAGAAAATCTCGTTTTCGTTGATAACCACTCTCCTCACAATGAAATGGTGAGAAAAGAGCAGCGCTCGGCCATAGATCAGTGCATTGAGACGCTTTCGGAAAATCAACGGTTAGTTTTCACGCTTAGGGAAATCGAAGGGATGAGTTACCGGGAGATAGCTGAAGCACTCGCTATCAGTGAAGATCTGGTAAAAATAAGCCTTCACAGGGCAAGACAAAAAATGAAAGAAATGTTATCGGCATATCACAAAGATGGATAGTGAAAAGATACATAGTTTATTAGAAAAATACTGGAACTGCGAAACATCGGTACAGGAAGAGAAAGAGCTACAATTGTTTTTCTCCGACGGTAATGTGCCTGAAGAACTTCGGCAGTACATTCCGCTCTTCTCTTATATAAGGGATGAACAGTCAGTTACATTGGGCGACGACTTCAGTGAAAGATTGCAGAATGCCCTCGGGGCGGAAGGAAAGGAGCGGTATATCACTATTCGTATTTTTAGACCGCTGTTGCGTATTGCGGTCTCAGTTTTACTTGTAGTAGGGATGGGAATAAGTTTCTACTTTATTTCGAAGCAGGATAACCGGCCGCACTTTGTGGAAACATTCGAAGACCCCAATGCAGCGATGCAACAGGCCACTTATGCCCTGGAAAAATTATCGCACGCATTGCGCAAAAGCGAAACAGTCTCGGTAGAAACTATTCATTTTATCGATGATCTGGATATTGATTGGACTGCCATCGACTCATTAAACAAAAACAATCCCGTTGAAACGGATAGTGTAAAAACAGAAAGGTAAATAGTGTATGAGAATAGTAATGGTGATGTTGTTTTCCCTCCTTCTACCGGCTGCCCTCCTGGCCGATAATTTCGTATCGGTATTTATGGAGAGATGTGCTGAAGATGAGAGACTGTTAAACAATGTGAACATCGGTAAGACAATGCTTGATAGAATGGCGGCCAATACCGATGATGAGGAGTTAAAGAGTACATTCAAAGAGTTGAATAGCATTCGTATAATAAGTTCCGACAATGTAGAGGACTCTAAATATTACTTTAAGAAAGCAAATGAACTGATCAAAGAATCATTCATGGATTATGAAGAAGTTGTCTCGCTAAGCGAAATAGGATCGAAGATCTCTGTTTGGGTGAAGAGGCAGGGTGAGGAAAAGCAGGATCTTATACTCATTGCACTTGATAGTGACGGAAAACTGTCTATCATTACGGTTTCAGGAAAGATAGATTTCGATTCCATATCCAAACTGTCAGGGTCGCTCCGGGATGGGCAGCAATTTCCCTGACGGTCAAACAATTGATAAAATAGGCTAATAATGCCTCAAAAGGTGTTTCTGATTTTAAACATACATTAGTGGTCTTTTTAAAATAACTTTTTTCTTTTTTATATTTAAACGATGAGCAGGCAGCCGAGCGTGAGTTTAGCTGCCTGTTGCTATATACCCCGTTTGCCGGTAAAAGGTGAGGCAGAAAAAATGATCTGATTTTTTCAAAAACATAGAGAAACACTTGCACATCTGATTGATTATTTGTAATTTTGTGCCGTTTTTCATGTGAAGGGAATGGTTATTAAATGATAATCAGGGTATTAATATTCTACCATAACGTGAAAGATAAGTGAGACAGTTAATTATTAAAAAACTGAAATAGATAAAAGAAAGCAGAAGATGCCTACAATTCAACAATTAGTAAGAAAAGGACGTACCACCCTTACGGAGAAAAGCAAATCGCCCGCTTTGGACTCATGTCCGCAACGTCGTGGTGTTTGTGTGAGAGTGTATACCACTACTCCGAAGAAGCCGAATTCAGCAATGAGAAAGGTAGCTCGTGTACGTTTGACTAACTCGAAGGAAGTGAATGCATACATTCCGGGAGAAGGACACAACCTGCAGGAGCACTCTATCGTGCTGGTGCGTGGAGGACGTGTAAAGGACCTTCCAGGTGTGCGTTATCACATTGTGCGTGGTACTTTGGATACTGCCGGGGTAAACGGCCGTACCCAGAGACGATCTAAGTACGGGGCTAAACGTCCTAAACCGGGTGCTAAACCAGCTGTAGCGGGTAAGAAGAAATAATTAAAAAATGTCGAATCGCTGTTGAATTTTTGGGATACGCTATTTTATGAAGGGTTGAGTAAATAAATTCGGAGGAATTTATTGAAGACTTTACAAAGGCAACCAAACAACACATAATTTTTTAAGCAATGAGAAAAACTAAACCTAAGAAAAGACAGGTTCTTCCTGATCCTGTTTATGGTGATGTAAGGGTGACAAAGTTTGTTAACCACCTTATGTATGACGGTAAGAAAAGTATCTCCTACGATATATTCTATACCGCATTGGAGAATGTAAAGGCTAAATTGCCGAATGAAGAAAAACCGGCTCTCGAGATATGGAAAGCCGCTCTCGATAATATAACCCCCCAAGTGGAAGTAAAGTCCCGCCGTGTGGGCGGAGCTACATTCCAGGTTCCTACTGAAATCAGACCGGAAAGAAAAGAATCCGTTTCAATGAAGAACCTCATTCTTTATGCTCGCAAAAGAGGAGGAAAGACGATGGCTGATAAGTTGGCTGCCGAAATTGTAGATGCTTACAACAGTCAGGGTGGTGCTTACAAACGTAAAGAAGATATGCACAGAATGGCAGAGGCGAACCGTGCTTTTGCCCATTTCAGATTTTAATTTAGATAGAAGGTAAAAAAGATGGCTAAGGGTTCAAAAGAAGCATTACAATTCACTCGTAACATTGGTATCATGGCTCACATCGATGCCGGCAAGACTACCACCTCCGAGCGTATCCTGTTTTATACAGGACTGACGCACAAGATCGGGGAGGTACATGACGGTGCTGCGACCATGGACTGGATGGAACAGGAGCAGGAGCGTGGTATCACCATTACTTCCGCTGCTACCACCACGAGTTGGAAATATGATGACAAAACATATAAAATCAATCTGATTGACACCCCGGGACACGTTGACTTCACCGTAGAGGTAGAACGTTCGTTGCGTGTACTGGACGGAGCGGTTGCTGCGTTTTGCGCCGTAGGTGGCGTGGAGCCACAGTCGGAGACTGTATGGCGTCAGGCAGACAAATATAAGGTGCCCCGTGTAGGTTACGTCAACAAGATGGACCGTTCGGGTGCTAATTTCTTTGACGTGGTACGTCAGGTAAAAGAGATGTTGGGCGCTACGGCATGTCCCATCCAGATACCTATCGGAGCGGAAGAGACTTTCAAGGGAGTGATCGACCTGGTTACTATGAAAGCGCTCTACTGGCACGATGAAACTATGGGAGCCGACTACGATGTAGTGGATATCCCTGCCGATTTGCTGGATGAAGCCAACGAGTGGCGTGAGAAGATGCTTGAAATCGTGGCAGAGTGTGACGACCAGTTGATGGAGAAATACTTCGACGATCCTTCCACTATTACTGAAGATGAGATCAGGGTAGCTATCAGAAAAGGTACGCTGGCAATGCAGATCAATCCTATGATTTGCGGATCATCCTTCAAGAACAAAGGGGTACAGACATTGCTCGACGCTGTTTGTGCTTACCTGCCCAGCCCGATCGATACAGAGGCTATTACCGGTACAGATCCGAGAGATCCGGACAAAGAACTGGTACGTCATCCCGATCCGTCGGAACCAATGTGTGCTTTGGCTTTTAAGATCGCAACCGACCCCTATGTAGGCCGTCTTTGTTTCTTCCGTGTTTATTCGGGAGAACTCGATGCCGGTTCATACGTATATAACACCCGTTCCAATAAGAAAGAGCGTATTTCGCGTCTCTTCCAGATGCACTCCAACAAACAGAATCCGAAAGATTTTATCGGAACCGGAGATATCGGTGCAGGTGTAGGTTTCAAAGATATCCGCACGGGAGATACCCTTTGCGACGAAAATCATCCCATTATCCTGGAAGCGATCGATTTCCCGGATCCGGTGATCGGTATCGCGGTAGAACCCAAAACGCAAAAGGATTTGGATAAACTCTCCAACGGGCTGGCTAAGCTGGCGGAAGAAGATCCTACCTTTACTGTTAAAACCGATGAAGATACGGGACAAACTGTGATCTCAGGTATGGGTGAACTTCACCTGGAGATCATTATCGACCGTTTGAAACGTGAGTTCAAGGTAGAAGCCAACCAGGGTCGTCCGCAGGTATCTTACAAAGAAGCTATTACCAAGCCGGTTGAATTGCGTGAAACCTATAAGAAACAGACCGGTGGTCGTGGTAAGTATGCCGATATGATCGTGCGTGTTGAACCGGCCGATAAGGATTTTGAAGGCGAATTACAGTTTGTGGATGAAGTGAAGGGTGGTAACATTCCGAAAGAATATATCCCCTCTATTCAAAAAGGGTTCCAGCGTGCAATGAAAAACGGTGTCCTTGCCGGTTACGCGTTGGATAAACTGAAAGTGACGGTGATCGACGGTTCGTATCACCCGGTAGACTCCGATCAGCTCTCGTTCGAGATCTGTGCTATGCAGGCTTTCAAATCTGCAGCTGAAAAAGCAGGTCCGGTATTGCTCGAGCCGATCATGAAAGTAGAGGTGGTAACCCCCGAAGAAAGCATGGGAGATGTGATCTCCGACCTGAACAAGCGTCGCGGACAAGTGGAAGGAATGGAATCGAACCGTTCCGGAGCACGTGTGGTGAAAGCCAAAACGCCGCTCTCTGAAATGTTCGGTTACGTAACCTCTTTGCGTACCATCACCTCGGGACGCGCCACATCCACTATGTCGTTCTCGCACTTTGAAGAGGTCTCTTCTTCCATTGCAAGACAGGTATTGACGGAAGTGAAAGGCCGTGTAGATTTGATCAAGTAATAAACATTTTACGCAACATATTTTATGAGCCAAAAAATCAGAATTAAACTGAAATCTTACGATTACAGCCTGGTGGATAAATCCGCCGAGAAGATCGTAAAAACCGTAAAAGCTACGGGTGCAGTGGTAAGTGGTCCAATTCCATTGCCTACGCACAAGCGTATTTTTACCGTGAACCGCTCCACGTTCGTCAACAAGAAGTCGCGCGAGCAGTTCGAACTGGCCTCTTTCAAGAGACTCATCGATATTTACAGCTCTACGGCCAAAACCGTAGACGCCCTGATGAAGCTTGAATTGCCCAGTGGTGTGGAAGTAGAGATCAAAGTTTGAGAAATTAAATAAAAACAAGAACCAAGATACAAGAACCAAGAGCCAAGACAAAAGAACCAGGATGTAAATCTTGAATCTGTCTTGAATCTTGCATCTTGGCTCTTGGATCTAAAAAAAGAGAGAAATGCCAGGATTATTAGGAAGAAAAATCGGAATGACATCCGTTTTCAGTGCCGAGGGGAAAAATATCCCATGCACTGTTATCGAAGCAGGTCCTTGCGTGGTGACTCAGGTGAAGACCGTTGAAAAAGACGGTTATGATGCTATTCAGCTCGGGTTTGAAGACAAGAAAGACAAGCATACCCCCAACGCTGAGAAAGGGCATTTTAAGAAAGCCGGAGTAAGCCCCAAGAGACACTTGGCCGAGTTCAAAGGTTTTGGAAACGAGTACAAAGCCGGATCTGAGATCAAAGTAGATCTTTTCAATGATACCGTCTATGTAGACGTGATTGGAAAATCGAAAGGTAAAGGATTCCAGGGAGTAGTGAAACGCCACGGTTTCGGTGGTGTAGGTCAGTCGACTCACGGTCAGCACAACAGGTTGCGTGCCCCCGGGTCAATCGGAGCATGTTCTTATCCCGCGAAAGTATTCAAGGGAACCCGTATGGCCGGACAGATGGGTAACGAACGGGTAACTGTTCAGAACCTGCAGGTAATCAAAGTAATTCCCGAACACAATCTTTTGCTTATAAAAGGTTCTATTCCGGGAAGTAAAGGTTCAATCGTAGCAATAGAGAAATAAAATGGAATTAAGCGTATATAATATCAAAGGAGAGGTAACAGACAAGAAGGTGACACTCGACGATTCCATTTTCGGGATTGAACCCAATGATCATGTTATCTGGTTGGATGTAAAGCAATACATGGCCAACCGGCGTCAGGGTACGCATAAGTCGAAAGAGAGAAGCGAAATCGCGGGAAGTACACGCAAGCTGATCCGTCAGAAAGGTAGTGGTGGTGCACGTCGCGGTGATATCAAATCGCCCGTACTGGTGGGTGGAGGCCGTGTATTTGGTCCCAAACCACGCGATTACAGCTTCAAGGTAAACAAAAAAGTGAAAGCGCTGGCACGTAAATCGGCCCTCTCACTGAAGGCGAAAAACAACGCCATTGTGGTGGTGGAAGATTTCGCTTTTGATACCCCTAAGACCAAGCAGTTTGTGGAGTTGACAAAAAATCTGCAACTCGCTGATAAAAAGCTACTTTTCGTTTTGCCGAATCAAAATAAAAACGTATATTTGTCGGCTCGAAATTTGAGCGGTATCAATGTGGTAACAGCTTCAGACATAAATACATACAAAATTATGGATTGCGCCAGTCTGGTGATGATGGAATCATCGGTCGCTGTAATTGATAACCTGTTTAAAGCATAAGGAGAATAGAAATGAGTGTAATAGTAAAACCCATATTCACAGAGAAACAAACCGCATTAACGGATAAATTCGAAAACCGTTACGGTTTTATTGTGGAGCCTTCTGCTAATAAGGTTGAAATTAAAAATGCCGTTGAAGCGCTTTATAATGTACATGTGGAAAGCGTGAATACGATGAAGTATGATGGTAAGCTGAGAAGCCGGTATACAAAATCAGGTGTTGTTCAGGGACGTACCTCTTCATACAAAAAAGCAATCGTCACCTTGAAGAAAGGTGAAATAATCGATTTATTCAGCAATATCTAAAAGTAATGGCAATACGTAAATTAAAGCCCACAACACCGGGGCAAAGACACAAGATTATCGGTTCATTTGAAAAGATCACTGCAAGTGTACCGGAGAAATCTCTTGTGGTTGGTAAGAGAGCGTCGGGCGGCCGCAATAACCAGGGTAAGATGACCGTTGGGTATATTGGTGGCGGACACAAAAGACGTTTCAGGGTTATCGATTTCAAGAGAACAAAAGATGGTATCCCGGCCGTAGTAAAAAGCATAGAGTACGATCCCAACCGTTCGGCACGCATCGCGTTGCTGTATTATGCCGACGGAGTGAAAACGTATATCCTCGCGCCCAACGGCCTTGAAGTAGGAACCTCAGTGATGTCGGGGCCGTCAGCGGCTCCTGAAGTTGGAAATGCACTACCCTTGTCGGTTATTCCCATCGGTACGGTAATTCATAACATTGAATTGCGTCCGGGACAGGGGGCAAAGATGGCACGCTCCGCCGGAACATTTGCACAATTGGTATCTCGTGAAGAGAATTATGCCATTATTAAAATGCCTTCCGGTGAAGTTCGCAAAATTTTGTCGGCATGTAAAGCTACTATTGGAAGTGTTGGTAATTCGGACCATGCTCTGGAACAATCAGGTAAAGCCGGTCGTTCTCGTTGGCTCGGACGTCGTCCCCGCACCCGTGGTGTGGTGAAAAACCCGGTCGATCACCCGATGGGTGGTGGCGAAGGTCGCGCGTCGGGAGGCCATCCCAGATCAGCCAAAGGCTTATATTCAAAGGGCTTGAAAACAAGAGCGCCTAAAAAACATTCTTCGAAATACATCGTAGAGAGAAGAAAAAAGAAGTAATCTGATTAATTAATAAACAACTATGAGCAGATCATTAAAGAAGGGTCCGTATATCAATCTGAAATTAGAGAAAAAAGTGAACGCCATGAATGAGAGCGGCAAGAAAACCGTAATCAAGACCTGGGCGCGCGCTTCGATGATATCACCTGATTTTGTGGGACACACCATTGCCGTACACAACGGGAACAAATTCATTCCTGTATATATCACGGAAAATATGGTGGGACATAAGCTTGGCGAATTTGCCGTAACCCGCACATTCCGCGGCCATGCAGGCAACCGCAAGAAATAAGATCAGGGCGCTTAACGAAATAAAAAACAGAAAAAGAGATGAGTGCTAGAAAAAGAATATCAGCCGAACAAAGAAAACAAGAGCGTAAAGAGGTTTCTTTCGCGGTGTTGAAAAACGTTCCGAGTTCGCCCCGTAAAATGCGTTATGTAGCAGATATGGTGCGCGGTATGGAAGTGTTTAAAGCATTGGGCGTTTTGAAATTCTCCAACAAAGAGGCATCGGGCAAGGTTGAGAAACTGTTGCTTTCGGCCATTGCTAACTGGGAACAGAAGAACGAACGTAAAGCCGAAACCGGCGAACTTTATATTAAGACCATATCCGTGGATGAAGGCGCTACGCTGAAGAGGCTTCGTCCTGCACCGCAGGGACGCGGATACAGGATTCGCAAACGCTCCAATCACGTGACGATTGTGGTAGATACATTGAACAAAGAAGAACAAGAACAAAACTAATAAGATGGGACAAAAAGTAAATCCGATAGCAAATCGTTTAGGGATCATCAAAGGATGGGACTCTAACTGGTACGGCGGAAATAATTATGGCGACATTTTGCTGGAAGACAGCAAAATTCGCAAATATTTGAATGCCCGTCTTGCCAAAGCAAGTGTATCCCGCATCGTGATTGAGAGAACATTGAAACTCGTGACGATCACAATTTGTACGGCCCGCCCCGGTATCATTATCGGTAAAGGTGGCCAGGAAGTCGACAAATTGAAGGAAGAATTGATGAAGATCACCGATAAAGATATCCAGATCAATATATTTGAGATCAAGAAACCTGAACTCGACGCCGTAATCGTTGCCAATAACGTAGCACGCCAGATAGAAGGTAAGATCGCTTATCGCCGTGCCGTGAAGATGGCCATCGCTTCCACCATGCGTATGGGAGCTGAAGGAATCAAAATTCAGGTATCCGGCCGTTTGAACGGTGCTGAAATGGCGCGTTCGGAAATGTATAAAGAGGGTAGAACCCCATTGCATACTTTCCGTGCCGACATCGATTATGCACAGGCAGAAGCGCTCACCAAAGTGGGGCTAATCGGTATCAAGGTATGGATTTGCCGTGGTGAAGTGTATGGCAAGAAAGATCTTGCACCTTCATTCGCTACTTCCAAGGAAAACCGCCCCAATAGCGGCGGTAACCGTGGTGGCAACCGTCCCGAAGGAGGCGGTAGAGGCGGCAGACGCAGAAGAAATAAAAACAATGCTTAATTGAAGAAAATATGTTACAGCCAAAGAAAACAAAATTCAGAAGACAGCAGAAAGGCCGCATGAAAGGCAATGCCGGACGGGGCAACCAGCTGGCGTTTGGCTCTTTCGGGATAAAATCACTGCAATCTAAATGGATTACCGGACGCCAGATTGAAGCTGCGCGTATCGCTGTGACGCGTTATATGCAGCGTCAGGGACAGGTTTGGGTACGTATTTTCCCCGATAAGCCTATCACCAAGAAGCCTGCCGAAGTACGTATGGGTAAAGGTAAAGGTAATCCTGAAGGATATGTGGCACCTGTTACTCCCGGAAGAATTCTCTTTGAAATAGAAGGTGTTCCTTTCGAAGTGGCAAAGGAGGCTTTGCGTTTAGCGGCTCAGAAATTGCCGGTTACCACCAAATTTGTGGTGAGAAGAGATTATAATTATGAGCAAAAATCGTAAGGTGAGATGAAGAAACAAGAAGAATTAAAAGAACTATCTGATAAAGATCTGAAAGAAAGATTGGATGCTGAAGTGATCGCGCTCACACAGTTGCGTATCAACCACACCATTACTCCTCTCGACAATTCAGGCTCATTAAAGGAAAAGCGCAGAAACATTGCCCGTATCCATACGGAGTTGCGTGCAAGAGAGTTGAAAAATGATCAATAAATGACAGAATGGAAACGAGAAATTTAAGGAAAGAAAGAATCGGGGTCGTTTTCAGTAATAAGATGGATAAAACCGTCACTGTTGCTGTAAAATGGAAAGAGAAACACCCTATATATGGGAAGTTCGTTAATAAAACGAAGAAATTTCACGCCCATGATGAGAAGAACGACTGTAACATCGGTGATACGGTCCGTATAATGGAAACACGTCCTTTGAGCAAGACAAAGAGATGGAGAGTGGTTGAAGTAATGGAAAGGGCTAAGTAAGATGATACAACAAGAATCAAGATTAACAGTAACCGACAACAGCGGAGCCAAAGAAGCGCTCTGTATCCGTGTTCTGGGTGGTACCGGAAGGCGTTATGCATCGGTAGGGGATGTGATTGTTGTAGCTATCAAGAGCACAATCCCTTCGAGTGATATTAAGAAAGGCGCTGTATCAAAAGCGATCATCGTTCGTACGAAGAAAGAGATCCGTCGTGCCGACGGTTCATACATCCGCTTCGACGACAATGCCTGCGTTCTTTTGAACAATGCCGGTGAGTTGAGGGCAAGCCGTATTTTCGGGCCTGTTGCCCGTGAGTTGCGCGCTACGAACATGAAGATCGTTTCCTTGGCTCCCGAAGTATTATAATCTATTAATCAATCACAGGCAATGAGTAAATTACATATAAAGAAAGGCGATACGGTTTACGTCAATTCCGGCGAAGACAAAGGAAAGACCGGCCGCGTGCTTGAGGTTCTGGTAAATAAGAACCGCGCCGTGGTGGAAGGAGTAAACCTGGTATCAAAACATACCAAACCCAACGCCCAGAATCCGAACGGAGGGATTGAGAAGAAAGAGGCATCCGTGCACATCTCAAACCTGAATCCGGTAGATCCTAAAACCGGTAAACCTACCCGCGTTGGACGGAAAGAAGACAGTAAAGGCAAATTGGTTCGTTACGCTAAAAAATCTGGGGAGGAGATTAAATGAGTACTACAACATACGAAGTAAGCTTAAAAAAGGATTATAAAGAGCGTATTGTTCCTGCGCTGGTGAAAGAATTCAACTACACCACCGTGATGCAGGCTCCCAGACTGGAGAAGATCGTAATCAATCAGGGATTGGGTATCGCTGTGGCCGACAAGAAGATCATCGAAACGGCTATCAACGAACTGACTACCATTACCGGCCAGAAGGCGGTAGCTACAGTGTCACGCAAGGATATCTCGAACTTCAAACTGCGTAAAAAAATGCCTATCGGCGTACGCGTAACGCTGCGTCACGATAAGATGTACGAATTCCTCGAAAGACTGGTGCGTGTGGCATTGCCCCGTATCCGTGACTTCAAAGGGATCGACGCTAAACTCGACGGAAGAGGTAATTATACGTTGGGTATCCAGGAGCAGATCATCTTCCCGGAAATCAACATCGACAATATTACCCGTTTACTGGGGATGAATATTACATTCGTTACCACTGCTGCTACCGACGAAGAGGGATATGCCCTTCTGAGAGAATTCGGATTACCGTTTAAAAATGCACAAAAATCGCAATAAGCTAAATGAGCATAGGGCAAGTTTACTTGAATGTTTTCGATAAGCGAGCACAGAGGCAAAACAAGTTTTGACTATGTCGAGTGCAGAAAACAACTAAATTTACTTGAACTATGCCATAGCGAGCGATTGACTAAATGAAATTGAAAAAAATCAGTAGATAATGGCAAAAGAATCAATGAAAGCCCGCGAGGTGAAGAGAGCCAAAATGGTTGCCCGTTATGCCGAAAAAAGAGAGAAATATCTGGCAGAAGGTAATTACGAAGCGCTTCAATCCATACCTAAGAATGCCTCACCGGTACGTTTGCACAACCGCTGCAAGCTCACTGGACGCCCTAAAGGATATATGCGCCAGTTTGGCATCTCACGTATCCAGTTCCGCGAAATGGCATCCAAAGGATTGATACCAGGGGTAAAGAAAGCAAGCTGGTAAGATTAATGTGATGATTTGATAATTTGATGATGTGCTGATTTATAATTTATCAATTGTACATTTTCAATTTTCAATTATCCATTTTCAATTGAATAAATATTGTCCCGGTAGTCGGGATCAATTTAAATTTTTTATATATGACAGATCCAATAGCAGATTATTTGACGCGGCTAAGAAATGCCATCATGGCAAAGCATAGAGTGGTGGAAATACCCGCATCAAATTTAAAGAAAGATATCACTAAGATACTTTTCGAAAAAGGGTATATACTGAACTATAAGTTCGTAGAGGACGGTCCCCAGGGCAGCATTATGATTGCCTTGAAATACGATCCGGTAAACAAAGTGAATGCAATCAAGAAACTGGAACGCGTTTCTACTCCCGGTTTGCGCAAATACGTGGGATACAAGGATATGCCTCGTGTGCTCAACGGTTTGGGTATTGCCATACTGTCTACTTCAAATGGAGTAATGACCGATAAAGAAGCCCGCGAACAGAAAGTGGGCGGAGAAGTTTTATGTTTCGTTTATTAATTTGAAGGAGAGAGAGTATGTCAAGAATAGGAAAATTACCCATCACATTGCCTGCAGGAGTTGCAGTGACAGTGGGAGAAGATAATGTGATTACGCTGAAAGGCCCGAAAGGGGAACTGAGCCAGCATGTGAGCGGCGATATGAAGATCGGAGTGAATGATGGCGTGCTTACCATTGAACGGCCCAACGATGAAAAAGAAAGCCGTTCGTTGCACGGTCTCTACCGCTCTTTATTGAATAACATGGTGATTGGTGTTTCGGAAGGTTTCCGTAAGGAACTGGAACTTGTGGGTGTTGGTTATCGTGTATCCAACAACGGTCAGGTACTGGAGTTATCATTAGGATATACACACAGTATCTTCATGCAACTCCCTGACGAGGTGAAGGTGGAAACCAAAATGGAAAGGAACAAGAATCCGCTTATTATACTTGAGTCCTGTGATAAGCAATTACTGGGACAGGTTTGTGCCAAGATCCGTTCATTCCGGAAACCGGAGCCTTACAAAGGAAAAGGTGTTCGTTTTGTGGGTGAACAGGTACGTCGCAAATCAGGTAAGACGGCATCTAAATAACATGTAAACTGAATTCACTATGTTGACAAAGAACGAAAGAAGATTAAAGATAAAGACCCGTGTACGGGGTAAAGTACACGGTACTCCCGAGAGACCCCGCCTCTCAGTATTCAGAAGCAATAAACAGATTTATGCCCAGGTGATCGACGATACCACCGGTAAAACATTGGCATCGGCATCTTCTCTGAAACTGGAAGAGAAACTTCCCAAGAAAGAGATCGCAGCCAAAGTGGGTGAACTGATTGCTCAGAATGCGCGGGAAGCCGGAGTAGAACAGGTGACATTCGACAGGAACGGTTACCTCTATCACGGACGTATTAAAGAATTGGCAGATGCAGCCCGTAAAGGCGGACTTAAATTTTAACGATCATGGCAGGAGTAATAAATAAAGTAAAATCGACCAACGATATTGAACTGAAAGACCGTTTAGTGGCGATCAACCGTACCACCAAAGTAACAAAGGGTGGACGTACGTTCACATTTGCCGCGATGGTAGTTGTCGGAAATGAAGACGGCATCATTGGCTGGGGTCTCGGAAAAGCAGGTGAAGTAACTACGGCTATCGCCAAAGGTGTGGAAGCTGCCAAGAAAAACCTGATCAAGGTTCCGGTATATAAAGGAACTATACCACATGAGCAGATTGCACGTTACGGAGGTGCAGAAGTCTTCCTGAAACCGGCTGTTACCGGTACCGGAGTAAAGGCAGGAGGTGCTATGCGTGCCGTGCTTGAGAGTGTAGGTATCACCGACGTGTTGGCTAAATCGAAAGGATCATCCAATCCGCACAACCTCGTGAAAGCGACTATCGCTGCATTGACCGAGTTGAGAGATCCTATTACGGTGGCCCAGAACAGGGGTGTGAGTTTGGAAAAAGTGTTTAACGGATAAAAATGATCTGAAATGGCTACAATAAAAATTAAACAGACAAAGAGCAGAATCGGAGCTCCTGAAGATCAGAAAAAAACGTTGGACGCTCTGGGACTTACCAAAATGCAACGTGTAGTGGAGCATGAAGATACTCCTTCTATCAGAGGACTTGTACGCAAAGTACAGCACCTGGTTACTGTAATTGACAATTGACAATTGAGAATTGACAATTGAGAATCCCGATAAATCGGGACAAGTAACGCCTGTGAGTTATAATGGTCTTGGATCTTGGTTCTTGACTCTCGGTTCTTGACGAATGACTCTTGGCAATTAGTGTATAACAAACAAAAAAAGACAATATACAATGGATTTATCGAATTTAAAACCGGCTGAAGGTGCTACCAAAACCCGCAAACGGATTGGCCGCGGCTCCGGATCGGGAAAAGGAGGAACTTCTACCAAAGGACATAAAGGGCAGAAATCAAGATCGGGTTATTCAAAGAAAGTCGGTTTCGAAGGGGGACAGATGCCTTTACAGCGTCGCTTACCCAAATTCGGATTCAAACCCCTGAAAAGAGTTGAATACAAAGCCATCAATCTGGAGACATTGCAGGAACTGGCTGAGGCTAAAAAACTCACCCAGATCAATCCTGAAGTGTTGATGGAAGCCGGGCTTATTTCCCGTAAACATTCAGTGAAGATTCTCGGCAGAGGCACTTTGTCAGCCAAACTGGAAGTATCGGCACACGCCTTTTCCAAAACAGCCGAGGAAGCTATTACTACCGCAGGTGGAACCGCAGTAAAACTCTAATGAAATGGGATTCGTACAAACAATAAAGAATATATGGAAGATAGAAGACCTTAGAAAAAGGCTTATTATCACCATAGGTTTCGTTGCTATTTACCGGTTCGGCTCGTTTGTCGTGTTGCCCGGAATCAACCCGGAACAACTTGTGGCGTTGCAGGCGAATGCCAGCACCGGACTGTTGAGCCTTCTCGACATGTTCTCCGGAGGAGCCTTTGCCAACGCATCGATCTTCGCACTGGGAATTATGCCCTATATTTCTGCATCCATTGTGATGCAGTTGCTGGGTATTGCCGTCCCCGCGTTCCAGAAGATGCAGCGTGAAGGAGAGAGCGGACGTACTAAAATAAACCAGTACACCCGTTATCTTACGGTGTTGATCCTGCTTGTACAGGGACCGGCTTATCTCTATGGAGCCGTGGGTAGCGCCATTCCCGGTGGTTTCTGGGATTGGGTATTGCCTTCTACGGTAATCCTTGCCGGTGGTAGCATGTTTGTGCTGTGGCTTGGAGAGCGCATCACCGATAAAGGTGTAGGAAACGGTATATCGTTTATCATTCTTATCGGTATCATCGCCCGTTTGCCTCACTCGTTAGTGGCGGAATACGACCGGTTGATCGATGCCCCCGGAGGATTGATCCTGCTCTTACTGGAATTGTTGTTCCTCGTAGCTGTTACTGCGGCCGCAATTATGCTTGTACAGGGTGTCAGGAAAGTACCCGTACAGTATGCAAAACGTGTGGTGGGCAACAGACAGTACGGAGGTGTGAGACAGTACATCCCGTTGAAGGTAAATGCAGCAAACGTAATGCCTATCATCTTTGCCCAGGCGATCATGTTCATCCCTATCACCATCGCGCAGTTCTCTGCACGTGAAGGAGGCGGATTCTGGGCTTCATTGATGGATTTCACCAGTTTCTGGTATAACTTCATTTTTGCTATGCTGATCATCGCTTTCACTTATTTCTATACGGCAATTACAGTGAATCCGGTACAGATGGCGGAAGACCTGAAACGTAACAATGGCTTTATACCGGGAGTAAAACCGGGAAAAAGAACGGCTGAGTATATCGATACTATCATGTCGAGAATTACATTACCCGGATCGTTTTTCCTGGCTATAGTTGCTATTTTACCTGCTTTTGCCGGGTTAATGGGAATCAACTCCCAGTTTGCCCAGTTCTTTGGAGGTACATCGCTGCTGATCCTCGTAGGTGTGGTCCTCGATACCTTACAACAGATCGAAAGTCACCTGTTGATGCGTCATTATGATGGTTTCCTGAAATCGGGAGCCAAGATTAAAGGCCGGACAGGATCAATAGCTGCTTACTAAGAACCAAGGATTACCTGAATAGATGAATAGCAAAGTGATTATATTGAAGACTGACGAAGAGATCGAATTTATGCGTGAAGCGAACCGGCTGGTGGGCATGACTCTCGGAGAGTTATCGAAGCATATCAGGCCGGGGATCACCACGCTGGAACTCGACCGCATCGGGGAGGAATTCATCAGAGATCATGGCGCTGTCCCAACCTTTCTGGGTTATGGAGGTTTTCCCAATTCACTCTGTACTTCCGTAAATGAAAACGTGGTACACGGAATTCCTAATAACAAGCCGTTGCAGGAGGGAGATATCATATCGATCGATTGCGGCACTAAATTGCGCGGCTTTTGTGGCGATTCGGCCTACACCTTTTGTGTGGGCGAGGTGAGCGAAGAGGTGAAATCACTTCTCCGTATCACAAAAGAATCGCTCTACAAAGGTATTGAGCAGGCAAAGGAAGGAAACAGAATCGGAGATATCAGTTCGGCTATCCAGACCTATTGCGAAAAACACAGTTATTCCGTGGTACGCGAATTGGTAGGGCATGGGATCGGTAGAGAGATGCATGAAGCGCCGGAAGTACCTAACTACGGACGACGTGGAATCGGCCCGCTCATCAGGAACGGGATGTGTATTGCTATCGAACCGATGATCAATATGGGTGGTAAGAAAGTGGTTTTTGAAAATGACGGATGGACGGTACGTACTAAAGACCGTAAGCCCTCGGCTCATTTCGAACATACTATTGCTATCCGTAACGGTAAAGCCGATATCTTATCGACATTTGAATTTATTCAGGAAAATAATTAAAACGGAGTATTTGATTCATGGCTAAACAAGCAGCAATAGAACAGGACGGAACAATTATCGAAGCATTATCAAATGCGATGTTCCGTGTAGAACTGGAAAACGGACATGAAATAACCGCCCATATCTCCGGCAAGATGCGGATGCACTACATACGCATACTACCCGGTGACAGGGTGAGAGTGGAAATGTCTCCTTACGATCTTTCGAAAGGAAGAATCTCGTTCAGGTATAAGTAAGTAGGAAGGTGGAAAAGTGGGAAGGTCTCAGATGACACGACCAAAAGATACGTATTGTAGTGAAAAATACGTAATTTCGCCTTTGAAACCTGAAACAGTGTGAAAAAAGAATAAAAATATAGATAATTTTCTGATCTTTGTAGTCGCGATTTGGCATAGGAGCCCTCGGGAACCGGAAAGATCTGAAAGATAAACAGATTTAATCGTATGAAGGTAAGAGCATCATTAAAAAAACGTACGGCCGACTGCAAGATAGTAAGAAGAAAAGGTCGTTTGTATATTATCAACAAGAAGAATCCCAAGTTCAAGCAACGTCAGGGATAAAAAGGTAATAATCAAAATAACTATAAAGTAATATATGGCAATAAGAATTGTAGGTGTCGATCTGCCGCAAAATAAAAGGGGTGAAGTAGCGCTCACATATATCTACGGCATTGGCCGCAGCGCAGCTAACACCATTCTGACAAAAGCAGAAGTTGACAAGAACATCAAAGTGAAAGACTGGACTGATGATCAGGCAGCCCGTATCCGTGAGATTATTTCTACTGAATTCAAAGTGGAGGGAGATCTTCGTTCCGAAGTACAGCTGAATATCAAACGACTGATGGATATTGGTTGCTATCGCGGTATTCGCCACCGTATCGGTTTACCCGTACGCGGACAAAGTACCAAGAATAATGCCCGTACACGTAAAGGAAGAAAGAAAACCGTTGCTAACAAGAAAAAAGCTACTAAATAACAGATAGGTAACATGGCAAAAAGAACAGTTGCAGCAAAGAAAAGAAATGTGAAAGTAAGCGCGGTCGGACAAGCGCATATCTCATCATCATTCAACAATATCATTGTTTCATTGACCAATGAAAACGGTGAGGTGATCAGTTGGTCATCTGCCGGAAAAATGGGTTTCAGAAGCTCTAAAAAGAATACTCCCTATGCGGCTCAGATGGTTGCACAAGATTGCTCCAAGGTAGCATACGACCTGGGGTTGCGCAAAGTGAAAGCCTATGTGAAAGGTCCGGGTAACGGACGTGAATCGGCCATCAGAACCATTCATGGCGCAGGCATTGAGGTGACTGAGATCGTGGATGTGACTCCGCTTCCGCATAACGGATGCCGTCCGCCGAAAGCAAGAAAAGTATAATCAACTATTTCGTTAAGCCAAATGAGCAGAAAACAAGCTTGCTTGTATTATGCCATGGCGAGAAATAGTGCAACGTGTTGAAAAATAATTTAAGTTTCATTTATCTTGGAACTTGAGCTGTGATTTGATTACACCACAACTTCTCTGTAATCGCGGCTGCACAGTTTAGGCTTCAGTTTTTAAAAGTTTAATTTGTAAAATGGCTAGATATACCGGTCCAAAATCAAAAATCGCCCGTAAATTCGGCGAACCCATTTTCGGCCCCGATAAAGTTCTCTCCAAGAAGAACTACCCCCCGGGACAGCATGGAAATTCACGCAGGAGAAAAACGTCTGAATATGGTATCCAGTTGCGGGAGAAACAACGTGCAAAATATACATATGGCGTACTGGAAAAACAGTTCCGCCTTACATTCGAGAAGGCAGTACGTAGCCGGGGTGTTACCGGTGAGGTATTGTTGCAGTTATTAGAATCGCGCTTAGATAATATCGTGTACCGTCTGGGTATTTCTCCTACGAGAGCAGGAGCCCGCCAGTTGGTATCACACCGTCATATTGTAGTAAACGGGAAGATCGTAAATATTCCCTCTTATACAGTGAAACCCGGTGACGTAGTAGGTGTAAGGGAAAAATCGAAATCGCTGTTGATCGTGGCCAATGCACTGGCTGGATTCAATCACAGTAAATATCCCTGGCTGGAATGGGACAAAGGTACAATGAGCGGTAAAGTACTGCACGTACCTGAAAGAGCCGACATTCCGGAAAACATCAAAGAACAACTCATCGTAGAATTATATTCTAAACAATAATTTCATGGCAATATTAGCATTCCAAAAACCCGATAAGGTAATCATGTTACAGGAGGACGCGTTCTCCGGTAAATTTGAATTCCGTCCGCTGGAACCGGGATACGGCATCACCATAGGCAACGCCTTGCGTCGTATTCTGCTTTCTTCGCTGGAAGGATTCGCTATTACATCGGTGAAAATTGAGGGCGTGGATCATGAATTTGCGACCATTCCCGGCGTGATAGAAGATGTAACAGGTATTATCCTTAATCTCAAGAAAGTAAGGTTCAAAAGGATAGTGGAAGAGTTTGAGACGGAAAAAGTAAGCATCGCTATTTCGGGAACGGAAGTGTTTAAGGCCGGAGATATTGGTAAACTGCTGACCGGTTTCGAAGTACTGAATCCCGAACTGGAGATTTGCCACATGAACAAAAAAGCAGATCTGCGTCTCGAATTGACTATCAATAAAGGACGTGGTTATGTGCCTGCCGACGAAAACCGTGAATTGATCGCGTCGGACGATGTGCAGACCCTGGTGATCGACTCTATTTACACTCCGATCCGTAACGTAAGTTTTGAAGTGGAAGATTACCGTATCGAACAGAAAACGGACTACGAGAAACTCACCATTGAGATTAAGACCGATGGATCCATCCAACCGAAAGAGGCGTTGAAAGAAGCGGCCAAGATATTGATCCAGCACTTTGTCCTGTTCTCCGACGAAAACAAGATCATGCTGGAAACATCCGATGCCGAAAGCATTGAGGAATTCGATGAAGAAGTACTCCATATGCGCCAGCTCCTGAAACGTAAATTGTCTGACCTCAACCTGTCGGTAAGGGCGCTCAACTGCCTGAAAGCTGCCGACGTTGAAACTCTTGGACAACTGGTTTCACACAACAAAAACGACCTGCTTAAGTTCCGTAACTTCGGAAAGAAATCGCTGACCGAGCTTGAAGAATTGCTCAGCAGCCTGAAGCTTACGTTCGGCATGGATATATCGAAGTACAAATTAGATAAAGACTAAAAACTGCAATGAGACATAATAAGAAAAATAATCATTTGGGACGTAAAACTGCGCATCGTTCGGCCATGTTATCCAATATGGCCAGTTCGCTCATCATGCACAAGCGCATCTTTACTACGGTTCCCAAAGCCAAAGAATTGAGAAAATACGTAGAACCCCTCATTACTAAAAGTAAAGAGGATACTACCCATTCACGCCGCGAAGTTTTCAGCAAGCTGCAAAATAAAGTTGCCGTCACGGAATTGTTCCAGACAGTATCGCAGAAAGTGGGAGACCGCCCCGGAGGATATACCCGTATCATTAAGACCGGATTCCGTTTGGGTGATAACGCTTCCATGTGCTTCATCGAACTGGTTGACTTCAACGAAAACATGTTGAGCGACGGCAAAGCCAAGAAAACAAGAACCCGCCGTTCACGCAGAAAAGCTTCCGACGATGCTGTGGCTACCGATGCTCCCAAGGCTAAAACTTCTGCACCCAAAACCAAAGAGGTGAAGGAAGCTGAAGAGAGCGTGAAGGAAGAAGCCCCTGCTTCGGAAATTGTTGTTGAGGAAACCGCGAACACCGATGTGATTCCTGAAGTGGAAGCAAAGACCGATAAAGAAAAGGCTGCTGCCAAACAAGAAGTAGAGGAAGAAAAGATAGCGGCAAGTGTAGAGGCTAAGTTACAAGAACAAAATCCTGACACAGGAAAAAAAGTTCCTCTTCCGAGAGATAATGCGTAATTGTCATTCCGGATAAAGGACGTAATAAAGGAAACGCTGTGGGTACATCGTCATGAAGACGGAGGCCTAAAAAACTCAGTCGATAATGTATTTACAGCGAAGCTGTGATTTTTAAAATGTTAAACATTAAAGAAAAGCGCCGCAAGTGATTTGTAGCGCTTTTTTGCTTTTTACCTTCAATCTGTCAACTTTTCGCACTACCAACTGTTTATTATTCGAAACTATGGTGAAACTCCCTGAAATGGGCAGCCGTCGTGGTAAATCATATTGAAAAATTCAAATAAGGACGTTGCAATCAAAGTAACGGAAGAAGGAGGTAATATGCAAAAGATTGTTGTAATAGGTTGCGGATTTGGCGGATTACAATTCGTGAATCATTTGAAAAAGGGACTGTTCGATATCATTGTGATCGATAAGATCAACCATCATCAGTTCCCTCCGCTATTCTATCAGGTGGCTGCCTCGCAGATAGAACCTTCTACCGTTTCGTTTCCTATCAGAAAAATATTCCAAAAGAGAAGGGATGTCCGCATCCGTTTGGCACATGTCTATTCCGTGCATGGTGAAGAGAAGTATGTAGAGACCTCTGTCGGCCGGTTCCCATATGATTATTTAGTGATCGCTACCGGTACACGTACCAATTTTTACGGGAATGAGCAGGTTGAAAAAAATTCACTTGTGCTGAAATCGACCTATCAGGCGATCAATGTGCGGAATGCCATCCTGTATAATTTCGAAAAGCTGTTATATGCTGAAAAAAAAGATGGATTATACAATATAGTCATCGTGGGAGGAGGTGCCACCGGTGTGGAACTGGCAGGCGCTTTTGCTGAGATGACCCGGGAAATACTTCCGAAGGACTATCCCAATATCGACTCCTCCAAGGTACAGGTTTATCTGCTGGAAGGCAGTCCGCATACGCTTTCCAACATGAGTAGTTTTGCACAAAAATATTCGGAAGAGTATCTCCGGTCGATGGGAGTGATCGTAAAAACCGGTACCATTGTAAAGAATTACGATGGGGAGAAAGTTACCCTTAATAACGGAGAGGTTATCCCGACCAGTAACGTGATCTGGTCGGCCGGTGTGACGGGGAACGTGATAGAAGGAATCCCCGGCGATTCGGTATTGCCGAACGGCAGGATCAGGGTTGACCGGATCAACAGGGTAGAGGGGTTACACGATGTGTTTGCCATAGGAGACGTGGCATATATGGAGACCGAAAAATATCCCAAAGGGCACCCGCAGCTGGCCAATGTGGCGATCGGACAGGGGAAGAACCTGGCAAAGAACCTTCAGAAGATTGTAGAAGGAAAAACCGACCTGAAACCCTATGAATACCGTAACCTTGGTACGATGGCGACTGTCGGGAGAAACAAGGCGGTGGTAGACCTTCCGTTCGTGAAATTCAAAGGGCGATTTGCCTGGCTGGTCTGGATGTTCCTGCATCTGATGCTTATCCTGAGTGTCCGTAACAAGCTGGTCGTCTTTATCAACTGGGCATGGAATTACGTCACCAAAAACAATTCACTGCGCCTGATACTGAAAGATAGTGATTGAAGTGTATCCGTATGGGATTTTTGAATTATGAATGATCAATGTGACTAACCACCCGCTTATCTCTATCGTAATCCCTGTCTATAACGGGGAAAAAACTTTAGTGGAAACGCTCAAAAGCGTGTTAAATCAAATGTATTCCCACTTTGAAATTATCATAGTGGACAATGGTTCTGACCAACCTGTTGAAACACTCATCCAATCGTTTTTGGAAGATAAACGTATTCGGGTATTGAGGACAAACGGTAAGAAATTTATTCCTTATTTCCGGAAGGAAAGATACGGTACAAGGAATGTATTAATTATCAATTGTATATATCGATTTGTGATTCACAGAACCATATCAGGGAGTGGATTGATAAATTGAGGTATGTTTTCTATATACTGAGAACCAAAACAAAATTTTAATCGGATGGAATGCACAGGGACTGGCCGGTATTGTTACTGAAGATATTTCGCTTCTCTAAAGGTTTTTTCTCTCAATAAAAGGACAATGAGCGAAAATATTTGATATAAAGCGAAAGAGACACATGAAGTATTGTTGAAAATTAGAGTTTTAGATATTTAGATTGTTATTTAGAAGTATTATAAATTACAATGTGTGTGTAAGGAAATTGGAAAATGCATTGTAAATGCAAAAAAATAAAGGGTATATTTGGGGTGTGCTTAATTACACCTTATGGGAGAGAACAGTGGACATGATCAAAAACTACTTCAAAGATTTGCAAACCATTTAGTCTTAACGGTATTTCTCAAATTTACTCCATAAGACAGAAAAGCAAAAGTAGTTAGGATTGTCAAATATATAGCTTAATACTTGTGATAACAAATGCATTCTTGCAATGTAATAAAACACTAACAGCATAATTAACGGAAAGGTACTTGTTTTAAACGAGAAGGTAATAGTGACAAAAATTCAAGTTACCGGTTTTATCGGATAATAGAGAATTTAGAGTTCGGATACGAGAACAATAGAGAGAAAATAAATGTCAACAAAAATGGAAGGAACGTATTCTACGATAAATTTGATTTGATTAGCTATCACAATATGAGATTATTAAAAAAATGGTTAATTCAAAAAATCTAAAATGAAAACAATTAGCAAATTAAAATTGAACCAACTCAGTAAAGTAGAGTTGGAAAAAAGAGAGATGAATGCTCTCAAAGGAGGAACGGATGCTGATCCAACATGTAATTGTAATTGTTCCGGATCAGGTACGCAGTCTGCGACCATTGGTGCAAATTCTAATTATGGATATCAGTATTCATATGGAGGTGATGGTTCGTATACCGGATATGTTGAATGTACATGCGTTACAGGATTTAATATGCAAAGTGTTAGAGGTGGGTTTTAAGTTACCTCTCTTCTAAAAGTAAGACAAGAAAGGTTGTTAGGTATAGATAACCTTTCTTATCTTGACACTGTCCAAAATTTTGTGTAAATAAGAAACGGAGGGTTTGGCTGTATTCTACAGCAGAACCCGATTTTCAAAGATAGCTAAAAATTGGTTCAAAACCAATCCCCAGTTATGAATGGGCTGTGAGCAGAGTCAAGCAGCAAGTGCAATTTACATTAATTGTTTGTAAAACTCAACTTTTGGTGTGCTGAAGCTTAATTTTTCTCTTGGTCGATTGTTCAATTTATGCTGTATTTGCTTTAATCTCCCCGGGGGATAGTCCTTGAATGATGCCCCCTTGGGGATGTATTGCCGGATGAGTTTATTAGCATTTTCAATCGCTCCTTTTTGCCACGATGAATAGGGGTCTGTAAAATATACGGGGACTCCCAGTCTTTTAG
>NZ_KB905712.1 GCF_000380985.1 Proteiniphilum acetatigenes DSM 18083 | reverse complement strand
TGATGCAATCGCAGGCAAGGGACGTAGCAAAGCTATCGTTCAACTTTAATGCGTCTCTTACCTCAATAAACCTGGCAAAGGTGCTGGCAAAGGAGAAAGGCATCCCCTTTTCGATGGCATCATGTAAAACAATGATACACAATGCCTACCTGCTTGAGCGATTTATTTGCGTGTCCGGCATTAAACCGAACAGAAGATTAAATGATAAACTTGTTAAAGAACTCGTGGAGTTTGCAGCCATTGCTGCATGACTCATATAGTAAATTTTTAACGGACTATTGTGGTACACAAAGAGGGTTAATAATTATTTTTCATCTTTTTTCCTGGTGGATGATATTATTTTCTCATCGTTTGTTTTGTGATGATCTGGGTATCCGTCCTGAAGCCGGCCGATCCATGCAGATGGTCCGTGAGTGTGCTCCTTGTGTATGTCGGCACGAATCCCTCCCCCCCCCGGTACGCTGCAGAAGTCAATCCCGGTCAGTGTGGAGATGATCTCCCCGACGGAGAACTTGTGGCCTGCCCGGTTGACCTTGTTTTCCAGGATCCTGATTATCAATAGCGAAAGGAAGCAGGTGTGGAAGTGTGCCCTTATCCTGTCATCCCTTTGCAGGAACTTTGGGAGGAGAAGGTGACGATAAGTTTCTGCTCCAGACCGTTCTCGTTTATCCAGCGGGATTTATAGAATGTCGCATTATATTATGTGCTCGTCTTTTTCATTCAGTTGGCTGATGTCAAATAGTCGGCCGGATCTTTTCATGTGCCATCCCTGCGGCTCAAGGGACCACTTCTGCAGGTGCCCCTTCAACTTCTTTAGTGACTGGATCGTGATGAAGGCTCTTTGTCCCACATCATTGGCCTTCCTGTTATCGTATGACGAGAGGCCGGCATCTGTGCAGACGACCAGTTTGGAGATCTTGAAGTTGTCGTTGAGCTTCTGTTCGAGCGGACGCATCGTAAGCTGCTCCGGGGTGTTTCCCGGATTAATATCGGAGGTAAGCGGCATGCCGTCCATATCCATGAAGAACCCTATCTGCACGAGAGGGTTCGGACGGTGCTCCTTTGACACGCCGTGCTGCCCGCTCTCGAAGTAATAATTCGTGCAGTCGTAATAGGTCTTGCGGGTGATTATCTTCTTGCTGTTTCTGTAGACTTGGGACTGTATGAAGTCGCTCTCCCTGGAAAGGACGGACAAGGCGCGGTATATCTCGTGCAAATCGCTCCCGGGCTGCTCGATGGTGCCAAACTTCCTTACAACCTTTGAGGTGCTTGCACCCTTGTCATCCCTATATCCCTTTACAGCATAGAGATAGGTGAACCTTCCACTTTTCTTTATTGACAGCTTCATAATACGATAAATCTAATATCACCTAATATCTACCACATAGATACAAACAATATTTGACAAAAAAAGAGGTTGTAGGCCTCTCTAATTGATAAAATCATTTTTTATGTGTCAAACTCCCGAAAAGAAGATAAAAGAGAGTTGATACGAATCATAATTATGATCATATTTTTATTCATACTTTGTGCTCTTGGTCTGAAACCACCGCCTTCAGGCGGCGACTTCCAGTGTTACTAATTTTATTGTTATTATTTTGCGTATTTCAGACATTTGAATTATTTTTGTTTTATGAGATTGACTCTGAAAATAAAACTTTTACCTACCGATGAACAGGCTGATCTACTCCTTTCGACGATGAAAAAGGCGAACGCTGTTTGCAATGCTATTTCTGAAATAGCGGGGGAGAATAAAGTTTTTAACCAGTTCAAAATTCATGCACTTTGTTACCACGGATTCAAATCCTCTTTTAATCTTTCCGCCCAAATGCTCGTACGTTGTAAAAGCAAGGTTGCGGGTGCTTATAAGCTGGACAGGGAAACCAAACGTTCTTTCCGTCCTCTCGGCGCTGTCACCTATGATAGCTGCATCCTCTCTTATAAGGATATGTCTGTTTCTATCTGGGCTATCGGCGGAAGATTGAAAATCCCTTTTGTTTACCACAATCCCAAATATTTACCTTATATCAAAATATCAAAAGTGGAAGCGGATTTGGTTTACAAGAAAGGGACGTTTTATCTTTTCCAAACCATTGACATTCTCGATGAAGAAATGGAAGACATAGAAGAATTTATTGGCGTTGACTTTGGTCTTACCGATATTGTTGTTGCCTCCAACGGCGGCAAACAATCCGCCGATTGGATTAACTCCTACCGTGAACAAAGGCAAAAGGTTCGCAAGTCCATCCAAAGCAAAGGCACAAAAGGCAAAATGCACTCTTACAAAAGAGGCTATGCAAAGCTTTTGAAACGGCTCAAAGGCAAGGAGCGGACTACGGCGACAATCATTAACCACACTATCGCAAAGAATATTGTGCTTGCGGCTAAAGCCGAACACAAAAGGATTGCCATTGAGGATTTGACTGACATCCGTTTTACATCCAAACGCCGTAACAAGACGTTTGCGACTAAACTCGGGCGTTCGTCTTTCGGACAACTCCGTTCTTTCCTTAAATATAAATCCAAATTGCATGGGGTTAATCTTATTGTCGTTGAACCTCGATACACTTCCCAGACATGCTCCTGCTGCCATCATGTCGGCATACGCAAGAACAAGTCTTTTAAGCGTCCAAATTGTGGAAACGATATGGATGCGGATATTAACGCCGCAATCAATATAGCTACGCTCAGGTCTGCTATAAATCAGACTGAAAAATCGGGTATGTATTGCTCATTGCATACCGCTTAGGTTTAAAACGACTGGCTTTAGCCGTGTAGTAATTTATATTCTTTATAACCGGATAATATGTTACAATTTAATTTACATAACGACTTTAAATTCACCGTTCAGCCGAAACTGAATGATGTGCCGATAGACCTTTCCGAACTGGAAAATGACGGCATATTAAATCCTTGGCAGGGGAAAAGTGTGCTTACTTATGGTGATAGTATTTCGGCAATTAATAATGGAACAAGATATCCGCCATACCCCATGGATGATACTTGGAATACAAGTTGGGCGGGTATAATAGCAAATGTCCTTGGCTTTAATAGGGTGTATGGAAGGGGGGTTGGTGGTTCTTCCACATTTTGGAACCTTGGAGATCTTTGGTATTGGTATGCTAATTCGGAAGGAGAGTATGTAGGGGATGACGACGATCCACAACCCCCTAATACAACTGCACACCCTCAATTTGCATGCAGTTGGAGCAGGATAACAAAAATGATTCCTGCTAATTATGAGGGTCTTATATTAGCCATGACCGGACTTAATGATTGGGGGGCAAATGCTCCATTGGGAGATGATAAACCAATGTGGGTTAACGGCAATAATATGGATACTGACTGGGCTACAAGCCCTCAATATCTTGGAGGGGATTTCAATATAACTACTTTTAGTGGAGCTATGGCAAGTATGATGATGAAGATTCAAATTCATGCCCCAAATGCCACATTTGTGAATATGACGCCTATCAGCGGGAGGCAAAATGATTCTGGCAGTCCATATGACCAGATGCAAAATAGTAGCCAATTGCTTATCCTGGATTATGCCCAAAGAGTTAAGGATGTTTCTCAATTCATGAGTATTCCTGTTATTGATGTATTCGGCACGTGGGGTGTGAATCAGATCAACAGAGCTCATTTCATGGCAGATGTGATACATCCCTATACCTTGAATGGGAAGAAGGCTTTGGCAAGAGCTGTCATATCTGGATTAACGGGTATATATCCAAGTTTTGGTTACGATATAATCCCTCCTAATCCTACCGTCGGACAAGGTTATTGGATTAATTATAATACAGAAGTTCAAACTAATTTTGATGGTACATCTGAGTGGATTTCAGGGACAACTTTCAATCAACCAAGTTGGCGAACACAAGCTAAAGAAGTGTTCATTCCTGAAGGCATTGTTGAAACAGGGCCAGGTGTTTTTTCGGGGGGCACTTATTTGGAAAAGGTAACTTTGCCGTCAACCATTACAACCATGTCAATGAATCAATTCTCTGATTGTCTTGCCTTATTAGATTTGACTGTGTTGGCTACAACTCCACCCATAGTAGGAAGTTTTGGCATTAATAATAGGTGGGCCAAATACAAGAATTTATGTACCAGCAGGTTCTGTTGCTGCATATAAGACTGCTCAAGGTTGGTCAACTTTTTCTGCAATTATTTTTGCTATTCCTGATCCAGAACCTGAAGAATACGGTTATTGGATTCACAAAGATACTAATGTAAAAACAGAATTTGGAAGTGACGATCCTTCGATAACAGGTTCTACATTTAGTTCTCCATCATGGAAAAACAATGCCTCAGAAATTAGATTGCCTGACGTAATAACTCATATTAATAATGACGCTTTAAGTAATTCATTGGATTTAGTTACATTGATACTTCCAAAATCTGTTACTTTCGTTGGAACAAATGTTTTATCTAACACACCCTCATTTAAAAATCTTTACGTGTATCCAGAAATACCTCCATCATTGACATCGTTAGGTGTTGATGTAGGTAGTTTTGAGACTCAAATTAAAGTAGAAGGAAATAGTTTTGACGAATACAGATTGGCAAATGGATGGTCGCAGTATTATGACAAATTGTTTGTTTTAAACGATCTTACTTCTGGAAGTAGAATTCATAATGGCTACACGTCTCAACCCACACCTTTGCTTTATGATGGTCAAACCAATATTATAATTGAAAATCTTATTTTCGATGGTGTATTTGATCCAAATAGGGATTTTGGGTCTTGTTTACAAATAAGAAATTATTCGAACGTAATTATTAGAAATTGCAGATTTATAAATTTGGATAATGCCAATGCAATAACTATTAGTGGATCCTCTAATAATATTACAGTCTACAATTGCGATTTCATAAATATTTGGAAGGGTGTGATTGTTGATAATTGTACAGGGGGGATAAGAGTTTTTTCAAATGATTTTTATAATATAAAGGGGCATTTATTAACTCCAGATCAAAGTTATACTCCTGATTTTCAATGTCAAGCTATTCAATTTAGACATTGTACAGGATCTAATATGAGATTTCAGGACAATGCTATTGAAAACATAGTTGGTGAAAGCGCACCTGAAGATTTGGTCAATGCTTACAATTGTAATTTTGATTTAAATAATCCACTTATTATTAAAAATAATTTGGTTAGAGGTGGAGGTCCAAGTATGTCTTCAGGAGGATTTTTACTTGGCGATTCAGGAGGGTCAAATGGAATAATAGAAGATAATATATTAGTTAATCCTGGACACTATGGTATTGGTTTGGTTGGTGGTGCGAATCAGGTTTTAAGAAGAAATTTGGTGTATGGAGCTGTGATGCCTTGGTCTAATGTAGGGATTCAAGTTGTAGATTACCATCCTGACACACCTCCTAATGGTAATTATACTGTAGAATACAACAGGGTCAATTGGAGGAATAGCAATAATCAACAAAATGATTATTGGGTTCATGTTGATTCAAGATGGCCTGTGGGATGGGACACTAATGTTTGGAATGATTCAACTGTGACACCTAATATTTTACCCGAACAATTAATAGGAATATGATTAATAATATTGTGATACAGTAAAATACATTATCTTTGAAACAAAAAAGATGAAACCGACTAACGTGTTACTCATTCTTTTCGCTTGTGCGTTGTCCTTTTCTTAGGCAGGGTAACTATCGAAACGAAGGAGATTGTCCGTTACGTGAAGGGAAAAACAGTCTACGGGAGTGTAGCGCCTGACTTTCTAACCATCAAGCATAAATCTAAAGACAGGGATTAATTTTATGCCTTACATTTTCTGTAAATCTGACACAGTGAAGATAAACGAAATTGAATACATACATACTATCCCGGACACGGCAAAGATTGTCGAGGACTTTCTAATTAAAAGGGAATATGAGTTTACTGTATTTGATAACGAGATAAGTATAAGAATATGTCGCCTGAAGAGATTGAGGCATCCATACAGGATGTAGGCATCCGGGTCAATAAACTAAAAAACCTTGTCGGATTGGATGAGATCACTAAAATTGTCTCGATTACTTATATCGCTGAAACATATTTCAAGAAATCAAGGTCATGGTTGGGCCATCGGATCAATGGCAAACCGGCAGGGTTTTCACTATCTGAATTGAAGACACTAAAAAACGCTTTGGAAAATATATCGAATAAAAAACGGGAAGCATCTGCAAAGATTGCACTTGTTTAACTTAACACTTCACAAGCCCGCGCCCTCGGAATTGATTCCGGGGGTTCTTTTACTGTCATTTCCGATAATATGCTTTTTAAGCACAATATAATGTCGGCAATAACGGTATTTTCTTACCAATTTCTAACGTCCTTGTTTGTCCGGCAGCCGAGCGAACGCAAATACCTCATCGTCATCAAATCTTTATGCCTATCAGGGGAGGAGGAACGAAACTGCCGCGCGTCATGCCCTTGTGCAACACTGTGGCTATCCACTGGGCATCCTTGATGTCGCTTTTACGGCCAGGCATCTGTTTTACCAAGTACGGATTGTCAAAAAGTAATATGAATGACATGTACGAGTAAATTTTTGACAACTAACGGAATCAGGTCAATTATTCAATAAAAACCAGTTTTCCGGCAATATTGAAGTCTAATTTCTTTAAATATTTGCTAAAACCTTTTATCTTTGCACGCAAAATTAATTTTCGTCCGATTCAATGGAGAACAATAAGCAACTCAGCCCCACCTATAAGACCATTGTGGGGGTTCAATTCCTTTTTGTGGCATTTGGCGCCACGGTACTGGTTCCGTTACTAGTAGGACTCGATCCTTCCACAGCACTGTTTACCGCAGGCGTAGGGACACTGATCTTTCATTTGGTTACGAAAGGGATGGTCCCTATTTTTTTGGGTAGCAGTTTTGCTTTTATTGCACCCATTATAAAAGCTACGGAATTATATGGCCTGGCAGGTACGCTTTCCGGGTTAGTGGCGGTAGGGCTTGTCTATTTCCTGATGAGCGCACTTGTCAAATGGCAGGGAGTAAGAGTGATCGAACGTCTTTTCCCGCCGGTAGTTATTGGACCGGTGATCATGCTGATCGGCCTTTCTTTGGCTGGTGTGGGGGTAGATATGGCGAAGGAGGACTGGTTGCTGGCTATTATCGCCTTAGTGACAGCCATCATAGTAAGCATGTTTGCCAAAGGTTTATTGCAACTGATCCCTATCTTCAGCGGAATTATCGTCGGTTATATTGCTGCCATGCTGCTGGGAAGGGTTGATTTTTCAGGTATTGCTGCAGCACCATGGATCGGGTTGCCCCAGTTTGTCAAACCGGAATTCTCCTGGGGAGCCATCCTCTTTATGATCCCGGTAGCCATTGCGCCGGTGATTGAACATGTGGGTGATATGTATGCCGTAAGCCAGGTCGCCGGAAAAAATTTCGTAAAAAAACCGGGGTTGCATCGCTCCATGTTTGGTGATGGTATCGCCTGTTGTGTATCAGGATTTATTGGGGGACCTCCCGTAACCACCTACTCAGAAGTGACCGGAGCCATGATCCTTACCAAAGTGACCGATCCGGCAGTGATCCGTATCGCAGCGGTTACCGGGATTGTTTTCTCACTGGTGGCTAAAGTAAGCGCATTTTTAAAATCAATACCGGGTTCCGTACTCGGCGGTATTATGCTGTTACTCTTCGGCATGATTGCAGCCACGGGTGTGAATAACATGATCCGGAATAAAACCGACATGAGCAACACCCGTAACCTGATCATCGTATCGCTCACCCTGACTACAGGTATCGGAGGCGCTGTGTTACAGGTAGGAAATATCAGCATGACAGGGATCGGCCTGTCAGCACTAATAGGAGTGATTCTAAACCTGATCCTGCCAAGGACGAAAGAGAAAAACGAAAATAGTGAGATTGATGATTAATTGGAGTCAAATTGTAATACAGAAAGTTATTCCATTTCTCAGGGTATATAAAAGCGGGAAGTGAAGTTTTTCACTCCCATTTTTATTTTTGTATCCTTCGTTTTTCTTCGATGACTAATCTGGGTAAATTTTTTATAAAATTCCAATAACGAGGAATATTCTTTTTTGGTTGCTCAAATGCACGATGTAACCATTCTAATCTTAACTTCAGCATCCAAGCAGGTGCACGTTTTACTTCTCCCACACCTGCATTAAAATTAAATATTGCTCCGAAACCAAACATAACTCCCCGGTTCAAATAAGGCTGGAGTTTATTCATAAACATTTCCTGTTTAGGGGCACCTAATGAAACCCAGATTATATCAGGGTTATCCTCGTTAATCATTTGTGCAATTCCTGCGTAATCAAAATCTTCCACTCTTTTAAAAGGAAGTGCTTCAAACCTCATATCCTGTATTTTAGGGTCAATCTTACTTAGATTGTTTCTAAGACCTACAAGTACTTCAGGTGTATTCCCTAAAAAGAACTGATGATATTTTCTTAATTTGATATATTTTATAAAGATATCAGCACCGATATAAGAATCAAGCTTTTTTTTATGGATAGATCCTAAAATTTTTGCTAACATCGAGCCGTCGCAGTTGTTAACTAGCGCACCATTCAACACTTCCAGAAATTCCGGATTTGTATTTGCAACAGTAAGATTATTACTTTCGACGGAGCAGACATACCCCGCTTTCCCCGTTTGAATAGCATCATCAATAATGTTGTCCAATCTGTCTTTATCAAACTCTAATCTGACGTTAAAGTATTTATGTTCTTCGTTCTCATTCATAAATCAACTCCTATTGTTATAAATTCGAGATCACTGGATGCCGATAAATCGTGGTAGCATCCGGCAGGCACTAAGATAAATTTACCAGGGATAAAATCGTAGGTTTCATTATCCAATTGCATACTGCCCTTACCCGATAAAACGATATAATGCTCATCCATTGTCAAATGAACATGTTTTTTGACCCTTTCTCCGGCAAAAAGTCTCGTTATCGCAATTTGTGTAATAGAAGAGTGCGTTTCTGTATTAGACAAAAGCACTCTCTTTTCCCCTGTCTTATGAGATGTCTGTATCGATTCCAGTAAATTGTAATCTCTGTAAACAATACGACTATTTTTCATTTTCTATTTGAGATTTTATCCAATTGTACTGTGACTTCAATCCTTCTTCCAAATTAACTTTTGGCTCCCATCCCAGAATTTCTTTAGCCTTTGAGTAATCGGCGCTTCGTGCTTTATCACCTTCCGGCTTGGTAGTATCATAAAATATATCAATATCTTTACCTGATATCTTTACTACGGTTTCCGCAATTTCTCGGATGGAAGTACAAACTGAAGGTCCTATCTGCATCCAACCATGCCCCCAACCTCTGTCCAAAGCTAGACACAAGGCATTTATCACATCATCCACATGAATGAATGCACGTCCCTGTTCTCCACTTCCCCACACATTAAATGGTTCGTCAGGATAGTTGATGGCTTTTCTGATTAAAGCAGGAATTACCTGGCTTCTTGCGCCATAATCGCAAGGAGAACCATATACATTGTGAAACATCAGGGTACAGCAGGGGATACCTGTTTCCTGTTCCAAAAAACCGATCTCCAATTGCCCCATCAACTTACTCCAACCATAAGCTGATTCCGGTAAGGCCGGAAACAACTCGTCGTCCTGGAGCGGAATAACATCCAATGAATTTTGCCGTGTTAATGGAAAGCTGCATGCTGTTCCCACATAAATCAATCCCTTGATTTTATCTTTTCCGGCTTTACGAACTGCATTGAATATATTTGTATTGATAAGATTATTTTGGCGGAACAAATCACCCTGATTGCCAAACACATAGTCTATCCCAGCAACAATATCAGCCAAATGAACAACATATTCAAATTTCCCGGAGGAAATCAATTCATCCACATTGCCTTGTACAGATAAATCAATATTAAAAAAATGAGTATTCAAATCAATAACCGCATGCCCGGTGACTTCATCATTCAGATACTCCAGTTTACCCCGCCACAGGTTATCAATCACATAGATTTCATTACCCTCTTCTACCAATCTTTTCACTAAGTTGGAGCCAATCATACCAGCTCCGCCTGTAATTAGTATTTTCTTCATTATATTTTATTCTTTAAAAAATTCAATAATTAGTTGTGCCTTAAAAAGCCCAATTTTGTTTAGTTTAAAAATCACACCAGGCCGATTTTGGGCAAGATGTGCTTTCAGGAACAAAAACTATTAGGTAGCATTACATTTCTCTTATCACTCCCCGACTATAACCTGCTGTCAGCCTTTTCTTTTAAAATTCCTTTTACATCATACACAATACCTTTTTCACTTAAAAGAGAATTAATTTCCAAATTAAGGAAATCATTATGTGATACTGCCAGTACAATGGCATCATATTTATTATTAGCCCTAGCCGGTAGTTCTTTTTCTGATCTGATGTTGTATTCCTGGGCCACTTCTACAGGATTGACCCATGGATCATGAACAGTAACCTCGGTACCATACCCTTCTAAACTACGAACGACATCTACTACTTTGGTATTGCGCATATCCGGACAGTTTTCCTTAAAAGTAATCCCCAATACAAGGATATTGGCACCCTTAATACTGATTCCTTTTTGTATCATACACTTCACCACCTGCGAAGCTACATACTCACCCATCGTATCGTTCATCCGACGTCCGGCCAGAATGATCTCCGGATGATAACCATACTCCTGTGCTTTCTGTGCCAGATAATAGGGATCCACACCGATACAGTGTCCACCTACCAATCCGGGTTTAAATGGCAGGAAATTCCATTTTGTACTGGCAGCTTCCAACACATCATGGGTATCGATATCCATTCGGTTGAATATCTTTGCCAACTCGTTCACAAAAGCGATATTGATATCGCGTTGCGAGTTTTCAATTACTTTAGCAGCTTCGGCCACTTTGATGGTAGGGGCCAAATGGGTGCCGGCAGTAATTACGGATCGGTAAAGATCGTCTACTATTTTCCCAATTTCAGGAGTAGAACCGGAAGTCACCTTTTTAATTTTTTCGACCGTGTGTTCTTTGTCACCCGGATTAATACGTTCCGGAGAATAGCCTCCGAAGAAATCTTCGTTGAATACCAAGCCGGAAGTTCTTTCCACTACAGGAATACAATCTTCTTCGGTAGCACCTGGATAAACGGTCGATTCATAAATCACGATATCACCTTTACCGATTACCTTTCCCACTGTTTCACTGGCCCTTATCAACGGAGTTAAGTCGGGACGATTATTCCTGTCTACAGGAGTGGGAACAGTAACAATATAGATATTGGCATCCTTGATATCGTTGAGTTCAAAGGAGCAATAAAGGCCGTTATGATGACCATTGAAAGGGTTCTTTTTCACCAATGCCGTTTGGAGGATTTCATCTTCCACCTCCAATGTTTGATCATATCCTGTCATCAGTTCATTCACCCTTGAACGGTTTATATCAAATCCTACTACAGGATATTTAGTAGCAAACAAACGGGCTAAGGGTAATCCTACATATCCTAGGCCGATTACGGCAATTTTCACTTCTTTATTCATTTCATTTATAGTTACAGGTTTTTCCAATACCATTGTACGGCCTGTTTCAATCCATCGCGTACATTGTATTTGGGGTTATATGCTAATAATTGTTTTGCTTTATCGATATTGGCCAAAGAATGTGGAATATCTCCGGCACGGTTAGCACCGTAAATGGTTTTGATTTTCAGGATATCGGGATCTAATTCACCCAGATATTCTTTTAAATAAGCCACCAGTTGGTTGAGTGTGGTTCTTTCGCCATAAGCAGTGTTATAGACCTGATTGACCGCTTGCGGGTTGGTTGTCTCTATCGCACGCAGGTTCATCCGGATTACATTGTCGATATATGTAAAATCACGACTATACTCTCCATCACCATTAATAACCGGAGATTCATGATTCATCAGTTTCTTTACAAAAAGAGGTATTACGGCAGCGTAAGCGCCATTGGGGTCTTGCCGTCGTCCGAACACATTAAAATAGCGTAATCCGATACATTCCATACCGTAAGTCTTGGCAAAGATATCAGCATAGAGCTCATTCACATACTTGGTGATCGCATAAGGCGAGAGCGGTTTACCTATCACCTCTTCCACTTTGGGGAGTGATGGACTATCACCGTAAGTAGAAGAGCTTGCAGCATAAATAAAACGTTTTACTTTCGCATCACGGGAAGCAACCAATATATTTAAGAAACCACTTACATTCACCTCATTGGTAGTAATTGGGTCTTTAATAGAACGGGGAACAGAACCCAAGGCAGCTTCATGCAATACATAATCCGCTCCATCAACTGCTTTACGGCAGTCATCCATATTGCGAATATCCCCTTCAATCAAAGTGAAATGGGAATTATCCAGGTAGGGGAGAATATTCTCCCGTTTTCCTGTAGAAAAGTTATCGAGACATATTACCCTGTTTCCCAAGAAGAGTAATTCTTCTACTAAGTTTGATCCAATAAAACCGGCACCTCCGGTTACTACAATCGTATTCATAAATTTATTATCAGTAATACTCACTATATTATACTTACACGTAACTTTTACATTTCAGGTTTTTTCCCGGAAAACAGTTGTTCAAACACAGTTATCTGATAATAAGGATTATAATATTTATCAACAATTTCGTAAGATCTTTCTCTCACCAAATCCCGATCTGTATTTTTCACCCAGTTTTCTATCTTAATCCTCAGATCATCCACATTGTTCTCTTTAAAGAAGAAACCATTGTATCCATTTTCGATGGCTGCGGCTTCGGGACCTTGATTACGCATATTATCATGTGTGCATGCAGGAGTTCCAAAACTCAATGAATGAATTGCTGTTAAACCAATGTTTCCCGGTGACACACACAAGTCGGACAATGACAAATATTTACCAATAACCTCCTCATCGTAACAAGGTCCGGTAAAGTGTAGCCATTTGTTTTCCAATCCAATCTTACCCATGTCTTCCAACTTATCCCTTTCGGTACCCCCACCCATTACCACAAGATTAACCTTGGGGGATTTTTCGTTTATTGCATTGACAGCTTGCAAAAGCATATCCAATTTTTTTTCTTTTGTTAACCTACCAATAAAGATGAGCACAGGTAAAGATGGATCCTTAAAAAAAGAAAAGACCTTTTCCTTATCCAATCCTTGTAATTTTTGATTCAACAATTTATGGGCATCGTAGTCCAGAGAATTAAAAACGACATACAAATTATCCGGCTTAAAACCATGTTCAATAAGAATTTCTTTTCCTCTCCTTTCATACATCAGAAATTTATTGGGAAGATGAAAAAATATTTTTTTCATCCATAGTTTCAGACCTTTCTCTTTCCCATACAAGCCATGCGCCCAAAAAACCACCTGGATACCACGGAGCCGACATATCGCAGCAGCTATCCAAGAGGAAGGACGGGACATTTCAGATGTAAAAAAGGCATAATCGAATTTAGGTCCACAGCATTCACGTATAACTCCTGATTGCCAGATTATCCTCTTATCTTTCCACCAATAATTCTTTACTTTGTGCATTCGATCTTTATTCGAAGAAAAACTTCCTTTTTCTATATCGATTCCTTCAATTCCTGTCTTGGAATCTCCGTAAAAAAAATTCACATCCCAGTCGGGGTGATTGAGTATAGCACTCCATATCGGCCCTCTGTAATGAGGTGCTAGATCCGTGAAAAATTTTATTTTTATCATAAAAGGTTTTTAGTAATTTCTTTTTATTTTAGTGATCGCTCAATTAATTATTCTAATTGTCATTTTATATCTCTTTATAGAAAGCGTCGCATGATTATCAAATCACTATCCGATTCATTCTTTTCTATTTCAAAACCGAATCTTTTACCTATCTTATAAGAAAAATGATTTGATTTAATAAACTTGATATAGAGAGATTGTAAATTTATTGATATGGCATAATCAATCAGATGTTGAAACATTTCTATGCCAATTGCTTTTCCCCAATACTTCTTTTCTCCAATATAACCCCATACCTCACCATCTGTATCGGTGATATGCTTAACTCCTAATACCGCAATCGGCTCTTCATCACGCCATACAGAACGGATATAATAATCCTCCCTGCCCTTGAGGCCCTCAAACCATTTTTCCTTCGATTCGCGGTCTGATTCGGGAGTAAGAGTAAGTGCCCTGATTTCCGGATCACTCAACCATTCCAAAGACTTTTCAAAAGTCCTACGATCAAATTCTCTGATATCTACATCAATAATTCTTCTATATTCCATAATTATATTTTTTTTAATTGCAAATATGAATTAACGCTGTTGCTCTCTTTTAAATAGCTGCCATTTCAGATAGGTCCCGGAACGCCAAAGCCATTCAAGGGGACCATACAGAAACCGCTTGACCCAGTGCCGGCTAATGATAACCTGCAATGTATAGATTGCCAATCCCAGGACGAAAAGCACTGCCGCCCCCATATTACCGAATACCGATCCAAAACCCCAGGCTGAAAAAAGAATTGCACCTGTTATATTTTGCATTTCATAATTGGTAAGCCCCATACGGCCATATGGAGTAAGCAGATTCAAATATCTTCTCATAGTGGCTACCTGATAAAGAGTTATAAATCCCATCGCCAATGTTCCTGACAGGGTGACTGTGCTGATCGCACTCAAAGCCGAAATTAGAAGTGCGTTAAGAGGGATTTCTCCTCCCTCAACTCCTGATCTTAACAAATTGGATGGCACATCCGGCATCAATTTGATTGTCATTAAAATGACAAAACTCCCCAGCAGAAACAGAAAAAATAACCAGACATTTTTTTTCTTTCGGATATGCACATATTCAAAAAAACGAAGCCGTCCTACAATAAATCCCATGATAAATAATGCCAGAATCATATATCCGGTATTACTATATATAAATTGAAATTTCAGTTTCTCCAGTGTCTTACTGGTCAGGTTTTCCTTAGCAGATTGAAAGAATGTGCTACTTTCAGGAGAGCTATTCCCGACCGGTCGTTCCACTATATCCGGAAGAACTACTCCTGCTGGCTGTTCAATGACAACATTATCAAATCGTATATTATCAAAACCAATAATGAACCAATTCGGAACTCCTATTAGCAGCAAGCATACAAGAAGCATCAGGACCCAATTTTTCAAAGGAAACAGGAATACCAGTACTACACCGAAAACCGCATAAAGAGTAAGTATATCAACGTAGGCAAAACAGGTTCCGATCAAACCAATTAAAAAGAGTAATACCATTCGCCATAAAAAACGTCTACGAAAATCAATACCTTTCTTCGATGCCCTATCCATTTGAATATAAAAACTGAGGCCAAAGAGAAAAGAGAAAATACTTATAAATTTACCCCGGATCATTGTATTGGTGAACCATTGAACGATACCGTCCCACCTGGTGGAAAAAGCGCTATCCGACATATGGGCGGTAGTATAACCGAAATGATCCAGCATGTGCATTAGAATCACTCCTAATAATGCAAAACCTCTTAGAGCATCGATTACGGTCATTCTTTGCGAAGGAGCCGGGGCAATTTTATTTTCTCTTTTCATACATATAAATTTATTGTTGTTTTAGGCTGTTTTCCCATTGTACGTTTCACGTACTATTAATAGGATTACAGTGATTCTATGCATTTTCCTCCTGATCTGAAAGATACCATTGATACATCTGTTGGATTCCCTCTTCCAGTTCCACCTTATACTTCCAACCCAATGATTCCAGTTTGGAAACATCAGTCAATTTTCTCATTGTTCCGTCGGGCTTAAAAGGATTGAACTTAATTTTTCCGGCATACCCCACAATATCGGCAGTCAGGAAAGCCAGTTCTTTTATACTGATCTCTTTACCGGTTCCTATATTGATATGGCAATTACGGATATCTTCTTTATCTCCTTTCAGGTCGCTGAAGTTCACATTCTCCATGATAAAGACACACGCATCAGCCAGATCTTCACTCCAGAGAAATTCTCTCATAGGTTTACCCGTACCCCATAGCTCCAGATGGTTTGAAAATATCCCGATCTTATTGAGCATAAAGACGAAATCATCCATGGTACTTTGTCCGTCAATCCCGTCGAGGGATCTTCGCCTAAGGTCTTTCTGTATGCCGCTCCAGTTATTCTCTTTCATACATTTGGCCAGATGCATTTTTCGTATTAATGCCGGTAGTACATGGCTTTTTTCCAGATCAAAATTGTCATTAGGACCATATAAATTGGTGGGCATTACGGCAATATAATTAGTACCATACTGGATATTAAAGCTTTCACACATTTTAAGACCGGCAATTTTAGCAATCGCATAAGGCTCATTGGTATATTCAAGCGGTGAAGTGAGCAGATCCTCCTCACTTATTGGCTGTGGCGCTTCTTTTGGATAGATACAACTGCTTCCCAGAAACAACAATTTCCGCACCCTGTGCCGGTAGCTCTCCCCTATCACATTGTTCTGTATCTGTAGATTGCGATAGATAAAATCAGCGCGGTAAGTATTGTTGGCAATGATCCCTCCCACATAAGCTGCTGCCAGAATCACATAATCCGGTTTCTCTTCGTCGAAAAATCTTTTGACAGCAATACCATCCATTAAGTCTAACTCGCTATGAGAACGACCGACAAGATTGGTGTACCCTTTCGATAGCAGATTCTTCCAGATAGCAGATCCTACCAAACCATTGTGTCCGGCGATGTATATTTTGCTATTTTCATTCATTGTCGATCGCATCTTTTGCTTTTAATTTTTTCACAAATCTCATATCATGTCTGACCATCAATTTGACAAGTTCTTCAAATGATGTTTTTCGAGGATTCCATCCTAATAAAGTTTTCGCTTTCGTAGGATCGCCTAAGAGTTGTTCCACTTCGGCAGGACGGAAATATTTGGGATCTACCTCTACCAATATCCTACCTGTAGCTGTATCTATTCCTTTTTCATCTATACCTTCCCCCTCCCAACGGAGATTGACGCCGACTTCAGCAAAGGCGTGAGTACAAAATTCACGTACAGTGTGCATTTCTCCGGTAGCAATTACAAAATCTTCGGGTTTGTCGTGCTGGAGCATCAGCCACATACATTCTACATAGTCTTTGGCATAACCCCAATCTCTTAATGCATTCAGGTTACCGAGATAGAGTTTGTCCTGTTCTCCCTGTGCAATACGGGCCACGGCAATCGTTATTTTTCTGGTTACAAACGTTTCCCCCCGCCGCTCACTTTCGTGGTTGAAGAGGATACCGTTCACAGCAAACATATTGTAAGATTCCCTGTAATTTTTCGTAATCCAAAAACCATACAACTTTGCCACACCATACGGGCTACGGGGATAAAAAGGAGTCGTCTCTTTCTGAGGTATTTCCTGTACCAATCCGTAGAGTTCCGATGTCGAGGCCTGATATATTTTTGTTTTTTGTTCCAGACCAAGAATGCGAACTGCTTCCAAAAGACGGAGCGTACCCACAGCATCTGTCTCCGCCGTATATTCAGGTACATCGAAACTTACTTTTACGTGGCTTTGTGCTGCCAGATTGTAAATTTCATCCGGTTTTGTCGTTTGGATGATACGGATCAATGAACTGGAATCAGTCATATCTGCATAATGAAGATTGACAAGCCTATCCCGATGCATATCTCTTACCCATTCGTCGAAATATAGATGCTCAATACGTGCCGTATTAAATGATGAAGAACGGCGTAATATCCCGTGCACTTCATATCCTTTTTCTATTAATAATTCGGCCAGAAAAGATCCGTCCTGTCCTGTAATACCTGTTATCAGCGCTACTTTTGTCATATTATTTTCAATTTATAAATTAGTTTGCAGTATTTATCCGGCATTTTTATAAGCATCATTACCGAAAAGTGTCATAAAAATTATCTTGATATCCCAAAAGAAATTCCATTTCTCCAGATATTCCATATCATATTCCACCCTTTTCTCCATTTTCCAGAGTTCGTCCGTCAATCCTCTGAATCCGTTCACCTGCGCCCAACCGGTAATACCTGGCTTGACAAAATGCCGGACTTTATAATGCCGGATCAGTTCGGAATATTGTTGGGTATGTTTCAACATATGTGGACGGGGCCCTACTACCGACATATTACCGAGAAATACGTTAATGAATTGCGGTAATTCGTCGATATTGGTTTTTCTCATAAAGTGACCTATTGACGTGATGCGGGAATCATTCACTTGTGCCTGTTTGCTATCAGATTCATTATTCACGGTCATCGTCCTGAATTTATAACACCAAAAAGTTTTATTATTGATCCCAGTTCTTTGTTGTTTGAAAAACACCGGGCCTTTTGAATTTAATTTTATCAACAGAGCCATAACAGGAAACAACCAGCTGATTATAAGTAAGATAATGGCGCCGGAGAAGAGAATGTCAAAGATCCGCTTTTCAATACGTAATGTAAGACTGTCTAATGGAATTTCCTGTGGATTGAACATTTCGAAATAACGAGCCGATTCCTTTGTTTTGCCCATGCGATTATTGTTATTCCAATATCCTTTTGTAAGTACATACCTTACCCGCATCCCCGTTTCATTACATTTGGAGAGTAACACTCTGGTGTTTTCTTTTGTAAAATAGGATGGATCAGTTACAAAAAGCATATTCAATTTGTATTTTTCGGACAGAGAGGGTAGATCGTCCAAATTACCCAATGTAGCAAAATCGGATTGTAGTCCTTTACTTGAAAGATATCCTGCCAGTTTAAACCCCAAAGAGGGATTGTCGTTGAGTAACTTACCCAATACCAGGTCCGAGTTTCCTAACCCCAGAATAGCTACCCTATGATGTGCATATCCGTTTTTATATCTGTACTGCTGCACTTTGTAGATAAGATAAAAAACAACTACCTTGAACACAAAGAAAAATCCTGTATATTCCACCAGAAATCCCTTTTGGTATCCCTTAGGGAGAAATAATTCCGCCAGCAGGAAGAGGCAGGCAAGAAGGATGATGAACCGTATACTAAAGGATTTCACCCTTTCAGTATAACTATCCGTAAAAAAGTAATTTCTATTCGAATAGATAATGTAGGCCAACAATTCGGAAATATTGGCATGCAGGATATAAAGGTTTCTTCCCGGAAGATCAATATAATTATACATCGGACTATTGTAGAATACCATATAAACCGATATATTTAAAAGTAATAAATCGAAGAGAAGATGGAGGAATCTTACTCCAGAATGATCTGTCTTCATAAGCTGTGATTAAAAATATTAAACATACTGTAAATTAGACAAGTATCTTCCTGTCAAAGAGACCAGGAAAAAGTGTACCGCAATGATGTGAGACAATTATGAAGCTCTTTAAAGCGAATTAAACCTATATTCGGCTCCCCTTCAAAACTGGAAGTTCCCAGATCTATATAATCAAATCCCATATCTTTGTAATGATAGAAACAATGTTTGTACATAAGATTCATAATGCCTAGATTTCTTTTCTCCATATCATCTCCCATAAAAATTCCCTGTACTATCTTTTCATGTCCACGATAAAAAACTCCGGCTCCCAGCGTATTGGTTTCACTATCCTTCACACAGAAAAAGTCAACAGGTACAATACGATTCATATCAAGCAAGTCATCCAAAGCCATATGTATTTTACGACCCTGTTCCTCACGGTTTTGGAGAATCACTTTGTAACCTTCTTCTATCGACTCCCTGTCAGTTACCATCGACCAGGAGAGGCCATGTTTCACTGCCTTGCGACAATTCTGTTCCACCACATACTTGGCCCATTTGCCATCAAAATTTTTCAGATCTACCCAATTACAAATATCCGGTGTAGCCATGGTAAATCCAACCCTGATAAATGCATTAACCAGTTTCGCATTCATATTGGCTTGATACAGGTCTGGGGGTAATGTAACAGATACCTTTTTCAATCCTTCCTTCCTGACATACTCTTTCAGATCTGTAAGAAAATTGGATATGGTATAATAGAATTGATGTTCATGTGAATAATGAAATCCACCACAAGGGGCTGAAAAAGGAGATTTAAGGACACCATCCTTTATACCCGCGATCAATCCCATGGAAGAATCGTCATCTTTCATCAACCTAACCACTCTGTCGCATTTGTTCTCTACCATACCGATAAACGCTTCTGAAATAAACATATGCGGATCGCTACTGAAACGTCTTCTGTATTCTTCTTTTGATACTTCTACAAGCATTTTTTCTATTTATTAATAACTTCATGTAATATATTTCGTACTTTTCGTTCGAAAATTGGAAATGTAAACTCATTCTCATATTTTCTCCCATCCGTTTACGCAAATCCGAATCAAACATTCTTGCGTACTATTTCTTGTAACGATCCCAGATAAAAGGAAAAAACACTTTCATCCACATCAGGAAGAATGAGTAAGGGAGATACATTGGAAAATGCTTTCTGATATAATACATATACTCATTATAAGCCAGTCCTTTGGGGCTTTTTGTCCAGGCAATCCTTTGTTTCAAGGGAATGTCGTTACTTTTCCATTTTTTTCCATGATCATAATTACAAACACCACAAACATTGGGAGCAAGCCATACCGGTATTTGCTTTTTAACCGCTTGCAGGGAATAGTCATAGTCAGCAATCCCATGGGTATACTTTTCTGAGAATATACCGATTTTATCCACTACATCTCCACTGATCCATAGCACGTTCGCGTTGGTGAGATCACATCTTTGAGGCTGACTTATCGGCTCCAGTCTTTGCCAAGTCATTATAAAATGGTTTTTTTTAATAATCGATGCTCCGTAACTTACCTTGCCTGTATCATCCACGGTAGCGCCGGAATAGATTCCCTTCTTTCCAGTCTGTGCAAGCGAATAGGCTTCGGTTTCCAGCAAGTACATAAAAAAATCGGGATCTAATACTACGTCGTCATTGATAAGTAAATAAGCATCGTATGACTTTTCGCTCATGGCTGTCTTCCACGCCAGGCGCATTCCACCTGCCCAGAAGAGGTTTCCATCTCCTTTCAAGACTTTCACCTGTGGAAAAAGTTCAATTACAGCCTCTCCTGTTCCGTCGGCAGAGCCGTCGTCCATCAAAAATATGTCGAGTTCATATTCCGTTGGGATCGTTGCCTTAAAGAAAGAGGAAAGACAAGCGATCGTCTTAGTTTTCCGGTTGTGGCACGTTAGCAAGACTGCTATATTCTGTTTTTGCATATTTGTTCTTTTTAAATAGATATTGTTGAAGACGTACGTAGCGAACATCAAAAACGCCGCGCGCCCAAACCGTCACATCCTTCACAGACATGCTTCTGAATGATTCTGAAAAACAGAGCCCTATCACTACCATCAGCATAAAATAATTCAGTGTGAAGTTATTCATATCCTCTACCCACGAATAGAGCCAGCGGAATGCCACAAAGATTCCCAACATCTTTGCATAAATATTCCGGGATCGGTTGACAGCCAGATACGATGCCCTGAAAAAAATCATCGAGTATAGAATTACGCCTATTATACCTGTCCAGGTAAACACATTGGCCAGTCCGATTTCATTGCTTAAACGTTCGTATCTCCCTGTCAATTCTACTAATAGTAGTCCAAAAGTATAAGAATCGTTACCACGTGCCGGAGTACGGCCCAACAGCCAATAGTTATTATTGATCGCAGACTCCAGTACTTCCTCATATAGGAAAGTTCTTGTATCCTCCATGAGGTTTTGTTCTCCTCGTTCACCTGTATAATCCGTACCGGAGACTGTAATTTCATTTTTCATATACTCCTGGATATTGAGGATATTGAAAACACCGGTTACACCCAAGGTGAAGAACACCAGTGGAAATACAAAAAGAACAATACGGGCCCACTCCATTATTTTCACTGAAATAATATTCCTGAAATAGTAGAGTACCAAAAGGAAGAGCGGTACTCCAAATTTTATGACATTGCTTCGGGCACCAAAATCTGAGATGAGGACTATCAATGCAAATATCAACAAAATTATTTTTTGTCGTTTGGTAAACACCGGAAGAAACAAGAGCATGAAACTGATCGGGATCAGGTAAAAGCCATAGGCATCTGTGTTGATGATCACTGCTATCACAACAAATAAAGGCAAGGCATATTTTACAAAAAAAGAAAGTAGAGACTGTACAACCATTTTATTAGTCGACGAAAATATTATAATCGGTAATAGTAATGCCATAGCATTCTCAGTTAAACCCTTCCAGTCCCAATAAATTTCAGCGACAAACATTCCCCTTATGATACAAACGATATTCCATGCCAGATAGACCCAGACAATAAGCATATTGTCCTGGTTTCTTTTATCAAAGAAATAGCGACGTGAAAGAAAAAAGGCAAACAGGATCAAGAAGGAGATCCCCCACCAAACCGTTGTATTATCCAGAATCTGAGCCACAGGCATCCCCGGTTTGATATAAGGCACTACCGAATAGACCGCTAACAATACAATTGTAACGGGAAGGAAATGGCTGAGAATTTGTTTATTTACCCTACTCATTGATCTTATTTTTATAAAAATTATCTAAACTTATACAGCTTATTCGATGCAACTACATCTACTTCTATCAGTGTCGTTGTTTTAGGCCGATCATCATTTTACGATAATATCAGCCATTTTACAGCGTCAATAGCGCTTTATTCCGTTAGCTTTCATATACCAGTAATTAAGGCTCAACTTTTTCAAAAATCGTCTGCCGTTATAGCCATTTATCCCTTTATACCGGAACCTTAGCCAATTCTCATAATAGCCCGACAAGTCTAATGGATTGAAAACACTTAAGTGACGGCTCAGGTATTTTTTAAAAATCTTAAAACCCTCCTTTTTTCTGTATTCATCCAACTTCGGGCTTCTGGAGGTTGCATTACTGTGAACCCTATAGGCAACTGTAGGTTTCCTCATATAATGCAATCTGTACCCCTCTTCCAATGCTCTTATCACCATAACCATATCCTCATATATCCTGACTTCCTCATCCAAGAACATCCCTTTCCCAACCATTTCTCTCTTACAAAAGAAAGTGGGAGTATTCAAAAAGACCGGCCATCGCGAGTAGGTTTTCATCTGTCTTTCGGCAGTGGGCAAACCTGAAAAGTGAATCAGTCCTTCGTTAAGTACTTTGTCCCTTATCAATACACCGCTTTCATCAATTTCTCTGACATCCGAGGCTATAAAGGAAGCTTCGGGAAATTGCCGTGTATAGGCAAGATTATCGTCAATAGCGCTATCAATGAGGATATCGTCTCCGGAGATTACTTTGATCCAGTCACCAACCGATGCACGCACTCCTCTGTTACAGTTAGCCGAAATACCGGTATTATGGGGTACGGTAATTAATTTTGTCGTCGAAAAGCGATCCTTATTTTCCACTATCCAATCCGCACAAAGCTGAACAGTTTGATCATGGGATCCGTCATCACTCACTATCAACTCAAGATTTCCCCAGGTCTGTGCCTTTACGCTTTCGAGAGCTTCGATTATATATCTTGAGCTGTTGTATGTGATAACGATCACCGATACCAATGGATTGTCCATTACTTTCATAAGCATTTATTTTCTTTTAATTTTTCGTATAAAATTTTGAGCGAGTTCTTTTATCCCTATCCTTTTTTCCAGTTCCCTGAATGAATACCACGAGGAAACGGCAATTAGCAATATACCAATTAAATAATTATAAGGTTCTTCGATAAAGTTTACCATTACAAAAGTGATTAAAGCCAAAAGGAATTGTATTGTAAAAATCTTTTTAAAAGTAGAATGAAATGAGAAATTATATCTCATTTTCACAATGATAAATACCTGGATAAGATAAACAAGATAGGAGATCATAAATGCAAATCCCAACCCATCTAATCCTCCCCAGCGAAAACCAAGAATACCAAAAATCAGCATATACAAACTTCCACCCAATTCATTCCAGAAGTACAGTTTTCCTTCACCTTTCGCAAGAAACACAAAGGCGATAGCCCAGCTAACAGCTTTGAAAAAAATGCCCAGTGCCGCCCAGTAAATCATACCGGAGATGACCAAAAACTCCGAAGAATATAAGATCAAAACGGCTAAATTCACAAATACCAGAAAAACAATGAGAATAGGCGCCAAAAGAAGTAGCGCTACTTCGGATTGCTGGTTGATATTCTCCTTGCATAAACCGTTATCCGAAGCTACTCGTGATAAACCGGGAAAGTAATCAGTTCCCATCGCCGTGAAGATCATTCCCACATAGGTGTTAATCAAGGTAAAACCGGCAGTATAAAAACCGACATCATCCACACTACCGGTATGATTGATATAGATCCTGACCAAATAGCCCGTAATCAAGGCAACCAATCCGCTCAGACTGATTATAAAACCGGTTCCCATCATACTTTTCCCTTCAGCAATGGTTATCTCTCCGGAGACCGTTACTTTCTCCAGCTTGATCTTCCGGGCGAAATACCATGCGAAAAAGAATGTAACAAACGCTGTGATAATAATTACCGGTACAATCCCGTCCATTCCAAACAGATAGTACAATGGAACCGTAACAAACAATCCCACCAGACTTCCGTACAGATTGGCCTTTGCCAGATACTGTATTCGACGCAATGCTTGCAGCGTTACCAATTCCCCCGTAGTCAATTGATTCAGGAGCAATGTAACGGAGATCCAGATAAAAGGCAGCGTGTATTCCCTATTTCCGAAGGTGAACTCGCTCAACCAGGGTGAAAAGACCAATGTAACCAATGCACCGAGCAGTCCGGATATCCATACCATACGCCGTAAAACAGTAACAACCGTAGAAATACGTTTTTCATCACCGGTGGTAGTAGCTTCGGAAATATTTTTGACGGCGATCGTGCCAAGGCCAAAATTGGTCAGTCCGTTCACCAAACCCGTTGTAGCGGTAAGCAGTCCCACAACCCCCATACCGGCCGGCCCCAATAATACTGCTACAAACTTGGAACGTATTATCGAGATCAATATCTGGAAGACCTGTACCCCACCAAAAACTGAAGTAGCCTTCATGATCTGTCGGTATGAATCTTTCTTTTCTGTCATTTTCTTTTACACTAATGCGTCAACAAAAAGCGTTAACAGCATCCACAATTATTTTTACTTCTCCATCGGTAATTACAGCGCTAATTGGCAGACTCAATACCTCTGTATGTATCTTCTCTGTAATCGGGAATGAAAAATCATTCCATGCACTGTATGCTTTTTGTTTATGCGGTGGGATCGGATAATGGATCAGTGTCTGTATTCCCTTTTCCCTGAGATAGCTCTGCAATTCATCCCGTTTTGCTGAACGAATGATAAACAGATGAAACACATGTGCATTCCAATCATTGACCATCGGTAATGTAATATCGGGATGGGTAATATGTTCCAGATAATAGGCAGCCACCTCTCTTCTGCGGGTTGTTTCACTATCGAGATGGGGCAATTTCACATCCAGCACGGCAGCTTGCAATTCATCCAGGCGACTGTTATATCCTTGATAATCGAATCGGTATTTCACCGATGAACCATAGTTGGCCAGGATTCTTACTACTTCTCCGAGTTCTTTATCATTGGTGGTAACGGCTCCGGCATCACCCAGTGCACCCAGGTTTTTACCGGGATAAAAACTGTGCCCTGCAGCATCGCCCAATGCACCGGTTTTCTTCCCGTTAAATTTACAACCGTGTGACTGAGCATTGTCTTCAATCAGTTTTAAACCATATTGTGTACAAAGGTTACCAATCTTGTCAGTATAAGCACATTGTCCGTAGAGATGAACGATCATGATCCCTTTTGTCTTCGAAGTAATTACTGCCTCGATCTTTTGGTCGTCGATCTGGTAGGTAGTTATATCCGGTTCCACAAGGACAGGCACCAACCCATTATCAGAAACAGCAAGAATAGAAGCAATATAGGTATTCGCAGGAACAATGATCTCATCACCCGGTTGCATTACTCCCATTTCAATGTAAGCCCGCAAAATGATCCGCAAGGCATCCAGCCCATTGGCTACACCTATGCAGCAATCGGTTCCGATATATGTGGCGTAGCTTTTCTCGAACTGCGTCACCTCTTCTCCCAACAAATACCAACCGGCATCAATCACACGTGACACAGCATCATGGATTTCCGGAGCATATTGTTGCGTTATCTTTTGTATGTCAAGAAATTTTATCATCTCCATTCTTGTATGCTAAAAATTGATCATAATCCCTGATATAATCACCTGCATCGTACAGGTGCGATGCCAGTACCAGACATACCGATCCTGATGAAAATCCGATCTCCCCGGCCCATATACCGGGCGGAATATGTAGCCCAAGATAGGGTCGATTCAGTGTCACAGTCCGTTTTGTCTTTCCATCATCGAGGATGATATCGAACGCACCACTCACTGCAACCAGGAACTGATGACACTCTTTGTGTGCATGTGCTCCCCGATCCTCACCTCCGGGTATATCGTAAAGATAAAAAACACGATTGACCTCGAACGGGATTGATCCTCCATTTTCAATCACACTGATATTACCTTTTTCGTGTTGATGCTTACCTATTTCAATGATAGAGCAATCATAGATAGTAGGTTTATTCATTGCGGATTTTCTTTAAATGATTTGTAATCATAAATGTAATCCGACAAGTCGAATTTTGTAGATGCCAGTACCAGTGCGACCGAATTGGTAGAAAAATTCTGCATTTGTCTCCACAATCCTTTAGGAACGTACAATCCATAATAGGAACGATTCAGGGAAAATAGTTTTTTCGATTTACCGTCATCCATCAATACTTCGAAACTTCCGGACAATGCCACAATAAACTCCTGGTTATTTCTGTAGGCATGCCCGCCCCTCACCTCTCCTCCCGGAACATCATAAATCCAATAAGTACGTTCAATCTTGAATGGAATATGATTGTTCTGTTCAATGACAGAGAGATTTCCTCTTCTGTCAAAATTCTTGGGAAGTTGAATAATTTCCGCTTCATTGAATGCCATCTTGCGATTCATTTAAAACATGTTAAACATTAATTATTTACAGAACAAAAAAGACAGTATATTAAAAAAAAGGACATTGCTTGATCCGCCAATTGTAGCCCAGCTATGCATATCCATACCCATATTTCTTATAAAGGCCGTACCGGTAGGACTCTTTATTTAAATTAACGGAATTGAGTATGAAATACATCTTCTTGATTTTGTTCTCATTAAAATACCTGTCAGCGTCTTCCACAAACTTTTTTGGAGTGACACCGGCACGGGTAACAAACAGATTCACATCAGCAATGCGGTTCAGTAAAAAGCCGTCTGAAACCATTCCTATAGGCGCTGTATCAATAATGATAAAATCATACTCACTCTTGAGAGTGCTAATCAATTCATCCAGCGCCGGCTTTGCCAATAGCTCATTCGGATTGGGTGGAACAGATCCGGCAGTAATAACGGATAAATTGGAATGAATCCCCGACGGCTTTATCAGTTCCTGCTTATCCATATAGCCTGAGAGATAGAGTGTCATACCTTGCTTGCTATCCAATCCCAACTGTTTGGCCAGTTTTGGTTTTCTAATATCGAGTTCTACCAACAATACCTTTTTGTCGAGTAGTGCCAGACTCACACCTAAGTTAATGGAAACAAACGATTTGCCTTCACCGCTAACGCTCGATAATATGTTGATCACTTTTTTATCTTTACCGTCAACCACAAACATAAGATTGGCCCGCAGGAGTCTTACCATTTCGTTAAAGCTATCGTTATTGTCCTGTTTCACCATAACTGTTCCCGTCTGTAGGGTCTTAGGTATCTCTCCCAACAACGGAATGGAGGAGATTTTTTCCAGTTCCTCTTTATTCTCCAGTTGAAAACGGAATAAATCCCTTATATAAATACCTATTACAGGAGATATCACTCCAAGGAAAAGGGAGATAATCAGAATAATTACTGTCATTGGCCATGCCACACCTGCTACCCGGATATTGTCCACCAATTTAGAATTGGATTGCACAGCAGTCATATTCATGTAACGTTCTTCTTTTTTCTGAAGCAGGTAAAGAAACAACTCTTCCTTGATATTCTGCTGACGTTTGATATCGGAGAAAGCCCTTTCCTGTTGTGGAATAGCCCTGACCATGGCATCATTATGAGAGTATTCATTATTGATATCCCTCAATTGGATCTCCAGCGTATTTTTCTCACTTTGCAAGCCGGAAACAACAGAACTGAATGTGGACTGAAGCTGATTGTTCAGGTTGATCATCGATTGATTACTGCCGGAGGCGATCCGTGACAGCCTGTTTCGTTCCAATACCAAATCGTTGTAGGTAGTAATCTGGGAGTTCAATACGGCACTTTGAATACCGGTATTGGCCGGGATAAGTTGCGTGTGTCCGCTCATTTGTTGCACAGAACTTAACAAGCTTGAGACAATTCCTAATTGTGTTTCTACATCCATTCTTCGTTGACGGACATTTGCCAGTTGTGAACTATAGAGGTTGGCCTGGGTAGAAATATCAGTCAGACCCCGTGATTGTCTAAACTGCTGTGCCTGATCTTCCACGCTACTTAATTCATTGCTCAGATTGGCAAGATGCTCATCAATTACCACTGCCGTCTTTTCAGCCAATTCTAATTGATCCCTGATTCCTTGTTGGTTATATGCCTCAATATAGTCCCTGAGGAAATTCACCCCTAATTCCCTATTGGGGGCAGTCATCGTGATATTTGCAACAGTAGAGTTTCTTGAGGTTAATTTTACATCTAAAGACCCCTTTAATCCATTGGCAACACTTAATGGATGCTGAATAACCACTCTGATCCACCTTTTTTCTGTCGGCAACATCTGGCCTTTTGACAGTTGGAGCCGGCCAAAGGGTAATTGTACTGTGGAATCATTCATGGATGCCTTCACCTGATACTTTTGCCCGTTAAATTTTCCATCAAACAGATAATTACCATCGGGATTGGCTGTCAGATCGAACTTCAAACCATCTTTTCCCAAAGCGTTCAGCTGTTCTTCCGATAATATAACCTTAACAGGTAACTCGTCTCCATATAGCACTGCCATTTTTCGTTTGGGAAAGTTGGGGATGATTTTATCCAGACCAAACAGAGGACTCATTTCAATATAGGTAGCATATAAATGGTTTTTACGAACTACCTCTTCTCCAGCCGGCGACATCTTCAGGATCTCTATTTCATTTTCAACATTATTCCGTCTGAAGACTACTCCCATATTATGCTCCATATTCAGTTCGGTAGTACCTCCCTTCTGATCGTCTTTGAAGAGGATGGAAGTGGTTATCTGGTATTGTGGCAATGTAAAATAGATATAAGCTGCGGCAATACCAAGAAAAAAGACGATAGAAAATACAAACCATTTCCAATAAGATAGATATTTCATCAGAATAGCTCTCACATCAATCTTTTTCTCTGATAACTCCATAAACTCTTCTTCTACCCCCATATACTTATTCATAATTTTCCTTTTTGAGAGATTTATCGGCGTGTCAATGTATAAATGGTGACTCCCAGTGTGGCCAACGAAACCAATACCGATATAGTGGAGTTCCGGAAATTATCCGCTTCCCCAAATCTGGATGAATTAGCTCTTGTCTGATTCGGTTCCACATAGACCACATCATTTTGTTCCAGGAAAAATGCCGGAGACTCAAATACTTTCTTATCGTTAAGATTCAATGTATAAATCACTTTTTCGCCATCTTCATTTTCGCGCAGGACTTTCACGTTGTTACGTTTGCCGTATATGGTCATATCTCCCGCCATGGCCAATCCCTCAAAGATGGTTATCCGGCCGTTGGTGGTTTCAAATTTTCCCGGCCTGTATACTTCTCCCAGTACATTCACGCTGTAATTCATAATTCTGGCGGTTATTACCGGCATCTCTTCAGAGAAAAACGGTGCCAGTTGCTTGCCGATATGCTCTTCCAACTGTCTGGTGGTTAATCCAGCGACCTTTAGCTTTCCCAATGTGGGAAAATTGATCTGTCCCTCACTGTCCACCAGGTAATTTTGCAATACAGGCATGGAAAAGATAGAACTCATCGATGCGTCAATTTGTGGTGTGACGAGATTAAATCTACTCGCTGCTGCGGGCTCACTACTCACCACTGTAATTGAAAGAATGTCTCGGGATTTGATGTGGGCATCATATTTTTCACTGTTGAGGACAGTCTGCCCTGGACCGGTTTGCTGGAGATAGGCAATATCTTTCACTTGTACACACGAAACCGCTATGCAAGCAAAGACCAGCAGATAAATAGTCTTTCTCATTTTTTGAATTTTCTTTTGGGGTAATTGCATAATACCGCCATATTACAACAAAATACGGACAATAGGTATACAACAACCAGTAACTGTGATTTTTAATTTCTCTAGAATGACAAAATTTCCATTTGTCGACCTCTATTTTCTTAACTAAATTAGTTAAGTGCTGCAAATGTAAGTGGAAAAACATTATATGTATAAAAAAAACACTTACATTATATTACATTTCGGACAATAAATTCAGGAAATCGTTTACAGTAGGCGACTTTCATATCTTCTATTTTTCTCGATCTCTTACGGTTGTGGAATTTCTCCCCGTTAATACCACTTAATTCTTATTAATTTGAATATTTTTCACATCTATCATCTTGTCTTTTAACATGATGATTAAAAAAAAGACGTATATTTGCATCGCAATCAAACAACAAGCTACATTGAACCGATAATTCTCGGAGAAAGTCATTTTAGGAAAATCAAGTATGCTCACACGCCCTTGTATAGGGAAAATCGTTATTGTTCTTTCAATCGAGAATAATACAGATCAATAAAGCCTATTTTACAAACACACTATTTAATTGAAAAAAGAAAAAAGATGAAACGAAACAACATTATTATCATTTTGGGATTGGCATTGTTATGTCTCCCTCTTCATATATCTTACGGCCAGGGGGCCAGATATACAGGATCATACAAAAAATCATCCACTATTAAGCATGTAGGTAAAAATAACCTTGTAATTGAGGGTCTGGAAATATCCAGCACCAACAGTGAAAATTGTATAGCCTTGTATAATTGTGAGAATGTGGTTATCAAAAACTGTAAATTCGGCCCATCAGTACTTGCCCGGGCAATCTATGCAATCGATTGTAAAAATATTACCATTGTGGATTGTACATTCGAAAATGTTCAAGCCGGACTTTTTGCAAGTAGATCTCAAGGAGTAAAATTTGAGTACAACGATGTAACGAATATAGTTGGAAAATTAAGAGGAGCCAGTGTATATGGAAGTATGGTTCAACTCGTAGAGGTATCGGGGGCTGGAAACAGTATTAGTTACAATGTATGTGATAATCTTCCCGGACAAAGTTCCCCTGAAGATATTGTAAATATATATGATTCGAGAGGAACGGCACAAAGCCCCATACTAGTAAAAGGCAACTGGATCAGAGGTGGCGGACCTTCTGAAACAAGTGGAGGAATCAATTTAGGTGATATGAGTGGTGCTTATCAGATAGCAGAAGATAACATACTTGTCGACCCGGGGCAATATGGTATCGGTATTTCCGGAGGGAATGACATGACACTAAGAAATAACAAGGTATTTGGTAAAAGACAATCATTTACAAATGTAGGTATAACGGCTTGCAATTGGTATGAAGATAAGGGTAGGTCCTATAATATTACAGTGTCAAACAACACTGTCAACTTTATACACAAAAACGGCTATACGAACAATTCGTGGTCCTCATCGAATGTAGGAACGATATCCGGATGGTCGACTAATAAGTACGACCCCAGTCTTAGTGCCTCCATTCTCCCGACTCAGATTATCGGAAGGGCACGATCCTCCTCTCCCACACCGCCATCTAATCCTGGAGGTGGAACTACCCCTCTCCCTGATGATAAACCTGATACAACCCCCACTCCGACCCCTGAGCCTGAGAATCCAGGAAATAATAATCAAGGAAACAACAATCCGGATACTTCGCTCCCCAATATAAAGAATGATCCCTCCATCCAGATTTATCTGGACAAATACAACCGGGTTTGTGTGAACGTTCAGGGAACTTTAATTTCATCTACGGCTGAAATTATCGGAGCCAATAGTAAATTGCAGGTAATCTATCGTCAACCGTTGACACGTTTTCATACAGTGCTGCCTAACCGACCTTCTCCGGGCAATTACACTATCCTGGTAAGGAACGGCGATAAGGCACACCTGAAAACACTGTATGTTCCCTGATCCAAAAAATTATATCATTGCAATATTTGGAGAGTCTGGGGTATATAACGACGAGCATACATCTTTCCTTCCCCACGGCTTAATACATTATTCATTACACTAATTCGTATAGAAAATACAAACTATTATCAATCGCGTATAAAAAGATGACTCTCGTGAGTTTCTATACATCTAATAAATAATAAAACAATCGTATGAAAAAAATTACATATTTATTGGGATTCCTTGCAATCGGAATCCTCGTTTCCTGTGAAAAGGAAGCGGATAATGGAGCAACAGATGATGCATCCAAGCCGGTCAACATCACCGGACAATGGGAAGTAACAGCTTACAACGATTCCACACTTATATTTGGACCATTCAAGGTGATTACCCTGAAAGATACTTCCGCCCAAAGTGATTCTATTACCATTCAGGATACAGAAGTGAAATTTTGGAAATTCCAGACAAAAGCATTTGTCGACGAAAAGAATGGTACTTTCCACACGGAACTATCTAATTGCGAAGTAAGTGAGGAAGCTATTGGAATTAAAATCTCGAATGGAAAGATATTCAATTCGGATAGCATTTACTTCGAAATCCAGTTCGAGGACGATGAAACTCCTTACAAGAACACTTTCCAGTTAAAAGGACATCGAATCAGCGAATAAGATTATTCCTGCGATACAGAGACTATGGTGTTGACAGGCTGATCCACGTCGTGCTTGTTCACCAATTCTTTGAGCGTATCTATTAATTGTTTTTTGTTAAGTATATCCAGTTTCCTGTTAATACGATGTATCGTCACGAACACCGCATCCAGGGTTCTGTTGGTAATTGAAGCAATATCCTTGCTGTCCATATCGTTTACAAGTAATCCGCAAAGGATCACTTCACGGTGGGACAGTGAGGGATATGCTTTCTGGATAATACGTAATTCCCTTTCATAATAGACCAGATCATCCAGGGTCAGTTGCTGGTTCTCCTCCCTAAAATACTTCTTCATCAAACTCTCATGCATGTTCTTTCCAGTTCTGTTCAAATAGGGTCTCAATTTTGCAATCTCTTCTTTTACCGAATAGAGTGATGAAATAGAAGCTACCGAATATTTTTCCGATGCCTTCGAGAAATAAATAATATATACTTTTCCTAACAAAGGATTGTGGATGCAACTTAAAGAATAATTCATTATTTCGTGCTTACCATTCAAAAGAATTACATGTACTTTCTGATCATTCACAATATCGTCCTTAAGTTTTTGGTAACAGTCTCCTAAATAAGGATTGATCTTTCTCCATGTCATCAGATCGAAAACTTCTCCATCTTGTATTCCCAACGTTTCATAAGCACGCCTGTTTAATATGACTTCCTCTTTGAGAGGAATATAGATGGCTGTGGGACTGGGAATCTGATTGATATCAAGTACAATCTTGCCGTTCAATTGGTATTCATGACCAATTCCGACCTCAATTTCTGGGGTTCGCATTTTGCTGTGATTTTAATATTTGTCGCAAATATATAACATCTAGTCGATATTTAAACACAAGTTAACCAAGAAAAAAATATTAAAAATATTAAAAATCAAGTTTTTTATCCACATAACATTGATTAAAAGTCGATTAAATAAATTTACATTTTTTATCTCATGGAGAATAATTCCACACTTTTCCACACTATCTTACCGTTAGTTCCCGGCACAAACGATTTTCCACTTTACGCATAAGAACAGAAAAAACAGATCGGTTTACAAACTGATAATCAATTTCTTTTTTTTTCTTATTCTCTTTTTTACCATATTCACTATGTTTAAAAGACCTGTGTTTGACATAATATCATAAACTAAAATTCGTACTTTTCGTTTGAAAGTATAAGGGTTAATCGGTTCATTCAAAACTTCATTCCATAAGTATCTCATTGTATCTGTGTACAAAGAAGGTTTCTCACATTTTCTTTTTAAAGGATCAATACTTAACATCAGATCAAATAATTCTCTTGAATTGAACGGCGTGAAGACCTCCTGCACTATGTCCTACTCTAACTGGCTCTGAGCCTGCCAACTGCCCATTCGATGTTCCCAATAATACAAATCCATCAAGAGGTAGTTAAAACTGTTCTCTTTTATCGATTCATGCCATTTCCCTATTGCCTCTCTTATAAATTTTAATTCATACCAACCATTTTCCATTAATAAAAGGTCTTCCTCCGTCAAATGGGCTTTATGCTTTCCGTCAGGATACCAATAACATCGACCGACTTCGGAACAACTTCCTTTCACCGCTACTTTTTCCTGAGGAAAAGTTTTTAACATTCCATAAGTAATTTTACCCCAATCGTTAATATGAGCCATATCAGAATTGGCTTTATATATTTCGGCAAATTCGGGGGTAATATCTTTTTCATCATTAAAGAAGATGAAGTCATCTTCTGTTTTGATGATTAACACGAATCGACCGGTCAAACTATATAATTTTTTTGGAAAATCATTTATATCTTTCAGATTCGAAAGATCATCAAGTATTTGTTTTGATGTTTCCCCAGGAGCATGTGGATTTAAAATGTAACCGACTAAATACAGATCATAAAATCCGGATGATTTTTTAAATTGACAATCCGGATGAACATAGATAAAATGGTTATCTACTTTTTCGATCTGCCACCCAAGTTGCCTACAGGTATGAATAAAAACTGCCTTCTATACTTTAATTATTCATATTTTAGGGTTATTAAAGAGTTTCTTAATATAAAGGCAATCATCAATACGAACAAGTTTAAGACTATCTTGGATCGTATCTTACTGTGATTTTAATATTTGTCACAAATTATAAATATGTGATCAATATTTAAATACAAGTTAACCAATAAAAACGTATAGAATTCACAAAACTGATCTCATTTACAACAGAATATTGACTATTATACACTTAAAAAACATTACATTGTTTTACATCGAAAAACAATTCCACATTTTCCATATAATGCCTCACAACGAAGTGAGAAACAGACCGATTTACAACCTTTTATTTCTATGTCTCTTTTTATTCATAATTTTTCTTTTTTTCGCTACCTGATATATATTCAGGAGACCTGTGGATGACATGACACCACGGACAAATAATCGTACTCTCCGTTTGAAAGTATAAGGGTTAACCGGCTCACTCAGGATTTCAGGCCACAAGTATTTCGCAGCATCAACGTACAAGGCAGGGTTTTCGTATTTCCTTTTTAAGGGGTCAATACTAAACATTATATCAAACATTTCCCTTGAATTGAACGGCGAGAAGACCTCCTGCACTATATCCCACTCCAGTTGGCTCTGAGCCTGCCAGGACCCCATAGCATGTTCCCAATAATATAAATCCAACAAGGGGTAATTAAAACTGTTCTTTTTTATTAATTCATACCATTTTCTTATTGCCTCTCTTATAAAAGCAATATCTTCCCAACCATTTTCTAATAGTAAGAGATCTTCATCTGTCAAACGGACTTTATGCTTTCCGTCAGGGTACCAGGAACATCGACCGACTTCGGAACAACTTCCTTTCACCGCTACTTTTTCCTGAGGAAAAGTTTTTGACATTCCATAAGCAATTTTACCCCAATCGTTAATATGAGCCATATCGGAATTGGCTTTATATATTTCGGCAAATTCGGGGGTAATATCTTTTTCACAATCTAAAAATTTATGATTAAGGTGTAGCAATCTGGACAGGGACCTGGGAATTTTTATATCCATATGCTTATCATCCATATTTCTGTATATTAGCGTATAAAAAGAAACATCGGAAGCAATATCCTTACATCCACTTAAAATGATCCGGGTATCCCAACCCGCCGTCAAACCGAAACTCAAATCCAGATTATTATGTGCAGCCAAAATTGTATTTTTTAATAGAGCGGAGAACGCTATTACTCCTTCGGCATAATCTCTTCTCTTTAATTCCCGGAATGGATAGTAACGTTTTTGTTCAGACGCTGACACCTCGAGATAATGATTGGGAACCAGATGATATACATTTTCATATAAAGTGACGCCACTCGGCAAATAATACTCCATATCATTTGCAACATACTCCGAATTAAAATATTCTTCGTATGCCTTTATTTTTTTCAGAGGTATAACTTCATTGATTAATAATGGCTGGGATGCAGCATAAAAATTATTATTCTCCTTGGTATAGCAGACCGTCCTGAAACCACAAGCATCATTAAAGAAGATGAAGTCGTCTTCTGTTTTGATGATTAACACGAATCGACCGGTCAAACTATATAGTTTTTCGGGAAAATCATTCATGTCTTTCATCCTTGAAAGGTTATCAAGTATTTGTTTTGATGTTTCCCCAGGAGCATGTGGATTTAAAATGTAACCGATTAAATACAGATCATAAAATCCTGATGATTTTTCAAATTGACAATCAGGATGAACATAGATAAAATAATCATCTACCTTTTCGATCTGCCACCCTTCAAGTTGCCCACACTCAACAGGTGCGAATAAAAACTGACGTCTAAATTTTAAGTTATTCATATTTTGGAGTTATTGAAAAATTTCTTCATATGTAAGGTGATCATCAATACGCATTGATTATTTTTGTATCTATATGTACACGGCCAAAGTAATACTTCTGATATTCAAATGATCCATTAGTACAGGTTTAAAAAAATGCTTATTATTCTACAGTTATCTTCTTAATAAATTTAGCAGGGTTACCCCCCCATATTTCATTCTCCGGGATGCTTTTTGTAACAACAGAGCATGCTCCGATAATAGAATTATTACCCACTGTCACCCCTTTCAATATGGTTGAATGCGCACCAATAAACACATTATCTCCAATTACAACCGGTTTATTATTCGTATTAATACGATCTCTTGCAATGTCTTTCCGCATTTCAGGATCTAATGAGTGAAAATCAGTATCGTAAATACAAACTCCACCTCCTATTTTCACATTATCGCCTATGCGGATGCTTGTTTGAGCAACCAAAGCAGTAGCACTCATCCCTACATTATTTCCGATAATTAACTCAGCACCATTGTCCACAAAAAGTATACATCTATTTACTCTACCTATAGGATTTCCCCGTGTATTATTATTCATAGTAAAATTATCCCCAATGACACATTTACCTTTTTGAGCAACAGATACAAAAGGAATTCCATAGGTAACTATTCTTTTGCAGTCTACACCATTTCCATATAAGATTATTCGACATGCAATGTAATGTAATTTCTTTGTCACATATCGTAAAATAAACCTTAATGACTTAAATATCAAAGGAAAATATTTCTTCATAATGCATTGATTATTCTGTTATAAATTTCCAACTGGGTTTGAAGAACTTTTGCTTGGTCATTTCTTTGCAACGCTGTCTTTCTGGCTTCGACAGACAACTTTTTAGCCAGTCCCTGATTAGTGATAATTTTCTCTATTTGTCGTGCACATGACCAATGATCTCCTGTTGGAAAATAGAGAGCGGACTGATTATGTTCAGCCAATTGAGGCAAAGCTCCTGCAAACGAGGCAACAGTAGGCACACCTACCATCATTGACTCTGCCATAAACAGACAATATGATTCAATGAAAGAGGGAATCACCACCATGGACGATTTATGCATTTCAGCTATCATTTCGTCGGCGTTCATCATTCCTAACCAGGTAATTAAGTTTGTGATGCCTAATTGATTTGCTTTTCTAAGTAACCAACTGGTATAACCATCTCTGATAAATCCATATTTTTTATTAATTTGAATGTTACCACCGATATTCAACCTTATATTGGGATATTTATTTTTAAGTAGTGCAATCGCTTCGAAAATTACATGTAAACCTTTATAAGGAATAGCTCCGGAGCAGGTTGTAAAGAGATTTATAACCTGACTATTTTTTGGATACTCCCAAATTGGTGTTTCATAAAATTCACTCCTTAACATCATACCCGTCTGAAAAATATTGGCTTTGGGATTTATATATTGAATAATTGAATCAACCCAATCTGATTGCACTGATATATTTTCCATTTGACGAATTATGCGAAGTTCATGCTTACCTCTTTTTTTGAATCCTTTACGGATAAAATAGGGATGATTTTGAGGTCGAAGTATTTCTTTTAAACCGGTACATTTTAACAAATCGTTATTGGATAATCCGCCGTAATAATTTTTTGGTATAGTAAATAACAAGCCCTGTATTTCCAGAAGTAAAGGCGTTTCAAGCTTTGCCTCTTTTATTGCAAAGCCAATCCCACTTTCAGTACCCCAAAGGTGTATTAAATCCGGGTTTATTTCATCATTTATTTTTTTTATAAAAGAGATAACCTCTTTTGATCCTTGATGGTATTTTGTCCTTTTTTCATAAGGTATAATCCATTGTGTTACGTTACCGGAATTTTTCTGAGTAATGGATTTTACATCTCCTCCGGTTACATTATAAAGTTCTATGTCTGTAGTTTCAGTAATAGCATTTCCCATTGCGATTAACCACGTACCTGTGGTTTTAATTTTCTCATCGGAAAATTGGGCGTTACTGAACCATAATATTTTTCTTTTTTTACTCATTCGAAAGTTGATTTTTATAAATACTGTTATATCGCAGAAATTTCAGATTGAATTATTCACGCCTGAGTCATAAACCAATAAACCTCTATATATTAAAACATTAAATGCATAAACAAGATGCAGTAACAACCTGAAAAAATATTTCATGTTGCAATAATACAAATAATTTTTAACAAAATAGTCTTTTATTGTGGATTTTCAGTGTAATTCTCCAACCATTACTGATAAAATGGCCTAAACCTTTCAATCGAAAATCTTTATGGCTTCCACCAAATATACACTAATTATCTTTTCATACTCTTTAGTCTCTTTCTTGTATATAAAATCTCGCTTTAATCATGTATATTTGTGTGATAAAACAAAAACATGGATATATCAGTTGTCATACCGCTTTACAACGAGGAGGAGTCGCTCACCGAACTGCATGATTGGATTCGGCATGTCATGCTTGAAAACAAACTGTCGTATGAGATTATTTTCGTGGATGATGGGAGTAACGACGGGTCATGGGAAATTATTAAAGAACTAAAAAACAGATATGATACTGTAAAGGCGATTAAATTCCGTCGGAATTACGGGAAATCGCCGGCCCTGTATTGTGCTTTCCAGAAAGCGCAAGGCGATGTAATCATCACTATGGACGCCGACCTTCAGGATAGCCCTGATGAGATACCGGAGCTTTACCGGATGATTCAGGAAGAGGGGTACGATCTGGTTTCAGGTTGGAAAAAGAAAAGATATGATGATAAACTGACAAAGAACTTACCTTCGAAACTCTTCAACGCTACTGCCAGAAAGGTTTCAGGCATTAAACTCCACGATTTCAACTGTGGATTGAAAGCCTATCGTAAATCGCTGGCCAAGAGTATCGAGGTTTATAATGACATGCACCGCTGGATTCCCGTATTAGCCAAGAATGCAGGATTTACCCGTATAGGCGAGAAAGTGGTCCGGCACAGTCCGAGGAAATACGGAAAAAGTAAATTCGGTGCAAACCGTTTCGTCAATGGTTATCTCGACCTGATGACGCTTTGGTTTCTGAGCCGGTTCGGGAAAAAGCCAATGCATTTTTTCGGTCTGTGGGGAAGCCTGATGTTCCTGTTGGGATTGATCGCTATTGTTCTTGTGGGTGCTATTAAACTGTATGATATGTATCACGGCAATCCATACCGCCTGGTCACAGAATCGCCCTACTTTTATATTTCCCTTACCATGATGATTCTGGGTACCCTACTCTTCCTCGCAGGATTCCTGGGCGAACTGGTATCAAGGAATGCACCTGAAAGAAACCACTACCGGATTGATGAAGAATTTTAGTTTTTTATTTTTCACTTTTAATTAAAAAATATATGAAAATAAAATATCAATATAACCTGTTATTGTTTTTTATTCTCGCATTGTCATGTACGTCGGGTAGCAAACAAAATTACATCTATTATCAGGATCAGGGAGAGATTTTCGCAACCGGATATCATATTAAATACGCTTATAACCGTTCACTGGAGGAGGAAATACTGGCAGAACTTCATAAATTCGATATGTCGTTAAATCCTTTCAAGGAGAATTCTATTATCACAAAAGTAAATCGGAATGAGCCGGTAGAGCTCGACTCTTTCTTTCTGAAGGTATTCCGGAGGTCGGAAGAGATATCACGCACGACAGACGGAAAATTCGATATCACTGTCTCCCCGCTTATCAATGCCTGGGGGTTTGGTTTTCAGAATATGGACAGTGTCACTCCGGAAATCATTGATAGCCTGAAAGAGTTTGTAGGATATGAAAAAATATCTGTCGATACAGAGGGAAATATCATTAAAACCGACCCGCGTGTGCAGATAAACACTTCTGCCATAGCCAAAGGATATGCATGTGATGTAATTGCTGAACTGCTTGAGAGTTATGGTATAGAGAATTATATGGTGGAGATCGGCGGGGAGATCACTGCAAAAGGGGTTAATGACAAGGGAGAATGTTGGCGTATCGGGATAGATAAACCTATTGACGACGTCACCGGTATGTTACACGACCTGCAAGCAGTACTTTCACTTTGCAATAAATCACTGGCCACTTCAGGTAATTACCGGAATTATTACATTAAAGATGGAAAAAAATATGCCCACACTATCGATCCGGTTACCGGCTATCCCTCTCAACTGGATATTCTGGGAGCTACTGTAATTGCTGATGATTGTATGACTGCCGATGCCTACGCTACCGCTTTTATGGCTATGGGGATGAAGCGGTCTGTTGAAACAGCCCGAACAATACCCGGGTTACACTATTATTTCATTTATGAAAAATCCGACGGATCATTCGGTATAGAGTATTCTGAAGGCTTCGAACAGTTTTTTGTAAAAAAAGACGGTGGTTCTCTTGGGAGCGAATAATCTGCCGGCTTCGAATAGTTTTTTATTAATGAATATAAATTGGAGGCGTAATAATATCTTGCGGAATTTTATCGGTAATACATAATAAAACGGATATACTAAAAAAAGAATGGAACAACTACAAACAGAGAAAAAAAGTCTGAATATTAAAAAAATGTGTCTTCAAAAGAAAAATCGGGGCATAATCAGTGCCAATACACCAGATTCATCTTATGGAAAGCTATCCATAATATTATCAATATTATTTATATTCTCTTCTTTTCTTCTTTCCGCCCAGGAAGCCGAGACACCTACATATCCGAATTTTAAAGTTGACGGAACCTTAAAAAACAAATTCGAGTATGCGTCGAAGACCAACATGTCCCGTTTTTCTGTCCGTAACTCCCGTATCGGTGTAGCAGGAAATATCAATCCCTACTCGGCCTACAGGGTACAGGTAGAGCTCAGTAACGAAGGTAAATTCAGCGTCCTCGACCTGAGCGGAACACTGAAACCTATCGAGGGCCTTTCTCTTACATTGGGACAGACCAGTATCCCTTTATTCAATAGTTATATTGTCACTCCCGCCACAATGATGTTTGCCAACCGCGCTTTCCTTGGGAAGTATTTTTTAAGTACCCGTGATCTGGGTTTTTTGGCTAAATATGATTTCCTTCTTGGCGTTATCCCAGCAAGGCTTGAATTTGGAGTATTTAACGGAAATACAATCAATGATCCGGTCTGGAAAAAGAACATGTCGTATGGAGGACGAATAGAATTGGGCAATATGCAGGGGTTTCGCATGACCGCAAAAATATATGACTATCCTAATGACGAAACCACTCATTTTCTTTTCTACGGTGCCGATCTACGTTACGAGCAAAACAACTGGAAAGTAGAGACCGAAGTCATGAAAAGAGAGAGTAAAACTGAGTTTCATACCGATTTACTTTCTTATTATCTGCAAGGTGCATATACAATACCTGTCCGGACAAAGATGTTTGAATTTATCAGGCCAGCCGTTCGATGGGATGCCATCGACGGACAACCCGAAGTAGGCGGTTTCGACGTCAACCGGTTGACAACAGGAATCGGTTTTGGATTTAACAATGAGCGTTTTTCTTCTATTCTCCGGCTCGATTATGAATGGTATATGGTGAATCATGAAATGGATATCTTTTCACCAAATGATGAGATGGATTCCGATAAATTCACCCTCGAATTATTATTTACCTTTTAAATAAGGTGGAGAGATTGATGTGATGATGTGATGATCCCTACAAGTCGCGATAACTTGTCCCGCTTTTTCGGGAAGTAGTGCAGATTTGATGATTTAATAATTTCACAATTCTGAATTAAAAATCGGCGTAGTTAAATCTTAAATTTTGAATCTTGAATATGGAATTTCACTGAGAGAAAAATAAACAATTGTATGAACAAAATCTTATTCATTTTTTCAATGATCCTGGCGGGAATGATCTCCTGTACAGGTGATTCACTTACCTTTACCGATACCAAAGGAGAGCGTATGGACAAGGTGATCGATGCTATGGTGGCTACCGGAAAGGTACTGGAGATCAATCACAGGTACAAAATTCCCAATAAGGCATTCATTATGAAGGCCAAAGAAACGGGATTAAAATTCACTTTCGGCACCAATAACACGGAGGGAGACTTCGGCAAATTGGAATATTGTATACAAATGAAGGATGAATGTGGCATCACTGCGGCAGATATGTATAAACCCAATATAAAAGATTGATAAAATAGTAAAAATATAGATCAACCTGTTTTTTTAATTACGTAGAATTGGGTATTTTTGTCCTCTGCAAACTCTTGGAAAATTGATCAATGCAAACAAATTAATAAATTCACACATGAAAAGAAAATCTTCTATTTTATCCCTTCTGCTTATTGTTGGAGTCGCCATTTTCTCGACTTCGTGCAGCAGCAAATTAAAGCCGCTTACGCAGAACAACTTCAACGTAACGCCTTCCCCGCTTGAAACAGTGGGTAACCAAATTCCTGTGACCATCAACGGTATATTCCCCGAAAAATGGTTCAACAAGAATGCGACGGTGACTATCACCCCTATTTTGAAATATGCAAGCGGTGAAATTGCCGGTACTCCCTACAGTTATCAGGGAGAAAATATCTCCGGTAACAGGATTACCATTCCTCAAAACAGGGGAGGTAACTTTTCAATGAACAGCTCGTTCCCCTACAATCCTGAGATGCAATCGTCGGAACTCTATCTCCGGTTCGACGGAAGAATTAAAAACAAACGCTCCAACCTGCCTGACCTGAAGGTGGCTGACGGAGTAATCGCCACTTCTGCCCTGGCGGATGTGGCAACTACCCCGCCCTCGGTGGCTCCCGACGGGTTCCAGCGTATCATTCAGGACGCCCAGGAAGCCAATATCATGTTCGTGATCCAGCAGGCTAACCTCCGCCAGAGCGAGTTGAACAAACGCGATATGGCCGAATGGAAACGTCGTGTGGAAGAAGCGTTCAACGATCCCCGTCAGAATGTAAATGTAGAGGTATCGGCATATGCATCACCCGACGGAGGTCTCTCCCTTAACGAAAGGCTTGCCGCTGAACGTGAGCGGAACACCTCCAAATATCTGGAAAGTGAGTTGGATAAGAGAAAGATCGATACCGAAGTGTATGCACATTATACAGCCCAAGACTGGGAAGGATTCCGTCAGTTGGTTTCCGGATCTAATCTGCAGGACAAAGAACTGATCCTGCGTGTACTGGAGATGTATCCCGATTCTGAAACCCGTGAAAGAGAAATCAAAAATATCTCCTACGTGTTCGAAGAACTTGCCGGCACAATTCTGCCGCAACTGCGCCGTTCACGTATTATCGCCAATATCGAGATCATCGGCAAGTCGGATGACGAGATCATGACGGCTTGGAAGCAAAATCCGAAAGAATTGTCGGTAGAAGAATTACTGTATGCTTCTACACTCACCGACGACGAGAGTGTGAAAGAGAACATTTATCAATATGTTACCGCTAATTTCTCCAATGATTACAGGGGATGGAACAATATCGGGACCATGTTCTTTAAACGGGGAGATTATGCCAAAGCAAGACAGTCGTTCGACCGTGCAGCACAAGTGAATCCTTCTGCGCCCGAAGTGAATATGAACAAGGCTCTGTTTGCCATCATGGACAATAACCTGAACACAGCCAACGAACTGCTGGGACGGTCGGCCGGTGCTGACGGACTCGACGAAGCCATGGGCCTTCTCAACCTGCTACAGGGTAATTACAACCAGGCAGTAGGTGCTTACGGCCAAAGCAAAAGCAATAACGCCGGCCTGGCACAACTGTTAGTAAGAGACTATAATAAGGCAAAACAGACACTGGAAGCTGTGGAAAATCCCGATGCAGTTACAGCCTATCTGCTTGCCGTGATCGCATCCAGAACCAACAATTTCAATGACGTGGTATCCAATCTGCGTACTGCTATCAGCCGTGACAGAAGCATCGCTACCAAGGCGTTGAACGATCTGGAATTCGCGAAGTATCGCACTAACCAGGAATTTATGTCAATTGTCGGATAAAATCCAAGCGCTGAAAGAATAGTCCTAAAATACCTTTATAGGTTTATGTGACAAAAAGTGGATCGTGCATCGTTCCACTTTTTTTATGTAAAAAACTATTCAAATAAAATAAACAAATCTGAAAACACGTAACTTTGCCAACCAGTAAATTATCTCTCATTATAAATGAAATCAAGATGATAAAATCACTCAAAATAAAGATTGTGCTCAGCCTTTCCCTCCTGATTCTTATGTTGATGGCTGCCGGCGTTATGTCTATTCTGGATTTCAGAAAAATAGGAAACTCAGTAGATACGGTGTTGAAAAATAATTACCAATCTATTGAATCAGCGAAGAAGATGCTCGATGCTGTAGAAAGAGAAGATAGTGGTATATTGCTATGGCTGATAGGGAATAAAGATTCGGGAATTGAAACCGTTTTGGGTTCCGACTCAATAATCAGGAAAGCAATCGTGGATATAGAAGAGAATATCACCGAAACCAACGAGGCACAGTACGTAAGGGCAATTATGGATGAGTATGAACAATACTATTCTTCCGTAATGACAATATTGGAAAGCGGACATAATACCGAAGAGTCTAAACTGATATACTATAGCGGAACTGATTCGCTTTTCCTCAAAACAAAAGAGGCCATTAACAGACTGATGGTACTGAATCAAGATCAGATGTACCGGCAGGCAGGGATCGTGAAAGAGCAATCGCGCCGGGCCATGATGCCTGCCATCGTCTCTATCGCGGCTGCCATCATCTTCGCACTATTGCTTTACTTTTTTATTGGTACTTATTTTATCCGGCCCGTCAGACAACTGATCAACAGTATAAAGGAATACTATCCGGAGAAAGGTCGATTGTCCACCGGAATAGTATCCAAAGATGAATTTAAGGAACTGGAAGAAGAAATCAACCAGTTAGTATACAGGTTGCGGCGGACTAAAAACTCAATATAAGCAATTAGATCAATGATACGAACAAGAGTAATTATCAAATATCTGGGTTATATACTACTGTTCAATGCGTTATTCCTGTCGATTTCGGCAATGATCTCCTTTGCCAATGATGAGGACTCAGTGAGTGCACTCCTTTTCAGTGCCCTGTTAACAGCAGCGCTGGGAGCTTTCCCACAAATTTTTGTCGAAAAGACAGAAGAGATATCTTTTCACGAGGGATTGACGATCAGTGTGATGGGTTGGATCATTACCTGTATCGTCGGTATGATCCCCTATTATATCTGGGGAGGAGAATTTAGCCTGGCGAATGCGCTTTTCGAGAGCGTCTCAGGCTATACTACAACCGGGGCAAGCATTTTGAGTGATGTAGAGGCGCTTCCGAAAGGATTGTTATTCTGGCGTTCTTCCACTACATTTATCGGGGGTGTAGGTATTATTCTTTTTGTACTGCTGATTCTACCGGAAAAGAAAGGGGTACAAGCCAGTTTTTATCGCTCGGAAGTATCGGATCTGTCCAAAATGAATTTTCGGGCCCGCTCCCGGTATATCATCCGTATGATAGCCACAGTCTATTTCACGTTAATCGTAATGGAGACAATCCTGTTGAAACTGCTCGGCATGACTTTTTTCGATGCCATTTGTCATTCATTTTCCACGGTTGCGACAGCAGGTTTTTCCACGAAAAACCTGAGTATTGCCGCTTATGACAATATCTGGATAGAGCTGGTCGTCATGTTTTTTATGTTGATCAGCAGTATGCATTTCGGTCTGGTTTATGGCACCATGACAAACCAGAAGACAAATATTTTCACTTCCCGTCCCGCACGCATGTATATGGTTGTCACATTCATCGGGATTATTCTGATAACTTTTCAACTGGCACAGGAAAAAGTATATGGACTGGGGGAATCTCTTCGGTATGCGTCTTTTCAGGTGATCTCATTGGTCAGCACTACCGGTCTTGCGACTGTAGATACGGCGAAGTGGCCCTTGTTCTCTATTATCCTGCTTCTGTATTATTCCATACAGTGTGGGATGGTTGGCTCTACAGCCGGCGGTATTAAATTCGACCGGATCTATCTCTTCTTCGCATCTGTAAAAAAGCAATTAAAATCGATCATTCATCCCGAAGGAATGTATGTCGTGAAAATGGATAAGAAAATCATCGACTACCGTCTTGAGTTACAGGTTATGATCTTTATTATCGCTTATCTTATCACGATGATGACCACAACCCTCCTGCTTACAACCATGGGAATAGATGCAACAACTTCTTTGTCGGCTTCCATCGCCACCATCGGAAACGTAGGCCCCGGTTTCGGAGATGTGAGTTCACTCGGCAATTACGGTCAGCTACCCAATGCGGCCAAATACATACTTTCAGTCAACATGTTGTTGGGACGTCTGGAAATTATGAACGTATTCGCTCTTTTCTTATTGCTGTGCAGGAAAGATTAGAATTAAGAATAAAGACTTTTAAAACCAAGAGCCAAGACACAAGATTCTATGAGATAGTTATTCAGTAGTTATTCGGTAATAACGGCGTAGCCAAATAACACTAGCACAATGAGCGAATAACAATAAAGTTGAATAAAAAATAGTACCTTTGCGTACTTAAAAAATCGATATATATAGACTTAATCAAATGATGAATTTTGTGGAAGAACTCCGTTGGCGTGGTATGATACACGAAATAATGCCCGGAACGGAAGAACAGTTATTGAAAGAGCGGACAGCAGGATACCTGGGGATCGACCCCACAGCTGATTCGTTACATATCGGGCACTTAGTGGGTGTAATGATGCTGAAGCATTTTCAACGTGCAGGTCACACTCCTATCGCACTGGTGGGCGGTGCCACGGGAATGATCGGCGACCCATCGATGAAATCGGCCGAACGTAATCTGCTGGACGAAGCAACGTTACGCCATAACCAGGAAGCCATAAAAAAACAACTGGCGAAATTCCTCGACTTCGAAAGTGAAATCCCGAACAGAGCCATCCTGGTGAATAACTACGACTGGATGAAAGACTATTCTTTTCTGAATTTCATCCGTGATATCGGTAAGCATATCACCGTCAATTATATGATGGCCAAAGACTCTGTCAAGAAGAGGCTGAGCGGAGAATCGAGCGAGGGTATGTCGTTCACCGAGTTCTCTTATCAACTGCTGCAAGGATACGACTTCCTCCATCTCTACCGAGATAAGGGATGCCGCCTCCAATTGGGAGGTTCGGACCAGTGGGGCAATATCACTACCGGCACGGAGTTGATCCGCCGTGTAGAGGGGGGTGAGGCCTATGCATTGGTATGTCCGCTTATCACCAAGGCCGACGGAGGTAAGTTCGGCAAGACCGAGAGTGGTAATGTATGGCTCGACCGTCGCTATACTTCACCTTATAAATTCTACCAGTTCTGGCTTAATGTAAGCGATGCCGACGCAGAAAAATATATCAAGATCTTCACTTCTCTCCAGAAAGAGGAAATAGAAGCATTGGTGGCAGAACAGCAAACAACCCCTCATCTTCGTCCATTACAAAAACGGTTGGCCGAAGAGATTACAGTAATGGTACATTCGCACGAAGATTACGAGATGGCTGTCAATGCTTCGGAGATACTGTTCGGTAGATCTACTTCACAGACGCTCCGTGCCATCGATGAAGAGACCTTCTTACAGGTATTTGAAGGAGTCCCGCAATTCACTGTTTCGCGTGAGAAACTGGCACAAGGGATCAAAGCAGTTGATCTTCTTACCGAAGAAGCTGCTGTATTTCCGTCTAAAGGTGAGATGCGCAAGACCGTACAGTCGGGAGGTGTGATGATCAATAAGGAGAAGTTGGAATCATTCGACGGAACTATCGATCTCTCCCACCTTATCGGTGACAGATATATTCTTGCCCAGCGGGGGAAAAAGAATTACTTCCTGTTGATTGCAGAATAGTGCCAATGTTCGGGTTCTCTGAAAGGTGAATCGTTGAAGGTAAGGTATTTTAGAGAAAACGTTCTCTATAAACCGATAAAGTAATTACCCATTCATCGAAAAATAGCCGGAATTATTTGGAACGTTCCAAATATTATACTACTTTTGCACTGCTTTTCACGAAGCAGATAAGGATTGTCCCATGGTGTAATGGTAGCACATCTGATTTTGGTTCAGCCAGTCTAGGTTCGAGTCCTGGTGGGACAACCAATCCAAAACAATTGCCAAACCTTGGCGGATGCCAATCAAGCAACTCCGATACCCATGAGCTTCTTGAGAGGATGCTATCCAATTCAAAAAGAAATTGTAAAGTTGGATAGATATATATTAATCACAGAGACATAAAAAATATCGTATTTCCCTTCTATCTCTTTTTCAGGTATTTCTGGAAAGTGTGAAATATTAATTAATAAAAGGTGGATGCTGCCAGCAGGGTCATAAAAAATACCGGTTTCTTGTATGCCAAGATGGGGATAACCATGTTTGTATCTCTCTATACTACACGGTTATTACTCAGTTCATTGGGAGCTTCTGACTTCGGTATTTTTAATGTAGTGGGTGGTGCTATTGCCATGTTGGGATTTTTGAATGCGGCTATGGCTGGTGCGACCCAACGCTTCATGAGCATTGCAGAAGGAGAAGGTAAACCGGAGAAAAAGAAAATTATTTTCAATATCAGTGTAGTATTACATTTAGTTATTGCCATTATACTTGGAATAATACTACTGATAGCAGGCTACTTTTTCTTCAATGGTATTTTAAATATTCCTGACGACAGGGTATTTGCGGCCAAGGTAGTGTATGGCAGTATGGTTGTCAGCACAATGTTTACTGTGATGACCGTTCCCTATGAAGCCGTACTGAACTCTCATGAGAATATGCTCTATTATGCCATTATAGGTGTCATAGAATCCTTTTTAAAGCTGGCTGTAGCTTTTATCGTAGTGTATGCCCTCCAGGACAAACTGATTGTATACGGTATATTGATGGCGATAATTTCGCTGCTAATCATGGCGGTTATGTGCATATACTGTCACCGAAACTATGAAGAGTGCACCATTGCACCACAACGCTATTGGGATAGATTTCTCATGAGACAAATGACCAGATTTGCCGGATGGAATCTGTTGAACAATGCCAGCAGGATGATTTCGCAATACGGACTGAGTGTTGTGTTAAATAATTTTTTTGGGGCCATTCTAAATGCAGCGCAAGGTATTGCCAATCAGATATCCGGTCAGTTGATGGCCTTTTCCAACACGATGATAAAAGCAGTTTCTCCTGCCATTGCAAAAAGTGAGGGTGCAGGAGAGAGAGATAAAATGCTGAATGCATCGTTGCTATCTGCTAAATACGGTTATTTATTATTCGCTATTTTTGCCGTACCCTTTTTATTGGAGACCCCATATATCCTAGAGATATGGTTAGAGGAAGTTCCCGATTGGGCTGTACTATTTGTCAGACTACAATTAATTCTTTTGTTAATCGAGCAACTAACGCTCATGGTTGGCAGAGCCGTGGAGGTACAAGGAGATATAAAAGTTTACTTTGCACTGCAATCGTTCCTGAATATATTGCCTATTGTCTTAACATATCTGTTTTTCTCTCTTGGTTTTCCACCGTACTACTTATATGTTATCTGGATTTTGGTAGGAGGTATAATAAGTGGTGGCGTTTGCGTCTATTTTGCAAAACTGAAATGCGGACTTAAGTTTTCTGATTTCATGTATAAGGTATTCTATCCTTCTATTATTCCTACCATAGGCATGTTGATTGCAGGTGCTATATTCATTTATTGGCTGGAAGAATCCTTTCTCCGTTTACTATTTGTCATTGGAATAACCACTATTTCATTTATCATTATAGTATATGTCACCATGACAAAAAATGAGAAATCGATGATTATCAGCTTGATCAATTTCTTAAAGAAAAAAATATTCAAATAAAAGAAAATCAAATGTCCTTGTTGGTCTATAGAATAATCATGATAAAACATCCCTGTAGGGATCTCTAAATCTCACCGGATTATTGGCGACATAGACATTACGGAGAGATGTTGTAGTACTTCTCTACCATCGGATCCACCGTAAACCATCTTCCAAGGGCGGCATCATAGTGTCTTGCCGTTCTTATAAACCTGTTACCCACATAATCCATCTTGGTAGTAATACTACCCGAACTGATATAATAAGCTACGCTTAACTCATTCCCTACACCGTCGTAAACATAGGTGATAGTGCTACTATCCGCAAAAGCTATAACACTATCTTTTATCTTAACTGGTTCATTTCAGTTATTAAAAATGATCCATCGTAATCCGAATGTGAAATGTAATATTTATTCTTAAAGAAAAAATATAAGATATTGTATTTTTTATTTTGTATAATTTCTATCAATACTTCGGTAAATATTCAATTAACTAATTAAAATTCAATGATTTACATAACATAGTTTAACATAAAAAAGATGGTTAAGCAGCTGATTATCAGTATCTTTATAGCTGATCAAAGTCTATTAAAGATGGATAAAACCAGCATACTTAACCAATATAGAGGTATCTGCGGTGATGTTCTAATTGAACTAACCACGAAGTTAAACAAAAGTTTCAAATCATTCCTTATGGAGACGTTTATTTTGTATCTGGTCATTCCCGGCAGGATTAATTTCCTACAATTAGGGAGATATG
>NZ_KB905711.1 GCF_000380985.1 Proteiniphilum acetatigenes DSM 18083 | reverse complement strand
TGAAGCGGACAAACAAAAAACCACGCAAAGACTCTCTCCCCCGGACCCTCCGAATTCACGATTTATCTCTTTTTTTCCTGCCGGACACTATTCCGCGCCTTGTCATGGCAAAACAAGTTTGCCTCTGTCCCCGGCTTATCGAAATAGTTCCTGTTTTTATTGAACGGGTACCAATTTGATCTCGGCGGCTTGACGCCCCGAGATCCCTTGTATACTCTGCTTTGTCTTCTTTAAAACGTATATGTAAATATCCTAAAGATCGCTTTTTATATTCCGCTTCCCAGTAATTATTTCCTGAAAGCGGGTGCAAAGATAGAGACTCTTTTCTTACCATCCAAACAATTCAACAAAAAAAATCAATCTTTTTTTCTGTCATTTTCCCCGATTTTCAATCAAACAAAAGAAGATCATATCATTACCTCAAGAAAAAAAATAATCTTTTTTTTTCAGGCTGACAGAAAAAAAATGGGAAACAGGTCAAAACCGGGAGAAAAACCCGAGAATTCCCTCTCCTGGTTTTCTCTTAAAAATGCAGGAAAAACGACAACATTCTATAGAAAAAATAGAAAAACAGATATTCGATATGAAAAATCCGGAAAGGAAAATCTACAGACAGGAATAAACAAGAGAGTGAGAAATTATATTAAAAAGTGAAAAGATGCAATTTTTTCCATAGAATCACATTTTATAAGTATCTTCGCACAAAATCTACATTGCACCATTTAGAGGACTGCAACAATTCAATTATATTAGGCATTTTCAGTTTATTGCACTATTTGAGTCGCTTTCGCTCCTCGATTGATAATTCTACGCTCAACATAGTCAAAATAAGTTTTGCCTTTGTGTTAGCTTATCGAAACAGTTATCGCAACGGCATAATGTAAGTGACAACAAACCAGAGGTGCAAATAAAACGTATAAAATAAGAACAAACAGATGAAAGGTATTATTCATATCTTAAAACGGTTTTTACCTCCTTATAAGAAATATGTCATTCTGGCATTTATCTTCAATATATTGACAGCTATATTGAATGTCTTTTCTCTTGCAACCATTATTCCCATTCTCCAGGTGTTATTCAAAATAAACAGGGACAGCTTTTCCTTTATCAATTGGGATAGCTCCGATTACCCATTCGTGGAAATCCTGCTTAATAATGTGAATTGGTATATCACACAGCTCATCGAAACACATGGAAGCAGTTTTACGCTGATGGCGCTGGCGACCTTCCTGATCGTGATGACATTACTGAAAACGGGGACTGCCTATCTGGGTTCTTACTTTCTCATTCCTATAAGAACCGGCGTAGTGAAAGATATCCGGAACCAGATCAATGATAAGGTACTTTCTCTCCCGCTCGGTTTTTTTACAGAGGAACGAAAAGGGGATATTCTTTCCAGGGTATCGGGCGATGTGAATGAGGTGGAGAATTCGGTGATGAGTTCCCTCGATATGCTTTTCAAGAACCCGATCCTTATGCTGATTTATCTGACTACTATGGTAATCCTGAGTTGGCAACTAACCCTCTTCGTGATGGTGGTACTGCCGGTAATGGGGTTTGTGATGGGGCGCGTGGGCAGAAGCCTGAAAAGGAGTTCTTTTGCGGCACAGAATAAATGGGGTGAACTGATGTCACAGATGGAGGAAACGCTAAGCGGGTTGAGAGTGATCAAAGCATTCGGGGCGGAAAACAAAATCTCCGGAAGATTTCATACCGGTAATAACGAATTCCGGCGCATGTCGAACAGGATCGCACGCAGGCAGCAATTGGCACATCCCATGAGCGAACTCCTGGGTACTATCACCATCGCTATTGTACTATGGTTTGGAGGCACATTAATATTGGAAGGTAACAGCATGATCGACGCCGCCTCATTCATTTATTATTTGACTATATTCTATAGTATTATCAATCCGGCCAAAGAATTCTCTAAATCGGCTTATGCCGTACAGCGCGGACTGGCATCGATGGAACGTATCGACAAGATACTGATCGCTGATAACAAGATTACCGACCCGGCACAACCTGTTCAGGTTACATTTAATTCCTATATAGATTACAAGGATGTCTGGTTTAAATATGAAACGGAGTGGGTCATCAAAGGGGTAAATCTGAAGATCGACAAGGGAAAGACTATCGCTCTTGTAGGTCAGTCGGGGTCCGGAAAATCGACGATGGCAGACCTGCTACCCCGCTTCTATGATATCCAGCAAGGAGAAATACTCATCGACGGAATCAATATAAAGGATGTGAAAGTCCGGGATCTGAGATCGTTGATGGGCTATGTAAACCAGGAAGCTATCCTGTTTAACGACACCTTTTATAATAATATTGCCTTTGGGGTTACCAACGCCACGGAAAGCGAAGTGATCAACGCTGCAAAAATAGCCAATGCCCACGGGTTCATTATGGCTACCGAACACGGCTATCAAACCAATATCGGCGACCGGGGCGGCAAGCTGTCGGGAGGACAGCGCCAACGCATCAGCATTGCACGGGCTATACTGAAAAACCCGAAGATCCTGATCCTGGACGAGGCCACTTCGGCACTCGATACCGATTCGGAACGGCTGGTACAGGAAGCGCTGGAAAAACTGATGAAAAACCGGACTACCATTGTGATAGCCCACAGATTATCCACCATCAAAAATGCTGATGAGATCTATGTAATGAAAGATGGGCGAATCGTGGAATCGGGGCAACATTCCTCTCTTTATGCACAAGGAGGATACTACACTTCGTTATGTGATACACAACGCGATCTAAGCGAATAATCTATCCCTTATCCTTAGGAACAGGGATAAGCGTTTCCTTTTCAGAGATACTCTCCAATAACCGGTCTACCGCTTCGAAAGGGGAGTTAATGCTCCGGAATTCGGGAACGATCTCTTTCATCTTCTTCACAGTCCGCATATCGTCATATTCAAAAGAAGAATGAATGAGCGCATCCACTTTGCGGCTCACCTCCTCATATTCATACTCACGGACATCGGCGATCATGATTTTCTCATGATATGTAGGTTTGGTATGTTCGGCTATATTCAGTAACTCTTCATAGAGTTTTTCCCCATGTCGCAGTCCGGTAAACTCTATCTTGATATTCTTTGAGCCGGAGAGCCGTATCATCCTTTTTGCCAGATCCAGGATTTTGACAGGCTTGCCCATATCGAAAATATAGATTTCTCCGCCTTTACCCATAGCTCCCGCTTCGAGTACCAACTGACACGCTTCCGGAATGGTCATGAAGTAGCGTATGATTTCCGGATGGGTTACGGTAACAGGGCCCCCGTTCTTTATCTGCTCCCTGAACAAAGGTATTACCGAACCGTTCGATCCCAACACATTCCCAAAGCGGGTAGTAATAAACTGCGTAGTTCTCTTCCCGCTTTTCGCTATATATTTTGCCAGGGACTGTACGTAGATCTCACAAATCCTTTTGGAACAACCCATTACATTTGAAGGGTTCACCGCCTTGTCGGTAGAGACCATCACAAATTTGTCGGCATTGTATTTTACAGCCAGGTCTGCGACTATCTTTGTCCCAAGGATATTGGTCTGTACCGATTCCGATACATTGTCCTCCATCATCGGCACATGCTTGTACGCCGCTGCATGGAAAATATACTGCGGTCGTGTCCTGGAAAAGATACGTTCCATCCGGCTGGCATTGCTAACATCGGCCACAATGATCTCGGCGCGGAGTTCCCTCCATTTATCTTTCAGTTCGAGCCTCATGTCATGCAACGGGGTTTCCGCCTGATCTATAAGAATAATACTGTAGGGATTGAAATTGGCTACCTGGCGGACAATCTCGCTGCCAATCGACCCGGCGGCACCTGTCACCATTATCCGTTTGCCCTCAATATTTGAGGCTATCTTTAACATGTTGATATGGATTGGATCGCGAGGCAGGAGATCTTCAATCTGCACATCTTTCAACTGCTCCTTGCTCATGATCATCCCATTCCATTCGTTCAGAGGGACTGTGGTCAGCAGCGAAATATTATGATCCACAAAATTACTCAGAAGATCGGCATTCTTTATCTCCTCCATCTGCTGGGGCGAAACGATGACGGTCTTCACATCTTTACTTTCCATCGTCCTGAAAATATTTTCATTATTCGCATGGATAGTTATGCCCATCAATTCTTTACCCACCATTTGGCTTTCGTCCGAAATAAACCCAAGTACCCGGTAGTTAAATTCGCTATTTCCCTTCAATGCTTTTGCAACACTGATACCGGCTTCTTTAGTACCGTAAATAAATACATTGACCGGTTTCACATCTCTCCCTGTAATGAATTCATATACCTCTTTCGTGAGTATCCTTGAAAAGATCATCAGAAAGGTATTGAGAAAGAAAACAGAGATGAAAGTAATATCATCCAGATAAAAACCCGGATGATATCTCTTCAGTATTATAATACCCAGATAAGTAAAACCGTACCCCAGCATCAATGCATAGGTAATCCTCATCAGGTCGGAGAAAGATGAGAACCTCAAAATACCACTGAATGTACGGAATAATATAAAGGTGACGGCATTGACAAAAATAAGGATTATCGCTAATGTGACTCCATCAGCTCTGACCTCCGGTGTAAGTTCGACAAACCCGTATCTCACCAGATACATCATCAGGCAGGAAAACATAATCATGAGAATATCAATCATGAAAATTGTAAAACGGGATAAAACCCTATTCGATAAAAAATTATGTATTAAATTACTCATAATAGTCTAGTTAAGTTTATACTCCTCGTTCACAATAGATTGATGTGTAGTCTTCCCTGTTTCTATCAATTCAATTCCCTTTTTAATCAATGGATCTTCCTTATGATAGGCTGCCCAGAAAGCTTCTTCTCCAAAAAAGTTCCGAATAATATAGGCATTCATTATGTTCTCCAGTAATTCACTCGATTCCTGAACATAGTAAGGCCTTCTTCTGATACCGTTATGATCTGCAAAGCTCACCAGGTTTAACAACAACGGTTGTTGCTGCAAATACCGGTAAAGTTCCTGCCAAGTACCGAAGCTGTTCAGTTTTTCACGGTTCATATCGGAATAAAGCATGGCATACTTCTCGTCTAACCGGTTATTCACTACCAGATTATAATAGGGATTTATCCCTGCTGTGTCGCGAGGCACAAAGATATCAGGCATGATTCCGCCTCCACCGTAGACCGTTCTGCCTCCTGCCGTCTGAAAAGGAACAAGATGGTTGGATACTGTATCTACATTAACATAATCTCCTTCTATATAACGGTTGATGGCCTCCATTTCATACTCATCATATCTTCCCCTTTCATATCCGCGTTGGATAGATCTGCCTGATGCCGTATAATAGCGGGCCACAGTGAGCCTCACTGCCGAACCGTCAGGAAAATTACGCTGTCCCTGTACCAGTCCCTTACCAAATGAGCGTCTGCCAATCACCAACCCTCTGTCGTGATCCTGGATAGCTCCGGCAAAGATCTCACTGGCCGAAGCACTAAATTCGTCTATCAGCACCACTACATCGTCTTCCTTGCAGGTTCCCGACCCGTTCGCATAGCTGTCAGTCCTCGGAAAATTCCGACCTTGTGTATATACGATCAGGTCGCCTCTGTTCAAAAATTCGTTCACCATAGCCACCACTACATCCAGCGATCCTCCCACATTTCCTCTCAGATCGATCATAAAAGAGTTGGCACCCTGGCTTTTTAACTTGGATATGGCTGAGATGAATTCACTGAAGGTGTTGAATCCGAAGTTTTTCCCCAATTTAATAAAACCGATTCTGTTCGTCAGCATATAAGCAGCATTGACGCTGTTCATGGGGATATCGCCCCGTGTAACCGTGATCTCATGTATGCGGTCGTCACCGGCTCTTATGATACCTAATTTCACTTCGGAGCCCATTTCGCCACGCAACTTCTCCATCACTTCTTCATTCCGGAGTTTCGTGCCGGCGACTAAAGTATCGTTCACCGTCACGATCCTGTCCCAATGCATAATACCTGCGGCCTCAGACGGGCCACCCGGTACGATACCTGTTACGACAATGGTATCTCTCAGGACATAAAAATTAACGCCAATCCCCGAGAAATGGCCTTCCAGGTCTTCGTTCACCCGTCTCATATCGGCAGCAGAGATATATTCTGAATGCGGATCCAGTTCCTGTATGATATTGGGCAGTGCATCCTCCACCAGTTGGCGCATATTGACCGTATCGACATACGACTCCCTGACATAGTTCAGCACCGCATCGATCTTTCCGGATCCTTCCACACTTCCCGAACGTCCGAACTGACTATATCTGCTTCCGATAAATATACCCAATGCAATACCAACGCCTATCCATAAAGGCAGCCATATTCTGCCCTTTTTTCCTGCATTCATCCAATCTCTCCTGTTACTATTTATCAATTTCTACCGAGACAAGTTCAATATTGGCTCTTCTCAACAGATCAATTCCATCGCTCAACCGGTAATTTTCGGCAAAGACCACTCTGCTTATACCAGCCTGGATGATTAACTTGGCACACTCAATACAAGGTGAAGAGGTGACATAAAGCGTGGCTCCATCACTACTGTTATTGGACCGGGCTACTTTCGTAATCGCATTCGCCTCGGCATGAAGCACATATGGCTTTGTTATATCATTTTCATCTTCACACACATTCTCAAAACCTGAGGGAGTGCCATTATAACCGTCGGAAATGATCATCTTATCTTTCACCAGGAGCGCACCGACCTTTCTGCGTTTGCAATAAGAGTTTTCCGCCCATATAAAGGCCATACGCATATACCGCCTGTCGAGCAAATCCTGCTTTTCCTCGTTTTGTTCCATGTTACATCAGATTGCTTTTAAACTCATATCGAGACTTTTCACCGAGTGAGTCAGTGCACCTACCGATATATAATCCACCCCTGTTTCAGCATATTCACGAATGGTATCAATAGTGATCCCACCCGAAGATTCCAACTCCACATGTTCATTCACAGCCTTCACAATCTTCACTGCATCGAAGGTTTGTGCAGGAGTAAAATTATCGAGCATGATCCTGTCCACGCCACCTACACGGAGTGCCTCTTCAAGTTCATCTAGGGTTCTCACCTCTACCTCAATTTTGAGTTTTTTGTTTTTCTCTTTTAAATAGTTTTGTGCACCGCGGATAGCTTTTTCAATTCCTCCGGCAAAATCCACATGATTGTCTTTCAACAGGATCATATCAAACAGCCCTATCCTATGGTTCTCTCCTCCTCCGATCCTGACAGCTTGTTTTTCAAGGATACGCATTCCCGGAGTGGTTTTCCGGGTGTCGAGCACTTTTGCTGCCGTACCTTCAAGTAGTTTCATATAGCTGTTGGTTATGGTGGCGATACCGCTCATCCGCTGCATAATATTGAGTACAAGCCGTTCGGTCTGTAAAATGGAGCGTATTTTCCCTGACACAACAAAAGCTACATCTCCCGGCTTAACATGGGAACCATCGTGAAGAAAAATCTCTACCTGCAGCGCCGGATCAAAAGTATGGAATACTTCAATGGCTATATCTACACCGGCAAGTACACCTTCTTCCTTAATAAGTAATCTCGATTGTCCTTCTTCTGTCTCCGGAATACTACAGAGGGTGGTGTGGTCTCCGTCTCCGATATCCTCTGCAAAAGCCAATCGGATAAGGTTATGAATTAACTCTTTTTCTGTCATACTAAAACGATATTGCTCCGCTATACCATAAAACAAACAATCTGTCCGTTTTGTTATTTTTTTACAAGAATTTTAGTGCAAAAATAAGAAATAAACAATTATATTTGTCCTTAAAGACAGCTTTTTTCGTTTTCTGAGGCCAAATTACTGATATCCGGAGGTTATTCGGTTATAATTCGGTTGTTGTTCGATTGTTGCTAATATAATAACATGAGCGAAGCAAATGAACAACGCACGAAGTGCGAATAACAGTGAGGCTGAATAATGCGAAACACGAATAATGGCGAAGCCGAATAACAACGAAGTAGAATCACTTGAACACAGTGAACAAATAACGAGAGTACAACGAATGAAAACTATTTTGCTTTCCGTAGGTAAGACGGACGATCCTCTTTTTTCACAAATCATAGAAGAATACAGAAAGAGGGTCAATTACTATATTCCGTTCGAGATGCAGATTATTCCCGATATAAAAAACACAAAAAATCTCTCTGAAAAAGAACAAAAAAAGCAGGAAGGGGAAAAACTGCTGAAATGGTTGCAACCCTCCGACTATGTTATACTGCTCGATGATAAGGGGAAACAATACTCCTCCGCAGAGTTCGCCGGATATATAGAGAAAAAGAGTTTTTCCGCTACTAAGCGGTTGATTTTTGTTGTAGGAGGACCTTATGGATTTTCTGATGAGATCCGGGAAAGGGCAAACGAAGCTGTGTCGTTATCCAGAATGACTTTCACTCATCAGATGGTAAGGTTGATCTTCACCGAACAGCTTTACCGTGCGATGACCATTTTACAGAATGAACCTTATCATCACGAATAAATTCTTACTTTTGCAGTAATTTGTAATAAATTCAATCATAAATTAAATATGTCAAAAAAGAAAACAATCCTTACTGTCATGTGGGTCATCATCGCACTGATTGCAGTTGCATCAGTTATTTCCCTGATAGTATTTCCCCGGTGGAAAGGTTTTTTTTTAGCGGGAAGTGGCGCCTTTCTTATTTTGAATCTCCTTCTGTCGTTGTTTTTTATCAGCAAGAATGTCAAAGAGTAACTGTTAGAGCTTGAACTCAAAAGAAAGCAGGTCAAAGATTTCTTTCTCCTGCGGATCGACAGAGTATTCAAAATCGGCTACCAACCACATCACCTTTTCAGCGTTATCGGGTGAGAGTCTACCAAAGAACTTCAGCGTATTCAATGCCGATTGGCGCAGTAGCAACGATTCATTTTTCAGATCGGCTTTTGCTCTTTCCAATAACTCTTCAGACCGGATCCGGTTTATTGCGTCAGACCGGATTATGCACAACCTGGCAAAAAGCCAATATCCGGTAGTCCGGATGGTTTCATCTTTATTTCCGGTCCATTCCTGCACCAATTCATCGGCATAAGACAACTCCTGGAAAAGATTTTTACAAACCTGTTCACGGATCTCCTGATTGGCTGCACCCTGGACCCAACGCTCGGCATCTTCCTTAGAAAAACGGACAGGCGGACAGAGCATTGTCGCAAGTATCTTCAACTCACGCACATCCTCTTTCCACATTATTTCCGCCAATACTTTATCCGGCACGTATCTGGCTGCGATTTGTTTGAGTCGGGGGACATCCACCCCGAAATTCATACGATATCCTACTCCTTTCGACCGCATACTGGCGGCAGTCACACCATTCATCGACATCCGCAGATCGGCCCGTATATTACGTAAAATTGTCTCCATTGCTTATTCTGTTTGGCTACAAAATTACGCTATTCAGAAATAAAACAATAATTTTCAAACATTTTTCACTATATTTGCAGAATATGTGATATGCCTTGGAAAAGTTCAACGAGTTATACTATTCTCTCGGCTTTTATTATATTTGCATTATAATTAAAAATATATAAATGATGAGACTCCTCTTAATCAGTAACTCCACCAATCCCGGTGAAGGATATCTGGAGTATCCCAAAGACCGGATCAAAGAATTTCTGGGGGACAAAGCAAATAACGCCATTTTTATTCCTTATGCAGCGGTCACTTTTTCTTTTGATGAATATGAAGAGAGAGTGAATGCCCGTTTCGCCGAAATAGGTCATCATGTCACAGGTATTCATCGCTTCATCAATCCTGTGGAAGCTATTGAAAATGCCGATGCCATTGTTGTCGGAGGCGGGAACACGTGGCAGTTGGTAAAAATGCTTCAGGAAAAGGGACTGATGAAAGTGATCCGTAAGAAGGTGAAGAAAGGCACCCCATACATCGGTTGGAGTGCCGGTTCCAATATAGCCTGTCCGACTCTGAGGACAACCAATGATATGCCAATTGTAGAACCTCTGAAATTTAAAACCTTAAAATTGGTTCCCTTCCAGATCAACCCTCATTATCTCGACGATCACCCGGCAAATCATGGTGGTGAGACCAGAGAGGTACGCATCAGGGAATTTATAGAAGTAAATCGTGATATTTATGTGGTGGGACTTCGTGAAAGCACCATGCTTCTTGTAGAAGATGACGGGATGGAACTGATAGGTCCCCGTAAGGCTCGTATTTTCAAATATGGACAGGAACCGATGGAGCTTTCCAATGAAGATGATTTCAGTTTTCTCCTGCAACGAAAATGAGTACTGGACATAAAGGCCTGCAACCACCGGCTACGTCGATATTCAAACGAATTATCAACGACAGCAGATCATTGGGAATACTTTTACTGTTATGCACTTTCTTCTCATTGATCTTAACAAATATCGAAGGGATAGGGAACCTTTATTATAATTTCTGGGAAATGTCAATTCCCGGATTTCACGATCTGCATTTACCCCATACGATCATTCATTTCGTGAATGACGCCCTGATGACGTTATTCTTCTTTCATGTAGCCATCGACATAAAAAGGGAAGTAACCAAAGGGGAACTCTCGTCTTTTAGCAGGATGATGCTCCCCACTGCATCTGCGTTGTTCGGAGTAGCTTTTCCGGCAGTTATTTTTTCCGTAATTACTGCCGGTACAGCCTATTCAAACGGGTGGGCCATACCAACCGCTACAGATATTGCTTTCACCCTCGGCATGATAAGCCTGTTAGGAAAAGCGGTTCCTCATTCCATGAAAGTATTTCTGACAGCATTAGCCATTATAGACGATCTGTGCGCTATTCTTATTATCGCGCTGTTTTATGGTTCTGCACTTTACCTTATCTGGCTGGTGGGAGTAGCAGTTGTAGCTCTTGCGATCTTTCTTATCAACCGTCATTTTCAGCATAAATCCGTTTATTATATTACGGTCGGACTGGGATTGGTCATGTGGTATTGTATGTACCGGTCAGGTATTCATGCCTCATTTGCCGGGGTAATACTTGCTTTTATCATTCCGGTAAGTAAGATGCCTGCATTTGAGAAGAGGCTCGGTCTTCCTGTTAATTTTATCATTGTCCCTATCTTCGCACTGGCCAACACCAGTATTTTGATTTCACCGACAGCCATATCCGGACTTACTTCTCCTCTTTCTCTCGGAATTATCCTGGGTCTGTTCCTGGGAAAACCGATAGGTATCACACTGGCCGTTTATCTGATGGTTAAGCTTCGGTTGGTTAGGTTAGCAAATATCCACTGGGTACAGTTTATAGGAGTCGGTATATTGGCAGGTATTGGTTTTACCATGTCTATCTTCGTATCGAATCTTTCTTTCCCTGACGACAAGATGCTGAAGGATATCGCGAAACTGTCGGTACTGATCGCTTCGGCCCTGGCAATGATCGTAGGCTATATATGGCTAAAAGCATTTTCCCGCGAAAAAGAAGAAGTAGATACATAAACAAACGACTCTTTTCCTCTTTATGGTTTCAATTAATTTGTTTTTCTGTAATTTACAATTGCCCAGCCGTTAAGACATACGGCAAACCCCGCCATAATTAAGAAGTGGCGCCATATGTGTTCGAAACTGTTCCCCTTCAACACAATCATCCGCATCACTTCGATAAAATAAGTGACGGGACTGCTGCGTGCAATGATGTAAGCCCACCGGGGCATACTGTCGATCGGCGTAAACAGTCCGCTCATCAATATAAAGATCATCATAAAGAAAAAAGCGACAGACATGGCTTGTTGCTGCGTGTCGGCATAGGTGGAGATTAATAATCCCAATCCAAGTATCCCCACCAGATATACAGAAAGATACCCGTAAAGTAACAACAGATTACCGGCCGGAACAATACCGTAAACCGGCCAGGCAATGCCGAATAATCCAATGGTGAATATAGCCATTCCAATGACCCAGAACGGGATCAATTTCCCCAGAAGGAACTGGTATTTTTGAACGGGAGTGACGTTGATTTGCTCAATCGTACCCACTTCTTTTTCCCTGACAATATTCAGTGAACATAAATAAGCTCCTATCATCGTAACCAACAGCGCCAAAATGCCCGGAACCATATAAAACCGGTAGTTCATGGAGGGATTGAACCAATTGGATTGGGTTACTTCAATCGAAGGCGACGGATTGAATTTTGACGTCTGTATCCATTCCAAACAGATATCCTTATTGTAATCGGCAATAATACGGTTGAGATAAGCGCCTCCCAAGTTGGCTTTTACGCCATTAATAGCATTCACTGCGATAAAAAGCGATTGTTGATTCTCACGGACAAGATTCCGCTCAAAACCCGGTGGTATTTCCAAAATCAAGTCAGACCGGTCATCCTCCATATCTTTAAACGCTTCATCAAATCCCATTGTATAATCGGTTAGTCGAAAATATCCGGATGCTCCGATTTTTGATACTAATTTTTGCGAATAAGTAGAATGGTCGCGGTCAACAATTGTTATATGGATATTCTTCACTTCGTAATCGGCCGCCAAAGGAAGTACCAGCAATTGTACAACCGGCATAAAAAATATCAACGGCAACAGGGATTTGTTGCGGAATATCTGCCGAAATTCTTTTTGTAATAAAAATCGTAATGTTCTCATCTGTCTATCTGTCTAAAGCTATATATGCAACAAAATCATTTGCCCAGAATCACTCCAATCTTATTTTAAATTTCCTGATATTGACTACAAGCAACAATATCGTCATTCCTAACAGGACCAACGTCTCCTTCCATATTGCCTCAAATCCTAAACCTTTTATCATCACTGATTTTACAATGATGTAATACCATTTGGCAGGAACAATATTGGCAAAGAGTTGTAAAACATAGGGCATATTCTCAAGTGGAAACATAAAGCCGGTAAACAATATCGACGGAACCAGCATCCCCATCAGTGAAACCAGCATTGCGGCCTGTTGCGAGGTGGTGATATTCGATATAAGCAGCCCCAAAGAGAGTGCGGTAATAATAAACAGCGTACTTACGGCATACAAAAGTAAAAAGCTTCCGTTGACCGGCATTCCCAGTACGAAAATACTCAATAGCAGAATAACGGTCAGATTGATAAGCGACAGTGCCAGATAGGGAACCGCTTTAGATACAATAACCCCAAAGGGGCTGAAGGGCGAAACCAGCAACACTTCCATTGTCCCGCTCTCTTTTTCTTTTACGATGGAAACCGAGGTCATCAATACACATACCAGCAAAAGGATAAGTGATATTACTCCGGGTACGAAATTGACAACTGATTTCAATTCGGGGTTATACACCATCCGCATTTCAGTGTTTATGGTATAGGGTAAGCCTTGCAATTGTATAAGTTCCTGCTGATAATCCATAATTATATTGGTAGCGTAACCACTCAATGCCGTGGCAGTATTCGGATCGGATGCATCGGTAATCAGTTGTATCTGTGCCTCGTTGAGGTGCAATAGATCCCGGTTGAAATTGGCAGGAAAAACAACTGCCATCTTTATATCGCCCTGCTTGAAAGCCGTTTCAATCTGGTTATAGTCCAATAGCGGGTTTTGGAGTTGAAATTCCCTGCTCGCTGCCAGTTTGCCAATAATTTGTCGTGAAGCATCGTCATTGGCATAATCGCACACGACGATTTTGGCGTTTCTGATTTCGTTGGTAAGTGCGAAACCAAACAGGGTAACGCATACAACAGGCACTCCGAACAACATCAAGAGCGTCTTCCGGTCGCGGAAAACATGTAAAAATTCTTTTCGGACAAATGCCCAGAATCGGGAATCAGGAATAGAAGATTTCATTAACTTTCAGCTACTTTAGAGATTTCGTTTTGCTTTTCTTGCCAGACCGTAAAACACTTCATCCATCGAGTCAGCGGAATACTGTTTTTTCAAATTGGCAGGCGTATCGAGCGCTTTGATCTCACCGTCGACCATCATAGAAATACGGTTACAGTATTCTGCTTCATCCATATAGTGTGTCGTAACAAAAGCCGTGATACCTCTCTCCACGGCATCGTAAATCAAATCCCAGAACTGCCTGCGGGTAATCGGATCTACCCCTCCGGTCGGTTCATCGAGGAATACGATCTTAGGGTCATGCAGGATAGCAACCGAAAAAGCCAGTTTTTGTTTCCAGCCCAACGGCAGTGAACTTACCATCTTTTTGGTCTCGTTCCTCATACCCAACCTGGTAATAAGCGCTTCTCCCTTCTCTTTTAATTGCCGGCCGGACAAACCGTAGATACCTCCGAAAAAATGAATATTTTCCATGACTGTCAGATCTTCATACAGTGAAAATTTCTGGCTCATATAACCGATATTCTTCTTGATGGCTTCAGTTTGCCTGTAAATATCAAACCCGGCAATGGTTGCCGCTCCCGACGATGGTTTGGATAATCCGCAGAGCATACGCATCACTGTTGTTTTTCCGGCCCCGTTCGCACCGAGAAAACCAAATATTTCCCCCTTATACACATCAAAAGTGATTTCGTTGGCAGCAATAAAATCACCGAAACGTTTGGTGAGCTTATCGGTTTGTATGACTATTTCATTCATGTAAATCCATTTGCTGTCGGTTGATAGTGATTACCCATCAGCCGGATAAAACAATCTTCAATAGTAGGAGTGATTTCCCTTATTTCAATATTTCGGTGATTTTCATTTTCCAGAGCGTGTAATAATGCATTTTGAGGATTTTCTTTTTCATCTGCAAAGTTGGCTTGACCTGCAAAGGCAATACGATCCACAAATGCAATGTGGTGATACCCGCCGAAGGCATGGCAACTCTTCACAATTTCGATATTCCGTAGATCACTCAGCAACCGCCCCATATTGTCCGATCGAACAGCAAAGAGGCGTTCGGGATATTGTCCGATGATAGTTGAAGGAGTATCGACGGACAAAATCTTACCACTCTGGATCAACACGATCCGCTCACAAAGCATCGCTTCGTCCATATACGGCGTAGAAACAAGAATGGTGATACCCTGCTCTTTCAAACGTTTCAGCATCTCCCAGAATTCCTTTCTCGAAACTACATCTACCCCAGTAGTCGGTTCATCCAGAAACAAAACTGCGGGACGATGGATTAAAGCACAACACAAAGCCAGTTTTTGCTTCATTCCGCCCGACAATTTCCCGGCCCTGCGCTCTTTGAATGGTTCCAACTGCGTGTAAATATCTTTGATAAGGTCATAATTCTCCCTTATGCCCGTATTGAACATCGTAGCGAAAAAGCGCAGGTTTTCTTCAACCGATAGGTCGGGATACAACGAAAATCGGCCGGGCATATAACCCACGCTCGCACGAATAACCCTGTAATCTTTCACTACGTCAAAACCGTTCACGTAAGCAGTACCGCTATCGGGCAAAAGCAATGTAGTAAGTATGCGGAAAATAGTCGTTTTGCCTGCTCCGTCGGGACCGATCAAACCAAACAACTCTCCTTTCCCCACTTCAAATGAGACATTGTTCACAGCCTTTGTTTCTCCCTTATCGTAGGTTTTTATAATATTATTCAGTACTATCATTTTTATATAATTGATAATTGATAATTGACAATTGATAGTTGACAGTTGACAATGGATAATTGACAATGGGTAATTACTTTTTTATTGATGTTTTTGTGCTTTTAACAATACTGATTAAAAGTTTTAGTAATTCGGAACAATCTTCCCTGATTGATTGAAATTCTTTTTCATTCAGATATTCGGTATCTTTCATCAGCATCAACCAATATTCTGTTTCATTTGCTTCTTTCAAAGCAACATTCATTTTATTTAGAAAATCCGCCTTTGACTGGGCATGTTCGGCCTCTTTAATTAATGCTCCAATTGCTGTTCCACTTCTCAACATTTGTTTGGAAAGAATAAATTCTCTTTTTTCCTGTGATAAAAGTTTATACAATTTCACAACTCTAATTGCAAAAGCATACGATTTAACGGCAACTATATTTTCCATATCATTTAATTCGTGTTATTATAATCATTACTTCTCAATTACCAATTACTAATTACTAATTACTAATTACTAATCACTTACCATCCAATACCACCCAACACCAACCTCCCATTCTCCATTGTCAACTGTCAACTATCAATTGTCAATTAAAGGAGATTTCCCCATACATCCCTATCTTGTACGATCCATCGTTTTTAACCCTTACCTTGACGGCATACACCTTATTTGCCCGTTCGTCTTTGGTCTGAATGGTTTTGGGTGTAAACTCCGCCTTATCGCTTATCCAGGTAATTGTACCCTCAGTTTCTTTATATCCTCCATTCCCATCATCAGTCCACACCCTTACCTTCTGGTTGAGTCTCACTTGTGGCAACTGTTTCCCGGTAATATACGCCCGCAGAATGATATTGGACAGGTCGGCAATTTTATAGAGGGGCTTGCCGATAGAAGCCATTTCGTTTGCTTCGGCGTATTTAGTCAACACGGTACCGCTTACCGGATTTACGATACGGCATTTATCCAATTGGTCTGCAAGTTGTTCAATCTGTATCTGCAAAGGCACAATCTCATTGTTGATACTTTCACTCGAAATACCCAGTGATGATTTTTGCGCTTCGATTTGTTTCTTCAGCACCTCTACCTGTGCGGTAATATCATCCAGTTGCTTAGGTGTGGCACCATCTCCTTCAACGAGTTTGGCAATCCTTGTTTTCTCTCTTTCGGCAGTTCTGAGTTGTTCCTGCAGGGCGGATAACTGTACGGGAATATCCGGCTTCTTTCCTGCTATGGCCACAATCTGTGCTTCCAGTTGCTTTTTTCTGAGATGAAGCTGTATACTGTCAATGTAGCCGATCTGCCGGCCGGCTTGCAGAATTTGGCCCTCTTGCACATCGAACAGTTTCAATATTCCCTGTGCTTCGGCAGAGATAATGGTTTCTTCTGCCTCGAACGAGCCCGAAGCATCAAACGTATAGTGGTTTCTGTTACAGGCCGACAAAACAATGGCAAGAGCAAGCGTCATAAATTGATAATTGACATTTGACAATTGACAATTTTCTTTTCTCCTTATTAATTTTTTATCCGTATTCATTGTTTTCATTTTTAATTTCTACATCATTATCGACTACCTCCAATTTTTAATTACAAATTAGCAACTATCAATACTCCGTTATTAGCTTTTAGTATTCAATACCCTGTTCTCAGTTCTTTGTTCTCAGCTCTCAATCTCCAGTCCCCAACTCTCTCAATTGTCAATTGTCAATTATCAATTGTCAATTAAAAAAAAACTTCCCGCCGTTGTTTTAAGCTTATACTGTGCCATCAGAAGCTCCATCTCATGCAAAATGAGATTTTGTCTTGCCTGATCCTCGGCATTGACATAGGTGAGGTAATCGTTCGCTGTAACCGTACCGTGTTCCAATTGGCTTTGTGCGGCTAGTTTTACATTTTCACGCAATCTGATAATTTCTTTATCCGCTTCTATCAGCTCTTCGAGTTTGATAATTTCATTGTTCTGTTGTTTCAGCGTAAGGTTCGTGTTGAAAAGGAAGAGTTCTTTTTGCACATCCACTGCGTTTTGGCTTAACACCAACAACCGCTTCTCCCGCTTATGGGTGTAAAAACCTGAAATGTTCCATGCAAAACGAACTCCCCCAATATAATAGAGGTCAAAATCGTTGTTCAGCATATTCAGTGCAGGCCTTCCATAACCTCCCTGCAGGAAAAGGCTGAAGCGAGGCAGGATTTGGGTATCGACAAGTTTATTTTGCACTTCGAAGGTTTGCTTCTGCATCTCAAAGAGTTGGAGTTCGGGACGGTTAATACCGGACAATGATGTAACCGCTGACGGTCTTTCCAATATGGTATTTTCGCTGATATCCCGGTCTATAAACAGTGCAAGCACATCGGCATATCCTTTTCGGACAGCTTTCAGCTCGATAACCCGTTGTTCTGTTTTCAACAATTCCGCCCTGAGCATGTCGGCACTGCTTTTCAGGACAATACCGTTAGCAATAGCAACACTGTTTTTGTTTATTCCCGATTGAAGATCCTTTTGCAGGATTCTAACCTGGGCAATCTGCTCATCCATGAGCAGGATACCGAAATAAAGCTGGTTGATACGTTCTTTCAATTTGTACAATTCCACTTCAATTTTTTGCTCTTCTACTCTCGCGTTTGCATCAATCAATTCTTTTTGACGTTTTACCGTCAATAAATCAGTAATCGGCTGGGATATCTCGCCATATAATTTATACTGGTCTTTACTCATCACCGGAATGTCCACGTTGGGCAACGAAAGGGGGATCTGTGTCACGTCCGACTGGTAGGACGCCTGTCCGCCAATTTGTAACTGCGGCAGACTGCCCCTGGAAGCGTTAGCGATAGAATAGGACTGTGTTTTTTCGATAAGCGCATATTGTTTCACCAAAGGGTAATTGCTTTCCGCCCATTGGTAACACTCCTCGAGCGAGATCGATTGCGCCTGAATACAACCCGCAACGATCAGCCAGCCACTAAGGCTTAAAAGCAGTTTATTAATCATCATTTTAATTATTTTGTTTTAATCATTTGATTAAATTACAGATAAAAAATTATCTACTCCTTCAAAATGGTTTTTACCCACTTCGTGACAAGCTCTTTCCTCTCCTCCATCAATGCATTGAAATTGGAAGTATCAAAAAATAATACGGGTTTGGCAACAAACGGGAAGATTATCATACCCAACACCGAACTGATAAACTGTATCGGTTCCACATCCGGACGTCTCTCTCTAAGTTGACAAATAAACGACGAGCCTCTCAATATTTCCTGTACATGTACTGTCTCTTTGAATTTTTCAGGGTTGGCCCTGATTTCACTAAGGACAAAAATCGGCAAATCCGGATTTTCAAGTAACAGATCGATGTATTTTTCGATAAGAATTTCTATTTTCTGATCGAGGCTCAACGCATCGTTGTTTATAATTGGGAATACCACGCCAAACAACTGTTGAAATTTCTCTATCATCACCTGATAAAACAGCTTCTCCTTACTTCGGAAGTAGTAATTGAGCAACGCCAGATTGATGCCCGCATCCTCTGCTATATCACGTGTCCTCGTAGCCGCATATCCCTTCTGCATAAAGACTTTACGGGCAGCCTCTATAATTTTCTCCTCAGTGGAAATATCCAGTCCCTTATCTTTTTCCGGTTCTGCCATTACAGCAACATTCTTTTTGGGAAGCAAAGATATAAACTCTTTTTTGTTTAACCAAATGTTTTAATCAAATGATTAAACATGGCAATGTTTTACAGAATAACTTACGATTTTTTTTATTTTAAAAACTATCTTGTATTTTTGCCATTCATAACAAAACAGGTTATCACCTTACCGTTTATCAGGCAGGGAATAAATTAAAGAATGGATTCTCAAACTAACAGGAACAGAGGGAACGGCTGGGCTTTGCTCCCTTTCGTACTTTTCTTTATACTTTACGCCATCACGTACGCTATCACACGTGACCTACGCAATATGCCCGTCTCAGTGGCTTTTACAATAGCTACCGCCGTCGCCATTCTTTCTGTGCGGCAGACTCCTTTCCCGGAGCGGTTACGTATCTTCTCAAAAGGTGCCGGTAATGAAACTATCATGCTCATGGTGGTTATCTTCATCCTTGCCGGCGCTTTTTCTGCCATTGCCGGTTCAATGGGAGCTGTAGACGCTACCGTAAACCTGATCCTTTATACCATGCCGCCACAGGCCATCATGGCAGGATTGTTCGTAGCGGCATGTGTGATCTCCATCTTCATGGGACGTGATATTACCGTCACCGACAAAGTGGCTTTCGACAGTGCCGACTGGATAAAGGTAATCCCCTATCTCGTCGTATTGATCACTGCATTGGCAGGTGTGGATGTGATTATCGTCCTCCTGACCGGAATAATACTTTCGTCATTTTTCGGATTGATCTCTCCCGATTTTTCAATATGGGATCTGACGTTATCAGCGAGAACAGGTATTGTCTCGGATATGGGTGAACTTATCATAGTCACTATTATGGCAGGCGGAGTTTTCGAAGTTATCAAATACAACAAAGGGATCGATTGGCTTATCCATATACTCACGCGCAAAATATCGTCAAAACGTGGTGCAGAATTCTCCATTGCCGGTTTGGTGATGTTCACCAACTTCTGCACCGCCAACAATACTATCGCCTGTATCATCACCGGTCCGATTGCCAAAGATATCAGTAACCGTTTCGAACTCGACAACCGCAAAACGGCCAGCCTGATGGATACCTTCTCCTGCTTTGTGCAAGGTATGATCCCTTACGGCGCACAATTACTCATTGCCGCCGGAATAGCGAATATCAATCCTGTAGAAATCGTCCCCAGGCTTTACTATCCCTTCCTGATCGGTATAGCCGCTACTATTGCCATTGCAGTGCGTTATCCAAAACGCTATTCTTAAAAACCTCGGTGCTGCATATTCCCGTAGATTGTGTCGGAATGAAGTATCAGGTCGACGTACTGTGCCCTCTTGTAGATTAGCAGATTGTCGTTTTTATTGAGTACACTGTCCGAAAGTTTTCCCCTGAACTGATCCAAAGTATCGTAACCTTTCCTTTCCATCCATTCCTCAATCTCACGGATCATTCCTGTGATCTGTTTCATCCCATGTCTGTAGACAGCGCTTACCACCTGTACACAGGTTGCACCGGAGAGGATCAGCTTGATCACATCATCCCCGTTGAAGACACCCCTGCTACCACATACAGCAGCATTCACACGGCCGTAGAGCATTCCGGCGATACGCAACGACTGTTTGTAATCACCCTTTTTACTCAGGTTAAATGCTCTTCTGTGACTCTCCTTCTCAATATCGATATCAGGCTGAAAGAAAGAATTAAAAAGCACCATTCCGTCCACGCCCGCTTCATCGAGACGTTTCGCGAAGTGAAGAATATTGGTATAGTCGGAACTGAGTTTTACACTCACCGGTATGGACAGTTGTTTTTTTATCTCAGTAACCATCGCTATCTGTCGATTTTCGATTTCTGCCGCATCAAGGTCGAACTGCGTGGGTGTCTGATAAAGGTTGAGTTCTATTCCGTCCACTCCGGTCTCTTCGATCAGGCGTGCATAGCGGAACCAGGATGATTCGTTCACGGCATTCAGACTGGCTATCACCGGTACGGAAAGACTTTCTTTCGCATTGCGGATCTTTACCAAGTAATACTCGATCTCGGAACGATCGATATCAGGGTGAAGCGAAGTCATCTCGGCATGGATATCGTTATACTCGTCCTTCAACTCGTCGAATTGCAGATCTTCCAACTGTATCTGTTCTTCAAAGAGTGTTTTATAGACTATAGCCGCGGCTCCCGCCTGCTCGGCTTTTTTCAGTGAATCGATCTCAGATGACAGTTCTGATGCCCCCAGTATGACCGGGTTCTTGAGCGGAATGCCCATGTAGGATGTTTCCAGGTTCTTCATACGACTATATTTTTTATATATTAATTTCTCACGATCAATGCCAAAATATCAGCTTCTGTCTTTATATTAATCCTCATGGCCGGTTCAGACACAGGATTCCCGGCATAACAGTTTATAAAAATTCACCTCAATACCGGTTTAGCATACAAGACAAAGTTACATTTTTTTCACGAAAGAACCACATCGGAACGTAAAAATATCGTTGTTAAGCATCTTCCAAGAGTTACTGTGGCTGTATTACGGTATCGGAAATTTTTCATGTAATGCAATCAACTCAAATCAACTCACATGATGCCTTGTAAATTTCTTTACGGATATGCGTGTGCAGGGTCTCATCATCCCAATATTCGGATTTCAACTTAAAAAGGTCGATTGATTTTTTCAACCGTGATGAAATAAATTCATTGATGAAACATTGCAGGCAGTTAAAGGTTGTTTCCATATCACTATCTCTGAAATGATTTATTGCAAAATAAGGATAAAAGAGAAAATATAGGCAAGTGGAACGGGAAAAGAGTGGCTTATGGTTAATGTTGTTTAAATCTTATGTATCGTTTTCTTTGATGCCCCTTTGGCGTCCCAGAAAAAGTAAAACGGCTGTAAATCAATTAATTTACAGCCGTTTTTGGTACTCGGAGCGGGACTTGAACCCGCACAACCGTAATGGTCACAAGATTTTAAGTCTTGCGTGTCTACCATTCCACCATCCGAGCGCACCTTGAGCGGAAGACGGGACTCGAACCCGCGACCCTAACCTTGGCAAGGTTATGCTCTACCAACTGAGCTACTTCCGCAATAATATTTAGTTCTTTTTACCGGATCCGCTGGTCCGGTACTCCTTGCCAAGGTTAGTTTACACTTTCCTTTTGGGGCAAGGTTTCGTAATAATATTTAGAACAAAAAGTAAAGAATAGGAACAAAGATCATTAACGCATTAAAAACTCTGCCCTTTTTTGCGACTGCAAATGTAAATATGTTTCTCCGTATTTCAAAGCAATACGGAGAATTTTTACAAGCAGAATTTAATTTATCTTGTTCATACCGCCCTAAACACCTGTTTCTATCGTTTCCCGTACAGCATCCTGGGTCAGTTTCTTGGCATAACTGATAAAGAATCCGGTGAGTAACAGGTTCAAACACATAGCCAAAACCGAGACAATCAGCAAAACACCTCCCAATTGATATCCGATCGCGATAAATAATACTCCGGCACCTACCTCTCCACGGGTAAACATACCCACTGAAACGGCAAGTCTTTCGCCAATCTTGCGATCCCGATAAAAAAGTAATGGAAAGAGCTTTCCTATATTGGAAATCAGAGTTACCAAAACGACATGCAGGGCAATCACTCCCCAGGAAGGTATCGGTATGCGGGAAATTATAGAGGACGACTGCTCCGCAACTGTACCGAAGTCGACTCCAAGAAACAAAGGCATACTCATCCCAACCAATAACATAAAGAGGTAAGATATAGAATTTCCTACCCTTTCACTTTTCAGATCGGGTACAGCATTATGGTCACCTTTCATAATCATCCCCAGGACAAAAGCCGGAAGAAGAATCTCTATATGAATACTGCCGTCACCGCCGAAGAAATAGGTCGACACCCGGTAAAGGGCTTCAATCATGACATACATTATAACAGAGTACAACAATATCGATTTCCAGTCCTGACGGAGATTGTAGGTATTCATCTTTTTCCAACCTACCCAAATCAATACAACAGCCACAATCAGTATCACGAACATCTGCCAACGCATCCCGATCATCAGTATCTGCAAAGGGATCATCAGCAGGATAGTGTCCAAATCATCGAAAATAGCCAGTACCTGTACCTTTTTATATACCCATGTATGCTTTAATCCGGCAGCGATCAGCATCGTAAACAAAATGCCTGCCGAAGTAGGTGCTGCAAAACGGCTCAACAGGAATGTTTCTTTCCATGCATCTCCATCACCCCAAATTCGCATCTCGGGGGGCGCCACAAAAAAAAGATAATAAAGCGCTACCAAAATCCATGGAAAAGCAGCAGCTCCCATAGCCACCAGATAATCTTTGCTGTAGGATCGCCACTGTTTTTTATTTATTTCAAACTCGCGCCCAACATTGATCATGATAAACGCCAGGGAAATATACAACAGTGCATCTAAGAAGATCTTGAAGGAATAGAAATTATCCCCTAAAAGATGAGGGACAAGCTGTGATAAAATAAGGCCGGTAACCAGCAGGAAAGAGAAAATATAAACTTTTTTCATTAGTAGAACTTATTAGGGGTATAACAGAAAAATAAGTAAAAAGAATTATACCCGTGAAAATTAGGGTGCAAAGGTAGTAAAAAAAATCGAATTACCACCACCATAATGGCAGCAGATCAAAAAGAGGAGTGTTTTTTTATCAAAAATAATATTAAATTCCCTGAGGTTAATTTACTACCCGGTAACTGCCATCCTGCAACGGTAATACATTGTACCGTTGCAAGGGCTCCGTTGAAGGCCCCGACTCCACACTGCCGAGACCGAACATAGTGACAAAAACGGAACCGCATGAGACGCATTTCACCTTACCGTTATATCCCCCATTCTCTTCATAATCGGGGGTTACAACTATCCCTTTGCTGTCTTCATGAGGACAGCAGAGATCAAAGGCGTGCAGATCCCCTCTTGCATCGGAGACGACCAACACTCCGGCATAGCCAAAACGATCGGAAGGAAGACGTCGTTCTTCTTCCGTAAAGATTTTATATGTGTGTGGATTATTCAATATAGGGTCATAACTATTCGGGTCGACCCTGAAATTGACCGATGCAAAAGGAACAGTCTGCCGGGGCGCTTCTTCCCCACAGGACAACACAAGCAGGATAATGACCGAAAGGGTAAGTGCGAATCGTTTCATAGCGTAGCTCCGTCAAGGATCGCATCGATCCGTTCCAGTTCTTCCTGCGTAAAAGAGGTATTCTCCAATGCCTTCAGATTATCCCTCAATTGCGCTACATTCCGTGCCCCCACGATAAGAGAAGTAACCCTTTTGTCTCTCAACGCCCATGCCAGGGCCATCTCCGCCATGGTCTGTCCACGCTGTACGGCCACCTCATTCAACAGCCTCACCTTATCGACAAGGAATGGAGTTACCTGCTCTTTCTGCAGAAAACCGGAAGGATCGGCCGCACGTGAATCTTCGGGAATACCGTTCAGATATTTATCGGTAAGGAGACCTTGCGCCAACGGGGAAAAAGCAATAAATCCGGAGCCGAATTCTTCGGTAATATTCAGAATATCCTTTTCAGGCAGACGATTGAACATACTGTATTTATCCTGAAAGATAAAACAGGGGACATCTCTCTCTTTCAGATAGTTCATCGCAACACGCGCCTGTACGGGAGGATATTTGGACAGGCCTACGTAAAGCGCCTTTCCCTGGCGCACAATATCTACCAGCGCCTGCATCGTCTCCTCTACCGGTGTATTGGGATCGTAACGATGCGAATAGAAGATATCGAAATATTCCAGTCCTGTCCGTTTGAGACTCTGATTGATGCTGGCCATAAGATATTTCCTCGACGAGCCGTCGCCATAAGGTCCTTCCCACATCAGATGTCCTGCTTTGGATGAGATGATCATCTGGTCACGATGGGAAGAGAGGTTCTCATTCAGTATTTTCCCGAAGTTCGACTCTGCCGAACCGGGAGGCGGTCCGTAATTATTTGCCAGGTCGAAATGGGTTATACCCTGCTCAAAAGCATGGATAATCATTTCACGTGCCGTCTTATAATCATCGGCAAATCCGAAATTATGCCAAAGTCCCAGCGATATTTTAGGGAGTTGCACGCCGCTGTCTCCACAATAAGAATAGTGCATCATATCTGTTTTAATATTAAGGATTAAAAATATATCACTGCATTTTCTTTTCAATCTCAGCTTCCGAGATCACGCTGATAACTGTCTGCCCGTCGGGAGTATAGGTAGGAAAGGGAGATGCAAATAGCTGACTCACGATAAGCAACATCTCCTCCGTAGTCAACGTATTCCCATAAGGAATAGCAGTTAGATTGGCAAGCGAAAGTGCTATCGATTCCTGAATTTCCGATTTTACGTCACTCCCTGTCTCCATACTTTTACCGATCATGGAACGGATCAGTGCGGCAGGAGCAGCATTTTCAATTTCAGAAGGAACGGCCTGTATGGCAAAACTGTGATTACCCAGATCGCTCAATTCAAAACCCAACGCCTCCAAATCTTCCATGATGGAGGGCAGGGCAGCCGCTTCGGAAGCCGAGAGGTCCAGCACCTCGGGGAATAATACCCGTTGGGAAATTCCTCTTTTGTTCCTTATCTGTTCCAGGTATTTATCGAAGAGGATACGCACATGCGCCCTATGTTGATCGATAATCATCAGTCCCGATTTCACCGAGGTGAGTATATATTTCTGTTTATATTGATAATGCTCGGGAAAAAGCTCAGTTTCAGGTAAATTACGATCGCTCCCCGCCGGCTTGAACAGGGTAGCGGGGGTACCGCTCTCTATCTCGTCAACCAATTCCTTCTCTTTTTCGAATCCTTTGTAAAGCTGCTCCCAACCAAAAGCAGGCGCTTTCGGTTTCGGAATTTCAGTACGGTGACTGTGAAAAGGATTATAACCGGGATCCACGTTCACCTTCGGCATCGATGAGGCGTGGGAAGGGTTGTAAATCGGTATTTCGGGTGCATCATCCCTGTCGAAGTCGATTGTAGGGATTGCATTGAATTTTCCCAGCGACTCTTTTACGGTCACCATCAGTATCTGCCAGAGCGCCTGTTCGTTCTCAAACTTCACCTCGGTCTTTGTAGGGTGAATATTCACATCAATTGTATCAGGATCGACCTGAAAATAGATGTAGTAACCCGGTTTCTCGTTGGCGGCAATAAGTGGCTCAAATGCGGTAGTGACCGCACGGTGGAAGTAGGGATGCCTGATATACCGGTTATTCACGAAAAAGAACTGATTTACTTTTCCCTTCCTGGCAAATTCGGGCCGGGCTATATAACCGTAAATCTTTCCAAGCGTAGTTTCTTCATTGATTTCGATCAACTGCTGGTTCATATTTTTCCCTTCTATCTGAACGATACGCTGTCTCAATCCTGTTTTAGGCAGATGAAGCGTTTCCACTCCATTTTCAATCAGAGTGAACTCCACATCAGGATTGACAAGTACGATACGCTCGAATTCCGTAAAAATATTCCGGCGTTCGGTTTCGTTGGATTTCAGGAACTTTCTCCTGGCCGGCACATTGAAGAAAATATTCTTCACAGTGATGGAAGTTCCGGTGGCAGCAGCGACCATCTCCTGCTTCTCGACTTTTGATCCGGAAATGACCAGCAATGACCCCAATTCATCTTCTTCCCTCCGACTCTTCACTTCAATATGGGAAATTGCGGCAATAGAAGGGAGGGCTTCCCCCCGGAATCCCATCGTGGTAAGGGAAAACAGATCGTCGGCACTCCGTATCTTGGAGGTTGCATGACGTTCGAAAGCCATTCGCAGATCAGTGGAAGACATCCCTTTGCCATTATCTATTACCTGAATAAAGGTACGTCCGGCGTCCTTTACACTGAGAATGATATGTGTAGCACCAGCGTCGAGCGAGTTCTCGATCAGTTCCTTCACTACTGATGCGGGGCGCTGTATTACCTCACCCGCAGCAATTTGGTTGGCAATGGAATCCGGAAGGAGATGAATGATGTCAGGCATAGTGTATATCTGTGCTATCTATCGTAAAAACCAGAAGAAGAAGATCGCGAAAAGAACCACCAGAATAATGATTAGCAATCCATTATTGGCAAAAAAAGAATTTCTCCCGGAACTCTCCCTCTCTTTACGTTTTTTCAGATGACGTGTTTGAGAAACAAATTCCGCCTTAAAATCTTTCTTTTCGGCTGTTTTTTCTTCCGGCAGTACACCCATCTCTCTTTTGACCTTCTCGATCCGATCCTGCAAGTTCTTCCTGCGTTCCTCCTCTTCCGGATTGTAAAGGATAGGCGTATAATTGAATTTACGCGGCTTTCGGTTATTGTAAAAAAAGAAAATACCCATAATAAGCTGCTGTTTGGTTTATACAAATATAATGAAAGTTGAGAGGTAAGCCAAGTTTACTTGAATGTTTTCGATAAGCAAGCACAGAGGCAAAACAAGTTTTGACTATGTCGAGCGTAGAAAACAACTAACTTGTTGAGATTTTCCGAGATGCATCTTATATTATGAAACGAGCATGATAATCGTTATCACACAAAATCATGATTAAAAGCGAGTTCCATACGATACATTTGAAAATCAATAATTTTAATCGTATGAAAATATATAAAATAGACTGACAAATCACGCAGGATTAGAGTGTGATATCTTCTCTCTCAAAACGCCCCCGACGGGGTTCGGTAGCTTCGGAGCTACGCCGTTCGTTACTGCGGAATATATCATCGGGGTCAGTAGGACGCAAATAATCGAGCCAGACAAATTCTTTCAGTCGAGTCTCTTCGGGTTTTAACAGGGGCAAAGGAGTCATAACACCTGAAGTGGCTGAATATGTTTTTAACTTTGTAATCTGGTTATTTTCCGTATCTATTTCCAGGTAAGCGCTCTCCATCCTGTTCAGCCCGATGAGGGTACTATCTTCCTGTACCGCATAATATAACGTTACGGCATCCCCTTCTACCAAGACATGATAGAGTTCCCCGCCGCGAAAGAAAGCAGTCATATCTCTTCCACTCAATTGATTGAACTGATCCTCTTCTATTCTCTTCTGAATAGCCAATGCATAATCCCTCACAATGGCTTTTTCGATGGTAGAATCATTCAGAAAAATATCGATCCGATTCCCCAATATCTGATTATTATCACTCCATACTACGGGATCACCAATCATATAGAGCATAGAGTCGGCCGAAGCGTAGTGCAACGAGTCGCACACACCCTGAAGATCGGAGCGGTAGAACCTCACATCATAGAAAGCCTTTACCTCGCGATATATCGAATCGGTTTTCATGATGAGCGTATCACCGTGCACAAACAGGCTGTCACCCTGAGAGTAGTCAATGGCATATGCCCTGTCGGTAGCCATCCCGTACTCCGTTTTTTCGTCATAGTAACCGTAATTCCCCCGTAGGATAGCCTTTTGTGCCCTGTCCTCGAGGAACATATCGCCAAAGACCTCTCCCAAACCCGTTTGACGGTTATAGAGAATGGTGTCGCCGATAAGCACTTTTGTTCCGTCATTGCTATACACTTCCGAACGATCCAATAATTTGGAATCATCGGTCACAGTGTTATACCACCCCTTGCTTGTATGTACATAACCGCTGTCCGATACAATACGCGAAGGGCCGAGGATATCGGCAAATTTCGATTCGGTATTATATTTCAGCGTATCGGCGTAAATGATATAATCTTCATTGACCAGTTTCACACTGTCACTGAACAGCGCCTCCTTGGTCTCAGGGCTATATTGCCCCCAGTAAGAGGTCAACTCGTTCTCCTCGTCTACCAGCATCCCTCCATCAAAGTAATATCCGAGATTGGCTGCCCGGTCATAATCAAGGCTGTCAGTAAAGAGCGTGGCGGTACGATCCTCCATCCGTATATTGTCACGAAGCCGGGCCAAGCGGATATTTCCATCGTAGTGCAGGTAATCACCATACACAAAGATGGTGTCCCCCTGCTCCATCCTTACATTACTGAATGCTTCAAACGAGTTGGCTTGCTGATAGAGGTAAGCACTATCGCAATACATGAACGCTCCCTCATGATAGAAGATCACATTACCCGTAAAGATCTGCGCATCCAATCCGTCTCTTTTACTCAACAGATCAGCCTGCCTCATTTCCACAATCTCGACAGGCGGCTCTCCGACAGACCGCTGCACGGGTGGTTGCTGTGCATAAGCCGACATTATAATGAGCGAAAGCAGGCCCGACAGGAATTTGCTTCCCCGGAAAGAATGCGAGCGTTGTTTCTCCATTGTTATAAGAAAGCCGTTACTTTAACCAATCCTGATATTTATACTCGCATCCCTGCCATTGCGGGTCTATGCGAACATAGGTTTTCCTGATCTTGTCCTGTAGCCATTCATCCACAAGCTTTTGCTGTTTGGCATTCTCAGCCATTTGTTTGATAATTTGGTAATCGTTATTGATATTGGCCCTATGCCCTTCGTTACGGTCGGTAATTTTAATGACAGCTGCCACCTCGCGCCCTTTGTCATTCATCATAATAAACGGTTCGGACACCTCTCCTTTTGCCATCTCTCCCGCAATCTTTGCAATATCCTGATTCAACTCGTTCAGTGCAAAACGGGGCGTACCGGCATTGGGGCTTCTGGGAGTATTGTTCACCATGATCCCCCTGTTATTCCGGGTATCTTTATCGGCAGAGAGATAAGTGGCCGCATCATCGAACGTGATCTTTTTGGCCGTGATCCCTGTCCTGATGGAATCGAGGCGGATCAGCGCCGTGTCGAGAGATACCTGGGGAGCCTTGGGCTTCAGCAATATGTGGCGGAAATTCCCCATATCGTTTCTCCGCTCGATTAACTGGATAATATGAAACCCATACTCTGTTTCCACAACATTCGATACTTTTTGCGGATCATTCAGCGCGAAGGCCACATTGGCAAATTCAGGAGATAAGGTAGAGCGGCTCATAAAACCGAGTTCTCCTCCCCTCAGTGCACTTCCCGGATCTTCGGAATGAAGCAATGCCAGTGTAGAAAAGGTATTCTTTCCACTGGTTATCTGTTCCGTAAAATTACGCAGTTGGGCTTTCACCCTATCGATTTCCTCCAATGGAATTTCCGGTTCCACAGTAATAATTTGTACTTCTAAAGTAGTCGGAATAAAGGGCAAGCTATCCTGCGGAAGGCTGTTATAGTACTTCCGGATTTCGGAAGGAGTCAATTGTACGTTCCCAAAATGTTTCTGCTGTACTCCTTCTATAAGCTGCTGCTCACGAATCTGTTCACGCATGTCTTCCCGGATTGCAGTAATACTTTTACCCCAATACTCTTCTAATCTCTCTACTGAACCAACGGAAGCAATGTATTCATTGATCATATACTCAAGTGAACGGGTCACCTGTGATTCCTGTACCGTAATACTGTCCAATTTCGCCTGATCGAGAAACAGTTTTCTGATAGCCAACTGCTCGGGAATAAAACAATAGGGATCACCTTCAATACGCTGATTCTGCATCAGGATCTCTTTGCGGTATTCTTCCACTTCTGATTTCAGGATAGCTTCATCGCCTACCACCCATACGATTTCATCGATCACATTATTTTGGGCAAACATCAGACCAGAAGCGAATAACAACACTATAAGAGAAAACAATATCTTCACTGAATATTTCATACTTGTTGATTTACCGATTTGCTGATTTACCGATTTGCTGATTATAATTATCACATCAATAAATCATCACATCATCACATTAAAATACTGATGTAAAAGTAATGATAATCCCCTTAGTAGCAAAATAGTTTGATGGTTAAAAGTAGTTATAAAGGATTGACGGTTATAAAACAGGCAGAGACGCCGTTAGGGCGCCTCTGCAATGAGATGTCTAAAAAAGACTGCTTATCCAATCGCGGCCTGTGCTGCGGCTAAGCGTGCAATAGGTACACGGAACGGTGAACAGGAAACATAGTTCAGTCCCACCGTATGGCAGAATTTCACTGACGACGGTTCGCCCCCGTGCTCTCCACAAATACCGCACTTAAGGGTGGGTCTGACTTCACGTCCTTTCTGCACAGCCATACTTACAAGCTGTCCTACTCCATTTTGGTCGAGTACCGCAAACGGATCATGTTTCAGGATTCCCTTATCCAGATACATCGGCAGGAATTTAGCCACGTCGTCACGGCTATAACCGAAGGTCATTTGCGTAAGGTCGTTCGTTCCGAATGAGAAGAAATCGGCCTCTCTGGCAATCTTATGCGCCGTAAGTGCTGCACGAGGTATCTCAATCATCGTACCGATCTTATACTCTACCGAATCGTTCTTTTCTGCAAATACTTTTTGGATAGTATTCTCGATGATGTCTTTCTGGGCTTTGAACTCATGGACGATACCGGTGAGGGGAACCATGATTTCAGGACAAGCGGTAATACCTTCTTCCTTCAGCTCAATGGCCACTTCCATTATGGCACGGGCCTGCATCTCGGTGATCTCAGGATAGAGGTTTCCAAGGCGGCAACCACGCAATCCGAGCATCGGGTTTGATTCGAGCAATCCTTCCACCCGTTCGTGAATATCTTTGTAAGAGATTCCCATTACCCTGGCCATTTCCATCTGCCCTTTTTCATCGTGGGGGACAAACTCGTGCAATGGCGGATCGAGCAGGCGAACAGTAACGGGCAGGCCGTCCATCGCCCTGAAAATTCCGGCAAAATCCTTTTTCTGCAATGGGAGCAGTTTCTCCAACGCTTTCCTACGCCCCTCTTCATCTTTTGCGAGGATCATCTCCCTCATGGGAATGATCTTATCTTCTTCAAAGAACATATGTTCCGTACGGCACAAACCAATACCTCTAGCTCCAAAATCGCGGGCCACTTTGGCATCACGCGGGGTATCGGCATTAGTTCTCACATCCATACGGGCATATTTATCGGCGATCTCCATCAATTCGTTGAAATCGGCATCCAGTTCAGCATCCTGGGTTTCTATTCTACCTTCATATACAAGACCGGTGGAACCGTTCAATGATATCCAGTCTCCCTCTTTCAGCTCCTTGCCGTTAATGGTCATGGTACGTTCTTTATAATTGATCACCACATTGTTGGCAGCCGAAACACAACATTTACCCATTCCCCTTGCCACTACGGCTGCGTGGGAAGTCATTCCGCCGCGTGCAGTAAGGATTCCCTGCGCAGTAGCCATACCACGTAAATCTTCGGGCGATGTTTCAATACGGCAAAGGATCACTTGTTTACCTTGCTTACTCCATTCTTCGGCCTCATCGGCATGAAATACCACCTGACCGGTAGCAGCTCCCGGGGAAGCAGGCAGACCATTGGTCAGCGGTTTTGCCTTAGCCAACAATTTCTTATCGAAAACAGGATGGAGCAACTCATCCAACTTTTCAGCGTCACACCGTTTAAGTGCAGTTTTTTCATCAATATATCCCTGGTGGAGCATATCAATAGCGATTTTCACCATCGCAGCACCGGTACGTTTTCCACTACGGGTCTGCAATAACCAGAGTTTTCCGTCCTGGATGGTGAATTCAAGGTCCTGCATATCCTTGAAATAATCCTCCAGCTTCTGCTGAACTTCAATCAACTCCTGTGCACATGCGGGAAGCGCTTCTTCGAGCGAGGGATATTTTGCAGCACGCTCCTCTTCGGAAATACCCTGCAGTTTTGCCCAACGACGGGATCCCTCGGTAGTGATCTGCTGAGGTGTGCGTACTCCGGCCACCACATCTTCACCCTGTGCATCGATCAGGTATTCACCGTTGAAGATATCTTCTCCTGTGGCTGCATCGCGGGTGAAAGCAACTCCCGTACCGGAAGTCTTACCCATATTCCCATATACCATAGCCTGCACATTGACGGCAGTACCCCACTCTTCGGGGAAGTTATTCATCTTGCGGTAGAGGATCGCACGTTCGTTCATCCAACTGTCGAATACTGCGCACACGGCTCCCCATAACTGATCCCAGGGATCTACCGGAAAATCGTTACCGGTATTTTCTTTTACAGCTGCCTTGAATTTTTTGACAAGTTCTTTCAGGTCGTCGGTGGTAAGATCGGTATCCAATTCTATTCCTTTAGACTCCTTCACTTCATCCATAATCTCTTCGAAAGGATCGATATCTTCTTTACTCTGGGGCTTCATTCCCAATACCACATCCCCATACATCTGCACAAAACGGCGATAGGAATCCCAGGCAAAACGCTCATTACCCGACTTTCTGGCAATTCCCTCCACGGCATCATCATTCAGGCCAAGATTTAACACGGTGTCCATCATTCCGGGCATGGATACACGCGAGCCGGAACGGACAGATACCAGACAGGGGTTCTCCTTGTCTCCGAACTTTGTTCCTGTCAGTTCTTCAATTTGGGCTACTGCTTGCTCAACTTCCTCTTTCAGGAGACCTACCACATAATCTCTACCCAATTCGTTATATTCCGTACAGACTTCAGTAGTAATAGTGAAACCCGGAGGAACGGGAACGCCAATTAAATTCATTTCTGCAAGATTCGCACCCTTCCCGCCAAGCAGGTTTTTCATATCTGCCCGCCCTTCAGCTGCACCGTTTCCAAAGGTATAAACTCTCTTTTTTTTCATTTTGATGTTAAGTTATGACAAGTAAATGTTAAAATTTTATTATTATTTTTATTTTATCCGGCAAATATAGCAATTTATCTAAAATATAAGTCATTATGACATATTACTTTTCTCTATAGGGCATTATATTACATCTCTTGTATGGAATCAGGTTGAAAAGAATTCATGGAATCCGGGACCGGAAGCCTCGCAGAATCAGGATTTAACGGTTCTCCATCCAGAGTATCCAACCCCACCTTTAAAGTGTCTGTTTCTAAAACGGCTGACTGTATATCTCCGAAAAATATATTGTATAATTGAATATGAGGTATTACACCTGTCGAATCCTGCAGGTGTACAAAACCCCTTATTTCGGTGATCGTATCTCCCGGAATATACTTTGATCCGGTGAGTTCGTAAGTTTTATTTTCCCTTATTTTCTGGAACCGGTAGATGGTAGTATCTGAATAAACCATTGTAAGCAATGATGTAAAGGAGGATGAAAACCGGGGTGGGATTCCTATTGTACTGAAAGTAAACAGAAAATCATCTCCGGTAACTTTGGAAGAAATTTCTGAGGAATCCAGGCGGAACCGGAGTCCTCTTTTTGCATCAGGCATCGAGAATATATAAACAGGAGGCAGGTAAGAGGGTGGCAGTAGTGCGGGATCAATCTGTTGCCCCTGAGTCTGCTGTGCCACCATAGCATCAATTTCTTGCCGGGCACGCTGCAGGCGAGCCTTTACCGAGTCATTCATTTTCAGATAGAGATCGATTCTGTCAGAATACCATGACAACGAGGTATCCCACTGCGCCTGAGTAGTTTTATGTAACTGAAATATCTTATTGATATACGCTTCTTTCTTCTCGGGAGTGTTGAAATTCTGATAGTCGTTTTCCATGGTGGCCTCGGCGATATACACATCATACATCAGCCGTTCCATCTGTTTTCTGTTCAATACCTCCTTGGGACGGTTCTGACAGGAGTAGGCCAGTCCGCCTAATAGAATGAACAGGAACAAATATGCAACACTCTTTCTAATCTTCACTTCCGAATTGCTGATCTTGTTTTTCTTTTTCCAGTCTTTCACGCTCACTCTTCGAGAGCAATGAATAGGATAATGTTCTTCTGTAAAAAAGCAGTATCAGGATGACACCTACCGTAATAGCGGAGTCGGCAATATTAAAGATAAACCGGAAGAAAAGGAATTCCTCTCCCCCCAGAAAGGGCACCCAATCCGGATATGTCCCGCTGACTATGGGAAAGTAAAGCATATCTACGACTCTGCCGTGAAGCAGGGAAGCATATCCTTCACCCCAAGGTACAAAGGAAGCGACATGTCCCGGATAGCTTGCTTCAAAAATGACACCATAGAAGATACTGTCTATGATATTTCCCGAGGCACCGGCCAGGATCAGCGCCACACAGGCAATAAATCCGGCTCCGTAGCTCTGCTTTATCAGCCGCGACAAATAAATAACAATAAAAACAACAGCAATGATACGGAAAAGCGAGAGAAACAATTTTCCTCCCGCCTCAATACCGAATGCCATCCCGTTATTCTCCACAAAATAGATCTTAAACCAGTCGAAAACATCAATGGCATCATACAAACCCATATGTGTTTTTACCCATATTTTAGAAAGTTGATCGACAAGGAGCACTGCCACAACAACGGCAATAGCAATCCATCTATTTCGTACACTTTTCTTCATACGTTTCTCTTTATTTTACGGGCATAATAAACCCGGAAGAAGCATTGCCCCTCCCTTCAACTTTCACAGATACCAACCTCGTCTTCATCGGGGAAGTGATTACTTTTTCTTTTGCGACTTGGCCTCGATACTCAATGTGGCATGGGGCACAGCGCGAAGACGTTCTTTCGGAATCAGTTTACCGGTTTCACGACATATGCCATAAGTTCCGTTCTCAATGCGCACCATGGCAGCCTGAAGATTCTGGATAAACTTCATCTGACGTTGTGCCAGCCTTCCCGCTTCTTCTTTGGAGAGGGTAGACGCACCTTCCTCCAATACTTTATAGGTAGGAGAAGTATCCACCGTATCGTTTCCGTCGGCATTGGTGACAGCAGCACGGTAATTTTCATACTCCTGTTTGGCTATCTGCAATTTCTCATTAATGATAGCTCGGAATTCTTCCAATTCCTCGTCTGAATATCTCGTCTTTTCGCTCATAATAGTTCATTATTTATTTTTTGCAAATATACGCATAAATCACATAATTCTCAACTGTTTCTTACAATGCTGATAGTGAGTGTTTCATCATCGATCTCTATCACATCTTCAAGAGGTTCACTCACTATGATGATTTCATCGGCCAACACCTGATTTTTAATATAAGCGGCATTATGGATGACGGCCTCGTCAAACGCAGGATTTGGCGAAAGTCTGATGGTGATGCGGTCAGTGATCTCAAACTCCTTCGCTTTGCGCAGGTTTTGTATTCTGTTCACCAACTCGCGGGCAATTCCCTCTTCCCTGAGTTCACCGGTAAGCGTAACATCCAGTGCTATTGTCAATCGCCCTTCGTTGGCCACCAGCCACCCCGGAATATCTTCAGAGATGATTTCCACATCATCGAGCGTCACAACAGCCTCCTGTCCCTCAACAGTCAAACTGAAACGGGTATTTTTTTCCAGTTCCTGTATTTCTTCAGGGGTCATACCCTGTATCCGCGGTGCAAGCTGTTTCATTATTTTACCGTAGCGCGGACCCAGCTTTTTGAAATCGGGCTTCACCCGTTTCACTAATATCTCGCTTGCAGTATCGACGTACTGTAACTCTTTCACATTCACCTCACTGAGGATCAACGACTCTACAGCCTGGATATTTCTTTTCTGCTGCTCATCTACAACGGGGATCATAATCTTGGAGAGCGGCTGGCGCACCTTGATATTTACCTTCCGGCGCAATGAGAGCACTATGGATGAAGCAGTCTGGGCAAGATACATCTGTTCTTCGAGTTGCTTGTCGATAAACGAGTCGTCCCACAACGGGAAGTCAGCCAGATGTACTGATTCAAACGCTTCATCACCCGTAGCCGAAGTCAGGTCGAGATAGAGCCGGTCGGCATAAAAGGGAGCGATAGGTGCCATCAGCTTTGCCACGGTCACCAGGCATTGATACAGCGTCTGGTAGGCTGACAACTTATCATCGGCCATCTCTCCTCCCCAGAAACGTTTACGATTGAGGCGTACATACCAGTTGCTGAGATGATCGTTCACGAAATCGGCAATAGCACGTCCCGCTTTGGTAGGTTCGTATGCCTCATAACTTTGATCGACCTCTTTTATCAGCGAATGTAACATCGACAGAATCCAACGGTCGATCTCGGGCCGTTCGTCGAGGGCAATCCGCTGATATTGATCGCGGAAATCATCCACATTGGCATATAATACAAAGAACGAATAAGTGTTATAGAGTGTCCCGAAAAATTTACGACGTGCCTCTTCCACTCCTTCTATATCGAATTTCAGATTCTCCCATGGAGCAGCATTGGTGATCATATACCAGCGTAGCGGGTCGGAACCATGCCGTTCTATCGTTTCAAACGGATCTACCGCGTTACCCAGCCGCTTCGACATTTTATTGCCGTTCTTATCGAGCACCAACCCGTTGGATACCACATTTTTAAAAGCCACGCTTTCTTTTACCATCGAAGCGATGGCGTGCAGGGTATAGAACCATCCGCGTGTCTGGTCTACTCCCTCCGCAATAAAATCGGCAGGAAATATTTTTTGAAAATCATCTTCTGCAATATGAGGATAAAATACCTGTGCAAAAGGCATAGCACCACTGTCGAACCAGACGTCGATCAGGTCCGTCTCACGCTTCATCGGCTTGCCGCTGTCCGACACCAATACGATATCATCCACATACGGACGGTGCAGGTCTATCTTATCATAGTCCGGTTCCTGCCCCTCTTCCAGATTCAGGCCGCTCCAAGGCAGCGCTTTCATCACACCGGCATCCATTGCCTTACGTATCTCTTCAAAGAGTTCTTTTACGGAACCGATACATTTTTCCTCTTTTCCGTCCTCGGTACGCCATACCGGGAGGGGCGTACCCCAATACCGGCTACGACTCAGATTCCAGTCCTGCAGGTTCTCGAGCCATTTTCCAAAACGCCCGGTACCGGTAGACTGCGGCTTCCAGTTAATGGTCTCATTGAGTTCTATCATCTTATCACGACACGCCGTAGTTCGGATAAACCAGCTATCCAGCGGATAGTACAATACCGGTTTATCAGTCCGCCAGCAATGCGGATAATTATGGATCTGCTTCTCTATACGGAAGGCACGGTTCTGTTGTTTGAGCATCACCGAGAGATCCACATCTAGCGTGGCATCATCATCGGTAAGCGAATCATCATATGCATTCTTCACATACCTACCCGCATACTCTCCGTAGAGATCGATATTCACACTCTGCTGCACAAATTCGGGGTCGAGGTCTTCGATACGGAAATATTTTCCGGTGAGGTCGACCATTGGCCGGAGATTTCCCTCTTTGTCGGTAAGGGTTAAGCCAGGCACATCGTTCTCTTTCCCCACTTTCGCGTCATCCGCACCGAAGGTAGGCGCTATATGCACAATACCTGTACCGTCCTCCGTGGTCACAAAATCGCCCGTCACCACTTTTAATCCGTTGTCCGACACCTTCACCCAGGGAATAAGTTGCTCATACGCTATGCCCGCGAGTTCGGCACCTTTCCACTCTTTATCGAGTATGCGGAAAGGAATATTCTTGTCGCCTGGCTTATAATCATCCAACGAAAGTTCAGCGTTTTTCGCGGGGAAATAGGTATTCAGCAGGTTTTTAGCCAGCACGGCAGTCATCGGCCTGCCACTGTAAGGATTATAGGTCTGCACCGCCACATAATCGATCTTGGGTCCTACAGCGAGCAGTACGTTGGAGGGTAGAGTCCAGGGCGTAGTGGTCCACGCCAGGAAGAACGGCTCCCCGAATTCAGTCCATTCCGGCAGCGGATTCTTTATTAAGAACTGAGCTGTACAGGTCGTATCTTTTACGTCGCGGTAACATCCCGGCTGATTCAGTTCATGTGTACTGAGGCCTGTACCGGCCGCGGGCGAGTATGGTTGTATGGTGTATCCCTTATAGAGATATCCTTTTTCGTATAAATCTTTCAGGAGATACCACAGGGTTTCGATATAACGGTTGTCATAAGTGATATAGGGATCGTTCATATCCACCCAATATCCCATCTTCCGGGTAAGGTCTTCCCACTCCCGGGTATATTTCATTACTTCGGTACGGCACGCCGCATTGTATTCTTCGACCGATATTTTTTTACCGATATCCTCCTTGGTAATTCCCAGCGATTTCTCCACACCCAGTTCCACGGGTAGTCCGTGCGTATCCCATCCCGCTTTCCGGTTGACCAGAAAACCTTTCATGGTTTTATAACGACAGAAAATATCTTTAATGGAACGTGCAATCACATGATGGATGCCCGGCATCCCGTTAGCCGAGGGTGGCCCTTCGTAAAATACAAACGGCGTATGTCCCTTCCGCGTCTCCAGACTTTTCCTGAAAACCTCTTTTTCATCCCAGGCTTTCAACATCTCCCTGTTTATTGCCGAGAGGTCTAAATGGCTGTATTCCGGAAATTTCTTATTCATTGTCAATGAAATTTATACCACACAAAAATTAAGGTGCAAAGGTAACAATAAATTGAGAAACGGCAATCGAAACCCCATGACAAAAATATTGCTCCACGGAGGATGAGAGATAGAGTTGTAACGAAATAAACAGGCTATTAATCGTGCTTTTCTTTTTTTAAATCATCGATTTGTGCAAGCAGCCGCTGGTTGGTTTCATGGAGATGTTTGTTTTCATTGATCTGAGCACCAAGTTGAACGGATAATTCCCCAATTCTTTCTATTAAATCAGCAATATTTATCGATCGGATATATTGTTCCTCTTTTTCATTCAATTCATCGTTATATTTCAGCATAGGACCGTCTCCGGGCAGAAACCAAGCCGGATTCAAATCATGATAAATATCTAATATATCTCTCAGTTTATCTACACCCAAACTCTTTCCACTATCTAAAAAACCTACCGACAAACCCGTTTTTATATAAAATTTATTTTTGCTAATTCCTTTATATTTAAGGTATTCTAATATTTTTTGCTTATCGGTCATGATTTTTATCTTTAAAAATTTGGATAATATAGATAATTATCTCTATATTTGCAGTGTGAATACTCACCACGTCTTCAAAGGTAGATATAATTGTAAAAAATCTAAGAATATGGAAGCAAAAAAATTATCACCGCCTAAATTACCCCCGATTTTGCCGCACGGCTGGAAAAAAGAAGTCGCCCTGACGCTGGGCATCCATCCGAATACCGTCAGTCGCGCCTTGCGTTCCCAAAAAGGGATAACCTATCTAAAGATCGTAAAGGCTGCTGTAGCAAAATATGGAGAAAAAACGGAGATCGGATAACAATACAACAAAGAAAATCAAAACGAATGGAATAATACTCTATTGATAATAAAATCTAATTCAATGAGATTGAAAACATATGGATTAATTCTATCAAAAAAACACTCGATCCCGCTCCAGGAATGGAATGTTAAGTAACTTATTCTTCATTTTCTCTTCACGGGTCCTTAACATTATTAGTCTTTCTTTGCGGTCGAATTTCAATAATCAGTTATTTTATTAAAAGTTTATTCAACATGACAGAAAAACAAATGACATCAAAAAACATGTTACGTGTGAATCTACTCGCAGCCTGCTTTTTATTCTGGTGTACGGTGTATTCGCAAAACGTAATATTAAGAGGCACGGTAAAAGATGCAAATAACCAGCCTCTTATTGGGGTAAATGTGGTAGAAAAGGGTACCACTAACGGTACCATTACCGATATCGACGGGAATTACACCTTGTCTGCGCCTTCCGGAGCAACCATCGTTTTTTCATATATTGGCTTTGCTACACAGGAAGTCCAATGGGATGGGCAATCCGTCTTAAACATGGTATTACAGGAAGATGCGGAACTTCTGGATGAAGTGGTGGTAGTCGGATACGGAACTTCAAAAAAAGTAAACCTCACAGGGGCTGTAGAACAGGTAACCAGTGAGGTTTTTGAAAACAGGCCGGTGAACAATATGACCCAGGCGTTGGTGGGTGTTATACCTAATCTAAATATACAATTAAGCGATGGAAAACCCACTCAATCACCTTCATACAATGTCCGTGGTACAACCTCTATCGGTCAGGGAGGCAGCGCCCTGGTCCTGGTGGATGGCGTAGAGGGAGACCCCCGTATGCTCAACCCGAATGATATTGAAAGTGTTTCGGTATTAAAAGATGCGGCTTCCGCTTCAATTTACGGGGCAAGAGCCGCATTCGGCGTAGTGCTGATTACGACAAAATCAGCATCCAAAGGAAGAACATCATTGAATTATACCGGGAATTTCACCTCCAAACGGCCTACAACGGTTCCGGACAACATCACAGATTCCTATCCATGGGCAAAATCATTCAGTGATGCGTGGGCTAACTGGAACGATAACGGAAATACGCCCACTGCCATCAACAAGACAATGTCATTTTCACCTGCTTATCTGGAGGAGATCAAAAGAAGGTGGGAAGACCCGTCTCTTCCCCGGATTGAAGTGAATCCTGTTACGGGCGCATATGAATATTATTATAGTACGGATTGGTACAAAGAGCTTTACAAGGATAGTTTTTTTGCACAGGATCACAACATATCCATGTCCGGCGGAAATGATCTTGCTTCATTTTATCTGAGCGGACGCTATAATGGAGAGGACGGGTTGTATAAATATAATACCGATAAGTATTCAATGTATAATCTGAGAGGGAGAGGCAACATACAGATATTTAAATGGTTGAACATCGATAATAATGTAGAGTATTCCTCTATGAAATACCGGCAGCCTGTCAATGTGGGTGAAGGATCCAATATATGGCGCAACATGGCGGACGAAGCCCATCCTTTGGCACCGCTTACCAATCCGGACGGGACCTTATCATTTCCTGCCGCGTATACCTTAGGGGACAGGTATCTGGGAAAAAACGGCGCGGATCTGCATCAGAACATAATAAAGAATAAAACCGCATTGGAAGCTGTTTTTCTCGATAAAAGCTTAACGCTGCGTGCGGATTTTACTTTCCAGAATACGGAGTACGGCCACCAGCAGGTAAGGGTACAGGTTCCGTACAGCCGCTATGAAGGCCAGACCGGGTATACCGGAACCAACACCAATGATTTGCAGGAACGTCGCAGCACAACGGATTACCTGGCTACAAACGTGTATGCCAATTATATCAAATCATTTGAGCAAAAACATAACTTCGAATTTCTTGCCGGGTTCAACTATGAACAATCCGTATATAAAAACGTGACCATGACCCGGAACGGAATCGTTTACGAAGATGCCAGGGATATTAATCTTTCATTGGGGAATAATATCACCACATCAGGCGGATACAGTAAATGGCGGATTGCAGGCAGCTTCTTCCGGATAAATTATAATTTTATGGAGCGCTACCTGCTGGAGGTAAACGGTCGTTACGACGGTTCATCAAAATTCCCCAGCAACCAGCAATGGGCTTTCTTTCCTTCCATATCTGCCGGATGGAGATTATCGGAAGAATCTTTCTGGCAAGTGGATCCAAATGCAATTTCAAATGTAAAATTCAGGATATCTTACGGTTCGTTGGGTAACGGATCGATCAGCCCTTATACATTTACAGAAAACTTCGGGATCAGCCAATCCGGCCGGATACTAGGGGATACACGTCCTCAACGTACCGCCCAGCCCGGGGTGATACCTAATTCCCTGACATGGGAGACTGCCACGACGGGAAACATAGGATTGGATATAAACGCGTTAAACAACCGCTTATCATTTACCGGCGATATTTACAGACGATGGACGGATGACATGTATACCGTGGGACCCAGCGTGCCTGCTATTTTCGGTACCAGCGTCCCCAAAGGCAACTACGGAGCACTGGAGACCACAGGCTGGGAAATATCCTTACACTGGACAGACAGATTCATACTGGGAGGAAAGCCGTTCAACTACAGTGTCAGGGCAACATTGGCAGACTCGAAGTCGGTTATCACAGACTATTATAATCCCGATAAAAACCTTACGGACTATTATATCGGCCAGACAATCGGGGAAATATGGGGATACCGGGTAGAAGGCCTGTTCCAATCGGAAGAGGAGATTGCCAATTCACCCTCTCAATCCAATATCCTGGCTCACAATACCCGAAGAAACTATGTAGGTGATTTAAAGTTCAGGAATCTCAATGGAGATGATGAGATTTATCACGGTTTGAATCGCGCGGATGATTCCGGCGACAAAACAATTATCGGCAATAACTCCGCCCGGTATGTTTACGGATTTAATCTGGGCGCCGACTGGAATCGCTTTTTCCTGACGGCCTTCTTTCAGGGTGTGGGTAAACAGCAGTGGTATCCTTCCAGAGAGGCTCGCTTTTGGGGACAATACAATCGTCCTTACAACGCTTATCCCCGCTGGCAGGAAGATCAACAATTCCGTCCGGAGCTGCAAAACTTCGATGCTTACCTGCCGCTTATATCGGGTTATACCGCTCAGAATGCAAACGGTCAGTTAGCCCTTCCCAATGACCGGTACCTGCAGAATGTAGCATATATAAGATTGAAAACCCTTCATTTCGGATATACGCTCCCTACCGGTATCTCTTCAAAGATCCAGGCGAATGATATAAAAATTTACCTCTCCGGGGAAAACTTATGGACATGGTCGCCTCTCTATAAAATTACGCGGGACACGGATGTTACAAACATCTGGGGTGCCGGTACTCAACTAACCGGACTCAACAGTGATGATAGACGGACTGATGGCGACGGTTACAATTATCCTACACTACAATCAATCTCTTTAGGTTTATCTATCAACTTTTAAAACAGAGTATAATGAAACGATATATTTATATATTTTTAAGCTTCTCTTTTATATTGAACTTTATAGCCTGCGACCTGGAAGAATTGCCCCAGGCTACCGCGTCGCGCATCGCCATTTTTGAAACGGCAAGCGGTCTGGAACTTTATTCCAATTCGTTTTATGAAATGCTGCCCACCCCTTACGACGGTGTCTTTGCCATAGACGATAACAGTGATTTGATCGCACGTAATAATGTTGATTCGCGTTTCATGCCTAACGCGTTAAGCCCTGCTACAAGCAGCGGGTGGTCATGGAGCAACTTACGGAACATCAACTATTTTATTGAAAACACGGAACAAAGCCCCGTCGCGGAGAAAGAGCATTACCTGGGATTGGCCCGTTTCTTCAGAGCTTACTTCTATTTCGGAATGATAAAGCGTTTCGGAGATGTACCCTGGATTGACCGCACGATAGATGTTGATGACGATGAAACCCTGTATGGTCCCCGCCATGACCGGTTTGCGGTGATGGAGTATGTGCTGGAAGATCTGAATTACGCCATAGAGCATATCTCAACAATCTCGGAGCCTACCCGCACTCTCATTACGAAGGATGTGGCGAGAGCCTTCAAGACACGCGTCTGTCTTTATGAAGCCTCTTTCAGGAAGTATCATACGCAATATGGAAAAGAAGGCACAGCCAATACCTGGTTTGAAGAAGTGGTGAAAACAGCCGATGAGATCAAGGGTTACTCCCTGGTAGAAGGGGCTAACGCCTACCGCAATCTGTTCCTTCAAAAGACTCCCAACAGCAATGAAACGATATTGGCAGTTACTCTGGACGCAAATTTACAGGTATTCAGTTCCAGAAACAGAAGAACGATCAGTCCTACTTACGGAAACCGCCCTTCCCTGACGCGCCGGTTTATCAACACCTATCTGAATATCGACGGGAATCCCTTTACAAGCGATCCTGATTACAAAACAACTCCGTTTACAGAAGAGGTGAAAAACAGGGATCTGCGTCTCGGCCAGACCATCCGGGTCGGGGATTACCACCGTACCGAAAACGGAGCGCCGATCATTGCTCCTCCTAATCTGGAGCAGGCATATACAGGTTATCAAATCATAAAAGGATGTTACGACGAGCGATTCCCGTATGACGATGAAAGCCGGAATGAGAACGCACACCTTATATTCCGTTATGCCGAGATCCTCTTGAATAAGGCGGAAGCTTTAGCCGAACTGGGTACGATGACAGATGCCGAATGGGCATCAACGATCGGCGCTTTAAGAACTCGTGCCGGGATACAAGGGACAACACTTACTCAAAAACCTTCGACAGCCGATCCTTATATGATTGAGTTTTATGATGGCAAATTCACCGATCCGGTTTTATTGGAGGTGCTCCGCGAACGCGCCGTGGAAATGATCACGGAAGGATTAAGACCCGACGACCTGATCAGATGGCGTTTAGGCGATTTATTTGCCGAAGCTCCCATGAATGGGATGTATGTGCCCGCATTGGGCGATTATGACCTGAACGAAGACGGCATAATGGATGTCTGTTTTTACCGGGGAGAACGGCCTTCCTCCTCACAAGCCTCAGTTTTTGTTGATGTCACCTCCGCCGGGGTTGGCAACAGAATCTTATCGAATGGCGATTCCGGAGAAATTATCTGGAATCCGGGAGCAAGAGAGTGGCTGGATAAAAAGTACTTATACCCAATCCCTGAGGCGGATTTTCTGAAAAACCCCAACCTGGGACAAAATCCCGGATGGGAATAGTATTGTCACCGGTATCTCAAGCAAGCCTGTCAATTATTTTCACAGGCTTACTTGTTTTTCTTGATCGGAAAATGTAATTTCGGGCTTTAAAACATTTACCGAGTCTCTCCACCGGTACAGGTGCTTATCAATGACGATGAGATCTACCTCGACATCACGGTAGACTCCAGGATAAATGTACGGCAGAAAGATTTGTCAGGAAAAACATTACATACACATATAATCAACGGAAAAAAATGAAAAAAACAGTATTTATTTTAGGTTTGTCTCTTATGACAATAATAGCAGCAGCCTGCACGAATAACAGTAGTGGGAAAGAATGCAACCTGAGAGTAGCATCGTTCAACCTGAGGATGGACACCCCTAACGATGGTGAGAATGCCTGGCCGAACAGGAAAGAGATGGTGAAAGGCCTGATCAGATTCCATGATCTTGACATCATCGGCACTCAGGAAGGATTTAAGCATCAACTTGATGATATTCTTGAATTGAACGGCTATGCCTATGTGGGAGCCGGGCGTGATGATGGTAAGGATGCCGGTGAACATTCGGCCATCATCTACAAAAAAGATCGTTTGGAATTGCTTGACAATGGTGATTTCTGGTTCTCCGAAACACCTGAGGTGCCGGGGAAAGGATGGGACGCCACCTGTTGCAACCGCATCTGCTCATGGGCGAAATTCAAAGATATCGAATCGGGAAAAGAGTTCTTTGTGTTCAACTCACACTACGACCACGAAGGAAAAGTGGCACGCAAGAATTCTTCGCTGTTACTGATAGAAAAGATCGAGCAGATTGCGGGAGACAGCCCGGTATTCGCTACCGGCGACTTTAACGCCACCCCTGACGATGAACCTATTCAAACCATTTATAATGCAGGTAAACTTAATGACTCCTACCTTGTAACCGAGGAACCTCCTTACGGGACAGAAGGCACTTTCAATGCGTTCAGACCGGACGCACCTTCAAATAGCCGGATCGATTACATCTGGGTTAGCTCCGGCATCACAGTCAAAAAATACGGGGTACTAAACGACAGGCCATACGGACGGTTTCCTTCCGACCACTTTCCGGTAGTAATTCAGGTAAAGATGTAACAGATTAATCAGCCAATTCAATTTTCGCAAGAAGTACAATTGCAACTAAATCATTCGCCTGGATGTACCTGCGAAAATTGAGTCAGGTAATATAATAAATAAAGCCCGGTTTGATTAAAGTCAACCGGGCTCTTTTAAAGTATATTTCAGTAAATCTAAGCGATTTCAGACCTTACGACAACTTTTCCAGCGCCTTTTTGATGCGCGCAATCGCTTCGGTGATGCTTTCATCGGAAGTGGCATACGACAAACGAATGCATCCGGGTGCACCAAAAGCATCGCCACCCACACACGCTACATGAGCCTCTTCCAGTATATACATCGCCAGATCTGTAGCTGTCTGTATTGTTTTTCCGTTATATGACCGTCCCAAATAGCTTGAGCAGTCAGGGAAAATATAGAAAGCACCCATCGGGCTGTTCACCTTCAATCCGGGAATCTGTCCCAGTAACTCTACGATGAGGTTCCTTCTCCTTTCAAAAGCTATCCGCATCTCTCCCACGCAGGATTGATCTCCGGTATAGGCTGCCAGGGCTGCTTTTTGAGAGATTGAAGACGGACCCGATGTATATTGCCCCTGCAACATATTACAAGCCGATGCGATCCACTGCGGTGCGGCAATCCATCCTATACGCCATCCGGTCATGGCATATCCTTTCGACACTCCGTTTATCACTATCACACGGTCACGAACAGTACTGAACTGCGCGATCGACTCATGTTGTCCAATATAGTTGATATGTTCATATATCTCGTCGGCAATCACATACACTTGTGGATATTTTTCCAGTACACCGGCTAATGCAGCTAATTCTTCTTTGGTATATACACTTCCGGTCGGATTCGACGGAGAACAGAGGATCAGCGCTTTGGTCTTCGGAGTGATAGCTTCTTCCAGTTGCTGCGGAGTGATTTTAAAATTCTGCTCAATTCCGGCATAAACGAAGACCGGTGTTCCTTCCGCAAGTTTTACCATCTCCGGATAACTCACCCAGTAAGGTGCGGGAATAATCACCTCTTCACCCTTGTCCACAATAGAAAGGATAACATTACACAACGACTGTTTTGCTCCACCGGAGACTACAATTTGAGCAGGAGTATATTCCAGCTCATTTTCGGCTTGCAGCTTTTCGCAAATCGCTTTCTTCAGGTCGGGAAATCCGGCCACTGGAGAATAAAAAGAGAAATTATCGTCAATCGCTTTCTTGGCCGCCTCCTTTATATGCTTAGGGGTATTAAAGTCGGGTTCCCCCACACTCATGTTGATCACATCAATGCCCTGAGCTTTCAGTTCATTGCTCTTTTGTGCCATCGCGAACGTTTCAGAAGGCGATAGGGCGGTCAGTCTGACTGATAATAAATCCTTCATAAATTGTAATAAATTTAGACTTTTTGTTAGATAACGGAGGCAAAGATATATAAAAATATTATTTCAATAGACGATTTCCTATATAAATGATTATAATACAATCGCACTGCTTTACAAAAAGCAAAAAAGGCTGTATAAAACAGCCTTACTATATATTTTATTCAATTAGTTTCTTAAATCAAAGCTTTCGTAATCCCTTTTCGGATTACTCAGCTTCAGACACCAGTCCTTTTCATCAGCTCGCCATACGCAAGCCGGCTCTCAAACTCCTAAGCCTGTTCACCCTGTTTGCACGGTATGCAGCAGACCCGTTTGAGATGTTCTGCTCCAGATATTTTATCTGAGACAGAATTTCTTCTTTAGTTAGGCTTTTGATAGTCATAATTTTCCTTTCATTTAAAAGTTATGATTTATCGGCAACCGTTCACAAGTTACAAGAAGCCCTTGTCAGTAAATTAATTGATAACCTAAAAGTGATTTCAAATAACTCGCTTGCCATTTAAATCGACACAAAGATACAACAAAAAACATGTTATACAACATATTTTTGATAGATTTTTGCATAATGAGATAGAATTAGTCTATCACAAAGATATTTTAATACAACATTTTCGTTAAGCAATATGAACAGAAGACAAGCTTGCTTGGACTATGTCATTGCGAGAAAATGCCTAATTTTAATGAACAATTCAATTTTTATGGGATACTGATAAGATTCCGGCATATTCAGAGGGATGGATCATAATAGAAATTTATTGGTAAATTTTGTTAAATAAATTATCCTGATGCAAGGTTTCCATATTTTCAGGATTTAGTATTTATAGAACGCGAGAAATATAAAATGTATAACAATTTATCAATATTGAAGTTATGAAGATTACAAAACCACTTTTATTGACAGGAGGCTTTTTTTGTTTCCTCCTTTTATTTCAGTCATGCCTGGATAATGACTCCCCGGGATACAGTTATTGGCCAAACGCGCTTGTGACAGTCAAGGCAGTCGACGACAACTCTGTTTATCTGCAATTGGATGACAAGACAACGCTACTGCCTGTAAACCTGACGAAACATCCCTTCGATTCCAAAGAAGTCCGTGCTTTAGTGAACTACAAAGAGGTCGATGAACCTAGTGGAATATACAGCAAAGCCGTACATGTAAACTGGATTGACAGCATCCGGACAAAACCGATGGTTCCCGATTTGGGAGATGAAAATGATACTGAATATGGAAATGATCCCGTGGAGATCGTTAATGATTGGGTGACGATTGTAGAGGACGGTTATCTCACCTTGCGTTTCAGGACCCTATGGGGAGGAGACCGGGGAAAGATCCATTATGTCAATCTTCTTGAAAGCCCGGATCCCGAGAAACCGTATGAAGTGGAATTCAGGCATAATGCTTCCGGTGATATACATGGAACAATGGGAGATGCTTTGGTAGCGTTCAAACTGGATAAATTGCCTGATACGGAAGGCGAAACAGTGAAATTGAAGTTGAAATGGAATTCATTCAGCGGAGAGAAGTCAGTAGAATTTGACTATAACTCCCAGGCTTCATCCCCCGTCCAATCAGCAATAACATACGAAAGGAGTGAGGTTAATGTAAAATAGGGAAAAACGATAAAGACAAAAAAAACGGAATATCTGTACCTGTAAAATAAAAAGTTTTTTTTACGGTCAGAATAATTATGAGGTTGTACCTTTGTGGAATGGTACAACCTCTGGTTTAGAAAGTTTCTTGATGTCGATGTTAGAGAAGAAAGATAATGAGCAAGAGCTACTGAGAAAGATCTTATCGGGCGATATCATTGCTATGAAAGAGTTCTACAATAATTATTCTGGGTATCTTACCACAGTATGCTCTCGTTATATCTCTAACAGTGACGATGTAAAGGATGTCTTACAGGAAAGTTTTATAAAGATATTCAAATCAATAGCCAATTTTAAATACAAGGGAGTGGGATCTCTAAAAGCATGGAGCAGCCGTATAGTAGTCAATGAATCATTAAAGTTTCTCAAAGAAAATGAGAGATTGAATATCATCAATAGCCCGATATGGGATTTACCGGATATCAGTGAAGAAGAAGCTGATTTTGAACAAATTCCGGCATCGGCCATATTAGAGATGATCCGGGCCCTTCCGGCGGGATACAGGACAGTGTTCAACCTGTATATTTTTGAAGAGAAAAGCCACAAAGAAATTGCATCGATATTGAATATTACGGAAAATACCTCGGCATCACAGTTGCATAGGGCTAAAAGTTTTTTAGCAAAGCAGATTAATGAGTACAAGTCTTTAAAATAATGAAGTCATGAATAGTCAGTGGTCGGATAATCTGCGTAAAAGGATGGAAGCTCATGAAGAACCTTCTCCGGATGGATTATGGGAAGATATTGAGCAGATCGTAACCAAAGAACTCCCTTTCCGGACGGTGGAACGCCCTGTTCAATCTCCATCAGGAGAAAAAAAGAACCTGTTGTGGGTTAAAAGGATTGGTGCGGTAGCAGCCATCCTGTTAGTCCTGCTTTTTGTCGGAGATTTTTTTCTGAATAAAGATACCCTGCACTCTCCTGCAATTACTCAGAGACCGGAAGTGGAACACAAGCCGGGGAATAATCTCTCCATAGATCACGATAATGAGGGGATTCTTCTCACGGAAGAAGGCCACCATGGATCCCTTACCCCTGATAAAAATACCGCAATCTTCTCAGCATTGGCTTCCACAGCGTCTGCAGACAGAAAAACGGATGATTTCTTTATTGATAAGGAAAAGGACAAACCTGACAATGGATACCAAAGCGAATATCCGGAAGAAGAATCCGGTATAGAGGAAAAAGCTACCGATAGGTATTCTGTATCAAGAGACCAGCGTCACGATTATCATACGCCTGAACCCAATACCCATTATCCGGTTATTACACGGCGGAACAAACCCGCGAGGTGGCAGACAAGTCTTTATGCATCAAATATCTCATCAGGCTCTTCAAATACATACAATGGTTACAGAAGTTTTTTGGCCGAAGAGATCTCTATGGGAAAAGAGGATGATGTGGCGCCTCTTTTGGTAAAATACCCGCATGAAGGGATTGTTGCTGCAAATAAACAGAGTGCGGTCTATACTGAGGCGAAACATAGACAGCCCGTGACAATGGGAGCCTCCATAAAGTATAATTTAGACGAAAAATGGAGTCTTACAAGCGGATTAACCTATACCATACTATCGTCGCAACTCCGGTCGGGCAGTAACAGTCATTATTATACAAGTGAACAAACCCTGCACAATATTGGTATCCCTCTGGGCATTAATTATAATCTCTGGAAGGTCAGGAATATATCAATCTATGTATCAGGAGGAGGAATGGTCGAAAAGAATGTTTCCGGCAAATTAAGCACGGATTATGTCATCAATGATAAACCTGAATCCACCGAAAAAGATAACATATCCATAGACCGGTTGCAATGGTCGATCAACACCTCGGTAGGCGTGGAATATAATCTTTTTTCAAAGATAGGATTGTATGCAGAGCCGGGGGTGATCTATTATTTTAAGAATGGAAGTGAGGTTGAAACAATATATAAGGAAAAGCCTGTGAACGTTAATCTTAGGGTGGGTCTCCGTTTTTCATTGGGCAAATAATCAAAAACCCCTGTAAACTAGTCGCCTACAAGGGTTTACTATTTCGCGGAAGCGGGGGGATTCGAACCCCCGGTACGGTTACCCGTACGGCAGTTTAGCAAACTGCTGGTTTCAGCCACTCACCCACACTTCCTTGTGGATTTCCGCGAAATCGGATGCAAATATACAAGATTGTTTTCAACTTGTCAAAGAAAAGGTGACTTTTTCAAACGAAAACATTCAATTTCATTAGATATTTTCTCCGCCCGGCAAAACAAATAAATTTGTTCTGCTCATGCTTAACAAAAATATTCTATTTTTGTATCGGTTCTCATGAGTCACTATACAAAATGGAACAGATAAAGAAGAAAAAAAGAAATAAAACAGTCCTACTGATCACCGGTAGCCTATTGCTGGTATTCATTGCAGCAGGGATTTACCTGTATAGTACAGTCTTTCAGCCGTTCTCACTTACGGAAACAACATATATCCATATCGACCAGGAAAAGAGTTATGAAGAGGTAGTAAGGCAACTGAAAGAAGAGGCGGGGCTCCCTTCTGAAAAGATCTTCCGGCTGCTGGCTGAGCGCATGAATTATCCCAACATGGTAAAAACCGGGAGATACGCCATTGAAGACGGCATGACAATGCCGGATGTGATACGTAAGTTGCGGTCGGGAACCCAAACCCCGGTAAATCTCACATTCAATAATATACGGATCAGGGAAAATCTGGCAGGACGTATCTCACAACAGTTGATGATTGACAGCCTTTCATTGCTGAATGCACTCGAAGATCCTGCCAATGCCGAGAAGTTCGGGTTCGACGAATATACATTCATCTCAATGTTTATACCTAATACCTATGAAGTATACTGGGATACAAGCATCGACAATCTGCTGAACCGTATGAAAAGGGAGTATGAACTTTTCTGGAATGAAGAGCGAAAAGAGAAGGCCGGGAAAATAGGACTTACGCCTGTGCAGGTCTCTACCCTGGCATCTATTGTGGAGGAAGAAGCCACTTATGCCGATGAATATCCTATCGTGGCAGGATTATACCTGAACCGATTAAACAGGGGTATGCGATTGGAAGCCGATCCGACGGTAAAGTTCGCAGTGGGAGATTTCGCATTGCGACGCATTCTATTCAGACATCTTGAGGTAGAATCGCCTTATAATACATATAAGAACGGCGGACTTCCTCCGGGGCCGATCCGCGTCCCTTCCATACAGGCGATAGAAGCCACATTATTGCCCCAGCAGCACCGGTATCTTTTTATGTGCGCCAAAGACGATCTTTCCGGCCGGCACAACTTCGCAACTACCCATGCCGAACATGCACGTAACGCAGCGGCATACCAAAGAGCGTTGAATGCAATGGGCATCTATTGACGTTTATACAACACCTGAATATATTCGCAAAGGTTTTTGAATGTTCTGAAAGATTTCAGGAACAACACCAGATCCCTATTACTTTTTATTCTTCAATCGTTGTTTCACTGATTCCTTATCCTGATGGATTTGTGCTACCAATTCTTCTTTGGTATCAAATTTCCGGTCAGTACGGATAAAATCGATAAATTCCACACTCATCGACTGATTATACAAATTACCGTCAAAGTCGAAAAGATTGACCTCTACGCTGATCTCATTGTCTGAATGTAGTGTAGGACGTCTCCCAATATACAACATGCCAGGGTAGATAAGATCGCGCAAATGCACCATCACCGCATAAACCCCCAGTTCAGGTACTACCTTATAACGTTCCCAAACCCGCATATTAGCCGTAGGATAGCCGATAGTACGTCCTACCTGATAACCCTCTACAATCTTGCCCGACAACCTGTAATTATATGATAACAACTCGTTGGCTTCTTTGATCTTTCCCGCTTTCAACAACCGGCGTATTTGTGAAGAGCTCACATCATTATCCCCCAATTGAAATTCGGTAGCAAGGATTACTTGCATACCTAATTCCTTACCATATTGGCTATATTCGGGATAACTGTCCTCTCTGTTATGTCCGAAACGGTGATCATAACCGACAAGCAGCGTATTCACATGAAGCTGTTCTTTCAAAACCTTTTGCATAAATTCCCTTGCAGAGAGTTGAGAAAGTTCAACGGTAAACGGAAGGCTGATACAATAGTCGATACCTGCGGTAGCCAACTGTTCAATTTTCTCATCAAACCCGCATAAAAGCGCCGGCTGATAATCTGTCTGTAACACTTTGCGGGGATGTACAGGGAAAGTGACCACAGCCGAGGGTAATCCGCGCCTCTCTGCCTCCTTCTTTACCTGATCGATCAAATGCCTGTGACCGATATGTACACCATCAAAAAAACCAACAGTCGCCACAAATGAAAGATCACCAATCCCTTTCTCTACAGTTAAATCAATGAGTTTCAAAATCAAGTAAAATTATTTATTAAACTGCGAAGATAAAACGAATTTGGCAAAGCTTTGTTTAAAAAAGAAAGATTCTTTTGTTATATTCTCATTACTACCGGACGCATTATCAAAGAAATCAGGTAAAATACTTTCATATTAACATCATTTCAGTACCTTTGTGTTCAATATTATCACACTACAAAGTTTAATCCTTTAAAAAAGAAGCGATGAATTCTAAATTTATTTTATTGGCTCTAATGAGTATGATTATGGTAATGACAGGTTGCACAGGCGAAGCGAAGCACAACACGCTGACGCAACAGGAGATTGCCGACGGATGGGAACTGCTGTTCGACGGCACTACACTCAATGGGTGGCGCGATTACAATGGCGAGGAACTGACTGCCCCCTGGTTTGCTGAAGACGGCATGATACAGGCCAAGGGCGAAGGCGCCGATGAACACGGTTACATCGTTACCGAAAAAACGTATGAAAATTTCGAACTGGTATGGGACTGGAAAATTGCTGACGGCGGTAACAGCGGCGTGCTGTACCACGTGGTAGAACATCCGAAGTTTGCTGTTCCTTATGTGACCGGTCCGGAATACCAATTGATCGATGATCTCGGATTTCCCGAACCGTTAGAAGATTGGCAGAAAACAGCGGCCGATTATGCCATGCACACCACCGATCCGGAAAAGACCATTATCAAACCGGCAGGAGAATGGAACACCTCCAGGATCGTTTTCGATAACGGTCATGTGGAGCATTGGCTGAACGGTGAGAAGGTGATTGAGTTCGAGGCCTGGACAGAGGATTGGTTTACACGTAAGAACAGCGGTAAATGGGAAAATGCTCCCGAATACGGATTGGCACGCAAAGGCGTTATCTGCCTGCAAGACCATGGTTCAGCTGCATGGTTCCGGAATGTGAAGATCAAAGAGTTACCCCACAAGACCAAAGAGGTAAGCCTGTTCAATGGAACTGATCTGCACGGATGGGAAATCTACGGAACCGAAAAGTGGTATGTACAGGATGGCCTCCTGGTATGCGAAAGTGGGCCGGATAAACAATATGGCTATCTTGCCACGCGTGAATATTACGATGATTTCGACCTGACTCTCGAATTCAAACAGGAAGCTGACGGTAATTCCGGTGTCTTCATCCGCTCATTCGTGGAACCGGGCGCTATTGTAAATGGCTGGCAGGTGGAAGTGGCTCCCAAAGGGCATGACACCGGTGGTATCTATGAGTCTTACGGACGTGGATGGCTGGTACAGATTCCCGATGAAAAGGAAGAAATATTGAAAGAGGGCGAGTGGAACACCTTACGTATCCTGGTAAAAGGTGACAATGTAAAGACTTTCCTGAATGGAGAAGAGATGGTCGACCTGACCGACGAGAAGATAGGCAAGGCACAAGGACGTATCGCTTTGCAAATCCATGACGGAGGAGGTATTAAAGTGCTTTGGAGGAATCTTCAGCTAAAAACATTGTAATAATTGAACGTTCTTCCTCTATCTTAATAATATGTAAGTCGAAGCCTCGTCTTAAAAAGACGGGGCTTTTTTCGATTTTATTTTAAAAAAGAGCCTATCTTTGTATGATCAACTCACTTAAAATAAAGAATGACAGAAAAAAACGAACTCTTACAAAGTATTATTGAAGGAATTCAGGAGAAGAAAGGAAAAAACATTTGTACTATCCACTTAAAAGGCATGACGGGTGCTGTATGTGATTATTTTGTAATTTGCGAAGGTAATACACCCACCCAGGTATCGGCCTTAGCCGATTCAATAGATGAGATTGTGAAGAAAAACACCAAAGAAGATCCTATCCGTGTACATGGACAGCAACTCGCCGAATGGATTGCAATGGATTACGGTAATATAATTGTACATATATTCCTACCCGAACTCCGCAATTTTTACAATATCGACAACCTTTGGGAAGATGCCCGGTCTGAACGTATTCCATCCATTGATTAAAACTTATTTCCCAAAAAATTGTTACAATATTTCTACAATAAAATCATCGGAAAAATTTCGTAATAGAGAGTCACTCAAATGAACAATACGAACAAAGAAAATAAACAGGATAAACAACCTACCCTGCGGCCCAAAATAGGCGGTAACAACAACCCCAAAAGACCATTCAACCCTTACTGGATTTATGCTGTAGTGTTGGCATTGCTCATGGGAATGTGGTTTTTCGGACAAGATACTACTGTAAAAGAGGTAAAATGGTCGGAATTTCAGGAATATGTGAGAGATAACCGAGTGAAGAGCGTAGTGGTGTACAGCAACAAAGAGACTGCGGAAGCAGTCGTACGTGAAGAGTCTATAAGCTATGTTTTCGGAGATGATGCCGGCAAGGCAATGAGAACACCTCTGATTCTGATCAAAGTTCCTTCGACCGATGCCGTAACAAACTTCATAGATAATGTAAAGGCCGAAAAAAACTACGATATCGAGGTACGTTTTGATACAACATCGGAACTCTGGGGCATATTACTCACTTTTGCTCCTTTTCTTTTGCTCATTGTATTCTGGATATGGATGATGCGCAGAATGCAGGGTGGTGCCGGTGCCGGCGGAGGTGTTTTCAATGTAGGTAAATCGAAAGCACAACTGTTCGATAAGGATTCCAGTCAGAAAGTGACTTTCAAAGATGTCGCCGGACTATCCGAAGCCAAAGAGGAGGTGCAGGAGATTGTGGAGTTCCTGAAGAATCCCAATAATTACACCAATCTGGGTGGGAAAATTCCCAAAGGCGCGTTACTCGTAGGCCCTCCCGGAACCGGAAAAACATTGCTGGCAAAAGCGGTGGCAGGCGAAGCCAATGTACCTTTCTTTTCCATTTCCGGATCCGATTTTGTGGAGATGTTTGTGGGTGTAGGCGCATCCCGTGTAAGGGATCTTTTCCGCCAGGCAAAAGAGAAGGCGCCCTGTATTGTATTTATCGACGAAATTGATGCCGTAGGCCGTGCCCGTGGAAAAAACAATAATTTCGGATCGAATGACGAACGGGAAAACACATTGAACCAACTTCTTACCGAAATGGACGGCTTCGGATCAAACAGCGGGGTAATCATCCTTGCTGCTACTAACCGTGCCGACGTGCTGGACAAAGCTTTGCTGCGTGCAGGCCGTTTTGACAGGCAGATCTACGTAGAACTTCCCGATCTGAACGACCGGAAAGAGATATTCAAGGTACATCTTCGTCCTATCAAAATAGACGAATCTGTGGATGTTGAATTCCTGGCCCGTCAAACACCCGGATTTTCCGGTGCCGATATAGCCAACGTCTGCAATGAAGCAGCACTGATTGCTGCCCGGAAGAAGAAGAAATTCGTGGAGAAAGAAGACTTCATGAATGCGGTCGATCGCATCGTGGGAGGGCTGGAAAAGAAAAATAAGATCATCACCCAGAATGAGAAGAAAGCCATCGCCATCCATGAGGCTGGACACGCTACACTGAGCTGGTTCCTGGAACATGCCAACCCGTTGGTGAAGGTGACTATCGTGCCCCGTGGGAAAGCACTGGGAGCAGCCTGGTACCTGCCGGAAGAACGGCAGATCACGACTAAAGAGCAGATGCTCGATGAGATGTGTGCTCTCCTCGGAGGAAGGGCCGCCGAAGAAATATTTATAGGATCGATCTCCTCCGGGGCAATGAACGATCTGGAGCGCGTAACCAAGCAAGCCTACGCCATGATAACCTATATGGGGATGAGTGAAAAGCTGCCCAACCTGAGTTATTACGACTCGTCAGGTCAAGAGTACACTTTCTCCAAACCCTATAGCGATGAAACAGCCAAGCTGATCGATAACGAAGTGAAAGCGATGATCAACCAGCAATATGAGAGGGCAAAACATATTCTTACCGAGAAAGCGGAGGGGCACAACAGGCTGGCAGGTATTCTGCTTGAAAGGGAAATCATCTATTCTGACGACCTCGAAAAAATATTCGGCAAACGCCCCTGGATATCCCGTTCCCAGGAAATATTAGAGAATGAGAAAGAATCCTCTTCCGGCATACAACTCCCACCCAAACCTCACGGCTCCGGAGATCATATATTCATCGACACCGATGAAAAAGTTCCGTCCGGCTCTTCACAGGAAAATAAGGAGCGTGAGAATGAGAACAGCGGAGAAAACAGATAAACGCTTAATCTCAGTGAATAAATAAAGAACAAGCGGAATAGAAAAAACCAATAAGATTTTAAAGACGACTGATAGCCTGACTTTTAACGGTCAGGCTATTATTTTTAGATCCTATTTCATCTAAATTAACAAGAATCGGTATCAATGGGTGCGAACATTTCTCAGAGTGTTTTCGTTATAGACAGACAGGAAATTAATTTAATGATTTAATGATGTGATGATTATCATTAAATTAATTATTTTGGGTCTATAGACCGACAGGAAAAAAATAAATTAGTTATATGAAAACAATTCATTATTACTTATTGACAGGATTATTTGCGTTATCGGCAATCAGTTGCAACAATTCCAACGCGAGAAACAGTGAAAACGACAATTCTAAAAACAGTGTAAATATGAAATTCGAAAAAGTAGCATTACCTTATGCAACCGATGCTTTAGAGCCGGTTATCAGCAAACAGACAGTAGAACTTCACTATGGTAAGCACCATCAGGCCTATGTGGATAATCTGAATAAGTTAGTGGTGGGGACGAAATTTGAAAATGCAGATCTTGAAACAGTAGTAAAAGAGAGTGATGGCGCTATTTTCAACAATGCGGGACAGATCCTCAACCACAATATCTACTTCACCTCTTTCAAAAAAGACGGCGGTGGTGAGCCAAAAGGGAAACTGGCCGATGCAATCAACGAGCAATTCGGCTCGTTCGAGAAGTTTAAAGAAGAATTCAATGCAGCCGGAGTTTCCGTATTCGGTTCGGGATGGGTATGGCTGGCAAAGGATCAGGACGGTAAACTTTCTATCTTGAAAGAAAGCAATGCCGGTAATCCGGTTACAAGCGGTCTGGTTCCTATTTTAGGTTTTGATGTATGGGAACATTCATACTATCTTGACTATCAGAATCGCCGTGCCGATCACCTGAAGGAAATATGGAAGATTATAGATTGGGATGTGGTAAGCGCACGTTATTAATTGAAAGCAATCTTCCGGCGAAGATCGCAATAGTCAACTGAATGGGAGGGAGTGAATATCAACAATTCACTCTCTCTTTTTTATCTCTTCATCATAATCCCGGTAAGCATCCTCCCGGAATGTACGGTTTGCCTGCGGGCAGAAAAGAAAATATCCTCCCTCTCGAAGGTACACAATGTACTTTTTTCGATCTGATCCTCAGGGACTCCAAGCCTGATCAGTTCCCTCCTGTTGATCTCTTTCAAATTGACATGGTATCTGGAGTATAAGGTTTCTCTGGGAAAAAGGGTGGCATCAGAAAGGTCGAATCCTTCATCATGAAACCGACGCACCACTTCATCTCCTACTTCGTAATGCGACATATCTATGGCCGGACCGATGCCGACGATCATATTCTCCGGTAAGGAACCGAATTGTTGCTCCATCTCCACGACAGTTTTCTCAACAATCCGTCCTACAGTACCTCTCCACCCGGCATGAATAGCAGCAATTATCTCATTCTTTCTATCATACAGAATCACCGGTACACAATCGGCGGTAGTAACACACAGGAAGATATCTTTCTCACCGGTGATAGTGGCATCGACGCCATACAGGGTTTCAATGGCTGTGGCATGGTCAAGGTTAAAGAAATTTCTGTCAATTGTCAATACCCTGGGTCCATGCGTCTGGTGGGGGATAATGAACCGGTCTATATCCATATAGAGCATACGGGCAAGTATCTCCCGGTTCTCTCTGATATTCAACGGGCTGTCATCCGAAAAATTACCCATATTGAAAGAGGAGAAGGTACCGTCACTCACTCCTCCCTCCCGGGTAGTAGTAAAATGAACAATATTTTCTTCCCTGTCGAACAGGTCGAACAAAAGCAGATTGCTATACAGAGGATGTGGTTTCATTTCTAATCGTTAAAAGTCCTCTTCGTAGTAGTTATCATCTTCTTCCATATCCTCTCCCGATCCGGAATCATCATCGGAAAATTCCTCTTCCGGATCAAATTCGAACCTGGAAATATCGAGATTCCTATGTACCAATGCATCCCGCGAAGCTGATATCGGCACATAATCATCCGAATTGAGTTCACGCCAAAGCATATCTTTCAGTGCAGGAATACCGTATCCCGTAATAGAAGAGATAAACAGGTAAGGGATATCGGGTAAGCCGAATGTCATTTCCTGCATCAGTTCTTCATCGAGCATATCGGCTTTGGATATTGCCAACAAATGAGTTTTATCCAATAGCTCGGGATTATATTGAGTCAGCTCGTTCAGTAAGATATTGTACTCTTTCTTTATGTCATCCGCATCGGCAGGAATAACAAACAGCAATAAAGAATTACGCTCTATATGCCGGAGGAAACGTAATCCAAGTCCTCTTCCTTCACTGGCACCTTCGATAATCCCGGGAATATCGGCCATCACAAACGATTTTCCGTCACGATATTCCACAATACCCAAATTGGGCTGGAGTGTGGTAAAGGGATAATTGGCGATCTTTGGTTTTGCAGCTGATACCACTGAAAGCAATGTGGACTTCCCCGCATTCGGGAAACCCACTAATCCCACATCTGCCAATAGCTTCAACTCAAGGATTATCCATCGCTCTTCATACGGTTCTCCCGGCTGTGCATAACGCGGAGTCTGATTTGTAGACGACTTAAAATGGACATTGCCCAGGCCGCCACGTCCCCCCTTCAGCAAGGTCACTTCCTGGCCATCATCTGTGATATCACACAAATATTCTCCGGTATGTGCATCATAGGCTACAGTACCACAAGGCACTTCAATTATCTTACTTTCGCCCTTTTTCCCCGAACGTTGAGCCTTTGATCCGCTTTCGCCGTGTCCGGCAAAGATGTGTCGCTGATAACGCAGATGGAGTAATGTCCAGTAGTTACGATTACCACGGAGGATAATGTTTCCGCCATCTCCCCCATCGCCCCCGTCAGGACCACCTTTCGGGATATATTTTTCCCTCCTCAGGTGGGCAGAGCCTCGTCCACCCTTACCTGACCTGCAGAAAATCTTTACGTAATCTACAAAATTTGTTTCCGCCATTTTTATTTTTCTAACCGGTCGATCTCTTTCTCGATGGATCCGAAGATATCATCAATAGAACCAACCCCTTCAATATTTTTTAATGTGCCGCGTGTCCGGTAAAACTCCTTGAGCGGCTCGGTCTGAGCATGATACACTTTCAGCCTCGATTCAATGGTTTCACGGTTATCATCCGCCCTGCCGGAGATCTGTCCCCGTTTCAGCAGGCGGTCGATCAACTCTTCTTCCTCCACTTCCAGGCTGAGGACAGCATCTATGGCCTCACCATGCTTCTCCAACATCTTACCCAGCGCTTCGCCCTGGGCAAGCGTACGGGGAAATCCATCAAAGATAAATCCTTTGGCGTCTCTATGCTTGCCAATCAGATTATCCAATATATCAATCACCAACTCGTCGGGAACAAGATGTCCTTTCGACATATATGAGTCCGCCAATTTTCCCAATTCCGTGTCTGCTTTAATCTCGTTGCGCAATATATCTCCGGTAGAGAGATGCTTGAGTCCATATTTCTCAACTAATTTCGCGCTTTGTGTCCCTTTTCCCGATCCGGGAGCTCCAAAAATTACAATATTCAACATATTCGTTTTTCGTTAAGATGCAAAGATACAATTTTTATTTTTTTCCGGACTGTAGCTCCATCACCGTTTTTATACTCCCTCATTCAATTGAAGTTGAACTAATTTTTTTGTCATCTGTTTATAGAGTAAAAGTCAACATTTTCGCTAAGCAATACGAACAGAAGACAAGCTTGCCTGGAATGTTTTCGGTAAGCGAGTACAGAAGAAAACTTGTTTTATTATGTTGAGCGTAGAAAACAACTAAATTTACTTGAATATGTCGTTGCGAAAATTGAAAATCGAGGAGCGAAAGCGACTCAAAATGCCTAAAGTAATTGAAACATATAACACTCTCTACAATGAAAAAAGAAGAATTCAAACAAAAAACGTATGATGTACTGAACGAATTAGCAGATTACATCACCAAACTGGAAGACAAAGCAGGAGAAATTGCGGAAGAGGCAAAAGAAGAATACCGTGAGCGTCTGGAGAATCTCAAAGAGATTAAAAACAATCTGTCCGCCAAATTGGAGGAATATGAGCAAGTGGCCGACTCTAAATGGGATGTGGTGAAGGATAGTGCTGTCAATTTCTTTGCTTCAGTAGCTGATGCATGGAAAGAAAATTTCGGTAAAGTAGCTGATGCATTTAAAAAAGAGAAAACCGGAGGTTGTTGTGACGATACCGATACCGACACACCGGACTAAGAACATTAGAAAATCCAACACCATCAAGCAGTGTTGGATTTTTTTATTTCGAGGTACCTGGCGGATTCGAACCGCCGTCAACGGTTTTGCAGACCGGCGCCTAACCACTCGGCCAAGGTACCAATTGCCCTTAAATAGGTTGCAAAGGTAGGATATTTTTTTGACTTATAAAAAGATTCCCCCTCTTTTTCTATTCCAGCAGAGTCAAGCAGCAAGTGCAATTTACATTAATTGTTTGTAAAACTCAACTTTTGGTGTGCTGAAGCTTAATTTTTCTCTTGGTCGATTGTTCAATTTATGCTGTATTTGCTTTAATCTCCCCGGGGGATAGTCCTTGAATGATGCCCCCTTGGGGATGTATTGCCGGATGAGTTTATTAGCATTTTCAATCGCTCCTTTTTGCCACGATGAATAGGGGTCTGTAAAATATACGGGGACTCCCAGTCTTTTAGTTATCATTTCATGGG
>NZ_KB905710.1 GCF_000380985.1 Proteiniphilum acetatigenes DSM 18083 | reverse complement strand
TATTTTATCATAGGTGTTTTATTCGGATTGAGTTTCGAATTCCGTTTTCAGACAGCATTCGCCATTGCCGGTATCATCTTGTGGCTGATATGCATCCGGAAAAACTCATTCAGAGAGATTCTATACATATTTTGGGGTGGTATTTTAATTGTTGCTTTGTGTACAGCACTCGATTCCCTGTTTTATGGCCAATTCGTTTTTACTCCTTACAACTATTTCAGGGTTAACATCATAGAAAATGTTTCATCTCACTACGGTACTGCACCGTGGTATGCCTATATAACATCCATATTGATTGCCCCGAACTTTTTAATCGGAGCCGTCATTTTATTGTCTTTTACTATATTGCTGGTATATGACTATAAAAATATAATTTTATGGGCAATCATTCCTTTTATTGTATTTCATTCGGTAATTCCCCATAAAGAACTGCGATTTTTGTTTCCTCTAATTAATTTTGTACCATTCCTACTGGTATATGCTTATCAACAGATAATAGACAGAATAAAAAAGAAGAATTTCCTTGAGATCTTTTTTAACTCGGTGCTACTGGCCATGCTTTGCATTAATTTAGGCGGATTAGCCATGATGCTCTTTAAACCTGCCGGTAACGGATCGATTAATTTGATCCATTATATCAGCAGAAAATATGGTGATACCGGATCATTGACGATATACAGCCTGAAAAATAATAATCTTTATATTTCCAGTAACTCAGAAGGATTAAACGCAAGTTTTTATATTCCCGATAACCTGATTTTAAAAGATATTACGACAGAATTTTTAACCAATCCGGAACCAAACCAATTGGTTGTTCTCTCCAAAGGGCATTATACAGAACGGGCTCTCCTTGAGAAAAATGGTTATAAAATGGAGAAACCCGGTATTCCAGCCTGGATAATGGAATTAAACAAGTTTTACGGGGTATTCAATGAAGCGGCCGTACCAATATTGTATACGCAGGAAAACGATTATGAAAGAGATTAAAAACCCATTACCTGACAGACAGAAACTACACGGGAAGAGCAGATGGTATTCATACAAAAACTACAATAAGGAATTATTCCCGTTTTCAGTTCACAATATAAGACAATAAAATTGAAACAAAAATATAATACCTGTTTATACCCCCTTTTATACCGGCAACATAGAAATAATGTTCCTTTTTAACATTAATATTCTACACAACCACACTACATTTACGATTTATTCGTAAATTTGCCTTGTAAAAGTAAATATTGGCCCGTATATCGTCCCTTAACATTCAAAAAAATGGGAATTTCTATGGTTACAGATAAAAATATAATCCTGTTAGCACTCAGTATTACGATCATAAGTTGCCATGGCAATACTGGAACAGAGAAACGCCACAATCACCGGAATAATCTCATTCATGTACAGGAGCAGATAAGAGAGATCCAATTCGAAGATACCTATCTGAGTAACTTCGCAAGTATATATACGATGGATGATTACTTGATTGTCCGTGACTACAAATCGCTGGAAAAACTTATATATATTTTTAACAGGAACAATTTTAGTTATATTGCCAATATTGCTCCAAGAGGACAGGGACCCCATGAGATAACCAATATAGGACACCATAGGAATGGACGAAAAGAACCACATTTTTTATGTAACCGATCACGGTAAGCAAAAGATATTCAGTTACCATTTGGATAGTGTATTGGCAGATCCTTCCTATAAGCCGGTTGAAAAACTGAATTTAAACGAATTGCAATTTCCAAATAAATATGTGCTGCTAAATGATACGCTTTGCATAGGACAGATCATTGAACCCACCGGTAGCTATGGATTCAATCAATCTATCGCCAAATGGAATATAAACTCGGGAGAAATTACCCCTATGAAATATACACATCCTGAAATAGAAAGAAAACGGGTATCTTTTGCCGTTTCTAAAGAAAACGGGATCTACGTAGAGTGTTACCATCACCACGACCTTTTCACGATATGCGATCTGGATGGCAATCTAAAATATAACATTTACGGAAGAAAATGGGACAGTACAACTTCCAATGCGAAGCAATACTTCGGTGATGTCGTTATCTGCAAAAACAGGATATTAGCGTCCTACTCCGACGGTAAAGAGAGAGGCCCCACCACTGACGATCTTCCGACACAACTGCTTATTTTTGATCTTAAAGGCGATTATATAAAAACACTCGACATAGGATATCGAATCATGGATCTAAGCTATGACGACCGGAATAACAGGCTGCTTATGCACTTCGATGATATAATTCAGTTTGGCTACTTAACACTCGATAACAACTTACTTAACTAACCGTATAACAATGAAAAAAGTAAAATCAATTTCAGCAATCCTGGAAGAAATTGCGGCCGGACTGGATGAAGAAGACAATCCCGTAATTATGCTGGTAAAGCATAAGAAATAAAAAATCTATATATTGTACAATCGGCAAAAAACAACCGAAAATGAAAACAATTTATATTGCGTACATAGTATTTCTACTATTTTTATCTTGTACTCCTTCCGGCAAGAGCGATTCGGAATTTCCAATTATTGATATCGAGGAGGGGCTTGGAAACTTTCAGATTTCCAAATTATCTGAATTTGCTCCATCTATCCGCTATGTACGTTTAGAAACTCATGAAAATTGACTGGTTACCAATGGTATAAGAAATATTTATTTAGAAAATAATAAAATATTTGTCCATGATTACGAACCCTATTTAAAGGTGTTTGATGCAGAAATCGGAAAATATCTGCATAATATTGGGGCAAAAGGGCAAGGGCCGGGAGAACTGCCATATATGTATACGGTTGATATAAACCCGCATGAAAACAAGATATTACTGTGTTGGGGGAATTCTGCACATCGTTTTGATTTTGACGGGAATTTTTCAGGAAAAATAGAACTTCCTCCTATTGATGACAACGAGCGAATCAATGCACCTGTAGTATCAATCGATGCACGTTATTTTGCCGGAACAATCAGGACTTTTGATGGAGATCAAAAAAACTTAGTGGTACTGTTCAACGATAATCAGGAAATTACCGGCAGTTTAAAATGTTATGAAAATCCTATTCAGCCACCGAATATTCCAGGTGGTGTATGGGCACCATTTGGTCAAGGTGGCTCTTTTTATCGTGCTAATCAAGAGATTCGCTACTTCAGAGGATTTACCGATACAGTTTTTGCTTATAGGAATGAAACACAAATGTTTTCTCCTTTCTTTATAATAGACTATGGAAAACATACATCAACTCTGAACTTTGCAAGGGGAGCAGAAAATCCCAATTTAATCATAGTATCCTCAATAAAAGAGAATGACAGGTATATTTTCCTTAATTTCCATACAGAAAATGCATCTCCCGAACCGTATGAGGATGAGGTTTATTTTGATGGAAGTTTGCGTAAATTCATCAACCATTCAATATCCGGCATTTTCGATAAACAGAAACAATCATTTCATTTTCTACGACAACCTATACATGGAATTCCCGGATTGAAAAATGATATTGACAAAGGAATCCCCTTCTTTGTGCGCAACACTTCAAGCAATAACCAGTTGATCGATTATCATCATGCATATAAATTCCTGGAGTATACGGAATCTTTACCGGATTTAAGTGATTCATTTGCAGAAATAATAAATCAAATTTCGGAGGAGGATAATCCTATTGTGATAATAGCAGAATAAAATAGCGCAGGAAAAGTCTCCTTTAGTGAACACTATAATGAAGAAAATAACAGTTCTATCACGGATATCCCGGAACATCCATATCACAAACAGAGATCTCCGTTGATATTCAATAATATAAAACAACAACCCTCTATGTACATAATCATGACCTGATGACGATTATGGATCTGGACGGGAATCTGAAATACAATGTATATGGAAGTAACTGGGAATAGCAGGGATGCCCTTCGTCATTACGGAGATGTTGTTTTCAGGAAAGATAAAATAATCGTCTCCTATTCAGGAGGAAATTGGAATACAGAAGAATACAATCCCGACAAATTATTGATCTTCAATCTCGAAGGAGACTATGTAAAAACATTGGATATAGGATATAGAATCTCCGATTTCTGTTATGACAAACTAAACGACAGATTGATATTCAATTTCGATGATATGATCCAGTTCGGATACCTCCCCCTTGATGATGATCTGATTGATTAATGATTTACTCTCAATTAAGTTTATCTATCAAACTTAATGATCAATTTTTTTCTGAATATTTGTACGCACAGAAACAAGTACTTATATTTGTACCTACTAAATAATAAAATATGAAGACAGCAAATTATTCAGAGCTAAGAAAGAACCTCAAGAGTTATCTCGACGGAGTAATCAACGACAGTGAACCTCTATTGGTACACCGTTCAGGCAATGAAAGCGTAGTTGTTATTTCATTGGATGAATACAACTCAATAAAAGAGACTGAATATATCATGAAATCTCCCGCCATGATGGATATTATTAGGGAAGGTGAAGATGAAATCAGGAGGGGCGGTGGAGAAAAAGCAGATATTGACGATCTATGGAAATAATACTGCTTGAGCAAGCACAAAAAGATATCTCATACTGGAAGAAATCAGGCAATAAGGCTGTGATGAACAAAATCTCAGCTTTGTTGCGTGCTATTTCAGAGCATCCATATACAGGGATAGGAAAACCTGAACCGCTGAAATGCGAACTTTCGGGAAAATGGTCGAGACGAATCAATTCCGAGCACCGAATTATTTATTCCGTGCATGAAAAGAACTCATCCGTTTATATTTACTCCTTGCGATACCATTATCCATAAAAATACTATATATATCTTTATTATAGTTTTGTTTGTCTGTTATCTTATGAAACGACTTCTCCTCTATCTCATTATACCGCTCTGCCTGCTATTCACGGCCTGCCAGAATAGAAAACATCACACCGAAGTGTTGAGTGAAGCAGCCCGTTTATCCGACTCCATCCCTTCACAGGCATTGATGAAACTGGAGGAAATAAAGAATGTAAAGCGGTTAAGTACAGCCGAACAAGCTGAATATAACCTGATTTTCATAAAAAGTATGCTGCGGTCTGGCAATAAACTATCTTCCGACTCTATCATCCATGCTACCACACAATATTATTGGAATCATAATGATTCAGCAGGTTTGCACCAGGCCCTGTATTATAACGGACTATACCACTACCGCAATGCCAGACACGACTCGGCCGTTCTCTACTTCGATAAAGCAGTAAAAGCCATTCCGGCCGGAAACGATAACGACAGGAAAGCCGGTTATAAACGAACGGCCGGTTATTCTTACCTGTACCTTGGAGATGCTGAGGCAGCGGTAAAAACCCAGACAGAGGGGTTGCAATATGCCCGTGCCGCGAACGATTCCCTCTCTGTTATCTACTCATTGTTAAGCCTTGCGGAGGCTTATAAATACAATAAGAATACCGGACAGTCCTTAGAGACCTATATGCAGGTACTCGACCTGATAAGGGAGAGAGAGGATCGTGATATGGAAGCCAGTATCCTCAATATTGTCTCGGGAGTTTACGAGTCAGACAACCGGATAAAGGAAGCGTTACACTATAAGAATAAATCGCAGGAGGTCAAACGGAACCGGCAAGATGTGCCTGTCACCAATCTATACAGGGCAATCCTGTTCGACAAACAAAATATGTCCGACTCGGCATGGTACTATGCAGAATTGTCCATCAAGGGGGACGATCAGTTCGTCGCAGCCCTGGCCTATACTTTTCTAAGCCTGTCGGAAGAGAAGGAGGGCCGTTATACCGACGCCCTGAACCTTTCAAAAAACAGCGAAAGGATATTCAACTCATTTTTATCCGGGATCCATTCCGCTGATATGCAGCAGAAATATGAAAAGGAGAAATTAGAGAATGAAAATAACCGGCTAAAGATGAAACAAAGAGAGCATCAGTTTTATCTGTTGATGAGTGCCTTTCTCCTTCTTCTTATGTTGATCGTCCTCTATATTATTCGTGTAAACAATAGACGAAAAAATGAAAAGGCGGCACATGAAAACCGAATGATCCGGTTACAACAGGAAAACTTATTACTGAAACAACAACAGGAAATAAGTGTTTTACGTGAAAAAGAAGCGATACTCAGGGAATCACTGTTCAAAAAGATCAATTTTTTCCACAAACTACCTTCGTTGAACCGGGAAGAGCACAATCATCACGACAAACAGGAAAAAATAAAGATTACTCCCAACGACTGGCAGGAACTGATAAACGGTATCCGGGATGCATATCCCGAATTTCTGGACAAATTGAAACAACACGCCCCCACCCTGTCGGACGACGATGTTCGTTTTTGCTGCCTATTGAAAATCAATGTGAATATGCAGGACCTGGCAGATATCTACTGTGTTTCCAAGGCAGCCATCACTAAACGGAAATACCGGTTGAAAACGGAGAAATTCCAAATAGCCGGTAACAAACTCAATTTAGATACAATTTTACAGCAGATAAATTGAACAATATGTCATTGTCCTCTTATACACTTTCCAATAAAACCATAAATAGTTAATAAACAAACAATTAACCACAAGATAAAATCATTTATTGTCCACCGGATTATTGGTCTCTATCCATTCCAAACCGCTACCTTTGCTTCCATAAATCACCATTAAAGCGGATAAACATGAAACGCGGATTATTTCTTTACCTTCCGGCGATACTTCTTTTCCTCCTCTTCTCCTGCGGCAAGAACAGGAAACAAGCGACACTCGGCAAATTAGATGTAGTAGCCGAGAGGGTAATGGTTGCCAATTCCGAGTTGATCTCCTGCGACCTGACTAAACTGAAAGACACGGCAGATATACCGTTAAGCCTGTTTATCGAAGGTCTTCAGATGGTAAAACTCGACAATCGGGACGAAGCCCTTATAGGATTCACGTTTATTACTGTCACCAACAAGCATATCCTGGTGAGGAATATTCGCCAGAATCCTTATAAGCTATTCAATATAGACGGTGAATTTATAACAACCATCGGCTCCTACGGACAAGGCCCCAATGAATACCTGAACGTGTACGACGAATGGCTGGATGAAGAAACCGGACAGATATTTATTTTACCCTGGTCAAGCAATAAGCTATTGCGTTTCGACCTGCAGAATAATCCACTGGAACCGATTCCTCTTAGATACAGGGTTCCCAAAGGACAAATCTTTATAAACAGCAAGGAATCTACCGTATCAGTTTTCCAACTTCCTTTCGAAGGTATTCCCGTTGTGGCATGGACACAGGATTTCGAGGGCCACATGATTGATTCCATTCCATCCGGGCATCTCGCCTTACCCCGTAGTTTCAACAACGAAGTTTATTCCAATAAAAACGGTAAGGCATTTGACTGTTCCCTGTTTAATTTTGAGGAAAGGCGCCACGATACGCTCTATCACTATAACATCGCAGAGAACAGACTTGAACCGAAATTTACACTCGACTTCAAGGAGAGGCCATGGAAAATCCATTCCTATCAGGAGTTACCCCATCATTTTCTGGGACAAATAACCGTCGAGAAAAAAATATCCGAGCATATGTCTGTCACCGAGTATCCGTCGAAATATATCGTGGACAAGAGAACACTCAAAGGAGGGTTCTATAGGTTATATAACGACTTTCTGGGAGGTATCCCTATGGAATGGGCTTCGTTTTATAACGGTTATTACTTTTGGAATGTAGATCCCGGGGAATTGAAAGAGCTCTTAACACAACATTTGGAGCACCGCAAAGATCTCTCCAACAGTGAGCATAAGAAATTAATCGATTTACGCGACTCAATAGATGAAAATGATAACAATTATCTGTTTTATGGAAAATTACGACAAAATTAAACCATTCGATTGATTACAGTAGTGACTCATTTGCCCGGCACAAATAGGGAAGTAAATCCTATTCGATGCGGAAATACAATGGGCGTCCTATTTTTCAAAAAAGATATTATGCATTTGGTTTGAAAATAATTTTCCATACCCAGACAACAAAAAGAATAGTTATTCTCATTTTTTAAGATTAATATTTTACGGAACAATTTTTCATTTACGATTTATTCATAAATTTGCAGCATAGGGATTTATAATTGCAATAAAAAATAATACAATGAGAAAAAACGCTGACAATAAAATTCCCGCTCCCCTGTAAAACAAAATTCGAACAGAATCTTAACAAATCACTTGTTGGGGGATCATTCTCTTTTCTATTTATTTGTACAAGGGAGTTGAAAGGTGTAAAATAATACACACTCTTTCTCAGCACCTTAATAAAAGTGAGTTATAAGTGAGTTAAGAAATTTGTTCAAAAACATGAGTTCGAATACATTTAGGAGTGCAATAATGCATAAAACATTTTTAATTCATTGGAGTATGAAGAAAAAAATTATTATGGGGGGGGGGGGGGGGGGAATATTTGCCCTTACACTCTTAATAGCCACAGGTTACGGAGTGAACGTGAATATGAGAAGCAATGCCGGTCTTTCAGAACTGGCATTAAGTAATGTGGAGGCATTGGCAGAGGTTAATATCAATGAGATAAGAGGGACTTGCACAGGATCATCATTATCTTATTGCTTTTATCGATGTTGTGCGTGTGCAGCTTTACATCAGAGTCAAAGTCAAGGTGACACTTATTCGGTTAAAGGTGAATGTGGGGTTTGTGGGACTCCTGTTGAAGACTGTAGATAAAAATTGTATCTTTGAAATGTATTTTTAATGAAATTTAAGCCTATTTTTTTGAGAATAAAAATATATGAGAATAGGCTTAAATTTTATATGTCTTTTATATTTAAAGAAAGAATGTATGAAAATCAACTATAACTATCTTTTATGTATCTTATTCATTTTGTTTTTCTTACAATGCAAAAAACAAGACGACTCGACAGACGCATATTTCCCTCCCGTCTTCCCTGAGAAACAAGAAGTAGTAACCAAACGATTGAACGATTCTTTTATTTTCGACACAGGTCTGATAAACTTTATCGATACATTTATAATATGTTCCGGTAAAACGGATATCAATGAACATCCGTTTCATTTATTCTCTAAAAAAAGTGGAGATTATATCAGAAGTTTCGGACAGATAGGACAAGGGCCGGGAGAAATAATACTGCCGGTTTCGGGCTTTTCAACAGATCGAAAGCAAAATAAAGTTTTTTTCTATGATACGGGACAATTCAAACTAACGGAATATTCTCTCTATTATACTGAAAATGAAATAGCCGTAAACACAAAAGACTATATGCTACCTCCCGAAATACGTAATGTCAGAAGCGAGATGTTCTTTTCTTTAGGAAACAATGAATTTATATCTGCATATAATAACTCATACGACACCTCGTATCGCTTTATAAAGACAAATATTGATGACACAATCAGTACTTACAATCAATACCCGAAATTAAATGAACCGGAGGAATTTATAAGAGTTGAACATGCTTATTTTTCTTATTTGGGAAGATTTGCTACAAAATCCGATGGAAAAAAATTCGTACACGCAACTCAGGGTGGATGTATTCTCGAAATTTTTGACTGTTCGGACAGGATCAGACTTCTGGAGACAAAACGTTTTTTTGAACCGGTTTATATTCCCCCAAAAAGAAAAGATACCATGTATCCATTTGTGCAAGTGGATCCGAATTCCATCCACGGAATCACCAGTATTGCCTGTACCGATAAATATATATATACAATTTATAGTGACAGCCGCGGTGAAAATGAGTATAATCAAATTGCGGTATTTGATTGGTATGGAGATCCTGTAAAATTATTTTCTTTTGAAAGGGGAATTATCTCGTTTGTGATTGAAGATAATGATAAAAAAGGATACGCATTAATGCGAGATCCCGACCATGATGTATGTCTGGTAAGTTTTGACTTGTAAAGTAAAAAAATGACATAAAAGGAGCTATCATTCAAGAAAACATATTATTTTGTCCGGAATAAATTTATTCAACCAATATTTAGCAATAATGAAACACAACTATATTTTTATCCTGATACTATCCATTTCCTTGTTTGCCGCGTGCAAAGCGGACAAGGACAAAAATACCGAAAATAATGTCCAGCAACTACTTCCGGACCGGCCGGCTGAAGTAACCGCCATGACACTCACTGCCGTGGACTTTGAACACGAACTGGTGAGCAACGGAAAAATATCGGCGCAAAATGTGGCGGAACTCAAGTTCCAGACCGCCGAAGTGATCTCCACCATATATGTCAGGAACGGCGCCCGCGTGGAAAAAGGGCAGCGCATCGCCATGCTGGACACCTATTCCCTTGCCAACGCCATGAACCAGGCAAAGGACGCGTTGGACAGGAGCAAGCTCGAATACCAGGACGTGCTGATCGGACAGGGATACAGGCTCGATAACCCGCAAGCAGTGCCCAAGGAAGTGGAAGAACTGGCCAGGGTAAAGAGCGGTTACAACACGGCACAAACTCAATACGACATGGCGGTGTATAACCTGGAACAGGCCACGCTGACCGCCCCCATCAGCGGGGTGATCGCCAATCTCTTTGCCAAACCCAATACTCTCTCCTCCCCTTCCGATATCTTCTGCAATATCATCGACACACGCAGTCTGGAAGCGACCTTCACCGTGCTGGAAAACGAACTGGGGATGATTCGCACAGGCGACAAGATAAAGGTGACACCCTTCTCCATGCCCGGTGTGGAAATAGAGGGGCGCGTGTCGGAGATCAACCCCTGGGTGGACAAGAACGGGATGGTACAGGTGAAAGCTTCAGTAGGATACCATGAACGCATGGTGGAAGGAATGAATGTACGGGTCAGCATCTTCCGTTCATTGGGCAAGCAATGGGTCGTACCCAAAAGCGCGGTCGTCCTGCGCACAGGCAGGCAGGTAGTCTTTACTCTGCAGGACGGAAAAGCCATCTGGAATTACGTCCAGACCGGATTGGAAAATGCCTCCTCCTATACTATTACGGGGGAAACACTCAAGGAGGACGACCGGATCATCACCAGCGGCAATATCAACCTGGCACATGAATCACCCGTCACCGTGATCGATGAGATAGAAAGGAGTGGCGATTCCCCGGATACTACAGGAGATTCAAATGCCACAGATGATTAATTTGATGATTTAAGGATGCAATGATAATAATCTGCAATACTTGTCCCGATTTATCGGGATCAGTAAATCAGCAAATCGATTAACAATGATAAAAGCTATACTGCAACGTCCCGTATCGGTATTAATGCTGTTCCTGGCATGTGTGATTCTCGGGATTATCACCTATAACACACTGCCCGTATCGCTGCTGCCCGATATTGCCATTCCGGAGATTACCGTACAGGTATCCGGTGAGAACACCTCGGCGCGTGAACTGGAAAACACGGTAGTGAAACCTATCCGAAGGCAGTTGATGCAGGTGGGCAAACTGAGGGATATCCAGAGCGAGACACGCGACGGATCGGCCATTATCCGGCTGAAATTTGATTACGGTACCGATACCGACCTGGCATTTATCGAAGTGAATGAGAAGATCGATGCCGCCATGAACAACCTGCCACGCGATTTCCGCCGCCCAAGGGTGATTAAAGCCAGTGCGACCGACCTGCCCGTATTCTACCTGAACCTTACCCTGAAAAACGATATCCCCTACGCCGGTACCGATGAACAACAATTCCTCGACCTGTCGGAATTTGCAGACAACGTGGTGAAACGGCGTATCGAGCAATTGCCCGAAGTAGCGATGGCCGACATGACGGGGCTAATGTACAAACACCTCCAGATCGTACCTGATCCCGCCTTGCTGGAATCGGCATCGATCACCCTGAGCGATATAGAAAACGTGCTCTCTGCCAATAATATCGAACCGGGAAGCATGATCGTACGCAATGGCTATTATGAATATAATATCAAATTCTCCTCACTGCTGCGTACCCCTGAAGATGTACGGAATATCTACATCGGGAAGGAAGGGCGCCTCTTCCAATTGAAAGACCTGGCCCGGATCGACGTCGTGCGGCAACCGGAGTCAGGGATGTCACTCATCAACGGGAAAAGGGCCGTCACCTTAGGCGTGATCAAGCAGGCGGACGAGACCATGAAGAACCTGCGCAAATCGCTGGACGAAACGCTGGACAACCTCCAACGAAGCTACTCCGACGTGGAATTTACCGTGAACCGGAATCAGACGGAACTGCTCGACTACACGATCTCTAATCTCCAGGAGAACCTCATACTCGGCTTTATACTGGTATTCATCGTCGCCTTGCTGTTCCTTGGCGACGGAAAGTCACCGCTGATCATCGGTATCAGTATGACTACGGCGCTGATTACTACTTTTATCTTTTTCTTCCTCTTCGGACAGTCGATGAATATCATCACCCTTTCGGGACTGATCCTCGCATTGGGGAACATGATAGACAGCTCCATCGTGGTGACCGATGTTATCACTCAATACAGGAAACAGGGATACGCCCTGGAAGATGCCTGCGAGAAAGGAACCAGGGAAGTGATTATGCCCATCTTCAGCTCCACACTGACCACCATCTCCGTTTTCGTACCGCTTGTCTTTATGAGCGGAATTGCCGGTGCTCTTTTTACAGCTGAAGCTTTTGCAGTAACCATAGGCATGCTGGTATCCTACCTCACCGGGATCATCATGCTACCGGTACTCTATAAAATTGCTTACGGCAAAAAATTCACCAATAAGAATATTGAAAAATTCTTTATTTCCGCACAAGAAAAGATTGACGCGGTGCTTTTCCCCGCTTATGATAAAGGTATCCGTTATGTATTCAATCACAAGGTCTTCTTCATCGTTTTGCTGGCAATTGCCATCCCGCTCTGCGTGTTCCTTTTCCGGGTAATGCCCAAGACGAGCATGCCCGATATAAGCTATGTGGAAAGTATCGTCACAGTGGAATGGAACGAAAATATCCATGTGGATGAGAATGCGCGCCGTATATCGGAACTGCTTCAAACAACAGAAGAACACGCGGTGGAGAATGCAGCCTACATAGGACAACGGCAGTACTTGTTGGACAAGGACAACGACCTGACTGCTACCGAGGCCCAGTTATATCTGAAGACCGACAAACCCTCCGGAATTGCATCACTCGAAACCCATATATCGGATTGGGTGCGCCATCATTACCCTGATGCGGTAATCACTTTTTCCCCTCCGGAGAATATATTCGAGAAGATATTCGATACCGGTGAAGCCGAAATGATCGTACAACTCTATCCCAGGAACAGGGAAGACATACCCGAGCCGTCTTCTATCCGGCAGATGGAAGCAAGTCTGGCTGCATCCACAGGTGAGCAGGCTGAAAACGTACCGTTCGAGCACCAGTTCGTGATCACCACCGACCGGGAGAAACTCCTGCTCTACGGTGTTACACAACAGGAGGTATCGCAAACATTAAAAACAGCATTCAGGGACAATCAGGTGGCGGTACTACGCTCCTTCCAGCAGTACCTCCCCATCTCCATTACAGGCAAACAACAATCCATTCAGGATGTCCTGCAACAAACACTGTTATATGGTTATCCGGCCGACAGGTCACAACCCATCCGTGTACCACTGGCTGCATTAGTCAGCCTGACACCCGGAGAGGATATAAAGACCATCATTGCCGGAAAGAACGGCGAATATATCCCGCTTTATTATTACCATACCGATCAGCCCGAGAAGCTGATGGAAAAAGCCGCAGAAACCGTCCGACAGGAGGGTTCGTGGGATGTGGCATTCTCCGGGAATTTCTTTTCCAACCGGCAAATGCTCAAAGAACTGGTAATCATCCTGCTGATATCTATCCTGTTGATGTATTTCATTCTGGCTTCCCAGTTCGAAAATTTCCTGCAACCGCTGATTGTATTGGCCGAAATTCCTATCGATATCGCTTTCGCTTTGGTTGTGCTCTGGCTGACGGGACATACACTGAACCTGATGAGCGCCATCGGTATCGTGGTGACAATCGGGGTTATCCTTACAGACTCCATCCTGAAAATCGACCTGATCAATGAATTGCGGAAAGGGGGGATGCCATTAATGGAAGCGATCCATACCGGCGGTGTAAGGAGGTTGAGGGCAATCATCATGACAGCGCTCACATCCCTCTTCTCCATGATCCCTATACTGTTCACTTTCGATATCGGTTCGGAATTACAGAAACCCCTTGCCATAGCGATGATCAGCGCAATGACCATCGGGACTGTTGTAAGCATATTCCTGATCCCCTTGCTGTATTGGGCGATCTACCGTAAAAAAATTGAAAATTGAAAATTGAAAGTTAAAAATGATAGATGCTTCGCATGATAAATATGATAGTGAACTTTACTTTTAATTTCCATATAATTGGTAATTAGTAATTTGTAATTAAAAAAGATGAGACACTCTATTTTGATATTCATACTGTACTGCGTAGTTTTACACTCCCCACGCATTCTCGCCCAACAGAAACATATTGAGTTAGACCTGCTGAAAACTGTGCAACTGGCAAATGATAGTTCGCTGTCGGCATTCCGCGCGAAGAACAGCTACATGGCCAGCCACTGGGAGTACCGCTCGTTCAAGGCAGACCGGCTGCCATCGCTCTCCCTCTACCTGACTCCCGTCAGCTATAACAGAGACTATACACGCCGGTACGACTCCGAACAGAATATCGATATTTACCGCCGCCAGCAATCACTCTACAGCTATGGCAACCTGGCAGCACAGCAAAACCTGGACATTACCGGCGGTACCTTCTTCATCGATTCGGAGCTGGGATATATCCGTAACCTGGGCGAGCAGACCTACAGCCAGTTCTCCAGCGTTCCCATCCGTGTCGGCTACCGGCAGGACCTGATCGGATACAACCCTTTCAAATGGGAAAAGAGGATCGCTCCCGTGAAATACGAGAAAGCACAGAAAGAATTGATCCATCAACTGGAGCAGACAGCCGAAACAGCCACGGGTTATTTTTTCGACCTGGCCATGGCACAAGCCGAGTACGAACTGGCCGTGGAAAACCTCGCCAGTTCCGACACACTCTACCGCATCGGTGAGCAAAAGCATAAGATTGCTTCAATCGGACAGGCCGACCTGCTCACCCTGAAATTAGACAGGGTGAATGCACAGAACAGCCTGCAAAATGCGGAGATCAACCTCAAAAGAACAATGTTCGCCCTGGCGGCATACCTCAACCTGGAGAAAGACACGCGCATCACCCTCAAACTGCCCGGATACCCCAGGGAGGTAATCATCACCGAAGAAGAGGCGTTGATGCTGGCCAAAGAGAACAACCCGCAATACCTGGATTCTGAACAGCAGATCCTGCAATCGGAACAGACCGTGGAAAGGGCAAAAATAGAGTCGTGGTTCAACGCAGGGCTGTCTGCGAGCGTGGGATTCAACCAGGTGGCAGAGTCCTTCAGGAATGCGTACCGGGACCCGCTACAACAGGATATCGTCTCCCTCACACTATCCATCCCGTTGGTGGACTGGGGTGTGAGGAAAGGGCGCTACAACATGGCGAAAAGCAACCTCAACATCACCCGCCTCACCGCCCAGGAGAATGAGATACGGCTCGAGGAAGATGTGATCATGACCGTGGGCGACTTTACCATACAGCAGCATCTTATCCGCAGCGCCGAGGAGGCGATGGAACTGGCCAAGCTCGCTTATGAACAGACACGTGAACGGTTCATTATCGGGAAAGCCGACATCAACAGCCTTACCCTTTCCACCAACCGACGCCAGGAAGCGCAGCGGAACTATATCTCCGCCCTGAAGAATTACTGGCAGAGCTATTTTAAGATACGCAAACTCACACTGTTCGACTTTGAGAAACGGACGCCTATCGCGGATACATTCGATTGGGGCCTGACAAGTAAATAATAACGGATATTGAATTACGGATGCGGAATGACAGGTACTGAAAAAAAACATATATCCTCCTTCACGGTCATCATCGCGTTTGTCTGCCTGGCAATCGTGGGAGTGGCGCTTATCCCGCTGCTGCCCGTAAAACTGTCGCCGTCGCGTACCCTGCCGAGCATTACGGTACGTTTCAATATGCCACAGAATTCTGCCCGTGTGGTGGAGATGGAGGCTACCTCCCGGCTGGAGTCGATGCTGGCCAGGATCAAGGGGATCAGGAATATATACTCTACCTCCGGGAACGGCTGGGGAAGCATCACCCTCGAACTCGACAAACATACGCCCATCGACGTGGCCCGCTTCGAAGTTTCTACCATCATCCGCCAGACATGGCCGGAACTCCCGCGGGAAGTGACTTATCCTTATATCTCCGTAAACCGTCCCGATGACAATGCTGCCCGTCCCTTTATGACCTACACTATTAATTCGGCAGCTACCCCCATCGTTATTCAGCGCTATACAGAGAACGTGATCAAGACGGCACTGAGCGATATCAAGGGATTGTACAAGATCGACGTGACCGGTGCCAGTCCCATGGAATGGCAACTGGAATATGACTACCTGCAACTGGAATCTGCCGGCGTGACCGTGACGGATATCATGCAAGCCGTATCTCAGTATTACTCCACCGATTTCCTGGGGATGGCGGAGACAAAAACAGAGGGCAGTGCCCCGTCATGGATCCGCGTCACACTGGCATCCACAGCCGAGGAGAACCGGTTCGACCCCACCGTCATCCACGTGGCGAACAGGGATGGTGCCCTTATCCGTCTGGACCAGTTGGTGAGGGTGCATCATGCGGAAAGGGAACCGTCGGGCTATTACCGGATCAACGGGCTCAACTCCGTTTACCTCAACCTCACGGCGGAAGAGTCGGCCAACCAGTTACGCCTGAACGAGCAGGTGAAAAAGACGATGCGGGAGGTGGAAGCATCGCTCCCGGCCGGTTACGAGATACACGCCAGTTACGATGCTACCGACTATATCCAGGCCGAACTAAACAAGATCTATATCCGTAGCGGGCTCACCGTGTTGATTCTCACCCTTTTCGTATTGCTGATCACCCGCAACGGGCGTTACCTCTTCCTGATCACCGCCAGCCTTTTTGTCGACCTGGCTATCGCCGTCATCTTCTACTATCTGCTCAAACTGGAGATACAGTTGTTTTCCCTGGCCGGCATCACCATCTCGTTGAGCCTGATCATCGACAATGCCATCATCATGACCGACCATATTATGCACAAGGGGGACAGGAATGCCTTTATGCCTATCCTGACCGCTACGGTCACCACCATCGGCGCATTGTCCATGATCTTCCTGCTGGATGAACGGATACGGCTCAACCTGCAGGATTTCGCGGCGGTGGTGATGATCAACCTGATGGTATCATTGTTCGTGGCGCTATTGTTCGTCCCGGCCTTAGTCGAGCGGATAAGGCTTACAAAGCGGCACAGGAAGAGGAGAACGCCCCGATTCCGTCTCCTTTCCCGATTCCGCCTTTTTGGCCGTTCCGACCGTCTTGCCGGTTTTCGCCATCGCTATCTTTCCCGGGGGCGAATCGCCATCCGGCTCACACGTCTCTATGAAAAAATGATCCTGCTGCTGTCCCGCAGGAAATGGATCGCTTTCACATGTATCGTCCTGTTATTCGGGTTGCCGGTTTTCATGTTGCCGGACAAGATAGAAAAGGAGACTCCCTTCGCTTTGAAGTATAATGAAATATTCGGGAGCGCCACCTACAAAGAAAAAATTAAACCGGTCGTCAATAAAGCGTTGGGGGGTACCCTGCGGCTGTTTGTGGAGAAAGTTTACCAGGGAAGTTACTTCACCCGCAGTGAAGAACTGGTGCTCACCATCACCGCTTCAATGCCCAACGGCACCACTCTTTCACAGATGAACGACCTGGTTGTCAAGATGGAACGTTACCTGAGCGGCTTTTCCGAGATACGGCAGTTCCAGACCAGTATCCCCAATGCCCGGCGGGCATCGATCAATGTCTTTTTCAGGAAGGAAGCCGAGCAGAGCGGCTTTCCCTACCAGTTGAAAAGCAATGTGATCAGTAAAGCCCTGGAGTTGGGCGGCGGCAGCTGGGGCGTGTACGGGTTGCAGGACCAGGGGTTCAGCAACGAGGTCCGGGATATGGCCGGACAATACAGGGTAAAGCTCTATGGATATAACTACGATGAATTGTCGGCATGGACGGACAGCCTGAAGCAGCGGTTACTTACCTATCGCCGCATCCGGGAAGTGATCGTCAACTCCAATTTTTCGTGGTATAAGGACGATTATCAGGAGTTCTTATTCGACCTGAAAAAAGAACAGCTTGCAGCGCGGGATATTTTACCCGGCGAACTGTTCGCCTCCCTCCAGCCGGTCTTTGCGAGGAATATGTGGATCGGCTCCGTGGTGATGGACGGGGAAAACGAAGATATCATCCTCTCCGGCAGGCAGGCAAGGGAATATGATATCTGGGCATTGCAGCATCTGGGGCGTCACGTGGGCGATCGCTACTATAAACTGGACGAAGTGGCCGATATTGCCAGGGGGCAGGCGCCGCAGGAGGTAGGTAAGGAAAACCAGCAATACCGTCTGGTACTGCAATACGATTATATCGGCTCCAACACGCAGGGACAGAAAATCCTGGAAAGGGAGATCGAGGAATTCAACAAACGGCTCCCCATGGGTTATACCGCGCAAAGGGAAGACAGCTACTGGGGCTGGGGCAAGAAAGACAATAAGCAGTACCGGTTGATAGGGTTGCTGATCGTGATCATATTTTTCACCTCCTCCATCCTGTTCAATTCGTTGAAACAGCCACTGGCCGTGATCTTCATCATCCCGGTATCCTTTATCGGTATTTTCCTTACATTTTACTGGTTCAAACTCAACTTCGACCAGGGCGGCTTTGCCTCGTTTATCCTCCTGTCGGGTATCACCATCAACGCCGGAATTTATATCACGGACGAATACAACCGGATAAGAAGGCGCAGGCCCCGCCTCTCCCCGTTACGGACATACCTGAAAGCCTGGAACGCGAAGATTATCCCCATCTTCCTGACCATTATCTCCACCGTGCTCGGCTTTATCCCCTTTCTGGTCGGCACGCAGAAAGAAGGCTTCTGGTTCCCGCTGGCCGCCGGCACTATTGGAGGCCTGATCATGTCTTTTATCGGCATCTTTATTTTCATGCCTCTGTTGATGGTTAAGAGATGAAGGTGAAATATGTTGGATAACATAAAAAAATATTTGTAATAATCAAAATAATATCCCATATTTGCCCTCTATCAGTACAATACTGAGATAAAAGCGTTTATCACAATCGCAATGACAGATGAATAGTGCCGGAAGAGGCAAATAACCAAAAACGAGCCGGTCCGATAGGATGAAAACGTAATTCTTTTCCTTATGGAAACACAAAGGCCATCTATCTTTTCTTTCCGCTACTTGTATTTCATAATACTGGGAATCTCTGCATTGGCAATATATTACCCGATCCTTAGTAATCAGTTGCTCGATTTCTGGGACGACCAATGGGTCGTGATGAACCAATATACTGAAGGTGGATTCACATTTCAGAATATATGGCGAATACTTACCGAATTCTATCATGGACAATATGCCCCTTTTAATGAATATTTATACCTGATCTTATATTCTGTGGCCGGATATAATCCATTTGTCTTTCATCTGGCAAGTCTTATCCTGCATATCATCAATACCTGCCTGGTATTCTTAGTAATAGAGAAATTGCTTACTTTAAGCGGAAAAATCGATATTAAAATAATTCCGCCGGTTTCATTGATCACTTCCCTTATATTCTGCGTTCATCCGTTCAATGTTGAATCGGTTGCATGGATGAGCGCATCAAAGGTATTGGTATATGCCCTCTTCTATTTACTGGCAACCTACACGTTTCTCCGTTATATGGAAACCGCGAAAGCACGGTTTTACATATACACACTCTTATTATACGTTCTCTCTTTTCTGGGAAAAGAGCAGGCGGTAGTTTTCCCGGTATGGATGCTATTGATATACTGGTTATTGAACCGGAAGCTATCAGATAGGAAGGCATGGATGGCAACCCTGCCGTTCTTCGTGTTATCCATTATTTTCGGGATTGTCACCATCTATTCCCAGTACACCGACGGAGGAGGATTTCTTGCCGGGCATGACAATTACCCAGTATGGCAGCGTATTGTTTATGCCTCTTATGCTTATCTGGAATACCTGTTCAAAATCATTTTCCCGTTTAAGTTATCCTACCTGTATCCTTTTCCTTCTGCTATCGGAGATCCGTTACCCAACTGGCTGTTGGTGTATCCGGCAATAATACTAGTTATTGCGGTATCATTATGGACGTTTATCAGGCAATGGCCGATGGCTTTCGGATTTTTATTTTTTACCATCCATATCGCTCTGGCTTTGCATATCATTCCGCTATCACGCTTTGCCATTGTGGCCGATAGATATGCCTATGTTGCAGTGATAGGAATAGGATTTATATTGGCTTATTACGGTGTTATTCTGTATAACAGGATCAGAAAGAAAAGCCTTAAATTATTAACAGTAATACTTTTTACCAGCTACATACTGTATTTAGGGTTTTATGCCCACAAACGCACGTATACATGGTATAATACCGATACGTTGAAGAAAGAACTAAGGGAATTACTGAAACAACGAAACGATTACCATTTATTTCAACCTGACAATGGAACAATGAAAACATATCTTATCTTTTACGATAGCGTGGTCTTCCGACAATCCCGTCATTGGCGGGATGAAAATAATCAGAAGATGAATAGTTGAATTCAATTATATCAATTAATAATCAAATAATTAACAGAAATGAAAAAGATTTACTTAACAATTTTAGGCATAGCAACCTTACTGTTTGCGCTTACGCTGAACTTCAAACATGCACTGGATGACTACGGAATAGTAGACAATAAATTGCATGTGGAAGTATTGGCTCAGTCGAATGGTTCAGGTGGAGGAGATAGTTCTGGAGGTGGTGGCAGTTCTGGAGGTGGCAGTTCCGGAGGTGGCAGTTCTGGTGGTAGCAGTTCTGGTGGTAGCAGTTCTGGCGGTAGCAGTTCTGGCGGTAGCAGTTCCAATCCTTCTTCCAATAATAGTAAAATAGTCTGGACGTTAACTGGGTCATCAACAGTTAAAGAAGACAGTTATGGAGCTTATATTGAATTTGGAGGGAGTAAAAAATATGGTAGCTATACAGTTGGAGCATCCGCTAAAATTTCAGTAGCCTCATGTTCTTATTCTTTTAATTCAAACTGTGATTGGTCCATTTCAGGTACAATTAAAGTAACATTTTAACAAATTTATTCAGGTATTTTTATACTTAAGAGAATAAAGACGATCTTGTAATATATAATTACAAAACAGCAAAATGAGGCAAGGAATGTAAATACTAGAAATCTAAATATTTCCATAACGTTTACCTAAAAGTTCTATTTGCATTTTCCTTGCCTCATTTTTAAGATAATCAATCCAACAATGTTATGAAAAGTAAGATTAATAAAAAAGTAATGATATTTTCTATAATTATATTATTTTTTGAGCATTTAAATGCTCAAAAATATGATATCTTTATCCACGAATTGTTAAAACAAAATAACTGGTTTGCTCTAGAGAAAGAATATCCTCAAATACAAGACAGTATTAAAACGCCTGAACTTAAGTGGCTTACAGAATCCTTGTTAAATATCAAATTTAATCAAAACGAGGCCGCGATTTCATCAATTGATACCCTTCTACATAAATACCAACAAAATATCGGTTTTACTAATAGTGTAGAATTATTTCGATATAAAATATCTTTATTGGCTTATCAGGGTGAGTACGGCTTTATAGCTGGTGAATTGAAAAATTTTATAGACCAAGTTTCTGAAAATTTGCCTCAAGAAGAATTAAAAAAATTTGAAGAAATGTATAATTTTTATAATTCACTACGTAATGAGGAGAAAACCCAAGTAATAAAGCCGGAAAAAAATATTGAAATTCCCTTCGGCACAATAGAAATGGATTTTACTTCTCGAAAAGATGAAGACACAATTCACGACATGACAAGTGCTCTAGGAGTAGTGAAAATTTTTATACAAGGAAAAGAATATGTCTTCATTCTAGATACGGGATATGAAACAACTTGCATTTTTAATAATACTTCAAAAAATATAAATTTACATTACCTGAATGATTCGATAAATATATCAGGTACAGGGATAAGCCAGGGAAATTTAGCAATATTAGATAATATCTCATTGGGAGAAGTAACTCTTTATAATCTATTGATTGTAGTCAGTGATAATTTTTTGGAAAAATCCGGTATTTTCAGAAATGAAAATATAAATGACTATATTGATGGAGTTTTAGGAATAGATTTTATAAAAAGAATAGGAGAGATACAATTATATCCCTCCGACAAGAAGATAATAATCCCTCAGAAAGAAAGCGAATTACCTATTTCAGGCCGGAATATTATACTCGACGAAAGAAATAATATTATCGTTAAAGCCTTTAGTGAAGATGATCTTATTACATTTCATCTTGACACGGGAAATAGTAATAGTCATATGTTCAAATCCTATTATTTAAAAAATAGAAATGAAATAGAAACAACGTTAGAGAAAAAACTCACTTATTCCTTCGGAGTAGGAGCCATTAAGTCCGATACTATTTATCAAATGCCTTCACTTGCATTATTAATTGGTGAAACATTTTTCTCTCTTAAAAATATCCCCATTTATACTGTAGACTATTTTATGGAAGATCCCTCTGCTGATGGCTCTTTAGGAACGGATTTCATTAATAAATTTAGTAAGATCACATTGAATCTGAATAAAATGTTTATTCAATTAAAAAAATAACAAATATAAATCTTTGAAAATGAAAAAATATATTCTCATTCTTATACTAAACGGATTGATTTTGTCTTGTAATCCCAAACAAGAAAGGCAATCTATTGATTTGATCATTGATATTGAAGAACTTGAAGAAATTAAAATCACCCCCGGTAATTTTATAAAAAATTCCACTTATATTCAATTAGAGACTAACGAAAATTGTTTAATTGGAAACAATATTGAAAAATTGGTTGTCAAAGATAATCAAATATTTATTTTAGATTCTAATAATAAGATATTTGTATTTGATACAAATGGCACTTTTTTAAATACGATTGGAGAAAAAGGTGGAGGCCCAAATGAGCAATTAAGCATTGTTAGTTTTTACGTACACCCAATTAAAAAATATATAGCAATTTTTGATATTCTTAGACAAACTGTCTTCAAATACTCCTATAATGGGATATTACTTGATAAAATTAAGTACGATAACTCGATCTCTGAATTCTATGATGTAGACCTACTGAGCGATGAGAACAAATTAGTACTCACAACCTACAACGAGCCAAGAAATAAATATGAATACTTACTGGTAGATGAAGAAAACATGAAATTGGAAAGGAAAGTTTTCCCCTATCTAGCTACTAATAACGTTTCAATGAAATATGGCTTTCCTAGGGTCACAATGGTTCAAGACACCTGTTTTATTCTTACACAATATTCAGACATTGTTCAAAAATATCATAATAATAACATTAACCCATATCTATTAGTGAGTACTCATTTGAAACAGATTAATAAAAATACAAAATTTTCAGGTAGAAACGAAACAGGAACAATATTGGATTTCGATAGTAATTTAAAGAAAGATAATTATTCATTAGGATTAGAACAGATATTATCTACAGATGAATATTTATACCTATTATACAATAATTATCATAAAAATAAGATTTATCACATATTTAGAGATTTACAATATAACCAAAACTTTTCAATAACTTTAGATAAAGAATTTTATAAATATCCCATAGCTGACATAGTTTCTTTTGGAAACTTTAAAGCCAGTACAAATAAATATTTCGTCGCAGTTTTTATGCTAAGAGATGGTTTTAAAGAAGTTAACGAAGATATAATAAGTGAGAATGAATCAATAAAAGAGATTCGTTCGGAATTTGAGGAAGATGGTAATCCAATAATCGTATTTATCAACATACAACAAATAGTACAAGATGCAAGAAAATAAACACAAAATATATAAGTGCTTTCTAATATTATCAGTTATTTGTATTACGATTTCAGGATGTAATTCGAGAAAAACGAATGTTCTCCAAATAGAAATACCAACAGAAGTAGATTTTGGAAAAATAATTACATCTCGAAATAAAAAAAATAAGTTTGACATAGATATTCCGTTAAAAAATTTAAGTGAAAACAAAATACAGGTAGCACAAATTCAAACCAGTTGTAAGTGCCTTATCAGTAAGATTTCTAACACTCCGTTTATTTTAGAGCCTAAAGAAAGTTCTGTGATTAAATTAAATTTCACCCCAACAGAGTTGGATTACGGTTATATCGAGAGGGTGGTGTTTATATATTTTTACGGGTATGAATCTCCGATCTTAGTAACTATCAAGGGTATTGTGAGTAACGATGAAGTCAATTTTAGTATATATGGTACAAAATCTAAAAAAGAACCAGATAACGTATATTAAATCTTTTAATATATATATCATTATAGTCATATACACCTTATCTATTTTCTATAGTAACGGCTTCCATCATCCCGATGAACATTTCCAGTTAATTGAATTTGCCGGATTAAAAGCGGGATGGAATACCGGTTATGATTTGGCATGGGAATATGATTCACAAATTCGTTCGTCATTACAACCGTATATTGCTCTATGTATTTTTTACTTCTTTTCTTTATTTAATCTGAATAACCCGTATGTTTTGGCAATGATATTAAGAGGAATAACAGCAATTTTATCTGTTTTTTCCATTTCCTTTTTTATCCGTTGTTTCAGGCCTACTATAGAAAGAAGGTTCTATACGGTCTTTTCCTTTTTATCTTTTGTACTATGGTTTCTTCCCTCAATTAATGTGCGTTTCTCATCTGAAGTATGGGCTGGTTTATGTCTCTTAGTTTCTGTAGGTTTAATCCAATTAAATAGACATACCAACATTTATTTTTTTCTTATAGGCGTATTATTCGGATTAAGCTTTGAATTTCGTTTCCAGATGGGACTTTGTGTAACAGGTCTACTATTATGGTTATTATTAATTAAAAAAATCAGATTCAGGGATCTTTTCTTTGTCCTGGGTGGGCTATTTACAATTGTATTCTTATGTACCCTGTTAGATACAATTTATTATGGAGAATTTGTTTTTGCACCTTATAATTATTTTAAGGTTGATCTTATTGACAATGTAGTAAACTTTTATGGATTAGAGCCCTGGTATTATTATATTCAGAAAATTGTAACAGCGCCTACATTAATTATTGGTATTTCCATTTTGTTTTCTCTGATTTACTTATTATTTTATGATTATAAAAATATTATTCTGTGGTGCATTTTACCATATTTGGTAATTCACTCTTTCATAGGCCATAAAGAAATTCGGTATTTTTTCCCGATAATTAATTTTGCCCCCATCTTACTTATCTGGACTTATCAGAGAATAATATATAAAATCAAGAAAAGATATTTCCAAGTTATGTTCCACTCATTTATTTTCGCAGTGATAATAGTAAATGCGGGGGGATTATTTATGATCTTCAAACCCGCAGGTAGCGGGGCTGTAAATTTAGCTGAATATATCCAGAAAACTTATTATAAGGGTAATCCAATAGATATTTACAGTACCTATTATGGACCGTATTCTATCGGGAATGCCAAAGGCTGGATTCAAAGATTCTATATGGATGATGAAGTAAACCTTCATTTTATTGATACAGAGTTTCTGAATGATATACCGGATAATGCAATAGTGACTATTCCAAAAGGATATTTTCATGAACGCGAACTTCTTGAAACATCCGGATATAAAATTGAACATGAAAGTATCCCAACTTGGATGAGCTTTTTTAACAAACTATATAAAGTGTATGATGAAAATTCTGTATTGCTCTTATACACTCCCAATCCGTTTATAACAGATTACGAAAAAATCAGTTACATATTACCATGAAAACTATTTCCCAATTTCTTAAATTAATAAGGGTAGATCATTGGATTAAAAATGGAATGATATTTATTCCGGCTTTTTTTTCCGGCAGAATTTTCGATCTTCCGTTAAACACAATATATGATTTATTCATTCTTTTTTCCTCTTTTTGTTTGGCCTGCTCCATCATATATATTGTCAATGACGTTCTGGATGTTGAAAAGGATAAATACCATCCAATAAAATTCACAAGACCGCTGGCAAGCGGCTTTTTCACTAAAAAGCAAACCTTAATTATCGCTTTTATTTTATTGATCATATTCATTTCGTTATTTCCTTATCTGAAATCTTCCGGCTTATATGTAATATTATATATAGCATTAAATTTATCATATTCTGTATCGTTAAAAAAAATCCCAATCGTCGATGTATCATGCATAGGTCTTGGATACATTTTAAGAATAAAAAGCGGCGGGGTTATGAGTGACATATTTGTCAGTCATTGGATACTGATTATTGTATTTTTCCTCACCGTATCTATTGCTTTTGCCAAACGAAGAGATGATCTTATATTATCGCAAAAGTATATATACCGGGACGTACAAAAAGAATATAATATAGTTTTTATGGATGTGGCCGAAACAATCGGTTTTTCTGTCACTCTTATTACATATATCCTCTATACGGTTTCTGAGGATGTGATTGAAAGAATAGGTTCGAATAAATTATACCTTACGTCTATCCCTGTCTTTATAGGCATTATGCGTTATATACAGCTTTCCATAGTTGAAAGAAAATCGGGTTGTCCTATGAATATTCTAATGAAAGATTTATATTTAAAGATTGTAATTATTATCTGGTTTTTTATCTTTACGATTATTTTATATGGAAAAAATTTGTAATTGGGGATTATACCCTTGTATTAAAACAAACTTGATAGAGCGAAAGGATTATGACGATTTATATGAAATAATCGTCAATAGCAACAACTTGATAGCAAGAGGTAATGGGCGTTGTTATGGGGATAGTTCTCTTAATAAGGATCATATTATTTCAACTTTAAGGTTTAATAAAGTTATCTCTTTCGACTCTGAAAATGGCATTATAAAAGCAGAATCAGGTATTTTAATAAAAGACCTTTTGGAATTAATCGTACCTGAAGGTTTTTTTCTTGCTGTAACACCTGGGACTAAATACGTTACATTAGGAGGAGCCGTAGCATCAAATGTACATGGAAAGAATCATCATAAGGAAGGCGCATTTTCATCTTACATAGAGAATATAGAACTGATTAATGCAAAAGGGGAATTAATAGAATGTTCTAGAAATCGCAATACCCAATTGTTCTCAAATACAATTGGAGGAATGGGGCTGACAGGAATTATTGTATCCGTCACTTTAAAACTTAGGAAAATAGAGACAGCTTATCTAAAACAAAAATCTATAAAAATAAAAGGAGTGGATGAACTATTGGATAAATTAGAAGAATATAATTTTTATACTTATTCTGTAGCTTGGCTTAATTGCAACTCGATGAAAAATTCAACCAGAAAATCTATCCTTTTGTTGGGAGAACATGCTCTGTTAAAGGATTTACCTGTGGATAAAAAAAATAATCCATTAAAAGTACAGAGATCTAACCCGTTAATAAATGTGCCTTTCACGTTTCCTTCGTTTATATTAAATAAACAGTTTATAAGCAATTGGAACTCCATATATTATAATAAACAAATAAAGAAAGAAAGTAATTTTTTAATTCACTATAATAGTTTTTTTTATCCCTTGGATAGTATCAGCAATTGGAATAGGGTGTATGGCAAAAAAGGATTCACTCAATTCCAATTTGTAATTCCATTTACAAAGGGTAAGGAAGGCATAAAAAATATCATCGATAAAATTGTAAGTTCATCTTGTTTTTCTCCATTGGCTATTCTTAAAATTATGGGAGATAAATGCGAGTATGCAGCACCTATTTCGTTCCCAATGCCAGGCTATACATTAGCCCTTGATTTTAAATTAAATCGTCAAAATATTGATTTAATCAATCAGCTACACACACTGGTACTCAAATACGAAGGGAAAATATACTTAACAAAAGATCTTCTAATCCCAAAAAATCTGTTTAAAGAAATGTACAATACTGATTTTACTCATCCTAATAAATTTCAATCTCTCCAGTCTACAAGACTAGATATATAGAAGATACAGTAATAATATAAAATCTTTGATGAAATGGCCAATAAAACCTGTTTGATTCTTGGTTCAAATTCGGATTTGGGTGAAGCTATTGCATATAAATTTGCAAAAGAGGGATTCGACATCCAATTAGCTGCCAGAAAAATTACAGATTATCAGCAAAGATTGTCGGCTGATATTTCAATTAAAAATGATGTCAAAACTTTTAATCTCTTATTCGATGGAAATGAATTTGAGAATCACATGGAGTTTGTAAAATCACTGCCTATGTTTCCTGATGTTGTTGTTTCTGTCTTTGGATATTTAGGGGATCATAATAAAGCTTTAGGCAATTTTAACGAATCATTAGCTATAATTAATAATAACTATGTAGCTCATGTTTCCATTTTAAATATACTGGCAAATATAATGGAAGACGACCATGCTGGTACAATCATAGGAATCTCTTCTGTTGCCGGTGAAAGAGGGAGAGGGAATAATTATATTTATGGGAGTGCTAAAGCTGGATTTACAGCATATTTAAGTGGATTGAGAAATAGGCTTTCTAAATCACACGTGAATATAATAACTGTAATACCAGGATATATAGACACTAAGATGATTTCTCATTTAAAAACTCCTTCTATTTTAACAGCACAACCGTCGACAGTTGCAAAAACCATATACATTGCTTACAAAAGGAAGAAAGAAAAAATTTATGTATTAGGAATCTGGAAGATGATCACTTGTATAATAAAATTGATTCCTGAGAAAATATTTAAAAAATTAAGTTTATAATGATAATCTATGAAAGGTATTGCTGTTTTTGATATGGATGGTACTATAACTTTCAAAAATACATTTTTTGAATTTATAAAATTCTGTGAAGGTAGTCATTTTTATAAGGGAATATTGAGTTTAATACCATTTACGTTGTTATATTTTTTTAGAATATATCCTAATTTTAAATTGAAAGAACGCTTATTTTCCTTTTTTTTTAAGAATAAACCAGAATCATATTTGATTAAAAAAGGAAATGAATTTTGTGAGAAGAAGTTGCCATATATTTGTCGAAGAGATGCAATTAAACTTATAGAATGGCATAAAAAAAGGAATGATAGAATCATTATATTGACAGCATCTTCTTCGATTTGGTTGAAAAAATGGTGCGATATAAACGGGATGGAATTAATAGGAACTATATATGAAATAAAGAATGGGGTTTTCACGGGAAAGATTAAAGGAGGAAATTGTCATGGGCTGAGAAAAAAAAGGATTGTATTAGATTTAATTAAAGAGAAAAATTATACTACTAGCTTCGGATATGGAAATAGTAATTCCGATAACTATTTTTTGGAGTTATTGGAAATACATTATAATGCTAAGTTGACTACAAAGAATGTTTCACATATCTTAAAAATGAATTCCAAATATCTGGATGATGAGAAGAGTTATTCATAAATTTGTTCATCTCTTTTTAAGCATATTTTTTATTGCGATTTTAATACGGACTTTTATCGGTGAACCGTGCCGTATTTCCAGTGGTAGTATGGAACCGACTGTTATGGCGGGTGACTGGTTATGGATCGATAAGGTCAGCTATGGCGCTATACTACCTGCCCGCTGGTCTGATATTCCGCTTGTAAACATCTTCACATGGATTCCCTCACTGCGAGAAAAAGATATGGAAACGAATTGGGGATACCATCGGCTAAAGGGATTAAGAATGCCGCAGGAAAACGATCTTATTATTTTTAAAAGTCCTGAAAATAAAGAAGTATTGCTGGTGAAACGAATTTCTCAAATATTGCAAAAAGGGACGGATCTTATTATCAATCCCGATAATTTCATTGATTATAAGGAGATCATTATACGGGAGAATAATACCGTTGAATTGCAGAATAATTCCATATCAATCAATGGAAAACCAATGACTATTTATCGGGTACAAAACAACTACTATTTTGTTTTGGGGGATAATCCGCAAATTTCACGGGATAGCCGTTTCTTCGGTTATGTCAATGAAAAAGAGATCATAGGAAAAGTAAACAGAATCATCTTTTCTCAGGAAAAATGGAAAAAATCTTTTCGGACTTTGAAATAGTCAGTATTTCTGAGTTGTTACTGAAATTTTTGAAATTCGGGGCAGTAGGATTATCAGGAATGATCGTCGATTTTTTCTTTACGTGGCTATGTAAAGAGAAGTTCAAATGGAATAAGTTTCTTTCAAATTCTATCGGCTTCATACTGGCAGCCACCTCCAATTACCTGCTGAACAGAATATGGACTTTTGAAAGCGAGAATCCTGATTTACGAAGCGAGTATCTCTCTTTTATTGTAGTATCCCTGATCGGACTCGGTCTGAATAATTTTTTTCTTTATCTGCTCCACGAGAAAGGTAAGGTGAATTTCTATCTGGCAAAGATGGCTGCCATCACCCTTGTCACACTGTGGAATTTTCTGGCGAACTATTTCTTTACTTTCCGTTAAATATCACGCATTCACAATCTCGCCACCATTCGGATGCAGGCATTGCCCGGTTATGTAAGTCGAGTCGTCGGAGGCCAGAAACAAAAAGCAGGGGGCCACTTCACTGGGTTCTCCGGCTCTGCCCAGGGGCGTATCGCTACCGAATTCAGCAACCCTTTTCTCATCGAATGTCGACACAATCAGCGGCGTCCATATAGGGCCGGGCGCCACGGCATTCACCCGTATTTTTTTCGGGGCCAGACTTTGGGCAAGGCTGCGGGTGAAACTGATGATAGCGCCCTTGGTAGCGGAATAATCAATCAGCTTTCCACTTCCGCGGTAAGCTGTTACGGAACTTGTATTCACAATGGCGCTCCCTTCTTTTAAGTGTCTCAGGGCGTACTTGGTAACCCAAAAGTAAGAGAACACATTGTTAGCAAAAGTGCGCTCCAACTGATCGGTCGATATTTCCTCCAGACTTTCCGTTTCCCAATGCAAGGCTGCGTTGTTTACCAAAATGTCGAGTTTTGAAAATTTATCAATCGTTTTATCGACGGCTTTTTTGCAATTCACTTCCTTGGACAGGTCGCCTCTTATGAGCAGGCACTCCTTCCCCATTTCGCGGATCTCTTTTTGCGTAGCTTTCGCATCGTCCGTTTCGCTCAAATAGGCTATGGCGATATCGGCCCCGTTTGCCGCAAAGAGCAAGGCAGTTGCTTTCCCTATGCCGCTGTCGCCGCCGGTTATGAGGGCAACTTTTCCGTCAAGTTTATTTTGTTGTTTCACAGGTTCGGTATGGGGAACCGGTCTCATTTTCGACTCTTTTCCGGGACGGCGTTGTTTTTGCTCTGGACGTAATTTTTTTTCTTCATTTTGTTTTTGCATAATTCTTATAAGTTTCACCTGCCGGTTGATAATTAATCATCTATAAAACTGTTCCTGAAGAATATTTGTTCTCAGATGCAGACGGTATTATAATTAATTAAGCATTTGTATGGGAAGAAAATTATAATTGTGATTAACGGAAAACAAAGGGTATGCAAAAGGTTTGCTTTTCTACCTGTTCCCGATCATACCGATATCCCGCATCCATGAAAGGACGCGGTGGGGCCATTCATTCACCGTGTGACCGGTATTACGCAAGCCGTAACCATGTCCGCCGGAGGGATATAAATGCATGGCAGCCGGCACTTTCGCTTCTTTGAGCGCATAATAATAAAACAAACTACTATTGATGTAATCCTTGTCGTCCTGAGTCTGGATAAGGATAGTGGGAGGGGTATTGGCATCCACTTTCAGTTCAGGAGCAATCGAAAAATTCTCTCCGGATAAGTAGGCCGGATAGATAAGAATACAGAAATCAGGTCGTAGACTTACATCATCATAAGCGTCGACCTTCGGATAAGTAGGTTCGCCATACGCCGTACTTGCCATTGCCGAGAGATGTGCTCCGGCAGAAAAGCCCATCACCCCGATCCTGCCGGGATCGATATTCCATTCACCTGCATGGGAACGTGTATAGGCAATGGCGCGTTGCAGATCCTGTAAGGGAGCCGTATGTTTCTCCAACCCTTCGCGGCGCGGCACGCGGTACTTCACCAACACACAATTGATGCCGAAACTATTGAAACGCTTACATATCTCCGATCCTTCAAGGTTGTAAGCCAGTATATTATAACCTCCTCCGGGATTCACGATGATGGTAGCACCGGTATTGTTTCCGGCAGGCGCAGGATAAAAAGTAAGTGTCGGTTCACTCACATTACTGATACGGAGTACAGGGCATCCGGCGACCCTGTTGCCGCTCTGGTCATCCACCTGTTTCATCTTCCGTGATTCACCCGGCGCACCGTCGGGAAACAACAGTACCGGATTATGCTGTGCCATAAGGGTTATCGTCATTACTGAAAATAAGAAAAGTGAGAAAATTGTTCGTTTCATCGTCTTTTTACATGATTTCGTTTCGAGGCAAAGATAGGGATTTTTTGATTCCGAAGATAAAACAAATTCATTTTATATTACTATGATAGAAGAAAAACGGCCGGTTGGTGCTATCTTTGCAGTCTAATTGAAACGAGCATAATAACTGTTCTCACACAAGAACGTGATTAAAAGCTAGTTCTATACGATACATTTGAAAATAAATAGTTTTAATCGTATAAAATTGCAGCAAATGGATCAAAAACAATATCTTCTGGGGATGACGCTTGCCGAGATCACCGAAAGCGTGACGGAACTGGGATTACCCAAATTCACAGGGAAGCAGATTGCCGACTGGATATATGTGAAACGGGTGAAGCGGATCGACGAGATGACCAATATCTCGCTGAAGAACCGGGAACTCCTCTCGGAGAAATTCGATATCGGAAGATCGGAACCATTAGATATACAGACATCAATCGACGGCACCCGTAAGATGTTATTCAGGACGTACAGCGGAAAATTCATCGAGACAGTGACCATCCCCGAAGAGGACCGACTCACCATCTGTGTCTCTTCGCAAGTGGGATGCCGGATGAACTGCGATTTCTGCATGACGGGAAAGCAGGGGTTCCATGACAACCTTACCGCCACGGAAATTTTGAATCAGGTCTACTCGGTACCTGGCTCGGAAGAGATCACCAACCTGGTATTTATGGGAATGGGTGAACCGCTGGATAATTACAAGAACGTAAAGAAAGCGTCGGAATTGCTTCAGGCGGAATATGGACTGGGTTGGAGCCCCAGGCGGATCACACTCTCCACTATCGGGTTGACATCAAACCTGAAACGGTTTCTCGATGAAAGCAAATGCCATCTGGCGGTCAGCCTTCACAACCCGATCCCGGAAGAGCGGCTGGCTATCATGCCGATTGAGAAATCGGCACCTTCGGCTTCGGTGATCGAAATGCTGCGCGAGTACGACTGGAGCCGCCAACGGAGGCTCTCATTCGAATACATCATGTTCGACGGGGTAAACGATTCGCTGCTTTACGCGCGTGAACTCTCTAAACTGCTTACCGGACTGGATTGCCGTATTAACCTGATCCGGTTCCACGTGATTCCGATGAGCAACCTGAAACCTTCCACTGACGAAAATATGATCAAATTCCGCGACTTCCTTACCGCAAAAGGATTCATCTGCACCATCCGCGCTTCGAGGGGAGAGGATATCTTCGCCGCCTGCGGCATGCTGTCGACAGCGAAGATCACAGATATATAAAAACGACAACCTATACCAGCATCGGTTCTCGGCAGGAGTTTAACGATTATTTTAGTCCTATCGGTTATATTTCATACAAATAATCGTATATTTGTTGATCAAACACAACTGACTGATTGTTCGGTCAGTTCGGTTTCTGAATATATGGCTTGATATGGAGGTCACTAAAGTTAAAAATGAAATACAAACCTTTTAAAACTACGTCGATATGAAACGATATGCCGTTTTACCCGTTATTCTTGCTTTATTAGCGCTGTTTACATCGTGTGACGGCGGAAGTAGTTTTTTCTCCGCTTCGGGAACTACCAACGAGGTGATCGTAATAATGGACGAGAATGCCTGGGAAGGTACTGCCGGAAGGGCCCTCTTCGGCGTGCTCAACTCTAACGTGAAAGCACTACCTCAGGCCGAGCCTAACTTCCGGATACTACAGCTTTCTCCGGAAAATTTCACCAGTACTTTTAAGATGGCGAGAAACCTGATCATTCCCGAAATATCCAATATATACAGTTATCCCAAACTTACTGCGGATCTCGACAAGTATGCCATGGGACAGGTCATCATGAATATTCATGCTCCCGATACGGTCAGTTTTGTGGAATTCGTAACCGAAAACAGGGAGAGCATAATAGATTATTTCGTCACCAAAGAACTGGAACGCAACGCGAGATATCTTAAAAATCAGATAAAAGAACCGGTATCACGTGTAAAACAGGTTTTTGGGATCAATATTCATTTCCCGAAAGGATTGCCTAATATTAGTGAACATGAGAATTTCTACTGGGCGACCAACAATGCAGCACGAGGACGCCAGGACATCGTAATATACCAGTTTCCCTATACTACAGAGACCGTCTTCGAGAAAGATTCGCTCATTAATATTCGTAACAGGGTATTAGGAGAATATATCACAGGTTCATTCGACTCGAGGATGATGACTGCCACAGTATATTCACCCGATTACAGGAAAATGGAAACGGATGGCCTGTTCCGGGCTGAGTTGCGCGGCCTCTGGGAAATGACCAACGACATGATGGGCGGCCCGTTCGTGATGCATGCGTTCGTCAACGAGAACACGGGTATGGTGGTAATCGTAGAAGTATTCGTTTATGCCCCGGAAATGAATAAGCGGAATCTCCTGCGTAATCTGGAATCCACATTATATACCATCAGTATCCCCGAAAAAGAGGAAGAAAAAACATCTTAATTGAATTATTTATTACATAGACTTTAATCACACTTAAGTTCTTTAATTAACATATATACATGTCAGATTTAATCAAGGTGGGCATCACGCATGGCGATGTGAACGGTGTAGGATATGAAATCCTGTTGAAGGCCTTCTCCGATGCCAGAATACTTGAGTTGTTCCACCCAATCGTATACGGATCATCCAAATCGGCGTCCTATCACCGGAAGGTGTTGAACAGCGACGCGATGAATTTTCATATTATTTCCAAAGTCGAAGAATCGCATGAAGGAAAAGTCAATCTTGTCAATTGTGTCAGGGAGGAGATCAAGATAGAGTTGGGATCGGCAAGTACCGATGCAGGAGAGTCGGCTTATACGGCATTAGATGCTGCTTGTCGTGATCTTGCTAGCGGCAAGATCGACCTGCTGGTCACCCTTCCCATCAATAAAGACACTATCCAGAATGATCGTTTTCAATTTCCCGGACATACCGAATTTTTAGAGGAACGCTTTGCCTCGAACGGGGAAAAGGCTTTAATGATCATGGCAACGGAAACATTGCGTGTAGCACTGGCCACTACTCATGTACCCCTGGCGGAAGTCTCTTCGAAACTTTCCAGGGAATTGATCATGGAGAAGCTGAAGACACTCGACCACACGCTGAAGCGTGATTTCAGAGTAGAGAATCCCCGTATTGCCGTATTGGGATTAAACCCGCATGCAGGTGAAAACGGATTGCTGGGAAAAGAGGAAGCAGACATCATTGCCCCTGCCGTGAAAGAGGCACAGGACCAATGGATCCTCTGTGCCGGCCCTTTTGCTGCCGACGGATTCTTCGGCTCGGGGCGCTTCAAGGAGTTCGATGCCATCCTGGCGATGTATCACGATCAGGGATTGATCCCTTTCAAGACACTTGCTATGGATTCGGGAGTTAATTTTACGGCCGGACTACCCATCGTACGTACTTCGCCCGATCATGGTACCGCTTACGATATCGCAGGAAAGAACCTGGCTTCCGATGAATCGTTCCGTCAGGCGATCTATATGGGTATTGATATTTTCAGGAACCGGCTGGCTTATGATGAAGCCCGTAAGAACCCCCTCAAAAAGATGTTCTTCGACCGGGGTAAGGACGATGAGAAACTCGATCTTACCAGTGAAGAGGAGATATAAATACAAAAAACGCGGTTTTAAAACCGCGTTTTTTGTATTAAGGTTTAATATTTAACCTCTGTTTCAATTATTCTCCGGACGCAGTTTTCTTACGACGGCTCCGGTTTGCCACATCTCGCTTTCACGAAGGGCTTTCAGTTCCTCTTCCAGTTTTTCCCTGTAATCGGATTGTGAATTACTGTCGATAGAACGTTGCGCTTCATTGCCACTGGCTACCTCTTTATAGAGTTTTTCAAATACCGGCTTGGTAGCATCATGGAACGGTCCCATCCAGTCAAGGGCGCCGCGTTGTGCGGTAGTAGAACAGTTGGCATACATCCAGTCCATTCCTTTTTCGGCGAATAATGGCATCAGCGATTGAGTAAGTTCTTCCACCGTCTCGTTGAATGCTTCCGAAGGCGTATGTCCGTTCTCACGTAACACTTCGTACTGTGCCAGTAACAGCCCCTGAATAGCGCCCATAAGCGTACCGCGCTCGCCGGTCAGATCGGAATATACTTCACGTTTGAAATCGGTTTCAAACAGATAACCTGAACCGACACCTATACCCAGAGCTACTGCTCGATCATATGCCTTACCTGTAGCATCCTGATAGATAGCATAGCTGGAATTCAGTCCCCGTCCTTCCAGGAACATCTTACGAAGGCTCGTACCCGATCCTTTGGGAGCTACCAGGATCACATCCACATCGGCAGGCGGAACAATACCGGTACGATCTTTATAGGTAATACCAAAGCCGTGTGAGAAATAGAGCGCCTTGCCGGGAGTCAGATGTTTCTTCACTGTGTCCCACAGGGCAATCTGTGCCGCATCAGATAACAGGTACTGAATAATAGTTCCCCGTTGGCAGGCTTCTTCAATATCAAAGAGCGTCTCACCCGGTACCCAGCCGTCGGCCACCGCCTTATCCCAGGTTTTACTCTCTTTCCGCTGTCCTATGATCACGTTAAAACCGTTATCACGCAGGTTAAGAGATTGTCCGGGGCCTTGCACACCGTAACCGATCACCGCGATTGTTTCATCTTTCAATACTTCCCGCGCTTTTTCAAGGGGAAATTCTTCGCGGGTAACTACATTTTCCTCAACCCCGCCAAAATTCATTTTTGCCATTTGTTCAATTTTTTATTGTCATGAGATAGGGTATCGTTAGAACTAAGAACTAAGAAATTAGGACTAAGGACTAAATACGAGCTGAACTCATTGACTGCTTATTTATAAATTATTTTCTGTTTTATTGGTTCTGTACTATGTTTTCCGGTTTCTCGATGCCGTTTCGTTGCTGTTCCCATTTGGCCAGCATATCGCTCAGACGTTCCACCTTCGATTTAGTAATGGCAATCCTTCCCGAACGGACGAATTGCAACACACCAATGGTGTCGGCCAGTTCTTCGAAGAGGCCCTGGGTCTCCTCATAATGACCTGCTTTCAAAAAGACTACACAGTCTTTGTTGACCTCCAGTATACGGATATTATATTTTCTCACCAGGTACTCTATGGAGCCATGTTCCATCACCTTATTGGTGGAAAGCTTGTAGAGCGCCAACTCCTGATGCACAAGGTCTTCATCGGTGTTGAAATAGGCTTTCAGGATATCCACCCGTTTATCGATCAGGCGTACCAACTTTTTCATTACCTCCTCATCATCCGAAAAAGTGGTAATGGTGAATTTATGTATCCCGCGGATGGCGGAGGGTGAGACTGACAACGTCTCGATATTGAGCTGCCTGCGGGTAAAGATGGTCGTGATCTGATTGAGCACACCTACCGTATTTTCTGAGAAAATAGTAATGGTATATAATGTTTTATTCCCGTCCATTTTAATTGGTAATTAGTAATTGGTAATTGGTAATTCTACAGCGTGTATCCGTTCCCCAACATAATATTGGTAATATTACCTCCGGCAGGCACCATCGGATAAACCATCCCTTTGGTTTCCACCACCACTTCGAGCAGGTATGCCCCTTTATGTTGGAGCATCTCCTGTATAGCGGCATCGAGTTCTGCGCGCTGTGTCACTTTCCGTCCCTTGATATTGTATGCATCAGCAATCTTGATAAAATCAGGATTTTTAAGGTGTGTTTCCGAATAGCGTTCGTCAAAAAAGAGTTCCTGCCACTGGCGTACCATCCCCAGATAATTATTGTTCAGGAGAATGATCTTCACATCTATACCATACTCCATAATGGTGCCAAATTCCTGGATCGTCATCTGCAGTCCCCCGTCACCCACGAAGATGCAAACCGTTCTGTCGGGTGCGCCATATTTGGCACCGATACCGGCGGGCAGGCCGAATCCCATCGTACCCAATCCGCCCGATGTAACCATACTGCGCGATTGATTGTACTTGAAATAACGGGTAGCCATCATCTGGTGTTGTCCCACATCGGTCACGCAAATTGCCTTGTTTTGTGTGGCTTCGGTGATTTTATTCACTACTTCGCCCATCTTTATCTCTCCTCCATTTTCAGGATAGAGTTCATTTTTTATGATGCAATCGTATTCCTTCTGTTCATAGGGTTTGAATTCTTCGAGCCATTCAGGATACGATTTCTTTTCGATCAGCCTGGTTACCATTGGTAACGTCTGTTTAGCGTCGCCCAGTACTTTCACGGTGGTCTTCACGTTCTTGTCCATTTCGGCCAGATCAATATCGAAATGGATCACCTTCGCCTGTTTGGCATAAGTCTTCAGGTCGCCCGTCACCCGATCGTCAAACCGCATACCGATAGCGATCAACACATCACATTCATTTGTCTTGATATTGGGAGCTACATTCCCGTGCATACCCAGCATACCTCGATTCAGAGGATGATCAGAGGGTATAGCCGATAGTCCCAGGATAGTAGATCCAAAGGGGATACCGCCTTTTTCCAGGAAAGCGCGTAATTCTTCTTCGGCATTACCGAGGATTACCCCCTGCCCTACCAGAGCAAATGGCTTTTTAGCGCTGTTAATAAGGTCGGCTGCCATCTTTATTTTGTCTTCTTCTACTTCCGGCAGCGGATGATAACTCCGCAAAAAAGTGGTTTTTTGGTAGGTATAATTGCATTTCAGTACCTGTGCATCTTTTGCGATATCGAGCACCACCGGACCGGGTCGGCCGCTCGAAGCGATGTAGAACGCCCTCGATACGGCCCAGGCAATATCCTCGGCACGACGTACCTGATAAGCCCATTTGGTGATGGGTTGCGTAACACCAATCACATCGGCCTCCTGAAAAGCATCAGAGCCGAGCAGAGTGGAATTGACCTGTCCCGAGATCACCACTAACGGTGTACTATCCATCATTGCATCGGTGATACCGGTAATCGCGTTGGTTGCCCCCGGGCCGGATGTTACGAGGGCCACCCCCACCTTTTCCGAGACCCGTGCATATCCCTGCGCTGCATGGAGCGCGCCCTGTTCATGACGAACCAGTATGTGCCTGATCTTGTCTTTATGATCGTACAAAGCATCGAATACAGGCATGATAGCTCCACCCGGATAGCCGAATATGGTATCTACTCCTTCGGCGATCAGGGAGCGAATAAGTACTTCACTCCCCGGAATGGTTTCCGTCTCCACGGAAAGGGGTGTAGTTAATGGAGTTTGATTATCTCTGTTCATACACTCTTCTCTTTAAACTTGAACCTAAAATTGTAAATCTTTTTCTCAAATGATTCTTACCGCTCCCAGATCGGCTGAGCTTACAAAAGCGGCATATGCTTTTAATGCTTTCGAAATCACTCTGTCGCGTTGGGGTTTGAAGGCGTTTTCTCCTTTTGCCTCTTCTTCTCTTCTTCTTTCCTGAAGTTCTTCATCACTAATTTTTAAGTTGATGGAACGGGCAGGGATATCTATCTCGATGATGTCTCCCTCGCGTACCAGTCCGATGCTTCCGCCGGCAGCCGCTTCGGGAGAGATATGGCCTATGGAGAGTCCCGAAGTACCACCCGAAAAACGCCCGTCGGTGATCAGGGCGCACTCAGTCCCAAGGTGTCTGGCTTTAATGTAAGACGTGGGATAAAGCATCTCCTGCATACCGGGACCACCTTTAGGCCCTTCGTACACGATCACCACCACATCGCCAGCCTGTACGTCTCCGTTAAGAATACCCGTACAGGCATCGTCCTGAGAATGGAATACTTTGGCTTTGCCGCTGAATTTCCAGATACTCTCATCTACGCCGGCAGTTTTCACCACACAGCCTTTTTCAGCGATATTCCCTTTCAGGATAGCCAGCCCGCCATCTTTGGTATAGGCATGTTCTACGCTGCGGATACATCCGTTCTCCCTGTCGGTATCCAGCTCTTTGAACTGCGCATTCTGTGAAGCCATCACAATATTGTACCGGTTACCGGGAGCGGAAGAATAGATCCTGCATGCCTCTTCACCCGGATTTCCGTTGGTAACATCATATTCTTTTAATGCCTCTTCCAGAGTGCGCCCGTCGGCGCGGTGTACTGAGGTATTTACCAGGCCGGCCTTTGCCAGTTCGTTCATAATTCCCATAATACCACCTGCACGATTCACATCCTGGATATGGTATTTTTTCGAATTGGGTGCTACCTTGCATATACAGGGCACGCGACGTGAAAGAGCATCGATATCATCGAGGGTGAAGTCGATTCCCCCTTCATGGGCAATAGCCAGTGTATGGAGGATGGTGTTGGTAGAGCCACCCATGGCGATATCGAGCGTCATGGCGTTGAGAAAAGAGTCGCGGGTAGCGATATTCCTTGGCAATACCGTATCATCTCCTTCGGAGTAATACCTGTAAGCATTTTCTACGATCTGGCGGGCAGCATCGACGAACAGCTGTTTGCGGTTGACGTGCGTTGCCAAAATGGTGCCATTACCGGGAAGCGCCAGCCCGATCGCCTCATTGAGGCAGTTCATGGAGTTAGCAGTGAACATTCCGGAACAGGATCCGCAGGTAGGACAAGCCAGTTGTTCGAGTTGGGCTACCCGTTCATCGGAGACCGACTCGTCGGCCGACTCGATCATGGCATCGATCAGGTCGATCTGCTCGTCGCCGATCTTACCCGCTTCCATTGGTCCTCCGGAGACAAAGATAGCCGGGATATTCAAACGCATAGCAGCGATCAGCATCCCGGGTGTGATCTTGTCGCAGTTGCTGATACAGATCATAGCATCGGCCTTGTGGGCATTGATCATATACTCTACCGAATCGGCGATCAGGTCGCGCGACGGGAGGGAATACAGCATACCGTCATGCCCCATGGCAATGCCGTCGTCTACTGCGATGGTGTTGAACTCAGCGGCAAAACAACCCAGCTTCTCGATCTCCGCCTTTACCATCTGCCCTATTCCATGCAGATGCGTATGGCCGGGGACGAACTGCGTGAAGGAATTTACGATCGCGATGATCGGTTTCCCCATCTGTTCACGCGTCATCCCGTTGGCATGCCAGAGCGCGCGTGCACCTGCCATACGGCGTCCCTGCGTACTGGTCGCACTACGTAAATCGCCCTTATTTATATTTTTGTTACTCATTTCAAAATTCAAGATTCAAAATTCCAAGATTTCGGATTTCATAATTTGGCTTACGCCGATTGTTAATTGACTACGTCAGTTTAGGATGTAGGATCTTTGATTTGAGATTTACTAATTACAAATTATTCATTGTCAATTCTCAATTGTCAATTGTCAATTCTCTCCCATTCTCACTTTCTCACAAACCGTTCAATCCACTCCCCTACGTCAGAGGTACTGTATGCCTTTCCGCCGTCGGCGATATCTTCGGTGACGATTCCTGCTTCGAGGCTCGCGTTGACTGCTTCGCGGATAAGCGCTCCTTCTTCCATCAGGTTGAAACCATATTCAAACATCAGGGCGGCAGATAGGATCATAGCCAGCGGGTTAGCGATATTTTTACCGGTCGCTTGCGGATAGGATCCGTGGATCGGCTCAAACAGCGATGTATGTAAGCCCACGGATGCCGAAGGGAGTAATCCCAGTGAGCCGGTAATCACGGACGCTTCGTCGGTGAGGATATCTCCGAACAGGTTTTCGGTCACCATCACATCGAAGCTCCTGGGCCATTGGATGATACGCATGGCAGCATTGTCCACAAAGAGGAAATCGGTTTCAATATCAGGATATTGGGGTGCGATCTCCTGTGCAATCTGGCGCCACAGGCGGGAGGTAGCGATGACGTTTGCCTTATCGACCACAGTCACTTTTTTACGTCGCTGTCCGGCAAACTTATAGGCCAGATGCAGTACACGTTCAATCTCTTCGCGCGTATAGACGCACGTATCATAAGCTGTATTGCCATCTTCACTCCTTCCCTGGGGTCGTCCGAAATACATGCCGCCCGTAAGTTCACGGATACAGACAAAATCGGCACCCTCCACCAGATCAGCCCGCAGAGGTGATTTATGGATAAGGGAAGGAAAGGTCATTACGGGCCGGATATTCCCATAGAGTCCCAGTTGCTTGCGCATGCGGAGCAAACCCTGCTCGGGACGTACTTTTGCGTTGGGATCGTTATCGAATTTAGGATGACCGATAGCACCGAACAGTACAGCATCGCTCTGCATACAGAGTTCATGCGTTTCGGCCGGATAAGGATCCCCGGTTGCATCAATGGCACAGGCGCCAACAATGGCCTCTTTGCAGGTCAAAGTATGGCCGAATTTTTCACAAACGGCCGAAGTAATATTCAACGCCTGTTTCATTATCTCCGGACCTATTCCGTCGCCCGGCAGTACAGCTATGTTTAGTTGCATCTTATTTTAATTACAAATTACTAATTACAAATTGTTGATTACCAGCACTTGTCCCGATTTATCGGGATTAATCACCTTTCCACTCTCCCACTTTTCCACCTTTCCACTTTACTAGGGTAATCTCATATAATTCATATTGGGAATATTCCCGCTTTCTATCATATTCAACATTTTCATTGTCGCCTTGATGGCTGCTACCGTCTGGTCGATATCGAGTGCACGGGTTTTGAATATCTTGTCTTCGAACTTCCAGGTGATCACTGTCTGTACATAAGCATTGGTTTTCCCACCGGGCGGGATTACTACAACATAGTCAATCAGTTCCGGTGCCGGTTTGTCAAGCTTTCTGTATATCTTGTACATTGCTTTCGAGAAAGCATGGTATTGTCCGTCTCCTGCTGCGGTTTCCTGATAGATCTCTCCTTTTATCGATATTTTCACCGTAGCAGTCGGTCTGAGTCCATCCGTCAGCGTGAGTGAATAGTTAAGCATTTTAATATCCTGATTTTCTATCCCGTTCTTCAACACATCGGAAACGATATAAGGGAGTTCATCGAGGTTGACAATCTCTTTCCTGTCACCCAGTTCAATGATTCGCGCCGTTACTTTGCGTGTCGCCTCATCGTCGAGTTCAATACCCAGGGCTTCCAGATTTTTAATGATATTGGAACGTCCTGCATTTTTCCCCAGTGCATATTCGCGGAAACGGCCGAACCGTTCGGGCATCAGGTTATTGAAATAAAGGTTTTTCTTTTTATCTCCGTCGGCATGAACACCCGCCACCTGAGTGAATACATTGTCACCAATCACCGGCTTATTATTCGGGATACGCACACCGGAGTAGCTCTCCACCACCTTGCTCACGTTATAGAGTTTCGACTCATCGATATTGGAACTCAAACCCATATGGTCATGGATAAGTGCCACTACGCTGGTAAGCGGCGCATTGCCGGCACGCTCACCGAGTCCGTTCACAGTGACATGGATGCCTTTCACTCCCGCTTTGATGGCTTCGTATACATTGGCCACGGCCAGGTCGTAATCGTTGTGGGCATGAAAGTCGAAATGAAGGTTGGGATATCGTATAATCATTTCCGAACAGAACTGGTATGTTTCATCGGGATTGAGCACACCCAATGTATCGGGCAGCATGAAACGGGTGACCGCCTCATCTTTCAACCCATCCATCATTTGGAATACATACTCTTTAGAGTCGCGCATACCGTTGGACCAATCCTCGAGGTAAAGGTTGACCGTCAATCCCATCCGTTGCGCCTGAGCAATAGAGTTCTTCACATCTGCCAGATGTTCTTCCTGCGATTTACACAACTGATAGGTGCAATGTTTCAAAGAACCTTTGCAGAGCAGATTTACCACCTTACATCCCGCATTGGCAATCCATTCCAGGGAAGTAGTGCCATCCACGAACCCGAGTACCTCGAGTTGGTCGATATAGCCATGCGTATGCGCCCATTGCGCCATTTTCTTCACGGACTGGAATTCTCCTTCGGAAACCCGTGCAGAAGCAATTTCCACACGGTCCACCTTCAGCTCTTCGAGCAAAAGGCGTACCACGCTCACCTTCTCCTGTGCAGCAAAAGACACGCCCGAGGTCTGCTCACCATCACGAAGCGTGGTATCCATGATTTCTATTTTCTTTACTTCTCCCAAAACAACCTATGTTAATGTGATGATTTGTTGATATGATGATTTGCTGACTTAGAATTCTAAATCTGGAATCTATTCGTACGCAAATAAACGGTTTTTCTCATATTCTTCGATTTTATCCCTGTTGGAGAGAAGGAAATCGATATCATCCAGACCCTTCATCAGGCATTCTTTCTTGTAGGAATTGATCTCGAACGACTCGACCGTACCGGTTTCGTTATTCGAAATGGTCTGCTCCTCAAGGTTGACCGTCACTGTTGCCTGCGGATTACTATTCACTGATACAAAAAGTTCGCTCAGGAATTTTTCACTCACGACTACCGGCAGGATACCGTTATTAAGGGCGTTGTTACGGAAGATATCGGCAAAGAAGCTCGATACCACCACTTTAAAACCATAACCTCCGATTGCCCAGGCGGCGTGTTCGCGGCTACTTCCACTCCCGAAATTCTTTCCTGCTACCAACACTTCTCCCGAATAGAGAGGGTTATTCAGTACGAAATCGGGTTTAGGATTTCCTTCTTTATCATAACGCCAGTCGGCGAACAGGTTGTCACCGAAGCCTTCCCGTGTAGTCGACTTCAGAAAGCGGGCAGGGATGATCTGGTCGGTATCCACATTCTCTATAGGAAGCGGCACATATGTTGATGTTATTGTTTGAAACTTTTCCATTATTTTTTCAAAATTCAAGATTTCAGATTTCAGATTCAAAATTCAAGATTTAAAATTTTGAATTCTGAGTTCTCATTAGCTTATTAATCTCATTGGCATATTGGCACATTAATAAATCGGCACATTCACAAATCAGTAAATCAGCACATTAATTTACGGTTCCGTTATTTTTCCGTTTACCGCAGCAGCAGCAGCTACCAGAGGGCCTGCCAGGATAGTCCTTGCACCCGGGCCCTGTCGTCCTTCGAAATTCCGGTTGGAAGTAGAGACTGCATATTTACCTGCCGGCACCTTATCGTCATTCATTGCCAGACAGGCAGAACAACCCGGTTGACGAAGTTCGAAGCCGGCCTCTTCCAGTATCTTGTCGAGTCCTTCCGCTTCAATCTGCTTGCGCACCTGCCAACTGCCGGGCACTAACCATGCTGTCACATTACCGGCTTTCTTTTTACCCTTCACATAATTGGTAAATACCCTGAAATCCTCGATCCGGCCATTGGTGCAACTTCCCAGGAAGACATAATCGATCTGTTTTCCTTCTAACTTTTCACCGGGAGCAAATCCCATATAATTCAATGACTTCTCAAATGATATTTTTCCGGCTTCGTCTATTTCATCCAGATGTGGAATAGTACCATCGATAGGAATACCCATCCCGGGATTGGTTCCATAAGTGATCATCGGACGGATCTTCGTCACATCGAAAGTAACCTCCTTATCGAAGACGGCACCCTCATCACTCTTCAATGTTTTCCAGTAAGCCAGGGCTTTTTCCCATTTTTCTCCTTTGGGTGCGAACTCACGTCCTTTGATGTAATTGAATGTGGTTTCATCCGGGGCGACCAGACCACCGCGCGCGCCCATCTCGATACTCAGGTTACAAAGTGTCATCCGCTCTTCCATAGTGAGATTGCGTACCGCTTCGCCGGCATATTCCACGAAATAGCCGGTAGCACCTCCGGTAGTCAACTGTGAGATCATATATAGCGCCATATCTTTAGCACTTACATTTTCGTCCAGTTTACCTTCGAAATTGATCCGCATGGTTTTGGGACGCGTCTGCAGGATACATTGCGATGCCAGCACCATTTCCACTTCGCTGGTACCGATACCGAAGGCGATAGCTCCAAAGGCACCATGGGTAGAAGTATGGCTATCACCGCAGACAATAGTCATTCCAGGTTGTGTATAGCCGTTCTCCGGTCCGATCACGTGTACGATCCCGTTCCTGGGATTATTTAATCCGTAATAGGTCAGGCCGAAATCCGACGCGTTCCTGGCAAGCGTTTCCACCTGAAAACGAGAGATAGAGTCACGAATAGGCCTGTTCTGCCACATCGTGGGAATGTTGTGGTCGGCCGTCAGTGTAGTCTGCTTTGGGCGAAACACTGTCAACCCACGTGCCCGGAGGCCTGCAAAGGCCTGGGGACTGGTCACTTCGTGACACAAATGCCTGTCGATGTATAACTGGGTGGGACCGTCTTTTACCGTCGCCACCACATGCGCATCCCATATCTTATCAAAAAGAGTCTTCATTTTTTTAATTAAAAATTAAAAGTGAAAAGTGAAAAATTATCATTTCATTCACATTAGTCTTATTATTTTTATTATTCACATTGGCATATTATTCTCATTGGCACATTAGTATATTACTCCACAAACTTATTCACCGCATCGATAAATGCTTCCACGGAGGCTGCCACAATATCGGTGTTGGCCGCGAAACCATAATATACTATATTGTTGTGTTCCACCTGCATATGGACTTTACCTATATCATCACTGCCATGGTCAATTGCCTGGATGAGGAACTCACGGATTTTCACCTTCCTTCGGATGATATTTTTCACGGCACGGATGGCGGCATCTACCGGTCCGTTGCCGCTTGCGGTAGCTTCGAAACGCTCGCCGGCAATGTTCAGGGCTATACTGGCCACATCACGTACGCCAATACCGCACAGGACCTGCAGGTATTCCACTTTGATCCTGTTGAGGCGTCCATCTTTGCCTACCAGCATCAGGATATCATCATCGTTAACGCTTTTCTTCCTGTCAGCCATTTCCAGAAACTTCTGGTATACCTCATCCAGCTCTTCGTTTTCGAGCTTTACCCCGAGGATCGACAGACGGTTCTTCAGTGCGGCGCGTCCGCTACGGGCTGTCAGCACTATAGCATTGTCATCGATTCCCACATCTTTAGGATTGATGATCTCGTATGTTTGGACATTCTTGAGTACTCCATCCTGATGGATGCCCGAAGAGTGTGCAAAAGCATTTCTCCCTACGATAGCCTTATTAGGCTGTACCGGCATATTCATCAGGCTTGATACCATCCGGCTGGCAGAATAGATATGTTGTGTATTGATATTGGTATCGAATCCGCGGTCTTTATGACTTTTCAGTGCCATCACCACCTCTTCAAGAGAAGTATTCCCGGCGCGTTCACCAATACCATTGACGGTCACTTCTACCTGACGTGCCCCATTTATCACGCCCGAAAGAGTGTTGGCAGTAGCCATTCCCAGATCCTGATGACAGTGGGTAGAGAGGATGGCATCTTTCAGGTCTACGTTATCTATAAGATACTTTATTTTTGCTCCGTATTCGTCGGGGAAGCAGTAGCCGGTCGTGTCGGGTATATTCACTACGGTAGCTCCCGCATTAACCACGGCCTGGACTACGCGGGCAAGATATTCATTATCGGTACGTCCCGCATCTTCGGCGTAGAACTCCACATCGTCTACAAAACGACGGGCACACTTTACCGCCTTTACTGCCCGTTCGATGATCTCCTCCCGGTTGGAATTGAACTTGTATTTAATATGCGACTCTGATGTACCAATACCGGTATGGATCCGCTTCCGCTTGGCATACTTCAGGGCTTCGGCAGCTACTTCGATATCTTTTTCCACTGCACGGGTTAGCGCACAGATAGTGGGCCAGGTGACCGCTTTAGATATCTCTACCACCGAATTGAAGTCGCCCGGGCTTGATACGGGGAAACCGGCTTCTATTACATCTACTCCCAACAATTCAAGAGTTTGAGCAATCTGTATCTTTTCAATGGTGTTCAACTGACAACCGGGAACTTGCTCGCCATCTCTTAATGTTGTATCAAATACATAAATACGTTCCATTATTATTCACGTTTTTGTTAGCTTTATAAAAAAGGATAACCTTTCCCACGTGGTGAGAAAGGTTATCCCTATATTTTTTACCTAATGTAAATCACAGATATGCCAGTCTCACCCTCCGAATTTTTCCAGAAGTAGAATAGAAATGACTAGAATATCGACCTGATAATACATACGACAAATTGAAATTTTCTCTGTTTAATGGGTGCAAAGTAAAGGCAAAAATTCATACAAACAAAATATTTCCACAATTTTCTTCAAAAAATTTTCATTTTGTTGATTATTTCCATCAAAAATTTTCGATTTAAAACATCGCAACCTCTCAAATAACACGAAAAATCAGTATATTATCCCCGTTCTCCCCTTGTCAGAAGGATATGTACTAAAATCACCTCACATTTGGAAATAGTAGAAACAAGTTTTGTTTCCATACCCGGTTCATTACTTCACAAAACATCTATCAGGAGTGAATTGTTCATGTTTGCAGAATATAGGATGCTTTCACTATCACTATATTTATAGAATATAAGATGCGCCTCAGGTAAGCTCAAACAAGTTTGGCTTACCATTCGGCTTTCGATTTTATCAGACTATTTCTCGCTATGGCAAAGTTCAAACAAGTTTGCTCTTTGCTCATTTAGCTTAACGAAATAGTTCACTATATTTGCATCATGTTTTTCGAAAGTAATGAAATAAAGGAGATGATGAACGAAGCGGGAAAAGCGAGAAAGCCGTTTCTATTCACAGTAGATTTTGAGATGCGGGAAGGATTTTTTGTTGCCGATCCGTTGTCACAACAAGAGATCCTTTTCGACATCAAAGGCATGTCCAACACCTTCCCTCACAGGCTTTCCGGGATACCCGAGTCATTCTCTTTTCCTTCTTATCAGACAGACAGCTATTTATTTGAGGCCGATCCTGAAGATTACGCCACCTATCTACAGCGTTTTAATGTGGTGATGGACGGGTTGAAACGAGGTGACTCCTATCTTGTCAATCTCACTATAAAAACTCCATTGAGGTGTTCTCTCTCATTTGAAGAAATTTTTCTTTCCAGCAGGGCGACCTATAAACTCTGCCTGCCAGGCAAATGGGTCTGCTTCTCTCCGGAGTGTTTTGTACGGATAGAGCAGGGAAAAATCCTCACTTTCCCGATGAAAGGAACTATCGACGGACGCCTGCCTTATGCACGCGATATCGTGCTAAATGACCGGAAAGAGACGGCGGAACATAATACCATCGTGGATCTGCTTCGTAACGACCTGAGCCGGATAGCTGCCTCTGTGAAAGTAAACCGTTTCAGATACATAGATGCATTGGAGACAAACAGGGGGCCCATATTACAGGTAAGTTCCGAGATAGAGGGAACACTGGCGGAAGGGTATCTCGATATCCTGGGCACACTCTTCTTCGAATTATTGCCGGCCGGTTCCGTATCGGGAGCGCCCAAGGAGGCTACGCTTCGCATCATCAAGGAGGCTGAAAAGGAAGCACGCGGCTTCTACACCGGTGTAGCCGGTTATTTCGATGGTGAAAAACTAGAATCGTTTGTATTAATCCGATTCATTGAACAATGCGGATCACAACTCTTTTTCCGCAGCGGCGGCGGCATTACCGCCAACAGCAGCGGCAGGAAAGAGTACGAGGAAGCAATCCGGAAAATATATCTGCCATTACATTAGTCATTCCAAATTTCACCTGACATGTTTTTAGAAACCATTTACATACTTCAAGGAGAGATTCAAAACAGGCAGTGCCATGAAGAACGGATGCAACGGACAGCCGCCCATTTCGGATTCAACGCGCCCAAGTTGCCCGATCTGCCAGCGCTTCTTCCGGATAAACTACAGGATACTAAAGTAAAATGCCGGATCATTTATCACAAGACTATTCAAGAGGTATCATTTGAATCCTATCTTCTCAAAAAGATAACCTCGTTGAAGTTGATAGAGGCATCGGTCGATTACTCATTCAAATTTGCCGACAGGAGACGGCTAAATGCCCTGTTGGCGCAAAAAGGCGACTATGATGAGATCCTTGTCACCCGGAACGGTCTTATTACAGATACCTCTTACAGCAATGTAGTATTCAGCAAGGGGAAGCAGTATTTTACACCGGAGAGTCCGCTGTTAAACGGTACCAAGCGGCAAAAGCTCCTTCGCGAAGGAGTCATCGCAGAGAGAATTATCCACCGCGATTCCCTCCCGGAATATGACCGCATCCACCTTATCAACGCCATGTTGGATATAGAAGATGGAATATCCCTCCCGGTATGCAATATTATATGATTAGATATAGTTCTGTATAATACAACACATCTCCTTATTCCAAAAGAAACGGCATCCCCCTGCTACAGAGAATGCCGTCAAATATATAGATTGTTTATTTCCTTCCGTAATTATCCGAAGTCGTCGAACATGATCATCTCCGGCGGAACCCCCAGGTTGTCGAGCATGCGCTGTACAGCGTTTGCCATGGGGCCGGGTCCACACATATAGTACTCGATATCTTCGGGAGCGTCGTGGTCCTTCAGATAGGTGTCGTGAATGACCTGGTGCACGAATCCCGGAGTATATTTCACACCGGCCTCGTCGGCTGCCGGATCGGGCTTATCGAGTGCCAGATGGAACGAGAAGTTGGGGAATTCTCTTTCGAGTTCGTAGAAATCTTCCAGATAGAATGCTTCTATCAAAGCCCTTGCTCCATAGAAGTAAGACATCTTCCGGTCAGTGATCTTCAACGTTTTAGTTAAGTGCATGATCTGTGAACGCAGGGGAGCCATACCGGCACCACCGCCTATCCAGAGCATTTCACGCTTGCTGTTGAGTATGGGATGAAATTCCCCGTATGGACCCGATATTTTGACTTTGTCGCCCGGAGTCAGGCTGAAGATATAAGAAGATACAATTCCGGGATTCACGTTCATCCATGTACCTTTGGCCCTGTCGAACGGAGGAGTTGCCACACGCACGTTGAGGGTAATGATATTCCCTTCTGCGGGATAATTGGCCATAGAATAAGCACGCACGGTATCTTCGTCATTGGTCACCGTAAGATCCCACATGTTGAATTTATCCCATTCGCTCTTGTATTGCTCATCGATAATAAAATCGGAATATTTTATCTGGTCGAATCGGGGTACCTTGATCTGGCTGTAGGAACCCGGTTTGAAATTGAGTTTCTCCCCTTCGGGCAGCTTCACTATAAATTCTTTGATAAACGAAGCCACGTTATGATTTGAAACCACTTCGCACTCCCACTCCTTAATACCGAAAACCTCATCGGGTATAACGATCGACATGTTGTCCTTTACTTTCACCTGACAACTCAAACGCCAATCGTTCAACTGCTCCTTACGGCTGAAGTGCCCCTTCTCGGTTGGAAGTATCTCCCCACCTCCCTCAGTTATGCGACAACGGCACTCGCCGCAGGTACCTCCACCTCCACAAGCAGAAGAGAGAAATATATTCTGTGACTGCAACGTATTCAACAGGGTACCGCCCATCGGCACGTTCAATTCTTTTTCATCATTCACGGTAATCTTTACATTGCCGGAAGGCATCAATTTAGCTTTGGCTACCAGAATGATCACCACAAGTACCAAAATGATCAGCAGGAATACAATGACACTCGCCCATATCGTCAATCCACCCGCGCTCAATAATACACTCATATTTTAATAAATAATTTGTTATTGTCTGTTCTCAATTAAATGTCGATCCCTGAAAAACTCATGAAGCCAATAGCCATCAATGCGGTAATAATAAAGGTAATACCTAATCCTTTCAAGGGTTTGGGAACATGGGAATACTCTAACTTTTCCCTGATTGCTGCCATCCCCACGATAGCCAGTAACCAGCCGATCCCGGAACCAAATCCGTAAGCTGTAGCCAATCCCACATTGGCAAACTCGCGCTGCTGCATAAACAGCGAACCACCGAGAATCGCACAATTCACCGCAATAAGCGGCAAAAAGATACCCAATGAATTATAGAGAGAGGGGCTGAAACGTTCTATAACCATTTCCACCAATTGTACGAAAGATGCGATGATAGCAATAAAAACAAGGAGGCTAAATACACTCAGATCGACCCCGGCATACTCTTCACCCAGCCATTGCAGTGCACCTGCTTTCAGCACATAGTTTTCCAGCATATAATTGATGGGCAAGGTAAGCACCAGTACAAATGTTACCGCAACTCCCAATCCCAATGCTGTTTTCACGTTTTTCGACACTGCCAGGAACGAACACATCCCCAGGAAGTAGGCGAAAATCATGTTGTCGACAAATATCGATCGTACAATCAAACTAATTGCATCCATAATATATTCTATAAATTAAAAGTTAAAAGTGAAAAATGAAAAATTGATTTTCAATTAAATTGTAAGATATTGGATTGTGACTTCCAATTCTTCACTTTTAATTATTAATTCTTCATTATTAATCAATTCTTCACTTTTCACTTAGTTAGTCTCTTCCTGTAGTTCCTTGTTCTTCGATCTGTGTACCCATATGATACATGCCACCAGCAATATCGCCATAGGTGCAAGCATCATCAAACCATTATTTTCATAACCGGCATCATAGAGCGCCTGCGGAATCACCTGATGTCCCAGTAATGTACCTGAACCCAGCAGTTCACGGAAAAACCCTACCACTACCAGTATCCATCCATAACCTAATCCGTTCCCGATACCGTCCAGGAAAGAGGGCCAGGGGCCGTTACCCAGTGCAAATGCTTCGAGGCGTCCCATCAGGATACAGTTCGTCACGATCAGTCCGACGAATACCGAGAGTTGCTTGTTTACATCATAGGCAAACGCTTTCAGTACTTCGCTCACGATGGTCACAAGGGCAGCAACCACGACCAACTGCACAATAATACGAATACGGTTAGGAATAGTTTTGCGCAACAGGGAAATGATCACATTAGCAAAAGCTGTCACCAGAACCACGGCAATAGCCATCACGATAGAAGGTTCGAGTTTGGAGGTGACCGCCAGTGCGGAACAGATACCCAGCACCTGTACAATAACAGGATTATTTTTATTCAGCGGCCCCAATAAAACCGCTTTTGTCTTACTTGATAATGCCATTTTCTTTCACTGTTATATTTTCATTAACGAAATTAGTTCCACTGTCATTGATTGGCAGTGTGCAAATTCATTAAAAAATTCTTATATCTACCGACACTGTTGAGTAACATGTTGTCCACTCCTTTACTGGTGATAGTCCCCCCGGAAATCCCGTCCACATAGTCTCTTCTGCTATTGGTCTGTCCCGGTTTTACCACAGCCACTGATGTAAATTCATCATTTCTGAATAGATTCTTTTCCCTGAATTGGTTTCTGAAGGGGGTAGTCACTATTTCCGCGCCCAATCCGGGAGTCTCCCCAGCGTGACCGAATTCCGCACCATAAATGGCGCTGCCGTCGGATTCAATGGCCAGGTATCCCCAAATGGGTCCCCAAAGTCCGGTGCCGCTCATCGGGATAATATATTTGGTAGAACCATCTACTTCTGCTTCATATACCGGCAATCCTTTAGCCTGAGTATCTCCCAATTCGGTTGAAAAGGCCGGATCGTCAGGGGTGATTCCTTCAGTACCTTCCACTTTTACACCTTCATCATTGATAAGATAGGCATTCTTTATCAACTCGGTATATTTTGGCTGGGCCTCGGCCACACTTACATCTAAGTTGAGAGAACGCAATATCTGCTGCATCTTGTCGGTATTTTCGTTGGCAATCTGCCGTTCATTCAATACCTGGTGAGTGAAGGCCAATCCGAGTGCTACCACTATCACCATCACCGATGCATATATGATCGTATATCCACTGTTTTCTCTGTTCATATCTTTATTATTATTTATTTCACTACTGCTGCCCGTTTCATACGACGCTTAATATTGGCATCGATCACATAGAAATCGATAAGCGGAGCGAAGGCGTTCATGAACAGGATAGCCAACATCATTCCTTCAGGGTATCCCGGGTTGAACACACGAATGGCTACCGCGATCAGTCCAATAAGGAAACCGTAGATCCATTTCCCTTTTTCAGTTCTTGCCGAGGTTACCGGATCTGTAGCCATAAATACCGCTCCAAAAGCGAATCCGCCTAACAGGAAGTGATAATGTACGGGCATCTCCATAATGGTATTTTGTGCAAAGACATTCACCAGCAGGACAGCCACAAGACCTCCGATAAAGACTGAAAGCATGGTTTTCCAGCTTCCTACGCCGGTGGCAATCAGAATCGCAGCTCCCAACAGGATGGCAATGGTAGATACTTCACCAATAGATCCCGGAATGAAGCCGAAAAACATATCACTGAGAGAGAGAGGTTGTCCTGTAATACCATGGAAGGTAAAATCGGCAAATCCGCCGGCCTCGGTAGTTGCTATCTGCCCCAACGGGGTAGCTCCCGAATAACCGTCTATTACTGTTCCTGTCCCCATTCCGAATGTATCGGCAGTGCGCACCCATACCTGGTCGCCCGACATTTTTGAAGGGTAGGAAAAGAAAAGGAATGCACGCGTAATCAACGCTACATTGAAAATATTATACCCGGTACCGCCGAACACCTCTTTGGCAAACACTACGGCAAAAGCAGTGGCAACGGCAATCATCCACAACGGGGTGTCTACGGGCACGATCATCGGGATAAGCATCCCTGTAACCAGGAACCCTTCGGCCACTTCCTCCTTTTTTATCTGTGCCATGGCGAACTCGATACCAAGTCCCACCACATATGAAACTACTATGTGAGGCAGTACTGCCAGAAATCCATAGAAGAATTTGGTAAGGAATGTCACATCCTGGCCAATTGCCAGATAATGCTGTAATCCCACGTTATACATACCGATCAGCAGCGCGGGGATCAGTGCGAGGATCACGATGATCATCGTACGTTTCGAATCACGCGCATCGTGGATATGCACACCCGATTTCGATGTCGTGTTGGGCACGAAAAGGAACGTCTCAAACGCATCGTATGTAGAATAGAGCCAGTGCAGTTTCCCGCCTTCCTCGAAATTCGGTTTGATCTTATCAAGATACTTTCTTAACGCTTTCAAAGTTCTATTATTTATAAGTTATATATATACTATTATAAACGATGTTCACTCCATCTCCTTACGCAACATATCCAGTCCCGTACGCACGATACGTTGCAGTTCCAGTTTGGATGTATCGACAAACTCGCACAGGGCAAAATCTTCAGGCGCCACCTCGTATATACCCAATTGCTCCATCTTATCGATATTGAATGCGATAATGGATTTGATGAGTTGTTCGGGATAAATATCCATCGGAAATACCTTATCATATTCGTTGGAAACAATGATAGCTCTCGGGCCGCCCAACAGACGGGCATCGAGACGGTATTTCTTGTTGTAAGTGGGATAGGTACATCCGGCACTGTAACGTTTGGGCGACAGCGATGCCCATCCAAAAGCCTCATGTACATCATCGCCTTCGGGAATGACGGTCACCTGCCTGTCATAAGCACGAAGCACGCCGTCCGCATCGATTTTCCGACCTGTAAGGGGATTTCCACTGATATATCTCAATGAGATACCCTCCGTTACATTTCCCTTAAAAAGGGAATTCAACTGTGTGCCGATCACCATCTGATAGTAACCGGTCTGTTTCACTTCCGATCCGGTAAGCGCTACCGTACGGGTAAGATCCACGATCCCCTGGTTGAAGAGGCGGCCGATCAGCGCCACATCCGGTGCGCTCAGCGTCCATACGGTTTCACCCCTGTTCACCGGTTTGATATGGTTGATCTGTACACCTACATTTCCTGCGGGATGCGGCCCATCGAATTCTGTAATCACCACATTCTTCGCTTCACGTAACCCTTTATTGGTTATTTTTGGACTGACAGAGAGATAGACCTTTCCGGTTGTCAATTTTGCCAGGGCATCAAGTCCTGTCTGCAGGTCAGCCTCAATGCCGTTCAGTATAAAATCGGCAGACGGCGCCAGCGGAACCGTATCGAAACCGGTTACGAATATATCGCGTGGTTCTTTGCCGGGCACAGCCACTATATCATAAGGCCGCTGCTTAACCAGGAACCAGATACCGGCATCGAGGATCGCTTTCTTCACCTCTTCGGCAGAGAGTGAATCCACCTTTTTCTTACCGAAATCTTCGTATTGTATAGTGTTATCAGCTTTCACCTCTATATAAAGGATACGCCGCTTCTCACCGCGTTCAATGGCTGTTACCACGCCGCTGACAGGTGACGCGAAGAACATTTCGGGATGATTTTTATCAAAGAACAAGGGTGTTCCGGCCTTCACGGCATCATCCACTTTGACGGCCAATTTGGGAGTAATGCCATGAAAATCTTCCGGGCAAATCCTCACATATTCACTCGTCACCCTGCCTCTTAGTGTCTCTTCAGCCTCACCGAGCAGCGGAATTCGTAAGCCTTTCTTAATTTTAATTCGATTAGCCATATAGTATTGTATAAATAACCTTGCCTGTAATCTTTTTGAAAACTATTTCGTTAAGCAATACGAACAGAAGCCAAGTTTGCTTGGATTATGTCGTTGCGAGAACTTTTTCGATAAGCGAAATACAGAAAACGAATTTATTCGGATTATGTTATCGCGAGAAAAAGTCTGATAAGAAATAGTCTAAGTTCTCTGAAACCAATGATAAATCAATGGGTTAGGAATAAGCTGTGTACAACTACCAAAGGAGTACCTCCTTCCGGAACGCAAAGATACATCATTTCCCTCCAAAAAAAGAAAAAATAAAAAGAAATTGGAGAAAAAATTCTCCAATTAACTTTCCAGATGCTTTCCGGAACTCGTTCTTCAGTATTGTCGGGGTAATAATTTTACTTTTCAGAGATCCCCGCCATTTCAGGGTCGATCATAATACGCCCGCAATATTCACACACGATGATCTTCTTACCCAGCTTGATATCCATCTGTTTCTGAGGCGGTATCTTATTAAAGCATCCCCCACATGCGCCACGCTGAATAGGTACAACTCCCAGGCCATTGCGGGCATTCTTACGGATCCTTTTGAAAGCAGTCAGCAGGCGGGGTTCAATTGTTGCCTCGGTCTTTTTTGCCTTCTCGCGAATCTTCTCTTCCTGCGCCTTGGTTTCCGATACAATATCGTCCAACTCCTGTTTTTTATGCTCCAGATCCGATGTCTTGTCTTTCAGCAGTTCATTGGCAGCTTCAATCTGTTCTTTGATAGAGGCCGCTTCCTGGGCATATTCGCGGATATGCTTTTCAGAAAGTTCTATCTCAAGCGTTTCGAACTCTATCTCTTTGGAGAGGTGGTCGTACTCCTTGCTGTTTCGTACATTCTCCAGCTGTTTGTTGTATTTCTCAATTTTCGTTTTGCTGGTCTCGATCTTTCCCTTTTGCAATTTTGTGTTCTCATCCAGTTGTTTGAGTTCCAGTTCAAAATTGTTGATACGGGTACCTAAACCGGCGATCTCATCGTCGAGGTCGGCCACCTCAAGGGGTAATTCACCACGCAAGGTCTTGATCCGGTCGATTTCGGATAGATAAGACTGTAATTTATAGAGGGATTTCAGCTTATCTTCTACCGACACTTCCTGTTCAGCACTTTTTTTTCTTGTTGCCATAATTTATTTTATTTATCAATATTCATTAAATCAAAAAATGCAGTAATCAAACGACACTTAATCATTTCATTACTACATTTCTCTGCAATCGCGGGAACAAGTCGGACCGCTATTTTTACAGATATTTCACCGGGTTCGAGTCGAACGCCGATTTATGTAGTGCAAAGATAGGAAATTTTCTCGAAATAAGATCGAAAAAAATCTCTTTTGTGCAGATTTCCGACTCATAATGACCGACTACGGCGAGGAGAATACGTCCTTCCACATCGTAAAAGTCGTTGTATTTTGCTTCGCCGGTGATAAAAGCATCGGCCCCATAAGCAATAGCCCTGGGGATTAGAAAGGCACCTGCGCCGCCGCAGAGAGCCACATCGCGGATCTCCCTCCCCTGGATTTTTGAGTGTTGTATGGTGGGCAAATTAAAAATATCTTTCAACAGATATAAGAACTCCTGTTCGGGCATAGGCTCCGGCAATACTCCCACGACGCCGCTACCGTGTTGCGGCCAGTTGTTGGCAATGGGATAGAAATCAAACACCGGCTCTTCATAGGGATGTACTGACAGTAACGCCCGAAGCACCTCTTCCTTTTTCATGACAGGGATCACAGTTTCTATTCTCACTTCCGGCTCAAAATGAAGCCGGTCGATCTCTCCTATGTGTGGACTGGCTCCCTCTTTTGCCCGGAATGTACCTTCTCCTGAAAGGTTATAACTGCAACTGTCATAATTCCCGATATACCCTGCGCCGGCATTGAACAAGGCATTCCTGACACTCTCGGCATGTTGGAGTGGTACGGTAGTAACAAACTTCAACAACGCATTTTCCATGGGTTGCAGGATCTTCACGTTCTGCAATTCCAGCATCTCCGCCAGCTTGTAGTTAACACCTCCCCGGGCATTATCCAGGTTAGTATGCGCGGCATAGAGCGCGATATCGTGTCGGATAGCCTGCATCATGCATCGCTCCGTATAATTCTTTCCGGTGAGTGACTTAAACGGCCGGAATGCAATGGGGTGATGCGAAATGATAAGGTTACAGCCTAAAGAGAGGGCTTCATCGATCACGTCCTCGGTCACATCAATACATAACAGGATACCGGTTACTTCCCGGTTCACATCCCCCACCTGCAGTCCGCTATTATCATATCCTTCCTGTAGCGGTAGCGGGGCTAGTTGTTCTATGGTTTGAAGGACTTCTTTTATTCGCATGGGATAGTTATAAATTACCAATTACAAATTACTAATTACCAATTATTTGATTATTGCCTCTGCTAACCGATGGTTAATCATTTTACGGAAATATTTTCCTCATAGCATCGGCAAAGATAGCTCCCATACGCCGCTGGATATAACTATCCTGACCGTTTTCGGGATGCCATCCGAATTTCTCGCCGGCGATCTGCTGATTATCGCCCGTAAAGAGCAGGCTGATCTGTTGTTTGGTGACGGGATGCACACTATTCCTGGAGAAACCGATATATTTATCGAATTCCACTACCGGAAATCCCCATTTCTCTGCCAGCTTCCGCACGGAGGTGTTGTAGGTCACTCTTCCGTCGTGCCAGTCGGTACAAAGCATTATTACCGCCGGCTTTCCCATACGGGTATTATAGTATTTTGAATTTTCATCGAATTTCAGATTATAACATTCCGTGAGGTAACGTTTGATCACATAGTCGAATGCGGCAGCATAGTTACTGCGGTCAAACGGGATCTCATAATCGGTATATTCTTCTTTCAGCGGAGAGGAACCAAACACATCCCTGTCGTGTACCTGCATGATCACCAACGCATCTATTTCTTCGAATTCTTCTTTGGAGTAGAGTGTGCCTTCCGCCATCCGATTAGCAGCATCGGCGATCGCTTCTCCTCCAACGGCTCTGTTCAGTGGAGTCGCGCCTGTCAATTGGCATCCTACTTCAAACCAGCCGTTGTTGGGCGAAGCAAAGGATGCCCCGGTAAGCAGGAATGTATAACGGTTCTCATTGTTCTCCTGTGCATGTGCAGGAAGAGTTGTTACAAAAGTCAATAATAAGATCGACAAGGTCAATGTTTCAATTCGTTTCATATATTGTATGTTTAGGAGTCAAGAAGTTCATAAACTTAGAATAGAGATTTTCAGTATAAAAATCATTATACTCTGGCAAATATACAAAAAGTTTTGTAGCTTCGAATAATCCAAGGCAGTCGGTTAGTAGTAATAAGAACGGAAATGATCTCATAGACTATAGACTACGCTGTAAAACCGGCAACTCATCCGAAAAAATATCTCCCCTGTGTCCGTCCCATTCTCCCGACAACTTCAGGTCATTTTTCAGATACTAGGTATCGGTATTGGCGTTCAGGTTAAAATTTGCATTGAACAGATTTCATCATACAGGTTGTTCCAATAAAAGTCGACAATCTCGAAGATTTCTGATAAGTTTATTCCAAATTGTGATATCAAATTGTCTGTCAAAAAATCACTATCGAGATTTTACAAACTTTCACTCAAAATCCTTTTCATTGGAAGGAAAAACCTTTCGAGAAGCGAAATATCTTCGGTAATGATGTCTGCGCGTCCCTGCATATGAGGAAGATAAGGTAACTCTTTTTTATAGGTAGTTGTCAGCCTATCTGGAAGTATTATATCAATGGTATAATATGCCGCACCGTTTTCGGCTGCAGCTTGTCCTGCACTAATAGGCACCAACGATATGTTTTTTACCTGCCCCTGTAAAATGCCGAATTCGTTTTCGGGAAAATTTTCCAGCCGGATATTTACCTTCTGCCCTATTTTCACTTTTCCGCTACGTGCTATGGGAAGGAGGGCTTTGCCAAAAATAAAATAAGAGGAGGATGGGGACAGGCTGCTCACCACAGAGAAAACTTCATATCCAGCCGTTACGACCTGATTTTCAGACCAGAAACTGGTAAATGTGACTTTGCCGTCAATCGGTGATTTGAGCACAAAACTCATTTCCCATTCTTCGATGGCTACTTCCAACTGGGTTGCAAGCGTCCGTAACCTTGTATCCAGGTCGTTTAACGTTTCCGTGTCCTGTTGCCTTGTGTCCAATAACGTTTCTTTCAATTGTTCAATTTGTATACCCATACTATTGATGGCCGCCTGCATACTTTCAAGGGTCAATTCCGATTGCAGGTATTGTGACCGGGATTGTTCCAGTTCTTCATCCGACACTATACCTTTTTCGTTCAATCTGACATCCCGTTGGTATTGGTTTTCCTGTAACTGCGCTTGCTCTTCTATCAATTTGTATTGTTTTTGCAGGTTTTCGTACTGTTTTTCATACTGTGCTATCCGTTGTTTGGTTATTTCAAGCTTTTGCGGGTAATACAGCAGGCGCTTGTATTCATTGTATTGGAAATGTGCTGTATAATATTGTGAGTATATTGACTGGATATTGCCAAGCTGTAATTCCTTGTTCAAATGATTGGTGTGTTGCAGGCCCGAAGTGTTTTTTTCTGGATCTCCTCCCGTGGAGATGGCTGAGAAGGCACGTAACGACTCTTTCAATAACCTTACGTCATTCGTGTTGGCGGTATTGTCTATTACTGCGAGGTAATCACCCGATTTCACCTCTTGATTGTCTTTCACATACAGCTCTTTTATCTTGCCGGAAGCATGGGCGACGACCGACGCGGGCGGCGTTGTGCCCGTAATGGTTACCTGCGCGGAGATCACATCGGGGTATTTGAACATCGCACTGCCTATTAATAGAATCACAACTACGATGGCCAAAAAAGTAATGCCCCATTGCAATATCCATGGGGGAACCGTTCCAAGCACTTCTTGAAATTCCTCGCTGCGCAATTCTATTTTATCTTCTTCTTTTTCCATATCCATATCACTGCCAATACAATTGTCCGGTTCATGTACCCAACTCCAGTTGGTTCTTTACCAGTGTGTAATAGGCTCCCCGCATTCCGGTCAATCCGGCATGGGTGCCTTCTTCCACTATTTTTCCTTTATCCAACACGATGATATTGTCGGCGTGTTGTACCGTGCTTAACCGGTGGGCGACTATCACTACTGTCTTTCCTTTATAGAATTCCTTCAGGTTTTCCATTATTATCTTTTCATTGTTGGCATCCAACGAGTTGGTAGCCTCGTCGAAAAACAAAAAATCGGGATTTTTATATACGGCACGGGCAATAAAAAGGCGTTGCCGCTGTCCCTGGCTGATGCCGCTACCTTCCATGCCGATTTTTGAGTTGTATTTCAACGGGAGCGATTCGATGAATTCACGGATGTTGGCGGTTTCTACCGCATGCAACAAACGTTTTTTGTCGACTTCATCTTGCCCTACGGCAATATTGTTGGCTATCGTGTCGGAAAAGACGAACCCGTCCTGCATCACCGTCCCTGTTTTTTGTCGCCATAAATGCGGGTTGATCTCATCCAAAGGAGTATTGTCTATGCTGATTTTCCCTTTGACGGGCGGATAAAAACCCATTAACAGTTTTATTATAGTCGTTTTCCCGCTTCCGCTGGCTCCCACAATGGCCGTCACTTTGTTTTGTGGAATTGTCAGGCTTAACTCATCCAACACATAATCACGTTCTGCCCCATCGTAGCTGAAAGAGACGTTTTCCATCTTAATCGTTTTGTTCTCAGGCAGGATGTTTATTTTATTTTCAATTGTTTGTTCCTCGTCCTCCCTGTTGTGGATTTCATTCAGGCGTTCAAGGCTTATCTTGGCATCCTGCAACGACTGTGCAAAGCCTATCACCTGCCCGATGGGACCTGAGAGTTGCCCGATTATGTAACTGATGGACATCATCATGCCCAGTGTGATGTTTCCTTCCACTACCGCCTTGGCCGACAGGAACGAGATTAATAAACCAGTGGTCTGGCTGAAGAATATGGACCCTATTTGCTGGTATTGCCCTAATGCCATTCCCTGTATGCTGATTTTGAACATTTTCACCTGGATGCGTTCCCACTTCCACCGTTGTTGCTTTTCGCAGTTGTTGAGTTTGATTTCCTGCATGCCGGTAATAAGCTGGATTGTATTGCTCTGGTTGGCGGCCGACTGGGTAAACCGCTTATAATCCAACTTTTTACGGTAGCGCATAAACAATAATATCCAGGTTATATAAAAGGTGTTTCCCACCAAAAAAACAAACAGGATGGTGAAATTGTAATAGGCAAGGACAAAAGCAAATACAAAGAAGTTTGCAAAGGAAAAGAGCGTGGACAAAGTGGTCCCGGACATGAATCCCTGGATACGCCCATGGTCGCCGATGCGTTGCATGATGTCGCCGATATTCTTTGCGTCGAAGAAACTTACGGGCAGTTTCATCAACTTGGCCAGGAAATCTGAAATCAAAGAAATGCTGACACGGGTATTGGTATGCAGGGAAATCCAACTCTGGAGAAAACCCATGCCCATTTGGGTTATCGACAAAACAAACTGTGCAATAAGTATCAACGATATAAAATTCAGGTTGTTGTTACCGATACCCTGGTCGACAACAGCCTGTGTCAGAAAAGGGAAAATCAGGGAGAGGATGCTTCCCAGTATCATCCCCACGACTATTTGGGCATATTGCGATTTGTAGGGCAGCAAATAACGGAAAAAATAACCCAGGTTCTTTTCACGTTTTTCCTTGTCGTCCTCGTATTCGTAGAAACCGGGGGAAGGGTTCAATAGCAGGGCCGTCCCAGTCTCTTTTCCCTTCTCCATGGAACTATACCAGCAACGGCAAAATTCTTCCTTGTTCATTATGTACTTTTCTCCCACAGGATCGGCGATGTAAAATCTCTTCTCCTCCCGTTCCTTTCTCCATTTTGGAGAAGAGGACAGGTGGTACAACACCACAAAATGACTCTGATTCCAATGTAGGATGCAGGGTACAGGTTCTCCTTCTGTCAATTGTTCAAGCGTGACTTTCACACCTTGCGTATGCATTCCGATGCTTTCGGCGGCATCGCTGATGCCCAGCATGCTGACGCCTTCCCGCGTGATGAACGACCGTTCGCGCAGTGTCTGCAAGGAATAGCTACGTCCGTAATGCTTGGCAATCATGCGAAGACAGGTGGGACCGCAGTCCATCGAGTCCAATTGGGTATATATGGGAAATGGTTTCTGCATAATAAAAAATTATACCCATGAGCCAAAAAAATAATGGATTGCCATGGCCTTTTCTAATTTCTTTTCTAATTTCACTATGTCCCCTTCATGATATACATAATGTCTTACATCTTCTGGCAACCATGGAGAAACTCTTTCTGCCGGAAAAAAATTGATAATAGTTTTATTTTCATATTTACTATAAAGAGATGTTAGCATTTTAGGCCCTGTAGAAGATAAGACATCCTGAAATTTGTTCCCGGTATAAATAAAGGGTGTCGTTTTTAAATAAGTAATAATGTGTTCAATAAACGGATGACAAGGAGGAGACATCATCAATGCATTATTGAAATATATACCGTTCTCGAATCCTTGGCAATGTTCGACCGGCTCCATTGCAAAAAAGCATTTTCCGTTATTATTAAGATAATCATCAAAAGGCGCAAAACATTCGTAATCAAAATCAACATACATTCCTCCCATTTTATAAAGAATCAGATAACGGATTACATCCCAGCGTTGCACATCATACTTATAGTTAAGATAGACATCAGCTATTTCAGGGAAGGAAGTTTTAATAAAATCCTCCATCCGGTTACCGTCCCAGAGCTCGTATTTCCAATCAGAGTGATGCTCTTTCCATGTCCCGCCTAATTTTCTGTGAAAATCCGGTTACGCCAAGAATGAGAAGAGTGAGAATACCAATGCCCGGAATGGCACGACCCCCAAGAGGCTCAAGACCGAGTTCGGGGAATCGACCATTGAGGTCCCAAGGGACCGCCAGGGCAGTTTTGAGCCGGTCATCGTCCCCAAACACCAGAGCACTGCCACACCGGTGGAAAGCATCATCATATCGCTTTATGCAAAGGGAATGAGCGTCTCCGACATAGAACAGGAACTCCAGGAAATCTATGGTTACAGACTCTCCACTTCTGCCATATCCATTATCACGGACAAGGTCAACCAGCAGGTGCTGGACTGGCAGAACCGCCCGCTGGAGCCAGTTTATTGCATTGTCTGGATGGACGGTATTGTTTTTAAGGTACGTCAGGGAGGGAAAGTCGTCAACAAGACCATTTACCTGGCTGTCGGGCTAAACCGTGAGGGCTACAAGGAGATCCTGGGAATGTGGTTGGGGCAGAACGAATCGGCAGCCTTCTGGCAGGGCGTAATGACCGACCTGAAAGCCCGTGGCGTGGAAGATATCCTGGTCACCGTGACCGATAACCTGAACGGCTTTACCGGGGCTATAACCAATGTCTTCCCCATGGCAAATACCCAGATCTGCGTGGTACACCAGATCAGGAACTCCGCCCGTTACGTGGTATGGAAGGACAAGAAGGAATTTGCCGAAGACATGAAGCTTATCTACAACGCTCCCAACCGGGATATGGCTAAAGCCGAACTGGAGCGCTTCGCCCAGAAATGGGGGCATAAGTACCCTTATGCTGTCCAGTCATGGCAGAACAACTGGGAGGAACTGACCGTGTTTTTTGACTTCCCCCTGGAGATCCGGAAGATTATTTACACGACTAACCTGATTGAAAACTTGAATGGTAAAATTAGAAAGTACACCAAAAACAAGATGGTATTCCCTACCGATGAATCACTGAAAAAGTCTGTCTTTCTTTCCCTTATGCAAATATCGAAGAAGTGGACACCCTAAGTTCAACTTAGAAGTGCAACACCCGGGTGTTGTTTTTTGAAATGATTTCTTCAAAACAATCATGAAAAACACCGCGGGGGTTTGCCTAACGGCCGGGGGCGCGAAGCCCCCGAGGAGAGTCAAGCGGCAACATAAAAGAAAAAGGAGATCGAAGTCTCCCTAAAATTAACTATTATGTTGCTTATGAGAAAAAAATACAAACAGTTAACTTCAGAACAAAGGTACGCGATTTATTTAGGTATAAAAAATGGTGACAGCCAGCGAACCATCGCAGAGTCCATAGGGGTCAGTCCT
>NZ_KB905709.1 GCF_000380985.1 Proteiniphilum acetatigenes DSM 18083 | reverse complement strand
AATTAAAAGAACATGTCCATTCGCATACGGCATCTGTCATCCCACCCAAGGAGCTCCCCAGTGTCCTGCCCTGGGTCCATACGGCAATAAGTAATGCCAAGCGACAATTATTGGGCGTATATTACAAAATGAAACCCGAATACTTACAATATTATCTAAATCAGTTCTGTTACAAGTTCAACAGGCGTTATTTCGGTGAGAAGCAGTTTGACAGGCTTCTGGTAGCTGCCCTCACTTACACGCCCGATTTCAAATCAAGAATTTATAATAGGAACTATTGCGGATAATCATTTATTTATTATACATTTGTATCGTTTTTTGTGCGTGAATGGTCCGTTCTCAATTCAAAGAATGAGAAATATAGGGAATTACTTATCTGTTTTATTATTTGAAAACTAAATAGTTATGCTTAATTGTCTCATAAGGGTGAATTAATTATTTAAAATTATATAAAGATGAAGAAATCAATTTTATTTTCAGTCAAGTTAGTCGTTATTGCATTTTTATCGTCACTGTTTCTTTCATGCGATAAAGAAGAGGATTCCCCTGTGTTGATCGGGGATGTGAATGATTTTAAGTATCTGGACGCCTCCGCTTTCGATAAGTGGGTTTATTTTTCTTTTGAAAAAGGAGATATTGTTGAGGTGGAAAATCATGAGACGGACCTGTCGTGGGATTTAGGGTTCCACCGGTCGGAAATAAGGACCAACGGCGGAACGTCGGGAAGAGGACAAGGCGGGGTCCTGAAAATGGAGACGACGGATTGGAATACTGTGACCGAAGTCCCGGAAAACGCGACGTTTTCTTTGGATGAAGAAGTGGAACTGACCGGTTACCCCACAATGCAGGAAAAAACAGTACAATCCTACAGCACTGTTTTCAAGTGGGTAAACGTTATCCCTCCGATGGATCCCCCTACCTATGTTATCACAGAGGACATTTTTATTGTCAGGTCGGCCAATGGGAATTATGCCAAAATACAGGTGTATGATCGTTACAATGCAAAGAATGAAGGCGGGTACGTAAGCTTTAAGTACCAGTACAACAAAGACGGAGGCAAAAAATTTGTCGAATAAACCCCGGGAAAAAGATACGATCAACCGGATGACTCTCCGGGCAAAACTAAAAAGATCTAAGGTAGGAATAAACCCATGCAGTTATTCATAAAAACAATTATAGGTTTCATTTTTCTTGTTTCATCCTCTATCTGCCTTCCGGGGCAGAATACGCTGTTAAATGACAGTACGATACTGGATGATTATTTGCTGGAAGAGGTCGTGGTTACCGGAACCCGGTCGGAGCGTTTGCTGAAGGACGTGCCTGTAACCACCATCCTTATTCCGTCACGGACCATAGAACAATCCCAGGCCGGCAATCTGAAAGACTTGCTGAATTATGAACTCCCGGGTATTCATTTTCAGAATAATGGAGGTTATGATAATATCAGTATGCTGGGATTTGATGCCAAATATATCCTCTTTTTGATTGATGGTGAACGCTTGTCAGGAGAGACATTCAATAACCTGGATTATAACCGGATCAATCTCAGTAATGTGGAACGGATAGAAATCGTGAAAGGGGCCTCTTCTTCGCTTTACGGTTCCAATGCCATAGGCGGGGTGATCAATATCATCACAAAGAAACCGGAGAAAAAGATAGAGATATCGGGTAGGGGATATATCGAGAGTGAAGGTGAAAATAACTACTCATTATCGCTGTCCCATAGGAATAAATGGTTCGGGACATCCGTTATTGCATCGCGTAAGATACGCAGTCCGTACGTAATAAAAGATACCGAAGGTCCAAAGCAGGAATATGAAGATGGATCGGTGGTTGATGGAGTGCCGGTGACAACGTATGTAGCGGGGTATGAGGATTATTCGATAACGCCCAGGTTCTTCTTTTATCCTACCGATAAACTCGATATCGAAGTGAGGGGGGAGTACTTTTATAAAGAGCGTAATCCGGGAGGCCAGCCGGGCGAGAAGGAGCGGAACCGGTTTTATGATTATTCTGGCGGATTAAAGGCTGATTATGCGTTGTCCGGAGACCACCAGCTTCTGTTTTCGGCCAATTATGACAGATATGCCAAAGAAGATTATTTCAGGCTTTTGGATGAGACGGAAAAGACCTATACCAATACGCAAAAAAATACAAGCCTGTTGTATAACGGGACGCTTGCCCTTACACACAATGTTGTGGCAGGATTGGAATATTTCGACGATTACCTGCTGACGGATATGTTCAAAAGTGACGGGAGCAATGACGGCCGGAATGCACAGACCTATTCCGCCTTTCTTCATGAAGAGTGGATGATCAGTCCCCGTTTCACCCTTACCGGTGGACTGCGCTACGATTACCATTCCGCTTTTAAAGGCCACCTGAGTCCGAAACTCTCTTTGATGTTCCGCATCCCTTATGTTACGTTCCGGTCAGGATACGCAGCCGGATTCCGGGCACCCACACTGAAAGAATTGTACACGGACTGGTTCCATCCCAATGCGGGCGGGTTTCAGATTGTCGGGAATGAAGATCTGAAGCCGGAGAAAAGCAACAACTTTTCTTTTTCGGTCGAATATGCAAAATCGGGCACCACCCTCTCCGTGATGGGGCAATATTCCGCCATGTCGAATAAGATAGACAGGATATGGCTTTCCGGCGATACCACGCAATACGTCAATCTGGGGAATGTGGATATAACCAGTCTGGAATTTTCCGCACAACATAAATTCGGTTTCGGCATGAGCGTTTCGGCCGCCTATACCTATGTCCGGTATGGCGACCCGAAGGTATCCACGGCACGGCCCCATACCTTTTTCACGAAGATCGATTATGGAAGGGCTTTTATCAAAAAATACCGTTCATCCTTTTCTTTGTCGGGTAAAATGACCGGCGCAATGGACGTGTGGAATGAGACCACTGAGTCCCTTTCCGATGCGCAGAAAAGGTATAAGGTACATCACCAAGCGTATTCCAACTGGAGATTGGCCTATAGTCAGGAACTGCTTTATGGCCTAAACCTGGGAGCGGGGATCAATAACCTGTTCGATTACAGGCCAGCATTCTGGAGTTTCTATTCGAACCTCACCCCGGGAAGAACCTTTTTTGTAGGACTGTCGTGGAATTTCAACCAATTATAAAAGAACCGTGATGCGATTGCGATTATTCGGAAAGAAGCCGGTGCTGCCGGCAATTCTACTATTGCTTATAGTATTGGTCGCCGGGTTTGCTGCATGGGGACGGTTTGCGTCAAAGACCCGGATCGCCCTTGTCAATTATCCCCTTTTCCAGTTATCGGGGATTGTCAAATCAAACGCCGATCCGTTTATTTCCTATGAAAATCTGTCCGTGGAAGGGTTGAACCGGCTTTCGAAATACGATTTTGTGTTGATATTCGGCCGCGGACTGGATCTTTCTGAAGACCAGAGGGAACAACTTTTGCATGCGGCCGGCAAAGGAACTGCCATATTGGTTGACGGGGCGACCAACCCCGAAAATAATATCGTCAGCCTGGACAGTATTCAAAAGGCCGAAGTATACGCTTATCTGGCGAATGGTAACCGTCGTAACTACGCGAATCTGGGTAGATATGTGCGCCGGTATATCGATAAAAAAGTTTTTTTCGTCTCCGATCCCGCGCCGGTGGTGGAGAGTGCACGCGACGTACTGTATCATCTTGACGATAATATGTGGTTTGACAACGTGCCCGATTATGAGGCCTATCTGAAAGAAAACAATTTCTATACCGAAGGAGGTGCGAAGGTGGCTATTGTGGGCGGGCTTAACGATCCTTTCAGCGGCAACCGTGAGAATCTCGACAGCATGATTGTTACGTTCCAACGCGCAGGATTGAATGTATATCCCGTATTGTCTTCCGCCAGACGGCTCGGTTTCCTCAGGCAAATCCGTCCCGATGCCGTGGTCTATCTGGCACACGGACGGATGTTACCCAGGCAGGGCGATGCCGTTGTCGATTGGCTGAAAGAGAAGAATATTCCTGTTTTTGCGCCCCTTACCGTGCTGCAGACCCGGGAGGAATGGCAAAAAGACGCCATGGGCATGTCCGGCGGCTTTTTGTCGCAAAGCATTATCATGCCCGAACTGGATGGTGCCGTGTATCCGTACGTGGTCAATTCGCAGGAAGAAGATGAAAACGGCCTGTTTGTTTTCAGGGCTATTCCCGAACGGTTAGAGCGTTTCACCGAAATCATCCGTCGTTTCATTGCGCTGCAGCGGAAAGGGAACGCCGGTAAAAAGATCGCCATCTATTACTTCAAGGGGCCGGGGCAGTCGGCGCTTGTCGCCCAGGGACTGGAAACCGTCCCTTCATTGTACAATTTTTTGAAACGCCTGAAAGCCGAAGGCTATAAGGTGGATAATCTGCCGGCTACCGGACAGGAATTTGAAAAACTCCTGATGCAGCAGGGGGCTGTCATGAGCCCTTATGCCGAGGGTGCTTTCGACCAGTACCTTGCCTCCGGCAATCCGGCCTTGGTTGAAAAGACAGCATACGAATCGTGGGTACGGGAGGCCATGCCGGAAGAGTTGTATGCCGAAGTAACCGGAACGTACGGAGAGGCGCCCGGATCATATATGAGTGTAGACAGGGACGGGAAATCTTATCTGGCCGTCGCGCGGGTCGAATTGGGAAATATAGCCCTGCTGCCGCAACCGATGGCCGCCCTGGGGAGCGATGAGTTTGCCATTGTGCACGGGGCGAAATCCCCTCCGCCACATACATATATCGCCGCCTACCTCTGGGCGGAACATGCGTTCCATGCCGATGCCATGCTTCATTTCGGCACGCACGGCAGCCTGGAGTTCACACCCGCCAAACAGGTGGCGTTAGGCAGTGATGACTGGCCTGACCGGTTGGTAGGGACAATCCCGCATTTCTATTACTATACCATCGGCAATGTCGGCGAGAGCATGATGGCGAAACGCCGTTCGTATGCCACCACGGTGTCGTACCTTACGCCGCCTTTTATGGAAAGCAGTACACGATCGCAGTTCCGTGACCTGCAGGATAAGATCCGTGATTATTACAAAGCCACCGACGAGGCGGGACAGGAAAAAATTTCACTGGAAGTAAAAGGAATCGCTGTTGAAATGGGATTGCATCGTGACCTGCGCCTGGATAGCATATTGACAAACCCTTATACGGCAGCCGATATTGAACGTATAGAGAATTTTGCGGAAGAAATCGCGAATGAGAAAATGACGGGACAATTGTATATCACCGGCGTACCCTACGAGGAGGACAAGATCAATTCCACGGTGCGGGCAATGACCGTCGATCCGGTCGCGTACAGCCTGGCGGCATTGGACAGGCACCGGGGGCGGGTTACTGATGAGCAATTGAAAAATAACGTCTTTTTCACGTGGCACTATCTTGATCCGGCAAAGACATTGGTCGACCAGGTATTGAGCGGAAAAGCCGTGAACGATGCCTTGATATCCCGGATGGCGGGTATCACGGAGAAGGATATCGAAGAAGCGGAACGGCTTCTTGCCCCGCCCGGGCGACGTATGATGGACGGGAAAAGCGAGGCTACAACTTCTGCAAAACCGGATTCGGGGGTGCAGCCTGCGGGTTCCATGCCCGTGCACGGCCGACCGGCCAACGCCCACACGGGCGGGCACCCGGTTGAAATTACCAAAGAACAGAAAGAACATGCACGGGCCATCATAGAGGTGGATCGTGCAATGAATAATATAATCCATTACAGGGACGTATTACGGCAGAGTCCCGAACTGGAAATGCAAAGCCTGTTGAACGCGCTTTCCGGCGGGTATATAGCTCCTTCGCCGGGCGGCGACGCCGTGGCTTCCCCCAATGCCGTGCCCACAGGCCGCAACCTGTATGCCGTGAACACCGAGGCAACACCTTCGGAAACAGCGTGGGATAAGGGCATTGCATTGGTAAATGCTACACTGGAAAATTACCGGAACCAACACGGCGGTTACCCGAAAAAAGTAAGTTACACTTTCTGGAGCAGCGAGTTCATTGAGACCGAAGGAGCTACCATTGCACAGGTGTTGTATATGCTTGGCGTGGAGCCTGTGCGTGATGCTTTCGGGCGTGTGTCGGATATCCGGCTGATCCCGTCGGAAGTGCTGGGCCGTCCGCGTATCGACGTGGTGGTGCAGACATCAGGGCAATTCCGGGATCTGGCGGCTTCGCGCCTGGCGCTTATCAGCCGTGCCGTGGAAATGGCCGCCGCGGCGAAGGACGATACGGGCGGGAATTATGTCTCATCAAGCGCTACCGAAACGGAACGGTTGCTGGTGGAACAGGGCGTTTCACCGAAAGAGGCGCGTGAATTGTCCGTCAAGCGTATTTTCGGCGGCCTCAACGGGATGTATGGAACGGGAATCCAGGAAATGGTCACATCGGGCGACCGATGGGAAAATGAAGGGGAGATAGCCGACACCTATATCCATAATATGAGTGCCGTTTACGGCAGCGAAAAAGAGTGGGGGCAATACCACGAGGGACTGCTCCGTGCTGTCCTCCATAATACCGATGTGGTGGTACAACCGCGCCAGAGCAATACCTGGGGGGCGCTCAGCCTCGACCACGTGTATGAATTTATGGGAGGAATGAATCTGGCGGTGCGCCATGTGACGGGTAAAGACCCCGATGCCTATTTTGCCGACTACCGCAACCGTCATCATGCCAGGATGCAGGATGTGAAAGAAGCGATCGGGGTGGAGACCCGCTCGACAATCTTCAACCCGGCTTATATCCGGGAGCTGATGAAGGGGCAAGCCACCAGTGCGGCGCATCTGGCCGAAGTGGCGACCAACACATATGCCTGGAACGTGATGAAACCCGAAGCCATCGATAATGAAGTATGGGACCGGTTTTACGAGGTCTATGTGATGGATGCGCATGACCTGGGAGTGCGGGATTTCTTTAAACGCGCCAACCCTGCGGCGCTGGAGGAGATGACGGCTGTCATGCTCGAAACCGCGCGTAAAGGCATGTGGAAGGCTACCGACCGACAACTGGCAGACGTTGCCCGCCTGCATACCGATATTGTGGCAGAATTCGGGCACAGTGGCGCAGGTTTTTCGGGTGGCAATACGAAATTGCAGGATTTCATTGCGGAAAAAGCATCCGGAAACGCAGGTTTATACCGGCAGGAATTGCGGAAAATGAATCGTGCTGAAGTCCCGGCAGGCACGGACAATAACGGCATGGTGCTTAAAAAGCAAAGCCTTTCCCGGGATGTTCCTCAGGAAGGCGAAACAACCGGTCTGAACGGCATCCTTGTGGTGTCGGGAGTGTTGGTCGTATTTGTAGCGCTTCTGTTTCTGTTACAGAAAAGAAGAACCCGCAAAAAAATAAGTAAGTGATTGGATTTTTGCAAGTATCCTTCGATAGTGAATGCGAGCTATAACGGGTCGAAAAACATCGCCAGACGAATACTTTAATTGCAATCGTACGACTTGCGAAAGTTTGGTAAGATATAATGTCTAATAAACAAAAAGAGTAAAAAAATGATGAATAACAAGCGTATACCGGTCACAGTCCTCAGTGGTTTTCTGGGATCCGGTAAAACCACCATATTGAACCATATTCTCAATAACAGGGAGAATATGAAAGTGGCTGTCATCGTGAATGACATGAGTGAAGTGAACATCGATGCACAACTCGTGGAGAAAGGAGCGACCCTTTCGCGCACGGAAGAGAAACTGGTTCAGTTAAGCAACGGGTGTATCTGTTGTACACTCAGGGACGATCTGGTGAAAGAAGTTACGAAACTGGTTGAGAACGGGAGCTTCGACTATTTGCTGATTGAAGGTACCGGTATTGCCGAGCCGATGCCCATTGCCCAGTCATTCAGCTATGCATTTGAAGATTTGGGCATTGACCTTACCCGGATTTCCCGTCTCGATACGATGGTCACCGTGGTAGACGGATTTAATTTTTACAACGATTTCGGTTCTTCGGACACATTGGTTGACAGAGATCCCAAAAATACCGCCAGCGATCGTTCTATTGTAGACCTTCTGGTAGAGCAGATCGAGTTTGCCAATGTGATCGTGCTGAATAAGATCGACCTGATCTCTCAGGATGAACAGGAGGAGTTAAGACGGATCATCCGGAAACTGAATCCGGAAGCAAAAATTCTTCCGGCGGTTCATGGAAAGATTGACCCGAAAGAAATTCTCAATACCCGTTCGTTTGATTTTGTCAAATCTGCCCAGAGTTCTGGTTGGCAAAAAGAGTTACAGAGCAAGCATATTCCTGAAACAGATGAATACGGTATAGGGTCGTTTGTTTTCCGGGAGCATCGCCCGCTGCATCCCAAGCGGTTCAAGGAATATTTAAGCAAAGGGTGGGATCCGGGCATTGTCCGCAGCAAAGGATTTTTCTGGCTGGCGAACCGCAAAAACGAAGCCATGCTGCTGAGCCAGGCCGGAGGCTCTTTTGTGGTGGAAAGGGTAGGCGTCTGGTGGGCCTCTTTTCCTCTAATAGAACGGAATCAACATCCCTCTTTCCAGGCGAACGAAGAATATATTCTGGGCCGTTGGGATGAGAAATGGGGCGACAGGATGAACGAGATCGTGTTTATCGGACAGGGAATGGACGAACAAAAGATCCGGTCTGAAATGGAATACTGCCTCTGTACGGATATCGAATACAATGCATATCAGAATGAGCTGTTAACCGATCATAGCTGGGATTTTTTATAGACCGAAATAAACAATGCACAATAAATAAACAACAATGAACAACCGTTTTCTTACACATGTATGGATCGTTATCCTGTTGCTTTGCGGCAATGACTATTTATGTGCGCAAAGGGCTGGCGCGGGAGAAATCCGGACACATCATATATCCGGGCATGTATATGAACAGAGCAATGGAACCAAGGTACCCTTACCGTATGCCGTCCTTCGTGTGCCCGACAATGGGTTATCGGCCGTAACAAATGAACAGGGAAAGTATAATATCGGCAATATAACGGAGGGAGGGGTAAGAATCACTGTCTCTTTTCTGGGTAAGATACCGATAGATACTGTCATTTATGTAACGGGCGATACGAATCTGGATTTTGTCATGCAGGAAGACAACTTCCGTATCAGGGAGATTGTGGTGACCGCCGAAACGCGCAGGTCGGGACAATCGACAGCATCGTTGATTACCCGTACGGCAATGGATCATATGCAGGCTACAAGCCTGGCAGATGTCATGCGGCTGTTGCCGGGTGAACTGACCCGGAACCCTACCTTGAGTGATCCCCAGCAACTCTCTCTCCGCAACAATATGAGCAACACTGCGAGCCAGGATATGATCGGGTTGGGTACTGCCATTATCGTGGATGAGGCACCACTGTCCAACAATGCCAACCTGCAGACGATGCATCCCGTAGTGGCAGGTTCCGTTGCCGGCCTGTACAAGGATGTGCCCTTCGGCGGTCCCGATGCACGACAAATATCCACCGACAATATTGAATCGGTGGAAGTGATACGGGGAGTTCCTTCGGTGCAATACGGCGAACTGACTTCGGGTGCGGTGCTTGTACGTTCCAAAGCAGGACGGGAGCCGCTTCGGGTCAGGGTGAAAGCGAACCCTAATGTCTATCAGTTTTCAGCTGGCAAAGGGTTTCTCCTCGACGGGAAGAAAGGAGCGTTTAATCTAAGTGCCGATTACGCACATAATACAAACTCTACTACCCAGTCCTATCTATACTACCGGCGGGCAACGGCCAGGGCCATGTATTCGAACGACTTACTGAACAACCGATGGAGCACAAATACCAGCCTGGGACTCTTTTACGGGAACGATACCCGGCGGCTGAATCCTGACGATGAGCAGATGCAACGTTCCTCACAAGGCAAAGACGTGGGTGTGGCGCTGAACACCAACGGTACTTTCCGCCTGGATGCGGGATGGCTGAAGAACATTAACTATACTGCCGCGGCAAGTTATACGGCTGAAGACAGTTGGCACAGTGAACTGCATACCTCTGCCAATGCTCCCTATTCGATGAGTGTCACCGACGGTGCTATCCTCTCGAACAAGCCGGGAGTGGATATTTATGACACTGATGGAAACAAGATCACCAATATCCCGTCAGAAGATCAGCATAAATATGCCAGTTATCTGCCTGCCGTATATCTGGGACGAGACCAGATATACGGCAGGGAACTGAACCTGTTCTATAAGGTCAACGGCACCTTCTTCAGGACTTTCGGTAATACCCATCATCGCTTGATCGTGGGGTCGGATGGCCGTTTGGACAAGAACTACGGCCGGGGAAAGGTATTCACTCCGGAAGCGCCTCCCTACCGTGAACTAAGGGCGATGAACGCTACGTTCCGCCCCCGCTCTTACCGTGATATCCCTGCGGTAAGACAATTCGGATTATATGCCGAAGAGAATTTCCGGTACAACTTTGCCGGGCGTGATCTGCTCCTGCAAGCCGGTATCCGGTACGACGACTACTCGGTGGTGAAAGGCCTTTTCACCTCCCGTTTTAACGCCTCGCTCGATATAATTCCGGATATCTTCACTCTGCGAGCCGGTTTCGGGGAGATGGCCAAGGGCCCTACACAACTCTATCTCTATCCCGAACAGGCCTATTTTGAATATGTCAATATCAACGAGATGGCGAACACCGACATTCCCGAAGAGGAACGGGTATATGTGACGACTACCAAAGTCTACGACACACAGAATAAAGAGCTGGAGGTCGCTAAAAACAGCCGGAAAGAGGTGGGATTCGACCTTGCAATCGGTAAAGCACGTCTATCGGTCGTCGGTTTTGACGATAAAATAAAGAACGGTTACACCATGTCGCGCACGGTAAACACCTTTCAACCGTTTACATTCAACCAGTACCGCCGGGCAGGAGACGGGTCACAGCCGGTTTTCGAACTGGTATCAAGCAATCCCGTACTGGCGGGCTATTATACCCCGACGAATAACCGGGTGATCGAAACCAAAGGAATAGAATATGATCTCGACCTGGGCAGGATCGATGCCATCCGGACCTCCTTCAACCTGAACGGGGCGTGGATGAGGGGACTGACTTACAACAAAGACTGGTATTTCTTTGACGATTACAGCGGTATAGGCGCGGCGGACAGGACTCACGTAGGGCTTTATGAAAAAGGAATGCAGAAAGCATACACCGAGGGGCATGTCAGTGCGCTGAGGATCACGCACAATATTCCCGAACTGGGATTTGTGGTTACCCTGACCACCGAGGTTATCTGGCAGGACTCGAAATGGTACAGCTTTGGAAACGACTCGATCCCAATGCAATATCTCTCGAAAGGGGACGGACAAGTCTATCCTTTTGATCCCGATAAAAGAGATGAAGATGAATTTACAGGTATTATGCGTACAGTGGACGACCGGTTAAAGATCAGGGAATACCTCTCTTCGCCTGTTTTTTGCTTCAACCTGCACCTGACGAAGGAGATACGGGACAACATGCGCCTCTCGTTCTTCGCCAATAACCTCTTCAGCAGCTACCCGCAGAGGGAATCACAACGATACACGAGGCAATATTACACGTACAACAAACCGTTTTTCTTCGGGCTGGAGTTGTCGCTGAAATTATAATCATTAAAAAAGCAGAAACAATGATAAGACAAAACATTCTCTATATATTGATTGCTGCCTGGCTGACGGGTATATTGGCCGGTTGTGAATCATTCCAGGAGGCAGACAAGGCGGATGATATCGCTCCCCTTAGTGTGGAGATAAACATTACCTCGGAAGTATATGAAACGAGCGGTGAAGGGCTGATCCTTACGCTGACTGAAATAAATAAGGGTACTGTGATCGAAAAATCGGTTACTGGATTGACTATGTCGGTCGATAATGTTTTGCCGGGCATCTACAACCTGTCGGTTTTCGGTGCTACCGAAGATACGGAAGGAAATAATATCTACCTTAACGGAGAGCAGACCAATTACCCGATCATCGAGGACAATAAAAAGATTGAAATGGATATGAAAGGTTCGCTCCTGGGGCCGGTTATCTTTAAGGAACTCTTCTATTCGGGCACAGCCAACTTCTATTTCCGTAACCAGTTTTACGAGATCTATAATAACTCGGAAGAGACCGTCTATCTCGACGGAGTACATTTCGCCGACCTGTATCCTACCAATGCTACCACTGTCCGTCCCGTATGGAGGGAACAGGACAAGGGTGACTACGTATATGGTGCACGTATATGGAAATTTCCCGGCAATGGCACTGATTACCCGCTGGCACCGGGGGAATCATGTGTGATATCGCAGTTCGCCGCTAATCACAAGCTGCCGCAGTACAATCCCAACTCGCCCATCGACGGCTCTTCATCGGAGTTCGAGTTCAATATGGATAACCCTAACTACCCGGATCAACCTGCGCCTGATATGGTACATGTCTTTTATGACGGCAAAGCAGGTAAAGGGGGAATGCCGCAATACCTGACCCCGGTATTCGGTGGTGCATTCGTACTGTTCAAGCCGCTGGAGGGAGAGACGTACGATCCGGTCAACGACAGGAGTTTGCAGGCGTTAGACCAGGACGATTATTTTGCCCAGATATATGCCAAAATTCCATACTCTTATATCTGGGATGCGGTAGAGGCCGGACCCAACGAATCGGAGATCAACGGCAAACGGGTGCCCGGCGTACTGGATGCCGGCATGACCTATGTGGGCGATATTTACAACTCTTTGGGCGTGGCACGCAAAAAGAGGGGAGAGCGTCCTGACGGCACACCCTTGCTACAGGATACCAATAACAGCACCAACGATTTTGAGCGTGGCGTGACACCGCAATTCCGCCGTTACGGATCGAAAATGCCCGTGTGGAACCACACGTTAACAGGGAAATAAAGGAAATAAAAATAAACCCAGTTCAATTTGATGATGAGATGATGTGACGATTTGATAATTATTTAATCAACGGATCAGTAAATCAATTAATTGAATTGAGATATACATCAAAATGAAAAAAAATAACCGTATAGAAATGAACGGAAAAATGATAATAATACGATATTACTGCCTGACAGGTGCCCTGCTTGCGCTCTTCTCCCCGGGTATCCGGTCGCAGGAGCCCGGTAAGGCACTTTCACCCGCTGCGATGGAATGGTTAAAGACGACCAATCTCTGGAGGCAGACCTCCAATGCCGCAGGGTTATTACTTGATGACACTGTCCGGTACGCCGAACTGTCGGCGGCATACGATACTTACCGCGGATCGTTCCGCCAGCCCGAACAGGGTGAAAGGGAAAACAACCTTAATTTTTCTGCCGAAGGGGTGGAAAAATTGAAGAATACCTACGTGTGGGGTCGATTCGATTATTTGCGTCAAACGATAGGCGATGCCCAATACAACGCTTCACTTGTGGATCCCTTTCGGGGTATGCCCTATTATGTGATCGACGAGAATGCCAGTAACTGGAGTAACCAGCGTTACGACCTTGCATTCAAAGCGGCCCATCCGGTTTCTTCGAAAGTCATGCTGGGAATCGAAGGGGCTTATCGTGCATGGATCGGCGCCAAACAAAGGGACATCCGCGTGGACTCCCGCCTCTATACGGTTGATCTGAAGCCCTCCATTGTCTATTCCGTCGCTCCCGGCCATCATATCGGCGCGAACCTGCATTATTACAACCTGAAGGAGTATTCCGACATGAGTATCCTGAACCTGTATATCCTTCAGAACGCCTACGAAATGTACGGTTTGGGCAACGCCCGCCGCACTGCCGGCATAGATAACGGGCGTGAAGGCGTTTATATCGGTAATAATATAGGAGCGGGCGTACAATATTCGTATAATGGTCCGGTACAGGTACTGCTCACTTCGGAGTGGGACAAGAAAGTGGAAGATGCACAGGTGGGGCAGACGCTTCCCCGTGACGAGGGTACGGTGAAAGATGTGCAATGGGTTACGCGTCTCCAGGCTTTTCATCAGGGGCTACGCTACTCGCACGCGCTGACATTCGAGTATGCGTACAGGCATATTGACGGGATAGAATATGTGACCTTGCTGAACGATTCCACCGGATGGGAGATACTGCACAGCGATATCCGCTCGAAATACCGTACACGGCAGGCGACAGCCGGTTACACCTTATTTGCCAACGGTGCCGACGGGTACGACTGGCTCTTGGGTGGTGAAATAGCTTATACGAAAAAGAAAGACGATTACCTGCTTCCGGCCTCTCAAATGGCGTATGAAAACATCTCCTTTGCATTGCGGGTCAAAAAGAATATCCTGCTCTCGTCCCGTCTTTCGAAACGATTGCTGCTGGGCGCCGACGCCCGGTATAACGCCAACCTCTCGGGGCATTACCGCTATGGCGGCAACTTCCCGGAATATATTACGGTAACGGGATTGCAACAGTCCGATTACGAGTATCTGTCAAGTAGTTTTTACTCGGCCGGCCTCTCGGCTGTATATTCACAGTGTGTGAATGACCGTTCCGGCGTGACTGCCTTTGCCAAAGCAGCTTTCTCTTATTCGCATACCAACGATTTCAATTCGGGTAACCGAAGCCATATACACTTTAGTATTGGTTGTAATTTTTAAAAAAGAAATTCAAAATAAAAAATAATTTCTAAAAAGTTTAATTGTATAAAACGAGCATGAGACCGTTCTCGCATAAGAATATAATTAAAATATCCTGTGTCTTGATTCTTGGCTCTTGTGTCTAAATTTTAATTGAATGGAACGCAATAATCATTATATAATCTTTATAGCCGGTATTTTTTTCCTGTGGGGATGCCGTGCGCCGCAACAGATCGTACAGCCACGGACCCCTGAGCCGGAGGCAACATATCAATATTTCCTTATCGATTCCATATTGCAATACGGCCTCGATCATGAAGTATTATATACGATGTGTGGGGATATTAAACCGATGAGCTCCCTTGTATCTTTCTCTTTTCCCATCGCCAATGCCGATACGGTGTCGTCGGTAAGGAGAGATATTGTGAACAGGGAAGAGCAGGGAGTATGGCTGGATCGCCTGTATGAAATCCAGCAAGCATTGAACAAGGTGTCCCTGCCCGATCTGCGTTTTATTATGTCTCCTTACAGGGCGTCCTATAGCGGCGACCGGATTATGCAGGTCAACGTGATCCGGGTAAGTGCACTCGACAGCCTGCTGAAGGCGCAGGAAAGTTTTTTCGGTCAGTTCGGACTGATACCGGGAACCGATCCGGCCATCGTATTGAATACTATTGAGTTCAACGACCGTTATGAGCGGTTAAGGGGGTACGGTTACCTGTTTGGTTACCCCGATTATGCGATCGACTTTTTCGTGAAGGCTTTTCATGAATCAGATTCTACCGGTGAGTTCGTTGAGCGGAATTTTTTCCAAATCCCTGTTTATTCCAACGAAGAAGGATACTTTGTATATGCTTATCCCAAAGATCATATGCCTACTGCCCATGTCGATTCCGTTATTTATTACAAGGCCGGAAAGATACTGAAACAATACGAAGAGGTACGTCATCGTTACCTCAATCCGGACAGTACGCTGCGATCCTATGAACTGCTCAACGAGCGCCTTCACAAATGAAACGGGATATTTTCTTAGCTTAACGAAAATGTTCAATTACATTAGGCATTTTCTGCGCTCGGCAAAATAAATAAATTCACTTTGCCCTCGCTTAACGAAAATGTTCGATTTCATCAGTCGTTTTGAGTCGCCTTTACGGTAGAATTGACTATCACCCAGGCCTTGTATGCCGTTATTCATCGCAATCACCGGATATCTCATACTGTCCGACAAAAATTTCATTAATGCAGCATTGCCTTCAGGGAATTCAGGAGAATGTTCAAAATGTATAAAATCTTCTTCAAAGATAGTAACCACTACCATCTTTCTCTTTTTCAATTTCAACACCGTAGTGTGGGTATGAGTCCTCGAAACGTTCAGAAAAATCGCAACGATAAGCGAGACTAAGTTTGGCACTCATCCTGTCACCAACTGTTTGCCCCGTTTCGTTCATAAATTGATACCATCCCGGCAGTAACCTGTCACTTGCAACAGGTGGCCCTGTTTCGGACGGCCAACTCTGTACGATAAAAGACACATCCACTTTATTGCGCTCGTCTTCCGAAAAGAGGTAAATACCGTGAATTCCAGTATAGCCGGCACTCCTGTACATGATTCCGTGATCCAGTTCGTAGGTATTGTCCATGTGTATGAATTGCCCAGTGAGACGGGGAAGTTCAGGCTCTCCAAGGTTGTCTTTTTCACAAGCTATGAAACCTATGCTTAACATGAATAATGAACAACTTAAAAAAATTATTTTTAAAAGAGAGTGTTTATTTCTTTCCATATATTTGATTTATTAGAAGTTATGCCATTTACAAACAACTGTCTTAACCACTCGTGTGGAATTACTTCTTTAATTTCTTCTCGTTTTTAAGTTGATTGATGAATTTATTCCAGGCAACTTCCCGCTTTTGCTTGTTTTCCTTGACTTCAGGTAGGATTTCCATCAGGCTTAGGGGATAGCAATCGTGTAGATAACACTTCCCATCGGCATCAATATACAAGACCAGATCATTTGACGCAAAACTGTGAATAGGTAGTACATACGTAACGACGGTGAAAAGATGGTCACCCGCAAGGTAAAAGTGTAAATTCTGATAAAGCTCAAGATCGTTGGGATTGAAACTTTCCCTGAATTTGATTTCCCCTGTTTTTGAATTAAACCATGCGATATCGTTGCCGGTAAATACAACAGGTGCAACATCATTAGGATTTTCTCCATTTTCGGATGATGATTTTGTTTTGGCTTCACCCGTCACCGTGATCAAAGACGATTGTTCCGGTGAATTGTCTTCACATGAAGAGAATGTGAAGAGCACACAAAATAGGATAACATTCATAATGCTACATGCCTTCATAATACCTTAAATTTTAATTGTTAAAGATAAATAGTTTTTCACACCAAAATTCGCTTCCAAAAACACAATAAAAATTATTTACATCAAATATCTTTAGATATTTAGACAATATATTTTTTCTGCATCGCATCCCGGATCAGAGGCTGTTACAATTCTTATTTTGGCACATAACCACTCTCTTCAATGATTTTTTTCGCCTTATCAGAGCAAATTAGCCGGTATAATTTGTATGCCATCGAGTTTTTGTCCGTATCTGAACGGATTGCCGTATAGACCTCGGTTGTATAGGGATATGTCCGGTTTCTGATCGCTTGTTGGGTCGGTGTAATTCCATCGACTGCCAGTTGATTGACAAGCTCGGGTTCCACAAAAAATTGATTGTAATAATAAAGCGAATAGCATATTCCGCTTTCATCGGATCGAAGCCGGTCAAACGGGCCTCCCATTCCAAGCAAAGGTGTGAATTCCCATTTTGGCATTTCAAGCCCTTTCATGACGATTGTTTCCATTTTTTCCTGACTTCCGGAATTGGGTTCCCTTATATAAGGAGTAATGGCAAGGTCTCTTCCGCCGACTTCTTTCCAATTGGTGGTCTCTCCCATATAGATATCCTGTATCTGTTTCTTTGTGAGCGATTTGACGGGATTATTCTTGTGGGTAATGAATATAAATCCATCCAGGGCAATGGGTGTTTCATCGAGTGTGACATCCTGTTCGTCGGCATAGGCTTTTTCATCCCTTGAAATGCTGCGGGAAGTAACGATCAGGTCAACTTCCCGGTCGATAAGACTCGTGAATGCACCATGCGTGGTAGAAACCCGTAGATTCTTAAAGAACTCAAGGGAGCCGGGCAGATCATCATATTGAATATTTAAATCGTAATATCCCCCGAATAGCATGTTTTCCTTCCAATCATAACCCACACCCAATAATTTGCAAGCGATGAGCGATTGGAGAATTTGTGTTGAAGTGGAACAGTCCACTTTTGGATAATTTTCCATGGAAATACCTTCGATCAGGAATGGATCAGGTACTTCATCTTTCGCACATCCCATTAAAATGCATAGGGATAGCATAATAGCCTTAATTGTTTTCTTCATAATATTAATAATAAAATTGACATCGCACCCATCTGTCTTCCAAATATGCTGGTTTGCATATTTAGTAATTCGGAATTAATATCCTTCCATTAATAAAGATGAAAAAAAGAAAAAAACGTTGCATCGTTTTTTGATTATTTGATGCGATTTCCTCTTTTTTCAATGTTCTTTATTATTAAATATTAGTATTGTACAAAGATGAATTCTTTTCTCTAAGAAAAAAAGGAAACTATACTTTAGGGTAGTATTTTTTATGGCTATATTTACCCATTAAAATTCAGTGTAGCATGATAAAACGTACTTTTATACAGTCTCATCCGGTTCTCTGTGAAATATACGGAGATAGTAACCAGTGCTATCGTTCTATTTTTTACTTTTGTAAAATATAATGAAAGCCGAGGGAAGAGCCAAGCTTGCTTGTGCTTATCCGAGGTGCATCTTATATTCTATGAATAAAGATGATATACACTACTTAGATATGAGATTAAAAAAACTAATATTTTTTGCTTCTGCTTTTTGTTTTGTCTTGTCGATAGGTTGTGTTTCCGGGCAAAAGGAATCAACAGTTTTGTCGGATCAGGGAAAAGCTATCAGCGAGAGCGAAAAGTTGGAAGACTATATAAATTCTTTGGATATTCATATGGAGTTAAAGGATTCTGTATTTACCGGCAGAGTGGACATGATAGAATATGATATAATCAATAATTCAGATTTAATAATATGTCCTTAATTGATGGAGGGTTACTGAATCACAAGCTTACTCTCTTCCCGTTTGACTTAACAGAATAACGAAAATGTTCATTATCTTTGTGCTCCGTTTCAGATTTGTGTCCAGTGGTTATTTGGTTCACATGCCACGTGAATGAGGATTATAAATCAATCGAAACAAATCATATTAGAAAATCAATTAGATGCCAATCGTAATCTGCTGGTAATTAGTAATTTGTAATTAATAATTAGTAATTAAATAATATGTCCGACGATAAAAAGATTATTTTTTCCATGGTTGGCGTGAGCAAAATGTTTCCGCCACACAAACAGGTATTGAAAGATATTTATTTATCCTTTTTTTATGGTGCTAAAATTGGTATTATCGGTCTGAACGGCTCGGGAAAATCGACGCTGTTGAAAATCATTGCCGGGATCGAGAAAGAGTATCAGGGCGAAGTGGTGTCCGATAAGAGTTTTTCGGTGGGATACCTTGAGCAGGATCCGGCGCTGGATCCGGATAAAACGGCGATCGAAGTTGTCCGCGAAGGAGTGCAACCCGTGATGGACTTGTTGAATGAATATGAAGAGATCAACCTGAAATTCGGATTGCCTGAGTATTATGAAAATGAAGATAAGATGAACTCCCTTTTCGCTCGTCAGGCCGAATTGCAGGATAAACTGGATGCTGTCGATGCATGGAATATAGATAACCGGTTGGAACGGGCAATGGACGCCTTGCGCTGCCCCCCGGAAGAACAACCGATTCGTGAACTGTCGGGAGGTGAACGCCGTCGTGTGGCACTCTGCAGGTTGTTGCTGCAGGAACCGGATGTGCTGTTGCTCGACGAGCCGACCAACCACCTTGATGCCGAGTCGATCGACTGGCTGGAACAGCACCTTCAACAATACAAGGGTACGGTGATCTGCATTACGCACGACCGTTACTTCCTCGATCATGTAGCTGGCTGGATCCTCGAACTGGATCGCGGCGAAGGGATACCCTGGAAAGGAAATTATACCTCATGGCTCGAACAGAAGACCAAGCGGATGGAGCAGGAAGAGAAGCAGGTGAGTAAGCGGCGTAAGACGCTGGAACGGGAGTTGGAATGGATCAATCTGGCGCCCAAGGCACGCCAGGCGAAAGGAAAAGCGCGTCTGAATTCTTACGAGAGGCTGTTGAATGAGGATCAGAAGGAGAGGGAAGAGAAACTGGAACTTTTTATTCCGAACGGTCCCCGTTTGGGTAATAAAGTGATTGAAGCGGTCAACGTGAAAAAAGCATTTGGCGACAAGTTGTTGTTTGATAACCTGAACTTTATGTTGCCCCCCAACGGTATTGTAGGGGTAATTGGTCCCAACGGTGCCGGAAAGACGACTCTCTTCAGGCTGATTCAGGGAATAGAGACTCCCGATGCAGGAAAATTTGAAGTGGGGGAGACCGTAGTAACGGCTTATGTGGATCAGGCACACGAAGCTATCGACCCGGAAAAAACGGTTTACCAGGTAGTGTCCGGCGGTTCGGAATTTGTACGCGTAGGCGGAAAAGAGATCAATGCCCGTGCCTATCTTTCCCGTTTTAACTTCTCCGGTGCCGATCAGGAAAAACTGTGCGGTGTGCTGTCGGGTGGTGAGCGGAACCGTCTCCATCTGGCGCTGACTCTCAAAGCTGGTGCCAACGTATTGTTGCTCGACGAACCGACCAATGATATCGACGTGAACACTTTGCGTGCATTGGAAGAAGGTCTGGAGAACTTTGCAGGATGTGCCGTGGTGATCTCGCACGACCGTTGGTTCCTGGATCGTATCTGTACCCATATCCTCTCTTTCGAAGGCAATTCTGAGGTATTCTATTTCGAGGGTTCCTACAGCGAGTATGAGGAAAACAAGAAGATGCGACTCGGGAACGTGGAGCCGAAAAGGGTGCGTTACAGGAAATTGTGATAGAAGGTGGAAAGGTGTACTGATTAAGGAGGCAATGTGATGATTTAACGATTTGCCAATTTGAGAATTAGTAATCATCAGTAAATCTACAAATCGTTACATCAGTAAATCAAAATAGGTTCTTGGTTTTAAAACCGGAAAAGATGAAAAAAACTTCAATACTGTTTTTCCTGTTTTTGATGAGTGCCGGTGTTTCGGTATTTGCACAAAACACGCTACTCAAAGGAGTGGTGACGGATGCAAAGTATCACACTCCGGTACCTTACGCAGCACTCTTTATCCAGGGAACCTCTATCGGAACCGTAGCCGATAATACAGGAGAATTTTCGCTTTCTGTTCCCGATTCAATTACCGACAGGCGACTGATGGTCGCGAGAGAGGGATTCCAACTGATGTCTCTTTCTTTGGATGAGCGTGAGACGGAGAGACTGATCGTGGCGCTGGAACCAGACGATCATGTGGATAGAGTTCGTGCGATACAGGACAGTATAGCCGTGAATTCAGGAGCCTTCGGTGCGTTTCTTGCCAGAGCGGTAAAGTTCGTGACAAACGACTGGATTCCGCTTGGAGATCCGGAAACCAACTGGTTCGACTTTGGAAGGATTCAGACTATTCCCACTTATAACCCTATTGAAGGAATCCGGCTCAGGGCGGGCATTGCCTCCAATTCCAGGTTGAGCCCCCATTTTTTTGTGAGAGGATATGCAGCCTATGGTTTTAAAGATCAGCGATTCAAATACCGTGGTGAGGCCATCTACTCATTCAACAAAAAAGCCTATCATGAGGATGAGTTCCCGAAAAATAACCTGAGATTGGTGTATGAAAACGATCTCTATTCTCCGGGGGAAATGCATCCCTATGCCCTGAACGACCTGCTGCTGATCACTTACAGGCGTTCGATGAACGAAGCGACCTATCGGAATTTTGCAGAGCTTAATTATGAGAGAGAGTATAAAAACGGACTGGCACACACGTTGCGGGTGAGACGGTCACGGTTAGTTCCCCAGGGAAAGTTGCAGTTCGACCAGGATTTTGAGGAGGGTATAGTCCTCACGAATGGTGAATTACATACTACCGATGTAGGTGTACTATTACGCTACTCGGTGAGAGAGGCCTATCATCAGCAAAAACGGAAAAGAATACCTTTGGAAATAACTTCTCCGGTCTTTTTTCTTTCCCATACGATGGGTGTCAATGGTTTCATAGGCGGTGAAGTAGCCTATCACAGGTCTGAGTTTTCAGCCCAGAAGCGTTTTTTACTGGGGAGTGCCGGCCGTTTGGATGCTGTCGGAGAGATAATGAAAGTATGGAATAAGGTTCCTTTTCCTTTATTGGTATATCCTAATCAACGCTACCGCTATCAGATTGAGAATAACTTCTTTTTCCTGAACCGGGCATTGGAATTTGTGGCCGACGAGCAATACACCCTGCGGATGACTTTTGTAGGAGATGACCTCCTGTTGGCAAAAATGCCTGTCGCGGACATATTGCAATTAAGGGAACTGGCCTCATTGAGGGTTGCCCATGGCCGGCTGAGTGATAAGAACAATCCGGCGGTTTCTCCGAATGGACTGTATCACTTTCCATCCGTTTCACATCGATACGACAATGTTCCTTATGTGGAGGGAACCATCGGTATCACCAATATTCTCGGGCTTTTGCGTGTGGAGTATGTTCATCGTTTCACCTATCGGGATCATCCCGATGCCCTTCTCGGTGCTTTTAGGGTAGACGTAACGTTATGATTTGTTAATGTGGTGATTTGATGATTTGTTGATGTTTGGCGTACCAATTAATTAGTCATTAGTAATTGGTAATTAGTAATTCGCAATTGGCAATTGGCAATTGGTAATTTCCTACATAGATATGCCAAAAGATAAGATGAGTAATGGAGTAGAACCGATAAAAGATAGGATAGCCGACATCTGGATCAATGTGTTCTGGAAAAGCCCCGATCATTTGTGGGCATTGAAGGTGACCGTATCCATTGCTTTCCTGCTGATCCCCACCGAGTTGATATTCCATAACTCCTTTTTTGGTACGACTCTGGCACTGGGAGTGGTGGCGATGGCATTGGGAGAAACCGATGTGCATCCGAAAGGAAGGATCAAATCTTCCTCCATAGCGCTAATACTTTACGTAATTACCAGTAGTTTAGTGGCTATCTTTCTACCTCTGCCGGCCTGGTTTGCTATTGTGTTGCTTGTTCTCTCCTTTTCCCTCCTTTTGATTGGAGGTATCGATTCACGGATGCAGGGAGTTACTTTCGGGACAATGCTTATTTTGGTCTATTCCATGCTGGCGGCTGAAAACAGTGAAAAATGGTATTATCTCCCCCTGTTTTTCACCCTTGGAGCCTTTTGTTATGCCGTGATCTCTATCCTGCTACTTTACTTCAGGCCTTATCGGCTATTGCAACAACAGCTTGCCCGTGGGTTTCACTTCCTGGCAGAATATATCGACCTGAAGGCAAATCTATTCCCCAGCGATCCTCAGGTACAAAAAGTGATCAGGACCCAACTGGCACAAAAAAATATAAATCTGGCGCAACAGATCGAAGCATGCAAGAACGATCTTTACAGCTATTCGGAAGAATGCAGTCCTGAAGCACTTCCGGTGGCGGATCATTACTATCGCCAATGGTTTTTGTTGCAGGCCATGCAGGAAAGGGCCATATCGAGCCATGAGCAGTACGATTTATTATCGCGCCAGGTGAAAAGCAGCGATTTGCTGGAAGGGTTCGGAAAACTGATGAGGGAGATTGCAGCAGCAGTTCGTCTCTATGCCGACTCCTTGCTGACCGAACGACCTTACAGGCATCCATTCTCGTTGAAATGGACGATAACGGCGCTACGGGCAATGCTCGATGCGGAGAAAGACGAACCCTATTATCTTACTTTGTCGTTACTGCTGAGAAACCTGACGGGATTGGAAGAAAATCTCCGGGAGAATGAAAAAACCATCGACCAGATAGATGTGACGGTCTTTCATTCCCGGAAGCCGGAGAGAACCGGTTTGAAATCACTGTTGCATGCCACTCATCCCCGTTTTCGCTTTGCAGTGAGGCTTACCTTGTGTTGGATGCTGGGATACGGAATCATGCTTTATTTGAATTTCGGGAAGGGTTCGTGGATACTGATGACATCGCTGATTGTTGTCCAGCAAACCTATAGCGCCACGCGTATCCGGCTTTTCCACCGCGTGTTCGGTACCTTGCTGGGAGTTGTTGGAGGGGTCGCCCTGGCACAACTGCTGCCCACCACTCCGGGACAGATACTCTTGTTGCTCACCTCCATTTACTTCTTCTTTTACTGGCTGAAGAAAAACTATACGATCGCTGTCGTCTTTATCACTATCTTCGTGCTGGCAGCTTTCAATTTGCTTTCTAACCAGGGAGTAGCCGTAATGATGCCCCGTATCATCGATACGTTGGTGGGCGGCACGCTCGCCTATATGGCTGTACGCTTTATCTGGCCCGATTGGCAGTATAAGCAGCTCCCGGGGCTGATGCTGAATGCGGTGGCAAAAAACAGGCGTTATTTCGAGAGCATCTATGACGGTTCCGTCTCCGAGGAGGATTATCTTCACAACCGGCGTACCGCTTACAATGCCGACAACGCCTTGACTTCCGCCTGGAAATGGATGCGGCTGGAACCCAAGAACAGGCGCGGGTATCAGGATAAGGCTTTTAACCTCACTAACCTGAACCATGCCCTGCTGTCCTATATCTCCGCTTTCGGTGTCCATAAGTCGGCCGGTGATCTCTCGGAAACAGAACTTGCCCTTTGCCGTGATGTGAGCGATGTACTCCGCCTGGTTTCGGAGATGTTAACCAACAACGCCGATGAAAAGCAGATTGAGGACAGTTTCCGGAAAGCAAACTGTTGGGACGAACAGATCGACAAAATGATGGATGATGCCGGAAACCACAGGGTAAGGCTTATCTACAATATCGCCCATGTTTCACGTGAGTTGCTGGCAGAGGCAAAAGGGATTGTGAAACTGTATGAGGTATAATATGTTTTTTGAAAAAATCACAGATCAATAATTAGCAGATATCCTCTATTTTTTACGGTTTGAATATGTATACAGGGATCGTTTCCCAATATCTTTCTCAATCTGGAGACCAGATTGTTCATGGATGCTTCGGTTTCGGAATATTCTTTTCTCCATACTTTTCCCGACAGTGTTTCATAAGATATTACGTTATCCCTGTTTTGTACAAAAAACAATAAAGTCTCAAATTCATGAGGGCTCAATTGCTTTACCGGAGTTGCCCGATAACGCAATTCCCTCGTTTTAACGTTTAGAGAATAGTCACGGCCTATCTGAATGCCTGAATGATCCTCTCCGGGATGTGCAAAACGGTCAATGAACACTTTTAATTCCTCCATGTCGAACGGTTTACGGATATATCCTACGCCACCAGTACGTACCCCCCGGGCCACGCTCTTGGTATCGGTATGCGAAGAAATAAACAACACCGGAAGCGACGGATAGATTTTAAGAATATCTTCGGCACATGTAATGCCGTCCTCTTCACCGATCTCCACATCCAATACCAGGATGGAGGGTTTGAACTCTTCAATGATACTATTGATGCCGGCAAGCGAATTTTGAAAATGTACCTTGTAGCCGTCAGCGGCAAGCGCTGTGCTTACCAGATTTCCCAGGTCGGTATCATCGTCAACCAGTATCACTTTAATGGGATCTGTCATAATAAAAATTATTGAGATAAGATGATCGTAAAAGTACTGCCTTTTCCCGGTGAACTTTCCAGGGTGATCTTTCCTTTATGCGCATTGACCACCTGTTTTACAAAAGTCAACCCGATGCCGTGGTCTTTTAACGTGGAACCCGTACCGGAGCGGTAAAATTCCCTGAATACTTTTTTCCGTTCTTTTTCTTCCATCCCTTTACCGTTATCGGTAAAAGTAAGGATTGCCTTGCCTTTGGTTGTTTCCGCGGTGATCCTCACCTCGGGCTTTTCACCCGAATACTTTATGGCATTATCGAGCAGGTTGCGTACGCAGCCGTCAAAATAAACCGGGTCGGCCTGTATCGTTACTTCCGTTTCCGGTTCAATGGAACAGGCGATTTTTTTATCGGCATACACCACCTCCAGTTCTTGTATTATTTCGTTGCACCGCCGGGAGAAAGGGTAAGCAGCGGGATCTATTTGCAAGACGTTATTTTCGTTTTTTACGGTCGTCAGCAATACGCCAATCTTGTCCGAAAGATATTTCACCCTTGTTTTCGCGGTGTGCAGCATGTTTTTCTTTGCGGCAAGCGGTTCATTTTTTTCAAATATCCCCAGCATGGTATACACATACGAGAGGGGTGATTTCAGGTCGTGCACAATGCCGCTCACCGCCTGTGTGTGTGCTTCCAGCGCTTCTGTTCTTTTCTTCAGCTGCATCAGTTGGTACAGCACAAGCAGGGAAATAAGCACGACCGCTACGGCCGAAAGCGTTGTAGTGGAGCGCAGCCGTTGTATATACACCGCCGGTTTGAACACTACGTGAGCCATATAGCGGTAAGTTCCGGTCTCTCCTAACGGAATATTTACGGTAATACCCGTATCATTATTTTTTAAGACTGTATGGGCTTTCCTGTCCGCATGTAATTCGCGCATCACGGAGTCGTTCATAAGCAAACTCATGGAATAGTCCGCGATTTCGGGATAATGTATAAATTCTTTTCTGAAGAGGGAGTCGATAGGTTCCAGCGGTATTTTGTTATCATGCAATAACTCTTCGGCAAAGGCGCCTACCAGGAAATTGCCCAGGTTTTTATCCGACCGGTACTCTTTGGTATCGAAAGAGCCCCTGATAATTCCTCCCGGAGGTAGGCTAGAAGGATCGAGAGGAATAAGTTCGAAGCTCTGTCTATTCGCATCTCCTTTTTTACTTAATTCCCGGGAAAGGCAGAACGGCACAATACTTCTTAAGCTGTGCTGCAAATCTGTTTCAAAGCGCTCTTTGTCGCGTATCATCAGTTGCCTTACCCACACTATCTGTGATACAATGAGCAAGACTATTGCCAATAAGGATATGATGAGCAGCAAATATTTTTTCATGACTCGTTTCATACACAATTATAGCACCTTGTGCAAATTTAAAAAGAAAAACAGGAATACAGATGTGCCATATAAAGTAAAACACACACAAGAAGGAGGAATATTAGTTAAAAAAGCATAATAGTGTTTGTTTTGTTAGATTGGTTAGACAAATGTTAGAGATTTGTTAGAAACGGTTCCAAAAAAAGGCTCCAACTTTACTCCATTAAAGAACTATTAAAGAATAACGTATGAAGAACCGGAAAACAAGTATCGATCACATGTGCATGCCATGTGCCGATGTATTACAGAGTGCAGCTATGGCACAACTAAAAGGAGGTACGACAAGTGCTGAAGAAGAGTATGACATAGTTTATATTGACGGAAAACCCTATTTGGTTAGAAGAAACAGTGCAGGACAAATTATTGAAATGAAACCGCTTTAGTAAAGACAAAAACCAACGACGGTAAAACGGATTCAGAACCCGGGAAGCCTAATGCTAAGGGCCAAAAAAGGCCGGTAGCAGGAAAAAAGCCTTCCCTTGCCAGGAAAGCGAACAACCAAATTGAGACCAATCAACCCTGATGTTTAACTAAACCTACAAGAAAAGGCACTGCAAAGTTAACACAACACACGGTAATTTCAAACACCCAGGGGTTTGGGTATAACAGATTTTTACCGGAAGCCGCCGGGACAGTGAAGGGAAGTAGCTAAGAGGCGAAAAAAAACAGTATGTTTGTGATATGCTCGATAAGATATGCCTCGTGAAGAGATATAACTATCTGATGAAATTTTAGTGAATAATAATCGGAAGTCATTCCGAAAAACGAGATGAGTATAAAAAATTAAAAAAATATAATTATGAATACTTTAATGACTTTATCAATCGACATTATAGATCAGTTAAACGTGGATGAAATGATGCTTTTACATGGTGGCTCTGGAGCTAGTGTTGCTGCTGTAAATAACGGTGACGGAGTTTGCTATGGTGGCCCAAATAATGGCAGTGGCACATGCAAGCCTATAGAGCAAGCTGAATAATTGATCGATGAAAATGAACCGGTAAAGCAAGGGAAAATCCCTTGCTTTATTGCCTTATGGATAATTTGTCCCCGCAATTATTTATTCACTACAAACAGATATTTATTAAATAATGGATAACTGAATGTAATGTCAAAGTAGAGAAATAAACAAAGAATCGAAGATACGAAATGAGAATTAACGGTATACCCATTTATATAAGTATATCAGCAAAATAAATAGAATAGAAATGAAAAAGAATTTTTACTTGTTTCAAGAGGAAATCTCGCCACAAATTTATTTGCATTACAATTCTTTTAGCAATGAATTTCTTTTATTGAATAAAACTAAACATGAGATTTTCAATAATATAATTGTGAGGATATTGAGAAATTTGATAATTCTCTTTATAATAAATTATTAGAGAATTATTTCATTGTTCCCGATGATTTTGATGAGTTTGAGGTAGTGAAAAACCTAAAAAGACAAATGCAATATAATTCCAATATGTATCAGATTATGATAAATACAACCTTGGATTGTAATTTGAATTGTTGGTACTGTTATGAAAATCGAATTTCAAAGAGCTATTTAAATGAAGACACAATAAAAGCGATTAAAAAAAACATTGAATATGAATATCAATCAGCAAGATATAATACCTTAAAGGTTTCTTTCTTTGGAGGAGAACCTTTACTTTATTTTGAAGGTGTAAAAAAAATACTGGATTATGCCAAAGAATTCTGCGATAATAAAGAGATCGCTCTTACTACTGAATTCACAACGAATGCAACCTTAATAAATGAAGAAAAGGTGGATTATCTAAAAAGTTTCAATTCATCTTTTCAAATAACACTCGACGGCGACAGGAAAGTCCATAATTCAATCAAAAAGGATATTCTAAATCCATCAACAGATACCTACCAAAAGACAATAGAAGCTTTACGTTTGATTAACTCTAAAATACCAAATCGAGGAGTGGCAGTCAGAGTTAATTTTGATAATCGAGCCTTAAGAAAAATCGATGAAATTATAAATGACATTGATTTCATGGATAGAAAATCAACATTTGTAATTTTAAAAAAGGTATGGCAAATTCCAACTAACAAAGTTGATAGAGAGCTTCTTCACTCGGCTATTCAAAAGTTTTTCGATAAGAAATTTTTACTCGACTACTATATTATGCCTAAAGGGTATCTATGTTTTGCAGAAAGGCAAAGACATACATTATTCAATTACGACGGTAAAGTATTTAAATGTTCAACCGTCTCATCTTTTGATGAAAAAGAATCACTTGGAAAATTGAATTTTGAGACTGGACAAATAAAGTGGGATTTAACCAAGATGGCAAATTGGTTCAAGGACATTACTCAAAAAGAATGTGAGGAGTGTAAATGGTTTCCAGCATGTTTTGGTCCATGTAACAAACAATTGCTAGCTCATACAGGGAAATTTATATGCACCTTTGATTCTATGAACATGGATTCCAAGGAGTATCTAATGTATTCTTTTAAATACCATTTACTAAAAGAGGAATTAAATCAAGTCGCACACCAGATTTAAAAATATTGGATATAAATATATTCTGATGAAAAATATAACCCTTATAATGTCATTTCTTATACTCTCTCAGTTGATGAATGCCCAATATTCATTCTCGGGTAAAGTTACAGATAAAAATAATCAACAACTGGCAGGAGTTCAAATAATTCTGTCGAAGAATGATTCACTATTTGCAGTTAGTCTAACTAATGAGCGTGGACAATTCAGCATTGGAAATCTCCCAAAAGCTGAATATTCATTACAGATATTATATCCTGGTTTTACTCCTATCGAAGAACAAAGAGATATCTTTAAAAATATAAATGCTGAATTTGTATTAGTTGAAGAAATGGATATTGAATTGGACGACGTTATCATAACGGCTGATCCAACTAATTTAGTGAGAAGAACGGCTACTGGTGAAATTTTCTACCTTTCAGAAAGTGCAAAAAACAGTGGAGATCCATATCGCGCTTTACGTGAAATTCCAAGATTAAATGTAAATGAATCTTTACAAACGGTAAGCATGATAGATGGAGGTAAATTATTGGTGCTGATTGATGGTAAAATTATTAACACCGGAATTACTCCCATTGATCCTAAAGATATTGAATCGGTTGAGGTTATTGATGTAGTAAGTGCACGTTATATGAGAATGGGTGTGAAGAACATACTTAACATTAAACTAAAACCCAAACGTGAACCATACCAATTCTTCCAAACAGCAACAAGACATGATGTTCCTTTGAGATATAGTATGGGTGTGGTTTATTTTGAAGTTGGCAATCCAAAATATTCGTTATATGGAAGAGGAGCCCTAGACAGAACAGTTAAAGATGATAGTGAATTCAGTACATGGCAAAAAGATATTGATTACTTTAAAGAGAGTGCTGGAGATTCACAAACCAATAACAAAGTAAGTATAGGGGAACTATTGTTTAAATGGAGTGTAACCGAAAACGATTATATAGCAGCTCATGTTTATGGAAAATGGAATGACAAGAATACAAAAACTTGGGGCGAAGGTATTTTTGATCGGGATCAAAAGGAGAATTTCTCCTTGACATCTGCCGATAATAATGTAGCTGATATCAAAACAGCAAGTTTATATTATAAACACGATTTTACTCCTGAAAAGACCCTGGAAGCTACTTTGGCATATAATAAAAACAGTGATAACAACAAAGGAGAACGATCCGAGACTTACCCTCATGATTTATACAATAATCTATTCGAGTATAGGAGTGATCGTTCTTCTGCTAACCTTAATATTGATTATTCATGGCAGTGGAATAAAGTAAACAGTTTAAATATCGGTAGTGCGACCAACTATATTAATGATAATATCAATAAGATTAGCGATAATGTACCAGTCTTTCACCATAAAGCATGGAATGAATACCTATATGCCACTTTTAGTAGTAAAGCGGGTAATCTTCTTTATATGGTTTCGGCGGGATTAGAAAGTATCATGTTAAAAGCGGGTGAATCTTCGAATCAGTATGTAAGGCCACGCGCATCATTAAGTGGAACATACAGAATCAACTCCAATAACTCTACGAGATTTAGTTATACTTTAACTAACCAGACACCAAACGTCGGACAATTGAATCCGTATAATACTTCGACTGATCCTCTAGTCATAATTAAGGGAAATCCTAAACTTCTGCCGGAGCAAACTCATAAGATAGAAGCATCTTATACTCTTAACACAAAAGGATTTTATTTTACACCATCCATTACTTATAATCTTTCTAACGATATAATTGAACCTTTTGGATATAAAGAAAATGGAACATTTGTGAATACATTCAATAATATGGGTAAATATAAGTCACTTTCTACTGGAGGGAATATTACTTATCGCTTTAAAGAAAATAGAGGAAATATCTATATAGGGGCTTATCATCATACCGATTATTTTGAAGAAATGAGTGCAAAACAAAGCTTCTCTTTAAGCGGAGGTATATGGGTGTATTATAAAAAATGGATATTCGGCGGAGATGTTAATTATAGAAATTATGTTTTTAGTCCAACTTCTAGGATAAAACAATTAACCCCCGCATACTCTCAGTTTCAGGTAAATTACAATTTTACAAAAGATTTTTATGTAGCTGTAGCAATACCTTATTTTATTGGTAAACTCAGTACAGAAACTATAACCCAAGTCGGGACATACAACTCATACTATAAGATTCGGATGATAGATGCTTCATCTCATCCTTGGATTTTACTCCGCTATACTTTCAGAAAAAACAGTAAACAAAAAATCAAATTGGATAATGTTGTAAATAGCAAAGAAGAAGGAATTTCTTTATAATTCAAAGCTACAAAGCCATGCCTTTCCCCTTCACCCAACAACCCGACGCAATGGACTGCGGCCCCGCCTGCCTGAGGATGGTGTCCGGGCATTACGGCAAGCGGTACACGCTGGAGCACCTGCGCGAAAACTGCTTTATCGGCCGTGACGGGGTCTCGTTGTTGGGTATCAGCCGCGCCGCGGAAAAACTTGGCTTTCATACCGTGGGAGGGCGTCTTACCTTCGACAAGCTAGCTGAGAAAGCGCCACTGCCCTGCATCGTCCACTGGAACCAGGAACATTTCGTGGTGGTGTACGGGATAAGGAAAAACAAAAAGGGCTATAAAATTTCTGTAGCCGACCCCGGCAAGGGCCTACTTATCTATTCACGCGAAGAGTTCTGCGACCGGTGGGTCAGTACCCGTACGGGTGGTGAGGAAAAAGGGGTAGCCTTGCTGCTGGAACCCACCAGCCTCTTTTATGAACAGGAAGGAGATGCCGCCCCAACGCAAAACCGCCTGAAGTTCCTCTGGAAATACCTGCTCAAATACAAACGCTTTTTCACGCAATTAATCCTCGGCTTGTTTATCGGCAGCCTGTTGCAACTCATCTTCCCGTTCCTTACCCAGGCCATCGTGGACACTGGCATCTCCGGGAAAGACATCGGCTTTATCTGGCTGGTGCTCATCGCCCAGATGATGCTGCTGTTCAGCCGCACCGCAATCGACTTCATCCGCCGCAAGATACTGCTGCATATCAGCACCCGCATCAACGTCTCCCTCATCTCCGACTTCTTTATCAAACTGATGAAACTGCCCATGAAGTTCTTCGACACCAAGCTCACGGGCGACCTGTTGCAACGCATCGAAGACCACCGCCGCATTGAGAACTTCCTCACCAACCAGACCATCACGGTGCTGTTCTCCGCCTTTACCTTCGTGATCTTCTCGGTGGTGCTGTTCATCTACAATGTGCCCGTCTTCGCCGTGTTCCTCGCCGGCAGCATCCTCTACGGCCTGTGGATCATGGTATTCCTGAAAAAGCGGCGCGTGTTGGATTACAAGATGTTCGAGCAACAGGGCATCAACCGGAACGTGACGTGCCAGTTGATCACCGGCATGCAGGAGATCAAACTCCAGGGGTGCGAACAGCGCAAGCGCTGGGAGTGGGAAGACGTGCAGGCGGACCTGTTCGACGTGAACCTGCAATCGCTCAATTTGCGACAGAATCAGGAGGCGGGTAGCATTCTAATCAACGAGTTAAAAAATGTTCTGGTGACGGTGCTGGCGGCCACCGCCGTCATAAGCGGGAACCTTACCCTGGGGATGATGCTGGCCATCCAGTACATCATCGGTCAGTTGAACAGCCCGGTTGAACAGATAATGAACTTCATCTACCAGTGGCAGGACGTGGGCATCAGCCTCGACCGCATGAACGAGATCCACACGCAGCGCAACGAGGAGGACGAGCACCGGACTGTGGCGGAGTTGCCCATAGACCGTTCCATCCATGTTCAACACCTATGCTTCAAATACGACGGTGCGCGGCCGGACTACGTGCTGGACAACATCGGCCTGGTTATACCCCAAGGGAAGGTGACAGCCATCGTGGGTGCGAGCGGCAGCGGGAAGACCACACTGGTAAAACTGTTACTGGGCTACTACGCCCCCGATGAAGGCCAGATCACCGTTGGGACAACCGGACTGGAAGACATGAACCTGACCTGGTGGCGCACCCAATGCGGGGCGGTGATGCAGGACGGTTACCTGTTCTCCGACACCATCGCCCGCAACATCGCCGTGGCGGGCGACGAGGTGGATGTGGAGCGGTTGCGCCATGCCGCCCGTATAGCGAACATTGCGGAAGATATCGGACGCCTGCCGCTGGGCTACAACACGAGGATCGGGCAGGACGGTCAGGGCGTGAGCCAGGGGCAGCGGCAGCGCATCCTTATCGCGCGGGTGGTGTACAAGGACCCGCCGTTCATCTTCCTCGACGAGGCGACCAACTCGCTGGACGCGAACAATGAGCGGACCATCGTGGAGAACCTGGAAGCCTTCTACCGGGACAAAACGGTGGTCGTAGTAGCACACCGCCTCAGCACGGTAAAAAATGCGGATCAGATCGTGGTACTCGACGGCGGACGCATCGCCGAAACGGGAACCCACGGGGAACTGACTGGGAAACGGGGAAAGTATTACGAACTGGTGAAGAACCAGTTGGAGCTGGGGAATTAACAGTTAAAAGTGAAAAACTAAAAACTGAAAACTAAAAACTAAAAGTGAAATCTGCGGGTAAGTGGGGGCAAACAAGTTTACTTAAGTTTGCCGGGCGGGAGCAGATTGCACGGAGTGAAAATACTAATGTGCCGGTTAGTGGATCCCGACAAGTCGGGATAACTTGTTCCGATTCTTCGGTAAGTAGTGATAATGAGATAATTGCAAACCCATGAGTAAAGATGGAAGAGAATAAACCAATAGAATTGCGCAGCGAAAAGGTGCGGAACATTATCGGGCGGATGCCACCTGTACTGGTGCGGTACGGCACAGTCATGATCGTTGCCGCGTTACTGGTACTGGCAGGTATTGCCGCCTTTGTCCCGTACCAGCCGAAGATCTCCATTGAGATCGGTGTTGCGCAGGATGAAAGGGGTAAGGTGCATTATACGGCGCGGATACCGCAGCGTGCGATGGCGCAACGGGACAAAATCGCATTTATCGCAGGCAGCCCCCCGGTGGAAGGCCCCATGCCGGTGCGTTTCATCTTCCATGACGTGCCCGACACGCTGCATGTCTCCCGTTCGGGAGGATGGTACGAAGTGGAGGTCTATCCCGTGGACCACGACGGGCAGGCCATTAAAATACCGGCGCCCTTTACTTTTCCCGCGAAAATAGAGTTGAAATACACCACTTTTTTGAAATGGATTGTACGAAAAGTGGAATAAACCGTGGCTTTCCATTCATTTTCCGGTAAAATCTTTAAAATAATTCCGAATGGCTGCCAATCCGAACAATCTGTATATATTCATTGTTCTCGTCTAACCAAATGAGCAAAAAATCGGGATCAATATGACATTCCATGCAGCCCTTGTACTGTCCTATCAGTTTATGAGGTATGAAAGTCTCAGGGATTTCAATATCATTAATGAGCATGTATAAGACTTGATACAGTTTCTCCATCTTACGGGGATTGTTCCTGTACTTCTTTAAGTCTTTCTTTGCTTTGGTACTATAACGAAGCTCTTTCATTCGATATCGTTTACGGATTTCATGAAAGAATCAAAATCTTTCATGTCGATAGTCCCCGCATACTTGCCCGCTTTTGCCTCTTTAATGGCTGCCTTTGTCTCATCGTTCGGCTCGTTATAAACGCTCTCCATGAGAATACATTCTACATAGTTACTTAAGCTTCTATTCGTTCTTTTTGCCTCTGCTTTCAGTCTGCTAACTAAGTTTTCATTCAGCCTAAAAGCCGTTTGCTTTTTTGCCACTCTTGTTTCCATAATCACATTTGTGTTATATATCTATTTACTTTGTATTACAAATGTAATATATGTTTCCCAATTAGCAAAATATTCATGAATTGATGATGGGTGCGTTTCATCTTTTAAGACGTTCCCGAAACACTATATGTTTCCCGTTCGGGAGGCTGGTACGAAGTGGAGGTCTATCCCGTGGACCACGACGGGCAGGCCATTAAGATACCGGCGCCCTTTACTTTTCCCGCGAAAATCGAGTTGAAATACACCTCCTTCCTGAGGTGGGTGTTAGAAAAGAGAGACGCGTAATACAAAAAAGTAACGTTATTCTGATACAGCGTTTATGTCTTTTTTCATTTGTTTTATTACGGCTAAAAGTGGAGGTATATCGTTCGCAACATTCCATCTGCGGATTTTGTCAATTCATCTATATCCTTAATGTGAGCCGTACTTTTGAGCAAATTTTCAATCGTCGTTTCAACTTGCCCTAATGTCTCAATTATCAAAAACTTATCATGCATACACAATCTCACTCATAATGCGTTTAAGGAAAGAAGGACGCAGGTTCTTGTGTTTGCGCACAACATCAACAGGCATATCGAAAAACTTTTCGAGTTCGGCGGGAAAGCTTACCAGCGATTTCAATCCCAACGACTTGCCTTCGTAATAAATATCGATATCGCTGTCTTCGGTCTGTTCGCCGCGTGCCACAGAACCGAAAATTCCAATACGCTCTATGCCGTACTCTTCGGCGTATTGCAATTTAAACTGTTTCAGTTTCTGCAAATATTCATCGGTAGTCATCATTGCTATATAGCTTTTAATACCTACAAAAATAAGACTTTACTCCCAAATTTACAAGATTTATTTGACTGAACTCTTTGTAAGCGGGAAAGCTAAAAAACGATTACTAAATTCTTTTCCATTATCTTTGCATCCGTTTTATCAAAAAGGCTACTACTATTTTTGAAATGTGTTTAGGATTTTCGTGAGTTGGAAATAGAAAGAAATGAATCGGAATAAATTCACTGGAGGTATTTTTGTTTTTCTTGGGGCATGCAGCTTCGGAGTTCTATCGACGATTGTAAAAAATGCGTATGAGGAAGGTTACACCCTCGGACAAATAACCGGAAGCCAGGCTTTCCTGGGAATGGTGATGTTGTGGGCGCTCTATTCCTTGCAAAAGTTTCTGTTCGGGGCAGGGAACCGCACTCCTTTGGGAGCTGCTGGAAACGCTTCCTCAGGCCGGATAGTGCGTAGCGGAGAACAGTTCCTCCGGTCGCTTGCTGGTGACAATAGTTCTCCAGGCCGGACCGCCTGGTGGAAAGTGGCTTTTGCCGGGATCTTCACAGGATTGGTTGGTATTTTTTACTATCAGTGCGTAAAACTATTACCCGCATCCATTGCCATTATCCTGTTGATGCAATATCTGTGGATCAGCATTTTGATTGAAGCGGTCCTGTTCAGAAAAAAACCGCATAGAATGCAACTGATTGCCGCTTCAATAGTGCTTGTCGGCACGGTGTTCGCGGCAGGTATATTTAACGAGGCTGTGACTTTAAATATAAAAGGGATAGGATTTGGCTTGTTGGCTGCATTTTGTTATGCCCTGTTCCTGATAGCAAGCGGCAGGGTAGGGAATGATCTGCCGGTTTTGAAAAAAGGGGCATTGATGATTACCGGCTCCTGTATTGTCACCTGGATGATTTTTCCACCGTTATTTTTGTTTGATGGACTGTTTTTCGACGGACTTTATAAATGGGGATTGATGCTGGCATTGCTTGGAACCGTTATCCCTCCTCTGTTTTTTTCTTTCGGCATGCCGCGTACCGGAGTTTCGCTGGGCGCTATCCTTAGCGCAGCAGAGTTGCCGGTCGCAGTGGTCTCTTCCAGTTTTATCCTTCAGGAGAATGTACAGGCGCTTCAATGGGTAGGAGTATTCCTTATCCTCTTTGCCATCGTGCTTACAAATATAAAATTCCGGAGAACAGCAAACAATATATAAGTGTTATTCACCTGTTGAGTTCACGTGAATCGCTTCATATAACAACTGAATGTTTTCGATAAGTAAATACAGAGGTAAAACTTGTTTTGACTCTGTTGAGCGTAGGAAACATCTAAATTTGCAAAGTAATTTGAACAACAATTGAACCAGATGATTACAATATTAGGTATAGAGTCTTCCTGTGATGATACTTCCGCTGCCGTTATCCGCGACGGAGTGATCCTCTCGAACGTGATTGCCGGTCAGGCAGTCCATGAACGGTATGGTGGCGTAGTGCCGGAACTGGCATCACGTGCGCACCAGCAAAATATTATCCCCGTAGTACATGACGCACTGAAGCAGGCCGGCATCACAAAAGAGGAGATCTCGGCTGTGGCTTTTACACGGGGACCGGGACTGTTGGGCTCATTGCTGGTCGGCACATCATTCGCAAAAGGCTTCTCATCGGCACTGAATATTCCAATGATCGAGATCAACCATCTTCAGGCGCATGTGCTGGCACATTTTATCAAAGAGGATGAGCATGATACCAATCAACCCGAATTTCCCTTTCTCTGCCTGCTGGTTTCGGGCGGTAATTCACAGATCATATTGGTGAAGTCTTATGACGATATGGAGATTGTAGGGCAAACCATCGACGATGCCGCGGGAGAAGCGTTCGACAAGTGCGCCAAGGTGATGGGTTTGGGTTATCCGGGAGGCCCGGTGGTAGACCGGCTGGCTAAATTGGGGAACCCCGACAGGTTTAAATTCAGTAAACCGCATATCGCGGGTTACGATTACAGTTTTAGCGGATTGAAAACATCATTCCTCTATTTTCTTCGTGATGAGTTGAAAAAAGATGACGGTTTTATTGAAAAGAACAAGGAAGATCTTTGCGCATCGCTACAAAAGACTATTATCGAGATCCTGATGGACAAACTCTACCATGCAGCCAAAGACCTGCAAATAAAAGAAGTGGCGGTAGCCGGAGGTGTATCGGCCAACTCCGGTCTGCGGGCTGCTTTTGAAGAATATAGCCGCCGTTATGGATGGAAGATACATATTCCAAAATTTGCTTATACTACCGATAATGCCGCCATGGTCGCCATTTCCGGATATTATAAATACCTGGATAGCCAATTTTGTGCGCCGGATGTGGTGCCTTACGCCAGAGTATCGATATGATAATGAAGATGAATAAAAAATTTGGAAATTAATTGTGGAAATATTTCCGTAATTAAAGGTTAAATCGTATCTTTGCACCCGATTTGATTAAGATTGTTAAGGGTTATACGGAAAATAAATACTTTTCTTGCGATAAAGCACTTCCCTTTACCGGTCTTGGTTTATGTTTTAGGAAGGCAATATGAATTATTATACTCCGGCAGAAGCTGCCGAAGCGTTTAGGATCACAGCAATTAATAAGTCGAAGCTCCCGTTTCTACATTTTGCTATTGCAGCTATCCTTGGTGGAGCGTTTATTGCGCTCGGCGGGTTGCTGACTGTAATGGTCGCCGGAGGAATGCCGGAAACCGGCAGTACCAATCCGGGACTGGTGAAATTTGTGGCAGGGGCACTCTTCCCGGTGGGACTTATCATGGTCTCACTCACCGGAGCCGATCTGTTCACCAGCGATTGTGCCGGTCTGACCTTCCCATTATTGAAGCGGGATGTATCGGTGGTAAAAGTGGTAAAAATACTTCTACTTTCCTATCTGTTTAATTTCGTCGGAGCACAATTCATTGCTTTCGTATTATCTGCCAATGTAGGTTTATTCGATAAGGAACCCTGGCAATCTTATCTGCATCATTATTCCGAAGTAAAAGTGAATCAGGATTTCGTACGTGTATTCATAAAGGGGATCGCAGCTAACTGGCTGGTATGCCTTGGTATGTTTATGGGATACACGGCGAAGGACATCACCGGGAAAAGCATAGCTATCTGGATTCCTATCATGATCTTTGTTGTGCTTGGCTACGAACACTCTGTCGCCAATATGTTTTTCATTCCGGCGGCGATATATAGTGGGGCCGATATCACCTGGGCCGGTTTTCTTTCGAAAAACCTGTTTCCCGCGACACTTGGCAATATTGTGGGTGGCATGTTACTGGTCGGAACGGTCTATTGGTACCTGTTCCTTCATCAACCGCAAAAAACAGATAAGCATAATTAAAAATACAATATATCAACATTACAAAAATAAATATATCAACGATGAATAATCAGCATGAATCTTGGAAAGGCTTTAAAGGAGATGTATGGAGAAACGAAATCAACGTAAGGGATTTCGTTATGAATAACTATACACCCTATGAGGGTGATGATAGTTTTCTGGTTTCTTCCACCGAACGTACCCGTAAGGTCTGGAACAAGTTGACAGAAATGTTCAAGGAAGAGCAAGCCAAAGGCGTGTACGATGCCGAAACCAAATATCCGCAGGAAATTGACACCTACGGGCCGGGATATATCGACAAGGATAACGAAGTGATCGTCGGTTTGCAGACCGATGCGCCGCTCAAGCGCGGGATCTTCCCGAAGGGAGGTATCCGCATGGTAGAAAACGCACTGAACGCATATGGGTACGAACTCGATCCCATGACCAAAGAGATTTATACCCGCTATCGGAAGACGCACAACGAAGGTGTTTTTTCGGCTTATACCGACGAGATGGTCGCTGCCCGGCGGTCGGCTATCATTACCGGATTGCCCGATGCTTACGGTCGCGGCCGTATTATCGGTGATTACCGCCGTGTACCGCTGTACGGAACAACTACTTTGATTGCAGAAAAGAAAGATTTTCTGAAACGCCTCGATATCCAGGAAATTACCGAAGATATAATACAGCGTCGTGAAGAGATATCTGAACAGATCAAAGCGTTGAAAGCTTTTGAAAAAATGTGTAACGGATATGGATTCAATGTGACCGAACCGGCAAAGAATGCCCGCGAAGCCGTGCAGTTCCTTTATTTTGCTTATCTGGCGGCCGTAAAAGACCAGGATGGAGCGGCCATGTCGATCGGACGTACTTCGACTTTCCTTGATATTTATATCGAAAAAGATATCAAAGCCGGTTTACTGACTGAAGAAGAAGCACAGGAATTGATAGACCAGCTTATCATAAAGTTGCGTATCGTACGCTTCCTGCGCACACCGGATTATAACGACCTCTTCTCAGGCGACCCGGTATGGGTGACCGAATCGCTGGGCGGACAGACCGTGGACGGACGTACTTTGGTGACAAGGACTTCGTTCCGTTACCTCCATACGCTCTACAACCTGGGCCCGGCTCCGGAACCTAACCTGACGGTACTCTGGTCGCAAAACTCTCCCGAGAACTGGAAGAAATTCTGTTCAAAAGTATCGGTAGATACCTCTGCCATCCAGTATGAGAATGACGACCTGATGCGTCCCGATTATGGTGATGACTACGGGATTGCCTGCTGCGTATCGCCGATGAAGATAGGGAAACAGATGCAGTTGTTCGGTGCACGCGCCAATCTGGCCAAGTGTCTGTTGTACGCCATCAACGGTGGTCGTGATGAGAAATCGGGTGTGCAGGTGGCACCTAAGTTTGAGGGTATCACTTCCGAGTACCTCGATTATGATGAAGTAATGGCCAAATTCGAGCAGATGATGCGCTGGCTGGCGAAAGTATATGTCAATGCGTTGAAGATCATCCACTACATGCACGATAAATACGCTTATGAAGCATTTGAAATGTCGCTCCATGACGGTGATGTACAACGCATCCGGGCGACAGGTATTGCGGGTCTTTCTATTGTGGCCGACTCGCTCGCAGCGATCCGCGATACGAAAGTGAAAGTGATCCGCGACGAACGGGGAATTGCCGTAGACTTCGAACGGGAAGGCGATTATGTACCTTTCGGAAATAACGACGACAGAACCGACCAGATCGCTGTGGATATTACCCGCAAGTTCATGGGATATCTTCGTCAACACGAAACATACCGCAATGCTATTCCTACACAGTCTATCCTTACCATCACCTCCAACGTGGTATATGGAAAGAAGACGGGTGCAACACCTGACGGCCGTCCCGCCGGGACACCTTTCGCTCCGGGTGCAAACCCGATGAACGGTCGCGATACCAAAGGAGCGGTAGCCGCACTGGCTTCGGTAGCGAAATTGCCGTTCCAGCATGCACACGACGGCATATCCTATACGTTTGCCGTTTCTCCGGGAACGCTCGGAAAGGAGCGGAACGTACAAATAACCAATATGGTCGGCCTGCTCGATGGATACTTCACTTCAGATGGCGGACAGCATCTCAATGTGAATGTGTTCGACAAGGATCTGCTGGTGGATGCGATGAATCATCCCGAAAATTATCCGCAGCTGACTATCCGTGTTTCGGGTTATGCGGTTAATTTTGTGAAGCTGACCAAAGAGCAACAGTTGGATGTGATCTCCAGGACGATCAATCATTCACTATAGATTTTCCATAATTGTAACTAAGGCGGAGTTCTTTAGATGTTTTGTGGGGTACCCATAGCTCGCAGTGAGCGTAAAAAGAGTAGCTGTTTGAGCGAAGCGAGTTCTACTCTTTTAGCGTACGAGAGCTATAACGGGTCACAAAACATCGTCAGACGAACGCCTTAGTTGCATACTTTTATATGTTAGGACGAATTCATTCATTGGAGAGTTTCGGTACGGTCGATGGGCCGGGCATTCGCTTTGTGGTTTTCCTGCAAGGCTGCCCTTTACGTTGCCTTTATTGTCATAATCCCGATACATGGGATCCGAAGCAAAGCGGAAAATACGTCCTTTCCCCTGAAGAACTGCTGACAGAAGTTCTTCGTTATAAGAGTTTTATAGCCAAAGGCGGCGTGACTGTCACCGGTGGAGAGCCCCTGCTGCAGCCGGAGTTCCTGCTCGAATTTTTCTCCTTGTGCAAAGAAAGCGGTATCCATACCGCACTCGATACTTCCGGAGCTATCGCCTCACAAGTAGTGTACAAGGTGTTTGATATCGTGGATCTGGTACTGCTTGATGTGAAATCGATCGATGCCGATCAGCATAAAAAACTGACCGGGGCGAGGATCGATAATACGCTGCAATGCCTCAATTATCTGGAAGAAAAAAACAGACCCACCTGGATCCGCCATGTGATTGTACCGGGATGGACAGATGATGATCAGTTATTGAAAAGAACAGCCGATTACCTTGCTCCCTATCGCTGCATCGAAAAAGTGGAACTGCTGCCGTATCATAATATGGGTGCCCGCAAATATGAACAGTTAGGAATGGAATACCGTCTGGAAAACACACTTCCATTATCGCAGGAACGACTGGAGAACGCCCGGAATATTTTTAGGAATGCAGGTCTCCTGGTGTCGTGATAATTATGGGTTAGTACTCATCTTACTTGTTTTTGTAAACCTTTTAGTGATACGCCGATTGTTTCGGTGTATGAAGAATCGAAATCAACCGAAGATAGAATATAAAGAGGAAGACCTTTTCCATAATGAATTTTTCACTAAATTTGCAGGTTATAATCTGAAGGGTGAATAAACCTGTTTATAAGTCCCCAAAACGAGATGTATAATAAGTGTTTATAAATTCATTATTGAATGAATAAAACCCTATGAGGCGTTGAGAAAAGAGTATAGAGAATATTATTAATAGAGAAAATAACCCGGTCGTATGTTGGAAAAAGAGAAATCCACAGTTGAAGAGAACAGGAAAAGCCTTAATTTTATAGAACAGATCGTGGAAAATGATCTGAAGGAAGGGAAAAACGGTGGACGTGTACAGACACGATTCCCGCCTGAACCCAACGGCTACCTGCATATCGGACATGCCAAAGCCATCTGCCTTGATTTCGGTATCGCGGAAAGATATGGCGGTATTTGCAATCTCCGCTTCGATGACACCAATCCGGTGAAAGAAGATGTGGAGTATGTGGATTCCATCATGGAAGATATAAAATGGTTGGGGTTTCATTGGGAAAACGTCTATTATGCGTCCGATTATTTCGGACAGTTATGGGATTTTGCCATTCAGTTGATTAAAGAGGGTAAGGCCTACGTGGATGAACAGTCCGCCGAGGAAATTGCCAGACAAAAGGGAACGCCCACCGTACCGGGAACGCATAGTCCATATCGCGACCGACCCACTGGGGAGTCGCTGGAACTGTTTGAAAAGATGAATAGCGGAGAGATCCCCGAAGGGAAGATGGTGCTGCGAGCCAAAATAGATATGGCTTCATCGAACATGCATTTCCGTGATCCCATTATCTATCGGGTGATCCATATTCCCCACCATCGTACAGGTACACAGTGGAAGGCTTATCCGATGTACGATTTCGCACATGGGCAATCCGATTATTTCGAAGGAGTGACACATTCGCTTTGTACGCTGGAGTTCGAAGTGCATCGCCCGTTGTACGACTGGTTCCTCGATCAATTGGCCGACAGTGATTACCGTCCGCGGCAGACCGAATTCAATCGCCTGAATCTCACCTACACGGTGATGAGTAAGCGTAAACTACTGCAACTGGTACAGGAAAAACTGGTTTCGGGATGGGATGATCCGCGGATGCCGACGCTGACCGGTATGCGCCGCAGAGGATACACTCCGGAGGCGATCCGAAAATTCATAGATAAGATAGGTTATACGAAATACGACGCCATCAATGACGTGTCACTATTAGAGCACGCGGTGCGTGAGGATCTGAATGCCCGTGCAATCCGCGTTTCGGGTGTCATCGATCCGATCAGACTGATCCTTACCAATTATCCCGAAGGGAAAGTGGAAGAGATGGAAGCGATCAATAATCCGGAAGATGAAAGTATGGGCAGCAGAAAAGTGAAATTCAGCCGTGAACTTTGGATAGAACGCGATGATTTCATGGAAGAGGCACCCAGGAAATACTTCCGTTTGACACCCGGTAATGAGGTGCGCCTGAAGAATGGCTATATCGTGAAATGTACCGGTTGCAGGAAGGATGAAGAAGGGAACGTGACAGAGGTATATGCTGAATATGATCCGATGACGAAAAGCGGTATGCCCGATTCGAACCGGAAAGTAAAAGGAACCATTCACTGGGTATCTGCACCTCACAGTCTGGATGCGGAAGTAAGACTCTATGACCGTCTCTTTATGGTAGAGGATCCGGCAGGTGAAAAAGAGAAAGATTTCAGGGAATTGTTAAATCCCGATTCACTCATCGTGAAAAAAGGGTGTAAGGTGGAGGAATACCTGAAAGAGGCAAAATCGCTGGATAGCTTCCAGTTTCAACGGATCGGTTATTTCAATGTGGATGCCGACTCTACGGAAAATGCTTTAGTATTCAACCGTACGGTTGCCCTTAAGGATTCCTGGAAAAAGTAATCACCGGTTTTATTAGGCGGCTACATTCTACGGCTACAGGAGATTTAAATGGAAGATAACGAACTGGACATAAATTCATTGATTGAGAAGTACGAACACATGCGTGCACTCGGCAGGAAGATATATTTCGATGCCGACGAGTTCGCCACGCTTGCTGAGTACTACAATGCAGAAGGCGATAACGAGGAAGCGGAAGAGCTCATTAATGAAGGGCTGAAGATGCATCCCGGTAGCCCCGAATTGATGCTGATGAAGGCAAAGGTCCTTGTCTATTCGGAGATGTACCAGGATGCACTCGATTATATGGAGTGGATCTCGGACAATGGCGAGGTGGATCTGGCACTCTTGAAGATTGAGGCGCTGTTGCATCTCGGAAAGCATGGTGATGCCGACCTACTTATCAATAGTACGCTAAAACAGGAACTCCCCATCGACGATCTCTATTTTTTCATTACTGAACTGGGATATATGTTCAATGATGTGGATCAGTTCGACCGTGCCATTTCGTTTCTCGAAGAGAGCATGAAGATCAATGATTCGAACAGCGATGCTATTGTTGATCTCGCCTACGCATACGAGATGAAGGGAAATCTGGAGAAAGCCATAGAATATAACAACCGACTGCTTGATATTGATCCCTATTCGTATGACGGATGGGTGAATATAGGCAAGCTCTATTCCATGAATGAGCAGCATGACAAGGCTGTGGATGCTTTTGATTTTGCGCTTACCATCAATGAGGATGATGTAAATGTATTGAAAATGAAGGCTTTGTCTTTTTATCTGAATGATAATCTTCAGGCGGCTATTGCCCTTTTTGAGGAGTGTCTCCAGAAATCGCCCGATGACGAAGCAATATATGATTCTCTGCTGGAGGCCTACAGCGCTATGGAGCAGTATGATAAGATGATGGATCTTATCGACAAGAGGGAAGCAGCGTTGGGAAGTGAAGGTATTATGGCCAAACGAGCTTTTGTTTACATCAATAAAGATGATTATGAACGTGCGAAAGAGATTTTCGCCCAAATTCCGGAAGCTGAAAGAGAAACACTTGATTATTTTATGCTGGAGGGAGAACTGGCTTTTCATGACGGAGATTTTGCTGCAGCCGAAACAGCGTATATGAAAGCTGCCATTGCCTCAGAAGGCAATGAAGATGTGTTGGACAGATTGGCGAATATCAGTGTGGCACAGGAGAAATATGAACAAGCTGCCGGGTATCTTCAGGAATTACTGGAAATTGCACCCGATTTCCCGACTGCAAAATCGAGGCTCGCCTTTATCCGCTTTGAGATTGGTTCCAAAGAACCGTTCGACGAGATTATGGAGCAATTTTCGGATCAGGAGTTAAGAGACCTGCTCAATTTGATTACCGGTAGCGGGAACAATGATTTCTCTGATTATAGCCGGGAGAAAATATTAACACGGCTCAACGAAGCACGTGAAAACAGGGTGCTGTTCAAGAATATAAAGTATTGAATATTCAGTCAATAATATTTGTCCTCTTATACCACCGAAACCCTAAGGCATATTGCCTCGTACCACTTCTTTGTCATCGCCTGCATTCAATGTTTTGATACCAAAAGATTGAAGTATCGCCAAAAATTCTTCCCAGGTATGGGTAGAATGACCAATGGTGTAAACGGCGTGTGCTTGTTTTCTGTTTTTTGCCATATCTGCCTTTATAAACGACAAATTTATAAAAAAGAAGTTTTGTGATAGATTGACGATAACACTTTCTTGATTTTTTCTATTTCATTGTTATTTCTTCAGTTGTTCGTTAATATATTTTTCTAATGTTGTAGGAAGTTTTATCGTGTCATTTGGCCGTTCAGGAACAGTCTTGTTGTCAATAACGGCTTTTGTCATATCCGAAAGATTTGCCGCTGTATTTTCAGTAAAACCGACTGACATAAGCGTTTCTTTCCATTTGTCTTGCGGTATGGATTGAACACTTACGTTTTTATTCAACAATTTTGAAAATGTATTTGCCACATCAAGCGAGTTGTATTTTTGTTGTCCTGTTAATTCATAAATTCTTTTCTTTTCCGATGATGTGTCGGTCATTACTTTGGCAATGAATTTTGCCAGGTCAATGGGTGAGTGCATTTCAATTTTCAAACCTTCGGGGAAAAAAGTTGGCAATACCCCGTATTGTTCAACTGTTTCCAAATAACCTAACCAATTACTGAAATAATAAGACGGTCTGATAAATACTTTTTCTATATCCAAATCATCTAATGTTTGCTCTAAAATTCTCGACATTAAAACATTGCCTGTATTGCTGTCAATATGTGAACCAACACAAGATAAAGCCACCACTTTTTTAATTCCTGTGGCTTGAATGGCTTTTTTGTAATTCTCAACAATTTGTCTGGTGTCTTCAATTATGTCATTTGACGTTGGATTTTCAGGTGTCAAAACAAAAACAGCCGTTCCACCATTAAACGCTTCTGTAAGTTGCTCCAAATTAAACAAATCTGCGGTTCGGGTTTCAATGGTTTTGTCCGAAAGTTTGTCGGGATTTCTCACTACTGCCCTTACAGGAAAGCCCTTGTTTTTTAGTTCGTTGATAAGATTTGAGCCTACTTGTCCTGTTGCTCCTACAATGATGTTCATATATTTATTTTTTAGTGAATGATACTGCAAAACTAAAATGGGGTTACGACAACAGTATGTCAGGGGTAGGCAAAAAATCAATAATACCTTTCAAAATATTCCTGCAAGGTCATTTTGTGTGGCTCAAATTTTTCCGTAAGGACATCTAATTTTTTTATTCTGTCAAGACGAAAGAATCTAAATTCATTGCGTAAACGACACCACGCTAACACAAGCCAGTTTTCTTGTGTGCTTAATATGGCAAATGGTTCAACGGCTCTGTTTGTGGTCTTGTTGGCTTCGTTGGTGTAAGTTATTGCCGTTAAATGAAAATTGGTCAATGCAAATTGCAAAGCGGACAAATTACTGCTTGTTCTTTCGTTGTTTGTGTTCTGTATAATTTGTACTCTTTCAGCAAGTAAATTGGCTTTATCCTTTACGCTGTGTTTTAATACGGTTTTGATTTTGGCAATGGCTTCTGAATAGGCTTTGATAAATGAAGCATCTTTGTTTTTCAGCACTAATTGTTCTGCTGTAATCAAGGCGTTGGCTTCGCTTTCTGTAAACGTAACAGGAGGAAGCCGATAATGTTCCATTAGTGTATAACCTTTGCCGTCTTCGGTCACAATCGGAACGCCTGCCTGTTCCAATGTTCTGATGTCCCTGTATATTGTTCTCACACTTACCGAAAATTTGTCGGCAAGTTCCGTAGCCGTCAAAAGTCGTTTGGTCTGCAATTGGGTTAGTATTGCAGTCAGTCGTGAAATTCGTTTTGTTTCGGTGTCATACATTATTCTGTTTTGTTTGGTGATTGCTATTCCTTGTTTCTTTTACATTTACGCAAGTTATTGCATATTGAAATGTGATAAATCTCCGTTTTCAAAGGTAACAGTTTTATGATTTTACCGTTCAAAGAAACGAAAAAAATTATCCTTTAAGAGGCTGAAGAAATTTTACACAATGAAAGAGCATTTATTATAAAATAAGGGATCCTTTCAAAAGACTCCCTTTCTTTGTGGACGTCTTGGTACGTCACTCGAACCTGCCGTTCAGAGTTATTTTACATCATCTGAAAAACTACTTGATAAAAAATAGAAGCATGTAGTACGCTATGGCAATCTGCTGAGATAACCCTGAATATTGAATTGTTTTCCGGGATGCAATGCTATGATGGCATACAACGCCTCATCCGACTTTTGAACAATTTGTTTATTGCAATTCAAACGTTACGGTAACATTTCCCGAATCTAATGCAGATGCCAGGCCTGCCGGGTTATCCACCTTTCCTAACCTCGTATAACTGTAAGAGGTTGAAAACGTCTTGTAAAATAGCACTAAAGTACGTGAGCCGTACAGCATCAAGTCCCCGTTTTGTATCGTTCCGGGATTGGACGAATTGGCCGGCAGACTTTTAGGCAAATCGTAGTATTTCTCGTTTTTGTGCAGATCAACCATTTTGATAGTCAAAGGCAGTATTTCCTGAAATGCTTTTGCGGACTTATTGTCCGCAAGTGTGGCCATAAAGGTTTGTGAATTGACCGTTATTTTGATTTTATTCGTTTCCATTTCGTTTTTTCCTTTGTTGTTTTCCGCATTATTTCCAAAATACACAACATCATTGTCCTTGTCGCTGGATGCGGCATTGCATAACGTTGATGCAAAGAGTATCATTACTAAAAATAGATGTTTCATATCTCAATATTTTATTTGCTCAAATACTATTCATTTTCTATGTTTTTTAGTCCAATTCAAATGTTACTGTTACACTTCCTGTACCTAATGCGGCAGCTAATCCGGTAGGATTATCAATCCGTCCGATTCGTGTATAACTGTAGGAAGTGTTGTGCGTGGTGTAAAAAAGCACCAGCGTACTCGAACTATATAGCATTAAATCACCGATTTGTATCGTACCGGGATTGGAGTGATTGGCCGGTGGGGTACTTGGCAGACTGGCAAATTTTTCTATACGGCCATGCTCGGTCATATTTGAACTTGAGGCAGTATTCCATCTAGCAAAGAGGGTTACATTGCTATTCAGCGTATAGCTGCTGCCTCCTGCATAATTGGTTCCTGTACCGTCAGCGTTGGTGTTCCAACCGGCAAAGGTATATCCATCCCGGCTAAATCCTGTTCCGCTGTTCAGTGTGATGCTCATTCCGGTTTCCTGCATAATGGCAGCGGGTGTTGTTCCACTTGTCGCTCCATTCGTATTGTATGTAAGAGTGGTGCGTGTTATAACAGGTTCGTCATCATTACCGCAACTTGTAAAACTAATGGCAACCGTAAATAATGCCATAACAGCAATTATATGATATTTTAAATGTTTCATTCTATACAATTATTAAAATGATGGAGCGTCAAAGAAAACCTTATTCAAGGTTTTCTTTGAAAAACGTTTCCAGCTTATCAAAAGGAATAATATCCACCTTGTCATACAAATCCACGTGTACGGCATTGGGTATAATCATCAACTCTTTTGGTTCAACAGCAGCTTTGTAGGCATCTTCACTGAAATAACGGGAATGGGCATTTTCTCCTGCAATGAGTAATACCGGTCTTGGTGATATTTCTTTTATATATGTCAGGATCGGCATATTCATAAAGGATATAGGGTTGGTAATCGTCCATGAGCCGTTCGAGTTAATGGAACGTTCGTGAAAACCTCTCTCCGTTTTGTAATAGTCTGCATATTCCTTTACAAATTGTGGCGCATCGGTTAAATCCTCTAATCCTTTCGGTCCCACGGCAGGTGCTCCATTCTCTGCATCTACCCAACGTTGTGCGCTTAATTGTTCCAATATTTGTGTACGTTGTTCCAACGTTGTGGCATCATTATAACCTTTCGCATTCACTCTCGACATATCATACATGCTTGTGGTTGCAACGGCTTTCACACGTTTATCGACTGCAGTGGCATTCAATGCAAAGCCTGCCCATCCGCAGATACCGATGATGCCTATCCTGTTCCTGTCCACATAATTCTGTATTCCAAGATAATCAACCGCCGCGCTGAAATCTTCGGTGTTAATATCGGGCGATGCCACGTGACGGGGTTCCCCGCCACTTTCACCTGTATATGAGGGGTCGAAAGCAAGTACGGCAAATCCACGCTCTGCCATTTGATTGGCATACAGTCCCGAAGATTGCTCTTTTACCGCACCGAAAGGCCCGCTAATGGCAAGAGCTGGCAGAGGCTCACCGGAACTATCTTTCGGAATGTATAAATCGCCTGTTAAAGTAATTCCATAACGGTTTTTGAAAGTTACTTTTTCACGGGTGACTTTATCACTCAACTCAAAAGTATAATGTTCAGTTTGTGCTGTATTATTCATATCTTCTTCATTCTGATTGTTCACACTTTGGTTTTGCGTGCAGGATTGCCCCACCAACATAAGGGCTGCCACTGCAAGAATTGATAATCTTTTCATTTTATTCGTCATTTGTGATTGTTTTGATGATTTTTGCGGGAATACCACCTACTATCGCATTATCGGGCACGTCTTTTGAAACAATTGCTCCCGCTGCTACAACGGCATTTTCACCTACTGTTATGCCGGGTAATATGGTAGCATTTGCTCCAATCCACGCATTCTTTTTTATGTGGATATGTCCCACCGTCAACGTATGCCTGTTTTCCGGCGATGAGGGATGTCCTTCCGATAACAAATTAACTTTCGGAGCCAATAGTACGCCATCTTCTATTGTAATCCCTCCCAAATCCAGAAAAGTGCAGTCAAAATTGATGAATACGTTTTTTCCGATTTTGGTATTCTTTCCGTAATTGATATATAAAGGAGTAAAAATAGCCACGCTTTCGTCAATCTCACTATCCGTGATCTTGCCCAATAAATTCCTGATTTCTATCGGGTCTGATGAGTTATTCATCTGCAGGAGTATTTTTTTAGTGGCATACGAAGCCTCACGCATCTTATATGCCTGAGTATCGTCAGGCGGTATGGATTCACCGTTTTTGAGCCGTTCAAAAATATCTATCGTATTATTCTCCATTTTATTTAGCCGTATAATTTTGTACGATGCAAAATTATGAATTATGCCTTTTGCTTTTTTTGCCTTACGGCTCAAATTATTTGGCTCTAAGGCTCAAATTATCAAGTGTATCTATCTTCTATAATAATTGTTATTGTAGTTCAATACCAACTGAAAAATCTTACTCTGCAAAAAACGTATGAAAAATTCCTTATATGCAAGTTCAGCTCTTCGGTCCAGTTCTTCATTTTTATGAATTTGTGTGATAATCCATTTATATCATGTATATTTGTATGCAGAAAACCGTTCAGCCACCGCAAATATTGTAGTCGTAGACAAAAGCAATGGTATTTTTTGAGAAGTAAAGGTTATTGGTGGCCATACCTCCGATTTATATGACAAAAGACAATATGATAACGGGAACCACTTCTGTTTTGATAATATATACAGGCGGAACTATAGGAATGATAAAAAACCAGGAGACCAATGCCCTGGAAAGTTTTAATTTTGACTATCTGTTGAAATACATTCCGGAACTGAAAAAATTCAATTATCACATTTCTACATACCAATTTTCCCCTCCTATCGATTCCTCTGATATGGAGCCGGTACATTGGGCCCGTCTGGTAGAAATTATCAGTACCAATTACGACAATTATGACGGATTTGTAATTCTCCACGGTACGGATACTATGGCTTATACGGCATCTGCCTTAAGTTTTATGCTTGAGAATTTGAGTAAACCGGTCATCCTTACCGGCTCTCAACTTCCAATCGGAATGCTTCGGACTGATGCTAAAGAGAATTTGATTACTGCCATTGAAATAGCGGCAGCTAAAAATCCGGATGGAACCGCTATCGTGCCCGAAGTTTGTATTTTCTTCGAGAACCACTTGATGCGGGGTAACCGAACTACGAAAATAAATGTAGAAAACTTCAATGCCTTCCGTTCATTTAATTATCCTGCCTTGGCCCGTGTGGGTATACATATAAAATATGCCCAGAATCTTATTCAATATCCGGGCATAATTCGACCTTTATTTCCCCATTATCTGTTTGATCCCAATGTTGTCATGTTAACTCTTTTTCCCGGCATCCAGGAAAGCATTATCACTTCATTACTACATGTTCCTGAACTTAAAGCCGTTGTATTGAAAACCTTTGGTGCGGGAAATGCTCCTCAAAAGGAATGGTTTATCAATCAGTTGAAAGATGCCACCGAAAGAGGGATCATCATAGTCAATATAACACAATGTACTTCCGGTATGGTAGAAATGCAGCGCTACGAAACGGGAAGACAGCTACTTGATATAGGTGTGATTAGCGGATATGACAGCACCCCTGAATGTGCGGTTACGAAATTGATGTTTCTATTGGGTCACAGACTTTCAGAAAAAGAGATCAGGCATAGAATGAATACTTGCATAGCCGGAGAAATTACAAAAGTAGAATAAGGCTACTCAATGCTATCTTCTTTCATAGGCTGAACAGTTTTTTCCGTTCTTTATCCGATAACCTCTTTGTTTGTCCTTTACGGACTTTGTCAATGTGTTCAATATTCCGCTTGTCTGCAAAAAACAGGTTTCCTGACGTACTCCAATTATCCAATATCCACCAGGTTGTATTTCTGGCTTCCCATACCGAGTTTTTCAGCATGGTCCAGTGTATGAATTCCGTTCCGTGATTCCATACGTTCGATTAAGTGGATTTTGCCATGATCGGGCGAGGCATATACCAAATCCACACAAGCCTTGTCGAGCGCTACCGGATCGAGCGAAGCAAGGATACCCATATCACCCATTTCCGGATCTGCAGGACTTGAGTCGCAGTCGCAATCTACTGAAAGATTATTCATCACGCTGATATAAATAATCTTATCTCCCGCATGATCGGCAATGGCACTTGCAGCTTCTGCCATCGCCTCCAGAAAATCATCCTGCGGGGGGAGATTATTCCATACTTCGGTCTGGTCTGTAGTCTTTCCCGCAGAATGTATCCATGCCTTACCATGCGACGAGGCGATACCTATGGACATGTTCTTGATTGCTCCACCAAAGCCGCCCATTGCATGTCCTTTAAAATGTGAGAGAATAACCGTGAAGTCGTAATTCAGGTAGTTCTTCCCTACGATATCGTTCTTAATCCAGGTTCCGTTCCTGACAGGCAATTCCACCTCGCCGTCGGCATCCATGATATCCACATTGGCAATGTCCATGAAGCCATGATCCCGGGCAGCTTTCAGGTGATCTTCCGTTGAGGCACGCCCCCCTCCATAAGCAGTATTGCACTCGATGATCGTACCATTCACCGATTGAACAAAATCACGCATAAATGCAGGTTTCAGGAAGTTATGGCCTCCCGGTTCACCGGTCGTGACCTTTACGGCTACATTTTGTCCCACTGCCTCACGCCCAAGCGACTGATAAATCCTCATCAGTGATTCGGGAGTAATTTCTTTTGTAAAATAGACTTTCGGTAGTTCATCGTTCCCAGTTAAAAGGGCATTTGTGTTGTTAACAGCCTTTGCGCTGTTTGCCCCAGTGCATGAGGAAGCAAACATCGGGACAGCGAGGGAACCCAATACGATCTGACTCCCCTTTTGGATAAATTTTCTCCTATCCATAAAAATAAATGTTTATTGACCGTAAATGATTTTGTATTCATCATTCATGCCGGCCATGGTTTGATGTTATTTATTACTTCAGTTTTTACATATATTGTTTTCATGCAGTAAGTTCATAAGACTGGTATCACATACATCAAAAAGGCATGGATAAAAGTTTTTATCCAAGACCAGTAAGCTATAAACAGCTTCCAACTGCTTCAATTCCAAAAGATATTTTGGGAGTTTCTCTCCTGCTTCAAGAAACGGAATCATTGAAACATAAAGACTCCGGATGCATGGAATATTCTGAAGTTTAACCATATTGCCGGAGATGCACTTATTGTTGACTGAATATCTCTTTCTACGGCGATTATTGTAGAAATCCAGCAAGAAAGATTGATTGAACTCGATGAATATTCCGCAGAATTTGTCAGGCCCACAATTTTTCTGTTCCATATTAACGATTTGTTCTCCTTTCAGGAACAGGCAATCTCCTTTCCCTATAGATATTGTTTCATCACCGCACTCGATAATCAATTCTCCGGAGTATACCAGACAAAAGGTTGGCTCTGTCCTGATATTGGCGAAAGAATGTTTTCCGCTATGTAGCCAATAGTCAGAATAAATATCCGGATTGTCGGATAGATCATGCTGGTAGTCTTTTGCACTCATGAATAAATATTTTATCAAACAGTTATTGATTAATTTCATGATGCAAAATTATAATGAAAGCTGCAAAGCATTTTCGCTCCGCGGCTCAAATTTTTTTGTCAAGAGGTGCAATTTACACTTTAACGCTTTAAAGGCGTATTACTGTATTTATTTTTTGGTGAAAAACCATATTGCTTTTTAAAGGCTCTATAAAAATGAGAGAGATTTTTAAACCCGACTTCCACATATACATCGCTGACCTTCATATCCTGATTTACGATCTTATCGTATGCCACTTCCAACCTTTTATTTATTAGCCATTTTTGAGGGGGTAGTTCACTTACTTTTGCAAAATCACGTTTAAAGGTGGCAAGGCTTCGTCCGGTATAGGAAGCGATCTCTTCCATCGAAAGATCATACATATAGTTCTCGTTCAGGAAATCAATAATATCAATCTTCCAGGGTTCGGTGAAATCGAACAGAACAGGAGAAAATTGATTATCCGTATTTAAAAGGGAATAGACAGCCTCCTGTTCCTTTAGTTTTATAATATCATTTGTCGGCTGTACCGAAGAGTCAAAATAGGGAAGTAATGAATGGAAAAGACTACTGATATCAGGTCTTAAAGGTATTCTGAAAACACTCTCTTCAGGCGCCTTTATATTGTTGGACATTTCTTTTTTCCCTATGTTATTATAAAATTTACGGAGAAAATTACGCCTGAATAAAAATGTTATTCCTTTGTACTGTTCTGTATCGGAATATAATTTTGTCAACTGCACCCTGTGATCCCGACGTATGAATACACATTCACCCGGAAGAATAGTCAATTCTTTTCCTTTGTCTTCTATCAGAAGTTTGCCGGCATAAGTATATATAAGCGAGTGATCTTTTATAGCATGTACGCAGGATGTATTATTATCTGCATAGCATGATAAAATAATACCGGAATAGTTGATCATTTCAGGAGAGTACATATCATTGGATTTTATGAATATCGGCAAAGATAATAACATCCTCTAAGATATTATTTGCCTACAGGCTCATATTATTATTTTTTATTGTAAAAATTAAATTTTAAAGTGAGAGTTCATTTTTAGTGCTAAATTCTGCGGTCGCTCTTATCTATCAGAATAATAACGAATTAAAACACAAAAAAAATGGGACAAATCTATCTTTTGTAGACTTGTCCCAAGAGGTGGAGATTACCGGACTCGAACCGGTCACCTCAACACTGCCAGTGTTGCGCTCTAGCCAGATGAGCTAAACCCCCATGAATTCGTAGAAAAACTGTCTATCGTTTTAGACGGTGCAAAGATAATAATTATTCTGTAATAATCTATTCTATCCCGTGATTTCTTTGTTTTCGGATGATTTGTTTTTCTTATAAAATAGCCGTAAATTTGATGTAGCTATTCAAGATGGAAACAAATAGAACAATTGAATTAAATGAAGAGCAGCGGAAAGCCGTAGAGTATGACGGAAAACATTTGCTGGTGCTCGCAGGTGCAGGAACCGGTAAAACGCAGACCATTATATCCCGTGCAAAATATCTGATCGGCCGGGATGTGTCGCCGAAACGTATCCTGATCCTCTCGTTTACCCGTAAATCTGCCAATGAGATTGTCGAGCGAATAAAATCGGGTATAGATAAATCGCTGGCATCCGATTTAAAAGGACAGACTTTCCATTCATGGTGCATGGAGATGATCAAAAGCAATCCCAATATTTTCAGAGACCACGATTTTACGGTGATAGATGAAGATGACAGGGAGAGTTCTTTTAAATTTCTCTGCGGAAAAAAATTTAAGAACTACAATAAGAAGCTGATATCCCCCATATTGATCAAAGAGGTTTATTCGTTTGCCGTCAATAAACTCATACCGCTTTCGCAATCTATTTCAGAGAAGGTATATGACGGTTTTGGGAAGGGGAGCACAGAGGGAGCGGATGCTTCGGATCCGGAAACTTTACAAATTCAACAGACAGTAGAAAAAGAGATCCAGCGGGTAAAGCCTCTTTATCAGGATATAATACAACAGTATATCAAATATAAGAAAGAGCGTAAATATCTCGATTATGATGATATACTGAACATTGTGTCGAAAACCCTGAAAAAAGATGAAGCCGCCCGGGATGCGCTGTCGAGTTTGTATGATCACATACTGGTCGATGAAGCGCAGGACACCAATCCGTTGCAATATGAATTATTGACCTCCTTTCAGGAAAAATGCCGTTTGTATTTTGTAGGGGATGATGCACAGTCGATTTACTCATTCAGAGGGGCCGATTTCAATACAATGTATAACTTCACTGATATCTTTCCCGATTCCGAGAAGTATAAACTGACGATCAATTACCGCTCCACGCAGGAATTACTGGATTTATCGAATTGGCTTTTAAGCGAGTCGATTTATAATTATGATAAGGAGCTTAAGGCAAGGAGGGGGAAAGGGAATATCCCTGTAGTGATCAACAGCGACGGCGACTGGATAGAAGCGAATGATATCACCGACAGGATATTGCTAAGTACCACGGAAGAAGGGTTATCGTTTTCCGATAATATGGTTTTATCGCGCTCTGTCTTTGGTATGCGAAGAGTGGAAGCCTCCTGTATTGAGAAGAAAATACCCTATGTAATCTATGGCGGCTCAGGTATTATGAAGTCAAAGCACGTGAGGGATATCGTCTCAGCCATGAGAATTATCTCCAATTATAAAGATGAACTGGCATGGATGAGGTATTTAATGCTGTGGCAGGGGGTAGGAGAAGTCCGCTCGGCAAGGATCATCAATAATATAATCGGAGAAAATACCCTGGACGATTGCATTGCAAAGCTGATACAGGAGGGGTTGGAAAAAGTTGTTTCATCCGTACTACTCAATATTATCGGTCTTCAGGATAATCCGGGAGAGGCTATGCAAAGGGTAGTCGAGCTGATGGGCGATAGGATGAAAGATATTTATAAGGAGGAATGGAACTGGCGGAAAGATGATTTTCCCATATTGCAGGAACTTGCTACTACCGTGGGTTCCATATCCGATTTTATTGCAGAATATGTCCTGGATCCTAAAGCCGAAACGACTGGTAAATGGAAAGGGAAAACGGAAGATGGGGTAATTATATCCACCATTCACTCGGCAAAGGGGTTAGAGGCGAAAAAGTGCTATATCATCAATGTATCCACTTTCGCTTATCCGACATCGAGGGCAGTACTGCAGGGAAATGCGGTCATAGAAGAGGAAAGACGATGTTTATATGTAGCGATGACAAGGGCGATGGATGATCTGTATATCTACAGGAATTTAAAATCGGCCCATGTTTACACTATCAATCAGGAGTCGGAGAAAACGAATGAAAAATATTTTCTTAATAATCTTCCTTCATCACTGGTGAACAGTATCAATCTGACTAATAGAACCAATAGCATAGTGGAATATCATGGAGCACCTGTTGAGATAGACCTGGAAGACAGTTTCGATTTCGGATGATACGCAGCTACGGATTTTATTTATATTTATAGAATATAAGTTGCGCCTCGGACAAGCTCAAACGAGTTTGACTTTTTTCCCGGTTTTCGCTATATTTGTAAACGGAATAATTCAGAAAATTAAAAGATCACGACAATATGATTGTTTTTAACACCACTTTCCATGTGGAGGAAGAGATTCATGAAGAATTTGTAGAATATATGTTGCAGCATTTTATTCCCATGTCTACAAAAAGCGGCTTGCTCACATCACCCCGTTTATCGCGTGTATTCGGAAAAGAGGAAGAAGCGGGTCATTCTTTTGCCATGGAGTTCCAGGCAGTCGATCTGGCAGCACTGGAGCGGTGGAACAGTGAAGAGAGCGGGGTCGTTTATGCCCCATTGTTAGAGAAGTTCAGAGAGAAGATGGCTGGGTTTTCCACGGTGATGCAAACCATTAGTTGATGATACGGAAAGAACGGATTATAATGGGGATCGACCCCGGTACACAAGTAATGGGATATGGTATCCTCCGTGTGCTTGATAACAAACCTTATCTGGAAGCGATGGGAGTGATGCAGTTAGGCAAATACGACGATCACTATTTGAAACTGGCAAAGATTTATGCACGGGTCATAGGACTTATCGAAGAATATCTCCCGGATGAGTTGGCTATTGAAGCGCCTTTTTTCGGCAAGAACGTGCAGAGTATGCTCAAGTTGGGGCGTGCCCAGGGAGTGGCTATGGCTGCTGCCATATCAAGGGATATTCCCATTTTTGAATACGCTCCCCTGAAAATAAAGATGGCTATTACCGGGAATGGTAGGGCCGCTAAGGAACAGGTTGCCTATATGTTACAGAAACTGCTCCATATCCCTGATGAGAATATGCTTCCGCAATTGGACGCGTCGGACGGTCTCGCCGCGGCTTTGTGCCACTTCTATCAATCAAATATCTCTACCGATGAAAAAAAATACAAGAGTTGGAAGGAGTATGCGAACCATAATCCGGAAAAGGTGAAATCTGCGGGTAAGCGAGAACAAAGATAAACTCGTTTATCTTTGTCGAGTGGAAGCATATTGTGTGAAGCAAGACCTGCGGGTAAGCGAGAACAAACATAAACTTGTTTGTGTTTGCCGAGCAGGAATGGATTGCGTGAGGCCAAAAGTGACGGACTTGAGTGAAAAAAATCATTTTGTGAGGAATTAATTACAAATTTTTTTATCTTTGCCTTATGAATCAACTAATATCCCATATTGAATTTTTACTGCATGATCACAATTGTGTGATTATTCCCGATTTTGGCGGTTTTGTGGTAAATACTATTCCCCCGCAAAGGGATGGGATAGCAGCTTTTCATGCACCTGTCTGCGAACTGGTATTCAACCGCGACCTCACCCATAATGATGGATTGCTGGCCCAATCCTATATGAAGAACGACAGTATGACATTCGAGTCGGCCATGCAAAAAGTGGAGCAGGATGTACAGATGTTAAAACGGCGATTGCGTGAGCAGTACCGTGTGGATATGGGAAAGCTGGGTTCGTTTGATATGCATGATGATAAGCGTTTTGTGTATACTCCCGGAGCATTTGTCCGGCCCGCACTTTTCGGATTGACCCAGGCTACCCTGAAACCGCTGATACAAATGCAGCCCGCCGTACCGGTACGGAAAAGCGAAAACAGGCAGAAATGGGTCCGTAATACAGCAATTACTGCCGCCAGCGTGGCTGCTGTAGCCCTGTTGATGTTTATCCTTCCTGTAAGCGATACCACTATTGTCCGGCAATCTGCCCGGATGCTTTCTGAAACCGGGTGGTTACAGCCCAAAGCATCACAACCGTTGAACCGTATTGCCATGACGGATGAACTGGTAGTAAATGAAACGGAAAAAGCAGAAGAATATTCAACAACCTCAAACGGAATGAATATACCTGCTATGGATGCTGTTGAACAGAACGTACCGGACGATTTACCCAGATATTATATCGTAATGGGGGTATATAAAGGAGTCGAGTCGGCTCAAAAAACTACAGAATTGTTGCTTGATGAGGGCTTTCATCAGACAGGGTGGCTGGAGCGACCCGACCGTATCGATGTATATGCGGCATCATTTACCGATGAAGCTGCTGCAAAAGTCTATTTAAAAGAAGTCCATAAGAAATTTCCCGGGCATAATGATGCCTGGATTCTAAAAAGATAATCACTATGTCTTTGAAATGTAATATTATCACCGGCTTTGTCCTTTATTGGGCATATCAGCTCTACAGATATAGAAAGACGCTGAGATCTCCTTTCGACAGGTTCCGTTTTCCGGATTTTTAATTTTCTAACTTCTGCCGGGATCCTGCCTTCTCATTTTAACACTCAATCCGGACTCTTTTCCCAATCTTCTGTTGTACCTTTGGGGGCACATTTTGATGCACTATTTCGTTAAGCCAAATGAGTAGAGTCAAGCTTGCTTAGACTACGCCATGGTGAGAAATATTCTATTTTTAATAAACTATTTTGATAAGCAATATGAGCAAAGTGTGAACTTTGCCAAACTCTGGAAAAGAAATGAACGAAAAAGAATATGAAGCTCAACTACTGAGTACGCCTTATCCAAAACAAGATCCTTATGGCGCACTGTCGATACCCGTTTACCATGCGCTTGCCTATGAATTTGAGACGGTAGAAGAAATGGAAGCCGCTTTTTGCGGACGGACGGACGAACATACCTATTCCCGCATAACCAACCCTACGGTACAACATTTTGAGGAGCGGGTGAAGAAAGCTACCGGTGCATATGGTGTCACCGCACTTAATTCAGGTATGGCGGCAATTAGTAATACGTTAATTACATTGGCATGGAGCGGTAGCAATCTTATCACTTCACGTCACCTCTTTGGTAATACCTATTCCTTTTTTGTAAATACGTTGAATGCATTCGGTATGGAGGTGCGGTTCTGTGATCTAACCAACCCAAAGGAAGTGGCGGAGACTATAGATGAGAAAACTTGCGGCTTATTCCTGGAAATAATCACCAATCCACAAATGGAGGTGGCTGATCTGGCAGAGTTGAGTGAAGTTGCCCATGACAGGGGGGTACCACTGATCGCAGATACGACTATTATACCTTTCCCCGTCTTTCGTGCCATTGATTTCGGGGTAGATATCGAGGTGGTAGCTAGTACCAAGTATATTTCGGGCGGAGCAACCAGCCTCGGGGGACTGATTATCGATTACGGACGATTCCATCAATACCGTACACCGGCATTACAAGCCTTCATGGGTACAACGCAATCGCCTTTTCATACCAGGCTGCGTAAGGAAGTGCACAGGAATCTTGGTGCTTATATGACTCCCGAAGTAGCTTATCAGCAGTCGCTCGGTTTAGAAACATTGCAATTACGTTTTGAGAGACAGGCTGTCGCCTGTAAGGAATTGGCTGAAAAGTTGCAAACATTACCGGAAGTAAAAGCAGTCAATTATACCGGTCTAAAGGATAATCCTTTCTATGAGGTAAGTAAAAAGCAATTCGGGGACTATCCCGGTGCAATGCTCACATTCGACCTGGAATCGAGAGAAGAGTGTTATCGGTTTATGAATAAACTCAAACTGATCCGCCGCGCCACCAATCTATTCGATAACCGCTCGCTGATCATTCATCCGGCCAGTACCATTTTCGGTTCATTTACCGCAGCACAACGTGAGGCAATGAATGTGAAAGAAACAACAATCCGGCTGTCGGTAGGGTTGGAGAACGTTGACAGTCTCTTTGATGACATTTGTCAGGCTCTGGTATAATTTGGTCTGTAATATATAAAATGACGGTATATAGAAATAGAGAGGTCATTTTTTTTATCATTAGATATTTGAAATTCCGATTAGATTCGGTTACAAACCAATAGAGAGTGAAATCACATTGTGACAACACCCTCCATTGGTTTAATATCTCTAGCTCTTTATAACGGATATTCGTCGAATGCGTAAAGTAGGGTCGAGAGATAACGTTCACCTGTATCGGGCAATACTACCACAATATTCTTTCCTTCGTTCTCGGGCTTTTGGGCAAGCTGGAGGGCGGCATAGGCGGCTGCTCCTGATGAGATACCCACTAATAATCCTTCTGACGCGGCCAGTTTCCGGCTGGTGCGAATAGCGTCGTCATTGCTCACCGGAATTATCTGATCGACTACAGAAGCATTATAGGTGCCCGGAACAAAACCAGCGCCGATTCCCTGAATCTTGTGAGGCCCTGGTGCACCGCCGGAGAGGACGGGGGAGTCAGCTGGTTCTACAGCGACCACTTTAATATTGGGATTCAGTTCTTTCAGTCGTTTTCCTGCACCGCTCACCGTTCCGCCGGTGCCGACCCCGCTCACCAGGATATCCACTTTTCCATCTGTGTCCCGCCATATCTCTTCACCGGTAGTGTGATAATGGATTGAAGGATTGGCCGGATTTTCGAATTGTTGCAGGATTATGGCATTGGGCAACTCAGCCTGTAACTGCGATGCTTTTGCAATAGCTCCTTTCATCCCTTCGGTACCGGGTGTCAGCACCAATTCGGCACCCAACGCTTTCAGCAGGTTTCTTCTTTCGAGACTCATGGTCTCAGGCATGGTGAGGATCAGCCGGTATTTTTTGATAGAAGCAACAAATGCCAATCCGATACCTGTATTGCCGCTTGTCGGTTCAATGATTACCGAACCGGCTTTCAATAACCCTTTTTTTTCTGCATCTTCTACCATCGACAAAGCAATGCGGTCTTTCACGCTTCCCAGAGGATTAAAGCTTTCCAACTTGGCGATAAGATTGGCTTTAACTCCTTCAGATTCCTTAAACTGGTTGAGTTTTACTAATGGGGTGTTACCCACTAAGTCTGTTAACTTTTCTGCTATCTTTCCCATAATTATATATATTAAAATTTTTGACAAAAATAGGAAGTATTCTATTGGTGTGAAATAGCATAATTATGGTATTTTTGAGCAATTGCTCTGTTCTTCAGGGATTATATTGTTTTTCAGGGATAGAACCGGTTACTCTGTCTCGCTTTTATATCTTACAAAGGCAATCTGTTTACCGTCGGGTGACCAGCTATGTACATTGATAGTACCCTGTCCGCCATAAAAAACAGATGTCAGATCACGGCTTTCACCAGTCCCTCCGTCCAGTAACCTGAGTTTTACATCCTTTCCGAAAGGGTGTGCTCCTTTCTGATCTTCTATATAAGCGATGTAAACAATACTTTTGTTATCTGGCCCAGGGTGGGGAAACCAGTTGTCATAGTCGTCGAACGTGAGTTGTGTCTGCTCACTTCCATCCGGCCTCATCCGGTAAATATGCATACGTCCTGTCCTGTGGCTGTTAAAATAGATCCATTCTCCGTCGTAACTATATTCGGGACCGTCATCCAGTCCTTCAGCATCTGTCAGCCTGATCTCTTCACCGGTAATAACGTGTGCCTTATATACATCCCATTCATCGTTACGCATGGCGCAATAGGTCACCCATTGATTGTCGGGGCTCACCCCGTGCCAGTAACTGGGATAATTGCTGGTGATAAGACGGGGTACGCCACCGTTAGCCGGAAGGATGAAGATACGGGAATTGCCTCCCGAAGAGGATACACGTGAATCATTGTGACTGATGATAAGCCATTTTCCATCAAACGATAATCCGTGATCATTATTACAGTTATCGGCAAAACCGGTGTCAATTATCCCCATATGCTCGCCTTTCACTGATACTTTCTCCAGCTTTCCCCTGGCATTAATAATCAGATATTTTCCGTCCCTCGACCAGTTGGACGCTTCAAAGTGCCGCTGTTCATGCAGGATGACTTTCTCTTTGCCGGTCTCTACATTCAGTAAAACAAGCTCGCTACTGATATCAGTGTGCTGAGCTGATATTTCAACATGGATCAGTAATGTAAAGAAAGTAAATATGGTGAGGAGAAACGTCTTCTTCTGCATAATTTTTCAAATATCAGGTTCTCTCTAAAATTTTCCAGATAGCTTCTACCCAAATATCACTACCGTTGAGAGCCGGAACAAAGGTGAACTTTTCACCCCCTGCTTCCATGAATAGTTTACGTGCTTCGATATCGATATCATAAAGTGTTTCCAGATTATCGACCGGAAAACCCGGAGCAATTACGGCTACTTTTTTCCATCCTAATTTGGGAAGATCACTGATATCGGTGTCGAGAAAAGGATTCAACCAGTTTTTACCTCTCTGCGAAGAGTAGAAAAGGAATGTGTCATGCGGATCGATATCCCGCTTCTCACAAAACAGCCTGTTGGTCTCTTTCAGTTGATAGACATAGTCGTATTCCTTTCCTTTTTTCCATCCGGCTTCCACCTGTGCCAGAGGGAGGCTGTGATAGGTGAATATCACTTTATCGATATCTTCCAGATAAGGTTTCGCATGAGATGTGAGTGCCTGGATAAAAGCGGGATGATTGTAATAGGGTTCGGCAAACTTCAGCCTGAAAGAGTGGGGGTGTTTGTAGAAGATATTCCCTATCATATCCTTTGATGTCTGCGTGGTAGATTGCGCATAATGGGGATACAACGGGAAGACGATTACTTCATGAAGCAGCGGGCATTTTCGTTCTAATTCCCGGAAAGCGGAAGCAACGTCCGGTTTCCCGTACCGCATGGCGATCTCGACAGGAACACCTTTTCGCTCTTCCAGTTTTTCCGCCAATTTCAGCATATGATAAATCAGAGGGGAGACCGGTGTCTCTTCGTTATGCCAGATTAATTTGTATTTCTCTGAGACCCGCGATCCGCTACCTGGCGCGATTATATTTTTCGCGAGGAATTTTGACCACCATTCCGGTTTTCCCGTCAGAAGCGGATCCGAAAGCATGGCGGCAATAAATTCCTTTACGTCACCAGGCTCTGTACTTGCAGGAGTCCCCACATTAATTAATAATATACCTCTCATATCCGGTCTCCCGTTTATCAGTTCTACATTCCATATCAAATCGCCATCTCTTCCTTTCCACCTTTTCACTTCTATTACCTTACATAGGTTTCCAGTAGTTTGGACGCCTCATCGGGTATAATCGTCACCAATTGCGTATCCGCGGGAATAAGCATCGATTCACCCTGACGAAGAGTTTCGCTGTTCCCTTTATCATCTTTCACGGTACATTGGCCAGCCATGCAGATGTAAATTACGAATGAATCGAGCGCGGTATAGTTCCGTTCCATCTGGCTATCCATTTCCAGCAGGTGGGTCGTAAAATAGGGTGATGTAATTAATTTTACAGGATGATTTATATTCTTTTCGTATTCTGTTTTATATGAGTCGTATACCTTGAAGTCGATCGCATCTTTTGCCAGTTCCGTATGAAGTTCCCGGCTATTTCCGGCAGCATCTTTACGGTTATAGTCGTAAATGCGGTAGGTGATATCAGAGGTCTGCTGTATCTCTGCAATAAAGCATCCGGCGCCAATAGCGTGCACGCGTCCGGCAGGAAGATAGAAGACATCACCGGCTTTTACATCATACTTCATGAGTTTATCGGTGAAAGTATTGTTCTTCACAGTCTCCGGATATTCTTCGGGGGTAATGCTCTCTTTAAATCCGGAGTAGAGATATGCTCCCGGTGCGGCGTTGATGACATACCACATCTCGGTTTTACCGAAAGAGTTATGACGCTTCTTTCCCAGTGCATCATCGGGATGGACCTGAATGGAGAGATCGTCACGGGCATCTATAAATTTTATGAGCAGGGGAAATGTATTTCCAAATTTTTGATACACTTTTTTTCCGACCAGTTCTTCTCCGCAACGGTCGAGCAATTCATCCAGCGATGTGCCGGCTAAATAGCCGTTGGAAATACGGGAGATATTGCCGCGTACCCCTGATATCTCCCAGCTCTCGCCAATACCTTTCTGAATAGGTTCGATCTTTTTGAAGCGACAGATATCCGATCCCCCCCAGATAACCGGTTTCAGGATCGGTTCGAATTTAAACGGATAAAGTGTACCGTTATTGATTGAAGAATTTTCTGTTGTATTGTTATTATTATCAGACATATTGTATTATTAGTTTTTATATGATCTTTTATTTAGAGTAAAATTTCAGATTTTATATTTCAGAATTTCAAAATTTGACTACGTCGATTTCCAATTCAAACTTCTCTACTTCTTGACTTCCTCACTTCTATCTTTTATCGTGCAAATCACCTAACCACCTTTCCACTTTTCCACCTCTTAATTTATCCGTCTCATCACTATGGCAGTCCGGGCAGGCAGATAAAGACGCAGCCACCCTTTGTTATCTTTTGCGTAGAGAGGATCGTACATTGTAAAATGATGAATAGTATCGTCGTTCAGCCCGAAACCTCCGAACTGTTGGTTGTCGGTATCCAGCACAATCTCATATTCCCCTGCCGGAACCAGGATACCATAATCACTGTATGATTTCTGTGGATTGAAATTATAGACAAATAGCAGGTCTTTCCGCATATATGCCAGTATATTATCATCGTCTTTATCCCATATCTTCACTAAGGGCAACGCCTGGAAATCGGGGACGGACTTGATGAGCCGTATCATCGCCTTGTCGAAATCACCCAGGTAATGATATTTCAGGTTATGGTCGTCCGCCAGATGCCATTGGCGGCGGGCGTACTTGTAAGACCATTGATTGCCTTCCCGTGGAAAATCGATCCATTCGGGGTGTCCGAACTCATTTCCCATAAAATTGAGATAACCGCCATTAATGGTCGTTGCCGTTACCAGACGGATCATCTTATGCAGTGCGATACCACGGTCTACAGCATAGGAACTGCTCATCAACTTCGACATGAACCAGTACATATCGGCATCGATCAGTCTGAAGATAATGGTTTTATCACCGACCAGCGCCTGATCGTGACTCTCTACGTAGGAGATAGTCTTTTCATCGGCACGTCGGTTGGTTGTTTCCCACCAGATTGCGCTGGGATGCCACTCTTCGTCTCTCTTCTCCTTGATCGTCTTGATCCAGAAGTCGGGGATATTCATGGCCATACGGTAGTCGAACCCATATCCGCCCGACTGTATATCCAATGCCAGGCCGGGCATGCCGCTTACTTCTTCTGCAATAGTGATAGCGTGAGGATTTACTTCGTGAATAAGCTGGTTGGCGAGGGTGAGATAACAGATAGCGTTCGGATCCTGATGCCCGTTATAGTAGTCACCATATGAACTGAAGCTTTCTTCCAAACCATGGCTGTAATACAACATCGATGTAACGCCATCGAAACGGAACCCGTCGAACTTGAATTCCTCCAGCCAATATTTACAGTTGGAAAGCAGGAAATGTAACACTTCATCTTTTCCATAATCAAAGCAGAGCGAATCCCAGGCCCGGTGTATCCTTCTATTCGGATCACTGGGGAAATAAAGGTCGTAGCTTCCATCCATCCTGGCTATCCCTTCCATTTCGTTCTTTACAGCGTGTGAATGGACGATATCCATGATGACGGCAATACCCATTTCGTGGGCAGCATCGATCAGTTGGCGTAGTTCATCGGGCGTACCGTTGCGGGAAGAAGGTGAGAAAAAGCTGGATACGTGGTATCCGAATGAACCATAATAAGGATGTTCCTGAATAGCCATGATCTGAATGGCGTTGTATCCGTTCTCCTTTACCCGTGGTAGTATATTTTCCCTGAATTCGTTATAAGTTCCCACTTTTTCTTCAGCCGTGGACATACCTATATGGGTTTCATAAATAAGCAGGGGTGAACATACCGGTTTAAAACCGGTATGTTTAAAGTTATATCGGGTTTCAGGTTCCCACACCTGTGCACTGAAGATCAGTGTTTGTTGATCCTGCACCACACGTCTGCTCCATGCGGGAATCCGTTCTCCCGAACCACCTTCCCAACTTACATACAATTTGTAAAGGTCTTCGTGGTGAATACGTCCGGGCGGTATCTTTATCTCCCAGACTCCATTATCCATCCGTTTTAAACGGAATGATTCCTGCCGCTGCCAATCATTGAAAGTACCTACCAGAAAAATTTCGGTGGCGTTTGGAGCCCATTCACGAAATACCCATCCATCCCCGGTTTTGTGTAATCCGAAATAGAGATAACCGCTCGCAAAATCAGAAAGGGTGATCCGTCCTGCCTGTGTAAGGTCGGATAGCCGTTTCAAATAAAAATTATAGCGCCCTCCAATTGCTTCGGCATAGGGATTGAGCCAGGGATCGTTCTTGATAATGTTAAGCATATTTCGTATCAGATTAAAAGGGAACAGCTAAATTACCGCTACCTTTATGATAATTTTTTTGATCTCTCCTTCACCAATCAGGGGAGCATGTCCATCTTCGGGCGAAAAGATAATAAATTCACCAGGCACAAGAGTGACAAATGTCGACGGATCGTCATCGAAAAATTCAATGTCATTATTTACATCGTAACCCTCTTTCGGCTGTGACAACGATGAGAGGGACTTCCATCCGAACATTTCGGCTTTCGTAACCGGTATCTGTATATCGATAAACCTTTTATGTGTTTCGAGTTTTGCTTCTCCGGCCGGTTTCAGCTTTGCCTCAGCGATGGTGGCCTTCAACAGATTCCCATCAATCTCAGTGGTGCCTGTCTCCACATTATTGATATCCAATTTTCCGATAAATTCGAAAGCTTTTTCAAAAAGCGGATGCAAATTATAATAGTTAGCTGCATTCGCAAGGTTGTCAACAATCATCGTTCCTTTTGTTAAGTTATGATTCCAATAGGGCAAAGATAGGAAATTGTAAATATTTCTCTCCATTTTTGACAGTAAAAAAGCGTACACAAAATAAAATTGAGAAAAATGCATATCTTTGCGACTTAAGTTTAACAAATCAGTAATTTCATAATGAAACGAATTATTTCGGTTATTTTCTTGATCATTTCTATTTTTACAGGACGGTTGTTTGCGCAAAATTCAGATATTACCTGTAGCCTCGGTTTTACATTTGAGATAAGTAACGACAGAAGTTGGGGATACAAAGAGCCGGTTATTGTAGATATTACTCCCGGTTCTCCGGCCGAAAAAGCAGGACTAAAACTGAATGATATCATTCTTTCTGTAAATCAGAATGGGACTTATCTTAAATCATACCAGACTATTATGTCGTGGTTCAATCAGGATCCGCATACAATGACCCTTGCCATTCGTAATTTCAAACATGCTTTTAAAGAGGTCGCAATCGAAAAAGATTGTCGTCATGCCAATGCCATCAGTGAAGCTCAGTTGGCACCGGTATTTTCTTTTTACAGCCTTGAGGATGTACAGAACAGGCGTTTTTTAATACCGGTGAAAACGACTGTCAACGAAAATGCACTCTTTCATAACTACCGTACATTTGCTTTTTCTCCTTCCGATGAGAGTACACGGCAGCTTGACGACCGGATCAATGCTATCTTTATTCGTGCTCTGGCTGAAATGGGATTACAATATGATCCGGGCGATCCCGATTTTATTATTCAGACCTATTATAATTATGAGAGTAATCCGATGTATAAGGCCGGATCGCCCACTTATGGAAGTTATCAGCCTGTGTGGCGCTTCGACACAAGAAGCAACAGAATGGTGAGACTCCCTCTGTATAACCCTTCCGAAGCGGTTCGAGTGGATGATATCGCTTATAATCTTGAGTTCGGATATCGCTTCTTTGACAGAAAATTTATTGAGGCGGGAGATATGATGCTGATCTGGGAGAGTGAAGTCCAGGAGCGCCTGAGTAGTCATTACGATCTGGTTGATTATCTCGAAATGAACCTTCCGTTACTATTGAAGAAATTCCCAAACTCGGGGAATAAGTCGTTTGGTACTTATCATGTGAACTATCTGAAATACAATTATACCGGTATCGGATATAATATGAATGATCTGAAGACAGTGGTATCGGTAGATCCCGGCTCTCCGGCCGCAAGAGCGGGTATTTTACCGGGGGATGTGGTGATTAATATACAGGGGCAGAATTTTGACCATACCACTCAAACTCTTACGGAGGGATATCGCCGTTTTATCGCAGAGACCATGAATCTCAGGGATAAAAATACTCGTTACACCGACTCCAATGGTTTTAAAGATTGTATGTTCTGGGATGTGGCGCAATACAATGCAGTATCTACAGCTATCGCCAATAACCGGCGTTACAAGTCGGCATTTTCCTATCTGTTCAATTTTAATCAGTATATAGACTGGAGTACACCTGTCTCCATTAATATAATAGTATTGCGGGATGGCAATGAACTGAATTTTGCAGTAACACCTCAAGTTACCGCAAGCTCACATATTCTGGCATATTAATAATGTGCCAATAAGACTAATGGATTAAGAAGTAAAAAAGTGGGAAGGTTGTATGATTTGAGGATTTAACGATTTGCCGGGAAGTAGTGATGATTGAGAAATAAGAAGATAGAATTTCCTTAGAAACGAGTGCTGAGTCAAGTTTACTTGCACTTGCCGAGTGACGACAGAAAATGGACGAAGTCAAATTAGACGTGGAGAAGTCTTGCCTCTTGAATCTTGGCTTTTGACTCTGCAATCCATAATGCATTGTTCTTTAGTTGTTTGTTTTTTAGCCTTCATTCCCTGAGAAGTGTCAGGTAAAAAAATATTCAAAATAAGTGAGGAAATATTTGGAAGTTATTCTTAGGAATTACTATCTTTGTAGCCCTTTCGCTCAAAAAGCGGGGTCATTATAGAGATAATGAAACAAGCAGATTGAAATAAAGTAAGTGTAACGATTGAAAATCAGTTCCTTTGTTTCGGATGCGAAAAAATATTGAAAAAACTTTCTCAAAAGTTTTGGAGATTAAAAATAAGTCTCTATCTTTGCACCCGCTTTCAGGAAATAATTACTGGGAAGCGGAATATAAAAAGCGATCTTTAGGATATTTACATATACGTTTTAAAGAAGACAAAGCAGAGTATACAAGGGATCTCGGGGCGTTAAGCCGCCGAGATCAAATTGGTACCCGTTCAATAAAAACAGGAACTATTTCGATAAGCCGGGGACAGAGGCAAACTTGTTTTGCCATGACAAGGCGCGGAATAGTGTCCGGCAGGAAAAAAAGAGATAAATCGTGAATTCGGAGGGTCCGGGGGAGAGAGTCTTTGCGTGGTTTTTTGTTTGTCCGCTTCA
>NZ_KB905708.1 GCF_000380985.1 Proteiniphilum acetatigenes DSM 18083 | reverse complement strand
AAGGCTTCACCGGACTGATGCAATCGCAGGCAAGGGACGTAGCAAAGCTATCGTTCAACTTTAATGCGTCTCTTACCTCAATAAACCTGGCAAAGGTGCTGGCAAAGGAGAAAGGCATCCCCTTTTCGATGGCATCATGTAAAACAATGATACACAATGCCTACCTGCTTGAGCGATTTATTTGCGTGTCCGGCATTAAACCGAACAGAAGATTAAATGATAAACTTGTTAAAGAACTCGTGGAGTTTGCAGCCATTGCTGCATGACTCATATAGTAAATTTTTAACGGACTATTGTATTATATCAACGTTAGATAATGTTTTGAAGCATTTAGAAAGTAAGATTCAATCCGAATACAAAGTTACGTGTCTGCGGTGTATTGGTACCCACAGTAAGCATCGCACCTGCATTATACGGCAGACTGGTGATCACTGCCGCATTTTCATCACCGTACGAGTTCGTAACCGGATCAAGCCCGGCTTCATTGTTGAAGGGTGAAAAGAGCACAAATGCATTTTGCACCGTGAAATAGAGCCGTGCATTGTCAATACCGGCTCTTTTGAACCAGGATGCATCCCTGTCAAAATTGTAACCCAGCGTGATTTGCCCTACCTTAAAATAGGATGCGTCGAAATAGCCGAGCGTACTTCCATATTTGGGGTTATCACCACTCTGGATTCCTCCCGGCTTGGGATATTTGGCATCGGTATTTTCAGGTGTCCAGTAGTCAACTTTCACATTGCCACGACGACCGGATAGCATATTCAGGTAACCGTTCGAAGCATGAAGCGAACTCACCAGGATCCCTCCGTGCTGGTAGGTACCGATCACATTCAGATCCCAGTTTTTATAAGCGACACGGGTATTGAAGCCACCCAGCCAGTCGGGATCGGCGCTGATCACCTGGCGATCGGCCGCTCCGATCTGTCTTACCGGGGTCCCATCGGCGTTGTAATCACCCGTATATTTCACCTTGATCATACCTACATTTCCACCCGGTTCAAGAATCTCCAGGTAAGGGTCGCCTTCCTGCCAGAGCCCGATTCTTTCATAGTCGTAGATGGAGTTGATGGGATAGCCTACAAACCATGCGTTGCTCTCATCGCGACCATCGAGACCCTGTTCCGGTGTCAGTTCCACAATTTTGTTCCTGTTTGAATAGAAGTTCAGGCCTAGATCCCACGACCAGCCGTTCCTGTTTTCAATAAGGGTACCGTTCAGTGCAATCTCCAACCCCTTGTTCTGTGATTTCCCGATATTAGCCCAGTAGCTTGCCACTCCTGCGGTGGAAGGCAGATTCACTTTCATCAACAGGTCGTTGGTGTTGACGATGTAATAGTCGGCAGAACCGGACAGCCTGTTATTCCATAATGAGAAATCCAATCCGATATTGTATGTGCTTGAAAACTCCCATCCTAACTCAGGATTCGGGACTTCCGATACATAAGCACCGGTAGTTGTAGTAGTTCCGAAATTATAGGGCCGTAAAGCAAGGCGTCCCAGGGTAGCATAAGGTGATACAGTCTGGTTCGAGGTTTGTCCCCATCCGAGGCGGAGTTTCAGATTATCCATCCAGGTTACATTTTCCATAAACTCTTCCCTACCCAGGTTCCATCCCGCAGAAATAGCAGGATAGGTATGCCATTTATATCCGGGAGAGAGACGTGAAGATCCGTCGGAACGTAGTGCCACAGAGAGCATATAACGGCTGTCATAATCATACATCACACGCCCCATCATCGATTTCAATCCCCATTCTTCATAATACTGCTCGCCGGGATCAACCGTCACATCCTCTTTGGAAGCCTGGCCCAGGTTCCAGTATTGGAAATGATCGGAAGGGATATTCAACGCTTCTACCAGTGAACGATCATAATGGGTAGCCTCTTCCGAATAGAGGCCGGTGAAATTGAGATGGTGTTTGTCAAAATATTTATCATAAGTCACAATATTCTCCACAACCCACTGGTAGGTGAGCGATTTTTCCAACGAACCGGTGGAGGCGGCAGTAGTAGTGGAACTGAATACTCCCGTTCCCTGGTATTGCCCCCTGTTGTACCCTCTCAGGTTCAGACCCAGATTGATTCGATAGCTCAAACCTTCCACACCGGGTATTTTCACTTCACCATATAATGAATTGTAAGAGCCGTAACCACGGCGGTTGTCGGCATACTTGTCGCCCAGATCCGACACTCTCTCCCGTGTATAGGTCCAGATATCGTCTGCAATGGAGTGTACAACCGGCTTCAGCGAGCCATCGGTATTATATGGATCAATCAGCGGAGATGTTGCCAGGGTATTGTACATGCCAAGGTTTTGACCGTTGGTCACGTTGTAGTTGTTGTTGGAGGTCAACCCGAAACGGAAATACCGGCCAATGCTTTGATCGATATTGGCTCTAATATTGATGCGGTTGTAATTCTGGCCGGGCAGCAGAGACTGATCTTCGTAATATCCTGCACCGAAGTTATAGCTGCCAGTAGCCGTACCGCCCGAGATGCTGATATCGTGGCTCATCACCATTCCCGATTTAAACATCAGATCCTGCCAATCGGTATTGACTCCTTGCGCTTCGTCACTTCCCAGAGTGGGACGGGTATTCCCGCCACCTAAATCCTCCAGATAAACACCTGCATCATGACGCAACTGGTACAATTCATCACCTGTCATCATCGGATAACGGTTGTAAAGAGTTTTTGCACCGTAATAGGCATTATAGCTTACTCTCGCTTTCTGGCCCGCCATACCTTTATGGGTTGTGATCATGATCACACCATTGGCTCCCCTGGAACCGTAAATAGCTGTGGATGAAGCATCCTTAAGGATATCGATACTCTTGATATCATTGGGATTGATGTCTGAAATACTACCAGCAAAGGGGATTCCGTCCAGGACAACCAACGGATCGTTATCTGCATTGAGTGACCGGGTACCACGGATACGGATCTGCATATCGGCGCCGGGCTTGGAACTACTTTGTTGCATCTGTACCCCCGGCAAACGCCCCTGCAGGGCTGCCGTCAGATTTCCTGTGGGTACATCCCGTAAAACATCACCCTGCATGGATGAAACCGACCCCGTGACAGCTTCCCTTCTCATCGTCCCATAACCAACGACAACCACCTCTTCCAGCAATTCGGCGTCCTCTTCCAATATTACTTGTAAAGATGTTCTCCCTTCTAATGCTATGGTTTGAGAGTTCATCCCCACGTAAGATACCTCCAGAGTAGCATTTGAAGGTATGTTCGGTAATACAAAACTACCATTTGCATCGGTAACCGTTCCAATAGTCGTACCGTGTACCTGCACAGTTACGCCGATCAAAAGCTCTCCTCTGGTATCAGTAACCGTTCCTCTCACGGTTACGTTCTGCGCAAACACATGTTGGGAAAATGTACACAGCAATAGGAACAAAATCCCTTTTAATAGATTTAAAATTTGCTTTTTCATCTCATTTTTTCATTTGTTTAAATTAATAAATCCTTATACTACAGGCATCTATCGGTAATAGATTAGTAAATTCTCAATTTCACACTACTCTCTGTCTCTCGTACATCCATAATCACTTCTGCTTATTCAGCAAACTCCTCAGATAATCACTTTTATTATCCGTTATATTAGACTTATTTTCTTCATGTATATTTTACAATAATCATAATATATTACTATATTATTATCAATATATTATATACCAATAAATAAAGTAATATATCACATAAAATACAATGACTTATTGTAAAAATTACACATATCAATATATTTATAGAATACAAATTTATTTATTTATTTCAAATAACAACAAAAAACAAAACAAAAAAATAACAAAAATAAATTAATAGCCAATATTGAGCTGTTATTTTTTGCACCGATCCAATTTATAGCATAATTTTGCACTGAAAACAAGAATCTTATGGCAAACGACAAAACATCACAGAAGACATCTCACACATTAGCATACAACCCTCACGTTTCTATTGACTGTGTGGTGTTTGGTTTTGATGGCGAGAAACTTAAAATTTTATTGATCGAACGTACGATCAGCGAGGTGAACGGCAACTACAGCGACAAAAAACTACCCGGAAGTATTATATATCAGGATGAAGATCTGGATACTGCTGCAATTCGTGTTTTAAACGAACTCACAGGTCTGAAAAATATTTTCCTGCATCAGTTCCATAGCTTTGGGGATCCCAAAAGAACCAGCAATCCGAGAGACAAGAACTGGTTAGAGAAAACAACCAATATGAAAATCGGACGTATTGTAACTGTCGGATACCTGGCATTAATAAAGATCAGCCGGAAAATTATTTTCGAATCTGAAAATACTACCGCCCGATGGTATGACGTCAAATCTCTTGCCAATATGAAGCTTGCTTTCGACCATAATCAGATTGCAGAGGAGGCGCTGAAGCATATCCGCCATCAGGTGATGCTTCAGCCCTACATGCTTTTCGAATTATTACCCCGTAAGTTCACAATGACTCAACTCCGCAATCTGTACGATCTTGTGCTTGAGACAAAATCCGATGTCCGCAACTTTCAAAAGAAAATGTTACTGATCGACGGCCTGGAACAGTTGGACGAAGTACAAAAAAACGTACCTTACAGAGCTCCCCGGTTGTACCGGTTTAATAAGAGAAAGGCTAAGATAGACAGATTCAAACCCGGGTTCTGAAATAACTCTATCCAACTTTGGTGTCCTGTGAAATAAATCGGGTACCATATCAATCTTTTAAAAATCTTCGAGAGTGTGTACACTCTTTAATCCAAAATTTTATCCCCGAAGTTTTACTTTTTCGGAAACCTTTTTTTCGCAAATAGAGACCGTGGTTATTTAATATTTAATACCTTTGGACTGAGGTTATGCAGGTAGTACTTGAGATCAGTCATAGGTGCGAATGACTCAGGGTTGATCTACTTCATGGGAACGGCGATCACTTAAAGAAAATATCCATTTAAACAGACGAAATCATATCCGTTTACTGAAAACATATTTAAAATATAAATTCAATGCAACTAAACGATCCATTATTAACACGAAGGAGCTTTCTGAAAGGCTCAGCTACAATCGGAACTGCAGGTATAATGGGAGGAATTCCCATGTTAAGTTCCTGCACATCAAAACAAAAAGAAAAAGGAGAAGAATTACAACTTCCCCTGTTACTTGATCAGGCACCTGACGGAAAAGTGATTAAGGCAGGACTGATCGGATGCGGAGGCCGGGGTACGGGAGCCGCAGTCGATTTTTTAAACGCCGGTCCCAATTTGCAGATAGTGGCTCTGGGAGACGTCTTTCAGGATAAGATGGATGCGTGCCGGGAGATATTGAAAAATCAAAAGAACGTGGAGATACCCGACGAGAACTGTTTTATCGGATTCGACAGTTATGAAAAGGTAATTGATTCGGGAGTGGATGTCGTATTACTTTGCACTCCTCCCCATTTCAGGCCGACCCATGTAGAAGCTGCAGTGAATGCAAGAAAGCATATCTTCATGGAAAAACCGATTGCCGTAGATCCGGCAGGTGTACGTAAAGTGCTGGCTTCGATGAAAAGGGCAGAATCGATGAAGCTGAATGTTATCAGTGGAACCATCCGCCGCTCCCAGAAGGATTACATGGAAACAAGGCGCAGGGTATTGAATGGAGAAATAGGTGAGATTACAGGTGCGCATATTATCAGGAACGGCGGTGCATTATGGTTTCGCAGCAGAAGGCCGGAGTGGTCAGACATGGAATATATGCTAAGGAACTGGGTGAATTTCTGTTGGTTATCGGGAGATCATATTGCAGAGCAATTTATCCACGAGATAGATGTGATGAACTGGTATCTGGGCGAATATCCTATAAAAGCTACCGGATGGGGTGGACGCCAGAGAAGAGTTACCGGTGATCAGTATGACTTTTTCAGTATCGAATACCTATATGAAAACGGCATGAGAACCCATTGTGCAGCAAGGCAGATTGACGGTTGTTCCAACGGAAAAGTGGAACAGATCAACTGTACACAGGGTTATGCCGACGCAGCAGGAAAATTATATGATCTGAAGGGAAATATAATCTGGGAATATCCCCACCCTGCCGAAAACGACACTCAATCGGAATGGCACGTAACCAACCCTTTCGTACAGGAACACATCAATTTAGTCACAGCCATAAGGACGGGAAACACTATCAACGACGGGGAAGATCAGGCCAACTCCACACTTGTGGCTATTATGGGTAGAATAGCCGCTTACACAGGAAAAGATGTCACCAGGGAGGAGGTCATGAATTCCGATTTATACCTGGGACCTAAAACTTACAGCATGGGAAAAATAGAAGGTATTCCGGAAACCATTCCTTTGGCAGGTATCCCCCACAAAGAATAAAAAAACAGATCGAAAGAGGCTTTATCCATAAGGGCCTCTTTTATCATAATTATATAAGTCCATAATCCAATTTTTCCGGATTTTATTCTGCCCTTTCATCTCTTTTATTACAAAAAAGACTATTTTTGTAAAAATTGAATTTATACATACCTAAAACAACTAAATTTTAAATTATCAATGACCTCAAGAAGACAATTTTTAAAAACAATGGGTGGGGTTACATTACTTACCATTGTTCCCAGAAGTGTACTTGGAAAAGGCATGATCGCCCCGAGCGACCAACTTACCAAAGGGATAATTGGCGTAGGCGGAATGGGCCGGGGCCATATTCCTTACGACAACACGCGTGTGGTAGCCCTGTGTGATGTGGACAAAACACACCTCTCCAAGGCAGCCGCCCTGGTAAAAGAAAAGATCAATCTCTATCACGATTTTCGTGATCTTATCCTCGACAAAAATGTAGATATAGTGCATATTGCGACCCCGCCCCACTGGCACGGATTGATGTCATTGGAAGCGGCAAAGGCAGGGAAAGATATCTTCTGCGAAAAACCGATGACACGCACGATCGGAGAAGGAAAGCGGGTAAGAGAAGCAATAGCGCAACACGGCAATATCTTCCGACTTAACACATGGTTCCGTTTCAAAGATCCTTTTTACGGGCTGGGAACACCTATGAAACCCCTCAAAAAACTGGTCGACAGCGGCCTGCTGGGATGGCCATTGAAAGTGACTATCAGTAAACATACCGGATTCGACTGGAAATTCTTCTGGGTAGGAAAAACACACCTGGAACCACAACCAGTTCCCCAGGAACTTGATTACGACATGTGGTTAGGGCCGGCTCCCTATAAACCCTATAACGCACATCGTGTACACAGCACCTTCCGCGGATATTGGGACTATGACGGAGGGGGCCTCGGGGATATGGGACAACACTATATCGACCCTGTACAATATATGCTGGGCAAAGATAATACAAGCCCTGTCAAAGTGGAAGTAGATGCACCGCAACAGCATCCCGACGCGGTAGGGACATGGAGATCCATCACATATACCTATGAAGACGGTTGCCAGATCATTCTCTGGGGAGGCGACTACGGGGAATCGGATACTCCTTATATTGCCGGACCAAACGGTAATGTATATAAAAATTTTGTATGTGACATACCCGACTGGGAAAAGAAACTGGCCAGCTTCCCCGAACCACAGGCTCAAAATACCGATTTCATTGAATGTATCCGCAACAGGCAGAAATTTGCGCTGAATGAGATCAATGGACATCGCTCCTGTACCATCGTGAATATGGGTACTGTAGCGCTTCAACTGAACAGAACGCTGGAGTTTGATCCCGTAAACGAACTGTTTGTGAACGATGAGGAAGCCAATCGTCTGCTGGATCAACCCGTCCGGGCACCCTGGACTATTTAATCGATGTGATGATTGCTCAAATTTCATCAATCTACTAATTAGCACATCATCAAATTTACAAATCAAACATTTTCTAATTTCTAAAAATGAAACATATACAATTAATTATAATCTGCCTGAGCATGCTTATTACAAGCGGCATACAGGCCCAACTGCCGGAAGGGAGAACGAAAGCCACTGTCATTGCCGATGCACTGGCTCAACTGCCGGCCGATACTCCTCACAAATACAATCAGGTAATAGCCGATCTGGTCTCTACCGGAGAAGAGGGATTACTCGATCTGATCGGGAGAATGAATCCTCCCGGAAGTCAAAGCAACGAAACCCTCGATTATGCTATCAGCGGATGGACTCATTTCGTGGCAAATGACAATGCTGCCCGCAGCGTTGCGGCCTCTACTTTTGAAAAAGCACTCAACCAGGCATTGGACAAGGAAGTAAAAGCTTTCCTGATCCGTCAACTCAGAACAATTGCCACAGACGACAATGTAGATGTGCTGTCTGCTTTCCTCACGGATGAATATCTATCCGACCCTGCAGCACAGGTATTGGTTTCCATCGGAACCCAAAAAGCCAATGATGCGTTGCTGACCGCTCTTATGGCTTCAAGTGACGAAAAAGTCAGATTGAATCTGGCAAACGCTATCGGACAAACCGGTTATCAGCAAGCCGAACCGGCTCTGTTAGGTCTCCTGAACGGAAATTCATCCGAAGCAATGCAGAAAGTAATATTGAACGCACTGGGAAATGCAGGAACGAAAGAATCTCTCAAAGCACTACGCGGTGCTGCAGAAAATGCCGGTTATGCATACAGGAAAGATAACGCTACCGCTTCTTATATCTTCCTGCTTGGCAGATTGAATAATACAGAGCCCAAATTAGTAAAAAAAGAAGCGGAAAAATTACTGGCTACCGGTAAAAAACTAGATAAACAGGATATCAGAATTGCTGCTGCTAAACTACTGTTGGCCCAACCGTCCGCCAAAAAAGAGGATATCCTGAAAAGTGCTATCAAAGATGGAGACATCACCTATCTTTCCGGAGTACTCAACCTGTACCCGTTCCACGACGACAATAAATCAACCGGGTTGATACAAAAAGAACTGGCTGCCACAAAATCACCGGAAGTACAGACTGCACTTATCTACTGGTCGGGTAATCACAATAAGAAAACATCCATACCGCAAATCACACGACTTGCCAATTCATCGGCCGGTATGGTGCAGAAGGCAGCTATCCTGTCATTGGCTAAACTTGGAGGGGAAGAGTCACTTATCGCACTGGCATCTCTCCTGAAAAGCGATAACGATGAGACTGTCGCACTGGCAAAAAATGCCCTGTCAACCTATAACGGAGATATTTCCTATACACTTGCTTCCGTTTTTGAGGACAGCGATGATACAGGAAAAACGGCAATACTGGAACTTATCGCCAGCCGGAAGATGGAAAGCCAGTATAATTTGGTTTACAACCAGATATTCAGTGACAACGGAACAGTCAAAGCTGCGGCGGCTAATTCGCTGAAAGATGTAGCGACCGATAAGAATCTGCCGGATCTGTTTACCTTGCTTGAACGGGAAGATGCTACATATGTCCCCGCCATACAGCAGGCAATCAACGCGGCATTGAGCTATCTGCCGGCAGAAGAACAACTTCCGCTGGTAACGGAAAGGATGAAAAACTCCCCTAAAAAGCATCTCTATTATACCGCGCTGGCAAACAGTGAATCACAAGAGGCCATGGATATAATTACCAACGCCTATGCTTCAGCCACAGGAGCAGACAAAGAGGCTGCTTTTGATGCACTTACCCACTGGAAGTCTTTCCACGTGATCTATCCCATGCTGGATATTGCACGCAACAGTAAAGACAAACGTGAACTGGAAAAGGTGACGGATGCCCTGATCTCCGTTATCCGCAATTCCGGACAGACCGGAGCAATCAGATATCTCTACCTTCGTAAGACAATGCAGTTTGCCCAAACCGACAAACAGAAGAATGACATACTGCGGTTGATTGGCAATACCGGACAGTATCAGGCAATGCTTTTCGTGGCACCCTATATGGATGAGCCATCCCTGAAAGAGACAGCAGCACTCGCCGCAATGAATATCGCCATCAATGAACCTTCATTCGCCGGTACGGAAACGACACGGATCCTCAATAAGGTCGGCAAGACGCTCTCCAACCCCGATGCCGATTATCAGCGGCAATCCATTGCCAAATATCTGGCGGAAAATCCAACCGAAGGAGGATTTGTTTCTCTCTTCAACGGCAAAAACCTGGACGGATGGAAGGGTTTGATAGAAAATCCTATTAAACGAGCGAAAATGAGTCCGCGGGAACTGGCTGCCGCGCAGGCGAAAGCAGACAAGGAAGCAGCAAATGACTGGAAGGTTGAGAACGGCAATATCGTTTTCGACGGAACAGGTTATAATAACCTCTGCACTGAAAAACAGTATGGTGATTTTGAAATGCTGATAGACTGGAAACTCTACCCCGGACCGGAACCCGATGCAGGGATCTATTTACGCGGAACACCGCAGGTACAGATATGGGATACAGCCCGTACGAACGTAGGGGCGGAAGTAGGATCAGGAGGACTATACAATAACCAGCAAAATCCGAGTAAACCGTTAAAAGTAGCCGACCAGAAAGTGGGGGAATGGAATACTTTCCTTATCCGGATGATCGGAGAACGTGTATCGGTCTGGTTGAACGGGGAACTGGTGACCGACAATGTAATCTTAGAGAACTTCTGGGACAGAAGCCAACTCATTTTCCCGGTGGAACAGATCGAGTTGCAGGCGCATGGCAGCAAGGTGGCGTACCGCGATATCTTCATCAAGGAAATTCCCCGTCCTGAACCTTTCAAATTATCCTCTGAAGAGGAGAAAGAGGGTTTTCGCATTCTCTTCGACGGGACTAACCTTGACCAGTGGACAGGAAACAAAAGAGATTACGCAGTGGAAAGCGGTAACATCGTTTTACATCCCAGCCAAGGTTCCGGAGGCAATCTCTATACCAAAGACCAGTTCGACAACTTTGTCTTCCGCTTCGAATTCATGCTCACACCCGGGGCCAACAACGGGTTAGGTATCCGTACACCTCTGGAAGGGGATGCCGCCTACATGGGGATGGAATTGCAGATACTGGATAATGATGCGCCTGTCTACGAGAAACTGGCCATATACCAGTACCACGGATCGGTCTATGGTGTGATTCCTGCGAAGAGAGGCTTTCTCAAACCGGTCGGCGAATGGAACTACCAGGAAGTGATTGCCGACGGCGATCACATCAAAGTGATCCTCAACGGAACGACTATACTCGACGGTAATATCCGTGAAGCTTCCAAAAACGGGACGATGGATAAACGTGAACATCCGGGATTACTCAACAAAACCGGTCATATCGGGTTCCTGGGACATGGTTCAAAAGTAAAGTTCAGAAATATCCGTATCAAAGAATTGAAATAAGATACAGACAATGCTGATATATTGAATGCGCCATGCGGAGAAAAATCGCATGGCGCATTTTTATTTTTCACATCACACTCCGTGTTTTATATGGTTTTGAAAAATCAGTACCTGAGAAATTATCAACTTACCAGCTTCATTCCTCCCCATACGGCGAACAGTCCCACTACAACGCTCGTAAGCGTATATAATGTAAACAATCCCCACTGATTCATCTCTATCAGTCGCAGATTCTCAAATGCGAAGGTTGAGAATGTGGTATATCCACCGCAAAACCCTACAATAAAAAGCAGGCGGAATGTTTGATTTTCAGGTTGATGCGCAAGCATCCATCCCGAGAGAAGGCCAATCAGAAAACATCCGGTCATATTGACGGCCAGCGTACCCACAAACAACCATTCAGGAGAAACATATCTGATAACGACACGGGAAGCGATGAACCGGAAGATGCTGCCAATCCCCCCTCCAATCCCTACATAGAGTATATCTTTCCACATATTATGCGCATTTTTTGCTGCAAAGATATTGATAATAACCGTACCTGCGTGATATTACCGCCGTAAAACAGTGCCTTCCGCAATTGTAAAAGGGGACCAAGCAATTTCCGGGACCAACAGAACGAATTTATTCAAATGAATGTCTATATTTGTATCATATTATGCAACAAGAATATGAAATCAAAAAATGAACTTAAACTACTTTTAAACGCTGTTCAAACATTTATTCATAAACTTTCATTATAAATAGTTCTAATCCGAATAACATATGAAGATACAATTATCTCACATTTTAGCGGTGCTGTCAGCGCTGTTTTTCGCGTTGCAAGTGCAAGCGCAAGAAAACCTTCCTTTCGGGCAAAACAAGGAAATTATCTCCCCGGAGATACATGCCGACAACTCCGTCACATTCCGTTTAACGGCTCCTACCGCTAACAACGTATCTGTGACAGGCGACTTTCTGGCTCCCGGTGAGGAAGCAGATATGACTAAAAATGCCGACGGCGTATGGAGCTATACAACACATCCCCTGCCTTCCGAATTATATACCTATGCATTCAACGTGGACGGGCTGCAGGTGAACGATCCCAATAATGTTTACTACCGGCGCGACGTAGCCAGCACATTGAACGTACTACTCGTCGGCGGCGGACAGGCCGACCTCTACAAGGTGAATAGTGTTCCGCATGGTACGGTAACAAAACGGTGGTATCAATCTCCCGGCAACAACATGACCCGGAGGATCACGATCTACACTCCGCCCGGGTATGAAGAGAGCGACAACTCCTATCCTGTCCTCTACCTGTTACATGGTATGGGTGGCGACGAAGAGGCGTGGATGACGCTCGGACGTGCATCACAGATAGTGGATAATCTGATTGCCCAGGGCAAAGCAGAGCCAATGATCATTGTGATGCCCAATGGGAACGTGGCACAGGAAGCTGCTCCCGGCGAATCGAGCCTCGGGTTCTACAAGCCGCAATTCCGTCTACCACATACTATGGATGGAAAATATGAAGAGACCTTTCACGAAATCATCCGGTTCGTCGATTCCCAATACCGTACTATTCCCGAAAAGGCGGGCCGCGCTATTGCAGGGCTCTCCATGGGTGGATTTCATACCTTGCACATTTCAAGATACTACCCCAATACCTTTGATTACATGGGACTCTTCTCTGCTGCTATCATGCCGGATGAAAAGATAAAATCAAAGGTGTATGACAGCATCGAGGAAACATTGGTTACACAAAAAAACAATGGCTATACCCTATATTGGATCGCCATCGGAAAAGAAGATTTTCTCTACCAGGCCAATATCGATTTCAGAAAAAAACTCGACGCAATGGATTTCCCATATATTTACCGGGAATCAGAAGGCGGACATACATGGCGTAACTGGCGGATCTATCTATCGGAGTTTCTGCCGATGCTCTTTAAAACCAGATAATTGATTAGTATCTATATCAACCAATTAATTAAATCCCTTCAGGGATTGTCGTCTAAGTAATATAAACAAGCAAAGAACAATCTGTATTTTTTTATTTTTTAAATAAAAAATAACTATCTCCCTTTTTCGTTTCAATGATTTAATTCATAGTTTTGTAGGGAATATCCGCATACAAAAAGGATATTCAGAGATTCTCGAACGTCCATATATGGTTTTCTTTCCGGGTAATCGGATAAACACTCTCCAGAAAAATATATAAACCGATATAAAACAACAAATTATGTCAACAACAGTCAAATTGTACTCTTTCAATCTCAGTAACACAAAGACTTATCTGTTCGCAGCGATATTTATTGTCGGCAACCTGCTCTTACCGCAGTTGGCACACCTTATACCGCAGGGTGGACTTATCTTCCTGCCCATTTATTTCTTTACACTGATTGCCGCTTACAAATATGGTATCCACGTGGGATTACTGACTGCCGTCTTATCTCCGTTAGCCAACCATCTGTTGTTCGGCATGCCACCCGCAGCCGTACTTCCGGCTATCCTCATTAAATCAGTCATTCTGGCTATTACCGCTGCATTAGTCGCCAAACAAGCCGGAAAAGTATCACTTCTGGCTATTCTAATTGCTATCCTTGCTTATCAGTTGGTCGGAACCGGTATAGAATGGGGCATGACACAAAACTTTGCCATTGCCGTTCAGGACTTCCGCCTCGGTGTTCCCGGTATGCTTATTCAACTCTTTGGCGGTTACTTCCTATTGAGAGCAATAGCCAAAATATAAGATGATTGCAGGAAAATCATTTGAGGAAGTCATGCAAAGGTTTCGTGAGATCACCTTTCACGAAACCTTTGATATGATCGTCGCTATAGCCAACGGAGGCATCGTTCCGGCAGCGATCATCAACCAGCGACTGAATATCGAAATACAACTTCTAAAGATCAATCTGCGTGATCCTGATCAGCAGCCGAGATACGATAGCCCAAAACTGATCTCACCTATAGACTTCGATTATAAAGACAAATCGATCCTTTTAGTGGAAGATCGAATAAAAACAGGAGCTACGGTACAATACGCCATCGATCTTTTACATGGTGCCGGGCAAATAAAAACATTTGCTGTAAACGGGAAGGCCGATTATTCGCTCTATGACGAATCTTGTTTCAGATTTCCTTGGATAGTATAAACAGGATCTCTCTGAACAGGACACACTCTTTCTATAGACACAATTACTATTTAAACAAACAATTACCAGGGTAAGTATGTACAAAATCACCCTCTTATTATATTGCATCGTGCTGTCGGCATCCCCGCTGGCAGCCGGAAACAGTTACTCCGGAAATGAACCGGCTACAGCGTTAAACGACACCGTCCGCCTGGATGAAGTGATTGTCACCGGTACCATGCCGAAAGTCAATCTGCGCAACCTGCCTATGAGTATATCGGTAATCTCAGAAAACCAGATTGAAGAAAGGATTCAACCCAACATTCTGCCTCTGCTGACCGAAGAAGTGCCGGGCCTGTTCATTACCCAGAGAGGTGTGATGGGTTACGGCGTGGCTAACGGGGCGGCCGGGGGGATGAGCATGCGCGGGATCGGAGGAGCGCCTACCACAGGTGTATTGGTGCTGATCGACGGACATCCGCAATATATGGGATTAATGGGGCATCCGCTGGCCGACAGCTACCAATCCATGATGACGGAACGGGTGGAAGTGGTACGCGGCCCGGCTTCGGTACTCTATGGTTCGAACGCCATGGGTGGCGTGATCAATATCATCACCAAAAAACAACAACGGGACGGATCGCACGGCATGGCACAGGTAATGTACGGAAGTTACAATACATTGAATGCGGAAGCATACACGGGATGGAAAAAAGAAAGATTGCACTTAGTTGGAAACATAGGATACAGCCGCTCTGACGGACACCGGGAGAATATGGATTTCGAACAGTGGAACGGCTATGCAAAAGTAGGGTATGATATTTCACGTAACTGGAGAAGTTTTGTAGATCTGAATATCTCCAATACAGAGTCTTCGAACCCTGGAATGGTCACTGCTCCTATGATCGACAACGACGCCGATATCACCCGGGGGATGACTTCACTTGCTGTCGAGAATGAGTATGCAAACACATCGGGAGCGGTAAAACTGTTTTACAACTTTGGCACACATCGGATCAACGATGGATACAGGGAGGGAGGACAACCCGTACCCCAACGGTTTAACTCATCCGACCAAATGGCGGGAGTATCGGTATATCAATCCTATTCTTTCTTTGCAGGAAATAAAACGACCGCCGGATTCGATTATCAGCACTTCGGAGGCGAAGCATTCAATAAGTTCCCCGATGAAACCAACAATGTGCAGTTGGCCGATACCTCGCTCTACAATATGGCAGGATATCTGAACCTGCAACAGACAATGCTGGATAATAAGTTGACGCTGAACGCAGGTATCCGGTTGGATTACCACGGGGTCAACGGATCAGAATGGATCCCGCAATTAGGTGTAAGTTTTACCCCTTCGGCGGCTACTGTCCTGAAAGCGATCGTCAGTAAAGGATTTCGTAACCCCACCATCCGTGAGATGTACATGTTCCCGCCGCAAAACCCTGATCTGAAAGCGGAGCGGTTGATGAATTATGAGGTATCACTCTTACAAATGCTGATGGATAACAGATTGAGCTTAGGCGTCAACCTGTTCTATATAAAAGGTGACAATATGATCCAGGTGGCAATGACCGATGGCAGACCGTTGAATGTGAATTCGGGGGAAGTGGAAAACAAAGGCTTCGAGGTCAGCACAACTTTTCAGGCGACACCGGAGCTACGCTTATCGGCAAACTACAGTTTTCTGGATATGACTTATAAGCTACTTGCCGCTCCCGAACACAAATTCTATGTGAGTGCCAATTACACCATAGGACGCTGGAACATTTCCTCCGGAGTGCAATACATAGGCAATATCCATACCACCCTGATACCCGAACCGCAGCAAGGAAGTTTCGTACTCTGGAATGCCCGTATCAATTTTAAGGCTTTCGACTGGCTTGGAATTTTCGCAAAAGGGGAAAACCTATTGGGTCAGAAATATGAAATCAATGCCGGATATCCGATGCCGGGAGCTACAATTTTCGGTGGAATACGGGTCACTATTTAAGGATAATGCTGATAAAACAGGGGTTAGGTTAGCATGACCGAATCCATATGAAATCAGATATACTGGTAATAAACAGAAATTCAAACAGGCTGGAAACAAACACCAGCCAATCTAAATAAAAAGAGATTATGGATAGACGGAATTTCTTACGAGCGGTAGCTCTCACAGGAGCAGCGCTTACCACAGTAAAAGAGACAGATGCGATGAGCGTACTCACCCAGTCGTTCGAAACCGCCAACGCCGCCAAAAAATATGATTTGGTAGCAGTAATGGGAGGCGAACCGGAAGCTATGTTCCGCAAAGCGATCGCCGAGATGGGAGGAATAAGCAACTTCATCAGCAAAGGCGACAAGGTATGTGTAAAACCTAATATCGGATGGGACCAGCCTGTAGAGATGGCGGCCAACACCAATCCGAAACTGGTAGAGGAAATTATCAAACAATGTTTCGATGCCGGAGCGGCGGAGGTGACCGTATTCGACCATACCTGCGACGACTGGCGCAAGTCTTATGCCAACAGCGGTATTGAGGAGGCAGCAAAAAAAGCAGGCGCCAAAGTAGTGCCCGCCCATCAGGAGTCATATTATAAAGCAGTTTCCCTGCCCAAAGGAAGAAGCCTGAAAACAACGAAGATACATCAGGCGATCGTGGACTGCGATAAATGGATCAATGTGCCTGTCCTGAAAAACCATGGTGGCGCCCAACTTACCATCTCTATGAAGAACTATATGGGGATTGTATGGGACAGGGGGTTTTTCCATGCCAACGACCTGCAACAGTGTATTGCTGATGTGTGTACTTATCCTAAGAAACCGGTTTTAAATATAGTAGATGCGTACAGGTTGATGAAGACCAGCGGCCCAAGGGGAAGGTCTCTCTCCGACGTGGTGCTTTCCAAAGGCCTTTTTATCTCTCAGGATATTGTCGCCGCAGACACTGCTGCTGCCAATTTCTTCAACCAGGCACGTGAAATGCCGCTCGACAAGGTAACGCATATCTCCAAAGGAGAAGAACTGGGCATCGGCACAATGAAACTGGACAACCTGAATATCAGGAGACTGAGGATATAATCCTCTCCGTTCTCTTGGTCGTATAATCCGTAATATCATTTATCATCCGGTACCCGCTACCGGGTAGTACTATCCGTGCCAAATCGCCTATTACGTCACTCTTTAGGAGGAAAGCATCATGTTGAAAAGAATACGTATTACACTCTCTGTGATCTTGTTTTCGTTAATTACGCTCTATTTTTTGGATTTCAGGGAATTTCTGCCCGATCGCGTCAGCTTTCTGGCCGAAATACAACTGATCCCGGCACTTCTTGCCCTTAATATCGTCATTCTCGTATCATTGGCGGTGCTAACCCTTCTTTTCGGCAGGATTTACTGTTCATCTATCTGTCCTATGGGTGTCTATCAGGATATAGTAGCATGGTTTTCCAAGAAGTTGAACAGGAAAAAGAAATACCGGTATAGTAACGCTAAAACCGTGCTTCGCTGGAGTGTGCTGGCAGGCACGACTGCGGCATTTATCTTCGGATTCACCTTTCTGTTGGGACTACTCGATCCTTACGGTGCCTATGGAAGAATAGTGACCCATCTGCTGCGCCCGGCCTATTTAGCGGGGAATAATCTGCTGGAAATTATCTTCACCTCGTTCAATAATTATACTTTTTATAAGGTCAGCATTTATACTCTGAGTATCTTTTCTCTTGTAACTGCCCTTATTACCCTGTTAATCATAGGTTACATGGCATGGCGTAATGGTAGAACCTGGTGCAATACCATCTGTCCCGTGGGAACTACGCTTGGTTTCCTGAGTAAATTCTCCCTGTTCAGGATCCGGTTCGTAGATGAAAAATGTAACATGTGCGGATTATGCGCCATGAAATGCAAGGCTTCTTGTATCGACTCAAAAAACAAGCAGGTCGATTACAGTCGTTGCGTTACCTGTTTCAACTGCATCGAAAGCTGCAACCGTGACGCGATGAAATACACCCTTGTCCGGCCGGGGAAGAAAAAAGAAACCGACGCGGTGCCGGCATATACTTATGTGAAAGAAGAGAAGCAGGTGAATGAATCGAAGCGCCGCTTTCTGTCCGCTTCTCTGATTACGGGACTGGCAGCAGGAAACCTTGTGGCACAAACGGTTTCGGATAGCATATTCCGGGGAGGAACAAGTAATACCTTGTCTCCGGAAGGAATCTCCGGTGATTTTCTTCCGAGAAGGGAATTCAAACGACAAATCCCTATTGCTCCTCCGGGAACACCCACTTTCGATCATCTGCGGGAGAAATGTATCTCCTGCCACCTTTGTGTAAGCAAATGTCCGTCACATGTGATCAAACCGGCTTTTCTGGAATACGGACTTGGGGGAATAATGCAACCGAAACTCTACTTCGATCACGGCTTCTGCAATTACGACTGCACCATCTGCGGAGAAGTTTGTCCCACCGGGGCCATTCTTCCATTGACAAAAGAGGAAAAGAACCATACCCAGATGGGACAGGTACAACTGATCATTGAAAACTGCATCGTCTATTACGACGAGACAAGTTGTGGTGCCTGCTCGGAACACTGCCCCACACAGGCCGTACATATGGTTCCCTATAAAGGGATGCTGACCATCCCCGAGATCAGGCCGGAGATATGCGTGGGTTGCGGCGGTTGCGAATATGTCTGTCCCGCTATCCCTTATAAAGCCATTTATGTGGAAGGATTGCGATCGCAGAACATCATCGAGATCGAACACGAAGAAGTGGATGAGATCGTGATAGACGATTTCGGGTTCTGACCGGGAAATAGAGGATCGTGCAGCAAGAGTCGTTCAATTACATCAGATTTTTTCAGTATAAAGACTGAAAGTATATTTTTAGGTAATTTACCTTAATTTAACTCAAATAATCTGCCTACCCCATCCTCATGTTATACTTTTGTTCAGATAGAAAATTTCAGCATTTATGATTTATAACAAAGTACAAGAGGAAATTGCAAACAAAATTGAAGATAAACCGCAGCTATCTAACTGGAAAGATTGGAAATGGCAACTAAAACACTCGATTAAAACCTTGGATCAGTTCGAATATATTACCGGCATCTGCTTCGAAAAAAAAGAGAGGGAACAACTCCAAAAGACCTTTGATAAGTTTCCGCTATCCATCACTCCCTATTACCTTTCTCTTATCCATAAAGACAATTACCGGAATGACCCTGTCTTCAAACAAGCTTTTGGCGGATCGGAAGAATTGAATACACTGTCATCGGAATATGCAGACCCCCTTTCGGAAGATAAGGACAGTCCCGTGGAAGGAATTACACACCGATATCCCGACCGGGTTTTGTTTCAGGTAAGCAACGTTTGCTCTATGTATTGCCGTCATTGCACCCGTAAACGTAAAGTGGGAGATATAGACTTTATCCCGTCACGAAAACAATTGACTACCGGTATCGAATATATTCGCAACACTCCCCAGGTGAGGGATGTACTGCTTTCGGGCGGAGATCCTTTTATGCTTTCCGATTCGATGATCGACTGGCTGTTATCTGAAATAAGCCGGATTCCGCATGTGGAGGTGATCCGTATCGGCACCCGGATGCCGGTGGTATTACCCTACCGGATAACCGATAATTTAATTTCGGTACTGAAAAAATATCATCCTTTATGGATAAATACGCACTTTAATCATCCTAACGAGATAACCAGTTCATCGAAAGAGGCACTGGCCAAGCTGGCCGACGGAGGGTTTCCGTTAGGGAACCAATCGGTGCTGCTGGCTGATGTAAACGATTGCCCCAGGATCATAAAATCGCTTGTTCACAAATTAGTGCAGAACAGGGTACGACCCTACTATCTTTACCAGTGCGACCTCTCGGAAGGATTATCTCATTTCAGGACGCCTGTCGGGAAAGGCATTGAGATCATGGAGAGCCTCGTGGGCCACACAAGCGGGTTCGCACGCCCGGTGTATGTGATCGATGCACCCGGTGGAGGCGGAAAGATTCCGGTGATGCCTAACTATATCATCTCATGGTCTACCAACAAAGTAGTGTTGAGAAATTATGAAGGTGTGATCACCACCTATAAAGAGCCGGACAGTTATGCACCTAAAGACTGCGACCGCAACTGCGAGAGCTGTAATCTGGATTTGAACCTGCAGGAAAATGAAGATCAGGACGTAGCTATCGGCATAGAAAAATTACTTTCAAATACCAATGATACCATATCCCTGATACCCGAAGATAATGAAAGAATTCAACGACGCAATGACAATGCCTGACCGGATAGAGAAAACAGCGAACGGCTCTATCCTCCAATACGGAAAACTCAACAACCGGATCTATCTGATGAAATTGGCGGTACAGGATACGGAGAGCATCATTCCCCGGATGAATCAATTAGCTGACATGCAAAACTATTCGAAGATCTTTTGCAAAATTCCGTCAAGCGCATATCCCCTGTTTTTAGCCGAAGGGTATAGAATGGAAGGCTACATTCCGGCTTTTTATAACGGGAAAGAAGATGCTTTCTTCGTTTCCAAATTCCCCAATGACCAGGGTCGGGCGTCTGTCCCGGTGCCCCGGTTACAGCAACTTCACCGGCTTTTATCCGACATGGCAACGGGGAATCAGCAAGCAATCGATAAAGCTTCCTATACGATACGCAAGCTGGGCCAACGGGACATCCCGGCCATGACACGTATCTACTCCGATATATTCAAGAGCTATCCCTTTCCCATTTATGATCCGGAGTATATCTCGGAGATGATGGATGAGCATGTACAGTATTTCGGCGCCTTTAAGGATGGAAAACTGGCTGCCCTGTCTTCTTCGGAGATCGATAGGGAGGCTCAAAATGCTGAAATGACCGATTTCGCAACACACACATCCCACATGGGAAACAAACTGTCAATGTTACTTCTCCGACACATGGAGCATGAGATGCGGCAACAGGGTATATGCACACTATACACCATTGCCCGCCTTCAGTCCGTCCCCATGAACAAAACATTCATTCGTACGGGGTTCACTTATTCAGGCACCCTGCTCAACAACACCAATATCGACGGAAAAACAGAGAGTATGAATCTCTATTATAAGCGGTTGGAAAAAATATAAAGGATTGGGATTATCTTTTTATCAATTAAACCTCCAAAAAATCGGCAAAAAATACAAGACATAGTCAAAAATAATTGATACTTTTGTAAACTTGTCAGGTATTTCGTTGTTGTACCGGTGATAGGGATTTCGTTAAGCTAAATGAGTATAGTCCAAACGAGTTTATCCTCTGCCATAGTGCAATAACTAATTTTAATTGAGCAACTTTACCAACGATAAGGTGAGTGTCATGAGTAGAACAACTGCCATATTATTGCTACCCATCATGATGATCTTTGCGATACAACCCGTTATCGCATTGCATTATTGTGCGGGAGAGTTGCAATCACTCAACCTATTTGCCCAGCACGCCGCCACAGATATTAGCCCTATACATGCGGCAGACCACGGGAATAACCATTCCTGCTGCAATTCGCACAGGACCGGGAATTCGGGCACGAATGAAGATCCGAGGAGGATTGGAACTGCCCGTCACGGTCATGAGTTACACTTTGCCGGAGACAAATGCTGCAACACAGAGATACTTGAGCTAACTACCGATGACTACCAGAATAAGGTAGAACAGCCGGCCTCCCGCCTCTTACCTCTCTCTTTTGACACTGTAGGAGCCATTTTGACCCGGTTGTATAAATTATCGGATCCCATAACCGACATCCGTACCCCTCATCCTGACTTTCCTCCGGAAGGTCTCTTCCTAAAAGATGTAAGCTTGCTCACTTACATCTGTATTTACCGCATTTGATTTATCGGTCGCGTTTACAGGTACAACCGTATGAGGTTTCTATGGCCTTTCTTTAATTAAAGGGTCATTACTCATATGGTTGCGCAGGTAATCTATTGTTTTCTCTTTTTAATACATATCTAATCTCTTAACTTTTTTATGATGAACAAGATCATCAAATATTTCCTGCATAACAGGTTAATAACCATATTACTGCTGATCCTTATTATCGTGTGGGGGATTGCTACGGCGCCATTCAACTGGTACAGCCTCCTTCCCCGCGACCCCGTACCGGTGGATGCGATCCCGGATATCGGAGAAAATCAGCAGATTGTCGCTACAGAATGGATGGGACGCTCGCCCATAGATATACAGGAACAGGTCACCTACCCCCTTACCACCTCTTTACTGGGTATTCCGGGAGTGAAAACGATCCGTAGTTCTTCCATGTTCGGTATGTCATTTATCTATATCATTTTTGAGGATGATGTAGAGTTTTACTGGAGCCGGTCGCGTATCCTCGAGAAACTGAATTCGCTCCCTTCCGGCACCTTGCCCGAAGGAGTACAACCAAGCCTTGGACCCGATGCCACCGCCCTGGGACAAATCTTCTGGTATACCCTCGAAGGGCGTGACCCTGCAACCGGAAAACCTGCGGGAGGATGGGATCCCGATGAACTGCGATCGATCCAGGATTTCCAGGTGAAATACAGTCTCTCTTCTGCCGAAGGGGTGGCTGAGGTCGCTTCCGTGGGAGGATACGTAAAAGAGTATCAGGTCGAGATCGATCCCAACGCCATGCGTGCCTATAACATATCCATCATGGATGTGATGAACGCAGTACAAAAAAGCAATCTTGATATCGGTGCGGAGACGGTCGAGATCAATAAGGCAGAATATCTGGTACGCGGGCTGGGTTACATCAAAAAGGTTTCCGATCTCGAAGAGGCGGTAATTACCGTACGTAATGGAGTACCGGTAATGATTAAAGATGTGGCTTTCGTCAATATTGGACCTGCTACCCGCCGGGGCGGACTCGACAAGGAAGGTGTAGAGGCCGTGGGCGGTGTTGTGGTAGCGCGTTACGGTTCTAATCCGTTAAAAGTAATTGATAACGTAAAGGAAAAGATTGCCGGAATAGAAGCCGGACTGCCGCAAAAAACACTGGCCGACGGAACGGTTTCCAAAGTTTCGGTTGTACCGTTCTACGACAGGACAGGATTGATCCATGAGACTATCGGCACCCTCGAGACATCTCTCACTCACGAGATACTAATCACCATAATTGTCGTGATCGTTATTATCCTTAATCTCCGTGCATCGGTAGTCATATCCAGCATATTGCCCGTGGGGGTGTTACTCACCTTTATCCTTATGCGAAACATGGGGATAGACGCCAATATTGTAGCGCTCTCGGGTATTGCCATCGCCATCGGAGTGATGATAGATATCGGTGTGGTCTTTGTCGAGAATATCATCCGGCACATGGAGATGGAGGAGAACAAGGATAAACGAAAAGGCAAAGCATTTATCGAACTGATCTATAAAAGCGTAAGTGAAGTATCGGGCGCCGTACTCACCGCTTCACTCACCACGGTAGTGAGCTTTCTTCCTGTTTTCTTTCTTGAAGCGCAGGAAGGTAAACTGTTCAGCCCCCTGGCCTACACAAAAACTATTGCTATGCTATCGGCAGTTTTGCTGGGGATAGCCATCTTACCTACCTTGACTTATTATTTCTTTTCATTCAGGATCACCTCCGAGCTGATTCGAAAAGTAGGAAACATCTTATTAATAGCAGGTGGTATTGCATTGCTTATCCTCACCGGGGTGGGCGCCTATGTCGCCCTGCCTCTTTTCGGACTGAATAACCTGTTTGCAGATCGATGGAAAAATAAAAGAATACCCACTTTTATCGGTATCGGTATTGCCATCATTACCGTGGTTTACCTGCTCGCTGTAGAATGGCTCCCGTTGGGGACCTATGCCGGTATCCCCCGCAACTTCATTTTCGTGATCCTGATCATAGGCGTTATTCTGGGACTATTATGGTTGCTGGTAATTTACTACGAAAAGATCCTGCGATGGAGTCTCGCCAACCGATGGAAATTCATGGTTATACCGATTGCCACCGTACTGTTCGGCATTATCATCTGGATGGGATTCGACAAGACCTTCGGCGTTGTGGCCACAGGGTTCGAGACCGTGGGCTGGAAATCATTCCGCCAGACGGGATTCTGGCAGGCGGCAAGCGATAAATTCCCGGGGATCGGTAAAGAATTTATGCCCAGCCTCAATGAAGGCTCTTTCCTGCTGATGCCTACCAGCATGCCCCATACGGGTATTGAACAGAACCTGCAATATATCGAGATGCTCGACAAACGGATCTCCAATATCCCCGAAGTGGAGATGACCGTAGGGAAATGGGGACGGGTGAATTCGGCCCTCGATCCGGCACCGGCACAGATGTTTGAAAATACGATCAACTATCGCTCCGAATATATCCTGGATGAGAACGGGCGCCGGCAACGATTTAAGGTGAACCGCAAAGGAGAATTCCTGCTGACAGACGGTTCCACCTATAATCCGGAAGAAGATGAGTTCAGGCTGATACCGGCCGACAGCCTGGTGCATTCGAGATACGGAAAACATTTCAGGCAGTGGCGCTCCCATATTAAAAGCCCGGATGATATCTGGCAGGAGATCGTAAATGTATCCCATCTGCCAGGACTCACTTCGGCGCCAAAGCTACAACCTATTGAAGCACGTCTGGTGATGCTTTCCACCGGGATGCGGGCGCCCATGGGATTAAAAGTATCGGGACCGGATCTGGAGTCTATCGAACAGGGAGGCAGGATCCTTGAAGCAGCCCTGAAAGAGATACCCTCTATCCTGCCCTCGACCGTTTTCTACGACCGTGCTGTGGGCGCACCTTATATAGAAATCAAACTGAATCGCCACAATATGGCGCGATTCGGCATTACGGTAGCCGATTTACAGGAAACCATCAGCGCTGCCGTGGGCGGAATGGCTTTGACCACTACTGTGGAAGGGCGTGAACGTTATCCGGTACGGCTCCGTTATCCCCGCGAACTGAGAGAACATCCCGAAGAGTTATCGAAACTGATTATCCCTACTGCCACCGGTGCACAGATACCGCTTGGCGATGTGGCCGATATCGGGTATGCCAGAGGAGCACAGATGATACAGAGTGAGAATACCTTCTTAGTGGGATATGTCATCTTTGATAAAGTGGGTGCCAAAGCCGAGGTAGATGTGGTAATGGAAGCCGATAAGCTATTGAAAGAGAAGATCCGCAACGGAGAAATCAGCCTGCCCAACGGCGTATCCTATACTTTCGCAGGAAATTATGAACAGCAGGCACGTGCTTCCAGACGATTGCTGATCATTATACCTATCAGCCTCATTACCATCCTCCTGATCCTCTATTTCCAGTTCAAGACGGTAACGGCATCGCTGATCCATTTCTCAGGGGTGTTCGTCGCCCTGGCGGGAGGATTCATCTTACTGTGGTTGTACGGCGAACCCTGGTTTATGAACTTCTCTGTGGCCGGCACAAATATCCGGGATATGTTCCAGATGCATCCCATCAACCTGAGTATTGCCGTATGGGTCGGATTTATCGCGCTTTTCGGTATTGCCACTGATGATGGCGTACTGATGGGGACATATATTCACGATACTTTTCTGGAAAGGGATCCGCAGACCAAAGAAGAGATCAGGGAAGCAGTTGTCTATGCCGGACTGAAAAGAGTCCGCCCGGCAGTGATGACCACTGCCTCCACCCTGATAGCTTTCCTGCCGGTACTTACCTCTACGGGCAAGGGTGCCGATATCATGGTGCCGATGGCCATTCCTACATTCGGCGGTATGCTGATCCAGTCGATGACCATGTTCGTGGTGCCTATCCTGCAATGCTGGTGGCGGGAAAGCGCTATCAAAAAACAACATAAGAATAGTATAAAACAAAGAGATTATGAAACGATATAACAACCTATATTGCATTCTCCTGTTGATTGCAGGTCTTACGGCCATTTCTGCGGCTGCACAGACAACCAGTCCGTTTACTGCCGCTCCTGACACCGGGCTCATATCCGATTCACTTATCGTCGCCTCTATCCCCCGGCAGTCACCCGATTCTCTCGCCCATTACCTGGAAACGGCTGCACGTAATAATCCGGGTGTGAGAGCCTATTTTCTGGCATATAAGGCATCGCTGGAGAAGATGCCGCAGGCAGGCGCTTATCCCGATCCTGAACTGGAAATCGGTTTCTTTCTGCAACCGATGGAAATACTGGACGGACGGCAAATCGCCGATTTCACATTGATGCAGATGTTCCCATGGTTCGGAACACGCAAGGCGGCACGTACCGAAGCCGGACACATGGCCAACATGGCTTTTGAACAATTCCGGGAAACCCGTGACAATCTTTACCTGCAGGTATATACCCAGTGGTTCCTCCTTTGCAGTTTGCAACAGCAGTTGAACAACAGCCGCGAAAACAGGGATTATCTGAAGCAATTGGAGACACTGGCCTTGCGTAAGTTTTCCGCTTCTCCGGCAGGAAACACAGGTTCCGGAGGACGTACGCAAGCAACACCGGTTACGAGTCCCGTAACGACCGGTACAAGTAGTATGGGAGCATCAGGAAATATGGGGAGTATGAATTCCATGGGTTCGTCTATGGGAGGAAGCGCTACCCGGTCTTCAACTTCGGGCAGTTCCATGTCTTCCATGGGTTCCGGAGCAGGCATGCAAAGTATGAGCGGTTCTTCCGGTATGTCGGATGTATTGCGTATTCAATTGGAGATCGCCGAACTGGAGAACAGTATCGAAAGCATTTTGTCCCGAATCAATGCCGAAACGGCCGCCTTCAACGCGTTATTGAACAGGCCGTCCGGCAGTAAAGTACATCTTCCCGACTCGATCACTCCGATACCTTTTTCATTAGACGTAGCGCTAACGGCAGAGCAGATCAGTCTGAACAATCCGATGCTGGCTATGATCGACGAAGAAGGGGCGGCCTACAGAGCCAAAGCAGAGATGGATAAAAAGATGAGTTATCCGATGTTAGGTATAGGCATCCAGTATTCAGTAATCGGTAAACGCATGGATATGGGGCACGCAGGCCTGCCCGTGACAGAGATGAACGGGATGGATATGATTATGCCGATGGTCTCCATCAGCCTGCCTCTTTATCGTAGTAAATACAAGGCACAACAAAGGGAGAGCAGTATCCGGTGGCAGGCAAGCCGTCAGCAATATGCCGACACCCAAAACGCCCTGCAGACTGAACTATACCGCACCAGGCACTCACTGGATGACGCCTCAAGAAAGATCACCCTGTATGAAAAGCAATCTCAGCTCGCCCAAACAACATACCACTTGCTGGTACAGGAGTTTGTCTCGGGAAAAAGCGACCTGACTGATGTCATACAAGTACAACGTCAGTTGCTCGATTACCGCTTAAAAAAAGCCGAAGCTGTCGCCGAATACAATACGATGGTGGCTTCGATACAAAAACTCGTCTCATTTAATGCTTCGCACGATAATGTGCTGCGCATGATAAAATGATAGATGCTTCGCGCGATAAGTTTTCAATTTTCAACTTTCAATTTTCAATTAAAAAAACATGGACTCCAAAATAAAAAAAGCAGTGAACAATAAATATGTCACATACGGATTAATTCTGCTGGCAGGATTATTCCTGGGTTGGTTGATCTTCTCCGGCGATTCGTCGTCAGGTGAGCAAACGACAGCGGCAGGACACGACCACGATCATGACCATGGTGAAGAGGTATGGACTTGTTCCATGCACCCGCAGATACGGATGGATAAGCCGGGAAAATGCCCTCTTTGCGCAATGGATCTGATCCCATTGAAAACAACCGGTTCGGGTGATGCCGCCATCGATCCCGACGCTATTCAATTAAGCGCAGAAGCGGTTGCACTGGCTAATATCCAAACGACGGTCGTCAGCCGGCAGAATCCGGTAAAGAATGTCCGTCTTTACGGGACTATCCAGGTGGATGAACGGCTTTCGCAATCACAAACATCACACGTAAGCGGTCGTATCGAGAAACTCATGGTCAGCTTTACCGGAGAAAGCGTACGGCAGGGACAGACCATTGCAACTATCTACTCTCCCGAGCTGCTAAGCGCGCAACAGGAATTATTGGAAGCGGTAAAGATGAAAGATATCCAGCCGGCATTGCTACAGGCGGTAAGAGAGAAACTATCGCTCTGGAAATTATCGGACGGACAGATAGCCGCAATTGAACAATCGGGGAAAGTATCACCGTTGACAGACATAACGGCAAATACCGGTGGTATTGTCGTTTCCAAGAATGTCAACCAGGGAGACTATATCAGCACCGGAACCGTTCTGTTCGATATTGCCGATCTCTCCCGGGTATGGGCGGTATTCGACGCCTATGAGTCGGATCTCCCCTTTCTGAAGGTAGGCGATAAATTGGATTATACTCTTCAGTCACTTCCCGGAAAAACATTCTCAGGGAGGATCTCTTTTATCAATCCGATTCTCGATCCGACGACGCGTACTGCCAAGGTCAGGGTTGAGACAACCAATCCGCGTACAGAACTGATGCCGGGGATGTATGCCAACGCTCTTGTGAATGCTCCACTGAAGCAGTACAACAACCAGATTGTCATCCCAAAATCAGCCGTTCTATGGACAGGCAAACGTTCCATTGTCTATGTGAAACAACCTGATACCGAAACACCGGCATATCTGCTCCGGGAGGTAGAACTCGGCCCTTCACTCGGCGAAGCCTATCTGGTTCTTTCGGGGATAGAGGATGGCGATGAGATCGTGACGAATGGGGCCTTTACCATCGATGCAAGCGCTCAACTTTCCGGAAAGCGCAGTATGATGAACGATGAGGCGGGCCGCGCCGTTACCGGACACGAAGGTCACTCTATGCCGGGAAGCGACAGTCATACGCCCGATCATGCTTCCGCCGGACATGAGCATGCAATGATGACGGTACAGGGACTGTGTGAAATGTGTAAAGAGCGTATCGAAAAAGCTGCCATGAGTGTGAAAGGTGTATCTTCCGCCTCATGGGATGGGACAGCAAAGCAATTGCACCTGAATTATGATCCCGCACAGACCGATCTCGACAAGATCTCTCAGGCTGTCGCCAAAGCCGGTCACGATACAGACAAGCACAAGGCAGATCAGAAGGTCTATGACGCGTTGCCCGGATGCTGCAAGTACAGGGAGTAAACGGGCAGTAACGAACAAAAACACCCTTTTTTCGTTAAACAAAAGGAAATTCAAAACAGTTTCTCAGATTTAAATAAACAATTAGAAAGAAGTTATTATGAAGAAGTATGCATTATCAGTAATGATTGCCGCGACCCTATTGTTCGCCGCATGTAATTCGGGTGGTTCCAAAAGTGGTGGCGAAACATCACAAACAGAAATGGAAGCATCTGCAGGAACAGAACAACACGATGAGCATGCCGTACTTGGTGTGCAGGGACTTTGTGATATGTGTAAAAAGAATATCGAAACTGCGGCAAAAAGCGTCGAAGGTGTATCGACGGCCGAATGGGATGCGGAGAAAAAAGAACTCCATTTTCATTTCAATCCGCAACAGACTGATATCGATGCTATCAGTAAAGCAATTGCCGGGGTGGGATATGATACCGACAGGGACAGAGCCGACCAGGCTACCTATGATGCATTACCCGCTTGCTGCAAATACAGAGGTTAATTTTTTCAGATTCCATTCATAATATCGGAGGCTGTCTCAGAATAATTCCTGAGACGGCCTTTTTTATCCCGATAAGGGGGCAGCACCCGAATATAGCAAACAAGATAAGTGAAAAATGTAGAAATCCTTTGTGTACATGGGAGAAAAATGTAGATATCAACAGTGTAATTTGAGGGGGATTCAACAAGTTAGACTTTTCCTACGTTCGGCAAAACGAGTAAACTCGTTCTGTTCTCTCTTAACGGAAAAGTTCAAGTGAACTTGATTTTTCTCCCGGCTTTCACTATATTTCCAGAATATAAGATACGCCTCGGAAAAGCTCAAACAAGTTTGGCTTTTCTCTCGGCTTTCACTATATTTGCGGGAATTTGAAATCATGAACAACAATTCGATTATATCATTTCGTGAAATCACATTATCGTTCCACAAAGGTAAAATCGCAATTGAACATAAATCCATTTAAGTTCCAAGTATATAAAAACTAAAAGCAAATGAAACGATTTTTTCTATTACCGGTACTTCTTACTCTCGGTCTGGTTTTATACGGAAAACCGGTACTGCCTGAGATCCTGAGCGACGGGATGGTGCTGCAACAAAACAGCAGGGTGAATATATGGGGAAAAGCTGAACGGGGCAAAACAGTGGAAGTCAAGCCTTGTTGGAGCAAAACCGCAGTACGTGTCACAGTAGACAATACAGGTAACTGGATCGCCGTGATCGAGACACCCGAAGCAAGTTTTACCCCACGTACTATCACGATTTCCGATGGTGAAGAGGTGGTGCTTAAGGATATCCTGATCGGTGAAGTATGGCTGGCATCAGGACAAAGCAATATGGAGATGCCCCTTCAAGGGTTCAATAACAATCCTATTCTGGATGCCAATGAAACCATTGCCCTTTCCGGTCAATACCCGGCCATCCGGTTTGTCACAATCCCCAAGACACCGTCATTTGAACCTCTCGAAAGCGTGGAGGGACGCTGGCAGGTATGTAATCCGGCTAACTCACCGGGTTTCAGTGCTACGGCGTTTTTCTTTGCCGAGACACTTCACAAATCGATGAATGTGCCCGTAGGGATTATCGTTTCTTCATGGGGTGGTACAAGAGTAGAGGGGTGGACTAACAGGGAAATCCTCAGGACCTATCCCGATGTGGATTTGAACGAAGAAGCAGTCAATAAACTACATCCAATGGCCCGTCCGCTATTGATGTACAACGGCATGATACACCCGATCACTAATTACGTGATAAAAGGTTTTATCTGGTATCAGGGTGAATCGAATGTCGGCGCTCATCAGGTTTATCCCGAACGTCTTCACAATATGGTGACTCTCTGGCGCACACAATGGAATAATCCCGAACTTCCTTTCTACTATGTGGAAATCGCCCCCTTTGAATATGGGAACGCCAATGATACCGGTGCTGCCTACCTCCGTGAAGCACAGTTTAAGGCACAGAAACTAATCCCTCACAGCGGAATGATCTCCACCAACGATCTGGTGGAACCTTATGAACTGCGTAATATCCACCCACGCAATAAGACTGATGTAGGAAAGCGACTTGCATTTATGGCCCTCAACAAAACCTATGGATATGAACGGGTAGCTGCCTACGGACCCGAGTACAATTCAATGGAAATCCGTGACGGAAAAGTAATCGTCTCTTTCGATCATGCAAATGAAGGCTTCAACCGGACAGACGGTATAGAGGGGTTCGAAATTGCTGCGGCAGACGGTCAGTTCCTTCCCGCACAAGCAATAGTACGCGATGGCAAAGTGGAAGTATACCGCGAAGGGGTTGACCAACCCGTAGCTGTCCGTTATTGCTTCAAAAACTTCCAGACAGGGAACCTCGCCGGAATACGTGAGCTTCCGGTAGTACCGTTCAGAACAGATTCATTTGAGAAATAACAGGTCAATCAGGATATCCGACCGATTGCGTCAATAAAACCTGTTGATTGGAATTCAACTTGAGCAGTTCGCTTAATTTGTCCTTATCAAACGAGCCGCGGACAACGGCCCCTAACCCCTCGGATGCGCAATACAAATAAACGTTTTGCGCTACAAATCCACAGTTGGTATAGGCATATTCCCTGCTTGATGCTTTTTCCATATCGGAAACAAAGATCAGATTGAGTGCTGCCCGGGCGACAAAATCCTGAGTGCCTGCCTGGGCACGCTGATCGCCTTTTTTCACCTCTTTCAGGAGATGGTTACGGGCATCATAAAAATAGACTCCATTCTTTGTTGTTACGTACAACTCCAGTTCCTGACGGTTATTTGCTGTCGGTGCCGTTCGTTTGTCGTCACGGTTGAACCCGTTGGCGGCCCATAACAGATCAGACAGTTGCTGAGAGGTCAACTCCTTATCCTGATAAGACCGGATAGATTTTCTCTCGTTCAACGCCTGCATCAGGGGTTTTCCTCCTGTCTTGTTGGGTGCAGGCAAATTGATATCCTGGGCTGATATCGAACAGCACATGATAAAAATTAATGATAAAATACTAAATCGGGTCATAATGTACATCTTTTTTAATTCAAAATCTTGTTATTCGACTTATATAATACAATATTGTGACTATGACATCCTGTGACTAACCATCGTACGGTTCCTTTGTTATAAAAATGTGGGCACCAGTCGTGTCACCCAAAACTCACACCATAAAGTGTTGTCACTTCTCCATATTGGTAATTATACACATAAAGCGCCTGCTCCGAGAATGCCGATATTGTGGAGATCGGAAGTCAGGATCTGAATTTTAGCTACCGACTTAGGATAAGGGAAATCTTTGAGATTCTCATACATTGAGTCTTTAAAGAGGTCAAATGATTTAGATATGGAACCTCCGAAAATAATGGCCTGTGGGTCAAGGATCAAGAGTATCACCTTCACCAGCATAGAGATATGTTTTCCGTATTGGCTATATATTGCGATTGAGTCTCTGTCGCCTTCGCGTGCTTTTAATGCAATTTCGTATCCTGAACGGCCTGCCGTCCGGGTAAAAAAACGACTTCCGCAATATTCTTCAAGGATCGAATCAAGGTAGGGTATTTCTCCAAACTCTCCGGAACCGCAGTTGGAATCGAATAACAGATGATTATCCTGAATGATGCCACCCCCTACACCTGTCCCTAACGTAATACCCACAAAATTTTGAAATTCCTTGCCTTTACCATAGATTTTCTCTCCATAGGCAAAACAGTTGGCATCATTGTCAATATGAACCGGCAATTCAAATTCTGCCTCAAGCAGTGATTTCAGATGTACTTCATCCCAATTTTTTATATTCTGTACATTATAAACGATTCCCTTCTCTCTGTCCACCACACTCGGCACACCTATTCCAATCGCCCTGGTATCGGTAGTCTTTAGCTGCCGGATGAGTTCTTTCAGGATATTCAACGTTTTATCGCCTCCCTCCTGAGCGCAAGTGTCCACGGTAATCTGTTCAACTATAATATCACCTTCAATCCGGCCTCCTACAATGGAAGTACCTCCAATATCAATACCAAGAATGTTTTCCATATATTTGCTATATTTTAATTTTATATACAAATATAACAAAAGCCGGGAGAAAAATCAAGCACACTTGAACTATTTCGTGTATTTAGTCGTCCATTAATAATGAGACTGGATCGGAAAGGTAGTCCATCACCCTCTTGACAAAGCGTGTGGTTTCCCCACCGTCTACAATGCGGTGGTCGACCGTAAGCGATACCGGCATGATATTGCCTATGACAATTTCATCATCTTTCACGATAGGCGTTTTCAGGATACGCCCGATACCCAGGATACCGGCTTGCGGGTAATTGATTACCGGGGTAGCAAAGATACCGCCGATGGAACCGAAACTGGTAATAGTGAAAGAGCCCTCTTTCATATCCTCCAGTGCCAGTTTTCTCTCCCGCGCCTTTTGGGCCAGCTCTCCTATCTTTTTCGCTATCTCGAAAATAGATAAACGATCAGCATCCCGGATTACGGGTGCCACCAATCCGTCGGGTGCATCCACTGCAATCGCGATATGATAGCGGTTGCGGAAGATCATCCGGTTATTTTCGGTATCGATTTGGGAATTGAGCTGGGGATGTTGTTTCAATGCCTGCGCTACAGCCTTCACGACAAAGGAAAGATAGGTTAGTTTTACATCTTTGCCGGCAAATTTTGGCTTGTATTTCGTGACTACCTCCTTCAATACGGATATCTCCACTTCTTCAAAAACCGACATATGTGCCGCGTTATGTTTGGAGTGAAGCATATTCTTTGCAATGGTCTTCCTTATTTGAGTAAGCGGCTTGTAAGTTACATCCTCTATCCCGGCTGTAAAAGTATCTGTTCTGTCACCTGTCTCTGCTGATGGTGATTTGAAATTCAGGATATCCTCTTTCTTCACCCTTCCCGAAGGGCCACTGCCGGGTACATTATTGATATCGATACCCATCTCTTTTGCCATGGCGCGTGCAACCGGTGTTGCAAGCACTTTCCGTACCCCCGCGCCCGATCTCCCCGTTTCGGAAGATCCTTCATCGCTTGCAGCCAATAAAGAGCCTTCACCGGCCAATTCCATAGTGCCTACCACCGCTGCGCCATCTTCCGATTCCGAAATGGCCTGGACAGGCACTCCTGCTTCCACGACTGCCTGTTTTTCTGTAACAGCACTTTCCTGAACCTTTTCCTTATTTCCCGCACTTTCTCCTGTGCTCTCTATTTCAATCTCTACTAACGGGGAACCGACCTGGATTATATCTCCCACATTACCATAACGTGCGGCAATAGTTCCGCTTCTCGGCGAAGGGATATCAGCTACCACCTTGTCTGTCTCCATCTGCACGAGAGAATCGCCTACTTTCACACTATCACCTTCAGATACAAACCATTCCAATATGGTTCCTTCTTCCAGTCCTTCGCCTAAATCGGGGAAATTAAATACAAACCTCATACGATTAAAAATTTAAAATTCAAGATTCAAGATTTAAAATTCAAGATTTGACTTCGTCGATTTTCAATTCTAAATTTCTTGACTTCTTGATTTTTTTTAGAATTTAACGCTTTTCTCGATTTCATAAAAAATACGGTCAGGTGAAATAATATAATATTTTTCTCCCTGAGCCAAGGGTACAATGGTATCGAATCCCATTACTCTTCTCGGAGGCGCTTCCAGATAGAGGAAAGCTTCTTCGTTGGCTACGGCGATTAATTCCGACCCCACACTGAAAGACTCGTGCGCTTCGGCCACCACGATCATCCGTCCCGTTTTACGTACGGAATTGCGGATGGTCTCCCGGTCGATAGGATAAATGGACCTCAGATCGATCAGCTCGACCGAAATGCCGGCTTCGCGTGCCATCGCAATTGCTTTCTGACATTCACGGATCATGGCGCCAAAAGCCACCACTGTGATATCCGTTCCTTCCTGCACTACTCTGGCCTTGCCGAGAGGAAGGGCAAATTTCTCTTCCGACACCTCCTGTTTGATGGCACGGTAAACCCGTTTCGGTTCCATAAAGATAACGGGGTCATTGCTCTCAATAGCCGAGATCATCAATCCTTTCGCATCATGCGGAGTGGATGGGATCACCACTTTGAGTCCCGGTATATGCGCAAAGAGGGCCTCGGGGCTGTCGGAGTGATGTTCCAGTGCATTCACACCGCCCCCGTAGGGAAAACGGATCACCAAAGGAACTGCATATTTTCCGCGGGAACGGTTCTGCATACGGGATACGTTAGACAGTATCTGGTTAAACGCAGGAAAGGTAAAACCTTCGAATTGCAGTTCCACAATCGGTCTGAGTCCCGACACAGCCATACCTAATGCTGTACCTACAATACCCGACTCCGCCAGCGGGGAATCGAACACCCGATCGGCGCCGTATTTCTGCTGCAACCCTTCGGTCACACGAAAGACGCCACCTTCCACACCTACGTCTTCACCGTAGATGACAATACTCTTATCTTCATTCAGTTTTATATCGAGCGCATTGTTTATCGCTTTCACCATTGTCATTACGCTCATCTTCTGTTCTCCTTCCAGCTTAAGAATTGTTCGTACTCCATCTTTTGTCTCTTTAATTCGTCCGGCATATCGGTGTACATATGTCCGAATATATCCTCCCATGGATAGGATTTATTATTCTCCGCTTCCACAAACTGGGCATCAATCTCCGACTTATACGCTGAGATGAGTTTTTCTTCATCGATATTCCATATCCCTTTACTCTGCATATAACGCTGCAGACGGATCAGCGGATCGGTCAGTCCCCACCTCGTTTCCTCATCCTTCCCCCGGTATTTTGAGGGATCATCGGAGGTGGTATGTGCACCGCGACGGTAAGTGAATGCTTCGATCAGCACGGCGCCTTTCCCCGCACGGGCATACTCGGAAGCCGTTTTATAGGCGAGGTACATGGCAAAAAAGTCGTTTCCGTCCACCTTTATTCCCGGAATACCAAAAGCGACCGACTTCACGGCCAGGTTGATCGAATTGGTCTGTAACTTCACCGGAACGGAGATAGCATACTGATTGTTCTGTATGGTGAAAACCACCGGAACCTGCCATACTCCCGCAAAATTCAATCCTTCACTGAAATCACCTTCTGAAGTACCCCCATCACCGATAAAAGTATACACCACCTCATCTTTTTTCTGATATTTGACAGAATAGCCAATACCGGTGGCATGGTGAAACTGTGTCCCGATAGAGATGGCTATAGGCAACACATGGCGGACATTCTTGAAACTGCCGCCATGTTCATTCCCGAGGTAAAACAGGAACATCTCTTTCATGGTAACCCCTTTTGCCAACAGGGTGCCCATTTCACGAAACGCGGGTACCAGCCAGTCCTCCTCACGGATATTCATTCCGGCAGCAATATGGATGGCCTCCTGCCCTATATTTGGGGTATAGGTATACATCCGTCCCTGACGTTGATAGGAAACAGCCATCTCATCGGCTATCCGCTCATATAACATCTGTTTATATGCCTCTATGACCGTTTCGTCATCCAACACGGGCATCAACTTTTTATTCACCACATTGCCCTCATTGTCGATGACTTGCAACATTTTATCTTCTATTGGGTTGAAGTCACGAAAAATCGCAGGTAAATCATTTTGGATCATTTATCTGTCTGTTTTGAACGTTTTTGTTAAGCTAAATAAGTATAGATCGAACTTGTCCGGGCTATACCATAGCGAGAATTATTTCGATAAGCGAATACATAGTCAAAACAAGTTTTGCCTTTGTTGAGCTCAGAAATAATGCTGTTTAAATAAAATTGAAAACGACTGATGAAATCGAACATATTTAAATAACACTTCGCTGTGAATTTTAAATAACCCTATGCTGTGAATATAACAGTCCGATCAATAAATAGTTCTTAAAAGAGGCGCAAACGGGTCTAAAAAATACTTACAAACGGATAAAAAGACAGGTAGGTGACTCAAACAAACCTTGACTGCGGTTATCACTTCCGATATTATTTTAGCGGCAGTTGCCCTGTTCATAAAACAGTTATGATTCCGTGTAGCGGTTTCATTTTAATATTATTAATTTTGCACCCTCATTCCCGATTCTTATTCAACAGGTAAAAAACGGAATGCGACTGAAAGAATAACAAAATAGTCCAATGGATCCATCAACTAAAACGGAAGAAGAACCACAGCAAAAAAACAGAGTACAGTCAAAAGTGATCGATCAAAAAACGATTTATACAATCTTATTCACGATCAGCTTTGCCCACTTACTCAATGATATGATGCAGTCGGTCATTCCTGCCGTATATCCCATTATTAAAGAGAAATTTAATTTTTCATTCACACAGATAGGCATAATAACCCTTACATTTCAATTTGCTTCCTCAGTATTACAACCCTTTATCGGTTTTTATACGGACAAGCATCCAAAGCCATTCTCCCTTTCCATCGGAATGAGTTTTACATTGACAGGACTTATCGTCTTGTCGGTCGCCTCGGATTTTTACGCTTTTCTTCTGGCAGTTACTCTTGTAGGTATAGGTTCTTCGGTATTTCATCCGGAATCTTCGAAAGTGGCACAATTAGCGTCAGGCGGAAGGAAAGGGCTTGCACAATCAATTTTTCAGGTAGGAGGAAATTTCGGAAGTGCTATGGGGCCGCTTTTAGCGGCATTGATTGTCATACCTTTCGGACAACCTGCTATTATATGGTTTACCCTGGCGGCTCTACTGGCTATCCTTATTCTCTTCAGGGTTGGGAGATGGTATCAGGCACACTTGCATATAAAACTGACAGCTCATGGCAGGATACAGGCAGAAAAAGCCAATACATTGCCGCGAAAGAAGGTAATTGGTTCATTAATCATACTGCTTTTCCTCATTTTTTCCAAGTACTTTTATATGGCAAGTATGACGAGTTATTTCACATTTTTCCTGATTGAAAAATTTAATGTTTCCGTTCAGCACTCGCAGTTATACTTATTTACCTTCCTTGCTGCGGTGGCTGCCGGAACAATTGCGGGGGGACCTTTAGGAGACCGATTCGGCAGAAAATATATTATCTGGTTTTCCATACTCGGAGCCGCTCCCTTTGCCCTTTTTATGCCTCATGTCGGTCTTTGGGCTACCGTCGTCCTGGCCGTGTTTGTAGGCTTAATCCTTTCCTCTGCATTTTCTGCCATACTGGTATATGCGACCGATCTTGTTCCGGGAAAGGTGGGTATGATTGCCGGCCTGTTTTTTGGCTTTGCCTTCGGCATAGCAGGTATTGCCTCGGCTTTCTTTGGCTGGCTTGCAGATAAAACAAGCATTGAATTTGTGTTCAATATTTGTGCTTATTTACCCTTAATCGGAATAATAACGGCTTTTCTTCCAAATATTGAAACCAGGAGAAAGAAAGAGATATAAATTCTGAGATATCTTATTTTCGTAATTCACATTGCAAATTCAGCAGTTTTGATATCCTTTATCGTTCACTTATTGATCTCACGATATGATTAGACACCAGACTGTCATACAAGGCATTATAATATGAGTTACTTATGGGCAACGATAAATTTTCTCCAATAATGACTTTTTTATATTCTATGGCTCTTATTCGTGATATGGCCACTATATAGGAACGATGTATCCGTTTAAAAAAGTCGTCAGGCAGTGTTTTTTCTAAGTACTTCAAGCTATCCATAATCACAATAGATTTGGAGTTTTCAAGGTAAATTTTCACATAATCACCGATAGATTCAATGTAAAGAATTTCAGTATAGTTTATTTTAAGTAATTTACCTTTCGATTTTATGAAGATATAATCTTTTGACGATTCCGTTAATGGCATCTGTTCTTCAGTGCCTGTATCTATATCTTTCGAATTTTGATCCTTTAAGTAGTCCAGTATTTTTTGTGTAGATTTTAGAAATCTGGCAAAAGATACCGGTTTTAGTAAATAATCGATAGCATTGATGTCAAACCCATCAATCGCATATTTGGCATGAGCCGAGATTATAACCACCAGAGTATTTTTATTCCGGTCTAAACAAAGGGACTCAAGCAACTGAAGCCCGTTAATATCAGGCATTTCCACATCACAAAAAATCACATCCACTTTTTTACCCCTTAATCCTTCCAAAGCTTTTATCGGATCATAATATATTTCTGTTACTTCAAAATTCGGAGTCTTGTCTATATAGTATTTTAAAATATCAGAAGCCGGGGGTTCATCATCGATGATAACACAATTTATTTTCCTCATCATTATTTCTGTTTATAAGACGTATTAAAGATAATTAAATCGAGATAAAAAGAATCATTTGTTTCTTTTATGGACAGTTTATGCTTTTCGGGATAGATGAGGTTTAATTTTCTTTTTGTGTTTTTTATTCCAATATTCCTTCCTATATATTGAAAATCATTTTTTTTGTATTTCCTGTTTTTTGTGGTGAAGTGTATACTGTCATCCAATGCTTCAATATGAATGGATATGGTGGAAGGATAATGATTACTTATCCCATATTGAAAACTATTTTCGATAAAAGAAATAAATGTAAGAGGGGCAATCTTATGATTCCCAACATTGCCTTTGATTTCAAATTCAATATTTAAAGTATCCGTAAATCTCAAAATCTGCAAGTCGATATAATTATTTATATAATCAATCTCTTCCTGTAAGGGTACAAAGTTTGTTTCTATTTTATCGAAAATATAACGGATAACCTGGGAATATAATAATATTGCGTCAGAGGCTTTCTCACTCCCTTTAAGAATGAACGAATAGATTGTATTGAGTGTATTGAGAATGAAATGAGGATTTATCTGGGCTTTCAGATAAGCAAGTTCAATGATGGATTTTTCAGCCTCTATTTCTTTGTTTTTTTTATTTAATGACATCCATTCGTATATGAGCCTGTAGCATAGGCTAAGTGCCCAAAACAAGAGAAACTGCGTCAAAGGCAATATAATCCGTCTGATAGGGATCATCCTTCTCCTTTCCGGCATAAAGTGATGTGCTTCTAAAGGAGGGGGACCTTTTGGAGGAATATTGTGCCCATGAAAAGAATCCAATTGAAAAAACAGGGAAAAAATATAATGATGAAAATAGATGTACAACAAAAGAATGACTCCCACAATAAGAATGTAAAGCAAGTATTTTTTATTGGGAATTAATTTAACAAATAAATAATCGGCATTCAGGTAAAAAAAGCAAACCAAAGACAAATAGGTAATTATAAACGGAAGGTTTCTTGCCAAAGAAAATGTATTGTCCGGGTGCAGGGACATTAGAGTTATTGTAGCCAGAATAATCGTCCACAAAAGAACGTGCAATAATATTCTTATTAATTTCCTATACATATCAACAGTCCGTTTAAAAGTCAAATACACTATAGCGAAATAATACTAATCGAATTTTCTTAGCCTGAACCATTGGTCGATGACGGAACAATTGAATGTCAGCATGAAATAAGATTCTTTTATATAATTCGAGGGTGCCGATAAAGCATTGCCGTATTCCAGTGTAATATTCAATAAGTTCCAACTGACCGGAAAACTGTATCCTGCTGAAACAGAATAGTTATAAGCATCCCTACCCCCTAACTGTATATAAGATTTAGAGAAAGATGTTCCGACTTGTATTTGTCCCCGATTCCTGATTCCCTGATTCCCGATCCTGTAATATCTGTTCCCATTCGGCGTATACCCTATTCCGGTATTGATCCTGTATGAATCAACAATTTTGGCGCTACTCACGCCGGATTCAATTCCTTTCCACTTTTGATACCGGAAGTCCATGCCCCAGATAACTTTTTTACTGTCATGGGAGAATCCTACTCCAAAAGTTTCAGGAATAAATTGTTCCCTGGACCTGTCATCTTGTTCCTGAATCAGATTGTATGCGTTATCATATATGCTTGTCTTGTTATTCATCGTTATATTTTGTTTATAACCATAGGTCGCCCCCAATGTCAGGCCCTGTTTATGATACTGCATCCCGAATGTATTATAAAATTGGAAGACCCGGGACTCCTTTTCAAAAAGATACTCTGATTGATTTTCTGTTTGTTTCAATGTACCACTGATATATTTTGTATTAATACCTACGGAAAAGTGGTCTGTCACTTTAAACCCATTCGACAGATATAATTCGTATAATCCTCCGCTTCCCTCAAGATATACGGCTTTAGTATCAGTCGACCCCTCGATAGGTTCCTCGCTATATATCCGATAACCTGTATCACTGAAAGGCTTTGTTCCTAAAGAGATTCCCCATCCGGGCATAAGCCTGAACCCTAAGGATATTTTTTTCAGATTCCCGTTGATGGTATTATCTGTTTTTCCCCTCTCTGTAAAAAAGGAATACTTTCCTGCTGCCGATATGTCAAATATAAATTTTAAACTATCCAGGCCGCTGATCCCCGCAGGATTGATCACATTCAGATAATCAAACTCTCTGACTCCTATTCCAATATCAGACATGCCGGCAGTCCTTCCGTAGTCCTTATTTTCTATTTCACCCAACCCCAGCATAGAGTAAGGAGAGTGAGTGGCCTGGCCCTGCATATTCAAAATAAAACATATCGGACATAGAATTGCCAGAAGAAACCGTTTTTCAATCATTATCATAAACTATAACGTATATAATTAATTTAACCCTGTTTTCCTCAGTCGAAAAGGATGAATCGCCCAATACCAGGCTTTTTAAAGTATTGTTCTTCTCGGTATCGTCCAGAAATAATTGTAAGGATGATTTATACATTCCTACCAAGCCTAACTCATATTGCAGATAACTTGTCACATCAAAGGCATAGTAGGTGTTTCTGCCATAGATCTTATCCTCGACCAGGGTTCCGGACTGTACCGTTACTGTACTCGGATCTACATATATATCTATTGCCTTCCCGTTTTCATTCAGATAATTCAATGAAAGATTGGCAGGCAGGGGAGTAAAATCGTTATATGTTCCTGATACGGGGTAAACATAGAGGATGGCTGAAGAAATAATGACCTGCTCTCCCAGTTTTAGTATTTCATTCAGATCCGGAAAGCTCATTTTTGTATATAACCCCGTTAATCCCTGTAAATGGACTTTATTATCCGTCTCCGCAGACGGTAGTGGGTTGTCATAGCCCAACGAATGCAATAAGGTGTTGTTTCTGTCTGCCTCTATCTGGGAAAATGCAGTACTTGTATTCACGGTCATATCTATCTTGTTTTCTTCGGTAGTAACCGCGCCTATTGTCGTATAATGAAGCCTGATGACCGGATATTCTTCATCGAGCACAAAACTGTTGACGGCGGCATTATCGTCGGTTCCCGGAGAAATTTTGATCCCTTTGAAATACATCCGGAAGTTTGCATACGTATCCAGCAGATCAGATTGGGCATGCATCAGGTCAACCAACGCTAATCCGAATTCATCGGGCAACCTTACTTCTAAAGTACTGTCATTTTCCCAATGTTCTTCCGGCCTGTGGAATTGACAGGTTACCCACGGCTCTGTTTCGGCAGGAACAGATGAGGTGGTGTATAATTGGCTTTTATCATCTAATTCAATAATTTGTCTTAGCCTGTATATGTTCAATGTCTGGATCCGGGTTGTATCCCCATAACTAAAGTCGTCATATTTCAGGATCAGTGAAATGGAATCAAATTGAACCGTGACAGTGGCATCGGAACCAAATTCCGAGCTGCTGTAGCTGGGCGGGTTAAAGTCGAAATAAGAATGGGCGGTAATAACCCCGAAGTCAGCAGATGTATATTTACCTTCAAAGATCCTGGATAATCCTGTTGTGACGGATGAATCACCCAGATGAGTTTCCAATGCCACAGTGCAGTCTTCTATAAGCATACTTCTTCCTTTTACCGAAACTAAATTATTTCCTACAGAAAAATCATCACTCACACATGATCCGAAAAAGAGGACACATAATAAAATACAAGGTAAAAACTTCATATGATTGTTTTTTATATGAGTATGGCTTCATTTCATAAATATGTTTTAATTGACTCCACAAAGAAAGATGAAGAAAATACAATTGGAAAATATTATCGACAAACTGAATTATTACATCTTTGAATTGTTCATTATATTCCATAAATAGCAATTTGTCAGGAAAAATCGCCAGGCAATCATTGACCGGTGATTTTTAGCTATTCACCGTAATTCAAACGGTATCCATCGATATTTTTTTTCCGGGAAAGAGGACTTGTTTACTTTTGCAGGTACTTGATTAAAATAGTAACGTATTAAAAAATCCATATTGTTATGAATGATCGATTCAAATTATTAATCGTCCTTTCTTTTGGTTTATGCAGTCTTTTCGGTTTTCTCTCTTGTTCTGATGAGGATAGTGACCTGGTGGGTAACTGGATCAAACGGTCGGATTTCGGGGGGCCGATACGGGCATTTGCTTCCAGTTTTGTAATAGGCAGAAAAGCATATGTAGTGGGAGGCTATACCACCAAGAAGCGAAGATTAAATGATATCTGGGAGTATAATATTGATCAGGGTTATTGGACGCAAAAAGCCGATTTTCCGGGCACGGCCAGAAATGCCGCGTTTGCTTTCGCCTCTGAAGACAAAGGTTATTATGGAACCGGAACGGATGCGACAAATAATTATGGCGATTTCTGGGAGTTTGATCCGGACAATAATCAATGGACGCAAAAAGCCGATTTTCCCGGTGGCGCCCGTTATGGCGTTACCGCATTTTATCTGAACGGAACCGGTTATGCAGGTACCGGTTTGGGGACCAATTATTATATGGATTTTTATAAATATGATCCCGCCACCGATACATGGGAAACCGGGGTAAGTATTCAAGGGTCAAAACGCGCGAATGCCACCAGTTTCATTATAGACAATAAAGCATATGTTGTCGGAGGTTTGAATAGCAGTGGTTATCCTACCGATTTCTGGATGTTCGATCCCGATACCCAGACATGGGAACAAAAAGCGCAGATAGGGGATAAGACCGATGATGATTTTGACGACGATTATACGACCATTACCCGTCTGAATACGGTTTCTTTTGTTATTAACGGATTGGGCTATTTAGCCACGGGTGAGACCGGCGGACTTAACAGCTATACCTGGGAATACAATCCGATTACCGACAGATGGACGGAAAGAACATCCTTTGAAGGAACGGCGCGAACCGGAGCTGTTGGTTTTTCGATTGACAACAGGGGGTTTGTTTTAACCGGCACAGGCTCTACATCATCCACCGATCTTTATTTTGATGATATGTGGGAATTTAAACCGAGGGACGAGTATAATGAATATGACTAAAAGAATTTTAGTCCTCATGTTATTATTCGTAATCAGCATTATCCTGTTGATATATTTTTTATTCACACTTTCAGGTGAAAATAAAAATGCGGATATGTATAGTGTAAGGACATTTAAATCAGGCAATGGTTGGGGATATCAGATAAACAAAAAAGAGAAAGTGATCATAGTACAACCCTACATGCCATGCATCAAATGGAATCAACCCTTCCCTGATGAAAAATCAGCGCAGGAAATCGGGGAACTCGTTTTATCAAAAATAAAAAACAATGAAGACCCTTCAATTACGATGGAAGAACTTAATGAGAAAATCAGTATATATTATAATTGAAAAATTACAACGCACTCCGAAAGCACATACATCCCCATGCCGGCTACGATTATGATCACCAGGATTACGGAAAAATTGCCCAGTATGCCCGATCTTGCGTTTTTCTCGGGTTGAGCTGGTATCGGCTCGTTGTCAGATCCCCTTCAGGTAGAGGAACCCATAGCGATACGGGTTGCTTTTCCTTTTTCGATATTTTACCCGATTCGAAACGGTTCAACAATTCATGGACAAACAGAAACCATGCAATTCTACTTCTTTCGCCCTTCCCTATCCGGCACATACTCTTTTCTATTATTGTTGAAATTAAACATAATCGATAATTGAAACAAAAAATAGTATAGTGATTTCTCTATACAGATAATCGAATTATCCGGGTTATTTTTTACCTGAAAAGCATTAAGATTTTTTAAGATTTAACCACCTTAAATAGAATCTATTATCGCGGGATTATCATTTGTTTTCCATGATCTTTTTTGTAGCAAATACTTAATATTATCGCGATTAAATCGTAACACTTTTTCTTTAGATTTGTCAAAAATATGTATATATGAAGATCACCGATGCTACCCTTTTAAGGCAAATGGAGACTGATCGCAAAGTTTACTTTTTCAATATTCTTTATGATCCGCACCCGTTATAAAAATGTATTGGCAATGTTAAAGGAGCGCCTGGTGGGCGTTTATAGCTATTCAGGTTAGGCTATCCATTTATTGCTTTGAATATTATTGATGAAAGACAAATTAGTCGGTCAGGAAGATATACAGGTTTTACATCACCGGTTTTTGAGGGGAAATATGGAAAGACCCCTATCTGTATGGTTGTAAAACTGTCGGAGCTACATAACGCAAATGATATTTATGACCGGTCAACCCATTTGACCGGTCATACGGTTTGGCTCAATAACCAATCCGTGTTTAAACAAAAAGAACATGCTGTTAAAGTCAATTCAAAAAAGTCAACCGAGAGTAATTGGGAAAAAGCAAAAAATAAAAGTGGCATTTTTCTCGGATATTTTAATCCGGGATTTCGATGGAGCAAACAAGACCATGTTCCAGTTGATAGACAGGATTCCCGAATCACAATACAATTATCTGTTTTTTTGCGGAATGTATTCAAAAAACAAGATGAAACATACAATCCGGGAGATCCCGACAATGAACATTCCTAATAATCACACCTATAAAGTAGCTCTTCCACACTTGTGTAAAGCCGAATTAGTCACCGCTTTATCCATGTTTCAGCCAGATGTCATTCATATTGCAACCCCTTCGTCGCTGGGCTTCTTTGCACTTAATTATGCAAAAAAACACGGGATACCCGTATTATCCATATATCATACACACTTTATTTCATATATAAAGTATTACCTGAAAAATCTGCCATTTCTTATTAATTTCACCAAGGCAATAATTGCCAGAACCTACCGTAATTTTTATAACAAATGCGACGTGACTTATGTCCCTACGCTTCAGATTGCCGAAGAATTGAAAGAGCATGGCGTATCGCCACGAAATTTTAAATTATGGCAACGGGGGATTAATACCTCTCTGTTTTCGCCTGATAAAAGGGACCGGTCTTTTATAAAAAGATTGACAAATAACGATTATCCATCTATCCTGTTCGTTTCGAGGCTGGTCTGGGAAAAAAATCTTGAGACACTGTTTGCTGTTTACGACAGGGTTCAGGAACTTGGGCTAAAAGTCAATTTTCTGGTTGCCGGTGATGGTATTGCCGGAAACGAGGCCCGGACAAGAATGAAGAATGCATTTTTCTTTGGTTTTTTAGAACACGAAACTCTGGTCAAAGTCTATGCCTCTTCCGATATTTTTTTATTTACCTCCATATCCGAGTCATACGGAAATGTGGTGATCGAGGCAATGGCCAGCGGATGTGTGCCCGTAATAGCCAGGGGTGGAGGATCACAGGCATTGGTGGACGACGGGGTAACGGGTTTTTTGTGCAGACCTGATGAGCCGGATGATTATATAGAAAAAATAAAAAAATTGCTGGATGATAATTCCCTGAGAAAGAAAATGCAATCCGAAGGTCTACAATTTACATCGACTCTTAATTGGGAGAATTTAGCGGAAGAATATTTCAACGATATTGAGAATCTGGCTCATTATTCCGAAAGCCTAAAAAAAAGAGAATGTATTTAATCGGATTCGTTGCTGTTGTTTTGAAATTCTCCAGTGAATGTATATGTAAAATTAGAATAGATGCAGTTTATCAGGAATCTCTAAGGCACTCTAATTTAGAATAAGCTAATTTAATGGATAATTATTATTTAAGAAATCCCGAAGGAGCAGGTATTCTCCCCAGACCCGCTGATTAATAGAAGCCAGTCCACCAAGTTCGCCACGGGAACGTACCCGTGAGGCAAAAGTCCGGATCATCACTTCGACAGGTGCCTTTGCCAGGGATTCCCGTGCCTGGTCGACCTGCTGTCTGGCGATTTCTTTTTCTCCACCGCCGTCTCCCTCACCTTTTCCCTCACCGGTCAAATACAATTCCCTTAACTTCCATGCGGGTTCAATGCTCCGGCTTACATCATCCAGAAGCAACGTAAATTCATAAACCGATCTCAGCCAATCCAGATTAAGTTGTTTATATCTATCTTTTTCGTTTGACAGGCAATTGCCGATCTCGTGAATGAGTGACCTGCATAATTCGGATTGCTTCGGGTTAAGCCTGCCCCAGGATGGTGTATAAGCAAAATAGACGGCCGATGCAATCCCGTTCAGTATCCCTGTGGTGTCCATCGAGACCAGTAACGGAGTCAGATGATCTGCGGCGTACATTCCGTACTCCCGCAAGCAAAAATCTCTGTAGATATCTTCCACACTCCGGCTATCTGCAGGATGTATGGCAAAACGGGAGAATGTCTCAAAATTCAGTTTGATTTCTTCCGTTCTCCAATGGATGGCGACCACACCATGGAGGCCGTCTTCGGTCGCTTTTTTCACCTGTGCCTTCATGTTGGCAACCCTGGGTTGTAGGTGCCACAGCGAAGCGTCGCCTTCTAACCAGGGAATAGCCCATATCTTCCGGTTGGTAGCGATCTCTTTAAAGTAATCGGGATGAGCCTTGGCTCCCTGGCCGGGGTTGAGCATGGAAAAAATAATATCTTCAGGAAGCGTCTGGTCCAATCCTTTTAAAAGAAGTCCCATCTGGTACTCGGCACCCCACCCTCCAATGATCACTTTCGTCGAGGGCGCTTTCTTTTTGATATAATCATAGGCTTTTTGGATATAAGCCTGTGCCCAGACGCCAAGGAACGGGATTGAGCTGTCCTCCTGGTCTGACGATTGATAATATTTTCCGTTCTTCCTGTAAAATTCATTCATGAGTCTGTTTTTTAAGGCCACCTGCGGGTCTACCCCGAACATGCAATGTTCGTTCAGCCATAACCAGACGTAATCCAATCCCCTGTATGTCTCCAGGATATCATCTATCGTCGCATACAAAATCCCCACAGCATCCGGATCAAAAGGGTTATAAACGAGGCTGCCATTGCCCATCCAATACATATCACCACGTGTTCTGACCGAAGCATATTCCGGTGGCGCCACTCCGAATTCAAAACCCATGGCCATTTGCATTTCCCGTTCATGGGCCATCTTCAGCACTTTTTGCATCAAAGACTGGGCCTTTTCATATCGTTCCTCACCGGTTTTTGCCAATACCGCACAATCGGCCCCGAAGTATTCCACTCCTTCCGGCAGTTCAAAGAGGCTGTCTGTTCCGAAAGCAAAGTCCTTCACTTTCATCGGCAAATAGCCCCACCGGGCGGTACTGCCATCGTCAAAGCGCGCGTCGGGCAACACATTTTTATACCGGATCTTTATCATGGGCTCCACATAGTTGAAATAGCGTTCGCCGCCACCGGTATAGTTATGGAATCCTATAAAGTTGATCCCGTTCTTTTGGCACTCATCAAGGTATTCCCGGTAATCGTCTTCGTTCCAGGCGGTGGGACCCGAAAGAAAGTTATGCCACGGCAAAACTCCCCGGATCTCAAACGATTGGGCGGTAATGGATGTCGCTACACAGATAAAAATAAGAAAAAGGTACCGTTTCATACGATTAGTTTATATATCGACATTGAAGATGTGAATATTTTTTTGATTATCAAATAATTTAACCAAAAAAATTCTTGTGCTGGTTTTATTTCTTACCATTTCACTTTTTAGTATTTATTCTTTTATAAAAGACGGGGGTTATTCGATGAATGTACTAAACTCTGAGACTACTTCCATCCCGTCTACTGCCTTGACGGTAATCTTTTGTCCTTTACGGAGTTTTTCTGTCACCGGGAAAAAGTTAACAGGAGTTTCTATAAGGTGTTGACCATTGATCAGCACCTCATAGAAATCGGCCTGTATCATATCGGTCCACTTCAACACATCCATCCCTTTTTCAGATGAAATCCGGATTTGATTTGGGATACCGGTTGAAATTGTTTCTTTGGGAACTATTTTACCTTTCAGAGGGGTATCGCTAAATACAGAAACCATCTTCGGACCGTAAATGATGTTTATACTATCTTCTTTCTCCACTACGATCCGGTATTCCAGTGCCGGCGTCTTCATCTTTTCCACAGGGATAGTGGCCGACCGGCACCATCCGTTTCCGGTATCCATTATCTGCGACTCCCATTTCTTTTTGCCCGGTATCCTGTAGTGTAAAATGGCCTCTCCTCCACCTAAAACAATCGCATCGATACGGAAATCTTTCCCCTCGCTGACAGATCCATAAAAACGAGGTACAATAATCTTGTCTGCAAAACCGGTATCCGTTGGTTGATCGTTATCTCTTATACCTGTAATCTTCCGTGCTTTATCCAGCATCCCGGCCCAATCTATTGCCGCCTTCGTATTTATTGTTGCCAAAACACCGTATTCTCCTCTTGTCGTAATCCGTTTGGAATAGCTTTGCATGGCTTTGGCCAGTTCATCGCCGAAAAGTAATTCCACCGCTTGCGCGGCGAGGTCGAGCCGACGTTCCCCGGTTATCAACTTTGCCTCATTAAACAGTTCCTTTGCCCGGGCTCCTCTGGTCTCAGCCATTTGATAGTCCAGTACCCATTGGATACGGTCGCTTGTCCACTCCAGATATTCTTTCCCCTCTTTTGCTTTCGGTAACAAGTCATCGAGCCGCTGTTTTATTTCCTGTAATTTGATACGCTTATCCTCATTTCCCGGTCCCCAGGTAAAGCGGGCACATTCATTCTGTCCGCGACCTCCGACCCATCTGTATCCCATCTGATCCAGTTCTGTCATGATCCTCTCTACCTCTCCGGAGAGACCTGCATCCTCATATTTTTTCGCGAATTTCCGGAAATATTTTTGGGCTGTCAGAGTAGTATCCCAGGCAAAATCGACCAGATAACCATAATTCATTTCCACTTCCCGGGTTCTCCAATGAATGGCAAGAAAACCCTGGCCTCCACTTTGGAGCAAGTTCTCCGCTGTCTTTTCATAAAGATGGACATAAGGTTGGGGATGCCACTGGTCGCCATCATTTTCCAACCAGGGGACAGGCCATCTTTGCCTGTCGGGAGAGAGAATGGCATATGCTTCATCCACCTTTGGCTGGGGAGCAATATGATCGAGCGAGGAAAAGACGACATCTTTGGGAAGCAGTTTATCCAGTCCGTCATAATACTCGGCCGAAACCAGATATGTCTCACCGCCCCATCCCGAAATCACTAATTTGGGAGCCTGCTCATAACGCGACAGGATCCGGTGGCCCAGTTTGCCATACATCTCCAGACGGGCACCCTCGGTAGCCCTCGACAGTTTACCCTCTTCATCCCGCTTGAAAAAAGGATTGACCCCGTTCGCCTCGTCGACGATCCGCTTAAACACATCCCTGCGGTATTTTCCGTATTGAACGATCTTACTCTGCGGATCCCTTGTCTGGGCGAGGATATGGGTGTCATATTGTAACGGATGTCCCTGCGCCCCTTTCGTCTCCTCCTGCCACAGGACAACATAATCCAGGCAATCATAGAATTCCACGACGTTTTTAAGCTGTTTGATAAAACGATTCCGGTCTTCCCGGATGGTGGGATCACCGGTAGCGGAAAAACCGAAAGCAGTCCTTAGTCCCCGTGATTTTGCATAATAGAAAGCATCCCTTAAGATCTCTTTTTCCCGTTTTATCTGTTCATCCCTGCTTAAACCGGCGTTTGTACTTGCTGCCCCGAAGTATTCCGTGTCATATAATCCGTCAGTTCCATATAAAAATTCACCGGTACTCATCGGATTAGTCCCCCAGGTGCCCTCTTTGGAATTTTTCAATGGCTCGGACTGTTTCATGACACCCTCCTCTTCGTATCCTCCGAAAGGCTCGGTATCGTACGTATGGAAAGTAAGGGTGTTGGCGCCGCTACGGATCAGTTGATCGATAAACGCCCGGTGGTCGACAGGATCCCAGCTTGTCGGGCTGTTGAAAAAATTATACCATGGCAAAACACCCCGGGTCGAGAATGCAGGTTTTTTGATGATCAAACTATCCGGCAAACCGACAGAAAGGGAGGACGGCACATATTCGCTTCCCAGCCTGAACTCACAGCCCAGTTCCTTCAGAAGGCCATAGATGGCATTCACCTTTCCCAGAGGTGTTTCGGCGTATAATAAGATCGATTCTTTGCCGTTCTTTACGATCTTTTTGATGGCAAATCCCTCTTCTCCCAGTTCACCGACCGGTTCTTCCGGTGAAAGATATTGGCTGAATGTTTTCTTATCCATGATCACGATGGCCGGTTTATGCGATCTTTCCCACTTTGAAAGGGATTCGCTGGCAGGAATTTTTCCGGTTATCTGGCCGATATAGCGCTGAAGATCCGTGCAGGCATAGGATACAGGAGCATTATCCTGTTCTGCACAGACGATCCGGGAAAAAGGGCTGTCCGGTTGGCATCCCGAAAACATTATACATACTAACAGTAAGAGCAGAAAATCTGATTTATATCTTTTCATGATAGGTGTGAAAACTTTTTGATGGTGAAGATTTTTTATTGACATTGTTTTATACGATTAAAATTATTTATTTTCAATGGAACTCACTTTTAATCATGCTCTTGCATGATAATGATTATTATACTCCTTTCGGGAGAATTTAAACAGTTTCTTAGTTTGAATAATCGATGGTAATTATATCCGACGGTTGACTTTCATGATCGTGAAAATCAACGGCCGTGATCCTGTAATACCGCTTACCCGACATCTTTCTGCCGTCGAAATCCTCCGGATTGTCTTTATACGAATTTGTCTCTTTCGATACATAGGTGACCAGGTTGTCCAGTCCGGGTTGAAAGTCTTTGGAAGTGCTGCGGTAGATCCTGTATTGGAATACATCATCCCCACTCCTACCCCATTGAATACGGTTTGCAGTGACAGATACACCAGAGGGAGGCAAAGGGGCTGTACCGGGCGTACGATACGTGACGAGACTCAGGTTGACTTGTGGTGCGGTTACCGGGAAAACGGACACGTTTGCACCGTCCGTGGCTTGAAAATAATATTCAAGTCCCTCCCCGGTGATCAATCCTCCCGGCAGATCAATTGTAAAGGTGCTTTTGACTTTCCGGGTCATTGGCAGTTCCGTCCATGCTGATGATCCCGGCTTGCGGTAATAGAAAACCGCTGAAATATCCTCGTCGTCGCTGTCATCCAACAAAGAGATCTTCATGGAAAGCGGTTGTCTTACAGGATGTGATACCGGGGGCGAGATACTTATGATCCGTGGCGTTCTATTATTGGATTCTACCACCTGCCCACAGGAAGAACCTGTCACCAACTGCTGTTTACGGAGTTCCTTTTCTTTGGGCAGGTAATTATTCCTGACAAAACGGTTTTGTATGCTGACGATATTTCCCAACGTGGATATATCGACCACCCGGTGCATAAAATTCTCAGTCCATGACCGCATGGTAGCCGTCAGATCCTCCAGCGAATAGTGTTCGAAATTCTCGTTCAGTCGGATATGGTCTCTTGCCGCGGCGATCCGGCAACGTAAGAGATACAGGCGAAAACGTGCCGAGGGGGATGCTGCATTGTTGACCAGGTGGTCGATCACTGCAAGTTGTTCCTCCGCTTTGGCCAGTTCCGTTTTTCCGGTACTGTCGGGCAGAAATGGTCTGGTGGGTTCACATTCGCCAAAATCACTCGCGAAAGGCTCGTTCCCGTTGATGATCGCCGTGATCTCATTGGCCGCATCCGGGCCATAATTCAAAACGGCATATTCACGATAAACCTGTACTGAAGAAACAATCCCGTCGTCCCAGGGTACCTTGCTGATATATTTCATTTTGGGTTCAATGGCATCGGTCAGCCTCCAGGTAAGGGCAAAGAAACCCTTCATATTCGGCGCTCTTCTCCTGTAGCTATCAATCGTTCCTGAAAGACGGATCCCATACGGATAATAATATTGGGAGCTTTTGATATCCCGTTCCAGCCACGGGCAACCCCAGTATTCCCGTTCACCGTAAATATCCCCGCTCTCGAATTCAGCAGAATAGTGGGCAATGGGAGCGCAAATGACATCGGCAGGTAAAGACCGAATCGAAACAGGATTCAAACCCCATCCTGAAACAGCCAGTCGGGTTCGGGGACTCCTCTTTTTTACGCCCTCATAAAACCCGTCAAAGATCTTTTTCCAGGTATTAAAAAACACGGTATCCTTTCCCACATTTTCCGACTGAAAACAAAACAGGTAATCGAGATCCGGGTAATCCGTGACAATCTGGTCGACACGGGCCGCGATCACCTCCGGGTCATCAGGGGCTGTCTGGTAATCGGGCATGATCAGGTTGATATCCAACCCCAGCCCTATCTTCACTCCCCGTGAATGCGCATAGGCAATGACTTTTTGAAAAAGCGATACGCCTTTCCTGAAAACCTGTTCATTTGTCAGGTTTTCATTATGCAGGGCACATTCCGAGCCGAAATCATAATCGTCAAAAAAACCGGATGCCCCGAATAAGTACTCATTCACATCCCATCCGGGCGAACTCCACTTATGGCCCGTCCGGACCGTCGGCATCCAGACCCGTGATAAGTATCCCCGGTACTCAAAGTTGTGAAACGGTTCATTATGTCCCAGCTCTCCGTTATAATTATGAACAAGAATAAAGTTCATCCTCATTTTGGCCGTCTGGTCAATGATAAACTTCCAGTCGTTCCAGGAATAGGAAGTGGCTGACTGCGGGAAATTCGTCCAGGGAAGGAATCCCCGGATATACATCGAAGGACTCTTTTGTTCATCCACTACCGGCAAGCGAAAAGGCTGCTTTGTATCGGGCAGAACATCCCCGCTGAAATAAAAGCCGACGTGATAATGATCCTGCAATAAGCCGTAAACCCCGTATAAAACACCGGTTTCACTTTGTCCGGCGATGACCAGGCAGGATTTCCCGTTGCTTTCTATGGTTTTGAGGATATATCCCTGTTCTCCTGCCGGCGTATCGGGCAATCCGATCATCCCCATGGCTTCCAACTCTGCAATAAGCCTGTTGCTTGCCGTCCGTCCGACAATAAACGCAGGATCAGTATAGGGAACCGAATCAGGAATGATCTCCAGCCATTTACCGGATAACTGATACATATACCGTTGAAGTTCTTTTACGGCATATTCTTCGATTGCGGAACCGGAGCTCCCCGAAATGATCTGAGCTTTTACCGGAATGATGCATATAGTCAAGATAAACAGATATAAAAAATAATTGATCTTTCTCATGTGATTATTTTATTCTTTTCTTGTCGGTGCATGGAATATTTCTTTGTTCTTTACCCTTGATTATCCTGAGCATAAAGGGTACAACCCGCCTGTTACAATGACAGGTTCTTCCCTTTATACCCGGAAAGTCAAAAGAAACACAACGCTAAGGAATTGTCACTTCGAAGACCTTACTATAGTTGTATCTTTTCAAAGCATTATTGGTCGTGACAGCGATACGGACGTAATAATTCCCGGAAGGCAGACCTGTTACCTCATCGGTGAATGAAGCTTCTAAAAGAGCCTCATCGGCTATCCCCGACACGTTCGTATCCTGCTTCCAATTATATATGGCATTATTCACCGTCGGTATTTTGGACACGAGCGTTTTCCGTTCAATGATTTTATCCCCCACCCGCGACCGTGCAATGCCGTAACTCGCGGTGACCTTTCCTGCCGAGGGTTGCACCGAAGCATCGACAACCGCAAGAAATGGAGTTACCGTGAAATTCAACTCCGTACGGGCACCTACGTTTACAGTAATGGTATCAACCGGGAAAAAGGCGCCCTCCGTAGGAAGTACCTTGTATTCATTTTGGAAGATCCATGCATTTTCGTAAGTACCGTCCGGTTTACCCGAGAAGATAATGGGTGAATTCATCTGGCCGTCCCTTTCGAACAGCTTGATGTTAAATCCATTCGGCTGTTCCGATTGTAACGGCTCGTTAGTTATATTGTCCGTCAGTGTTCCGTAGATCCCTCCATCCGGTTCATCATAATTATCAATTTCACATGCTGCAAAAAACAATAGGATCGGCAACAGGAATAGTATCTTTTTATATTTCATCGAAGTAAATTTTTTAGGGTTAATTCAAGTTTCGTAAGTTGTATGATTGCAACTAAATCATTCGTGTGACAATATTTTGTGACCCTTTGTAGCTTTAGTCGCATACATTCTAAATATTCATGCGAAACTTGAAGGGTTAATAATTCGGATTCTGGATTATGTTGGGATTCCGGGTAATTTCCCCCGGATCGATCCGTTCGTAATACGCCCTTACAGGGAATGTTTTGGGAAAACGTCCCGCGATTCCGGTTTCAAACCGGTAGGCTTCGGCCTGCACATCATAATAGGGTTTCAGGGCATGGAATCGGGTGTTACTCAGAATGTCATCGGAAATCCGCCATCTCCGGTAATCCCACCATCGGTGATTTTCAAAAGCCAGTTCCACAATCCGCTCATGGCGGATCCGTTCCAGGGTGACCTCCTGATCCTCAAGCAGCCTGATCCCGGCACGTTCGCGTATGGCATTGACCGCCCATTTAGCTTCTTCCGTCCGACCTGATTCAAAGGCGGCTTCCGCATAATTCAACAACACTTCTCCATATCTTAAGTCGATCCATGCCTGATCCGAACCGTTTTGGGTAGCCCGCGACCGTGGCTGATTCACATCCAGGTATTTCCTGACATAAAAACCGGTCTGGGTCTTTTCGTTCCCGCCAAAGCCGTTTAATCCGACGATATGCAGTGTACCATTAATATTATCGGGCTGGTGGGTTTCCACGTTATACAAGGCACTGTAATCTCCGGCTTCATATTTCTGACCAAGGTCATATATCCCGGCCTGCACATCAATGACCGTTTCCTGCCATTCGCTGAAAGGCACAATGATCGATGCCACGCAACGGGGATCCTTGTCTTTAAACAGATCGACAGGGTTTGCATAATAAATGGGATTTCCCGCACTATCCGTGATCCTTAACGTGCCCGGTGTCCCGTCGATATATTCAAACTGTTCCACGCATTCCAGTGTCGGTCCCATATTTGAACCATACCCCTCAGGGCCTCTTACCCCGAAAGGAAGTACCAACATGTCGTAGAAATGCCCTTTATCGGGATAAGAATAGTATTTCGAGAAAATGGCTTCCGGGTTGTTTTCATCTAAAAACAACATTTGAAAGTTGGCGGCCTTATCCGTAGGGTTCTTATTATACAATTCATATTTTCCGGAAGCAATGACAGCTTCCGCCGCATCATAAGCGGCCTGCCAGTATTTACCGGCGCTTGCCGAAGGTATACCGATGATCCCGTCGAGTTGGACACTTGCATATTTCGCCTCCGATGCGGCATACAACATGACCCGCGATTTGAGCGCAAGGGCGGCATATTTGTTCACCCGACCTTTGGAATTTGTTTCTCCCAGCAACAAGGCAGCACTATCCAGGTCGTTGGCAATAAAATCGTACACATCCTCATGTTTATCCCTGGAAACCTGCAATTCTTCCAAGTTATCACCGGTAAAATTCTGCACATTCTTGATGATGGGAATTCCACCATACCTTTTTACCATCGAAAAATAGTAATAAGCCCGGATATATTTGGCTTCGCCCAATACCTGTTTCCTCTTCGTTTCACCAAGAATGGAATTGGGAAGTTTTTCCATCAGGTCATTCACGTTTCTCACGTTATCGTATCCCCACCATTGGGTGCCAGTACCATCGATAATGCTGCTTTTTTCATCCGTGAAATGATGCATCACTTCATCCGTATTATGGGCCAGATAATTCCCTGCCCCGGTACGGAAAGTGAGGTCTTCCATCTGCATCCTGTCATATAAACTGACCATGTAAGCGTCAATCGCCGATTCGCTCTGGAAGATCTGCTCTTCCGTCAGGATGTTGATAGGAGCGATATCCAACCGGCTGTCACAGGAGTGGAAAAAACCTGCCCCGAGCAATAACAGGATTATGCAAGCTATAGGTTTCTTTCCCTTCCGAAAACAGGCTGGTTTTATGTAATCGTGCGAAGCGGGGATGTATTTATTTCGGCTTTCCATAAATTCACATGTATTGATACTTGTTTTCATATTCGTCTTAAATTTAAAATGTGACATTGATACCCATATTGTAATTTTTCATTAGCGGATACAGGTAATTATAGGTGTTCGGATCCTGCTCCGGATCGATATATTTGATCTTCGTCCATGTAAACAGGTTGAACCCGCTCACAAAGATCCTTGCGCTTTGAATGCCGGTTTTACCTAAAATATTTTGAGGGATGGCATATCCCAATTCAACATTCTTTAATCTCAGATACGACGCATCGGGCCACCAGAACTCGGAATTCCAGTTGTTGGACGGCGGATAATTTGTGGCGGGGAACCTACCCGGGATCCACGGACTGTTCACGTCATATATGTCCTCATGATGCCACCTGTCCATAAACTGGCTCAGGCTGTTCCGTCCCCACGGAAGGGGAGCCCTCATTTGTTCTATGTATTGAAAGTTGAAATTGGCTGCTCCCTGAAAAAGGAGATTCAGGTCGAATTGTTTCCAGGATGCGTTGATATTCAATCCATAATTTATTTCAGGGATATGGCTCCGGGCAATCGGCACTTCGTCGAGAGAATTAATGATCCCGTCCCTGTTCACATCCTCATATTTCAGGTCACCCGGACGCAGCGTCCTGTTTCCCTGTCCGTCCTGTATCGGAGAGGTAAGCACTTCCTCTTCCGATTGGAACTGGCCGATATACCGGTAACCCCATGTCTGATTATCCCAACGGCCGACCGGGTTACTTCTCCAATTGAGGTAGCTGTTCCCGTCCGGATTCCTTTCCACATGCACAGGCTTGCCCCTTGTAAACGTGAAGTTCCCGGAAATGTCATATCTCAGGTCACCTGTTCTTTTCGCATGTCCCACTACCAGTTCGAATCCTCTCCGCATGTCTTCATTCAGGTTCTCCTGCGGCAAATCGGCCCCGACGGTTCTCGGGATAGTCAGGGTGCGTGTAGCCAATAGTCCGGTGCGATCCCGCCTGAAAAGGTCGAATTGCGTGTATAGCAATCCGTCTTTTATATCAAGGTCAAGCCCTATATTTTTTGTAGTGACGGTATACCAGGTGATGTTGGGATTGGGCATTCCCCTGAACCCGAGGCCCGGTATGACCTGGTCATCGATCACATACGTTCTGTCAGGATAGTTATATCCTGTCAGGAACTGAAAAGAAGAAGCACCGTCATCTCCCATTTCTCCCCACGATGCCCTCACCTTCAAATTGGAAATAACAGGAAAAACCCTTTTAAAAAATTCCTCCTCTGATATGCGCCATCCTGCGGAAGTATAAGGAAAGAATCCCCATCTTTTACCTTTGGGGAATTTGGATGAACCACTGTAATTGAACGCGAATTCGAAGAGATATCTGGATAAATAATCATAATTCAACCGTCCGATAAGGCTTTGATTCGCATCTTCATACAGGCTTCCTGAATTAACCTGCGCATTTTTGGATAAACCGGCAAAGAACTGGTCTATATCGATAGCAAATTCCTTTCTGGCCCACAGGTTATCATTCTTCGCGTACCTGTCCTCAAAGACAACCGATGATTTAATAGTATGTTTTTCATTCCACGTCTTCTCGTAGGTGAGTTGTCCCTGAAACGTAGTGATCTCTGTCGGATAGTAATTCGCACTGAGGTTCGAAGGACTGTTCTGGGTTCCTTTCAGGATATACACATCGTTTACTTTGTCATAATCATAAGTCGAGTATTTTTGCCGCCACGCTTTCTGGAACCAGTCTTTATTATAGAATCCGTATGTAAGTTTGGCCTGTAGCCCTTTGATAAAAGGCACATCATAATTCAAAACCATATTTCCGTGGAAAGTCTTGGTTTTGGTCTTTGTATATCCTCCTATGCTGGCCGTTGTCATGGCTACCGGATTCCACGGATAGGTCATATCCTGCAAATACTCCGGATTATCATTCGCGTACACGGAATAAGTCGGAATGTTCATCCATGTGAATTTAATAACGTTCCATGCAGCCTCTCCCGGTTCATTCTTGTTTTCAAGCATACCATCCAGATTTACCTGGATCTCCAACTCATCGGTGATTTTCCCGGTAACGTTTGACCGGATATTATACTTATGATAATTGAGGTCACCGCTTTTCCAAAGACCTTGTTCACCTAAATACCCTATGGAAGTAAAATATCTGATCCGGTCACTTCCTCCCGAAATATTCAGGTTATGCCTGCTCAACGTAGTAAAATCGCGGGCGACAACATGATACCAATCCGTACTGGGATAAGTCCCGTCCTTGAATTTCTGAAGGTCATCGGGCGTATACGTTGTTTCGCCGGGCGCTCTTCCGCCATTGATTTCATTTTCAGTGGTCAGGACAGCATACTCATAGGCCGTTCCCACTTTGGGAGTATTGCTTATTCTCTGCCATTCATAGGCTCCTGTATAGGAAATCGTGGGTTTTCCCGTTTCTCCCTTTTTCGTAGTGACCAAAATGATTCCATTGGCGGCTTTTATCCCGTAAACAGCAGCCGAAGCATCCTTCAGGATTGTAATACTTTCGATGTCATGAGGGTCGAGCCTTGCAAAATCAGCTCCGTCGCGGATTATTCCGTCCATCACAATCAAAGGAGCACCGAACCCGCGGATATCATAGGAAGTAGTATATGAACCCGGCTCCCCGGTTCGCTGGGTCACTTTCAGCCCCGGAAGCTTCCCTGCCAAACCTGTCACCAGATTAGCCGTGGAAATTGACTTGATCTCTTCCCGGCCGACGGAAGCCAGTGCCCCCGTTAAATTCACTTTCTTCTGCGTTCCATACCCCACGACCACCACTTCATCCAACGATTTCGTGTCTTCGTGCAATACAATATCGAAAGAAGTTCTTCCGGCAGTGCTGATCTCCTGCTCCAGATAGCCGATATAGGATATCTGTAATACAGCGTCACCCGCAACGGTGAGTGAAAAATGCCCGTCGAGATCGGTAACGGTACCGTTCGTGGTACCTTTTTCTATCACGTTGGCTCCGATAACAGCTTCACCGTTTACATCCGATACGGTTCCCGAAACCTGTCTTTTTTGCTGTTGTACGCCCAAAGAAGTTTGTGTGTCGGGAACATAGTTACTGGCAAAACCATTGAGCGTGCCCAATAATACAAACACAAAAATGAATTGGATGGTAAGGGATAGCCCTACCCTGCCCCATTGAGGCAATTGAATGATTTTAAATGTCTTATTCATGCGATTAAAATTAAATACGTATTAAGGATATGCTCTATCCTTACAGGCCGACAGTGAATCTGAGTCGCTACAACGGCAAATGCTTATCGGCATTTATTGAAAAATGAAACAGGTATTTCCGGCGAACGCCGGCTGAAAGAGGAGTGAGTTTTCAGGTAACTGAAACCCGGTGCGGTAACGGGCAATCGTGCTGGCGAAGTATTGATACTCTATTGATAAAGAAATAAGATTACTGAAAATCAGGCATCTGAAATCTTATTCGATAAACTCTAATGTATATGCGGGATATAAAAAAGAGGCGCGGACGATTGTCGCTATTCCCCATAACTGGCTCAGCAATAAGCCATCGCAAAAGAATATGACAATGTCCACGCCCTTATTGCTAAGGGCGCTTCCATTTTTTTGACCTTTTGCTTAGAATTTTGCTGATTCGTTATGGAGATCAAAAAAAGCGCTATATTACTTCGTACCGTAGTTTAACGATACAAAGATAATAATTCATTTTAGTTTGTTATGGATCCATAGGGTAATTTTTAACAGATTGGTGATTTTTCACTTAATATTTACACAATTAAGAGATTCGCTCTCTATGAGATTCAATTTCCTACACAGGCAATCAGATTATTATAAGCCGATTACATAGTGAACAAGAAAAAACTATTCTTAAAAAAAGTAATACAATGACAAAGAAAAAAAGATTTTTTGTGAATAACCAAACAAAATCGGCGTATAATTATGCAATTTCCGGATATAATTATAAGTATATCACCGAAAATCACTATTTTTGCCATATAACACGGAAAAACAAATAAAAAATGGAAACAAAAGAGCAGACCTTCAAAAATACACATCACGGACATGCCGTAAAGCGCATTCGTCACTCTTTAGGAATCAAGCAGGAAGTCCTGGCTGATATGATGGGAATCACCCAGGCACGCGTTTCCAATTTCGAACAGAAAAAAGTGCTGGAAGATGAGATAATTGATAAATTAGCCAAAGCCCTGAACGTAGCTCCCCAACTGATCAAAGAACTGGAAGAAGATCCGGTAACGGTGATTATTGAGAATAATAGGATCGACAATAACTCAGGCTCTGCTTATAATTATATTGCCGGAGATAATATTATCAATAACCCAATAGATAAGATCGCGGAACTTTTTGAAAGATTATTGGAAAAAGAGCAGGAAAAGATCGCGCTATTAGAAAAGTTGTTGGGAGAAAAGAAATAATTACTGGGGACATATAATCCAATTGAGCAAATCATCGAACTGAGTAAGGAAAAAACCGCCCTCTACGAACGGATGCTCGAACTGGAAAAAGAAAAAAGCGCTCTTCTGGAACAATTATTAAAGGACAAGAAATAAGATTCCGGTTTCTCCCTGCCCAAACATTTTGAGAAGGTGCGTAGAAAGGTTTTCCGTCATTTCAAAGCTCTTCCATCCTTATTGTGTAAATAAAGCGTTATGCCTAAGTTTAAATAACGACAATGAAAAATAAATGCAAAATATTATGGCCATAGTACTACCTTTAGCATCCACTGACAGACTCTTAGCCAGCTCAGTTCTCGTAGGACAAAAAGACAGTTTTCCCATTTTCGTTTCCACATTACATCAAATTGGACAATGTACAGAATTTAAAATAGGGATACCTCCACATTCCGGAAACATTGCTGCAATTCAAGAATATCCAATTGATAGTATTCAAGCAATTGATGTAGATATGATCAAAGCTGATCCAATTCACGACTTAGCATTCTTTAAAGGAAGAACAACTGACATTCAGGTGCCATTCCCTAAGATAAATATAGACTTTAATGGTATTTCGGTTGGTGAAGAACTTCTTGTAATAGGGTACCCCTATTCAACTCTTGGATCTTTTTTAGAAACGGTCTCTATAACAAATGTGTCGGCTAAAGGCAGGAGAATTTTTATGAAGACAATTAAAATTGACGAACTAATTATTTCTCATCAAACTTTGCAAGGTAGTTCTGGATCTGCTGTTGTTAAAAGATCTGATGGATCTTTATGTGGTGTAGTTAGAGGAACCTTGGCACCTCCTAATGTAGTCTCAATTGGAGATATTCCATTAGCTAGTGACACCAACGTTACTTATGTGACTTTTAGTTCTATAATTAATGAAACACTAAAAACATTTTAATAATGAAAAACATACTTGAACAATTTAAATATACGGATTTTATTGATAGCCTGGATCCGACTTTAAAATTAGCCGTTTACAACTTAGAATTATCAGGAATCCCTTTGGAAACAATAGGAATTGAAATTTCCAGCATGCCCGCCATTGGAATGACGGCAAAAGGTATAAATAATTGGGACAAAAGTATTTTTCAAAAAATTTTATCGGAAGTAGCTAAATTGATTTGTAACGACTCGCCTGAAACTGAATTAGTAAAACAATTGAAATTAGAAGGAGGTATCACTACGCAAATAATAATTGCTGGCGTATCAAATTTTGTTGGAAACGAACTGGGATTTGCTGCAGCTTTATGTAGTCCATTTGTTGTCTTATCAATTGCAATAATTCTTAAGGCTGGACTGAATGTCTTTTGTAATACTTATAAATTCCAATAACCCTATGTCGTCGTGTCTGTAGGACAAGCAATGAAACCGATGTTGAACAGAACCGGAATATAATTCGAAGGACAGAGGAGAGATTTTGTCGGAAGCTTTCTTGACCGGAGGAATAACAATATCTGTCTTTAAATAAACTCTCTTTATTATAAAATTAGTAAACTAAGAAGCAGATACAATGCTAGATCAGTCTTTTACAGCAGATAACTTTGAAACTATCTATGATATTGAAAATCGGAAAAACACTATCACAGAATATTTAGGAACAGAGTACAAAGGTATTCTTAACCAAATTAAATCGTTACATGATAAAAGTACGCAAATTAAACGTAAAAAATCACAAGATCGGACTGAAGAGGAAAAGTTGACACTAATAGAAAATAAGCAGAAAAAGGAGGAATTAATACTAGAGAAAAAGAAAATACGACATGATGAATTAGAAAAAATAAGTAAGGAGATTAATAGTAAGGATTTTAAATTTGATTTATTACCAACAGAGAATGATGTTTTTATAATTCAGGACACAAGAGAGGCTTTTTTCGCCATAAAACAACTACAATATAATGTTCGTAAAACTTTCAATGTAAAGCAAAGCAGTCGACATCTAATTTTATCTCAAATAAAGTTATTACTAAATGACAGCAGTCCCAAATATATAATTCGCACTGATGTATCAAAATTTTTTGAATCCATTATACAAGATAAGTTGCTAAGGAAAATCAGTAACAATACACTATTGAACACACAGTCAAAGAAATTTATTAGGCAAATTATAGAGGATTATAATAGAAAAAAAGATCCTGAGAAGATTGATATCGACAAAGGGGTTCCGCGAGGTGTCGGAATTAGTTCTTATCTTTCCGAATTATATATGAAAGATATTGACAACCAGATCAGAAATATGGAGGATGTCATTTATTACGCCCGCTACGTTGATGATATATTTATTATCATTTCTCCAAAACTACCCAAAAAAGATATTGATAGTTATTTTACCAAAATAAAAGATATTGTTAGTAGAGAAAATTTATCATTAAAGGATAATGGTGATGATAAATGCAGTTTATTAGATTTATCTGTACCAAATATGAATGAAAAAATTATCACTTATTTGGGTTACGCGTTATACATAAAAAGGAACGGAAATAAGACAAGTGTGCTATTTGGATTATCGGATGCAAAAAAAGAAAAAATAAGAGATCGGATAACAAAGTGCTTTCAGAACTTTAATAATACTAATAAATATGGGATCAAAAATGCAAAAAAGGACCTTCTATTAGCATTACGTTTTTCATGCTCAAATACAAAATTAAGTGGTGCGAAAAGCCGAGTTAAAACAGGCATATTTCACTCTAATTACTTGTTGGATAAAGAGTTCTATAACGATATATTTGAACTTGACGATTTTTTAAAGACACAACAACTATCTCTTTATAACAAACTGTTTCCGAATGAAAGTATACAACAACTACATGAACAGAAAATAAAGAATTTTATATACAGAAATGTAATTTTTGAAAAAGGTTTTAAGGATAGAACGTACCATATTTTCTCGAAAGATGAAATGAAAACGATAAAAAAGATTTTACAATGAAACGGAAAAAGATTGAACTGAAATATAAAAAGGAAAGAGTTATCTTTTCAGATGTTCTGCCATACGAAACACCTTTAATTTTTTCAAATCGACACTTTTATCGTTTCCTCATAAAATACAAGATTAAAACGGCAGATAATAACCTTTATTGGGATAAGAATATGCCTGATGAGGCTTTCGAGTCTCTTAAGCTATTATTGGGAATTTCCGCAAATAAAACAGATGGTTCTTTAAATATAGAAAAACAAAAAATCAGAGTTCCCTTCTCTTATCGAATAGCCCATAAGCAAGGAAAATTCAGGGAATTAACCATTATACATCCCCTCAATCAACTTCAAATGGTTGAGTTTTATGAAAAATATAAGTACTTAATCTTACATCATTGTAGTTTGAGTAACTTTTCAATTCGTCATCCGGACAAGGTCGCTTGTTATTTTTATTACAAAGACAGGTTACACGAACAATTACTTGGTAGAAAAGTAGATAGTAAAGAAGAATACATGAATGAGTATGAAAACTTAAAATCCTACTTTAGCTATCAGAAATACAGTAACATTTACAAATTCTATGAAGATTATCGTTATCAACGGGCAGAGAAGAAGTTTGATAAGTTGCTGAAATTTGATATTCAAGATTGCTTCAACAGCATCTACACACATTCTATTCTTTGGGCGACATTGGGAGGAATAGAACAGGGTAAAAATGCTTGGAACAATAAACAATATGAAGACACATTTGGAAATGAATTTGACGATTTAATGCAGAAAATGAATTTTGGAGAAACAAATGGTATTGTTATTGGTCCCGAGTTTTCAAGGATTTTCGCAGAGATTATTTTACAAAGAGTAGATAAGGACGTTGAGGATTATATGATCTCACAAGAAAAATATCTCAATAAAGATTATGAGTGTTATCGCTACGTTGATGATTATTTTCTATTTTATAATGATGAAGCAACCAAAAATCATATTTTAGAACAGTTTACTTTACGTTTACGACAATACAAATTAACAATAAGCGACGCCAAAACGACGCTCTTTGAAAAACCCTTTATTACAGACATTACTTTAGCAAAACAAAAAATAGATAATCTATTTTCTGAAAATTTAAAAATTAAAATTCAAAATGAAATAATTTCTGAGGATTCGGATGAAGAAGAAAAGGACATAATTAATGTAGAAGAGAAGGATGAAAATAATTTTAAAATTGAAAAACTTCGGGAATTGTTATCTGAGAAGCGAAGTCTATATATAAGTCCAAATCTTTTTAATACCAAATACAAAGTAATTATTAAAGAATCAGGGGTTGAATATAAGAATTTGATTAACTATTCATTAGCGAAGATTTGTTCAAAACTTGAAACATTACTCAAGAAATTTGATAGCCGATTCAAGTATCTTTCCTATTTTGCAAAACATAGTGACAATTTATCTTCTGAAGAAAGAGATAAGTGTATTAAACTTAGAAAGCAGGATGAGAAGATGCTAACAAATTTTATTGTCAACATCTTAGATATTGTTTTCTTTTTGTATTCGAATAACAAACGCATTAACACGACTCTCAAAGTATTATCAATACTTAATGTAGTAATACTATACCTCAAAAATAATTATCAATTGAAAAAGGAAAAGGTTATTCGTTTTGACAAATCAAATATAGAGATTGTATTTAAGAAAATTCAAGACGAAATCAATTTAGTAATGCAGACAACTCCATTTAATCAAAACTCTCAATTAGAGGCATTTTACTTATTACTTGCCCTTAAGGAAATGGGAAATGGATATGCAATTTCAGACGACACAATCAATAAGTATTTATGTGTAAAAAAAGATTTAAGAGAAAGAGATATAAAAGAATATACATTTTGGAATATGCTATTAATTTCGGTACTTTTGTACTACTATTCTGACAATATGGAATATGTAGAGAGTTTGAATTTTCTGAAAAAGGTTATATTGAAAAAAATCAAAGACGTCGACAAGCAGCAAAGAGATATCTCAACCGAATTAATTCTTCTAAAAATGGATATTTTGTCTTGTCCTCACTTAGACAACACCTTCAAGAAAAAAGTTTTAGCTCAATTTGGAGTTGAAGATAATCTAAAACAGGGAGAAATAATAGAATATGCCATGAAACAGAAATCATGGTTCATAAAATGGAAAGGTTTTAATTTGAATTATGAAATTAACGCCAAAGTTTCTCAAGAAGTTTATTCATAGACAAAGACATAGTGTTCCGCAACAAACTTCAAATACTTTACACACATAGCGGTGCATTTTTCTTCTTTTGAGGAGATACAATAAAAATACCTTTGGAGTTTGGGGTATTTTTAGTTTTGTAAATACCTCATTAGTGTCCACTAATGATTGCATATAATGTCCTAATATAAACAAAATATGAGAGTTTTAATTTATAAGAGAACACATAAACACGATCCTGATGAAAGAGGAATATTTGGAATTCAGGATTGTATGGGACAAATTCGAAACTGGAACTATGATGCCGTGATAGGGATTGGAGGAAAATCTGCATGGAAAGGCCATACTGATATAAAATATAAAATCAATTGGGTCGGATTAGAACCTAAAGTAATAGGTTCTACAAAAAGAGGGAATATAATTGCTTTTGCTCACTTTGAGCTGTATGAAGAGAAAGGAAAAGACATAAAGAAGTATTATCCAAATTTGTTCGATTATATGTATGTCGGAGGAAGTAGAAAGCGGTTCGATATGTCTTCTGAACTGCCAGAAAGTGTTTTTGAAGAAGTAAAAGAAATATTAGATTCAATAAAAGATAGCCCAGCATCAGAATCATATGATATTGAAAGCAATGAAGAATTGGAAGATTTCAATCCCTTAAAGTGTACTGGCTGCATTGAAGGCGAAAAAATTGAAGTGACAATTCAAAGTATATAATGATATGAATCTTCATTAACTAATAGATTAAGATATGAATGGTTTTTGGGATATAATTGGAGATGGTGAAAAACGAGGTAAATGTGAAACTAATTTTTTTCACATGTATATTTATAGTGAAATGGTAGATGAAGAAGTACATAAGTTAGATGCAGCAACTAAAGGAACTTTCATGCACGAATATTTACATTACTTGCAATTTGTAAGCACTATATTCGGAATATCATATGGAATAATATATAATAATTATTATGGATTTTGCAGAGAATATTTTGCAAAAAATGACACTATTGAAATACCACTAAATATCAGACCACTCTATCCTGTGATTGATACACTGATAGAACAATATAAAGTTTTAAAGGGGAGTGTAGGAATATCAATTTCAATTAATAAGATAGATCAAATAAATATATTAAAGGCAAAAAATAACAAGGCTGGCGTTGATGTTTTAGGAGTCAATACAGAAACAAGAGAAACGGAGCAATTTGTTTTCGGATATTTGTGTATCATAGAAAGTATGTCACATATCTTCCAATCTTTTTTCGATGCAACAACAGAGCATTCAGAAATTCCATATAAAGCTGTTCAGATTATATGTAATGACCATCTTCGTGAGTTTGCAGATGACAAGAAAATGTTATTTAGTATATGCTTATGTTCGTTAATGTATAATAATCCAGCTTATGGCTTTTTTGAAGTATTAGATATTGTACGTAAAAATCCAAGAATGACTGGCATTACCCTGTATAAACATATGTTGGAAGAATCAGAATTACATCATATCAAATGCAGAACAGTAAAAGATCTTTCTTTGAAATTTATTTCAGATTATCAATCAACTATAGAATCAGCTATTGGAGGTGATTTAGAATATTTTTCTAAGGTTTTTAAAAATTGTTCATTAGAAATTGAGAGCGGAGAAAGTTTCTTACTGAAACTACTGTATGAAACCGATATAACATCAGATAAATCAATCCAATTATTACTTGATTTTTACGGATTACCTTTAGCTGAGGCAGAGAATCTTACACTAATGGCAAAACTTCCAACAGGGGAATCAACATATAAGGATATTGCGTTTTTACGAGGACTGGAAATGGTTATCAATCGAGTTTCACCCAAAATTGACATCACAAAATACCCAATCTATGATCCTAAATGTTCTATGTATGATAAATGTTTAAAATCTTTATATGCAGAAGATACACCGAAGATCGAAATGACAAAAGATTGCAGAAACAAACAATGGTTAAAAGAAGGAGTATGCCTTATGACAGAATCTCTTAAAATATATCGATTATACAACAAAAGTATTATACAAAATTCTTTACCTCTTGATATGCAATAAATAAAGACGTGTGATAATAGATATTACTCTGAGTGTTCCATACGACCTAGGGATGAGGTGGTGTTGAATTCTGAGATAGATGCATTTCGGCCGAATAATAAAGGGGAAATACCCCAAGTACTTACATCTTTACCAAAGGATAACTAAAAATAATGTACGAGAATACCACACTTCTGCAACCATCCCTGTTATGATTTGGGAGTATTCCAGGAACTGTGTAAGCCCCCGAGAGACACTATCCCATTAAGTGTGTAAATAGTAATTGAAGGGTTCTGTTTATAACCTGATCCTCTCGGTAAAAATAATTAAAATTTGTTCAAAACCAACTCCCAGTCCCCACAAATTGGACAAGCAATATATAACTGTAAAAATAGGAGAATATAAAATGGAACATATATTGTTTATTAGAATAAAATATTTAATTTTGAGTCGATTAATTTAATATGGAGCAAAATATAAAAATATGTATATTATCAACCTATTATTTTTTAATAAACGACCAGCACAGAATTATTAATCAGTCATTTACCCTGTAACAACCTTATAAAATATATAAATTGATGAAAATAGGCATAATTCATTTAACAGATTTACACATCAAAGAAACAAACAACTGGATTCAAGATAAGATTGCTGGAATAGTATCAGCCTTGCATTTAGATTTTAGTAAGATAGACAAGATATTCATTATTATATCTGGAGATATAGCAAATAAAGGGAAAGGATATAATGAGGCTGAGACAATACTTACGAAATTTAAAAATTCCCTAGAAAGATTTATCGAAGATACATCATTTGAATATATTCTTGTGCCAGGAAATCATGACTGTAATTTTCACGAACCGAACCAAGTGCGAGATATTATAATAGATAATGTTCATTCCGCAAAATACAATGAAGATAATAGTATAATTGATACTTGTATTAAGGTGCAGGATGATTTTTGGACATTTTATAAAAAAATTAAAGGAGAGATACCTTCTAATAAACTCGTGTACCAAATAAAAAGAGAAATAGATGGTAGCTATATTCAGTTCACCTGTTATAATACGGCATGGATGTCAAGCATAAAGGAAAATGTTGGAAAAATGTATTTTCCTCTTACTAAAATTCCAGATGATTTTTCTTGTGAAGGTAATATTTTAAATTTGTCGATATTTCATCATCCGTTAAATTGGTTTACACCTAATACTGAACCAAATAACAGAAAGGCATTCACTCAACACTTGGAGAAGAATTCTCAAATACTTATATACGGGCACGAACACGAAGAAGAACATATTAAAAATCAAGATCTCAAAACAAAGAAAGAAACAATATACATCTCAGGAAAAGCATTACAAAGCGAAGATGAGAAAAGTTCAGGTTTTAAAAGCATAGTCATTGATATTTTAGAAAAAAGTGGAATAATTAAAGAATATAACTGGGATAAAGATAAATATATATGTAACTTTGAAAATAACTTTTCTATAAATGGAGCTAAAAATATTGATAAAACTTTCAAACCGAAACAAGGGTTTATTGATAAGTTGGATTCACTAGATTTACCTTTAAAGTTCGAAAATCGTAAGAATATCCACCTATCGGATATCTTTGTTTTCCCTGACTTAGAGAGAATATCTACAAAAGAAAAAAGAATCGATGATGTATATAATTCTAAGCGATTATTAGAAGAAAGTAGGCCTATTATTAGTCTAGAAGGAGATGCTCAATCTGGAAAGACAAGTTTATTAAATATGTTATATTTAAACTTTCTAGATAAATACAAGTACCCAATCCTTTTGGACGCAAAAAATTTAATGAAATATGAAGAGAATAAGACAATAAAAAAATTATTTGAGGAACAATATGAAGTTGCTGATTTTGAAGCTTATCTACAATATGATAAAGAGAAAAAAATATTAATAATTGACAATTTACAGAATTTTACATATAATGCTGCAACTTTAATCAATATTATAAAGAATCTGCAATTACACTTTAGTCAAATTATTATAGGTACGACTTCAATATTTACTTTCTCTTCTGCTTTAAATGCCGAATTTAAAGAAATAAATTATTACTATATTCAACCTTTGGGATACAAAAAAAGAAATGAGTTAATTGAGAAATATCATCTTTTGAACGAATCTCCTCAAACTTATACAGACCAAATCATCTTAGAAAAAACGAAAATACACTTTGATCAGATCCAAACAGTGTTAGGCAATAAATTAATACCATCCTATCCGGTATATGTACTATCAATACTCCAAACACTAATATATGCAACACCACACAATTTAGAACAAACGTCTTTAGGTTATTGCTATCAATCACTGATATACGTTGCATTAACAGATAAAGCTAAAATAAAAAATGAAGACATAGATTCTTATTTCAATTTTTTATCGGAACTAGCTTTTAATCTATATCAAACGAATATGGATTCTTTTAGTGGGAATTATTTGGATGAGTTTTATAGGCTATACAATCAAAAATATGTAGCAAAAAACCTGACAAAAATAAAAGATAATCTTATAATATCAAACATATTAACAGAGGATGATGATGGTGATTATAAATTTAGGTATAATTATATTTTTTACTTTTTAATCTCTAGAAAATTAGTAGAATTAATTCATCAAGAAGAAGGTAAGCGAATTATTACAGATCTATGTAACAACTTATCAGATGAAAAAGCAGCTAACATATTAGTTTTGACAACACATCATTCTAAAGACGATTTCCTTATTGATGAGGCTACACTTTCCTTAATGGCACCCTATGACAACTACACACCTATAACTTTACACAAAGATGATGACTATTATAATCAAATTGAAGGCATAGTAAGGGATATTAGTTCAAATATTATACAAGCAAATAGGGATCCCAAAAAAGAAAGAGAAAAAAATCTAGAAGAGAGTGATAGGATAAATGAGAAAAAAAATGCTAACCAAGATAATGAAATAGAAAAAGAAGAAGCGAATGAGTTAGTACAAGAAATGTCTCATGCACTTAAAGCTATCGAGATTGTAGGACAAATAGTAAAAAACAGAAAAGGATCTATTGATAAAGAAAAACTGAAGGAGATTATTACAGAACTATATTATACAGCGTTTAGAACTATTACTTTTTTTGGGGAAATAAGTAAATTCACTCAAAATGAATTAATAGAGTCTCTCAAAAATAGAATAGAAGAGGGGGATAGTAATCAAGAAATTGTGAAAAAAATAAATAAATTCTTCCAATATATGACATTTCAACAATGTATAGGGATTTTCTCTAAAATGATATATTGTGTTGGAAATAAAGACTTAAAAGACATTTTTGATGAAGTGGCTAAAGAAATAAATACGCCAGCCGCAAAACTAGTAACCTTTAGTATCAAAAGTGCATATAGTAAACTTTCTATAAAAGAACTCAGAGAACTTTCTAAGGAATTTGAGGATAATCATGTAGCATTCTCAATTCTTCGAGCAAGGGCAAGAGCTTATGTATATAATAATCACATTGATTATAAGGAAAAACAGCAAATAGCTAATTCATTAAAAATGAAAATGTTAAGTAAATAAAATAGGGTTGAGTGAGTATCCCTCCAGCTGTGTTAGGTTGGTGGGATACTCCCATTTTCAGCCGTGTAATTTATCGACAGTGTCCAAAATTTGTGTAAATAAGAAACGGAGGGTTTTGCTGTAGAGACAGCAAAACCCGATTTTCAAAGATAGCTGTAAATTCCGTTTCATCCTGACCTCTCTGTAGAACTGCCCCAGGCAGGCCTCTATTCTTAAAGACTTGCAGGGGTCAACATGCTGGAATGTCCACAACCAGCCACTCCGGTATGCTGTCCCCGCCCGGGTGCCGAAGGTCTTCCCCTTTTGAGTGTTTATGTTTTCAAAACAAAGATAAACATGAATCTAGATGGCAGGGACACCCAAAAGCATTGTAAGCATTTGGTGAACCCCATATTTTTTATATCCTTTTTAAAGTTCATAAAAGAGTTTGTAATTAGCAAATTTACAATGTACAAAAAATGGCAATGTTGAGTGTACAACTTTTGGCAATATCCAATGTACAGGTTTAACATTACATTAACTATCTTTTTTTTATTGTATTCAACTGTTTTTTTATTCTTTCTCAAGGAAAGTTTTCCGGTTGTCCATACGGTAACCGTTTCCCTCGAACCTGATCACCTCGCAACGATATAGCAGTCGATCCAGGATGGCTGTGGCTAACACTTCATCATCCAGTGTCTCCGCCCACTGGCTGGGTGACTTG
>NZ_KB905707.1 GCF_000380985.1 Proteiniphilum acetatigenes DSM 18083 | reverse complement strand
TAACCACTTGAGTTAAACTGTTGTACATAGCTGTTAACGGTATTACGAGATATACCAAGTGTAGCACCAATCTTGCGGTTACTAAAACCGTCTTTGATTAAGACTAAAATTTGTTTTATATCCATAGGATCAAGTTTATTTGCCATACCGCATCCCTTTTTTAGGGACAAGATAACTTGATCTTTTCAAAGTGGCACAAATCGAACCGTAAAAAGTGGCACGGTTTGAACCGAAAAAGGTGGCACACATAGACCGAAATCACTGGCACAAATCAAACCGTTTTATCCAAACATTTTTTTGAGCCCTTTTTGAATTCTTTCCTTAGCTTCATCGACGGAAATAGCACGGTAAAAATCTTCCGGCACTTCTTCTACTATTTCTACTCCCCGGCTATTGTAAACGCTATCCATGAGAATACATTCCACATAGTTGTTTAGGCTTCTGTTTTCCTTTTTTGCTCCCTCTTTCAGCTTATTTACTAAGTTTTCGTTAAGCCTGAAAGCCATTTGTTTTTTACGGATACTGTTTTCATTGTCTTATAATGTCATACATTCAATTGCTCTTGCATGACAAATATAGTGAAAGTTGGAAGAAATATAAATATTTTCTCTTGATTTTGACCACAGAGCAGATAAAAAATAGCCTTACTGTTCGGTCAATTTCTTCAGATACTCATAGACTGCCTGCTGGGCACGTATGGGCGGTTGATCGTTGTGTTTGAACACGTTTTGCAGGTTTTCGTCGATCCATGCCGCACTCTGGTTGTCGGCAAGTTGTATTTTCAGTATGTCGATGATCTGCTGCTTCAGTGAGTCCGTATAGATTGGGAAAGCCACCTCGATGCGGCGGTGCAGGTTACGCTGCATCCAGTCGGCCGACGTCAGGTAAATATCCTCTTCACCACCATTAAAGAAATACCAGACCCGGGCATGCTCCAGATAGGCATCTACAATACGCGTCACCGTGATATTTTTGCTGAACGGCTGGCCAGGCACCAGGCAACAGATACCGCGTATAATCAGGTCGATCTTCACCCCCGCCTCGCTGGCACGGTAAAGCGCATTGATCATCCCTTTATCCTCCAGACTGTTCATCTTTAAGATGATATGCCCTATGCCACCGCTTTTCACATGTTCGATCTCCCGTTCAATCATCTTATGGGTCTCGGGAAGCATATTAAACTGCGTCACTAACAAATGCTTGAAGTTACGCATATAGGGTTTTCCCTCCAACACACGGAATACTTCGTCGATATCTTTGATAAATTCTTTATTCGAAGTAAGTAACCCCTTGTCGGAATAGATACGGGCCGTTTTTTCATTGAAATTGCCTGTCCCCAGATAAGCATAACCTTTGATAGGATCATCCGGGTCGTTGCTACGCTTCCGTACATAAGCCAGTTTGGCATGTACTTTCAATCCCGGAAGGCTGTAAATGATCTTCACCCCTGCCTGCTGCATCAGTTCGGAAGTGAGATAGTTATTCATCTCATCGAAGCGGGCCTTTAGTTCGACAAAGACCGTCACCTTTTTCCCGTTCTTCGCAGCACTGATGAGGCTGTTGATAACAGCCGAGTTCTCCGCCACACGATATTGGGTTACTTTGATTTCCAGTACCTTCGGATCGAAAGCCGCCTGCAAAAGGAATCGCAGCAGATAGTCGAACGACTGGTAGGGAAAATGCAGCAGCACGTCCTGTTTCCGTAGTACCCTCAGGATAGAGTTGTTGGCTTCCAATTCCGGTACCCTAAGTGGTGGAGGCAATTGTTGCCTCAGTGAGTCACCCACCGGATTAGGAAGTTTCGCAAGATCGGCTCTGTTCAAATAACGGCCGGAAGGAAGCATTTCCTCCTCTTCAATCTCGTATACGTCACAGAGATATTGCAGAAAATAATCCGGTATATTTTTATCATACTGAAAACGGGTAACCGCCCCTATCTTACGTTTACGTACCTTGCTAAGAATCTCTTCGGCAATATCTTTCCTGTCTTCATCTTCCAATGAGAAGTCAGCATCACGTGAAATCTTGATGCTGAAGCAATCCACAATTTCATACCCGGGGAATACACTCTGCATATTCGCTTTGATCACATCATCGATAAACATGATATAATGATTACCTTCATACGACGGAAGTTGAATAAACCGGGGTATTTTGGTATAGGGGATCTTCATTATGGCATAGGTATATCCTAGCTTGTCAGACTTTTTCTTCTTTTTCAGGAGACTGATCACCTGATAGATGCGGGCATCCTGAATAAACGAATGAATATCATCCTTCTGAATGATCATTGGCTGCAAATAGGGAAATACCTCTTCGTTAAAATACTTTTTCACATATTCCTGATGGAACGGCTCCACCTTGTCGGTCTGATATAATATGATACCGTTGCGCTTCAGTTCCGGCAGGATCATCTTATTGAAGATATTATCATACTCCTTCTCCTGGGCAGTGACTTCCCTGTTGATCTGCACGAGAGTTTTCTTCGCCTCCTCTACAGATTCATCCCGGTCTATGCTTTCCAGCAGAGAACTATGGTATCCCGAAACACGTATTTTATAAAATTCCTCGAGATTGGAAGAATAGATGGAGAGAAATTTGATGCGCTCATACACCGGCAACCGTTCGTCTTTCGCTTCCAGCAGTACACGATAGTTGAATGACAACCAGCTGATATCACGTTTGAAATAAGAGTATTGATTATTTCCCATTATACCCGACTTTTTTTACACATTAAACCTCAAAATTACAAAGTTTGTTCGAATAAACTCTCTTTTAAGATTCATGTTCGCCATTTTAGAATTTAGAAGAAGTAAATCTCTCTTACCTCAGAATTCTTTGTACAAAAAAATTTATCTTTGTATTAAACCGATAAAAAAGAGCTCAAGCGTATGAAAAAAATCGGCCTGCTTTCCGACACTCACAACCATTGGGATGAGAAATTCGAGACCCACTTTGCCTCGTGCGACGAGATATGGCATGCGGGCGACATCGGGTCTCTGGCCCTGGCCCAACGGTTCGAAACATTAAAACCTTTTCGGGCTGTGTATGGTAATATCGACGACGCTGTAGTCCGCCGTGCTTATCCACACACATTGCGATTCATGCTGGAGAAGGTAGACGTAATGATCACCCATATAGGGGGATATCCCGGTCGTTACAATCCCGCCGTCCTGCCGCAATTACGAGCAAATCCTCCGAAACTGTTTATTGCCGGGCACTCCCATATTCTTAAAGTGATGTACGATAAGAAACTGGAATGTCTCTACATGAATCCTGGCGCTGCCGGCAAGTACGGGTTTCACCAGGTGCGTACCCTTCTCCGTTTTGTATTGGACGACGGCGATATCAGAGATCTTGAAGTGATCGAGATAGGAAAACAGGAGTAGAGGGAGTGGAAAGGTGGAAAGAGAAACTAAAACAGTCCGGGAAACCGTGACAGGATGCTCTCCCCTGCTCCCAGTAACATCAGTATGACTCCTACGCTCCGGTTAAGAAATACCAATCCTCTCCGGTTAAAATGTTTGCGTAATCGGGAAACCAAAGTGGTGAGAAAGAACCACCATATAAATGTAGCAGCGGTAAATGCGGCCAAGCCGGCGGCAAAAAATCTACTTCCGTCCGCCAAAGGGTTAAATGAGAAACGGGCGTAAAGTCCCATAAGTATTAAAATAATCGCCACATTGGATAAGGTGAGGAAAAACGACGAAACAAAATCTCTAATATATCGTGTTTCCTGGGGCAGTTTATTGGGAGTCCAGTCTCTCAAAGGATTAGAACGGAATACCATGAGGCCGAATAAAATAAGTATGATGCTTCCCATCGCCTGTATAACCTGCTCATATTTATCAAAAAAATCTGAGATAAAACTTAACCCTACTAATGTAATCAAGACATAGACCAGATCAGACAGCATAGCACCCAATCCAGTTACAAAGCCATGCCACCATCCCCGGTTGAGTGTTCGCTGAATGACCAGCATATTGATAGGTCCCATAGGTGCAGAGACCAACAATCCAATAAGAAACCCCTTGGCGATTGTTTCGAACATGTATCGCTGTTTATAGATATAACTCTAAATTTTTCCGGTGCAAAGGTACATCCATTATGCAAAACAGACAAAACAAGTTTTACCTCTGTATTCACTTATCGAAAAAGTTCACTAAAGTTAGACTTTTTCTTTACTCAACATAGTCAAAACAAGTTTTGCCTCTGTATTCGCTTATCGAAAAAGTTCACTAACTTTGTCACTCAATTCAAATTGATGAAAGTTGAATAGATTGACAGATATGATTACATTTTTTAAAACTCCTTCCCAAAGCGTGATTGCCGTACAAGCCAATACAGAATTTTCCACTGAAGAGATTCAAAAACTGACATGGCTGTTCGGCGAAGCTGAAGTACTCCCCACAGAAAGCGTCGATCAATCCTTTATCGGTCCCCGCCGTGAGATGATCACACCCTGGAGCACCTGTGCAGTAGAGATCACACAGAATATGGGTATCGAGGGTATCACACGTATCGAAGAATATACGCCATATAGTGACGACAATACAGCGGAATTTGATCCGATGTTGCAACGCAGGTATGACAAGCTGGATCAATCTGTGTTCACTATTGATAAGGAGCCCGAACCGATCATATATATTGACAATATTGCAGCTTATAATCAGGCGGAAGGACTTGCATTGAGCAATGAGGAGATCGATTACCTCAATGCCGTCAGCCAGAAGATGGGACGCAAGCTTACCGACAGTGAAGTGTTTGGTTTCTCACAAGTAAATTCAGAACATTGTCGCCACAAAATATTTAACGGTAAATTCGTCATCGATGGTGAAGAAAAAGAGATGACCCTGTTCCAGTTGATCAAGAAAACTTCTTCCGTTAATCCGAACAGCCTTATATCGGCTTACAAAGATAATGTGGCTTTTGTACAAGGCCCTACAATACAACAGTTTGCACCGGCAAGCGGTGATAAACCCGATTTTTTCCAAACCAAAGAGGTAGAAAGCGTGCTTTCACTCAAAGCCGAAACTCATAACTTCCCCACCACGGTAGAGCCATTCAATGGTGCTTCCACCGGTACGGGCGGTGAGATCCGCGACCGGTTGGCAGGGGGGAAGGGATCGCTCCCGGTAGCAGGTACAGCGATTTATATGACCTCCTATCCCCGTCTCGAAGAAGGACGCGCATGGGAACAAACGGTACCACCACGCAAATGGCTTTATCAGACACCTGAACAGATCCTTATCAAAGCCTCCAATGGGGCGTCCGATTTCGGGAACAAATTCGGACAACCGCTGATCTGCGGATCAGTACTCACCTTAGAACATACCGAAAACGACAAGAAATTCGGTTATGACAAGGTGATCATGCTTGCCGGCGGCGTCGGATATGCCAACAAACGTGATGCAAAAAAAGGAGAACCGCAGAATGGTGAGAAAGTAGTGGTGCTGGGCGGTGATAATTACCGTATCGGCATGGGTGGCGGCGCCGTTTCATCGGTCAACACCGGTGAATACTCTGCCGGGATCGAATTGAATGCCGTGCAGCGCGCCAACCCTGAGATGCAGAAACGTGTAGCCAACGTGATTCGTGCACTGGCCGAATCGGACGAAAACCCCATCGTCTCCATTCACGACCACGGTGCGGGCGGCCACCTCAACTGCCTGTCGGAATTGGTGGAAAAGACAGGAGGTATCATTGAGATGGACAAATTGCCTGTCGGAGACGAAACCCTCTCCGCACGGGAGATCATAGGCAACGAAAGCCAGGAACGGATGGGCTTACTGGTAGAGCAAAAGGATATAGAACGGATAGAGCGCATTGCCTCCCGCGAACGGTCGCCCATGTATGTGGTAGGTGAAACTACCGGCGACATGAAATTTACCTTCCGCCAGCCGGACAGTGCCTGCCCCATAGATATGGAACTGGAGGATTTCTTCGGAAAACCACCTGTCACCATCATGGAGGATACCTCTATCACGGAAGAATACAGTGCTCCGGAATATGATGAGGAATTACTGGAAACATATATAGAGAATGTACTCAAATTAGAAGCGGTTGCCTGCAAGGACTGGCTTACCAACAAGGTAGACAGGTCTGTTACCGGAAAAATCGCCCGTCAGCAATGCCAGGGTGAAATCCAACTGCCATTGAGTGACTGTGGAGCCATTGCACTCGACTATAATGGTTATGCCGGTATGGCAACGTCGCTGGGACACGCTCCGCAAGTGGCCATGATAGATCCCGCTGCCGGATCGGTAATGGCAATCGCCGAAGCACTTACCAACATCGTGTTCGCTCCGCTTACCGACGGATTACAAACTGTCTCCCTCAGCGCTAACTGGATGTGGCCCTGCCGCAATCCCGGAGAGGATGCCCGTCTTTACAAAGCAGTGGAAGCTTGTTCCGACTTTGCCTGCGACCTGGGCATCAATATCCCTACAGGAAAAGATTCACTCTCCATGACACAGAAATACGGCGACGACAAAGTCTACTCACCGGGGACGGTCATTATTTCTGCTGCCGCCGAAGTGAAAAATATCCGCAAGATCGTATCACCAGTACTGGCTTATATAAGAGGCACTTACCTCTATTATATCGACTTTTCATTCGACATTTTCAAATTAGGAGGATCGGCATTCGCTCAAACAATGAGCAAAATCGGGGACGAAGCGCCTACCGTGACCGATGCCGAATATTTCAAGAACACCTTTGCAGCCGTACAGGAGTTGGTGAACCGCGGATTGATCCTCGCCGGACATGATATCTCAGCCGGAGGGATGATCACCGCCATGCTGGAGATGTGCTTTGCCAATCCGCAGGGAGGATTGGAAGCACGCTTCGACAAGATCCGCCATGCAGACCTGATAAAAATCCTGTTCTCTGAAAATCCCGGGGTGATCATTCAGGTAAAACATCATCACCTGGTAGAAAAGATCCTGCAGGATTACGGAGTGGGAGCTGCTATCATAGCGCGTCCGATAGAAGAACGCAAACTGGTGATCTCCAAAGATACCTTCTGTAAAGAGTTCGATATTGACCGGTTACGGGATATATGGTATAAGACCTCTTACCTGCTCGACCGGAAACAAAGTGGCGAAGCCTGTGCTGCACAACGGTTCGAAAACTATAAAAATCAACCGCTTCAGTTTGGGTTCAACCCTTCCTTCACAGGAAAGATGGAAGACCTGGGACTGAATCCCCACAGGCAAGAGAGATCGGGACTCACCGCTGCCATTATCCGCGAAAAAGGCACCAATGGCGAACGGGAAATGGCCTACTCACTTTGGCTTGCCGGTTTCGACGTGAAAGATGTGCATATGACTGATCTTACTTCCGGTCGTGAAATGCTGGAAGATGTTCAGTTCGCCGTCTTCTGCGGAGGATTCTCCAATTCCGATGTGCTCGGATCCTCTAAAGGATGGGCCGGTGGATTCCGCTATAACGAAAAAGCAAAGACAGCGCTGAATAATTTCTTCGCCCGGGAAGATACACTGAGCCTCGGTATCTGTAACGGCTGCCAGCTATTGATGGAATTAGGATTGATCTACCCTGAAATGGGTGATAACCATCCTAAAATGCATCATAATGTGTCCCACAAATTCGAATCGACTTTCGTTACTTTGGAGATACCAAAAAATGAATCGGTGATGCTCAAATCGCTCGAAGGCACAAAACTCGGAGTATGGGTAGCGCATGGTGAAGGCCGTTTCCGGTTGCCGGAATCCGAATCGAATTATAATGTAGTGGCAAAATACCTCTACGACGAATATCCGGGTAATCCCAACGGCTCCGACTATGCTACGGCTGCTGTCTGCTCACGCGACGGGCGCCATCTGGCCATGATGCCGCATCCCGAACGATCAATCTTCCCCTGGCAAAACGCATGGTATCCCCACGCTTACCGCAAGCATGAAGTAACTCCATGGATGGAAGCATTCGCCAACGCAAGAGAATGGTTGAGGGTTAAGTCTCAAACAGTGTAAAAGCGGATATATCATAAGGAAAGGAGATTAAAATCAATGGATCCGGTTTTTGCATATAAGATGAAAGTGCGGGATTACGAGTGCGACGTGCAAGGGCATGTGAATAATGCCAACTATCAGCACTATTTTGAGGTGACGCGGCATGAGTTTCTGGAAAAGGCAGGACTCAATTTTCACCAGTTGCATCTGCAGGGTATCGATGCGGTAGTCTCACGTGTAGAGATCCGCTACAAGATCCCCCTGGTCGGAATGGATGAGTTCAACTGTACTGTACACCGTATCGAAAGAACGGGAGTGAAATATATTTTCCATCAGAAAATTATTCGCCTGGCAGATAACACAGTGTGTGCCAAAGCGAAAATTGAGGTAGTGAATCTGGTAAACGGCAAGTTATCACAGCCCGAAGTGTTCGACGAAGTGTTCGCTCCCTATATTTGAAGAGGAAAGGTGAAAAGGCGGAAAAGAGAAAAGTAAATTCCAACCTTCTCCACTTCTTGACTTCTCCACTTCTTATTTCTTTATTCTTTACTCTATGAACTATGAACACAGACAAATCTCTATACCAGATAGCACTTACGCATATCAAAGGCGTAGGGGTGATGTATGCCCACAACCTGATGCAGGTGATCGGCGACGAAGAAGCGATCTTCAAAGAGGATGTCCGTAAGTTGGAAGTCATTCCCCGCATTTCAAGACGATTGATCGGAGAGATCCGGGATCCGGAAGTAATGAGAAAGGCGGAGAAAGAGTTGAATTTTGTAATGGATAATAAGCTCCGACTCCTTTTCTTTACCGATGAAGAGTACCCCCAACGGCTTACCCAGTGTATCGACGCTCCCCTACTGCTTTATGCCAAAGGGAATACCGATTTCAATCACCAGAGAATCATCAGCGTGATAGGTACACGTAATGCCACCAGATATGGTGAAGATTTTTGCAAAGAATTTATTGAAGAACTATCGCACAGAGTTCCCGACATACAGATTATCAGTGGTCTGGCATACGGCATCGATATCTGCGCCCACCGGGCAGCACTGAAGCACAACCTCTCTACGGTAGCTGTACTGGCCCACGGGTTGGATCGGATCTATCCGCAGATTCATCGGCAGACAGCCGTCGAGATGCTACAGAACGGCGCCCTCCTCACCGAATTTCCCAGCGGCACCAATCCCGACAAGCACAATTTCGTGAAGCGCAACCGTATCGTCGCAGGCATGGCCGATGCAGTCGTAGTTATTGAATCGGGCGAAAAAGGGGGATCGCTTACTACTGCTGATATCGCCAACTCTTATTATCGCGAAGTATTTGCCTTGCCGGGCCGTATCCGGGATAAAATGTCAATCGGCTGCAACAGGTTGATATCGGAAAACAAAGCATTGCTATTACAAAGTATCAACAGTTTTATCTCACATATGGGATGGGAAACAGTAGAAAAACCAGTTCTTCCGGAACAACAGACGCTCTTTCATGATCTCTCGGAAGAAGAGACCATGATATTCGAAAAAATTAGTAATACCGGCTCTATACATGTAAACACACTGGCCATCGAACTCAACATTCCGGTGCCGGAATTGTTTATGACATTACTGGAGTTGGAAGTAAAAAATATTGTAATGTCGTTACCGGGCGGAATGTATCGGTTAGCATAAAAATTGGCTCGTTTCTCATCACTGCATCTCTTTATTTTTTATTATCTTTGGACAATGAAGTACGCAACAAGTCGATTAAACGACTGTTTATCAAGCCAGAAAACGGTAATACTACTGTCGACCGGCTTAATCACATTTAAAAAAAGATCAATGGCTTTACAGATAGGCGACAAAATACCCGAAATGCTGGGGACAGATCAAAATGGGAAACCGGTAAAAGCGGAGCAATTCAGCGGTAAGAAGCTAGCTCTTTACTTTTATCCGAAAGACAATACACCCGGATGTACGGCTCAGGCATGCAGTCTGCGAGACGGTTACGCCGACCTTCGCAAAGCAGGGTATGGAATCGTAGGTGTAAGTGTCGACAGTGGGAAGTCGCACCAAAAATTCATTGAGAAGTTCTCCCTACCCTTTCCTTTGATCGCTGACACAGATAAAAGGTTGGTAGAGGAATTCGGAGTGTGGCAGGAAAAATCGATGATGGGAAAAAAATTCATGGGTACCGTCCGTACGACATTCCTTGTGGATGAAAACGGAATCATCCGTGATAAGATAGAAGGGAGAGGAGTGGATACGAAAAACCATGCCGTGCAAATATTAGAGAAAACGAAAGCCGGTAGTGAACAATAAACCGGCAATGAGTACAAGCTACAAAAATTAAACATAACCAAAATATGGCAGAAGAAAAAGATAACAAAAACAGTGAAAAACTGAAAGCGCTGCGTGCAGCGATGGACAAGATTGAAAAGACCTACGGCAAAGGCTCTATCATGAAGATGGGCGACGAGAAAGTGGAAGAGGTACCGGTCATCTCCTCCGGCTCTATTGCCTTAAATGTAGCTCTGGGTGTGGGCGGCTATCCGCGCGGACGTGTCATTGAGATCTACGGACCCGAATCATCGGGAAAAACCACTCTTGCCATTCATGCGATTGCAGAAGCACAAAAAGCGGGGGGTGTGGCGGCCTTTATAGATGCCGAACATGCTTTCGACCGTTTTTATGCCGAGAAACTGGGTGTAAACACCGACGAACTGCTTATTTCACAGCCGAGCAGCGGTGAAGAGGCGTTAGAAATCGCAGAACAGTTGATCCGCTCTTCAGCGGTAGATATTATAGTGATCGACTCGGTAGCGGCACTTACCCCAAAAAAGGAAATAGAAGGCGAGATGGGTGACTCCAACGTGGGACTGCAGGCACGATTGATGTCGCAGGCGCTCAGGAAACTCACTTCAGCCATCAGTAAAACCAACACCACTTGTATCTTCATCAACCAGTTGAGAGAGAAGATCGGGGTAATGTTCGGTAATCCTGAAACAACTACCGGAGGGAATGCTTTGAAATTCTACGCGTCGGTACGTCTGGATATCCGCGGTAGCGGTACTGCTATCAAGGATGGTGAAGAACAGATCGGGAAGCCTACCCGGGTAAGGGTTGTGAAAAATAAACTGGCCCCACCGTTCCGTAAAGCAGAGTTCGATATTATGTACGGAGAAGGGATTTCACGTACAGGTGAAATTATCGACCTGGGATCCGATCTGGGAATCATCAAGAAAAGCGGTTCATGGTACAGTTATAATGACACAAAGCTGGGGCAGGGACGCGATGCAGCAAAGGCAGCCATCAAAGATAATCCCGAACTGGCTGAGGAACTCGAAAAGCTCATTTTTGACGCACTTAAGGAGAACAATAAGTGACATGGAGAACGAGACATCCCTTGTGGAAGTCTCGTTTTTTCTTTTACTCCAGATTGATCAAAAAAACTTTCTCCGGCACATTCGTCACATTTCCACATTAGTATCATTAGTCACATTGGCACATTAAATTATGCAAGATCACAGAAATTTAACGCAGTCCGAAATCAATCTGCTGGAAAAAAACGGATGTAGGTGTACCGACTGGGGGTTGATTATTGTAAAAGAAGATTTCGATCCTCGCTATGTACGTGAAAGCCATTTTTCAGGCAGGGTCGAACTCGGTATATTTGAGAAGGTGTTCTCTTTACCCGGTGGATTACAAAAACATGCCGGTATCAATCGCGCCGTGATCCATAACTGCACCATAGGCGATAATGTAATGATCGAGAATGTGCAGAATTATATCGCCAACTATACCATCGGTGATAATTGTTTCATTCAAAATATAGATGTGATCCTGGTCGACGGGATGACGACCTTTGGAAACGGAGTGCAGGTCAACGTACTGAACGAAACCGGAGGGAGGGAAGTACATATCAACGACAAACTCTCGGCCCATTTTGCTTATATCTACTCACTTTATCGCCATCGCCCGAAACTGGTTGAACGGATGAAGGCGATCATTGATTATTATTGCAACAAGCACTCATCTGACAGGGGAATCATCGAACATGATTGCAAGATTGTGAACGTCGGATATATCAAAAACGTGCGGATAGGTGCCTTCTGTAAAATAACCGGTGCGATGAAACTCAAAAACGGCAGTATCAACAGTAATGAATATGATCCGGTCTATATCGGACGTAATGTGATCGCCGAAGATTTCATTGTCTGTTCCGGTTCCACGATCGACGGAGGTTCTATTATTTCACGCTGTTTCATCGGCCAGGCCTGTCATATTGATCACGGCTATTCTGCTTCCGACTCCCTCTTTTTCAGCAATTGTCAGGGTGAGAACGGGGAAGCTTGCGCACTTTTTGCCGGTCCCTACACCGTCACACATCATAAATCCACGCTGCTCATTGCAGGGATGTTCTCCTTTATGAATGCCGGATCAGGCTCTAACCAGAGCAACCACATGTATAAACTGGGGCCTATTCACCAGGGGATCATTGAACGAGGTGCCAAGACGACCAGTAACTCTTACGTGTTATGGCCTGCCAAGGTGGGGCCATTCTCTCTGATCCTGGGACGCCATTCCCAACATGCTGACACATCGAATCTTCCTTTTTCCTACCTCGTAGAAAAAGACAACGGTACCCATATTGCACCGGGTGTGAACTTACGCAGTGTGGGCACCATCCGTGATGCCAAGAAATGGCCTGAGAGAGATCGTCGGAAAGATCCCGACCGGCTCGACTGCATCAATTTCAACCTACTCAGTCCCTATACGATCCAAAAAGTGTTTGCCGGTATAGAGATTCTCAAAAACCTTCAGGCTGTAGCCGGGGAAACATCGGAATTTTATACCTTCCAGAGTTGCGTCATCACCAATTCATCACTACTGAGAGGATTGAAACTTTATGAGATCATTATCCACAAATTTCTTGGTAACTCGCTTATCAAGCGCTTAGAGAAAACCCGGTTTAAAAGCAATGAAGAGATCAGGCAGCGGCTCGACCCGCAAGGTGCACCCGGACTGGGAGAATGGGTAGATGTTTCGGGGTTGATCGCCCCCAAATCGGAGATCGACGATCTGCTCTGCAAAATCGAATCGGGAGAGATCACCAAGCTGAAAGAGATCAATCATGTGTTCCAGAAACTGCACCAGGACTACTATGAAAACGAATGGACATGGGCCTGGGATAAGATTCAGTCGTTTTACAGTATCAAAGCCGATGAGATTACGGCATCTGATGTGATCTCTATCGTTGAAAAGTGGAAAGCAGCGGTAATCGGTCTCGATGAGATGATCTACAGCGATGCAAAAAAAGAATTCTCCCTCTCATTCAAAACCGGCTTTGGTGCCGACGGTAATATCCAGGATAGAGCCATGGATTTCGAATACGTACGGGGCGCTTTCGATAAGAACCCATTCGTTATAGCCACATTAAAGCACATCGAAGAAAAAAGAGCACTGGGAGACGAATTGATAGAAAGAATAAAAAATATACAATAAACATCCTATTTTCATGACAGACAAGATTGAGGAACTCATTCAGCAGTTCAACCCGCAACCTATACGCATTCCTATTAACAAGTGTGATCTGGAAGAGGTGATCGAAACGCTTATTTCACAGATGTTCCCTATCTGCGACTGTCCGGAACCGGTAGATGTCCATGAAAAGCTAAAGGAAGCGGCTGTAACACTTCACGCCAATATATCCTCACTTACCGGTGAGCAGAAAGCTGATGAGATCACCGAATCGTTTTTCCGCCAATTTCCTTCGCTTCGCGAACGGCTCTATAAAGATGCGGCCTGCTATTTGAGAGCCGATCCTGCGGCCAAAAGCCTGGAAGAGGTAATCCTCACCTACCCCGGATTTTATGCTCTCTGTGTGCATCGTGTAGCACATGAACTCCATCGACTGGGAGTCCCCCTGATCGCCAGGCTTTTTTCCGAATACGCTCATTCAAAGGTCGGTATCGACATTCATCCCGCCGCCAGGATAGGCAAAAATCTCTTTATGGACCATGGAACGGGGATCGTGATCGGTGAAACGGCCGAGATTGGTAACAACGTAAAGATATATCAGGGTGTAACGCTCGGTGCATTATATGTAGAGAAGAAATTGTCTGACGTAAAACGACATCCGACCGTGGAGGACAACGTGGTGATATACGCCAATGCTACTATTCTGGGAGGAAAGACGGTGGTCGGCCATGACTCGGTAATTGGCGGCGGAGCATGGCTCACGCGGAGTGTAGTCCCCTACTCTCTCGTCTCTAACTCGATAGATGTAAAGATACGGATGGTGAGGGATCTTTCCAGTCCTTATGATTTTGTGATTTGATTTCCCTTTCCAATCTCCTCCAGCAAAGCAACTGCCGTTTCCACGGTCTCTACGTGACTGATCGCAACCGACCGTTTTTTACCTTTTTCCTGCAAGCGGCATCGACGTGATTGTTTCTGTACAAAATCCAATAACTGGTCGAATACCGGCGAATTGTAATAGGGCGACTCCGGATCAGAGATCAGGAAAAGGGTCATCTGTCCGTTTTTCAGGACTACCTTCTCAATTCCCAGCGACTTGGCGATACGGCGAAGCCGCACAATGCGGATAAGCTCCCTGCCCTGCCCCGGAATTCTTCCGAAGCGGTCTTCCAGACGTTTCATAAAGTCCATGATCTCCGTCTCGGACTCCATATTGTCCATTTCACGGTAAATGGCTACCCGTTCCGCATCGTTCGGGATATAATTCACCGGGAACATGAGTTCCAGGTCGCTCTCTACCAGGACATCATCCACAAAATTATGCGTCTGAGCCCTTTCCGCCTGCTGTGTATCGTACAGTTCGGCGAACTCATCTTTTCGCAACTCCTGTACCGCTTCGGCCAATATCTTCTGATAAGTTTCATACCCCAGGTCGGCGATAAAACCGCTCTGTTCCGCTCCCAGCAGGTTTCCCGCACCACGAATGTCCAGGTCCTGCATCGCGATATGGAGTCCGCTCCCCAACTCGGCGAAATTCTCAATAGCCTGAAGGCGCCTGCGAGAGTCACTGCTCAGCATATAGAACGGGGGCGCCAGCAGATAACAGAATGCTTTGCGGTTGCTTCGACCTACCCTGCCGCGCAACTGGTGCAAATCGCTCAGTCCGAAATTCTGTGCATCCATCACAATGATGGTATTCACATTGGGCATATCGATGCCCGATTCGATGATAGTCGTCGCGATCAGGACATCCTGTTCATGATTGATAAAATCGGCAATCACACCTTCTAATTTCTTCGGATCCATCTGACCGTGTCCCACCGCCACGCGTACACCCGGCATCTCTCTCTTGATAAGGGCTTCCAGTTCATAAATATTCCTGATGCGGTTGTTCACTATAAACAGCTGCCCATTCCGGTTCAATTCAAAATTAATCGCATCACGGATAAGCTCTATATCAAACGTATGTACCTCGGTCTGTATGGGATAGCGGTTGGGAGGAGGCGTCCCTATGGTGGAAAGGTCGCGCGACCCCATCAGCGAGAATTGCAGAGTACGCGGGATAGGGGTTGCCGTCATAGTGAGCGTATCCACGTTCACCTTCAACTGTTTGAGTTTCTCTTTAACGGACACCCCAAATTTCTGCTCCTCATCGATGATCAGCAGTCCCAGATCTTTGAATTCCACATCCTTCCCCACCAGTCGGTGAGTACCGATAAGGATATCGATCTTTCCCTCTTTTAACCGTAGGAGGATCTCTTTCTGTTCTTTTGCTGTACGGGCACGGCTCAGGTAATCCACCTTTACCGGAAAATCAGCCAATCGTTCACTAAAAGTGTGGTAATGCTGTGTAGCCAGTACGGTAGTAGGTACCAGGACGGCCGTCTGCTTCCCGTCGGTAGCCGCTTTAAAGGCAGCACGGATCGCGATCTCGGTCTTTCCGAAACCTACATCGCCACAGACCAGCCTGTCCATAGGTCTCTCACTCTGCATATCGGCTTTCACATCGCGGGTAGCTTTCACCTGGTCGGGCGTATCCTCATACATAAACGACGCTTCCAGCTCTGTCTGCAGATAAGTATCCTTCGAAAAGGCATATCCTTTCTCCTGGTGACGCTGGGCATAAAGCTTAATCAGGTCGCGGGCAATATCCTTGATCTTCTTCTTTGTCCGCTCTTTCACCTTCTCCCATGCTCCCGAGCCCAGTTTGTTCAGTTGCGGTTCTTCCCCTTCCTTGCCTTTGTACTTCGATATTTTGTGCAGGGAATGGATCGAAACGAATACCGCGTCATTATTCTTATAAGTGAGTTTGATCACCTCCTGTATTTTATCGCCGATGCGCAGGCGTACCAGTCCGGCAAACCGGCCAATACCGTGATCCATATGCACCACATAGTCTCCCTGTTGGAGCTGGCTTATTTCCTTGAGTGTCAAGACAATTTTACCCGAGCGAGCCTTGTCTGATTTCAGGCTGTATTTATGAAAACGGTCAAAGATCTGGTGATCGGTGAAGCAACATATTTTCAGTGTCTCGTCCGAAAATCCTTCATGCAACGTTTTATTTACCGGTATAAAGGGGATGGGATCGTTACGATCCTCGAAAATATGGAAAAGCCGTTTCTGCTGCTTTTCACTGTCGCTCAATATATAAATTGTATACCCCTCATCCATGAAGCGGTGTAAAGATTCGCTCAGAAGATCGAAATTCTTATGATAGAGAGGTTGCACCGATGTGTTGAACTCAATAGCAGCATCAGGGGTATCCAACATCCTGGTATCGAAACGGATCTGTCGAAACGAACCGATACTCTCTAAGAAATCCTTTTTTGTGAGTAGATCGGCCTTCACAAATTCCTCATCCTTGGGATCGATATGCAGTTCATCCTCGTTGATCGATTCCACCCGGCTTGCAATCCAACGCATATCTTCCGTACCGATCACCGAGTCACCGGGAAGAAGTCCGAAAAGCGAAGCCTCTTTAGATCCGTTACGTCCGAATTCGGGAACGATCCGGATCTCGTTGAACTTCTCTTTAGACAATTGCGTTTCCACGTCGAAATTGCGTATGGTCTCCACCTCATCTCCAAAGAAGTCGATACGATAGGGATATTCACTCGAAAAAGAAAAGACATCAAGAATACTTCCCCGTACGGCATACTGTCCCGGTTCATATACATAATCTACTATCTGAAACCCCAGGCTGTCGAGCACTTCACTCACAAAAGCACTATCGATCCGGTCTCCCACCTCCACCTTCAGCGTATTATCCACCAGTTCTTTACGGGAAACCGTTTTCTCCGTCAACGCATCGGGATAACTGACAATAATCAATGGCCCGGAGCCATCCTGCAGGCGGCTTAAAACACCTGCACGAAGTACCTCGTTAGCGCGGTCTATCTGCCCGTACTTAGCAGCCCGCTTGTAGGCCGAAGGGAAAAAGAGCACATCAACCGAACCCATCATTTGGGTCAGGTCATGATAGAAATAGCCTGCGGTTTCCGCGTCATTTAAAATATAAAGGTAAGTCTGTGGTTGTTTGTGGAATAATTCCCCGGCAAATAAAGCATGCGACGATCCGTGCAAACCCGTTACCGATAAAACCTGTATCTCTTTCAGTAATGAGCCTGCTGCCGCCAGGTTGGGATGTTTTCCAATCAGCCGCTGTAATTGGGTAATGTCTATTGTTTCAACCATTCAGAAGAAAGTACAAAGATAAGCCAATTTTTTTAGTATCTTTGTCCCCCGGAGACAAGAAAATAATCACATATGGAGATAGATGCCAGGTACACACCTGATTACCTCTTCGAAGTCAGTTGGGAAGTGTGCAACAAAGTGGGCGGTATTTACACCGTCTTATCCACACGGGCCAATATTCTACAGAAAATTCATAAAGACCGTATATTCTTCATCGGCCCCGATGTATGGGGAGAACAGGAAAGTCCCTGGTTCAGGGAAGATGAGAACCTCTTTTCGTCATGGTATGAGTTTGCTACGCTCAATCAGCACCTCCCTATTCGTATCGGCCGGTGGAAAGTACCCGGAGAACCGATCGTCTTTCTGGTGAGATTCAATGCGTTTTTTGAAAAACAGAACGATATCTACACAGAAATGTGGATGGATTACGGTGTTGACTCGATTGCTGCCTATGGCGACTATCACGAAGCGACCATGTTCGCCTATGCCGCAGGACTGGTGATCGAGAGCTTTTACCGTTTCCATCATCTGGAAGCAGAGAATGTGATCGCCCACTTCAATGAATGGATGACAGGTGCCGCAGCGCTTTATATCAGAAAGCATGTGCCCAAGATCGCCACCCTCTTCACCACCCATGCTACCTCCATCGGCCGCTCAATTGCCGGCAACAACCTTCCGTTGTATGATCATCTGCATGTGTATAACGGCGACCAGATGGCGCGTCAGTTGAACATGACGGCCAAGCATTCCATTGAGAAGAAAGCCGCACAGCATGTCGACTGCTTCACTACCGTGAGTGATATCACAGCGGCGGAATGTACACAACTTCTGCAGCGACAGCCTGATGTGGTCACCCCTAACGGGTTCGAAAAAGATTTTATCCCCAAAGGGGCCAATCACAGCCGGGCACGAAAAAAGGCACGAAAGATACTGCTCAACGTAGCCGAGAAGATAGTGGGTCATACTATTCATCCTGATGCCTTGCTGATAGCGACCAGCGGCAGATATGAATACAAAAACAAAGGTATCGACGTATTTATCGATGCGATGAACCTGCTGCGGAAAATGCCACAACTGACAAAAGACGTCATCGCTTTCATCATGGTACCCGGTTGGGTAAAAGGGCCGCGGAAAGACCTTCAGGCACGTCTTTCCGAAGATAACTCCACACAAACGGAGAACCCATCCATGGAAAGCACTTCTTCAGACTGTCCGTTTATCACCCACGAACTGGTAGAACCACAGCACGATATGGTGATGAACCAGATCAGGCATTTGGGATTTTGTAATGCAGAGAAAGAGAGGGTGAAAATTATCTTTGTACCTTCCTATCTGAATGGAGACGATGGAATTTTCAATCTACCCTATTATGATCTGCTGATCGGATTCGATATGTCGGTTTTTCCCTCTTATTACGAACCATGGGGTTACACACCGCACGAGAGTGTAGCTTTTTCTGTCCCCACTATCACCACAACATTGGCGGGATTTGGTGTTTGGGCTAAAAAAGAGGGTGACAAGGGAGAAGGGATTAGCGACGGTATAGAGGTAATCCACCGTAACGATGATAACTATACGGAAGTGGTGGAAGAAATTGCCGCACTTGTCCATGACCTGTCACTAAAAAGCAACGAGCAGGTGAAAATATTGAAGCAAAGTGCGGCTGCCCTGGCAGATATGGCAGACTGGGCACATTTCATCCGCTATTACGAGGAAGCTTATCGCAAAGCATTGCATAACTCATTTATCAGATTATCGCATCCTTATAAACTTAAAATAGAATAAAAGCGTTATACTTGCCATATAGAAATAAAATCACAAAACAGCAGATACTACAGGCTATATTGCCCCTTTTTGTACGATTATTATTAAAACAGTAAATATAAAAGAAAATAAAAATAACAGCAATGATTATTCAGTCAAGTTATTCAAACTCTCCTATCTGGAAAGATATTCATGTACATGCCGAATTGCCTGACCAGCTACGTCCGCTGGAGGAAATTGCCCATAACCTATGGTGGGTATGGAATGAAGAAGCAAAAGCCATATTCGAGGTCTTAGACCCGCAGGAATGGGAAAAGAGTGGAAAAAATCCGGTCGTATTATTACAAAATTTACGCTCGGAAGTCACTGAAAATATATTGAAAAACAATGAGTTTCTGGAACGCATCCAGCGTGTCTATGAGCGATTCAAAGATTATATGGGCGTCCCGCACAACAGTGAACGGCCTAGCGTGGCCTACTTCAGTATGGAATACGGGTTATCGCATGTATTAAAGATCTATTCCGGTGGTTTGGGAATCCTGGCTGGAGACTACCTGAAGGAGGCAAGCGACAGCAATGTGGATATGACTGCGGTTGGATTTCTATACCGTTACGGCTACTTCACGCAAACCCTCTCGGTGGAGGGACAGCAGATCGCCAACTACGAAGCACAAAATTTTGGAAATCTCCCCATCACCCAGGTGATGAACGAAGACGGATCTCCTATGATACTGGAAGTACCCTTCCACGACCGCCCGATCTATTCAAATGTGTGGAAAGTGGCTGTAGGACGCATCAACCTCTACCTGATGGACACCGACATGGAACATAACAGCGAGTATGACCGTCCCATCACTCATCAGTTGTATGGAGGGGACTGGGAAAATCGAATGAAACAGGAGTTTCTGCTGGGCGTCGGCGGGATATTGCTGCTGAAGAAACTCGGTATCCGCAAAGATGTCTATCACATGAATGAGGGACATGCCGCTTTCATCAACATTCAACGTTTGCGAGATTACGTGGTCGAAGAGGGACTTTCATTTCAGGAAGCGTTAGAGGTAGTGCGTGCATCATCGCTCTATACAGTTCATACGCCGGTACCGGCAGGTCACGACTATTTCGATGAGCCACTGATTACCAAATACATGGCACCCATGATACAAAGTATTGGTATTTCCTGGCAACAATTTATGGATATGGGACGCGACAATCCCGGGTCGCATGAAAAATTCTCCATGAGCGTATTCGCGTTGAATACCGCGCAGGAAGCCAATGGTGTAAGCAAACTTCATGGCACTGTCTCGCAAAAAATGTTCCAGCCTGTGTGGAAAGGTTATTTCCCGGAAGAGTTGCATGTAGGTTATGTGACTAACGGCGTTCACCTGCCCAGTTGGGCAACTTCTTCGGTAAAGGCGCTCTATGAAAAATATTTCGGCGAGTCGTTTTACAATGACCAGTCAAATACCGAAATCTGGAAAAATATCTATAACGTGAGTGACGACGAATTATGGAAACTCCGCATGCATCTGAAAAAGAAGCTGGTAGATTATATCCAGGCTGAATTCAAAGATGGATGGCTCAAAAACCAGGCAGCCCCTTCAAGAATTATGAACATGCTGGAAGAGGTCAATCCCAACGCATTGTTGATAGGCTTCTCCCGCCGTTTTGCCACTTATAAGCGGGCACATTTGTTATTTACCGACCTCGACCGTCTGTCAAAGATTGTAAATAACCCAAAATATCCGGTGCAGTTTATTTTTGCAGGGAAAGCGCATCCTGCCGACGGGGGCGGACAAGGATTGATCAAACAGATTGTGGAGATATCACGTCGACCGGAATTCCTCGGCAAGATCATCTTTCTGGAAAATTACGATATGCGTTTGGCAAAACGACTGGTATCAGGTGTGGATATCTGGCTGAACACCCCCACCCGTGCACAGGAAGCATCGGGAACATCCGGTGAAAAAGCTGAGATGAACGGTGTATTGAACCTTTCGGTGCTCGACGGATGGTGGTATGAAGGGTATAAAGAAGGTGCCGGCTGGGCGTTGACCGACGAGCGAACCTACGACAACCAGTTTTATCAGGATGAGCTGGATGCCTCTACAATCTACTCTCTGCTTGAGAACGAGATCGTACCACTCTACTATGCGCATAACAGCAACGGTTACTCCCACGAATGGATACAATATATCAAGAAATCAATGGCCGAAATAGCTCCTCATTTCACTACGAAACGGATGATGGACGATTATTTCGACCGTTTCTACAATAAACTGGCACGTCGCTCTCATTTGCTCCACGATAACAACTATGCAAAAGCCAGGGAGATTGTGGAGTGGAAAATAGATACGGCCTCAAAATGGAATAAGTTGGAAGTCGTCAAACTAGAGTTCAATCCCAACCAGAAGGTAAATTTCAATAACGGACACCATGAGGTTTACGGTCGTGTTATAATCGACAGGAAAGATATGATCTGTGACTTAGGTGTTGAATGCGTAGTTGTGGATCACGATACGATGAACAAAGAGCCTCAGTTTGTGGAGTCATACGAATTCGATCTTGTCAAGACCGAAGGTTCCCTGCTCTATTTCGAATCGCGTAAAGCGCTGAACGATCCCGGTATACACCAGTATGGCCTGCGTGTATATCCAAAAAATCCCGACCTGCCTCACAGGATGGATTTCGCCTATATGCGATGGATATAATACAGTCGCCAATGAGATAAAAAAAAGCGCCCTCTCACGAGTGGCGCTTTTTCAATTTCACCGACACACAAAGAAATAGTAATCGAAAACAATTACGAAGATTGTGTCTTCTTTATTATCAAAGGGTAGAGTCAGATAGCATTCGATAATCTGCTTTTATGCGGTGAAATACCAAACCTCTTACTATAAGCGTTCACCAAATGCGACACGCTTTTGAAGTCATACATCCTGGATATCTCGGTAATACTAATATCAGAGTTAAGTACCAGAGACTGTATCTCTTCCATTTTACGATCGAGCATCCACTGATAGGGCGTTTGTCCGAAGCATTTCTTGAAGTGGCGGGTAAATGTCCTTAGACAGTCATATTTGCATAGTTTTGCCAGTTCATTCATATTTCTTGCAGAAGAGTAATTACTCAACACACTATCCTCAAAGCGTTTTGATTTTGAAGTACGCGGGATCAGTTTCACAAGTACGATCTCATTATCGGGCGATGGAGTAACCTTGCTCTTCAACCCGTCCGAGAAAGTAAATGTGCATGATGCCACATCCGTCAGCAAATATTTGCGTACGTCTTCTTTGTTTATTTTAGCCTTAGCGTCCATAAGATTCTTTTTTAAATGTTCCTGTATATACTTCCGTACCGAGTGTAATACGTATGGTGTATTGTCCTGCACGGAGGCCGGAAAGATTCACTACATCAAAACCCATGTCATATACTTCAATATAACTTTGTTTTACTTCCCTCGGACCAATAATTTCAACCCATGCACCACCGCGATAGTTTTGCACCGATATGGAGATCACCTGTTCGGAATTATAAGCCTCTACAATCGGAGTTGCAGCCTGAACACCATACGACTGGTTCATCGCCGACGCCCCCCGGGTAGTTCCTCCTTCCCGGCTCAAATTAATCCTGTCCGCGAGTTGACTTTGCGCGGAGACCGAAAACAGAAATGCACTACACATTGTCATAAAGAAAAACACCCACATTGTCTTTTTCATATCCTAATTCTTTTAATAATTAATTATGATAATTTTTTTCTTGAATAATTATGAATTACAGACACAAAATAACAGAGTAATGACAGAAAAAACAATACCCTACCGGAAATTTAACGGCTCTAAAGCATATAAACAATTGATTATCAATAGATTTAACAGAAGCAGTTTAACGGTGCTTTCCGGTATTTTTACTCATTGAACAGGCTCGTATCCATATTTTTTTCCTGCATTTTTTTCTTGAGTTGCGATTTTCTCACCCGGACACTCTCCAAACTGGTATTCATAAAAGTGGCCAGTTGCCGGTTATCGGCATCACAGGCCAACAGCATCAGCAACATTTTTTCGGTAGCATTGAATATACCTTCTTCATCTCTGAGTCGGGTATAGGAGTAAAAGGTCTCGTCATCCATAGCAAGGGTTTTAGTAATATCTCGCAAATCGGTGTCCGTATTTTTCAAGATCGTCTCCATTTCCCTGTACACTTTCGGATGGGAAGAGATATAACGTTGGGTAAGCGTTTCAATCTCTCCCTGCAGGAAAGCAAGCCGGCCCGATATATGGCTGTAGAGTTGCAACAGCCATTTGCGTTTGCCTGCCTCCTCCCTTAATATCCTTGCCTGCAGTTCCTGCTGTTGCATCTTGTACTCGGCATTCAACAGTTTCAACTTGGCGGTTCTCCTTATTTTCCATGAATACATTAGAATAAAGATCAGGATAATGACCAGTATCAGGGCGCCGATGATAACGCGGAGGCTCTGCTGGCGAGCCCTGAGCGCCTCGTTCTCCGCCTCCGACAGGTCGTATTTCTTTTCCAGTTCCACGATCCGGGTATCCAACCGGTCGCTGATAGATTGGTTGTATAATTCAAAAGCGTCTCTCAGGTATTTGTTGGATAGGGCGAAATCGCCCTGCTTCTCGGCAATATTGGCTACATTATGGTAATAAAGATAATTCTGCATAAAAGACGGATCTTCAATGCAATCTATTGCCATCTGCGCATATAACATGGCGCTATCCAACTGTTCCAGCCCGACATATCTATAGGAAATATTGTAATAGACCCTTGAGAGTTCAATATTTTCCTCCTGATTTCTGAACAAAAGGAGCTTAGTCTTTTCCCGTTCCAATGCTCTTTCCGGTTCACCGTTTACATCATAATAAATGGATTGGGCATTTAAGATAAAATAGTCTTTCCCAGGCAATCGGTTGTAAAAACCGGAAAGGGTGTCCAGGTATAATTTGCCTCTGTCGAATTTTTCCTGCTCCATCTCGTTCCAGTAGAGCGCCAGATAGGTATCGAACAGGTGGATGGAGTCCCTCTCTTCACGGGCATACCTAAGGGTCTGACGAAAGTACTCGTCCGCCGACGTGTAATTCCGGTTGTTATAGTGAATATTGCCTAGGAAGTAATTGATCATGTATCCCAGCGAGGGGTCCGGATTAGCCATCGAGGCAAACAATTTACCGGCTTCCCTGAGCGGTTCATATACCGTACTGTCCCTCACTCCCATCCGAGTGCGGACAATCCCCTGATAGGACAGGGCGCGGATATAATTCCTGTTCTTAGGGTCGTGAAGGCGGTAGTGCTCGGTAACGGAGTTGATCAGGGAGTCGCTGGTGAAATTGACATAGGTCTTATCGTCCGATATCACCTTTAACAGGCCGTAATAAGCTCTGTTAGATCGGCCCAGATCTTCAGGATCAACTCTTTGAAGGCTATCCGACACAAGTTGCGGTACACTATCGACCATACTGTCCCAATAAGACAACCATTGATACATGCGTTCATCAGCCTTGTTCCTGCAAGAATTACAGATAACAAGGCAAACCAGGAACAGCGAAAAAATGAACACGCGCCGCATTTATTATAATCTCAAATGAAAAAGAATACAAATATAGTATTTTTTTTCCTGTGGTGTCCAAATTTCATAACTTCCGTGACATCATAATCCGGTATTGGTATATTTGTAAACATTTGTAAGGTATCATTCACAGAAAAAAAGACAACTGATGAAATATGGAATCATGGTGTAAAAAGATAAAAAATCTCAATTAACCGGTATTATTTCCCTAAATTCTGTCAATCCATAAACTGTTATTACTTTTGTGCCGTTATAGCACTATCGTTAACTATAATTGCGGTTTTTATAATCAAACAGGATGAATAATAATTGGAAGAGAGCCTTTGCGATCATCTGGAGTGGTCAGTTTTTCTCTATATTGACCAGTAGCCTTGTTAATTTCGCTATCATTATATGGATCAGCCTGGAAACCGGTTCAGCTGAAATGCTTGCATGGGTGGCTATTGCCGCCTTGTTACCCCAAACGGTCATTGGCCCTTTCACCGGAGCATTGATCGATCGCTGGAACCGTAAACGGATCATGATGCTTGCCGACTCCTTCATCGCGTTGTGTACACTGGTACTGGCAACCCTTTTCTGGCTTGATATAGCACAGATATGGCATATATTCGCTCTGCTGGGGCTGCGCTCAATAGGTTCGGCATTCCATATGCCGGCGATGCAGGCTTCAGTGCCTTTGCTTGCTCCCACGGACCAGTTGACCCGCATCGCGGGAGTAAACCAGATCATAGCCTCGGTCAGTCAGATTGCCGGTCCGGCTCTTGGCGCTATGCTGATAACTATATGGGATATAGAATATGTCCTTCTATTTGACGTAGCAGGCGCTTTGCTGGCGGTCACATCGCTTTTCTTTGTACATATCCCCAATCCGGAAAAAGAAGAAGGAAAAGAGAGGGATATTTTAAAGGAAATGAAAGAAGGGGCCATGATCATACTCAGGAACAGGGGATTAAGCCTTGTTTTCCTATATTCCGTACTGGTGGTATTCTTCCTGGTTCCTATTAGTGTACTGTTCCCCCTGATGACGCTGGAGTATTTCAAAGGGACAGAATTCCAGGCTGGTATTATAGAAGCGATATGGAGTGTGGGCGCATTGGCGGGGGGCGCTATCATGGGAGCGAAGGTCTACAAAGTCAATCGCGTTGCATTGGTAAACTGGATGTACCTTTTGTGTGGGCTTACCTTTTTGTTGTCGGGTCTCCTGTCACCCGACGGATTTGTCTGGTTTGCCGTGCTGACCGCTATCGGAGGTGTTTCTGGAGCGGTTTACAACTCGGCCTTCACAGGATTGATACAGACTAAGATAGATCCCACAGCACTGGGAAGGGTCTTCTCCATGTTTTTCACTTTCAGCCTTATACCGGCAATGTTAGGACTAGTCGGAATCGGATTCCTTGCCGACGGACTGGGGCTCACCACATCTTTTATCCTATCAGGGATCATAATCCTTTTAATAGGGGTTGCGGCTTTCCTCACCCCCTCCGCCATGCGGCTCGACCGGCAAGGGTAAGTAAGTTTTATCCCAATGTGCAATCGACCCGGTGATTTTCAGAAGAAATGGAAATAATTTATTATATTTGCCTAATAATTTAACGAGGTGCACCTAATAATTTATTTATCATGTTTGAAAGAGCTGTTTTAAAAGATATTACAAAAAGGATTTCTGAACCACGCAAGTTTATACAGGTAGTGGTTGGACCTCGTCAGGTAGGAAAAACCACATTAATCAAACAATTCTTGCAAAAAACAGATATGCCTCATTATTTTGTTACGGCTGATGATTTATATGCTGCGGACACCACATGGATCAGGCGGGAATGGGGAAATGCACGGCTCCAAATGCAACAAAACAACATAAAAGAGTTTTTACTTATTGTTGATGAAGTACAAAAGGCCCCGAATTGGAGTGAGGCGGTAAAAAAGGAATGGGATGAAGACACATTTTCCGATACCAACATCAAAGTCGTCCTGTTGGGTTCTTCACGTCTTCTTATTCAGAAGGGGCTTACCGAATCTCTTGCGGGCCGTTACGAATTAACCAACATCACGCATTGGTCTTTCGAAGAGATGCGCGAAGCTTTTGGCTGGAATATTGAACAGTACATTTATTTTGGGGGTTATCCGGGATCAGCATCATTAGTCTCTGACGAGGAGCGGTGGAAAGATTATGTACGTGATTCACTGGTGGAAAGCACTATTTCAAAAGATATACTGATGATGACCCGTGTGGATAAACCAATACTACTCAAACGTTTATTCGATATAGGTTGTAAATACTCTTCCCAGATATTGTCTTTGACGAAAGTACAGGGAGAATTACAGGAATCCGGGAATTTAACAACCTTATCGGGATATCTTAATCTGTTGAAGGAAGCCGGTTTACTTTCGGGATTAGAGAAATATGCTGCTGATGTAATACGAAAGCGCGCTTCTAAACCAAAATTTCAGGTACATAACAATGCTTTGCTCACCGCGGGGCAAAATTTGTCATTCGGTATTTTGCGTAACGAAGCCAAAGAGTGGGGCCGTTTTGTTGAGTCTGCTGTCGGTGCACATTTGATTAACAGTGGATTGAAATACAGATTTAACGTATACTACTGGAACCGGGGAAGTTATGAAGTAGACTTCGTGATTGAAAAAGGAAGTAAAATCGTTGCGTTAGAGGTAAAAAGCGGGAAAGAAAGTGTCAGCAAGGGGTTAACATTATTTGACGAAGAATTTCATCCATACGGAATTTTTACTATTGGTACGAACGGTATCCCTTTTGAGCAATTTTTGAGCATGAATCCAACTGATTTATTCGAATTGTAATAGAAATTTACACTCACAAGAAATATCACGCCTTCAAACTATCTCCATCCATCAAGAACTCATAGATATTCGTAAAGACAACACCATCGACATCTTTTTTATCAATGTAAGGATGATTGAATTTCCTCTTGTAATCAGTAACTTTTTATGCATTCGTCTACCTATTTTATCGCTCCGGGTATTTCGTTTAATAATATATACATGGGGTTTTCGTTATCGTATCGTGTAATTCAATTCTGGAAATGACTTCGTCCGATACGAATGACAGGTTGACGTTATTACGTTTCAACCCCTGAAATATTTCTTACAATTTTGGAATTGAATTCCAAAATTGTAAACTTCAACTTCTGTGCTATGGCTCTAAAATATCCTGTATAGCCAAGGCATACAAGGGGATGTTAATTAACCTATCCTGTTCCCGGTAGTCGGACATGGAAATCCTTAGAGCAACATCCGGATTGTATTTTTGACAATAGGATTGTAAGCTTTTTGCTTTGAGGTTTTCTTCGGCTTTTACTTCAATTGGAATTACTTTTCCGGAATATTGTATGACAAAGTCCACTTCTGCCGTTGCTTTTTCAGCAGACCAATAAAAAATCGGCATATCCGGATTGACAATAAGTTGCTGGAGCACATATTGTTCGGTCAACGCTCCTTTAAATTCTTCAAAGATAGCATTACCTTCCAATAGTGTTTTTACGTCTATATCCCCCATAGCGGCCAACAAACCGACATCTGACATATATATTTTAAATGCGGAATTGTCGGCATACCCTTTCAGCGGAATATCCGGTTTGGAAATCCGTTTGATCTGGTATATGAGACCACAGTCGATAAGCCACATCAAGGCCATCTCATATTCCCTTGCACGGGCTCCTTTTTTTATCAACCCGAAAATAAACTTCCTGTTTTCTTTTGATAATTGACTGGGGATAGAATTCCATAGCTGCCGCAAACGCGGAACAACATCAGGAGGTACATGTTTAGAAAAATCCTGATCATAGGCAGTCAGAATTTCTTTTTGAATACTTCTCACCTCATCATAATCATTATTATGAATAAACGAAGAAACAACTTCCGGCATCCCCCCGATATAATAATAGTGGCGCAAAAAATAGCTGTATTTTTCTTTAAACGTTCTCACGAGTCCCCAGTCTCTGCTTTGTAAAAGGTCTAACAGAGGTTTCTGATGAAGGGCCGACAAAAACTCAGCGAAATTCAACGGATAAAGCTCCATGAATTCGACTTTCCCGACGGGGAAGGACTTTGTACTATGTAATGAAATGCCCAATAAAGAACCGGCCGCGATTATATGATATTCGGGCGCATTTTCACAGAAGTACTTTAACGAGGTAAGCCCTCCCTCAGCTTCCTGTATCTCATCAAAAACAATTAACGTGCTCTCCGCATGCACCTGTATCCCTGTCTCAATCTGTATGGCATTGATAATCCTTGGAATATCAAAATCAGAGGAGAATAAACCTTGCATGATTCTTGACTCCTCAAAATTGATATATGCCATTTGTGCATACTCTTCTCTACCGAATTTTTTTATCAGCCACGTTTTTCCTACCTGACGTGCTCCGCGCACAATAAGCGGTTTTCTTTTCGCCTTATGCTTCCACGTTTTTAGATGATTCATTGCTATTCTTTCCATATCAATATTGTGCTTTTAAAGAAATTACCCGAGGAAACCATGCGCAAAGATACATTTTTCCAAAGGATAATATGTTATAAAATACATTTTTCCAAAGGATATTTTGAAAACTTATCACCCCGAGTCCTAAAAGCAAACAATTATTCACTTTTTCATTAAATAGTATGACTTTACCCTGACTTCGGATTAGGAACTAAATGGGATCCATGTTCGAGATTGTGAATGAAGGGTCATTTACAAAGAAACGAGGAATGTAGCAAATCTATATCCTTGAAACAATATCTAAATCAAATAATAATGGCAACAACTGGAAAAAACAAGGTAATGGTAGAGTTGTACGACCTTCCGATCACCAAGCGCAAAGACGACCGTTTCGGCCGTGTGGTAACCAGTAAATCGCTCACTGAGGACGACCTGATAAGAACGGCGGTAGCCCGCCGGACCGACCTGAATGCCACTACCCTGAAAGCATCTTTCGACATCCTCAAACAAGTAGCCGTGGAGGAACTCTGTAACGGGGCATCCGTCTCTTTCGGCCTTGGCTTTTTCATGCTAAAGGTAAACGGCCTGTTCATAGGGGACAATGCCCAGTGGGACAGTAGCAGGCATAGCCTGTCGATACGCATGGCTCCAAGTCCGGACGTGCGAAAGGCCCTGGAATCGACTACCGTCAACGTCAGGGGACTGGCTGTTTCCGATACCGTCATTAACTCCGTAATGGATACCACTTCCGGCAAAGAGAACAGCCAACTCACGCCCGGGGGCGGGGTCAATGTAAAGGGCACCCGCATACGTATCAAAGGGGATGCCCCGAAAACACTACTGAAAGAACCCCGTTCATACACATTCGAGTATCCGCTCACCGTATAAGGGCATTCGACACGAGGCTGTCGGACTATTCTACTCGGGGCTGTCGGTTTATTCGATACGAGGCTATCGAACCGGTCGACATTAGGCTATCAAACTATTCGTTATTAGAATACCGCATCGTTCGATATTAGGCTACAAGCTCCTTTTCTAATTTCCTCCGTTCTCTTGATACGTAGAATATCCGCTTGCTGGAAGAACCGGGGAAACAGTTTCATGAATTATCACGCATTTCGCCTTCTTATAGCCAAGGTAATACAATAAGGAGCCACCTTCCTTTTTCCTTTACCCTGACCGCTGATCAGGGATTAAATGGGTTCCACATCCGGGTAGCGAATGCGGGGTTGTTTACAAAGAAACACGAAATGCAGCTAATTTTTGAGACAGATCGGAAAACGCTTTGTTGAGCGTATCTATTTCTTCGGGCGTAAATTGAGCCTGTCTGCCGTTCACATCGTGCCCATTTATACGCTGGCTAAGCCAGCTTTTTGTTTTGTTGAAATAATTCTTCGCGATATACGACATGGATACGAATTGTGTAATCTCTCTCATTTGCTCTTTTATTCTCAAACGCTTGGCGTCTACAAGCGTTTGCTTTGCACTTGCTATAAAAGCGGCTTCAAAACCTTCCGGATCGTTATTTGCAAGCTGTTCTAATTCTTTATCAATAACCATCCGCTCCCGATCAGATTTGGCAGCTATGTCTTTCTTTTTCATCTCTTCAAATTTTTCGCCTGTTGTCATATTTTTTTCGTTTTTGTGTCTTACCCCTTATCAGGTAAGACCTTCTGTTAAACATCACTTTTCAACTCCTCTACGATTTGCGATATAATCCAACCCAGATCATTTTTATGTGTAAACCGGGATTGAAGAACCGGTATTTACGAAGATAAAATAGGTGTTCCTTTTCCAGTTTCCTCCGTTCTTTTGACACGTACTGTTTCATGGCGCTCCTTTGTTAATTATCCTTCTTCGACTCGACAAAGGTAATAAACTTTTGTTTATTATGCAGACGATATCCTAAATCTCATTCTATATTGCCTACGTTTTCGGCGGGTTTTCTTCCTGAAAGTTGCGGTCATCTCCTATATAGTCACCTGACGGATATCTTTCGCCTTTTAAATGTATCACTTACTACCTTGACTTTTGGACAAAGCAGCATACACCGGCTTACACCTCTTCCTGTAAAGCGATTGCGGGAGGCCAAACTCCCATCTATATTGCAGTTACGAACGAGAGAATTATCTCCCGTTTTCACGGCACACTGCACAGCATATCACCAAAAAAGCTGCCTCGTCTTGAGACAGCTTTTCCTCTTAGCTTAATCACAGAATCTAAACTATGGTTATTTGTATAATTTCAACTTTTTAGCGATTGGGCAAGTTATCACTCCAACCTTCGTTTTGGATCACACCAAATCCAGCATTGATCTCTTCAGAAGGAATAGGATATACAAAGTTGGCAGCTACAAACTGATCATCACCTGCAATGGTAGCGACTGCTCCGGTTCTTCTCAGATCATAGAAACGATGTCCTTCTGTGAAGAACTCACGAATTCTTTCGTCCGCTATAAATTCCAATAAACCGGCCTGGGTAGCAGGTAGATCTGCGACTGTGGTTATATCGGTATTTCTTTTTGCAGTATAAAGCAGAGCAGTCTGGGCAGCACTGATATTATTCAATTGTGCTTGAGACTCAGCAACGATCAAATACATTTCAGATAGCCTGAAAACAGGAACGTTACTAACTGCAGCAGCAGAAGGTATTCCATCATATTTTCCGGGATGATTCGTAGCAGAAATTAAACCTCCACGGATATCATTAGCTGCAAATTTTTCTTTTGTAAATTGAGATACCTGTCCTCCATATGATCCGTACAACGTGTTCAATGCATTAGCGGACAAGTTATCATCATTTGATTTTACCAAAGTGAATATATCCTCACCACTTATAGCCGTACTTCTCCACATTGACAAATAGGTCGCATTATCGACTCCATTAGAGTTGCGGAGCTCAATGGCTTTATTGGCTGCTGTGATTGCAGCTTCATACCTATGCATATAGAGATTTACACGTGCTTCCAACGCATAGATGGCCGCTTCATTGAAATAATATTGATTGATCCCTCCTGTTACATACTGCTTGGCACTGTTGATATCTTTCAATACATGTGCATAGGTCTCTTCTACTGTCGATCTTGAAACTTGTTGAAAATCTTCAATAGGCTCCTGATCTACAATAACTATACCCAACTGAGAGTTATTTCCACCTGCCTTATAAGGAAGACCAAAAAGATTTACTAAGTCAAAATGTGCTAATGCTCTCAATGCATAGAATTGAGAGAGAGCTGATTCCAACCTGGCATCATCACCCTCAGGCAGATTTCCGCCATTAAGCAATTCCAGGGAACCGTTGATCCCTCTTGTGGACTGGTCTATTACTTTATAAGCATATGTCCAGGCATCCAATAATTCACCACTGGTATCGGTAAATGTCCACATATTGATTGCGACGAAGTGACCTGTACTAGCATCCGCTTCAGCTACATCTGAAGCCATATCGCCTATAGCAATCACCCTGTTTCCCCTGTAGTAATAACTTCCCACATTTCTATATGCTCCATTCAATGCATTTTCTATATCCTGTGCCGATCCGAAAGCATTATCCATGTCAATGGCTGTGTAGATATCCGTTTCGAAATCGCAAGACCAGAATGTCGATAATCCGACAACCAGACTAAATATATATATAAGTATTCTTTTCATAATCTATCAATTTTAAAATCCTAAAGTTAAACCAAACACAAATGAACGTGGAGTAGGATAATTCCACCATTGAACACCATTAGCATCAACGCTTCCGGGATCAAAACCCCTATAATCTGCATCGGCAATCGTGAATAGATTTTCAGCATTGAAAAACAGACGGGTCTTACTCAATCCGATATTCGATACAATGCGATTAGGCAAGGTATAACCTAAAGACAAAGATCTGAATTTCACATAAGAGCCATCCATCAGGAAACGGGATGAATGCGAATTTTCGGTTACACCGGTGGTAAACATTAACATCGGCACCTTTGCAATATCCCCAGGTTTCTGCCATCTGTTTTCAGCCACATATTTTGTAAATGGAGATCCGAACGAATTACCAATTTGTTCATCATAACGCAGATGGTTTCCATATATTTTACCGCCTACCGAGAAATTAATTTGGAAACTCATATCAAACCCTTTCCATTGGAGATTATTGGTAAGTCCACCTTGAAAATCAGGAGTCGCTTTACCCACATACCGTTTTTTAGCAGCATTATAATTGGTGGTTGTTTCATCTCCTTCTTCGTTCAGGTACCACATACCAACTCCGGTTTCCGGGTCAACCCCAGCCCACTCTTTCATAAAGAAAGTATAGTAATCTTTTCCCGGTTCTATAATTTGATAAGTATATTCAATTGGATTATCAGTGCTTAACTTGATAATCTCATTTTTATTGTGTGAACCGTTTAGAGTCACGTTCCAGGAGAAATCATTCCGACTGAAGAGACGTGCCATTATGGAGAATTCCACACCTTGGTTTTCCAATTCTCCCACATTGAGGTAAGAAGAACTCATACCTGTAGTGCGTGAAAGCGGTACACCAAATACCATATCCTTTGTTCTGTGTTTATAATAATCGGCAGACACAGTCAGGAAATTAAATAACATAACATCCAATCCCACATTAAATTTGGCAGTTCTTTCCCATTTCAACGAACTATTTCCAATCTGCAAACGGTTTGAACCCGGTTGTCCATTGTAGTTATAACCAAAATCATAGAGATTGCGCGAAGCATACCAACCCTGCATTATATCAAGATTTCCTACTGTTTGATTACCTGATGTACCGTAGCTGGCACGAACGGTCAAATCATCCAACCAGTCAATTCCTTGCATAAAGTTTTCACTTGATATACGATACTTAGCACCGGCTGACCAGAAAGGAGCCCATCGGTTTTCCTTTGAGAATCTGGAAGAACCATCCATACGAAAACTTCCGGACAGATAATATTTTTCATTATAGTTATATTCAGCTCTTGAAAAATATGAATTTAAAACCAACTCCCTCCTGGTTGTAGAAGCACTACCCGGAGTAGCTGCCAGTTCAACATCTTCCAAATAGTCAACGGGATAATTTGATCCGGCCAGATAAGTACCTTTATAGTTGGTTTTTTGTCCTTCCTGCCCTAACAATACATCCAGATTATGTCCGTCAAAATTTTTGCCATAATTGAGTGTGTTCGTAATGGTTGTAACAAAATTAGCCCTGTAACCATTTTCACCCAAGCCTCTCATATCCTTACCTTGTGGTTGCAGGAATGACCAGGTTCCAAACTCATCAATCAGGTACCCATCCACACCTAATCGTGATGTAAAACTTAATTCATCAATAAATTTATAAGTTACATAGGGAGAAAAAATAAAACGATACTGTTTTGCTTCACTTTTATCTCCTAACTCACTTCTTTGGGCAACCGGGTTATAACCATTAATGGTATTAAAATTCCATGTGCCGTCTTCATTATAGACAGGAGAAAGCGGACTTTGCATAATAGCCTGCGTGATGGGATCGGAGAAATATCCTCCTCCGGCTCCCATATTGGTAATGGTATGTGCCACATTGGAATTGAATCCATAAGCTACTTTCTCAGTAGGTGCCTGATCAAAATTAAAACGGAAAGAATACCTCTTCATGTCTTTTCCTCTCACGATAGCCTTCGTATCGAAATAATCCACAGAAGTATAATAACGTGCCGCTGTAGCAGTTTCACCGCCTCCATTGAGTGTCAGGGTATAATTTTGAATCAATCCCGTACGTGTAACCTCTTTTAACCAGTCAGTATTATAAGGAGAGTCGTAATCAATTTCGGTATACCAACTGAAAAAATCTTCTGCTCCCGATTCATTATAAGGAAGTCCTAAGCTATAAGCGTCATTATATAGTTGAAAGTAACTTGATCTTCCTACTGTCGAAGCATAATTATAACCATTCAACAATGCTTCCTTTGAAAGTTGTCTATAGGTATCGGCATCCACAAGTTTATAGTTATCTGTATAACTCGGCATACTCTCGGTACCCACTCTTGCCGTAAAATCAATATTCAATCCTCTCTTACCTTTTTTCGTGGTAATCACAATTACACCATTGGCAGCCCTTGCTCCATAAATAGAAGTAGCACTTGCATCCTTCAGTACCGTAACACTTTCAATATCCTGCGCACTAATGGTGGCCAGAGGGCTCATCTGTTGCCCTTCACTCTGACGCATTCCCTGTATACCCGTCTCGAAGGGTACTCCATCAATTACATATAAAGGTTGCGTACCGGAGTTTACGGAGTTTCGACCTCTAATAAAGATATTGGCCGGAGCACCCGGTTGTCCGGAACCTACATTCATCTGCAAGCCGGGAACAGTTCCGGCAAGTGCCTTAACAGGATTAATATCAATCTTGTTTTCAATTAAATCATTGGAAACAGAGGAAGCGGCACCGGTAAAAGCTCTCCGGGTTGTTGTTCCATACCCAACCACAACCACCTCATCCAATAATTCTGTGTCAGTAGTTAATTGCACCTGCACATTTGCACTCACGGGCACTTCCTGTGTTTGATATCCTACATAGGAAATCACGAGCGTACCACCGGCAGGGGCAGACAGGTTGAAATTACCGTCAATATCGGAAACGGTTCCCTGCGATGTTCCTTTAATCTGGATGGTAGCCCCGATCACCGGTTCGCCCGCTTCATCAACCACGGTACCGCGTACCTGGGTCTGAGCCACAGCAAGCCCTATCCCAATAAAGAACAGGGCTAAAAACATAGTTAGCTTTCTTTTCATAAACTCTACTTTTAAATTAAACACTATTATAATATCATCTTTTATCCTATCAATTCAATAGGCTGGAAGGGCTTTAACTAATAATACAAGATTAATTATCAAAATAATTAACATACAAACACCTTTCCTATCATAGAGACTCTATAACTCTACTATCTTACAACACCACTCTACATAATTTTAACATTTTTGTGGTTATATATACGTTGCGCAAATATAAATCATTTATTTTAATTACGTGGTTTTTTGCACTTTTTTTTTAAAAAAAACGTCAGACTGAAATTTTCATCCCTGTTTTTGATATATTTCATTAAAAATTCCACCGAAACATAATAGCAAAAACGGTCATGGGATTTTAACAAATTCAAATACTACAACCTTACAATCTATAATAGTGCAAATATACACCCTCAAAAAACATTATGCAAGTAAAAATTGAAAATTTCTTTATTTTTTATTGAATATTGAAGAAATCAATATAAAAAAGATAAAACCAATCGATTATTCAAAAAACAATAAAACAAAAAAAGAGTGACCTTTTGGCCACCCTTTCTTACTCCTATTCCGAGAATTGCTTATTCTTCTATTCCCAATAATTCTACATCGAAAATAAGATTGGAAAATGGTTTGATGGTTCCACGATCCTGTGCTCCGTATGCCAGATCATAGGGAACATATAATCTCCATTTCGATCCTACGGGCATCAGCTTCAACGCTTCAGTCCAACCGGCGATCACCTGGTTCACACCAAATGTGGCGGGTTCTCCCCTGTTTACAGTACTGTCAAACACAGTACCATTGATCAACGTACCGTGGTAATGTACTTTCACACGATCGGTATCAGTGGGAATCGGCCCGTTACCTTCACGAAGGACCTCATATTGCAATCCGCTGGGGAGCGTAACCACTCCTTCTCTTTTAGCATTCTCGGCAAGATACGCATCACCGGCGGCAATACTATCGGCATACTGTACCTTAAGTTCTTCTTCCTGACGAGCTTGGCTGGCAGCCTGGGCCTCCTCCATCTTTTTCTGCACTAACGCGTTGGCATCCATCGTACTGATAGCCAACTGTTGATTTTTCAATACAGAGATCAATCCGGCCATAATCTGGTCGTTATCCACTTTTTGTGTGGAGTCGGATCCGAAAAGCATCGAGTTGAATTGAGGAAGCATCATCTGGGAAAACTGTACTCCAATACTTAACCCCTGGGCATAAGGAGACTTCTCCTCAAGATTCATTGCTGCTTTTAACCCTTTAATAAATTCATTAAGACGGGGAGCATTGATCTTGTTCACTGAGTCGATCTTTGCGGCCATCTCTTTTTGTAATGCTGCCTTTTGGGTAGAATCGGCAGCAGCAATCCTCATCTGATAATCGTATTCGATGTTGGATGCACTTTGCAATACTCCTTGCTGTTCGAGGTATTGCACTAATCCCTGCTCTGCCATACTTACACCATAGGCATAAGAGACACTGTCCACAGAATTTTTCAGGGAGGTCTTCGGCGTGGAGGCTCCTCCGCAGGACACCATCAACACTGCCAGCACAGTCATGGCACAAAATGCGCCTAAAATTGTTTTCTTCATTTTCTTCTATATATTAATAATGTATTATGTTGATTTTGTAAGGGAAAATAAGAAAGTAATATAAGTATTATTAATTACTCTATTCCCAATAACTCTACATCGAAAATAAGAGCGGAATTAGGTTCAATGGAGTTTCCTGCCCCCTGTGTTCCGTAAGCAAGATCGGAAGGAATATACAATCTCCACTTCGACCCTACAGACATTAGTTGAAGCGCTTCTACCCATCCTTTGATCACCTGATTTACACCAAAAACAGCAGGTTGGCCTCTCTGTACGGAACTGTCAAAGACTTGACCATTCAATAATGTGCCGTGATAGTGGCATTTCACTTTGTCGGTAGCTTTCGGTTTAGCTCCGTCTCCTTCCTTCAGCACTTCATACTGTAATCCGCTGGAAAGCGTAACTACACCCTCTTTTTTACTGTTCTCTTCAAGAAATGCTTCTCCCTCTTTCAGATTATTCTCCAACATCTCATCCTGTATCTTGCTAAAATAGCTTTGAATAACCTGATTTGCCTCCTGAGGGCTCATGGAGGGGGTGGTATTATTCATAATCTCCGTAAAGGCTTTCACAAATGATTCCACATCGATCAGCTTCAATCCTGAATTCATCAAATTTGAAGCCATACTCATCCCTAACGCGTAACTTAGTTTGTCCATCTAACTCTTTCTTTTTGATTTTAACTCACAAAAGTAAGATTTTAATATGAATTATCTTCATTTTCCGGCAATAAAAAACTATATTTGCCTCTGGCTGACATAACAAAGAAGAATATGCAAAAGAAACTGGTTGTACTTACAGGAGCCGGGATGAGCGCAGAGAGCGGGATTGCTACTTTCCGGGATTCCGGAGGGTTGTGGGAACAATATCCGGTGGAACAAGTAGCTACTCCCGAAGGGTTTGAAGTGAATCCCGAATTAGTCCTGAATTTCTACAATATACGCCGTCGTGAACTGATGAAAGCCATACCCAATGAAGGGCATTATGAACTGGCAGAGATGGAAAAAGAGTTCGATATCCACATTATCACTCAAAATATCGATAACCTGCATGAGCAGGCCGGAAGCACAAAGGTACTGCATCTACATGGGGAACTGATGAAAGCACGTTCTACCGGAGATGATTCGCTTGTTTACGATATCGACCCGGAGCATATCGATATGCATTTGGGTGACACCTGTGAAAAAGGGTTCCAGCTACGCCCCCATATCGTCTGGTTCGGCGAGGCGGTTCCTATGATCCACGAAGCGGAAAAAATTTGCCGGCAGGCCGATATCTTCGTTATCATCGGTACTTCCATGAATGTATATCCGGCCGCCGGATTGCTCAATGACATAAGAAAGAATGCACCGGTATATTTAATTGATCCAAAAGATGTGCATACAAACCGTTACGATATCCATCATATTCAAAAAGGGGCTTCGGAAGGGATTAAAGAACTAAGACGACTGCTACAGTAATTCTTAAAGCGTTTGTTCATTAATGATCTGATCTCGTATGATATAGACATCAATAATTTCACGGAATAAATACACTGATTGTATCCCATAAAGCAGGTTTTATCATTATCGAGAAAATTACAAATCGATTTTAATTTTTCGATAGTCATGCTTTTTTTGTAATTTCGCTTCTTGGATTCACAATTTCAAATTCAAGATTCAAGATTCAAGATTTGGTAATTAGTAATTGCTAATTGGTAATTGTAAATAAAGATTTGTGGGAAAAAAGATAGCAGAAACACCGATGATGAAGCAGTACGTTGAGATAAAAACACAACATCCCGACGCTATATTGCTGTTTCGTGTAGGTGATTTTTATGAGACATTTTCGGATGATGCCGTCGTGGCTTCAGAAATACTGGGTATTACACTTACACGAAGGGCAAACGGTACGGCGCAGTTTGTGGAACTGGCAGGTTTTCCTCATCATGCTCTGGATACCTACCTGCCGAAACTAGTGCGTGCAGGCAAACGGGTGGCTATCTGCGACCAATTGGAAGATCCAAAGATGACCAAGAAACTGGTGAAGCGGGGAATTACGGAATTAGTCACTCCTGGGGTCTCTATCAACGATAACATATTGAATCACAAAGAAAATAATTTTCTCTGTGCAATGCATATGGAAAAAGGGAATCGGTTCGGGACTGCTTTTCTCGATATTTCTACCGGTGAATTCCTCACTGCTGAAGGTACAGTGGATGATATTGATAAGCTTCTTTCCAACTTTGCTCCGAAAGAGATACTCATTGAACGAGGCAATAAAAAGAAGTTTGAAGAAGCCTTCGGTTCTCAATGGTTCCTTTTTGAACTGGACGACTGGATTTTTACTGAAAGCAGTGCCCGCGACAGATTACTTTCCCATTTTCAGACAAAAAATCTGAAAGGCTTCGGGATCGAGCAGCTTACACAAGGAATTATCGCTTCAGGTGCCATACTCCATTACCTGGATATCACGCAACATAAACATATTGGACATATAACTTCCTTGTTACGTATTGAAGAAGAGCGTTTCGTAAGACTCGACAGATTCACCATACGCAACCTGGAATTGATCAATCCTCTCAACGAAGGAGGAAAAAGCCTTCTCAATGTGCTTGACAAAACCATTTCCCCAATGGGTTCACGACTGCTGCGCAGATGGACGGTGTTTCCCTTGAAGGAAGCTAAACCTATCGAGTCACGCCTGGACGTAGTAGAACATTTTTTCCGGAATCCGGAACTGAAAATGTTGCTTGAACAACAACTCCCACTCATAGGCGATTTAGAGCGGATCATCTCTAAAGCCGCCACGGGGAGGATCAATCCGAGGGAAGTAGCGCAATTGAGAGTAGCGCTCACTGCCATTGAGCCAATCAGGGAAGCTTTCCTCTCATCCGATAACCAAAGTATTGTAGAGATGGGAGAGAAACTCGACCCCTGCCTCGCGATCCGGGATCGTATCGAAAAAGAGATTGTCCCTGACCCACCGACCTTGCTACACAAGGGTGGATATATCAGGAAGGGTGTGGACAAAGAGTTGGACGAACTGCGCCAGATCGCCTATTCAGGTAAAGATTACCTGATGCAAATCCAGCAACGAGAGAGTGAAAGGACCGGTATACCATCGCTAAAAGTAGCTTTTAACAATGTCTTCGGCTATTATATCGAAGTACGCAACACCCATAAAGACAAAGCCCCGGCAGACTGGATACGCAAACAGACATTAGTAAACGCCGAACGATATATCACGGCAGAACTGAAAGAATATGAAGAGAAGATCCTGGGAGCCGAAGAGAAAATTATCTCGCTTGAGAACCGTATTTACTCCTCATTGGTAGAAAGCCTGCTGGGATATATTCCTGCTATACAGACCAACGCTAACATAATTGCCCGGGCCGATTGTCTTCTCGCTTTCGCCAACGTAGCACAAGAAAACAAGTATATCCGGCCGGAGATCAACGACTCCGAAATCATCGACATACAAAGCGGCCGCCATCCGGTAATCGAGAAACAACTCCCTGCCGGAGAACCGTTTATTGCAAACGACCTTTATTTGGATAGCGAAAACCAACAGATCATCATCATTACGGGACCCAATATGGCGGGAAAATCGGCACTCCTCCGCCAGATTGCACTTATCACGCTGATGGCACAGATCGGATGTTTTGTACCGGCCGATTCCGCGAAGATCGGACTGGTAGATAAGATATTTACCAGAGTAGGTGCATCGGACAACATCTCTCTTGGTGAATCCACTTTTATGGTAGAGATGAACGAAGCGGCCAATATCCTCAATAACCTGTCAGATCGCAGTTTGGTCCTTTTTGATGAACTGGGACGTGGGACAAGCACCTACGACGGTATCTCCATCGCCTGGGCGATAGTGGAATATATACACGAAAATCCGAAAGCGCGAGCCAAGACACTCTTCGCTACGCATTATCACGAACTGAATGAGATGGAGAAATCGTTCAAACGTATTAAGAACTACAATGTGGCGGTAAAGGAGATCGACAATAAAGTGATCTTCCTGCGTAAATTAGTGCCGGGCGGAAGCGAGCACAGCTTCGGTATCCATGTGGCAAAAATGGCCGGTGTTCCACAAAGTATTACCAACCGGGCAGATGCGATCCTTGCCCAGATGGAATCCTCTAACCGGAAAGAGATGATCAAAAAACCTATTCAGGATTTTGTAGAAAAACGGGAAGGCTATCAGTTGAGTTTCTTCCAATTGGATGATCCGATCCTCAGTCAGGTGCGAGACGAGATCATCAACCTCGATGTAAACAACCTAACCCCCATCGAGGCACTCAACAAACTAAACGAAATCAAGAAAATTGTCAAAGGAAAATAATTCCCCTTATATTGCCGTACCTGGTAAACCGTCAGAAAACATATCAGGAAAGAAACATCCGAACAGAAGATGTATAACGAAAACAAACTAAACGAAACAGCACGCACCGGACGCATCGAAGTTATTTGCGGATCAATGTTCTCCGGCAAAACCGAAGAATTACTGCGCAGATTACGCCGTGCCCAGTTTGCACGTCAAACGGTAGAAATCTTTAAGCCCGCCATCGATACCCGCTATTCCGAAGAGGAGGTAGTATCGCACGATAAAAACGCCATTCTTTCCACCCCTGTGGAACACTCCAGTAATATCTTACTTCTCTCCTCGGGAGCGGAAGTGATAGGGATCGATGAGGCACAGTTCTTCGACATGGGATTAGTGGATGTGTGCCAGAATCTGGCCGACCAGGGGATCAGGGTGATCATTGCCGGGCTCGACATGGATTTCAAACGCATTCCCTTCGGCCCGATGCCGGCATTGTGTGCCATTGCCGATGATGTAATAAAAGTACATGCCATCTGCGTACGTTGCGGTAACCTGGCAAACTACTCGCACCGGTTGGTAAAAAACGATAAACAGGTGATGTTAGGCGAGACCGACGAATACCAGCCTCTCTGCAGAAAATGCTATTTAGAAGTGAAAAGTGAAAAGTGAAAAACTAATAGTGAAACCGGGAAGAGGTTGGGATGATAATTCGATAATGTTTTTAAATGACAGCAAACAATATGCACGGTTATTTGTTATCTTCCTATATAAACCAATCGTATGAAACTAAAAAAACTACTTTTCGCAGCTCTTCTAATGACAGCTTTTGCAACTACACTCAACGCACAACAGTACAATACCGCCCTCGGTGTGAGATTGGGCTATGACAGCGGTGTAACGCTGAAACATTTCTTTGCACCCGCATCGGCAGGCGAGTTTATCCTTGCAGCATCACCCAATTACTTCTTGCTTACCGGGTTGTACGAATATCAACAACCTATCCCCGGTGCACCCGGCTTAGATTGGTATGTGGGACTTGGCGCCCATCTCGGGGGAATACGCAAAGATAAAAACCGTTACGACAACGCTTTTCTGCTTGGAGCTGATCTGATTGGAGGTATCGAGTATGTCTTCCCCACGGCTCCGTTTAATGTCTCTTTAGACTGGAAGCCCTCGTTTAATTTCACCAACAGCTACAACGACTATTGGTTTAGCGGATTTGCACTCAGTTTGCGCTACACGTTCAGATAAAAATTAAGAAACTGTTTTGAATTTTACGAGTAATTCTTTTCTAGAGAGGGAGTTGTCTCTAACAAGGCAACTCCTTTTTTTTTGACCAAATGGATGGTAAAATTATATGACCTCAATTACGGCCCGACGACAGCAGAAGATTTATAAGACAGGCTTTTTTTTCCTATTTCATTGGCTAAACGTTCATTTTCCATTTTTAGTCTCTCATTCTTGGCTGATAATTCTTTGATCTCATTGAGAAGTTTATCTAAAACCGGTTCCGGAATATTATTATCTCCCGGATCATTGAACATTTCACCTCTGCCTAAAATCAACCACATCGGGTTCAAATCCGGACAATTTTCTATTATCTGTAAAAGAATACCCTCCCCTACATCCGAAAGCCTTGCATACATTTTACTTATATAACCATTGGAAACGCCAATCATCCTCTCAAACTCAGCCGGCCTTACCCCCTTCTCATTTATATATTGATATAACCTTTGTATTATTTTCATGAAAAAATAGAAAATTGTCCGGGAAAATTTGATTAATTAGAAAATTGTCTATAACTTTGCGTAAAGTTTCAATTTGAAAACCGCTATAAAGGTATAGAAAAATTTTCACATATAACAAAAATGGAAAATACTATCATAAAAGTTGACTATTCGGTACGAAAAGAGATTATGAAACTGCTCAATGTAACGTACCCTACGATCCGGAAGGCGTTAAATGGTAAAACAAATACGGAATTATCAAAAAGAATCAGACAAACAGCGATTGCAAAAGGGGGTGTCGAATTAAAAATTATCGACAAATAAAAGTCAAAAACACCCTACCCAACTATATATCAATAATTTATACACTTATCTGCAAAACCCTGTAAAAGTAGCATATTCGCTGTCTTGACTGCGGTCATTAAAAATATTCATCTAAGTAGTGGAAGATTGTATGGACGGCATTAAATTAAAAAATAACAGAAGGAATGACGTACGCAAATATTTGCTGACGGATGTAGTATCATGCACGTTTACTTTCTCGGACGGACTAAAAAGCAGAGTTACCTCGTCGCCCGATAATGAGATCGTACTTGTAAAACTGATCCCGCGTTCTTCAAAATCAAAACGCTTTGAGGATAGTGTGTTAAGTAATTACTCTTCTGCAAAAAATATGTATGAACTGGCGGGACTTTGTGGTTATGATTGCATAAAAACTTTCACACGTCATTTTAAGAAGTGTTTCGGACAAACGCCTTATCAATGGATGTTAGACAGGAAAATGGAAGAAATCAACTCATTAGTGGTCAATTCGGATATGAGCATTACAGATATAGCCGCCATGTACAACTTCAAGAATATATCGCATTTGATAAGCCTATATACCAAACGTTACGGTATTCCACCCCGTAAAAGCAGATTACAGGATATTCCCTGATCCCTGTTCTTACAGAAAAAACAGTATCTTGCATATATTTGTTTACCCGGGCACCCGACGACCGCCTTCAAGGCGGATGTCTATTTTACCCTCATATTCCTAAAGTACAAGCGGTACAACACTGATAAACATCGGCACGGATATGCCCCATACCCGTGCCGACAATAATATTGATGATGAGCATCAGTGGCTTTCACCCGAAGGGATTGCCAGGCTCTCTCCCCATCCCGCAGGAGTTCCGAAAGACGGTGTTCCATCGGGCTTCCACGTAAATTTCTGAATGAATGTCGACCTGCCTGATGACCAACCGCTGTCGTTACGGTTTTTGACATGGTAGACGATCCAGTCTTCCGCATCGTCAGGCGATTTTGTGAAGCTACAGTGCCCCACTCCGTTCACTCCATCAGCACCGGCCGAATCATCGTTGCGGTAAAAGACGTCCGTTACGGACTTAGTCCAGTTAGCAGGATGGGTGGGATCAGCCAACGTATCATTGAGCATAATATAACCCAGACGATAGTGCTTTGTCCATGAACCGTTGCAGGAGTAGACCACAAAAAATTTACCCTGCTCCCTGTTTTTCAGGAATGCCGGTCCTTCATTTATTTTCGTCGCAGAAGAGATGAGTTCCCAATACTTATCGGCACCCGATATCGCGGATCTTGACGAGGATATGGTGCAGGGATCAGACATGGCGGCAATGTAGAGCTTTTGCTCGGAACTGCCAGCCGGATTCCCCGACCACACAGCGTATAATTTTCCGTTCAACATGAATACACCCAGATCAATCGCGTAATGGGTGTTGGAAGCATCGGGCACGACGCCCGGCTGGTAGTTATCGCCCGTATAGAGCATGCCCATATCTTCCCACTCCCCCATCGGATCGTCGGTCTTCGCCCGTAATACCCCGCTACGCTGATAGCCGTAGGAATTTGTCTCTGAGTGGGGACGTCCGGCAGCGTAATAGATGTACCACCTGCCGTCGACGCGATGTAATTCGGGCGCCCAGACATGTGTCACGTTCCACGGTTTACTGTTCCCCACGTCAATAGGACAATTCCATACCCTGCGGGTATGGGGGAATTCGGACAGCTTGTCGGACCGGGCTATATTTATTCCATTTCCGTCCGCTTTACACAGGTAATAAGATCCTTCATGCTTTATGATCCACGGATCCGGTATTCCCGCTATGGGATTGGTGAACGTAAGCCTGGTCTGGGTTACGGTCAGTTCAACAGGGGATACCCCTTCACAGGTAAACACAATGATACCGGTACGTTTATCCGCAGTACTCTCATCATACTGAATTCTTACCGATATATCCCCTTTTCCTTCCTTTCTTTCCGGTCTCAGCCATGAATTTTTGGATTCAATGGTCCATGAACTATTGGAAGTCACATAGATGTCGAATGATCCGGCAGCATTCGCAACCAGTTTTTCCTGTGTATTTATTTTCAGAGCAGGCTTTTCGCTATTGCCCGGATCATCCGGACCATCTTCACAACCAAAGCAAAGAAGGGAAAAGATACATAAACAAGCATACAGATGTCTCATAATTGAAGTTGTTTTATTGAAGTATTCTAAATCGCTGACACATTAACCTTTCAATTTCATTAGGCGTTTTTTCGCTATGGCATAGTATAAGCAAGCTTATCCTCTGCTCATTTAGCTTAACGAAAACGTTCAATTTCATTAGACTATTTATCGAGTAAGGCATAAGCACACCATAATACAGGCGCTTGTCCATGAAAATCGCCTGCTATACGAGGGCGATCAAGGTAATATTGCTTACTGTTCTTTTTACCAGTGCCGATACATACTTCGGTAAGATCATTGTCATCGTTTATATAATTGCACAATGAGAGCCAGGCCCTGCGGGCGACAGGTGCAAATTCCCCCTCATCCAGCCAGCCGTTCTTCACACCGGCAATCATGGCATAAGTGAACATGGCCGATCCGGATGTTTCCGTCCAGGATTCGGGATCATCGATCAGTTGATTCCAAAGTCCGTCTCTGTTGATATATTTTTTCAGATTGTTCATCATCAGGAGATACCCTTTAAGGATGCGTTCCCTGTTGGGATCGCTTTCCGGTAAATTGAACAGAAGTTCGGTCATTCCTACCGCCATCCAGCCGTCGCCCCGTCCCCAATAAAAAGGCACGTCCGGTGCATGGTAGAAAAGGCCATTGGCATGTTGCAACTCATCCAGATACAATACCATCTCTTTGGCGGCCCTGTTCATGTATTCGGCATTCCCGGTAATAGTATAGGCTTCGGATTGTACGATCGTAATCATATACATATCATCTATCCAGAGGCGGGTTTGCCAGGAATATCCTTTCTCATGCCATTTACGCTCTTCCTCTCTGGCATTGGCCGGCAGTATCCATTGGGTGTCGGCATAGGGCAGCCCGAGATCCAGATAGCGCTTATCCCCGGTTATACCGTACAATCTGAGAGGCAGGCATCCGAACATATTCTGGTCTACATGGATGGGCGGGGGAAGAAGATCCTTTTCTATGTGGAACAGTAATTCGAAGCGGTTTCTCAGTTGTTTTATCAATGCCTGATCATCGGTCAGCTCTGCGAACCGGAGTGCTCCATACCAGGTGCATACTTCAGCATAATGTATTCCTTTATCGAAATACAACTGATGTTTACTCTCCAAAAAGCGTTTACTCAGTTTATCACCAACACTTTTGGGATCTGCATTTACAGGGAAATTATCAAAATAATCCTGAGACGCAACAGAGTTTGTTGCCAAGAAAACAGTTACAAATAATACACAAATAAAGCGGTAATTCTTTTTCATACGATAAATGTTGGAGCCAGGAATCAAGACACAAGACAATTTAAGTATGCCTTGGGAGTAATAATGCCCATGCTCGTTTTATACAATTCATTGATTTTAACTTACAATCCGGTTACAGGTATCTGGTTTGCCGTACTTGCCAGGGAGGCATCGGAAACTCGGTGCTCCTCAGCCCGTCATGTGACACCCTTATCCGGTATAGTTTAGGGGCATCCGTAACCGGACTATTATTTCCCGGACCGTCATTTTTGTCACCACAGGCTATAAAGACACAGCAGAGTGCCAGTAAAACTGTTGCTTTGAAAAATCTTTCCATTATATAAATATTTGAATGACCCGTGATACATTTTCTATTCAATCGTGACGGAATAATCAACCATGCATCACGGATCATTTATAACCTCAGTTCATCAATGGAAGAATACTATTTACCTATATAGATTTCGGCCAACTGTACCGATCCCCGGTCTGTTGCAAAACATTCCGGCTTCTGAGAATAAAATTTCAGATACCTGTATGTCGATTGAGGGATCACAAGATTCGGCGTCTCTACTGTGGCCGCTACATCCCAGCCCGGGACAACAACATCCGTAGCAATAGGAGTGAAATTCACGCCATCGTTACTCCCGGAAACCTCTTCTATGATCCGGTATCTGAGAAGCGTATCGGTACCGCTCCTGTGACGGATCCTGAAGTAACTTACCTCGCGTTCTGCTTTCATATCGACAATGAAATAAACAAAGCCGCCATTTGCCGCAGTAGGTATTGAAATACCCGCATGACTTTTCCCCGGTTTCACCAAAGCAAACCATGTAGCAGGATCTCCGTCGAGTGCATGTTCCAGTTTATTATTGTTCCCTTCTACAAAAAGAGGATTTTGCGAGGCGGTTAACGTCCATCCTTCACGCGAATAGTCTTCAAACACCCTTACATTAAATTCTCCCGAAACGGATGGATCATATTTGGATGTAACGGTTACCTTTGCGGTTCCACCAGCGACCCCCGTGATGATCCCGCTTGTGTTTACATCCACGACCGACGGGTTGTCGGAACTGTAGAGCAAATCGTTGATAGAAGCTTCCGCGGGAGATATGATGATGAGTGTTTTCAGATCTTCGGCAGATCCTACATTGATATGTATTTCAGGATCAATGATTTCTATTTCAGAGATTTCGATGACGTCTTTTTCTCTTACCGTCAATGTAAATTCGTCGGATTTTCCATCTACCGTTACAGCTATTACAGCGGTACCCACTGAATTTGTATTGATTTTTCCCCTGGCATCCACCACGGCCACATCGGCATCGGAAGAGGCAAACGTTTGCATTTTATTGGTGGCATCTTCCGGAAAAACGGTTAACCGGTTTGCAATCACCAGAGAGTCGCCGATCTCTATACTTACTCCTTTTTTGAGGTCTTCGTCCAATGTTATACTTTCCACACTGACATTCTCATATTTGGGTATGTTATTGTCACAATTGGTCAATGATAATCCGGTAACAAAGAACACCAGAAGAATGACTATTAATGTATTTTTTGTCATAGCACACTGTTTTTATGTTATTATCATCTATCATTTATTTTACCAACCCGGATTCTGAACAAGTTGCTCACTTTTCTGAATGGCGGCGTAAGGTATGGGATCAAAATAATTTTTCCTTTTAAAGCTACGGTCATGTATGACCGTTCTTGTATGAAATGTGGTTTTGTTCCCATACATGTTCATGCCGTGGAAGTTTCCTCCCTGTCCGCCTTCTCCCGGCGCGTTTTCAGCGATCATCCACCGCCGCACGTCGAAATAACGTTGTCCTTCGGTTGCCAGCTCGATGCGCCTTTCCCTGCGGATGGCTTCCCGTTGTAAATTTTGGTCTCCTTTTATAGCAGGGTTGAGTTCTTCCAGCTTCGGCAATCCGGCACGTTCCCTTACACGGTTTACATATTCCAATACATCGGGATCGGACGGGGTGACTTCATTCAATGCCTCGGCATATAACAGGTAAAAGTCAGCCAGGCGGAAGATGATGGAAGGTCTGAACTTGGACTTGACTCCCGGGGAATCCATGTGCACGGTACGATTAACCCTCTTATAGAGGAGATACCCTGTCCTCGGGGATCCTTCCACCCTGTTGTCGGCGTTCCCACCTCTGTAGAACTGCACTTCTTTATTACTGATATGCCATCTTTTCCCGGAAAAGGTGACCGTATTGTAAAAGCGCGGCTCACGGTCGATATACATATTGGAAACCTCCACTCCATTGTATGTGCCGAATCCGGTTTCACTGTACAATGGAGACTTAGACAAAAAAGACGTATTTTTGATCGGCAACCCGTCTTTCATATAAAAATCGTCAACCAGTTCCTGTACAACCGCTATATCTCCCAATCCCTTACTCTCGCTGCGGGGTGTGGTAAAGGTATCATAATCGTTTCCGTCCGCACCTCCCCAGGAGGTGACCGAAGTAGCCCATATGATCTCCCTGTTATACTCCTGGAAAACCCCGTAAACGGATTGATCAGGATCTAAAACTCCGTTAGACATCACTCTATACAATTCGTACCTGTTATTTTCTTCTGCATAGTGGATGAAAGCCTTGCACGCATCAAGCGCTTTCTGCTTTTTGCTTTCATCTTTGGCAGGGAACAGGTATTTACCGTCTTTATTCTGCAACTGCAAAGCCTCCGTATATTCGCCGTTATAAAGCGGGCTGGCAGCATACATCCATAATTTAGCAAGCACAGCCAGGGCCACTCCTTTGGTAGGTACCGCCCTGAAACTTTCATTATCATGGTAAGGTTCCTGCTCCATGCCCGGGATGGCTTCCTTGATCTCGGTATCTATAAAATCAATGACTTCATCCAATGAGTTACGGGGGATATCCAGCTCATCATCCAGTGTAAAAGACTGGGTAATAACAGGTATCGGCCCATTTAACTCCATCAGGTAAAAATGATACAATGCTCTCATAAAGCGCACATTGGCCTTATATCGATCAACCTCCGCCTGCGTAAGTGTGGCTGCATTAGGACCTCCTTCTTCTACGATGGGTTTGGCTTTTTCCAGGAATATATTCGCCTGCCTTATCCTCTGGTATAACTCGACCCACCTTTCCGAAGTGTTGTTCGTTGCATTCCAGTCGTTATACCGCCCTGTATTATTTGCCCACCGGTTATACACCTCATCGGTATACGCGCTCCATATACCACCCATTCCATTCGCATTGCAAAACCTGGAATAATTAGGCATATTACTATACACATTTGCATACCATCTCTTGGTATAATCCACATTGCTAAAGACCTGATCGAAAGAGGACAGTCCTCCCGAGAGTTCGTCAGATACGTCCAGATAATCCAAACAAGAATTGAAAGAACTGACCAATAAGCCGATAATCAGTATTTTTATTGATTTGATTTTCATACGATTAAATTTTAGAACCAAGAGTCAAGAATCAAGATCCAAGACGATTTCATCATTCGTCCGGTTATTCATCTTTTATCATGGTTGTTTCATACGATTATTTTATTTGTTTACATCAATGTGTATGGAACCTTTGATGTTTAAGATAATCATTCCCTTCGGGTGTTTAATGATTATCTTAAGCATGTCGGTTTCATACGATTATTTTATTTTTAAAAATTTAATTCAACCCCCAACGTAAACGTTCGGGGCAGCGGATAACTATTTCCCCCGTTCTGGTTACCGAGTTCCGGATCCCAATATTTCACATCATCCCATACATACATATTATACCCCTGGAGGTATACCCTGGCGCCATTCAACAGTAACTGCTGCGTATATTGCTTTGGGATGTTATAGCCTACTTCAAGATTCTTGAAACGAAGGAAACTTCCGTTTCTCAACCACCACGTACTGGGTTCCTTGTTCACATTTTTAGCATAGCCTACGTGTAATCTCGGCATGATCACATCCTGGCTTGGATTGTCGGCTGTCCACCGACTGTCGAGGAACTCTTTACGGATATTTGATTTTTCGATTCCCCAGTTGAAAGGCCAGAAGGTGTTGTTGCCGCTTGCCAGAAGGATAGATGAATTACCTGTCCCCTGGAAAAAAGTACTTACATAAAATCCTTTGTACTCGACATTTATCCCGAAGCCATAGTTTATTTCCGGATTGTAAGGATGACCGACTCCTCTTACCTTGTCAAAGTTGTCGATCCTGCCGTCATTATTGATATCCCTGTATTTGATATCACCGGGACCTAGGATACCTTCCAACGTGACTTCGGGTAATCCGGGTTTCAGTTCGTATGTATAAGTACCATTCGCTTTTTGTGTTTTTATGAAATCGTCTTCCGTGTACAGCCTTTCAGCAATATACAACTCATGGTCTCCCACTCTTGTGCCGGTGACGGCCTGCCACGGATATTCCTTCGGCAATTCATCGTATTCGATAATTTTATTCCGTGCAAAAGTGAAGGTACCTCTCATGCTTACTTTTACCGGTCCCCAATCCTGGCGGACATTCAGACTGGCATCCACACCCCGGTTATCCACAATCCCGAAATTTTCCCAGGGCCTTGCGTGGAACCCGGCTACACCGGGAATGGTGTTCCGCTCCATCAGTATATTCTCCCTCCTGTTATTGAAATAATCGGCGGTCAGTTCGATCCGGTTGTTCATGAATCCAAGATCGACACCCACATTTCTTTTATTCTCAATTTCCCATTGGATATTGTTATTCACGAACCGGATATCCTTGATCCCGTCTCCCAGTCCATTGGTGCCGCCGTTGGAACCTATTCCCTGATTGAAACCGCCTGCATCCATCTGAAATGTAGCGCGGTAAAGGAAACGGGCGCTTCCGGTATCGTCATTTCCCGTACGTCCGTAAGAAAGCCTTATCTTCGCCTTGTTCATGATATTGCTCAATGCTGCAGGATAGAATTTTTCGTTCGAAATATAATAGCTCAATCCCACGGCAGGGAAGAATCCGAATTTTTTGCCTTTGGCAAAGGTTTCACTGCCGGTATATCCGAAGTTACCCTCTATAAAATACCGGTCGTCGTACGAATAAGTCGCACGGCCTACCATCCCCTGCTTCCTGAACGGAAGAACCACATCCGATGCCTGCGTTTCTTTCTGCATATACAGGAGCATACCTCCTACCGTATGTTTCTCCTGAAAGGTGCGTAAGTAATTGAATGAACCTTCTATATAGATCCTGCGGTACGATACGCTTGGTTGCGTTTCAGGATCTTTCAGCTCAGGAGAACCGGATTCCGATGTCGCGAAAATCAGGGTTCCGTCTTCATCACGCCCGATGGCATTGAACAAGCTGGGCCAGTGATTTCTTAAGGTCTGGAAATTTCCGTCATAATCCAGACTGACTTTCCCGTTAAATTTCAATCCTGGAGTAACAAAGCTAAGATCCTGGTTTAAACCGATATTCGATTGGATCATTGTCCCCCACATTTTCCTGTATCCCTGGTTCATCAGCATATTATACGGATTCCTGTTATTGCCGTCACTCTGGGTAAGATAAGTGGCAAGCGTGCCGTCGCTGTAAACAGGAGGGAACAAATGGGGCGGGGTATGCAACATGAATCTGAAGATATCGCCGGGCGACCGGTTGGATGTCGTGCGATTGACATACTGCCCGCTTAGGTCAATGCTCAGAAGGGTCGATTTCGTTACATTCAAATCGATATTGCTCCTGAGATTATACCGCTCAAACCCGAAGTCGCCTTTATACTTTTCCATCGGATTTTGCTTGAAGATCCCCTCCTGCTGGAAATAGGCCATTGACACGAAGTACTTGGCATTCTCCGCCCCACCCCTGAAATTCAGGGTATACCGCTGGTTGGAATAATTATTGGCCAGTAACTCATCCATCCATTTACTGTTCGGGTACAGGTCATTGTCGACCCTGTTACGGTATCTTTCTATTTCCTCCGGATATTTATAAGGGTTCTCCCCGTCATTGAAGTTGGCTTCATTGGCCAGTTCGATATAATCCCACGAATCGACGAATTCAGGCAGGCGGGTCGGTTGGGAAACCGAATATTCGCCGCGAAAAGAGATCCTCGGTTTTGAGATATTTCCGCGTTTGGAAGTGATCAGGATAACGCCGTTCGCTCCTTCGGCTCCGTATACCGCTGTGGCCGCGGCATCTTTCAACAGGCTGAACGTTTCTATTTCATCAGGCTCAATGTTACTGATTGCCCTGGGAATCCCATCGACTAACACAAGCGGATTGGTTCCCCCTTTGAATGTGCTGATACCCCGTATCCAGAATTCCGCGTCATCACGACCGGGTTCCCCGGAGCGCTGGATACTGATCAGTCCGGCAAGCTGGCCTGCCAGGTTATTCGTAAGATTACTGGTGGGCACGGACAATTCTTTTGAAGTGACCGTACTTACAGAGCTCACCACACTCGATTTGCTCTGTTGCCCGTAACCGACAACCACCACTTCTTCGAGCATCTGTTCGTCTTCCTGAAGCGTTATGTTCAATACATTCCGGTCCCCTATACGGACTTCCTGGGTGAGAAAACCAATATAGTTGAATACAAGAATATCCGTATCATTGGCATCGATTACATACAATCCGTCTATATTGGTGACGGTACCATTTGTCGTGTTCCTGACCGACACGTTCGCCCCGATCATGGGATCGCCGTTGGCATCGGTGACGGTACCGGTGATGCGTTTTTTTCCACTTTGCCTTATCTGCGGGTGCTTTTTGGACAGGTAGATCTGTCTGTCTTTGATCAAGTAACCTGTATCGGTTGATCTGAAAATCTGATCCAGTATTTCATTGATCTTCTTCTCTTTCACATTCACTGTAACCTTTCTATCCAGATCCACATCATCATGGAAATAAAAAAATATAAATTCACTGTTCTTCTCTATTTCCGCAAAGACTTCTTTGACGGTTTTTTCTTCCAGGTTTAAAGAGAGTTCCTTGTCTTGTGAATAGCTGTTGGCAGCTCCACAGATACCGACACATGTCAATAAGAGTATAGTTGCTATTTTCATCCTCCGTAACAGCTGAATATTAATGATATGGCTAATACCATACTTATCGAAATTTTTCATACATTTGTAAATGGTTTTAATATTGTTATAAAAATCGTTAACTTGTTGAAACCGGACCGGGCGGTATGTGAGAGTGCCGTCCGGTTATTTTTTTTAATGTTCGGGGTATCTTTCCATAGGCTATCTGTTTTTAAATAAAGTGAATCTGTTCTTTTCTGAATCGTTATTTTTTTGTCGTTTCCCTATCGCGGCACAAAGCATCCGCACACCAAAGGAGGGGTGCCTGGCCATGCAGGTCGCCGGTATTTCGTTTGCGGTCAAGGTAATATTGATGGTCGTTTTTGGCATTTGTGCCCTCACAAACATTTTTGATATTATCGTCCTCATTCAGATAGGTTAAGAGCGCAAGCCATCCCTTACGGGCAGCCGCACCGTATGTTTTTTCATCGAGCCAGCCATTCTTTACCCCGACAATCATCGCATAGGTAAACATGGCGGTACATGACGTTTCCTTCCATGATGAAAAATCGTCTATGAGCTGGCGCCACATCCCGTCATTCGCTTGATATTTGAGTAAGGTCTGCATCATTAATCTATAGGCTTTTTCGATTTTTTCCCTGTCGGGATTATCTTTCGGCAGCACCCTCAATAAATCCGCCATCCCTACGGCCATCCATCCGTTTCCTCGGCCCCAGAAGAATGGCACATCGGGAGTATGATAAAACAGTCCGTTAGGTCGTTGTATCCGGTCGAGATACATTGCCATTTCCCGTGCCGTTCTGTCAATATATTTCCTGTCTCCGGTGACCAGGTATGCCTGTGACTGAACAGTTGTGATCATATACATATCGTCAATCCATATACGTGTCTGCCAGGAATAACCCTGATCGTGCCAGTTTTTTTGCGATTCCTTGGGATCCGGCGGCAGTTCCCACTGCGTATCCGCGTACATCAATCCCAGTTCAAGGTATTTATCTTCTTTCTTTGTTTTATATATTTCCAGCGGAACCGATCCGAATACATTATTATCCACATGGTTTGGAGCGGGGTACAGGTTATTCGATTCTGAAGAAAAAAAGATATTGTCATATCTTTCAAGCAGCCTGTTATATAACTGATCGTCGCTGATAGTCTGTGTAAACCGGAAAGCGCCCAACCAGGTACACACATAGGGATAGTTCACACGGGGGTTTTGGGTATCGATGGTACGAATATATCGTTCGGAGAGTCTTACACCGATTGCCTTAGGATCGGCTCCCTGGGGAAAATTTGTTAAATCGTAACTCTCCGGCGTTATTTTTCCTGTATTCCCGCTCTCAGCCGGATGATCTGACGAGCAGCCATATAAATGGGAAACAGTATAAAAAGAAAAGAGGGTCACAGCAATTAAAATTCTTTTTTTCATATGATTTAAATTAATATTTTTTTACTAACGTTAAATAAAGATGTCGTAGATAATTGAGCGAAGCGAAATCGCCGACTTCCTTTAAATGATTATTTATTCATGGAATGAATGTTCCTTATGCTATACAATTAAAGAAATTTTTCATATAAAAAAGCATACATCTCTCATGGCCGGATCATGCAGATGATCTTTAATCCGGCAGAATATCGGTAAAAATCCGGTTCAGATTTCTTTCAGAGAAAAGTCAGTATTCTGAAAATCAATGAGATTTAAGAGGGGCTTTTCATTTTCATTATTTAATTTTTTATAGTGTTATTATATATAGGACCGTATGGCATCCGGATTAATAAATTTTATAGGTATTATTACCGGATGTATATTTCAGGTTGAGATTATCTAAAATATCATTTAAACTTTCTTTTAAATCAAGTTTTCCCGAGCACCGTAACTGTCCGGTTTCAGGGCTGCACGCTATTTTCTTTCCATAGTACTTCGAAAGGCGTTTCAGGACGACCTCGAGCTTTTCATTATCAACGATATATAACCCGTTGATCCATGATGTATAATATTCGGCATTGACCTGTTTTTTCATGGACTGCCCCTCGTGAAGCTCAAACATTTCATTCGGTTGCAGGAAAACATCCTGCCGTTTGCCCGATTGGGATATTTTTACCGACCCGGAGACCAACACAACGTTATTGATTTCATTCTCATACGTGGAGACATTGAACTTCGTACCCAAAACCCGGATATCAAAGTTATCCGTTTTTACAATGAAAGGGCGATCCGTATCGTGGGCAATATCCAGAAAGACTTCTCCGCTTACATAGATCTCTCGCCTCGTATCCGTGAATTCAACAGGATAAGTAAGGTGGGTTCCCGCATTTACCCATATTTTGGTACCATCGGACAATGTAAGTCTTGATCTTTTTCCATATGGGACAATCAACTGGTTATATTCTGCCGATTCGGCCTTGGAAATTTCTGTCGTCGCTAATTTTATCTCTTTCGAATCGTAGGCAATGACAGGTTCAACTTCTTCGGTGACAATTATTTTCTGATCAGAAATAATCAGTTTGACTGTCGTATCATCCAGATTAATTGTTTTGTTTTTTTCCACGTATGACAATATTTTATCCTGCCCGAGGGTCAATGGTCCGGGCTCTTGAACTATCATTATTACGGCAATAACGCATGCAGCAATACCAGCCGCAACCCCCATCCAATAGCGTACAACCCGCCTTTTTTTATTTGTCCGCCCGAGGTTTATATCCATGATCCGATCTAGCAGCTGATCCACCTCTTCGTCAGGCAACATCCGGCTTTCGTCATCCCTGATCGCAAGAAGTATTTGTTTTGCCTGAATGAATTCCCCTATATTGGACGGATTCCTTTTCGTGAATTCGGACCAGAAATTCTCGGATTCTTCCGTCGGTTCCTTCATTGAGCGTATAAAAAAAGTATCTGACAGAAACTCTTCGGACCTATAGTTTACGTATTTGTTCTTGTGATCTGAATAAAGCATATTACATGAACGTTATATATATAACTTCGGGTTTATTTTTTAATACTCACTTCAACGAATCTTTTTTCAAATGTTGACGAATTTTTTTTAAAGACCGGGAAAGGATATTCTGCAAAGACTGGTAGTTCAGATCCATCAGACGGCATATTTCTTCAGGGGTTAAACAATCTATATAACGGTAACGGACTGCTTCTCTTTGCCTGTCGGTCAGAAGGGACATGGCCAGGTTGATTTTATCTCCCATGGCCCTATCCTCTTCCCGTTCTATCAGGATGTCTTCTATATTCTTTTCAGGCAGATTCCCTGCATTTGTGTCTTCCCTCTCAACATCCATATATATTTTCTCTTTGGATATCGCGGTGAGCAACTGATTACGCATGGAGGTCAGGAGGTAATATTTTATATTGTCAGTATCCCCTAAATTCGAACGGTATTTATATAACTTGGTGAAAACATCTTGTATACAGTCCTTAATGATTTCCTTATTTTTGGTAAATTGAAGTCCCTGAAAATATAAATCCCGGACATATGTCCTATAAATAAGAATATATGCATCATCGTTCCCATTTCTGAAACTATTCCATAATAAAACGGGATCATTGGTGTCACTCTTTTTCATAATCACTGATCATCCGTAATGGGTGCTGTTATCAATTTTTATTCTGAAATCCGGTTGATACGAAACGGCTGTAAAAGCGAGCGCATCAGATTGTTTTTCCCGGAAGGATCTTTGGTTGAACTGATGGCAAAACTCATAGGAAAAACATTGTCAGTCCGACAAAGTTATCTATTTTTTCTTAAATTTCCCTTTTTCACCCGATTATTCTGAATACTCTCCCAGTCCCCCCTTGCTTAACACCCATATAAGCAAACCATTGATTCACCCTTTACCGTGACACCTTCAAAGAGGGACAGTTTTTTTATTCCGTTCCGTCGAAAATTCGTACTTTTGTAGTTATGCAGAAAACCGAAAAAAATAGTGACTCCGGCTTGCTCAGCCACCTGAACGAAGCACAACGGGCTGCCGTAGCATTTTGTGACGGACCTTCACTTGTGATTGCCGGTGCAGGATCGGGAAAAACACGGGTACTCACTTATAAGATCGCCTACCTCCTGGAGCAGGGACTTCCCCCTTATTACATCCTGGCGCTCACCTTTACCAACAAGGCGGCACGCGAGATGAAATCGCGTATTGCCGATCTGGTGGGAGAAAAAAGGGCCCGGCGGCTCTGGATGGGGACCTTCCACTCCATCTTTGCTCGTATACTACGGAGTGAAGCGGAAGCGATCGGTTTTCAGTCGAATTTCACCATCTTCGACTCATCTGACTCCAACAATTTAGTAAGGCTGATCATCAAAGAGATGGAGCTGGATGACAAACAGTACAGGCCGGGGGTGGTGCATGGACAGATATCGAGGGCAAAGAACAGCCTGATCACACCAGCCATGTACGCAGCTAACACCGAAATTATACAGTACGACCGGATGGCGAAAAGGCCACAGCTCTTCGAGATTTATCAACGCTACCAGAGCAGACTCCGCTCGGGCAACAGCATGGATTTCGACGATCTGCTGATGTATACCAATATATTGTTTCGCGACCACAAGGAAGTACTGGAAAAATACAGGAACCAATTCCAGTATATATTAGTAGATGAATACCAGGATACCAATTTTGCCCAACACCTTATTGTGAAGCAATTGGCTGATGCACATCACCGTGTATGCGTGGTGGGTGACGATGCACAAAGCATCTACTCATTCAGGGGTGCCAATATCGACAATATCCTGAAATTCAAATCGAATTTTCCTGGTACACAAATATTCAAATTGGAACAAAACTACCGTTCCACCCGGAATATCGTGAATGCGGCCAACAGCCTGATCAAAAAAAACAGTGAGCAGATATTCAAAAATGTGTTCTCCGAGAATGAAGAGGGTGAGAAGATCGAGATAAGGAGCGCTTTTTCCGATTTTGAGGAAGCACTGATCGTCTCCAACAAAATCGCCCGGATGCGGCTCGAAAAATATGCCGGCTACAACGACTTCGCTATCCTTTATCGTACCAACGCCCAATCGCGTGCCTTTGAAGAGGCGCTTAGAAAGAATAATATTCCCTACAGGATATACGGGGGACTGTCGTTCTATCAACGCAAGGAGATCAAGGATATCATCAGTTATTTCCGGCTGATCGTCAATCCGAACGACGAAGAAGCTTTCCGCCGTATCATCAATTACCCGACCAGAGGTATCGGTGCTGTAACTGTCGCCAAGATCACTTCTACCGCACAACGCCACAACGTCAGTCTCTGGCAGGTGGTTACCGCTCCACTGGAATATAATCTGGATGTAAACACGGGTACGGCAAAGAAATTGGAAGGTTTTTATTCCCTGATACAGGGTTTTATCGATAAAAACGAAACGATGAACGCCTTCGAACTGGCACAGGAGATAATTAAAAACAGCGGAATCGCCAAAGAAGCTTATGACGACATGACCCCCGAAGGGATGAGCCGTGCACAGAATATGCAGGAGTTGCTTAATGCGATGAACGAATTCGTGGAAACGCAACAGGAGCAGGGTGAAGAAAATATCCGCCTGGCAGACTTCCTCTCAGAAGTGTCATTACTCACCGATCAGGACACTGACAATGAAGCCGATAACGAGAGGGTAACACTGATGACGGTCCACTCTGCCAAAGGGCTGGAATTTGACCACGTATTCGTGGTGGGACTGGAAGAAGATCTCTTTCCTTCTGCTATGGCGAAATCGGAAATACGGGGCCTGGAAGAGGAACGTCGCCTTTTTTATGTGGCGATCACCCGCGCAAAGAAAAGCTGTACTATTACCTACGCGAAAAGCCGCTTCAGGAATGGACAGACTAATCCCGCCACACCAAGCCGCTTCCTGAAAGACATTGACTCCTCCTATATTGAAGGTGGGGAAAATGACTTTATTACCAGGACGGCCCCGGCAGATGATTTCTGGGGATCTATGCGGGAGCAGCGATTACAGAATACCATGAGCAATCACACCATTACTCCAAAGCGAGTGGTACCCGTTCAACGAGTCGCTTCCTCCACTCCCTTATCGAAAGAGGCACAAGAATTGGAAGTCGGACATATAATAGAACATGAGCGATTTGGACGCGGTGTGGTGACTTCCATCGAGATGAGCGGCAACGATCGACGTGCATTTGTAGAGTTCGAGTCCGCCGGTAAGAAACAACTGTTACTCAAATTTGCCAAATTCTCGATTGTTGAGTAAATTCATCACAAATGCCAGATTTATATAACACACCTCGTGTAGCAAAGAAAGTACAGAATCTTTTTTCAGACTCCAAGTAATGCCTTCTCCCCGCTACTTCCTCCGAACAGTATATCAGTCGGTTTTTCCAGCAATTGTTTAACCCTGACCAGAAAACCGACCGACTCCTTGCCATCAATCACACGATGGTCGTACGATAATGCCACATACATCATAGGACGGATTACTACCTGACCGTCTATGGCTACCGGACGCTCCTGGATATTGTGCATACCCAGTATGGCAGACTGAGGGGGATTGATAAGAGGTGTGGACATCATGGAGCCGAATATACCACCATTAGTCACGGTGAACGTGCCGCCACTCATTTCGGGGATGGAGATCTTGCCGCTCCGTGCCTTTGCTGCAAGTTCCTCAAGCGCACGCTCTATTTCTGCCAATCCCAGGCTTTCTACATTGCGGATGACAGGTACCATCAATCCTTTGGGTGTACTTACTGCAACCGAAATATCGGCATAATCGTAAGTAATCATATTCTCACCGTCGAGCATGGCATTTACATTGGGAAACTCGCGTAGAGCTACAGAGCAGGCTTTCAGAAAAAAAGACATGATGCCCAGCTTGATACCGTGTTTCTCCATGAACTGGGTCTGGTATTTCTTCCGCAAATCCATAATAGGCTTCATGTCTACCTCATTAAAAGTGGTCAGCATGGCTGTCTCGTTCTTCACTGATACCAAACGCTCGCTTAACTTCCTCCGGAGTGAGCTCATCCGTTCACTTTTGGATTCCCGGGTGACCGGACGCTTCAGTCCATTCGCACCAATTCTGTCCGATGCTGCACCCAGTACAGTCTCCACATCCTCACGCTTTAATCTCCTCAAACCGTTGATCACATCCTCTACCGACAACCCGTTCTCTATCATCACTTTTTTTGCCAGAGGGGTGATCTTTATTTTGTCATAATCAGTTTGGGATTCAGATGGCTCAATGGCAGTTTTCGCCGTAGAGATACCTGTTGCGGTAGATTCTTCTACCGACGGAACAGAAATTTTTTTTCCGTCCTGCGATGCCGTTTGTGTTGTATCTGCTTTCTCAGAGGATTGCCCCGAAGCGGGAGGCTGTTCCAAGGATGTCTTATCATCTGCTGCCGGCGCTACAGACTCTTCCGGTTGTACCGAGGTATCTATGGTACAGGCCACAGCACCCACCTCTATCGATTCTCCCTCCGTAGCTTTGAGTGATATTTTCCCGCTCTCTTCGGCCATCAGCATCAGCGTAGCTTTTTCCGATTCCAATTCCGCTATTTCAGTATCTTTTTGCACGAAGGCACCCTCTTCTACCAACCAGCGGGAAAGCTCCACATGCGTAATGGATTCTCCGGGACTTGGTATTTTTATTTCTATAATTGCCATATTCTTAAAGTGAATAGTGAATAGTGAAAATTTAGATTGGTAATTTCGAAACACCAAGCATCGCAAATATTAAAATTCGCTCTTTTCACTTTTCGTTTTTAGTTTATCAGAAATCTTTGTTCTTTATTCTCCAAGAAAATTGAACGCTTTATCCATGATGACTGCCTGACACACCTTATGCTGTGCCGTAAGGCCTTCGGCCGTGACGCCGCTGGCGGGACGGCTGAGAATCTGCAAGGTACAATCATCCATTTGCTGTTTTACAAAAAGGGCTGCACCCATATTGAATGGTTCCTCCTGTACCCACACAAGCTCCACATTTGCAGGATAGCGCTGTAATACCTTCCTGATCTGCTTTTCCGGGAAGGGATAGAGCTGCTCCACACGCAGAATGGAGATATCGTTTATTTTTCTCTCTTTCTGCACTGCATTGAGTTCGTAATAGATCTTACCGCTACAAAGCAGCACTCTTCTCACTTTCGACAGATCTTTTATGGACTTGTCTTCTATCACCTCCATAAATCTACCTTCAGTGAAATCGGCAAGGGAAGAAGTACACTCAGGGTGACGCAGGAGGCTCTTGGGTGTAAAGACGATCAGAGGAAGACGGATATCGCGGTGCAACTGCCTGCGAAGCACGTGGAAAAAGTTGGCGGGAGTAGTACAGTTTACCACTTGTAAGTTATAGTTAGCGCAAAGGCTCAGGAAACGTTCTATTCGTCCACTCGAATGTTCCGCTCCCTGCCCTTCATAGCCGTGCGGAAGAAACATCACCAGCCCGGATCTTATACCCCATTTCTCCTGTGCGGCTGAGATATACTGATCCACGATCACCTGCCCTACATTGTAGAAGTCACCAAACTGCGCTTCCCAGATGGTAAGCCCTTCGGGATGAGCCAGTGAATAACCATACTCAAAGCCCAGTATACCATACTCATTGAGGGGCGAATTATAGACCCGTACAGGCGCCTGTCCCTCACCCAGGGTTTTCAGGGGAAAGTATTTCTCTTCACCGTCTTCGGTGATTACCTCAGCGTGGCGATGCGAAAACGTACCCCGCTCGGAGTCCTGACCGCTCAGCCTTACCGAATGCTTTTCTTTCGCTAATGAAGCATATGCCATCAGTTCACCCATCGCCCAATCGTAACTATCCTGTTCGATCATAGCTGCCCTCTGCGCGAACAGGCGCCGGGTCTTGTTAAAGAATTTTTTATCCTCCGGCAGCTTTGTAATATCTTTTGCCAGTTCTATGAACAACTCTTTTGAAATGGCCGTATCGACACTCTTTTCAAAATCCGCAGCCTCCGGATAACGTATATTTTTATATCTTTTCGGGAAAAAGGGCTGAAGGTTTAGTTTATTGGATTTGAGCGATTCTTCGTAAGCCTCCTCTAAGCGCCGGTGAAATCCGGATACTTTTGCTTCAAACTCCTGTCGGGTAATGACATCTTCAGCAATCAGTTTTTCCGCATAGATATCACGCGGATTTTTATGTTTGGCAATGATATCGTAGAGTTTTGGCTGTGTAAAACGTGGCTCATCCCCTTCATTATGACCGTATTTTCGGTAAGAGAGCAGATCGATAAAAACATCGATATTGAACTTCTGACGAAATTCCAACGCCAGCTTGGCTACATATACCATCGCCTCTATATCGTCTCCGTTCACATGGAATACGGGTGAATGGGTCACCTTTGCCACATCGGTACAATAGGTACTGGATCGTGCCTCCAAATAATTAGTGGTAAATCCCACCTGATTGTTAATCACAATATGGATAGTACCTCCTGTTTTGTAACCTTCGAGTTTTGAAAACTGAATGGTCTCGTAAACAACACCCTGTCCCGCGATAGCCGCATCACCATGAATAAGGATCGGCAATACCTGATCATAATCATAATTGTGCACGTTTTCCAGCATCGCCCTGGCAATACCCTGTACTACGGGTCCTACCGCTTCAAGATGAGAAGGATTAGGAGTAAGGCTAAGCGTGATAGTACGTCCTTCATACTCGATCGTACTGTTATATCCAAGATGGTATTTTACATCACCGTATTTAATTTCCTCATCGTAATTTTGGGCATTGAATTCGCGGAAGACCTGTGCATAAGGCTTTTTCATCAGATTGGTAAGGACATTCAACCGTCCGCGATGCGCCATACCTATCACGATCTCATTCACATCGTAAGCGCCACCACGCGACATTACGGCATCCAGCGCCGGTATGATGGACTCTGATCCTTCCAAAGAAAACCGCTTTTGTCCTACAAACTTTTTGTGAAGGTAATCCTCGAAGCCTGATGCCTCGATAAGCCGGTCAAGGATCCGCAGCCTTGCTTCCCGGGACAGTACATCCCGATTTTCGGAATCCTCCATTTTGTCCTGCAACCATCGAACAATCTCCGGCTTGGTCATATAACGGTATTCCACTCCGATCGATTTACAATAGGTCTTTTCGAGACGGGCGATAATCTCCCTCAGTGTGGCCTTTCCCATCCCCCCCACCTCATGCCCGGCCTCAAAGTGCCTGTCGAGATCACTTTCGGTAAGATCGAAATTCTCGATGGCAAGAGTCGGGAAATAACTCCGGCGCGTACGTACCGGATTGGTCTTGGTAAAAAGATGGCCTCTTCGCCTGTAACCGGTAATCAATTTCATTACCGCCAACTCTTTCCGGGAGTTTTCTACCGAGACACTACTCTCTCCCGGCTTTACCGGGAAACGGGTAATGGCTAAGTCAAACCCCTGAAAGAAATAACGAAAACTCTCATCCACACTTTCGGGATCTGCCTTATATTTTCTATATAAATCCTCTATGGCTTCCAGATCCACTGCATTCATCTCATCTTTGGCATTCATCGGTCAATTTCAAAAAGTGAAAAATGAATAGTGAAGAGTGAAAAACGAACAGAGAAGAATAAAAAATTAATCACCTTCCCACTTTTCCACCTTTCCTCCTTCCCACTATTAAATATGAATGGTAAAGATAGTAAAATTGTTCATTATTTCCCGAAAAAATAGTACTTTTGGGGTTGAACTTCATCGACTGTCAGTCGTTGTCCGGACGTATAAATCCGTGTGGAGTTATCCTCCACCCGTTTGCTTAACGCAAAGTCCGGCACAAACTATCCGAGAAGAGACAAATACAATTCATCATAAAAAAAATCGATCTAATGACAAAAAGTGCTTTACAAATTGCAAGGGCAAGTTATGTGCCCAAGATGCCCGAAGGTTTGAAGGGCAATGTAAACATCCAGGAAGGTGTTGCCACACAATCAGTACTAGATCAGGAAGAGATACAAAAGCTCTTCCCCAATACTTACGGGATGCCGATTGTTCAGTTTGCACAGATTGCCGGTGAAGCCGGGATATCTACACCGGTAAATGTAGGCGTGATCCTTTCAGGAGGACAGGCACCCGGAGGACACAATGTGATTGCCGGGATATTCGATGGGATCAAAAGACTGCACAGTGACAGCAAACTATATGGTTTCATCCTTGGACCTGACGGACTGGTCAAGCATACATATAAAGAACTTACCGCCGATATCATTGATGAGTATCGTAATACAGGAGGATTTGATATCATCGGCTCCGGACGTACAAAACTGGAAACCAAAGAGCAATTCGACAAAGGACTTGAAATACTGAAAAAGCTGGACATCAAAGCACTGGTTATCATTGGGGGGGATGACTCCAATACCAACGCCTGTGTATTGGCCGAGTATTACGCATCAATCAACGCCGGCGTACAGGTGATCGGTTGCCCCAAGACCATCGATGGTGACCTGAAAAACGAGCAGATCGAGACCTCTTTCGGTTTCGATACCGCATGTAAAGTATATTCTGAGCTAATTGGAAATATCCAGCGCGACTGCAATTCGGCGCGTAAGTACTGGCACTTCATCAAAGTAATGGGCCGCTCGGCATCACATATCGCACTGGAGTGTGCATTGCAAACACAACCCAATATCTGCATCGTATCGGAAGAGGTGGCAGCCAAAGGACAGTCGCTCGACGATATCATCGACTACATAGCCGGTGTGATTACCCAGCGGGCAGAAAAAGGATTGAATTTCGGCACGGTGGTCATCCCCGAAGGACTGATCGAATTTATTCCGGCGATGAAGAAATTGATCCATGAGTTGAACGATTTCCTCGCGCACAATCAGGAGGAATTCGACTTGGTGCGCCGCTCCGGGAAACGCGATTATATTATCAGCAAGCTCTCGCGCGAGAACGCGGAGATTTACGCCAGCCTTCCCGAAACGGTAGCCCGCCAGCTCACACTCGACCGTGACCCGCACGGCAACGTACAGGTATCGCTCATCGAAACCGAAAAATTACTCGCCGAGATGGTGAAGAAACGGCTTGATGCATGGACGCAAGAAGGCCGGTATAAAGGTAAATTCTCCAGCATCACCCACTTCTTCGGATATGAGGGACGTTGTGCCGCCCCGTCGAACTATGACGCCGACTACTGCTACTCTCTCGGCTACACCGCTTCCATGCTGATTGCAGCGGGCAAGACCGGATATATGTCATCCGTACGCAACACCACCGCCCCAGCCAAGGAATGGATTGCCGGCGGCGTACCCATCACCATGATGATGAATATGGAACGGCGTCACGGAGAATTGAAACCGGTAATCCAGAAAGCACTGGTGGAATTGGATGGCGCCCCGTTCAAGTATTTCGAAAGCCAGCGAGACCAGTGGGCAATCGAAACGGACTATGTATATCCCGGCCCGATCCAGTACTTCGGCCCGACCGAAGTGTGCGACCAGCCGAGCAAAACATTGCAATTAGAACAGAAGGGTAACATCGAGTAATAACTCACTTAATACGAATAGTAAAAGAGGTGGCCTCGAATAATCCGAAGCCACCTCTTCTTTTCATTTCGTCCGGGATGTAATCAAAAGAACCTGAAACGATTGTCCTCTACTCCCAGTTTATCTTTCAACACCTCTACCGATTGCATCTGCAAGCGATAAGCATTGTTATTGAGTATCCGATTCTTCTGCTCTTCCGCATCGTAGTCTTCCGTACCTTCCGAGCGGTTGGCAACTGCAGCCACATACACACCCATATTCCCCTTCAACGGGCCTACAACCTTATTGAGTGGTGCAAATGCAGACACAGCGTTCAATGCCGGTTCAAATCCTAATCCGGTAATATTCTGCGTATTGAAATTTACAAAACGAACGGTATCGCTATTGGTGTTCATGGCTGAGGCATAGGCATCGAGAGAGGACAGGTTTTGCGCCTTCAGATCGTTAATGATCTTTTCAGCCTTCTTCTCGTTCACTAATTGGGCACGGATACCTGAAGAGACTTCCGACAGCGGTGTCGTACCTGACGGTATCACCCTCTCCACCCTTGCTATAATACGCAGGTTGGTGAGATCGAACTTCTTCACGGCTCCTGTTTTCTTCTCATTGGCAGCCCAGCTGATTACCTGGCGGGAACCGGGTATCTGCGCCAATGTAAAATCATTTGCAGAAACAGTAATACCAGGCATCACCATATATCCTTTTTCAGAGGCCAATTCATTGAACTTCTGCTCTACACCGGGCGTGGAGACGAATTGATTCAGTTCGTTATCGATATTGTTCGAGGTCTTTTCACTTGGCAATACCGGCATATCGATAACTGCCAGTTTATATTTATTGACCGGACGGGTGCGTTGTTCTACCTGAAGGATGAGTTGCTGTCCGGGGATAGACAATTTAACAGGTTGTCCTATAGGTGCATTAAAAGCAGTTTTTACCAGATCTGTGCTGAAGCCTGCAAGATCGATCTCTCGTGCCCATCCCATATCTCCGCCGTTGGAATTGGGGTTGAGGCTGTTGGCAACCTCTGCAAAAGGAGTACCTCCGGCAATAGCCCCGTAAATACTATCCACAAAGTGGGTGATGATAGAATCCTGTCCAACCATAGAAGCATTCGGAACGGCCATCATCCTCAGATACACAGAGTCGGGAGCTATAGTCTTATCGATCAGCTTGTAAATATGAAATGAATCACCTTCACGCACAGGACCGTACATTTCATTGACTGCAGCAGAGCGGACAAACTCCACCTGCGTGGGAGTCAGCATATGCTCGCTTACAAATACATCACGATAGGGCGTTTGCGAATAATCGGCCACAATAGCCGCAGGATTAGCAGCACCGCTCAGTTCATCAAAGGCTTTGCGCGATTCTGCTTCTACTTCGGCATAATCTTCTTCACTGGGAGTGATGCCTTTGGTAAAATAAGAGAGCCTTACGAGAGGAGCTTCCATCCTGAAAGATCCCTTATGCTTGTTATAAAACGCTTTTACTTCGTCATCAGTTACATTTACAGTAGAATCAGGAATAGTAAAATAACTCTTCATCGCATACTCAATGTCGGCATTCCGCTGTGAAAGTTCGAATGCGGTCTTCGCTTCCATATCATTCACAATGACAGCATTAGACAGAAGGGAGATATATTTTTCTTCCAGCCGTTGTGTCCTGACCATTTCTTCGATGAACAACCACAAACTCTTGTATTGATTCACCAAAGCCTGTTCCTGGGGATTGGGACTTGGGATGTTAACCGTATTAATAAATTCTATCAGGGCATTCCGGTCAAACATACCCGTCTGCGGATCGAGAAAAAACGGAAGTTGCTGTAACACAGGCGAAATAGATTGTCCGTGCACCAGATCATTCAGTTCCTCTTTGGTTACAGTGAGTCCCAGTTTTGCTGTCTGGTGACCGAGCAAACGATCCCGCACCATTTGCTGATACACGGCTTCGCGTATCTGCGACGACACATTTTCATCGAGGGACGACTGTCCGCTTACCATCTTCTGGAATTCTTCGAACTGCGTAATTTTATCGGCATATTGCTGGGTTGATATCACCTCACGATTCACTACGAACGCCTTGTCCTGCGCTCTTCCAAATAATGTTGTTCCGGAAGTGAGTAAATCTCCCAACACAAAGGCAATCAACGCCGCGCCGATTACAATGACGAGAAGCGTACCTTTATCTCTAATCTTCTGTAAAGTAGCCATCTAACTATCTTTTTATTGTACTTAGAACGTGATAAATTGTTATAATTCAAATAAGGGCACGAAGTTAGCAAAAATAACGCAGACAGCGTTATTTTTTTAAGGAAAAGTGCAGATTAACGTGTCCATATAATCAGGACAACATCTCCTCTGCTGTTTTGCTTTTGGTAATAAGCCGTACGACTTCTATTTTCCGCGCCGTTACTTTTAGTATTTTAAAGGTATATTTTCCAATAATAACAGTTTCATAGGTCTTCGGGAAACGTTGAGTGTGAAACAACAGGTAACCGGCAATAGTAGAATACTCGTCCGACTCCGGAATATCCAGATGGTACACTTCGTTCAGATGATCTATTTCCACACGTCCCGACATCACCAATTCGTTTTCTCCCTCCCGTTTCACAAATTTTGATTCCACATCATATTCATCTTCGATGTCCCCGAATATCTCTTCTACAAGATCTTCCATAGTAACAATCCCGGATGTACTACCAAACTCGTCCACTACCACGGCGATACTTTTACGATGCTGCATCAGGTCGCTCATCAACTGGTTGGCCTGCATACTTTCCGGCACAAAAGAGATGGAAGCGAGATTATTTGTCCAGTCCTGCGGATTATTGAAAATCTCCCACATATGGATATATCCGACTATATTATCGAGATTTTCTTTAAAGACTAAAATCCTGGAGATGCCGGATTCGATGAACAACTCTTTCAATTTATTGAGATCGGTATCAAGGCTTACCGCCACAATATCGGCACGAGGCACCATGCAATCCCTCACTTTTTTGGAGGAAAAATCAAGGGCATTACGAAATATCTTAACCTCTGAATCGACCTCTACTTCTTTCGACATATCACCGGTATTCTTTTCTATAACGGTATCGAAATTAACTCTGTAAAACAGATCATCCTGTTCTGCCCCGGAGAAATTAACGCCTGATAATCTGAATATTACCTTTGACAAACCCTCAAACAGTCCCGCAAGCGGATAAAGCAATATATAGAACAAAAAAGCAGGGACGAGAAACAGTTTCACCCAAAGATCAGGCTTTTTACCAAACAGGATGCGCGGCAGAAATTCATTCGTCAGCAAAAGCAAAAGTGTGGCAACCGCAATGATCAGTAATATTTTTATAAAATCGTTATGTAGTGTTTCATTCGAATATTGGTATATGACCAGGGTAGTAAAATAAACAAAAAAGAGGAGTAGAATAATCCTTCCCACCATCATTGTAACCTGAAACCGGCGGAAGCGGCTGTAGATAGTGTCCAGTATATACCTGTAAGCCCGCGACGAACCACTGCTGACAACATATTCCAACTTACCTGAAGAAATATAGGCCAACTCTATTCCCGAAAAAAGAATAGAGAGAAGCAGGAATGTAATCCACCACCCTATTTCTACATGGTTATACATTTTAGTTATGAGTTATGAGTTATGAGTTATAAATTACCAATTATCAATTGTCAATTGTCAATTATTAATTATCATTCAGTTTCAGGCATCAGGTTTTCCGCTTCACTTACTTCTCCGGAGTCCGATTGAATAGAATCGGCAGGCGTAGTCTCAGAGAAAGGAAGTTTCCCGTCATGCGGCCGAAAAATACGGTAATCGGTCATCGTCTGGTTCGATTCAAACCCATAACCTTTGAGTTCTGTAAGACCGCTCTTGATCTCGATATATGCCTCGGAAAAGACTTTCCCGTTTTTTCCATCCCAGAAGAGCTCATCGCTATCGAACTGCTCCCCTTTCCTGTTTTCCACATGGACATTCTTTTTTAATCTCCACAGGTCTTTCGTATTGTAATACCACGCCGTATCGGCCTCAACAGTAGCCTCAATCTCAAAATCGGGCGTGAACTGTTCAAAATATAATCCTTCGGGAAAATACCAATAAGGCTCTTTCGCCTGATCGAAAACCATCCACACATCCGCAACTATTCTATAACGGGTAATACCGGAATCTGAAATAAGTTGTGAAACGGAAGTGGTGATCATAGTCGGCACCGTGTCCGGGTCATAGGCAAATGCTATCAGATTATCGTTCTTATCCTTACATGAAAAAAGCGACATAACAACCACTGAAACAGTGATTGTTATGCGCCATAAATATTTTATGTAACGATGTCTTCGCAACATTTGTTCAATTAATCAGACTGTACGGATTATCTCAAACGAACAGTGGTCGTTTCTCCGATCCAACCGGGAATAGTTACCGTCTCACCGGCTTTAATCCCCATCATAAAAGCTGTTTCGGTATCCATAAAGGCAGCAGAATAACGATTGATAAGATTATTCGCCTTACTTGCCACACTGGGGTCTACCGATCTTGCTTTTTGCAGTTTATCTACTGCCGCGAGGTATACCAATCCCGCTTTTTCCGGTTCAGGGAAGATATTGGCTGCCGAGCTGGCATAGAGCTGGGCAATCAGGATATATGCTTCTCCGTTGTTCGGGTTATACTCCAACGCATCGTAAGCGGCTTGTCTTGCCCTTGCAAAATTGCGCTGGTTAGAGAAAATACCTGCAAGTTGCATCATATAATCGGATGCTTTATTCTTGTCGGTTTCCATCTTGGCAGCATCGCCATAATACTTCACAGCTGTTTCGTAGTCCTTATCTCTCAGGCTCTTGTTAGCCAATCCGAGAGCAGCTCCCGCTGATGGTTCAAGATGGTAGAGGTACTCTGCAGCGGTAAAGTAGAGATCGGTATCAGAACAACCTACTGAAGCCAATGCATCCAGTACTTCATTCAGGAATGCCTTATCACCCTTATTAGGTTCCACCTGATCGGCATAGTAATCAGTGAGCGTCTTGCAATCACCGGCACCACTATTGACAAATCCCTTTACAATCCCCTCTTTCACCTGTCCCAGATAGTCAGCGCTGGCTTCGTCATTCGCGGTGCGGGCATTGGCAATAGCCTGGTCCACATAACCTGCCACTCTAAAATAGTCAGAGATATACCGGTCTTTTTTGGAATTATCACTCAGATATTCATTCAAAGAGGCAACCATAAAATAAGAATAGGCATCGAGCGGGTTCATGTGGTCTTTCAGATCTTCGATAGCCTCATTCAACATGTCATAAATAACCGACTGGTCAGCCTGCTCACCCATCAGCTCCATATAATCGTAAGCTTTATAAGCAAGGATTGTTCCTTTGGCATCATCCTGACCGTAGTATTTGAGACGTGTATCATATATCTCCATCACTTTGTCGAGATGCTCTTTTTTCTTGGCTGCATCTGTTTCGGCAGCATGAAGCGCTTTGAAAATACGGGGGCCATAGATATAGATATTCTTGCTTGAGGCGGGGCAATTCTCATAGGTATAAACCCACGGTTGCAATGCACCTTTATAATCTTCCGCCTTGGCAGATGTTTGCATAAGACTTAAATTCAGCCGGCAGTTCACACTATCCTCTCCATGGCCGTAAGGCGCTTTCACAGGATCATATCCCGGTTTTTGCGCTGAGGCGGCAGCTACTACCACAATAGCTACCAAACCCGATAATAATAACTTTCTCATATTCCTTGATGTTTATAAATTGTTTTTTCAACTCATTTGCTTGACAAAAATCTATTTTGTGGATTGGACAGAGTGTTAAAGGAAAAGTTTAAACAACTGCCCGAATTTGATTTCTTTTTTGACTCTACTTTTTCCTATACAAAGCATTAGTTAAACTGCCGTTTAAAGAACCAGAGCTCATTTATATTCATATTTACAGATATCTTAAACATATCCTGGCTGATCATATAGTCAGTATTAGGTTGCTGTCTTGTATAGCCAAATCCGATATTAAGCATCGAGACATGCCCCGACATATAATCTCTTAATGGCAGTCCTAATCCCACATTAATTCCGTATTCATTGAAGGTGCCAATATACTTTCCGATACCGTTCACAGGATCAGTCGGGTCATTCACACTGAAATTGCTATAGGAGTTGGAATAAGAAAGCCCTCCCCTGAAACGTATCCGGTGAAAAAAGTTCTGACTCATCGGATCGATGATATATTCCATACCGGCATTAATGCGAAAAGCGTTATTAAATCGGTTTTCCGATGAAAGATTATCCAGCAGGTCGGGATAATCCAGATTTTTCCACAGTTGGTAGGTTCCATCCAGGCCGACCAAAAACCGGCCGGTACTGTATGTAATACCTGCACCAAACGTATGGGGCAGCTGGAAAGAAGCATTCCTCAACGTATCAGTCTTCAATATCTGGGAAGGTGTCAGTCCCGGGGTGTTATACGGGTCACTGGTATATAACATCTCGGTAGGATTCACATCGGCCCGGGCATTCAACTGAGGTGAATAAACTGCGCCAATGGTTACCGAACGGGTCTTATCGATGGGATAAGTAAATTGTACTCCGAGATCATATTTCAATTCACGGAAAGAATAACCATATTTGGTCTCTCCCACTAACCCGGAGCTCGGAATAACCACACTACTACGCGAAAAATTACCGAACAGATAAGAAAGATTGGCTCCTATGGAAATATTTTTAATGGGCTCCCAGGCAATCCCCCCATATATCTGGCTTAAGCCCCCGGTACCCCTGTAATGCTCATCATACCAGGTATTCGACACTGAGCGGCGATCTCCGAAATTATATCCCATTTTGGAATAGGGGAGAAGGCCAATACTCGCCCCCACTTTGCGGAAGATTGGGAACTGCATGGCCACATAATCAAGATTGCCGTTATAAAAATCCCTCGGCTCATTCACTCCGTCGTTCATGCGGGCAAGATGCCCGGAAATACCCAAATCAAAGATAAAGGTGAGTGAGTCGAGTTTCGAATAGGATGCCGGGTTGGCCCAATTCACCTGTTGACTTCTTCGCAGTCCGTAGCTGATTCCTCCCATAGCCTCCGACGCACCTGGTACCGGATTCATTAAAAGTCCGTATCCATACCTGCTATAGGGTGAATTAGACCCTACTTGTTGTGCGAGAATAACTGTGGTAATCGAGAGAAAAGCGATCAATAAAGAGAAACGTTTTTTCCTAATATTCATCTGTTTCAGATATATAACCAGCTCTTAGCCGCCTTGTTTCATATTTTTTTTTAGCGTGTACAAAGATGACATATTTTTGCGATGTCACCAAAAATCGGAACAAACATCGTGTTAAAAAGATTAAAGTTTAATGTTTATAAACGATTTAAGTATATTCAGCAGCGGCAAGCTATATTCATACAATTATTTTATACTATTCCTATAACCGTTGTAGGAGACTACTTCCTCCAATAGTTTTCGTTTTTTCGGTCTTAACGGCTGCACACTGTACCCTATGGCAATGTCGAGCCACACCCTCTTTGAGCCGGGGATTGACAAGATATCCCGCATCTTAGGTTCGTTGAACCAGCCAAGAATACAGGAACCCAATCCTTCGGCATGAGCTGCCAACGCAATGTGTGCAGCAATTACTCCGAGATCCATCTGGGCATAATCTTTCTGCTTTACCCATCCGCCAACGCCGGAAGTAAGATTCACCTTCTCTTCCACCAGGACAATATGTACCGGTGCCTGTTTGGTAAAATGGTTCATACCCAGGGCGCGGGCAGAGGTGGCATCTGCGACTCTGCTCTTCAGTTCCGGATCATCCACTACAATCATGTGCCATGGCTGTGCGTTACAGGCAGAAGGAGCCAATCGTGCCGCCTCTACGATACGTTCAATTTTTTCTTTCTCCACCGGGCGTGCAGGATCAAAAGCGCGATCACTCTGGCGGGTAGAAACAAATTCTAAAAAATCCATATCATGCGTTTAATGCAGCTATCCGGCTGATATATTTACCAATAATATCAAACTCAAGATTCACCACCGTTCCTTTCTTTATCTGATGGAAATTAGTAAACTCATAAGTATAAGGGATAATGGCTACCTTAAAGCTGTTGTCCGTAGGCTCCACCACTGTAAGGCTGACACCATTTACCGTAACGGAGCCTTTATCTACTGTCAAATATCCTTTTTTGGCCATCTCACGGTCGAACGTATACTCGAAAGTATAGTACCAACTGCCATCAGCCTCAGTCACATCCGTACAAACTGCAGTCTGATCCACATGTCCCTGTACGATATGGCCGTCGAGTCGCCCGTTTATCGGCATACTGCGTTCCAGGTTAACCTTACTACCGACCTCCAACAGACCGAGATTCGATCGGTCGAGAGTTTCCTGGATCGCTGTTACAGTATAGGTATCTCCTTCGATAGAGACCACAGTAAGACATACACCGTTGTGCGACACGCTTTGATCGATCTTTAGTTCTCCTGTAAAGGAACACCTCAGAGTAATATGCAGGTTCCCTTTATCCTTTTTAAGTGCTACTACCGTTGCCGCTTCTTCTACAATTCCTGAAAACATATTATTGATGTGATGATTTGTTGATTTACTGATTTCACGATTTGTCGCCCATTAGTAATTAGTAATTTGTAATTACTAATTACTAATTGATAATTACCAGATAGAAGCCCGTTTCTCTTCGGGCAGATACATCGGATCGGATGGATGGATATTAAATGCTTCATACCATGCAGCGATATGGGGCAACGCTCCATCTACACGCCATCTGCCAAGTGAATGCGGATCCACCTTCGTGAGTCGGAGAATTTCAGCATCACGCACGTTGCCGGCCCAAAGAGCAGCATAACTCAGGAAGAAACGCTGCGCCGGAGTGAATCCGTCAAGAAGTTCGCCTGCCTTTGCTTGCTCTGTTTTCAGAAAGGCATGATAGGAAACCTGCAAACCTCCATGATCGGCAATATTTTCTCCAAGAGTAAAACGTCCGTTGGCATGCACGGTATCGAGCACCACAATATTATTGAAATACTCGACCAGTACGTTGGCTCTCTCTTCAAACCGTTGTGCATCTTCAGCAGTCCACCATTCAGCCAGATTTCCATCTTTATCGAATTTACGCCCCTGATCGTCAAAACCGTGCGTCATCTCATGGCCGATTACCACACCGATACCGCCATAATTGATCGCATCGTCGCCATCCATATAGAAGAACGGAGGTTGAAGTATCCCGGCAGGGAAACAAATTTCGTTGGATGATGGATTGTAATAGGCATTGACCGTCTGGGGCGACATATACCATTTCGCTTTATCGACCGGCTTGCCCAGTTCATCAATCATCTCGGCATAGGCAAACTCAGAAGCATGCACCATGTCCTGCCAGTAAGAATCACCCTTTATCTCGAGTGAAGAATAGTCTTTCCACTTATCAGGATATCCTATCTTCACAATAAAGGTACTCAGTTTTTCCAGCGCTTTCTCTTTCGTGGCATCGCTCATCCATTCCAGACCAGCGATCCGTTCACCCAAAGCTGTCTTCAGGTTATCCACCAATCCGAGCATCCGCTCCTTGGCTTCCGGCGGAAAATATTTCTGCACATAGAGCTGTCCGACTGCTTCGCCCATCGCTCCGTTCACAGCATCAATACTTCTCCTCCAGCGCGGACGCAGTTCTTTACTGCCACTCAGCGTTTTACCGTAGAATTCGAAATTGGCATTGACAAAATTATCGCTGAGATAGCCGGCGGCAGAATTGATTACTTTCCAGCTCAGATAGTCGCGCAGCGCTTCTACCGGTTCTTTGTCGACAATGTCGATAGCGGTTTTTATCGGCTCTATCTGTGAAACATTCAGGCTGTCGATACCGGCAGCGCCCATCTCTTCCAAATAGTATGTCCATTCGAACGGGGCAACAGCCCTGTTCAGGTCAGCCACTGCCAGCTTATGATAGTTAAGTTCCGGTTGACGCCGCATCTCCCTGGTGAAGTGCGCTTCCGCCAGCCTGGTCTCTATATTCAACACGTTCACGGCTGCTTTTTCTGCATCTACTTCGTTATAACCTGCGTTCCGGAACTGTGTTTTTATCAGCTTTTCATACTCTCCACGCACCATTTTGGTATGCTCATCCTGTAACAGATAGTAGTCCCTGTCGCTCATGCTTATGCCGGATTGGTAAAGGTGAGCGATATTCATGGAGCTATTCATGTCGTCTGGTCCTACATAAAATCCAAAGAAAGGATTAGCCGCATAACGGCTTATCCTGGCCATCAATCTGATAATATCTTTTTTGCCTGATACCGCTGCTATCTCCTCCAGTTGCCGGCGGACAGGTCCGGCACCGTCGGCATTCAATTTCACGCTGTCGATACCCATCTTATAGAGGTCTCCCACCTTCTGCGCATTGGAGCCTACAGGGTTTTTCTGCTTTCCGAGTTCCTCAATCAGCGACTGGATCTGCACCTGATTCTCTTCCCGTAGTTGGTCGAAAGAACCGTATCGCGCATACTCATCGGGGATAGGGTTGGCTTTCTGCCATCCTCCGGTGGCGTATTGGTAAAAACTCACCCCGGGCGCGGCCGTGGTGTCGAGATTAGAGAGGTCGAGCCGTTCCTGCGGCTGTCCTGTTTTCTGCTGTGTGCAGCTTGTGGTGATCATAACAGCTAAAACGATAATAGGATATACAATCCGTTTCATATATTTGAATATTTAGAGACAAGCGCCAAGACACAAGACATTTGAAATTATATCTTAAATCTTAAGCACATACAAAAGTACAAAAATATTTTGTTCGGTGTACATTCGCAAGGTTGAACTATCTCTTCTATCAGATCTTCTTGCGACAAGCCCGACGGATCAGGCCTATCAACTCTCCGCTACCGGATAGGATAAAAAAGACAGGGCGGGGAATGATTACTCCCGGCCCTTTTGAGAAAAACGCACACAATCCCCTTATAAGCAAAAAAAATGGAAGAAAATAATATCAAATTTTGCAGGTATCATTTTAGATACCTATATTTGCACTGACAAATAAACAGACAAGCAATATGCCGGAGGTTTTAAGGAAACAGGGGTTTACTTTCTATTTCTTCTCTGATGAGCATTTACCTATTCATATTCATGTGAGAAAAGGAGATGGGGAAGCAAGATTTGAGTTTACGAATGATGGGAAAGTAGAGTTGAAAAGATCAGTAAATATGAAGGTATCTGAACTGAAAACAGCCCAAATCCTGGCGGAGGCATATCAAGATGAAATTATCGACGAATGGGTGAAATATTTCAACAAATGACTTGGGATTATGGAATTGACAATTAATGATGTGGATAAAGTTTGGTTTGCAGGAGATCATATCTACCTTCGCACCAAAAACGGCAATGAAAAAGGGATGCCATTGAGATGGTTTCCCCGCTTGCAGAATGCAACAGAAGCAGAAAGAAACGATTATGAAATGCGGATATGGGGGTTGCATTGGAAAAAACTGGACGAAGATTTGAGTTATTCCGGTTTTTTCACTTTCGACAAAGACAAGATACACAACAACCGCACGGAAGTACAAATGCTGCTTGCCCGATTTCCCGCGATAAATATCAGCGAACTGGCCGTTTTAGCCGGTATCAGTCCCACGCTTATGAGGCATTATGCATGCGGAGTAAAGACTCCGTCCCCGGAGCGATTTCAACAGATAAAAGATGCGCTACATCAGTTAGGATACAAACTGATAGCGGTGTGACCGGCAGACACTCCTATTTGTTTTGTTATCTTTAAGCTGACTTTTTCTTTATGGTAAGACAATATGAAGTTGTAAGGCAACGAATAAAGGATTTACTGCTTATTACAGATGACAATACACCGGTTGACAGCAAAGAAATAGTCGAATTGGAAATGCTGTCTGATTTGGCTGAGGAATACGAATTAGAACATTATCCTGTCGGAACACCCTCTTTGCCGATGTCATCAAACTGCGAATGTACGAAATGAACCTCACGCAGGAAAAGCTCACCGAAATGCTTGGATTGAGCCAATCGCGCATAAGCGATTACCTCACAGGAAAAACTGAACCCACGCTGAAAGTGGCCCGGGCCATAAGCAAACAACTCAATATTGATCCGGGCATTGTACTTGGCGCATAAAATAATCACAATTACTCAATAGTCATCGGTTTGAAATCGTTATTTACCATTACCATTACAGTACATCCGAATTGATTATTCTGCTTTTTCATTCTTTCGCTAACAAAAGTGCTTGAAGTTCTAATTCGGGCGAAATCCGAAAATTTGTCTCTTTTATTTTTTCCAAAACAGGTTTTATACTGTCGATAATACCTTTGTTTTTCGCCAAAATAATAATCCCTATTGTGCCTGTATAGCCTATATTAAGCATACGAGCCATTTTTCTTGCCTTAAAGTCATCTACAATTAACAACGGATTTTCAGACTCTAAAGCCAAAGCAACCGCACTGGCTTCACCTTTATCTATATGTATTTCGAGTAGCCGTTTCTTATGACTATCTTCCGGATCAACGACCCCAATCCAATCAGGCAAATTTTCTCCAAACTCTTCTGCGATTTCAGATGTAGTTACAATATGCCCAAAAATTTTATTCAGCAAATCCAACTGCCCTATCTTAGACAACACAATAAGACAACTTGTATCTGAAATAACCGTCTCAAACATGATCCACTTCATTTAACAGGTCTGATGCAGGGTAATTAAATACCGATACGTTATAGCTACCTAAAAGTTCTGCAAAGGCCCGTTTTGACAGTTTTGCAACCTTAGCCGCCTGCCCCAGTGACAACTTTCCTTTCTCATACAGGCTACTCGCAAGTATCATATACAGTTGAGCAGAATCAAGTTCAGACATTTCAGGGACATCTATACTTATTGTTCTCATATTGATATCTTTTTTAAAACACTACAAATATAAGATTATTCCCATAAAAAACAGGAAGAATGTCATAAACTGTTGTTAAAAATTAGATACTTCAGAGATAGAGCAAAAAAAATCACATTATTAAGTTGTTGAATGTAAGTTCGCAGGAATTTTCCACGAATATACTATCTTTTTCAAATTATACAAAATAAATAATTCATTCTACGGCGTGACCGGCAAAGCTGGATCCTCTGATTTTCTTTAAAATACCAACACAGATAGATAAAAAACGTCCTCTCAAAATATCTTCTGCGGGTTCTTCTTTAGAAAAGCCCCGGCAGGTCAGGATTATCACCTCCGAACTGCCGGATAAAAAAGACAGGGCGGGGAATCGCTCCTGGCCCTGTCCGGTCCTTTCATTAGTGTTTAATTTAATGTAGAGTTTATGATAAATTGAACTGAAAGGTTTTATTGTTTTACTTACTCAGTATTCTCTTATAACAGATTTGCTTACCATCCGGCATTTTGTTGTTTTGCCAACGTCGGATTCCGGATAATATCGTCTTGGGAGATAGGCCACAGGAATCTTCTATCCGTGTATGGTATCGGATCTTTATAAATTAGCGAAGTTGTACTCTTTCCTATTTCATATACATCATACGCCGTTAATTTCTTAGGATCAACTTTTGCAGGAATACCCTGCGAATCAAAATCTGTATCGTTAATTAAGCGATGAATATCTTCCCATCTTCTTCCTTCAGCGAAAAACTCAATGCGTCTTTCCCATAATAAGGCTTCTAACATTGCTTTTTTTGTTGGGAAAGTTGATGAAGTATATCGATCCGCCTCTTTCACTGACCGGTTTCTCACAGCATTCAGGAGCTTTAATGCCATTTCCGTATTATCGCTGCTTCTCAGTTCTGCTTCTGCATAGTTCAATAATACTTCGGCATAGCGTATAATTGGGGCATATTCATCCTGTTCCTGCGGTCTTTGATACTTATCCGCATAATACTTATTATTACTCCTTAGTATTAAATTACGACGCAAGTCGTCTTCCAGCCAAAATGTAGAGTTATACAATATGGGGGATAAAGCGATCAATCCTCTACCACCGGTACGGTTACTCATCATTTGTGCTAAAGAGCCATTTACCGTCGCATTATCGTCAGTGCTGTTTTCTACTGAGAACACAGACTCAACGTTACTCGTATAATTTGTAAACGGAACATCAGGTGTATCTGCCAATTTGTAATCTCCAATAGGACTTGAGAATGGGGCCTCCGATTGCGGAACAATTTTTTTCGCTTCTGAAATAACATTTGCCCAATCTTTCTTCCATAGATAAATCCTTGTCTTAAGTGCGATTGCCGCTCCGGACGATGCTCTTGTTATAGCATCCACATTGTGTTTGGGGGCAAGTAGATCTTCGGCATTATCCAAATCCGTAAGTATCTTGGCGTATGTATCTGCAAGGGAAGATCTCTCAATCAACAAGGATTCTTCCAATCTCTCGGGAGTATTAATCGCTATCTCATAATATGGTAAACCGTAATTATTATTACCGTCCACTCCATATGGAAGACAGAAATGAATCAGCAGGTTTGAATAAGTTAAAGCCCGCAAGAAATAAGCTTCCCCAATATACTGGTCGGCAACATCCGCTGTTATAATATCATTCTCTTTAGCTTTATTTATTCCTTCTATCACAACATTAATCCGGTTGATAGCGGCAAAAGAGTTCTCCCACATTGCTACATTATTGGCAGATGTGGTACCGTGTGTAGCTTCGTAGGTAATTTGATAGAAGGCCTCCATATTTACAAGGTCTTCTCCTCTCATATCGGACTGTATGATTGAAGCCGCGCCGAAAGGATATCCCCGACGCGCATTGTTACCGGGATAATAACCACTTTGGATCGCGTCATACATTCCCGTAACGGCTAAGGCACACCTTTCCGGCGTATCAAAAGCGGTTTCATCGGTAATCCTGTCAACAGGCATTAAATCTACCGTATCGTTCTCACAGGATGTCAATATAAAAAGGCCACACGTAAAGCAGAATGCGGCAATGATTTTATATATATATTTCTGTATCATATTATTTCGTTTATTAAATTCAAATTAATCAAAAACCAATATTTACGCCAAAGGTAAATACCCTCTGTTGCGCTTTTCCGCCTGCATCGACTCCGAATGCCCCCATAAAATCGGTAGTAGTTGAAAGATCCGTAAACAATTCGGGATCCAGCCCTTTATATTTTGTCAATGTCAAAAGATTTTGTCCTGAAATATAGAATCGGATATTAGACACATCCAGTTTTCTCACAACATCTTTTGGTAATGTATATCCAAAACTGAGGGTGGATAATTTCAGATAAGACCCATTCTCAACGAAACGTGAAGTGGCCGAACCCTGAAAATTCAGTGCGATATCATCTCCGATTCCTACCATTGGAGTTACTCCGTCTCCCGGATTCTCCTTGCTCTGCCAACGCCCTAAAATCTCCGTTCCGTTATTTGAGAAGGACATGTTCAACAAATCGTCCTGCCTTGTACGGTTAAATATTTTATTACCGCCGGAGAAGCGAATAAACAGAGTTGCGTCGAAATTTTTATAAATAAATGTATTATTCCATCCCCCAAACCAGGTAGGAATAGCACTACCTAGTACCTTCCGGTCTTCGGAAGCGCTTAAATTCGCGGCTTTGGAAACATCCCCGGGATTTGCCTGATCATATTCCTTCCAGCTATAATCGCCTAATAAGTCGAACTGCACTAAATTTCCGTTTGCCTTTCTATAGATCGGATATCCGTTCTCCTTATTTACACCCACGTAATCATATCCGTAAATGGAATTCATGGATTCACCTTCGCGCATAATGGTGTAGGCTCCTACGATATCATTATGTCCTACCAACTCTTCAACTTCATTATTCAAAGTTGAGAAGTTCAGATCGGTTTTCCATGTAAAATCATTATTGTGTATTACAGTACTTCCAATGGTGAACTCAAATCCATTGTTATTGATTTTTCCCACATTGTTAATGAAAGAGTTATTCGGAATCCCCATTGATGGTGCTGTCGGAACTCTTAAAACCAAATTCTTGCTGTTTTTATTCCAATAAGCAACCTCAAATGTTACTCTATTATCGAAAAGGGAACCGTCTATACCTATGTCATATGTTTCAGTACTTTCCCATTTCAGATTGGGATTTCCCATATTGAGCCATGCTGTCGCATTTTGCGATCCGTATTTTTGCGCACTGTATGTTCCTAAATAAGGAAATACATTGGAACCCAAATCCTGATTACCAATCGTGGCATAACTACCCCTTACACGCAAGTCACTGAAAATATCACTATTCCAGAATGCTTCTCTCGATATACGCCAGGCACCCGAAGCGCCCCAGAAAGTACCCCAGCGTGTATCTTTCGGCAAACGGGAAAGGCCGTCACGCCTGATCGACGCACCAATATAGTACTTACTGTCATAATTGTAATTTGCCCGGAATAAGTAAGAGGCTAATCCATTGAACGTTTTACCCCCATATACATCCTTTTCCCCGAAAGTCCCTGAAATAATATGATCCATAAAAAACGGATCGGATATTATATTTACCGAACTGTTATCCCAATCAAAATCATTACGTGTATATTCCTGTACAGCCGTAATATCTATATTGTGCAAGTTATCAATCGATGTATTATAGCTTAAAATATTTTGCCAGTTCCATGTCGAATAATTCGTATAAATCTGATCGATAAGACCACCGTAACCATATCCATCACCGGAGAACGGATCCCATGTCATATAGTTGTTCATCAATGAAACGTCCATACCGCCTAAAGTTTTAAGAGTAAGTCCTTTCATTAAAGTAAGCTCCAGGAACGCATTCGAGATTATCCTATAATTTGTCGCGCGATTCACATTCTTGTCTAAAACATACACAATATTGGGAATTCCATTTGCGATGGTACTTTTATTGGCCCCACGCCCTAAGGCTTTCCTGTTTGAAGCATCTATATTGTATCCTGTTATATCCTCACTATTATATACCGGGACATTTGGCAGCATACGAATACCTGCAAAAGAAGCATCGCTTAATGAGTTCGCCCCTTCTACAATACCATTTGTTTTGGTTTTTGCAGCATTCAAGCTTATACCAACATTCAACCATTTATTAATATTACTTGAAACATCCCCCTTTACAGTAAGCCTGTTCAGATCATTAGCACGGATAATGCCCTCCTGTCCGGTATATCCAAGGGAAAAATAGTATTGGCTTTTTTCTGTTCCTCCGCTTGCGCTTACCGTATGGTTATGCTGAGTAGCTGTACGGTAAACGTAGTCATTCCAGTTTGTATTGACTCCATCATATACGGCTAAACCCGTATCACCCCAATTTTCATACTTTTCGTTGGCAATCTCTGTAAATTGCTCTCCATTCAATAAATCATGAAGTTTGGATGCCTGCGCAAATCCAATATAACCACTATAATTCACTTTAACTGAACCCTTTTGACCTTTTTTAGTAGTGATCAGTACAACACCGTTCGCCGCACGCGAACCGTAAATGGCAGTGGCGGCCCCATCTTTAAGAATGTCTATGCTCTGGATATCGTCGGGATTTATATCCCCTAACGCATTGGCGGCAACGTATCCCTGGGAAATATCACCGCTTGTCATCGGAACCCCATCCACAACAATAAGAGGTTGGGTTCCTCCGGACAACGAGTTAACACCCCGAACCCTAAATTTAGGGGGCGCTCCTAAAACTCCTGAAGGCTGAATTACCTGTACTCCCGCGGCACGTCCAGCAAGTTGGCTGTCAAAACTGGGAGTTGCCAAATTGGCAAGGGCCTCACCGCTTACATTGGATATAGAACTGGTGACGTCTCTCTTTCTTTGTGTTCCATAACCAACTACAATCAGTTCATCCAGCAATTCCGTATCTGATGTTAACACTGCACGCACATTCGCACTTACCGGCACTTCCTGTGTTTGCATTCCCACATAAGAAACAACAAGTGTTCCACCGGCAGGAGCAGACAGATTAAAATTCCCGTCCATATCGGTTACTGTTCCCTGTGAAGTTCCTTTGATCTGGATGGTAGCCCCGATCACCGGTTCGCCTGCTTCATCCACCACGGTACCACGTACCTGGGTCTGAGCCACAGCAAGCCCTATCCCAATAAAGAACAGGGCCAAAAACATCATTAGCTTTCTTTTCATACTCTACGTTTTTAATTAATAATTTATTCGAAATAAAGTTTTGTTTTTTATTACAATACTTCGGTAAATATTCAATTAACTAATTAAAATTCAATGATTTACATAACATAGTTTAACATAAAAAAGATGGTTAAGCAGCTGATTATCAGTATCTTTATAGCTGATCAAAGTCTATTAAAGATGGATAAAACCAGCATACTTAACCAATATAGAGGTATCTGCGGTGATGTTCTAATTGAACTAACCACGAAGTTAAACAAAAGTTTCAAATCATTCCTTATGGAGACGTTTATTTTGTATCTGGTCATTCCCGGCAGGATTAATTTCCTACAATTAGGGAGATATG
>NZ_KB905706.1 GCF_000380985.1 Proteiniphilum acetatigenes DSM 18083 | reverse complement strand
GCATACGCCACCACAAAGTGGTTGTCGTTCCAGAAGACAATGGCGGGGAAGGGGATGCTGTTCACCACATCGTCGACGGTGCATTTGATGGCCAGGGTGCGCAGTCCGATGCTTTCGGCGCCGGTGCTCAGGTCGAGCAGTGAAACGCCTTCTTTGGTAATCCCGCAACGGTCGCGCAGGTATTGCAGCGAATAGAATTTCCCGAAATGTTTGGCGATGACCTTCAATGATGCCGGCCCGCAATCCTGCGAGTCCATCTGGTATTCCACGGGGAAACGGTTGAATAACATATGCTTGCCTTCCTGTCGTTTATTATTTGTTGTTTATTTCTCAGTCTTCGCTTTCAGGTTGTCAAACAGCCGTTCGATAAGGCGTTTCCTTTTGGTGATGATCTCGGCCGTCCCTTTCGACTCGAAGTCGAGCGGGAGGAATTTCCCGAAGTTGGTGGTTGTCCCTCCGGGGAAATCGATCACTACCAGGTAGGCGTCGCTTGTTCCATTGGCTGTTTCTATCTTTTTGGTAATACGCGAAACGGATTTTACAACCCCTTTGAGCAACCCGTATTCGTCGTAGGGGTAGTTATTGATCTTTACGTTCGCCGTTTGTCCCGCTTCCACTTTCCCGGCTCCGAAAGAGGGTATCATCACTTCCCCCAGGATGTTGTTCCTGTCGGGGATCACCGTGAACAGTTCCTGCCCCGACTGCACGAAGCTGTTGTCGCGCCAGAAGCCGAGGTATTCCAGTTCCCCCTCCACCGGGCTGTATTGCAGGTAACGCTCCTTCCAGAGGCTCACCGCATTGGCCAGGGCATTCTTCTGCGTGATGAATTCGGAGTAGGTTTTTTCCTTGCTTTCCGTTTCTTCCAACCAGATCCGTTGTATTTCCATCATATTGCGGCTGATTTCCGATTGCTTCAATAAACGGCTGCTTTGCAGGTTCAGGAGGGATTCCTTCAGTGAAAGGTGTGCCGCCCTTTGTTGCTGGTAATCCTGCTCGCTGATCACTTTTTTGTCCAGCAGGATGCTGTCTTGTATCAAGCGGTACTCGGAGTCTTCCAGTATATTGGCTTTCAGTTCCAATTCCCCTTTAAGGTTTTCAATGACAAGCCTGTCCGAATTGACCTGGTGCCGCAGGTTTTGCCGCATGGTGGCGTAAATGTCGGAATTCAACAAACGGTTGTATTGCAGGAAAGAAAGCATGAAGGCATTGTATGCGGAACTCACGTCGCCCAACAGCAGCGAGTCGGGTAATGCGCAGTGTTCGTTTTCGAGTGCCGCGGGGTTGTTCAGCAAGGAGTCAACCCGGAGGATATGCCGGTAGTCTGCCCCGCTTTCGATATAGGAAATCACGGTTCCTTCCCCTATTTGTGTCTTGTCCGGCTGTAAAAGGATCAGCCGCCCGCTGGTGTTGGCTACCAGGCGCACGGGTGCGGTAACGGCCGTTACCGATACCTGCCCGTCCACCGTGTCGGGGTATTTTATCAGGAAACCCAACAAAATGATGACACCCATTAGAATACCCACGCAAAGGGCTACCCATTTGGTCCAGCAGGTGGGCATCCGCTCGATGATGGACTGCACTTCTTCCGATCTTTCAGCCATGGAGTCCGGTTGTTTGGGAATTACAGCCGGTAAATTCGATTTTTCTTCATTATCCATACTAAATCTTTAAGCATCCTTTCATGTCAATAAAACTTCCCCCGCGTGTTTTTACGTTATCAGAATAATAATGCATTCTATCAATATCCCCATAGCTAAACAGAAATTCAGTAAATTTACTCTGGTTAGCTGTATTGTGAGTTAAAAACTATATGAGTCCCAGCCACGTTAAATGACTTTTGTCCGACAAGCAGATCAACGACAGGCCGAGTCCGGAAAGACCCGTTAACAAACCTGCATCTCCTTTCACCTGCGCCTGGTCGATGGCCCGCTGTACCATAGATGTTTCAACTTCTTTCCCTGTTACGATATCCCGGCGAATACGCTCTGCCTGCGCTTCAAACAGGGAGTTTGCAATAATGTTTCTATTTACCTCGACAAGTTTTTCAGAGAATAATACCTGTGTCTTATAAAAGAAATTGAACCATCCCCAAGGGTCGTCTTTGATATAGTGACTGTCGAACAACTTCATATTTTCCTCAAACACTTTATAGGCTTTTTCCGAAATACCCCGAAGGTCATATAACAGGTCCAGTGCATAGGGGAAACAGTAAGGTGTCCGCGTTAGTTGTAATTCGATCAGAAGCACTACTTTTTCGATTATTTCTTTAATTTTATCCTGCTTCCCGCTATCCTTTATCCTGGAGGAAAAATACCTACCTATCCCGATTGTCTGTTTGAAAGAAGATAAATCGATAAAAGTTGACATGTGTTTAGAGAGAATATTATCGAAATCTTCTAAAATTTCATCCGGATTGGCATTGAAATATTTGTTTTGTACCATATAGGCAATCCCCGTCCCCATACCGCTTAATCCATAGGGGTAATTAACGGGACTTTTCCCTTTCATCTGCCTTTGGGCTTCTTCAATTAAGTCGAAAGCAAAATCATTATATTTTTCTTGTTGAGACCAACGGGAGTAATGGCATAGGAATACGGCAACTCCAATTTTCCCGTGATACAAACCGGGAAAATAGGGGATTTGCTTTTCACTGTAAAACCCGTCTGCAATATGGCTTAAAAAAGTTTTAATATTTTCCATTGTGTAAAAATTACAAACCCAGAGGTTTTTCTAAGTTCAAAAATCCGTTTTGGTATAACCCGTCAATTATTTCTCGCATAAAAAGGAAATAGAGGTCTGACGAAAATACGGACAATTCCGTCAACTTTTTCATGGCCGGCATGAATTTTCCCGTCAATTTAGGTTTTATTTCCTCACTGTCATCTAATTTGGATAATAGATAGTCGATGAATTCCTGATATATCACGTGTGATATCTTGAGGGATTCTGGTAAAGTAACATGGCTTGTTTGCGTGTTGGAAGTCCGGTACCAAACCAGTATTTCAGGAATATTCTCAATTTTCCCTATTTTGATAACATCTGTCCAGAATTTTGTATCGACTGCAAAGTGGTAACCTCGCCTATAGCGGATATTATATTTATCGATGATTTCCTTACGAAAAAAACATGTCGGGTTAAATATAGGACCGGTTCTCCGTCTTAAATATTCCAGGATGATCCGGTCATATTCAAGCGTAGGAACCCAATCCATCGATACTTTGCCGAAAGTCCGCATAATTCCGCCGCAAGCCACGATATCGGGACGGGATTCCATAAAATCGTATTGCATTTGGAGACGGCGCGGAACCATCATGTCGTCATGGTCGAGCAGTGCAACATATTTGCCCTGCGCTATATCCACTCCCCGGTTAAATGTCCCGACAAAATCATGGGGACAAAGTTCGTACCGGATACGCGAGTCTTCATATGTTTTTATAATATCGGCAGTGCCGTCGTAGGAGCCGTCATCCATCAGCAATAACTCGAAATCGTTGAAAGTTTGAACCAAAACACTGTCAATAGTTTCGCGTATAAAAGTCGCTGAATTATAAACCGGGATCAAAATGGATATGGCAGGCATCTTATTCATTGCATTGAAGTTGTGAGGAAAAGGGTTCTTTCAGGTTGATAAATCCGTTTTTATACAGCCCTTCGATAATTTCCCGCATAAGCGAAAAATAAATATTGTGCGATAAAAAGGATAGATCGGTCATTTCTTTTATTACTGGCATAATGTCTTTAATCAGTAAAGATTTCACCTCTTCGTTATCATCTAGTCCGGAGAGCAGGTAATCAACCAGTTCATGAAAAATTACTTCGGCAGTTTTCTGCATTTCCAAACGGTTAATTTTGCTGACTTGGGCATGAGAAGTCCGGTACCAGACCAAGATTTCAGGAATATTTACAACCTTGCCTATTTTGATAATGTCCATCCAGAATTTGATATCTGCATGGAAATAATAACCAGGTTTATAATGTAAGTGATAGGAGTCTATACTTTGCTTGCGGATAAACAGTGTCGGATTGCAAAGATACATGGCCTTTCTACCAATAAATTCCAATATTATCTGGTCATATTCATTAACGGCGAGCCACTTATTTGAAGAAATACCAAATTCATGCATCCATGCACCACAGGCGACTATATCAGCATGAGTCTCCATAAAGTCGAACTGAACCTGTAGCCGGTTTGGTACCATGATGTCGTCGTGGTCAAACAGTGCTATGTACTTCCCTTTTGCTTTGGACAAGCCCCGGTTAAATGTTCCGGCAAAATTGTGCGGACAACGTTCATACCGAATGCGTGGGTCTTGGTATGTTCCAATAATTCCGGCTGTATTGTCATCGGAACCGTCATCCATCAATAACAACTCAAAATCTTTGAACGTTTGAGCCAACACACTGTCAATAGTTTCCTTAATAAAATTTGAAGAGTTATAAATGGGAATAAGAACTGATATTTTAGGAATACTCATTGTTTTTTATTTGACGCCAATACACCTTAATATTTAAGATAATTTGAACAATTAGGAATAATCATTTCTTGATAGTTTGATTGGCTATATTAATAAACATGTCATCATATTTTAAGTTCTTTTCATTATTAATATACGATAATGAATGTAAGGTTCCGGCAAACAGGTCTGCATTATTTTGCATACTGTCTTCATATAAAATGTATTCGGCGGTTAATACTTCCGAAATAAGATATTTGTCTTTATATATATCATCGAGTACATGTCTGAAACGAACAGTCTCGTGTATTTCTTCAATGATAATTTTTCCTTTAAAATCGCAGATATTATTATTGACTTTGGATTGCCCGCAAACAATATATTCTGATGGATTACCTTCATTTTTTTGATACTCAAGAATTTTATTTGGAGGCGTTGATAATTATCACCGATAATGCCAAGAATACGACGAGGCTTCAAAATGTCGGAGAAATTATAATTCAAATATTTCGTGTTTTGGTTGATTTCCAAAAGACTGTCTCCGCTACTTGTCAATATATCCGTATATTTTAGTAAATGATTATCCGCAATATGACCTATTGTGAATTTTGGATCTGAAATCGGGGCGATACGAAACAGCGGCTATGACAAGCCTGTCGAAAAGTTTCTCCCCGAAGAATCTCCGGTTGAACTTATAACAGAATTCATCGAGGTAATATTGCAGGTATTCGGGTTTGAGTTTATTGTGGTGCACGTCCAGTAACAGGCGCTTGACATTGCTGATTGCCGTGTGTACCCAGGGTAAGACCTTCTCCACCTCTTCAGGTTTGACAACTTGGGAGGTATGCGAGTTCACATGCTGTTCGAGTTCCACGTAGGATGTGGAATCATCGGTCGTCAGATCCGATTCCCCGTCGACACGTTCTTTGACAATTGGTGTGATTGTAGCGGATTTTAAATTGGGAATGACTTTCATTTTCAGGTGTCCCGCCTTTTTGGTTTTCTTTCCTTTGGCCGGGGTATCCACAGGAGTGCTTTCGCACATCACCAGTACTTTTGTCTTTCCCTGGCTGCCCCGCCCCCTTTTCAAGGGTTTATCCTTCTGGTCTTCGGGCACTTCGGTTGTAAAAAAAGCATCGTCGAGTTCGATCTGCCCCGTGAGTGTATATTTATCATCACGTTTGCCCATCACTTCCCGCAGTTTGCAAACCATCTCCCAGATGGGTTGGTATCGCTTGTGCCCCAGTTGCCGGCGGAGCTCCTCCGTGGAGAATGATTTCTTCGTGCTTGTGAGTAAGTGGATGGTGATGAGCCAATAACGGTAGGGTAGTTTGGAGTTCTCCATCACCGTGCCTGACCGCAGCGAGGTGCGGGAGTGGCACTTCTTGCATTCGTAGCTTGACTTGTTCCCGAGCCAGTAATGATCCTTGCAGTTACATCTTTTACAGGTAATACCGATTTTGTCGCGCTCCTCCTTGAATTTTTGGCGGCAAGCGGCCTCGTCGGGAAACTCTTGAATAAATTGAAGTAGGTTCATAATCTATTGATATTTAGACTGTAAATATACAACTTCTCTGTAATATGAGAAAATATATATCGTTAATTATCAACCGATTTTCCAGCAATTTTCCTAATAAATGTTTAGGACTGGTTGCGGATAATCATATTTTAGTATTATGTCATTTTTAGTGACCGTCTGGGCATTCAGCCCGATGGATGCCGACATCATCAGGCATATAATCGTTAAAACCTTAATTGTTTTTATAACTTATGCACTTTTGACGCCCAAGCATTTAATGAACAACAATCGTTATTTTATCCTTATACTGCCTCTTATCAGTAGGGTAACTGTCAGGATAATCTATCGCTGTTTTATTTAGAAAGGATGAATAATAGGTGGTTTACTCAATAATATAATAATCAGTCCAAGAATTACGACCAATAATTTGAATATAGTTTTCTTCATAAATGACATAATACCTATTAATCCCAATGCGAAAATGAATACAGAATACCGCTGATTATTATAGAATATTTGATACAATCCCAAAATAGTAGCACACGAACTCAATATCAATATTGCAGAATAAATAACTTTTCGCCAAACAGAACCTTGCTTTGCCATAAACGCTATCTGATTCCAATGTTATCATCCCTTCATTGACAATAAATCCACTCTGTGGGGTATATATGAAGCCGGATTTTGTGCATTTACTGTTAATCCGCTACCGATTATCAGGCAGATTACAAAATTCAGAATAATTGTTTTCATAGGTGTTCTTTTTAGTTGAACTTGAGTTTTTAATGATCGTGAAATACTGTTTCAGGTATTATTTTATTACGCAATCCTTTAAGAAATAACTGTTATGGGTATGTCTAACATAAAAGCATATTTCTTTAAGATACCGGTTACGTGGCCGATCCCGATTGAGCAATGATGAGAGGGACCGGCCTTACTCCATCTTTTAATAAATTCCTTGGCTGAGACGGAAAATTTATACCTGCTGTTCAGATTTCCGATGTTCAGGATGGGGCCCGGTACGGACTCCCCTTCAGCGGCAAGGAGCGATAAACCGTCGTTCCCTTCTACTACGGATAACAGGGTTACAGGACCCTGTTTTACCGACATTTGAATAGAGAGCCCTTTACCGGGTTTACCATGGTATACGGGTAACGGAACCAAACGAACTTTTCCTTCTGAGATGATGAAATGAGCAGGGCCATCGTGTCCGAGCATTATAATATCGTCATTGAAATCCATCGCATAGAACTCCGAGAAACAACCACCAATACCCATCAATGCCATGATTTTCATCGCCTGCACATTTTTTATTTCATATTCCCCGGCTACAGGTATATTTTTTCCGGTTAATAAAGTATTCCCTGCAATAACAGACGTGATGATGTTTTCATATTCGTTTCCGTTCATGCCGGCATAATAATATGCCATTGAGCCCAATCTGTGCTTCTCTACTAACCTGTCCAACGCGACGGAGGTTTGTGCGGCTCTTTCGATTTCATACGGAGAACAGGAGTCGTCGATGACAAAAGTTCTTTCAAATTCTCTGATTTTCTGTTCGACCTCCTCTTTCCCGACAGATTTTCTGATATCTGCCAACTCACACATTTCAAGTATTTCCATATGCGTGCCGAAAACCGTACTTTGCAATGTCAGGTCGGAATATACATCGACCATCCCGCCATAATAATTACCAAGCACTCCCATACGGTTTTTTCTCATCCCCGAGGAAATTTTTGCGGCTGTGATCCATTCGGAGATCTCTTTCCATGCTTCACTGTCTTCCAGGTATCCCGAAACGATATCATATTTGACACGGGCACGGTTGAAAACAGATGAAAACTCAGGAACGGAACAAGCCTGACAGTTTGCTAACCATTCACCGGTCATAGCGCCCCTGTCTGTCATACTGTTCAGTTTGTTGTATTCTATTGCCGGTAACGGCTGCATATTCAGTAATATAACCGGTATATTCAACCGGTTGACAACCGGTATGAGGGTAGAGGAGAGGGCGTAGGTAGAGATGAATATAAATAATAGTTCCACATCTTCTCTCTTCATAAGTGAGGCAGCATCATTCGCCTTGTCGATGTCATCTACCATTCCTGCGTCGATAACCTCAATGTTGTCATAAGACCGCATCTTATTTTTTATCCTGTCCTGGTAACCGGTTAACCGCTCGAGAAGACCTTCGAATTGTCCCCAGTATGTGTTCAGTCCGACACCGAATAATCCTATTTTTACTTTTTCCATGATGGTATTTTTGTTTTAGATATTCCTATTTGTAAGAAATGACAATAAAGTCTTCCATTAAACCGTAATCGAATAAATTGTAATCATTTCCCGGATCCTGTCTGTGTACACCATTCCAATGCCATGGGCCGGCTATGCCTTTGTCGTGATTATAGTGAGGACCTAACAAATTCTTTAAACTGCCGATTACTCTGACTTCTATCTTGTTGTTGCCTTTCTTCAGATAAGGCGACAAATCGAAGTTGTATGGTTGATAAGCTATTATACCGGTTTTATGCCCGTTTACATATACTTCCGAGAGCGTTCCGTTCCATTCTTTCAATTGAAGTGCATAGCGGGCGGAAGTGTCTTCTATTGTGTAATTCTTACTATAAGATACGTCCCATGAATAATAAGGCTGCCCTTGTTCTTTCCAACTCCCCAATTCCAGCTTCTCAACAGGTTCCCGTATTATCCATCCTTTAGCTGCCGGTTGCAGCGCGAAATCTCCCAATATATATACAGGGGCGATCTCTGCATATATGCTCATAGGTTGCACGCTGAGTTCAACAATATTTACGCCGGTCCCGACATATTCCCCTATTTCATATACGCCAAAGCGTGAATCCAGCCATCTTTGCTGAGGATCGGACGAAACCGGTTTACCGTTTATCCTCACTTTCCATACGTCGGGCTGTTCTGCCACTAATCGGATATTGCGTTTGTCTATATTTCCGGCTACGATAAAATGATATCTTACCTTTATATCCCCGGTTTTGAAAGTATCTTTCTCTACAACGGTCTGTCGGTATTGGACTGCAGAATTCCACGGATTATTCATTCCGAAATGCCGGTAAAGAAGAATACTTGCTTCCACTGTGTACAGGTTTTTATCGTGATGACTGTTTTTTATGGAATTATCATCTATTATCAGGTTACAAAAGTCGATATTCAGCACATTGTCCTGCATCCTTTTTATTTCTAACGGACTGTCAGCCTCGAGTTGCTTCCCATCCACCATACGGGGTTTCAATGGATATTCATTACCCTTTGATGATGAACTGAACAGAATAAGGCTTCCGGCAGGAGGTAGAATAAATTCGGCTTCGACGAATTGTCCCTGTTGTGCGTATGGATAACCGGAGATGTCGCCCGACATTCCATCAATCTCTGTCAATGTTTTGCCTTCAACCGAGATTTTTCCTTTAGCGGTTTCGGTCAAAGACGAATTTACGAGAAATACCAATTCGCCGTCGTCGTAAGTCCTCCTGTGATGATAGAGGTCATTACCTGTTATATTGCTAAAACTGATCTTATTGCTTTGCAAAGACTCTTTAATCGCCTGTTCCGTCGATTCTTCCGTGTATGTTTTGATTTGAGATGAATTGTCAGTGAAAAACCTCTTCAATTCTGCGCTTTCTTTCCCATCCACTAATGTGGGCGTAGAAAATGCGATCAATACTCCACCTGCATCGACGAATTTTTTCAATAAGCTGAAAGTCATTGTATTCAGGTTTTCGGTCATGGGAGGGATCACAACCTTTTTGTATGCCCTTTTCCCTACAACAAACGAACTTTGACTGATTTTTCCATGATCCTTGATTATATTTTCAGACCCGAGGTCGTATTCGACCTGGCTTTTTTCAAGTTTCGTGACGAAATTCTGGAAATTGATACCAATCTCCATTGTCTTAGGATGCCCCTTTATGTACGAATAATATAGCCACGCGGTGGTTGTCGGTTCCAGAATAAGAACATCATTGATTTGTTCTCCCTGGCTTAACAGCATTGACAGGCGTGCGAAATAATCATTTTGCGATTTATAGTTCGACCACCAGGGCGACAGGGATGTAAATACCGGCGGATAATCATATTTCCGTGCGCCCGTAATGGTCATATGCGATAAGTGCTGGTTCATGAAATTAACGCCTAAAACATACTCCCAATCACCCAATCTTTTCAGGTCTTCGAATGTCACATCCCAGCCTCCGCCTCCGTAGGTTTCGCTTAGTGCCCTTACATATCCCATTTGGTTGGCAACACTGCTTAGTTCTTTTACTGATCTTACATTGCCGAACTGGGCCTGGGGATGTGAATCGTTGAACTGATTAAACAGCATATCAATGGCAGGTATCTGATGCCACGCATACATGGCCATGTTATCGCCACCGTGCGACATATCGGGCCATCCGTGTTCCCAGTAATGCCCTGTCCAGTACATATTCTTCTTTTCACAATACTCGAACCAGGGTTTAGCCCAACGGTCGATAAACATTTGGGTCAATGTTTCCATATAGTTATGGCGGACTTGTTTCCAGTTTTCTTCTGTTTCACCGAGCAAAGGCAATGCACTCTTCAGGTCATAGCCCCATTGTTTTTGAAAAACCCCGAACAGATCGGGAGTCCAGCGCATACCTCCGGGACTGGATACATTCGGTTCATCAGTAAAAACGCCTTTGATTTCCGTGCCTAATTTTTTTCCGAAATGTTTTTCATAGCCGGACATGGTTACTTCTATAAATTTTTCAGTAACCCCTGGATATAACAGATCTACGTATGAATAACCCCCATGCCAGTCGGTACGGCCATAATAGGTCTTATTATAGAGGTAATATTCTCCTTTGATATTTTTGTAATAATCCAATGTGGAAGTTATATCGGTAAAAGTAGAGCCTTCTTTTTTCAGGCACAGGAAATAATCTTTTGCATTGTCAGGTAGTATCTCTTTTTTTTCAGGATTCAGTCCTTGTCCCTGATTATATGATTCCGGCATTTGGGCCGGAACATGTCCTCCTGCAAATCCGCTGGGATAGGAGTTTTCGTCATAGATCCAAATGTCCATACCCAATTTTTTCCCTGTTTCCAAACTATATTTGTACAGATCGAACCACTCATCTGAAAGATAATCGGTGATCATGCCCGGCCGGGGATGTACAAATGCTCCTCCGAACCCCTGGTCTTTGAATTCTTTCAGCATCCTGTCTATATCGTTGCGCGTTACTTTCGTGTTCCAAACCCATAAAGGTGCTGACCGGAACGATTTTGAGGGGTTCTTTAATTCTTTTTTTATTTTTTCGAATTTTATCTCCCTGGGTTGTGGTGGCGATGCATAACCTATGTTGCAATATAGGATGAATGCAAGAATGATAAAACTTTTATTCATGAGTATCTTTGTCTTCATAGTTCAGTATTTATTCTTTTTATTTAATAGGAATTAATCTGGCACTGCTCTCATTTTCAATTTTCACATTATAGCCTAGGGGTATTTGTAGTGCGTACTGGATTGTATTATTTGAACGGCTCCATTCTAATTCTATCACTTCTTCGCCAACAGGGATAGAACCTTTACACCATTCTAACGTAAGATCGGTGAAACGTATGGTGATGTTCTTATTCATATAATCGATATCTTTTATTCCTAAAATATCTCTATATAACACATGTCCGATGTATGAAGCAAAACCATGATTACAACTGGCATAGCTTTGCATGTGTTCCCAAAGCGTACCTGTTTTGTCAGCCATTGGATAGAAAAAATCCTGAATTTCCATGATTAAACGGCTTTGCAGATTGTAACGGGATAAAATGTCCATACGCATATAATTACCCATGAAAGCATTCGCACGAAACACATCCGGATAAGCGACCGTATCATTACGGTCAGGGCCAAACTCATATACCAGTTTTTTCCATAATTCCGGATGTGAATCGGGGGTTGCCAAATTGAAAAAGAAAGCATAATACTGACATACTTCCGTTGTATTTCCGGTGATTTTCAGTTTGCCGTTTTCCCGGACGGCGTTATCTACAAAAAAATCACCATTGTACGATTGATGAAGTACGGTCTTCCGGATATCTTCCGCCTTTTTTATCCATTCGGTATTTCCATACAAACTGCCGGCGCTTGCCAATGCTGCGCTATACAACATATTGGTGGGATAATTGACATCTTGTACAAATTCATTGGCTTTCGACCATTCGACAAATACCCAACGTTCTAACTTTTCAAGTAACCCGTCTTCATTTTCAAAACCTGAAAAATAGGTAAGTAGTTTTTCTATGCGGGGTTTGAGTCTGGCAATTAATTCAGGATCGCCTCCATGCCGTGCGTAGTCTTCTACCTGTAGAATAAACCATAACGACCAGTTAGGTATAAAATTGCCGTCGTTATGATCAGCCGGGTAACACATAGGTATCATTCCTTCGGGCAGAAAGGCGAATCTTTCGGGCAAGGCATAATTTTCTAAAAAATTGTAAGATACAGCAGAATGCCCTGTCAACTCTCTTTCCGTAATAGAGCTGAAATAACTGTCGCACAACCAGCCCGCACGTTCACGCGAAGGACAATCCATAAAGACATCCACTGCATTTTGACGGAATGTCTGTTTGGCGGCATTAAATATTTTGTTCAGTTTATCATTGCTGCTTGCGAAAAAGGCTTTTTTGTTATCGGGCCAGGCAAATTCCCGTAGATAAATCTTTTCTATTTGACATTCTCCTTTTAAAACGATTACTTTCAGATATTTGAAAGTATAGGATTCCAGCGTTTCCAGATCATATTCTCCGGGCTGAAGTTCATAAACAATATGATTACAGATGTCACTTTGGCGTTGTTTGGTCTTTACATCGCCATCTATCAGTATTTCATCAAAATATAAAATCAATCTTGTTGTTTCAGAACATTTTAGTCTTGTGCCTATAAAACCGGAGAAGTTTGTGCCAAAATCATAGATGTTGTATTCATCTTTTTTGAGCCTCCACTTTTCCCCGGAAATAATAGTTTTATTAATAACCTCCTGAGATGCTGTTACAATTTCCTGAATCTCCTGTGAGACCGGATATACTTCCAATTCTTCTTCGGTAAATCCCTTGAGTGTTTTGCCTATTCCGGTCAAGGCGCGATCTTTATGATAGTTTTGGGGGATAATTTTCTTTACGGTGCCTTTTGAATGGATTACAACGGGTTCTTGTATCTCAAATTCCGGCATGGCTACATTACGGGGTAGAAGCCGTACAGTTGGGAATTGTGTTAATTTCAGTTTTTCTACCGCTATTTTTGAGGAAGTGCGCCACCGGTCATAATCCTCTTTCATTCGGTAATATTCCGAAAAGGGACGTTGAAAACTGTAACGCTCCACCTTTTGGAGGCGTTCTTTCATTTGAAAAGCTTCGAAATCCTGTCCCGACCCGGTTGCCAGCACTACTTTTCCGTTAATCTCCGTTTCCGCCAATAGAAACGAAGGCTGATCGAGGGTATAATAAGAGTTGATATTATAACCGGCTACTTCTATGGCAAGAACATTCTCGCCCTCTTTTACAAATTGTCCGACAGGATATTCGTCAATCCGGAAATAACCGTGGGCAGCCCGTGCAGGCCCCGAACCGATAAATTTACCGTTCATAAAGACGCGATAGATGGTTGATGCCGATATTTTTATTTTGACATCCTGACCGGTTTTAGCGGTAAATATAGCCCTGAACCCGAGATTCAGGTTCAATTCCTTCTCCCGTCCGTCTGCCCATACCGGAACAGCTTGCTTTACCTGTATGTTCTTATCGGCTGAAAACCCCGTCAAACAGCAAAAAGCAAAGAAAGAGATTATACCTACAATAGAGACTTTTTTTAAGAGTAACATTTGCATCTAAATTGCTTATTAATATGCAGGGACGTACTTATAAGTAAGTATGTCCCTGCAAAGTAACTGAATTTTATGTATTATTAAAAAAAATACTTGAAGAACATGCTTGATTTTTTACATACATAAGAAAAACAGTAAAAGGTTTAATATCCGTATACTTCCAGTTCCATAAAACTTATATAAGTATTGGGTGCGGCTTTTGAGTCGAGAAATACTATCGCTATGAACTGGCCTGTTATTGATGTTGGAAAGTTTATGGTGAAACTATCGCCCCCGGGATATTGGACCTGTGCTACGGGCTCTCCCCACGAGGGTTGAGGCGCATCAGGAGTTATCGGTGCATCGCTTACATAAATCTCTATATTATTCAGGTAACGCCAGTTTACAGGTGTCGGGGGATAGATAATAAGATTATCCACCTCTAACAATTGTTTCATATCAACAACTACGCATTGAGGTAATGGGGTTCCTACCCTGGAATGCCAGCCTGTGGCTATGTTTCCGTCAAGAATAAGTACGGGTTGACCGCCTCCGCCATCACCCCAGCCATGATTTCCGTTCCTGGCTTCGGCAGTCCATTCTGTTCTCGGGTATTTGTACAAAAACGGTTTTTCATATGTTACCCATTCCCTTCCTACCGAATCAATTCCGTTGGGGGGTAGAAAAACTGAACGGTATTCAAAAAGTTCGCCTGGTTTTATATCCGGACAAATCAAAGTACTTTCATCGGGATTTATGCGTATTGTCCTGATTTCACCCGAAGAGATCATATAGCGCACTTCTGAATAAACCAAGTCTGATGTTTTATTGTTCCATGCAATTATACCGTTCTTGTTCTCATCACGCAGGGCACTCGCAATAGTGCGATCTGTAGCGCCCATTAAGTAATTATCGCCATATGATGTTCCGGTGACTTCGGTTGGGATGGAGACATTTCCTTGCTGATCGAAAGTTTTAACATAAAACGTGTAAGTACTTTCTCCTAAATTGTCAATATCCACTACAATCGTGTCTTTTTGATTATCAAGGTTCACTTTTAGTGAGTCAAGATAATTATTCCAGTAAACCATGGCATGGATTATGCTTGGGTCTTTTGCCCCGAGCCAGGTGAGCCTGAGTTTATTGTAACCTGCCAACACCTTAAGCGAATCCGGTCTCTGAGGATATTTCAGTCCGTTAGGAACGATAAATTCCTCGTAAACACTATCCATATCTTTGCATGATGATACGTATCCCGCGATAAGTGTTATTAGTAATAAATATATTATTTTCTTCATACGATTTTTATATTTTTATGAATAAACTATTCATCATCCTTTAATTGTCCCCAAAAAGTCAATTCCCCGATAATTACCTGGCTCATAGAGGCATCGGTCCCGTAAGTATTAAATGTGGATAATATCTTAATACGCAGATGGGTAACCGTCTGATAGGGATCGGGAGCCTCGTCGGTAGGTACCAGATCAAATTCCGTCCTATTATACCAGTAGTCATTGTCCTCATCGGTAATAGGTCCCACTTCACGACCTTCTCCGTAACCCGAAGGTTTGAGTTGCTCAAACTCACCTAACAGTTTCCAGCTATCATCCCAGCTTCCATCCGGGTTAGGATTGTCACTACCCCATACCTGGAATACGCGCGGTGCGGTACCGGAATATAATTCGTAATTCGAACGCGGCCATTTCTGGATACGGCTGATCGACATCTTGTACCCGAGTTCAATGGTGAACCATTGAGGCATGGGAGCGCTATGCGAGGATGCGTAAAATTCACCGCTGCTATGTGCTTCCGGTCCTGTCCATAACATTTCGAGCCGGTATCCGCTATGATTTTCTGCCGGTGTAAAATAATCGGTAGGCAGTGCGGCATTTCTGAAACGATCTTTTGGAAGTTTTATTTCTTCAATGGGTGTCAGTGTTTTAAATATAGTGTCCGATACATTATTCCACCTGTCCCGTAAATATGCACCAAAATAAGCCGGCTTTGGATTCAAGCCTCTTCTGGCAAACTTCATCGCAACCGATTTTGTATGGAATGTCTGCAGATCAATCCATTGTGAGGGTGAGTTTCCTACCGTATCGGCCATCAATACGATGGCGAGGTCGGCATTGGAATAATTTTCCTCTAACGATACAATTACTCCTCCAAAACTGGCATCCATGTCAAATTTCACAGTTTGGACGGGAGGAAGTAACGGCTGGATTGTTGTTGAGACAGGTTCCGATAACTTTTCGTTGACTCCTACGCTATAGAGTTTTACTTCCTGCGGATCGGTATTTCCAAAACCTTCAACCACTAATGTATCCACATATCGTGAGGCTTTTGATTCGCAAATCTCGTTATTCCGGGTGTAGACTACCTTTACTCCCAGTAGATTGTCATCATTTGGTATCTTGTATTTGATAGTAGCTCCGCCCGGCTTACTGGTTACTCCTACTATTGTGACGGGACCAGGAGCGGGAGCCGAGTCATCGATATGGTCGATCCGCCCCTCTTCCTTACATCCGTAGATGCAAACGGGAATGATTATACATAATAAATAGAATATTCGTTTCATATGATTATTTCATTTTTAAGTTTATCTATTGTACTACCATCCGATATTTTGCACCAGATTCGGGTTCTGTTCAATTAAGCTGGTCTGAATCGGCCAGAAGTAATCTTTCAGTGCAAAATTCTGTTCTGCGAGAAGAATTTTCTGATAATAGTCTTCCGGTCTGCTGGCCGTAACTTTAAAACCGTAAATACCTTTTTCATATTCGGCGGGGGCTTCTTTCCATCGGCGCAGATCCCAGAAACGTTGTCCCTCAAAAGCAAGTTCAATCAGACGTTCGCGATGGATGATCTGTCTCATCCCCGCCTCGGTATTATATCTTCCGGGACTATTGCTGTACTCGTCCCAGGCTTCCTTCACTCCGGGCAGGCCGGCCCTGGAACGTACCGCATCGATATAATGGAACATGTCGCTGCTATGCGCTCCGTTAGGCCCTTCCGATTCATTGATGGCCTCGGCATAGAGCAGGTACAGATCGGACAATCGCATCATAGGCCATGGATAAGTGATTGCATCATATCCCGTTGCGGAAGTTTGTCTGTTCTGATAATGAATTACTTTTTTGAGATAATAACCGGTCACCGGCCCCCAGTCATATCCTTTTTTCTGTTGGGCTCCGCCGGCGCGGCATGCCACCCAGAACAGATCACCCGGAATGGGATCGTTTACCTCGGGTTTTTGCCCGTACCATAATCCGCCATCGAATCCCATCCATGCATAGAACCTTGGCTCGCGATTGAAGTTGAGTTCAACGGTGGTGTAATCCCTGCGGAGATACCATCGATGAGTGTTATCTCCCACACGCAAATTATAAGGATTCACACCATTCCACTCCAGGTCGTTTTCGATCGGGATGCCTTTATTTGTATAGAACATTTCTGCAACCTTTAACGGAGGTTGAATATGGTTGTATAAGTTAGGCATATCGGGATATTGATCCCATTGCAGATTTGGTGAAGAGACCATTTGCAGGTTTCTGTTTGCACCTAAGGATGTATGCGTATTTGCCCATATTATTTCACTGTTCCATTTTTCTGTAATGGCGTTTCTCAGATCCAATTCCTGGCGGATGGTGTCATTTACTCTTACCCGGCTTTGGTGTGTAAACAGTTCCATATTGGCTTCCTCACATAAATCTATGGCATTGCCACAAGCAACCACAGCTGCATCCCATCTGGCTTTTATCTCTTCGGCTGTCTTATCGGTTTTAAATAGTTTTGTGCCTCTTTTGTCCACCAAGGTTGCCTGATCGGTATTGTTATTGAAGAGCGGACTTGCCGCATACACCATGATCTTTGCTTTGACAGAGGCTGCTATCGGTTTAGTGATCCTTCCCAGTTCATCCCTGCTCTGGACATTTAACGGAAGGTCCACCATGGCTTCATCAAGCAATTGAATTACATAGTCGAAACATTCTTCCATCGGGTCACGGTAAACACGTACTTCTTCCGTGCTTGCAGTTATGGGGAGGTTTTCTTTTATAAGCGGAATCGGGCCCCATTTACGCATTAAGTGAAAATGAAACCAGGCTTTCAGGAATTTGGCTTCGGCGATCCATTGCAATTTTTCCCATTCCGGAAGGTCTGGCACTGTTTCGACATTTTCAATCAGAATGTTGCAGCACCTGATCCCCTCATATATTCCATTCCAATCATTTCCGTAGGGGTTGGTGGCATTTTGGAATCCACGTGCTACGTTGAACATAGTTCCACCCCAATACCCGTTACTTTCCCTTCTGTCGTAGATAGACCACAACTCGTCACCGGACATATAGCCGTGATCATTGTCCAGATGTCCTTCCGATGTTAAAAACCCATAGCAGGTGTACAAATACCTGATCGCAGTGGAACGCATTGTAAATGCGGTCTCCAAGGTTGCCATACCATCATCGGGGACAATATCAAGATAATTATTGCAAGCCGGAAAAATCATTAGACAGGCTATGACAAATATCTTCAATTTGTTTCTATATATTTTGGGAATATTCATTGTAATATAAAGTTATAGGTTAATACTAATTAATTAAATGTCAGATTCACTCCAAAGTTAAATACCTTCTGTATAGGATAACCAAGACCATTCCCGGCCATTTCTACATCCCATAGTTTAAATTTGCTGAATAACAGCAGGTTGGTTCCACTGAAATAAACCCTGAGTTGGTTGAGGTGCAGTTGTTTCTGCCATTTACCGGGAATGGTATAGCCCACCTCCAGTTGTTTGAGCCTCAAAAAGGAACCGTCACGCATAAACCATGTGCTCTGTTGCGTGTTATTTGCATTGACTATCGGGCTTAGTCTTGGCCAGAATGCATATAAGTTCTGATTGTTTTCAGACCAATGACTGTCTGCAATCACTTTAAGGAGTTGTGTTTGATGAGCAAAAGGAGATATTCCTATAAATCTGTTATTACTATCGAATCCCGCGGTATTTATCCAAAAAGATTCGTTAGCCAGCCCCTGAAAGAATATAGAGGCGTCAAATCCTTTGTAACCGGCTGAAAATCCGAATCCATAGATTATTTCGGGAGAGGTGGGGTTACCTATCGGTACCATATCCGCCGGGGTGATCTGCCCGTCGCGGTTCACATCGGTATATTTAATATCCCCGCCGCCATACTCTCCGCCAAACATTTGGGGAGGTGAATTCCTGGCTTCGGCATCATCTATGAACAGGCGTTCAGCAATATAACCCCATTGTTGATTCAGGGAATAACCAACGCGCGACCGCCAATATTCCTTGTATTCGGGTTCTTCGTAAACTTTGTACTGGCTGGTCGACCAGGTAAAGTTTGCACGGGCGGATGTCCAGAAATCTTTGTTCCATACATGTTGATAATCCGACTGGATATCTATTCCGTGTGCGCTGGCTTCACCTATATTCGCTCTTACGGAAGCCTGTAATCCCATGGTTGAGGGTATCGCAGCACGGGTCATCAATATGTTACGGCGGTGTTCGGTAAAATATTCCGCAATAATATTTACTTTATTCCACAAGCCGAGTTCGACTGCATAATTTTGTTTTGTAGAGGTTTCCCACGTAATGGCATCATTGGCATACCGGTTTATCCGGATACCGGCTCCACCTTTATCTACGTTCTCGCCAAAATAGGCACCCCTGTTACCATCTTCCATATTTACCTGTGAAAGATAAAAGAAACGGTCTTCTTTTTCGCCGATCTGGTCATTGCCCACTAAACCGTAGGAGTAGCGGAGTTTCAGGTTATGAATGGTAGGCTGTAAATGCTTCCAAAAAGATTCATTGGAGATTAACCATGCCACACCGGCCGAGGGGAAGAATCCCCAGCGATTGTTCTCTGCAAAACGCTCGGAACCGTTATACCCGAAATTGAATTCTGCAAAATAACGACTGTCGAACGAATAGGTAGCACGACCGGCCAGTCCCACGTTGCGGGAAGGCAGTGAAAGCTGCAGGCTTCCCTGGTTTGCTGCCAGCCATTCGCGGGTCGTGAATACCAGTAATCCGCTTACACTATGCATATCGAACGTGTTGGCATAGTTGAGGCGGGACTCGGTATATGTAGTGGACTCAACGGTTTTGGGGCTTTCGTTGTATCCGAGATATTCTGTCCCGTTTTCATTGATCCGTTCCAGATGATACTCACCCGTAAAACTGTCGTAGTTGCCACGCAACTGGTACCAGAAAGGGGTATATGACCTGTTCACGCTATATTCCGCTAAACGTGAAATATTCATCAATGCCATGAAACTAAGTCCTTTGGTGATAAAGTCAAGGTCCTGGTTTAGCTCCAACATAGCCAGCATTTGAGATCGTGATTTGTCCTGGTAACCTCTCACCATTTCGGCATAAGGATTCGTGTAATTCCCCTGATAGTTACCGAACATGATATGTTTTACATACTTGAAATCTTCATCGATGGGATAGTAAGCCGGAAATAGTACGGGATTAGAACGCATGACCATCCTGTATACATCTTCTCCCGAATACATGGGGCCGGTGTAATCGTCGAAATTACCGGAAAGCCTTACACCTAATGTGGTCTTTTTGGTAATATCGATATCTACATTTGCCCTCAGGTTATAATTCTTGAAGTTGATGTTATTGTTGAAACTATTCCGTTTATCTACTTTTAATATCCCGTTATCTTTTGAAAATGCTGCTGCTACATAATACCGTGCAATACTTCCCCCTCCCGTTACACTCACATTACCCCGTATATTTTGGGTGTGGTCATTGAAAAGCATATCGTACCAATCATTTGCCGGATAAATATAAGGGCTTGAGCCGGGACGCATTGTATTCTCTATTTTGTCCTGGCTATAAGGGAGTTCTCCAAGTGGATTCCGCGTTAATACCGCCTCGTTGTGCAACTTCATGAATGTGACAGGGTCGGCAAGTTCAATATTACTTGTCGGCTGTGAGATAGAATTTTCCACACGTACGAATATTTTGGCCGGACCTTCCACTCCCCGTTTGGTAGTTACCAATATCACCCCATTCGCTCCCCGGGCTCCATATAAGGCAGTAGCTGTGGCATCCTTCATGATGGAAAAGCTGGCAATATCATCCGGTTGAAGGCGGGCAAGGTCTGTAGAGGTTAATTCTATGTTGTCGATTAATATCAATGGACTGGTATTTGCCCCGAAAGTGGTTATACCGCGAACGAAGAAATCAGCATTGTCAGCTCCCGGTTCTCCGCTACGCTGATAAGCTATTATTCCCGCCATATTCCCCGCCAGGGCGGTTGTCAGATTACTCGAAGGTACTTTTAAATCTTTTGTGTTCACAGTAGTGATGGCGCCGATCACACTCTCTTTCTTTTGCTTACCGAAGGCTACGATTGTGACCTCGTCAAGTTCGCTTGCCGCCGGTCTCATAGCTACCTCAATATAGCTTTGAGCCCCTACTTCGATGGTTTGGGATTCCATCCCGAGGAAAGAGAATACCAGTTTGTCCGAAGAGGCGGCCCTTATCTCGAAGGTACCGTCTATGTCGGTGGTTACCCCTCTGGTTGAGTTCTCTATCAGGATACTGACTCCCGGCAGGGGTTCACCTGTTTCCGCTTCTATCACCTTTCCCCTTATTTGTGCTTGCTGTGCAGGTAAATAAAGAGGAACGAACAGAAGAATACATAGTAAAAAATTCAATTTCTTTTTCATCTCATTTTCATTTGCTTTAGATTAATAATTAGAATTTGTTTAGATAGTTAAATGGTACTGTCAAAAAAGAGAACTTTTTTCTCTTTATGTGATAATAAATGATCCGATGCCTGTAGGAATTCCATACAGGCATATAAATTCGCCTCATATCGGAATTATTTCCTGATAAGAGGTTTTTGTTTTCGTTAAAATAAAAAAATACTTTTTTGTTAACTAAGGTTAACGGGGGGGGGGGGGGGGTAAAAATTGTAAAACTATCCATCTCTTTTAGAAATGAATTCATATCATAGAAAAATATATAATTTATTTGTGTCATATTGGCAAATTACAATGAGTTGAGGTGATATGATTTCCTCCTCGTTTTGTTTTTATGGCCGCTCCTAAACAATATAACAATAAATTTCCGGAGGTTTAATTTCTGTTTTTGACAAAATTTATACAAAAATACCTTTATGGTATACTTTAGGGCTATGGAAAATGATATTTAACCTGAATAAAATGATATTTTATATAAAATGGCTGTAATTCTTCAATCCTGTTGATGCCCGATATCCCTTGATATCCCTGGCAAGGGGAGATCCAAAAAGGTTTTGAACGCTCCCCTTGCCAGACAGATAATATGAATTATTTAGAATAAATATCAAATTCTCCGACAGACATTATATTTGTTCCATTTGAACCGCTGGCTGCATACATTTTTAAATATCTGACAGGTATAGGGTTTTCAATGACAAATGTTTGTTCGCCACCCCTATTTTCATAATAATACTCTCCTAACTTAGTCCAACCTGTCTCATCAATCAGATTTCCGTTTGGGGCGTCATTCCTCCCCCAAAGGGAAAATTTATCAGGTAGTCTTACGTCATAAGTTTGACCTGCATTTAAACCGAATATGGAAGGCCATATCGAAAATCTACTAAAAAGTACATCTCCACCTAAATCAAATACCATCCAGTGCGGATAATTAGCCGAGACCAGTGTGTGCCATCTATTATTATAATTATCATCCAGCACATTTTTTGCTGCATTATCACCCGAATCATGCTGGTTTGAATATCCTAAGATGATAATTTCAGATTTTATCATTGAGTAGTCACCATCGTATGTAAGGGTGGTTTCTTTGAAATCAGTATAGAACACTTCAAAAGCCATTTCATCAGGTATATATATTGTCCGATACATCGGCATATTGCCAGGCTTGAGGTCTGTTATAACAGAACTTTTTTCTGAGAGAGGTACCTGTAAAATAACATTTTCGTTCTCATTGTTAATATAGGATACTTCTGTGTATCTGGCATCTGATGATTCATCTACGTTTCCCCATATCAAGATCCTGTTTCCGGAACTATTTGTGCTAATGGAGGTAATCCGTCTATCGATCATGGTACTTTCGTATTTTTCCCCTAAAGTTCGTCCTGACACTTCATAAGGTAAAGATCTGTTCCCATATTGATCTATATTCACCAAATTAAATAGATAACTTTGCTCAGGCAGGTTTTCTATGATTTTATAGAATACGCCGTCTTTATTTCCTATTTCCACATCTACTGAATCGGCATGGTTATTCCAATAAATACGCGTTGTTTTTACCCTATTCGTTTGTATGAATATTTCAAATTGTAAACGTTCTTTCCCTGCTCCAATGGCGACAGAATCGGGAAGAACTGCATAGGTGATCTCACCGTCTTTTAAGAACCTATCACTTAGTTCGTTCATGTCTGAACAAGATACCAATAGTAATAGAAATATCCCTATCGCAGCATAAATTGCCTTTATTAAATTCTTCATATGTATTGTAATTTGTAAGCTATGAATACTCTTTATTATTGTAAGACGGATGGCCGGTTATCCCCATAAATCTCCACCTCGCCGATTTGAAAATTCGCACCATCGGCCCAGGTTCGTTTTGCTAATATTCTTATATAGCGGACCGGCGGGTTATTGGGATCATTTGTAAAATCCTCTCCGTTTCGAGCCTGTTCTTCATCTTCAATGGACAGTTGTCCAAGAGGTAATCCCGAGGGTTTAATAGATTCACAATCCATTAACTTGGTCCATTGTTCCCAGCCTGATTCTGCAGGGTTATAGGCTATACACCCCCATACTTCAAAGTTTCTCAAATTCCCTTCGTGAAAAATGTAATTCGTATTCGATGTTCTTTGAAACAGCCGTAAACGACTGATCTTTCCTATTACTCCCAAATCAAAAGAGACAGATTGAGGCCATATACCCGTTCCGGCTGGAGAACTGTAGCACGGGTCTCCTCCATTGTTTCCGTCCCATATTCTATGAATATCGTAATTCGAATTATACGGGGGGATATCTCCTGCTGTAGTTACTTTAGCAAATTTCAATTTATCGAATTCCGTTTCATAGATAGGAGTGATTGTATCGTATCTGAAAGTACTTTTATTTCCCCAGTGATCTTGAAGATAAGTACGGAAATAGGTGGGGATGGTATCCATACCTCTGATTGTACCCTTTCCATTGATTGTGGAGCTATAGAATGTTTCTTTAGGGACATACTCTTTGTTATCATCCAATACTTCGATATTAACGGAAATCTCTGCCCTGTTGGGATTTTCCCAGATGGCCAATAATCCCCCGAAATCAGGTACTATGGACAATGTTTTCGAGATCGAAATAATATTAGGAGTGAGCGGCTTTATCATTTCTGTATGAGCCGGCGATTCATTCCGGCTTTTATCTACTGCGATTAATCTTACTTGATATTGGATAGTATCTCCAAAACCCTGTACGACCAATGAATCCACAAAAGCAGAGGCTTTACTTTCTACTTCTGTTTCTTCATTGATAGAATAAACTGCTTTAATGTATAATAAATCCTCATCAGCAGGAAGTGTATAACGAAAAACTGCTCCTCCTGCAATGCTTTTTACGCTTACATTTGTTACTATTCCTGGTGGAACATTGTCTATAGGTTGTTGACCTACAGGTTCTTCATTCCCGCATGAATAAAGAAATATTGTCCCTAAAAATCCAGATAGAATATTTTTTTTCAGTTTCATATCTTTATAATTATAGTATGTGCTTGATTAATTTACCAACCGTAGTTTTGGACGAGATTCTTATTCACAAACAAATTGGACTCTTTTATCGGCCAAAAATAATCTTTTACAGTAAATCTTACTGATTCGTTTCTTAAAGGAAGGATGACATAAAAATCTTCCGGAGTATCTCCCATGATATTCCATCCTAAAGGATCCGAATTATAAATATCGATCTCTTTCCATCTGCGTATATCCCAGAAACGTTTTCCTTCAAAGGCCAGTTCTATGGCTCTTTCTCTGTGTATGATATTCCTCCGGCCATCTTTTGTGTTGACTTTTTCAGGGTTGGTAGAATATTTTGTCCATGAATCAACGATTCCCTCCAATCCTGCACGGGCACGAATCATATCCATATATTTGAATATCTCTTCGGCGGGACCATCTGCTTCATTGAGAGCTTCAGCGTACATGAGATACAGGTCTGCCAACCGATATATTGGAAATGGAAAATATTCCCACGTGGTTCTATCATACTGTTGCGTATTTTTGAAATGACTCATTTTTTTTGCACCATATCCTGTAATAGAGTTCGCTTCCCCAGCCTGAAAACCGGATATCTGAGTATCCATGAATTCACAATGCTTAGCATCTTTGAAAGTGTTATATCCCGCTCCCAGATAAATACCTTTATCAAAAGCAATACTTGCATAAAAACGGGGTTCCCTGTTATAATGCAGATAAACAGTCTTTTCACCTTCTTTTATATAGTATATTTCATCTCCGGAAGAAGGCACCGGACGAATGGAATGCCTATTCTGATACCAACCTTTCGCTTGCCAGTCTTTATCTTCCTCTATAGGGACACCGTTAGATGAATAGTATTTGTTAACCAATCCCAGAGTAGGCGACCACTCACTTGTAACAGCAGATAAAGTAGTAGGACTCATTCGGACAATTCTTGTTGAAGCATCTCTTGCCAGAATTCCACAATCATTATTGGTTCCACCCCATATTAGTTCTGAATTCCATCTATCACAAATTGCTTGTCTGTAATTTATTTGCAATTTCAATACCTCTGGTTCATTGATTAACAATGGCTCAACTTGGTTATACAGTCTCTTTCCCTGGGCATGGCTGGCTTCTATAGCTTCGAGACAGGCATCAGCAGCTATTTTCCATTTATTTGGATCGTAGTTCTGAGGAAATAATTGGCGGTCCTTATTATCCTTCATTCCGGAAAAATCAGTGTTACCGTTAAATAATGGACTTGCGGCAAAGAGCAAAACCTCCGCTTTTAAAGTCATGGCAACTAATTTATCAACTCTTCCAGCCTCAGTCCCTTCTACTATTTCTTTTGCTTCAGGAAGATCAACGATAGCCTCCTCTATCAGCCCTGTGATATAGTTTACAACATCATCAATGGGCTCTCTGTAGACTTGTACATCCTGTACATTTGCTGAGATGGGAAGATTTACATCCACAATGGGGATAGGTCCGTATCTCTTCATTAAAGAGTAATGATAATAGGCTTTTAAGAATTTAACTTCTGCGATCCATCTTCTTCGATTATGCTCCATCAAATCTCTCACATTACCGATATTTTCAAGAAAGATATTGCAGTCACGAATACCTACCCATAATGAGCGATTACCATCCCATGTATTCATTACTGGTTCATTGGTGTTCTGTAGTCCCCGTGTTATCCTTGTTCCACCCCATGTGACAAATCTTGTTCCCGATTCTAACTGAACGTATCTTTGTGTTGTCTCATCAGAACCGGTCATCGCAGGATCATTTTGGATGTCTCCAATGGCTGGTCTGTAGCTGTAACACCCGTATAAATATTTTTCCGCAGCAATACTGTTTTTGAATGCATAATCTATTGTTGCGACATTGTCAGGAATAACATCCAGATAATCGCAGGATAATACGGTAAATGCTACTAAAATATAAATTAGTGTATCTTTTATTCTTTTTGTTTTCATTTTTATTTCATTTAAAAAATCTTTAAAAACCTAACTGGATACCTACATTCGCTACTCTCTGAACCGGATAGCCTAACCCATTTCCTCCCATTTCCGGATCCCATAGCTTAAATTTGCTGAAAGTCAGAAGATTAGTGCCACTTATATATATGCGTAGATTTGACATATGGGTTTTGGACGCAAGATGATCGGGTAATGTATATCCCAATTCGACAGATTTCAGACGGAGAAAAGTTCCATCACGCATTAACCATGTTGAGGTCTTGTTATTGTTCTCTATAGAAGAGGGCGAAAGACGTGGCCACATAGCATATATATCCCTGTTTGTTTCCGACCAGTGACTATCTGCAATTGCTTTTAGTAATCCCTGTTGGCCGCCAATGAAAGGAGTTACATCAACCACACCATTATTAAAATCATTGTAGGTTGCCAGCCAAAATGAAGTTCGTGCATTTCCCTGGAAAAAGAAGGAGAAGTCGAATTTTTTATGTCCGGATGACAATCCGAATCCATATGTTATTTCAGGAGTCGTGGGATAGCCTATTGGCGCCATATCCAATTCTGTAATCTTGCCATCACCGTTCAAATCCTTATATTTAATATCCCCGGCTTTATAATTTCCGAACTGTGTCGGAGAATTACGCACTTCTTCTTCATCTACAAACAAACGTTCCGCAATGTAACCCCAGGTTTGAGTCAATGGATAACCTATACGAGATCTCCAGGGTGCATTGGGGTAATCGGGTTCTTCGTATACTTTAAATTCGCTGGTGGCATATGTGAAATTCGCTATACCGCTTATCCATGTATCTTTATTGAAAGAATGATTCAGGTTGACAGAAATATCAACCCCATGGGCTGCGGCCTCTCCTACGTTTGACCTGGATGGAGCTTGGAGCCCCATAGTAGAAGGAATAAAAGCCCTGTCCATCAGTATATTATTTCGATCTTCCTTGAAGTATTCTGCTTGAATATCTATTTTTTCAAACAAGCCAATTTCCGCAGTGACATTGAACTTCTTTGAAGTTTCCCAGGTAATTAGATCATTCGCATATCGACTCACTGCTATGCCGCTTTTACTCAAACCGCCACTATTTCCAAATGTTCCAAATGAAGAACGATGGCTGTCACTATTCATATTCACATTAGAGAGGTAAAAGAATCTGTCATTGGCATCACCTATAGCATCATTACCCGATAACCCGTATGTAGATTTTAACTTTAGGCTACTGACTATTTTTCGTAATCCATCCCCATAGAAACTTTCGTTTGAGACATTCCATCCGATACCCGCAGAAGGGAAAAATCCAAAACGTTCTGCCTTTGAAAATCGTTCCGAACCGTTATATCCGAAATTACCTTCAAACAAATACCGGGAATCATAACTGTAAGTGAATCTGCCTGCAAAATTCATGTTTCGGTAGGGAAGCGATTTTTGCAGATCTCCTGCATTGCCAATCAGTTCATTACGTACGGTATATACTAAAAGCGCCCCCACATCGTGTATTTTATCAAACTCACGGTTCCAGGTCAGGGCACTCTCGAAGTAAGTTACTGCATGTACATTCTTTGGACCTTCGTTATATGAGAGATAATCTGTTCCTTGTTCTTCATTGAGAGGAGAAAGGGTATATGTGTTTTTTTCCTTATTATAACTTCCTACGGTATAGTAGAACGGAGTGTATTGCCTTACTACGTCGAAATAGGCATATCTGTTTGTATTAAACATGGCCCTGAATGAAAGTCCTTCTGTGATGAAAGTAAGATCTTGTTTTAGCTCAAATTGGGCACTCATCTGGCTTTCCGAGTATTCTTTGTATCCTTTCACCATTTCGGCATAAGGGTTATAATATTGCATATTGTCATAATTCCCGAACAATACATGTTCCGTGTATTCATTTGCCGCGTCAGGAGCATAATAAGGAGGAAACAACACGGGATTTGTATGCATTACCATTTGAAAAATACGTTGTCCGCCTTCGGGAGGACCTTTATAGTCGTCGAAGGCCCCTGATAGGCGCACGATAGCCTCTGTTGTCGGAGTGATATTGATGTTTACGTTCGACCGTAGCATGTATCGATTTAACTTGACGTTATTGTTGAAATTATTTTTCTTGTCAACATTTAAAACCCCATTATCATTAATAATACTACCTGCAAGATAATAACGGGCAATTTTACCTCCCCCCGACACGTTCAGATTCAGACGGTGATTATTGGAATAATCCTTAAATAACATGTCGTACCAATCGGTTGCCGGATATACATAAGGATTAGTGCCGTCTATGGTATTTTGTATTTTATGCTCCGAATACATCAATTTGCCAAGGGGGTCTCTTGTCCTGATAGCTTCGTTATGTAATTTCATATAAGTAACAGGATCTGCCATTTCAACCATTTTAGTGGGCTGTGAAAATGCTTCTTCAAATCTGACATTTATTTTAGCTTTTCCTTCCCGGCCTTCTTTAGTAGAAACGAGTATTACACCGTTAGCTCCTCTTGAACCGTAAAGAGCTGTTGCTGTCGCATCTTTCAATATCGAGAAACTGGCTATATCGTCTGGTTGCATTCTTGCCAATTCTGTACTGGACGATTCATTATTATCTATAAGGATCAAGGGATCCTTCTTATATCCAAAAGTTGTTACGCCGCGAATAAAAAATTCGGCATTGTCCAGACCCGGTTCACCGCTTCTCTGATATGCTATTAAACCCGACATACGTCCGGCCAAAGCTGTTGTTAAATTACTCGAAGGTACTTTTAAATCATCAGGTCTTACTGTTGTAATAGACCCAATTACACTCTCTTTCTTTTGCTTTCCGAAAGCTACAATGGTGACCTCATCAAGTTCACTTGCAGCCTGGCTCATGACCACCTCAATGTATGTTTGTGATCCTACTGCGATGGTTTGAGATTCCAGTCCGAGGAAAGAGATTACCAGCTTATCTGAAGAAGTAGCCCTTATCTCAAAAGTTCCATCAATGTCGGTAGTAACTCCCCGCGTTGAATTTTCAATCTGAACCGTGGCACCAGGCAAAGGTTCACCTGTTTCCGATTCTATCACTTTCCCGTTTACCAGCTTCTCTTGCGCAGATAAACAGAAAGGGAAAAGGAGCAAAATACACAGTAAAAAATTTAGCTTTTTTTTCATCTTATACTTTCATTTGTATTAATAATTAAATTTTACTTAAAATATTGAAGAAGGTATTGATATTGCAGAAAAAGTATACTTTTACGTAACTATCTTTATATTAATATTTTGACATGTAATAATGGGAGATGGGATCCTACTCTTGGTATTGCTATATTTGGAAAAATATAGTAATTTAAACACATGGCAAAGATAGATCGGTTGAATTGCTTATAGATGCAAAAAATGATTTTAAAACAGCGTGATGTGCTGCTTTTTTGTTAAATTATATAAGGTGGAAATTGATTGTTACCAGCCCAAATAATCCTCTAAAAATCGTTCATTTCCTGTAGTTAGAGGGTGATTGGCCTGTTCTTTTTTCGAAGAAGGATAGAAAGTAGTCATAAGTGCCAAAGCCTAGTTCATCGGCAATCTCTTTGAGTGGTTTAGAAGTCTCTGTCAGCAGTTTTTTTGCTCTCCTCAGCTTTAATTCATGAAAAAACTGTAATGGAGCATAGCCTGTATATTCTTTAAATACCCTTCTGAATGCCGAATAACTAATACCTAAATTCACCGCGATCTCTCTCATATTGATATTTTCATTGATGTGTTCAATCATGATGATCTTGGCTAGTTCAATCTTTTGGATTGATTCTTTTGACCGGAAGTTCTTATTTTGAGTCAATGATAAAACAGTTCCCAATATATTAAGGGCTATGCCGGCCAGATATTGCTGGCTGGCTCTTTTATCCTCTTTCGCTGCTTTTATAGCAGTGGCATATAAATTTACCAAATCTCCATTTATCCCTACGTTGAGGATCTGATTCTCAGGGGAAATAAAATCATGGGCAACAATGTTGTCGATGATTTTCCCGGTAAACCCAATATAATATTCGTCCCAGCCATATTCTTCCGAAGGACTGTAAGTGTGCCACTGCCCCGGAAACAGAAGAATGACCTGGCCTTTGGCGATATCTGTTTTTCTGGTTGTGTCGGAGGAAAAAGAACCTTTGCCTTTACTGATATATACGATGTGGTGTGATGATAAAATACGACCTTTATCAGGTCTGAAAAAATGGCTTTTAGGATGTTTGGTGGGAGGATAGGGCGTATGGGGAGGGATTGTTTGAAACCCAACTGAATCGACCGTTAGTCCAAACTTTTTATCTTTTTCATTGATTAATAGATATTTAAAATCTATACCTGAATCATTATACCACATAATTTTTCAATTGAAAATTACAAAGTTATAACTTATTTAAATAGATTATTCATCAGTTATTCGAATTATTTTAGGGCAGATAGTAAGAAAAAAAGAACAAAAAACAGAGTTCTTCTTACTCAAAAAGGTGTAAATTGCGCCTTTTTACATTATATGACTGACACCATAAACATAATATAAATAAAACAACATGGATAAAAATAAGTATTCTTTTTCCAGACGTTCATTTATAAAATCCGGATTAGCCCTGACCGCACTTCCTTTTGTAAATTCATCCTCTTTATTTGCCTATGAAAACTCAACAGAGGTGAAAGATAGTTTATATGATCTGTTTCAAAATCCTCCTGCAACGGCCAAACCCTTTGTGCGATGGTGGTGGAATGGTAATAAACTTACGGCAAAAGAAATATTGAGAGAGTTGGATATAATGAAAGAAGCCGGTATAGGAGGTGTGGAAATAAACCCAATAGCCTTTCCCGGAGGTGATGATTTAGGTCTTCCTTCGTTGCGCTGGCTCAGTCCGGAGTGGATAGAAATGGTAAAAGTGGCATTAAAAGGAGCTGAAGAACGTGGTATTGTATGTGATATTATCGTAGGCTCAGGTTGGCCTTTTGGAGGGGAATTCTTACAAACGGAAGAGCGAAGTCAGTTGATGACTATTGTCAGTTACCATGTGGAAGGTGGTGGAGTGAAAGAGTTACTTACCGGGGATATATTTAAAGAAGCTGCTCCTGTTATTCATTCGCCGTACGATAGACCCTCTTACGAAGTTTATTCGGCTTATCTGGCTCCCACAAAATTAGACCGTTTTATTGCTCCTGTAGAAATTTCTGTTGATAAAAATGCAGATTTACAAAGAATTGAGATACCGGAGGGCGAATACATCTTATATATTCTGGTAAAAATATCCGGCTTTCAGGCTGTCATAAACGGTTCACCGGGAGCGGCCGGACCGGTGTTGAATCATTTTGACCGGGAAGCAGTTGAGACTTTCCTGAACCGCATGTCCGACAATCTGTTCCCGGCTCTGAAAGGATTAAAAGGATTCAGGGCCCTGTTTTGCGACAGTATGGAGTTGGAAGGAGCAAACTGGTGCAAAGACTTTAAAGAACAATATATCAAGCGTAGGGGTTACGATGTTACGCCTTATCTCCCATTTATTTTATATAAAGTGGGGCATATGGGGCACGCAGTAGAAGGGGGTGAAGTAACTGAATTGACCGGAGAAGCAAAAGAAGAGGTTGCCAGGGTTAAACATGATTTCTATGTGACTTGTATGGAAATTGTCCGGGATCATTTTGTGAAGCCCTATACAGCCTGGTGCAATAAGCATGGCTTCCAATCGAGGATGCAACCTTATGGGCGCGAATTCCATCCGTTAGAAGGATCGTTTTATGTCGACATTCCTGAGTGTGAAACATGGCTTTTCCAATCAGGTACAGACGAAGAGAGGCCGTTTACCGGTCGGACTGCTTATACCAATGTAAACAAATTTGTAGCGTCGGCAACACGTTTGTCAGGGAAGAAGATTATCAGTTGTGAAGAGGTCACGAATACGGATGATGTTTTTAATGTACCCTTGCAGACCGTTAAATTGGGAGGTGATCAGAGTAATTTATCAGGAGTAACTCACTCTATTCTGCATGGTTTCAACTATAGTCCGATAGAGGCTTCCTTCCCCGGATGGGTGCGTTATGGCACGTTTTTCAACGAACGCAATACATGGTGGCCTTACTTCAAACTATGGTCGGCCTATAAAGCACGACTATCTATTTTATTGCAGGAAACAGTGCCTTACGCCGACATTGCCGTTATGCACCCCTTGGCTGATATGTGGACTATCCATGGCCCACAACGCGATCCGTTTCCGTCTCTTCACTATCCCGGCTACCAATACAGGGTATGGGAGGCAATTCATCAAAATGGATGTAGTTGCGATTATACCTGTGAGAGTGTGATACAGCAAAGTGTGATGAAAGAGGGATATCTTCAGTACAACAGCAGAAAATATCATACCCTTATCCTGTTGGAAGTGGAGTCGGTGCAACCTGATACGGCAAAGGCGTTGGAACGTTTTGTAGAAGGGGGAGGTAAATTAATTTTCGTGGCTAAAGAACCTTATAAATCGACCGGATTGAGAGATTATCAACAGAGAGATAAGGAAGTCAGCGATATCATATCTTCCATGAAGCATAACCATCCTTCGCGTATTTACCATATTCCTGCTCCTGAAGATGATATGCATGTATGGTTCAGGACGATGCAGCAACAGTGCGGTATTGTTCCCTATGTGAAGATTGAAGATCCCAATCCATTTATAAGTCAGATCCGTCATACGGCCGATGGAAAAGAGATTTTCTTTTTTGCCAACTCTCACGTATCAAAAAGTTTCCCTCTCACGCTGACATTTCCATACAAAGATAAGATTGTATGGTTATGGAATCCTGAAACCGGTGAACGATTTATTTGTCCGGGGGTATCAAAGAATAATGCGACAAGTGTATCATTTGAGATAGAGCCTGCAGGCTCTAAACTGCTGGTATTAGAGAAATATGATAAAGGTAAGAAATTGCCGGAGTCTCCCAAAGAGAGGACAGACTACAAAGAATTGAAAAACTGGCACGTACGGATGGAGCATATTAACGGAAATGTAGAAGAACGGAGTATTGTTGAGATGGTGGATTGGTCGAAACAGGAAGATACCCGTTCTTTTGCCGGTAATATATTTTACGAAAAAAAACTGGAAGGCAGCATCTCACCGTACAATTATATCGATTTAGGTCTTGTTGTCGGTATTTCGGAAGTAATCTTAGGAGGTGAAAAAATTGGTATTAAATGGTACGGAAAACATTTGTATCACATACCTTCACACCTGTCCGGAAAAAAGGACCTTATCCTTCAGGTAAAGATCACTACTACGGTGGGTAATTACCTGAAATCGTCCGAGGACAATGAAATTGGGCAGAGATGGACCAGTCGTCAGCAGTGGCATCGAATGGGTATGCTGGGGCCCGTGAAATTGATATAGACAGGTAATACCATGTTAATAAACCATGGAAAAGAGCGACTATTCCTTTTATTTGGACAGCGGTGCAAAATATTATAACTTTGTGCCCATCAGGTTGGACGTTTTTTTCTCTTGAGATAGAAGTATATTCCCAGGTAAGTTACATCTATTGAGAGTAATAGAGGATAGCTCAGCTTATTTGAATTACTGGAAATAGACCTATAGATGAAAGACAGGAACAAAGAAATTCGTCTCAAATCTTTCAGAAATTATTACGAGACAAACGTATCGCAACTGATATTGTTTGCCCGGCGTTTTGTTTCTGTAGAAATGGCCGAAGATATCATACAGGATGTTTTCCTCGATATATGGGATTATGTCGGGATAAATGAAAAATTACCCTCCCGTTCTTATTTATTTACAGCTGTAAGAAACAAATGTTTGAATAGCCTCATAAGAGAACGGGTGAAAAAGAACTATATACAATCAACCGAGCTGGATAACCGTATTTTAGGCCTTGATTATTACGATTCTTTTGAAAAACAGATCATAGACAGAGAAGATATGCAGTATGTCTATGACGAGATTGAGAAGTTACCTGAAAAATGCAGGGTCATTTTTAAAATGGCCTATTTCGAAGAAAAGAAAAATGCAGAGATTGCAGAAATTCTGGATATCTCTATCCGTACCGTCGAACACCAGTTGTATCTGGGATTGAAAACATTACGTAACCGGTTGACGACCGACGGTGGAAAAAGTTTATTTTTTTTATTTTTCTTTTAAGTAAATATTTACGGCATCTTGTCTTATTAATAAAGAGAATCGTAATAGTAAAGTGATGCCATCTATAACTGAAGAAATAATCATTCGATCAATTCAAAAAAATGCCACTTCCGAAGAGCTGGACATTCTCAACAAATGGCTGAAGGAAGAAGAAAATGTAGCTTATTATTGCCAACTCGAAGAGATCTGGCATTCAGGGAAAAGTTTGCCCAAAGAAGTCATTGATAAAGGTTGGCAGTTGCTTAGCGAAGAGATTGATGTGCATTCAAAAAAAGTACAACCGTTTATTATTCCGGTTAAAAAGCGGAAGAGCAGATGGCTTCGTTATGTTGCTGCTGTATTTACAGGTGTACTGATTGCCTCGGTCGTTTGGATGAGTTTGTCCGATATCTCAAAGGAATCACAGCAACATATTCTTGTTCAAAATGTGGTTTACAACAAGACAGGTGTACAATCCGTCGTTTTACCCGATTATTCGGAAGTCTGGATGAATGAGGATACCCGGATAACCTATCCCGAAAAGTTTATAGGAGAAACCCGGAGGGTCGCTTTAGACGGAAAAGCATACTTCGATATCAGTAAAGATCCTGAAAAACCTTTTATTGTACAAATCGGGGATGTGGAAATAGAAGTTACCGGAACGGAATTTTTTGTAGAATCCGGTATGGAAGAGGAATCGCTGGTAACCCTGATTTCCGGTGCTGTCAGTCTGAATTATAAAAACCGGAAAGGCGAAAGCCAATCCACCTCTCTTACCCCTGGTGAACAAATCCGCATAAACCGTTTGAACGGCAGTGTGGAAATTGAAAATGTCGATACCGGTTATTATATCGCATGGAAAGACGGGACTTACAGGTTCACGGATGAACCTTTGGAGAGAATAGCCGCCTTACTGGCTAAACGTTTTGACCTGGATATCCATATTGCTCCGTCCTTAAGAAATAAACGATTTACCGGCAGGGTGATGCCGGGGGAAAATGTGGAAGATATTTTAGAGTCGATCGGAAAAAGTTATCCGGTCAACTATCGTATTTCAGGAAAAGATATTTATGTGATTGAATGATAGCGTCTTATGTTTAATTAAAAAAGTAATGCCTATGGAAAAAGTGAAATGAACCTTGTTTGAAGTATCTTAAAAAAAGCCGGAAGATAGGGGCTATCCTCCGACTCACTCAGTTTTCAATTTATTAATCACCGCCAATAACCACATATCTTGCAGGATCCGGTTAAAGGCTACAAATTAAAAACAAACAAATGTATGAAAAATTGTAAACCTGGAATCCCTATTCCTAAATTTTTTTTGTTTATTATGAGAATGACATTCTTTTTGTTTGTCATTGGTGTTTTCCAGACCTATGCAACTGATTCTTATGCACAGGTAACACAACTGACAATCCATGAAAATGAAATTGAATTAGGCGAACTTTTCACTAAAATTGAAAAGCAGACCGATTTTTATTTTTTCTATAATAATGATCAGATTGATAAGCATCTGAAAGTCTCTGTAAATGTAAAAGATAAAACTATCTCCGAAGTTTTGGATCTTGTGCTGAATAATACCGGCATAACCTATCAGGTACATAATAAAGCGATCATACTGAGTTCCCGTAATATATCAGCAACCCGGACTCAACAACAAGCCAAACGACAGATAACCGGTACAGTGAAGGATGAAAACGGGGAGCCGATTATTGGAGCCAATGTAGTTGAAAAAGGAACGACGAATGGTACGGTAACCGATATAAATGGAGAGTTTTCCCTCTCTGTATCAGATAATGCAGCTATTCATGTCTCATATATCGGATATTTACCCCAGGAAATAAACGTCGGGGATAGAAATGATTTTCAAATAACACTCAAGGAAGATCTCCAGACTTTAAACGAGCTTGTGGTCGTAGGTTATGGGACACAGAAGAAAGGACTGGTAACCGGATCCATCTCATTGACAAAAGGGGAAGAGATAGTCAAGAGTCCCTCTCAGAACTTAGGCCAGTCATTGCAGGGGCGAATGTCGGGGGTAATAATGAATGTCAGATCAGGAGAGCCTGGCTCAGACGGGGCATCCATAAGCATTCGTGGTAAAAGTACAACCGGCAATACCGATCCGTTGATACTGGTAGATGGTATCGCCAACCGTAGTGGGAACTGGGACCGCATAAACCCGGACGATATCGAAAGTATTACTGTTCTGAAAGATGCTTCGGCAGCTATTTACGGGTCGCGTTCGGCGAACGGTGTAATTCTGATAACTACCAAACGAGGCAAAGAAGGTAAACCCACGATAGATTATTCTTATAATATAGGATTTCAACAACCAACCCGCCTCCCTGAATTGGCAGATGCCGCAACATTTGCAGAGGTATTCAATGAAATTGAAGAATATGAAGGACGTGTTCCCCGCTATACGGCCGAAGAAATAGAAAAATTCCGCAATGGTTCCGATCCGATTAACTATCCGAATACCGACTGGTTGAAAGAGACCCTCCGGGAGACTTCTTTGCAGCAAAAACATAATATATCGTTAAGAGGCGGAAACGAAAGGATTAAATATTTTATCGGTGCCGGATTTGCCGACCAGGATGCCATCTATAAAAACAGTAATACCTACTATCGCCAATACAATATACGATCGAATATCGATGCACAGATCACCAGGTACCTCAGCGCGTCGGTCGATCTTGCCGGAAGAATTGAGGATCAGCATTATTCAGGATCCGATGCAGGAACCATCTTTTATAGTTTGCTTCGTTCCTTCCCCACGTCATTGGCCCGCTATCCCAATGGATTACCTACCGCCGGGATGGATGTCGGTAATCCGGTGACACTGGTCACCGACGAAACCGGATACCGAAACTATAATAAGTCGGTTTTTAACAGTACATTTACTGCCAGGCTCGATCTATCGTGGTTGACCGAAGGATTGTCGGTCGACGGATACATGGCTTTCGATAAAGAAGGCATGGAAAGAAAAGAATGGAGAACTCCCTTTTATTATTACGTCTGGGATCAGGAAACCGATACCTATGAAAAAAAGAAAAACGGTACCCGTGATTATGCGTCTCTCAGGCAGGATTATATCCCCCGCACTTCGCTTACTTTCAATGCGAAGGTAATGTACAATCGCAGGTTTAACGATGTGCACGGGCTCGACCTTTTGTTAGGCTATGAGCAAAATGAATTGAAGGGAAATGACTTCTGGGGGTCCCGTTCCAATTACTTATCGACCGCCATTGACCAGCTTTTTGCAGGAAGTACCAACAAAGAGCATTATGATAACGGAGGCAGCGCGTACGAGCAGGCCCGTATGAGTTATTTCGGACGGCTGGGGTACGACTATGCCGGTAAATACATGGCTCAGTTCAATTTCAGGTACGATGGTTCCTATATTTTTGCAGCGGGTAAAAAATGGGGATTCTTTCCCGGTATATCACTCGGATGGAGATTGTCGGAAGAGAACTTTATCAAGGGGAATCTGCAATGGATAAATAATCTGAAGATAAGAGCCTCTTACGGGCAACAAGGGAACGATAATGTGGGGGCTTTCCAGTATTTGCTGAAATATGCAACCGGACGGAATTATGTTTTTGGCAATACCGATGTGCAAGGTGTTTATCAGGAAGGCTTTCCTAACAAAAATATCACATGGGAAGTTGCCGATACTTATAACATAGGACTGGACGGTGATTTCTGGAACGGTTTATTAGGTGTCGAATTTGATATTTTCAAAACCAAAAGATCCAATATCCTGCGGCAGCGGAATGCCTCTATTCCACAATATACGGGGCTGAAAGACCTGCCCGACGAAAACATCGGGAAAGTAGAAAATAAAGGCGTGGAATTACAGCTAAATCACAGAAGCCGGATCGGGGCAGTGAATTTCAATGCTTCGGGAAACTTCTTATATGCCCGTAACAAGGTCATCTATATGGACGAAACGCCCTGGGGTGAAGGGTATGATTATTTGAAAGAAGAAGGGATGCCTTTAGGTGCAGGCCTTTATTACGAAGTAATAGGTGTCTTTAAAGACCAGGCGCATCTGGAGTCATATCCTCATATGGAAGGAGCACGCCCCGGAGATCTTATATTTAAAGATGTAGACGACAATGGAGAGATCAACTCGATGGACCGGGTAAGGCAGCCACTGACTAATTTTCCGGAAATAGTGTTCGGCCTGACATTAGGCGCCGATTGGAAAAACTTCGACCTCTCCGTTTTATTGCAGGGACAGGGCCGGGCCAAACAAGCGGTATATTCGCGTGTCGATCAAACCGGGAACTTCTATATGAGCCAGGTGCAAGACCGATGGACGCCCGATAATATAAACGGCACGCAGCCAAGGGCAGGGGGCAGCATTAATTCAATGGAGAGTTACGGCTCTACTTATTACCTTAAAGATGCCTCTTTCCTTCGCCTGAAGAATATGGAGTTGGGATACACTATTCCTGAGAATAACTGGTTGAACCGATTGAGCATTTCCCATTGCCGGGTATATGTAAGCGGATATAACTTATTGACTTTTGATAAGATAAAGGAGATAGATCCCGAAACACAAGACGGCAAAGGCACATATTACCCGCAACTCAGAATATTCAATGTGGGTGTTAATATAACTTTTTAAAATGTACTTGTATGAAAAATATTATATATATCAGTATATCAATACTCTCTTTCCTGTTTATCTCCTGTGATGATTTTCTTGACAGGAAACCCCTCGATAAAATGACGGAAGAAGATGTTTTCAATGATGATGCGTTGTTGACAGCTTATGTAAATGCCTGTTATAATGCCTATCCCAGTGGTTTCGAAGAAGCCATGATGTCTTCTACCACCGATGAAACTTATACCCGGCACGGGAAAGAAAGCTCTATTATCGTCTCCAGGGGAGAAATGACCCCGGATAACATTACGATTTTCGATAGCGGCCGGTTTTCGAATTTTAATTACTGGGAAAAGGCCTACGAATACCTGCGCAACGTCAATACTTATTTCGAGAAGATAGACGATGCCAATGTTTCGGAAGACCTCAAGGACAGGTTGACCGGCGAGATGAAATTCATTCGTGCATTCATCTATTCCAATCTGATCTGGCGTTTTGGCGGAGTTCCGATTATTACACGTTCGTATGATCTGAATGAGAGTGATTATTCCGTCCCCAGAAATACGTACGACCAATGTGTGGATTTTATATTGGCCGATCTGGAGGATGCTATAGAGAGGTTGCCCGACAAGATGGAAGGGGTTAATTCCGGCCGCGCTTCCGCCGATGCATGCAAAGCGCTTCGGGCAAGGGTGCTGCTTTATGCAGCCAGTCCCCTGAACAATTCCGGTAACGACCAGACTAAATGGGGAAAAGCCCGTGATGCGTCGTTAGAGGTAATTAACCTGCCGGGATATGAACTTTCTGACGATTACAGGGCCATCTTTTTGGAAAACAACAATAAAGAAGTTATATTCAAAAGAGAATATACCAAAGCAAACGGTCATAGAATGAACCTCTTCAACTCTCCTAATGGTTACGACGGGTGGGGAGGTAACTGTCCTCTGCAAAACCTGGTCGATGATTATGAAATGAAAGCAACCGGAAAGCAACCGGAGGAAGAAGGATCAGGGTATGATCCGGCAAACCCGTATGAAGGCCGGGATCCCCGTTTCTATGCATCAGTTTTGTATAATGGAGCGATGTACCGCGGACGCGAAGTGGAAGTATTTATCCCCAAAGGAAAAGACAGTTCGGAAGGTGATGTGGGCAGTTGGAATACTTCGCTGACAGGATATTACCTGTATAAATTCATGGATGAAAGTCAACCGTTAAGCGAAACCAATACGCAGCCGTGGGTATTTTTCAGGTTGGCCGAATTTTATTTGAATTATGCCGAAGCGCAATATCATCTTGGTAATGAGGCTGAATGCCGGGACGCCATAAACATCGTGAGAAGCCGCAATGGAGTGGAAATGCCTCCTGTTACCGAATCGGGGAATAACCTGCTTGAAAGGCTTTATAATGAACGCAGAATAGAGTTGTCTTTTGAAAATCATCGTTATTTCGATCTGCGCCGCTGGCTTATTGCCGAAACTTATGAAAATATCGATGCTATGGGAGTACAGGTAATTAAAAATAGCGACGGGACGTTTAAGTATAATCCCATTACAGTGCTGGAGAGAAAATTTTTACCCCAACATTATCTGCTTCCGATCCCCCGGGCCGAAATTCTTAAAAGTAAAAATACGCTGAAGCAAAATCCTGATTATAACTGAACAATCATTTGAGGGTGTATCACAATGTGATTTCACCCTCTTTTCAGTTGTACCCCGGTCAGAAAACAATTATAAATATTCGATTCTCAGAAGCTTGTTTCTATTTTGAGACAGCTTCAAATTTAATCCCCAATAATTATGAAGTGTGTAAAATCAGTAATTTTCTGCTTTCTTATCCTTTCGTGTGTTTCATGTAAGTCAGCAGAGGAAAAAGAGCGGTCTCCACGGATAATTAATATTGTCAATTTCATCAGGAAAACCGACTATCGTCTGGAAAATGCAGATTCACTTTTATTTGAAGCAGTTGAAAAACAAATAGAGTTGGTCAATAAATATGATTTTCCGGCTACCTTTTTATTTCAATATGATGCCCTGATCGATCCGGAATATCAGAAACTGATGAAAAGCAAGCTTGATCCAAAATGCGAGATCGGAGCCTGGTGGGAAATTACCCGGCCTCATGTAGAAGCGGCAGGGATAGAGTGGCGTGGTGAACATCCCTGGGTATCCACAGCCAATATAGCCTTCACTACTGGGTATACACCTGAGGAACGAGAGAAGCTGGTGGATGTTTATATGGCTGAATTCAAAGAGATATATGGCTATTATCCGAGATCAGTGGCTTCATGGTATATTGATTCCCATACGTTGGCTTACATGTATGACAAATATGGAGTTGTTGCTTCGGCTAACTGTAAAGACCAGGTGGGAACTGATGGATATACTTTATGGGGAGGCTATTGGAACCAGGCCTATTACCCGAGCCGTAAAAATGCTTATATGCCGGCGCAGTCGGAACAAGGGCAGATCCCCGTACCTGTTTTCCGTATGCTGGGAAGTGATCCGATGTATCAATACGACAATGGGGTCGGTAGTGACAGACAGGGTGTAATATCGTTAGAACCCGTATACCATGATTCGGGAAAAAACCGGAAATGGGTGGAATATTTCTTTCAATCTATCGTGGATGGACCTTCCCTGGCTTTTAACTATGCCCAGGCAGGACAAGAAAATTCTTTTACCTGGAACGGTATGGGAGAAGGACTGAAAATGCAGTTCCCGATTATAGACTCATTGAGGAGAACCGGGAAAATACGGTTGGAAACGCTGGAGGCTTCAGGTAAATGGTTTAAAGAACAATTTACCACAACCCCGGCAACGGCGGTGACTACTTTGTTTGATGTCAGGAACAAAGGAAACAAATCGGTTTGGTATAACAGCCGTTATTACCGTGCTAATCTGTTCTGGGAAAAAGATGGTTTTTGTTTCAGGGATATCCATCTGTTCGATGAGGATTTTGAATCGGAATATTTGCATACTCCCGGGACAGGCGGACAGTTTTACTATTATACGCTCCCCGTTATCGACAGGTTCCATTGGAGTACGCGCGATGAGTTAACAGGCCTTAGAATTGTAGAATCAGATAACAATGGAAAGAAACGCAATGTCGTTCTGGCGGATCCGGTAGTCACTGAAACGTCAAAAACAACATTGAAAGTCGAATCGAAAGATCAGAATGGGAATAACTTCATTATAGTCTTCTATGAAGATAAAATAGACATTTCATGCAAACCAAAGGAAAAAGGTTTTAACTGGATGTTAGAATTGAAAGTTCCACAAGAGAGAACAGACCGGTTACCTTTTAAGAAATTTGATCAGTTTTCCATATCTTCTGAGTTCAGGGGATTTAATTATGAAATTCTGTGTGAGAAGGGAGATATTGTCAAAGGAGAGAATATCGATTTTGTATTCAGAATAGTACCTGTTAACAATAAATTAGTAATAAACGGAAAAGTGGGAGCAGGTAAGTAAAATACATTTGTAGGGACATTCTACCAAGGATGTCCCTACAATAAACTTATAACTCTATCACAGGAGTTGATCCCTATAAAAGAGCCTCTGTTGTCTTAATATCCCGGATTTTGTGCCAGATCCATATAAATAGATAAGCGGGACTCTTTATTATCTTATAATCTTTATTTCTTTCGGAGCATCAATCTCACTTTTTATTTTTCCGTCGGCTTGTTTCACATGTTTTACTGTTACGACACCGTAAGGTGTAGGAAATGATCCTTCCGCAAAAGTGAGATCTCCCAGGTTCGGACGTATGCGGATTACCTTTGATCCGGGTTCGATCACCTGGATCCCCAATACGTGTGCCGTTAACCAGGCGGTTGGTCCGGATGCCCATCCGTGACAGAGACTGGCCCTGAGGCCGATATAGCAGTGATCGCCCCCGTCGGCATGAATATCGAACTTCGATGGGTCAGGAAGTTGATCGATCGGTAAGGCATTCAATCGTTCTTCATAATTGAAATTTTCCCAGAAGGTGGTGGCGCCCAAATCGAGCATTGCTCCCCAATAATCGGTGATAATATTCATTGCTTCCCTGTATTTACCGTCTTTCGCCAATGCTTCCAGCATGTAATAGCCATAGAAGGTTGCGAAATCAGTGGCCCCGTTTCTGAGTATAACCGGAGAAGCCTGATTGGGAGCCAACATCCCTGCCAATGTGAGTAATGAGGCTGCCTGTTTATTCCCATGATCGGATGGAAGGTGTTTATGTAGTGATTCAGATGCTTTTATACATACATTATTGAGTTCCCTGTCATTTAACCATCCGGCAATATCCTTTCCTGCTTCCAAAGCCATCATCGTTAAAGACTGGAGTCCGGCATGGATCACGTTGGAATCTCTGGCCGTAGGCCAATCAAGAAAACGCCCTCCATCGAGATTTTCCCTGCCGTCCGGCCCTATTTTTGAAATGATCTGACGGATCAAAGACGACAGATAGTCCTGCTGTTCTTTCAGATAATCCAAATCCCCATGATACAGGTAAAGATCGCGATGTGCAATTACCCACCACAATGAATAGGAGGAGATCCCGTTCATCCATCCGGGTAGGGGAGTAGTATTCCTTCCGAAATTGAGACTTTTTTTCACCACTTCGTGATCTCCGAACACGGTGTTTATCGTCATGATTTCCGGATGGATGTCTCCCAGCCATACCAACCGGTCTCTTTTTATTCCGTCCCATAGGTATTCCTGCATATTCAGATGAACGGTATAGGCTCCCGTTTCCCATATTTCGTTCAGTCGTTCGTTATCGCATTTGAATGAACCCAGATAAGGGATATTCCTGTACCGGAAGATCGCTCTTACTGATCGTAGCGGCAGTTCAACACCTTTATCCAACAGATCTATTCGTACAAACCGGAATCCGGAATTCCCCACCTCTACGGTTCCTAACCAGGGGAGTTCCAGTGTGTAATCTCTTAAAGAATGATCATTGGTGGCTGAACCCATGCCCGGAACACTGTTGTCAATACAATCACTCATGGCTTCCGAAACCGACTCTCCCAAACGGATACGTACTCGCACCGGCTTTTTCTCGCCTCTTATCGCGGCTGCAATTTCTATTCCGCCGTACAGTTCTTTTCCGAAATCCAGTAACACCGAAGCCTGTGCTTCGTCGTCCGACCGGAGCACACACATGCCTGCTCCGCTGGTTGAGAGTTGTCCGTCGAATTGTGTCAACAGCACTTCGGCGTTCTTCACCTGTTCGTTTTTATTATCCGATTGCCAGACTATTTTTACAGGGGTAAGATATGCTCTTGTAATTTCGTCTTTGATCAGTTGTCCCTGAAAGGTTCTTTCTGCCAAGTATTTTTGAGCCGGAACGTTTCCCGCTAAAAGAAAGAGAAAAAGAATAAAGAATAAACGAGTTTTCATATGATTGGTGAGTTAAGAACTTAGAAGTTAGAACTGGGAACTTAGAATTATCAATTATCGTGCACAGTACACTATCGCCGAAGACATTATCGAGCGAAGCACACTATCATTCGTACTATTGCAAGTGGCTGGAAAATTATCGTTCTACAGAAAACTGCCATCTCCCTGAACCAATATTCTCAATGACTGAAAAGTTTCCGTTCCTTCTATATTTTACCGGTTGGCCATTGATGTGTACGGTCTGCCTTCCGGAATAGAAAGGAAGGTGTATTTCCGCAGTAGTGTTGGCCGGAATATCGACTTCAAGCCGGAACGATTGACCCGGATCATTGGTAAAACTTGCCGTTATATCACCCCGGATGGTCGGATGTTTGATTTCAGCCGATTTCAGCAAATCCGGCTGCGGCTTGATCCGTATCTTCCGGAAACCCGGTTCCAATGGTTCTATTCCCATCAGTTTCCGTGGGATCAGGTTGGCAGGTGCAGCGCCCCAGGCATGGTTCCAGTCCTGATTGGGTTTATATTTGTTGTCCCACGCTTCGAGTGTGATTGTAGAACCGACACGAATCATATTATACCAGCTCCTTTCACCGGTAGAAGTCAGCAGCTGTAGTCCATATCCGGCATCGTGGGCATCATAAATGGCATCAAGCAGGAATTGTGAACCGTATACACTACAAGCCATTCCACGGGAACGGATAAACTCCAACACACTGTTGATCCGGTTTTCAGGGACTAATCCGAAAGCGAGTGGAAACATATTGGCATGGAGGGATGCATGGTCTGTACCAATGCCATCGATATAAACACCTCTTTTTTTATCGAAAAGGTGCTTATTGAAAGATTGTTTCAATTTGGCAGCACGTTCGTTATAGAATTTCTGATCATCTGTCTTTCCTAACGTTTCTGCAATTTGCGCCATCAATACCAGGGTTCTGTAATGGAAAGCATTGACTACCGTGTTGATATCGGTGAAGACAAATCCGTCGGTCTCACCGCTTTCCTCCTTTTCCAATCCGAGAATACCGGTATGCGGCCAATCGACAATATCCCGTATCTGCCCGTTGAAATGGATAGATTGAAGTACTTCCGGTGTTACCTTGCCTGTACGGGTACTGATAAAACCTCTTTCATCGGAGAGCGCTATCAGGGTTTTTGCCTGAAGGTCTTCATAAAAGTGTGCCAACGAGAGTTTATTACCGGTGTACATATAATCTTCCCATGCTATGAGAACGGATTGCAGATGCCACTCGGTTGGCCAGGTCGGCTTCCGTATCAGGTATTCATGCGTGTAGCGTGCCATGCTGTAATCACGGGCTACGCCGTAGTGCGATAGTTGGTTGATCAGTGCATCTGCTTCGTAAGGAATTCTTTCCCGGTCCCCGTCAATATAAATACCAAGGAAGGATGTTGCCTTTATTGAGTATTTACTGATATCCCAAACCTGGTTGAGTATTGTGTCGGCACTGTGGAAGTGAGAGTCGAAATCGTTGAACGGATAAAAAGCCGTCTCCCGTATCAGGTCTTTTTCCTCTAGCGGATGTTTATAATTTTCTATTTCGCAGTAGCGGAATGGGGTCACTTCTCCGATATATTCCGGCATCAGTACAGCCTGTGGCCCGGTATTTCTTTTATCGGGACGAATGGCGACCACATAGGTTTTCCAGCCTTTATCAAGTCTTATTTTGTATTGGGAGTAACGAATGGAAGCTTCCGGAGATCGGTTAACCTCTCCGTTTTTTTCTGTTTCTCCCAAATGGATGGTTACACTATCGGTTCCGGTGTCGGAATATAGATTCACCCTTACTCTGCCGAAAGATGCTTTACCGAAGTCGGCAAAATAACGCATCTCATCGATCCGGTTTATTTTTACCGGATATTCGTCTTGTTTCTGAATCGGATACCGGTCTGTTGCGTAATCGGCTAGATTTTGAGCTGTTTTAAAAGCCGAAATTCCGGAAAAACCTGATTCTTCTCCACGATGATCCCATGTTTTTACTTTCCAGAAATAGACTTTTCCCGGTTCAAGTTGTTTGCCGTTATACAGAATATTGACAGAACAATTCCCTTCCACTTTTCCGGAATCCCACAGATCAGCAGAATCTTTCAACAGAAAATCCCTCTCTGAAGCGACTAATAACCGATAGGCTGTTTGCAGGGTGTTTTTTTCCCGGGAAGGTACTACCCATCCGAAAAATGGTTTGCGGGTACTTATTTCAGTAAACTGGAAATTCTCTCTTTGAGAAACCACTTTATCTATCGGTGTTGTTACAGGATAGCCGTTTATATATACCTGTTCGGTCTGTGATAACAGATTCACTGTTAATTCGTATGGAACGGATTGCTCCTGTGCGTTGGCAGTAATGGACAAGAATAAATATAAGATCGTGGGTAATATTATTTTTCTGATATGCATGAATGACTGAAATTAGTTGCTGTTTTGTTTTATACGTCCTGAATTTCTGTATTCCATAGGGGTAACCCCGACTCTCTTTTTAAAGAAGGATAAAAAGTACTCATAGGAACTGAAATTCAATTCGTAGGAAATCTCCTTTATAGAATAATTGGTTTCAGCCAATAACTCCTTGGCCTTTCTTAATTTTAATTCCTGAAAATACTGTGCCGGGGCATAACCGGTGTACTCCTTAAATGCTTTCCTGAATAAAGAGTAGCTGATCCCCAGGTTGGTAGCAATCCCTTTGATATCGATATTTTTATGGATATTTTCAATCATGATAACTTTTGCCCGTTCAATTTTCTGAGCGGATTCTTTAGACTCGAAGTTCCTGTTTTGTGCCAGCGATAAAATCGTACCCAGGATATTAAATGCAATTCCTGCCAGATTCTGCTGTGCAGCCGTTTTATCTTCTTTAGCCACTTTAATGGCTGTAGAAAACAGGTTTACGAGATCTTCGTTCACCCCTACACTGAGAATCTGATTCTCCGGAGATATGAACCCGTTTGCTACGATATCATCAATGATCTTTCCTTCAAAGCCGATGTAATATTCATTCCATCCTATTTCTTTGAGTGGGCAGTAGGTATGCCATTGGCCGGGAAAAAGAAAAATAACCTGTCCTTTGGTAATATTTGTCCTTTTTGTGGAATCGGAAGAAAAAATTCCTTTTCCTTTACTGATATAAACGATTTGATATTCCGATAAAATACGTCCGTTATTTGGGGTGAAGTAGTAACTTTTGGGATGTTCTGTGGACGGGTACACCGTATTAGGTGCTATGGGCTGAAAACCAACAGTGTTGACCGTTAACCCGAATTTTTTATCTTTTTCGTTTACTAACAGGTATTTAAAATCGATTCCTAAGTCGTTAAATCTCATGTTTTGTCTGTTTAGATTTGCAAATTCATTTTCATTGAAAATGGTCGTTGTCTGTATCGTCGATTTACATATATAAACCGAATTTTATTGCTCCCTGTTGAGACTTTCAATAGAAGTCAGCGATTTTCGCTTTGCTTCAATTCCCGCCGCACCATCAACTTATTGCGGCATATTGCAAATATTGTCAGGTCAGTACATGATTCATAGAACTGATAGGATTAAAACAGATTGGGTATTACCAAAGAAAATATCAAAACTACCATCCCGATAACCAGGAAAATGACGGCCTTTTTTCCTGCACCTTTCCACTCTTTGAGGATAATGCCCCATACGTTGCTGAAAACCACGTTTAGAGACATCAGTATGCTCCATGAAAAAGCCATCATCACACTGCCGGGTTCAAAAAAACTTTGTCCCATACCCAACCCGAAAAATTGAGAATACCAGAGAAGCCCTGCCAGTGCACAAAACAGAAGATTATTTACCAAAACGGCTTTTGAGGAGTGTTTTATTTCACTGCTCGTTTTATTTTTCCGGTTCATATAGAGACAATAAACGAGATTGGTGACAAATCCGCCAAGGGTGACCAATAGTGTGACCGGATTCTGTGCAAACAACTCCTTTGCTCCGGCAGCAATGGCCGCTTCTTTTACCGGTATCCCGGCGCTTAATCCCAGACTGAAACAGGCACTCATTACACCTGCAAACAACGCGATAAGAAGTCCCTTTTTCAGGGCAAAATCTTTGATCGCTTTTTTCCTCTCCTCTTCGGACATATTTTTTGAACGGAGGCTACCGGCATACCCTACTAATGCAATGCCTGCCAGTGTAACGGCAACAGCCACCAACAAAACCAATCCTTTCGGAGAAAAAAGATCCGTACCGGTAAGCATTGCGGGGATAAGTGTCCCGAAAGCAGCACAGGTTCCCAGCGCCACTGATTGTCCGAGTGCGATACCCAGAAAACGCATACTCAATCCGAAAGTCAATCCCCCGACTCCCCAAAGTACCCCGTATCCAATAGCTTTCCATGAGGCAGCTGCATTGGTAGTATATATTGCGATCAATTCCGATGGCGTACTGGCCATGAATGCCCCCAGAAGAGGAAAGAGCAGCCATGCGAAAATTCCCTGCATCAGCCAGAAGTTTTCCCATGACCACTCTTTTATCTTATTGATGGGGACGTATGAGCTTGATTGGCCCATACTTCCCACAGCAATAATAATTAAACCCAGAATTGTATTCATTGTTTAGACTCGTTTAGAGGTTACCTGATCTTCATACTCCTGGACATCCTGTACATAAGCATCGCCCACAGGTACGTTCTGCTGCTGGCAATAGTAATTATATACCGCGTTCCAGGGCATTGATTTCAATTCTTCCAGATAAGCCAGCCGTTGGAAATTTTTATCCTGCAGTTCAAATTCCCTTAATTGTCGGGTCGGCTCGAGCAGCGCTTGCAACATCGCTTTCTGTGTAGCGCGGATTCCCACTATATAAGCTCCCAGGCGATTGATAGATGCATCAAAATAATCGAGCCCGACATGTACACGATCGGCATGACCGGAACGAACAATCTCCTGAGTTAAAGCCAATAACTCGTCGCTTAAGATCACTACGTGATCACTATCCCAACGTTCCGGACGACTTACATGCAGATTAAGTTCAGGAACAAAAAGGAGCATCGAAGAGATTTTATCGGCTATTGATTCGGTCGGATGGAAGTGCCCGGCATCCAGTGTCAGCATCATATTGTTTTTTACCGCATAACCCATATAAAATTCATGCGATCCCACTACATAACTTTCGCTTCCGATACCAAACAATTTACATTCCACACAATCTTTCAGGTAATCTGTACTGATCTTTTCGGTGAAAACATCGTCGAGTGCCTCTTTCATCAGTTGTCTGTGGGCAAAGCGTGAAACGGTTTTGTCCTTTTCTCCGTCGGGAAACCAGATATTGTGAATACAGGGATCGCCTTGCTGCCGTCCGATTTCAGCTGCGATACGACGACAACGGCGCAGGTGCTCTTTCCAGAACTCCCTGATCTCAGGATCAAAATGAGAGATCATATATCCGCTCTCACCTTTGGGATGCGAGAAAAGGGTACAGTTGAAATCGAGTTTTACGCCGACTTTCTTCGCCCAGTCGATCCATGATTGAAAATGTTTTGGTTCGATCTGATCACGATCGACGAATTCACCGCCAAAATCGCCATAGATGGCATGCAAGCTTATCCTGTGTGTTCCGGGGATCAGCGTGAGCACTTTCTCGAAATCACTCCGTAGTTCCTCTATGGTCCTGGCTTTTCCGGGATAGTTACCGGTAGCCTGGATGCCACCTGTCAACTCTCCGTCAGGATTTTCAAATCCCGACACATCGTCTGCCTGCCAGCAGTGAATGGATATAGAGAGATTGTTCAGTTTCTCAATAGCCTGGTCAACATCCACTCCCAGCGATGCGTATTGTACCTTTGCGTCTTCATACGCTTTTTTAAGTTGTTCTTCCTTCATACCTTTAAATTTAAATTCAAGATTCAAGAACCAAGAATCAAGATTGTTATTTACTTTTATTGTTATTTTTCATTATTAAATCATCACATCATCACATTGATTATGCTATATATTCCTGTAAATATTCAGGTAATCACTGTAGTGGCTCTCCCATAGAGCAGTATCTTCTGGCTCGAATGTATCGAGATCAATGGAGTTTCTCACGATTTGACGGATTTCTTGTTTGTCATTGACTATACCGGCAGCTTTTGCCTGTAATAAAATATTTCCCATTGCCGTAGCTTCTGACGGGCCCGCAACGACCGGCTTGCCGATAGCGTTGGCCGTAAAGGTATTGAGCAATTTGTTTTGGGATCCCCCGCCGATAATATGCAGGATATTGATAGGGAATGTGGCAAGTTGTTGAAGATCAGCCAATACCTGCTTGTATCGAAAAGCAAGACTTTCGTAAATACAACGGGCTAATTCTCCCATTGTTTGAGGGATATATTGATTTGTTTCTTTACAATAAGACTGAATAGCCGTAGTCATGGATCCCGGGGCAGCAAAGCATGGTGAATCGGGATTGATAAAACATTTGAAAGGGACTGACTGTTTTGCAGCGGCTACTATATCTTCATAAGTAACCGGTTGATAGCTCTCCCATTCTTTTTTGCATTGTTCAATCAGCCACATTCCACAGATATTTTTCAGCAGGCGTATAGATCCGTCGGCACCTCCTTCGTTGGTAAAGTTAAGTCGAAAGGTTTCGTCATTGATTACAGGCGTTTCCGATTCGATGCCCATTAATGACCATGTTCCTGAACTCAGATATGCGAAGTTTTCATCTTTCGCAGGCGTAGCCAAAACGGCCGAAGCCGTGTCGTGACCTGCAACGGCTATGACGGATAGATCCTGTATGCCGGTCAGGCGCTGTACAGATGGGGATATATTGCCTATCTTATGTCCCGGATATACCAGCATTCCGAAGTGATTGCCATCCAGTTGCAGTGCTTGAAGAAGCGAACTGTCGAAATTTTGTGTATAAGCATCGAGCATTTGTGAAGTGGAGGAAATGGTGTATTCTGTCACCGCCGTCCCCGTCAGCAGATAGGATAGAGCATCCGGCATAAACAGTATCTTGTTGATGACAGGATAGATCGATGAATTTTCATGCAGGAGAGTGTCAAGTTGGAAAAGAGTGTTAAAGTTCATGATCTGAATTCCCGTTTTTCGATATACCTCTTCTTTCGGAATTTTGGAGAAAAAACGCTCCGGTGCATCGAATGTCCGGGAATCCCTGTAACTGTAAGGCATACGCAATGGTTCCCGATCCTTTCCGAAACAGACAAAGTCTACCCCCCATGTATCAATACCCAGGGATGTGACGTGCAGCCTGTGAGATTTGACTTCCCGTAGTGATGTTATAATCTGATTATACAAATAGAAGAGATCCCAATATAAACGATTGTTCACTTCGATTATAGGATTAGGGAAACGACTGATTTCCTTTAACTCCAGTTGATCATTTTGTATAGTTCCCAGCATTGCCCTTCCGCTGCTGGCGCCCAAATCGATTGCTAAGAATGACATTAAATTATCTACACTCATGATGAGGTTAAATTCAATTTTTTTTAAGATTGTCTGCAAACTTACAGGATAAATTGAATATATGCAATGAAATAAATGATTTTATGACTGTGTTTTTTGATAATGATTTGGATCTTTTTGGTGACAGGTTTATTTTGGGGAATTATTGTAGATTTTTTGCATCCTCGGTTATAAAGTATAAAATAAATAAAAAATAATAAAATCGGCGTTTTCTGAAAAAGAATTATATTATGTTTGCAAAGGAAAGTTATTTTATATAGATTTAGTCAACCGGTTTAGCAAATATGAAACGAGTATCCATGCAAGATATAGCAGACAAGTTGGGACTTTCTAAAGGAACAGTCTCTCTTGTATTGAGCGGTAAGGCTAAAGGCAGTCGTGTGAGTGAGGAGACGTGCAGGAAGGTTAAACAAATGGCTGCTGAGATGAACTATCAGCCGAATGAAATTGCCCGTAGCCTCAGTACAGGAAAGAGCATGTCTATTGGAGTTGTTATTACGGATATCTCAAATGAATTTTTTGGAAACCTTACCTTCCATATACAGGAACAGGCGAAGAAATACGGCTATACGGTGATTACTTCAAACACAAACGAAAGCCCGGAGGAGTTTTACGATGCGGTTACCACATTATTGAACAAGCAGGTGGACGGTATTATACTGGTTCCGGTAGATGAAGGGCAGGAAGTCCTCCTTAAAATCATGAAAAGAAATCTTCCAGTGGTGCAGGTAGATCGTTATTATCCGGATATTAAGGCCAACTACATCATTATTGATAATTATAAAGTATCCCGTGATGTAATTGAAGTTTTGATCAGAAAAGGTTTGCAAAGGATTGCAGTTGTTTGTTATGATATTAATCTGAATGCATTGACAGACAGGCGGCAGGGCTACATCGATGCACTGGACCGTCATGGTTTATTAGACCCTGCATTGATAAAGAATATCAATTATGAGAACCAGGAAGAAGAGATAAAAAGAGCCATTATCGACCTGAAAAATAATCCCGACAAAGTTGATGCAATATTTTTTTGTTCCAGGAGGGTATTTATTACCGGGGTAAAATATATGCACAGGGAAGGCATAAAGATCCCCGAAGAGATGGAAGTGGTGTGTTTTGACGAAATCGATTCTTTTTCTATTACCAATATGCCTATTACCTACATTAAGCAACCTATAAGGAAAATGGGGGAAAAAGCAGTGGATATTCTTATGGAACAGATGAGCGGAATAGACGAAATAAAAGAGTGCGTCTTCGAAGCCGAGATTGAATATTCAATCTGATTGAATTTTACTGATTTATTGATAGGAGAATTTTTATAATAAATAAGTTAACCGGTTTAGCAATGTGAGGGATCAGATATCTTACAGTTCTCTCTTACTTATTAGGTCGGTCGGAGCTTTAGGCATGTTATTATTTACGGTATGAGGATTGTAAGAAAAGAGAAATAAGTGTCAATTGTCTAATATTAAAAAATAAAAAAGGATGAAACGTAGCGAGATCAATCGGATTATTTCGGACGCAAAAGCATTTATGGGAGAATGGAAGTTTTCATTGCCTCCATGGGCGTATTGGAGCCTGTCAGACTGGGGAAAAAATAAAAAGAGTGCTGCTGAAGTGATGGAGAATATGCTTGGTTGGGATATCACTGATTTTGGTTCCGGAGATTTTTATAAAAGAGGATTATTCTTATTCACTTTACGTAATGGCAAACTCAATGTGGATAGAAAACCTTATGCCGAGAAAATAATGATTGTTGGGGAAAATCAGGAGACCCCCATGCATTATCATTGGTATAAGATGGAAGATATTATTAACAGGGGCGGAGGCAATTTAGTCATTGAATTATACAACTCTACCCCTGATAATGGGTTTGACGTGACCGATGTACGATGCAAGAAAGATGGTGTGAGTGTGGTTGTTCCGGCAGGCGGTAAGGTAATACTGGCCCCGGGCGAGAGTATTACGTTGGAACAAGGTGTGTACCATCGTTTTTACGGAGAAGAAGGGAGAGGTAAGGTCCTGGTGGGTGAAGTCAGTATGGTAAATGATGATTCTACAGACAACTGCTTCTACGAGTCGGTAGGGCGATTCCCGTCTGTAGAAGAAGATGTGGAACCGTTACATCTGTTGGTGTCTGATTATAAAAAATTTCTGGGCTGATGGTGAAAAAACACTTTAAAATATCCGGAGTAGGATGTGCTTTGGTAGATTATTTGTTTACTCCTATAAACTTCAGTGGAGAGACTTTCAGCCGTTATATATCCGTGAGACCGGGCGATGGAGGATTATCTCCCGGAAAGCTTGTTTTCAGAGACGAGTTTGAAGCATTCTCCGGTAGAGATTATATGGAAGTGAGGGAGCTGCTCACAGCGGGCAACTCTCCGCTAACATTGAATATCGGAGGACCATCCATTGTTTCGTTGATTCATGCCGCTCAGATGCTGGACGGTACTGTGGCGGAAGTTTACTTTTACGGTAGTAAAGGGCGCGACAAAGATGCGCTGTTTATTGATGAACGATTACAGAAAACACCATTGAAGACTGGAAAATACAAGGTGTCCGATCAATATACAGCCTTTACCGACGTACTTTCGGATCCCGGTTATGACCAGGGGTTGGGAGAACGTATCTTTATCAACAATATCGGAGCCGCATGGGATCTTTACCCTGAAGATATGGATGAAGCGTTCTTCGAAAGTGACATGGTCATTTTCGGAGGGACTGCTCTAGTCCCTCATATTCACCGGTCGCTCTTGGAATTACTTAAAAAAGCCAAAGCTAAAAAATCTGTTACCGTAGTCAATACTGTTTACGATTTTCTCAACGAAAGGAGTAACCCAGGAAAAGCCTGGCCGTTAGGATCTACTGTGGAGACCTATCGTTATATCGATTTGTTGATTGCAGATATGGAGGAAGCCCTACGATTGAGCGGACAAGCAACTATTGCAGAAGCCCTCTCTTTCTTCAAAAGAACAGGTGTAGGTGCAGTGATTGTCACACATGGAGCAAACCCGCTTTACTATTTCTGTAACAGTAAATTGTTCGGCAGGGCAGAGGGTTGCAAGCTGGTTTCAGAAAGGGTGAGAAATGAGATTGTCCTTTATCCTGAACGGGTAGGTGATACCACAGGATGCGGAGACAATTTTGCGGGGGGAGCAATTGCTTCTATTGCCGAGCAAATGATGGATCCTCATAAAGAAAGGGTAAATATAGATGAAGTAATTGCGTGGGCTACGGTATCGGGCGGATATGCCTGTTTCTATCATGGAGGAACATTTTATGAAGAATATCCGGGACAGAAACGGGAACTAATAGAACCTTATTACAGGGATTATCAACTTCAGAAGACAAATCGACCGTTCATACCAGACTACAGATAAACTCAATGAATGAGAGAAAAATTGTTATTTTTGGAGCCGGGAAGATTGGGCGCTCTTTTATAGGGCAGGTATTCAATTTGTCAGGGTATGAAGTCGTTTTTGTGGATATCAATAAGCAATTGGTCGATCTGATAAATCAACAGAAACAATACCGGATAGTCATCAAAAACGGAGAAGAGGATGAGTTGCTGATCATTCGTAATATAAAAGGTATATACCTTGATGAAGAGGAACAACTTATGTCCGAGTTGAATAATACAAAAATTATGTCCCTTTCCGTGGGACAACAGGGAGTAGGCACAGTGATTCCTCTGCTGGCCAGATCATTAGTTATCCGACGGGAAAAATATGGAGATGTACCCCTGGATATAATTATAGCAGAGAATATAAGAAACGCGGATAGGCTTATCCGGAAAGAATTGGAAAAACAGTTGCCGCCGGATTATCCATTGGAAAAATTGGTGGGATTAGTGGAAACGAGCATTGGAAAGATGGTGCCTATCATGACACAAAAGGATATCGAGGAGGATCCGTTACAGGTATTTGCCGAATCTTATAACTCTTTGATCGTTGCAAAAAACGGATTTAAAAACCCAATTCCCGATATTCCTTTTCTGGCGCCCAAAGAGAATATCAAAGCCTGGGTCGACCGCAAACTTTTTATCCACAATTTAGGGCATGCTGCGACGGCTTATCTTGGGTTTAAAAAATATCCGGATGCTGTTTATATCTGTGAAGTACTCGAAGATCAAGAACTTCTTGATACCGTGAGGCAAACAATGCTGCAATCTGCTGAAATCCTACGGTCATTATATCCGGAAGAGTTTACCCTGACCCAGCTGAAAGAACATATAGATGACCTGATATGTCGATTCAGAAATAAAAGTTTAAAAGATACCCTGTTTCGTGTGGGGTGTGACCTGTACCGGAAACTGGGCCCGGAAGACCGATTGGCTGCTCCTGTCCATGCTGCTGTCCGGCTGGGAAAACCTTATCACCTGATCCTGAATGCAATTATCGCAGGAATATCTTTCAGGGCTAAAGATGAAAACGGTAATTACTTCCCTTCGGACAGATTGTTCTTTGAGGAGGCAGTAAGAGGTCCCCGGTATATATTGGAGAATGTGTGTAAGATAAGGTGGGAAAGTGGGAAGGTGGGAAGGAAAAACTAAATGATCCCGACAAGTCGGAATAACTTGTCCCGATTTATCGGGAAGTAGTGTTGATTAATGTACTAATTAATAAAGAAGTCAAGAAGATGGCGTAGGTTTAATGTATTAATAATCAGTAAATTATTTAGTTTGAAAAATCTTGAATCTTGAATTTTGAATTTCTATAGTCTTGGTTCTAAAATTTAATTGAAATGAAGAAAATAATTTTATTCGTAGTCCTGTTTGGAATAATATTGAATAGTTGCGGGAAGATGACAACCACTTCCAGCCGGAAAAAAGAGCCGGTCGATTACGTGAATAACCGTATCGGCAATATCAGTATTCTTTTGGTTCCCACATTCCCGGTGACGCACCTGCCTAACAGTATGTTGCGTATGATCCCTGCTCATAGGGAATTTGTCACCGACCGTATGGAAGGATTGCCGCTGAATGTACCTTCGCACCGTCAGGGTGATGTGTTGTACCTGATGCCCTACTGCGGCGAACCGGATGGGCTGACGCCCAACCTGAATTATCGTTACGACCATGAAGAGTCCACACCCTATCACTATTCGGTATATCTGGACGATCATGGCATCACGGCCCGTTTTGCACCGGCTGCCCGTGGAGCGGTATTCGCCCTGACTTTTGAGGAAGAGGCTCCCCGATATGTTATGCTACGTACGGTCGGAAACGGAGAATTACATGCCCAGGGTAATACTATGCACGGATATGAAATGTATCATGGAACAAAGCACTATTTTTATCTTGAGTTCGACCAGGAGCCTGTGGAGACAGGCAACCGGGATACGGAAAGCCGGAAAGCCTGTTATGCCGCATTCGATAAGAACGTGAAAGAAGTGCGCATACGATACGGTATCTCATATATCAGCGAAGAACAGGCACGTCGGAATATGGAAAAAGAGGTTCCCGGTTATGATATCGATGCACTGGCAAAGGCTGCCCGTGCGCAATGGAACAGAACTTTGGGGAAAATAGAGGTGGAAGGTGCTACCGAAGACCAGAAAACAGTCTTTTATACCTCACTGTACCGCGCACACGAACGTATGATCAATATATCGGAAGACGGGAAGTATTACAACGGTTTCGATGGGAAAGTGCACGATGATGAAGGTATTCCGTTCTGGACAGACGATTGGATCTGGGATAATTATCTGGCACTGCATCCGTTGCAAACGATCCTGAATCCAAGGGCGCAGGAAGAAAAGCTGGCTTCCTATATCCGGATGTATGAACATTCCGCAGAGAAATGGATGCCTACATTTCCCTGTGTATTCGGTGATGCACATTGTATGAACGGCAACCATGCCGCCGTGATGTTTGCCGACGCACTGGCCAAGGGTATTCAATTTGATGTGGAAAAGGCTTTCGAGGGGATGAAGAATACTGTGCTGACCGAAACTATGATCCCCTGGGCACGCGCTCCAAAAACAGAACTGGATGATTTCTATCATGAGTATGGATGGTTCCCTGCGCTTTATCCTGATGAAAAGGAGACCGTACCTGTTGTCAGTGATTTTGAAAAACGAAATGCAGTGGCAGTAACTCAGGCGGCTTCATATGATGACTGGAGCATTGCACAGATGGCAAAATCGCTGGAGAAAGAGGATGATTACCGGTTCTTCCTGAACCGTGCATTCAACTACCGCCATCTGTTCAATAAAGAAACGGGTTTCTTTCACCCGAAAGATAAGGAGGGTAAATTCATACAGCCATTCGATTATATATTTTCCGGAGGGATTGGTGCCAGGGCCTACTATGATGAAAACAATGCCTGGACATATATCTGGGATGTACACCACAATATTGCCGACCTGATTGACCTGTTCGGAGGCAATCAGCCTTTTATTGAAAAGTTGGATCAATTGTTTGTGGAGGATTTGAAATTACCCAAATGGCAGTATTATGCCATCCATCCCGATGCTACAGGGAATGTCGGCCAGTTTGTAATGGGAAACGAGCCCAGTTTTCATATTCCTTACCTCTATAATTATGCCGGTCAGCCATGGAAAACGCAGAAACGTATACGTATGCTGCTTGAAAGCTGGTTCCGTAACGACCTGATGGGTATCCCCGGTGATGAAGACGGCGGCGGTATGACCGCGTTTGTGGTCTTCTCGCAATTAGGGTTCTATCCGGTATCCCCCGGCATCCCGGTTTATACGATTGGCAGCCCTATCTTTACAAAATCGAGCATCAAACTGGATAATGGGAAGGTTTTCACTGTGAAGGCCGAAAATGCTTCGGGGAGTAATAAATATATACAATCGGCTACACTGAACGGTCAACCGTTGAATCGTACCTGGTTCATGCATGAGGACTTAGTCAATGGCGGTACATTGGAACTGATCATGGGAGATCGTCCGAATAAAGACTGGGGATTGGAATCACCTCCTCCATCGGCCGCAGACATGCAGGGGTTTTAAATATTGTTTAATGAGTGATAAATGAATTGTTTAAATGAAAAAAACAATAGGTTATCTGGCTGCAGCGTTAGTTCTGCTCCCCGTTATTCTATGTATTCTGATTTCTTGTAAAGAACAGAATGTTATCGGAGTGTATGATTTGAGATATACCCTCTCTTATGATTTGAATGATACACAGCAAGTCGGGAGTTTATGGGATGATATCCATGCTGTCGCCACTTTACAGGGAATTGTAAACAGAAAAGGTCCGTGCCTATTTATACATTATATTGTTACCCACGGTATAGATATAGACAGCTATTGGTGGGATAAATACCGGGAGCCCGGAAGATGGCTGCATGAAAAAGATACTGTGGTATATCAGGATATTATACAATTGATAGAGGCATATAGAAAAGATATCAATGGTGTCGTGTTATATGATTCATCCATTGCATCGACCAGTAACGTGGCTTCAGCTGTGGCGGGAATTGAAAATCTGATAGCTGTTCGTTATGATACTGATCCTAACAGCCTGTATTCACGTATAGTACTCAATGGGCCTAAACTGAAAGTGATAGCAAGGCTGATCAAAGAAAACGGTACACCCCTTTTTACAGGCACCGGCATTATACCCGGGACGGATCGGATGTCGACCGGATCCTTAAAAAATGATCCTTATATATGGTTTATCGAGAATTATATGAAGACTAACCGCTGTTCAGGTGAGTTTGGTGCTTATTATATCGACCAGAAATGGCGGGAAAAACCAACGGCTACGGTGGTAAACCATCATACCCTTACCAATCATGATTTCTTCGTGAGTAAGAAAGCTTTTTTCTTCGATTTATCTCCCTGGGGTGATGAGCCGGCCACTGATGATGAAACGCAGGTAACGGGTACCGACCTGAATACGCTGAAAGAGTTCTTGAGTGAGGCCTACAGGATCAATAAGGGTGAAAAGATGTGCTATATAGGTGGTTTCCCGTCATGGGCTTTTAAATATACGCAGCACGCGGGGGGAATACATGAAGATGTAGCCACCGAATGGGAATTTTCTAAATTGATCGGAGCCTATAATGCGTTTAAGGATGCCGATGCCATTGGGTACGGAGCCTTGGCAAATGCTTCCTTCTGGACTCATTTCCCGTTGAAGGAAAGATATCCTCAACGAAGAGTGTCCCTGGAAGAGTTGAAACAAAGAGGATATTTAGATGAAGATGGAAAGGTCGATTTCAAGGGAAGGAACTTTTTTATATTTTATGTGGGAGATTATGATGCCTCTTCATGGGTGGTTCAACGTACGCCCTCCATTTGGGATGACGAAAACAGGGGGAAAGTGCCTATGATGTGGGCGATTAGCCCGGTGCTGGAAAACAGGGTGCCGATGGCGCTGGATTATTACCGGGAAAGTGCGACACACAATGACTATTTTGTAGCTGCCGACAACGGCGCGGGTTATCTTATGCCGGGAATGTTACAGGAACCTAGAGAATCTGGTTTTAAATCGGGATTAGATAGCTGGGCAAATCATTGTAAACCTTACTACGAGCGCTGGGATTTAACAATCACCGGTTTTATCATCGACGGAACCGCCCCGGGTCTTTCTAAGGAAGGACTTGATTGTTATGCCTCATTCAGTCCTGACGGCATTGTACCGCAAAAAGTGCCTTTGACTCTGTTACATGGCGATATGCCTGTATTACGATCTGATTATGATATTATTGCCGATGATCCCAAAATTGCTGTCCAGCATATGTTAGACAGGGTAAGAGTAAGACCGGTACCTTTTCATTGGTTCAGGAATATTCTTAAGACACCTACCTGGTATGTTGAATTTATGGATGAACTGCATTCGGCAGACCCTGATATTGAACTGCTGGATGCTCCGACATTTTTTGAGTTGTACCGGATCTGGCTCCGTCAGAATCCGGCTGCAGCCACCGGCAAAATAGAAATGGAATAATTATTTATCTGATGAATTTTGTTTTTAAAATAAAGTATTGTATCAAAAAGAATATATGAAAGATCAATTATTGAATCGACAGCGAAAGCAAATTCTGTATATTTGCCGATGCTTTCTGTGTGGCTCAATTAAATGTAATGAATAGAATGATCTTTAAATATCCGAAAATATTGTCTATTAATTTAATGGCATTTATCTTTGGATTCTACCATAGATAATGATATCTTTGTGTCAGCATAGTTCAGCACAGTTGACGGTAGTCAAAATTATGTATATTTGTAGAATATAAGATACGCCTCGGATAAGCTTCAAGCAAGCTTGACTTATCCCTCGGCTTTCATTATATTTGCATACTTAAATCATGCGTAAATGGCAGTTGTAGTAATCATGCCCAAACAGGGGCAATCAGTGGAAAGTTGTATCATTACCGAACTGAAAAAGAAAAAAGGTGATACCGTGCAAAAAGGAGATATACTATTTTCTTATGAGACGGATAAGGCTTCGTTTGAAGAAGAAGCCCCTGCGGGGGGAGTCGTACTCGAATGTTTTTACAGCGAAGGCGATGAAGTGCCCGTATTGGAAAATATGATGGTGATCGGAGAACCTGGAGAAGATATTTCTTCATTGTTGGTCGGGCGTGAATCTCCGGCTGAGGGGAATAAAGGCGTGTCTATGGAATCCCGACCTGCAGACTCTTTAACAAGTGAAAAACAAGAACAAAAAGAGAGTTCTACCCCCTTTACCGTACAATCGGGAAGAAGTCCTGTTTCCCCGCGTGCCAGAAAATTGGCAGAGAAAAACGCTGTGGATACTTCCGGCCTTTCAGGGAGCGGTCCTAAGGGACGTATTATAGAAAAGGATATACAGGCGGTCTTGCATGATCGACCGAAGATGACACCGCTGGCAAAAAAACTGGCTGCGGAACAAGGTATGCTGCCGCAGTCGTCCGGAACGGGGCTTGCAGGTACGGCCCGGGCTTCCGATCTGTCCGTTCCTGTGAACAGTGTTTACGGAAAGGATTACGAAGAACGGAAGATATCCAATATGCGCAAGATCATCGCCCGTTCTATGCACGCTTCCCTGCAAAATTCGGCGCAGTTAACCCACCATTTGGGTGCGGATGCCAGAAGAATATTAGTGCTTAGAAAAAAAGCAAAAGCAATGCTTGAAGAGGGAAGCCTTGACATCAATATCACATTGAACGATATGGTCTGCTTCTCAGTCATCAGGGCGCTGAAGAAGTTTCCCAATGTAAATACCCATTTTCTGGGTGACAGTATCCGCTATTTTAGTAAAATACATCTTGGATTGGCGGTAGACACCGAAAGAGGATTGATGGTGCCGGTCATACGTAATGCTGATGATCTGTCCATTACCGGTTTGGCCCGACAGTTCAAGGAAATTGCTGCTGCTTGCAGGAACGGAAGCGTGAATCCCGATATACTTTCTCCGGAAGCGGGTTCGTTTACCGTTTCGAACCTGGGAAATTATGGCGTGGAGATGTTCACGCCGGTCATTAACCTGCCTCAATCGGCTATCCTGGGTGTGAATACCATCGTACTGCGTCCAAAAGATATTGGTGACGATGTATATGCTTTTGTTCCTTTTATCGGACTGAGTCTTACTTACGATCATCGTTCATTAGACGGAGGAGAAGCTACACGCTTCCTGAAGCAGATTGCCATAGAAATAGAAAATCTGGAATTTGAAATATAAGAACCAAGAGCCAAGATTCAAGACAAAAGATACAAAGTTTTAATGAATTGTTGGGTGCTTGGTTGTTATATATGGTAAATGGTTTTAGAAATGTTTTAAATAATAAATTATGCCGGTAACCGGTCTGAATATAGCCTTTATAATCCTGGCTCTTGATTCCTGGTTCTTGGCTCTAAAGAAAATATTATGTACGATTTACTGATTATCGGTGGAGGCCCTGCCGGGTATGTTGCGGCGGAACGGGCCGGACATAAAGGGTTGAATGTGATACTGTTTGAGAAAAAAGCGATGGGTGGGGTATGTCTGAATGAAGGTTGTATTCCCACCAAAACACTGCTTTATAGTGCCAAGACTTATGAAAACGCTTTGCACGGGGATCTCTATGGTGTTTTTGGAGATAATATCCGTTTTGATTATGGAAAAATGGTCTCCCGTAAAAAGAAAGTGGTACGTAAACTCGTACTTGGTGTAGAAAGCAAGATGAAATCCAACAAAGTGACGGTGATAAAGGGAGAAGCCGTTATCAACGGACGCTCATCGGAGGGGATTGAGATAACCAGTAATGGTGAAAAATATATAGGAAAAAATCTCCTTATCTGTACAGGATCGGAAGCATCCGTGCCTCCAATACCAGGGCTGCAGGAAGCGGGAGAAATCATCGTTACCAACCGCGAGATACTTGAGCTGACCGAACGGCCCGAATCTCTTGTTGTTATTGGCGGAGGGGTGATTGGTATGGAGTTTGCCAGTTTCTACAACAGTCTGGGAACCCGGGTTGCTGTAGTGGAAATGCTTCCGGAAATTCTTGGAGGACTCGATGTGGAGATTTCTGCCATGCTTCGGGAAATCTATACAAAGAAAGGAATTACGTTCCATCTGAACGCAAAGGTGACACAGGTAGATGGTCACAAGGTCGTGTTTGAGAAAGACGGAAAAACGGAAACAATAGAAGGTGAAAAGATATTACTGAGTGTTGGTCGTCGTCCCGTTACGCAAGGATTCGGGTTGGAAAACCTGGGAGTAGAGTTATTGCGTGGCGGTATCAAGGTGGATGAAAAGATGCGTACCAATGTCCCCGGTGTTTTTGCTGCTGGCGATGTAACCGGTTTTTCGTTGCTGGCTCATACGGCAAGTCGTGAAGGAGAGGTGGTGGTGAATAACCTCACCGGCAGAAGCGATATCATGCGTTATAATGCCATTCCGGGTGTGGTCTATACCAATCCCGAAGTGGCCGGAGTAGGAGAGACCGAAGAATCGGCCAAGGCAAAAAATATTGCCTATAAGGTAGCCAAGTTACCCATGGCTTATGCCGGACGTTTTGTCGCTGAAAACGAGGGCGGAAGCGGACTGTGCAAAGTGCTGGTCGGTGAAAAGCATGGCGAGGTGATCGGCGTACACATGCTGGGTAATCCCGTCAGCGAAATCATTTACGGAGCCTGTATCGCTATTGAACAGGAAATGACGCTGAAAGAGATGCAAGAAGTGGTCTTTCCGCATCCTACCGTGAGTGAGATTATTAAAGAAACCGTCTTTTTATAGTGGAAAGGAGTATTAGAACTTACAACTTGGAACTGAGAACTTAGAACTTAGAACTTAGAATTAAGAACTAAAACTTCTAAATTTTCTCTTTTCTATACTTCTTGACTTCTGAGTGTAGTATAATCTTCAAATCAATAAATTAGCAAATTAATAAATCAAGATAAAATGCCCAAAGTTCAACTTATAGATCCGACCGAAGCACGCAAACCCGGCTTTGTGGAGTTTCAACCGATACCTGTCAACCAGTACCAGAAAACGGTACAAGATGAAAAAGAGAATTTTACCACAGAGGAATTCAAGGCGATTTACCATGATATGGTATTGATCCGTGAATTTGAAACCATGTTGAATCTGATCAAGACGCAGGGAGAATACAACGGTACTCCCTATAATCATCCCGGTCCCGCTCACTTGTCTATCGGACAGGAATCGTCGGCAGTGGGTATGGCCTGGACGCTGACGGTGGACGATTTTATTTTCGGGAGCCACCGTTCACATGGCGAAATCCTGGCCAAAGGAATGTCAGCCATCCATCAACTGGATGACCATCAGCTCATGGATATCATGGAGAATTTTTTTGATGGTGTGATCTATGAGATCGTGAGAAAAGATTTTGAAGGATCGGTCAAAGAACTGGCAAAAAGATTTCTGGTATATGGTACATTGGCCGAGATCTTTGCCCGTAAAACCGGTTTCAATAAAGGATTAGGAGGCTCCATGCATGCCTTCTTCACTCCGTTCGGCGTCTATCCCAACAATGCCATCGTGGGCGGATCGGGCGATATAGCCGTCGGCGCTGCTTTATACAAAAAAGTGAACCGCAAGCCGGGATTGGTCGTGGCAAATATCGGGGATGCTTCCATGGCATGTGGCCCGGTGTGGGAAGGAATCACCTTTGCTGCAATGGACCAATTCAAAGAACTTTGGAAGGGTGATATGAAAGGTGGTCTTCCGGTAATCATCAATATCATGAATAACCAGTATGGTATGGGAGGGCAGACCTGTGGTGAAACCATGGGGTATGGTATCGCTGCCCGTATCGGGGCCGGAGTGAATCCGGAACAAATGCACGCTGAACGGGTGGACGGATATAATCCGTTGGCTGTTATCGATGCTTATAAGCGTAAACGTAAAGTGATCGAAGAAAAGAGAGGCCCTGTCCTGTTAGATGTACTCACCTACCGTTATAGCGGACACTCACCCTCCGATGCTTCGTCGTACCGCTCTAAAGAAGAGGTGGAAGCATGGGAATCGCAGGACGGTATCCGCAGCTACGGTGAGCAGTTGCTGGAAGCGGGAGTAGCTACTCAGGCCGAACTCGACTCTATCTCCGACAATATACGGGCTCTGGTATACGAAATGTTCCTGAAATCGATCGATGATGAGATATCACCAAAGATGGAGAATCCGGATGTTATCGGCGACATGATGTTTTCTGACGGTTCGGTGGACAGTTTCTCCAATGAAAAACCGGAGGTGCTGATTCCGATGGAAGAAAACCCACGGGTGAAAAAGATCGCAAACAAAGAACGTTTTGCATTCGATGCTGAAGGTAAGCCGTTCAGTAAGATGAAACAGTTTCAATTGCGCGATGCTCTTTTCGAGGCGATTATCGATCGTTTCTATAAGGATGCATCCCTGATCGCTTACGGTGAGGAAAACCGTGACTGGGGTGGTGCGTTTGCTGTTTATGGAGGACTGACCGAGTCACTGCCCTATCACCGCCTGTTCAATTCGCCAATCTCAGAGGCATCCATCGTGGGAACGGCTATCGGCTACGCCATGTGCGGCGGGCGTGTGATTCCCGAAATCATGTATTGCGATTTCATCGGCCGTGCCGGAGATGAGATTTTTAATCAGTTGCCCAAATGGCAGTCAATGAGCGGGAATGTGCTGAAAATGCCGGTGGTTGTCCGTGTTTCCGTGGGATCGAAATATGGTGCACAGCACTCGCAGGACTGGACGTCGCTTGTAGCCCATATCCCGGGTTTGAAAGTATGCTTCCCCGTGACGCCTTATGATGCCAAGGGATTGATGAATACCGCATTGCAGGGTACCGATCCTGTGATTTTCTTTGAAAGCCAACGTATATACGATATAGGTGAGCAGTTCCATGAAGGAGGTGTTCCTGCCGGTTACTACGAAATACCTATTGGTGAACCGGATGTGAAGAAAGAGGGTAGGGATATTACGTTCCTGACCATTGGCCATACCCTCTATCCGGCTTTAGAAGCCGCGAAGGAACTGGAAGACAAATACGGTATGAGCGCAGAAGTGATAGATGCCCGCTCGTTGGTACCTTTCAACTATGAAAAGGTATTGGAGTCGGTAAAGAAAACCGGAAAAATCATCGTTGCCGGTGATGCCACCGCACGTGGATCATTCCTTAATGACCTCGCTGCCAATATCGGTCAACTCGCATTCGATTGGCTCGATGCACCCGTATGTGTGTTGGGTTCACGCAACTGGATCACTCCGGCATTTGAACTCGAGCAGTCTTTCTTCCCCCAGCCAGACTGGTTCCTGGATATGATCAATGAACGGATCCAACCGCTTAAAGGTTATATCCCCGTACAGAACTTTACCGATGGGGAGTTGATCAGAAGAGCAAAGAAAGGTGTTTAAGTTGATGTGATAATTCGATGATGTGAAGATTTGGTGATTAATCAATCTGCTAATCGGTATATCGGTAAATATTCTAATTAATTATTTGATGATGAGCCAATTGGGCAGGTCGGCTGTTGTAAAAGTAAACGCGCACCTGCATACACCATACTCTTTCAGTGCCTTTGCCGATGTCAATGATGCATTGGACAGGGCGGTTGCCGAGGATGTAAAAGTGGTGGGAATAAACGATTTTTACACTACAGAAGGATATCAGGAGTGGGCTGATGGTTGTAATAAGCGACAACTCTATCCTCTTTTCGGTATCGAATTTATCAGCCTGAATGAAGAGGACCAGAAAGCGGGACTGCGTGTGAATGATCCTGCAAATCCGGGACGTACCTATCTGAGTGGAAAAGGATTGTCATATCCTTTCCGGTTAGAGGAGCCCTATGCAACAATGTTATCCAATGTTCGGGATGAGGCCAATCGACAGGTAGAAGCAATGTGCAACAAACTGAACGGCCTGCTTCGACGGAAAGAATGTGGTTTTAAGCTTGATTTCAAACGGATAACCGACGAATTGACAAAAGGACAAATTCGTGAGCGCCATTTGGCAAAAGCGTTGCGCATAAATGTCTATGAAGTTTGTGATAATGACGAGTCGAAAATAAAGGAATTGTTGGAGTTGCTCTTTGATGGAAAGATGCTGAAATCGGCGGTGGATAACCTTGCCGGCGTGGAAAATGAGATCCGGGGTAACCTGTTGAAAGCGGGTGGGGCAGCATTTGTTCCGGAAGAGGCTACTGCTTTCCTGCCGATGGAGACAGTACAGAAAATCATCATTGCTGCCGGTGGTATTCCTACTTATCCCTTTTTAGCAGATGATATAAATGGGAATTATACTGATTTTGAAAGAGATCCGGAACGGGTAGCCAAACAGCTCACGCAACGGGGATTTCATTCGGTTGAATTTATCACAACCCGCAACGATGTCCGGCTTTTGGAAAAATATGCCGGCTATCTTTATGAACAGGGTTTTGTGGTGACTTTCGGCAGTGAACATAATACGCCTGCAATGGAGCCAATTGAACTATTTGCCCGGGGAGGTGCACCTTTGACCGAAAAACTTATGGAGATTAATTACAAAGGGGCTTGTCTCATTGCGGCACATCAACATTTAGTAAAACAGGGATTGAACGGATATATAGATCAGAACGGTTATGCGGACCGCTCTAAACGGCATGAACTGGAAGCTTTAGGTGATCAACTCATTTCGAACTGAGGGTCCCCACAAAATATCTAAATGTCTCTGCTTTAGTTGCAATCATATGGCTTACGAAACTGAATACATATAAAAAACATGATAAAGATGGAACAGCATTCTCAAACCTTTCTACCTGAAAACGACATTTTCGGAATACGGGATTTAATATATATATCACGGTTCTACGGACAAGACAGTCGTTTTGTGATAGCTGGTGGCGGTAATACATCCTACAAGAATAAAGAGAAAATATGGGTAAAGGCCAGTGGCGCGGCATTGGCAACGATTACCGAAGAAGGTTTTGCCGTGCTCGACAGAAATAAGCTCGAAATCATGTCGGAGAAAATGTATAGTCCGAATTCGACGGAGCGGGAAGAGCAGGTGAAGAACGATCTGGCCGAAGCTACCCTTACCAAAGGGAAGCGTCCTTCGGTGGAGACATCGATGCACAATGTGATTGACTATCCTTTTGTGGTCCATCTGCATCCGACGGCAGTGAACGGATTGATGTGCGCTCAAAATGCAGAGTCCGAACTGAAACGGCTTTTCGGTGAAAAAGCATTGTATGTGGAATATACTGATCCGGGTTATGTGCTATTCAAAAAGGTATATGACCGGATCAAAGAGTATCGTGCGGCATACGCCGAGGAACCCCAGGTGATCTGGTTGCAGAACCACGGTATTTTTGTCGCTGCTACTACCATCGCAGAGGTACAGTCGATCTATTCAGAGATACTTCACAAACTGGAGCAGGCTGTTTCTACGCCGTTACCCTCCGGCGAAAGAGATACCTGCCGTTGTACAGAAGAAATCTTGCCGGCTCTTCGGATGATGCTGTCTGGCAGCGGATTGAAAACGCTGACGGTAAGGAAAAATGAACTGATCAAATATTTTTACGATAATCCCGGTAAACAGCAGGATATTGCCAAACCATTTACTCCCGATGCCATTGTTTATTGCAAATCGAATTATATTTTCCTGAACGATGAGACACCCGAAGCCGTGTTGGAAGAAGCCCGGAAGACGATCCCTTCGTTTACGGGGAAACTGGGTTATCAACCTAAAGTAATACTGATAAAAGGAATTGGACTGGTCGCTGTAGGTGATAATGCCAAACAGTGCGATATCATTCTGGATGTGTTTGAAGACGCAATGAAAGTAGCCTATCTTTCACATTCATTCGGCGGACCGCACCCAATGACGCAGGAGCAGATAGATTTTATCGACAACTGGGAGGTGGAAAACTACCGCCGTAGCGTGTCGGCAGGAATATCCCGGGGACGTGCGGAAAATAAAACCATTGTGATTACCGGTGCTGCCCAGGGTTTCGGAGAGGGGATCGGGCGATGCCTGTTACAGGAAGGAGCCAATATCGTGATCGCCGACCTGAATGAAGAGGCGGGTAGGGTCACGGCCGAAGAGTTCAACCGTATTGCGAAAAGCAACAGGGCCTTTTTTGTGAAAACGAATGTAGCTGAAACGGCAAGCCTGGAGAATCTTATCCACGAGACCGTATGCCATTTCGGGGCAATTGATTGCTTTATCAGTAACGCCGGAGTGCTTCGTGCGGGTGATCTGGACGATATGACACCCGAGAATTTTGATTTCGTCACCAGAATAAATTACAGCGCCTACTTCTATTGTACGAAAATTGTCAGCAAAATCATGAAGTTGCAGACAAAGTATGCTTTGGGCGATTATTATGCCGATATTATCCAGATCAATTCCAAATCGGGACTGCAAGGCAGTAAAGCCAATTTCGCCTATGCCGGAGGGAAGTTCGGGGGTATCGGGCTTACCCAGTCTTTTGCTTTGGAGCTGGCCCCATACCGTATCAAAGTCAACTCTGTTTGTCCGGGGAACTTCTATGAAGGACCTCTCTGGAGTGATCCGGAAAACGGGCTCTTTGTGCAATACCTGAAAGCAGGTAAGGTACCGGGAGCAAAAACTATAGAGGATGTGAAAGCGTTCTATTTATCTAAAGTCCCTATGGGAAAAGGTTGTACGCCCGAAGATGTAACCAGGGGAGTACTTTACCTGATGGAGCAGTGCGGTGAGACAGGACAGGCTTTGCCGATCACCGGCGGGCAGGTGATGCTTTCTTAGACAAAAGAATCAAGAACCAAGATTCAAGACAAAGGACAAGTTGAGATGCATAATTTTAAAAAATTAGATATTTGGAATAAATCAGTGGAATTTGTTGCTGATATATACCGGCTAGTCAATAGGTTTCCTCAAATTGAACGTTTCGGATTGGTTACTCAAATGCAAAGAGCTGCAGTTTCCATACCTACTAATATTGCCGAAGGTTCAGCAAAGTCAAGTAATAAAGATTTTGCACGTTTTCTTGAAATATCACTTGGATCCGCTTATGAATTAGAGACAGAGTTACTGGTATCTTTTAAATTATCATATATTGAAGCTGAAACATATGAACAATTCCAACAAAAACTATCAGAATTGCAGCGTATGATAAATGGTTTCAAGGACACTTTATAGTATAAAATTGTCATATAACCGTCCTAAATCATGACTCTCATGTCTTGATTCTTGGATCTTGGTTCTTGGCTCTAACAATAATTATATGAAAACGAGAGCAGTTAGATTGTACGGCAAAAAAGACTTGCGTCTGGAAGAATTTGATTTGCCGCCCATCAAAGAGGATGAAATCCTGGCCAAAGTGGTGACCGATTCATTGTGCATGTCATCCTATAAAGCTTCTTCACAAGGGACGGATCACAAGCGTATTCCCGATGACGTAGCGGAAAATCCTATTATCATCGGTCATGAATTCGCCGGTGAATTGCTGGAAGTGGGTTCCAAATGGGCTCATAAATTTAAAGCAGGGGATAAGTTCTCCATTCAACCGGCACTCTACTACGAGAATGGCCCCGTGGGTATCCTGAGCGCTCCCGGTTATAGTTACAAATATATCGGCGGAGATGCCACCTATGTGATTATTCCTAACGAAGTAATGGAGCAGGACTGCTTATTGAAATTTACGGGTGAGGGATATTATCCTGCGTCGCTGGCAGAGCCGCTCTCCTGTGTAATCGGTGCGATGCATGCCAACTACCATACTACTCCCGGCAGTTATAAGCACAAGATGGAGATTGTGGATGGAGGAAAGATGGCTATTCTTGCGGGTGTCGGTCCAATGGGACTTGCAGCTATCAACTATGTGCTCCATCGTGAAGACCGTAAACCATCACTGTTGGTGGTGACCGATGTAGACCAGGCCCGGTTAGATAGGGCTGCCTCAATCTATACGGTTGAATTTGCCGAATCCAGGGGAATTGATCTCCATTATATCAATACCGGTGCGATGGAAGACCCGGTGAAAGAACTTAAAACTCTGAGTGGTAATTCCGGTTATGATGATGTGTTTGTCTTCGCACCGGTCAGACCGGTAGTAGAGCAGGGGGATGCTATACTGGCATTCGACGGTTGCCTCAATTTCTTTGCCGGACCCAGTGACCCCAATTTCAGCGCCACGTTCAACTTCTACAATGTACATTATGCCTATACACATATTGTCGGCACCAGTGGAGGTAATAACGACGATATGGTGGAAGCACTCGATATTATGAGTAAAGGACTTGATCCAGCCGGACTGATCACCCATATTGGTGGATTGAATGCAGTAGCCGATGCGACCAACAACCTGCCCAATATCCCGGGTGGAAAGAAGCTGATCTATACACATATTGATATGCCGCTCACTCCGATATCCGACTTTGAAAAGCTTGGTGAGACCGACGAACTTTTTAAAGAACTGGCTGTTATCTGTAGTCGCTATAAGGGATTGTGGAGCGTGGAAGCGGAGGCCTTTTTACTGGCTAACAGCAAATAATGATGTGATAATTTACTGATTTGATGATATGCTGATTAGTGTTTATAATCTGCTAATCAGTACATAGATAAATCTACTAATCAATTTTAGTCTTTACTCTTTATTCAATAAAAATGAAACAATTAGATGTGAATTTAATGCATCCGGTGGAACAGATCAATGTGATCATCGGAAGAATATATAGCAGGGGGATGACCACTACTTCCGGAGGAAATATCTCCATCAGGGATAAAAACGGCGATATTTGGATTACCCCTTCGGGAGTGGATAAAGGGTCGCTTACTACCAAAGATATCATGCAGGTGAAGAGGGATGGAACCATTATCGGGGTGCATAAACCCTCTTCGGAGCTCCCTTTCCATAAAGCTATTTATGAAGCCAGACCCGAAATAACCGCTATCATCCACGCCCATCCGCCTGCACTGGTCGCTTTTAGTATTGCAGGTATTGTTCCCGACACCAAGATCGTTCCGCAGGCACACAACATTTGCGGGGATATAGGATTTGCACCTTATGGAACTCCCGGTAGTGAGGATCTGGGCGAGAAGATCGCTTTTGAGTTCAAGGATACCCGTTATAAGGCGGTGATCATGGAGAATCACGGGATAGTACTGGGTGGAACCGATATGATGGATGCCTATCAGCGGTTCGAAACGCTGGAGTTCTGCTGCCGCACTATTGTGAATGCCAAAAGACTGGGACAGGTGAATTATCTGACTGATGAACAAGTGGCACAGTATGTAAATCACTTGCCGAGAAACATCTCTCATTTTATGGATATTGAGCATCCTTCCGATGAACGGGCAATCCGTACGGAGATGGTGAATATTATCCGTCGGGCCTGTGATCAGGGGATGATGATATCGACCTATGGTACGGTGTCTGTACGTTGGAGAGGTAATGATTTTCTGATTACACCAAGTAATGTAGCGCGATGGGATATTGTACCGGGAGATATCGTCCAGATAAAGAATGGCATGGCCGAAGCGGGAAAAACACCCAGCAGGTCGGTAGCCCTGCATCAACGTATTTACCAGTTGAACCCGCATATCAACTCTATCATCTGCACACAATCGGTGAATCTGATGGCACACGCGGTGAGCGGCTCAAAATTTGATGTACGCACAATCCCCGAAAGTTGGATCTTCCTCCAGGATGTCCCCTCCATTCCTTTCGGGCTGATCTATAATGATGTGGATAGTGTGGCGAAAATGTTTAACCACAATCGGGTTATTCTGGTAGAAAACGACAGTGTTTTTGTGACAGGTGATAAATTGTTGAATACGTTCGACTATCTGGAAGTAGCTGAATTTTCAGCTAACTCGCTGGTGATGGCCTCTTCGATCGGCTCTTTGCAACCCATGGGTGACAAGGAGATCGACGAACTGCGCATCGCGTTTAATGTAAAATGACAATAATGCATTTTAGATGATGGTTGATGATGGTTGATTAAATATCAATGACCTATGAATTTATTAGAGCAATTGAAGCTGTATACCAAAGTAGTGGCTGATACGGGCGATTTTGCTTCTATTGAAGCATACAAACCGGTCGATGCAACTACGAATCCTTCTTTGATTTATACTGCATCGCAAGACCCGAAGTATGCTTCGCTGGTAGATGATGCTATTGCCTATGGTAAAACGCAGCTAACCGGCAAATCCGGGCAATTGGCAAAAGCGATGGATAAGTTGGCCGTGAATTTCGGATTAAAGATTTTGGAAATTGTTCCAGGAAGGGTTTCTACTGAAGTCGATGCCCGCTTGTCGTTTGACACTGAAGCGTCGCTGATCAAAGCCCGGGAATTGATAGCTCTCTATGAGACATCGGGGATTTCGAGAGAACGGATATTGATAAAACTCGCATCCACCTGGGAAGGGATAAAGGCCGCAGAAATACTTGAGAAAGAAGGAATTCATTGTAACCTGACCCTTCTCTTCTCTTTTGCACAAGCGGTTGCGTGTGCCGAAGCGGGTGTCCGTCTGATATCTCCCTTTGTGGGCCGGATTCTGGATTGGTACAAAAAAGAACGGGGTGTTCCGGAAATTGCCGCTCATGAAGATCCGGGAGTGCTTTCTGTGAAAAAGATTTTCAATTATTACAAGAAGTTTGGTTATAAGACCCAGGTGATGGGAGCCAGCTTCCGTAATATCGGAGAGATAGTGGAACTTGCCGGATGTGAATTGTTGACTATTGCTCCAAAGTTCCTCAAAGAGCTGGAGAATACCGAAGGTGTCTTGGTCCGGAAATTGAGTGAGGAGGCTGCCAGACAATCTGGGATTGAAAAAATCAGTATCGATGAGAAAACATTTCGGTGGATGATCAACGAAGATGCTATGGCCACAGAAAAACTGGCGGAAGGGATCAGAAACTTTACGAAAGACTTAGAGAAACTCGAAGAACAAATGGTGAAAAGGCTGTAATCCTGCCACCGTGAATATCATCGAGTCTTGTTTCATACCGGGTTTATTCCAACATTATCACTCCAACCACAATAGCGATACCGGTTATTTCATCATTGGGGATTTCAAACGGAGGGTATTCTTTATTTTCAGACACTGCAAGAATATTGTTATTGTCTTTACCCTCTTTTATTCTTTTAACCAAAACGCCTTGCTCACGGGTTGCTATAACGTAACATTTATTCCACTGTATAAAACGACTCCCTCTTATAATGGTACAGGCTATTATATCACCGGAATTGTATTTCGGATACATGGATGATCCGCTAACCTCTATCATGAAATCAACTTTATGGTATTTAAATTTAGGTATAACGTAATAATCCTCTATATCCTGGGGAGCTATCTGGAAATCCGGATTCCCGAATTTTGCAATGGCAATGGGATTGATTAACGGTATCGGGGTTAAATCAGTAACGTTGCCGGCCGTTTGTTTCTTATCTACGAATGAATCTGGTTGATCCGCCATCATTACAACCGCATGTTGTGTTGTCCCTTTTAACATCGACCCTTTACCGGTGAGAAGCCATTCAGTATTGATTTCCGGATAAACTGATAAGATATATTCTAATTTATCTACACCTATTGTCTTTTTATTTCTCAATTGAGATCCAAAAGATCCATTTGAAAAGCCAACACTCTCCTCAAAACGTTTTATGCTAATGCCTTTATAATCAATGTACTCTTTTAACCGGTCAAGCGCAGACATAAACCATAGAAAATATCTTATTAAAAATTTGCATATTTAGAAAATATCTTATATTTTTGTAAAATGTATCAAATTCAACACGTTGTAAAGGTAAGCAATTTCTAAGTAAAAATAAATATGGAACCGAAAAAATTGGTAAAACCGACACTTCCTCAATTTTTACCACATGGCTGGAAAACCGAGGTAGCAAAAGTGCTGGGAGTACATCCGATGACTATTACCAGAAATATAAAAAGAGGCAAAGGGTATATGTATGAACGTATCGTTGCGACTGCCGCAGCAAAATACGGTGAGAAACGAGAAGCCGGACAATAGTTTTTTAAAACAGTACTGTGCACGTACACCATGAATGATTTTGAAAAAATTAAATAATGAAATTGTAGAAACTATATACCATAGAAACTGAGATGACTTTACAAAATGAACGCTTAAATACAAAGCACTCTTATAGATTGCGTTATCAAATTATTAATCTAAAACAAATAAAAAATGAAATGAAAAGAAAATTAAATCTTTTATTATGTATTCTCCTTCTCTTTCCTTTAAGTTTGTTTGCACAACAGATCCAAGTGAAAGGAAAGGTTGTAGAGGCAGAAACGGATGAATCTCTGCCGGGTGTAAGTATCATCGTGGACAAGTCGACAAGAGGGGTTACTACGGACGTGGACGGAACGTTTGAAATAAGGGTGTCTCCTTCCGACAAGTTGGTTTTTTCCTTTCTTGGAATGACCCCTCAAACCATTGAAGTAGGAAACAAGACGTATATCGAAGTAGCACTGTATCCATTAGCCAGTGAGTTGGACGAAGTTACGGTTGTCGCTTTCGGCACACAAAAGAAAGAGAGTGTAATTGCCTCTGTATCTACAGTAAGACCATCCGAACTGCAAGTTCCTTCAAGTAACCTTACTACCGCTTTTGCCGGACGAATTGCCGGATTGATATCTTACCAAAGGACCGGAGAACCGGGACAGGATAATGCCCAATTTTTTATCCGTGGCGTTACCAGTTTCGGTACAGGTAAAGTAGATCCGTTGATCCTGATCGATGGCGTGGAAATGACAACCGAGGACCTTGCCCGGCTAACAACCGATGATATTGCCAGTTTTTCTATCATGAAAGATGCCAATGCGACCGCTTTGTATGGTGCAAGGGGAGCCAACGGAGTCATATTGGTGACTACAAAAGAGGGCCGGGAAGGGGGTGTAAAAGTTCAGTTCCGTACGGAGGGTTCTTATTCTTCCCCAACAAAGAACATCGAATTGGCAGATCCGGTTACCTTTATGAAACTGCATAACGAGGCGGTACGCACGCGATCTCCCGGAACGCGTCTTCCGTATGACGAAAAGAAAATCAATTATACGGAAAGAGGTATAGATCCGGTACGTTACCCGGCAACCGACTGGCAGGATATGCTATTCGATAAGAATACATTTAATCAGCGTTATAACTTGAATATCAGTGGGGGAGGAAAGGTCGCCCGCTATTATATAGCCGCTTCCTATTCGGTTGATAATGGAATTCTTAAAGTAGATAAACGGCAGAATTTCAATAACAATATCAAATTGAATAAATATTCGTTGCGTTCAAATGTAAATGTGAATCTGACGCCAACCACGGAAGCCATCATACGTTTGAACGGAATGTTCGACGATTATCAGGGGCCACTGGATGGAGGAACCGATTTGTATATGAAATCCATCTATGCTAATCCGGTTTACTTTTTACCTTATTATGAACCGGACGAGGCAAACAAGTTTGCAAAACATATTCTCTTTGGAAATTCAACCACAGGAAGTTCCCTAAATCCCTATGCAGAGATGTTGAAAGGGTATAAATCGAACGATCGTTCAACCATGTATGTGCAATTCGAATTGAAGCAAAATCTGGATTTTATTACCAAAGGGTTATCCTTAAGAGGTATGTTCAATGTAAACCGGTTTGCTCAATTAGAGGTCAGAAGGCAGTATTTCCCGTTTTATTATAGCTTAGCTCCTGCGGTTGCCGGCATGGATAGTTATCGGTTGATTGCACTGAATCCTGATGGAGGAACCGATTTCTTAAACTATGTTCCGGGAGATCGAAAAATGGAAAATACCATGTATTTTGAAAGTGCTTTGCAATACAATACCACGATTGCCGAACAACATACCCTGTCCGGATTATTGGTCGGCACAGTACGGGAAAAGAAAGATAACACCTACAACACCTTGCAACTATCTCTTCCCCAGCGTAATGCGGGATTGGCAGGAAGGGCCACTTACAGTTACGACGACCGTTATTTCTTTGAAGCCAATTTCGGATACAATGGTTCTGAGCGTTTTTCAGCAAACGAACGATGGGGATTTTTCCCTTCCGCGGGTTTAGGCTGGATTGTCACCAACGAAAAGTTTATGGAACCATTGATTAATACAATCTCCAAACTAAAACTCAAAGCAACTTACGGCTTAGTTGGAAATGATGAAATCGGAGCGCAAGAAGATCGTTTTTACTATCTTTCGGATTTGAATATGTTCGACAGTGGCAGAGGGATCTCTTTCGGCGATAATTTTGGTTATTCTCAGTCCGGCATCTCTATTGGCCGTTATGCAGATCCTTATATTACCTGGGAGATCAGCCGCAAGAGCAATTATGGTCTGGAATTGAATCTATGGAACAGCCTGGAAATACAAGCCGATTATTTTACAGAAAACCGAAGCAATATTCTTCAGACACGTGCAGATATTCCGACTACCATGGGATTGCAGGCAATACCCAAAGCCAATATCGGTGAAGCAAAGGGAAGTGGAGTAGATATTTCTGTGGATTACAATAAAGCCTTCAATAAAGATCTATGGGCTGTGTTAAGGGGTAATTTTACCTATGCGACGAGTGAATATGTAATTTACGAAGAACCGGATTATTCCAGTGTCCCATGGAGGTCGCGCGTAGGAAGGAGTATTTCCCAGCAATGGGGATTTATAGCCGAACGTCTTTTTATTGATGATGAAGAAGTGAAAAACTCTCCCACTCAGACTTTCGGAGAATATGGTGCGGGAGATATTAAATATAAAGATATCAATAGAGATGGACAAATTGATGAAAACGACCTGGTTCCGATAGGTTATCCGAAAACACCGGAAATCATTTATGGATTCGGTTTTTCAGCCGGTTATAAAGGTTTCGATGCGTCTGTTTTTTTCCAGGGTTCGGCTCGCTCTTCTTTTTGGATCAACTCTAACAATGCTGTACACGACATTTCTCCCTTTATTAACGATCGTTCCTTATTGAAAGCAATTGCAGAGAGCCATTGGTCGGAAGATAACCGCGATATCTATGCTTTCTGGCCCCGGCTTTCTGAAACAAGTATCAGCAATAATAATCAACCAAGTACATGGTGGTTGCGTAACGGTTCATTTTTGAGACTAAAAACAGCTGAGATCGGCTATACGCTACCCGGAGATTTAGTAAAAAAGACACATCTGCAAAATATACGTGTATATGCGTCAGGAAGCAATCTGTTTTTGTGGAGTGGCTTCAAGCTGTGGGATATTGAGCAGAGTGACAGGGCTTTTAATTATCCTCCGCAACGGATAGTGAATGTAGGTGTGAATATTGAGTTCTAACGATTAAAAAAAGTATTTTATGAAACATATGATAGAAACGACAAAACTATTGGTTGTATGCCTTAGTGTGTTTTTTTTCGCAAAGTGCTCCGACTATCTGAATGTAGTGCCTGACGGAGTAGCGACGCTGGATAATGCCTTTTCCAACCGGTTTAATTCCGAAAAATTCCTGTTTTCCTGCTATAATATGCTACCGAATCAGAACGATCCGTTTACCTATCCGGGGAATGTCGGATTTGATGAAATATGGTGGGATATTGATGTAAGCGGTTTAAATACCCGAAGCGGTTCACGGATTGCCCGGAATGATCAGAATTCTGCAGCCCCCTTTCAAAATTATTGGGATGGTGCACGGGACGGGAGACCATTATGGGTAGGGATACGCGATTGTAATATATTTCTGAATAATATACACAAGGTTCCTGACCTGCAAACATGGGAAAGATCCCGCTGGATTTCAGAAGTGAAATTTATTAAAGCTTATCTCCACTTTTTCCTTTTACAATTATACGGACCGATACCTATTATGGATACGGACGTTCCGGTAAATGCTTCACCTGAAGAAGTGCGCGTTTATCGTGAACCGGTAGAAGAGGTCATTGAATATATTGTAAATCTGTTGGATGAATCAATGGAACATCTTCCCGGTTATATCGAAGAAAGCACCACCGAAATGGGGCGTATTACCAAACCGATAGCAGCATCGGTAAAAGCAAAAGTACTGGTGTGGGCGGCCAGCCCGCTGTTTAACGGCAATCCCGATTATGCGAATTTTAAAGATAACCGGGATATACCCTTTTTCCCTACTACAGCTGACAACAGTAAATGGATCCAAGCGCTTGAAGCGATCAGGGAGGCTATTGATATTTGTCATGATAACGGTCATGCATTATACCGTTATCAACGTGGTTTTGAGACAATGTCGGATACGACCCTGCTGAAATATACGCTAAGGGGCGCTGTGTCGGAAAGGCCTTATCTGAATCCGGAAATTATCTGGGCGCATCCGGCCTACACAAACGCCAATCAGTTCCAGAATTATTGTACACCTAAATTCTTTAGCAGTTATGGAGGTACAGCCGAATTGAGTGCTACATTGAAGATAGCGGAACAATATTATACGAAAAACGGAGTGCCGATTGACGAAGATCGGGATTGGGATTATTCTACGCGTTATGAAACAAGGCTGGATACCGGTGCATTCCATAAATATTATATCGGTAAAGGAGAAACAACCGCAAAACTGAATTATTACCGGGAACCCCGTTTTTATGCACATTTAGCGTTCGATCGCAGCCTTTATGAAGCTCTGGCTCAAAAAGAGGAAGAAACGATCGTTATCAAAAATAGAAGCGGAGACAGTCATGGTGTAGTGTTTTCCGATGCCCATATATCCACAGGTTATTTTATAAAAAAATTAGTTAGTTTCCGGTCAGGGACTACAACCACCTCTCCAAGCCCTGTAAGGTTTTCTATTCCCGTGGTCCGGTTAAGTGATCTTTACCTGTTATATGCTGAAGCGCTGAATGAAACAAAAGCCGCACCTGACCGGGAAGTTTATCAATGGGTTGATAGTATCCGTCTCCGCGCCGGATTGGAAGGTGTAGTCGATTCCTGGGGCAAATATTCCAACATTCCGGGTAAGCCGTCCTCCAAAGAAGGTATGCGGGAGATCATCAAGCGGGAACGCATGATAGAATTGGCATTCGAGGGACAACGTCCTTTTGATCTCCGCCGCTGGAAAGACGCTGTACGCTATATGAACCAGCCAGTACAGGGTTGGGACTACCAGGGAGTCAAGCTGGATGAATACTATGTAGTGGTCACTTATTATAATAACCGTAATTATACAATGAAAGATTACCTCTGGCCTTTGAGGACCGGCACTCTTATTCAAAACCCCAATTTGGTACAAAATCCAGGATGGTAGATAATTATAACCAAACACAAAAAATATCAGAATATGAAGCGAAAGAAAATAAATATAAAAAAGCCACTTTTCTGTTTCAACATAACAGGATTTGTGGTCGTATTCCTTATTTTTTCCTCGTGTAGTGAAGACAAAATAGGGCAGAATCCTACCGACAGCACCCCGCCGTTACCTGTAACAAATGTACGTACGGAGCCGATACCAGGAGGCGCAAAAATCTTTTATGACACGCCAAACGAAACGGATATCTCTTATGTAACGTGTGAATACTTGTTTCAAGGAAAGAAAAAAATATCCCGCGCATCCATTTATAACGATTTTGTAACCGTAGAAGGATTATCCGATATAAGTCCCTGTGAATACATCCTTTATCTGGTTGATCACAGTGAGAACAAATCAGCACCTTATGTGGATTCATTCATTCCCCTAGAACCTCCCTATCAGACTATATTTAAAACATTGGAGATGGAGCCTGATTTCGGAGGAGTGGTGATTCGCTGGAAAAATGAAGGAAATGTGATGATTGGGGCTTTTCTCCTGGCGATGGGTGATGACGGTGAATGGGAAGAATATGATCTGGCCTTTTCAACATTGAAGGAAGACAAACGTTCTATCAGGGGATACAATACTGATCCACGCTTATTTGCTGTTTGTCTGATGGATAAGTTCGGAAACTATACGGATACATTGAAACTGGAACAGATTCCGTTGTATGAAAAAGAATTAGACAAAAAACTCTTTAAAGACGGGCACTTAGCGGGCGATAATACGACTTCACATAATAGTCGTCCGATAAGCAATATCTGGGATGGCAGTATTTCCGTGATATGGCATACGGTCCCCGATGCAGGATTTACCCCTCCGCAGACATTTACCATTGATCTGGGAGTGGAAGCCAAACTAAGCCGTATGATGCTATGGAACAGGCAGGACGGTTTTATCTTTGCCCAACACAATGTACGTTATTTTGAGGTATGGGGTACAAAAGAACTGAAATATCCTATTAACGACGTCAATTACTCAACCGGCCCATGGCGTGATGACTGGATCTTGTTAGGCGACTTTGAGCAAATCAAACCGTCCGGTCTTCCGTTAGGACAGACAAATGACGAAGATGTTGCAGCCACTGCTGCCGGAGGCGAATATATATTTGAATCCGGAGTGGGTGAAATACGATATATCCGTTTCGTTGTAAAAGAGACATGGGCGAGAACCGCCGCTTTGCATATTGCCGAAGTATCCGTATTTGGTGATGATGGTGTGAGAGATGTAGAATGATTAATTAAATTACACGAAAGAAAATGAATAAACATATAATTTTAAAAAACTATATCGGGAGAAGAGGCCGTTCCTTCATTATCTTACCTGTATTTCTTTTCATGATGATGGTAGCCTGTGACGATATGAACAGTATTCATCAGGAATATTATGACAGGGGTGAAGATATTTATACGGGTGTGGTAGATTCGATCAAAGTTCATCCCGGCTATGAAAAAGTCCTGCTTGAATGGGAAATAAATGCGGATCCGCGTATTACCAAAGTAGTGATATATTGGAATCAACGGACAGATTCTGTGCTTATTGACGTAAATCGTACACAAAGCGGGGCCATTCAGATGAATCATTATCTTGAAAACCTGAGAGAAGGGGATTATACTTTTGAATTTATCACACGAGATAATGAAGGTCATTATTCTATGGTACAGCAAGCTGCAGTATTGATTTACGGTGAATCATACACACAAACGTTAAGGAACAGGAACGTTGCATCTATAGCCAAGCAAACGGATGGAAGCATGTTAATTACATGGGATCCAATATCAAACAGAGAAATTCAGTATACAACTATAACTTATACGAAAGATGGCATCACAGAGTTTGTCCGTATAGAAAATACAGATACGGAAACTTCTTTAACAGAACTCGAGACAGGAGATAAAATCAATATTTTTACAACCTATCTTCCCGAAAACGCATTGGAAACTTTGGATTCTCCTGTAAGAGAATATACGCTGCCTAAATTGGAGAGAGAAATCAATAAAGCAAAGTTTTCAATCATTGTTTTAACAGGTGATAATACTTCGGTAAATAACAGCCGTGATCTTTCCCGAATATGGGATGGGTCGCCAACGAATCCGAATATCCTGCATACGGTAGAGAATGCTGCCGGGTTTAATTTCCCGCATCATTTCACCTTCGATATGGGAGTACTGGCTGAAATCAGCCGTTTACGTATCTGGCCGAGAACAGATGCCGGAGCTTTTACCGGCCATAGTCCCCGTTATTTTGAGATCTGGGGTACCAATGAACTGAAAAATGCTTCCGATGATGAAACCTATTGGAAGACGGAGGCCTGGAAAGAAGACTGGAAGCTTATGGGAGATCATGAGATCATAAGGCCTGGAAGTGATCAGGCTGCAGCATGGGCTGCCGGTTGGGAATATGATGTAAATGAAGAGATCGGACGGGTACGATATATCCGGCTGGTCATCAAGAATCAGAATTGGCAGGGATCCAATTGTGTAAATATCGGAGAAATAACACTATGGGGTGATGACCTGTAAACTCCGGGATTTAACTTGAAAAGGGGGAGTGGCGGAGTGTATATCTGCCGCTCCCCTATTTCTATCAGTACCTTTCCATAATTAATATCCAGTCATTGTTTTTTCCTGATGACGGTGGATTTGCCTCGAAAGAGCCTTTGGCTGCTTTGGTACCTATCCCGGTTTTTTTACCTGTACGGGGATTAAACCAGTTAAGTTTTATTTTTTTTGTTCCGGAAATTTTTTCCAGAGATACTTCCAGACTATTTCCATGCGGGAAGTACACAAATGCGTATCCATCTCCTTTTGTTGCGATAGCAAAGTCCTTAGTGTCCGTTTGCTCAGTTAAGATAATGGTGTTGTCAGGGTGTCTGCTGAAAAAATCATAAGACTCGAATAACCTGCGGGCATGTATCAGATCCCAGGCGCCCGGCAAGTCAAGAACATCATACCAGTTGTTACGGACGCCTCCTACCGGCACATATTCCGGAGCCATGAACTGCCATATGGGGTGACAACCGTAGGTATGTCCGAACGCTCCACTGAATAAACTCCAATACAATGCGTGTCGTACGTTACTTTCATCAAACCACAGATCGACGCCTTCAGGCTGCCCTCTTACCGGGTGATCTTCGTAACAGGGTTCCAGATTGATGGCCGGTTTAGTGGGTTGTCTGTTATAATCCCCGGTAATCAGCTTTTCAAAGATATCGTAGGTATAATAGGCATGTCCGGTCTGACAACTATTGAAATCGAGCCAATCGTAATCATGAAACCAACTTCCGGATGTTTCCGCACCAATCGGATGGAAGGTCATGAGATGATTGTTATCTGCCGATTTGATTCCTTTGCCCATAGCGTCCCAGATGTCTTTGTTCCTGCCACCACCACTGCGATCTCCTCCGTTGATCCAGATGATATTGGGGAAATCTTTGTAACGTTCTCCCAAATATTGCCCGTAAGCATAAGCATTGTCGGTATCGAATATTACAGGGCCTGTTCCCCATTGAATATCCACTTTATCCCCCCATGTAGGTAGCAGGCCAATATACATTCCCTTTTCTGCGGCTTTGTGTATTACTTTATCGACCCATGCAAAATAAGCTTCATTAGGTTTATGAGGATCGTTATCAAGAAGAGGCCTGTCACCGTTTTTGTTAGGAGTGTTGAGCCCGTTCAATTCAGCAAGGATCACTGCCTGGATCACGTTAAACCCTTTTTCCCTGCGGTTCTCAAAGTAGGTGTCTATCTCCGTTTCATTCAATCTGTGAAACAACTCCCATGCCGTATCGCCGAGATAAAAGAATGGCGTGCCGTCGGCATGGCAAAGGAACCGTTTGCTGGGATGGACTTCCAACCTGCCATGAGAAAAATCAACCGCTTTCCCTTGCCATTTATCTTCCTGGGCATGTAGCATATACGTAGAAAAAATGAATCCAAGAGCAAAAAATAATACCCTGATCTTATGGTTTGTGTTCATGATTGTATGTTGTTGATAATAGATATATTATTCCTTAAGTCTTAAGTTGCAAAAATATGCTGCAGAACAAATATACATGATTTTTCTAATAAATAATAGGTTTTCTGCTTGTTTTGATGTATTTTCACCCATAGAAAAGTTGAATAATTCAGGTTATGTCTATCAAATCGTTCCATTAAAAAGGTTACTGCATATGAAAATGAAATTTATCCTGTTTCTGTTGCCTCTGGTAGTGTATTTTTCTATGTGCCGGGATGTGAAAAAGTCCTCCGACCCCCGCGACGTCGTTGTGGATACGACGATGATAAAAATGCTGATTCCCGGCGATGGCTCGGGCGTATGGTCGGGAGGAGACGGTGCGATTTCCGTTCCGATTAAAAAAGACAAGAGCCTCTGGCTTTTCGGGGATTCTTTCATGGGAAGGATCGTAGACGGGAAACGCGATAGGGAAAAGTCCCGGATGGTATTCGGTAACCTGATCGTGGAACTGGACGGCGAAAAGTCCCGGACCATTCATACCGGCACGCCGGAGAGCCCTGCCCCGGTCGTGGTCAGTGAGAAAGTGGACGGGCATAATACCGTTTACTGGCCGCACCACGGATTTGTTAAAAACAATATTCTCCACGTGCTGATGACGCAGATCGTTTTCGAAAAGCCGGGTATGTGGGGATTCCGTGCTAACCAGATACGTTATTTCCGCCTGCGCCTTCCCGATTACACCCTTATAGACGACGAGCCGGTGGATTCCTATAAGGTCAACGGCGTCAATCTTGGATTCGGCTTTCATGAACACGAGGGCTATTATTATTGCTACGGCAATCACGTGGAAGGTTTTTCCGCAACCCTGCATGCCGCACGGGCGAAATTGGTCGACGACAAATTACAGGAATGGGAATATTTCGACGGAACGGACTGGAGCGGAGATCCGGAGGCTACACGACCACTCGAAGGAATCGACGTGGGCGTGAGTTCCCAGTTCAGCGTTTTTCCCTATCAAGATAAATTTATTTTGTTGGTTCAGGGAAGGATGGTAAGAGAAATATACACATTCATTTCCGACAGCCCGACGGGTCCCTGGCGTAATAAGAAGCTGATCTACACTGTGCCGGAGCCGATCGAAGACGAAAGATTGTTTGCATACAATGCCATGGCACATCCGCAGTACGAGCGGGACGGAATGTTCCTGGTCAGCTATTGCATGAATACGAGCGACGTGGAACAGGCGTGGAACGACGTGAGGGCAACCATCCCGTATTTTATCTGGATTACTTATGAGATGGTGCTGAATGAAGTCCCGCAACAACCGGATCCGGAGAATGTCTCATAAAAGTAATGTAAATATCATTGCAGCCATATCTCTTTCATTGTTTCCTCCAAGTTCATCCCCTGGGGAAAATCCGGTGTACGTGTATTGGCATGGCATTTTCTGACAGGTTGACCGCTTCCGGGAACCATGATCCGGCATACGGGCATCTGCAGGAATCCATTGGGATCGTTTTCTCGTATCCAGTTATAGGCGTAACACAACCAATCTTTTTGATATGCTTCGCTCTGAAGACAAAACCATGTAATTTCATCATATCCCCACACAAAATGAGAATCGACGGTTGCCTGTCCCGGGGTATCACTCACTCCGAAATTATCAAACTCTACTAGATAGGGCAGCGATTCGCAATACCATCCGGAAGGTGTAATACTTCCTTCACTACGGACAAAGAAAGAGTCTCTATATCCTTTTTCTAAAATGCAATGTTGCGGTTTTTCCGGGATTTCCTTCATCCGCAGAGGGAAAGAGTTGAAATCCAACAGGCTTTTTCCCTCAACGACCATCCCGCCAAAGGGTGTATGCGCATCGAGCAATACCCAGTTTCTGCGGGCATGTTTTCCGGCATAACTCCGTATTTTATCAAGCACTTTCGTCCAGTGTTCGTAATTCTGGTCTTCCATACCTATCAGGGCAATTTGTCCCAGATGAAGGGCTTCACAACCTATATTTATATAACAGCCGGCTAAAAACATAAACCATAATTGTGTTTCTGTTCTGGTTATATCGGGAACGCTTGTCTTTTCGTTCCAAAACCCAACAAATTTTCCATTCAGGTTCAACATATCATCGTAGTGAAAATTACGCTGTTCGGCAGGCATACCCAATTCAGCAAAAACCCATTCAGGGATCCTGATATTGTTTACCCCGACACTTACCGCTTCAAAAAGTGCTGCCTGGAAAATAACATCAGGATCATTTTTGTGCACTTTTGCTGCCAGGATTTTCGCGTTATCCAAAAAATCAGGATTATTCAATGCTTCTTCGTCGCCCCAACGATAAATTGATCGTCCAATAAATTTGGCACCCATATTTTGTATCAATTTTATATCCCGTTCCTTATCGGGATAAGTTGCGTCGTTACAAAAAGGGTCTACGGTTAAAAATTCCGCCATTGTAACAGCCCTGTCGAGATAGTTTTCAAGATTTTTCCTGGTTATTCCTGCTCCATCAAATATATATCCTGATTTTTGATCATTCCCGCTACCATTACTACACATCACAACCAGTATACACAGGCAAGTTATTCCTTCTACTCCTATCTGACGGAACCTATCGAGTATAGTTATATCTTTTCTGCCAAACCAGCGCCAGGTCTTTTCCATAATTTATTTTGCTTTCTTTGTTTTTTCGTGCTTTAAGCTTTAGAATGGAGCCGGGCTCACAATCTGATATTGATAAGATAAAGAGAGGGCAATTCTCCATCCATTGACCATTTTGAAGGTTTGTCTCCCATGATAAAATCAATAACCGCCCCATCTATAATATCTGAATGGCGAAACCAGCTTCTGTTATAAGGCTTTCCATTCAGGTTACAGGATTGTATGTAAATATTTTTATCATTCACCCCTTCTGCATTTATGATGATTTTCTTATTATCGGAGATGATGATTTCTGATTTTTGATTTTTGGGTGACGAGATTAAATACACGTCCGTTCCAGCAACCGGATAAAACCCAAGAGTATGGAAAACGTACCATGCGGACATACTGCCTGAATCATCATTTCCAGGTAATCCATCAATTCCGGTAGTGTAGTTTTCACGCAGAATTCTATGAATCATCCTTGAAGATTTCCATTGTTTGCCAATATAATTATACAATAATGGCGTTAGAAAACTGGGCTCGTTGCTTACATTATAATAACCGGAGGTATGAGGATTGGTGCTAACGGACTTCTTTGTAAAAAAGGTATCCAATCGTTGTTCAAACCTTTCTGTTCCACCACAATAATGAATTAATTCTGCAATATTATGAGGGACATAAAAAGAATATTCCCATGAATTGCCTTCATAAAGCCAATCATCCAGGCTGCCTACATGATGTAGATCCCAGTCCAATTGCCATGATCCATCACGATCTCTTGGTATAATGAACCCTTTCGCGCCCTCGTCCTCAACAAATGTATTCCATAAATTCTTCCAGTTATCTGATCTCCTGAGATATTTATCCGCAACCGACTTTTTCCCCAGCCCATCAGCAACCACTGCAATACAATAATCATTAAAAGCATACTCCATGGTCCGGCTACCAGCCCGCTTGTGTTCCGGCGCAAGGTATCCCAATGAATTATAATCAGGTATTCCTGCGCGACCATATTTATCTTCATTACCACCAGGAGGAACTTCTGCATTTTTTATCATTGCATTTAATCCCACACTATAATCAATCCCTTTTAATCCCTTTACAAAAGCATCGGCAATCAATACATCCGAATTGCTACCCCCTTGTGTTATCCCGGTAGAATTTCCACTTCTTGCATCGGGCATGTAACCTTCATTTTTATAGATATCAAGAAGTGCGTTGATCATACCAGCCTGACGTTCAGGATTTATCAGCAGGATGAGAGGGTGGGTTGCCCTGAAAGTATCCCAGATACAATAAAAATCATCATAATATGGTTTATCGGAATTCCATTTTGGGTTCTCTCCTGTACGGTCGGTCGGTTGTAAAAATGCATGGTATAATGCTGAATAGAAAATTTCCAAATAGTCCTTGTTGGCTTGTTGAATTTTGATTTTACCAAGTTCTTTATTCCATGCATTATAGGCATCATCCTTTATTTTAGAAAAATTCCAATGGTCTATTTCTTTGGAAATATTACTTTTTGCCTTTTCAACTCCGAGGAACGATATTCCGACTTTTACACTGATAACTTGTCCTTTTTCCGCATCGAAAGAAAAATATCCTCCAACAGGATCCCCTGTATCCGCCTCGCTGTTTGACTTCGGATTGATTTTACCTGATTTCCATGTGCCTGCTTTTTGTGCTGGAGTATCCAAAACGGCATAAAAGTAAACTGTATATGCGTCCCCATTTCCCCAACCTTTGCGTATCCGGGAGTAACCCTGAATTTCCGTGTCCGAGATAATCTGGATTCCGGAACCTACAAACTCCTGGGTCCAGTCATCGTCTACCCATGTCAGGTAACTCCCAAGGTCAAACAAGATATTTGATTGCCCTCCTTCATTAAATCGATATCTATGAAATCCTACACTATGAGTGACTGTGAATTCAGCATTGATATTATAATCTGTATAGTCGACTGAAAAAAAACCGGGTTCTGCCAATTCATTTATTCTTTCAGATCCATAGTTATATACATCAATTTCACCGCGGGTTGCCATTACCAGGATATTACCATATTTTGGATTTCCTCCTGCTCCAGAGGCATGCGTGTGGCTGAATCCGTGTATTTTCCCATTTCTGTCGTATCCTGAATTGGTATTTTTATTATTACAGTCCGGACCAAGTTTGACCATCCCAAATGGCATTGCTGCACCGGCAAATGTATGTCCTCCTGTCCACCAATCTTCGGCAGCACCCCAAAATGGATCGGCATGTTTGGCGTAATCATATTCATTATTTTGGGCGAAACTATTAGAGAACATCAAAATAACAAATATAATATCAAGAACTATAACTTTATTTCTCATCTTTATATTATTTTATCCATTGTTTATGATACAGGTAATTATGCAGTCAAAAATTAAGAAGATACTATTTCATTTTTTGTGATCATATGTATAGCAGATATGGCATTCTGATTATTTTTAATGTCATTCCAATTATAAATACACATGTACCTCACCCTATTGTCGATCAGTGTATTCTGTAGCGCATTCTCCCAATCTGCTTCTGAACGCTCTCCCACATACAACCATTCGACGGCTCCCCAATAAGGCGCATCGCTTGACTCGAGCGCCTTCATAGCCATAACGTCATTTTTTGGGTTTGCAGCATGATCATAAAAGCTCCATCCCGGACAAGAGTATTGATTTACAGCTGCCGAATATAATGTCTCGCCCTGGCTCCATCCCCCACAATGGGTGAATATCTTCTCCCTTGGAATCTCATTATCTACAAGGAATTTGCTCAAATCTTCGAGGTGTATCCGGACCACTTTTGTGATGTCTTCTTCCTGTAATTGACCTGAAACGGCCAATCCGAGCGTACTAACAGCGGCATAACCAATAGTTTTTACACCGCGGTCTGGCAGGAAGTCCATGTTTATTCCATAATCCGGATCATTTGGTTCCGGTTTGTCAAGCAATGCATTTCCATTCGGATAGTACCATGTATTCACTCCTATGGAACTTTCCCATCCCACTTTGACTCCCACAAACAGGTATTTCTTTTCTTCGGGAAGATTTTTCCACCAGTTTACAATAATGGGCACTAATCTTCCCATTCCCGCATGACAGGATTCACGGTACACCGTACTCATCAGGTTGGGAGCAGGACGAACACGGAGTTGGCGGCCCCAATTGCGCCAGCCGATCTTCATTGCTGAATCCGGGCTCCAGTTGAACCATTCTACATTTTTTTTGTTTTCCTGGTTATAACCCGGTATATTTTCATCCCACCAATTCCATAAATCAGAGCGGTACTCCCACCACTGTTCTCCATCCAATTGAATAATCACAGGCAATTCAAATTGCTCGGAAAGTGAAAGATAGTTTATTAATTTCGACTCGGCTTCGGCAGGTTTATAATGCAGGTAAGAAACTATAAAGCCAATGCCAACAGCAATATCATTTTTTTTGTCTGTCTCAAACGTTTTTTTAATTTCCTGAAATGATTCCTGTGTGCCACTCACACCATTTATAAGAATGAATTTTTTTGGTGATTCATCTTTATTGCCACATCCCGTGATATACAAGCACGCTAATGTAATGATAATAATAGTAAGTCGTGTCATTTTATTGATGAAGTAGAACAAATCCGTATCCACCCCGGGAAAGTCAGGGTATGCTGACTTTCCGGAATGGACTTGGATTCAAGAAGAGAAAGAATTTAATATTCTACAATAGTATGCTCAATATACATAAGTATAAGCACCCACCTCCGGGATAGCAATATTGGGCGTATTTCCCCAAGGAGTCAATGCAATCATCCTGAAGAACCTGATATCTTCTTCGCCATAGAAATCGAAAGTCTGGGTAATGTCTGCAATATTTTCCACATTATACGTTCCCATCGGATTCCAACTGATTCCGTCCTTACTCACCTCTATCATTATTGTTTTAGGTGTCTCATTCCTTCTTTGGGTAATCATGGACATACCCGAGACATTTTCCTTGATTTCTCCCATATCAATCGTAAGTGTATGAGGATAATTCATTTGAGGTGAGACCTGATTTACCCAGAGCGTTGCAAGATTATTATCGATGGTGAATTCGGGTGGCCGATACGATGCCCCCGCGCGTGAATCGAAACTTGAAGCGGTTGCAGTCCAGTTTGTCTTCTCAAATTGGAGAGGAGCTCCTTTCGCTGCTATGGTCCGCATATTTGTATAGAATGTATCTATCGATGTTGGCGGAACATACACTGTTCTATAGTTTAAAACCGGATCTGATTCAAAATCAAAGTCATAAATAAATGTAGTATCTACATCATTTTGCACTATCAATTTGGTTTGTGCACCAGAAAGATCCTTATAGTAGAGTTCACTCCAGATAGCTGTCTTATCATTCATACTTCCCCACAGCACCATGAGAATATCATCTTTATGATTGGCGCTATGTAGCATCCGGGGTAGTAGTGTTCGCTCGTAGACATCGCCAAAAACAGTTCCGATACCGTCCCGCGGAACTGACCTGTTCCCTTTCAGGTCGTAGGTGAATATCTCAAAAGAATAGGTTCCTTCCTCCAGATTATCAACGACCACATAGGAACTGTCTTTGTCACCACTCGACTGAATGGAAACTTCCAAAGAATCGGATCTATTGTTCCAGAATATCTTTGCCGAATTGACATTGGGGTCTCCAAAAATATTCCAGGAGAGAGCGACCCGGTTTCTTCCCGTAAATATTTTCAGGGAATCTACCGGTGCCGGATACACTTTTTCGCCGTTCTCCCAGAAATGGCGGTATGTCTCATCCATATCTCCACAGGATGAAAAGCCGACCATCAGGACGATGCAAAGTATATAATAAACTTTATTGATTGAGTTGTTCATATTCATTATATTTTAGATAGAATATAGATATTTTGCTGTAAATCAATCTAAATGAAGATTTAATCTTATTCTTCGAGGGCTTTTCCCCAGAATGTCATTTCGCCGATATACATATAGGTAACGTTACCCCAGAGTTCGACAATCCTGACGCGAAGATATCGGTAACCCTCTTCCTCCAGGACAGGAAAATCGAAATCTTCACCGTCATGAACGGCATATTGTACATCCTCGGTTGTCCAACCCGACTCCTGACCGGATGGTTTGATCGATTCAAAAGTTCCGAGCAATGTCCAGCTATCCCAGCTTCCATCCGGGTTGGGTGCATTGCTGCCATATATTTCAAACACACGAGGGTCTCCTGCCGCATATTGTCCATCAGCCGCTGTTGCGTTAGAGGATGCTAATCTATGATAGAATTTAAAGCGGCTTAACGACGATTTTACGCCAAGATCAAATGTAAACCATTGTGGAATACCTGTATTGGGTCGGGTATGGAATGCCATGGTTGTCGTCCCCCATATATCATCCCAAAGCTTACCCATATGATAATCAGCATTTGGATGGGGATCGTAGGTGTCGGTGGGCAGATGCAACGGCCTGAATCTGGATTTATCGAGTTGTTCTTCGAACCAGGGAGTGAGGTCTGCATACACCGTATCGGAGTAATTGTTCCATCGATCCAATACATAAAGGCCAAATCTTCTTGGCTCTACTTCAAAACCCCTAACCGCGAAAGCGCCATCTTTCCTTTTGGTATAGTAAGTATCATAAGTGTAAAAGTCACCCACTGAATCGGTCGTGATTACGCTTAACTTTATTTCTGCTTCACTTTCGTTTACGAAATTCACTCTAACTCCCCCAAAAGTAGGTTCCATTGTAATGGATTCAAAGATCGAGATAACAGGGGGGGTGAGCGGAGTGATGGTTACATCCGCTGGCAATGATCGTACGCCATCCCGGGAAACCGAATAGATTTTGATGTTGTAGTCATTGGTATCCGGAAAACCTTCAATCTCTAAATAGTTGCTGTAATAAGAGGCTTTCTTCTGGATTATGTTACCTTTGAGCGTATACTCTGCCATTATATAGAGCAGATTGTCGTTTTTAGGCAGCGTATAGGATATCTTTGCTCCCCCGGGAGTGGGAACTACCTGTATATCCGTCACAGGAGGTGGGGCGGGGCTGTTTTCATCGGTAGGTATCCCGCGCCAGACTTCATTTGTACACCTTGGCATACAGATGATGATAAAGATAAGTAAAATATATTTTTTCATAAATTTACCGTTTAAAATATTATCATAATTTACCATCCCGGATTCTGTACTAAGGCGGGATTGGCTAAAAGTGTATTCTCATTGAGCGGCCACAGGTAATCTTTTAACCTGAATGTTTGATTAAAGATCAATCTTTCCCTGTAATAACCTTCGGCGGATGATTGGTCGAGATCCCATCCAGTAATGGGCTTGTTCAGTTCTGTGGTGGCGAGCTTCCATCTGCGCAGATCCCAGAACCGTTTACCTTCAAATATCAATTCGATCGTACGCTCCCGCTGGATAATTTCCCGTAACCCTGTCTGGCTTTTATATTTATCGGGGTTTATTGAATAAGTACTCCATGCTGCCTCCACGTCCTGTAAGCCTGCTCTTCTCCGTATCTTGTTCAGGTAAAAATAAACCTCTTCGCTTGGTCCATCTGCCTCATTCAACGCTTCGGCATATAACAGATAGAGTTCGTTCAGTTTGAGAACGGGCCAGGGGTAATTCTCCCGGGTAAAGGTGTTTCCGGATCCGATTACACTCTGGAAGTGGGTATACTTTTTCGGGAAGAATCCGGTTGTTGAATAGGAGTTCATATTTATGGCGGCGGCGGGTTGGCCTGCTTTCGATGAAACAAACAATATATCCGAATTCTCATCGTTGTAGCGTCCCTGCCCATACCATATACCGCCGTCGAATCCGAGGCTCGCGTAATACCTGTTCTCACGGTCGAAGTGAAGCTGTACCGTAGTATAGCCCTGCTTCAGATTAAATCTATGGTCATACCCCGGTATTTTAAGCCTGAATCGATTGTTGTAATCCCAGGTAATATCCTCATCGATAGGGACACCGTTGTCGGAATAGAATAATTCGGCAATTTTCAATGGAGGCGCGATATTCCCTTGTGCTCCGGTGTTGGCGGTGAGGGCGGGATCCAGTCCACGCGGGGTGGCATTAGCCTGTATTCCTGCTGACATACTGTTCGTATTGGCCCAGATCACTTCCGGGTTCCATTTTTCATTGAATGCATTGCGTATGCTCATTTGGATTAGTGTGGTATCAGATAAATTATACTGTACAAATTCCGGGTTATATTCATATAGCCTGTGTCCCAAAGATTCGCAGAACTCGATTGCCTCTTTACAGGCATCTGCTGCTTTTTGCCATTTCTCAACATCGAATGTGGTATTGAACAGGGAAGTTCCATCTTTATTGGTGAACCCGGTATAATCGGAATTACCGTTGAAAAGAGGGCTTGCAGCCGTAACCAACACTTTGGCCTTCAGCGAGAGTGCAATAGCTTTGGTAATCCGTCCCAATTCCGATACCTCGAAATCAATTTTATCGGGTAGAGCGGCCTCCGCCTCTTCCAGTAATTGCACCACGTAATCGAAGCACTCGTCTACCGGTGAACGGGGTATTCTTACCTGCTCCGCAGGAGCACCGACCGGTAAATTCTCTTTTATCAGCACGATGGGGCCATACATTCTTATCAGATAATAATGGTAATAGGCTTTCAGAAATTTTACCTCTCCAATCCATCTTTCTCTTTCGTATTCGATAATATCGGGTACTAAATGGACATTTTCCAGAAAAACATTACATTCGCGAAGCCCCTGGTATAGGTCTTTAGAGCCAAGAGATCCTTGCCAACTGTTTACATAAGGATTTACAATCCGTTGATTACCACGGGCTATTTGCCATGCATTGTTCGTATTCGACGCTACCAACCATAGCTCGTCCCCGGCGAGTAGTGCAGGATTCTCATTTAAGGAGGCGTGGGAGGGCATATAGGAATAGCAGGTAAAGAGAAACCTCTCTGCCGTACTTCTCATCCTGAATGCGTAATCTATGGTCGCTATATTGTCCGGCGTTACATTCAGAAAATCGTTACATGCCGGCGAAAGGGCCAACATAAAGATTATCGAAAGCCTGAGTATATTTTTTATTTTCATTGCTTTAAAAATTTAATTGAATTCCAAGGTTGAATACTTTTTGTATGGGATACCCGAGTCCGTTACCTCCCATCTCCACATCCCAGAGCTTGAAATCGCTCCAGCTCAACAGATTGTTTCCGCTGACATAGATCCTGAACATTTCCATATATGCCTTTTTCGTTATCCGGGTTGGGAGTGTATAGCCAACTTCCACTTGTTTCAACCGGAGGAAGCTGCCATCCCGCATAAACCACGTACTGGTCTGGGAGTTATTGCCATGTCCGGCGCTTGATACGGAAAGACGGGGCCATAAAGCATAGATATTTTGGTTGTCTTCCGACCAGTAGTCGTCTGCATATGCTTTCAATAACTGATTCTGTGTCAACTTCTGCGGCCACCCTGGTCGATCTCGCAATTCATCTGCATTATAGTAGTACTGCCTGAAAGGTGCGGTGGCATGGGGATTTATCCAGAACGACTCCCGGGCTAACCCCTGGAAAAACGCGTTAAAGTCAAAACCCTTATATCCCGCTGAAAAACCGAAACCATATACAATTTCAGGTACAGTGGGATATCCGATGGGAACCATGTCTAACTCGGTAATTTGCCCGTCATTATTCATGTCCCGGTATTTGATATCTCCTCCCCCGTACTCTCCAAAGTTTTGTCGTGGTGATTTGGCAGCCTCTTCATCATCAACAAATAAGCGTTCTGCCAGATATCCCCATTGTTGATTGATAGAATAACCAACATGCGATCTCCAGGGGGCAATATCGTTGTAATAATATTCCTCATATACCTTGAACTTACTTTTTGCAAACGTGAAATTAAACCTGCCCTGCAACCAGAAATCCTTGTTGAATACCTTGTTGTAATCCACCGAAGCATCAAATCCTTTTCCTTCCGCTTTCCCTACATTGGCTTGTGGCGTTGCCGACAATCCCATTTCCGCGGGGGTAGATGCACGGGATTGCAAAATATTACTCCGGGACTCTTTATAGAAATCCAATTCTATCCGGAATTGATCCAAAAGGCCAATCTCCAGCCCCAAGTTCGATTTTGTAGAGATCTCCCAGGTAATTTCAGGATCGGAGTAACGTAAAATCGATATCCCCGGGCGACTGTAACTATTATCCCTTCCAAAGATAGCCCCTCTGTTGGGATCATTCATTTGCACATTCGAGAGGTAAAAGAAGCGGTCTGTGGGCGATCCGATCGCATCATTACCCGATAAGCCGTGTGTTCCTTTGACCCTGAAGCTGTTTACTACGTTTAAGAGTGGTTCCCAGAACTTCTCGTTAGAGACCGTCCAGGCTAATCCTACCGAAGGGAAGAAACCCCATCTGTGTTTCGCGTGAAAGCGCTCGGAAGCATTATAACCGAAATTCAATTCCATATTATACCGGCTGTCATACGAATAGGCAGCTCTTCCAGCCAAACCCACATTCCGGAAAGGAAGAGAAGACTCCAGGTTGGTGGCGTTGCCGGTGACCCTGTTTTGTGCTAAAAATACAAATAACCCGTTTACTGCGTGCTTATCATTAAAAGTCTGGTCATAGCTAAGTGCCGATTCCGAGTAAAAGTCGGCCATCACTTCTTTACTTCCCGGGGCATAAGAGAGCTGTTCTTGACCTGCGTATGTTCCGTCTTCATTCAGTAATGATAATTTGAATGTATCTGTCAACTTGTTATAACTGCTTGCCTGGTACCAAAAAGGGAGGTAGGCTCTTTCTGTTTCAAAATAGGTGTTCCGGCTTGTATTGGCCATGACACGGAATCTGAGTCCCTCCAAAAATCTATCCAGATTCTCACTTAACTCGAATTGGGCCATCATCACCGAACGGGAGTAGGCTTTATAACCTCTTACCATATCTGCATAGGGGTTAAGATAGTAATTTCCCGTACCATCATCAAAGTTACCGAACAGGATATGTTGCACATAGGCATGATCAGCGTCGGGCTCGAAATAGGGCGGGAACAAGACAGGATTGGTACGCATCACATTCCTGTAGACCTGTGTACCTCCGCTTATTGGCCCTGTATATTCGTCGAATGTAGCGTTTACCCTTACATCTAACCGAGTGGTTGTAGACAGATTCACATTTACGTTACTGCGGACAGCATAAGTCTTCAGGTCTATATTGTTGTTAAAGTTGTTCTTTTTATCGACTTTCAGTAACCCGTTATTTTGAGTAAATCCGCCTGCTACGAAATAGCGTGCCACTTTACCTCCTCCGCTTACATTGAGATTGACGCTATGATTTATCGTGTGATCCCTGATCAACTCTTTACGCCAGTCGGTAACAGGATACATAGCTCTGTTTAATCCGGCAGCGGTGTTATCGATCTTTTGTTTGGAATAAGGCAATATCCCCAACGGATCCCGTGTAAGGACCGCCTCATTATGCATTGTCATGTAGGTAATGGGATCCGCCAGTTCCACGTCCTTTGTGGGAGTGGAAAGATAATTCTCTACCCGAATAGATATTTTAGCAGGCCCTTCTTTACCCTCTTTGGTTCTGATCAGGATTACCCCGTTTGCTGCACGGCTCCCGTAGAGAGAGGTAGCGGTGGCATCTTTCAGGATGGAAAAACTGGCAATATCATCCGTCCGTAGACGGGCCAGTTCTGTGGATGAACTTTCAACCCGTCGATAAGGATAAGGGGATCCTTCTTATAACCGAAAGTGGTTACCCCACGGATAAAAAAGTCAGCATTATCGAGGCCGGGCTCCCCGCTCCTCTGGTAAGAAATTACCCCTGCAACCCGTCCTGCCAGGGCAGTGGTTAAGTTACTCGAAGGAACCTTGAGTTCACCCGGATTAATGGTGGTAACCGATCCTACGACATTCTCCTTTTTCTGTTGTGCAAATGCCACAACTGTGACCTCGTCCAGCATATCTGCCTGCTCTTCTAATACAACATTCAGCACCGTTTGGTTATTAACAGGAACAATTTTTGTTTCTAACCCTACAAAAGAATATTGAAGTTTATCGGTCGGCAGAACTGCAATCGAATAATTGCCGTCTATATCGGTAATCACACCTCTCGTGGAACCCACGACAGTGATTGTTACACCCGGTAGAGGTTCATTTTGCGAATCAACGACCGTTCCTCTTACGGTAATGTTCTGGGCTAACATTACAAAGGATGCTATCCATATAAATATAAATAGAAATCCCCCTTTTAAATTTAATGAATTTTTCATTTTCATTTTTGTGTTTTTAATAAAACATAGTAAAAAGTATGATTCTAAAGATATTCAATGGTAAATGGTAAGTCTAGGATTGTATTACCGATTTCATCTGCTCCATAGGGAGATATTCTAACCATTTGTCCACAACCGGGTTGTGGATATCCTTCATTTTGGGATGAGAAGCCTGAGTTCAACCCTATTTTCAAAAAAGAAATAATTTTAGATTCTAGGTTAAGTCGTGTTCTGAAAGTATTAAATCGGTCTCCTACGATAATTCCCTCTTTGTTGGTGACGGTTCGGTTGGTTGTTCCGCTTTCAATTACGTTTACCCCGACCAGGGATTCGCCCCCAGTGTCAATGACAGGAACGTTTACGTGCTTTGTAACTCTCTGTTGTTCAATTGTTTGAATTTCGGGGGGGGGGGGGGGGGGGTCATACCATATGTAAAAAGCTTACAGGGAAAGAGAAAAGCAGAACCATGATAAAACCGGCGAGCCTCAGTTTTATGGTCCCATCTCCCACCTTAAATTTTCCTGGATTGAGAAAAAGTTCTTTTTTTTCTTTCATAATGATCTAATTAAAAAGTGAATAATAAATGGATTAATTATTGTGAGTGTCGGAAAGATTAATAAGGGGCGTTGTGTACGTACACAGAATGTGAGACAAAATTATCATAGAATCATTCCTTACATCTGCAATACCTTTACATTTTATCTGTTTCATCAGCTATCTGTTTGATTTTTCTATGCGTTATTTTACTGACACAGACCTTTAGCCTTACCGCTAAAGCAAGAGGGATACTTCCTTTTAAGGGACGCTACTGATCTGCGATATCTTATATGAGTCTTTTCCATATTATTATATAGTTGCTAAACCGATTAACTAAATATAAAGAAAAATAATTAATATTTTATATTGCAAATAAAATGTATATTTTTACACAAGTCAAATATTTTTTATTTTTTTACATATTATATATTTATTTTATGACAAGAGATATGGAAAGCTATAAGATTCAGGTTGGTATCCCGGCTTTCCAATAGATGGAATAAAAATATCGTCACATGGCAAAACCGTTGAATCCTCCGTCTATGGTGATGGTTGTCCCGGTCACAAAGGATGAGGCATCGCTCACTAAATAGTGGATTGCCCCGCACAGTTCCTCGGGTTTTCCCATCCGTTTGAAGGGCGTCTGGCGTATGACATCCTCTCCCCGTTGGGTGTAACTACCATCGGGGTTTGTGAGCAAATCCCGGTTCTGTTCGGTGATAAAGAAACCCGGTGCTATGGCATTTACCCGTATCCCCTCGCCAAATTTGGCAGCCACCTCATTGGCCAGGAACTGCGTGAAGTTGGTGACCCCCGCTTTTGCCGCGGCATATCCGGCTACGCGTGTCATCGGACGGAAGGCGGCCATCGACGAGAAATTAATGATATTCCCCTTTTTTTGTTCCACCATGGGTTTGAGAAAAACCCTGGAAGGCAGCACGGTGCCGGTTAGGTTCAACCGGACCACCTTGTCGAATTCATCCAGATCCAGATCGAAAAAGGTTTGTGCGGGACTGATGTTGGCTCCCGGCATATTCCCACCGGCTGCATTGAGCAATGCGTCGATACGCCCGTACCGTCCCAATATCTCTTCCCTGTTCCGTACCAGCACAGCTTCGTCCAGCACATCAGTTCTCAGGAACAGCGCTTCCTTGCCTTCCGATTTGATTTTGTCTACACTCCCCCTGCCTGCCTCTTCCCGGCGCCCCAGGATAACTATTCTGGCGCCCTGGCCTGCCAGGTAGGATGCAATTACACTTCCCA
>NZ_KB905705.1 GCF_000380985.1 Proteiniphilum acetatigenes DSM 18083 | reverse complement strand
AGTCTCTATCTTTGCACCCGCTTTCAGGAAATAATTACTGGGAAGCGGAATATAAAAAGCGATCTTTAGGATATTTACATATACGTTTTAAAGAAGACAAAGCAGAGTATACAAGGGATCTCGGGGCGTTAAGCCGCCGAGATCAAATTGGTACCCGTTCAATAAAAACAGGAACTATTTCGATAAGCCGGGGACAGAGGCAAACTTGTTTTGCCATGACAAGGCGCGGAATAGTGTCCGGCAGGAAAAAAAGAGATAAATCGTGAATTCGGAGGGTCCGGGGGAGAGAGTCTTTGCGTGGTTTTTTGTTTGTCCGCTTCACGGTTCAGTCCGTGGAGGCGGGGGAGGATATTTCAAGGAAATATAAAAAAACAAATATACAACGAAGAGTTTGATCCTGGCTCAGGATGAACGCTAGCGATAGGCCTAACACATGCAAGTCGAGGGGCATCACATGAAGTAGCAATACGGATGGTGGCGACCGGCGCACGGGTGAGTAACACGTATGCAACCTGCCTTCAACAAGGGGATAACCCGTTGAAAGACGGACTAATACCCTATAACACAGGGGCCCCGCATGGGGATATTTGTTAAAGATTAATCGGTTGAAGATGGGCATGCGTTCCATTAGCTAGTTGGTGGGGTAATGGCCCACCAAGGCAACGATGGATAGGGGAACTGAGAGGTTTATCCCCCACACTGGTACTGAGACACGGACCAGACTCCTACGGGAGGCAGCAGTGAGGAATATTGGTCAATGGACGCAAGTCTGAACCAGCCACGTCGCGTGAAGGAAGACGGCCCTACGGGTTGTAAACTTCTTTTGCAAGGGAATAAAGTGAGTCACGTGTGACTTTTTGCAAGTACCTTGCGAATAAGGATCGGCTAACTCCGTGCCAGCAGCCGCGGTAATACGGAGGATCCGAGCGTTATCCGGATTTATTGGGTTTAAAGGGTGCTCAGGCGGGCGATTAAGTCGGCGGTGAAATTTTGCGGCTCAACCGTAAAAGTGCCTTCGAAACTGGTTGCCTTGAGTGTGGATGAGGTAGGCGGAATTTGTGGTGTAGCGGTGAAATGCATAGATATCACGAGGAACTCCGATTGCGCAGGCAGCTTACTAAGCCATAACTGACGCTCAAGCACGAAGGCGTGGGGATCAAACAGGATTAGATACCCTGGTAGTCCACGCAGTAAACGATGATTACTGGCTGTTTGCGATATAATGTAAGCGGCTGAGCGAAAGCGTTAAGTAATCCACCTGGGGAGTACGTTCGCAAGAATGAAACTCAAAGGAATTGACGGGGGCCCGCACAAGCGGAGGAACATGTGGTTTAATTCGATGATACGCGAGGAACCTTACCCGGGCTTGAAATGCATCTGGCGTCTCCAGAGATGGGGATTTCCTTCGGGACAGATGTGTAGGTGCTGCATGGTTGTCGTCAGCTCGTGCCGTGAGGTGTCGGCTTAAGTGCCATAACGAGCGCAACCCTCATCGTTAGTTGCCATCAGGTCAAGCTGGGGACTCTAACGAGACTGCCATCGTAAGATGCGAGGAAGGTGGGGATGACGTCAAATCAGCACGGCCCTTACGTCCGGGGCGACACACGTGTTACAATGGGTGGTACAAAGGGCAGCTACATGGCGACATGATGCCAATCTCCAAAACCACTCTCAGTTCGGATCGGAGTCTGCAACTCGACTCCGTGAAGCTGGATTCGCTAGTAATCGCGCATCAGCCACGGCGCGGTGAATACGTTCCCGGGCCTTGTACACACCGCCCGTCAAGCCATGGAAGCTGGGGGTGCCTGAAGTCCGTAACCGGTGAGGAGCGGCCTAGGGTAAAACCGGTGACTGGGGCTAAGTCGTAACAAGGTAGCCGTACCGGAAGGTGCGGCTGGAACACCTCCTTTCTGGAGAAATGCCGCCTTGCTTGAGGCAAACGGAAATACAACCGGCAAAAAGCTTTATTGACGGAGCTTCCGGTTCACGGTTATTTTTTTTCTGAAAAGAAAAGGAAGAAGACAGGGTACCAATGGTATAGATGTATAAAGCTTTGTGAAAAGATGAAAGGTCCTGATTTTGAATCTTGAATCTTGAATTGACGTAAACGTATATTTAAATGAATGATATAATCCACTATAAGGGAAGACATCCCCCCGTTGCAGACGGCAAGCAAGTATGGAACGAGGCAGAAAAAGAGGGATGCCGACACGAAACCAGCCAGTCCTATAGCTCAGTTGGTTAGAGCGCTACACTGATAATGTAGAGGTCGGCAGTTCAACTCTGCCTGGGACTACTTGAAAATCAATTGACAATTGACAGTTGACAATTGACAATGAAGGAAACGGGGAATTAGCTCAGCTGGCTAGAGCATCTGCCTTGCACGCAGAGGGTCAACGGTTCGAATCCGTTATTCTCCACCGTTTTTTTAAGGGTGAAAAGGTGACAGGGCGGGAAGGCTTGAAAAGCAGTGGACAAGAAGGCGGGAGGCATGCGAGCCCGAAGCGCGAATAAAGGAAATATTGATGTTTGAAGTCCGTCGGGGACACGAATAATGGAAGCATGGACAGGATGCGGTGGAAAACCGGAGGATCCTTCATTTTCAATTGTCAACTGTCAATTGTCCATTAGGGAAGAGCGGTTCGACTCCGTGCCAGACAGCTATCGATTGCCCGTGTGACCGAAGGGACGCACAAGGGGATGACAATTGAAGAGAGATCTTTGACATGATGAAATAAAAACAAGAGCAAAAAACAAAAAAAAGAGTTCATTGAAAATGGCTTTCCCGCCATGGCAGACGTCAAGTTTGCCCCCATATGGCAATAAGGGGAAAGACAGACAGATCAAAGACGCTAAAGTATATTTATCATACCCGGCTGTCTTTTTATCCGGTGCGAGCACTGAAAGGAAAAGACATACCGGACGGCGAAATAAAAGTGAATAAGGGCACATGGGGGATGCCTAGGCTCTGGAAGGCGAGGAAGGACGTGATAAGCTGCGAAAAGCCGCGGGGATTGGCAAATACGAATCGATCCGCGGATATCCGAATGGGGCAACCCGGCACGCGAAGAGCGTGCCATTCCGTTGAATGACGGGAGGCGAACGTGGGGAACTGAAACATCTAAGTACCCATAGGAGGAGAAAACAAAAGTGATTCCCGGAGTAGTGGCGAGCGAAACGGGAGGAGCCCAAACCGGATCTGTTTCGGCAGATACGGGGTTGTAGGACTGAGGCATGGCAAGAGACCAGGAAAGTGGAACCATCTGGAAAGTTGGATCATAGAGGGTGAAAATCCCGTACACGACTTTCTGGCGAAGCCTATCAGCATCCTGAGTAACGCGGGACACGAGAAATCCTGTGTGAAACCGGCGGGACCATCCGCCAAGGCTAAATACTCTCCAGAGACCGATAGTGAACCAGTACCGTGAGGGAAAGGTGAAAAGAACCTCGAACAGAGGAGTGAAATAGACCCTGAAACCATGTGCCTTCAAGCGGTCGGAGCCCGTTTACGGGTGACGGCGTGCCTTTTGCATAATGAACCTACGAGTTACTCTTGCCTGGCAAGGTTAAGTACAACGATGTATACAGCCGCAGCGAAAGCGAGTCTTCACAGGGCGCACAGTCAGCAGGAGTAGACGCGAAACCAAGTGATCTACCCTTGGGCAGGTTGAAGTATTGGTAACACAATATGGAGGACCGCACCGGTAAACGTTGAAAAGTTTTCGGATGACCTGAGGGTAGGGGTGAAAGGCTAATCAAACTTGGAGATAGCTCGTACTCCCCGAAATGCATTTAGGTGCAGCCTCGGACTACGAACTTATATGAGGTAGAGCTACTGATTGGATGCGAGGGCTTCGCCGCCTATCAAGTCCAGCCAAACTCCGAATGCGTATAAGTGATATCCGGGAGTGAGGGCGCGGGTGCTAAGGTCCGCGTCCGAGAGAGGAACAACTCAGACCATCAGCTAAGGTCCCGAAATATATGCTCAGTTGCATTTAACGAAGTCCTGCCGCAGCGACAGCTAGGATGTTGGCTTGGAAGCAGCCATTCATTTAAAGAGTGCGTAACAGCTCACTAGTCGAGTGGCGGGGCGTGGATAATAATCGGGCATAAGCATATTACCGAAGCTATGGAATTGGCAAATCGCCGCAAGGCAATTTGCCACATTGGTAGGGGAGCATTCCATCACGGCGTTGAAGGCGCACCGCAAGGTGTTCTGGAGCGGATGGAAAAGCAAATGTAGGTATAAGTAACGACAAAGGGGGAGAGAAACCCCCTCGCCGAAAAACCAAGGTTTCCTGATCAACGCTAATCGGATCAGGGTTAGTCGATCCTAAGGATAAGCCTAGAGGCGATTCCGATGGAAGAAACGGTTAATATTCCGTTACTGTCATGATAAGCTACGCGGGGACGCAGGAGTGACACCACTGCCCACTGACGGAAATGTGGGTTGAAGGGGGTAGGCGTCGAGAGGGGTAGGCAAATCCGCCCCTCGAGCCGAACCTGAAAGTATGGCAAGTCTTCGGATGAGCCAATAACGTGGGTAAGCCGACTGCCAAGAAAAACCGCTACGCGCCAATTATCATGGCAATCGTACCGCAAACCGACACAGGTGGTTGGGTTGAGAATACTAAGGCGCTCGAGTGATTCACGGTTAAGGAACTAGGCAAAATAGTCCTGTAACTTCGGGAGAAAGGACGCCGGCAGCAATGTTGGCCGCAGAGAAATGGAGAAGGCGACTGTTTAACAAAAACACATGGCTATGCAAAGTCGAAAGACGCGGTATATAGCCTGACACCTGCCCGGTGCTGGAAGGTTAAGAGGAGATGTCATCTGTCAAAGGAGAAGCATTGAATTGAAGCCCCAGTAAACGGCGGCCGTAACTATAACGGTCCTAAGGTAGCGAAATTCCTTGTCGGGTAAGTTCCGACCTGCACGAATGGTGTAACGATCTTCTCACTGTCTCGACCGTGAGCTCGGTGAAATTGTAGTATCGGTGAAGATGCCGATTACCCGCGATGGGACGAAAAGACCCCGTGAACCTTTACTATAGCTTTACATTGATGTTGGGCATCCGATGTGTAGGATAGGCCGGAGGCAATGAATCGGTGACGCCAGTCATCGTGGAGCCGACGTTGAAATACGGCCCTTCGGGTGTTTGACCTCTAACCCCTTTTGAAGGGGGACACTGTATGGTGGGTAGTTTGACTGGGGTGGTCGCCTCCAAAAAAGTAACGGAGGCTTCTAAAGGTGCGCTCGGGACGATTGGTAACCGTCTTTGTAGAGTGTAATGGCATAAGCGCGCTTGACTGGGAGACCCACAAGTCGATCAGGTAGGAAACTAGAGCATAGTGATCCGGTGGTTTCAGCATGGAATGGCCATCGCTCAAAGGATAAAAGGTACTCCGGGGATAACAGGCTGATCATTCCCAAGAGCTCATATCGACGGAATGGTTTGGCACCTCGATGTCGGCTCGTCACATCCTGGGGCTGGAGAAGGTCCCAAGGGTTGGGCTGTTCGCCCATTAAAGTGGCACGCGAGCTGGGTTCAGAACGTCGTGAGACAGTTCGGTCTCTATCTATCGTGGGCGTTAGAGATTTGCGAGGCCCCGACACTAGTACGAGAGGACCGTGTTGGACAGACCTCTGGTTTGCCGGTTGTTCCGCCAGGAGCACTGCCGGGTAGCTAAGTCTGGGCAGGGATAAGCGCTGAAAGCATCTAAGCGCGAAGCCTACCTCAAGATTAGATCTCTTTATAAGGGTGGTTGCAGACTACGACCTTGATAGGCTGCAGGTGTAAAGGCGGTAACGTCACAGCCGAGCAGTACTAATTGCCCGTAAGCTTTGTTTTGTCAGGTCCCTGCAGGGTTTGATAAATAGCATTTGGAGCGTCCGGAAGGATTTGAAGGTGATCTTGGATATTTTTGGATAATTGCTCTTGTTTTTCGTCATGTCAATTTTATGGATTAAGGGTTAAGGGTGAAGAATTTCATTATTCACTATTCATTATTAACTTACAATATTAAGGTGGTTATAGCGTTGGGGATCCACCTCTTCCCATTCCGAACAGAGAAGTTAAGCCCAATGGCGCCGATGGTACTGCATCATTTGTGGGAGAGTAGGTAGCCGCCGTCCTTTACACAGTCAAGCCTCCGAAGTGAACTCTTCGGGGGCTTTTTTATTGCCATGCCGTGGAACACTGTTTTTTAGCTATGGCCTATTTTTTGTGCCATGCGGTTAACGGCTTGATCGATAAAACAATTTTTTCATTATGAATGTAATAAAATCGATTAATAGATGCTACATTTGCATTAGGAGGGGATATGAGTGTATAAATTCTTTATTTGGAGATTCTTTAGGGTATCGTTTCTAAAGAAATATACTTAATTATCTTTTCCGGTTCTCGGTTTGGTTTTGAGATTTAATTTCTATTTATATATAATTATCATGATGCAACAATTTAAATTCATCGTCGTTTTAGCTTTTTTATTTTCTGTGAGCTATTCTTTTGCCGTAAAGCAGCATACTTTGAACTCCCCGAACGGGAAAATCCAGGTGGGTATTTCGATAGGACATTCGATAGAATATACCGTAAAGCATGCTTCGGATGTAATAATTGCTCCGTCTCCCATATCTATGGAATTAGATAACGGTATTGTTTGGGGTGCAGATCCTGAATTACAGAAAGTTTCGACCCGTGCCGTAAACGAAGTTATTCCTGCGGCCATTTACAAGAAAAAGGAAGTGTCAGATCATTTCAATGAATTGACACTGGCCTTTAAAGGTGATTACTGGATTATCTTCCGGGCCTATGATGATGGGGTAGCATATCGTTTCGTCTCCACATCAAAAAAGCCTTTCCGGGTGAAGTCAGAACAGGCGGTATTTAATTTCCCTTCCGATTATAAAGCTTATATCCCCTACGTAAGGGAAGACCGTACAAACAGTTTTGAAGAACAGTTTTTTAATTCATTTGAGAATTTGTATACTTATACTAACTTGTCGGCTTGGGATAAAAAGAAATATGCATTTGCTCCTCTTCTGATAGAAGCAAATAACGGAAAAAAGATCTGCCTGACAGAAGCGGACCTGATAAATTATCCTGGTATGTATCTTTATAATGAAGACGGCTCAAATTCGTTGAAGGGTGTTTTTGCTCCTTATCCCAAAGAGGTTGAACAAGGAGGGCACAACGAGTTGCAGATGCTCGTGAAATCACGTGAAAATTACATTGCTGCCTATGATAAAGGAACCGGGTTCCCATGGCGTACGGTTATTATCGCTGAGAATGACCATGAACTCGCAGATAATGATATGGTGTACAAATTAGCGACTCCTGCTATCGACATGGATTTCTCCTGGGTAAAGCCAGGAAAAGTGGCCTGGGAATGGTGGAACGACTGGAATTTGTATAATGTCGATTTCAAAACCGGAATAAATAACACGACCTATAAATACTATATTGACTTTGCTTCCAAACATGGAATTGAGTATGTAATATTAGATGAAGGCTGGGCTGTGAATAAGCAAGCCGACCTGTTTCAGGTGGTTCCGGAAATAGATTTGCCGGATTTAACTGCTTACGCCAAATCAAAAAATGTGGGTTTGATCATTTGGGCCGGTTATCATGCTTTCGACCGGGATATGGAAAGAGTGTGCAAGCATTACAGCGAGATGGGTATCAAAGGCTTTAAAGTGGATTTTATGGACCGCGACGATCAATATATGGTAGATTTTCATCGGCGTGGAGCCGAAATGGCCGCCAAATATAAACTATTGATAGATTATCACGGGACATATAAGCCTACAGGACTACACCGCACCTATCCGAATGTAATCAATTTCGAGGGAGTACATGGACTGGAACAGATGAAATGGTCATCTCCTTCGGTGGATCAGGTTGTTTACGATGTGACAATACCTTTTATTCGTCAGGTGGCAGGCCCCCTGGATTACACTCAGGGAGCAATGCGCAATGCCTCGAAAAACAATTATCGCCCTGTAAATAGTGAAGCTATGAGCCAGGGCACAAGATGCCGGCAATTAGCGCAGTATGTTATATTTGAATCGCCATTGAATATGCTTTGCGATAGTCCTTCCAACTATGAAGGTGAAAAAGAATGTACAGAATTGATTGCTTCGATTCCGACAGTATGGGATGAAACCAAGGCCCTGAATGGTAAAGTAGCAGAATATGTCAGTATTGCAAGGAGAAGAGGGAATAATTGGTATATAGGTTCCATGACCAACTGGGAGTCACGCGATCTGGAGATAGACCTTTCTTTTTTGGGAGAAGGGGAGTATAAGGCTGAGATATTCAGGGATGGCGTGAATGCCGACAGAGTGGCAAGAGATTATAGAAAGGAGATCATTACTATTCCGGACAACCGGAAATTAAAAATACATATGGCTTCAGGCGGAGGGTGGATTGCCCGTGTTTATCACGTTGAACAATAGAGAAACGGCATATGAGTTAAGTAAATGATTAATCTGACAATATAGTTGAATCTGTACAAACAAACGAGGGTGAGATCATCCTCGTTTGTTTAATACTTATTGAGCATCTGTTCCATCAATGCCCGGTATTCACCGGGAGTGGATCCTTTTCTTTTCTTGAATACCCGAATAAAATTGGAGAGATTATTAAAACCGCATTGGAAGCAGATCTCTGCTACTGAATGAGTGGTTTCAGATAACATCTGGCAAGCTTTCGCAACACGTAGATTGATAACATAATCTATGAACGATGAACGTGTTTTCCTCTTGAAAAAATGACTGAAAGCCGATTCCGACATATTCACGCTGGCTGCCACTTCACTAAGCACGATCTTCTTGTCAAAATTCTTCTCGATATAATCGCATACCTTGGCGATTCGTCTGCTTTTGGACGTTCTTACGATAGATTGGGTGTCGTAGATATTTTCCATCAATAGCCGCTTTTCTGAGATAGATAAACGGTGTAGGATCATCAGAAATTCAATAACTGTCTGGAAACCACTCAACGTAGTGAGATTCAATACCTTGTCCCGTATTTCAATCTGTGTCTCCTGAGGAAAACAAATACCCTGTTGTGAAGCATATAGCAACTCCTTTATTTGTTGGAAAAGGCGTTTCTCAAGCATGGGATAGTGCAATATCTTATCGGAAAACTGGATTGTGATCACGTGATTTCCCTCAATTATTTCGCCCTGCCATGCATGAGGAATGTTAGGACCGATCATTACCAAATCGAGTTCTGAAAACTCTTCCTGTGAATTTCCTACTATCCGCTTACCGTATGTATCCATTACCAGGTTTATCTCATAGTCTGAATGATGGTGTATGGGATAATCGAATTTTGCAGAAGGATGATTGAGTACGATAAAAAGATCATTATCGGACAGCGGTGTGATTTCTTTATGTATTCCTTTCATGATGTATATAACGTCTAAATAAGCAGTATAATAGGTTATATCTATATCTCACAGGCAATTATATCGGAAATAAAGTCTGATACCTGCAAATATATGGCTAATTTTTATATAAAGTGGCAAAAATGTTCACTAATATTTTTCTTTTATATTTTTTATCTTATAGTTAAATCACATGCATGTAATTGATATATAGTTAGGAATAGATGTTTTTGTCACTATTGTATCTGATCCTACCGTGTAGAACATTTCTAAAGTGTCAAAAAAGTACAATGTTTTAGTTGAATTGTATACAGAACAGGAGAAAAGGGGCAATATCTTTGCATCGTGAATAAATTTTAAGAAGAGTATGCAAAATTTTTCAATCAGTACGCTGGACATAATCATATTGGTAGGTTACATCCTGTTTATTATTTGGTGGGGACTGAAAAACGGGAAAAGTACCGATTCTCAATCTTATTTTCTTGCAGGTCGTTCCATGAAGTGGTGGATCGTGGGACTCTCACTCTTTGCTACAAGTATATCAAGTACCACCCTGATAGGGCAATCCGGCGATGCCTATGATACAGGGCTTGCCGTCTTCAATTATAATCTGACCGGAGTAATCGTGATGGTGTTCTTTGCCATCTTCCTGTTACCACTTTATATCCGTTCCAAGGTTTTCACTATTCCTGAATTTTTGGAGAAACGTTTCGATAAACGGTCGAGATTTTATTTCTCCGCCATTTGTATTATCGGGAATATTTTTCTGGATGCAGCAGGAGCGCTTTACGCATCGGCACTTATTATTAAGTTGATATATCCTGCAGCCGACTTACAGGTGATAATCCTGGTTTTTGCTGCTATTTCCGCATCTTACACCATTCCGGGAGGATTAACCTCAGTAATCAAGACCGAAATTATCCAGGCAGTGATCCTGATTGCAGGCTCTGTGTTGCTGACAGTCTTTTGTATGAAAGCAGGAGGAGATTATTTTGTAGATCTTTACCGGGAGGGAGATATCCTCTCCAAACTGATCAGGCCAATGGATGATGTGGCAACACCCTGGCTGGGACTTATTGTGGGGATGCCGGTATTGGGTCTCTATTTCTGGGCGAATAACCAGACTATGGTGCAAAAGGTACTGAGCGCGAGAAGCGTGGATGAAGGAAGAAAAGGGTTGATGCTAAACGGATTTCTTACCATTTCAACTCTTTTTATCATCGCTATCCCCGGTCTGACTGCAAGAGGGCTATTCCCGGGGCTTGAGCGACCCGATATGGTGTATCCCGCCATGATCATCAATCTCATGCCAAACGGATTGCTGGCAGTCTTACTGGCGGCATTGTTGTCAGCCCTTATCTCCACTATAAGTGCGATCCTTAATTCGACTTCTACTCTTTTTACAATGGACTTTTATGCCGCTTTCGATAAGAAGGCTGATTCGAAAAAACTGGTACGTATCGGTAAATTGGTTTCGTTGGCGATTATTGTCATAGCTTCATTCTGGGCTCCCCAGATCGGTCGTTTTGATTCGCTTTTGAAATATTATCAGGAAATGCTTTCCTATATCTCTCCGCCAATTGTGGCAGCTTTTATCCTGGGTATATTTAGCAAAAGGGTAAATGGAAACGGGATATTTACCGGATTGATCACAGGACTAGTCATTGCCGCTGGTATGCTTTTCTTCAGAACAAATATATTCGGGGATCTTCACTTCCTGCTGATTGTTCCGTTCCTTTTTGGGGTGAGTTTACTGGTAATGATCGTTGTCAGTCGTTTCTCTTCTGCACCCCGTACTGAAAAACTGGCAGATACTACGTTCCGCAGAGAAGATTTTGTCTCTGAGGTAAAAGCGATGAAAGGCCAAAAATGGTATAAGAGTTATTTAAGTTGGGCTATTATATTACTTGCAATAAGTGCTTTGTTGTGGATATTCTTTAGTTGACCGATAGTATAAAAGAATAGAATTTTTATCACTGTATATTATTAATTGATTTATGAAGTTGAAAAAATATAGGGGAAACCCTATTTTATCTCCCAATGAGAAAAATGATTGGGAAGCGTTGGTCACCTGTAATCCGGGTGTAATTTATGATGATGGTGTTTTCTACATGCTCTATCGTGCAGCAGGAAATGATGAAAATCATATCATAAGGCTGGGACTGGCTACCAGTGACGATGGGTTTAACTTTAGGAGGGTACTCGATCAACCTGTCTTTAGTCCTTGTGAGAATAATTTTGATGCAGGATGTGTGGAGGACCCCAGGATTGTGAAGATAGCCAATGAATTCTATGTTACCTACGCTTACAGACCTTTTCCTCCGGGACAATACTGGCGATTTGAACATGATGTGGTAAATGTTCCTGATTGTGGTCCTGACACACCTGCAGCATTGAAAAAAAATCTGGGAAATACGGGATTGGCCATAACGAAAGACTTTATTCATTACAGAAGACTCGGACGTATTACTTCTCCTGTACTGGACGACAGGGACGTGATATTATTTCCGGAAAAAATTAACGGAAAATATGTACTTCTGCACCGTCCTAAAGAGTATGTAGGTGAGAAATATGGAGTGAAATATCCTTCTATCTGGATGAAATTTTCCGATGACATACTCAATTGGGAAGATAAAGAGAGCCATTTGCTATTGACCGGCATTGAAGGAACATGGGAAGAGAAAATAGGAGGGAGTACTCCTCCCTTGAAAACAGAGAAGGGCTGGCTGATGATTTATCATGGTGTGGAAAATGGCGGATGCGGGTTTTACAGGGTAGGAGCCCTTCTGTTGGATCTGGAAAACCCGCTGAAAATTATTGCCAAAGCACCTGATTTTATACTCGAACCGGAATTTGACTATGAAATTGAAGGATATTACCGTGGGTGTGTATTTCCTACCGGCAATGTGATTGTGGATGACACGCTCTATGTGTACTATGGAGGTGCAGATAAGTATGTGGGAGTAGCAACCTGCAATGTGAATGAGCTGATAAATGCTTTTATAGAAATATGAGAAAAATGAGAATTGTTAACAGAATGTAATAATTTAATAACTGAAGAGAATGAAAAGTGAAAATTTTAGAAAGAGAAGCAATGCTATCATCACTTTCTTGGTTTTTGTTGCTGTTTTATGGGGCAACTCCCCGGTGCTATATGCTAAAACTCAACAGGAATCCGGAAAGATTAACGTGAGCGGCATTGTGACAGATGAAAAGGGTGAGCCTCTTATCGGAGTCTCGGTAATAGTGAAAGGTGCGCAAATACTTACCGGGACAGCAACCGATATGGATGGGAAATATCAGTTGTATGGAGTACCTGCAGACGGTGTTTTGGAATTTACCAGCATTGGAATGACCAGTCAGGAGGTTGCTGTGAATAACAGAAACAAGATTGATGTGATAATGAAGGATGATGCCATTATGCTTGGTGAGATGGTGGTAGTAGGATATGGTACAATGAGAAAAAGCGATTTGACCGGTGCTGTAGCCAGTGTAAAAACGGAGGTCATAGCTGATATTCCTGCTAACTCAATAGAAGGATTGCTTCAGGGACGTGCCGCAGGGGTACAGGTGATCAACTCTTCGCAGGATCCCGGAGCCGGATCCACAGTGAGGATTCGGGGTAACAGCTCCCTGCGGGGATCGAATTCTCCACTTATTGTAGTGGATGGTTTTCCTCTTGGTGATGCCGGTGACCTGAAACAGATCAATACGGATGATATTGTGTCTATGGAAGTGCTGAAAGATGCGTCGGCATCGGCAATTTATGGCTCGCGTGGTGCAAACGGGGTGATTCTTGTAACGACCAGAAGAGCCAGGGAAGGGACTACTTCGGTAACTGTCAAGCAACAGATGACTATCTCGGAATTCTCCACAAAATTAGATCTATGGAGGGATCCCGTTCTTATGGCGATGCTGAATAACGAAAGCCGTGTTAATGGTGGACTACAACCTCTCTATATCGGTGAAAGAAATTCTGCCGGTGTATATTATCCCTCCATTGAAGAATTACAGACAACATGGACCACAAACACCAGATGGGATGAGTTGGTTTTCAGAAAAGCACCGGTATCGAATAACACTACGATCGGGGTTTCAAGTGCGAATGAAAAAACAAGTTTTAACTTGAGCGCCAACTATTTTACCGACAAGGGTATGTATGTGGATGACGATTATATGAAAGGAGGATATAATCTGAACGTGGGGCATAAATTATACGATAATTTTACTATTCGTGCTTCGAACATACTTTACCTGGGTGATAGAGACAGTAATGGAGGGCAATCTTACTGGAGAAATCCCATCTATCCGGTGTATAATGAAGATGGAACTTATTATCAAACAACTTCGTACGACTATGACCATCCAATAGCTATTCGGGAACATTCTTACAATAGAACCAAAATGCTGGATGTAATATCTTCAGGTGCATTCGAATGGCAGTTATTACCGGAATTAAAGTTGACGAGTCAACTGAATTATAAATTCGGTAAATCGACTAACGACCAGTATTGGCCGCAGAGATATACACAGGTCGGAACAGAGAATAGAGGCCGGGGAGTTATAGGCAATACCGAAAACCAGAATTTTGTATCAGAGAACTTTGCGAACTACACGAATACGTTCAATGACCGGCATGAAATAGGAGTGATGTTGGGACACTCGTATGAATGGTTCCAATACCGTGATTCGTATCTGACGGCAAACGGGTTTGTGAATGAATCGCTCGGTAATGAAAATATGGGCGCCGGAGAGAAAGCAAATAATATTATCTCTAACGGTTATTCAAAGAGTAAGTTATTGTCCGGAATGGGTCGGTTGAATTATGCATTGGATAATAAATACCTCGCTACAATTACTTTTCGGGCCGATGGTTCTTCTAAATTCGGAAAAAATCAGAAGTGGGCCTATTTCCCATCTGGTGCGGTTAGCTGGAAAGCACACGAAGAGGATTTTGTAAAGAAATGGGATATCTTTGATGAACTGAAATTCAGATTGAGTTATGGTATCTCAGGAAACCAGGGGATAAGCCCATATCAAACACTCAGCCGCTACGGTACTACCCAATACTATAACGAGGGACAATGGTTGACTGCCATAGGACCCGGATATGTATCGGGATACACCGGCCAGGATGGAATATGGATGGTATGGAGCGGCATACCTAATCCCGATTTGAAATGGGAAACCACCTCACAAGTGGACTTTGGGATCGATCTGGCTCTTTTAAAGGGAAGATTAAGAACTACCATTGATTTTTATCAGAAGGAAACCTCCGACCTGTTGCGTGAAAGAAACCTGCCGTTCTCATCCGGATACGACAGGATGTGGGTCAATGACGGGAAAATCATGAACAAGGGTTTTGAAGTAACATTAGACGGTATAATTGTCGACACAAAAGACTGGGGATTGAACAGCACGTTGATCTTTTCAATGAACCGTAATAAAGTACTCGATCTTGGAAGTAGTATTGAATCGGGATTGTTAAAAGATGCGCGTACCGGTATGGAGTATGAGGTGATTGGCAATCTGAGGGAGCAATACCGTTCGTATACCAATATATTGGCAATCGGACAACCTATCAATGTCTTTTACGGATATAAATTCGATGGTATCATTCAGGATATCAATGAAGGATTGAATTCCGGCCTGTTGGGCGACGATGCATTGCCGGGAGAATTCAAATACAGGAATATTTATGATGACGATAGTGCAAAGGGTGTGATCAATGAGGATGATAAAATGATCATAGGTGATCCGAACCCCGATTTTACGGCAAGTTTGAATATTGGCGTGCGTTGGAAGAACTTTGATGCAAGTATTTTCCTGAATGGGGTTTTCGGGAACGACGTACTCAATACCAAAATGTTCGGAGATCCACATAATGCAGCTTTCAGGTGGACACCTGATAATCCTACCAATAAATATCCCAGTCTCAGGGACGGACGTCAGACCCGTTTTTCTGATTACTGGATTGAAGACGGATCGTTTGTAAGGATACAAAATGCCAGTGTGGGTTACACATTTGATTTGCCGAAAGAGAGGGTATTCGCTTCAAAGATCCGCCTCTATCTGAATGCTTCGAATCTGTATACCTTTACGAAATTCGACGGGTATGATCCTGAAGTGGATCAGATGGGCATCTATACCGGTGGATATCCGCGTCTCAGGAAATGGACAATAGGATTAGATCTAACCTTTTAAATTGCAGAACGACAATGAAAACGAAAATATTACTTTTATCTATCTTATGCGGAATAATAGCGCTCCACTCATGTAGTCTGGACGAAGAGCCGTACGGTTTCTATTCCGAAGATAACTTTTATAAGACAGAGGGAGATGCAAAAGCTGCCATTAATTATGCTTTCGCTACGCTCACCTATATAGAATACTCACGTGCCCTCTATTTTATGGGGGATATGCCCACCGAGATCCTTACCACCAAAGGAGATGCTTCTGTAGATAACAGGGCATTGAATTTATGGAGAATAGATAACTTTGACACGAACGGTACATTGGTAAATTTCTTCAAGTATTCTTATATCGCTATAAACAGGGCCCATGCAGTTTTAAAGAATATGCCCAATACCGATATCGACCAGAGACTCAAAGATCAGTATATGGGTGAAGCATATTTTCTGAGGGCCTATAATTATTTCTGTCTTTCCCGTAACTTCGGACTTGTGCCGATGCATTCCGATTTAGTGGAAACATTGCATCAAACCGGTGCTCCACTGGCGAAAAATATGGACGAGGTATATAACCTGATGATCGAAGATTGTCTGAAAGCGGAAGAACTACTTCCGGTATATAACTCCCCGGTGATGGGGCGTGTAGACCGCGTTGCCGCGCAGGCGCTATTGGCCAAGATATATCTTTATGCCGCATCGGCAAAAGAGAATAACGTGCCGCTTTACAGGGATATGAGTAAAGACGTTACTGAAATGTATGCCGAAGCAAAGAAATATGCCGGTCGGGTTTTGAATTTTGACTCGAATTATGCACAGCATACATATGGATTTGAAAATGATCTCCTCTCGATATATGATGTGGAAAACGTTACAGGCAGAGAGAATATATTTTTGATGTCCATGCACAGAAGCGGTGAATCGGAAGGGCAATACTCCAAAATATCGAAAATGTTCCTTCCCTATATTGAAGGTGCAACCATCTGGTTGAAACAAGGCGAAACCGATCAGTATATCAGGTCGCATGACGGTTGGGGTGAATACCAGACCGAAATCGATTTCTACAATGAGTTCGAAGATGATGATTTAAGAAGAAAACATCTGATCGCGGATAAAGTCTATAATGCCAATGGAGAGATCGTTGCCCAATGGAATCCGGGTGGTGGAGGAAATCTTGAATATCCTTTCAGCCGGAAATATATTGATCCCCAGTTTGATGGAGATAAAACCAGTACACGCCCCTTTCTCTTGCGTTTTACGGATATTGCCATGGTTTATGCGGAAGCTGCAGGTCCTGTTCCCGAAGCCTATGAAGTGATGAATTTTATCCGGAACCGGGCGGGCTTGAATGACCTGACACCGGGACTTTCCACGGCAGAGTTCAGGGAAAAAGTGTACAATGAAAGAAAATTTGAAATGGCTTTTGAGGCCGACAGAATGTACGATATACGCAGATGGGGGAAAATTGGAGAGATACAGGAGGTGATAGATGCCGGTTTGAGTGAGAACCAGTATACTTTTTATCCATTGCCGCAAGAAGAGATCAACCTGAATCCAAGTCTGAGATAATAAATTAATACGTAACAGGATATGCAACCAATGAAAATAACGAGATATTTTATATGCTTTCTTGCCGTTTCACTCATGCTTTCATGTGTAAAAGATATGCAGGATGAGTTGAACAAGGGAGCGTGGAATCATGAACGTTCGATCATCAGCTTGAAATTTAAGAATCAGGTCGGACAAGCCGAAATAAAAAGAGTAGATGAAAGCAAGGGTGAAGTACTGGTTACCCTTAATGTAGGCGCCATCGAGGATATCTCTAAAGTAGAGATAGAGAGTATTGTACTTTCATACCATGCCACTTCAAGTGTAGGGAAAGGACAAACACTGGATTTTAATAATCCCGAAAGGAAAGCATCGATTACTGTTGCTTCTCCTTTGGGAGAAGAACGGCAGTATGTTGTCTATGCAAATGAATTCCGGGAAACCCTCGAAGGGATATGGTCCATAGACGAATTTGTCCTGTATGGCGGTACCGGCCCTGAATATGGTGGTGGAAGGGTCTACTCGTTCATGGATAAGCCCTGGTGTTGGTATGATGAATTTGCACCATCTGTCGAATATGACAATACGCTGGAGTTTACACTTGAAAGTATCACAGACGATGGCAATACAATGGGTACATGCATAAATCGTCCGGGGTCCGACGGTAAATATGCCGATTTTATCTTTAAAGCCTCTTCTAATCCGGAGAATGGTGTCGATGTTGATAAAAAGGATTATTACCGGAAGATACCGGAAGGGGAAAGTCAATGGATACGTAATTATGCTACAGGAACCATTACCTTTATAGATAAAGACGGGAAAGAATCGACAGGAACACTGGAGAATGCAGGAACGTATGATATGGGATATAATCATTCGGTGACGGTTGCCAATAATGCTTTTGCTTTCAATATCAATGGTGTGGATGACTGGACTTATATCTATACCGACTATGATGTGTTTGTGAAAAAAGCACGTAAATACTTTATTATGGTAACAAAACAGGAATAATAATATGAACATATTTCGTGTACTATTCTTTTCCCTGATTCTATCATTACAGGTTTCATGTGCGCCCCGGAATCCGGATGTGGTTATATCATTCGACTTGAATACTGTTATCAATGATGATTACATTGGAAACGGCGTGCAGTGGGATCCCTATCAACTGGATTACGGTATGGGACGTATGGAGATTTCGGAAAGCGACTGGAATAAACTGTATGAAAGGCTTGATTTCATGCGCCCGCAATTTATCAGAATGATGATCAATACCTCCTCGTTTCTTGACAATGGGAAATTGGTTCCTGAAAAGAATATGGATGTATTGGAGCGTATGCTCGGTTACTGCCAGACCCGTGGAGTGAAAGTGATGTTTGGGGATTGGGGATGGAGTGTGATTAACCGAGGGACGACCGGGATCAATAAGAAAAATATGCTCCATGCGGTTGAACTGTTGGATTATCTGGTGCACAAAAGAGAATTTACCTGTATTGAATTCTATAACCTGATCAACGAACCGAATGGGGATTGGTCGGCCACCAATACCAGCCACACTCTATGGATTGCAGCCATGAAAGAATTTTATGGACATCTGAAAGAGTTTGGGTTACATGATAAAGTGAAAATGGTGGGCCCTGATATCGCTATCTGGGACGATAGAGAGGCATGGTGGATGGATAGTACGGTGAATGCACTAGGTGAAGTCGTTGAACTGTACGATATACATACCTATCCCTCTAAAATTACTGTCAATTCGGGTGAATATAGTGAAATTATCCGTGCCTACAAAGAGAAGATTCCCGAAGGGAAAAGAATAGTCATGGGTGAGATCGGCTTTAAGTTTGTAGAAGAAGCAGACTCACTATACCACAGGGAGAACATACGCCGGGCGAAAGCTGCGGCGTATGCCTCACCCGAGGATTCGCAGATGTTCGTATATGACTTCATGTATGGCACCGATATGGCTGATGCCCTGTTCCAGACGGTGAATGAAGGTTATTCCGGGTGTATCGTATGGATGCTTGACGATGCCATGCACTCCAACGAGAGTCCCGATAAACTGAAAGTGTGGGGCTTCTGGAATATTTTGGGCGAAGAGTTGTTTGGCGCTTCGGAAGAAGAAGTTCGTCCCTGGTTTTATGCATGGTCTTTGCTTACAAAATATATGCCCGCCGGCTCTGTCATATACCAGACGGATGTTTCGGGAGATACAAATATAAAGGCCATTATGTCGGAAAAAGACGGAAAACAGATGATTGCCGTAGTAAATGTGTCGGACGAAGCAATGACAGTGAAGATGGAGAGTCCGGGCATAGCTGAAATGGCGGATTGTCGTAAATTTGTGTATCATAGAACCACCTTAAAGAGAGAAGGAGATCACAAACTCCTCCCCAATGAGGAAGGATTGCAGCTTAATCTACACGATGGAGTAGTGGTTGAGATGTTACCGGAGTCATTGGTCGTTTTCACGAATATGCAATAGACGAAATGAAGAAAATAATAATATTTATAGTGCAGTTGAGCGTTATGCTCTTTTTCCTCTCATGTTCCCCATCCGGAAATGAGAAAGTAAATATTGTCATCAGCAGTGAGGCTGTCAGTACCGGTTATCTGGGCAATGGAGTTGAATGGGATCCGTATGATGAAGCTGAAATATGGGGTTCATCCGTTTCTGATGAGGACTGGCAAAAGCTGTTCACACGGGTTGATTTCATGAGGCCCGGTTATATACGCTTAATGATCAATAGCCCCTTCCGCTACTTTAATCCTGAAACCGCAGAGTATGACAGGACAAGAAATATAGAATCTCTTGTACGTCTTCTTCAATATTGTCAGGATAATGATATTACGGTGATGTACGGGGAATATAACCCGCCGACCTGGGAAATGAAAGACGATCAGCGTTGGGTAGATATGTCGGTGGATTACCTGAATTATCTGGTGAATGATCTCGGTTTTTCATGCATCAGGTACTTTGTCATTTTCAATGAACCTGATGGTGACTGGGCTTCCACGAACGGCGATTATGAATTATGGAAGTCTATGTTGATCAGATTCTCGGAGAAAATGGGAGAATATCCCGGTTTAAGCGAACAGGTGCGGTTTGCATCGCCGGATGTAGTGATGGATTACAAAAATCCGGTGTCGGAGTTTGACGCTCCCGGATGGATAAATAAAACGGCAGAAGATGTAGACGATTTGGTCGGCTTATATAATGTCCATGCTTATCCCGGTCAGCATCAGGTGAGGTCAGGCCAGTTTGCCGATATCCTTGCGGATCATAAAGCGGGTGTTCCGGAAGGGAAAAAGATTGTACTTGGAGAGGCCGGTTATAAGTACTGGCGGGAAGAGGATTCCATTCTGATGAAAGAGTACCAGCAAAGGGCGAAGGCACATCCTTTCACGGAGGGGAGTGATGCCAATCTGTTAGTATATGATTATTTTTATGGTTTGGATATGCCTTTTCTCTGTATGGAAGTAATGAATGCGGGTTATTCGGGTATTGCAGCCTGGATGCTGGACGATGCAATGCACAGCAACGGGGATTCCGGCAACACGAAAGATATAAAACTATGGGGCATGTGGAATGTCCTGGGTGAAGAGGTCTTCAATGATCCTTCGGAAGAGGAAATTCGTCCGTGGTATTATACATGGGCATTAATGTGTAGATATTTCCCGTCAGGAAGCGATATTCTGAAGTCCGAACTGAATAGTGACAATAATCTTCGCGTAGCGGCTGCGGTTCATAATGGTCGCTATGTGCTGGCAGCCGTAAACGTGGGAGAAAAGGATAAGGAACTGTCGGTCTCTTTTCCCGAAAAGATAGAAAATCTATCTCTTTATGTGTATGAAGAGGATCAACGCCCTGTAAATAAAGACGGACATCCCATTCCCGTGAAAACAGGAATCAACATAGGCAATCGTTTTGAAACAAAAATAAAGGCTCAAAGCTTTATATTATTAACCAATATGGAATAAAGGATGAGAGATATCGGAAAAAAAGAATACTTGTTTCTATCCTTCTTTATACTGTTCATGTCCTATTGTTCCAAAGTGGAAGACGTGCCGGAAGTAAAACAGGAAGAAGAAGAGATAACGGAACTCAGTATGGTAGATAAGAGTTCAACCCCGGAAACAAAGGCGCTTTATGCTAATCTATGGGTAATACAGTCAAGAGGTTTTATGTTCGGGCACCACGATGATCTATGGTATGGACGGAAATGGTATAATGAAACCGGACGTTCGGATACGAAAGATGTGTGTGGTGATTATCCCGCAGTATTCAGTTTTGATGTGGGTGAAATAATGGACGACAGGTATGAAAGTCCCGGGAACCTGATCCGCAGGAGAGTAGCTATCGAAGCATATAACAGGGGTGAGGTATTGACGGTTTGTGCCCATTTGAATAATCCGTTGACTGGTGGTGACTCATGGGATAATTCCAGCAATCAGGTAGTGAAGGAAATTCTGAAAGAAGGAAGCGATACCAATGTGAGATTTAAAATATGGCTTGATCGTTTTGCTGATTTCGCACTTAATTTAAAAGGAGCGGATGGGAAATTAATCCCTGTCATCTTCAGGCCATATCATGAACACACGCAAAATTGGTCATGGTGGGGTAGATCGTGTGCCACCCAAAGCGAGTTTATCGATTTGTGGCGATTCACCGTAAATTACTTAAGGGATATAAGGGGTGTGCATAACCTGATCTATGCTATCTCACCGCAGATCGACTCGGTGCAGGGACGTGAGAATTTTCTTTTCAGATGGCCGGGTGACGAGTATGTGGATTTTCTCGGTATGGATGCGTACCACGGATTGAATCCGGTTACGCTGACGACTAACCTTAACACCCTGTCAAAACTCTCTAAAGAATTGAAAAAGCCTTGTGGTATTACGGAGACAGGAGTGGAAGGGATACAACATAATGGAGTGCCGGAAAAGGATTATTGGACTCAACAGATACTTACACCCGCTACCGGTCAATTTATCAGTCTTATTGTAATGTGGAGGAATGAGTATGATCCTTCCGGGAACGGGAATCATTTCTATTCGGTATTTAAAGGACATCCGTCGGAGAGCAGTTTCCTGGAAATGTATAACAGTCCGTTATCCTTCTTCTCCGGTGATTTACCTGATATGTACCGTATGCCTGAAGGTGTTACCATTGAATAAGACCTGTCTTACAGAAAAGTGTAATAACAAAAAAGGTTGCTTACGGGCAACCTTTTTTGTTATTGATCGTTCATTTCATTACTGCACCGGTTCCAGGTATTGCGAGTAGCAATAACCCTCTTCACCGTCGTTATCACGCACCAACCACCACTGGTCGTTTGCTTTACTGATAAGTGTGATAACATCTCCCTTTTCGGCTTTTCCTACGACAGGTTGATCCGTTCCGGGGCCTTTGCGGATGTTCAAACGACTCTCCTGCGTTACAACCCTTACTTTGCTTCCGTCTCTAACGGCAGTCTTTACATTCAATACCAGATCGTTACTCTTAAAATGGGGATCGATCCGTTTGTAGATTTCCCACATCTTGTCTTTCACCTCGGCGTTAGAAACGGTACCCTCTATTTTCAGTACATTTCCCGATTCGCTGACCAGGAGACTGTGCAACCTGGACAGATCAATCAGTTCTTTGTATTTTTCTGTCAAAGCCATAAATTTACTATTTTACAGTCAAATTATTGACGATCTGTACGGGGTTTAATGCATTCAATTTCTCCATCAATACCTGCAAATCGCTTTCCTTGATTTCACCGTTTAGCGTAATAACACCGTCCTGTACGGTGGCTGTCACAGTACTGTGGTCCTTGAGCACATCAGGTAATGCTGCATTGATAGAGGCATCAAGTGCAGTATGATCGGGTGCGGGCGGAACTACTTCCACCTGGTTGACAACCGACGTCACGTTTTGCACTCCTGCTACCATACTTTCTGCATAAGCTTTGGCAGAGTCATCGCTCACAGTTCCGGTCAGGGTGGCAACTTTATTTTGCACACTTACCGTAACTCCCGCCAGTTCAGGGTTTGCATCCAGCAATTCCTGTGCTGCGCTTTGAATGTCTGCGTCATTTACCTGGTTACATGATGTTACACCCACTCCAAGTGCAAAGATGAGTGTCACTACGGATAATAAACGTAATGCTTTCATAATTTTTCTTTTTTAATTAAACAATTCTATTTAAACGACATTAATTAAACGTATGAAAATTTGAATTGTTTTCAAACCGGGCGGATTTTTACGAAAGCATCCGTTTTGTCAGAAGATTTTTGTATACTTATGGCAGTAGGGCAGGGTACCTTTGTATTCGTAATACTGTTGATGGTAATCCTCTGCCTTCCAGAAAGTGGAAGCCGGTTTCAGCATGGTAGCTACCCTGTATCCCTTTTCTGTCAGTATATCGACATATTTATTTGCGATCGCTTTCTCGGCAGGATCGGAATAGAATATGCATGAGAGATACTGCGGCCCTATATCCGGTCCCTGTCCGTTGGTCTGTGTGAAGTCGTGGGTTTCGAAGAAAAGCTTCACCATCTCTTCGTAGGATGTCACAGCAGGATCGAAAACCACTTCTGTCGTTTCCAGATGCCCGGTATTCTTCTGGCACACCTGTTCATAGGTGGGGTTTTCTACGTGGCCGCCCATAAATCCCACAGAGGTCTGCTTCACACCCGGGGCTTTCATAAAGAAATATTCCGTTCCCCAGAAACACCCGGAGGCAAAATAGGCAGTTGTGAGCCCTTCCTTTTTTGCAGGGACAAACTTCATCGAGATGGAGTTCACGCAGTGACGCGTCTGTTTGGGAGTAAACCCTTCACCCAGGAAAACATGTCCCAGGTGTGCTCCGCAGTTGTTACAAACGATTTCTGTACGGCGCCCGTCAGCATCGCGTATACGTTTCACGGCACCCTCGATCTCGTCGTCGAAAGAAGGCCATCCGCAATCCGAATCGAATTTATCTTCCGAACGGTAGAGTGGGGCGTCACATCGTTTACAATAATATGTTCCCGCTACCTTATTATCCAGATACTCGCCCGTAAAAGGACGTTCTGTTCCCTTGTGGATGATCACTCTTTCTTCTTCGGGGGTCAATGTATTATAGTTCATAAGCTCATTTTTATTTTTTGTAATAGCCGATTCTTTTTGATTACCCTGTCCACATGCAGTGACAAGAATGAGGGTAAACAGAAACAGCAGATATGTTCTCCTCATTGTAATAATTCTTTGATATTTACAGATATTTTATAAAAGCATACCGCCTTCTTTGTTGCAGATAGAGTGGGTCGGTATCATTATCATATGCTTCACGCTCGAAACAGATATTCCTGTAGGCGGTGTACCTGTCTTTACAGCGGATCCATCTGAATATCCATTCCATCACATACCAGATATAAAATCCGATCACCAGCAGCTCTACCATCTGCCGGGTATGAACGGATTCATGGGTGAGGATACGCTCATCCAACCCTGGCTCTTCCTTTCTTGCAAAGATGACCCCGAAAAGGTTGATTGCTCTGAATCCTTTTACCGGTAATAAACCAGAATAGATAACTTTCATGCATACATTCATTTCAAATGCCAAAAAATCAATAATTATGACATCATCATTACTTGTCCCGATCTATCGGGATCACCACATCATCATACCTTTCATTCATTCAAAGGTAGAAACATTCCGTAAATTTCGTAACTTTGCAGACTTAAAAATCGATAAATCAAAATAGAATAAAAATGGATATGATTTTCTCCCCCGATCTTCCGTATAAGGTAGCGGATATTTCGTTGGCCGACTTCGGAAGGAAAGAAATAGATATAGCCGAACATGAGATGCCCGGCTTAATGGCGATACGGAAGAAGTATGCTTCGAAAAAGCCTTTGAAAGGTGCCCGTGTGATGGGTTCGTTGCACATGACCATTCAAACGGCTGTGCTGATAGAGACCCTGGTGGAATTAGGTGCCGATGTGCGTTGGGCCAGTTGTAATATTTTCTCCACACAGGATCATGCCGCTGCAGCCATAGCCGCTGCAGGTGTACCTGTGTTTGCCTGGAAAGGTGAAACGCTGGAAGAATACTGGTGGTGCACCGAGATGGCTTTGCGTTTTCCCGGCGGGGAAGGGCCTAATCTGATCGTAGATGATGGCGGTGATGCATCGTTACTGGTACATATGGGATATCAGGCTGAAAATGATGCTTCTGTCATCGACAGAAAAGGATCCAACCGGGAAGAACAGGCTATTCTGGATACGCTGAACCGGATACTGAAAGAGGACGGTCAGCGTTGGCACAAAACTATAGCCGGAATGAAAGGGATCTCCGAAGAGACTACCACAGGCGTGCACCGATTGTATCAGATGATGGAGAGAGGTGAATTGCTGGTTCCTGCCATCAATGTGAACGACTCGGTGACCAAATCGAAATTCGATAACCTGTATGGTTGTCGCGAATCGCTTGCGGACGGTATCAAACGGGCTACCGACGTGATGATCGCCGGCAAGGTGGTGGTAGTCCTCGGTTATGGCGATGTAGGCAAGGGATGCGCTCATTCGATGCGTACCTATGGTGCACGTGTGATCGTTACGGAGATCGACCCTATCTGTGCCCTACAGGCAGCCATGGAAGGTTTTGAGGTGACTACGATGGAGGAAGCGGTAAAAGAAGGTAATATATTTGTCACTACGACCGGAAACCGTGACGTGATCACCATCGGGCATATGCAGCAGATGAAAGACCAGGCTATCGTGTGCAATATCGGTCATTTCGACAATGAAATACAGGTGGACCGTCTGGTGACCTTCTCCGGAATTGAACACCTGAATATCAAGCCGCAGGTAGACAAATATACTTTTCCCGCCGGTAATTCGATATTCCTGCTGGCTGAAGGTCGTTTGGTGAACTTAGGCTGTGCCACGGGGCATCCCTCGTTTGTGATGAGCAATTCATTCACTAACCAGACACTGGCGCAGATTGACCTCTGGAAGAATAATTATGAAGTAGGCGTATACCGTTTGCCGAAACATTTGGATGAAGAGGTGGCAAGACTCCATCTTGAACGGATTGGCGTAAAGTTGACTACCCTTACACAGAAACAGGCCGATTATATAGGTGTACCGGTAGAAGGACCTTACAAGCCGGAACATTATCGGTATTGAGAAGTGGAAATCTGCGGGTAAGGGAGTGTAAAAACAGGCTTGCCTGATTTTACCGAGTGTGAGCAGATTCTGCGAAGCGAAAGGTGGAAAGTTTGATAATTCGATGATCCCGATCTATCGGGAAGTAGTGCTGATTTGATGATTTTCAAATATCCAACCCCAAATTCGTGATTGAAAATTGATCTGTGAAATAAAAATGCAAAAAAAGTCTGTTTGGAAACCTTTTCGGTCTTAGCTGTTTAGCCGCAACAGCACAAAAAATCCGGTTTTTTATGGCTTTTAAGGTTGCATAATTAAAATAAAGATTTTATCTTTGCACTCGCTTTTGAAAGAAAGCATCAGGTCGATTCGCTAGCTCAGCAGGTAGAGCACATCCCTTTTAAGGATGGGGTCCTGGGTTCGAGCCCCAGGCGGATCACAACCAAAAGAAAAAGCCCGCTATTTAGCGGGTTTTTCTTTTTAAACCATTCAAGTTGTGTAATTACGGGAGCATTTTATATTCATTATTGAATCTCCGAATCGGGTGGAGGAATATTTACCTGTTTTTCTTCTACCAATGAGGCCACTTCTTTATGATCGCGTATTTTAGGAATGACTTCCTCTTCCGCCATGCCGATAATAACCCCGAACTCATAGAGTTTAATTATGAGCAGTCCCTCCTGATGAAGTTGTTCCGCCACAATATTCAACCGGTCCAGGTAAATTTCCGATATAGTGATTATAATCTGTCGCATATTCTTTTTATTCAGGGGCTATGGAGAGCCCTACACCCACATCTTCGGTCGGTAAAGAGAGAGTCCGGGCATTCTTTCTCAATTCATCTTCAATCATTGCAGGAGTAGCATCCGGATATTTCTCGAAGAAGAGGGCTGCAATACCTGCCACATGAGGAGTAGCCATACTGGTACCAGACAAGGTCTGGTATCTTGCCGGCATAGGCCAGGAAGAGTAAATATCTACCCCTGGTGCAGCAATATCGATCAGTCCGGAGGGGTTAACGGCACGATTCGAGAAGTCGCCGACTTGTAATTCCGAATTTATTGCAGCTACGGCAAGGATAGAGGGACAATCGGCCGGGCTTGCCACGGGACTGAATTGGTTTTTTGACCGTTGGCTGCCATTCCCTGCCGCGGCGACGATGAGTGTTCCTTTAGAAAGGGCGAATTGGGCCGCCCGCTCATAGGCTATATCGTAACTCTCTCCTTCCGATACGGGGGAACCGAGAGACATGGAGAGCACCTTACATCCCTCGTTGGCAGCCCAGGTCATGCCGTTCAGTATCCACGACTGTGCACCGCTCCCCAGGTTGCTTAGTACTTTTCCTGCATAGATATGGGCACCGCTTGCCACACCATAACGTTCTCCCTGTTCATTGACCGATCCGCATGCGGTACCGATACAATGGGTTCCATGCCCGTGGAGGTCATCAATCGGTTCATCGGGGACAAATGAAGTGCTGGTGATCTCCCGTCCTTCAAAATCGGGATGACTTATATGGAATCCGGTATCCAATACCGCTACTTTGATTCCGGCACCTGTATATGGCGAATGAAGCGCTTCGGTAATGTGTATTCCCCAGGTTGCGCCGTTGCTGTTGTTATCTTCCGAGGGAATCTCATCCTGAATGTAAACGACCTTTTCCGGTACAATCAAAAAACCGGTGCCGGATAATTTCATCTGTGCTACCTTTTCTTCTTCCACTCCGACCAATGCTACGCCCAGCTCGTTGAATACAAGTGCATCGGCATCTTTTAATTGGGTTTCATCCGGTGGTGTAATGATAAAATCTGCTGTGGTGGCTACGGATAGTCCCCATCTTTTTTCAAGCAGGCGAATGGCTTCCAGTATCTCTTTATTGTTTTTGTCGAGAATCAGGAAGTAGCGGCCGGTATAACGTGGGTTACCGGAGGCCGCCGAGACGATATTGTCTTTCAGGAAGGTTTGTCTTCCGAGTTTTGGTGGTTGCATAATTGTTCTTCTTTTTTCCGTACCTCTTCCCTCCAAAGAGCGATTTCAGCCTTTTGTCTTCTGTTTTCCTCCATGATGGAGAACAGGTTTGGGAGATAAATCCTTGTATAAAAATAACCAGTAATAAATCCGGCGACGAGAGAATAGATGATCAGTGCAATCAGAAGAGGTCTGGCAGAATCCACCTGAAGCATCAGACTGCTATTGTCAATAAGATAATCGGCCAGGCTTTGCAGGTAACCGGGTATTTTGCCCAATTGTGTAAGGGTAACTCCGATAATTATCTTGGTGAGCCAGTCCGATACATCTTCCAGGTTAGTATTCGGCATGTATTTTGTACTTCTGTCATAATCTTCCCGGGGATTGTAATTTCTGTTCAGTTTGGGAATTCCGAACAGAAAGCCCAACAGCCCGCCTGACAACATGCAGGCAAAAGTAATGATGACCAACAGCCCGAAAAGCCCCCAGTAGTTTTGGGATATATCGGCATAGGCGAAGCAGGTGATCAGCCCGGGCAGTATCATTGCAAGAGGGAACAGGTGGATATAGCGCCCCGTTCCGGTTGAAAGTTTGTTTGCGTTCATGGTTTTTAAGTATAATTACTCTTTTTACTTCGCCCCCCCATGTTACCGTTAATGGCGGGAGACGGTCTATACCCTACACCGGTAGTAGGTTACACTGTCTGAAGGCCAGCATGTTTATGCGGAAAACTGTGCAGGCCGATTACTTCGCATTACGACTGCAAGGTAATAGAATATTTTGATTCCGGCAAGGTAAACGTGAAAAAAGGCACCGGTGTTTCCACCGATACCAGTCGCTGTGATAAATAAATGTTTAGAAAGATCAAACCATTCAATGAAATAGTTTGCCGATAGGTTTCTCCATCAATATTATATATAATTGTAATGGATTGGTTGTCGTATAGGGAGCTGTGAATGTATAGTTTCCGTTTGACGTAACCTGTATGGATGCCGCCACCTACAGGAAACGGCGATCCCCAAAAGAATAAAAAAGAGTTTCTTCATATTGTTTTTTATTTCCAGCAAAGTAATGGCTTGTTTTCGATATATATTTGTCTTTAAAATGCAATATTTATAATTCAGTAAGCTTTAACATTAGTTAAATTGTGACTCAAAATGCAATACAGTGTTATTATGTTGTTGATTATTAGTTAACTATTAGATCAATTCTGATAGTGAAAAAAAGAGATATATAAAGTATTTCCATGTAACATAGACAATTCGGACTAATTTATAGAGTGGGGAAGGCGTTGGAAAGAGGTGGGCGTCATTCCAAACTCTTTTTTGAACGATCGGGAGAAGTAAGCGAAATCATTAAAACCGCAGTTCATGGCAATTTCACCAATCGGTTTCCGGGATCTGGAGAGGAGTTGTGCTGCTTTATTCAATCTTACTTTCAAAATATAGTTGGAGGTTGTCATTCCGGTAGCCGCTTTTATCTTACGGTTCAGTTGAGAAGAACTCAGGCAGATTTTATCGGATATTATTTCAATGATATTTTGCGTATTATCAATTTCTTTATAGATCAAGTTGGTAATTTGTTTGAGGAACTCTACAGCAGTATTCTTTTTTACGATGTCGTGCTCTATGTCTTTTCCTGTGTTTATCGCGGTGAGCGCGTATTTACTCCACATCAACTTCCGTGCATCCAGGAGTTGATTGATCACCGCCAACAACTCCTCTTCAAAGACCGGTTTGGACAGAAATGCATCAGCTCCGCACCGGAATCCTTTTATACGATCTTCTTTAGAACCGCAAGCAGAGAGTAGGATAACCGGTATGTGTGCGATGGCATCCGAATTTTTTATCTCTCTGCATAAATCATAACCGTTCATACCGGGCATCGTGATGTTTGAAATAATAATATTAGGCACCGTTTCGGCTGCTTTTTGAGCGGCTCTCCTTCCGCTATCTACTGTAAAAATACAGTAGTTTTCCTGCAGAATAGAAGAGAGATAAGAAATCATATCTTTGTCATTTTCCACTATGAGCACCGTCGGGTTTTCTTTTGAAATGCAGCTCTTTTCAACATTATTTTCCGATTCCTTACTGTAAGTGACGGTATTGTTTGTGGTTATAGAGTATCCGTTTTCGCGTGTTGTTATGTCGGATTTTACCCATTTCTGCATGTTTGTTTCAGGTAATATACTATCTATCAGGAAAAGGAGATCCTGTGACTGACGGACGAGTATATCCAGATTTGTTGAATTTTTGTGAAGATCATTTGTATCCAGATTATTTCTAAGTCTCTGGGTTAATTCGGTAATAATAGTGACAGGTGTTTTTAACTTATGTGCAATATTAACGCAAAAATCCAATTTTATCTTTTCCTGGCAAGGATAAGTCTCAACCTTTTGTTTCTTTATTTGGAACAGTTGGACTAGGATGATGATGAAACCGGTTAAAGCAATAAAAATCGATAGAGCAAGGTGTGTAGCTTTCGTTTTATTTCTCTCAATATTTTCAAGTTGTGTCGTCAATAATGTTTCCTTTGTCTCATTTGATTTTTTTTCATAAGCCAATCTGTGTGTCATAATCCGGTTGATGTCCCGTCCACTTCGGAATGCTTTTGCATAGGAAACGCTCTTCTCGTAAGCTTCGAGGGCTGCAGCGTTATTACCCTGTTGCTTGTATAATTCTGATAGGAGCATGGAGGCTTTTTCCAGATAATTAGGTAATTTAAGTTCATCCGATACTTTTAATCCTTTATGTAGAAGGGTTTCGGCTTTCAGGTAGTCTCCTTTTCGGATGCAAATATTTCCGAATGAAAAGCAACTGTTCAGCCAGTTTAATTTGTCCGATGTGTGCTGGAGGGAATTATATGCGCTTTCGATATATACCAAAGCACTGTCGTATTTATCTTGCAGCATATACAGGTTGCCGATACGTTCAAAGCAGGAAGACATCCCCGATACGGAATTGGTTTCAATATACAAATTCAGTGCCCGGTCGAAATATTGGTATGCTGAATCATACTCCATTCTGCTTTCGAAAGATAAGCCGATGTCTGCCAGATTCTTTGCTTGTCCCAAAATGTAATTATTTCGTGTCTCTATTTGTAGCGATTTTTGTAAGAATAATAGGGCATCATCTGGTTGATTGATTCTTAAATAAATATTTCCCAATCCGTTTAGTGTTTTTGCTTTTTCCGATAGAATTTCTTTATTGTTGTTTTTGGGTAATTTATTTAGTTGCGATAGCGCCTTAAAATAATATTCAGACGATTCACCCAACATGCAAATAGCTTTATAATCATAAGCCAGTGTGTTTAGCGCCTCTATTTCCCGGATTGGATCGCTGTACTCTTCTGCCGTGTTCAAGTAATATATATGGTATTGTATCGCTTTTAAATAAGCATAGCTATTCAGATAATACAAACCCAACTGACGATAGGTTTTCATCTCGGCATAACAGTCCCGGGTGGACTGTGCCAACGAAAGGTAATTAAAAAGGGCAATGGTATCGTTTGAAATCCTGTTTAGTAATGAGTCTATCGAATTATGATTTTTGTCCACGAAAGAGCTGCCTGGGATTGATTTCATATTGTTCTTATTTCCCGGGCTACATGCAAATAAAATAAGATAGGACACAAAAATAAACCATTTTTGCAAGTTCAGATCCATAGTCTGTTTTTTCTGTTGCTTAAACATATGTGAAGAGTTCTCTGGTTATTTAGTATTTTTCAATACTATGCGTTTAAATACAGACAATATTCTTATAAAAAAAGATACATATGGTAAAAATACATACACAATTATATATTTAATATCTGTCTTAAATATGAAATAAAATTGTCTGCTAAAGTAAAAAGGAGAGATCTTAATAGGTGGTAAAGTCGGCAAAACTTTATTGCTGATTTTACCACAATTAAAAAATAGACGATTTCCTATTTTTTTGATAAAAACAGACAATTGCTGCTCGTTTAGATAATCGGTTTAATCACAGGTGTTTTTCTTTCCATTGTGAAGCTGTAATTCCTATATATCTTACAAAGCATTTACTAAAATAGCTTTTGTCAGTATATCCTACCTTTTCGCTTACTTCTTCAATAGTCATATTTTTATTGTTTGCCATCAGTTTTTTTGCCTCCTCAATACGCAACTCGTTGATCCATTCATTGAAAGTTTTTTGTTTCGACCTGTTGATGTATTGCGACAGATATGACCTGTTGGTGGAAACCTGTGCCGCTACCTTAGTAATGGTAATTTTCGGATTTGTGAATAGCTTTTGTTGTTCCCATTTTCCCACTGCTTTTTCTATCTGAGAGAATGTGATCTCAGATGACTTTATCGGTTTTTCCTCCTCTTCCCTCAGTACTGGTACCATAATATTAAAAATATTTTTGTAATTGAGAAAGTGAACGGCATAACCAATATAGAAGAGAATGGCAAATATGTAAAATGGTATTATAATCTTCAGTGTGGTAAAGAGGGCAATTACAACAGTTATGCCGGAAATTAGTATGAACAGATGGGAGGTTTGTATCCATTTCAGGCGGTCGGTTCCAATTCCGGTAAAATAATTGTCTACTCTTTTCCGGTATTTCGCGTAGTGGCTAAAGAATAATTGAGTAATGATGAGGAGGGAAATTACAAAGAATAATAACAGACTATAAAAGATTATATTGACAATTCTTTCTTCCCAATTTAAAAGATTCGACAATATGCTGATCAGACCCAAGATAAACACCGGGATTAATTGATATATCAATAATTTGAATGATAAATACCTATAATTGATCAGGGTCAGACTTACATGCGTGAAGAGAAACAGTTGGAAGGAGAAAAAAATGAGGACGAATATCTTGAGAGAAGGAAGATCCAGCTTTTGTAATTTACCGGTTATTATAAACAAGCTGAAAACCGTGAATAGTAAATAGATAAAAGCCATAATATATCTAGCCTTGTTGTAATTACGCAAGAACTTGCTTTGTGGTGTTGCACTGAAGGCAAAAACCAAAGAGAGTACTAGTGTGGTCCAAAAACCTCCGGTAGCGAAGAAAATGTGAAGATTATCGATCATAGCCTTGCAGGTTTAAAGTATTCGAAAAATAAGTTGATTCGCTAGCATGATATTTATGTCGTCTCCGATTCACCTTTTTGAGTATTTTCATTATCGCGGATCTTTGTATGCTGGATTTTTTCTTTGAATTGACGGGGCGTCATTCCTGTTTCCTTCCGGAAGGAGTCAAAAAATACGGACTTAGTATTAAAGCCAACTGAGAGTGCTAATTCGTTTATGGTATGATTATTCCTATGGTCATTTTTATTTTCGAAAATACTTATTGCTTCTTGAATCCGATACTTGTTGATAATTTCCGTGAATCTTAAACCTTGTGAGTTGATAGCTTTTGAGAGATAGCTGCGGTTCGTCCCCATCTCCGAAGCAACCTTGCTTAAATCGAGATTGGGTTGCAGATATCTTTTACCGTCTTCTAACCAGGCTTTAAAATTATTGAAGAGGAAAGACTCTTTTGATTCGAGGGAATAGCGCGGTTTTTTGTTTTTTACCCTTTTTCTCATATTGCTGATCAGGATAAATGTGATATTGACTCCTATCAGGAAGCCGAGAGCAGTATGAAATATGATCCGGTTTCTTCTTTTGACCCTCTGTAGTTGATTTATTTCACGGGCAGCCTTGTCCAGTTCTATTTGTTTTTCCGTGAAGTCTACAATTCCTTTTGCCGATAATTGGTGGTACTTATTCCTGCTGACTTGGGCGGAATCAAGAAAAATCTGCGCTTTCACCTGATCGGTTGACAGAAAAGCAGTCGATAATTCGTTGTAGGCATCGTGTTGTAAATTTTCCCATCCGTGATCTTTGATGGTCTCAATTGCCTGCATGGCATATTTTTTTGCTTCTTCGTGTCTGTTGAGTTTATTGTAAACAGAAGCCAGGCCAATGAGAGCTACCGATTTTTGTCTTTCGGATCCGAAGAAATTATCATCTATCCGGATCACTTTTTCAAATGATTGGATGGCTACAGGATAATTTTCCTGCAAACTCTCAATCGTTCCCATATAATTATAGATGGAAGCCTGCTTTTGCTGGTCACGGGTAAAGTCTACGGTCTCCATGGCCAGCTTTGCGTAGTATTGCGCACTGTCTGTCCGCTGTAGATTGAGATAAGTTTTAATCCCCACAATATAGAGGTAGTAGAGCTCTTCCTTATCATCGTACTTCTTTAACGTTGTTTCTGCCTCTTTGATTTTTTTTGTGGCTTCATCGAATGAGCCCAATTCTGCATAGAAACTTGCCAGAAATTTTTGGTTCACAGCTGCGCTCTTCTCTAATCCGGCCTCACGGTAATGTTCTTCCGATTGGTGAAGTAAACTGATGGCGTGCTCATAATTTTCGTAATAGTACATGATCCTTGCCATCACACGCTCAATCAGGGCACGGCATCTTATATCGTACACTTTACTTCCCACAAATGCAGAGGCTGTCTGAAAAGATTCATGAAGCCGATTCAGGCGAAATTGGGTTAATGCCATGACTCCGTTATAGTAGTAGAGGTCACGGCCCTGTAACTCTTCGGGACAGATACCCTGCAATATAATTTTGGCGCTGTCGGCTCTTCCGGATTCACTGAGCGCTCCAGCTTTGAAAATATCACTCACATGCCGGATATTTTCGGACAGGTATTTCTGATCCCGATCTTCTAAATGTAACAGGCTGTCATTCTGATTCTCGATGAAAAAAAGGTCTATCATCTTTTCCAACCGAACTGGGTATTGGGCCGTTGATTGCCGGAGACAAGACTGGAGGAAAAACGACAAAAAGAACCACAGAAAAGGAATTCCCATTGCTTTTATATAGCAGGTGACAGACATACTTGGACTATTTAGTCAAATGATTAATATGTAAATATTGTTTCAAACCTATCAACCAATCGTGGCTGTCAGCTATTCCAAACAATAAAGTAATCACATCTCTATCAAACTCCAATAAGCTATTATTAGCTTGGGTTTTCCCCATGGGGTTTGGTCATCCTAATAAAAAGACGATAATATGCTGTCAAATATATGGAATTTTGTGAAAAGTTCCAAATAGAAATTATTTTTTAATATAAATACTGAATAATAGAGCTACCTCGTTGGATGGAAAGGCTGGGATCCTCATGGATTTCAAAGAAATTACCGATTCAGAGATAAATATCCAGAATGGGATGATTCAATTTTGAAGATAAGGAATTAATCACTATCTTTGCACCCGCAAATGCAAAAAATCAATTTTAAAAGAAACTACTAAATGGCAACAAAACTTCGTTTACAGAGAAGAGGACGTAAAAATTATCCCTTCTATCAGATTATTGTTGCAGATAGCAGAGCACCACGAGATGGAAAGTACATTGAGAGGATAGGTTCTTACAATCCGAACACACATCCTGCTACGATCACTTTAGATTTCGAAAGAGCTTTGTATTGGCTGCAGACTGGAGCACAACCCACCGACACGGTGCGGAATATCTTATCGGAAGAGGGCGTATTATTGAAAAAGCATCTTCTTGGAGGTGTGAAAAAGGGCGCTTTTGATGAAGCGGAAGCTGAAAAAAGATTCGAAGCATGGAAAAATTCGAAATCGCAGCTTACCCAGAAAATCAAAGATAAGGACGATGAGCAAAAGCGTGCTGAAGAGAAAGCCCGTCTGGATGCTGAAAAAGAGGTTAACAAGACCAGAGCGGAAGTTTTGGCTAAGAAAAAAGCCGAAGAAGAAGCTGCTAACGCTCCTGCTCCCGTAGAAGAGGAAGCTCCGATTGCTGAAGAAACAGTTGAAGTAGCTGAACCGGCCGAATCAGTAGTTGAAGAGACTGTTGAGGCAAAGGTTGAAGAAGTACCTGCAGAAGTGGAGGAAGCGCCTGTGAAGGAAGAAGTTCCTGCTGAAACTCCCGAAGAAGCTCCTGCTGCTGAAGAAAAACCTACTGCTGAAGCTGCTGAAGAGAAAACAGAAGAGTAAGATAAATAATAAAACATACATTATAAAAAGGCCCGATGCTCATGCACCGGGTTTTTTTATTCCCTGAATCCCAGACTGAGTAGAGTTGGCATAACCATGGGATCCGCTTGGAGTATCTGGTAAGCACGGTACTCCCTCCGTAAAGGATAATTGGAGCGGAACCAATAGAATTTCTCTGGTGCGGATTTCAGTGCGGTTGTCTCTGCCATCGGATTATAGGTCTGCCAAACCGTGTGTTGAAGTTGATGTTCGGGAGCAATTTCCTGAAGATCAATAATAGGTTCTGAAGGAGAAGGTATCTCCTGATAATGTATGTTTTCTATTCCTAAATTGAAGAAATTATTGAGATTTTCGAGGCTCATCTTTGTGGCTGTCCATTTGCCATCGGCACTATAGCCGGCGATATGGGGGGTAGCGATATCGGCCAGTCGGAGTAATTCTCTGTCTATCTCGGGCTCATTTTCCCAGCAGTCGATTACCACTCCGGAAATATTTCCATTATGAATTGCCTTTTTTAGTGCCTGATTATCTGTCACGCCTCCCCGGGCTGCATTGATAATATATGGCTTCTTTTCGACTGATGCCAGAAAATGATCATCTGCCAGATGGTGGGTTTTGTATTTTCCTGTTTTCGTCAAAGGAGTGTGGAAGGTGATAATATCCGCTTCCCGTTGGATAGTTTTGATATCGGTAAAAAGGGCAGAACCTTCATGTTCTTCTCTCGGAGGATCGTTCAGCAGAATCCGCATCCCTAATTTTTTACAGGCAACCTCCACTTTACTTCCTACATTCCCTACACCTACTATCCCGATGGTTTTCTCTTTCAGATCGAATTGATGTTTTTCAGCCAGATATAGCAGGGAAGCTGTTACATACTGTTCTACCGAAGCAGCGTTACAGCCGGGTGCCGTACGCCAGGTCACTCCGTGGGCGTCACACCATGCCGTATCGATATGATCGAACCCGATGGTGGCGGAGCAAATCAGCTTCACTTTCGTTCCCGAAAGGATCTCTTCTCCGAAATGAGTGACCGTACGCACGATAAGCGCATCTTTTTCCCTGATAGCCTCCCGGTTGAATTGATTTCCCGGAAGGTATTCCACTTCGCCAAACTGTTCTGCAACTCCTTTCAAATAGGGGATATGTGCGTCAGCCAGTATCTTCATGAAAAATTTAATTTGGAGATTTACTTATGTGTTGATTAGCTAATTAATCAGCACATCATCAAATCGTTAAATCATTGCATCAGCTAAGTATTGATCCATTGCCTTGGCAGCCTTTCTCCCGTCACCCATGGCCAGAATGACAGTCGCTCCTCCACGCACGATATCACCGCCGGCAAAGATCATCTCGTCGGCAGTCTGCATAGTGTCACTGTTGACAACAATGGTGCCCCAGGAAGTGACTTCCATTCCGTCAAAACTCTGCGGGATCAATGGATTGGGGGATACCCCCACACTCACAATCACTTCATCTACTTCGAGCCAGATTGTGTCGCCCTCAATTGCTACGGGACGGCGACGGCCGGACTGATCGGGTGCCCCCAACTCCATCCGTTGTAACAGCATCCGTTGCACGTGACCCAGTTCATCTCCTTCATACCGAAGAGGATTATGCAGTGTATAGAACTCTATCCCTTCCTCTTTGGCATGCTTGATCTCTTCCACGCGGGCAGGCATCTCTTCTTCGGAGCGACGATAGATGATCATTGCTCTCTCGGCTCCCAGTCGTCGTGCGGTACGGACGGCATCCATGGCGGTATTGCCACCTCCCACTACTGCTACTTTTTTCCCTTTATAGACCGGGGTATCACTCTCCGGATCGGCCGCCTGCATAAGGTTTACACGGGTAAGATACTCATTGCACGACATAATGCCTATCAGGTTCTCACCGGGAATATTCATAAAGTTGGGCAACCCGGCGCCGCTACCTACGAAAATACCTTTGAATCCTTCCGCTTTGAGATCTTCCTGTGAGATCGTCTTGCCTACAATACAGTTGGTCTCGAACTTCACACCCATCTTTTTCAGGCCATCGATTTCCACATCCACTATGTCATTGGGCAGACGGAACTCGGGAATACCGTAACGAAGTACACCTCCCAACTCATGGAGAGCTTCAAATACGGTGACATCGTATCCCAGTTTCACCATGTCGCCTGCAAAAGCCAGTCCGGCCGGACCGGAGCCGACTACGGCAATCCTGATACCGTTGGCAGGAGCGGTCTCAGGTATGGAAATATTACCACTCATACGTTCGTAATCGGCTGCAAATCGTTCCAGATGACCTATAGCTACAGGTTCCTTCTTCAGCTTCAACGTATAGAAACACTGGCTTTCACATTGTCGTTCCTGCGGACATACACGACCGCAAACTGCCGGCAGGGCACTGGTTTCCTTTAATGTTTTGGCTGCTTCTAAGAATTCACCCCGCTCGATATTTTTGATGAATTTGGGGATATTGATCTCTACGGGACAACCGGTGATGCAGGTGGGATCTACGCAGTCGAGACAGCGATGCGATTCGTTGACAGCCAACTCTGGTGTCAATCCGAGGTTTACTTCGTCATATGTACGACTACGTACCACGGGATCCACCTCGGGCATTTTTACCCGGGGGATGGTAATGCGATCTTTGTTCTTTATCGACTTGCGGAGCGCTTCACGCCACTCCTGCGCCCGTTCGGCTTTCAGATATTCACTCATATATATGCTGTTATTCTACATTTCAAATTCAAGATTTTAAATTCTCCACCTTTTCACCTATCATATGCCTTTAATCGCATCAGCATTTCATTGAAATCCACTTGATGTGCATCGAATTCAGGCCCGTCGACACAGACAAAACGGGTTTGTCCACCCACAGTGACGCGGCATGCCCCGCACATTCCAGTGCCGTCTACCATGATCGTATTAAGCGACGCCACGGTAGGAACATCATATTTTTTTGTCAGTTCCGACACAAATTTCATCATGATAGCAGGACCAATAGTGACACACAGATCGACTTTTTCACGTTGGATCACTTTCTCCACGCCGGCGGTGATTAACCCTTTATTCCCGTAGGAACCGTCATCAGTCATGATTATCACTTCATCGGAATATTCACGCACCTGCTCTTCAAGGATGATTAACTCCTTTGTCCGGGCTGCGAGTACCGAAATCACCCTGTTGCCCGCTTCTTTCATGGCTCTCATGATGGGCAGCATCGGTGCAATACCCACGCCTCCCCCTGCACATACCACTGTTCCGAAGTTTTCTATGTGAGTGGCTTTTCCCAATGGACCTACCATGTCTGTGATATAATCTCCCACATTTAATTCACATACTTTCTGTGATGATTTCCCTACCTTTTGAATGACTAAGGTGATAGTTCCGTTTTTCACATCAGCATTTGCAATGGTGTACGGTACACGTTCTCCTTTTTTTCCTACGCGTACAATCACGAAATGGCCGGCTTTGCGGCTTTTGGAAATAAGTGGAGCTTCCACTTCAAACTTCACCACTCTGTCGGATAAGTACTCTTTCGAAACGATTTTGTTCATGTTGTGTTGGATTCAATAAATCGGAATACAAAAGTAGGTTATTTTGAGGGTTTCTAAAAGTAATTAATGTATTTTTGTGGGAGTTTTAATACGCTTTGTAGCTGATTTCCGTCAAGAATGGAAATTTTAAAAGCTAATTGCCCAATTAACATATAAAAATGAAAACCAAATTACCCTTTTTACTTTGCATTCTGATATTTGTATCTCAATCATCGGCACAAAGCGTAAGTAAAAAAGAAGTCCGACTGAGTGGAAATGCATATGTCACGGCACAGGGTGCCGGTGCAAAAATCGGCCGTCACGGGTTGGAAAAATGGACGGATCCAAAAAGTGAGGTAAAAACATTTGTCTATTTTTCCAGACCACAGACGGTACGGGTAACTCTTAACGGTTCCCTCGACGAAGGAAAATCACGGATAAAAGTGGGGATAGAACATCAGGGCGTTCAGCAAAAATCCCAAAACATTCAACTAAATGCCGGAGAGTTTAGCGTAGAGTTGAAGCCTTTCCGTATCGTCGAACCGGGGTATGTCGCAATAACGTTACAGGGTATCTCTAAAACGGGAGAGGATTTTGGGGTAATTGGATCGCTAACTATTGAGAATGATGATGACAAAATGGTTTATGTTGATGATTTTGCCGACTATTGGGGGCGGAGAGGACCCTCTGTACACCTTTCTTACACCATGCCGGAAGATACCATTGAATGGTTCTATAATGAGATAACGGTACCTCAACATAATGATGTAATCGGGAGTTACTATATGGCAAACGGTTTTGGAGAAGGGTATTTCGGGATACAATGCAATTCGGAAAACGAACGAAGAGTTCTCTTTTCTGTGTGGAGCCCGTTTGAAACGGAAGATCCGAAACTGATCCCGGACAGTATGAAGATTGTAATGCTCAAAAAAGGAGAGGATGTATATACCGGTGAATTCGGTAATGAAGGTGCGGGAGGACAGAGTTTTTTGCGCTATCCGTGGAAAGCTGAAAACACATACCGTTTCCTAACCCGTGTAGTGCCCGATCATAAAGGAAACACTATCTATACTTCATGGTTTTTCGCACCCGAAGAAAACCGATGGCAGCTTATTGTATCGTTTCTGCGCCCGAAAACCGATACTTATTATAAGCGAGCGCATTCTTTCCTTGAGAATTTTATTCCGGAGCAGGGGTATCTGACGCGAATGGTCTATTTCGGGAATCAATGGTTTCGCACCAAATCCGGGGAATGGATCCCGGGAACGGAAGCATCGTTTACCTACGATGCCACTGCAAAAGCGGGTGCTCGGATCGATTATCAGGGAGGATACCATTCACAATCGAACCGGTTTTTCCTGAAAAACTGCGGATTTTTTCATGATTCCACCGAATTTTTATCCAGGTTCCAGCGTACGGCTGCGAGCCAACCGCCGGAAATAGATTTCAACGGACTTCCGTGAAGAAGATTTCAAATTCAAGATTTGAGTGACAGTATCCCTAAACCGGCTTTAGGATGTAATATTTAGGATGTAAGGTGCAAGAAATTGGGAATCATCTACATGAATAAGTCATTTTGATAGTTCTTTTTTATTTCATTGAAAATTGCTATCTTTGTACCAAAGAAGTGAAAGTATTGTTGAAAAACATTTTTGTTACTGATGTGTTATTTATATACTCAATAATATTCCGTTTCTTTTGAGTAGAAGACGCTCTTTAAAAATATGGGGTTGACCGGTTTTGACAGCGGGTAGAAGAGGTTTGTAAGCATGCAGTGCGTTGTCGGTTTGCACTTTAATCTCAAACGTCAAACAATTAACTGGCAATAACAATTACGCTCTTGCTGCGTGATCGAAGTATAGTAGATCAATCGCTTAATTCCGTCACATGTGACGGAACAAGACATCACCCGGAAGCTGTGGCTTCGAAGCGTTCCGATCAGGTGGTGCAGGTAAATCGGAGATAGGATAGGCGATGCTTCGGCGCCTTTCCGAAATAAAGAAGATAAGGATGGAGTATGGTGGCTTCAGTCGCGCTCCTTCCCGACAATCAAAATGAAGCTAAGCATGTAGAAAGCAGATTGCTTCCTCGTTTGGACGAGGGTTCGACTCCCTCCAGCTCCACGAATACTGCTGATATTCAGTTTATTATTAAAATTACGCCCGATTTTACATCCAAGAATGTAAAGTTGGGTGTTTTATTTTCTATACAATCCATTTCATATTTATTCTGAGAAACTGTATGTTATCACTGATTTTGTATTATTATCACACGTGATGATAACGATACAAAATCAGGATTATTGATATAAAGTAATCGTTGATCCATGATATATACATCGTTGATAATTGTATGTTTGATTTGTGGTGGTTTTTATGATTGACTGAATTTATTCTCCTTTACTTAGTACCTGGTATAAATCCATTGTTCTCTGATGATTTTTGAAATTGATATAAATCGGTACACGATCCTGTGATTTAATCATAATATAGGGAATAATTCCTTTTTTGATAAATAGTTTTGAGTGGCTATCGTCTGCCAGTTTAAAATTCCCTATCAGAGTCTTTGCTTATGTGTCCGTACAAATTTAAATAAAAAGTTGAGATTTTATAAAACGGGGTAAGTAGAAAGAGTTTATCACAGGTATGCTGATAAAAAAATAAACCCCGATATTCGCGGGGTTTAGTGTCAAATAATATATGAATATGTAGCTGTTTCATTGTTTCATCAACAGGGTAGGGAGGACGTTTACATCTAAGCCGCTTCACTGCCTTCTGTTGCTTCTCCCCTCGTTCCTGAAATTCGTTACTTCGCGCTGAATAAAATCTCTCTCGGCTTGCTGGGCTTTGAACAATTTTTCGGGAGAGAGTACCTTTTCGAATTTGGCAGAATATTCTTTATCAAGTTCCGCCTCTTTGAGTTTGACATCTACATCGTCTTCCAGCATTCTCCTATACTCTTCGTCGGAGATATTACTGTTATCTTTGATTCGCTGTACTTTATCGCGATGGCTCCTATGCAGTTTAAACTTTTTTTGTGTCAATTCATTACTCAAGGGAAAATATTTACTGGCCTCATCCTGCGTGAGACCTGCCTCTTTCGTCACATACTCCTTCTTCCTTTTTTCATAATCTGCCATATTCATTTTCCTGTTCTGGGGAGTCTGGGCAGAGAGAATTAAAAAGTTAGCAGGTAGTGTAAGCACACACAAAAGCAAAATAACACTTCTTCTCATTACAAAATTTGTTTTTAAATGATGTATGATACTTTCTTCAGTTCAAATAATACTGATGATACATATAATCGAAATAGCTGTCTTCGATCAACTGCTCTTCGAGATATTGATAGAATTCCTCTTCGGTTATCTGTACGGTAGACCAATAATTATCAGTATTACCGGGTAAACCCGAGAGTGTTTGTTGAGTCGCCACCTGGTTTTCAGCCAGATTATCGTTCCCCGGAGCTTTCATCAGAAAATTAATGGTGATGTAAAGCCCGACGAACATGGCAGCCAGATAGACCCACGGCTTAGCTCTGTCCCATAATGAGACCGGTTCCGGGGCTACTATCTCCTTTTCTGGCAGACGATTCATTATTTCTTCATTGAATTGCGCGAAATAATTTTCGGGAACTTTAAAAGGATTTTCAGTCTTATCTATTTCTTTTAATTTGTTAATTTTTGTCTCCATACCTCTTATTTTTGCGCTGCTCTGTTGAATAGACTTAATGAATCGATAAAAGTTTAATGCGGTTCACTTAAAAATTTTTCAATTTTTTTTACCGCATGATGGTAAGAGGCTTTGAGTGCTCCCACCGAAGTACCCAATATATCGGATATATCTTCATATTTCATCTCTTCGGAGTATTTCATATGAAAGACGAGACGCTGCTTTTCCGGAAGGGTAAGAATGGCTTTCTGAAGAAGTTTTTGTGCTTCGTCGCCGTCGAAATAGGGGTCGCTCTCCAATGTATTCAGCAGAAACGAACTGTCGTCATCTAAAGCAATATGGTTTTGACTCCGTTTCTTATTGAGGAAGGTAATACTTTCATTAATCGCAATACGGTAGAGCCAGGTGGTAAGTTTGGCCTCACCCCTGAAGTTCTCAAGATTCATCCAGGCTTTGACGAATACATCCTGTAAAATGTCATTGGCATCATCATGTGAAATCACCATCTTTCGTATCTGCCAATAGAGTCTTTCACTGTATTCGGAAACAAGCCTGGCAAATCCTTTTCGACTTGTTTGCGGATCACGCAATTCTTCCAGTAACTGTTCCTCGTTATTCATTTCCTTATATATGTGGAATTCAATGCAAAGGTAAACGATTTTTATTAACTTTTCTATTAATCCTCATCCCCTTTTTCAAACCAGATCACAAAATCTACAGCATCCCCCGGATTTTGTTGCCACCATTCCATGGATTCGGGAAAGTAGGATACACTGATATAGCGGCAGAAGGTATCGTAATAGTCAGATTCTGCAATATGAGAGAAGAAGGGAATATAAAAAGTCCAGAAAACGCCCTCTTTAGCACCTTTGCTCTCCCGGGTGAGTACATTCATAATCTCTTTGTTGACTGTTTTGAAAAGGATGAAGTCATCTTTTTCTTCAGATGAGTTTTTCAGTGAATCGAGCGTAGTCGTAATAGCATGGTATACAAAATTGCGATTCAATCCATCTTCAATACTCAATGGAGGAATTTTGTCGGACTGTGGTATTGTATCAGGGTTATTACGCATCATCTGTTGCTGGATGAACGACCTTTGTACAGGTTCTTCAGCCGTTTTAATGCGCATGATGTTCAACATTTCCTCGAAGGCGCTCTTCGACCGTTTACTGTCCGGTTCTAACAGGAGAAACATCTGGAATGATAATATGCTTTGTACCCATAATCCGCTATCGTTAAGTGCATACGCATTCAGTAAAAAGGCGCCACTATGAGATTTATCCAGGTCGATGGCTTTTTTTACATGTTCCAGCGTTTTGTCGATATCCCCCCTTTTATAATAATTCAGTGCTAAGTTGAAATGCAACAGGAACTCATCCCCGTTTTTTATCAAACCTTCCTGAAGTAGAGCGATGGCTTCATCCACTTTGTCCAACCCCGCCAGTGCCTCGCTTTTTACCGCGTATGCACCGGAAGACAATTGTTTGTTGCCGGAGTTGATTACCTGTGTACTGTATTTTGATGCGTTTAGGTAATCCTGTAATGCCAGGTAGGATAATGATAGCTCATAAGTTGCATGTACCGATTTGGGATCGACTGTGAGTGCCTCATTATATTTCTCAATGGCTTCCTTGAATTCCCCTTCATCATGCAGTTCAACGCCTTCCTGGATCAACTCCTCCGCTTTGGCATTCTGCCCGTATGAAAGAAACAGCGAGGAGGAAGCAATCAATAAAATGATAAATAATATAGTCCTTTTCATTATTGTGTAGTCTAATATAATTGAACTTTTTCGTTAAGCTAAATGAGCAAAGTCAAACTTGTTTGAACTTTGCCATAGCGAGAAAACGACTAACTTCAGTGAACTTATTCGTTAAGTGATATACAGAAGACGAATTTGTCCGGATTATGTTATCACAAAAGAACGATTAATTTTTTAAGCGAATAAAAATAGGACAAAAAAAGATAAGTTCCGGTTCTTATCGGCAAAATCAACTTCATTTGTAACACAAATAAACAAATGACTCCCTAAAGTAAAATGATTTTTACATTTTTTGGTGTCACCATAAAGTTCAAACAAGTTTGTCTGTTGTTCGTATTACTTATCGAAATAGTTGACTACCTTTGTCCTTTATTTTTGAATAATCATCATGCAATATATACAGGTCCAATTCAATTGTGAACCCAATACAGAGGTGTTGACAGATGTTCTCTCGGCTCAGTTAGGTGAGATCGGGTTCGAGTCGTTTGTCCGGACGGAAACGGGGCTGGAGGCTTATATCCCTTTACCAGTACTATCACTGGAAAAAGTAGATCAACTTCTATCCGACTTTCCGCTGGAAGCGGAGATCACTTATTCATACAGTGAAATGGAAGACAAAAACTGGAACGAGGAGTGGGAGAAGAATTACTTTCAACCCGTCGTTATTGATGATGTGTTATGCATTCATAGTTCATTCCACAAGATTGGGGGTGAGTTCAGATACTGTATATTGATAGATCCCAAAATGTCATTCGGCACAGGTCATCACCAAACCACTGAGTTGATGATGAGAGAACTGTTGAAAATGGATCTGCAAGGCAAATCTCTTCTCGATATGGGCTGTGGTACCGCTGTACTGGCTATTCTGGCATCCATGAGGGGCGCTTCACCGGTAACTGCCGTCGATATAGATGAATGGGCATACCATAATGCGATGGAAAACGCGCGATTGAATGGTATCGACAACATTAACCTGTTACAGGGCGGAGCGGAATTGCTCGGCGATGAAACGTATGATGTGATCCTGGCCAATATCAACCGGAATATTCTCCTGCAGGATATACCGGCTTATACGCAGGTGCTGAATAAAAATGGAGTGTTGATAATGAGTGGTTTTTATAAAGAAGATATTCCCGCTATCCGTGCTGCTGCTGAAGCACAGGGATTAACTTACGGACACTTTTCCGAAATAGACCAGTGGGTTACGGCTATATTTTGTTTTCAATAAAATAAGCGCTACTTTTGCACTGATTTTCAAAAGGACTAATAAATTTAACGGTTTTTAGGTTATTAAAATATGGAGTGGTTGATAGAGTTAATTGCCGGAACGGGCATTGCGCATTCAATACTTGTGATGGCATTGGTGATTTCGGTCGGATTGTTACTGGGCAGGATAAAGATTTTCGGTATTTCGCTCGGGACGACGTGGATACTCTTTTTCGGTATATTTCTCGGGCATATCGGTCTGCAGATCGATGAAAATGTGCTTCATTTCCTGAAGGAATTCGGACTGATTCTGTTTATCTACTCCATAGGGATGCAGGTGGGTCCCAGCTTCTTTTCATCGTTTAAACAGGGAGGGATCACTCTCAATATGCTCGCATCAGGTGTAGTGCTGCTGGGAGTATTTATCACCTATATTATCCATTTAGTAACCGGATTGCCCATCGCCACTATGGTAGGCATATTGTCGGGGGCAGTTACCAATACCCCGGGATTAGGGGCTGCGCAACAAACCTATACCGATGTAACGGGAACTACCGATCCTACTATTGCTACGGCTTATGCAGTTGCCTATCCCCTGGGAGTAGTGGGAATCATTATGAGTATCGTTCTTTTCAGATATATATTCAAGATCAATTTTGCCAAAGAGAACAGCACGCTGGACAATAATGATGCCTCCAGGATGACGGAAGCACACATGTTTTCCTTGCAGGTGATTAATCCCTCTATCTTCGGAAAAAATATCCGACAAGTGAAGCGGTTGATCGATAAAGAGTTTGTCATATCGAGGGTATTACATGCAAGAACAGGCATGCTGGATGTTCCTCAAACAGAGACGGTACTCGAAGAGAACGACAGGGTACTGGTAGTTTCCAACCTGAAGAATATTGATGTGATTGAAGCCTTTATCGGACAGCGTATTGATATGGACAGGGGGGAATGGAATAAATTGGATTCACAACTGGTTTCACGTAGAATATCGATTACCAAACCGGCAATTAACGGACGCTCCATAGGCAGTCTGAAATTGCGGAATCTGTTTGGCATCAATATTACCCGGGTGAATCGTGCAGGGGTCGACCTGATTGCTGACTCCAGGCTTCAGTTGCAGTTGGGCGACCGGGTGACAGTCGTAGGCTCTGAAGAAGCTATCGCCAACGTTGAAAAGTTCCTTGGTAACTCGTTGAAACGCCTTAGGGAACCTAACCTTATCTCTATTTTTATAGGTATTGCATTGGGGGTACTCGTGGGAAGCATTCCCTTTATGATCCCCGGCGTTCCCCAACCGGTAAAACTGGGACTGGCAGGTGGACCGCTGATTGTGGCTATCCTGATCAGTAAATTCGGTCCGAAGTATAAGCTTGTGACTTATACGACTATGAGCGCCAATCTGATGTTGAGGGAAATAGGTATTGCCCTGTTCCTTGCCTGTGTAGGACTCGGAGCAGGAGAGAATTTTGTCGAAACCGTGATAAATGGCGGATACAAATGGGTGGGCTATGGAGTGATTATTACCGTTGTACCCCTTCTGATTATAGGTGTCATTGGTCGGAAAGTATATAAACTGAACTATTTTACGTTGATGGGATTGATTGCGGGTAGTATGACTGATCCTCCTGCATTGTCCTATGCGAACACAACGGCAGGGAATGATATGCCCGCGGTGAGTTATGCTACTGTCTACCCCCTTACGATGTTTCTCAGGGTGATCACAGCCCAGTTGCTGATCCTTCTCTTCCTCTGACCCTTACCGTCCCGCAAACGATTGCACGGGAATCCGGATAAAAAGGCCCGTTTTTTATCCGACCCGTTCATGAAACATTGTAGCTTTGTTTGTCAACCATAAATAGTGAATAGATATTACCTAATGGCACACCTTACATTTACAATCAATTATCATACTGCCTGGGGAGAGCAGGTCTGTCTTTGCGGGACTACGCCGGAACTGGGAAACTTAAATGAAGATCAGGCGATCCCTCTTGCCGCCGATGGCGACAATTGGTCGGCAACTGTGAGTATTGGAGAAACGACCGATGTCGCCTATTACTATTTCATCAGGAAAGGCGGACACACCGTTCGCCGTGAATGGGGGAATAACCGCAAACTTCACATTACAAAAGGCCGGAAAGAGTTTATTATTAACGATCTTTGGAAGAACAAGTCGTACCATTCCTATCTATACTCCACGGTCTTTACCGATACTGTTTTCCGGCATAAAGCAACTCCTCTCCCTACAAAGTATTATTCTCAGACTGTTTTGTTAAATGTGATCTGTCCTTATGTCGCAGGCGATCAGATGCTGATGATCAGCGGTGAATGTGAGGAGCTGGGGCAATGGGATCTGAAGTTGGCAAAACCTCTCTCTTATCTTGACGAAGGAGAGTGGCAGATAACACTCGATGCGAAAAAACTACCCGCAAAGAGTGAGTATAAGTTTGTGATTACAGATAAGAATAGCGGTGAGGCGGTACACTGGGAAGATGGCGGAAATCGTGTTTTGACAGCAGAGGCAGTGCATACAGGAAACCGGGTGCTTGTAGAAATGGCTTTGCACTTTCACTACCAGAGTTTTGCCTATCGGGGAACGGGGACGGCTATTCCGGTTTTCTCCCTGAGAACGGATGAAAGCTTCGGAGTGGGTGATTTTGCCGATCTCCGCAAGATGGTCGACTGGGCAGCAGTCACCCATCAGCAGTTGATCCAGTTGTTGCCTGTGAACGATACCACAGCCACTAAAACCTGGCGCGACTCATATCCCTATAGTGCTATATCGGCCTATGCCCTCCATCCTATATATCTGGGATGCAGCGACTATCGGCTGAAAGTCAAGAAAAATCATAGTGCTTTCCTGAAAGAAGCGAGAGAACTGAACAGCCTGCCGGAACTGGACTATGAAAAGGTACTGTCTTTAAAAACCCGCTATAGCCGGGAGCTCTATCATCAGGAGGGGGAGAAGGTACTTGCTTCGGAAGATTATATTGCTTTCCGGGAGAAAAACGAATCATGGCTTTTTCCCTATGTATGTTACTGTTTCCTGCGTGATAAATATGGCTGCGCTGATTTCAGGGAGTGGGGCGACTATGCCGGTTATGATGAAGTGTTATTGAAGAAAATGATTGATACCGATACCGAAGCAAAGGAGGAGACGCAGTTCTGGGCTTTCCTGCAATACCTGCTTCATCAGCAATTCTCCGGCGTGAAAGTATATGCCAATGAAAGGGGAGTGGCTCTGAAAGGAGATATCCCCATCGGTATCAGCCGTAACAGCATAGACGCATGGGTAGCTCCTGACCTCTATCATATGGATACCCAAAGTGGTGCGCCGCCCGACGATTTTTCCTTCTTCGGTCAGAACTGGGGATTTCCCACTTACAACTGGCAGATGATGGAAAAGGATGGATATGTCTGGTGGGTAACCCGTTTTCGCAAGATGGCAGATTATTTCGATGCCTACAGGATAGACCATATTCTGGGATTTTTCCGTATCTGGGAAATACCACTTGACGCCGTACAGGGATCACTTGGCCACTTCAGGCCGGCATTGCCTTTCTGGGTAGAAGAGATCAATCGTGCGGGAATCCCCTTTGATGAGGAGCGGATGGTACAACCGTTTATTCATGAGCACTTTTTGCCGGATATCTTTGCAGAGCATACCGAAGAGGTGAAGAGGGAATATCTTGAGCCAACAGGATGGCAGCGATTTAAATTGAAATCGCAGTGCGACACCCAAAGGAAAATAAAGCAACTATTTGATAATAAAAAAGATGATAAGAGTCGCAGGATATGCGACGGGCTTATGTCGCTATGTGCAGAGGTGCTCTTCGTACGTGATCCGCAGGATCATCACCGGTATCATCCCCGTATTACGGCGCAATATACTCATTCGTATCGCTATCTTGACACTCACGTAAAGGAGGCATTCAACCGCCTGTATGACGAATTTTATTATCACCGGCACAACTATTTCTGGCGTGAAGTGGCAATGAAGAAATTACCGGTACTTATCTCATCCACCAGGATGATGGTCTGTGGAGAGGATTTAGGTATGGTCCCAGACTGTGTACCGTCAGTGATGCATGAATTGCAGATGTTAAGCCTGGAGATCGAACGGATGCCTAAAGATCCATACGTCACTTTCACCGATCTGCAGCAATTGCCCTATCTGTCCGTATGTACTACCTCTACCCACGATATGTCACCCCTACGTTTATGGTGGACTGAAAACCGGGAACTCACACAACGCTATTACAACGAAGTGTTACATCACGAAGGAGTTGCTCCGGCAGAGTGTAATATTACTATCTGCCGGCAGATCATTGAACGTCATCTCCGTTCGTCGGCCATGTGGGTGATCCTGCCGTTACAGGACTGGCTGTCGCTCGATGAAAAACTTCGTAACCCCGATATTTCCAGTGAACGGATCAATGTACCTGCAAATCCTGAACACTACTGGCGCTACAGGATGCATATCTCTTTGGACGATCTGCTAAGGGAGACTGGTTTCAATAAAAAAATGCAAGCGCTTTCCCGGAGGTAATATAAAAGGTGGAAAAGTGATAAGGTGGAAAGGTAGGAAAGTTAATTTGATGATTTATTGATTTAACGATGTGCAGATTTGAGAAGGAATAGTGGGGACTGGGGAGATAAAATCGGGATTATAGATAAAAGGGCGAATTGTAAAAGTGAGATTTTAAGAATTTTCGGGTAGAAGTAAATATGAAAAAAGAGGGTAAAAATCACATTGTGATACACCCTCTTTTCAAATTATGTTGTCCTTGTATGGTTACGCTCTTCCGGCGCTTCCCAATACATTTTCAGTTTTGTGCATATAAAGTTTCTTCAACTCTTCACGTGCCGGACCCAGGTATTTACGCGGGTCGAATTCAGCCGGTTTGGTGGCGAATACTTCACGTATGGCTGCAGTCATAGCCAAACGTCCGTCGGAGTCGATATTGATCTTGCAAACAGCCGATTTGGCAGCTTTGCGCAATTGTTCTTCGGGGATACCGATTGAATCATCCAGTTTTCCTCCGTATTTGTTGATAGTTTCCACATATTGCTGGGGAACGGAAGAAGATCCGTGAAGAACGATGGGGAATCCGGGGATTCGTTTTTCAATTTCTTCCAGAATATCGAAGCGCAAGGGGGGCGGAACCAATACGCCATGTTCGTTGCGGGTACATTGTTCAGGAGTAAACTTGAAAGCACCATGCGAAGTACCTATGGAGATAGCCAGTGAATCAACGCCGGTACGTGTCACAAAATCTACTACCTCATCGGGTTCGGTATAGGTGTGGTGTTCTGCCTGTACATCGTCTTCAATACCTGCCAATACGCCGAGTTCTCCTTCTACAGTTACATCGTGTTGATGAGCATACTCAACCACTTTCTTTGTCAGGGCGATGTTTTCTTCGTAAGGAAGATGTGATCCGTCGATCATCACAGAAGAGAAACCGCTCTCTATACAATCCTTGCAAAGCTCAAAGCTGTCGCCATGATCGAGATGGAGTACGATAGGAATTTCGTAACCCAGTTCTTTTGCATATTGCACAGCTCCCTGAGCCATATAACGCAATAATGTCTGATTGGCGTATTTACGTGCGCCGCTGGATACCTGCAGGATCACAGGTGACTTTGTTTCAACGCAGGCCGAGATAATGGCCTGAAGTTGTTCCATGTTGTTGAAATTGAAGGCAGGGATAGCATAACCGCCATCTACTGCTTTCTTAAAGAGCTCTCTTGAGTTTACAAGACCCAATTCTTTATAAGTTACCATTGTTCTAATTATTTATTATAGATTGAAAAATCTGAAATATTGTCACAAAAATACGATATAATCCGTAATGAAAGAAATTTTTATGCGAAAGAGTCATTAAAAATGATTATTGAACCGTGAAAAAAGAGAAATTGACCCATTAATAAATCCGTTTGAATAAATTGTAGATTTATTTTTTCTTTTTATTTTTGCATATGAAACTATCATATTACAACAGATCACTCAGAATAATACCGTTGCAATTATTTATCACCTGATTCTAATATTATTTTACAACAACAACTTATAATTTTATTATTATGATCGTAGGAATACCCAAAGAAATTAAAGTCAAAGAAGGAAGAATAGCCATGACGCCTGATGGTGTTTTGGAACTTACCGGTCGAGGACATAAAGTTTACGTGCAGAAAGGTGCCGGCATCAAAAGTAACCTGTCGGATGAGAGCTATGTAAAAGCCGGAGCTGTCATCCTTGACCGTATTGAAGATGTGTATGAGATTGCGGATGTGATCGTGAAAGTGAAAGAACCGATAGAAAGCGAATATCATCTGATAAAAAAAGATCAGGTGGTATTTACCTATTTTCACTTTGCATCCGACAAAAAACTCACTGAAGCCATGATTTCGAGCGGAGCTGTCTGCATTGCCTATGAAACGGTAATGAATGACAAAGACGGGTCACTACCGTTGCTCACGCCCATGAGTGAGGTGGCCGGCCGTTTATCTGTCCAGGAAGGAGCCAAATATCTGGAAAAGCCGCAGGGTGGCAAGGGTATTTTGCTGGGGGGCGTGCCTGGCGTGAAACCGGCCGAAGTAGTGATCATCGGTGGTGGAGTGGTCGGACATAATGCCGCTCTGATGGCTGCAGGATTGGGAGCAAATATAAAACTACTCGATATTAATCTGAACCGTCTTCGGTATTTGTCGGAAATCCTTCCTCCAAACGTAGATACCCTTTACTCCACAGAGATGTCTATTGCAGAATCGATCAAAACTGCCGACCTGGTGATCGGTGCTACCTTATTGGTAGGTGCCAGGGCTCCGCACCTGGTTAAGCGGGAAATGCTCAAAGAAATGGAGCCAGGCACGGTAATGGTAGATGTTTCCGTAGATCAGGGCGGATGTTTTGAAACTACACATCCTACTACACATGCCGATCCAATTTTTGATGTGGATGGCATTGTTCACTATTGTGTTGCCAATATGCCCGGAGCCGTTCCTGTTACCTCCACACGCGCACTTACCAATGCCACGCTGCCTTATGTGATAAAGCTTGTTGAGATGGGATGGGAAGGAGCTTGCAGGCAATATCAGGATTTACGCTACGGATTGAATATTATAAAAGGGGATGTGGTGTTTAAAAATGTGGCCGACTCGCTGGATTTGCCTTACACACCATTGGAATTATAAGGAATACAGAATATCTTCTGCCCGGAAAATAGAAAATTATTCCGATGATTCTTCAATGTGATATTTGGCTAATCTGTAGTTGATGAATAGATCTACAAAAAGGAAAGAATTTTCTTCTTTTCTTTTGTAGATTGAAGAAAATTAAGTTTCTTTGTTTAAACTATTTTAATAGTTCAATTTCATCAGACATTTTCTCGCAATGACGACATAATCCAAGCAAGCTTGTCTTCTGTTCATATTGCTTAACGAAAATGTTCACCGGGATTTTTCCATCCCTAATAAAAAGAAAAGCGCTGTTTGTTTGATAATCAGGCATACACTGCATTTCTACGTATCCAAACGGTTATATTATGTGCCAGAGTTATTAAATTCACAGTCAAATAATGGAAAATTTCAATAAGAACAACGAAATACAGATTGAATTGAGTGATGAAATTGCACAGGGGATTTACTCCAACCTGGCAATTATATCGCATTCCACGTCGGAATTTGTTGTTGATTTTGTCCGTATTGTCCCGGGTGTGCCCAAGGCGAAAGTCAAATCGAGAATCATACTCACGCCTGAACATGCGAAGAGGTTGCTGATGGCGTTAAAAGATAATATCGATAAATTTGAACAGCAGAATGGGGCGATCAGGATCCAGAACGATCCCGGTTTTCTGCCACCCATAGGGGGAATAGGGCAGGCTTAGGTTCGTATAATGCTTGGGGTGTCTTCGGACACAACAACCAATGCATGGAAGAGAGAAATAGACAAAGCTTATTCATTTAAAAATCACAAAAAGCGCCGTAGATGTGTTGTGAATGCTACGAGCAGGCGCTGTCAATGGAATAACCAAGATTAAATATTCAAAATTTATGGATCTATTAAGTGTGTCTACAGTCAATTGGTCGAGAGCACAATTCGCTCTCACTGCCGGCTATCACTGGATATTTGTCCCGCTCACTATTGGGCTGGCGCTTATTATGGCCCTCATGGAAACCATGTACGTGAGGACGGGAGATGTAAAATGGAAAAATGTCACCAAGTTCTGGCAAAAGATCTTCGGTATCAACTTTGCGATCGGTGTCGCTACAGGTATTATCCTGGAGTTTCAGTTCGGTACCAACTGGTCGAACTACAGTTGGTTCGTGGGTGATATTTTCGGTGCTCCCCTCGCCATTGAAGGGATCCTTGCATTTTTTATGGAAGCCACATTTATTTCCGTCATGTTTTTCGGATGGAACAGGGTGAGCAAGAAAGTGCACCTTGCCTCTACCTGGTTAGTGTTTACCGGTGCTACTTTATCTGCTTTCTGGATCCTGGTCGCCAACGCCTGGATGCAATACCCTGTCGGGATGGAGTTCAACCCCGAGACGGTACGGAATGAAATGGTCGATTTCTGGGCTGTGGTGCTTTCTCCTGTGGCATATAATAAATTCCTGCATGCCATCTATTCCAGTTGGGCTATCGGAGCCGGTTTTGTGGTGGGTGTCTCTGCCTGGTACCTGCTGAAAAAGAGACATATAGATTTTGCCCTGAAAAGTGTAAAGGTCGGTACCATAGTCGGGCTGGTTGCTTTTGTAATGCTGGCAGTTACCGGTGATGGCTCGGCTTATGAGGTGTCACAGAAACAACCAATGAAACTGGCTGCAATGGAAGGCCTCTATGAAGGGAAAGAGGGTGCCGGATTGGTAGCGATAGGAATGCTGAACCCGGCTAAACAGGATCATGACGATGATGTGGATCCCTTTATCTTTAAGCTGGAGATACCCAAACTATTGTCGTTCCTGGGATACAGGAACATGAACGCGTTCGTGCCAGGAATCAAAGACCTTGTGGATGGAGGTTATACGCTTCAGGACGGCGCTACTGCCCTCTCCTTTGAAGAGAGGAAAGCCCGCGGGAAGGTTGCCCTCCAGGCGCTGGCCGATTACCAGACGGCAAAGGCGGAAGGACGTGACGCCGATGCCGCCAATCACGAAGCCATCCTCAAGGAAAATTACGCACATTTCGGGTACGGTTATCTTGAAACCGGGGAAGACCTGATCCCGGACGTGCCCCTTACTTTCTATAGTTTCCGCATTATGGTGATAATAGGACTCTATTCTATTTTATTTTTTACGATTGTGCTCTATTTCATCTATAAGAAAGATTTGCGTGACACGAAATGGCTGCAATATGTAGCGCTGTGGAGCATACCCCTGCCCTTTATCGCCGGTCAGGCAGGATGGATAGTGGCGGAAGTAGGACGACAGCCATGGACTATCCAGGATATCCTCCCGGTACAGATGGCTGCATCCGCAATATCTGCCGGCAATATTATTACTACATTTATCATTTTCACGGTATTGTTTACGGGAATGTTGATCGCAGAGGTGGCTATTATGGTAAAACAGATCAAAAAAGGGCCGGATCCTGTTCCCGGAGAAGAAGCCTGATCTTATTACATGGTTTAAACAGACTAAAAGATAAAAACAATGATAACTTACGACTTTCTACAGAAATACTGGTGGTTTGTAATGTCGCTTCTTGGCGGAATACTGGTATTCCTGCTTTTTGTACAGGGGGGCCAGTCCATGTTGAACTCTCTCGCGAGGAAAGAAGAGGAGAAGAAACTTCTTATCAATGCGCTCGGACGCAAATGGGAATATACCTTTACTACGCTGGTTGTTTTCGGAGGCGCCTTCTTTGCGTCGTTTCCCCTGTTTTACTCGACCAGCTTCGGAGGTGCTTACTGGGCATGGATGATTTTGCTGTTCTGTTTTGTATTACAAGCTATATCCTACGAATACCAGTCCAAGCCGGGGAATATTTTCGGCCCGAAAACCTATCGCGCGTTCCTGTTTCTCAATGGTGTACTGGCTACCTTCCTGCTGGGCGTGGTGGTAGCCTCTTTCTTTACCGGATCGGAATTTACAGTCGGCAAAGGGAATATTGCCGGGCTGGGTACCTCAGGCTTTACCATCAGCCAGTGGCAGAATCCGCTTCACGGGCTTGAGTTATTGGCAAATGTGAGAAATCTGAGTCTCGGGTTGGCAATACTCTTCCTTGCCCGTACCATGGCAAGCCTCTTCTTTGTGAGCCGGCTCGATCATGAGGTACTCGAAAACAGATCCCGTAAATTTACCCTATATAACGGAATACCTTTTGTGGTTTTCTTCCTCGTCTTTTTGATCTGGACGCTGGTCGCTGAAGGCTATGCTGTGAATCCTGAAACAAAAGTGATATATATGGAGAAGATGAAATACCTTCATAATTTCATCGATATGCCGATTGTACTGGTACTCTTTGTGCTGGGAGTATTGGCCGTTCTGTATGGTATTTTCAATACAGTTTTCAATGCGGGCTTTAAAAAAGGAATCTGGTTCGCCGGTGCAGGTACTATTGTGACCGTGACCATGCTCCTGCTCGTAGCCGGTTATAACAATACCGCTTATTATCCTTCTTCGGTAGATCCGCAGAGTTCACTTACCCTGCAAAACTCTTCATCGAGCTATTTTACGCTTTCGGCGATGGCGGTAGTTTCGCTTCTTGTGCCGTTCGTGATTGCCTACATATTCTATGCATGGAGAGCGCTGGAGAAAAAGAAACTGAACCTGGACGATCTGGAGTCCGACGGACACACTTATTGATAGTCGAAATTTTTAGGATAGATGAATTTTCGACGTATAAATGAGGATACGGATAGCCCGTATCCTCATTTATTTGTAAAAAGTAGAAGCCGGCAAGGGGTATTCCCGATAAAATATGTATTTTTGTACCTGTTATTTTTAAAGTCTTTCGTTATGGGGGTGTATCATAGAATATTAGCTGTCTTGCTATCCCTGGTTGCATTGCTGTTTTTCATCTCCTGCAACCAGCAGGGGGGCAGGAGCATGTTCAGAGCGGAGAATAACGTTGAGTTCGATACTATCAGTCTGGTTGCCCGGCACCATCTCGACGGGGATACGGCAAATCCTTATTGTAATATAGAGGTGGATTTTATTTATCCCGTCAGCAGCGGTAAAATGAATCTGGATATATTACAGCAATTCTTTATCCGGAATACGTTCGGTGCACCGTATGATACTTTGGCGCCGCCTGATGCTATACAGGCTTATGTACGGAATTACATCGAAAACTACACTGCCGATGCACAAACCTACCGGGAAAGTGCGGATGAAATCCGGGAGCTTAACAATCTCATCACAGGTATCGATGTCGCCGACAGCGAACATTATACCGAAGATTTTTTCTATTCCTACTACGAAAGTCTCTCCGATTCCATTGTATACAATCATCACGGAGTCCTTGCATTCCAGGTGAAACAATCCAATAACAAGGGAGGAGCAGCATCTTACGACTCCTACCGCAATTATGTACTGAATCTGAATACAGGCAGACAAGTCACCGAGAATGATATCTTTAATGCCGGATACGATACAGCTCTTCAGCGTCTTATTATCGCATCTTTACTGGAACAGACAGGCGCGGAAAGCGTGGAAGAACTGGAAGATATCGGTTTCTTCGGGGTGCGTGAGATTGTGCCTAACCAAAACTTTTTACTGACCGATAAAGGGATTATTTATACCTACAACAAGGGTGAATATTCGGCTTACCAATTGGATGCACCGCAGGTGTTTATCCCTTACGAGATGATATTCCCCTTGTTGAGGGAGAACAGTATTGCCGCTAAATTAGCCGATTTATAGTGAAGAGTATCGAAACCTATTTTCCGTCGCTTACTGCACAGCAGAAGCAGCAGTTCGAAGCACTGTCCGATCTTTATACCGACTGGAATGCCAAAATCAATGTAATCTCCCGCAAGGATATCCATAATCTCTATCCGCATCACGTGCTGCACTCTCTGGCTATTGCCCGGTATATCCGTTTTACTCCGGGTTCTGCCATTATGGATGTGGGTACGGGAGGTGGATTTCCGGGTATCCCACTGGCCATTTTCTTTCCCGATGTACAGTTCGTACTGCTTGACAGTATCGGCAAGAAAGTGAAGGTCGCAAAAGAGATCTCCGAAGCGGTGGGGTTGAAGAATATAGAAACAGTGCACGCACGTGTGGAGGATGAAAAAAGGAAATTCCACTTTATTGTGAGCCGGGCGGTGATGCCGCTGCCCGAACTTGTCAGGATCACACGTAAAAATATTTCATCGGAACAGATGAACGCCTTGCCTAATGGAATTATCTGTCTGAAAGGGGGAGATCTTACGGCGGAGTTGCATCCTTTCCGACAGGTCGCGGAGTTGGTTTCTCTGTCGGATTACTTTTCCGAACCGTTTTTCCAGACAAAAAAATTGGTGTATGTCCCGTTAAGTTGAATTGAACTTTGGCACTGTAGGAATTAACAATCGGGGAGTGAAGGCGACTCAAAACGACTAATGTAATTGAATGATTCCTCGCGATTTTCTGTAAATCCAAAAGAAAGCGTTATTTTTGTGATAAATGAAAATACCACGGGAAAAGGTACTGATTCTTTCCCGATAAGACTGTAGCAAAATGAATATAAAAACATTTGAATTCAATCCGTTGGGAGTAAACACATACGTGTTGTCTGACGAGACCAGGGAGTGTGTCGTAATTGATCCCGCCCCTTTTTATCCCGATGAAAAAGAGTTGTTACTCAGTTATTTGATCGACAATAACTTTAAGGTAAAACATCTGTTGAATACTCACCTGCATTTTGATCATATATTTGGGATCAATCTGCTCGCCTCTCAATACGGGCTTAAGGTGCAATGCCATCCCGACGATCTCTTCCTGTTGGAAGATATAGCCGCCCAGATGCAGGTATTCGGATTGCCGGGCGGTAACGCCGATTTTAGGCCGGAGATCGGTAATTATCTGAACGAAGGCGATACAATCACTTTCGGGAACCAATCGCTGAAAGTGTTTCATACTCCGGGCCATTCGCCCGGCAGTGTAGTATTCTATCACGAAGCGGAGGGTTGTATATTCGGCGGAGACCTGCTCTTTTATGCCGGCGTGGGAAGAACAGACCTGCCGCGGGGAAGCTATGAGGATCTGGTAAACAGTATTGAAACCAAGATGTTTACCCTACCCAACAGTACGTTGGTCTATTCCGGACACGGTCCTGTCACTACCATCGGATTTGAAAAAAAGAATAACCCTTTCGTCGGGCAATAAGATTATAGTCGGTTTGTGCAATGTATCCCCCGGCCGATTTTTTTACGTGGAATTTTTCCACGTGTCCTGAAGAGAAAAAAGATCAATAATAAGAAATTTACCCCTAGTGCGCGTTATGATAAAAATGGAACAATTTAAAAACCGACATATCGGTATTACCGAGGCTGATAAACAGAAAATGCTCGAAGCAATCGACCTCTCTTCAATGGATAAACTGATCGATCAGACAATTCCTTCAGATATCCGTTTGACAGAGCCTCTTTCTTTACCCAGGGCATTGTCGGAACATGAGTATGCTGAAGAGATTGCTCATATTGCATCACTGAATAACATCTACACTTCTTATATCGGTATGGGTTGGTATGATACCGTTACTCCTGCAGTGATTTACCGGAATGTCTTTGAAAATCCGGTATGGTATACCTCTTATACACCCTATCAGGCCGAGATATCACAGGGACGGCTGGAGGCATTGCTTAACTTTCAAACGGTAGTAAGCGAACTTACCGCATTGCCGCTGGCTAATAGTTCGTTGTTGGATGAAGCTACTGCGGCTGCCGAAGCAGCCACGATGATGTATGGGTTGCGCAGCCGTGAGCAGGTGAAAAACGGGGTGGAAACGCTGTTTGTGGATGAGAACATCTTTCCTCAAACATTAGCGGTGCTTAAGACAAGGATGTATTATGCAGGAATAGAAGTAGTTGTTGGTGATTATAAAACTGTCACTTTCGATAAACCCTTTTTTGGCGCTATCATTCAATATCCCAATAGCGACGGAAATGCAGAGGATTATACTGACTTCACTGAAAGGGCACACAAGATTGAGTGCAAAGTGGCTGTAGCCACCGATCTGATGGCGCTCACATTACTTATTCCTCCGGGTGAATGGGGTGCCGACATTGCTTTCGGAAGCAGCCAGCGTTTCGGTATCCCTATGTTCTACGGAGGACCGTCCGCCGCATTCTTTGCCACCCGCGATGAGTACAAACGCTTCATACCGGGGCGTATCATCGGCATCTCCAAAGATGCCTATGGCAGGGAGGCGCTTCGCATGGCGTTACAGACGCGTGAACAGCATATCAAACGTGAAAAAGCCACTTCCAATATCTGTACGGCGCAGGCTCTGCTGGCTACTATGTCTTCCTTCTACGCCGTCTACCATGGACCGGAAGGACTCAAAAATATTGCCCGCCGCATTCACTCCATCGCCTCCCATGTAAGTGAGGAATTGAAGGAGATGGGTTATAAGCAATTAAACAGCAGCTATTTTGATACGCTCAAGATCCGTCTGCCCGAGGGTATATCGGTACAGGATATCCGTGATAATACCGAAATTCGCAGTATCAACCTGCGTTACTTCGAAAGCGGCGAGGTAGGGATCAGTATCGATGAAACTACCAATCCTTACCGGGTACATGAACTGCTGGCCGCATTCGCCATGACAGCAGGCAGTTCGAAGGTTTACCTGCTCGAAGAGTTACCCGCAAAGAGCACCTTGAAAGAGTCACAACTCAGGAAATCCGATTTCCTTACTCATCCCACTTTCAACAGCTATCATACTGAAACGGAACTGATGCGTTATATCAAGCGGCTCGAACGGAAAGATATCTCGCTGGCGCATTCCATGATCTCTCTCGGCTCATGTACCATGAAGCTGAATGCGGCTTCTGAATTGTTGCCGTTGGGACTTGCCGGCTTTCAGCGCATCCACCCCTTCGCACCGTTAGAACAGGTGGCAGGATATACGCAGATGATCAGTGAACTGGAAGAGATGCTGGCTGAGATCACAGGATTCGCCGCCACCAGCCTTCAACCCAATTCGGGAGCGGCAGGTGAATATGCCGGACTGATCACCATTGCCAGCTACCTCGAAAGCAATGGCGAGGGGCATCGCAAGGTGGTGTTGATCCCCGCATCGGCGCATGGAACCAATCCCGCCAGTGCAGTACAGGCCGGATTTAAGCCGGTGACGGTTGCCAGTGATGCTAACGGGAATGTGGATATGGATGATCTGCGGGCCAAAGTAGATCAGTACAAAGACGACCTGGCAGCCTATATGATCACCTATCCGTCGACGCACGGCATCTTCGAGACGGAAATCAGGGAGATGTGCCGTCTGATACACGAAGCGGGCGGACAGGTCTATATGGACGGCGCCAATATGAATGCACAGGTGGGATTGACTAATCCCGGTACTATCGGCGCCGATGTGTGCCATCTCAACCTGCATAAAACGTTCGCCATTCCTCATGGAGGAGGAGGACCCGGTGTAGGGCCTATCTGCGTGGCCGAACACCTTGTACCTTTTCTGCCCGGACATCCGGTGACTATGTCGACTGACAAGAACACTGTTTCGGGAGCAGCTTACGGCAGTGCGGGTGTGACAGAAATCACCTATGCCTATATCCGTATGATGGGAGCTGAAGGACTGAAAGAAGCTACTGAAGCCGCTATCCTTAGTGCTAATTATGTGGCGGAGAAACTGAAGGACTCTTATGGTATTGTATATCGTGGTGCCAGAGGAAGAGTAGGGCATGAACTTATCCTTGAGTGCCGCGGCCTGAAAGAGGTATCAGGCATTACCGAGACCGATATCGCCAAGCGTCTGATCGATTACGGTTATCATGCCCCTACGCTCTCTTTCCCCGTGCATGGTACACTGATGATAGAACCAACTGAAAGTGAGAGCCTGGCCGAGTTGGATCGTTTCGTGTCTGTGATGAACCAGATCCACGAAGAGATCATAGAGGTTTCGCGTGGTGAATATTCGGCGGAGGATAATGTGCTGGTGAATGCGCCGCACCCCCAATATGAGATCACTGCCGACGACTGGAAGCATGCTTATCCTCGTACTAAAGCTGCTTACCCGCTGCCGTTCGTGGCCGAGAACAAGTTCTGGGTCAATGTAGCCCGTGTGGATAATGCTTATGGCGACCGGAATCTGGTCTCCTGTCTCTGTCAGCAATAATAATTGTTTACAATAAAAAAATATCAGCCCAACTGCCTTTTGCAAAGGTGGTTGGACTGTTTTATTAATAGGGCTACTTCTTTTACGTGTTATCTCTATTATTTCTTTTGCTTTACCAGCATAATCACCGGATTGTCGTCTTCATCCAACCTCGAGGCGATTTCTTTCAACTTGCCATCTTTCAGTTGGCCTTTCTCGTAAATCTCAACAAGTATAAATATCTTGAAATAAACAGACAGTTATATACGAGATCCCATCTGATTATTTTGATTTTGGTGAAATTTTCAGGCTATACTTTTTTACATTAAATCCGGCAGGTCACCCTGTTCGAAAATCACCAGGGGAGAGTTCACTACGTCTTTCTGGAAGAGCCGGATGGTAGTATCGTCAACTTTCGTCAGGAGCACTTTTACCCGATTTTCCATCACGTCGGGATAGGCACCGGCAAAACGATTCATCAGTGGATGATCTTCAGGGATAGTGTTATTCATCAGAAAAGCGTCTATACTGTCCATCACCCGCATCATCTGGCGGTAGGAATATTGTACGGTCTCCACATTAAAGTTATCTGTTCCGAGGATCTCTGTCAGACGTTTTTTGTGTTCCTCCCGGTTCCCGGTTACCGCAACTACAAACATGCCGTTGTTATTGATGAAAGCCCCGCCGTAATATTCGGGATAGAGAGTGGGATCGGCTTCCCTTTCCATCCAATCGTCGCCGAAGGAAGCCAACAAACGGTCGAATAACTCTTCGGGGGATTGCTGCTGTGGAGTATCTGAATTTTCGGTTTCAGATTGGGAAACGTTGTTCCCTTCATTCTTTTTATGCTGTTGATTGCATGCCGTCGCAAAAAAGATTATCAGAAAAGAAATAAAAAAGAGGAATGTGTTAGTTTTCTTCATAAGATTGTTTGTATTGAGAATTAAGAACTTATAATTAAGAACTTAGAAGTGAAGAAGTCCAGGAAGTAAAGACGTCAAGAAATTTACTTTTCCACCTTTTCACCTTTCCACATTAGTATAACAGATATGAAAACGATTTGTTTTTGGGAAATTCATGAAAATTAATTGTTTTTTGTGGCTATGCGATGGGGATTTGTGTAATTTTGTGGTTCATGTATCATTAAAGAGGAGTTGACAATATGCGCTACAGGCCTTTTCGATATATTCTGCTCATCACAGTGCTTTTATTTTCATGGCAGGCATGTGATAGTGAGGATCCCAGCGTCAATGCTTCACGTCTGCGTCTCAAATTGACGGATGCTACTTCATTAGTAATAAAGGAATTTTATGTAGATATCAGGGAGGTATCAGTTTTTCTGGTAGATACTACCAGTGAGGAAGGGGAGTGGCTCACCCTTGACTTTTCCGGAAGCAGGTATGACATTCTCAAGCTAAGGAATGGAAAAACAGTGCAATTGGTAGATCAATATGTACCTGCAGGCAGGGAATTACAGCAAATCAAATTGGTATTTGGAGATGATAATATGCTACAAACCAATACCGACTCGATCATACCGTTGTATATTCCCTCTGAACTGGAAGAAGGTGTGATTATTGATGCTGTGAAAATGGAAATGCGGCTCAACACTATCTCCAGTATGGTTATCGACCTCAATGCCGCCCTTTCTGTAGTGAAGACGGAAGAGGGTGACAATTATCTCTATCCGGTGGCAAGAGCTTTTCCCGAGGTCTTTGGTGGAAAATTGCGGGGCTATGTGGCGCCTCTTGAAGCCAATCCATACGTGAAAGTCATACAGGAAAAGGATACTTTTCTCTCCATTCCCGAGAGGGAGAACCTCGGCGACCAAATGCTTATGTTCCAGTTTATAGGGTTAAACGAGGGCGATTGGGAAGTACACTTTGTTCCCGATCCGCAGGCGAACTTCAGGGATACGGTGGTCATCGTTACCATTGAACAGGGAGAGACCTTCAACATCCCTACCAAACCTATCCGGTTAAAGCGTCTGTCAGAGGAGTGATTTAATTTATTTTCACACACACAAAGATGCAATCATAGGCATCTTTATTATCTTTGCTGTAAGATTTCGTTATAATACAAAATTATACACGAATGGCGAGTTGATTTGAAAAATGAACTATTTCGTTAAGCAAGAGCAGAAACAAAGCTTGCTTTGATTATGCCGAGCACAGAAATAGTCTAAATGTAATTGAACTATTTAATAAAGTGAACAGGCATGAAAAAATTCCATTACGCATTGGTTTTAGTAACCCTGCTGCTTATCGGGGTATCCTGCAAACCCAAACAAAGCGCTTATAAACAAGTGTATGAAGCAGCCAAAGAAAGAGAAATGCAACAAACTGCATCTCAGCCCACTACAGTGGTAAAAGATGCCAGTCCCCTTCCTCCTGTAGAGGTTTCCGTAAGAAAAGAGAAGGTGGAACCGGTTTATCCGACCGATGCCGCGGGATTGAAGAAATTTAGTGTGGTGATCGCCTCACTGAGTGTGAAGTTGAACGCTGAATCATTGAAAAACCGTATGGAGAATGAAGGACATTCGGTAATCCTGGCACAGAACGAACAAGGGATGTATCGCGTGATCGTTGCCAGCTATGATGATAAGACACAAGCAGCAGCCAGACGCGATGAGATATACCGCACTTATTCGGCCAAAGGTGATACGGAATATCTGAGAAGAACCTATGGAGTGCCTTTCAACGATCTTTGGATTTTGGAAAGGGAATATTGATCTTCTAACTTTTACACTTTATATTCACTCCTGCTTTGTATTGAATTGATATAATATACAAATCGAAAGCTGCCCATTTCAGAGAATGAGGCGGCTTTTTTCTTAAACTTGTCATATGAAAGTGAGATTTCTGGGTACGGGTACCTCCACCGGTGTCCCGCAAATCGGGTGCAGATGTGAAGTCTGCAATTCGGCTGACCCGAGGGACAGGCGACTCCGCACATCGGTGAGGATCGAGATTGATGACAAAATGCTTATGATCGACTGCTCGCCCGACTTCAGACAGCAGATGCTACCTTTCCCGCTCGAAAAAATAGATGGTATCCTCCTTACACATGAGCATTATGATCACGTGGGAGGAATTGATGATTTACGACCGTTCTCTGTTTTCGGACCAGTAGACCTCTATATGGAGCAACGTCTGGAAAAGGCTCTCAGAGAGAGATTACCCTACTGTTTTGCAGAATATAAATATAGTGGAGTACCCAATCTTATCGTCAGGCGGATCAGTGCCGACAAGGATTTTCAAATAGGAACAGTTACTGTGACCCCTATCCGGGTAATGCATTACAGCTTGCCTATCCTGGGATTCCGGATACGGAATTTCGCATACCTGACTGATATAAAGACGATGGAGGAAACTGAACTGAAGAAACTGGAAGATGTAGATACGCTGGTCGTCAGTGCACTCAGGAAAACAGAACATATTTCACACCAAACTTTGGATCAGGCATTGAAAATAATAGACAAGATAAAACCGAAAACCGCTTATCTGACACATATGAGCCATGAAATCGGTACGCATGCCAAAGTGGAGGAGGAACTCCCGTCACACGTTTTTCTGGCATATGATGGTCTGGAAATGTCAGTCTGAGCAAACCGGCAGTTTTGTTTTTTTAACCTAAACGGGTGCAGCGTTTTATTACTGTATACATCTTTATTGTGAGACATTTGCTATATTTGTGTATCAGTGTGCTTCGGAAGGGACGAAATAGACTCATTTTAGTGCAGCTGTTTTTAAACTTTTCCGAAGTTTCTGAGTCATAGATGATGACAGATAAAATTATTTACAAACAAATATAAAGAGGGAGAAACTATGAAGACTATAAAAAACTTACTAACGGTTTTGCTGGTTGCTGTACCGTTGTTCGGTTTCGCCCAGGAATGGGATGATATTTATGCTGATCCTACTCAAAAAGAGCCGGTAAAGGTTCAGAAGAAAGCCGAAGAGCCACAAAAGAAAAAAGTGGTGATCGTGCAGGGTGATGCTTCGAACATGGAGGTGACGGCCAACGGCAGGGATGTCGATGAATATAATCGTCGCGGTAACAGTAACGAATCAGTAGCCGATACTGTCAATGAACAGGATCAGAATAATTATGAAGAGTATGCATATACCGACCGGATCGTCCGGTTCCATGATCCGGAATCGAGCATTAAAATTACCGGTGCGGATGAGGTGATTGTCTATGTGGGCGATGATCTCTATGAGAATTATAACAACCGCGGATGGAACACCAATATATACTACGGTATGGGATGGGGCTCCTACTATTATCCCTGGTATGACTCCTGGTATGATCCGTGGTACTATGGCGGCTGGTACGGCTGGGGTAGTCCCTGGTATTATAGCAGGTGGCACTCCCCCTGGTATTACGGCTGGCATAGCCCGTGGTACTACAGCAGATGGTACTCCCCATGGTATTATGGCGGTTGGTATGATCCATGGTATTATGGCGGATACTGGGGTGGTGGCGGTTACTATCACGGTTTTTATGACGGATATTACAGCAGTCTGACCCATAACCGTACCGGAAGAAGTACTTACAGACGGAGTGCTGCGACCAATAGAGATGCCTCCATGGCAAATGTCTCGGGCAGGTCGTCAAGAAGTGGTACCCGTAGCGCTGTATCAGGAAGAAATACTACGACTGCATCTTCTAGAAGTGCAGTTTCCGGAAGAAGTAGTGCCGGCGTGAGCAGAAGTAGCTCTACTACTCCAAGAACAAGAATCGTCGATAGCTCAGGCAGAGTATATGATTCCAGAAATGGACAGGTAATCAACCGTTCGGCTACTACTGGCTCGAGGTCAAGTTCGATCGACCGGACTACACAATCTACCCGCTCGTCAGATACATATAACAGCGGTAGAAGTTCATCGAGGACTTACGAAAGAAATGCAGTAACTCCTTCAAGAAGCAGTTCTACTTATCAAAGAAGTACGACAACACCGTCGCGCTCTTATCAAAGCACTCCCAGCCGGAGCAATGACAACTATTCAACCCCGTCGAGAAGCAGTTCGACGACCAGGAGTTCTTCTACCTATTCCACACCCAGCAGAAGTAGTTCTTCTTCCGGTTCTTTAGGAGGAGGCGGTAGCAGCGGGCGTAGTTCCAGTGGGAGTAGTGGAAGTAGCGGACGTAGCGGAGGTCGCAGATAATAAGATGAAATAATTAAATGCTAAATCATTATGAAGAAGATCACTTATATTCTTTTTTCATTATTCGTATTAACGGCACCTCTGTTTGCCCAGAGTGAGATCGATGCCTTACGATTTTCACGGGAAGATCTCCATGGGACCGCCCGCGCTATGTCGATGGGAGGAGCCTTCGGCGCCTTGGGGGGCGACATGACCGGTGTCTCCGTTAACCCTGCCGGTATAGCAGTGTATCGTAGCTCTGAAGTGACGGGTACGATGAATCTGATGAAAGAGGGTTCGGTTGTGGGAGACCAGAAAGCCAATAGAACCGATTTCAATATAGATAATATTGGATTTGTAGGCTACTTCCCGTTGAGAAACGACGTGATGCCGCTGATCAACTTCGGATTCTCTTACAATAAGCTGAAATCGTTCGATAAGAGGGTTTCAGCAATGGGAGACTCCCGTGGTACCCTGCTCGATTATATTTACAATGACTACCAGGGTAAATTGAATGATGGTATTATCGGGAGTCCGGATGACCTGGAATGGATTGAAGATGAGTATGACCCGTTCTTATCGCAGCCATGGTTGCCGGTGCTTGGGCGTAATGCGTTTCTTCTTCATCCCGATCAGAGCGGGAGAAATCTTATTCCGTTGGATACGAGGGGAGAGATAGCGTTTGCTGGAATCGATACGCGTGAAAGAGGTTATATAGATAATTATGATTTCACCGTGGGGACTACTATCAATAATGTGCTGAACCTTGGTGTGTCGCTTTCTATCAAGGATATATTCTATAGTCTCGATTCACGTTTTGATGAAGATTTTAACGATGGTGGATACACGTTGAACAATTGGATGACTGTCAAAGGTGCAGGAGTGGGTGCCAAGTTGGGAGCAATCTACCGGCCGGTGAACGCTTTGCGGTTCGGTCTGGCCTGGCATACACCTACCTGGTACGCGTTGTCGGAGACTTATCAGGCTGAAATGCTGGAAAATATCGAATCATACCTTCCCTCTTATGATGTGGGTTATGAAGAAGGGGGTATCCATTCAGCCAAGTTCTATAACGATTACGATCTGAAGACACCCGGAAAGATAGTAGCCAGCGTGGCAACCGTGTTGGGTAATAATTTTATTGCCAGCCTGGATTATGAATTGGTGGATTACAGTAAGATGAAATTGAGGCTTCCTTCCAACTCTTCGGACGATCCTGCCTGGTATGATGGCGATAACGAAATCATTTCGCAGGATCACAAGTTGACATCGACCGTGAAAGCGGGGATGGAATACCGTATTACTCCTCAATTCTCCGGCCGGTTGGGATATGCATGGATGCAAAACCCTTATGATGCTGATCTGGTGGAATTCGGTGATGCGGTCATTGCCGGTTCAAATACTATACACCGTATAGAGGGTGACACTCATTACTTTACCGGAGGATTAGGATACCGTTTCAACAGGAATTTCTATCTTGATATGGCGATTGTCTATAAAACTCAAAAAGATGATCTGTATCCTTTCCCCAACTATTATATCAATGATGCTCTTGAAGTAGATGCAGCTCCCTTCTCCCTGAAAAACAATTCTATCAGAGGATTGCTTACTTTAGGGTACAGGTTTTAAACGTTTTCGTTAAGCTAAATGAGCACAGAGGACAAGCTTGCTTGTACTATGTCATAGCGAGAATTGGAAATCGAAGAGTAAAGGCGATTCAAAACGACTAACTTATGAAATAAATAATGAATTTCTGTCAAAAGAGGCCGGGACAATATTCAGTCTCGGCTTTTTTGTGCCGCAGATTAAAAGCATGGATGGATCGTGCATTTTGAAAACAGGTAGAAAATGTGAAAAGAATCTGTAAAAGCACTACCTTTGCAATAGAAAACGTGAGACTCATTTTCAAGTAAACCATTAAAACTGTAAAGATGTCAGAAGATAAAAAAGGGTATCTTACCACCGCCAACCAGAAGAAAGTAACTACATACCGTTTGCGCGAGATGAAGCAACAGGGCGAAAAAATATCAATGCTCACAGCCTATGACTATTCCATGGCATCTGTAATCGATCAGGCCGGTATTGATGTGATCCTGGTAGGGGATTCGGCTTCTAATGTGATGGCGGGAAACACTACCACCTTACCGATGACGGTAGAGCAGATGATCTATCATGGAAAGTCAGTGATGAACGCAGTAAAGCGGGCAATGGTGGTTGTGGATATGCCTTTCGGCAGTTATCAGGGAGATCCTTACGAGGCGGTTGGCAATGCGGTGAAGATCATGAAGGAGACGCAGGCCGATTGCCTGAAGCTGGAGGGAGGGAAAGAGATCCTCGAATCGATCAAGGCCATCCTGAATGCCGGTATTCCGGTGATGGGGCACCTGGGCCTGATGCCGCAATCGATTAACAAATACGGAACCTATGCCGTACGCGCCAAAGAAGAAGAGGAAGCCGCCAAGCTGATGGAGGATGCCCGTTTGTTGCAGGAAATAGGATGCTGCTCCATCGTGTTGGAAAAAATTCCGGCAGGACTGGCAGGCGAAGTGACGGCCGAACTGACTATTCCGACGATAGGGATTGGGGCCGGTGCTCAGGTGGACGGGCAGGTGCTGGTGATGCATGATATGCTGGGGTTGAACAAAGGCTTTTCACCCCGTTTCCTGCGCCGCTACGCTAATCTCTTTGATGAGATCACTACTGCTGTCCAGCAATACATAAGCGACGTCAAATCGACCGATTTCCCTTCGGTAGAAGAAAGCTATTAATTGGGGGAAAGTAGGAAGGTGGGAAAGTGATTAGGTTGATGTGGCGATCCCGACAAGTCAGGATAACTTGTCCCGATTCTTCAGGAACTTGTCCCTATTTCTGGGAAAGTTGATTTTCTTCACTTCTCAACTTCTTCATTATTCACTATTCACTATTCACTTTTAATTCCTGGTAAGTGGGGATTTCTGTAAGGTAACGATAGGACTGCTGTTCATAGTCCATGTGGCAACAATGGTGTACTAACCCATTGGACACAACGATATAAGGAACTTTTAATACGCTGTTGTACCGGGTGATCTGGTCGAATACCTCTTGTGTTATGATTACGTCCGGTCTTTTGTACTCCACGATCATTACCGGTTCAAGCCTGCGGTTGTAGACCACCGTATCACATCTTTTTGAAAGCGAGTTCAGTTTAATTCCCGCCTCGTTGGCTATCAGCGAGCCGGGAAATTGTTTCTCAGAAATCAGATACTGGACAAAATGCTGGCGTACCCACTCTTCAGGAGTCAGCGTCACATATTTTTTCCGTAGAGGATCGAAGATCTCCAACCCCTCGCCCTTTTTACGGATTTTTGTATCGAAAGATGGCAAATTTAAATCGCACATTTGTATCTTTGTTTGCAGAATAACGGTATAGCCGGCACAAAATTACCTTTTTTATGTGAGATCGTATGAAAACAAAACAGGAAATTGTGGAGAATTGGCTCCCCAGATATACGAAAAGGTCACTTGATGAATTCACCAAATTTGTTTTATTGACTAACTTTCAAAAGTATGTCGAGATTTTCGCCGATCATTTCAATGCTCCTATAGTCGGTTTAGACGCCAATATGCCCAACGCTTCTGCCAACGGTATCACCATCATCAATTTCGGAATGGGTAGTGCCAATGCCGCCACCATCATGGATCTGCTGAGCGCGGTATCGCCTTCGGCAGTGCTCTTCCTGGGAAAATGTGGCGCATTGAAATCGAGGAGCGAACTGGGTGATTATATTCTGCCTATTGCCGCTATTCGTGGCGAAGGTACGTCGAATGACTATTTCCCGCCCGAAGTGCCCTCTCTACCGGCGTTTAGCCTCCTGAGGGCGGTTTCTTCCAATGTACGCGACTTTAACCGTGACTACTGGACAGGTACTGTCTACACCACCAATCGCCGCGTGTGGGAATATGACGATGATTTTAAGAATTACCTGAGGCAGATACGTGCCATGGCAGTAGATATGGAAACGGCTACGCTTTTTACCTGTGGCTTTGCTAATCGTATCCCTACGGGAGCACTACTGCTCGTGTCTGACCAGCCGCTGATCTCTACCGGTGTGAAGACCGAGAAGAGCGACCAGCATATTACCGAAAATTTTGTTGAAGAGCATGTGAAAATAGGGATCAAATCGCTTTCATCCATTATGAACAGAGGCTCTACCATCAAACATTTGCGGTTCGACTGGTAACCCCGCGTCGTCAATACATTATCCTGCCAATACATTCATTCATCAGTCCCATTGGCATAATAATCTCACTAACTAATTATCACATCAGTAAATCATCGAATTATCACATCAACCAATGGCTGCATCCACACAATCATCCTTTCATGCTATCCGTAACGATATTCTGCAACGTCGGTTCAAACCAATATATCTCTTTATGGGAGATGAGTCTTATTTCATAGATGTACTGACCGATTTGCTTTCCGATACAGTGCTGACTGAAACGGAGAAAGATTTCAATATGCTTACTTTCTACGGAGTGGATACCGATGTCAACCTTATCATCTCCTCAGCACGCCGTTTCCCTATGATGGCAGAATATCAGCTTATTATTGTGAAAGAGGCTCAGAATCTCGACAAATTCGAGTTACTCGATCTCTATGCCAAGAATCCGATGCCTTCCACTATCCTGGTAATCAATTACAAGCACGGCACGGTCGATAAGCGGAAAGCTGTAGTCAAAAGCATACTTAAAACGGGAGAGGTATTTGAATCCAGGAAATTGTATGAAAACCAGATACCGGCATTTATCCAGTCCTGGTTGAAAGAGAAAGGAATAGGTATTGATGAAAAGTCGGCACAGATGCTGACTGATTTTGTGGGAAATGATATCAGTAAGTTGATCCCTCAGCTTCAGAAATTAGAGGTTTCTCTTCCCGAAGGGGAACGTCGTATTACATCCGCATTGATAGAGAAAAATGTGGGTATCAGTAAGGATTACAACAATTTTGAACTACAGAAAGCCATTATTTCCAAAAATGTAGTGGCAGCCAACCGGATCGTGGATTACTTTGATAAGAATCCGAAAGAGAACCCGATGATGGCCACGATCGCCGTGTTGTTCAATTATTTCAGTAATCTGCTGGAATGCTTCTGGTTGCCGCGTAAAGATGAACAAAGCATTATGAACGCACTGAATATGAGATCAGCCTATTTTGTACGTGATTATATGACAGGCCTGCATAATTACAACGCTCAAAAAGTAATGGAAATCATTTCAGACCTGCGTACATTCGACGCCCGGTCGAAAGGTGTGGATAATGTGTCAGCTTCGCAAGGAGATCTATTAAAAGAGCTGGTGTACAGGATTATGCACTAATCCTAACTCCCGGTGATCCAATTCAGTATCTTGTCGCTCATAGGGCTTTCCTTCGGCATCACAACATCTACCAGATGTCCCTCTTCATCGATCATAAACTTCTGAAAATTCCAGGTTACCTTTTGATCCATTACTCCATTCTCTGATTTCTTCGTAAGCCACTTGTACAAAGGTGCCTGATCTTTACCCTTTACACTGATCTTTTCCATCATGGGAAAGGTTACGCCGTAATTGGCGGTACAAAATTCTTTGATTTCAAGATTGGAACCCGGTTCCTGTCCCATAAAATTGTTGGCCGGAAAACCGATAACTACAAAATTCAGATGCCGGTATTTCTCATAAAGTTCCTGCAGTTGTTCATATTGGGGAGTCAGTCCGCATTTTGAAGCTACATTTACTACCAGCACTTTTTTCCCTTTCAGGGAGGCCAGGCTGAAATCGTTCCCATCTATATCCTTTACAGTGAAATCGTGTAACGTTTTTCTTGCTTCCATATTCTGATTATTTCCTGCGCTTTCTGCTGTTTGCAAGGGTTGGTTTTGTCTTCCCTGACCGTTACCTTGTATAGCGGTAAAAATTAATATTAAGACAATCCAAAATTTTATAGTAGATAATTGCATATTTAATCTGTTTAAATAATCACATTAGACATTTTCTATGTTCGATATAGTCTACACAAGTTTTTCCTCGGTGTTCATCACTATCGAAATAGTCTCATTATTAAACAGTGATGGAGAACAAACAGTTCATTCCTTTCAATATTTTTTTCAGAAGTAAAATATATACAGAAAAAATAGCATTAAACTCTATAGTTATCAAATAGATATACAATTTTAGAGTATCCTGGAGTAGTCTCTTCTGCCTTTTGCCACAATTCCGTACGAATTTATGCGATTCTCACGGAAAATAGCTTTGTAAATTCTGTAGATAATAATTTTTAACAAACAAATGTATACTATGAGTAAGTGAGTGCTTTTTACAAAAGTAAATAATAGAGGTTGATACATTTGTTTAATCGATATATTGTTTACAACTGAAAAGTGATTACATTTCTGTATTTTGAGGATTAACAATTTAGTATTAGATTATATTATTAGGATATATATCTATAAAAAAGATAATTATAGATGATTTATAAACTTAAAAAATAGATGTGATCGTTATAAACAGGTATTTGACTCATCTTAATGTTAAAAAATAAAGATTGTTTGATAACTATATTCATAAATATGAGTTTATTATAAAACTAAAATAAATTAATAGTCTAATCTGTTCAGTGATTGTTTCAAGAATTGCGCTCATGCCGGAATATAATTGTAAATCATCCGGTAAACATTTGTAATTTACAATTATATTTCACAATGATTTTCATTTGTGAATGATTTATTATACATTTGTATCGTTACTTTTGTAATAAAATAGACTGCCATCGTTCTAATAATACCTAAAAGATGATTGTATGAAGGATCGTATCAAACTGATCATGGAAAAAGAAAACCTGACACCTGCAAAATTTGCAGACAGGCTACAGATCAACCGGGCTATTATTTCTCATATCCTCAATGGTAGAAATAACCCCAGCCTCGATGTTGTCACTAAGATCCTGAGTGAAATGAACTATATCAATACCGAATGGCTGATCAATGGTACCGGTAGCATGTACAAAGAAGGATTTAATGGCAACTCTCCTTTGGCAGAGCCTGATTTATTCAATCAGGATGCTCCGAATGCAGCCAAAGTGTCGGAAACTATTGAAAAATCGAAAGAAATAGGGTTTAAACAGGTTGATAATGGTAATCAATCATCAGAAAACAAACCTGTTGTGCCTTTGAAAAGCAATGATCGAAAAATTACACAGATAATTATCTATTACAATGACAATACTTTTGAGGTCTTTGGGCCTCATCTGAAATAGGGATATGTGTCCCTTAATGTAATATGATAAGAAAACAAATACACTCGTTGCTTCTTTTCGAAATAGCTTCATAAAAAAGTTAAACATTTAAAAAGGATACTTTTCTTTGCTGTGAATATTCATATCTTTGATTTTTCGGTATTTGTATACTCGGCATATTGCTGTCGATGAAGAAAGGCGAACCGTTTCCTGTTTTTGACAGGACCTGTGGCGGGAGCCTTTCGTTTATGTAACCACCGGACATACTTTAAAATGTGTTGCCCGATGAAAGAAAAAGATCGACTTACAGACCTGGCTGCGCCAGCACCGGCATTGCGACTGATTGATGCTATAGTCCTTATTGTGGGAATTGTAATTGGTGCAGGAATTTTCCGAACACCTTCGGTCGTTGCGGCCAACTCCCCCGATCAATACTGGTTTGCTGCTGCATGGATACTGGGAGGTGTCATTTCTCTGACCGGCGCCCTTTGTTATTCCGAACTGAGTTCAGCTTTCCCCAATGCCGGCGGCGATTATCACTTTCTGAAAACCGCCTTTGGAAAAAGATTCTCTTTTTTGTTTGCCTGGTCCCGCGTTACGGTCACACAAACAGGATCCATTGCCCTGCTGGCCTATATTGCGGGTGACTACCTCGCCGAAGTTCTCCCTTTGGGAGCCTATTCTTCCGCCTTTTACGCTGCGGGCATTGTAGTTTCCCTCACATTGGTGAATATATTGGGTATCCGTTTTGGTACAGGTTTCCAGAAGCTATTCATGGCATTACAGATTGTCGGGATTCTGATCATTGTCCTGACCGGATTTTTAGTAGAACCAACCACAACGGTGCAGTCCTCAATGCAGTCTGTAGATACCGGTATCTCATCCAATGCATCGATAGGCTTGGCACTTATCTTTGTGCTGTTGACGTTCGGCGGTTGGAATGAAGCGGCATACATTTCTGCCGAATTAAAGACCGGCAGTCGGAAGATGGCGCTGGTGCTGATTGTCAGTATTTTGATTATCACACTGATCTATCTGCTGATGAATCTTGCCTTTCTGAATGTGCTGGGGCTAAGCGGGATGGCAGCTTCAGAGGCTGTAGGAGTAGATATGATGCGGGCTACGCTGGGTGAAAAGGGAGTGATACTGATCGGTCTGTTGGTCTCGCTTTTTGCTCTTACCTCTCTTAATACGACTATCTTTACAGGGGCCAGATCTAACTATGCATTGGGAAAGGATTTCTCTCCTCTGGCATTTCTGGGAAAATGGAACAAAGAAAAATCATCACCTGTCAATTCATTGATATTGCAGGGAGTGATCGCTGTGGCACTGATCGTTTTTGGTGCATTTACCCGCAACGGTTTTGAAGCTATGGTCGATTTTACCGCACCCGTCTTTTGGTTCTTCTTTCTATGTACCGGTGTGAGTCTGTTCGTCCTGAGGAAAAAACATCCGGATGTTCCGCGCCCTTTTAAAGTACCGTTATATCCGGTTATCCCCTTTCTGTTCGTCGCTCTTTGTGCCTATATGCTCTATTCCAGCCTTTCTGTCACCGGAACAGGTGCACTGGTAGGAGTAGCTGTCTTATTGGTCGGATGGGGAGTCTCTTTCTTTCAAAAATAAAAGGCGGAAACGCCCTGATATGTAAAATTTTAAAAAGTCAAAACCTATGAAATCAATGAATTATCTTATTACATTGCTATTTTTGTGCGGAGCAATGCAGCTGAATGCACAACAAATTGAGTTGGATGTACCTTACGTACCCACACCACAGAATGTAGTGGATGGTATGCTCGACCTTGCCAATGTGGGCAAAGGAGATGTTGTTTATGATCTGGGATGCGGAGATGGACGCATTGTAATCACTGCGGCAAAGAAATACGGTGCGACCGGGATTGGAGTAGACCTTAATCCGGAAAGGATCAAAGAGGCCAATGAGAATGCCCGGGAGGCAGGCGTGGAAGACAAGGTAACATTCCATGAGGGCAATCTTTTTGATTTTGACTTCAGTAAAGCTTCTGTGCTGACGCTTTATCTTCTGCCGGATGTAAATCTGAAGTTGATGCCGAAGATTCTGTCTGAGATGAAACCCGGTAGCCGCGTAGTTTCTCATGCTTTTGATATGGGTGACTGGAAACCGGATGGACAAATTTCGGTGGATGGTAAATCTGTTTTCCTCTGGATAGTTCCGGAAAGAGAATAACCGGTTTATAAAAGTAATTGTAACGACCCCCAAAAGTTTTTTGTTTGACTTTTGGGGGTCAATGTTTTCAATTGTCATACAACCTTGGCGTTGAAAATAAATATTGTCGTATGAAAATTAAGATGTATTTTTGTACTTAATAAAGGATATTATCCCGAGCAACGGGTGTCCTTATCCGTCATATCAGTGGAAGGATCACTTTTGATGTTATAGATTTAGAGAAAGGATTAAACAATTTACATGCAAGTACTCGATTTTACTGTTCGCTCCAACGAAGCCCTGAACGACCAGAATCATCTGATAAAGGTAGCACCTTCTGGCAACGAAATATTGCCGGAGATGCAACCCGGACAGTTTGTGCAGATACTGGTCGATAATTCACCCCATGTCTTTTTAAGAAGGCCCATATCTATCAATTTTGTCGATAAGGAAAAAAACGAGATATGGCTTTTGATCCAAAAAATAGGTGAAGGGACGGAGAAGATCTGTAGCATTAATGAAGGAGAGATCATGAACCTGATCTATCCGCTTGGCAACTCGTTTACCCTGCCTGAAAGGAACGGCAAATACCTGTTGATAGGCGGAGGAGTGGGGACTGCCCCGATGCTTTTTCTCGGTAAGAAAATGAAAGAGAGCGGTATCGAACCCGAATTTCTGTTAGGCGGACGTTCGGCAAAAGATATCCTGCAACGGACAGATTTCGAACGGTACGGTACGCTCTATTGTACTACCGAAGACGGTTCGTTCGGTGAGAAAGGGTTTGTAACCCATCATTCCGTGCTGAAAGAAAAAAAATATGATTTTATTTATACCTGCGGTCCGAAACCAATGATGGTAGCCGTAGCAAAGTATGCCCATGAGCATGGCATCGAATGCGAGGCTTCACTCGAGAATCTGATGGCATGTGGTTTTGGTGCCTGCCTCTGCTGTGTGGAGAAAACAGTCAGAGGAAATATCTGCACCTGTACAGAAGGGCCTGTTTTTAACATTAAAGAATTATTTTGGTAAGTTAAATGAGCAAAGACTAAACTTGCTTAGAATGTTTTCGATAAGCGAACACAAAGGGAAAACAAGTTTTCCGTTTGTTGAGCGTAGAAAACAACTAAGTTTACTCGAATATACCATAGCCGAAAATTGAAAATCGAGGAGCGAAGGCGACTCAAATAGTGTAATAAAATTAAACTTACATGGCTGGATTAGAAGTATATATAGGAGATTTAAGACTGAAAAACCCGGTGATGACCGCTTCCGGCACATTCGGATACGGAACGGAATATGCCGATTTTATTGATTTGGGACGCCTGGGAGGTGTTTTCGTGAAGGGTACTACTCTTGCCCCCCGACAGGGGAACGATTATCCCAGAATGGCTGAAACACCGTCCGGGATGCTCAATGCGGTCGGCCTTCAGAACAAAGGGGTAGATTATTTTGTGGAGCATCTCTACCCCGTCATAAAGGACTATGATACCCATATGATCGTGAATGTCTCGGGATCTACTGTGGAGGATTATGTCGCTTGTGCGGAAAAACTGGCGGATCTTGACAAGATGCCGGCTATTGAGCTGAATATCTCCTGTCCTAATGTGAAGGAAGGCGGCATGGCGTTCGGTACTTCCTGTCAATCGGCAGCTCAGGTTACAAGAGAAGTGCGTAAAGTATTTCCCAAGACGTTGATCGTAAAGTTATCACCCAACGTGACCGATGTTACTGAAATTGCCCGTGGCGTGGAGAATGAGGGAGCTGATGCTGTATCGCTTGTCAACACCTTCCTGGGGATGGCTATTGATGTGGAGAGCAGAAGACCGAAACTTTCCACTATTACGGGAGGACTTTCAGGCCCCTGTATCAAGCCGATTGCCATACGTATGGTATGGGAAGTATTCCATGCCGTGAAGATCCCTATCATCGGAATGGGAGGGATATGTAACTGGCAGGATGCCATAGAATTCATTCTGGCCGGTGCTACGGCAGTACAGGTAGGTACTTATAATTTTATCGACCCGACGGCATCGGTGAAGATTGTAGATGGTATTAACGACTATCTCGAACGGTATCATATCGCTTCGGTAAATGATATTGTGGGGAAAATGATTGTTTAATAGATGATTTTTATGATAATTGTTCCTTTTTTAACCAGAAATCTGTCATAATGATGTTTTTAGCCGGTTTTTATTTGACAAAATGAATAAAAATCATACCTTTGTAGATTCAAAATCGAAATCACATTAAAGTAATATGTCAAAACTGCAAATTCCTGCCGGTTACGCACCGCTTCTGAACCTGAAGCAGACGGAACTGGGAATTAAGAGTATCAAAGATTTTTTTCAGGCCAACCTCTCATCCGAATTGCGGCTTCGTCGTGTTACCGCACCTCTGTTCGTGGAGAGTGGAACGGGTATTAATGACGACCTGAATGGTGTAGAGCGGCCGGTACGGTTTCCGATCAAAGATATGGGTGACCGGAGTGCGGAAATAGTGCATTCGCTGGCAAAATGGAAACGGCTGACGCTGGCCGATTACGAGATAGAGGAAGGTTTCGGCATATATACCGATATGAATGCCATTCGTGCCGACGAAGAGTTGGACAATCTTCACTCGCTGTATGTAGATCAATGGGACTGGGAATTAGTTATCGGAGAGAAAGACAGGACAATAGAGTTCCTAAAGCAGGTAGTCAGACGGATCTATGCCGCCATGCTCCGTACCGAATATCTTGTTTATGAGTTATTTCCCGCTATAAAACCACAACTTCCCTCCCAGATATCATTCATTCATTCCGAAGAGTTATTGCAGAAATACCCGGACCTGGATGCCAAACAGAAGGAAGATGCTGTCACACGGGAGTATGGCGCTGTCTTTGTGTTAGGTATTGGTGCGCCATTGTCCAATGGGGAACCGCATGACGGACGTGCACCCGATTATGATGACTGGAGTACCCCAAACAGTGACGGCTATTTAGGGTTAAACGGTGATCTGCTGGTCTGGAACCCGGTGTTGGAGAAGTCGGTAGAGCTATCCTCCATGGGTATCCGGGTAGACCCTGTAGCACTGAAACGGCAATTGGAGTTGCGTGGCAAGGAAGACCGCCTGTCACTCTATTTCCATCAACGATTGATGAATGAGGAATTACCCCTATCCATTGGTGGGGGGATAGGACAATCGAGGCTTTGTATGTATTATCTTCGCAAAGCACATATCGGAGAGATCCAGGCCAGTCTCTGGCCGCGTGAAATGAAAGACGAAGCCAGAAGACAAGGCGTTTTTCTTATCTGATAGCTTCCCCTCTTGGTTTTATTCTTCACTTCTCTTTTCTTTACTTCTAAATTCTTATTACCTTAGAGGTCTCATTCTGATACAAACGAATGGATGAGGTCACTAAAGTTAATCAAAAAACAGCATATGGATGTAAAAATAGAGGAAAGCTGGAAGGTGCATCTTCAGCAGGAGTTTGAAAAACCTTATTTCAGGACATTGACCGATTTCGTGCGGAAAGAATATATTACTAAAACCGTATATCCGCCGGCAAAGCTGATTTTCAATGCATTCGACAGTTGTCCTTTCGACAAGGTGAAAGTGGTGATAGTGGGGCAGGATCCCTATCATGAACCGGGACAGGCACATGGATTATGCTTCTCTGTGAATGATGGAGTACAGATCCCCCCTTCATTGGTTAATATCTATAAGGAGATAGAGGATGATCTGGGAATACCTGTGCCCCGCTCGGGAAATCTGACGAGATGGGCGAAACAGGGAGTGCTTCTACTGAATGCTACCCTGACGGTGCAGGCGCATCGTGCCGGATCACACCAGGGAAGAGGATGGGAAGAGTTTACCGATGCCGCCATCAGATGTTTAGCTGAAGAGCGTGACCATCTGGTTTTTATCCTTTGGGGGTCTTATGCCCAGCGAAAAGGGGCTAATATCGATGCGAACAGGCATCTTATTCTTAATTCACCACACCCTTCGCCATTGTCTGCTCATAGGGGATTCTTTGGTAATAAGCACTTTAGCAAGGCCAATGAATACCTGTCGGCTCATAACATGGAGCCGATCAATTGGTAGGGTCGGGAGAGTGTCGGATAAATCCATCAAGGCCTTATCCGACGCTTCCTTCCAGACTGATCTGAAGTAATTTTTGCGCCTCTACGGCAAATTCCATCGGCAGTTTATTCACCACTTCCTTCACATATCCGTTTACGATCAGTCCGATGGCTTCTTCTTCACCTAAACCGCGTTGGTTACAGTAGAAAATCTGATCTTCACTGATCTTGGAGGTGGTCGCTTCATGTTCAAGTACAGCCGTAGGATTGTGGATATCGGTATAAGGGAAAGTGTGAGCCCCACAATGGTCGGTCAGCAGCAGACTGTCACATTGCGAGTGGTTACGTGCATTTTCCGCTTTTTGGGTCACCTTCACCAATCCCCGGTAGCTGTTCTGGCTACTGCCTGCGGAGATCCCTTTGGAGACGATGCGGCTGCGGGTATTTTTCCCTATATGGATCATTTTGGTGCCGGTGTCGGCCTGTTGATAGTTATTGGTAACCGCAACCGAGTAAAACTCACCTACCGAGTAGTCTCCCGCCAGAATACAGGAGGGATATTTCCAGGTGATGGCCGATCCGGTCTCTACCTGTGTCCAGGAGATTTTGGAGTGGACCCCTTTACAAATACCACGCTTGGTGACGAAATTATAGACACCGCCTTTTCCTTCTTTATCACCCGGGTACCAGTTCTGTACCGTAGAATACTTCACTTCGGCATGATCGAGAGCGATGATTTCCACGATAGCTGCGTGGAGCTGGTTCTCGTCACGCATAGGAGCGGTACACCCTTCGAGGTAACTCACATAAGCATTGTTGTCGGCCACGATAAGTGTACGTTCAAACTGGCCGGTATTGGCCGTGTTGATACGGAAGTAGGTAGAAAGTTCCATCGGGCAGCGTACACCTTCCGGAATATATACGAATGAACCGTCGCTGAATACTGCCGAGTTCAGCGCTGCATAATAGTTATCCTTATAGGGGACAACCGTTCCTAAATATTTCCTTACCAGATCAGGATGATGCCTTACCGCTTCACTGAACGAGCAGAAAATAATCCCTTTCTCGGCAAGTACCTCTTTGAAGGTGGTTTTGATGGAAACACTATCCATCACGGCATCTACCGCAACACCTGTAAGCTGCTTCTGTTCTTCGAGGGGAATTCCCAGACGTTCAAAAGTCTTCAACAATTCCGGATCTACCTCGTCCAGACTTTTCGGACTTTTCTTCTTTGTAGGATCGGCATAATAGATGATATCCTGATAATCAATCTCAGGGATCTTCAGATGCGCCCAATCCGGCATTTCCATCGTCAACCAGTGGCGATAGGATTTCAACCGGAATTCGAGCAACCAGTCAGGTTCCCCCTTTTTTGCCGAAATCAGCCGGATGACATCCTCATTCAACCCTTTCTCAATGACTTCAGTTTCCACATCGGTAGTGAAACCGAATTTATAATCCTGAGTAGTTAACTCGCTTAATATTTGATCTTGATCTAATTCTTGCATAACTCATTATATTTATTTGTATTGGACTTTTCCCGCGATAAAAGAACAGGGTAATGAAAAAGCCCATTTCCGGCCGTTATGGCCGATTTATTACGGGAGACAAAGCCTCCGGCTTTTACTAACAACCAAGCTGGTGCTTTTGTTGTACAAAGATAGTGATTTTTCACTAATTCTTTTGAATGAGTTACATGGGTAAAGATTGAACAATCATTGCTTTCTGAATGTTAATTAGTATATCAATTGATTAAATTGATGATTTAACGATGCGATGATTTATTATCTGCTAAACAGTAAATCAACAAATCGATAAATCGTCCTTATTTTTAATTTAAAAAATAACATATGAAGAGAGGAATATTTTTTTCGATCATCTTTACCGCCTGTTTTGGCTTAATGGCGCAATCCAATTATAAAGTGGATCCGGCGCACGCTTCAGTGAATTTCAAGGTGAAACATAACGGTATCACGTTTGTACAGGGTCGATTCGACAAATTCGACGGTGCCATTATTGGTAGCCCGGATCAGTTGGAATCGGCAAGGGTCTTTTTTAATGTAGAGGTGGAAAGTATCAATACCGGTATACCTATGCGTGACGACCATTTACGGAGTGCTGATTTTTTTGAAGTGAAACGATTCCCTACCATGTCATTTGAAAGTACGGGTATCGAAAAGGTGGAAGATAACAAGTACAAGTTACATGGTAAGCTCCAGATCAAGGATGTTACCAAAGATGTCACCTTTGATGTGGTCTACGGTGGTGTGGTAAAAGGAGAAGACGGAACGGAGGTAGTCGGTTTTACTGCCAAGAACAAGATCAACCGTCTGGATTACAACATTGCTTTTGATCCTGATGGGGCAGGTATTGGGAAAGATGTATTTATTACCCTTTTCCTTGAATTCAAGAACAATTAATCCCTGAATAAAGTGGAACTGAATATCTCAAAATGGAAAATTAAGTTACAGAATTGAAGATTTGAGATTATTTCAGAATAGGGAAGTAGATGAAGAGGGGGTGCACCATATTATGATGCACCCTTATCAATATTACCCTGTTCAATTAGAAGTATAAGTAGAATCAGAGAAAAATCCCTGATTTATTTTTTCAGAAAATACTTTGAAATAGCACCATCCGGCAATAATATATCCGACAGTTCGGTATAGGGTACCGATACATCAATAACTCCCATAGCATAAGGGGCGATCTCATACTGGTTGTAAGAGTAATGAATATTTTCTGCATCGAGCCAGAAGTTGTTATTAGGCACAATATCCTCAAGAGTAAAGAATCCCCTCATAAGAAGAGAATCAGGAACATTCGCATCGTAATTCTTCATCAACTGGGCCACAATTTTTTCCGTAAGCGGCTTGAAATAGCCCGGTACGAACAGATCTTCTTCCGTGAGGGTGACCAGCTCATTCAGGTCGATATTGGTATAGGTGATCCGGTAGGAGCCATGCGCACCACCCTCATAGTCACTGTACTCAACGGCATAACTCAACAGCGAATCGTTTTGAAACAATATCTTATTGCTGTTATTCATGATGTACCAGTACCATGAGGGCATCTTTCCTTCTATGCGTGCTTTGTCTTCGTAATAGTAATTCGACAATGATTGATACCGATCTGTATATTCCTTAAGGTATTGATCTACTGCTTCCTGTGGAGGAAGAGAGTCATAATTGCTGTCGCCGAAGAATGTCCCCTGAAATATTTGCTGTAAGCGCGCCAGGCTTTCACTATCCCTGAATTTCACAGGATAAGTAAAAGAAATATTTACATCGGCATAGGGCAGGGTAGTATCGTTCTCCTGCAAAAGTGGGATATGCCGTGCCACCACAATACTGTCAAAATCTATCCTGGATGATTTTTTACCTCCTCTTCCGGTACAGTTGGTCAATAATCCCAATCCGAGGGAAAGAAAAATAATAGTTACAGATAAGGCAAATTTAGTCTTGGTTCTCATAAAATTCTGTTTTAATCTCTAATTATATATAGATTTATTGAACGTTTTCGTTAAGCTAAATGAGCAGAGATCAAGCAAGCTTGAGCTATGCCATAGCGAGAATTGAAAATCGAGGAGCGAAGGCGACTCAAAACGACTAATGTCTATTGAATAATCTGCTTGATAGCACCTAACTCCGGGTAGAAATATACTTTGATCGGCTGTTTGGTGTTATCGAACATCCTCCTTACAAGAACATCCTGGGTACCGTATTGTACCACGTCTACCTCTTTGTTTGCCAACGTTGTGTTTTTGAATTCAACGGTCAAGGCGGCTTTTCCCGGAACATTGTAGACAATCCCGTCACTGAGTTTATTTTCTAATCGTTTCAAATCGCGTTCGGATAATTGCATCTCTACCTTTGGGGTTTTATTCACCAGAGACAGGTAAATGGGTTCTCCGGCAAGGTTATCGGCATCCACAGGTCCCAGTTTCTCAGAAAAACGGCCAATCACCCTGCGATCAATACCTCTCTCATCGGGAATAACAGTATAGCTGTGAGTAAAGTATTCGACCTTTTCGCTGCCCGCAAATAACTCTGTCAGTGTTTTCTCCTGCAGATTGATCTCATCCATCACTACCTTATATGCATTTCCGTCAGGAGGCATATTTTCTGCTTCTCCGGTCAATATGTCTGTTCTGCTGGTGCGTAACCCGAATATCTGCCTGGCTACCAACTCGGCCTGCTTCGCCGTAGAGCCGGCCATCAGGGCTTCCTGAGAAAGATAGTTGCGCGGATTACCCGATGGGATCTTCCCTTCGGGAATCTCTAAAATCTGAGTCGCCTCAGGTTCGGGATCAGCGTTGATGGTGACGATCACTCCGTCTTCCCGGAGATGGACGAAAGGTTCTAAGGATTTGGCACGGAATGCTACCATAAAAGAGTTATTCTTGTCGGGTATCCCCTTATTTATTATGGAGATATCTTCCAATGTGTGCACAATTTTGTCTTCAGTGACAGGGTTTTCTATTCCCAGGTAACGTTGTGCGTAGGGGTAGAACTCCCCTTTCCGGTAAGTCGTTTTCTTCACTAATAACGTTACCTCAAACGAGGTCTTTGGCAATGAATAAATGACACCGTAGTTATTGGCCTTGATAGCGTTTACCCGTGTTGTCTTCTGCGCCGATATACCGAAGGCGACCGTAAGAAAAAACGCCAGGATCAAATATTTTACTCTCATCATTGTTCAGTAGTTATTCAATTGTTGTTCGATTGTTATTCAGTAGCCGAATAACGTGCGCAGCACAGATTAGTGAGCTGATTGAAATTGTTCTAAAAAGCGGACGTCATTCTCAGAAAACATCCTCAGGTCTTTCACCTGATATTTGAGGTTGGTGATACGTTCAATCCCCATTCCCAATGCGTAGCCGGAATAGATTTTACTATCGATACCGCAGTTTTCGAGTACGTTGGGATCTACCATGCCACATCCCAGTATCTCCACCCATCCGGTGTGTTTACAGAACGGACAGCCCTTTCCGCCGCAAATATTACAGGAGATATCCATCTCTGCACTGGGTTCGGTAAAGGGAAAATAGGAGGGACGCAGCCGTATTTTTGTTTGCTCTCCAAACATCTCCCTGGCAAAAAAGAGCAGCGCTTGCTTCAGATCGGCAAACGACACATCCTTATCGATATAAAGCGCTTCCACCTGATGGAAGAAGCAGTGGGCACGGTAGGAAATCGCCTCATTCCTGTACACACGTCCCGGGCAGATGATCCGGATCGGGGGATCTGACTTTTCCATCACACGGGTCTGTACAGAAGAGGTATGTGTACGCAGCACGATCTGTGGATCGCTCTGAATGAAGAAGGTATCCTGCATGTCGCGTGCGGGATGATCGTCTGCGAAATTCAAAGATGAAAACACATGCCAGTCATCCTCTACCTCCGGACCTTCGGCAATGGAAAAACCGAGCCGTTTGAAGATATCACAAATCTCCTCTTTAACGATTGAAAGAGGATGACGTGTGCCCAAAGGTATGGGATAAGCCGTGCGCGACAGGTCGATATCGCTGTTCGCTGCACCGCTGTTTTCGAATTGCTTCTTCAATAGTTCTATTTTTTCGGTCGCTTTCTGTTTCAGTTCATTCAGCCGCATACCCACTTCACGCTTCTGTTCGGCAGGAACAGTGCGAAAATCATCCATCAGGGAAGATATACTCCCTTTTTTACTCAGGTATTTTATACGTGCCGTCTCTATCTCTTCCGGGGCAGAGACCGTCAATTGCTTTATTTCAGAGAGCAGAGCCTCTATCTTTTCTATCATTCTGTTGAATCTTATAAACCTGTATACACTACAAAAATAGATATTTTATTACTATTTATGCCAGTTTTCAGCGAACATTTTCGTTAAGCAAGAGCAGAACAACTGACAACAAACCGAAATCAAAGGATAAACTTGTTTGGATTTTGATGAGATGCGAAGGAAGAAGACAAAGTCAAATTTATTTGTTTTGCCGGGCGCAGAATTGAAAATTGAGGAGCGAAGGTGATTCAAAATGTCTAACTTTAGTGAAAGATTTGTTTGAAATGGCAGTAGGATAAAGGTTAAATTAGTACTTTTGCTTGATAAACCATTTTCAGAAAAATGATCGACAGGGTACGCCGGTTCATCGAAAAAGAGAAACTACTGACGTCCGACGCCACAGTCGTAGTGGGGTTGAGCGGCGGGATGGATTCGATGGTGCTGCTCGATCTGCTTACCCTACTGGGATATCAGTGTGTGGCCGCTCATTGTAATTTTCATTTGCGCGGTGAGGAATCAAACCGTGATGCAGAATTTGTGAAAAGGTGGTGCAAAGGCATCGATATTCCCTTTACCTCCATCGATTTCGATACTACCCAATATGCGACCGACAAAAAGATATCTATTGAGATGGCGGCTCGGGAACTGCGTTACGACTGGTTTGAGATTATCCGCTGCCAGTATGATGCTGAGGCTGTAGCCGTAGCGCATCACAAGGACGATTCGGTGGAAACTGTTTTACTGAACCTGATCCGGGGTACCGGTATCAAAGGGTTGACAGGCATCATGCCTAGAAACAGGTATGTGGTGCGCCCTCTCCTGTGTGTGACACGTGCCGAAATTGAAGGATATATCATTGGGAGGGATATGCCTTACGTATTCGACAGCACTAACGATGACGATATTTATCTGCGGAATTCGCTCAGGTTGAATATCATTCCTCAACTCGAGAAACTAAATCCGTCGGTGAAAGATGCTGTTTGGCGTACTTCCCGGAACCTTTCCGAAGCGGAAAAGATTTACAGTGCTTCTATGCGGGACACAGTAAGGGAATTGTTCCGTGACCATAAAATAGATATCGCAATGCTTCGGAAAACGCCCTCGCCCCGGTCGGTACTGTTTGAAATTCTCTCTCCCCTGGGTTTTGGGGCGCCGGTTATCGATGATATTCACCTTGGCATGGAGAGCGCTTCCGGAAAAGTTTTCTATTCAAAGAATTATCGTTTGATAAAGGATCGTGATTTTTTTATCCTCGATCAGATAGCTGATGCTGGGACTGGCGAAAAGGCTGTTTATATCGATTCGGAGACGGAAGAGATCATCGAACCCCTTCATCTGAAAATCCGGAAAGAAAAGATGCCTCTCTCCATAGAGAAGAACAGGCGTTTTTTGTATGCCGATGCCGGTAAGTTGTTGTTTCCGTTAACATTGAGGAGATGGAAAGAGGGAGACTGGTTTATCCCTTTCGGAATGAAAGGCAGGAAGAAAGTGAGTGATTATTTCACCGATCGTAAATACAATCTGAAGGAGAAAGAAAATGCATGGATACTGCTTTCGGGGGATGAGATCGTATGGATCGTAGGGGAACGTCCCGATGAACGCTATAAGGTGACAGAAGAAAGCAGGGATGTTTTTATAGCGGAAATGATAAATAATGACTATACAATTAAGAAAAAGTGAAAATTTTTCAGAATTGATGCAACCTTTTTCTCTTTTTTGCATCTATAATATAAGAACAAAGAATAAAGAACAAAAAGTAAAGACAAAAGAGCTAGGAATCAAGACAAGGGATTCAAATTTATTGATTCATTGGTAATTAGTAATTAGTAATTGATTACGGGTCTTCTTTACTTCTAAGTTCTAATTTCTGAATTCCAATTTCTGAGTTCTAATTTCTCAACTATAATAAAATTATGAAGGATAATACAATTAAAGATTTGCTGATAGTAGGGATTTTTGTTGGTTTTGCCTATTATGTATCCCGTTACTATCAACAGAAAAAACAAAAGGAGAGGGAATTACGCGAAAGTCTCCATTTTCAGTTATTTTAAGGTTCTCTTTTTGACGTTCTCGATTGAACGCTGAATTAAATTTTATTCCGGCAGTTTTCCATGCCGGAATTTTTGTACCTTTGCGGGTCAATTAACAGTTTTATGCTTACACTCAGAACAATCAACGAAAATCCGGAAGAGGTTATACGGCAGCTGTCGAAAAAACATTTCGATGGCAGGGAGATCATCAGTCAGATCATCGATCTGGATAACACACGGCGCAAGACGCAGACTCATCTCGACGCTGCCCTTGGCGAGATCAATACTATTTCCAAGTCGATCGGCCAGCTTATGAAAGAGGGAAACAAGGGGGAGGCGGATGCTGCGCGGGAGAAAGTGCGATTGCTGAAAGAGACCTCCGGAGAGCTTGGTGACACATTGAAAGAAGCAGAACAAAAAATAGAGGCTCTGTTGGTTACTATACCCAATCTACCGCACGATTCCGTACCAGCGGGACGGACAGCCGAGGACAACCTGGTTGAACGGAGTGGGGGAGAGATTCCGTCGCTCGACGATGATGCCCTCCCGCATTGGGAACTGGCTAAAAAATATGACCTGATCGACTTTGAATTGGGAGTGAAGATCACTGGTGCCGGTTTTCCGTTATACAAGGGGAGAGGAGCGCGGCTCCAACGTGCCCTGATCAATTTTTTCCTGGATAGCGCGCGCGATGCCGGATTCACGGAAGTGCAACCTCCTTATCTGGTCAACAGCGATTCAGGCTTCGGAACGGGACAATTGCCCGATAAAGAAGGACAGATGTATCATGTGGGATTGGATGATCTTTATCTTATCCCTACTGCAGAGGTGCCGGTAACCAATATTTACCGCGATGTGATCCTCGATGAAAAGGAACTCCCGGTAAAGAATACCGCCTACTCGGCTTGTTTCCGTCGTGAAGCAGGTTCCTACGGGAAGGATGTGCGCGGACTGAACCGCCTGCATCAATTCGATAAGGTGGAGATCGTATGTATTGATAAGCCTGAGAATTCTTATGAGCGGCTTGATGAGATGGTTCGGTACGTACAGAACCTCGTCGAAAGGCTGGAACTCCCGTGGCGTATCCTGCGACTTTGTGGAGGAGATATGAGTTTTACTTCGGCCTTGACGTTCGATTTTGAGGTCTATTCCACTGCCCAAAAGCGTTGGTTGGAAGTGAGTTCCGTGTCCAATTTCGAAAGTTATCAGGCCAACCGGCTGAAATGCCGTTACCGCAATGCCGACCGCAAGACAGAACTTTGTCATACCCTCAACGGCAGCGCTCTTGCTTTGCCGCGTATCATGGCTGCATTGCTGGAAAACAATCAAACGCCGGACGGCATACGGATCCCTGAACCGCTGGTATCGTATTGCGGTTTTGACCTGATCGATTGACAGGTTACCCTGATTTTCTCCTGCTCACAAAAGCCGGGATTTTGTGTTGGGGCCGGCCTGCTATTTCCGGCTTAACATCTTCAGCAACTGAAGGATGGCCAGGTTAGCCGTACGTTCGATGTTCTCTTCGCGGCTGCGTCCAACATTATACTCCCGACTGAGAATCCGGCCATCACAATAGGTGGCAATCCAAACAGTCCCTACCGGCTTCGATTTTGTCCCCCCGTCAGGACCCATAATTCCCGACACGGCAATACCGCATTCTGTCTTCAGTTTTCCGGTAATATTGATAGCCATCTGTTCCACCACTTCACGACTGACCACGCCGTGGACATCTATCGTACCCGGGTCCACATCCAGCAGTTCTTCCTTTATCCGGTTATCGTACGACACAATACTCCCTTCGTAATAATCAGACGCGCCGGGGACAACGGTGATCCTGTGGGCAATATATCCTCCGGTGCAACTTTCGGCTGTAGCAACAGTGAGTTGCTTCTTACGCAGTTTTTCGCCAAGCAGTTCCTCCGGCATTTTCTCGCCTTTACCCGCAAAATGATCTCCCAGGAGTTGTTTCAGCTTTCGACCCAACTGTTTCATCTCCGGCTTGCGGTCTTCTCCCCATGCCGATAAGCGGAGACGGATATATCCGAAAGAGGGTAGGTATGCCAGTGAAAAACCGGGTGGCAGTTTATTTTCAAACTCTGCAAGGCGGGTAGCCAGTGCCGATTCCGTAATTCCCGTTGCCAGGTAGGAACGCTGCAGGTACTCATTTGCCTGGAACCGTTCCTGTAGCAGTGGAATGATATCTTTGCCCATAGCGGTCCTCATTTCGAAAGGAACTCCCGGCATGGAGACCAGTACTTTCCCATCCTTGTCGAACCAGAGAATGGGAGCAGTGCCGACCCTGTTCTGTATTACCCTGCAGTTTTCGGGTATGTAAGCCTGTTGCCGGGTGAGTTGATTCAAAGGTATGTTCCGGTTGAGAAATAATAATTCAATGTTTTGCAATACCTCATCGTTGAACTCCAAAGCGGTATGGAAATAACGGCAAAGGGTATGCTTTGTGATATCGTCGTTGGTAGGCCCCACACCTCCCGTCAGTAGCAGAATGTCCGCCCTCTCAAACGCGTGATCGATAGCCCTGATAATATCATCCTGACAATCACCCACAGAGGTGATAGCCGCTATTTCGAAACCGCACCGTGTAAGTTCACGCCCCAGCCAGGCAGCGTTGGTATCGACAATTTGTCCGATCAGGATTTCATCGCCAATAGTAATTACCTCTACCTTCATATTATTGTATTTCTTAATCTTCTGCAAAATAAAGGATAATCTTTCAGATAGAGAAAAAAGAGTGTTATTTATTTTTTTATTTTAAATGATTGTCATATCTTTGCACACCGAAAATTGAGAATATTCAAACAGCAGGATCAATGGAGTTTGCTTAGGTATCAGAGACTGGGTTACAAGTTGATGATCGGGCAGCTTCAATGACCGGAAAAATAAAAATCAGTATGAAGAAAGAGATCCATCCCAACAATTACCGTCCGGTAGTTTTCAAAGATATGTCGAATGAAGAGATTTTCATTTCGCGATCTACTATTAATGCAAAAGAAACTATCGAAATCGACGGTGTTACCTATCCGTTGGTAAAACTTGAGATTACCAGTTCTTCACATCCGTTCTATACCGGAAAACAAAAACTGGTAGATACGGCAGGACGGGTTGACAAGTTTATGAGCCGTTACGGAAACCGTAACAAGAATAAATAAATCCGGTATCCACAGGATTAATGATGTAACAAATAGCGGCGGTCTGACAGGGATCGCCGCTATTTGTTATTTGAGTTATGTATTGATTTTACGCAAAAATGTGTACTTTTGTCTTATCTGACAGGACGTATATGTAAAACGTATATGTAAAAACCATAACAGAGGCATTCTTGCACCCGTTTACGCCTGCAGTTTTATGTCGGGGAAAATACACGGGCTTACAGATAAACAAGTAAAAAGCCAATGAAACGAATAATCGAATCATTTTTAGTAAGTACGGAGTTTCAGACTTTTATTCGGCAAAAGAAGACTTTGATGCTTCTTCTTATCATACTGTTATCACTTCCTGCGCCGGGTCAGGTGCAACTGAATGATAATGCGAAAATAAGCCTGCTGACCGCATCGCCGTGGTATGGAGCCGTATATGCTTTTTTCGGCCATACTGCCATCCGTGTGCAGGATGATTCTACCGGCGTGGATCTGGTTTTCAATTACGGCTATTTTGATTCCTCGCAGCCCTATTTTATCTATAATTTTGTACGTGGAAAAACGGATTATATCCTGGGTGACCTTCCCTTTGAGGCATTTCTCGACGAATACGGATACCGGGGACAGCAGGTGGTGGAGCAGGAGTTGAACCTCTCGCCGGCTGAAAAACAACAGTTGTACCATGCACTTCTCGTCAACGCATTGCCTGAAAACAGGGAGTATAGATACAACTATTTCTATGATAATTGTTCCACCCGACCCCGTGATATGGTCGAAGAATATACGGAAGGAATCATCCAATACCCTCCGACCGGCTCAGACCAATCCTATCGCGACCTGGTGCATGAATGTGTGGATGGTTATCCGTGGGTGAAGTTCGGTATCGACCTGCTGATAGGAAGCCCGGCTGACAGTACTATCGATGTGAGGGCAAAAATGTTTATTCCGGACTATCTGATGGACTCTTTCGAGGGGGCAACCATACAAAGAGGCGATACATTGAACGTGCCATTGGTGAAAAACACCGAAATGCTCTTACCGGTTGACAAAGAGATAAACAAGAGGAGCGAAGGGGTTGTTTTTACGCCAATCTTGACGGCATTCGCATTATTGTTGCTTACCATAATCGTCTCCCTGATCCAGCTTATCAAACTGAATAAGACCAAACTTGCCAGGATTTATGACACAGTATTGTTTGCGGTTGCCGGATTGGCCGGAATAATCCTTCTGGTGCTGATGTATTTCTCGGAGCACCCTGCCACCAATCCCAACTGGAATTTTGTCTGGCTGAATCCGTTCGCGCTGATTGCTGCTTCTTTCTTCTGGATGAAATCAGCAAATAAAGCAGTTTATTTCTATCATTTTATTAACTTTGCACTCTTAACGCTTTTCCTTTTGTTATGGTGGTGGATACCACAGCAATTACCGGTGGCAACAATCCCATTTTCAATGAGTTTGTGGCTCAGGTCGGGAACAAACATTTATATGTTGAGAAAAAGGCGGTTAAAAAATAAACAGTTCACAACAAGCAAACACCTGAAAGCAGGGTGGGGTGGACTCTAGATCGGTAAATGACAGAAATATACGATGGTTAGAATATTATCTTCACTGGTTGCTTTTTTTTCAATCACTACGCTTTTTGCGCAAGCGCCTTCGGGCGAAATACCGAAATTGGTGGTAGGTATTACCATCGACCAGTTCAGGGGGGATTATCTGGAGATGTTCAGGCATAAATTCGGAAGCAGGGGATTCAACAGATTGTTGAATAGCGGACTTGTATACAGTAATGTCTATTACGACTTTCCCAATCTGAATAAAGCCTCTGCCATCACGACCATCTTTACCGGTGCCAATCCTTCCTATCATGGAATTATGGCAGAGCACCGGTATCTTGTGGAGTCGAATCGTGAGATATCTTCTTTCTTCGACGATAATTATCTGGGGAATTTTACTACTGAAAAACTTTCTCCTCTTCCCATCAAAGTATCCACTATTGCTGATGAGCTGAAAGTAGCTTCAGGAGGACAGTCGGATATCTTCGCTTTTGCTCCCGATGCGTCCCAGGCTTTCGCCTCCGGCGGTCATGCTGCCAGTGGTGCCTTCTGGATCGAGGAGGAAAATGGGAAATGGGCAACCTCTACCTTTTACAAAACAAAACAGCCGATAGTCGATCAGCATAACCGTAGCGGGCAGTCACTCACCTATACCATTAATAGTCTTACGTGGCGTCCGGCCATCGATGTGAACCGGTATGATGCTTTTCCCTATACCCGGAACAGATATAGTTTTCAACATTATTTCGGAACTGACAAGAAAAATAATATCAGGTTGTTCAAGCAATCACCCTATGTAAATAAGGAAGTGAATGATATGGCGGTCAGGTTGCTTGAGTCGGGATCGCTGGGGAAACGAATGAATCCCGATTTTCTGGCGCTTACTTTCTATGCCGGGAATTATGAAAAAGCACTTGATAAAAATTATTCCGTAGAGATACAGGATACCTATTATCGTCTTGATCAGGAGTTGGAGAGGCTGCTTGACGCCATCGACACTTCTGTGGGACTTAAGAATACACTCATCTTTGTAGTTTCTACCGGATATTTCGAGGAACAGGAGATCATTCCCGACGGGATGGTTACTTCCGGTGGTGATTTCTATCCCGAACGGAGCCAGGCGCTGCTCAATATGTATCTGATGGCACTTTACGGCAGAGAGCAGTGGATCAGGAAATATTACGACAGGCAATTCTTCTTCGACAGGAAATTGCTGGAAGACAAAAAGATCGATTTAAGGGAGTTTCAACAGAAAGCGGCTGAGTTTTTAGTGCAATCGGCCGGTATTCAGGATGTGATCACTTCGTATCAGATGCTGCATGGCGCCTATAACCAGGATGTACAGTATTACAGAAACGGATTTTATAAAGGTTTTTCAGGTGATCTTTTCCTCCGGTTACAACCCGGTTGGCGGATAGTAGACCCTCAGTCCGATCAAAACGTAAGAGTGCGGAACAATGCTGTTGTAGCCCCGGTAATTTTCTTTGGGAGTGATATCAAACCCCAGAGAATTGAGCGGACAATTGAAGCTACCGAAATTGCTCCGAGTGTAGCCTATCGGTTGCGTATCCGGGCTCCCAATGCCGCTGAAGGTAAGATTTTAGGGGAATTATTTCGGTAAGTGAGAACATAGGCCAAACTTGTTTGGCAACCACAATCAATACAATATTTATTTAAGAATATATACCAATAGGAGGTGGAAGGGTAGTAAGGTGATTAGGAAACCATATCTGTAACCTGTAACCAATTTAAACCTCACAATGAATAGAGATACTTATGGGATGGAATGATTTTATATCAAAAATAATCGGTAACAAGGCACAACGCGACCTGAACGAAATTAATCCGGTCGTGAAAAGGGTGAAAGAGGCCTATGCCGAAATAGAGAAACTCTCTAATGATGAATTGCGTAACAGGACGAAAGAGCTTGAAAAACGCATTCAGGAATATGTCGTGGCAGAGAAAGCGCAGATAGCGGAACTCAAGGCCGGTATTGATGCCATCGATCTGGATAAGCGTGAAACGGTCTGGAACCAGGTGGACAAGCTGGAGAAAGATGTGATTGAGAAGTATGAGAAGGCGCTCGATGAAGTGCTGCCGGAAGCGTTCTCTATAATGAAAGATACAGCCCGCCGTTTCACACAGAATGAGGAGATTGTGGTTACAGCTACTGATTTCGACAGGAATTTGGCTGCGAATCACGACTTTGTCCGTATTGAAGGCGATAAGGCCATCTATCAAAACCACTGGATCGCCGGGGGGAACGAGATTACCTGGGACATGATCCATTATGATGTGCAGCTCTTCGGTGGCGTGGTACTACACCGTGGAAAAATTGCCGAGATGGCTACGGGAGAAGGTAAAACGCTGGTGGCGACACTTCCGGTTTTCCTGAACGCACTTACCCACGAGGGGGTGCATGTGGTGACTGTGAATGATTATCTGGCAAAACGTGACTCGGAATGGATGGGCCCCATGTATATGTTCCACGGTTTATCGGTAGATTGTATCGACAAACATGAACCCAATTCCGACGCCCGTCGCAAGGCTTATGAATCGGATATCACTTTCGGTACCAATAACGAATTCGGGTTCGATTACCTGCGCGATAATATGGCGGTCTCGCCGAAAGACCTGGTGCAGCGCAAACATAATTATGCGATTGTGGATGAGGTAGACTCGGTATTGATCGACGATGCCCGTACCCCGTTGATTATCTCCGGTCCGGTACCCAAAGGCGACGACCAGTTATATGACCAGTTCCGTCCGAGGGTAGAAATGATTGTGAAAGCACAGCGTGAACTGACCACACATCTGCTGGCAGAAGCAAAAGTAAAAATGGCTTCGTCCGATCCCAAGGAACAGGAAGAAGGCGCACTGTTGCTTTTCCGTTCCTATAAGGGAATGCCGAAATATAAACCTCTCATCAAGTTCCTCAGTGAACAGGGGGTGAGGGCAGCCATGCTTAAAACCGAAGCATTCTATATGCAGGAGCAGATGCGCAATATGCATGTTGTAACCGATCCGCTTTACTTCGTAATTGATGAAAAGCAGCACAGTATTGAACTGACGGATAAGGGTATCGACCTCCTGACCGGTAAGTCGGACGACCCGGATTTCTTTATCCTGCCTGATATTGCTTCCGAACTGGCGGAACTGGAACAGTCTCCGCTTTCGGATGAAGAGAAAGCAGTTAAGAAAGACGAGTTACTACAGAACTACGCTGTGAAGTCGGAACGTGTACATACCGTCAACCAGTTGCTGAAAGCTTATACCCTGTTCGAAAAAGATGATGAATATGTGGTGATCGACAACAAGGTGAAGATCGTAGATGAACAGACCGGCCGTGTGATGGAGGGACGCCGCTACTCCGACGGTCTGCACCAGGCGATCGAAGCAAAAGAGCGGGTAAAGGTGGAAGCAGCTACCCAGACGTTTGCCACCATCACACTGCAGAATTTCTTCAGGATGTACAGCAAGCTGGCCGGTATGACCGGTACGGCTGAAACGGAAGCCGGTGAGTTCTGGGATATCTATAAACTGGATGTGGTGGTGATCCCGACCAATAGGCCGATCATCCGCGACGACCAGAATGACCGTATTTACAAGACCAAAAGGGAAAAATATACGGCAGTGATCGAAGAGACGGAAGCCCTTATTGCCAAGGGACGACCTGTACTTGTGGGTACTACTTCCGTGGAAATCTCGGAGTTATTGAGCCGTATGCTTACACTTCGCAAGATCAAACATAACGTCCTGAATGCCAAATTGCACCAGCGTGAAGCCGAGATCGTGGCCAATGCCGGGCAAAAGGGAATGGTAACTATCGCCACTAATATGGCCGGTCGTGGAACCGACATCAAACTTACCCCCGAAGTGAAGGAAGCCGGCGGTCTCGCCATTATCGGTACGGAAAGGCATGAGTCTCGCCGTGTAGACCGGCAGTTAAGAGGACGTGCCGGACGTCAGGGAGACCCGGGATCGAGTGTTTTCTTTGTTTCACTGGAGGATGACCTGATGCGCCTCTTTGCTACGGAAAGGATTGCCGGCCTGATGGACCGGATGGGATTCAAAGAAGGCGACGTACTTGAACACAATATGTTGAGTAAATCGGTGGAACGTGCCCAAAAGAAGGTGGAAGAGAACAACTTCGGTATCCGTAAGCGTTTGCTGGAATACGACGATGTGATGAACTCCCAGCGTGAAGTGATCTATCGCCGTCGCCGTCACGCCCTGATGGGTGAACGTATCGATAACGATGTAGCCAACATGATTTCGGAGACCGCAAGGAATATTGTGGAGATGAACGAAGATAACTACGAAGGGATGAAACTCGATCTGCTTCGTGTGATGGCGCTGGATATTCCCTTCAAAGAAGAGGATATGAAGAAGATGAAACTGGACGACCAGTTGCAGGCAGTGACTGCCCAGGCTTTTGAGACCTTTAAGCGTAAAACGGAGCGGCTCGCCGAAGTCGCCCAACCGGTCATCAAGCAGGTCTATGAAAATCAGGGAGCGATGTATGAGAATATCCTGATCCCGATTACCGATGGGAAAAGGGTATATAACATCTCATGCAACCTGAAGGAGGCATACGAGACCGGATCGAAAGCATTGGTAAAAGCCTTTGAGAAATCGATCCTGCTGCATACCATCGACGAGGACTGGAAAGAGCATCTCCGGGAAATGGATGAACTGCGCCAATCAGTGCAGAACGCGAGTTACGAGCAGAAAGACCCGCTGCTGATCTATAAGCTGGAGTCGTTCAACCTCTTTAAGACAATGGTTAACGATATCAACTCCAAGGCGGTATCCATTCTGATGCGCGGACAGATACCGGTACAGGATCCCGGAAGCGTAAGGCGTGCCGCCCCTGAGCAAAAAACCGATTATAGCAAGTACCGTACTCAAAAAGAGGAGTCGGACGGTATGCCGGCAGGAGCTGGCAGGAATGGCGACCCCCAACAGAGACAGCCTCAGAAGCTGGAGCCGATCCGTGTGGAGAAAAAGGTCGGGAGGAACGACCCATGCCCCTGTGGAAGCGGGAAAAAGTACAAAAACTGTCACGGCGCATAAGCGTTCATTATAGTTCATAAAAAATTAAAAACAGGAAGTAATAAACTTCCTGTTTTTTTTGTTAAATCGGGAAAAAAGTTGTACCTTAGTCTGTCCAAATTTTCAAAATTTTAAAACAGTTACTAATCTGTTAATAAACTACATAGAAATATTAGTTGAAGAGAAAAATCACTTTGTAATATGATTGATCAGGAAGACAGAATCATCAAGATTAATATCGAAGATGAAATGAAGTCATCGTACATCGATTATTCGATGTCAGTTATTGTTTCTCGGGCCCTGCCCGACGTGCGTGACGGCTTTAAGCCGGTGCATCGCCGTATCCTTTACGGTATGTCGGAATTGGGTAATACCTCCGATAAACCCCACAAGAAATCCGCAAGAATCGTCGGTGAGGTATTAGGTAAATACCATCCTCACGGCGACTCTTCAGTGTACAACGCCATGGTGCGTCTCGCGCAGCATTGGAGTATGCGTTATACGCTGGTAGACGGGCAGGGTAACATGGGCAGTGTGGATGGCGACAGTCCGGCGGCCATGAGGTATACCGAAGCACGGTTGAACAAACTGGCGGAGGAAATGCTCAGGGATATCGATAAAGAGACGGTCGATTTTCAATTGAACTTCGATGATACCCTCGAGGAACCGTCGGTACTTCCTACCCGTATCCCCAACCTGCTTATCAACGGTTCATCGGGGATTGCCGTAGGGATGGCTACCAATATCGCACCACATAACCTCACAGAATGTATCAACGGTATTATCGCCTATATCGATGACAGGGAGATAGATACCCAGGGGTTGATGCAACATATCAAAGCGCCCGACTTCCCCACCGGAGGTTATATCTATGGTTATAAGGGTGTGGAAGAGGCGTTCGAGACGGGTAGGGGACGTATTGTAATGCGTGGAAAAGCGGAGATTGAGACGGGTAAGACTCACGATAAGATCATTATCTCCGAAATTCCCTATCTGGTCAATAAAGCCGACCTTATCAAGCATATTGCCGATCTGGTTTCGGAGAAGAGAATTGATGGTATCTCGAATGTCAACGACGAGTCAGACAGGGACGGTATGCGTATCGTGGTGGATATTAAACGCGATGGCAACGCCAATGTCGTGTTAAATAAACTGTATAAGCTTACTGCGCTGCAATCATCTTTCAGCGTGAACAGTATCGCGCTGGTGAAAGGACGTCCGGAATTATTATCGCTAAAACGGATGATCGAACTGTTCGTAGAACACCGTATTGATGTGGTGATCCGCCGGACCAAATATGAGTTACGTAAAGCCGAAGAGCGTGCCCATATCCTGGAAGGACTGATTATCGCTTCCGATAATATCGATGAAGTGATCGCCATTATCCGCAGTTCTTCCACACCGCAGGAAGCCATCCAGCGACTGATGGAACGGTTTGAACTTTCTGATATACAGTCGCGTGCCATCGTCGAGATGCGATTAAGGCAACTGACCGGCCTGGAACAGGATAAGTTGCGCGCCGAATACGAAGAGATACAGAAGTTGATCGCTTATCTCAATGAAATTCTGGTCAATGAAGAACTTCGTATGAAAGTGATCAAGGATGAGTTGACAGAGATCCGTGAGAAATATGGCGATGAGCGCCGTTCGGAAATCATCTTTGCTTCGGAAGAAATGAATCCCGAGGATTTCTATGCCAATGAAGATATGGTTATCACCATCTCTCATATGGGGTATATCAAACGTACTCCTCTGGCCGATTTCCATACACAGAACAGAGGTGGAGTAGGAGTCAGGGGAACCGATACCCGCGAAGAGGACTTCGTGGAATATATCTATCCTGCTACCACACACAATTATATGCTTTTCTTCACCCAGAAAGGAAAATGCTACTGGCTACGTGTATATGAAATCCCGGAAGGAACCAAAAATTCGAAAGGAAGGGCTATCCAGAACCTGCTGAATATCGATTCGGATGATGCAGTCAATGCATTTGTCCGGGTGGAGACATTGCAGGATAAGGAGTATATCAATTCTCACAACCTGCTCTTCTGTACCCAGCAGGGGGTGGTAAAGAAAACGCCGCTCGAAGCCTATTCAAGGCCAAGACAAAATGGGGTAAATGCGATTACTATCCGTGAAGACGACAGGGTAATATCTGTACGCTTAACCGACGGTAACCAGCATGTAATCATGGCAAACCGCAACGGACGTGCCATACGATTTCCCGAAAAGGATGTCCGTCCGATGGGACGCACTGCTACCGGAGTAAGAGGTATGACATTGGATGACGACGGTCAGGATTGCGTAATAGGAATGATCTGTATGAAGCCCGATTCGGAAGATACTATCCTGGTGGTATCGGAACAGGGATTCGGTAAAAGGACAAAACTGAACGACGAGGACGGCGAACCGGTATACCGGATTACCCGCAGAGGCGGAAAAGGTGTGAAAACACTCAATGTGACAGAGAAAACCGGTAAGTTGGTCGCCATCAAAAGTGTAACCGATGATAATGATTTAATGATAATTAACAAATCTGGCGTTACAATACGTGTGAAAATTTCCGACCTTCGTATTATGGGGCGTGCCACACAAGGCGTTCGTCTCATCAATTTGGAAAAGAGGAACGATCAGATCGCCTCCGTTTGTAAAGTAAATTCCAAGGAAGAAGAGATAGAAGATATGGAAAATCTCTCTGAGGAGACCGAAGAAACAAGCACAGATATCGATGGATTGTTGTAATCGGTGCACATGTATAGACCAATAAAATTCATTATTTAATTAAACTTTTTGATATATTTTAGTCAATACATAGCAAGAAACAGTTATCAGATGAAGATAATTACGAAACCGAAAGGGTCCATATCGTATAAATAGTTTAATCACAAAAAATATGACAAAATGAAAAGAATTCTATTCTTAACTATGATTGCCATTTTCTCCACGGGAAGTATTCTCGCGCAGAAATCGGCTCTTAGAGATGCTAAAAGGGCATTAGGACGAGACGATCTGAAAGAAGCACGCACATTGATCCAGCAGGCCTCCACGAATCCGGAGACTGCCACTGATCCCGAAACATGGAAAGTGATGGGGGATATTGGCAATAAAGCTTTCGACAATGAGAGAACCAAAACGATGTTGAACCAGGATGCCAACGACAAGGTGATGTACGATGGGCTCATGGAGTCTTATCAACCTTATCTGAAGGCCGATTCATTGGCTGAACTCCCTGATGACAAAGGTAGAGTAAGAAACCGGGTACGTAAAGATATCAGTAACATCCTGCGTGCCAATCATCCGTTTTATATCAACGGAGGAGTCTATTACAACGAACAGAAAGACTATAAGAAAGCGGCAGATTTCTTCGAGGTTTACTGGAATATACCTGCACTGCCCATGTTTGAAGGTCAGAAAGATGCATTCGTATTGGACAGTACCTATCAGACTATCAAGTATTACGCCATCATTTCCGCCATCTCTGCCGAGCAGCACGAAAGAGCTTTGGCTATGCTGGAACGCGTTGCTAAAGAACCGTTCATTGAGAATAGCGTATATCCGGAAAGTGATATTTACGAGTTGATGGCAAGCGAATACGAAAAATTAGGTGACTCTGTCAAATTTGTAGAAACACTTTATCTCGGTGCAGAAAAATTTCCCAAAAGTAAGTATTTTTTGCCCACCTTGATCAATGTGCTTATTCGAAATGGGGAAGGTGATAAAGCAATGGGATATCTCGATCAGGCTATTGTTAACGATCCATCCAACTCGTGCGACCTGAACAGTGTGAAGGGAGCCCTCCTTGCTGAAAAGGGAGACTATGCAGCTGCTGAAGCCGAGTATAAGAAAGCCCTGGCACAAGATCCCAATTGCGAGAGAGCGCTGGAAAACCTTGCAAGGAATTATATTATTCAGGCACAGGAAATAAAAGAAGAAACCGCTACTTTGTCCAGCAGACAACAGCAGGTAGAAAACGATAAAAAAACAGTGGAGTTATATCAGCAATCACTTCCTTTATTGGAAAAATTAGACCAAGTTACAAAAGCAAGAAATGCTTCTCAGCAAGAAGTGAATGGAGTGCTTATGTTGCTTAGAAATGTATATTATAATTTAAGTGTATTGGGAGTCGATAAGTCTGCAGAACTGAAAGTTATAGAAGATCAACTCAATTTGGAAAATTAAATAATAACCAACAAATTGGACAGATTACAAATTAAGTTTTCTGTGTTAGAGCTCGGTATTGCACCGGGCTCTTTTCATTGTGCGCTGTGCATGATTACAAACTTGGTGGTGCAAGTCCACATCCCAAATCCTTTCCCCTCTCTACGAGGCGGAGTTCAGCGAAAGCAACCACGGCTTCCGCCCCGGACGCAGTTGTCATGATGCCCTGCGTGAAGCGCAATCCCACATCAACACGGGCTACAAATATGCCGTCGACCTGGATCTGGAGAAATTCTTCGACACGGTCAGCCACAGTCGCCTGATAGAGGTGCTGTCGCACAAGATACGGGACGGAAGGGTCATTTCCCTTATCCACAAGTATCTTGTTGCAGGCATACGTATAGGAGAGCGTTTCGAGGAGAGCCATGCGGGCGTGCCGCAGGGAGGTCCGTTAAGCCCGCTGTTGGGCAACATCATGCTCGACGGTCTGGACAAGGAACTGGAAAGTCGTGGGCACCCGTTCGTGCGCTATGCTGATGATTGCATGATCTTCTGCGGGAGCAAACGTGCGACTGAAAGGACACGGGAGAGCATCATCCGCTTCATAGGGGATGTGCTCCATCTGCGGGTCAACCGTGAGAAGACGAAAGCCGGCTATATAAGGGGAATGAAGTTCCTGGGATATAGTTTCTATGTCCACAGTGGCGAATGCCGTTTGTCTGTCCACCCCAAAAGTCTCGACAAGTTTAAAGCCAGACTGAAAAAGTTGACGGGACGGAGCAACGGGATGGGGTATGCACAGCGCAAAGAATCGCTGCGCCACTTTATCATGGGCTGGCTTGAATACTTCAAGCTGGCGGATATGAAAAGCAAGCTCCACGATATGAAATGTGGAATAGACAGGTATCAGGCATGGCAATGGGCAAATACCCGCAAGGGCTATTGGCGCATATCCAAAAGCTGGATACTCTCCAGAGCATTGAGTGATGGGAATCTGAAAAAGGCAGATTATCCTTTACTGATGGACTGTTACTACAAAGTTGTATCGTAAGTAAGGAACCGCCTTGGTACCGGACGGGGTGGTGTGAGAGGTCGGAAAATAAAGTGCGGACAATTGCCTGATTTTTTGCAAAGAGCGCAGACGCGTCATGGGCTGGAATACTTCGAGCTGGTGAATATTTAGGTATTCGGGTGGGGGTACCCGGCGTCTGCGGATATGAATCTGGAAGAATTGGAAGTTAGAAAACTTCTTGAAAAGCGAAAAATGTCATCTTCACCATTGGTAACATCAATCTCTTTGTTCAAATGTATAATAAATCAATATAGGATTATCATCTACACTAGAATTTTCTATGATTCTTTTCAATTCAGCCAAACCTCTTTTTTTATTATTTATTTCTAAAGTTTTTTTCATTTCATCGATATTATAAATTACTGAAACGAAATTATCATCTATTACTGATATAGGTGGGGACAAGAAAGGTATATTGATTATTTTCTCAAATTCTTTTGAGGTATAAATATTTGACTCGTTACTATTCTTGTTATATACCGCATAGTAAAAACTATTTTGCGTAAAAAATGGAATCAATATATGGGTCTTATTCTCAAAAATATCAAACGTGAAAATATAAGGAGACTCAAGTAATTGGGGAATATAATTTCGATTATTCTTGCTAATTCTTTTTAAAAAACTAACAGAAGGAAAATCAAAACCTTCTATAATAAATTGATATTTTTCGTTTATTGAATTCTCATTAAATGTGTATAAAATTGGGACAAAAGGAAAATAGAAATAGGTCTGATTGTCATAATTATAGAACTTTCTTTTATAAGGGTCAAAAGAATGTCCATTATATAAATCTTTCTTGAAGTACTTTGCATTTACAATAAAATTGCTATCTGTAAGAATAATTTTGAAATTTGATAATTCCGAAACCTTATCATAAGCTGTATTACTCCAAATGATTTTATTATCATTTATATAATGAAATTGATTTGTATTAAATGGAATTTTTTTTTCATTTATAAAAAGAAAAAATGATTATCCGCAGTTCTTCCTAAAGAATTTAGCGGGAAAAAGTTATAAATAAGTTTCAAAAAATGTTTGCACAATTCATTGATATTCATTATATTTACATCAATAACAATAAAATAATTCGAGCTATGAATATCCTGGATTTTGCCATAAATTACCCCGATGAGGAGTCCTGTCGGAAAAAATTCAAAGAACTAAGAGACCAAATGGGTATAACTTGTCGTCATTGTAATTGTAAAGAACATTACTGGCTTCAAAACAAACAAGCCTACGAATGCAAG
>NZ_KB905704.1 GCF_000380985.1 Proteiniphilum acetatigenes DSM 18083 | reverse complement strand
TGATGCAATCGCAGGCAAGGGACGTAGCAAAGCTATCGTTCAACTTTAATGCGTCTCTTACCTCAATAAACCTGGCAAAGGTGCTGGCAAAGGAGAAAGGCATCCCCTTTTCGATGGCATCATGTAAAACAATGATACACAATGCCTACCTGCTTGAGCGATTTATTTGCGTGTCCGGCATTAAACCGAACAGAAGATTAAATGATAAACTTGTTAAAGAACTCGTGGAGTTTGCAGCCATTGCTGCATGACTCATATAGTAAATTTTTAACGGACTATTGTTCTATATTTGTCCTAAAAAAATCATCATTAGTAAAATAATAATCTCTTATTTTATCAACATTCTCATGCGACAATGAATCTATAATAAGAGTTTCTTTTCGAAAGATTATTTTATTAACCTTCTCGATATTGTTATCTATATCTTCTTTTTTCAATATAGTTTTATCGTCATAAAGAGAACATAAGAAAATCTTAAAATCAGAAAATTTATCAATATATTGAGATTTGTATATTTCATAAAGAGACACATTATCCGTAATCATAATGGAGTCAGATCCTATATTTGCAAAGAAAATATAATCAAAGTTTACAATGAATGTATCAGAATCAAAGTTTTCTTCAGCATATTCATGAATGAATTTATCATGATTACATTTTGTCTTCTCAACTGGTCGCTGACAGTTATAAAGAAGCAAAATAATTATTAAAGAAACTATTAATAGTATTTTCATTTGTCATTAGGTGGTTTTTTTAATAGTTCAGGCTCAATCTTCTCACCTCCATAAGTTGTTCTTAAAGAAATTTTTTATAATTGCCTCGTTTTTCATTATTTCATTATCAATTGTGCGTCTAAATTGATCTTCGCTTATCCCAATTAATATAGCACCTTTTTGTTTATCAAAATCAATTCGATAACCTTTAAATCCATCATTTGAATGGAGGAGTATTATAATATTGCACTCCTTATACCAGTGTTAATCGGCCCCTTTTCGGAAGTCTTAAAGCCTGTAATGTTTACTTTATCTAAAGGCGCCGACTCATGCCAATTACAATATTGATCGCCATATTTAAAGTTTCCGTTCTCGTTGTCGTACTGCCCAACCGTCTTTAGTTCTTGTAAACTCAGTTCTCTCAACGGTCATATAAGAAATTTTAAAAAATAGCAGATCCATTATAAACCCAACAGGAAATACAAAGGCTAATTCCATTGTCTCCTAGTCTTTTCAGGTCAGAAGGTAAAAATTCCATATTACATTCATTTTCATACCCGTACAAAAACCACAGACTAATATCCTCTTTTGATATTTCGATAGATTTCAACTGCTCATATTTCTCCTCAAGTATATCTATAAAATATTTAATGAAGTCAAAGTATCCATCAATTTCTTCTTCCTCTACTTCAAAACACCAAGTTCCATTCATTTGTCTATTGGCCTTTACACCGAGAATACATGAGATCTTTTCTTTTTGTATATCATTTGAGCATGAAATTCGTAGATTGTATATTCTTTTACTCATAATTAAAATCCTCCAAAAAAATCTGGCATCTAACTCCCCTTAGAGGCGTTAATAGCATTATTGGCTGTTCTTGCAATAGGATTTAGCAAAATTACCATTGATACGGGTTTCAGCAAACTGGCTATTGCCTCGCTTCTGCTGTCAGTTTCGTAATATTCTCAACCATTCCGGAGAATCATTTCCTTGAACCTCATTTGAGCTATATACGCATTTTTTCAGACTCAAATCCTAAATCTTTTCCTTCTGTTCGCCCCTTCCAATCAAAAGATCTCTTTACCGTTATTCCTGGATCATCACCTTCATAATCAACCTTTTGACTGACAAAGTATTCCCCTCCTTTATCTCTCAAAATTTCTTCTCCACCATTAAATAATTTATACAACCACCCTCCAAATTTTGTCCTGAACATACCGTTTGGATCTATATAGGTAATAGGATTATTACCTATATAAGAATACAAACTCCAACCATAATATTCTTCAGCCATCGGATCAATTGTAAACCACCTGTCCAGTGCGGCATCGTAATGCCGTGCACCATAACCGTACATGTCCAGTTCCATCTCACGGTCCAGCTCCTTGCCGTTGTACTTGTAACGCTGGATGGAGGGTTGCGTGCCTTCACCAAATAACCCTCCGAAAGGATAGTAATGGTTAACCTCCTGTACCGTACCTGCCTGGTTGATCACTACCTGGTTATTGCCCTGGTGGTCCTTCAGGTAGTAATAGTACACCGGGGTTCCCGATACCGTCGCATAACCCTCCTCCGTCAGGAGCATGCTCAACGTGCCGTTCATATAAACCTTGTTTCCCACATACTCAATCTTCGTGGTGATACTCTCCGACTTGTTGTAATAAGCTACGCTTAACTTACTGCCCAAACCGTCGTATGTATAGGTAACGGTATTATTGTTCGAGTAAGTGATTACATTAGGCAAATTTAATGCATTATATGTGATTGAAGTGATGTTTTTGTTCAAATCTTTCGTCAGGTTGCCATTCTTGTTATACGTGTACTCGTTGTCAACGTTTGCCCTGTCCACAAAATGGAAGGCACCCTGATAGGTAATCGGCGTTGTGACCGCATCCAGGACCTTCGTGAGTTTGTTGCCCGTATAGGTATACGTCAGGTTGTCCATATCCCCGTATTCGCTGTTCAATTTGCCACGACGTATCAGTGTCTTAATATTCCCCATCTTATCGTTATAGGTCACAACCTCGTTAAAGCGGTTCAGGTTGGAAGCCAGGCTTACCCCCTCGCCGTACGTTGCCCCCGTCAACCGGTTCAGGCTATCATACGTGAACTTGTAGCCCCGCTCGATGGTATCGTTATCCGACTTCCACTTCATCGCGCCGATATTTCCGTTGTACAATGAGAGGTGACAGAGGAGGCACAACAAGAGACAAAAAACCCGGAACAGATATCTGCCCGGGTTTTCTCTATGGTCCGTATGAACGGAAGGGGTTATTTTGAATAGCGTGCTTTTACATAAGGAGCATCATTCAAAAAGTCATAACTTTCCTTTACACTTTCAAAAGGAGTTAATCCTTCGGTATATCTTTCTACCTCCACGATCATGTATTTGGCTCCGGCAGTTTCAGCATTGTTATAAATGCTCTCGAAATCGACCTCACCGCTTCTGCCCAATTCGAGTTCGTCCTTGATATGAAGTAGTTCGAAACGGCCGGGATAATTGTTGAAATAATCCACCGGATCTTTACCGCCTTTCACTACCCAATAGACATCCATCTGGAAGAATACCTTGGAGGGATCGGTATTGTTGAGCATATAATCATACATCAACTGGCCTTCTATCTCCTTGAATTCGAAATCGTGGTTGTGGTAGCCGAAGCGGATACCGGCCGCATTGCACTTCTCACCGATTTGGTTATAATAATCACAATAGGCCTGCAGATCGGCCAACGTGGCAGGTGTAGGCATCCAGGGGGTAACAATATATTTCATACCTGCCTCTTTATGCGCCTGAATAGCGGTATCCCACCAGGCCCAAACCTCATCCCAGTTGGTTGCGGCTACACTGTCAGCCAATGGTCTTGCCGTATGGGAAGAGAGTACTTCCATACCCACCTCTTCAATAGATTTTTTGAAATCGGCTGGTGACAAGCCATAAAACTGTCCATCGCCATAACCGGCTGCTTCTACTCCGGTATATCCCATTTCAGCGACTTTAGCGACAGTACCTTTATAGTCGGCTTTGATATCGTCGCGTACTGAATAAAGCTGAAGATAAATTTCTTTTTTCTGGGTGCAGGCCGGTAACATAAACAGACCGCTCAGAAGCACAGCCATTAATAAAAATGAACCTTTTTTCATTGTATTGCTTGTTTAAAGAAAAAGAATATTTCCACCTTTCAGTAGAAATATTCTTTCCGGTTGTTTGATAAAATTAATCTAATATTTTGACCCTGATGTTTCTGAACCAGACATCGTCGCCATGATCCTGCAGACCGATGTAACCTTCGCGGTTTTCACCACCACAGTTGTTCAGCAATTCGAATGCCAAAGGCCATTTATCCTGGCTGAATTTACTTGCCTGCAACATGTCTGTCCACTGTTGTGTCCACAAATGGTATTCAACCACGTTTTCACCATTCTGCTTATGTACAACGGTTCCTTTATAAACCATTATCCCACCGGTATTCCATTCTCCAAACGGTTTTGAATTCTGGGGAACAGCCGGAATCATGTCGTACAACGACAGTGACTGGCGGTTGTTATCCTTACCCAATTTTGCATCAGGATGATTTTCATTGTCAAGTATCTGAGCTTCGGGAGCAGAGATATAAATGGGTTCCATCCTCATTTCTCCGGTGTTAGGATCTTTAGTCTGCACTTCCTGTGCAAGATAGAATACACCTGAGTTGCTACCTTTGGCTACTTTCCACTCGAAATCCAGTTCAAAATTTTTGAACTTATGAGCAAAGATGATATCGCCACCGTCTGAGTCCTGTGCTTCACCACCACCGGAACCGTTAAACTTGATCGCACCATCTTCGATAGTCCATTTCCCGGGAACGTCATCTTTTCCGTAACCTCTCCATCCTGTGAAGTCTTTACCGTTGAAGATAACGATATATCCGTCTTTATCTGTCTGGAACTGAGATAAATCTACCTGGGGTTTATCCAATACTGTATATTCAGGAACGGCACTTTCCATAGTAGAATCGGCTCCATTATCTGCGGCAGCATCGGTCTTTTTTCCACCGGGGCCGCAAGCCATCAATACACTTGCAAGCATACAACAACTTAATCCGTAAATTGATTTTTTAATTCGTTTCATAACTATTTTTCTTTTAATTAAACTGATAATTAACTTCTGTTGAAATGGGGGAATAACGACAGACAAAGCCGTCGCTATTCCCTTCAATACTGTTCACTACTGCCTGATTAAGGCATATCCGGTAATTTCCAGCCATTCTGATAAGTATGCTTGATCATCTCTTCCGCATACGCAGTGGCATTCACCGGGTCAGTCCATGTCTTGTCGAATGTGGGGTGACCGTCGGTGATTTTGAAACCGTCTTCAATAATAGTTCTGATAGTCGCGTCGGACGGAATGTTCGTGAATTTCATATTTTCACCATCCCAGTGCAATTCCTGATTCAAAGCCTGCAGTCTTACTGCGAGCACACCCATCACCACCATTTCGTTGAAAGGTCCTGCTTCAGAGAAAGGTGAAGCTGTTTCAACGCGGTTTTCGGGAGATTCCTTACATGCACGCACCCAGTCCATTTCGTGAGAAAGGGTTACTTCACGTTGTGTTTTCGGAGAATTGGGAGTACGTCCGGAAACTAACCATGGATTTACACCATAGCATCCGCAGATAAGGATATCTTTGGTACCGTAGAATATCACACCACCACCCTGATCATTTAGGTTCTTACCGGCGGGAACACCTTCAGGACGCATAGGAGTCAAACCTCCGTCGTACCAGGTCACCTCAACTTCGGGCATACCCACTTTGGGCAGGTTGTCGCGTTGCGGGAACACATATTTCACCATCTGTGCATTAGGAGCACAGTCGGTAAGCAACATGGTGGATGATCCCTGTACTTTTGTGGGATATCCCAGGTTCAATCCTTTAAATACCGGGTGAAGGATATGACAAGCCATATCACCCAGAGCGCCGGTTCCGAAGTCCCACCATCCGCGCCAGTTCCATGGATGATAAATTTCATTGAACGGACGTTTTTTAGCCGGGCCGATGAAGAGATCCCAGTTCAAGGTAGAAGGAACTTTATGCGCTTGCTTAGGAGTCATTAATCCTTGCGGCCAGATAGGTCTGTCGGTAAATGCTTCTACTTTCGTTACTTCACCGATCTGCCCGTCTCTGATCCAGTCGATCACCTGCCGAACACCGGGGCCGGAAGAACCCTGGTTACCCATACTGGTAGCCACTTTATGTTTGGCGGCAAGTTTTGTCAACAGACGCGATTCGTACACGCTATGAGTAAGCGGTTTCTGTACATACACATGTTTGCCCATCGTCATAGCGTCTGCGGCAATAATCGCGTGTGTATGGTCGGCAGTAGCCACCACTACACCGTCGATGGATTTACCCAACTCATCATACATCTTCCTGTAGTCGTAATATTTCTTCGCATTGGGATATTTGTCGAATACACGCTTGCTGTATCTCCAGTCTACATCGCAAAGCCCGATGATATTCTCACTCTGGAGCTGGTTCAGGTTAGCATTACCCATCCCTCCAACACCAACACCTACAATGTTGAGTTTATCACTCGGAGCCTTGTACCCCATACTCTTTCCCAGTACCGAAGAAGGTACAACTGTGAGACCGGCTGCTGCAATTGCGCCGGTTTCTAAGAATTTTCTTCTTGAAATTTTTGATGACATAAGTACTTTTTTTGGATTAAATTTTAACGTCTTTGATATTTATTCTCTGGTTATCTCTTCTTTATCCTTATCCCAATACATTGTCCTTCCTTCAAGGTACGCCCGTGTTCCCATATGGGCGGTAATAGCTTCCTCGAATCCCTGATCGATACCGCAAGAGGGTTGTTTACCGTTCCTGATGCAATCGAGCCATTCTTTCAGATGCAGGAAAGTAGTGTTGTAACGCTTTCCACTGATGAATGAATAGAGAAGGCCCCGTTCGGCAAAATATCTCTCGGTGGCGGTCGACACAGCATCTACACTCTGCCCCGGAAGATAGGTATAAAACGGTTCGTCTAATTTCACAATACCCTGGTCGATCTGACTACGATACTGTTCTGACTGAGGGTCCACAGTCACCTTGAGCGTGTTGCCCACTTCCATGGTTGCATCGTGCCCCATGATTTTCCGGCTACGACTGAACTGGTTGGCCAACGTAGCTGAATACAACATGGTGAGTTCCTTATCTCTGAACTCAAATACCGTTTGTAATACATCGGGTACGGTACGGCCGTCCTTAAAGAAATAGACTCCTCCCGAAGAGGTGGCCGATGAGGGAATACCCAGATGAAGGATCTGGTTCATCGCATCATACTCGTGTGTCAGCAGATCGCCGCTCAGGCCGGTACTGTAATCCCACCAGCAGCGCCAGCGGAAAAATCTTTCCAGGCTGAACTTCTCACGGGATTCAGGCCCCACATACTTCAACAATCCTGCCGAAGTCATATAGTCCATATATTCTTTAATCCTGTCCGGATTTCCTTCAAACTGCTGCCAGTCAATGGTTTTTTGATTGGCATCCTTATGGATTGGATAAACCCATGCGCCATTGGGGTCATTGCGGTTGGTACCGGTCTCTACCAGAGAGATTTTCCCCAACAGCCCTCTTTCGATGATCTGCCGTGCCCTCTCGTAAGCTTCTATCTGTCTGTTTTGATGTCCCAACTGAAATACCAGTTGAGGGTTGCTTCTCGCCAAAGAGCGAAGCTCATAAGTTTCGGGAACCGTCCATGTCATCGGCTTCTCCACATAGACATGTTTACCGGCCCTGATAGCATCCATAGCCATGGTACCGTGCCAATGATCAGGCGATGCGATTACCACGGCATCCACATCGGGCGCAGCCAATAATTCCTTATAATGGCGATATCGCCTGGGTTTAGGGCCTAATGTCCCTCCCACTCCCTCTCTGTGGATATTGGCTCCGGCAAGTACAGCCTCTTCACCGTAAGTATCAAAAATATCGCACACCGCAGTAATCACTACCCGCAGATCATCCTGCTCCATAAAATCCTGGTAACGGGTATTCTCCGGGTTTATTTTCGATTGCTGGATCAGACCTTCCACATATTCGGGAGTGGCAAAACCCAACCCCTGTACCAATTGTGTTCCCCTGATACCGAAACCGATGATACCTATCCGGATTGTTTCCGCATCGGGAGAGGGTGGCGAGTAAGGTACCACATCCGTACGGAAACGGGACATCTCCGCTGCGTTACGGTGGGTACTTTCTGCTTTTTTCTTCCTGTAAACCCCATAAGCCATAGCCCCCAATACCGGTACGGAAACTATAGCCTTAAGCGCATCACGGCGACCCTGAGAAACCTCTTTTTCTGATGGAGTCTTATCTTCTTTTTGATTGTTAATCTCTTTTTCTTCTTCCTTCATAAAAATAATAATCTACCTACTTTTACGAAATAGTAAGCTGTCAAAACTAATAGCCCTGGAGGCCGGAAACAACATCAATACTGCTACTGTCACCAATAAAATCAGATTCTTATCAACCCATAGATAAGATCCTTCTGCGGGCAGAATATATTCTGCAAATAATAAAGGAGGGTGTGAGAGGTAGTAGAGCAGCAAAAAGATCATGGCTCCTATATAGCCGATATTCGTAAAAAGCCCTAAAACCAACATCAAGCCAACGATTGTCAATCCCCAGATATTGATAAAATTGACGACTTCAAGCGATGCCGGATTTTCTGCAAGCCGCACGAAAAACGACGCAAACATACCTTTTGAATCCATCAGGTAGCCAAATGCCGACCAGTTCGGGGTAAATACCTTTGCCAAACCCTCATATAAAAAATACCATCCTATCAGAACACGTAAAATAAACAGCGCGTATCGTTGTAATTTGCTATAATGTATTGATTGCATCTCTTATCTGACTAAAAATTTTCACCTCATTCCATAATTCAGGTGTAAAATGCATCTGTAAAAGTAAAACAAATATTTTTGAAAATGAAATTTTATTACAGTAATTGAGTAAAATTAGATATTTTATTTCTAAGAAAGAAAAAATTCCGACATTTGTAACAGATATAAACAAACAAATCGTTTAACCGATTGTTTCTAAAAATATAAAAACTCTGAATGTTAATTTATTGAATATTGAAAAGATGAATCAAAACACCTTTCTGGGCTTGATTGAACAAAGTATTCGCAATCACTGGGAAATGCCGGCCATGACCGACTTCCAGGGTAAGACTTTCTATTACAAGGATTTTGCCTGTGAGATTGACCGGTTACATGACTATTTTAAGGCTGCCGGTATTCAGCGTGGGGATAAAATCTCCATATGCGGTAAAAACTCTGCAAGATGGGCGATCTCCTTTTTTGCCACACTCTCTTATGGTGCCGTGGCGATAAGTATCCTTCACGAGTTCGACAAGGCCAGCGTACAGTTTATCGTGGATCATTCCGATTCAAAGATGTTATTCGTGGACGACAGCATTTGGAACGAAATTGATGAGGAAACCATACCGAAAGTGGAAACCGTTTTTTCCCTCGAAAACTTTTTGTTGCTGAAATCGACTTCAGACAGGTTAAAGCAGTTCGACGCAGATGCTCCGGCCTATTTCGTGAAAAAATATGAAAAAGGCTTTTTTGTGAACGATATTGTTTTCCGCACTGACAAGCCGGAAGAACTGGCTGTGATCAATTATACCTCCGGTACCACCAGTAGCCCCAAGGGGGTGATGTTACCTTACAGAAGCCTGTGGTCGAATACCAAATTTGCCAACGATAACCTCTGGTTCATCCACTCGGGCGACAATATTGTCTGTATGCTGCCGATGGCGCATGCTTACGGCCTCGCTTTCGAGATACTCAACTCCATCTCGATGGGGTGCCATATCCATTTCCTGGGAAAAACTCCTTCGCCGCAAGTATTAATTGAAATGTTTTCCAAAGTAAAACCCAAACTGGTACTGGCCGTCCCTCTTATCATAGAAAAGATCGTCAACCGGAATGTACTCCCGAAACTACAGCAGGGAGCGACAAAGACCCTTATCAAAATACCTCTGCTGAACAGTGTTGTTTATAGTAAGGTACGGGGCTCGATGATCGGGTTCTTCGGCGGAGAACTGGTAGAAGTGGTGATTGGCGGCGCAGCGCTCAATCCCGACGTGGAAAAGTTCTTAAGAAAAATCAGATTCCCTTACACTGTGGGATATGGGATGACCGAATGTGGTCCGCTAATCTCCTACGCCTACTGGACTAAATACAAAGAGCGTTCCTGTGGAAGGGTGGTAGACAGGATGGAGGTGAAGATATATTCGGATGATCCGCAAAATATCGTAGGTGAAATCCTTACCCGGGGCAGCAACCTGATGCTGGGATACTATAAAAACGAAGAGGCCACCAAACAGGTATTCACAGAGGATGGCTGGTTAAAAACCGGAGATTTGGGAACTATGGACAATGACGATTTCATCTTTATCAGAGGACGAAATAAAAATATGATACTGGGTCCTTCCGGACAGAATATCTATCCCGAAGAGATTGAAGAGAAGATCAACAGTTCTCCGTTTGTAGGCGAATCACTGGCTATCAGTGAAGATCAAAAGATCACCGCCCTGATCGTGCCCGACAAAGATGCCTTGAAGGAAAATGGATTGACAGACCAGGATATGAACACCCTGTTCCAACAGGTGATTACAGAGGTGAACAATCAATTGCCTTCATACAGCAAGATTACCTCTTTCCGTCTTCAGGAGGAAGAATTTGAAAAAACGCCCAAACGAAGTATCCGGCGATTCAAATATGTTTAGATTTAGAATTCAAGATTCCAAATTCAAGATTCAAGATTTTTGGAGTCATAGCTTTTAGATAAAAGACACGTGAACCAAGGCATTATAATCCCGGTTCTCGTGTCTGTCTTTTTACGGTTCTTTAATACTCGTTCCAACTCTTGATCTCGAGATCTTCCTGATCCAAATTGCAGAAGGCCGTGATAAAAGCGCTGGCAAGTCGGGCATTGGTGATGAGCGGGATATTAAAATCGACCGCACCACGACGAATGATATATCCGTTGGTAAGCTCCCGTTTCGTGACGTTTTTGGGAATATTGATGATCAGGTCGAACCGCTTGTCAACGATCATCTGCCTGATATTGTTTTCCCCATTCTCGTCCGGCCAGTTCACATCGGTCGCTTTAATTCCGTTTTCTTCCAGAAATTTTTGCGTACCGTGGCTGGCATAGAGATCATAGCCTTTCTCACCCAGCAGCTTGCATGCTTCCAGCAGGTCGACTTTCGACTTCATCTCTCCCGAAGAGATCAGGATACCTTTTTTGGGTATTTTGTATCCTACCGAGAGCATCGACTTGAGGATCGCATCCGAGAAATCTTCCCCGATACATCCCACCTCACCGGTGGAGGACATATCCACTCCCAGGACCGGATCAGTATTCTGCAAACGGGAGAAAGAGAACTGCGACGCTTTTACTCCGATATATTCCAGGTCGAACACCGAGCTGTCGGGTTTGCTGAAAGGCGCACCCAGCATGATGCGGGTAGCGGTATCAATAAAATTGTGTTTCAACACTTTGGAGACAAAGGGGAAAGAGCGGGATGCCCGCAGGTTACACTCAATCACCTTGATCTCGTTATTCTTGGCAAGATACTGGATGTTGAACGGCCCGCTGATATTCAATTCCTTCGCGATTCGCTTGGATATTTTCTTCACTCGGCGCATGGTCTCGAAATAGATCTTCTGCGCGGGGAATACCAGAGTGGCATCGCCCGAATGGACACCGGCAAACTCTACATGTTCCGAAATGGCATATTCCATCACTTCACCCTCACGGGCTACCGCATCGAATTCAATCTCCTTGGCATTCTGTAGGAAGGAAGAGACTACTACGGGATACTCTTTCGATACATTGGCCGCCATTTTCAGGAAAGCATGCATCTGTTCCTTATCGTAACAAACGTTCATGGCAGCCCCCGAAAGCACATAAGAAGGACGGATCAATACGGGGAAGCCCACTTCGTCGATAAAAGCATCGATCTCTTCAAAGCTGGTCATCTCTTTCCAGCGGGGTTGGTCGATTCCCAACTCGTCGAGCATGGCAGAGAACTTATGGCGGTTCTCAGCCCGGTCGATCGACAAAGGAGAGGTACCCAGGATGGATACATTCTGCCGGTACAACTTCATGGCGAGGTTGTTGGGGATCTGTCCCCCTACCGAAACGATCACCCCTTTTGGATTTTCTATATCGATCACGTCAAGTACACGCTCGAACGACAATTCATCGAAATAGAGCCGGTCACACATATCGTAATCGGTCGATACCGTCTCGGGATTATAGTTGATCATTACCGATTCATAGCCCAGTTCGCGGGCAGTCTGCACGGCGTTGACCGAGCACCAGTCGAACTCCACCGACGAGCCGATGCGGTAAGCACCGGACCCCAGCACAATGACGGACTCTTTTTCACTTTTACCGGGTGTAAAAGCTTTATCTGAATCATACGTAAAATATAAATAATTGGTCTTATCAGGATTTTCGGAGGCAACCGTATTGATACGACGAACTAACGGCATTACCTGCAGCGCTTTCCTGTGGTTGCGTACCCTGATCAGATCTTCTTCTAACGTACCCTGCGGATCTTCTACAAACCTTGCGATCTGGAAATCGGAGAAACCAAGGCGTTTTGCTTTTTTGAGTACATCTTCCGGCAAATCTTCAATCTTATTATAGGTCTCAAGGACTTTTGAATAATTATAAATATTTTCCAGTCTCTCCAGGAACCATAGATCGATTTTAGTCAATTCTTCAATCTGTTCGACCGAATATCCTTTTTCAAAAGCATCGGCAATAGCGAAAATACGCATATCGGTCGGTTTTGAAAGTGCCTCTTCCACATTGTCGAAAGTCATTTCCCGATTTCCAACAAAGCCGTGCATCCCCTGCCCGATCATACGTAATCCCTTTTGGATGATCTCTTCGAACGATTGTCCGATGGACATGATCTCACCGACCGATTTCATGGAGGAGCCGATCTCGTGGCTGACGCCGTAGAATTTATTGAGGTCCCAACGAGGGATCTTCACGATCATATAGTCTACCTTTGGAGCTACATAGGCGGAGTTGGGCGTTCCCATCTCCCCTATCTGGTCGAGCGTATACCCCAACGCCAGTTTTGCCGCCACAAAAGCCAGGGGATATCCCGATGCTTTGGAAGCGAGGGCAGATGAGCGGCTCAGACGGGCATTGATCTCGATAATACGGTAATCGTTGGTCTCCGCATTGAAAGCATACTGGATATTGCATTCTCCCACGATGCCGATATGGCGTACCACACGCTGTGCGATATCTTCGAGCATGGCAATCTGCTCTTTGCTGAGTGTGATGATGGGCGCCACTACAATGCTTTCACCGGTATGGATACCCAGCGGGTCGAAGTTTTCCATCGGTACGACCGTGAAGCAGTGGTCGTTCTTGTCGCGGATCACTTCAAACTCAATCTCTTTCCACCCTTTCAGGCTTTCCTCTACCAGTATCTGGTTAGAGAAAGAGAGGGCACTCTTGCACAGCTCTACAAACTCCTCCTGATTCGTGCAGATACCCGAACCTTGTCCGCCTAATGCATATGCCGAACGCACCATAATAGGAAATCCCATCTCCCGGGCTGTCGCCAGCGCGTCTTCCAGACTTTCCACTGCCCGCGATGCAGGTGTTTTGGCATCGATCTCATTCAATTTCTTCACAAACAAATCCCTGTCCTCCGTGATCATGATCGCCTCTACCGACGTTCCCAATACACGTACGCCATATTTATCGAGTATTCCGCTTTGGTATAGCTCGGCGCCACAGTTCAGCGCCGTCTGCCCGCCAAAAGCCAGGAGGATACCATCCGGTTGCTCTTTCCGGATTACCTTCTCTACGAAATAGGGAGTAATTGGCAGGAAGTAAACCCTGTCAGCCACACCTTCCGACGTCTGGATGGTAGCAATATTCGGATTGATCAACACTGTTTCTATTCCCTCTTCACGCATTGCTTTCAAAGCCTGCGAACCGGAATAATCAAATTCTCCCGCTTGTCCGATCTTCAGGGCGCCGGAACCCAATAAAATAACTTTTTTAATTGATTTGTCCATGAATTGAATTATATGATTTTTTTGATTGAATCAGATTGAATCAGATTGAACCAGATTGAACCAGATTGAATCAGATTGAACCAGATTGAACCAGATTGAATCAGATTGAACCAGATTGAATCAGATTGAATTAGATTGATGGAGATTGATGGAGATTGATGTAATGAGTGGTTCATTTGAGTTTACTAAAAGCGAATTTACACATTCATTGTCAATTATCAATTGTCAATTGTCAATTAATTATACTCTCCCCAATGTTTGATTTCTATTTTATCCTGCGATATTCTACAGAAGGCTTTGATAAAGGCACTTGCCAGGCGGGCATTAGTAATAAGCGGGATATTGTAATCTATGGCTCCGCGACGGATCTTATATCCGTTTGTCAACTCCCTCTCGGTAAGGTTTTTAGGAATATTGATGATCAGATCGAATTTCCTTTCGGCAATCATCTCATCCACCTTCAGTTCCGCTCCTTTCTCATCGGGCCAGGCCACATAATGACTTTTGACACCGTTCTCCTCCAGGAATTTCTGCGTCCCACCGGTAGCATACAGGTTGTAACCGTGTTGTTGCAAAAGACGGCAGGCATCCAGCAAGTCGACTTTCGAGCGGGATCCTCCTGAAGAAACCATGATATTTTTCTGCGGAATACGGTAGCCTACTGCCAGCATAGAAGTAAGTAACGCATCATCAAAATGGGTTCCGATAGCTCCTACTTCTCCCGTGGAAGCCATATCTACTCCCAATACGGGGTCAGCTTTCTGTAGCCGGGTAAAAGAGAACTGAGGTGCTTTTATACCCACATAATCGAGTTCGAACGCCGATTTTTCCGGTTTCTCCACCGGAATATCAAGCATCACTTTCGTTGCGAGTTCTATAAAGTTAATTTTCAACACCTTGGATACAAATGGAAATGATCTTGACGCCCTCAGGTTACACTCGATCACCTTGATAGCGTTATCCTTGGCCAGAAACTGAATATTGAACGGTCCGGTAATTTGCAGGGCTCGTGCAATCTCCCGCGTGATCTGTTTAATTCTCCTTACCGTTTGCACATAAATTTTCTGCGGCGGGAACTGAATGGTGGCATCGCCGGAGTGTACACCTGCAAATTCCACATGTTCGGAGATGGCATAGACGATCAGTTCGCCGTTGCATGCTACCGCATCCATCTCTATCTCCTTGGCATTTTCGACAAATTCCGATACTACCACCGGGTATTTGGCCGATACTTCAGTTGCCAGCGTAAGGAAATGTTCCAGTTCCTTTTCGTTGGAACAAACATTCATGGCTGCTCCCGAAAGGACATAGGAAGGGCGTACCAGCAGCGGGAATCCCACTTCTTCGGCAAATTGATGGATATCACTGAGGGTGGTGAGCTCTTTCCAGCGCGGCTGGTCGATACCCAACCGGTCGAGCATGGAAGAGAACTTGTGCCGGTCTTCTGCATTGTCGATACTTTTGGCACCTGTACCCAGAATATTCACACCCGACTGATCCAACCTTACTGCCAGGTTATTGGGGATCTGTCCTCCCACGGAGAGGATGACACCATGCGGATTCTCCAGTTCGATGATATCCATTACCCGTTCGTACGACAACTCATCAAAGTAAAGCCGGTCACACATATCATAATCGGTCGACACCGTTTCGGGATTGTAGTTGATCATCACAGAGCGGAACCCTTCCTTACGGACTGTGTTCAACGCATTGACCGAGCACCAGTCGAATTCCACCGATGAGCCGATACGATAAGCACCCGACCCAAGCACGATGACCGAGCGGTGATCCCCCAGATAATGTACATCATTTTCCGATCCGTTATAAGTGAGATAGAGGTAATTGGTCTGGGCGGGATATTCCGCGGCAAGTGTATCTATCTGTTTCACAAATGGCAGGATACCCAGTTTTTTCCGGTATTCACGTATTTGAATGAAATCATCTTCTTTCATTTTTTCCTTCCGGATAGCCCGTGCCACCTGAAAATCGGAAAATCCCTGTTGTTTGGCTGTTTTCAGTATCTCATCGAACCCGGGATTATTTTCTTTTCCAAGATCAATTGATTCGTCCGTATAATTTTCCAATGTTTCCGCAGTCTTTACGATATTATACAGTTTCTGCAGGAACCAGCGGTCTATTTTTGTCAGGTCATGGATCTGGTCGATAGTATATCCTTTTCTAAATGCCTTGCTGATGACGAAGATGCGCTGGTCGGTCGGCTCCCGGAGCGCTTTGTCTATATCGTCGATCTTCAGTTCCTTGTTCTCCACAAAGCCATGCATTCCTAAACCGGTCATGCGAAGCCCTTTTTGTATGGCTTCTTCAAAGGTGCGGCCGATCGCCATGATCTCACCGACCGATTTCATCGAGGAACCGATCTCTTTGGAAACTCCGCTGAATTTTCCCAGATCCCAGCGGGGTATTTTCACGACGATATAATCGAGTGCCGGTTCAAAGAAGGCACTGGTCGACCGGGTCACCGAATTCTTCAGGTCGAACAGGCCATATCCTAAAGCGAGTTTGGCCGCGACGAATGCCAGCGGATAGCCGGTCGCCTTGGATGCCAGTGCCGACGAACGGCTCAGGCGGGCATTGACCTCGATCACCCGGTAGTCTTCAGAGGCGGGATCGAAAGCGTACTGCACGTTACATTCTCCCACGATACCGATATGACGGACAATCCTGATCGAGAGTTCCCTTAACTTGTGATACTCGGAATTGGTCAGCGTTTGCGAGGGAGCCACCACAATACTCTCGCCGGTATGTATGCCGAGCGGGTCGAAGTTCTCCATGTTACAGACGGTGATACAGTTATCGTACCGGTCACGCACCACTTCATATTCGACCTCTTTCCACCCTTTAAGGGATTTCTCCACCAGAAGTTGGTCGGAGTAGTTGAATGCTTTGGAGGCCAGCGATTTCAGTTCTTCTTCATCGTTACAGAAACCTGAACCCAATCCCCCAAGCGCATAAGCGGCACGTACAATGATGGGATAACCCAGTCGGCTTGCAGCCTGTAAAGCATCTTTGGTTGTAGAGACAGCATAGCTTTGGATAGTTTTCACGTTGATCTGGTCGAGTTTTTTCACGAACAGATCGCGGTCTTCGGTATCCATAATCGACTGTACCGGCGTTCCCAGCACAGCGACATTATATTTTTCAAGCGTACCTGCAGTATATAACTGTACACCACAGTTCAGCGCGGTCTGCCCTCCGAAAGCCAGCAGGATACCATCGGGCCGTTCTTTTTCGATTACCTTCTCTACAAAATAAGGCGTTACCGGCAGGAAATATATCTTATCGGCTGATCCTTCCGAAGTCTGCACTGTGGCTATATTCGGATTGATCAGGATGGTCTCTACACCCTCTTCCCGCAATGCTTTCAGTGCCTGCGAACCGGAGTAGTCGAACTCACCTGCCTCACCGATCTTAAGTGCGCCGGACCCAAGGATAAGCGCCTTTTTTATCTTCAGCCGCCCTTCTCCGGATGAGGGAGTTATATCTTGCATAAATAAATTATTATTCATCATTATTATAGAAGTTGGAAATTAGAAATTAGAAGTTGGAAGTGGAGAAGTCCAGGAAGTGAAGAAATCTTGACTCTTGGTTCTTAATTCCAATATTCATTTTTCAATATTCATTTTTCACTTTTAGTTTTTAGTTTTTAGCTTTTAGTTTTTAGCTTTTAGCTTTCAAATCATCTTCACAAACTCTTCAAAGAAGAAACGTGTATCGGTCGGCCCGCCGGTCGCCTCAGGATGGAACTGCACCGAATAGAAAGGTTTCGTTTTGTGCCGGATTCCTTCGTTGGTACCATCATTCATATTCACGAACCAGGGTTCCCACTCAGCACCCAACTGCGATTCGTCCACTGCATAGCCATGGTTCTGGGAAGTAATATAACAACGGCTACTCCCCACCTTTTGTACCGGTTGGTTATGACTGCGGTGCCCGTATTTCAGTTTGTAGATATTGGCTCCGGCCGCTTTCGACAGCAGTTGGTTCCCCATGCAGATCCCGAAGATAGGTTTCTCTTTCTTCATTGCTTCACGGATATGGGCGACGGTGATTCCGCAATGATCGGGGTTTCCCGGGCCGTTGGAGATCATCACTCCATCGTAGTCGATCCTGTTGAAATCGTAGTCCCATGGAACACGGATCAAACGAACTCCCTGCTTTATCAGTTCCCGTACGATATTCAGTTTGGCACCGCAATCGATCAGGACCACCTTCTTTTCACCCTGCCCATATTCGATCACTTCACGGCAGCTGACTTTGGCTACAAGGTTTTCAGTCTCGGGATCGTAGAAATCCACTTCACCATCTTCCTCATATACTATCTTCCCCAGCATGGATCCTTTTTCCCGGAGCACCTTTGTAAGCAGACGGGTATCGATTCCGCAGATACCGGGCACCCCTTCTTCCTTGAGCCAGTCACCAAGACTTTTCACCGCGTTCCAGTGAGAATGTTCCCGGGAGTAATCCTGCACGATCAAACCGCAGGCGTGGATATGCTCAGACTCAAAAAAATCGGAAATTCCGTCTGTTTCGCTGTGAGCGGGAACTCCGTAATTTCCGATTATAGGATATGTGAGTGTTAAAATTTGTCCTTCGTAGGAGGGGTCTGTCAGGCTCTCGGGATAACCGACCATTGCCGTGTTGAAAACTACCTCTCCCGATGTTGCCTTTTCGGCTCCAAAAGATTGCCCATGAAAAACCATCCCGTTTTCAAGGATCAATCGCACCGGTTTGTATCTGTGCATAGTGCGTTACATTATTTGTAGAGTTGATAATTGTATGATATTAGGACACAAAGTTAGAAAAATTCCGGAAATAATGCAACTAATTCCGTAGTTCCCTTTTTATTTTGTCTGAATTACTTTATTCTGAGGCGGAAGAGTCTGCTGTTATTTCATCTTCTTCCGGATCCGGCTGTAAGCCGAATTCATAGTGCAATAGATCTTTCGCAATACTGACGATATCTCCCGCGATATCGGGCCAGAATCTAAGCCAACAGGGAGAGTCTATGACATAAGATTCAAATTCTGTCAGAAATTTTGTTTGATGATCAGATATCAAACGATCTATATCCTTGGTGAATTGATTAAAATTGAAGGCCAATGCAAACTTATTGGGGATCAATACACTATTTTTCCATTTTTTCTTTTTCCATTGAATATCGAACCCACCCAGAAGCGTGTGAGTCGGAGCCTTAAGCAGAGCGAGAATTTGTAAAACAAACTTTCCGGTAAAACGGACATTTTCCTGTTCAATCAATTGCCGGATTCGATCATCGTCCTGCCAAATAATCTCTGTATCGCCGATCAGCTCTTTATAAGAGTTCCAGTCTTTTTTATTTTCCGTAAAGAGATTTTCTGCAGAAAAGAAATGCTTAAAGGCGCTGATCTTGATTTGCCTGACCCGTTCCCTTGAGATGCCATATCTGATACTCAGTTTCTCAAGGGGTTGGGGTGTATCTTCCTCGAATATGTGAAAACTATGCATGAGAATATCTATGTTTCTGCCAGGATGCAAGGTAATCATCCGCTCAAGAATCCAAAACATGGGCAGATATCCGTATTGGTCATAATAGTTGTATAAAAAATAGTTCCGGAGCCACTCACCCTTTTGGAGTATCATTTCTTCTATCATGAAGAAAATCTCCGGCAGATGAATGATTTTGAAAAATTCATCAATTAGTTTTCTTTTAAAATCAATGGCTTCCGGCAACAAGCGCAGTCCGAGATGCCGGATCTCCAAAAGCGTTTCATCTCCCTGGCACAGGTATTCCTTTACAAACTCCCAAAAACCCACAGCATGCAAGACGTTCTTCAGACGAAGGATAGAGCAGGAAGCAACCAACTGGTTATACTTTATTGTAAGAATATCTATCTGTTTAGAAGATAGATAACCCAACAATTCACCCGAAGAGATTCGTTTTCCTCTAATGGCAAGGTAGAAATCCGTCTCTATCAACTCCTTCACTTCCGCATCCCTGTTGATTACTTCTGCGTCTTCTTCTTTACTCCTCTCTTCTAACTTTTTTATCTGGGAGATATAGCTTTTGCACAACTCCTCCAATTCAAGAGATGTTTTACGACCGGCATTCTTTATTTCCAGAAAAGAACCCTCCTTCTCGTAATAGGAGATGATTTCACGGACTGTAGCCAGGTCTGCAATACTACAGCAATTCAGCGCGCGGATAGATAATTGTCCCGTTTTATAGAGATCGTAAACTGAAATAGCCTGTAACGATTCTTTTAACATAGAACTTTTTCATTAAAACCCAACTTCACATAGTCGGCATGGTAAGTCAAAATATCTATTCTATTTTCGCCTAAATATACACCATTTTTTATAGAGAAAAAAAATCTTTTCTACTTTTTTATGGTTTCTGAAGCAATCCATTTGCGGGGTGTCATATTAAAACGATTTGCCCCAGCTTCATGCAAAAAGGTGTCGAATTCGACACCTTTAAAGGCGGTAGGTAAGGGGTAGAAACTCCCGTATGTGCTTGCAAACGGTACGATAACGGGCAAAAGGACCCTGCGCCGGACTGTAGCCTAGGACTACCCTATTTGGCACCTACAAAACTCAACACTCCTTGTTTGTAAGTCCTTCCGATGGGTATCTCCCGATTCGCTACCATAAGCCGGTTTCTGTTGAGGAATTCAATTTTGTTTTTCTGTACTATAAAAGAACGATGCACCCTGATAAATAAATGGGTGGGAAGTACCTTTTCCATGTTTTTCATCGACTCCAAGGTGATATACGGTCGGCTCCGGTTTCCGGTGTAAATCTTTATGTAATCCCTTAGGCCTTCGATATAAAGGATATCCTTAAAAGGGATGGGAATGATCTGCTGGTCCGACTTCACGAAAATCGCATCTGTCTCAGGAACATTTTTCTGCATCGGAACATTCTTCGTTACAGCTTCAAACCAGTCTTGCGCTTTTTTGCACGTTACCAGAAATTCGTCGAAAGAGACCGGTTTTAACAAATAATCGAAGGCATTTACGCGATATCCCTCCAACGCATACTCTTTAAAAGCCGTGATAAAGACGATCTTTGTGTCAGGCGGCACCAGACGGGCTAATTCCATACCGTTGATATGCGGCATTTGGATATCCAGAAAAATCAAATCTACCTTTTTGTTTACAAGGTCTTGCATCGCCAAAGCGGGATTATTGTATTTTCCCGTCAATAAAAGGCCGGGTGTATCCTGTATATACGATTCCAAAAGGCTCAATGCCAACGGCTCATCGTCAATAATCCAACAGGTCAGTACTTTATTCATGTTTTTTTTTTCAGGTTTCGATGATCAATACGGTTGAATAGATATTATTCTCAATTTCTTTATGCCACATATGGCGGTAAGGATAAATCAGTTCCAGTCTCTTCTTCACTTGTTGCAACCCGATACCGCTACCGCTTTTATCCGACTCGTCCTTCGGAAAATGACTATTGCGGCACAAGAATTCGATCTTACCGTCTTCCTTTTCCGACAAAGAAATATCGATAAAAGAATACTCATCACTACTCACCCCGTGTTTAAAAGCATTTTCTATCAGCGAAATAAAAATAAGCGGAGCGATCATCACCTCACTATTTTCCCTGATATCGAATTTTACGCTGAGATTGGTATTGGCAGGCAAACGCAGACGCATCAGATCAATGTAGTTACCGATAAAATTCACCTCTTCCTTCAATGGCACATACATCTTATTATTCTCATATAACACATATTGCAGTAACCGGCTTAAATCCATAATAGCCGGTTTGACTTTCGGCGAATTGAGTTGTGCCAGTGCGTAGATATTATTCAGCGTATTGAGCAGAAAATGCGGATTTATCTGATTCTTTAAGTTTTTCAATTCGGCTTCTATCATCGCCTGCTGCATTTCTTTCTGCATGGCCTCTATTTTGGTCCATCGGCTGCTCATTTTGATGGCCGTACTCAAAACGACCACCAATGTCAGTAAAATTACATCCCGAAGGATGAAAATCACAATCGGCAACCATCTGTTTTTTTCCATCCTGGGAGGGTCTTCCGGAGGCTTTCCTCCTCCGAATGGTGGCATATCTCCGTGCATATTCACTGAAAAGGAGAATTCATGCCAGAGATGAATGAGCAAAGCTGTTCCCAAAATCAACAGGATATTGATAATAAGAAATTCGTTCTTCCTGTTTTCAAATAAGAGACGATCGATAAGATAGAAGTAATTACTATAAAATACGATCATAAAACAAACCGGAACAGGAAGAAACAAGAGAAAACTCACCCAGGAAAAATCTCCCCGGCTCATAAAAAACAGGGGTAGCCCGAAGATTATGCACCAGGCGGCAATGTGAATAAATATATTGTCTGCTATTTTCGTATAAGGCAGCCAATACTGAGGTTTATCAGGTTTTATCTCCAATTTTGGCTTACCGTCCGGTGTTTCTGTTTTTTTCTGATCCATCTTCTCTAATTTTTACAGTTCCTTATTCATATCGTATTGCTTCGATAGGATCGAGCCTTGCAGCTTTCTTTGCCGGATACCATCCGAAGAAAATACCGGTTATCGAACAAACACCGAATGAGAGCAATACGCTCCACGATTGAATGAATACCGGCCACGAAGCTACCCAGTTTACTGTAAAAGTAGCACCCACGCCCACAAAAATACCAATAATTCCTCCAATTACACTAATCAGGATCGCTTCTATCAGGAATTGCATCAATACATCTTTTCCCCGGGCTCCCACACTCATTCTCAATCCTATTTCACGAGTGCGTTCGGTGACGGAGACATACATGATATTCATAATTCCTATACCTCCTACTACCAGGCTGATGCCGGCTACGCAGGCCAACAGGATCGTCATCAAATCAGAAGTAGTCGTGAGCATCGAACTTAACTCTTCCTGCGAACGTATCTCGAAATCATAATTGTCGGGATTCGATATACCATGATTCTCTGCCAGGATTGCCATGATGCTTTCAACAGCGTCGGGGGTCGCTTCTTCCGAAACAGCCGAACAATAGATCCCCTGTAAATAATTGATAGCTAAGATTCTTTTTTGCACAGCAGTATAAGGAGCCAGTACTATATCGTCCTGATCCATCCCCATTGTGTTATATCCTTTGCTTTCCAGTACCCCGACCACTTCGAAAGGGATAGTGTTGAAACGAATGACCTTGCCGATCGGATCTTCGCCTTTCGTGAATAAATTATCGACAATCGTTTTCCCGATGATGCAGACTTTATTGTTCGTTTCCACATCTTCCCGGGTGAACATGGAGCCGGATTGAATTTTCAACTGACGGATAGTCAGGTACTCAGGGCTTACGCCGTTGATGCTGCTCGGATAATTCTGATTCTGATAAATGAACTGTCCGCTGCTGCTTACATTCGGGGAGACCGCCGAAACATATTCAGCTTTATCCCTTATGTCGAAATAGTCTCTGTTTTTCAGTGTTTCCAGATTGGACATGCTTATGCGTGCTCCACCCTCACCCCGTTCGGAATAAGGATGTATCATGATCATATTCGATCCCATCTCCGATATCTGCTTCCGGATACTTCGTTTGGAGCCTTCTCCTATCGCCAACATGGTAATGACAGATGCTACTCCGATAATAATACCCAGCATAGTCAGCAATGCCCGGACTTTATTTCGGGACAGTGCGACTAATGCTATTTTGAATAAATTCTCTGTATTCATTTGATTTTTCTATTCTTTATGGTGTATCTAACCAATCATCAAATCATCAAATCAGTAAATCATCACATCAACCTACTCCTCTTCTTTGGGCAATTTCTCATAAGCTTCGGCAGCCAACAAGATGTGTCGATTATACGTATCTTCGATGATCCGCCCGTCTTTCAATACGATATTGCGGGTGCTGTAGCGGGCTATATCCTCGTTATGGGTTACGAAAATAATGGTCCTTCCTTCTTGATTCAGTTGCTGGAGCAGTTTCAGGATACTGAACGATGTGCGCGTATCCAGGTTTCCGGTTGCTTCATCGGCGAGGATCACCGCCGGATCATTCACCAATGCCCGGGCTATGGCAACACGTTGCATCTGCCCGCCACTCATCTGGTTACTCTTATGCAACAGGCGATCACCAAGCTCCACCCTCTCCAGCGCATCAACAGCTTTCTGCCGGCGCATGGATGAGGAAATGCCGGGATTATACATCAGCGGAAGTTCCACGTTTTCCACAGCCGTGGTGTTAGCCAGCAGGTTATAACTCTGGAAAACAAATCCTATCTTGGTATTCCTGATCCTGGCGCGCTGGTCTTTGTTCATTTTCTGTACCGAGATGCCGTCGAGCAGGTAAGAGCCTTCGGTAGGGGTATCCAGACAACCCAGAATATTCAGCAGGGTACTTTTCCCGCTTCCCGATTTTCCCATGATGGTAACGAATTCACCTTCCTTGATACTGAACGTTACACCACGTAAGGCATGGACGGTTTCCGCACCTACAATGAAATCGCGACGGATATCCGATATGTTGATGATAACAGGATTATTGTTCATTTTTTCAACTTTTGGAATCATTCGTATTCTGGTTACCTTCTTCCACCTCCGCCTCCACGACGTGGTGGTTGTGCCATGAAAGGACTGGATTCGTTTCCACTATCCGGTGGGGATGTAAGCTTGCGTGCCTGGGTATTCTTTCCTGTAATCACTTTTTCACCTTCGGTCAGGCCCGATATTACTTCAGTATACATATTATTGCTATTGCCTGTTTTTATCTGTCGGCGGACCGGGAAATTATTCTCATCAAGCACCCATACAACCGTATCTTTTTCGCTAATCATCTCATTTCCGGGATTGAAATTAACGGCCTGGGACGGAACGGCAAGTGCATCCGGTTTATCCAGCGTATAGATCGTACAGGTAGCCGTCATGCCCGGTTTCAGCTTCAGTCCACCGTTAGGCGCCTCCACCACAACTTCATAAGTAACGACATTATTGGTAGTCGTAGGTGATAGTCTAACCTGGGTAGTTGTGCCGGTAAACTCTTCATAGGGAAAAGCATCCACGGTGAACATCACCCGTTGTCCGATGGCGATATCACCCATATCCGCTTCATCCACTTCCGCTATTACACGCATCTTGGTAAGATCATTTGCTATAGTGAATAGTGTCGGCGTTTCGAAACTGGCAGCAACGGTCTGGCCTTCTTCTACCTCACGGCTTAAAACAACACCGTCGATGGGAGAATATATTTTCGCGTATCCCAGATTCGTTTCGGCTGTCTGATAGCTGCTTACGCTCACATTATAATCATTCCGGGCTTTTTGATAAGAATATAGCGCCTCTTCGTAATCCGAACTGCTTATCAGTTGTTTTTCATACAATACCTTAAAACGCCCATAATTCTTCTCCTTGTATTCCAGTTCGCTTTTGGCAGTTGCCATCGAACTCTTTGCCGACGACAAGGTTGCCTGTAACACGGTCTGGTCGAGTTCGGCAAGCAATTCACCTTGTGAAACTATGCTATTGTAATCGACATAAATTTTATCGACTCTCCCGCTTACCTGTGTTCCCACATCAATTTTCGTGATAGGTTCCAGTGTTCCGGTACATGTCACCATATTGGATATATCTTGTCTTTCCACACTCTCTGTAAGCCATTCTATTTTATCATTTTTATTATCCTTACAGGAGTAAAAGGATATTATCATAATCCCTGCGAGCAGGATAAAAGCCATAAAAAATAACCTGATACGCCTTTTTGAATTGTTATTCTTTGTCTTCATATGATTTTTTATTTTTTACATTTCAATTACATTAGACTATTTCTACGCTCGGCATAATCAAAGTAAACTTTGCTTCTGCTCTCGCTTAACGAAATAGTTCCCTCAAATCAAGCCCTGATAGTATTCCAGTATTTTAATATTCAGTAAAGCCATATATTTTGCCTGCAGCAATTCCTGTTGAGCCGTTATCAATCTGTTTTTTTCCGTCAACATTTCAATCGTATTCTTGAGGCCCAATGTAAACTGTTCGTTCATCACATCGTAACTCTCCCGGCTATATTTAACTTTCTCTTCGGCCGCAACGAACTGAGCTTGTGAAGCCAGGGTATTTAAATAAGCCGTTTCAATGTCGGCATATAGTTCTTTTCGGATACTTAATTCATTCAATTGTGATGAATAGACATTGATGCCGGCTTTCTCCACGGCGCTTTTGACAGTCCTGTTGGAAAAGATGGGAATGCTGACCGACAATCCGATCACGTTGTTCCAGTTATATTTCAACTGGGAACCGAAAGAATATCCCGAATGATTATAGAGGTTGCCGGTTCCCGTATTTGCCTGTAAACTGACAGTAGGATAAAAACCGGCCTTCGCTTTTTCAATATCCAGTTGCGCATATTCAGTGTTAAGCTCGCTGTTTCTTATTTGTGGCATCACATGTAAAGCCGTCTGATAAATCGTCTGTTTATCGGGGATCAGGGATAATACATCGTCTTCGCCTGGTGGTGTGAGCGTCAAATCCATACTGTCAAGCCTGTCCAGTTCCAGAAGTTGTTTCAATTGTAATTTATAATTCTCCAGGGTGGTTTGGGCATTCACCAAATTGTAATTATCCGCCGCATACTGTGATTCCCATTGAGAAACATCGCTTTTGGCTACCGAACCGACGGATAATTTTATTTTATTGCTCTCCAATTGGGCTTTGCTTAATTCTACAGCATCCTCATAAGCCTTTAGCGCCTCATTGGCATAAAGAATTTGGAGATAGTTTTGTATAATGGCTAATTTGATGTTGTTTTTACTCTCTTCGATTTCCAGATCGGCGATCCGGTTGTTTAATTCGGCCTGTTTGATACCGGTAATGCGAGAACCGCCGTCGAATATAGTCCACGATGCATTCAGGCTGTAACTCCCGGATGCGGAAAGGGAAGATGTTCCGGAAGATGTATCTTCTTGTGAAAACGGGTAATTGGTAAGGTTCTGACCAATAGATGCCGAGAGTGAAGGAAGCATTGCCGCTTTCGCCAGTTTGGTATCGACCAATCCGGTTTCTTTATTGGCTTCACTCTGTTTTATTTGTATATTATTTTCAAGTGCATAATCGATACACGCCTGTAAATCCCATTGCGAGGGTAAGGCTTTTTCTTGCGAATATGCGGCCGGTATTCCTGACAAAAGGAATATTACTACCGTGATACAAACAGAAGCAATATTTGTACTTATTGGAAAGAATGGATAAAAAATGTACCTCATAAATAATCCTTTTTTCAGGCAAAAGTAGCGTCGCCCGACAAGCTCCGAAAAACATTTCGACGAAGGTTGGGTATTTATCGACCAAAAAAAGGAATCACGGTATTAATGACTTTCCGGGAAATACATTTTTTCCCGGAACATCATCAGGATAAGAGGCAAATCACTACAAATCGGTAAAAGACGGTTAAAAATTTGGAGTGTAATGATATTCATGGTGGGATTAAAAAAAAGCTGAAAGCATACACCCTGAAGGGGCTTCTGCTTTCAGCCATAAAGTGTGTGTTTTTAAATCAGAGCTTGCGAGCTCCGTCGCTGATCACTACATCATAGACTTTCGGTTCATGGCCGTACTTGGCTTTGAACTGCGCTTTGGCATCAGCGATAAATGAATCATACAACTCATCCTTTACCAGATTGATGGTACAACCGCCAAAGCCGCCTCCCATCACACGCGAACCGGTTACACCGTGCTCACGGGCCAAATCATTCAGGAAATCAAGCTCTTCACAGCTCACTTCGTAGAGTTTACTCATACCGTGGTGCGTTTCATACATCTTCTGACCGACGGTCTCATAATCGCCTTTTTCCAATGCATCACACACATCGAGTACCCGCTGGGTTTCCTCGATCACATATTTGGCACGCAGATAGTCCTCTTCCGAAATCTCATTCTTTACCTCGTCGAGCATCTCCATAGAAGCATCACGCAGGAACTCCACCTCAGGGTGGCGCTTTGCAATGGTTCTGGCGGCATGTTCGCACGATTCCCGCCGTTTGTTATATGCCGATGAAGCCAGCTCATGTTTTACAACAGTATCAAGCAACACCAGTTTATATCCTTTGGGATCAAACGGGAAGTAGGCATATTCCATCGATTTGGTATCGAGACGGATCAAATTGCCTTTCTTCCCGAAAATGGAAGCAAACTGGTCCATAATACCGCATTTCACACCTACGTAATTGTGTTCGGTGGATTGACCGATACGCGCCAGTTCGAATTTATCGATGCCAAGGTTTAACAGATCGTTCAATGCAAAAGCATAGGTACTTTCCAATGCCGCCGAAGAAGACATCCCGGCACCGAGGGGCACATCGCCCGCAAATACGGTATCGAATCCCTTCACCGTACCACCTCTTTTAATGATCTCACGGCATACGCCAAACAGATACTTGGCCCAACCCTCTTTCGGAAGGTTCCCTTCATTGAGCCCGAACTCGGAACTTTCATCCAGATCGATCGCATAGGCTCTCACTTTATCAGTTCCATTGAACCGGATAGCAGCGATCATACCTTTATCGATAGCGCCGGGGAATACGAAGCTTCCATTATAATCGGTATGCTCCCCTATTAAGTTGATACGTCCCGGTGAGGCATAGACCTCCGGGGATTGGTTGCCGAATTTCTCAGAAAATATTTTTATTACTTCTTCTTTCGTCATTATAATTAATTATTAAAACTCCAAATTATTCTTCTACGGGTGCACTCTGGGAAGCAGTATCGACCGATACTTCTTCATCCGTCACAGAGACACCGGTGGTTACGTTCTTCGAACCGATCAGGGCATAGAACAACAGGTAAGCCAATCCTATGGCAATCACCCAATAGCTTGCCAGATAACTGACAGAATCGGCTATACCACCCTGAATAGCAGGAAGGATACCGCCACCGCAAACCAGGGTCATAAATATTCCCGTAGCGGCCGGTGTGAACTTGCCCAACCCTTCTACTGCCAGGTTGAATATGCTACCCCACATGATGGATGTGCAGAAACCGACCAACACCATAAACATTGCATTAATGGGTATCTGTACTAACCCGAACGAAAGGCCGCCTTCGGAGGTAAACGCCGGGAATGTAACTTCGATGGTTGTCGGCGAGAAGATAGCTGCCAGAATTAACAGCAATCCCACGAATGAAGCGGTAGAAAGCATGGCCTTGCTGGAGATTTTACTCCCCAGGGAAGCTCCGATTAACCTGCCTGCCAACATGAAAAGCCAATAAATCCCGGCCACAAATCCCGCGGTTGTTTTGCCCACGGGGGTGTCGGATAACCATAATATCATTACGCCGGGTGTACCGACTTCAACTCCCACATAAACAAAAATGGCAATGGCGCCCAATATAAAATGCCTGAATTTCATCGCTCCTGACATCAGTGTACCCATTGGTTCTTTTGTCTTTGTCGCATGAGGCTCAGGAATTCTTATGCCCATCAAAACAAAGAATACAACAGCAAAAACACCCATTGCGATGTACATTACCGGAAATACATCACTGATCCTGGCGCTGGTCGCTTCACCGATCAAAATACCCACAAAAGCGGGGGTAAAGGTAGCCATCACGGAGTTGAAGGAACCACCGACCTGGATCAGCTGGTTGCCTTTATTACCTCCGCCGCCCAACGTGTTCAACATGGGATTGACCACGGTATTCAACAGACACATGGAGAAACCGGCAATGAATGCCCCAAGCAGGTAAACAACAAAGGCTGCTCCTTCGGGTGCATGTCCGGAGAGAAATTGTACAAATACCCCTACAAACCCCACGGCAATGGCGATCAGGGCCGTTTTTTTATACCCAACACGTTGTAAAAGCATGCCGCCCGGTATTCCCATCACTGCGTAAGCAATAAAATTGGCTGCATTCCCCAGCAACCCGAGGAAATTGGAAACGCCGAATTGTTCCTTTAATACTTGTCCCATCGGTGCCGCCAGATTGGTAACAAATGAGATCATTCCGAAAAGCGCGATCATCATGATGATTGGCACAATCCGATTCTTGTTCTGATCAGTAGTCGTGTTCATACTTCTTAATTAATTATTAATTGTTGATTTATTAATTGTTAATAGGCTAATACCAATTTATGCTGGTTCTCCGGTCGTAAACCGGTAGGTTGTCCTCGATTCAAAAGTTTCATCCGGCCGCAGGATTACCGAGGGGTAATCCGGTTTGTTGATACTGTCGGGATAATGCTGTGTTTCGAAACAGACAGCCGATCTTGCAGGATAACGCTTCCCATGTTTTCCGGCAAAATTGCCGGTCATCCAATTGCCGGTATATACCTGTATACCGGGTTCGGTTGTATAGATATCCATTTTAATACCTGTTTTCGGAGAAAGGCAGTAACCCGCATAGGCATATTCATCCGCAGCGTTTTTATTCAGAATGAAAGTATGATCGTATCCTTTGCCGAAATGCAGTTGTTCGAAATCATCATCGATCCGCTCTCCAATGGTATGAGGTTCGGTAAAATCAAACGGTGTTCCCTTCACCGGCTCCGGGTCGCCGTAAGGTATAGCCGTGTTGTCGGTAGGCAGATAGCTGTCTGCTTTAAGCATAAGCCAATGGTCACCGACAGAAGGGTCCCCCTGTCCGGAAAGATTGAAATAGGAATGATTGGTGAGATTCAGAATAGTTGTTTTGTCGGTGGTCGCCTTATAATGAATATCTAATGCATTATCGTCCGTCAGAATATAAGTCAATGTCACTGCAAGGTTACCGGGGAAACCCTCTTCAGCATCGGCCGACAAATAGAATAATTCAATACTCTGGTCGGTCAGTTCTTTCACTTCCCACACCACAGCATTGAAGCCCTTAATTCCTCCGTGGAGTGAGTTAGGACCGTTGTTGACTGCCAGTTGGTATTCTTTTCCCTCGAGAGTGAAACGACCTTTGGCGATCCGGTTGGCCGTTCTGCCGCATATGGCGCCAAAATAGGCTTCTTCCGAAGTCAGATATTCATCTATCGTATTATGTCCCAATACAACGTCAACCAATGTTCCGTTTTTATCGGGCACCATCAGCGAAACTATTTTAGCCCCGTAATTGGTGACTGTCAGTTCGCATCCATTCTTGTTTGTCAGAGTGTATAACCCGGTTTGCCTGCCATCTACTGTTTTTTGAAAAGCATCGACAAGCAAACCGGATTTGCCATACAATTTGTTCATGTAATTTTCTGGGTTTAAAATTAAGATATCGATGAAGATTGATTCTTTCTTAAATCTGCTGTAAAATTAGCACCTATTTTCGATGTAACATGAAAAAATTTTGTGTTATATAACATAAAATTTTTAATTATCACATAAATACTTCATCAACTTCTTTTAATTTTTTTGTTACTAAAACTTTATCAATCTTGTTTCCATCTACATCCACAATCTCGAAATGAAGATTATCGTAATCGAACTGATCTCCCACCGCCGGTATCTTATTGATGCATTCAAATACAAAACCGGCTACAGTAGAATAATCGATCTTGTCGAAATCCACAATAAAATCCTCATCCATCTGCGACAATATCTCTATAGGCGCCTCTCCGCTCACCAGAGCAGAATGGTCATCACGCATGAATATGAGCGGATCCGAGAGTTCATCTTCGGTCTCCTCCGGAATGGCACCTACCAGATTCTCGAATATGTCGTGAATAGTGATAATTCCGTCGAGGCTTCCATATTCATCTACCACCACAGCCACAAACTTATGGTTGTTCTTGAAATTTTCAAGTACTTTTTGCGCCAGTTGATTATTAGGGACAATAATAGGCTCCATGATCAGGTCCTCGATCGAAAACAAATCTCCCTTATTGAGCCGTAACAGGAAATCCCTCATGGAGATGGTACCCACAAAGTCATCGATCTCCTTTCTGCAGGCAAGTATCTTACTGTGTTTTGTCTGCAACAGATCCTCAATGATCTCCCCTCTGCTCTTGCTGATATCCACCCATTCCACATCGGTACGGTGTGTCATAAGATGGATAGCCCGTTTATCGGAAAAATAAAAAACCTGCTCGTGGATTATATTTTCTTCTGCATCGATAACTCCCTCATGGGAAGCGGTCTTCAACATAGCCCTCAGTTCCATTTCCGACACCACTTCCACTTTCGGTTTCAAACCTATCAACCGGTTGACAAAGTTAGTCGATACCGACAGCAGTTTTACGAACGGATAGAAAATGATACTCACCACATGAATGGTAGGAGCTACGGCAATTGCCATTTTTTCGGGATTGTTGAGTGCAATGGTCTTTGGCACCAGTTCACCTATCACGATGGAAACATAAGTGATAAGGAACACCACAACCACCATGGAAATACCTTCTGCAAAAGGAGCAATAGCCGGAAACTGCTGAAAGAAAGGCACCAGATAAACAGTAAAAGCCTGCCCACCGTAAGCACCGTTGATAATACCGATCAGGGTAATCCCCACCTGTACCGACGACAGGAAATTACCGGGATCGGAACGTAATTTCAATGCTCGCCGGGCTCCTAACTTACCTTTCTTTCGTTCTGCCTCCAGTTTGTTTTTCTTCGTAGATACGATGGCGATCTCCGACAAGGCAAAGAAACCGTTAAAAAGGATCAGTAAAAGAATGATAATGATATCTATCCACATAGCAGGCTATTTCTGTGATAATCTCACCACAAGGGAGAGGGATAAGTTCCCTCATCGACAAGACTTTTCAATTTTGCCACCACTCCAGGCCGGTCTTCCGCATATGTAACGCCAAACCATCCGGAAGGCGTATCGAGCACTTTTACGGAAGCTTTTCCTGTAACGATGAGGTGATTGACCAGTAACGGTATAAAATACTCTGCTTTGAGATTCCCGGCATTTTCTTTCAGGAATTGCACGAAGTAATCGTCGGAGTATTTAAAATAATCGGGTGTAAAACCCCACATATTCATGGAGACCGGAGTGTTATCGTCAATGGCGACCCATTGGTCGTTTTCATCCTTATAACTTACTTTTCCGTCCACACGCATCACCTGTGTACGTTCCACCACGCCGGTAAGGTTGCGGTCCTCATCGGTTTCACAAACACCACGGGCTACGGTACCGCTTTCCGAAAGGGTATTTCCCACACGGTAACCCACCATACAATATTTGTTTTCACTCTCTCCCAGGGTAGAAAGATAATCGGCCAGCACCTTATAGCTCTCGCGTCCATAAAAATCGTCGGCATTGATCACCGCAAAAGGCTCATTAATTACCTCTTTTCCCATCATCACAGCATGATTGGTACCCCATGGTTTCACTCGGTCGGGATGAGGCGTAAAACCTTCCGGCAATTTATCCAGTTCCTGAAATACCAGTTCTACCGGTATTTTTTTCTCATATTTACTGACGATCTTCTCCCTGAAGTCCTTTTCAAATGACTTACGGATTACAAAGACCAGCTTCCCAAAGCCGGCATTCACCGCGTCGTAAATAGAATAATCCATAATGGTCTCGCCGTTCGGACCCAATCCGTCCAGTTGTTTCAGTCCTCCATAGCGGCTTCCCATTCCTGCTGCCAATACAAATAAAGTTGGTTTCATTTTTTTTAGAATAAAGAGCAAAGAATAAAGTCACATGTCACCTTTTCTTCTTATTAAATGCTCGTTTCATTTATTGATTTATTGATTTGTAGATTTACACTTTTTTCTTTATAAATAACCCGGGATTGCTCACCGATATGCAAATGTAAGATTTTTATCTTAAAATTCATTCACTGTGTTATGGATAAAATCAAATTCCTGCTGAGTTAACTCAAAATCCATTGCTCTGGCATTTTGAACGGACTGCGCAGCGTTACGTGCTCCGGCAAGTGCGATAGTGATTCCGGGCCTTTCCACTGTCCAGCGCAGGACAAGCTGCGACAGAGTTGTACCTTTCTCATCCGCAATGGGTTTTATCTTTTGCAGCAATCTGTTGGTACGTTCTATAAACTCCGGTTGAAAATGCTTATGATTGGCGCGATGGTCGCCTGGCTGGAACTGGTAATCCGGCGTTATTTTGCCTGTGAGCAAACCACGCTCCAGGGGGCTGTAGGCCAGAATAGCCTTGTGATGTTCAATACAATAAGGTAGTGTTTCTTTCTCTATACCCCTATTTACCATACTATACGGTATCTGATTAGATGCAAGTTTCAATGTCTTTTCCGCTTCTGCCATTTGTGCTGCGTCATAGTTGCACACTCCCGCATAACGCACCTTTCCCTGCTCGATCAGTTTTGCCACCGCCTCAAAGGTTTCACTGACGGGTGTAGTGATATCAGGCCAGTGAATCTGATACAGGTCGATGTAGTCTGTACCCAACCGCCGCAGGCTATCCTCGCATTCTTTGATCACACTTTCCTTTCCTGCATATTTGTAAATATCGATATCATTTCCGTCATTATCCTTGCTTGTAAAATTAAAATCACCCTTGGCAAGATTCCATCGCATACCGAATTTAGTGAGTATCTGTACTTTTTCGCGCGGTATCTCTTTAATAGCCTCACCTACAATTTCCTCACTCGTCCCCTGTCCGTAAATGGGGGCAGTATCTATGGAGGTAACTCCAATATCATACGCCGCTCTGATAGCTTCAACAGCATCGTTTCTCTCAGTCTTGCCCCACATCCAACCTCCGGCAGCCCATGCTCCGAATGTGATTACCGAAAGGGACAGATCTGTTTCTCCCAATTTTCTATATTGCATATCGTGAAATATAAATGATAAATAAATTCCGAATATCGCAAAAGTGGATGAATAAACGGGTATTGAAGTTGTGAATTGATGTTAAAGGTCGATTTCAACTGATTTCCATAAATTATCATTCGGTACAGGTGCAGTGACCTGTATCTTTTCTTTGGAAACAGGATGGATAAACGAGATAGTACGTGCATGCAGACTGATGCTCCCGTCCGGATTAGAACGGGCTGCACCATATTTGAGATCTCCCTTGATTGGGCATCCTATTTTGGCTAATTGAACCCGGATCTGATGATGCCTTCCGGTCTCCAGATCTATCTCCAGCAAATAATAATTCTGTGAAGCGGCGATCAGCCGGTAATGCAGTACCGCTTTTTTTGTATGTGGTTTTTCATTGGTATATGCAGTGGATTTGTTAGTCTTTTCATCCTTAATCAGATAGTGCGTCAACTGATCTTCCTCTTTCGGGGGACGATTTCTCACAATGGCCCAATAGGTCTTGTCTACCTCGCCATTGCGAAACATATCGTTAAGCCGCGACAACGCTTTACTGGTCTTTGCAAACACCACCACTCCACTCGTCGGACGGTCGAGCCGGTGCGTCACACCACAAAAAACGTTGCCGGGCTTATTGTACTTCTCTTTCAGATATTCCTTCACCATCTCGGACAACGGCTTATCGCCCGTCTTGTCGCCCTGCACGATCTCACCCGGCGCCTTGTTGACAATAATGATGTGGTTATCCTCGTAAAGAACTGTCATCTAATCAGGTATTCATACCACCACAGACATTAATTACTTGTCCGCTTACATACGAAGAGAGGTCAGAAGCAAGGAAAAGAGCTGCATTCGCAACATCTGCCGGTGTGCCTCCGCGTCGTAACGGAATCTGCTTTGCCCATTCGTTACGTACTTCTTCCGACAACTGTCCGGTCATTTCGGTAATGATGAAGCCAGGAGCAATCGCATTGACACGGATACCGCGTGAACCCAGCTCTTTCGCCATCGATTTCGCGAGTCCGATCATTCCGGCTTTAGACGCAGAATAATTGGCTTGACCAGCGTTCCCCGATACACCTACCACAGAACTCATATTCACAATGCTGCCCGATTTCTGGCGCATCATTATGGGGGTCACCGCATGAATGAAGTTGAATGCCGACTTCAGATTCACATTGATTACCGCATCCCACTGCTGTTCGCTCATCCGCATCATCAAGCCGTCTTTAGTGATACCGGCATTGTTGATCAGGATATCTATGCGGCCAAAATCCTGCATCACCTGCTCAACGACCTTGTGTGTTTCTTCAAAATTGGCAGCATTGGAGGCATAGCCTTTACACTTCACTCCCAAAGAAGCGATTTCGTGCTCGGTAGCTGTACCGACCTCGTCTATAGTCAAGTCCGTAAATGCGATATTCGCACCTTCCGAAGCAAATTTCAATGCGATTGCTTTACCGATACCACGAGCAGCTCCGGTCACTAATGCTGTTTTCCCTTCTAATAGCTTCATACTATATTAATTATTAATTACGAATTACTAATTACCAATTGATTACTAATTACTAATCACTTATCTCTCCACTTCTTCACTTTTCACTTCTCATATACAATCCCTTAAAAAGAATATCAGAAATAATTTCCCTGTCTTCTTTTTTATTATAGTCAAGCCCTAATGTACCCCGGATGGTGGGGACTTCCAGTCCTTTGAAAGCATAATGCAATATTACCGCGGTTTGCTTTACATTCTTCAGTCCGAAGATACCTTTATTACAACCATCCTGAATAATCCCTTCGAGGTAACTGATCTCTTTCCGGTCGAACTCCTTACGGACATTTTCCACCTGCCAGATATCCCTGAAAAAATTAGCACGCAAAGTACCATTGCGTGTAACCACCTCTTTAACGGCGTTCAGGCGGGTAAAAGCCAACAAAATCAGTTTCTCATCGGCAGGGATGTCACGCTTGATTACCTCCTCGAGTCTGTTGTACAGCACATTGAGTTCCGACTCAATAACAGCCTTATAAATATCGTATTTACTGTTGAAATAGGTATAGAGAGTACGTCGGCCACGTTGTGATGCTTCGGCAATATCATTCATCGTTGTATTCTCAACACCTTTCCTGGCGAAAAGCTGCTGGGCTACATCGATTAAATTTTTCCTTGTCTTAGAAATTGCTGAAGCCATAGCATTCTGCACATTTTACGTATGTGTGTGCAAAAATAGCACAAGATTCTAAATTTAGAAAGTAAATAACACAAAAAAAATGAAATAGATATTTAACATCCAAAACATACAGAGAGTAAGGTCGACAATCTATAAGGTAAGTTCAGAAACAAACCTGTTTTATTATTTTTTCGTTTTTATTCTTCCTTTTTATTTAATAGCCTGGCAGCTTCGCACACTTCATTATACCATTCTTCTCCGAATTTCCTGATCAAAGGTTCTTTCAGGAAGCGGTAAAGAGGAACTCCCTCCTTTCTTCCGAGCTTCACAGCCGGCTGACATATTGACCAACGATGATAATTGACAGCCGTGAAATCTCTGTACTCTGTCAATCTTATAGGATAAAGATGGCATGAAACCGGTTTACGGACAGATATCCGTCCCTGCCTGTAAGCATTGTCGATGGCACATTTACACACACCATCGGCATCGAAGTAGGTGAATACACACTCTTTTCCGTTTACAAGGGAGGTAACCAGTTCACTGTCGTAATCGGTATAGGCGATCCCCTGCTTATTGATCACCTCCTGTGCTTTTGGGGAAAGATCATCCCAGATTTCAGACAGAATTCCTTCTATCTCCCGGAATTCCTCTTTTGTAATAGGTGCTCCCGATTCCCCCTCTACACAACATTCTCCCTTGCATTTGCAGAGGTCACAGATAAATTGTTCTTCGAATATATCGTCTGACAAAAGCGTATTTTGAATTTGTATCATTTTTTATTCTATATTGATTCGTCTTTATTTTCTGAATTTATTATCCTTAGTCTTTCCACCTTTCCACGAATTCCTCCGGTGGTATATCCAAAACAAGAGAACGGTACACAATGCACTGGCAGCAGCAACGAGAGCAAACCACCCGTCGACCGGCATCTCCTCTATCTTCCGCATCCACTGGGTGTCGCCCCAGAAATAATGCAGCACAATAATGAAAGCATTATTAATAAAGTGAAACAGAATAGGTACCCACAGATTCCGCGTGTAAAGGAACAGATATCCCAACAGGGCACCCAACAGTAGTCTCGGCAAAAATCCATAAAACTGGAAATGGACTAGACTGAATACCAGTGCCGTGATCCAGACAGCCACATGTCCGTTCGGAAACTTCTCCTGAATAAATTGTTGTAAGGCTCCACGGAAAAACATCTCTTCCGACACTGCTGCAAATCCCGCCACAATAATCAGGTTCAGGATAAGACTTCCGATGGTCTTACCCGATAGCAACAAACCGGTGGTCTCGAGTGCAGCATCTTCCATGGAGCGTAATATCTGCTCCACTTCATGCATAGATGCAGGAAGTTCCATCCCTTTGTTCCATTGTGACAGAAACGAAGCTAAACAGTAAGAGAAGATAAAAGCCAGAACGGCGAATATCATTTTTTCTCCCATCCGGCCGTTGGCGGTCATCTTCAGGTAGCGTGCCGGGGCAGTGTGAGTCAAAACAGCAATAAAATATGCCGGCAAAGCGGTGCCCAACACCGATTGCATTACCGAGCCCACATAAATTGCAGTCACCCCGTTTCCGCCGTCCACTCCCGGTATCATCAGAATAAGATTTGTCAGGATAGCGGCTGTGATTACACCAATCAGCAGAAACAAGAAAAGCCAGGCTATCTTATAGCCGGGTGTGAAGGACGAAAAAAGAGGTTTCATTGCTGCTGTCATTTGAAGTGCAAAGGTAGTACAATAATCCGGTAACAGAATTGCAGCGGGTTCAATAAAATATTTTTTGCAGATTAAAAGAATAACACTAATTTTGCAATCTTATTTTTTAAAATGTTTCAAACGGTTGAATTTTACGCACTTTCAACAAAAAACAATCATTTTCATATATTATAATGAAGTCAACACTGAACAAAACGAACGATGTGAATGGAACCATCGTCATTGAACTGGAAAAAGCAGATTATCAGGAAAAGGTAGATAAATCACTGAATCAATACCGTCAAAGGGCTAATATTCCCGGATTCCGTCAGGGAAAAGTACCCAAAAGCCTTATCCAAAAATTATACGGAAAAGCTATTCTGGTCGACGAAATCAATAAAATCGTTTCCGACGAAATAGGGAATTTCATTCGTGACAATAAACTTAAAGTACTGGGAGAACCTCTGCCGGCAGATAACCTGGACGAAGAGATAGATCTGGAGAAAGACGAAGTACTCAAATTCTCATTTGACGTGGCGCTTACTCCCGAATTCGATCTGAAGCTCGACAAAAGTGTTGAACTGACTTCTTATAAAGTACAACTGGAACCGGAGCTGTTCGAACGGCAGATGGATGCCTATAAACAGAATTACGGTACTTATGCTTCTGTAGAAGAGGAAGCAAAAGATACCGACCTGATCAAAGGTACACTCGTTGAAATGGATGGTGACAAGGAAAAAGAGAACGGCCAGGTAATAGAAAACGCTATCCTGATGCCTTCCTATATTAAGGATGAAGAGACTAAAAACAGCTTTATCGGAGCCAAAGTAGGTGACAGCGTGGTACTCAATCCCAGAAAAGCCTACGACAATAACGAAGCCGAAATAGCATCGCTGCTGCAAACCACTAAAGAAAACGTAGCGGAGATAAATTCTGATTTCCGGTTCGACATTAAAGAGGTGACCCGCTATAAAGAAGCAGAAATGAACCAGGAACTTTTCGACAAAGTATTGGGTGAAGGAGTAGCCACTACGGAAGAAGAGTTCAGAACAAAGGTGGGAGAAGAACTGGTGAAACAATTTAAACCGGACGTCGATCATCTGTTCATTCATGAAGCACGGGATCTCATTGTAAAGATGATGGAAGAAGTAACATTCCCCGACGAACTGTTGAAACGTTGGCTACTCGAAGCGGATGAAAAACGTACAGCCGAAGAGATAGAAGAAGATTTTCCAAAAATTCTGGAAGACCTGAAATTCCATGTGGCAAGACAGAAAATCGTGGAAGAAAACGAGATCAAAGTCGACTTCACAGATATTGAAGCTCTTGCAACAGAAGTGGCAAGAGCACAGTTTGCCCAATATGGAATGACCAACCTGCCGGCAGATGTGCTGCAAAATTATACCAAGAGCCTGCTCGAAAAAGAAGAAACAGTCCGTAACCTGTTCGACAGGGCTACCGAAAACAAACTTATCGACTGGCTAAAAGAAAATGTGACCGTAATTGAAAAAGAGATCTCATCGAAAGATTTCAGCGAATTAATGAGCGGACATATGCATCAACACGGTGAACATACAGAAGAGCACGGTCATGATGAAGATATTGTAGAAGAAATCGTTTCCGACAATAGCGTAACAGAAGAGGCGGCCGACACAGAGCAACCTGTTTCTAACGACACACCTGACACGGAAGAGGGGATGGAGTCAACCGAAAAACCGGCAAAAAAAAGAAAAACATCGACAAAAAAATAAATATCTGCTGAGCAACCTATCGATTGTTTATCAGGATTTTATTTTGTAATTCGATAATTCGTTATAAATTTGTTGTATAATTCTAACACCGGTAAGTGTAGCTGACTGTAAATTTGGCACTCTGTTTGCAGTTGCTTTATTGGTAATAATTAGAATTATAAACATCAAACCAAATTTTATGCATAACGATTTTAGAAAATATGCGGTGAAACATCTGGGCATGAACGGCTCCAGATTGGACAGTTACATGAATATCACCAGCCAGGGAGGATACATCTCCCCCACCATCATCGAGGAACGCCAGCTCAACGTAGCACAGATGGATGTTTTTTCCCGTTTGATGATGGATCGTATTATCTTCCTCGGTACCGCAGTCGACGATTATACAGCCAATGTGATCCAGGCTCAGTTACTCTATCTCGATTCTTCCGACCCGGGAAAAGATATCTCTATCTACATTAACTCACCCGGCGGGTCAGTCTATGCAGGATTGGGTATCTACGACACCATGCAATTCATCTCAAGCGATATATCTACCATTTGTACCGGTATTGCGGCTTCAATGTCAGCCGTATTACTGGTAGCCGGTACCGAGAAAAAACGGTTCGCCCTCAACCATTCACGCGTGATGATCCATCAACCGTTGGGAGGTGTGCAGGGACAAGCCTCGGACATAGAAATTACCGCCCGTGAAATTGCAAAGATCAAACAGGAACTCTACGGCATCATATCTACTCATTCGGGTAAACCTATTGAAGATGTGGCCAGAGACTCCGACCGCGATTTCTGGATGACGGCATCCGAAGCCAAAGAGTATGGTATGGTAGATGACGTCCTGACAAAAAAGAAATAAACAATGGCAAAAAAGGCGAATAGCAGCAATCATTGCAGTTTTTGTGGAAGAAGTGAACAGGAAGTAAATCTGCTCATTTCGGGTATGACCGGCTTTATCTGTGACATGTGCGCCGAACAGGCACACGAAATTGTGAACGACTCGTTCCAAAGCAACAAGAAATCAGACATCGGACTTTCCCTCTCCTCGCTCCCCAAACCGGCACAGATCAAGGAGTTTTTAGATCAGTATGTGATCAAACAGGAGAGTGCAAAGCGTTTTCTGTCGGTATCGGTCTATAACCACTATAAACGCATCCTGCAGAAGAATACCAAAGATGAGGTGGAGATTGAAAAATCGAACATCATTATGGTAGGAGCAACAGGTACAGGAAAAACATTGCTGGCCAGAACTATCGCGAAGATGCTGCAGGTTCCCTTTACTATTGTGGATGCAACTGTGCTTACTGAAGCCGGATATGTGGGAGAGGATATAGAGAGTATTCTCACCCGTCTGCTTCAGGTCGCTGACTATAACGTAAACGCCGCGGAAAGAGGGATTGTTTTTATCGATGAAATCGATAAGATTGCCCGTAAGAGCGACAACCCCTCTATCACCCGCGATGTGAGTGGTGAAGGAGTACAGCAGGGATTACTGAAATTACTCGAGGGCTCGGTGGTAAATGTCCCGCCTCAGGGTGGAAGAAAACATCCGGAACAGAGGATGATCGCCGTAAATACCAAAAATATATTGTTTATTTGCGGAGGTGCCTTCGACGGGATAGAGAAAAAAATCGCCCAACGCCTCAACACACGTGTGGTAGGTTATGCCGCCAGCAATCAAAGTTCGGTAATCGACCGGAATAACCTGATGAAATATATCACTCCGCTCGACCTGAAATCATTCGGGCTGATCCCGGAGATCATCGGGCGACTTCCAGTCCTCACCTATTTAGAGCCGCTCGACCGGGATGCACTGCTGCGCATATTGGTGGAGCCTAAAAATTCGATCATCAAACAATATCAGAAGTTATTTGAGATGGATAACGTAACACTCACTTTCGACCATGAAGCTTACGAATATATCGTCGATAAGGCGATTGAATTTAAACTGGGAGCGCGCGGATTGCGTTCTATCGTAGAAGCTATCATGATTGAGGCGATGTTCACCCTTCCATCTTCCACTGAGAAGAAAAAAATGCACGTCACCCGTGAATATGCTGCTCAACAGTTGGAGAATTCAGATCTCCACCATTTAAGAGTCGCCTGAAACATATTCCATTCACGACATATAGGAATCCCCGGCCGGTGAAAGCCGGTTGCGTGTGAATCAAAAAAACGCATGTTCAGCTTGCGTTTTTTTCATGTGTCTATCCGGCCGTTCATCATCGAATTTATACGGATTTACAGCACAACCACAGATATTCATTTTGTATTACAATAATCTTATTTGGAAATATAAAATACTTTCCTAAATTTGTGCTTGCCTTTCGGAAAAGGCAGATTTGATTACAGAGTGATTTGCTCAATGGAAAAACAAGATTTATTATACAAAGGGTTAAAGAAATATTTCGGATTCGATACTTTTAAAGGTAACCAGGAGGCTATAATCAGAAGTATCTTGTCCGGAAAAGACACTTTTGTATTAATGCCAACCGGTGGCGGAAAATCACTCTGCTACCAGCTCCCTGCGCTACTGATGGAGGGAACGGCGATTGTCATTTCACCGCTTATCGCACTGATGAAAAATCAGGTGGACGCCATGCGTAACCACAGTGAAGAAAACGGTATTGCCCATTTTCTCAACTCCTCCCTCAATAAACAGGAGATAGAAGAGGTAAAAAGAGATGTGCTCTCCGGTAAGACAAAAATGCTCTATGTAGCGCCCGAGTCGCTCACCAAGACCGAAAATGTGGAATTCCTCCGGAATATTCCCATTTCATTTTATGCTGTGGATGAGGCGCATTGTATTTCGGAATGGGGTCATGATTTCCGACCTGAATACCGGCGCATAAGGCCAATCATCAGTGAGATCAGCGTACGCCCTATCATCACTTTAACTGCAACAGCCACACCAAAGGTACAGCACGATATCCAGAAGAATCTCGGAATGACTGACGCGGTAGTATTTAAATCATCTTTTAACCGCCCCAACCTCTATTATGAGATTCGTAATAAGACTGAACAAATAGACAGGGAGATCATTAAATATATTCTCTCCCAGGGCAAAAAATCAGGAATTATCTATTGTCTGAGCAGAAAGAAAGTAGACGATTTTGCAGAGATCCTGCAAGCAAACGATATCAGGGCATTACCTTACCACGCCGGAATGGATGCCGCCACGCGCAGCAATAATCAGGATGCTTTCCTTATGGAGAAGGTGGATGTGATCGTAGCGACTATTGCCTTCGGTATGGGAATCGATAAACCTGATGTACGTTATGTGATCCATTATGATATTCCCAAGAGCCTTGAGGGTTATTATCAGGAAACCGGCCGTGCCGGACGCGATGGGGGTGAGGGAAAATGCATCGCATTCTATTCAGAAAAAGACCTGCAGAAACTGGAGCGTTTCATGCAGGGTAAACCGGTCTCGGAACAGGAGATCGGAAAACAACTGCTGCTGGAAACAGCCGCTTATGCAGAAACATCCGTATGCCGGAGGAAAGTGCTGCTGCACTACTTTGGCGAAGAGTATAACGAACCGAATTGTGAACATTGTGACAATTGTTTAAATCCCAAGAAGAAAGTGGAAGCGAAAGAGTTACTTATTACTGTATTGGAAGCGATTACCGCTCTCAAAGAAAAACAAAAGGCCGATTATCTTATAAATTTCCTTATAGGAAAAGAATCATCTGATATAGAGACGTACGGGCATAATGAATTGGAGGAATTCGGATCGGGTGCCGATGAAGAAGAAAGCACCTGGGAAGTAGTTATCCGTCAGGCACTACTCGATAACTATCTGAAAAAAGATATCGAAAACTACGGTATTCTTAAGATTACCAAGAAGGGGAAAGACTTCTTGAAAAGCCCTGTCTCATTTAAGATAACGAAAGATGATGAAGATGAGGACAACATGACCGATCCGGAAAGTGATGATTCAGATGTGATCTCTGCCGGTGGAAGCGGTGGAGCTGCCGACCCCGTGCTTTTCTCCATGATGAAGGACCTGAGGAAAAAACTGTCGAAAAAACTGAACGTTCCTCCTTATGTTATTTTCCAGCCTTCGTCACTCGAAGCCATGGCCACCTCCTATCCCATTACACTTGAGGAATTGCAAAATATTCCCGGAGTGGGTGCCGGAAAAGCAAAACGTTATGGCAAAGAATTCGTCGATCTGATAAAGAAACACGTGGAGGAAAACGACATTACCCGTCCCGAAGATCTCCGTGTGAAGACGGTCGCCAATAAATCGAAACTCAAAGTATCTATCGTACAGGCCATTGACAGAAAAGTGGCGCTTGACGATTTAGCGGAATCAAAAGGTATTGATTTCAACGAAATGCTGTCGGAAGTAGAAGCCATTGTATATTCGGGTACCAAGATCAATATCGATTATTTCCTCAATGAAGTGATGGATCAGGATGTACTGCAGGATATTTACTCCTATTTCAAAGAGACCGAGACAGATGACCTGGAGAAGGCACAGGAAGAATTGTCAGATTATACAGAAACCGAAATACGCCTGGTTCGCATCAAGTTCTTCTCCGATATGGCGAATTAAGGTGGAAAAGTGGGAAAGAGGGAAGGTCAATAAATGATTAGGGTAATTATAAACTATTTTATACCTAAACCCGTTATTAAAGAAGAAAACTGTGTGCAGAATTATGAAGCGAGCAGTAAATCTAAACATTGTCTTTTCTCTTTATTCTTTACCCCTTATTCTAAATAAAACAAGCGTATGCAATATTTACAACATATAAACAGCCCCGACGATCTGAAAAAACTCAGCATAGAACAACTGGAAACAGTTTGCCGCGAACTGAGGGAATTCATCATCGAGCAGCTTTCCAATAACCCCGGACATTTTGGATCGAGCCTGGGAACTGTAGAGTTGACTGTGGCGCTCCATTACCTCTATAATACTCCCTACGACCGACTCGTATGGGATGTAGGGCATCAGGCCTATAGCCATAAGATACTGACCGGCCGCCGCGACCGGTTTTCAACCAATCGTAAGCTGGGAGGGCTTTCCGGGTTCACCAACCCCAATGAGAGCGAATACGATACTTTTGCCGCCGGCCATGCGTCCACCTCCATCTCGGCAGCGTTGGGTATGGCTGTGGCAGCCAATCTCAGGAAGGAAATGAACCGGCATATCGTTGCCATCATCGGCGATGGATCCATGACCGGCGGATTGGCCTACGAAGGGATCAACAACGCTTGCTCGCAACCCAATAATCTGTTGATCATCCTTAACGACAATGATATGTCGATCGACAACAACGTGGGTGGAATGCAGGATTACCTGGTGAAACTGACCACTTCTGCAAAATACAATAAGGTACGGAACAATATCTACCAGGGTTTCAAAAAACGAAATCTGATTTCGGAAAAAGAAAAGAACCTCGTCCTGCGGTTCAATAACAGCGTCAAATCCCTGATAACCAAAGAGCAGAATCTGTTTGAAGGATTCAATATCCGCTACTTCGGGCCTGTGGATGGGCATGACCTGCCGGGGCTGATCCGTATACTCCGTAATATCAAAGACATGCAGGGGCCGAAGTTGCTCCATATCAAAACCGTCAAAGGTAAAGGATTTAAGCCGGCTGAAAAATCGGCCACCATCTGGCATTCACCGGGTCTTTTCAATAAAGAAACCGGCGAGCGGATCCTGAAGGATAATGAAAACCAACCCCAGCTTTATCAGGATATTTTCGGTCATACTCTGGTGGAGATGGCTGAGAAAAATGAGAAAATCGTGGGAGTGACTCCGGCCATGCCCACCGGCTGTTCCATGACTTTTATGGCAGATAAGTTTCCCGACAGAGCCTTCGACGTCGGTATTGCCGAAGCACATGCCGTAACCTTTTCCGCCGGCATGGCAAAAGAAGGATTGATCCCGTTTTGTAATATTTACTCATCGTTTATGCAACGGGCATACGATCAGGTGATCCATGATGTGGCACTACAAAAACTGAAAGTGATATTCTGCCTCGACAGGGCCGGATTAGTAGGGCCTGACGGTCCTACCCACCATGGCGTATTCGACCTGGCCTACCTGCGTCCTATACCTAATCTGGTAATCTCGGCTCCTTATAACGAACATGAACTGCGCAACCTGATGCACACAGCCGTATATGGAAACGAAGGACCTTTCGCGATCAGGTACCCCCGTGGCCAGGGTGAGATGACCGAATGGAAAAACGAACCCCATATCCTTCCTATCGGTAAAGGGAGAAAACTAAGAAAGGGAAAAGATATAGCCCTCCTCTCCATTGGTGCGATCGGTAATAATGCAGCAAAAGCAATCGACGAGGCTGAAGAATCGGGCATCACTGTAGCCCATTATGATATGGTCTTCCTAAAGCCCATTGATGAGGAGTTATTGCATAAGGTGGCAAGGAAATTCAAATATATCATCACCGTGGAAGATGGGGTCATTAAAGGAGGTCTGGGGAGCGCCGTCCTCGAGTTCCTTGCAGAAAACGACTATACTGATGTTCATCTGCTCCGCGTAGGTATCCCCGATGAATTCGTTACCCACGGATCAGTCAGGGAACTTCAGCAGATCACCGGAATCGATGAAAAGGGTATTCTGGAACATATTATGCGTATGTACAAGGAGACCAGGGGAATTCATGCACATCTACAGCCACCGCATAACAGGATAAACCCTGTTGTACAGATACATAACCGTTGAGATAGAGAATCATTAACCGCAAAAGAGGCAATGAAGATTTTAATAGCAGGTGCGGGCGAAGTCGGAACCCATCTGGCAAAACTTCTAGGACAGGAAAATCACGACATAACACTCATCGATGCCGATAAAGACCGGCTTGCCATTATACGCGACAACACCGATATACTTACCTATATCGGAAATTGCACGTCACTCAAAGATCTTACGGAAGCAGGTGCAGCCAATACCGATCTTTATATCGGTGTAACTCCTGAAGAGTCCAAAAACATTACCTCCTGTATGCTTGCATCCAATTTAGGAACGAAAAGGACGCTTGCGCGTATAGATAATTATGAATACCTGTTACCCAAGAACAAAGAATTCTTTGAGAAGTTGGGGATCCACTCCATGATCTACCCGGAACTGATCGCAGCCCGGGAGATCGCTATGTCGCTTAAAACACCATGGGCCCGCTTCTGGTGGGAGTTATGTAACGGTACGGTGATCCTTGCCGCTGCCAAAGTAAGGGAAAACGCTCCTATTGTAAATACCTATCTGTCCGATCTTACACAGACTAACAAGCGTTTCCACATGGTGGCTATCAAGCGTAATACACACACCCTTATACCTAAAGGAAGCGACCAGATACTCCCTGATGATATTCTGTATTTCACTACGCTCAGGAAACATATAGATTCACTCCCCGAACTGTTCGGAAAAAAATCGTTCGAAACAAAAAAAATCATGTTCATGGGAGGTAGCCGTATCACTATGAGAACAATTCAACAACTCCCGCAGAACATCAGCATAAAGATCATTGAAAGGGATAAGGAACGTGCTCAGATGTTAGTCGAAATGGCTCCATCCAATGTTACTGTTTTTGTGGAAGATGGGAGGAATACCGAATTTCTTCTGCGGGAAAGTATCGCCGATACCGACGCCTTCCTCGCCCTTACCGGTAATTCCGAGGCCAATATTCTGGGATGTATAATGGCTAAACAGTACGGGGTAAAAAGGACAGTGGCCGAAGTAGAGAATATCGATTATATTTCGATGGCGGAACGGTTCGATATCGGAACAGTGATCAATAAGAAGCTGATTGCCGCCAGCAAGATCTATGAATTGTTGCTGAAAGCCGATGCTTCCAATATAAAGAGCCTTACGATTGCCGATGCCAATGTGGGTGAAGTCATAGCCAAGCCCAACTCCAAAGTGACGAAAAAACTGATCAGGAATTTGAACCTGCCCTCTGACATCACTTTCGGAGCGCTTATCAGAAACGGAGAACCCATGCTGGTGGATGGAGATACATTGATCGAACCCTATGATCAGGTAGTGGTGTTTTTTCTCAATAAATCGCTAAAGAGTATCGAGAAACTGTTTAATTAAATTGGCCACGGGCGGATTATGTACTCCATAAGTACAACACGCCTCCAGACAAACGACAAAGCATGCAGAGATTTAACTATCAGTTTGTATTGAATACCATAGGTCTGCTCCTGATAATTGAAGCGATCTTCATGCTCTTTTCCGCATTGGTAGGCGAATATTACAACGAAACTGCCGTAAGAAGTATTTACCTTTCATCGCTTATCAGCTTCGGCTCGGGAATGCTCATCACTTTTTGGGGAAGAAAAAGAAGGCGTACGACGGGTAATATTACCAAACGGGAAGTTTTCCTCACTGTCACGCTCTCCTGGTTGATGATGGCGCTGTTCGGTACACTACCCTACCTCTTCAGTGGAGCCATTCCCTCTTTCACGAATGCATTTTTTGAGAGCATGTGCGGTTTCACCACCACCGGCAGCTCTACACTTGTCAATATAGAAGCATTTCCCAAATCACTCCATTTCTGGCGTAGCTTTACACAATGGATCGGAGGGATCGGGATTATCATCTTCGTCCTCTCGTTTATGCCTATCTTCGGAGGGATCTCAAACCAGTTCTATGAAGCAGAAGCCACAGGTATCGCAGAGGACCAGTTCCGCCCACGTATCAGCGAGATCACCAAGCAGATGGCATTCACCTATCTCGGCCTGACCATTCTCGGATTCTTCTTTCTCTGGGCTGGTCCGATGGATGCGTTCGATGCAGCTTGTCACACACTCACAGCTATCTCCACAGGTGGTTTTTCTACCAAGCAGGCTAGTATTGCTTTTTTCAACTCTCCTTATACGGAATATGTAATCACCTTGCTTATGTTTCTGGGTGGTACCAATTTCCTTCTCATCTCGGCGCTTGTCACACGCTTCAAGACTACTATTATCAGGGATGAAGAGTTCAAATGGTATTTCCTGATTATCATTCTTTTCACTGTAGGGATCACCGCAGGTCTGTTGACTTCAGGGCAGATGCACGATATAGAACAAACTTTCCGGATAGTGCTCTTCCAGGTCGTGGCCGCAGTCACTACCACAGGATTTGCCACAGCCGATTTCCAGTTGTGGGGCTCTGGTTACTGGCTTCTTTTCCTGACGATGATCCTCTTTTGCGGCAGTGAAGGTTCCACTTCGGGCGGCATGAAGATCTCCCGCCTGATAGCACTTTCCAAAAACGCACTATTGGTTTTCAAGCGGCAGGTACATCCCAATGCACTTTATGTGGTGAAAATGAACCGGAAAGTGATCACCGGCGAAACCATGTCTCGTCTATTTGCTTTTGTCTTTCTGTATATCACCCTCACGGTGATCAGTGCTGTAATATTGGGGCTTACAGGAATGAATTTCGAAGAATCGATCGGCGTTTCTCTTTCATCCATCAGTAACTACGGCTTCGGATTAGGCTCGTACGGACCCAGCGGTACGTTCGAATCAGCCACTCCTTTTATGAAATACTATCTCAGTTTTCTTATGCTGATAGGACGTCTTGAGATATTTACCGTACTCTCGTTGTTTATCCCCGGATTCTGGAAAAGGTGATTTCAAATTCAAAATTCAAAAAAGTGGAATCGGAGCCATGTCCGTTCCACTTTCACTAAATAAATTTTCACTTTTAATTTTTCATTCTTAACTCTTTAGAATTAGTTCCTGAAAAAGATCGTATCGTCAATAGCGTCGATAATGATCGGTTTTGTCTTATCCACTTTTCCGGCCAGCAGATCTTTCGAAAGCTGGTTCAGCACCTTGCGCTGGATCAACCGTTTCACGGGACGTGCTCCGAATTCAGGATCAAAACCGGCTACAGAAATACTTCTGACCGCTTCGTCGGTGTACCTCAGTTCGATGCCGTTCTCCGACAACATCTTCCCTACAGCACCGAGTTGGATGCGGACAATCTGTTCGATTTCATCCTCCTTCAGCGGAGCAAACATGATGATATCGTCGATCCGGTTCAAGAATTCCGGACGGATAGTTCTTTTCAGCATATCCATCACCTGATTCCGGGTATTTTCGATGATCTCTTCACGGTTCGAAGGAGTGATCCTTTCAAAATTCTCACGGATCAGATTCGATCCCATGTTAGAGGTCATGATGATAATGGTATTTTTGAAATTCACCACCCTACCCTTGTTGTCGGTCAACCGACCGTCGTCCAGCACCTGCAACAGGATATTAAACACATCCGGATGGGCCTTTTCAATCTCATCGAACAATACCACTGAATAGGGTTTACGGCGGATAGCTTCAGTGAGTTGTCCACCTTCATCATACCCCACATATCCCGGAGGCGCTCCAATCAGCCGGGTAGCACTGAATTTCTCCTGATACTCGCTCATATCGATACGGGTCATCATATTCTCATCATCGAAGAGGTATTCTGCCAGTGCTTTCGCCAACTCCGTCTTACCGACACCCGTCGTGCCCAAGAAGATGAAAGAACCGACAGGACGTTTCGGGTCGCTCAATCCGGCACGGTTACGCCGCACTGCATCAGCCACGGCAGAGATAGCTTCCTCCTGGCCGACGACACGCTTATGAAGTTCTTCTTCGAGATGAAGCAGTTTCTCCCGTTCACTCTGCAGCATCTTACTCACCGGAATACCGGTCCACCGCGATACTACATCGGCAATATCTTCAGCATCCACCTCTTCTTTGATCATGGCACGGCCACCTTGACGTTCATGCAGTTGTTTCTGTAACTCTTCTATCTCATTTTCTTTTTCCTTGATCGTACCATAACGCAATTCGGCCACCTTGCCGTAATCACCTTCACGTTCGGCACGCTCAGCCTCGAATTTGGCATTTTCTATGTCGATCTTATCCTGTTGTATCTTATTGATTATTTCTTTTTCAGACTGCCATTTGGCCTTGTATTCCGATTCTTCAGCCTTCAGGTCTTCAATCTGCCTGGTAAGTAACTCTTCTTTTTGCGTATCATTTTCACGACGTATTGCTTCACGTTCGATCTCCAACTGCTTGATTTTCCGCATGATCTCATCCAGTTCCTCAGGCACAGAGTCCACCTCCATACGCAGTTTGGCTGCTGCCTCGTCCATCAGGTCGATCGCCTTGTCGGGCAGGAAACGATCCGTGATATAACGGCTCGAAAGCTGTACGGCAGCAATAATCGCCTCGTCTTTAATGCGCACCTTATGGTGATTCTCATATCTCTCCTTCAGACCACGAAGGATCGAGATTGTATCCGATTCACTCGGTTCGTCCACCATCACTGTCTGGAAACGGCGTTCCAGGGCTTTATCCTTTTCGAAATACTTCTGGTATTCATCCAGCGTAGTAGCTCCTATGGCACGTAATTCGCCACGTGCGAGGGCCGGCTTCAGTATATTGGCCGCATCCATCGCTCCTTCACTCTTTCCTGCGCCTACCAATGTATGGATCTCATCAATGAAAAGGATGATCTCCCCTTCCGACTTTACCACTTCGTTGATCACCGACTTCAATCGTTCCTCGAATTCTCCCTTGTATTTTGCTCCGGCAATCAGTGCTCCCATATCGAGAGAGTATATCTGCTTGCTCTTGAGATTTTCCGGCACATCACCCCGCACGATACGATATGCCAGCCCTTCGGCAATAGCCGTCTTGCCGGTTCCCGGCTCACCGATCAGGATGGGATTATTCTTGGTACGACGGCTTAGAATTTGCAAGACGCGGCGAATCTCTTCGTCCCTACCGATCACAGGATCGAGTTTACCGTTACGGGCACGTTCGGTAAGGTTTACGGCATATTTACCCAGCGACTGGTAGGTATCTTCCGCCGACTGGCTGGTCACTTTTTCCCCTTTACGCAGCTCCTTTATAGCTGCCTGCAACTGGTTCAGTGATATACCCGCATCTTTCATTATCTGCGATGCGCTGTTCTTTTCATCCAGGATAGCCAACAGCAAGTGCTCCAGAGACACAAACTGATCACCCATCTTGCTGGTAAAATCAATAGCTTTCTGGAAGACTGCATTGGTCTCACGGCTCAGCATCGGATCACCTCCCGATACACGGGGGAACGATTCAATTTCCTTGTCGAGCACTCTCTCCAGGTTTTGAGAATTTACACCCAGTTTCTGGAACAAAAATCCGGTTATATTTTCGCCTACCAGTATCACCCCTTTGAGCAGATGTGCCGGCTCAATCATCTGCTGATTGTTCCCCTGTGCCAGGTCGATAGCCTTTTGTACCGCCTCCTGCGCTCTTATTGTAAAATTATTAAAGTTCATATGATAATTTTTTTAAGTTCACCATCAGAAATCCCCCGTCATGTGAGCACGCAAACCTTTATTCAATAACAAAATAGTAAAGACAAAGTTCTTACAATGACGGTATTCTGAATGTTGAATATCAGAAAATACTGATTTATGGAACTAAAACCCAAGGGGTCAAAATCTTTGCCAAAGCATATAAACTGACTTTTTGGCAGGAGTAGATAATATACTTCAAAGAAAATCCAAAAGGCTTTTTATTTTTGTCTTTGCTTTTTTAATACTATTGTGTATATTTGTGCGTTAGCTGGTATTATAATCAAAATCCCGAATGAAAAGAATATTTTTTCTTTTAATCGCAACCTGTTTAGCAAACGTACTGTTTGCTCAAATTGAGAGTGCAGGCGTAAACGCTTTGGGTAACTACCCAAAAGCAATTGCAGAAATCATCTTTTCAAAAGCCAAAGACCTACCGAATAATGCTCAACTCTCCATTGCCATCGTTCAAAACGGAAAAGCAAATTATTTCGGAGTAGCAAGAGACAACGAAACTATCAAACCTACTGAAAATCAAAGCAAAATATTTGAAATCGGTTCAATCACAAAAGTCTTCACTTCTACCGTTTTAGCTTCATTGGTCGAAGATAAGAAAATCAAACTAACGGACCATATCAATTCTTTCTACCCATTTGACTTTAAAGGCAATATCACAATAACGTTTGAGAGTTTGGCGAACCACACCTCGGGAATAGCTCGTTTGCCTGAAAACTTAGATTTAGCAAACACAACCAACCCATACAAAAGCTATGGTCAAAACGAAATAGAGAAATACTTGAAAAATCTGTTGAAACTTGATAACGAGCCCTTAAAATCGTATGCTTATTCAAATCTAGGAGCAGGATTATTGGGTTATACGTTGGGTATTTCTCAAAAATCCACTTTTGAAGAGTTATTACAAGAGAAAGTTTTTGACAAGTATAGTATGCACAACTCATACACAACTTCTCAAAACTTAAAAAACCGACTTGTAAAAGGATCAGACAAGAAAGGAAATGTCGTGTCTAATTGGGATTTTGATGTTTTATTTGGTGGTGGCGGAATTTTATCAACCACCGAAGATTTGGTGAAATTTGCAACCGCACAATTTGATTCTACAAACAAGGAACTTGAATTGACAAGAAAACCGACTTTCGAGATTAACGAAGGTTTTAAAATCGGCTTAGGTTGGCACATTTTGAAATTAAAAAGCGGCAACGACTTGTATTGGCATAACGGAGGAACAGGAGGATATTCTTCTTCAATGACCATCGATTTAGAAAATGAAACAGCGGTCATAATCCTGTCCAATGTTGCAGAGATAAACAAAACCATTGACGACTTAGGATTTGAATTGATAAACGAAGCGAAAAAAAACACCAACTAACACTGTTGACAACCATTCAAGTCCGGTTGCCCGCATTAATTTTACTTTACACAATTTTTCCAATATAATTGAAAACAATAATTTGAATCGTATATGACAGAAATCATTTTAAATGACGGAAACAGAATACCAATTATAGGTTTTGGAACATACAAATGCGTAGATAAAGAGGGCGTTCAATCAATAAAAAATGCTTTGGCAAAGGGTTACAGGTTGATTGATACGGCCGCCGTTTACAACAATGAAGAAGAAGTCGGGAAAGCAATAAAGGAAAGTGGAATTGACCGAAAAGAAATTATTGTTACCACAAAATTGTACCGGGAAAATTTAGGATATGAAGAAGCAAAAAGGGCTTTTGAAGTGTCGCTCAAAAAACTGGGTTTGACGTATGTTGATTTGTACTTAATACATTGGCCGGCCAACGCAAAGAATTATACCAATTGGCAAAAGGCCAATGCAGATAGTTGGCGTGCCATGGAAGAGTTACAAGCTGAGGGAAGAATAAAATCTATTGGCGTCAGTAATTTCTGGCAGGAACATTTAGAGGCACTTTTTCAAACCGCAAACATCATTCCTGCGGTTAATCAAATTGAATTTCACCCTGGTTATTGGCAACCTGAATTGACCGCGTTTTGTAAAAAGAATGGTATTACTGTTGAGTCCTGGTCACCTTTAGCAAGAGGCAAAGTTTTTGGAAATGAAGTATTAAAAACAATCGCTAAAAAATACAATAAATCAGTCTCTCAAATTTGCTTACGTTGGGTAATTCAACACGAAACGGTTGTAATTCCGAAATCAAATACACTTCAAAGAATTGAAGAAAATATCGATATCTTTGATTTTGCATTATCGGAAGAAGAAATGAAACAAATAAACGCACTTCCGGAAATGGGATTTAGCGGAGAATTACCCAATATATGGCCGGACAGGATTAGGGTAAGCAATTAAAAAGAACTTTTTCGCTATATTTGTGGCCTTCGGCTTAAGTTGAGATATTCTGTTGGAGATCCAAAAAATAGAATGACAAATTAATACGGGATATATGAAACACATTCTTTTATCATTCTTTTTTGTTGCTTTTCTGTCTTGCAACCAAGCAACAAACTCTACAAAAAACTGTTTGCCAAAAGAAAAGGAGAAATCGCTTGTGGCCTTAGGGCAACTTTGGGGTTTTCTAAAATACCACCACCCGATGGTGGCTGAAGGAAAATTGGATTGGGACAAGGAATTGGTAAAAATCATTCCGGCTATTATGAATGTGAAAGATGAGAAGGAATGGAAAATTATTCTGGATAATTGGGTAGATAGCCTGCCAGCAATAGAAGTTACACAAAAAGATACAATTCCATTGTCAAGGGTCAAGGTGAAGGCTGATTACGGAAAACTGTTTGATACAGCATATCTTAATCAAAGAACTATTGATAAATTGCAATTTATTTTAGATAATACGCAAGCCAAAGAAAATCACTTCATTAAATTAAATTATCGCAGGACCTCAAATGAACCGTTTGTAATAATTACCAATGAACCGGCTTATGATGATATGACATTCCCAGAGTTACCATATCGTATTTTGGCGTTATTCAGATATTGGAATATTGTCAATTATTTTTTCCCTTATCGTGATCTATGCGATACAAAATGGTCGGAGGTTTTGCCTGAAATGTTACCTGAATTTGTCTGTGCTGAAAATCAAAAAGAATACACGCTTGCCTGTCTGAAACTTAGTGCCAAAATTGACGATTCACATGGAGGTATCCGGCATAATGACACAACACTATTTTATGAAGTATATGGACGGCGCAAAGTCCCATTTGAAACAAAATTCGTTGAAAACAAATTAATAGTTACATCATTTTCAAATGATTCTGTCGGTATTGAGAAAGAAATTTCAGTTGGAGATATTATTACATCAATCAATGGAGAGAAAGTTGAGACGGTTGTTGAACGCCTATTACCGTACACTCCAGCATCAAATTATGAAGTGAAATTAAGGAATATTGCGATGAGAATTTTGCAGACAAAGTTTAAGTAATGTTTCCATGCCGGGATACTTTTTAATTAGCAACGAATATCCTCTTCCAAGCGATGAAATAGGAAGTTATCCATATAAAGTAGTGGTAATAGTGAATGAATACACGCAAAGTTCGGCTGAAGACCATACTTTTTTCTACTGTCTTGCACCACAGGTCACAATAATAGGCAGTAAAACAGCCGCAGCCAATGGTGCTATATTCTCGTTCCCTCTTCCAGGCGGCATAATAACATCTATGACAGGTATAGGTGTGTATTATCCCGACGGAACCTGTATGCAACGTACTGGAGTCAGGATAGATGAAGAAATAAAACCTACAATAGATGGTATAAAAAAAGGGAAAGATGAACCTTTGGAAAGAGCAATTGAAATTGTGAAAGGAAAATAAATTTAAAAGCATAAGGATTATAATACTACTTTCCAAATGCCTGCAATATCTTCTTTTAACCCTAATTTGACAAACTCCTTAGAAGAGACGATACTAGTGCATATCCGGAGGGGGGACGTCTATCCGTCCTATGAAGAGTATTACTCCGGTACTTTTTTCTCTGATCAGGAACAGGAAAGGACGGTCGGCAAAAAAGCGTACAGGTTCACTGAGAGCTTTCATTGTTCCAAAACCAACGATCATCATTGCTGTTGCTGCCGCCGCCTCAGTACCCTCTTCATTCACCTCCACAAATGTTTTTTGCAGGATATTGGATACCGACATATCCGTATCGGCCATATTTGCAAAGCCACCCTTAAAAATTGACCCCATTCCGGCATTTGTCAACGGTTGATTGAGCGGGAGTTGACATTCTATTCTGAACCGCGGCATTTTCAACCACACTCTCTCCTCCTCCATCTCGTTCACGACAAGATCCCATTTCATGTTACCCAGATGGTCAATTAACTGGTCGATACTCCCATTTTCAGGTGGAAGAATAGCTATCATGCTAAATGCCTCGTTTCCGTATGGCATTTCAACACATTGTAAATATTGATCGGCATAATAAGGCAGGTTGGTAGTCTGCTCCATCATATTTACCCGCCTCTTTATGTTATCACTTTTAGTAAAATCATCCGGTTTAGTTTTCTCCTTATCAAATTTTTTATCCCTTTGCCATTTACTTTTAAAATAGATGGCATTTGTCAGGATCATATCAGCTCCGTACGGATTGACAGCGATATTGTTGATTCTTCCTCTCGTTTTATCGCGACACCAATTGTTGATAATGCCAGTTGCTTTTGGATCATTGAAATCGATCGCTTCTATATCTGCATCAAAATATTTTTTTCCGGTTCCGATAAAAGCCTCTTTCACCTGAAAATTGTTACGGTACCAGATGGCATTGGTAATCGCGATTTCAGTAGTCGGATCAACCTTCAATAATTGCTGTGATATTGTCCGATAATACTCATTGAACTCGGATTCAGGAAGATTGCTTACATTAATCATTTTAGCTATTTCCATACGGGTATTGCCGGAAGATCCATTATAGAGTATCCCTATCACCTGATTAAGGCTAAAAGGGGAAAAGAATGTATTGGCACCCTGCAACTTTGAAACTTCCCTGAACATTTTAAAGCCCAATTCATTGTCAGCATTTGCTTTTTCACGTTGCCGTCCGGTCAAATTCACAGGTTTTGCAGGCTCTATTCCTTTCATCAAATCTCCTTCCTCCATCACAATGTCTATCACTGACCGATTTTCTACAGCAATCTCCCGGCTCTCCAGACCAAGGTAAGAAAATTGTAAAATCGCGCCTTCAGGAACCATCACAGCATATTTTCCATCAATATCTGATACGGTCCCCCTGGTTGTTCCCTTTACAGTAACAGTTCCCCCTATCACTCTTCTGCCTGACGGGTCGGTTATAGTTCCCGAGACTCTCCGCTCCGTTCCTTGTGCATATAAGCAGGAAGTATACATAACAGTCAACAATACACATATGACCGTAACTATTCTAAACGATATTTGATTATTCATCACATTCATTTTACAAATTTAGAATATCAGACTAATTATTCGAACAATATCACTACATTCTTTACGGATATTATTGATGGACAGAATTACTTTTTCAGATCATTTCTCCAACTGCTGTACCGTTTCCACCAACCGTATAAACTCGCGGCGGTAGCCGTTCGGATCATCATTCAATCCTTTACGGGCCAATTCGAGGACTTTTGCATAAGAAGCGTCTTCTTTGAAATCGGAATCGCGCAGCAAGTGACCAAACATGGCGACCGACATAATGAAGTTCAGGTCTCCCGACACCTCTGCATTCATCGCGTTTGCCAATACAGGGACTTCTAATTTACGGCTCGTATCTTCGTCCGGGTTCTTGTAACGAAGTTTCACAGTCAACAACTCGTTGTTGTTGGAGAATTTGGAGGTGGGAGCCTCTTTTTCCGGAGACTGGTATTTCAAAGGATCTATCTTACCTACCGGAGCTTCCACACCGACAGGGACTATTTCATACAGCGCCGTCACTGTATGCCCGGGTCCCAGTTCACCCGCATCTTTGAGGTCGTCATTGAAATCTTCATCTTCAAGCAGCCTGCTTTCGTAACCGATCAGGCGGTAGGCATTGACGAACGCGGGGTTGAATTCCACCTGTATCTTCACGTCTTTTGCCACAGCGTACATCGTACTGCCGAATTCATTCACAAGCACCTTATTGGCCTCCTGCAGATTATCGATATAGGCATGATTGCCATTGCCCTTCTGTGCCAGGATCTGGAGTTTGTTATCCTTGTAATTCCCCATTCCATACCCGAGAACGGTCAGGAAGATACCGCTTTTCCGTTTGGTTTCAATCAACGACTCCAATCCGTCCGTGCTGGAAACACCTACGTTAAAATCACCGTCGGTACATAAGATCACCCGGTTATTCCCGTCTTTCACAAAATTCTTTTCGGCAATCTTGTATGCCAGTTGGATCCCTGCTCCCCCGGCGGTAGAACCACCGGCCTGAAGATTCTCCAGTGCATCGATGATCTTCTGCTTATCGACGCCGCTTGTCGGGGATAATGCTTCACCCGCCGCTCCGGCATAGGTAACGATCGCGACGCGGTCCTGCGGCCGTAGGTTATTCACCAGCAGTTTCATCGATGACTTCACGAGCGGTAATTTATCGGCACTGAACATCGATCCTGAGACATCGATCAAAAAAATAAAATTGCTTGCCGGCAATGTCTCCGAAGGAATTTCCTTTGCTTTCACACCGATACGCAGCAGTCGATGTTCTTTATTCCACGGGCAGACTGTCGTTTCGGTAACGATCTTTACCGGATGGCCATCTGTAGGCTGCGGATAGTCATAACTGAAATAATTGATCATCTCTTCAACCCGTACTGCATCTTTTGGTGGCATCTGTCCCTGATTGATCATGCGGCGGATATTGCCGTAGGAAGCAGCATCCACATCGAGTGAAAAGGTGGAAAGCGGTTGCTTTACAGTCGAAAGAAAACGATTCTCTTTAAAAGACTCATACTCTTCGGTATTGACGTCACGCACAATAACAGGATATGGGAATAGGTACGCTCCGGCTTCCCGGACCGTTCCCCGCACGAGGATACCGGGTGTCCCGCCTCGCACTAATGTAACTGCTGCTCCAACCAGATTTTCCTTTTTCTGTTTTCCAAAAGCCACGACCGTCACCTCTTCCAATAGCGCCACCTCTTGCTGCAAATACACTTCTATCCATTCACTCTCCACTTTCACCTCTTTTGGCTTATAACCGATATACTGAAATTGCAGTATTTTACCTTTTCCGGTCCTGATGCTGAATTCACCATTCATATCCGTAAAAATTCCCTTTTTTGTCCCTTTCTCCATAACGGTGACACCGGACAACGCTAATTTCCCCTGGGCATCATATACCCGTCCCTTCACTTCCATCTCCTGGGCGAAAACCGCTAACGACATAACCACTGCAAGGAGCATCAAACTGATTCTTTTAACTGTTGTCTTCATAACTTTATTCATTTATTGATTTGCAGATTTACTGATTTTACTGATTAAAGGATTCAATTCACTATCACTACTTCCCGACTTGTCGGGCTCATTCAATTATACCTTTCCACTCTTCCACCTTTCCACTTTATAGATACAATTGTGCCCGGAATTCCATAACCGAACGAATAATTTTTTAATTTTGCAAAGTATTTTTTATGAATGAACAGGCAACGAATTGAAAAACAGGCGGAAAATAACGACCCTATCGAACGATGAATTGTTTGCACTTTGCCAGAAAGAAGAACAACCGGTCTGCTTTAGCGAGTTGTACCGCCGCTATATCCCGATGGTATATGGATTATGCCTGAAATATCTTGGTAATGAAAGTGATGCGCAGGATGCCGTGATGGATCTGTTTGAAGAAGTTTCACAGAAAATCAAACGGTATGATATACAGAATTTCCATACATGGCTTTATAGCGTAGCGAAGAATCATTGCCTGCTGCGTTTACGGAAAGCAAAACAATCGTCTTTTGTAAATATTGACGATACAATTATGGAAAACGGCGATTTTTTTACTCTATTAGATAAGGAGAAATCGAATGAAGAAGAATCGGCGTTGATATTCTGTATGAACGAATTGGGGGAAGAACAACGAAAGAGCATCGAATATTTTTATTACGAAAACAAATCGTATGCCGACATCGTTTTCATTACGGGATATACACTCGAAAAAGTGAAAAGTTATATTCAGAACGGAAAGCGGAATTTGAAAAACTGTATTAGGCGGGTATTGAAAATTGAGTAGGCTTTTATTAACGTTCAGTTATAATGCGTAAAGAATTGCAGGCCTGATAAATAAAACCTGCGGAAGGTAACGATAAACAATGTGAATTTAAAAGATTACATACGTGGACAACGGCAGGGGAAGGAAGCCAACCAACTGGAACGTAAAGCCATGGACGATCCTTTTCTGCAGGATGCCATCGACGGGTTCGATTCGGTAGAGGGAGACCATATGGCTGCGACCGAAGACCTGGAAAAACGGGTTTCTTCTCCTCAGAAACGTGTCCATAGACGGTTGTGGTTATGGGCTGCAGCAGCTGTGATCGTATTACTTATCGGTACTCCCCTCCTGCTTGACAGACCCTATACGGAAAAGGAAATACCCATGGCATCCTCCGATATCATTCAACAACGGAAAGAGAATAAAACTCCTTCTCTTCAAAAAGATACGATATTGATCGCCGAACACCCGGAAAAAGAAGAAAAAAACATCTCAAGGGCAACTACTCCGGACCCGGTTCGCAAAGAGACTTCCGGGAAAACCGTTGCATCGACGGTCGCGCCCGTTAAACCGGAGGTCGAAATCATTGAATCGGTCGCTGAAGAAATTGAACCTGTTCCGGATAAAGAGATACGGCTGTCAACCGCTCAGCATGTAAGTGAAAAAACAACTCTCGAAGCACCCTTAAAAGAGATTACAGAAGCATTGGCCGGACGTGCTGCAGGGGTTACAGTGTCACAACAGGAACAGGATAAAACCATACGAATCAGGGGCATATCAAAATCCACTCTACAACCTGACAGACTATTCGTCTCGGGGCGCATAGTGGATGAGACCGGCGAACCGATCCCGGGCGTTACGGTTCATATCCCCAATACCCTCACCGGCACCGTTTCCGATATGGAAGGTAATTTTCAATTATTCATTCCGAAAGACGAACAAAAAGAGCTTATTGCCTCATATATCGGTATGAAAAATTCCAGTATTCCATTAATAGAAAATGCGGGAGATATCATGATGAAAGCCGATGACATGGCGCTGAACGAAGTTGTTATCGTTGCTTTTGGAACACAAAAGAAGGCAACCGTTGTAGGTGCTGTTTCAGCTATAAAAGATACGACAACATTTGGTGAAGAAGAATTCAGGAACTATTTTACCAAAAATTACGATAAAGAAATATGTGCAGGACAAAAAATTATAATTGCTGTCGAATTTTTTATAGATCCGATGGGACGGCCGGCACATATCGACATCAGAGAAAATTCCTGCCCTGCACTGGAAAGCGAAATAAAAAGACTTCTACTGGGTTCTCCGCTCTGGTCGAAAACAAACAGAAAAGTAACCTTACAAATTGAACTGCCTTAATAATCACAGTTTTCGACCACTAAAAGAATCAAAACAACAATAAAACCAGATACCCCGACAAACAATTATCCATGAACAGTTGTTGAATTAAATAGATGTAAATCACAGTATTTCTTCCCGCCAAACGACTGAATGCCAGTCCGAATGGTGTTATGCTTATTTTTCCAACATATTAATCATTCAAACTGATTGACATGATCAGATTTCCATTCCTCGTGCTTTCGGTTTTACTTATCCTCTCGTGTAATAACAAAAAGGAGGAGGTAAAAGAAAAAACATCCGTAATGACCGGTTGTCATAGCACCCAAACAACCGACAATGAGTGGTACACCTCAGGCAAAAAAGCGCCGATGTTCAAAGGATTAGATGGTATCGACTTCAAAATATCAACTAGCAGCGAAGAGGCTCAGGCCTATTTTAATCAGGGAATGATGCTCTCGTATTCATTCAACCATGCGGAAGCAGCAAGATCATTTTATGAAGCCAGCCGCTTAGATTCCACCTGCGCCATGGCATACTGGGGTTATGCCTATGTCCTTGGCCCCAACTATAACGCCGCAATGGAAGAAAATAATTATCAGCCTGCTTACGAAGCGGCGCTCAAAGCTTTATCCCTCTCCAAAAACTGCACTCCCATGGAGATTTCTCTGATCAATGCTTTGGCAACACGGTACGAAGCAAAAGCACCTGACGACAGAAGCTATCTTGATATTGCTTATGCTGAAGCGATGAAAAAAGTTTATGAGCAATATTCTTCCGACCCTGACATTGGTGCTCTTTACGCCGAATCATTAATGGATCTCCATCCCTGGGATCTATATGAAAAGCATACCAAAAAGCCTAAAGCATGGACACCGGAGCTGATTGCCGTACTGGAACACCTGATACAAACCCATCCGATGCATCCGGGAGCGCATCACTTCTATATTCATGCGCTGGAATCCTCCGCTACTCCCGAAAAGGCACTGCCCAGCGCGAGATTACTGGACACATTGGTCCCAGGGGCAGGACATCTGGTACATATGCCTTCCCATATCTATATCAGTACCGGCGATTATCATCTCGGCACACTTGCCAATCAGCGGGCTGTAGAAGTGGATAGCTTATACACCACGGCCTATCATGCACAAGGCGTTTATCCGCTCACCTATTATCCGCATAATTGGCACTTTCTGGCAGCAACCGCCGCGCTTGAAGGCAACTCTCAATTAGCCTGGAAGGCTGCGGAAAAAGTGCAGGAGCATACGGCTACCGATATTATGAATCAACCGGGATGGGGAACATTACAGCATTATTATATCATCCCTTATTATATTGCCGTAAAATTTGCGATGTGGGATACTATCTTCTCCATACCCCAGCCTGAAAAAGATCTTTTATATCCTCAGGCGATATGGCATTATGCACGGGGTATGGCCTATCTGGGCACCAATGATTTGCCGAATGCTCAGAAGGAATTAGAGACACTGAAAATATTGGCTGCAGATACTTCTTTGGAAGAGATAACAGTTTGGGGTATCAATACTACAGCAGACCTTGTACAAATCGCTGAAAAGGTATTAGCAGGAGAAATAGCTGCCAAACGAGGTCAATTCGAGACCTCTGTTTCTTTACTCAAAAAGGCGGTGCAAACAGAAGATAATCTCAACTATAATGAGCCCCCCGACTGGTTTTTCTCTGTCAGGCATCATTTGGGTGCAGTACTTCTCAAAGCCGGGAAATATAAAGAGGCGGAAAAGGTATATCGTGAAGATCTGCAAATATGGAAAAAAAATGGCTGGGCTTTGATAGGATTGTATAATGCATTAGTATTGCAGAAGAAGGATGTTCAGGCACAATCAGTCAAATCTGATTTTGACAAAGCGTGGCAATATGCCGATGTGCAATTGGTATCTTCATCCAGTATTACCCATTGATAAATTTGATTCAGCCTTCCTGCAGGCAGTTTCATTGGCTCCACTCATTTTTTATAAATCAACGGCTTCTACCAACCAGATAAATTAGGGTAGAAGCCGTTCGAATTGTAATATTATCACCGGATCACTTTTTCATCTTACTGCTATTTCTGGATATTAGGCGACTCTAAGCCATACCCTTTCCGCTTGTCTTCCGCTTTCAACAAGAAGGCTACAACCAACGCCAGTATACCAAATCCGGTAAAAATCATCATTGGTAATGTATAATCGTAAGTATTCACAGTAAGTCCGTCGCGGACAGTTTGTCCGGTAATACAATATTTCTCAAGCACCCAACCGATCAACAGAGGCACTCCTGCCAATCCCCAGTTCTGTACCCAGAAGATAAGGGAGTAAGCGGTACCCAATCGTTTCTCGGGTACAATTTTGGGAACTGAAGGCCACATGGCCGAGGGTACCAGTGAAAAAGCAATTCCCAGGATCACTACCAGTACCATCGCAAAGACCCAACTGTTCAAACCGGGTATGGAGAAAAGTGCATGTACCAATATCAGCAGTAATGAACCGATGATCATAATGGTAGCTCCTTTCCCTTTTTTATCGTAAATCCCCCCGAACAAGGGTGTCAGCAGGATATTCCCGAAGGGCAGCAACATAGGTATCATTCCGGCCAGGTCTTCTGCCACACCGAATTTATTCACCATCAGGTCAGTTGCATATTTGAGAAAGGGAAAAACAGCAGAATAGAACAAAACGCACAAGAGGGCGATATACCACCATCCCCTGTTATTTAATATTTTCCCGATATCAGAGACTTTGAATTCGTCTTCCGGATTCTTCTCTTCAGCATCATCCGTAGCTTCCGACGCATCCAGCTTCCTGTCCATCACCATATAGGCAAAGAAAGCTATCAACCCGATGCAGAGTCCGATCAACGCTACTAATACCGGGCGGGATACATCTATTATACCTGTTGCTTTGGCAATCGGCACAGAGAATCCCAGTGCAAGCGCAGTACCGATCCGGGCCATTGCCACCTGCATTCCCATAGCGGTAGCCAACTCTTTTCCCTTAAACCATTTCACAATAATCTTCGACACGGTGATACCGGCCACCTCAACCCCTACGGCAAAAATGGCAAATCCGATACTGGCCCAAAAAACCTGGGCATCCAGCCCAAACAGGGTCATACCGCGCAGCGACTCTGTAGATACAGCCCAATATTTGAGCGCTGTACCAATAACCATCACTGAAGCAGCACCCACTCCTGTAAGCCTGACTCCCAGTTTATCGAGGATGATACCTCCCAGGATAAGCATCAACAGGAAAATATTGAACCAACCATATGAACTGGTAAATGTACCGTACTCTGCCCGGGTCCATCCCAGTTGTGCCTCCAGCAGTCCGGCCAGCGGAGCCATGATATCTGTTAAGAAATATCCGCACATCATTGTGAAGGAGACAATGAAAAGTGCAGACCACCTTGCCGCTGCAGAATCTCTGAGCGATTGTCTTATTTTTTCTACCATTTTCTTGTTATTTTTTGATGTCTGTTTTTTTGAAGAGACAAATATAGTTAATCTTCATCATTTATCGGAAAAAACCAGTCTCTGTTTTTCATCCGGCAGGTTGTTTAAATATCATCGACCTCTAACCGGTTAAGAAATGAGGTCGTTTTTCGTATTTCTTTATACATCACAATATCTTCATCGATAAAAGGCACTTCTTTGCGATAAGCTTTCAGTATCTTTTCTATCAACGGGGAAGATTTAAGGGGGCGCCTGAATTCCATTGCCTGTGCCGCATTCATCAGCTCAATGGAAAGAATGATATCGAGATTATCCATCACTTTGAGCAGTTTGACAGCCGAGGTGGCCCCCATGCTCACATGATCTTCCTGCCCGTTGGAAGAGACAATCGAGTCGGTACTTGCGGCATAGCTGTACATCTTATTCTGGCTCACCACCGATGCCGCCACATATTGAGGGATCATAAAGCCCGAGTTAAGGCCGGGATTGGCTACCAGGAACTCGGGAAGTTCCCGTTTGCCGAGGATAAGCTGGGCGGTACGCCGTTCAGATATATTTCCCAGTTCTGCCAGGGCGATGGCCAGAAAATCGAAAGCCACGGCCAGGGGTTGTCCGTGAAAATTCCCACCCGAAATGATCTCGTCGTCATCCGGAAAAATGGTAGGATTGTCGGTTACAGAGTTTATCTCTGTAACCACAACCGATTTTACATAATTGATGGCATCTTTGGTAGCACCATGTACCTGCGGTACACAACGGAAAGAGTACGGATCCTGCAGATGTTTCTTTTTCCCGGAGATGATGGCGCTCCCTTCCAGGAACCTGCGTATATTTCTACCTGTTTCCAACTGCCCCTGATGAGGACGGATAAGTTGTAATTTCTCTTCGAACGGTTCGATATGGCCGTCGTATGCATCGAGCGACATGGCGGAGATCAGGTCGGCCCGTTTTGAAAGTCGCTCTGCCTTCAGGATGGCATATACGCCGTGGGCTGACATGAACTGTGTACCGTTCAACAGCGCCAATCCCTCTTTACTCTTTAACCGAATCGGTTTCCAACCGAATTCATCGAGTACCACACCGATATCCTGTTTCTTTCCTTTGTAGAAAACATCACCTACACCGATCAAAGGCAGGAAGAGATTAGCAAGCGGAGCAAGGTCACCTGAAGCGCCCAGCGAACCTTTGTCGTACACGATGGGTAGGATATCATTGTTGAACAGGTCGAGCATCCGTTGCACCGTCACCACCTGTACCCCGCTATAACCCAGAGAGAGGGCGTATGCTTTAAGCAGGAACATCAGTTTGACGATCAACGGTGGCACCTCTTCACCCACGCTGCAAGCATGTGATTTCACCAGGTTCTCCTGGAGTGTGCTCAGGTCGTCATTTGAAATAGTACGGTTATACAATGAGCCAAATCCCGTAGTGATCCCATAGATCGGTCCGGTTTGGTTTTCCATTTTCTTATCAAGATAATCGCGGCATTTCTGTATCCGCTCTTTGGCTTCAGGTGCCAGTTCCACCTTAATATTTTCGGTAATGATCCATTTCAGATCATCCAGCGAGAGCTCTCCTTTCCCGATAAAATAAATATTTTTCATATGACTAAAACTATTATTTTCAATGGTGTCATATGGAACTCGCTTTTAGTCATGTTCTTATGTGAGAACAATTATCATGCTCGTTTCATATGGTTATTTTACTTTATTCGATGCATGAAATCTTTGTTTCCAGGTCCGTTTTACTCCATTAAATTATAGATTTCACCCAATCGATCATTTTGTTTTCCCTGGTAATAGCATCTTTTTCAATCCTATCACATTTATCTTTTAACTCTTCGACAAACATCGTATCATTAATACCACTCAGATTGATACGGACATTAAGGAGCGCTCCCATAATGGCAGTACGGCAAGCCATCAGACCGACCATCCCGTCAGTCACGGCATTTTTATTTCCTTTCCGGATCGTTTCAATGACGGTATCGAACATTTTATGTGCGCGTTCCGCTACTTCCATCGGGACGAGTGAAGCGACCTTCATTGCTTCCTGAATTTTTTTGCTGCGCAGTTTTTTTTGCTCATCCGTCTCTTTGGGCAGTTTGTAGGCATCCATCACCAAACTGTATGCATCCGCATCACGATCTATATCGTTGATAAAGTGTAATCTGTTCTCCTCCATCTCTTCAACAGTCTTTTTCATTAGTTCTTCTACATCGGTATAATTTTTCTTACCGACAGTCAGGTTGGCCATCATCCCGGTCAATGCAGAAGCGATAGCGGCATTCAATGCCGAAGAACTGCCGCCGCCAGGAAGAGCTTCATTGGCCGCGGTTTTTTCAAGAAATTCTTTTAAAGTTAAATCCTGTAGTTTCATATTTTGAAAGTTAAAAGTGAATAATGAATAATGAATAGTGAATAATTAAGAATTCAAGTTTCGTAAGTTATAGAATTGCAACTAAAGCATTCGTCTGACGATATTTTATGACCCATTGTAGCTCTCGTTCGTTAAAAGAGTAGAACTCGCTTCGCTCAGACAGCTACTCTTTTTACTCTCACTTCGACCTATGGGTCCCCACAAAATATCTAAATGTCTCCACTTTAGTTGCATACATCCCAAATTTACATGCGAAACTTGAGTTAAGAATGAAGAATGAAGAATGAAGAATGAAGAATGATATGTTTAGTTTTTTAAATTTTTCTTTGATGTTTTTATTATCGAGACGAGTAAAGCTATTAATTCATTACAGTTAGAATTCATCGGTATAAAGGTATCATTGTCAATATAGGATAAATCTTTCAAAAGAGAAATCCAGTAAATAGTCTCATTGGCTTCCTTTAAAGCGATACTCATTTTATGAATAAAATCAGACTTACTTTGTGCAAATTCTGCTTCTCTAATTAAAGCTCCAATAGCTGTTCCACTCTTCATTATCTGGCGACTCAAAATATATTCATTTTGCTCTTTTTGTAAATTCTTCACCAGTTGAATTATTTGAAGAGCAAACTGATAACTTTTTATTTTCAATACGGAATCAGCCATATTTCATTCTTCATTCTTCATTCTTAATTTTTAATTACAATACTTCCTCTTTTTATTACCGTCTCCACAATATTCATCCCCACATGATAGGGCAGGAATTTATAGGAAGGGAATTGTAGCAATACCAGGTCTCCCTGCTTACCCACATCGATGCTGCCGATACGGTCTGCGCGGTTGAGGGCCGCCGCACTGTTGATGGTAAAAGCGGTGACTGCCTCTTCGGGCGACAGTTGCATATAGATACAGGCGATAGCGAAGAGTAATGGTACCGATGCAGTGAACGAACTTCCCGGGTTGAGATCCGTGGCCAGCGCCACTATGCAGCCCGCATCAATCATCTCCCGGCCCCGGGCATATTCTTCACGCAACGAAAAGGCAGTGAGAGGCAATAAGGTAGCGACTACACCTGCTTCGGCCAGGGCTTGGATCCCTTCATCCGATGCCTGCAAGAGATGATCGGCAGAGACGCAATGCAGCTCCGCAGCAAGTTCAGCACCACCCAAAGGTACTATCTCGTCGGCGTGCATCTTCAACAGAAAACCATGCTCCCGTGCAGCCATCAGGTAGCGGCGCGACTGTTCTACAGAGAAAACTCCTTTCTCACAGAAGATATCGACCGCTTCTGCCAATTGCTCCCGTGACACAAGCGGGAACATCTCCCTGATATTGAAATCTATAAATTCACCCTCTTTACCTTTCCATTCCTCCGGTACAGCATGTGCTCCCATAAAGGTTGGCATGATATCCATCGGATGGGTTTCATTCAGGCGGCGCATCACATGGAGCTGTTTTAGTTCGGTATCCCTGTCAAGCCCGTATCCGCTCTTTCCTTCCACTGTGGTAATGCCCAGCCGCATCATCGCATCGAGCCGCTGCATGCCGGATTCTATCAACTCTTCTTCCGTCGCTTCCCGCGTGGCACGGGTCGTATTTACAATACCCCCACCCTTGTTCATAATATCCATATAGCTTTCGCCACGCATCCGCCACGAGAATTCCTCCTCCCGGTATCCACCGAACACGAAATGGGTATGCGGATCTACAAATCCGGGAAGTAATGCCTTGCCTTCGGCATGGAGAATCCGGTAGTCGCTTTCGTTTACGGAAATCGGTTCACCCGGTTGCAGGACATGCGAGATAACACCGCCGGTCACGATCACCGTCCCGCCTTCAATCACCTGCAAGTCAGACATCTCCCTGCCCCGTTTTCCTTCAAAACCGCTGCAAGTAACTACCTGGGCGGCATTTTTTATGATCAGGTTATTCATTTCCATTCGTGTCATTCCATTAACCGTGCTTCAAGCACCTGGCTGACGGAGAAATTCTCAAGCCCCAGGTAATAAGCGGCGGAGTCGACCAGTGCTTCCATGGGTACAAGGCCGATCACCTCGGCGCCCACCACGGGTACACCATAGCGTTGTGCTTCAATGCGTACCAGTTCGTGAGCTCGGTAAATAGCCGTTTTGGTGTAGTCGGTCAGGTTCATCGAGACTTGTGTGATACCACGATCTTCCAGTGCCACGCCCATCGCTTTACAGAACCGTAATCCTCCGCCGATATGGCGTACTTTTTTACTGATGGCGATCGCGATCTCCAGATTATTTGTGCCCAGGTTCACATTATAGGCCACCAACGGCATACGTGCGCCAATAGCCACGGCTCCGGCCGTAGGATGCGGTTCGGAAGGACCGAAATCGGGTATCCATTCCGGGAGCTTCATCTTATCGGACAATCCTTCAAATTCTCCTTTACGTACGGCGGAAAGATTTTCACGGTGAATTGCAGAAGCTGACTTTTCATATAGATAAACCGGCAGGCCAAATCTCTCTCCCACCGTTTGTGCCATCTCTTTCGATAGTGCTATTGCCTCCTCCATCGTCACATTCTTAATCGGGATGAAGGGTACCACATCCACTGCTCCCATGCGGGGATGCTGGCCGTGGTGTTGTGTAAGGTCGATCAACTCCACTGCTCGTCCTATCGCTTCGATCACCGCGTTTTTCAATGCTTCCGGTTCGCCTGCAACGGTGATCACTGACCGGTTATGATCCGCATCACCGCTGTAATCCAATAGTTTGACTCCTTCTTTATCCCGGAATGCATCCGCTATTTTTTCAATTTTTTGTTTGTCGCGTCCCTCACTGAAATTGGGAACGCACTCCATGATTTTGTTCATAATTTGGTACTGATCTGAATTGTTTTCTTCTCTATATTGATCTGATTTTATTTTCAATCAAGCCTAGGCAAATGTAGTGATAATTTTACGTATTTCCACGCGTTATTATAAAATGATATCATCCAGTAACTCATCATCCGCCAGATAAGGTTCGGTGATACGATATCCGTCCGCATGTGTACTGTTGAACGCCTTCACGGTACTAATCGCATTGGGGTTACGGGCCCAGGAACGACGCGCAACACCTCCCATCACGTCCCAGAACATGGCCGAACGCAGGATCTCATCTACCCTCTCACTGCCGTCACAGACCATTCCGAAACCGCCATTGATCGCTTTTCCGATACCGACTCCCCCACCGTTGTGCAGTGCTACCAGGCTCATGCCTCGGGCTGCATTGCCGGCAAAGCACTGTACTGCCATATCGGCCATCACGTTGCTGCCATCCTTGATATTAGCGGTCTCCCTGAATGGAGAATCCGTCCCACTCACATCGTGATGGTCACGTCCCAGCATCACAGGACCGATCTCTCCATTACGCACCATCTCGTTGAATTTCAAGGCGATTTTTAATCGACCCTCTGCATCCTGATAAAGAATACGCGCTTGCGTACCGACTACCAGCCGGTTTTTCTCCGCATCACGAATCCATATCCAATTATCACGATCCTGCCCACGCCGGTTCGGATCGATGCACTCCATCGCAGCGCGGTCGGTCCTGGCAAGATCTTCCTGCTTTCCACTCAGGCAGACCCAACGGAAAGGGCCATAGCCATAGTCAAACAATTCGGGCCCCATAATATCCTCCACATAGGAAGGCCAGATAAAACCCTCTTTCTCGTCCCTGCCGTTCTTCGATATCTCTTTCACTCCGGCATCATAGACCGCTTTCATAAAAGAATTCCCATAGTCGAAGAAATAAGTACCTCTGTTTACCAATTTCCGAATCACATAGAAATGGCGCCGGAGCGATGCATCTACCAATTCCCTGAATCTGGACCGGTCTTCATGCAACAAACGGGTACGCTCTTCAAAGGTGACACCGGCGGGACAATAACCGCCTGTGTAGGGTTCGTGACATGAGGTCTGGTCGCTCAGTAGTTCTATATGGATATTGTGCTTTTCCGCAAATTCCAGCAGATCGACAATATTTCCGTGATAAGCGACGGAAAGTGGTTCTTTACATTTGATCGCGTCGTCTGCCCAACGGAATGCTTCTGCTAAATTGTCCGTAATCCGTTGCACCCAACCTTGCGAGTGACGTGTTTCAATACGCGACATATCCACCTCGGCAATAAGAGAAACTGCACCGGTAATATCGGCCGCTTTGGGTTGCGCACCGCTCATCCCACCCAGCCCGGAGGAGACAAACAGTAGTCCCCGCAGATCACCGTCCTGCGGAATGCCCAGTTTCAACCGCCCTGCATTCAACAGCGTATTAAATGTGCCATGGACGATACCCTGAGGGCCGATATACATCCATCCGCCGGCAGTCATCTGCCCGTAGTTGGCTACTCCCATCTGTGCAGCGATTTCCCAATCCGCCAGGTTATCAAATATACCCACCATCATCGAGTTGGTGATGATCACCCGGGGTGCATCCGGCTTCGACCTGAACAGTCCCAGCGGATGCCCGCTCTCGACCACTAATGTCTGCTCCTGCGTCAATTCTTCCAGATACATTTTGATCAGCCGATACTGCATCCAGTTCTGGCATACCTGTCCGGTTTCGCCGTACGTGACCAGTTCATAGGGATAGAGTGCAATATCGAAACAAAGATTATTATCGATCATCACCTGAAAGGCTTTTCCTTCCACACATTTCCCTTTATACTGATCGATGGGTTTGGCTTTCAGGTCTCCTTCGGGACGATAGCGGTAACCGTATATCCTGCCCCGCATTTTTAGTTCTTCCAGAAACTCAGGGGCTAATTGTTGATGCAGTTCTGTGGGAATATAACGCAGCGCATTTTGCAACGCAATTTTTGTCTGGCTGCTTGTCAGGCTGAATCCACGGTCGGGTGCACGGCGGATTCCTTCCCGGAATACAGGATATGGGGGCAATTGATTAGGTAAGGTTATTTTCATACAAATATTTTTATTGTAGTACGATGCTTTACCGGAAAACTGACCGAATTAGCGATAAAACAATGTTCATGGGCTTTTTGATGTAATACTTCTATTATATCCGGTGATACCTCTCTGCTAACGGTTATCACAGGTTGAAGGGTAACCTCTTTGAACTTTCCTCCACCGTTCGCCATCTCAATCATGATTCCTAAGGGATTATCCACATAATCGACGACCACAACTCCGCTATCGGCACAGAAATGCAGAAACCACAACATATGACAACCTGACAGTGAAGCCAACAAAAGTTCTTCGGGATTATACTTTGTGTCGTCGCCCCGAAAAACCGGATCTGACGAGCCCGGAATCTCAGGTTTGTTTCTTGCCGAAATAATGTGATTTCGCGTGTAAGACCGATAATCCGATGTCCCGGTTCCATTGTTGCCCGTCCATCGGACTGTTACATTGTATATATGCTCTTTAGCAATCATATAGGATAAAATAAAGGATACGCAAAAATACGAAAAAAAGTATAGATAACGAATTCCTTCAGGAAAGGAGCTAAAGTAGCCCTGACAGGTAATGGAACAAGTCGTTTCTGACGATCTTTTCCGGGCCACGTCAGGAAAAGATCAATAGATGAATAGACTCTGGACGAATTATTTATTAAAAATTGGATGAACCTGATGGGAAATAGCTATATTTGTATTGCATGGAAACAGGAGAAAACTTTTAAAAATCAAGAAAAAATGAAAAGAAGAAAGTTTATTGAAAAAACACTGGTTACTGGAACAGTAATCGGTTTAGCAGCGACATCCACAAATAAGTTGCTTGCATCGCCTGCAAATGAGCAAAACCAAAAAGGAACAATTATTCATTCCGTATATTTTTGGTTAAAACCCAATTTAACTGAACAAGAGGAGAAGCAGTTTCTTACCTTCTTTGATTTACTCAAGAAAATACCAGGTGTCAGCTCACTTGTTTATGGAAAACCTGCGCCTACTACAAAAAGAGAAGTGACAGACAATACCTTTAGCTACAACCTGATAATTACGTTTAAGAATATGGAGGATATTAATAATTATGAAACACACCCGGAGCATGTCAAAGCAGCTTCAGAATATGCAAAATTTTGGGACAGGGTTCAGGTTCGGGATTGCATAGTAGATTAATTAGTAACCCGCCATATTGGAGGATGAATTTGTCTGTACACACATATAGACAAACGAGCAAAAAAGGACAGCACCCAATAATGCAGTTCTTTACCCTCCAATTGGAACGAAGAGTAATAGCAATCTTTAATTTTTCCATTATTTTTTACAAAAAAACAGTTTATTGTATGTTTATTTAAAAATAATATATATATTTGCAGACCAAACAGTCGGTTTATATGCATGGATCGAGAGAACATATAATAAAAAAGGCGACGGCTCTTTTTCTGCAGAAAAGCTTCAAAGCTGTAACGATGAAAGAGATAGTGGAAAGTACCGGACTCTCCAAAGGGGCATTCTATCATTATTTTCCCAGTAAGGAAAGCCTTTTTTTCGAAATAGTAGAAACATATATCAGAATGCTCAATATAGACTTTGACAAATTCAGTAAAAATTCTCTTTATGAATTTTATCATAACTATATCGACAGCAGTTACAAAAAATTCATGCAACTAAAAGAGTTCCTCGAAGATACAAATGATGAAGACGATCTCACTTATATTACCCTGACATTTGATGCGATAAACCTCTTCCCGGGTTTTAAGGAACAGGTAAGGCAACTCCATAACAGGGAATTATCCGCATGGGAAAATGTGATACAATTGGCCATGGAGCGCGGAGAGATCAAAAGTTCAATGTCCGCGATGCAAATAGCCAAACTGTTTGTCTACGTCAGCGATGGCATCGGCCAGCGCCTTATTATGCAAGGGCAAATCAAGGATTTAAAGGATGAGTTATTGGCACTTTGGAATGGATTGTATAACGATCTGAAAGTATAATTTTTTTACAATATAATAAACCGGATGGTCGTTTTATTTTCACCTATAATATACCGACTGGTCGGTTTTAATATATAATTAATCGAGTTTACTAACTCTGTATTTTCTCACTATATAAATAATAAATAGAAACAAATGATCCGGACGACGATATATTATCCACAACAACATACCGACTGGTCGGTTTCAAAACAAAAAAAAGAAGATGATTACAAAAAAGAAAATCCTAACAATGCTGTTTATTTTCGTCGTAATACAGCTATCGGGACAGGACGCAAAGATGTCGCTGTCGTTAAAACAATCCTGCCTATTGGGGATTGAGGAAAATGTGAATGTACAGAATGCTGCGCTGGAGCAGCAGAAAGCACGCTATCGCTTACGGGAAGCCGAAAGCAAATTGTATCCGCAGTTGGAAGCCTATAGCAGTTTCAGCTATTATTACGCTATCCCGAAACTGATCATTCCCGGCGAGATTTTCGGACAAACAGGTTTGATACCGGTGGAAATAGGGACTAAATTCGATTGGTCAAATGGTTTCAGGGCGACACAACTGCTATACAGTCAAAGTTATTTTACTTCGCTGAAGCTTGCCCGGCAGATGGAAACGCTGAGTGAGTTAGACCTGCAACAGAAAAAAGAAGAAATTATTTTCCAGGTGTCACAGTTATACTATTTATGCCAGGCCACCCGTGAACAGATCTCACTCCTGGAGGCAAGCAAAAAGAATATGGATCGCCTGCTCGGGATCACCGAATTGCAAAGCAGGAACGATCTTATCCGGAAAACCGATCATTCCAGGGTATCAGTAGCCGCAGACAACCTGCAAACCCAGATAGACAATCTGGATCAGCTATATAGCAACCAATTAGGACTGTTGAAGTATCTTATCGGGTTACCCATGGAGACAGAAGTGGTTTTGTCCGACACCTTTGCTTTGTCGCAGGAGAATATGCTGGTTGACCTGTTCCACAAGACTGGGCTTCCGGAGAGAACGGAACTGCAGGTACTGGATAAACAGATCGAAATAACCGGACTTACCCGGAAATCGATCCGGCAATCCTATCTGCCGACATTGACCGGCTTCGGAGAATTCTATTATCAGGGACAACGTAACGAATTCGATTTTTTCAAAGAAGGAAATGATAAATTCTTCAGGGTCGGATTTGTGGGTATCAACCTGACTATCCCGCTTTTCGACGGTTTTGAAAAACGATCGAAAATAAAACAATACGATCTGGAATTGATGCAATTGAGGAACGCACGGGAAAACCAACTGGAATATTTCTCCAAAGAACTTGTCGATGCCCTGAACCAGTATAAGAACAGTCTGGAAATACTGCGCCGGCAGGAAAAGAACATACAGGTCGCGGAAGAGATTTACGACGTCAGTTTACAGGGATACCGGCAACAGGTTGTTTCGCTGTCCGATCTGATGATGTCGGAGAACGAACTCACCGAAGCACACCTCTCCTACTCTAATGCATTGATGCAACTGAAAAATGCTGAAGTGGAGATGAAGAAAGTGAAAGGGGAAATGCTTTTGATAATTGATAATTGAAAATTGACAGTTGAATTTTCTTAGGAATGAGGGCAGAGGCAAGCTTGCTTGTACTATGCCGAGTGACGACAGAAAATCAATGGAGTTAAAATTGAAAATTACCAATGACAAATTACTAATTACTAATTGTAAATCAGAAAAGTGGAATTTTGGATTAACAATCGGTGTAAGCCAAATTATGAATTGCTTTTCAATCGACATAGTCAAATTTGAAATCTGAATTGAAAATCGACGTAGTCAAATCTTGAATTTTGAATCTTGAATTTTTTAATAAACAAACATATGAAGCAAATTAAAAAGTATGCCGTGATAGGGATTATTATTGCTATAGCAGCTTTGGGAATCCTTCAACTGGTCAACAACAAGAAACGGTTAGACAACGAACTGCAAGCCATGCAACAATACAGCATGGTCGTCCCGGTGGAAGTTATTCCCCCGGAGAGACAAGGTACTTCGCAACACGTTACGGAAAACGGTGTATTGACCTCCGGATCCGAAATCACAATCCTTTCCGAAACATCCGGTAAAGTATTGTCGGTCAATGGGAATATCGGGGATAAAGTGTACGCCGGACAAATTCTTGTTACGGTGGAAAAAGAATTGGTAGAAAGTCAGTTCCAACTGGCGAAAACCAACCTGGAACATGCGGAAAAAGATCTGGCACGTTATGACAGTCTGGCGGAAGGCGAAGCTGTGACACAACAACAACTGGAAGCTGTAAAACTGAAATACCGGGATGCGCAGACCCAATTCACGGCATCGAAAAAGCAATTGGAGAATACCACTATCCGCTCTCCTGTCAATGGGGTGATTGCAAACCGCCTGGTAGAAAAAGGTACAACCCTGTTGCCTTCCATTCCGATATTCACGATCGCAGAACAGGATAGGATGGTGTTCACGGTAAATATGGCGGAGGAAGACGTGCGGACGCTCGGCAGGGAACGGAAAGCCGAAATCTTCATTGATGCGTCTCCGGAAAATTCTTTCACGGGGAACATCCGCGGCATAAGTACCGTACCGGATCTCTCGGGACGCTACAAGGTAGAAATGGAATTGAACAATCCCAGCGGATTATTGCGGGCAGGAATGAGCGGAAAAGCCGTCTTCACGAGTGATACCGATAACGAAGGACTTGTGATTCCCCGCAAATGCGTTGTTGGCAGTGTCAGGGACGGAAAGATCTTTATCGTCCAAGGAGATACCGTAATCTCCAAACAGGTAAAAGGCCGGACACTGAACGAAGCCGAAGTACTGATAACGGAAGGTGTAACGGAAACCGACAGGATCGTCCTCTCCGGACAAATCAATTTAGAGGACGGCAGTAAAATAAGAATCCTAAACCAATAAAAATCATCACAATGAATCTATCGGAATTATCTGTAAAACGCCCCACCCTTGTGATCGTCGTGTTTACCGTGCTCGCATTCCTGGGTATATTGAGCTACCGGTCACTGAAATATGAACTGATACCCGACTTCAGCTCGCCGGTCTTTACGGTGGTAACCGCATATCCCGGTGCAGGTTCCGTTGAAGTGGAGAACAGCGTGTCCAAACCTATCGAGGAAGCTCTTTCGGGATTACCCAGTATCGACGTCATCCGTGCCATCTCGCAGGAAGGCGTTTCCATCGTGATGGTTACACTGCAAATCAATGCCGACGTCGATCCCATCGTGAACGATGCGGTACGGAAAATCCAGGCAGCCCGCAGCCTGTTGCCGCCCCAGGCATTGGAACCTACCGTCACGAAACTGTCGGTAAACGCCCTGCCGGTCATGGTGCTGAGCGTGAGGGCCGATATGCCCGCAACAGAACTGTTCGATGAATTGAATTACCGCATAAAACCGGCATTCGCAAAAATAGAAGGAGTGGCTGAGATCGATTTTCTGGGAACATCGGAACGGGAAATACAGGTCAACGTGGATCACGATAAACTGGATAATTACAATTTATCCATCCTGCAGGTGGTAAATGCCATTCAGGCTTCGAATCTCGATTTTCCCGCGGGAAAGATCACGACAGACCGCAACCAAACCATGTTACGTATGTCTGCAAAATTCACGCAGATACAGGAAATCGCCGATCTGGTGATCACCGGACGGAGTGACGGTTCTCGGGTAAAACTGAAGGATATAGCCGAGATCATCGACACGGAGAAGGATGCCGGCACCCTGTATCGTGTGAACGGTGAACCGGCCGTAGGTATCCAGATCAAAAAACAGGACGGAGCCAATACTGTTGCCGTATGCGATGCAATAAAGGAAGAGATCACATCACTCGAGAACCGTTATGCTGCATCGAACATGCAGTTCTCTATTCCGCAGGATGGTTCGCTGATCATCATCGATGCTGCCGACTCGGTACAGTTCGACCTGATACTGGCTGTTATCCTGGTAACATTCGTCATGCTTTTTTTCCTGCATAGCATACGTAATGCCGTTATCGTGATGGTCGCCGTACCCTTGTCCATTATTTCCACCTTCATCGGGATGGAACTGCTGGGATACACCCTCAACCTGCTCACGCTGCTGGCACTTTCGCTGGTGATCGGAACGCTGATCGACGATGCCATCGTGGTACTCGAAAATATATACCGCCACCTGGAAATGGGGAAAAGCCGTTTGCGGGCAACCGTCGACGGTATACGGGAAATCGGGTTAAGCGTAATATCCATTACCCTGGTGCTCGTGGTGGTGTTCTTTCCTGTTGCACTGTCCCAAAGCATTATATCGCCGGTGATCGCACCGTTTGCCATGGTGATCGTTATTTCGATATCGATAAGCCTGTTGGTGGCCTTTACTGTCGTTCCCCTGCTTACCTCGCGTTTCTCCAAACTCGAAACCCTCGACCGGAAGACAGGATGGGCCCGGATCATCGGCGGTTTCGAAAAAGGAATGACCGCCTTCTCGAATGCCATCCAACAGCTTCTTCAATGGTCGTTGCGCCGCAAATGGATCACAATGGTCGTCGCAATCCTGCTGTTTGCCGGTTCACTGATGCTACTCGCCGGCGGTTTTATCGGCAGCGAGTTGATGAATATAGGCGACACGGGCGAATGCATTGTGAAAGTGGAATATCCGAAAAATTACACCATCGAACAGAACAACCTGATGACACGCAGGATAGAAGAGGCCATCAGTAAAAAACCCGAAGTAATCGGGATTTATTCATCTATTGGCAGCGGATCGGGGTTCCTCGCAACGCAAAGCGGCAATTATCAGTCCGAGATCAATATCAAACTGGTGGATAAGACAAGACGGGACATTTCGTCGAATGTTTTTGTGAAAAGGCTGGAGAATGAACTGAATGAAACCTTTACCGATGTGAAAGTAGAGTCGGCTGTGGTAAGCCTTGTCGGAGGTGCCGATGAAGCGCCGATCCAGATCGTTTTTCAGTCACCGGATACGGATACCCTGATGGCCTTTGCCGAACAAATGCGCAGACATATCAGTGAAATACCGGGCACGAACAATGTCAAACTAAGCATTGAAAGCGGAAACCCCGAAGTGGTGATCAGGCCGGATAAGGAAAAAATGGCACGGTTAGGATTATCGCCCGAAACGGTGGGCGCCACCATCTACACCTCCTTTAGCGGAAACAGCGACAGCAAATTCCAAAGCGAAAATTTTGAGTACGATATCAACGTGCGTCTCGACGCTTTTAACCGGCAATCCATCCGCGATGTGGAGAACCTGACATTTATGAATGTTGCCGGACAAACGGTGAAACTCAAACAATTTGCTTCCGTCACCGAAGAAACCGGAACGTCGCAACTCGAGCGCTACGGGCGTATATCGTCGGTAATGCTCGAATCACAGGCCCTGGGGCGAGCCGTGGGAGATGTCGGAAACGATGTTATCTCCTTTCTCGAAAAAACGGATCTTCCGGAAGGGGTTACCTGGCTACCCGAAGGGGAATTCAAATATCAGGAAGATGCATTCGGCAGCCTCGGCACAGCTTTGCTGATCGCCATCGTACTGGCCTACCTGATCATGGTGGCATTGTACGAGAGTTTCCTGCATCCTTTCGTGGTACTGTTCTCCATTCCGCTTTCCATTATCGGCGCTTTGCTGGCACTGGCACTGACAGGACAGGCGCTTAGCATTTTCAGTCTGCTCGGTATTATTATGCTGGTAGGGCTGGTACTTAAGAATGCCATTCTGGTGGTCGACTTTACCAATCACCTGCGCAGGGAAGGGAAAAACACCCACGATGCGCTGACACAGGCAGTACAACTCCGGCTCCGTCCTATCGTGATGACCGCGATCTCCACGGTGATCGGGATGATGCCTATTGCCCTGTCGCACGGTACAGGAAGCGAATGGAAGAGTGGTATGGGATGGGTGCTGATCGGCGGGCTGCTCAGTTCAATGCTGCTTTCGCTGGTGGTGGTACCGGTAGTATACGCGATTGCCGAACAGGCAAAGGCATTTATAACCCGTAACACAGGTAAAAAAACTGATCTATCCTTTCAAATATTTTAATCAATATCGTATACTTTAAAATTGGATTAAAAAAACGACATGAAAGAGAAAACAAACAAAAAAATGAAACAACCTTTAGCCTACATTCATCCCGACGCAAATATTGCGCCAACGGTCGAGATAGAGCCATTTGTCACCATCGATAAAAATGTGGTTATCGGAGAGGGAACCCGTATCGGTTCCAACGTGAGAATTATGGAAGGTACACGAATCGGTAAAAACTGCCATATCTTTCCCGGAGCAGTGATAGGCGCCATTCCCCAAGACCTTAAATTCAGGGGAGAAGAGACGCTTGCCCTTATCGGCGACAATACGACCATACGGGAATTCGCGACTATCAACAGGGGAACCATTGCCAAAGGCAAAACCATTATCGGGAATAATTGTCTGATAATGGCTTACTGCCATGTCGCACACGATTGTATACTGGGCAACAATATCATCATGGCCAATACGACACAACTGGCAGGAGAAGTTGTTATTGACGATCATGCTATCTTAAGCGGCGGTATTTTGGTTCATCAGTTTACGCATATCGGTTCGCATGTGATGATCCAGGGGGGATCGAAGATAAACAAAGATATACCTCCTTTCGTAAAAGCGGGACGCGACCCCGTTTCATATATAGGCATCAATTCCGTGGGATTGCGACGACGGAATTATACCAACGGACAGATAGAAAACATCCGGAATATTTACCGTTATCTTTATTTGATGGGGATGAATACATCGCAAGCCCTTGAGCGCATTGAAGCCGAATTTCCGGCCACAAAAGAACGCGATGATATTTTACTTTTCGTCCGCAGCTCTTCACGCGGAATTATTAAAGGGCATCCCGAACATGACAGTAAAGATATACCTGTTCTATCACATTAGACCAATTACGATCACCACTGAATGCAGATTAATCATTGATAATCGGATATATATAAGTAAGTCTTTAATAATCCATTGTAATAAAATATCGAATATGTCGAAGCATGTTTTTAAACTTGATCCATGGCATTTTGTCATTGCAATAGCGATATTTTATATTCTGACTACTGTTGTTGCAGAGGTCAAGGTTAAACAAATGCCATTGGCATCAGTGAATACGAATTTAATTGAACTTGAGGAGATCGAACTGAATAATGAAGAACTCTATTTTGTGTTTTTCCATGACAGTAATTCGGAACTCTGTGAAAAAGTGCGATTTAATATTGAAAAACTGATTGAAAGTAATCAGGAACCGCTTTCTTTCTACGCCATAGACGTAAGTAAAAACCCGGGATCTTTTTATGAATATAATGTCTCCGGCGTTCCTAATATATTGGTTTTTAAGGGGAATAAAGAAATAAAAAGAATCATGGGAGTGATATCCTATGAAAATCTAACAAGTATCGTTCAAAGAATGAGAAAATATGCATAGATAAGTTCTTAAGATGAATCAAATAACAACAAGAAACAATCTTTATGTCAGGAAAAATGATAAAACAAATAAATTCATTCATCAAATTAAACTGGTTCGTATTCGCTTGTATGTTATCAGGAGTAATTATCGGTTACATATACTGGTATTATTGGGGGATATATTACGGCACTCTCCCACTCTCTTCCGTGTGCTGGGTAAATTGCACCTACGGAGGATTGATCGGGGGATTCCTGGGTAGTTTAATAAAGGAATAACTATTTCGTTAAGCAATACGGGCAGAAGACAAGCTTGCCTGGAATGTTTTCGATAAGCGAATACAGCGGTAAAACAAGTTTTGCCTCTGTTGAGCGTAGAAAACAACTAAGTTTACTTGAATATGTCGTTGCGAGAATTGAAAATCGAGGAGCGAAGGTGACCCAAATAGTCTAAATTTATTGAATTTTTCAGGAATAACAGGTAACGTTACAAATATTACAAAAGTACATACCTCAGCATTTATACGAAACAGGAAAAGATAAGAGGAGACTGGGCATCAATCCTTCAGTACCTTCCATACTTCAACCGGATAGTCTGACTCAATGATGTCGGGACTTATCCTGATTGCTTGTCTGTAGGCAGACTCTCTTTCCTCGGCTGTTCTTAGCCGATCGAGTGATGGAGCGTATGACACCATACATCTGACACCTTTGGCCCGTAACTGTTCGACAATATGTCTGTTGGAGTCGTTAATCGTCTGTCCTACATAAGCAATCATGTTTTCCCAGGGAACACCCGAAATAGCAATATCTTCGAATTCTTCGTCATTCCTTGCGAATATTGACAACATGATTCCCGGTAATCTGTCGGAATAATATCTTGCCTGTGCTCCGGTGTGTACTGTAAGCATTACATGCTTTTCCGCCTTGTGCTTCTTGATTAACTCCACAATCATATGAAGCGGTACATCTTTCTTATCAAGATTGACTACGGTCTTGCCTTTACTCCATTTGATCACTTCTTCGAGTGTGGGTATTTTGGCGGAAGTGACATTTCCCTCATGATCTTTTAACCTTACCGATTGTAGTTCGGAGAAGGTATAATCGGAGAGATTGCCGGTCGCATCAGTAGTCCTGTCCAGTGTGGCATCATGCATAAGTACAATAATACTATCTTTGGTCAGGCGGGGATCTACCTCGAAGAAAGCAGGCATTTGGCTCAATACATGCTGGAATCCTTCAATGCTATTTTCCGGATATCCAGCCTCACGCCCGCCTCTGTGCCCACTTACCAGTATTGAACTATCTCCTTTGTAAGCAAAATATTGATGCGTATCCCTAAGCTTTTTAAATTTAATATAATTCTCCTCACCCTCCTTGGTCTTACAACTGTGTAAGAAAAGCAGTGAAACCAATAAAAGAGAAATTACAAAAAACAGGTTGTTGTTGATTTTTATAGTAGCCATTTTATAGATTATCTTAAAAAGTATTCATTTCCCAAAAGGATAACATAAAGATAGAAAAAATAATAATACGCTCAGCAGAATAGAGTATGTTTTATAATATACATAAATAAACAAACATAAGTCAGAAAATAAAAAAGAGCGGACAAAGCCGCTCTCCACTTTTTTCATTTTTACGGTTTTGGTTATTGTAATCTGACAAGCCGAAAAAGAAGTTGTTGAATAGCTTCCTGGATATCGTCGAGGATCGATTCCGAAAAATCCTCGGTAAACAATTCACGTTTGGATTCTACATATTCGTAGAAGCCCGAAACGTGTTTTACGATATCTCCCGGAACAGAAGTTTGGGGAACCACGATATTCAAATCGCCCTTTAATGCATAGGTGGTTTCAGTAATACGGTCAAGTAGATCCGTTAAAGCGGCTATAGCCTGATCCAGTGCAATGTGTTGGGCATAACTACCTTCGCCTGTTACATGCCAGTGATAAAGTTTCAAACTGTTATTAAATGAAAAGAGTTCTCCAATAAAAGTTCCGATTTCTTTGTTAACGGTACTTGTTTTTGCCTTAGATTGTTTTGCTGTTGCTGTACTCATAACTGTTTTTTTTAGATTGTTAATATATATCTAACAATCGATAATGAAAAAAGTGCTCATGTAATCATTGAAGATATTGATAATGCATAGCTGTTATCTATATATCAGATATTTCACATTGGATTTTACAGATTTTGCTATTCTGTCGGATCGTGAGAAACATCCCAATAGCTGAGTTCCCGTTAATTTTGTATCTTTGAAATATTTTAAATATATCAATAGATTGCTTACAAAACAATCCAATAACACAGGATAAAAGTCTTTGAAATATGAATTATAAATTGGAAATCTGTGCCAACTCTGTCGCCAGTTGTTTAGAAGCACAAAGGGGAGGTGCTTATCGTGTAGAACTTTGTGCAGCCATACCCGAAGGTGGAACGACCCCTTCATATGGCGATATTGCCATGGCAAGAGAGTTATTAGATATCAAACTGAACGTGATCATCCGTCCTCGAAGCGGCGACTTTCTTTATTCGTCATTGGAACATAAAATCATGTTGAAAGATATCGAGATAGCCCGCCAATTAGGGGTTGACGGTGTAGTGATCGGCTGTCTGACGGCAGAGGGGGAAGTAGATATGGAACGTAATCGGGAGTTGATCGAAGCTGCCGATGGTATGAGTGTCACCTTTCACCGTGCATTCGATATGTGCCGCGATCCATTCAACAGTCTGGAGAAAATTATCTCCTTAGGATGTCACAGGATACTCACTTCGGGACAACGGCAACAGGCAGAGCAAGGTATCCCGCTCCTGAAAGAGTTGGTACAACATGCAGGAGATCGTATCATCATTATGCCCGGCAGTGGTATCAATATGGATAATATAGCCGCTATTGCAAGGGAGACCGGCGCTAAAGAATTTCATCTTTCGGCAAGAAAACCGGTGGAGAGTGGCATGATCTACCGCAATCCCAATATTAAAATGGGAGGTACCATGGTGATGATCGAGGAATACGCACAACAGGTTACCAATTCCGAATTGGTCCGTAAAACAGTGGCTGCATTAGAAAAGCTAAAACAATAATGCCGGTCTGCTTATAATAAATCCGGAAAGGGTTAAAGTAACCGTTTTCTGTAAAATATAGAGGTGTATCAGATAAAAAATATATACATATAGTTTATACTGTTATATGTTATTATTATTTTTGTACCATAAGATATTTTTCAGGTCGAATATTATTTTTTATAGATCATGGATAACATCGAAAATAATTAGTCTTAATCATATGAAGAATATACATTTTGTTTTTATAATCTTCGTTACAGTGATAATATCTTCCTGTACTGAAGAGGATCTGAATCTCGCGTATGAGCCTGGAATATACAAGCCTTATAAACAGGATATTTCAGATATCTATGCTATTACAGATAACAAGGAAATTGACGGAAGTTCAATAAAAGTAACCGGCCCTGCCGGTAAGATGGGCAATATTTATATTGTAGATATGGAACCCAGGGTAGATGTGCTGAGAGAACCCACAATACGATTTAACACCATTCTTCTGGGAAAAGGAAATACGGCCAGAGTTATTTGTCCTACCTGTCTGGATACCTCCATGCAAATAAGTATAAAAAACGACAGCCTCTTTTTAATACCGAGAAATCTGGGAGAGGTAGTGAAATTTGCCCCCTATACTGAAATGGGACTTGCTGTTGTAAGCGGAAAAGAAGCAGATCTTCATGCCACTTTACAAGGTAAACTGACCGAAGGAGGATTTATCATATCCACCTATAATATTTTTATTAAATCTTCAAGTATTACAAGAGGTACAACTGACGCCAATTACCTCGATCTCGATTATCTTAAAAGCGAACTTAGGGAAAACGACACTTTGGTATATGTGAAAAAAGAGACTTATTTCAGAAAACCATAGGGAATATTATCATTTCAATTTATATTCATTATTCTTATTGTTATCCTTTTGTAATTATTTCTATAACCGGTTAATTTCGGTATTGCCGGCACCGGTCCCTTTGTACTTGCTTCTGGCTGAATTGAAGTTATAGCGTACAGTTAGTTCAATTTCTCGGCTATCGTAGCGGTTCACTTGGTACAGTTCCATCCGGTCGTTATACAAAAGATTGCCATCCTTTTGACCTCTGAACAGATCATGTCCTTTCAGTTCCACGCGAAGGCGGTTGTCGTAAAACGATTTGGTAACTCCAAGATTTACTCGCAACCGGTGCTCGGTTAGATACACATTTTGCACATCCCCCTTTCCCTGATAGTTGGCATCGAGCGTCAGAATAAATTCGTTGGGAAAACGGAACGAATTATTGAGTGAAGCGATAGGCAACGGTTTATTCAACTTAACCGGCTTATCGCTACTTGTGATAGTAACCCACTGCTTGATAAATCCTCCGCTCAACTGGGGCGACCAGACACCGAACGTGGGTGAAAGGGTAAGAAAAGCGGTAAAGTTCGGCAGTTTTTCCAGATTACGATAGGCAAGGACGGATATTGCCGGATTTTCTTCCATCTGCTCTGTCCAATAAATAACCGCGTCCTTTTCATTTTTATAGCTTGCCATAAACTGCACGAATTTCCACGTGCTAACCAACGTTACATCGTGGATAACCGACGGCTTTAGATACGGATTACCCGTTTGTAACAGAAAACGGTTGCCGTAAAAGACATTACTACTCAGTTGGCGGTAGCTCGGACGTTTGGTTTTGGCAGTGTAACTTGCCTGCATATTCACTTCTTTCAGTTTTGTGGAAAAAGAGAAGTTGGGAAACCATTGGTCGTACCGCCGGCTCTGCTCTTCCATTTTTACATCGTTACTGAAATAATCGGAACGGACGTTTTCATAACGCAGCCCGACGCCCAACTGTCCAATAGGAATGGAGCGGGAATATTCCACGAAAAAGCTGTTGTTCCGTTCTTTAATAGTTGTGTTTGATGCAGCAACAATATTTTCCTCGTTTCGGTAATCATCTTCGCGGTGTGTGCCGGTTTATTATGATCATTCTTTTTTTCTATACTGTTCCATTCATCGTAGTAAACACCATCGGCGAGCACCGTACTATTGAGTGTTGAAGTGTGTCCTGAGGAGGGATATCCCGAAAGTGTATATTTTATTCCTGCATAATGTTTGGGCGAAATTTCGTAATTCACTCCTGCAATCCCACGCAAAACCTCGTTAACACCGGTTATATAGAGCGTGTTTTCCTGTGTCCAGAGTGTATCCACAAATGTATTTTGACGTATTTTGCTGTCCTGTATCCATGCATTGCGGTTGTAGTAAAACGTTCCGAATACGTCCCAGCCGTTTTTTCGGTAATTCAGATTAAACTGTTCAGTCAAATCGCTGTTTTGTGATTGCCAGTAGCTCGAACGCACATCGAAACTGAAACCGTCGCCCGCTTTCTTTACTGTTGCAATGCGAATTATCGCTTTTACCGACGCATCGTATTGAGCACCCGGATTGGTAATGATCTCCACTTCTTTTATATCTTCCGAATTGAGGTTGTCCAACTCCGATTCGTCACGCATTTCACGGTTGTTGATATAGATTTTTGCATCTCCCTTCCCGAAGACAGAAAATACACCTTTATCTCCGGTCAGCAAGGGCAGCCTTTTAAGTACATCGTTACCGGTTCCGGCTTTGCTTAGTACCGAATTTTGTACAGTAGTCACCAATGCATCATTTCTCAACCTGATCTTCGGAAGATCACCTTTGACTACCACTTCACCTAACAGCACCGCATCGTCTTCCATCACGATGGTTTGCTGCGGCTTTGCTTCCACAGTTTTAGTTTTATACCCGATAAAAGAGAACTGGAGGAACAAATCCTTACCGCTATTTCCGTTCAGGTTGAGAGTAAACTCCCCGTTTTGGTCGGAAACTGTTCCTGTAATCAATGCCGAGTCGGGTAAAGTGAACAAGGCTACATTCACAAACTCGAGAGGATTATTCTCTTCATCCGTAACTATTCCGGAAAAACTCTGCGCTTGCAGGAATAATACAGAAAAAACAACACACAAAATGGATAGTACTCGTTTCATAAGATTGATGGTATATTTTATAATCTTTACCTCTTTCCCTGGTAATCGCCATCAAAGGTAAGAATAAATTCTTTTGGAAAACGAAATAAAGAGGGCACCAATCTGGAGATCAGATTAATCAGGAGATGAGGACGACGGTGAGAACCTCCGTGATACCCGAATGGCATGCCGGCAACGGAGGGATTTATTTTGTGGATGAGAGAAGGTTAGACTAAAATTATTTCTGCAGCGAATAGAGCAGTTTTATCTCTTCTGCCCAAAGCGATTCATCGGGGGTTTCAAGGATTAACGGCAGGTCGTCGAGCCTGGGGTCGTTCACGATAAATGAGAACAGATCCATAGTCATCAAGCCCTTCCCGAGGCTGTCATGCCGGTCTACGCGCGAAGCCAGTTCTTTCTTCGAATCGTTGATATGCATCCCTTTTAAATAATGGCAACCCACTATCTGTTCGAACAGGTTGAATGTCATATCATAACCGTCCCTGGTTCTGATCTCGTAACCTGAAGCGAGGGTATGTGCAGTATCGAGGCAAACCCCTACTCTACTTTTGTCTTCTACCTTATCAATAATATGGGCAATCTGCTCAAATGTATATCCGAGGTTGGTTCCCTGCCCGGCGGTATTCTCGATGACCGCTGTTACTCCATGAGTCTTTTCAAGCGCTATGTTGATCGACTCGGCAATCCTGTCGAGGCAGGCATCGATCGGTATCTTGTTCAGGTGGCTTCCCGGATGAAAGTTAAGCCGGTTGATTCCCAACTGTTCACACCGCTTCATCTCATCATTAAAAGCAGCTCTCGATTTGTTAAGTCCCTCCTCTTCGGGATGTCCCAGATTAATCAGGTAACTGCTGTGAGGCAGAATGTGATTGGGGGAGTAACCCAGTTCTTCACAACGCGATTTGAAAAGGTCGATATTCTGTTGAGTATAGGGTGAGGCAAACCACTGCCGTTGATTCTTGGTAAAGAAGGCAAACGCTTTTGCCCCGATGGCATACGCGTTAAGAGGGGCGTTTTCCACACCGCCCGATGCGCTGATATGAGCTCCGATAAATTTCATGATTATTTTATTTTAATGAACAAAGATACGACGATAAAGGTTCAAAGCAAGAGAGCAACCGTCAGAAAAAGAGGGTACGCAATGAAAATATCTTTTTGCCGTTTAAGGCCGAATTAAAATCTTCGATCAGTTCAGGATGATTGTTTTTCAGATGCGATCTCACAATCGACAGCGATTCCGAATATTTATTGTATACTGTTTTTTTGCTCACGGACAACATTTTTGCAGTTTCTTCCACCGACCAGTCATTAATCCGCAACCAGAATGTTTTCCGCACTACATAGGGCTGTTTATCCAATGCTTCACGAATTACCAGTAATAACTCTCTTTCATCCAGTCCGGCAGTAATATCCTGATAGTTAAACTCCATAGTTTCTTCCAATTGATCTATGGAGATCATATTTTTCAATGTTTCCCGATACACATCCAGCACTCTGAAACGAAGGTTTCTCAACATATAGGATTGTACTGACCCCTGCTCATTACACTTCAGGAAAGAGGGATCTTCCCACACCTTCATCCAGAATTCCTGAATAAGATCGTCTGTTCGCTCCTGATCGTTCAATGCCTGGTAAACAAATTTATAGATTAGTTTGATATAACGGTCATAGAGCAAAGCAAAAGCTTTCCGATCCTTTTCCGAAATTAACCCAAGCAAAAAATAATCCGTCTTTTTAATCATAGGGTCTCCTTAACTGCATCTGATTTCACTACAAAGAAACATTATTTCATCCATAAAAAGGAAGATAAACCGCATTAAGTTTTTACTACGAAAAAATTACAAAAATGTTACTATTTTTTCATTCATCGAAAAATGGTCAGTCCATAATCGTCACAATAATAAACATTATGAGATAAATCAAAAAACACATTAAGTTTTATTAACCAAAAAGTCAGGGAAAAACAAACTCTCAATTCCGTAATATATATAAGAAAGAACCGAAAAATGAATATGGATAAAGATAAGTTGCCTGAAAAAAATAATGAAGAAAAATTTTTATTAAAATATTTTCTTCGGCGCATTCATAACAATGAAACTACTCAAAAGGAGAAAAATGTTATAGAGTTATTAAAGCAGTCTTATGAACCGGCTAGAGGAATAAGAAGATTAACCGACAAGGGGTTAAAGAAGGCCATCACAAGGAACCGGAAACAAATCATGAAAAAGATCGGGACCTCCCAATATTCCAAAGGAAAGCCTATACGGCATATTCCTTTAGTTATAGGAGGCAGTGCCGCCGCAATTGCCATGCTTCTTATCTTATTGACATTCCCGTTCACCAAAGATCCATCCCATACAGATACAACAGTGATACCGTCGGAGTTTTCCGTGGTTGAGAAACAATTTACAACCGGTAACGAAATGAAAAAGATCGTACTGGCCGACGGCTCTACCATTTTCCTCAATCAGGCAACGACTATCAGTCTGCGACAAGGGAAATTTAATGCTCATACCCGTGAAATATGGCTGGATGAAGGAGAAGCATTCTTCGATGTGAAAAAAGAGGCAAGCCGGCCTTTTATCGTTCACACTCCCAATGGAATCAGTACACAGGTATTAGGTACTTCTTTCAATATAAGAGCATATGCCCAATTGGAAGAACAGGTAATCTCGGTCAATACGGGCCGGGTACAGGTATATGATGAAAAAGAGAATAAAATTATCCTGGATCCGGATTATAAAGTCTCTGTCAAAAACGGGAATAACGAGTTTGTAGCCGGTAAAACAGATGCCGGAAACATATCTGCATGGCGGTCGGGAACAATTATGCTGGAACAGGCAACCATCAGGGAAGTTGCTTTCAGGCTGAAACAGGCATTTAATATTACCCTGATCTACGATCATGCTGTAAATGACAACGAAAGGATAGTAACATCATTTACTTTAAACACACCACAAGAAGAAGTACTTACCACAATATGTAAATTATATAATGTGCATTATAAAAGAAATAACAACAGAGTTGAATTGATTAAATAGGACAAAATTATGGGAATTAAAATGGATGAAATGCGTAGGATCACCCTCTCAGTCGTGATATTGTGTTGGGTGAGTATTGGAAATTTGTCTGCCACTGTACAGAATGTCAGTAGTTTTCCTGCCGAGTCGATGATACACAGATTGGAGCGACTCAATGAAATTGGAAAAACTACAGGGCAATCCGTATCATACAATGCTACAGAGATTCAGAATGAAGAAGCTCCTGCATTTGATGCTGAAACCAATAATATGGAAGAGTGGCTGTATAAATCACTGAGCCAATCGGAATTTACATATGAGAAGAGGAATAATAACCATTACCTCGTTGTTCGAAATAAGCAGGCAGAACCCGAACCGGAACAAACACAGCCGGTGTCTGTTCTCTCCGGACGTGTAACAGATATACATAATGAGCCACTTATCGGTGTAAATATTGTAGAAAAAGGGACTTCCAACGGAACTGTGACCGATATAGACGGCCGGTATTCTTTATCCGTTCCTACCGATGCCGTGATCATATTTTCTTATATTGGATATACTGCCCAGGAAATACCTCGTAACGGCCGGAGCACGATAGACATCGTATTGAATGAAGATTCCGAATTACTCGATGAGGTGGTTGTGGTTGGGTATGGTACACAACGAAAAGTTAATTTGACAGGATCTGTAGGTGTAATCTCATCTGAAGACCTGATAAAGAGACCGATAGCCAATGTATCTACCGGTTTACAGGGACTTGTGCCTGGGATGACTGTTACAGCCAATGCAAACGGAGGATTACCGGGGCAATCCAATGCTACGATACAGATCCGGGGGGTCGGCTCAAGAGGCAACAATAATCCCCTTGTATTGATCGATGGTGCGGAAGGAGATATGAACATCATCAATCCGAACGATATCGAAAGCATCTCAGTATTAAAGGATGCTGCTTCTGCAGCTATCTATGGGAACAGGGCCGCCAACGGAGTTATCCTGATTACAACAAAAAACATATCGGGGAACGAACGTGCACCACGTATCAACATTGACACATATTATGCCGTGCAAACACCCACCAAGCTCCCAAAAATGGCTGACAGCCCTACATTCATGGCATGGGAAAATGAGGCTCAGGCAAATGTGGGAGGCATTCAGAATTATACACCGGAAGATATTCAGAAAGCCATTGACGGAACAGATCCCAATTATTATGCTAACACCAACTGGATTGACGCAACATTTTTATCATCAGCTCCGCAATACAACCTGAATGCCAGTATCGACGGGAAAGCACGAAATATGGGCTATCTGCTTTCTTACGGTTACCTGAATCAGGAGGGTTTGACCGTGGGCAAATCTACACATACAAACCGGCACAATATCAGGTTAAAACTCAATACAAGAGTAGCCAACCGTTTCGATATTACAGCTAATATGGGCTATATTGACCGCCAATTCTCTGCACCAAATGCGTCTTTCGACCTTACCGGAGGTGTATTGTATAACGCTATGCGGACACGACCCACCGTACCTGTGCACTTTACTGATGGCCGATGGGGTTACGGGGGCGGACAAAGCAATCAGGTAGCCTATCTTACCGACGGAGGTGGGCAACAATTCTCTTCACAGGAATTTACAGGTAATTTCACAGTAAAAGTAGATATTCTCAGAGGATGGACCGCTTCGGCCAATTATATCACACGCCAGTCAAACAGTTTCAGAAACCTGTTAAGTAAGACCATTCATTTCTACTATCCGGAAACGAATGACATCTGGTACACAACGAACACCCCTAACTCTATAGAAAACAGAGACTATCGTACCTTAAGCCAAACTCTATTCGCACAAACCGATTATGAATTAACTATCGGCGATCACTCTCTCAACGCGATGCTTGGATTTCAACAGGAATGGCAGAGAGCCGACCAGTTCAATGCTCTCAGAAGAAACCTGATCACGGAAAAAGACCCAATCCTTGACTTTGGTTCACCTGATTCTCAAGCTAACAGCGCAACAGCCAACCATTGGGCAATGCGTTCCGGATTTGGACGTATCAATTACAATTTCAAGGAACGTTATTTATTGGAAGCCAACCTGCGGTATGATCTTACCTCCCGCTTCATCAAAAGGAACAGGGCGGAATGGTTTCCCTCATTCTCAGGGGCGTGGCGTATTTCCGAAGAAGAGTTTATGAGTTCTACAAAGGATCATATAGATCAATTGAAAGTCCGTGCCTCATGGGGTATATTAGGTAATCAGTTCTCAACCGGATCGGACAACTATCCATATATGTCCCGTATCGCCAGTGTTACTGTTCCCACCATAGGTACTGTGGCCAACGACGGGTATGCCGAAACCTATATCGGTAACCCCAATCTGTTATGGGAAATGCTGCATACAACCAATATCGGGATTGATGCCAACTTCTTGAACAACCGTTTAACTTTTACCGGAGATTACTATATACGTAAAACCCGGCGAATGATATACCAGAGAGAGTTGCCCGCCGTAGGTGGATTTCCCTCGGTCATGGATGAAAACGGAGGAGAAATGCAAAACAAAGGCTGGGAACTTGAGATTGGCTGGCAAGACCGTATAGGAACAGATTTCACCTATGGAGCCACATTTATGCTGGCAGATGTGAAAAATAAAATTACCGAATGGGAAGGCTCCATTATCGGATCTGATAATATTACTATGGTCGGTTATCCCAATCAGGCCCTTTACGGATTGGTTGCCGACGGAATTGCCGTGCCAACTGATTTTGAAAAATACAATCCTGTTTCAGGGAGATATGAAAATCCCAAATTCCCCATCATGTCGGGAGACGCCGGATTGGTACAACCAGGTGATATAAAGTACAAGGACCTGGATGGTGACGGTGTCATTGATCTTGATAATGACCGGAAAGTGGTAGGTAGTTCCATTCCCCGCTATACTTACTCTTTTAAGGGGAACATGGGGTACAAGGGATTCGATTTCAGTTTCCTGTTTCAGGGAGTAGGAAAAGTAGACGGATATATTTACGGACCTGCCCGCCATGCATTCACTGACCAGTCGACCTATCCACAATGGTTCCATGCCGATCGGTATCAGGCATCCAATCCCAATCCCAATGCAGCTTATCCGCGCTTCACATACAATCAGAGCTACAACCAGCGCTTTTCTACTTTCTGGATGGAAAATGCGGCCTATCTCCGGTTAAAGAATATACAATTAGGATATACGCTTCCGGTCAAACTAACTCAGAAAATCAATGTCGATCGGTGCCGGATATATACATCTGCCGATAATTTACTGACGCTTACGAATTATTTTTCTTCGGCCGATCCCGAAAGACCGATTCAGGGTGGAGGAAACTATCCGCAAATCAAGACATTTGTTTTCGGCGTAAATATTACTCTTCATTAAACACAATAATGTAAAAATAAAAATAATCGTATGAAAAAAAATATATTATTGATACTGGCTTTATTCCCGTTTCTTTTCTCCTGCAACGACAGTTTTCTGGAAAGAGCGCCTTTGGATGAACTCTCTGACGAAAACTTCTGGGAATCGGAACTACAGGTAAAGAACGCTGCAAATGCCTGTTATTGGGCTTTGGTAGGAAAGGACTTGCCCATCAATATGTCGGAAGGGCTGAGTGACAATGCTCCCTGGTATACGATGAGTGGGTGGCGGCAAATAGGCAGTGGATTGTACGGATCCGATTTCAGTACGTTGAATACCCGTTTCCGGGATTCTTACAGACAGTTAAGAAGATGTAACCACTTCCTCAATAATTACACGAGAGCTACAACGGTAGATCCCGAAATATTAGAGAGATATGCCGGAGAAGTCCGTTTTCTAAGGGCGCTCCTTTATTTCTATCTTACCAGTTTCTGGGGTGATGTTCCTTTTGTGACAGAACCCGTAAATGCAGGAGATGATGCCATGATGGCTCCTAGGACATCGAGGGAAACAATCGTCGACTTTATGTTGGATGAGTTAAGTGAAGCAGCTGAAAGTTTACCTCCACATATTGCCCCTGCAACTACCGACTTCGGACGTATCTCTGGTGCTGCTGCAAAGGCATTTGAGTCGCGTGTGGCATTACAAAACAAACGCTGGGAAAGAGCAAGGGATGCCGCCAAAGAGTTGATGCCCGGCGGGCGATTCGCCTATCATCAGCTTTATTCCACAGGCCGTCCGAACCAGGATTATTTTGATCTGTTCACGTTTATAGGAAGGGCTTCCAGAAATGCAAACAACAAAGAAGCCATCTTGTCGTATGTATATAATTTTGAACTCTCCAATCCGACCCGACATAATTTAAGCAGGGAATTACAGGTACCCGATCAGATCATTCGTTTCAATCCGACAAAATCCCTCGTTGACAGCTACTTATGTATTGACGGATTACCGATCTACAAATCGCCATTATATAAAGGAAACGGTACCTATACACCAGCATACAGCGCTTACGACAGTGTATTTGTAAACCGTGATCCCAGACTCAAACAATCCATCGTATATCCCGGCTACGACAAATGGCACGGAAGAGTGGACGGCAGAGGTACGACCAATCCTGACGAAGACGCTTCCAGAACGAACATTTTCAGATCTCCCAAATTCAATAACGACGGTAGAGGTGCCGTAACTTACACAGGATATTACTGCCTGAAATATTGTGAGCCTTCGAAAGTTCCGATTTACAATCAGGATGATAATGATATTATTCTCATTCGTTACGGAGAAGTACTTCTGAATTATGCAGAGGCTATGTATAATCTGGGGAGCCTTAATCAAAGCGTAATAGACGAAACCATCAATCTCCTCAGAGACAGAGTGGGTATGAAAAGAATGGTACTGAGCGAACTGGACGCCAATGGCCTGGATCTGAAAACGGAATTACAACGCGAACGCCGTGTGGAACTTTTTATGGAAGGACATCGCTGGTTCGATCTGGTAAGATGGGAACAAGGATATGAATTGGGAGTGGACAAATCTGAAACTCCCGAACGGCAGGAAATGGGAATCTTAAAAGGTATCCGCAGGGATTATGCCTATGATCAGTCAGTATTCACATCCAGCACGAAATTCGACGAGAATGGATTTCTTATTTTCGATGATTCCCGTGTTTTTGAAAATCCTAAAAATTATCTATTCTCCCTTCCCTACAGGCAAATGGAACTGAATCCGAATCTGCGGCCAAATAACCCTGGATGGGAGGACTAATCAAACTAAAATTGTACTCGATAATGAATGAATTAAAATATATAGTGTGTTCCTTATTGTTATTACTAGCATGTGGGACATTGACATCACAAACCACTATCCGGGTATTGAACATCAATACCCGGATGTCCGGACAAATGGCCGGATACAATGCTGCCCCCTTTGCAGATTATATAGAACAGTATAACCCTGATTTCGTGATGTTACAGGAAATAGATTACAAAACAGCACGAAACGGATTCCGGGATTTTACAACGGAACTGGCAGCGGAAACTGGATATTTTTCAGCTTTTGGACGCGCAATCGCATATTCCCAGGGAGAATATGGAGTAGCCATACTCTCCAAATATCCTATTGAAAAAATATCCAATACACAACTGACCGGCAACGCCAGCGAAATGAAGGAAATGCGCACTGTCTTATTTATTGATGTAATCCTACCCGATACAGGGGAGAAAGTACGTATGGCAGTAACCCACCTGGATCACTCGACCGATGGTGTAAGACAATCTATGGTACAGCAATTGAATGTCGCTATAGGAACCTCTCTTCCTACTTTACTGGCAGGTGATTTCAACGCATTTCCCAGTGAGACGGCAATAAGTACCGGGATGGCATCATGGAAAAGGGTATGTAATAATTTTGCTACATTTCCGGCTTCCAATCCAGCCAGCAAGATAGATTACATCTTCGCCAAACCAACGGATAAATGGAATGTCAAATCATACCAGGTATTATCTAATAGCGCAGCAATAACAGACCATTGTGCCATGTTAGCAGAGGTTGAACTTCAATAAGTAGATGTTATGAAGAAACAAATCAATTTATACCTGATTGCTTCGTTCTTCTGTTTTCTAATAACCGGTTGCTCAGGAAACGATAATGTAGAGCCGGAACCCGGGACAGAATGGGATAAAACGCGAACGGCAAGAGTGACGTTTGTTTCCGATTTAACGGGTAATAATCCCTATACTACGAACAATTACAATGCAGTGAGTTCGGCAATAAAAGGAAACGACAGCCATGTTATTATACTGGACAGGGCTAATGTCACTTATGAAACCCCAAGGATTAACCCGGGAGCCAATATTGCCGTTTCAGCCGAACGATTTCCTATTTTCGTTCCTGTTTCAACAACAGAAACGGAATACAGAGGGAGCGTTGTATTATATGAGAAACCTGTTCCGGAAATGGAACAAACAGTTGTTGCAGATGTATGCAGAATGATACCGATTGCTGTTGAAATTAAGCAAGGTCTTACAGTTCGCACGGCGCTCCTCTCTTTTGACTCCGAAAATCAGATATCAGTTTCTGCGAACCTGTTCAGATCGGCCCAAACATCTTCGACTCTGGTAACCGGTACGATCAGGAGAAACCTGGTACCTACTCTGGAATCCATAATTTCCACACTGACCGACGGCTCATATACATTGGAAATAATAGAGAATTCCGACAGGAATAGTGAATATGCTATTTATCTGTTCGGCTCTATGAAATGGAAGTTCCGGGATTTCACCGAAGGGTCGGTCAGCGGAAATATAAAAAACTTCCTGTTACAGGTAGAGTTCCTATAGGATAAAAACAGGATTATCAATAGGATAATACAGATCAGATCGTGGTTATCCAGGCATTAAAATAGAATATAAACAATTAAAAAACAAACATAATATGAAAAGGTGTAAACAGATAATTTATACGCTATTGGCATTGAGTCTGGCTATATTTGCCACCTGTAGCGATGGGGAGGTCGCTGTGGATTATACCGACGATAATGCTTATCCGCCACCGGTAGTAAATATTACCTCTCCCACATCATTGGAAGAAGCCTTATTCCAACAAACCCAGATGGTAACTGGGAGTATTGAATCCAGCAATGGATTACGCGACATCTATATTACATTGCTCAAAGGCAATGCTGATGTCGGATATGAAGAAATAAGCAGAAATAACAGGGTCTTTCAAATACTCGATAGTTTCCCGAATGAATTAGATTTCTCTCTGAATATATCTCTCTCCGATGCGTCGACAACAGCGATAGGCATATTTGCTACCGATATTTATACAAAAACAACCATTACTCCTATCGTGGTAGAAAAACTCAAAGGAATACCGCCAAGGGTTACACTCAACCCATCGGAAATCGACCAGCTTGAACTTAATGAGTCGGTAACTATTGAAGGAGCCACCTCATCTGCCGAAGATCTGGCATCCATTACCTATGCACTGGTTAGAAAAACTCCTTATCTGGAATTGTCTACGCCTGGGATAATTGAAGTTGGTTCCTCTGAAACAGAGAAGAGTTTCAGTTTCGATATCACGGTGGACGATGAAAGGGCAGATGCTATCAGTGTGGTTGTGACCGATAAAGAGGGATTTAGAACAACAGCATATACAGACATCAAATCAATCACCGGTATACCGGAAGGCAGGGCGCTTATATTTGAGGATTTTGAAATGGCTCCTGAATGGGAAATTATGTCTAACGCCGGAGTAATCCCTACACAGCCTTACCTGTTCTCAATAGAAGGAATTCAGGTAGGTAATGAGATAAAAAATGTAGTGACACTGAAAGAAGCAGTAGATGCTCCTTCCGGAAGTATTGACTTTGCTTTTGTCAATATCTGGAGAAATTCCGATCGGGTACCGGTTGGCAGCAGAGGCTTCGCATACGTTAGCGCTGCTCGTTTAAGTGGAGGTCCGGTAGGACGACAGGTTGATACGGACTGGCTCGGCGGCATGACAAAAAATGCTATCGGATTTAGAATCCTTTCCCAGGAAGAAGCTGCTACCCTGGATCTGGATAATTTCTTTGAAACAACCACCGGAAACTGGGAAACATTCGAAGCTTTATCTGCTTTGGATAGTTATGTTACTCCTACTATGGTCAACAATGATGCCAATAGAATATTGAGACAGCGGACTAATGCCGGAGCCAGCGGAAATTGTAGTCTGGAAATTACCTCCGGTACATACATTGCTTTCAGACGGGTAGTTAACGGATCAGAGGATAAACTGGGTATCATGAAAGTTATTGAGGCCGCAGACGATACGGATGCAACCAGCGATGACGGTTGTAAGATAGCCGATCCAATCACCGGAGGTACTACTCCTGGAGCCTCTGCTCATTATACAGGTCCTAACCTGCCGGGATTTGTATACGAAGGAGTAACGAAACTCTACGGTAGAACTACTAAATTGAAAATAATTGTACAGCAATAATGCAGTGTTAAAGATAGCATATTATTCCCGAACAGCTATTAATTCAAAACAGCAGGAATAATATTGAAATAAACCCCAAGAGTTCTTCTAACTTTTGGGGTTTATTGTAGGAATTTCGGAAAAGTCATAAGGAAGTGCAGTCCTCCTTCGGGACGATTTTTTGCTACAATGCTTCCCTTATGGAACAGGACGGCATTCCTTACGACGGAGAGTCCCAGTCCCGAGCCACCTGTCTTACGGGTTCTCCCTTCGTTCACCCGGTAAAAGCGTTCAAAGATACGTACAAGATGTTTTTCATCAACACCGATACCGGTATCGTAAAATTCAAAGAAGTAAGTATTCTCATTTTCGTTATAGCAACGCACTACGATATCGATATTTTCCCCACCATAGGAGATGGCATTTTCGATCAGATTCCGGAAGATTGAATAGAGGAGCGTACGACTACCGTAGATCACCACATTATCGTTTACATTCACCAGGAAATTATCCTTATTCTCATTCAGCTTGTCAGCCAGATCATTGGACAACTCGTTCAACAACTCATTCATCCGCACCTGTTCCAGTTCGAACCGGTCGGGTGCCTCTTCGATCTTGGTCAGCATACTGATATCCTGTATCAATTCCGAAAGGCGGATAGTCTGTGTATAAGCCCTGTCCAGAAATCCACGAATACGTTCACTGTTTTCTTCATCATAATCATAGAGATTGAGAATAGTCTCCAGATAACCGCGGATACTGGTGACCGGAGTACGTAACTCATGCGCGATATTATTGGTCATTTCCTGCTTGAGCAGACGTGTTTTTTCCGATTTGGTAATATCACTGATATAAAATTCAAAACTCTCATCCTCGAAAATGATGATCCGCACATTGAATTGTCTGCCGCTTTTCTCAATCCGTTTCGAGAACATGTTACCCTCTCGCGGATGTACATTGATAAAATCGACAAACTCTCCAAAAACAGGATCATCGAAAAGCAGTTCGGGCTCCAGAGTAGGATTGTCGAGAATAATATTCAGGAACTGCAGGAAATGGGAGTTAGCATAGATCTCTCTCCGATCTTTTGAAAAAATGGCGATCCCCTCTTCAGAAAGTTGAAAATGCTGCAGCAGTTTCTCACGCTCAGCCGCCAATTTACGTCGATTTTCCTGCAACAGGTTGTAGTTTTCCACAATATCGGCACTCACCTCTCCCACCTCATCATCGGCAAAAACGAAACTGGCCGGTATCTTAACATCATTTCTAACGTTCAACGAAAATTCTCTTAACTCTTTCAACGATCTGGAAAATCGGTTGGAGAAATAGAGCATCATCAGTATACACACCACGAAAAAGAGAAGGATATATATGATAAACGAACTCCCGGAATTGATAAATGATTGCAGTTGCACATTATACGGAACCGCTAACCGGATAAAATAACCTTCATTGTATTTTTTGGAATAATAGAGATATTTGATATTATCACTATCCGATATACGGATATTCGACCCATTTCCAAAACCAATCGATTTCTGTACTTCGGGACGTTTCAGATGGTTCTCCATCTTACGGACATCCAAAAAGTTGTCGTAGAGTACTCGTCCCTCCCAGTTTATAATGGTAAAACGCACATCAGAGGGCATATAGCGTAACAGTTCCCCCACCCGTTCCGGCTCCTTTTGCAAATCAATGCTATTCTCGTTGAGATACCGGTACACAATATCGGCATTATTCTCAAGTGTACGCTCCAGACTGAGTGTACGTTCATTTTTGAACTGTTGCTGTTCAAACAGGATAATCCCCACAGTGAAAAGCCCTATGATCACTGAGAAGTTAAGTAAGATACGAGTTTTAAAAGATACTTTTCGTCTCATACGACTAAAATTTAGAGCCAGGACAAATTGTCAATTACCAATTGTCCAAATTGATATTGGCACATTAGCACATCAGTTAATTATCAAATCATTGAATTAGTCTTCGTCTTTAGCGTCGATATTCAGATAATAACCGAATCCGGAGCGATTTACAATAATACCTGCATAATCTCCCAGCTTCTTTCTCAGGCGAGTGATATGCACATCGACAGTACGGTCGAGCACAAACTCGTTCTCACCCCATACGCTGTTCAGTATTTCCGTGCGGGTAAGCAAATTAGGCGATGTCCGTGCCAGCAGAGAAAGGATTTCAAACTCTTTTTTAGTGAGTGATACCTCATTTCCGTCGATGGTCACACGGTTGCCCTGCAGATCAATATTTAATCCTTTATAGCTCCAGTCGGTCGGTATAGGCTCGGCCGGCGTCATTTTAGTGAGTGCACTACGTTTGAGCAATGCTTTTACACGGACAAGAACTTCTTTCACCGAGAATGGTTTAGCTATATAATCATCTCCCCCTAATGAAAAGCCGGTCAGCATATCGTTCTCAGTATTCTTGGCCGTAAGGAAAATAATCGGCACGAAATTTCCCGACTTTCGTAATTTTTCGGCCACTTTAAACCCGGAAATTCCACCCATCATCACATCGAGGATAATAACCTCATGTATATCGGTGATCATCTCCAATGCGTCCTCTCCTGAATGGGCTACATCTACGATATATCCCTCGTTCTCCAGATTGAATTGCAGGATATCGCAGATATCCTTTTCGTCGTCAACAACTAAAATTCTACCTTTCATCTTGCTTCATCTCCTGATTTTTCACCGGCTACCGGTTTTTTGGATTCTTTCACATGGCGGATATCTCTTCCCTCGATCACATATACAGCCGATTCAGCTATATCCACCGCCTTATCACCAATACGTTCCAGATAGTAAGAGATACTGTTGAGGTTCATAATATTTACCAGTGACTGCGAACTCTGTACTTCGTTCTGGAAATCTTCCGCCAGTTGACGTTCGATTTTCCGTTCCAGTTTATCTACCTTATCGTCCATCTGTATGGTATCGTACGCCATTTCATTGCTCACACCGGTAAAGGCAAAAAGTGCATTTTTCAGCATCTTGTCTGTCTGCACAAACATCTTATCGATAGGTTTTTTATATTTCTCGAATCCAGCCAACGAAAAATCTATTCCTTCCAATGCGAAAGCAATATTCTCGATCAGATCGCCCACCCGCTCCATCGAAATAGTCATATCGTGATAGGCCATCAGTCGGCGCAAATCAGAAGCCCGGGGTGTAAAAAGCATGATGGCGTTAATCACTTTTTCCTTGATAGTGACATCCAGCGAATTAATCAATTTCTCATTCCGTTTCAACTGGGGAATGATCTCTTTGTTACGATTATCCCGAACCAGATCAGAAGCCAGTTTTATCTGTGTCAGTACAATTTCCGAAATCAACTGGAAATCACCATGCAACTGATCTATATAGTTGTCTTTGATTCCCCTCACGTATGGGGCATTACCTTTTTCGTTCCCGCTGTTCATTGTTCCCTCATTATTTAAGATAATCTATGCTCCTGTTCCTAACAGGCAAAAATACTCATTTTTCTTTATCTCACAACGTAAACGTTTACTCCGTTAGTTGTTTTCAATATTCGGGGTTGACCCCGTATTATCTAACTAAAGTGCTCTTACCCAAAAACACCGGTCAGATACTCTTCTGTACGTTTGTTCTGTGGTTTGGTAAACATCTGTGTGGTATTTCCATGTTCCACGAGCTCACCCAAATACATGAACATGGAATTATCCGATATACGTGCTGCCTGCGACATATTATGGGTCACTATGATGATGGTGAAATCCTTTTTCAGTTGCAACAGCAACTCCTCAATCTTATTGGTAGATATCGGATCGAGCGCCGAGGTGGGTTCATCCATCAGTAATACCTCAGGGTTCAAAGCAAGCGCACGGGCTATGCAAAGCCGTTGTTGCTGGCCTCCCGAGAGGAAAGATCCCCTTTTTGTCATTACGTCCTTCACTTCATCCCACAGTCCCACACTCTGCAGACTTTGCTCTACAATTTCGTCTCTCTCCCGCTTTTTCAGTCGGATGCCATTAAGTTTGTATCCGGCCAGCACATTATCATAGATACTCATCGTAGGAAAAGGATTGGGCTGTTGGAACACCATACCCGCCATACGGCGTACCTCCATAGGATCCATTGCCAGTACATTTTTTCCTTTCAGTATGATCTCACCCGTGGTTTTGATATGGGGATAAAGATCATGCATACGGTTAATGGCACGCAGAAGCGTACTCTTTCCGCAGCCCGACGGCCCCATGATGGCGGTGATGGTATTGGGATAGATATTGGTCGACACTTTATTCACGGCAAAACTGCCGGGTGAATAGGAGACCGACACCTCTTTCAATTGAAGAACAGGAGTCTTTCCGTTTGCTATTTTTACACTTTCCATTTACGTGCTACAGTTTTGGCTATCCAGTTTAACAGGAATATTACGATCAATAAAAGGAGCGACGATGACCAGATCAAATCTACTAAGTTCGGGTCGTTGTAGAAATCCCAGATCAGCAGTGGAATTGCACTGGTGGGTTCCATCACTTTCCAGTTCACTACAGACGCTCCGAGTGCGGTAAGCATCAGTGGAGCGGTCTCTCCCATCACACGTGATACGGCAAGGAGTATACCGGTAAAGATTCCTCCAAATCCGGAAGGGATTAATATCCTGAATACCACGCTGGTGTATGACGATCCTAATGCAAGTCCCGCCTCTTTATAGGCTACAGGTAACATTTTCAGCGTCTCTTCGGTAGAACGTACAATCATCGGCAGCATCATAATAGTAAGCGCCACACTACCGGCCAGGGCCGAATAACCACCCAGCGGCTTCACTATCCATGCATAAGCAATTATTCCGATGACGATGGAGGGCATTCCCTGCAGCAGGTCGGTCAGATAACTCACCACCCCTGCAAACCGTTTTCCCCTGTTGTCGGCAAGATAAATCCCGATAAACAATCCCAGGAATACCGAAAAGAGGATGGCCATTCCCACGATCAGCACCGTACCTGTGATCCCGTTCAATATCCCACCGGGAATAGGCTCGCCGTTCACCCGTGCCAGCATGGCATCCATCGACGAAGGGGTCACCTCGGTGAAGAGACGCAAATTGAAATTCTTATATCCTTTCGAGATCACATCCCACAAGATAAAGAACAGAGGGAACATGGCTACCAGTGAAAAAAGGCAAACCAGTACAAAGGTCGTTTTATCCTTTCCTTTCCGCCATCCCGTATGTGTTATTTTATGATGGTTCATGTCCTCGCTAACTTTTTCATTACCATTTTGGCTATCAAATTGATGAGTGCCGTAATAATAAACAGCAACAGGCCGATGGCGATCAATGCGCTTAGTTTAAGCCCGTCGGCTTCACCAAACTGGTTGGCAATCACACTCGCCATGGTATTTCCCGTATCGCGCAATCCCTGCGGTATCCTGTTAGTATTCCCAATCAGCATGGTTACCGCCATCGTCTCACCAAGGGCGCGTCCCAACGCCAGGATAAAGGAGGCTACAATTCCCGATGCTGCGGTAGGAAGACTGATATGCTGCACGACCTCTAACCGTGTGGCTCCAAGGCTATATGCCCCCTCTTTGAGCTTATTGGGAACCATTGACAGAAATTCAGCACTTAGTGACGAAGCATAAGGAATGATCATGATCGCCAATACGACTGATGAGAGAAATATACCGAATCCCTGTGCATTGACTCCTATCTCTATGATAATGGGACGAACGGTATAGAATCCCCATAAACCATACACAATAGAGGGAATACCGGCCAGCAGATCCACAATGGAACTCACAAAAGAGGATAGTTTGGTACCCTTAAAATATTCACCGTTGAACAGAGCTACTGCCAGTGCAAAGGGAATACAAAGCAAAAGGGAAAAAAACGCAGTATAGAGCGTTCCCATGATAAAAGAGAGCGCACCATATTCTTCCGTCGCCGAACGGGGATCCCATTCAGCATTGGCTACAAATCCCCAGATACCATATTCACCGAAAGCTTCTACAGAACGGCTCACCAATGCATAAATAATTCCTGCCGCAAGCAACAGGATTACTAACGCCGCTAAGAAAAGTACTATCCGGAATAATTTATCTTTCATTCATTTAATAATTACTAATTAATAATTACTAATTACAAATTGATTAACAGCCTCTTATTTTTTATTATTTCTGATTTCGACTAAATATTGGCAATTTCTCCCTGAATCATCAAATCGTTAAATCATCAAATTATCAATTATCAATTATCAATTATCAATTGTCAATTGTCAATTGTCAATTGTCAATTGTCAATTGATTAACTCCCCGCCATAATGGATCTCACCGATCAGTTTTTTTGTCTTCTCTATCGCTTGAGCAGAAAGAGGCGCATAGTTTATCTGTGCCGCCACCTTTTGTCCACCGTCGCTGATTATATAACCAAGCATGTCTACAAGCGCCTCCGCTTCTTTTTTTGTGCGGTTGCCATACTGCTGATCTTTATAAACAAGTATCCATGTAAAAAGGCTGATAGGATAAGCATCCGGATCGTCCGAATCAATAATTGTCGCCCGCATATCGTCGGGCAACGTTACGTTGGCGGCTGCAGAGATGGTTTCAAGCGTAGCATCTACATAATTTCCTGCTTTATTCCTGAGTTTGGCTACCGGAAGCTTCAGTGTGAGTGCATATTCCGAACCGATATATCCGATGGCTCCTTCAGTCTGCTGCACAATACCGGCTACCCCGGGATTTCCTTTTGCCGCAATACCCGCCTCCCATTTCAGGGCCTTTCCTTTTCCCATCACACTATCCCAATCGGGGCTCACCATGGACAGGTATTCCGAAAAATTATAAGTCGTCCCGCTACCGTCCGACCGGTACACCGGGGTGATATCCAGATCAGGTAATGGCACATCCGGATTGATAGCCTGGAGTTTCGGATCGTTCCATTTTCTGATATTTCCCAAATAGATATCCGCAACGAGAGGCCCTGTCAACCGGAGGCTATCCACTCCTTCGAGGGTATAAGCCATCACTACTCCGCCCATACAGGTTGCTATATGAACCACCTCCGCATTCATTGATGCGATTTCCTTACTATTCAGAAAGGCGTCGCTGGCACCGAAGTCCACCGAGCGGTCACGCAGGCTGCGAATTCCTCCACCGCTGCCAATGGCACCATAGCTCACCTTTAAACCTCCGTTCAATCGCATGTAATCGCGAAAAACAATATTGTAATAAGGATAGGGAAAAGTGGCACCTGCACCGGATAAAGACATTCCTGAGCCACCTTTTTCCACATTGGCAGAATTGTTGTTACAGGATATAAGTAAAACAAGCAGAAATAAAAGCTGAGATAATCGTTGCATCAATAAAATTGTCCTCCTTCGGATATTTTGCACAAAAGTACGATATGGATGTTACAATGCAGTTACAAAAATGTTACAAAATTATTAAGATTGTAGTTCAGGGATTTACCTCTTATCTGTAAAAAAGTATCGTTAAATCAACCTTCATGGGTAAAACAGGAAATGAATGTATTTGATGGTACCCAAAAAACAAACTTGTTTGAGTTTTGGTGAGGTGCGAAGGAAAAAGACAAAGTCAAATAAATTTGTTCTGCACTTACTTAACGAAAACGTTCGTACCTTTGCAATGAAAAGCGAACGCTTTTCTGTGTAGCTTAGGTACCACATAAAAAACAAAGAACAATGAAAGATTACCAAGAACAGGATGCCCTTGTGCTCTTCTCGGGCGGACAGGACTCCACGACCTGCCTCTATTGGGCAAAACAACAATTCAGACGCACCTACGCGCTCTGTTTCACCTACGGACAGCGTCACTCTCAGGAAGTTGAAAATGCACGACGGATCGCTGAAATGGCCGGCACTCCGTTTCAAGTATTGGATGCGGGTATCATCTCCCGATTGGCACCGAATTCACTGACCGATTTCTCCGTACAGATGGATGAAGAGCAACCGGCCGGCTCTTACCCTAATACTTTTGTTCCGGGCAGAAACCTGCTGTTTCTTACTTTTGCTGCAACTCTCGCCTACGCACAGGGAGTCAAACATTTAGTAACAGGGGTATCAGAAGCCGATTACAGCGGTTATCCAGATTGTCGGGATACTTTTATCCGCTCAGCCAATGCCACACTCAACCTCGCGATGGATAACCAGTTTGTGATCCATACGCCGCTTATGTGGCGCAATAAGAAAGAGGTATGGCGATTGGCTGATGAACTGGGTGTTTTCGATATTGTAAAAAATGAAACCCTTACCTGCTATAACGGAATTCTGGCCGAAGGATGCGGCCATTGTCCCGCCTGCCGGTTACGGAACAAGGGATTGCAGGAATATTTAGCAGAACGGGAAAACAGTCTGTAATTAACTGGACGGGTATACACTGCCGACCCTAAATCCTATAAATTATATTCGATTTTTCGAGAAACAACAACGGTTATGCAACACAAAGGACTCAGCCACCTGGGTGGCAAAACAGAATACAAGCAAGATTACGCACCGGAGATGCTGGAAGCATTCGACAATAAACATCCGGGAAACGACTATTGGGTTACATTCGACTGCCCGGAATTCACCAGCCTCTGCCCTATCACAGGCCAACCCGATTTTGCTACCATCCGCATCGACTATATACCCGACATAAAGATGGTGGAAAGCAAAAGCCTTAAGCTCTATCTTTTCAGTTTTCGCAATCATGGAGCCTTTCATGAAGATTGTGTGAACATCATCATGAAAGACCTGATCCGGCTGATGGATCCCAAATATATTGAGGTGACAGGTATCTTCACTCCCCGTGGAGGCATCAGTATCTATCCGTATGCCAATTATGGGCGGAAGGGTACCAAATACGAAAAACTAGCCGAAGAGCGACTTTTTAATTATTCGTTTCCGGTTCGTAATAGCGTACCCAGTCGATAAACATATCTACAGGTAATTCAGTAGAGTCAGTATCTTTATTGAGCCGGATCCCAATAAACAGATCAAGATCCATGTCATTGAACGGGAACTGTCCCGGGATATCAGTCAAGATACGTGGGTATTTTTTAGTACGGTTATTATCCACAAAAAACACAACACTGTCAGGATAGGTCTCCACCCCATAGGTATGGAATTGATTGGGATTTACACCGACCAATGCGCTGGAAGGCGGATTATCCGGCATCCCCTCTGTGGTGGTATATTGTGAGGTAACTGACTGGTAGATGAACTCGTCATAACCATACCGCTCCATGATATCGATAGCGATATTCCCGGTTCCATCCGAAGGGAGTAATGAAACAAACGGTACAGCCCCCGCTACCGGATTCATGCGAGCCCTTACTTCAACCCTGCTTACACTGTTCTTTTTCACCCCTTGCCGGGTAATACCTCCGGTAAGAAATGGAATTTCCGCATTATTCCCGGCATTCTCTACTCCCCGGAGAACAAGAAGTCCATCTTCCAGTACATAGAGTGCTTCGTTATCACTCATATAGCGGCTCATATGTTGTTTGCCCCTGGATATTTTCGACCAGGCAGTCAGCCCTGTTTTACTATCAAAATTATCTTCCCATGCCAGGGTCCAGCCTTTTCTGAACTTATCCGGATCACTTTTTTGTCCCGTACAGGCGACTAATCCGGCCGCAAGTGCGAAAATCACTACTAAGATCGTGTTACGTGTCATTTTTCTTTTCTCTTTTTTTAATTTCAAGGGACAAACTTACGTATAATCCTTTTTATATGGCTTACCCGGCCATAATATAAGTGTTAATCATTCAAAAAGTCTGTAAAGCACCCTTTGTTCTTTCTACTTTTCATTTTCACTCTTCACTAACCTTTCCACCTTTCCACTTTATCACTCCCTTATAGAGTATACTCCAACTTTTTTATTACCTTTGCCACCATATCTGTTATAAGGAAAAAAGATTTATAAAGGTTACAAGTAACGCGAATATTATGCCGCATATATCCCAGCGGGGCATACAGATGCCCCCCTCACCCATACGAAAACTGGCACCGCTCTCCGATGCAGCTAAAGCAGAAGGAGTAAAGGTGTATCATCTCAATATTGGCCAGCCCGATCTCCCTTCCCCCGTCTCGGCATTGGATGCTATTCGCAGTATCGACCGTACTACGTTGGAATACAGTCCCAGCGACGGATACCGATTCTATCGGGAGAACCTGGTTCGTTATTATAAAGAATTTAATATCGACCTCACTCCTGAAGAGATCATAGTCACAGCTGGCGGATCGGAAGCAGTACTCTATGCATTTATGGCCTGTCTCAACCCGGATGACGAGATCATCGTCCCCGAACCGGCCTATGCCAATTACATGGCTTTTGCCATCTCTGCAGGAGCTGTCATCCGCACTATACCCTCGACCATGGAATCAGGATTTGCCCTTCCCCCGGTAGAGGAATTTGAAAAACTGATCAATGAACGTACCAAAGGGATCCTTATCTGCAACCCCAATAACCCCACAGGTTATGTCTACACACCCCACGAAATGGAACAGATAAGGCAACTTGTCAAAAAGTATGATCTTTACCTCTTTTCCGATGAGGTGTACCGCGAATTCATCTATAACGATACACCTTATATTTCTGCCTGTCACCTGAAAGAGGTGGAAGAAAATGTGGTACTGATCGATTCGGTATCCAAAAGATATAGTGAATGTGGTATCCGTATCGGTGCACTCATCACTAAAAACCGGAAGGTACACGACACAGTGATGAAATTCTGCCAGGCACGTCTAAGCCCCCCCCTTATCGGACAAATTGCCGCCAATGCATCGTTACAGGAAAATGGCGCATATATGCAGCATAACTTCGAAGAGTACAAGAGCCGCCGCGATTTCCTTATAGAACGGCTGAACAATATTCCCGGAGTCTATTCCCCCATGCCACAAGGAGCATTCTATACCCTGGCAAAGCTCCCTCTTGATGATGCCGATGCTTTCTGTGCTTGGTGCCTCTCCGATTTCCGCTATCAGGGTCAGACCATTTTCATGGCACCCGCATCCGGCTTCTATGTCACTCCCGGGTTGGGTAGAAATGAAGTTCGTATCGCTTATGTGCTCAATAAAGACGACCTAAACAATGCGCTCATAGTGCTGGAAAAAGCACTTGAAGCATATCCACATACCCATAAACATGAATGCGGAGCTCTTTATAGCGAGGCGGATTTACAAAGGCGATAAAAAGAACGATAAACGGGTCTCATCGCCTGCCATCAAAATTGCCATTGCCGGCATTGCGCTCGGTCTGGCCGTGATGATTGTGGCAGTATGTATCATTGTCGGCTTCAAAAAAGAGGTACGTGCCAAGGTGGTGGGTTTCGGTTCCCATATCCAGATCACCGCCTTTGAGAGCAACTCGTCCTATGAACATTCCCCCATTGCATTCTCAGATACACTGGCGTCCATACTCACTGCCAACCCTGATATCCGTCACTTTCAGGAATTCATTACCAAACCGGCTATTATCAAGACCGACGATGATTTCATGGGTGTGGTATTGAAAGGAGTATCGGAAAAGTATGACTGGGAGTTTTTCAGGAAAAACTTACTGGAGGGAACTATCTTCCAATCTAGTGATACTGTTACGGATAACCAGGCTATTATCTCAAAAGAGATTGCCGACAAACTACGACTCAAGACGGGCGACAGTTTCACCTGTTATTTCGTACAGGAGCCTGTCCGTGCCCGTCGGTTTCATATTAGCGGTATTTACAGTACCAATTTTGAAGATTACGACAAGCTCTATGTCATTGTCGGGAATGATGTGCTTTCTTCCCTTAATGGATGGGATACCGACATGGTGAGCGGGATAGAAGTGCTGGTACGCGATTACAATAATCTCGACAGGATTGCACAGGATCTTTTCTTCGATATGGCATCCTATAAAGACCGCCTCGGCAACGCCCTTTACACCCGTTCCATCAAGGATATCAATCCCATGATATTCAACTGGCTCGATCTGCTCGACATGAATGTGTGGGTTATTATCATTCTCATGTTGGTAGTATCGGGCTTCACCATGATCTCTGGCCTGCTTATCATCATCCTCGAACGTACCAATATGATCGGCATGTTGAAATCGATGGGAGCAAGGGATTTCAGTATCCGCAAGGTTTTTCTCTACCTTTCTGCTTTTCTTATCGGACAGGGGATGTTATGGGGGAATATTATCGCTCTGATTTTCTGCATAGTACAGAAGGAATTTCAAGTACTAACACTTGATCCGTCCACCTATTACCTCTCCGCAGTACCGGTAGATCTCAACCCGCTATATATTATTCTTCTTAATATCGGCACGCTCGTTGTCTCCTTACTGATGATGATCGGTCCCTCCTATCTGGTCGCCAGAATCACTCCCGCCAAGTCCATCCGGTTTGAGTAGTTTTCCGGTATATTGCCGATAATCCCAAATGTCTGCAATGTATATAGTTATTTTGAATGCAATAAACAATTATGGACGAAAGTTTTTTGCTACCTTTGGGCAGAAATAATTATAGTCGTATAAAATGAATATTAACTGGATAATCCTGATTATTGGAGGAGTTTTCGAATCGATTTTTGCGATGAGCCTGGGAAAGATGCAACAGACATCAGGCAAAGAAATGTGGCTGTGGCTTGCGGTATTTCTTATCTGCGTGAGCCTAAGCATGTTTTTACTGTTCAAATCGATGGGAGGCACCCACCCGATTCCGACAGGAACCGCCTATGCCGTCTGGGCTGGCATCGGCGCTGTAGGAACGGTTATTCTCGGTATCCTGGTTTTCAGGGAACCGGTCACTTTCTGGAGAATATTTTTCCTTAGCACGCTAATTATTTCGATCGTTGGATTGCAGTTCACTTCTGCACACCATTGATTTAAATTACCAGTTACCTACTTCCCCAAAAATCGGAACAAGTTACCGACTTGTCGGGATCATCAAGTCAGCCCATCAACCTTTTCACCTCCCCACTCTCCCACTTTTCCACTCTTTGTCAATCCAGCACACCACTGTTAATAACTTGTTGATAACCTGTTGAGAAATTGTTCATAAAAACGACCAAAAATATTTGCAATTTATTTGACCGGTATGTTATATTTGCAGAACAACAATGAGAGATAAAAAGTACGAGTTTCGTACACAAGACATACATAGGAGTTCATTGACATTTTGTACACAACGGGAAGAGTTTCATTCAAGAGATCGGCAAATCCGTTTGTTTTTCTCTTTGTTCATGAAGTGTGAAACATTGAATGTTTCTATCGGATGAACCATAAGTTTTTCGTTATGCGATCCCCCTTGATAGCAGTTTATCTGTATATTTAAGGAAGTGGTTGCAAAATAGCGACCGACTCGGACGAATGATACATCTTCAGGCATAGGCAGAATTTGTGACTGCTTTTGTATTCTATTTTGGTTGAAAGGTAAACCTTCACGGGCAAGCCAACTCGCCGGAAACAGATGCAAGAGTTTGTAAGTTCCGGGAATAGGGATGAAAATCCGGTCTCAAACATTGATTTTTTACTACATCGGCCTTTTCCAAACCGGAAAAAATCCGACGGTAAGAATTCGAGGGTTGAAATACATGATTACATTCGTATGACTGATTCTGCTTCACAATCCGGAAAAATTATGTATCAAACGATTTAATGTTATCGAATTGAATGATATACAAGACTTCTCTGAACAGCTTTAACGGCTTCAAACACCGTTTCAGACGTTTTTTGAAGTATCCGCATTCTGAAGTATAAACCCCTGTAGAAATCATAAAATTGACTTTCTAAGCCAGTTTCAGTTTCTGCAGAGTTTGAGATTTTCTCAGGCAATTGAACACATTTTCAGTTTCTGCACCGTTCAGTACAGAACGATTTGAACTCCTACCATATACAAAAAAGCCGGTTGTAAAGCCGGCTTTTTTTGTTTCATCACAGCAAAGGGTTTACCATTTAAATTACCCGATAGCCTTTTTCTCCTATTAAATACCCCGTCCGGAATAAGGCAATGATTTCATCCATAGAGCTGTTCCTAAAAAGAAAATCCTACTCCCCCTGTAAATCTTACTCCACTCCAATTGATCGAAGCGGAATTATAAGCAGATTCTTCCCATTCGGCCTTAGAAACCAAATCATAACCCATGGAAATATGTATATTTATATTTTCAGCAATGTAATATTTAGTTCCTATCTGGCTCAAAAGAGAAAAACTGGATGTATTAAACATCTTATCAAAACGATCCAGTTCCTCATCATTCACTATAAAAAATCCCCGGTTTTTAAATTGAGTCATAAATATACCGGGAGATATCTCCCCAAAGAAAGAGAAGAGCTCCCTCCCCCGCCTGTTCTCATAGGTAAAGAAGTAATATTTATAATACACTCCGGCTCTGACACCATTCACAATAAACCTATTAGCATATTCTCCCGAATAATCTTTGAGAGACAGTTTTCCACCTGTAGAGTGGTATCCGCCCCCCTTTAATCCAAATTCATGTTGTTGAAATAAATAACCAATATCAATAACATGAATTATATTTTGTGCCGGAAAATTATCTACATTTTTCGCACCGATAATAGATGCGGGAGGTCCTCCCTGTATACTTCTCATCATGCTTCTCATGGCTTCCGTATCATAAGAGGAGTACCCGCCGGAATAACCCACGGTAAGTTGCGCCTGTAATAATCCACTACAGAATAACGCAATAGTCAAGAAGATATATTTTCTCATTTTTCTAAATAATTAGTGATATCTAAATAATGAAGTTTGGAGACTCCCCCATGGGCAGTTGTAAAGAAATAGTTATTAAAAAGGTAGTTGACATATGTCCGTTCCTGTGCGAAAAGCTCTTTGGTAAATGTCTGATCATGTATCGAACAATAATAGCCATTAGCTGTCACGATGTTACCGGTATATGGATCTGAACCGACATATAAACCCGTTCTTTTCTGACTCTTCGTACCGTCATTTAAATTCACCACATAGGTTTGTCCTCCGGCTTCTTCAAAAGTGATAATCATCAGGTTGGTTTCTTTTTCATTAAAATTGATGCGCTTAGGATCTTCTCTTTGACCGTATACCGGAAAATCTTCCTGGTATACCAATGAAAATCCGTTTTCACCAAACTCATACACGGAAACATCATTCTTTATATGGGAATTATAATAAATTGCCACATATTTACCATCTCTCGAAACGGCAACATGATCATTCTTGTTGGGGAGAATAAGATAATCAATCAGTTCACGTGTCTCCAGACTATACGCGAACAGTTTTCCCTCGAACGCTTCGATCCCTCCCGGGAGTCTATCCACCACATCCATATAGGTTTTGATAAATACCACATCATTGGTACCTAAGAAAGCTTCATGATAAGTAAGTTCTTCTTCCCTATCGAATTGTAGCTTCTCATAGTTTTTAAGATCATAGCTGACTAACTCGATACATCCACTCGAGGGAATGACTATCAATGAGGATTTCTCAGAGCAAAAAATCCGACCATTCCATGAAATGGATAACGCATCTACGATTCCCTGGTCTAACAATTTTAAATCATCCTTATCATAAATCCAAAAGTTATACCCGTTCCTGACAAATAATCTATTCGTTGGCGTATCCGTACAAATTTGAAAATCCAAATAACCGTCTTCAATGGTAATCAGACTGGGAGAATAGAGCACATCATAATGAATAGGCCAAGCCCCATCTTTACTAATACTCTTCGTATCGAAAGGCACAACGTACAATTCATACAGGACACCTTGCGAAAAAGGGAACAGATTGTTTTTATCCCGCGTAAACTCTATCAGGTCATCGATCTCGAAATAATTTTCCTCCCCCTCGTATACTATATCGCCGTAGTAACCGGTTGCAAAAGCATATCTGGACTTATATTCGTTCTTCGGCCATGATATTTTTCCTGAATTGACTCCGGTATATTCAAACCGGATAGAATTTTTTGGAAATTCAATTACCGTTGTATATACATCTACCCAAGGTTCCCTTATAGCTTCTTTAAAGAATGTTTCTATCCTGTAATATAACGCACCGAACACGGCTAAACTGTCTACAAAACCTGTTTCATGAGGGTCGGTAATCTCCTTTACATACGTTTTGTTATTGTGATAATAGGTTATCCTGTATTTATCTACGGTATATTGTTCCAGCTCCGGTTTGTCCCAGGTCAGTTCAAAATAATCATCCTTATTTCTATGATGGACAATATTGTTGAGATGCAGCACCGCATCAGGAATAAAAACTAACGTATATTCAAATTTACCTATATAGTTTTCAAATCCCAGCTTACCGGCAATACTCTCAGAATGAGGATCCACTTCTATATCAACTGTCAGTTTTTTTGTAGTCCGGACATTGCCGGTTGGTACGAATTCGAAATAACCATCCATCGGATATATTTCTTCACCACTCAGACTGAACCGTTTTTTTAATACTTGCCCTTCCGGTAAGGAAAGTTGATAATGTAATTTTGTTTTCTTGTAAATATAGAGAGTGGCACCGGAAGGGAAATCAGCCAGATTAAGTATGATCTCCTTGTCATCCGGTTTCGGAACATCCACATAATATACATCGTCCCTATCATATTCGCAGGCAGCGAAGAATAAGAAGATTGTGCACAGAATTAAATAATCTATTTTCATCCCTATTTGATATAATCAGTTAAATCCAGTGCCGCACCATACCCTGCTCCATAGATAATCAACCTGTTCTTCATAAAATAATGAGGGTATTTATATTGACTGAAGGGTATTCTTGTCAATATTCTGTCAAAAGTATTATCATAAATAGCGAGAAGAGAGTTTTCATTATGGAATTCATCCAGACAGGCATAGTTCCCTGTTATGGGATCCTGAACAATAAACAGACCACCTACTTTGTATTTTTCCCTCAATGTACTCACATCAAACACAACAGTCTCGTTCCCTCCACTTAAAATCAACTCGTTTGGATTGGTGTAACTAAACTGACAAACCTCATATGAATACTCCGTATTATGATAAGAATAGAGTGGAATAAAAACGTCATTTTCAAATTTATATATGCGATAACCATCTTCATAATATTCACATATATATTTCCCATCATATGATCCTACAATCTTGGCATATCCCTCTACCATCTTTTTTTCTGCTACTATTTCTCCTGTTTTGGAATCAGCTACAAAAAGAGACGAATATAAATAGTATCCATTGTCATCTATCACGCCATCTCTAAAAAATAAGCGGGAATTGTCCGCAATAAAAATATTGACCTCCCATGGATTTAAGATTTTCACAGGAAGCGGATCCTCAAAGTTATTCACATTGTAGATATAAATTTCATAAAATGGACGGGGGGCTCCATATGTATGTTTATAAATTGCAATTTGTGAAGTCAGAGGGGTGGTTGATAAGATAATACGGTCGGAGGGATCAAGCGTATAAACAGGTCTTAGCAATAAATCCCTTTTCTTCTTGAAATTGGAGACAGAATAGATATTCAACAGACCGTCTTCCATGAAATAGTACTCATCTCTCTCCAGATTCCACGCCATAGGCGGTTTAATCACCACGTAACGTTCATCCTCCGATTTATAATCAGCAGCGATAAAGGGACATTTCTTATATTCTTCATACGGAAGATGATAAGGTATGACGTAAAGCTTGAATCTTTGCGGATCTATTGGGAATCTGAAACGTTGTATCTTTGCATTCCTTTTATTTTCATCACATTCTATTTTTGTACCATCTCCATCAACTTCCAGCAAATATTTACACTTATAACCGGTATATTCCCAGGAGACATTCATCCATTCATGGTCAATATATTGATAACTAAATTTTGTCGCACCACCTGAACCATAATAAGCAGGCGTAAAATAGCTCTCCCTCGCTGATGTATAATTCACATCATTATTCTTATAATGCACGGTAAGTTGATAGGCACGATAGCCCCAAACATAATTTTTATCAATAAAACCAGTTTGCTTCGGATCAGTGATAATATAAGTTTCTTGCTTATCAGTAATACTATTGAAGAAAGTAAGTTCATATTTTTGAAACGTCGCATTGTCAAATTCAGGCTCATTCCACTGTAATTGTAAATATCCCTCGTCTGAAACCCCTCCCTGAAAGTCGATAGTAAAATCTTCTTCCAGTTTGACAAATTTCACATCATATTCATACCTGCCCACATACTTTTCATAACCTAATTTCTCCGCAATACTTCCTGTATTGGTTTTTAATTCTATATCGAACACCAGTTTTCGGACAGAATTATCGTTTAAAGGATATAAATAAATACTATTATTGTCTATGTAAGCATCGGCATCAATAGTAATTGTTTGATTGAGCACTTCATGTCCTTTTGTGTCAATGGCAAATGAGACCTTGGTGTATTGGTAAATAAATAGAGTGCTGTTTGGTTTAACATCGGAAAGATTTATCTCCACTTTAAAGTCATCTTCCGGTGGTGTTATTTCATTCGTATATATGAAATCTTTATCATATTCACACGAATAGAATAAATGAAAGAAAAGAAAAAAAATTATCCCGATTTTCTTCATGTCCGTAAATTAAAAAGATGGCTAACTGTCAAAGGAGTCTCTGTGTTTTTCCTGGACAAAGAACCATTTTTAAATGCAAGCCTTATTTAGCACTTCATTATAGAATTAATATCCTGTAAAAAAAGAGCATTAGAAAAATGCTTTTAGTATTTTAGTATTTATTATTTTTCAATAACAAAGGAAAATAAAAAAGCACTGATCACCAAATAAAATTGTATTAATTCATTCAATTAATTAATGACATATGAGATACCCAATGTAGTAAAGAAATTGATAACCGATCGTATACAACAAATGAGAAGCAGTGATTGTTTACATATTACGCAATAGCACTCGGAATATATTTATTTGAATAATAAATTAAGAATAGAGATAAATTTGAAAATAAGATTTCCTGAAATTTTTACTATCTTTGTTCCAACAGGATAACTCTTAACTCCGCAAGCTATATGAAACATTTTTATATTCCGTTTCTGATAATCATTTTCTTCGTTCAGACGAAAAGTTTTGCGCAGGATATCCCGGTGAAGCAGGATAGTCTGGACCTGAAAACCGGAATCGTCGGTGGATTGCCAAAACAGGCCGACTCTCTCAGATCCGGCCAGCTTCCGTTAAGATTACCCCGACTGAATCCGGCAGAAAATCTTCTGCCGCAATTTACTCCTTACCAACGGTTCACCCTGGAACCACAACATTCGGATAAAGAGACTAACTTCCCTCCGATTCACTGGCACGGAGCCGCATCCGATTTCATCAATAGTAAGAGTCGCACGGCTATTGCCACCACAATGCCAACTTCCAACCTGCTATTACATTCATCGGCTACCATCGGTATGGTGGAGACTCCTTTTTTTGGTAAAGGCTATTACTATATATTGGATGCAGGGGCCCGCTATGCGATCAATCCTGCGTTGACGATGGGCGTCAGCGGTGGCTATAACTCCAATTTCGATGTGATGCCTCTCTGGAATGCAGGAATTGATGCCAGCTACCAGGTGAATCGTAACCTGATGTTCGATGGAGGGTTGACCTATATGAAGACGGCTAGAAATGATTTCTCTCTCAACCAATCGGCTGTAATGATCGACCTTCACGGTCGCTACCGGCTTAACGATGACTGGTATCTCAACGCTTATGGAGGGATGCCTGTATTACAAAACAGTAACAAGTCAGACATGCCGATGTTACCGATGATGAACACTCCTTACTACGGGGGTTCTGTGGAGCACTGGTTCAAACCCACCATGGGTGTGGAAGCCGGTATGATATGGATGCGCGATATGTTCTCCGGTAAAATGCGCCCTCAACCTAAACTGGAGCTACTCTTCAGACCAGGAAGATAGAAGATAAGTGATCTCAGTTGATCGTTAAGATCATCTTGTGATCAGTTACCAGTTTACGCATGTTGAGAATGGCATAACGCATGCGACCAAGAGCAGTATTGATACTCACCCCGGTGATATCAGCAATCTCCTTGAAACTTAAATTCCCGTAATATCGCATCTCCAGCACTTCACGTTGTTCATCAGGTAAAAAGTCGATCAGTTTCTTCACATCATTGAGCACCTGTATTTTCACCATTTTCATCTCTACAGTATCATCACACAGGGAAGGGTTGTTCAACAGATCGATCTCATAGTCATCATTAGAGATAGTATTTTCATTCTTTCTCTGACGGAAATAATCGATTATCAGATTATGTGCAATACGAGTAAGCCATGCTTTAAATTTGCCTGTTTCGGTGTATCGCCCTTGTCTGATAGTGGTAATGGCTTTGATGAAAGTCTCCTGGAAGATATCTTCGGCCAATCCCTGATCACGAAGAGTATAGAAGATGTAAGTGTAAAGAGATTGTTTATGCCGGCTAAGGAGCAGATCAAACGCAGAATCATTGCCGTCGGCATACGAAACGACCAATTCCTCATCGGTCATCGTGCAGAAAGTGTCCATTGCTTTACTTCTTAATTGTTATGTAATGTCAATTGAGTAAAGAAGACTTATAGGCAAATGATTTTAGCGTTTATTTTATGTTCTATAATTAAATTTATCAAAACAAAGGAAAATAAAAAAAATATAATTACCAAATAATAAGAGGTGAAATTCCTTTGCATTCCCTAAAACAACATCTCTAACTAAGCGGCAAATAATCGTTTCATTATAGATTTATCTTTGAAGCATCGTATATTATAATTCCTTCCGACACTGTATATCAATAGTCCGTTAAAAATTTACTATATGAGTCATGCAGCAATGGCTGCAAACTCCACGAGTTCTTTAACAAGTTTATCATTTAATCTTCTGTTCGGTTTAATGCCGGACACGCAAATAAATCGCTCAAGCAGGTAGGCATTGTGTATCATTGTTTTACATGATGCCATCGAAAAGGGGATGCCTTTCTCCTTTGCCAGCACCTTTGCCAGGTTTATTGAGGTAAGAGACGCATTAAAGTTGAACGATAGCTTTGCTACGTCCCTTGCCTGCGATT
>NZ_KB905703.1 GCF_000380985.1 Proteiniphilum acetatigenes DSM 18083 | reverse complement strand
CTCTTCTTCACTCATCTTCTTGTACCTGGAAACAGTTCTGCGATCAACACCCAACTTTTTTGCAATTTTACTGTCCGAATTGCCCGGATTACTGGAAAGTTCTTTAACTTCGTACCACATACGTACCTTTCTAAGGTCATGTATCTGAGTCTTCATAGTGTTTGTATTTTCGTGAATTACAAATATATGAAGACTCTTCTTTAACCCTTTTTATGTACATTGCATATTGCCAATTTCTGTACATTCAATCTTGCCGAAAATTGTACATGCGAAGTTACTGATTACAAAGCCTCCGATAAAATACTCGTTTTAGTGACTATTGGTATTAAACTTATATTTGCAACTTATACGCCAAAACACTTATAAACCACCATTATAAGCCCAATAGCTTATAAATAATCTATCATAAAGATTGGGCTGTCATTATTTGTTTAGTGGGAGGTGGACAAGAAATTAATACCGGAGAAGCGGGTATCTCTGAGTGGCTTCACGCAATAGATGCAACTTTTTCCGACTGGAGTGTTTATATCTCACCTAATCTCACTGATTCGGAATATGCAGCGATGGAGACAATTCACATTTTGGAGGATAAAGGGAAGGTTCATTTTAGCGAAGACTTACACTTATCTGTTTCAATGCGTTCATTCCGAGCTGAAATTTCTTAAAGGTAACGGGAAAGAGTCCAACTTTTGGGAGTATATATTCCGAGAATAATGGACAATCTATTTTTTTGACTGATTACAGTCATTTGTTACCGACTCGATAATTTTTTATCGATCAATGCTAAATATCGAAAATCTTCTTTTCTTAATATTTCGTTTTGTCGATATGCGGTGACAACAGAGTATGCAGTTGACACAAGAGATGGAATTAACCAAAGTAAATTATTCTCTGGAGAATTAATAATTGCCATTCCGGATGCGGAAAGTGGAAAAATTGAACCAAACACAATTTTTCCAAAACCAGGCTTTTTCATTTGGCTAGCCAGAAACTCTTTTCTATCAGTAATTTCTTCAATTCTTATTTTATACAACTCTTCAAAATCTTCAATGTGACCTTTGTACTGATTCAGTTCAATTATAAGAGATTCTACTTTTCTTCTAAATCTTGATAATTCTGAATGATATTTTCCTTTAAAATTTTCAAGTTTCCCAATATTTAACTCCGATGGTAGAGGTAAAATATCCTGTAAAATCTTATCCCTCAATTGTAGTTTCTCCATATCTTGTTTTCTAATAGGCTTAAATCTAACCTCTTTTGTCAATCTATCAGTGACTGGTACCCTATTATCCTGAATGGCAATAATAGTTGCCAAGTATGTCATAAGCATAAATGCTGTCTTCGGTTCGACATGGTACCATGCCCAATCTTGACTTCGTTTTGCCAGTCCTAACTCTTCAAGTACATTCATTAATCCATTATCAAATTTTTCAACGTGAATTCTTGTATAGTGTCCATTCCTGAAATTTCTCTGTTTACTATCTATACGTCTTTTTGATGATAATAGCTCTTCTAAAAAACCAATTGTAAAATTTTCAAGTCCGTATGTGAAACCTATAGGATCAATTTGTTGAACTAAATTAGCATGAATTAGATCACGCATTTGTTTTGTATGTTTCTCCGGATTGTATAAATAGTCATTCGGTACAATTACGCCTAAATTATCAAAGTAAAGAAGAGCTCGATAAGTCCACAGATTTTCGGGGAGGCTTATATAAGGATAATATAAAATACTATCAGTCATAATTTCTTATTAAATATTAATAATAGATTGATCTTAGTCATAATAAACAACAATAGAGAAAGAATCATGTGTTCATCATATTCCATAGAATAATCCATTTTCCGGATTTAGTTGATCCAATGTGTTTTATAATACCAGCATCGGACATTACTTGAATGTGATATTTAATACTCCCGTGAGAATAACCCAATTGAATTTCTAATTCTTTTCGAGTTATAGATGGATTATTTTTTATTGCTTGTAAAATTTTTTCTTGGATGTTTCTTGGATGTTTCTTGGACGTTTCTTGGATGTTTCTTGGATGTTCCAACAGTTCTTCTTGTTTTTTTACTGGCTTTTCTTTGGTGATCTCTACTCCAAACCCTTCCTCTAAATACCTTTTCGATACATTTTCCACTACCCTGAACGCAGTTACCAGGGAAAAATCGAAAAATGCTTTTCCGTTTCCGTTTTCTTCCAACTCCTTCTGTACGCGATAAACGCCCCGACTGAAACGATTCACATATCCCAGCACTTTCATCGCCTCTGCAATAAAAGGATTACGGTAATCGCTGACATTGGGAAAGTTTTCCGGCGTCACTTTTCCATATAATCCACCGGGGTTTTGTACTTCGATACGATCGTCATATTCATAGAATTGCACAGGCCCATTGGCTTCATGGTCGCGGTGCATGATTGAATTCATAAGCAACTCACGTGTAGCCCAGTAAGGATATTTGGAGAACGTTTCCTCACGTAACACGCTCACCGGAATAGGACGTTTCTGTGATATACTTGTTTCGATAAACGTATCGATCTTTGGCAATACCACACAAAGATTCCCACTGAATTTATGTTCGTTGATAATATCTCCGGCCCGATCATTCCCTTTGAAACGAACATACTGAATATAGCACCCGGGCAAATAGCGTTCGGGATTCGTTCCGAAAAGGACGATGGCTCCATTAGTAGGACAGTCGTAACGCAAATCGTAAAATCCGAGCGATGCAAGTTGTTCTTCGATACTTCGCTTATCTTCAGCAAGCACATCTTCAGCAACGGCTTTGGGGAGGAACTCCTTTTTGATTAGTTTTACATCTAAATCGTTGATGGTCGTCCCCAGACACGGCATTGCATCGAATGTGTGTATATTTGACAAACGACGTTCGGTCAGTATTTTTACTTCGGCCTCGGTGGCCATGCTCTTGCGGGGACCAACCCGCACCCAAACACGTCCACGATAACGCACAGGCGGAAATTCCGACGGTTGGACTTCAGCTACCAATACATCGCCATCATCAAAACTAAACTTTTCAACTGTCATGACCGGTTGCGGTAAAATATTACCATCGGTACGGATATTGGCAATTTGTAACAACAGCCTGTCATCTACTTTCAAGCCCGATAATTTTCCGTTGTTATATGCACCGATAATCAGATATCCATTCTTACCGCTACCCGAAACATCATTGGAAAATGCACAGATCGCCTGACAAAACTTGTCCATATTATCCGTTGAAGTCGTACGCTCAACGTGATGACTTTCGGTATCGGAAAGGATATGTCGGAGTTGAGTTTGTGTGAGCATCTTTTACTTAGTGTTCTTACTTTCAATGAAAAGTAAAATTTTATACCTCAAATTTACAGATTTTCCAACGATAGAGAACAATTAACTCAACAATTCTATGGAAAAACCCGTACATTCCAGTTGATCTTAATTGATATGTTTATTTTTCACCAAATCAAAGAGGTTAAGTAAGCTTCATTTACATCATTTAAATCCTCAGTTAATCCCTTAACTATTCCCTGATCTTTTTTATTAAAGGAAAAACTGTTGGAACATCCAGAAAATATCCAGGAAGAAATTTTACAAATAATTAAAGAACAATCCATCGCTTCAATGCAATATGCAGCATGCCTACCGCCTGAATTATTATAAGTAAGATCGGATAGTTTATCGTCATTATGTTATATCAAAAATTGTTTTTGTTCTCATTGTCGGAATCTCCCTATTGCCTATCTTCTTTACGCAAGCTACGCAGATAACGGAGCCGGGCATCCGGACTATCTTGATGAATATTCTTGTCTTGATCCTTATCTTGCGGGTTTAACAGGAGACTGATATCCCAGCTTGTGTAATTTGCCAGGACATTATCGTGGGAAACCACCTTGAGTGTTTGTAAAACAGGAGCTGTAAGCGATAAGGGCAGCGTCTTGTCCTGAAGCAATTTTTCGAACAGGTCCATCATATCATCGCGGGCGTCGCTGTAGTCCATACTGTTAAAATCGTCAAACATCGAATACCATCTATCCTGTTCAAAGTGATTGTTAAGGGTGACAATCAACCGTGTAAGCAAACTAAGCGCATCACCGTATCGTTTCTGTCCGTACAGGGATGTGGCAATTTCCACCACATCTTCAATGTTGTTCGTTGTTTCATCCAGTTCCCAATCCTCCGAAGGCAGGGTGAACAACTCCTCCAGCAGAGGAGCGTATATGTCCATGGAGGGTATTTCCTGTGATGAGGCTTCAATTGAGCGTATCTTTTCGATACGCTCCATATTCTTTAAAAAATCGGATCGGCGCATGATTTGTGAGTTGTGATATCACTATAGCTCTGCATATAATCAAATCCTGTTCAACCTGCTTAACATCAATCCAGGGCACAACACTTCTCCATTCTGTGATAGCTAATTCAGGTATCATTCGTCTATTTCTATTTCTTCATTGATTACTAATTTCCACTGTTTATTATATGATGCATGCGTACTGTCATTTTCCGGTTTAAGGTCTGCTTTTCTGAATGACAACCCAGCCTGCAATGCTTTTTCCCGCAACGTTCCTGCAATTTCCTTATAAACAAGGATCTCATCCAGAATATAGCCTAAACGTTGTACTATTGTTGAGGTGAACAGAATAAAAAAATCGTTCTTTACCTTTCCAAAGTCCAGTTCTTCAGCTAACTCATTCAGAACAGTGGCCGCTCTGCTTAATCCTCCGATTTCATATTGGTAAAAAATCAAATCCATAGCGGTTAATTCCGGATTGGATATATTTATGACTCCGGTCTTTGTCGTTTTTTGTTGTATATATGTTTTCGGAATGCTTTTTTTTCCAACGAAATTGATCTTAACCCCATTTTTATGTTTATCCCGGTAATTGCCTTTGTCTGTTATGACTGTTAATTCCTGTGTCTGTTGATGAGATGCACCATGAAAAGCAGCGGCATTTAATAACCCGATATAATACTCTCTTTGTAAATAAGTCATTAACTGATCTATGTAAACAACAGGAGGAACAGTTCCTTTCAATTCATATTCCACAGGAATAACTACATAGAACCTTTTCCATACGGATTGTATCTTTCCTGCTTCTACCATCCTCCAGAGGGAAACACGTTTATTGTTTTCTGTTATTTGCGGAAAAGAGGCATCCACCTCATCAAGGGAAAAGGTTATTTTCCCTCTTTTAGGTAAATTGAGTATCCAATCCCTTATTGTCTGCTCTTTTTCCATTCAATCAGAATTACGTTTCAACTGCAAAAATATACATTTTATGTGTATTATCGCGAATAATATGATCTTTATTTCTACTCTCCATTTTTTTTTTAACAGAAACAAAATATAACGTTCTAACCGTACAAATATACCATATTAGTATATTATCGCGAACTTAATGTGATTATTCAGCAGTTCGGCATGAAGTCCTACGGTCAACCGCCTGCCCGATCCATGAAATCAACCGCTGATTAATAGATTCATGGATATCAGACGGTTCTTTCCTTATATGCAATGTCAGTTTATGGTCGAGACCAATGAAATACTCTTCATTGTAATGACTTACGGAAGGAGGATCCCATTATATCAAGTTGCCCACTCAACTCATGCGATTCTTAGAAAGATTTTAGTTTATAAATACCCCTACATTTATACTCAGAGTATGAATATCAGCATTTTCGTAAACTACATTAATCTTAAACAATGGACCCTTCTTTATGACTTTCCCTTTTTGATTCCTTTTATCAAGTGGTCCAAGGTAATTATCCCTTGGTGGACCAGCAAATCGAATTGGGAAACAATCGGACTTCTTGTATGCTCTACAAGGGTGCTTACACAGATACTCATTTCTTCAATAATTCTAAAAAAACCGCTCCACGTTTTGTAATCCTGAACCTCTGATCAGGATGATTTTTATTATCCGGAATTGTATATTCAATAAGTTTGTCTTCAATCAGTTTTGATAATGTCCTGTTTAAATAACCCGAGACTTGTTTCTTCCCAAAAGCTTCTGAAATATCTTTACGGGAAAGAGGAACATTCATTATTTTCCGAAGTATTTCAGAGTACATGGTACTATTGGACAACTCTTGCCCTAACTCTTGCCCTAACTCTTGTTCCTTGATATGATCAAGCTTTATAAACTGTACCTGAAAGGATAAACCTACTTCTCTCCACCGGAATTCGATTCGGGGATATTCCTTTAATTCATCGGCTATAAGCTTTAATCCGTTACCCCATTGGTCGATAATTCCCATCCGTTTGAAAACCGGGGCTATGATCTTATTAATGACATCACTTTGCCGGCTCTCCATTGCTGAATAATCGATCGAGGGAGGCAAAAGACCCGGACTGGTTATCTCCACCATATCATCATAAACAGCGACCTTAATATCCTTACCTGTGAGCGCATATTGCCTATGGACAACAGCATTTCTTATTGTTTCCCTTATGGCTTTGACAGGATATTCCCAACGAGATACCGTATAAACACCTTCAACAACGGCTCCTCTGTTTATATGGCGCAATATAAAATTATAAGCCTCTTCCGCTTGTATGGCTATATTGGAGATAATACTCTTTTGATCGATAAATTCTTCCGAGCTTGTTCCTTTAAATCTGGCACACTCAGGATTTACCCGTAGGCTACTCGATCTTTGGAGTTTCTTTAGATTCGTTAGGGGAACTCAGTTAGATCCGTCAGAGTTTTATTAGAGTTTATTTTGATATTTTGATATTTTCATTTTTTTGTTGATGTATCTTGTTTCTGATCATTCGTCAATGAAAAACTACCGTTCATCACAATAATTTTGCCTCGCTGACTTCGGAATATAGTTTTGTCTAAAAAAAGATGAAACGAATAATTTTGATTTTTACGCTCTGTTTTGTTGTTTTTCTGAGGCTTAATGCTCAGACCGGTCAGGTTGTATTGTCGGGCGTTGTAGAGGACAATAAGGGTGTGGCGCAGGAAAATGCTACTTTGTTATTATTGAATGCTGCTGATTCTTCGTATGTCTCTGGTACGGTGACGGATTTGTCCGGTAAATATAACTTCCTTGATGTACCGCGCGGTCGCTATTTGTTGGAAATAGCCATGTTGGGTTATGTAAAACAAATGAGGCCAATATTGATTGAAGGAGGGAAGAAGCAGATCCTCCCGCCAGTAGTTATGGAAGAAGATGTGCATATGTTGCCCGATGTGGTGGTCACGGCTGAGAAAAAACAGATAGAACTGGAGGCAGGGAAAACGGTTGTTAATATTTCTTCTTTGCTGGCGGCCTCCAAGAGCAGTGCGTTTGATGTGCTGAAGAATATTCCCGGTGTCCTGGTGCGTGAGGACGGTTCTATCTATTTGTACGGGCAAGCGGGAGTGAATGTGCTGATAGACGATAAACTAACTTATTTGTCCGGGGAAAATCTGGCGAACCTGCTCAGGGCTATTCCGTCCACTTCGGTGGACAAGATTGCACTGACCACACATCCGTCTTCCCGTTACGATGCGTCCGGTAATTCGGGTTTGATCAATATTCAGACCAAGAAAGTGAAGATACAGGGAGTTAATCTTTCGCTCTATTCTAATTATCAACAAGGAAAGCGCGCAAAAGGATATGAAAGCATAAACTTCTCCATGCGTGGGAACAGGTTGAATTTCTATACAGACTATTCCTATAATTGGGGCAAGAACTATATGGATATGGTTTCAGAGAGATATTATCCCCTGACTGAAAGTCAAGAGTCGGATATATTGACATTACGAATGACCGCCGACCGGCAAATGCGCCATAAATCTCATTTTATACGTAGTGGAGCAGGCTATGAATTGTCTGACCGAATCACATTAGATGCTTACGTTACGGCAAACTGGTACGAGTGGGGAAAGCATGAAACTACTGATTCGAGGTTTTTTATTTCTTCATCAACTGAGGATTCATTACGAATAACAGGGAATGTGTTAAAGGTTAAACATTCGAATTTTACCGGTGGAACAAGCTTGCTATATGCTTTCAGAGAAAAAGGAAAATGGGATGTTTCTTTCGATTTCCAGCGTTTTGGAAGAGAAAATAACCAATCGCAAAGTAGTCGTTTTGAAACATCTTCCACAAGTATGGACAACGATTTACTAACCGGAAATATGGATGGCGATATTGATATTAACACCGGACAAACAAATATTACCTATCCACTTTCCGAACGGACAACTTTAGATGCAGGTGCGAAAACAGCCTTTATCTCTATTGGCAGTACAGCATTGTATAGGAACTACTATGACGATGAATGGATGAATAATACACAGTTGAGCAATAGTTTCTTTTATGATGAAAACATCAATGCGGCTTATGTAAAATTGAAAACGACTATTTTGCCGTCTTTATCTGTTGATGCCGGATTACGTTTAGAGAATACGAATGTTAAAAGCCGGCAAACAGACTTAACCGAAAAAGGAGATTCGCTTTTTTCAAATCACTACACAAATCTGTTTCCCAATCTGATTACTCAATATAAATTATCCAAAAATCATTTATTATCATTCATGTATGGTCGCCGCATTAACCGACCAAATTACAGGGATCTAAATCCTTTTACTGAAATAAATGACACCTATACACGTGAACAGGGAAATACAGAACTCAAACCCGAGTTCTCCGACAATTTTGAATTGTCATATTTCTTCAGACAACAATATGGGCTTAACCTTCAATACAGCCGTCGGACAAACCCTATAGCCAAGAGTTATATCATAAAAGAAAATCAACTTATTATTGTTACCCCGAAAAATTTGCAGACAAACCATGCCTATCGGGTTCGTTTGTCTTTGAATAATATGAAGCCTTTTTTCTGGTGGACAATACATGTAAACGGGACATTGACATACAACCGGTTTAATTGGGCGTTAAACGACACGGAAGAAGTCAATGAGGCTCTGACACCTATGGTACATGTTAGTAATCAAATGAGTTTACCCTATGGGTGGACAGCAGAGATAACAGGCTTTTACAACGGACGGATGGCAGAAGGACAGGCACGCGTACATCCTCTTGGCCAGGTTTCAGCCGGAGTCAGAAAAAACATATTTAAGAACAAGGCCTCTGTTCAGTTCAGTATTGATGATATCTTTGCGACAAACCGTGTGCATATTGATTTGGTTGGATCAACAAAAGGCTGGTACAAGGAGAAAACGGATACCAGGATGGCAGGCGTGTTATTTATCTGGCGCTTCAATTCAGGAAGTGCAACAAAAGATTCACGACAAAACAATAGGTTAGAAGAAAGCAAAAGATTAAATTTGTGATACTGATGAATATAATAAAGAAAGATACCTTTTTCCGGTGGGTGATGCCCTTCTTCCTTGGCGTCGTGATGTTTAACGCACTCCGGGCAGTTACCGACCTGACCAAGAACGAAGGTTTCTGGACCGGTTCTCTTAGTCAGCATATTGTGTCGCAGTTGGTTGTAATCGGTATATGTTATGCTTTTGATATTATCTGGCGCCTTCGGTTTCAGAACAAGAAATATGATATACCGAAATGCGGTTTGTTTCAAAATGAATACCTTAAAATGTTCATCTCGCTATTTGTCGGGCTAAATGTGGTGATGTTTATTGGAGAGCGTATCGGCGTTCTCTATATGGGTAATGGGATTATTGATTACATGATTGCCAATGTAATATGTATTCCGATTGCTCTACTTTATTATTCCATGGTACGGAGCGATATGATAAACAGTAATTTCATTGAACAAGCCTTGCTGTTGGAGAAGGTTCGGAATGAAAACTTAGACACCGAACTCAAATACCTGAAAGCCCAATATCATCCTCATTTTCTGTTTAATGCTTTAAATACGATTTATTTCCAGACAAAGGAAGAGGAAGCCCGTAAAAGTATTGAGCTATTGTCCGAACTGTTACGCTATCAGTTGTACAATGTGAACAAGATTGTAACGGTCGGAGAGGAAATCAGCTTTATACAATCTTATATTAGTTTTCAGAAGCAGCGAGTCAGCAAACGCCTGCAACTGCAAGCCGATTACGATTCTTTATTGTCCGAACAGAAGATACATCCCTTACTGTTCCAGCCTCTTCTGGAGAATGCCTTTAAATATGTAGGAGGGGAGTATCGGATTTGGTTATCCTTTAAGCTCGAAGGAGAAGCGATCTGTTTTACGTTGGAAAATTCAATCGCCGACCTGAAGGATGAAGAAAAAAGAAAAGAAGGCATAGGCATTGAGAATCTGAAAAGGAGGCTGGAACTTTTGTACTCCTCCGCATACGAATTAAAGCTGACTCAGACAGTAAATACATATTCGGCCGAATTACGGATTAAACTGGAAAAGGATTGATATGGAAATAAAATGCATTATAACAGATGATGAACCAACTGCCCGTGCCGGACTGACCGAATACGTGGATAAAATTGACTTTCTGACTTTAGTCGGTGAGTGCGAAGATGCTATTCAACTGAATAATATGTTGAAGACCGTACAGCCGGACTTGCTCTTTCTGGATATTGAGATGCCTTATATGTCCGGCCTCCAGCTATTGTCGAGTCTCCGTAATCCTCCTAAAGTGATTATCACCTCCGCGTATGATCGTTATGCAATAGATGGATATGAGTTAGATGTGGTCGACTATCTTTTAAAGCCTATTTCGTTTGACCGTTTTCTGAAAGCTGTCAATAAGGTGCATAACCTGATTGGGCAAGAGCAACATGTTGATGACCAGAAGCATATTTTTGTAAGAACAGATAAGCAATTAAAGAAGGTGGTCTTGAATGACATCCTGTTCATTGAGAGCATGGAAAATTATGTTTTGATTCATACAGCAGGCTCAAAAGAAGTAGTTCGGATGGCATTGAAACAATTACTTGATATCCTACCGCAGAAAAACTTTTTGCAAGTGCACCGTTCTTATATTGTCAATACGCATCACGTGCAGGGTATTGATGGCAATACATTGGTTATTGGTCAGTATAAAATCACTGTCGCCCGTAATTTGAGAGATCGGGTGTTCGATATACTATTGTCGTGTAGATAAAGAAGATGGTGCATCAAACCATAAAATAACGACACTATCCCCTGAAGTGTGTAAGTAGTAAATGAAGGGTCTTTTTAAAAAAGATGGAGAAACCCTTATCACTAAAATACAGATTATCTGCAACTTATTTACTAATCATGAGTCCTTTACTGCAAAAAGCACACAAACAAATACGGTACTTACAGACTACTACAAGAACATTGTCATGTAAACCGGAATATAATCAACACCATTTTCTCTCTTATAATCCTTTGTATAAATCAAGTACTTATTCATTATACGGTCGGAAAATTTAATGCAGAACTCGTCTAACGATTTGTGAGACTTGTACCCTGAGGATTTCACCTCAATGGGAGATATTTTGTGTTTATCGGGTATGACAAAATCGATCTCATAATACTTCTTACCTTCGGCATAAGGAATTGTATGATAGAATAAATTCTTCCCTGTTGCCTTGAGCATCTGGGCGATGACATTCTCGTAGACATATCCTAAGTTAGTACTAAGTTTATCGTTAAGTAACTTATCGTAAATAATATTTTCTGTAAAATCGCTATCCATAAATGCAAGTGTAACAAACAAACCTGTATCTGATACGTACATCTTAAAGTATTCTTCATTTTTCGTCAGAGCTAAACCTGCATTGGGGTCATCAGAATGGTATACAACGTTAGTAGTCATAGAATCCTCCATAACTTTTACGATATTTATTACCCTTCCCACCTTCTCATCAGGAATAGCTTTTCCTACCTGGTAGCGTAATGTATTCTTGCTTAGCTGAGCAGGAATCGCATCATACATCGCTTTCGCTCTTCCTGAGTCATCCATTTTTCCAAAATCTTCTCCATATAGAGCAATGATATCTCGTTTCGCTAAATCTACAGCTGAAAAATTATTTGTTTTAATATATGCCGCAACGGCTTGTGGCATTCCTCCTACAAGCATATACAGACGAAAGTCCCGCATAAGTCTACGATGAACCGTATCCCCTAATGGCATCTTCTTTTCAAAAGCAGTACGCAATAATGGAATGGTTGTGGTATCACCAAGTGCCCATCTGAATTCTTCATAATCCATAGGGTACATATTCACTTTTGTCTCTTCACTGGGAATAATTATATTACGACTCTTTGATCTGACAGATATTAATGAGCCGGTCTCAATATAATCATATCGATGATCTTTCACCAAATGCTTGATAGCTTGCCTTGCCAATGGTTGCAACTGTACTTCATCAAAGATAATTACCGATTCCCTTTCGTGTAATTGTACTTGATAAATGAATTGTAATCTAAGGAACAGATAATTCAAATCTGAAACATCATTGAATAAATCACTTACCTCCCTGGATACTTTTGAAAAGTCTATCAATATGTATGATTTATACTCATTACGAGCAAATTCCTCTGCTATTGTAGATTTACCAACACGTCTTGCTCCTTGTATCAGTAAAGCGGTATCACCAGTACGTTCGGATTTCCATTTTAATATGGTGTTGTACATTTTTCTCTTGAAATAAATCATATTATACTCCATTGTCCACAATTTTATTAGCAAATATAATCCTAATAATAAATTCCACCAAATTTTAATACCCAAAATGCCGGTATACACTAAATGTTTTATATATGTTTTGCCGATTACCACCAAATCAATGGAAGATGATTCGTACGGGGAACTTTCTATCCGAAACAACATAATGAAGGGCCGGTTTCTGGGAGAATATTTCGAAGTGGATGGATATAAACTCACTTTGGAGCAATTCCGAACCTTCCGCGCCTTTGAAGGATTCAAATTCACAATGCAGTTTGATGACATCACTGATTGTTAGCAACACCTAAGATTATATTTTTGACAAATGCTTTATTATCAAAAACCGGGTGACAGGGGAAAGAGGTTGTTTTGAACTGATAAAATCAAAATCGGATCTGATGAATTATTACTATCGAAATACAATAAGTGATTTTCTACAAAGAAACACTGACGAAATCATTGGTTCAATTACCCGTGCCAACGAATTTACTCCATTCCACGGATGGGGAAAAGAGTTGATACGCTACCCGAAACATCATTGGAAAACGCACAGATCGCCTGACAAAACTTGTCCATATTATCCGTTGAAGTCGTACACTCAACGTGATGGCTTTCGGTTGTTGAATACATAGAGGATTATGCATCTGGATTTAATTCTCCAGAAACAGGAGATAATTCTCCAGAAACAGGAGATAATTCTCCAAGAAAATGTAAAAGTAGAGCTGTAGATAAGGGCATATGCTGCCAGATTTAATTTTCCAGGAATAAGATATATTTCACCAAAGAAAGGCAAAAGTGGCAATTATCATTCCGCGGCAATGTTTCTCATAAGTCAATACCCATATTTGCCTTTCAGCAATAGCAAGTGGATACGCTTTCCATCAAATTGTCCCTGTATTTTAGTGAAATAGTTACAGATTTTAGTCTTCGACTTACAGGGTAACGGATTTAACGGGTTCCATACGACAACCATTCATAATAATGGAGAACCGACTGTCAGTGATATGATGGCTACCGCAGCAAAGGTGGGACTTAATAGGCAACGGGCCAGTGAAATAATACAAGAGATAGAGACGCTCGTCAAAGAGAATAAAATTTAGGTTTTACTATTTCATTGTGTAAGGTGCAAAGGGATAACCGGCAATTGACTATACTTTAGTTAATTCTTCAAGCAATGCTCTCCTGTTCTTATATTGGATCCTCAGATCCCGGATCAGTTTATCAACTATCTGGCTGCCGCCTAATTTTTTCATTCTCCGCATATAACGGCACGCATCTTTATAGTGCGACCGTCCTATATTATTCTCAACAAAAGACCGGAGTTGAGTGTCATAAAGAGTTACCAGTTGCTCCGGATATAAAGTCCCCAAATGTTTTTCCGCTGCTTCTATCCGGGATAAGGAGGTATTTTTCTGCAACAGGGATAGATACCGTTCCCAATATTCTTCCCAGATATAGAAAGAAGCTAGCTTTTCATAATCCACCCACTCCCCTTTTTTGAAAATCTCAGCAATCATATTTTCAAGGTATTTATCCCATGAGCCAGCAGGGATTGTCTTTTTTAACAGGTCATAGTAATATTTCAACGATTGGGAGTATCCATTCCTATTCATTACGAAATAGCGGGCCAGGCGAATTGTATTTTCATTGTCACCTAGCTTTCGGTAGATATCCAATTGGTATTCCCGCCATTTGTCGGCTAATCCGACGAACTCGTTTCCGTCTTTTACGATGCCGTCATGCGTTAATTCAAGCGCATATTGATAATCTTTTACCCTTATTGCTTCCCCGATCAGCTTTTCCCTGAAATCGGGATTGGAAATATTTTCTTTCAAATATTGTATAACGGCCTCTTCGCTTTCCGTTTTTAACAACAGTTCCTGCATCAATTCCTGTGCCTTCCTGTAATCCCAGTCCCAGCTTTTTCCGGTTGGTTTGATCTTATTTATAATTGCTTTGATTTGTTCCTTCTCCTGAGAAGTTTTCAACAGACGGATCGCAAAGGATATCAGATCAAATTTCCAGTCCCAACCGTCTAACTTTCCACTCCCATAGGTAGTGACAAGTTGATTAAAAATATCAATACGCAATGATTCATCCATATTTTCATCAACAAGCGTGTCAAGGAGCCCGATAGCCTCTTCAATACAGCCTCCGATATAACCACCACTGTCATCAGCTGAATTCAGGACGGGAGTTACCTCTTCCAATATAGCAAAAATAACAGATAAAGCATTTTTGTATTTTTTGCTTTCAATATCCCTCCTGACATCATCCAACATCTCAGACACAGCCCTACTGAATTCTCCCGCTTCACGATATGCAATAAAACCATACCGACCTGAATAAACATCGGCCAGGTTTTGAATCCGGCCTTTATAAAACTCTTTGGATGCCGCTGCCGGACCATTCATATAGGCAAATTTTGTAAGGAATCGGAGCCTGAATTCTTTGTCGCTTTTACAAGTCTGCCGGATAAAATCTTTTAAATCATTATCCGACAAGGCCGTCAAGATTCTTTCTATTTGTTCGGGTATGGTTTCCTTCTTCGGTTGAGAACTTGTGACGGATATTTTTTTCTTTGCCACCGGTATATTGTCAATATCGATATAATCCTTTTGTAAATAAAAAAGAGTTGCTGCTATATGCTTGCATACCGGTCCCATATCATACGGGCAATCGCACCTATAATCTTCTACGATCCCATTTCGTATAGTCAGATTGACTGTGTAATCCTCCGATCCTTCAACCAAAGCTTCGTACTCTCCCGTACCAAGCTCTTCTATATGGCTGACATGTCCTTCCTTATAATATTGGAGGCCTCGTTTCAGGATAATTTCATCTATTTGATGTTCAAATTCGGATAGTGATATTTTCATATTTTTTCCAGCCTGATTGGCAAAAATGAGAAATTCAATCATTTCTTTCACTTTCCATATTTTCATGGAATGATTGTTTTAATGACCACACAAATATAGTTGTATTTTTACAACTATTTAATAAAAAATAATGATTACCCTCTTCTGGATTTACCTTAAATGACGATCTATTGAAACAGGGACAAGCAACAAAGCGGGAAAAGTAAGGTAGAGGTGGTAATCATAAATCGCATTTAATCAAATCCAATCAGTTCTCATCAGTCCTCAGTTGTCAGAATTATCCTGATACCCGACGGATCAGATACAACGTAGCCTTCATCCGTTTTTTCGAACTCCGGCACATTTGCCAATGCCGATTTCAAGCCGTTCTCCGAAACATATTTAATTGTGAAATGCTTCATCCTTGCCGTACTGTCCGGCGGCTGTGGTGCATGCGGCCCCTGCCAGGTATTGATCGCCATTCTGTGTTTGAAAATACCTCCCGCGCTCAAATCGGCAAATTTCATCCGGGGAACAAAATAATGTTCTTCAAAGCCGATTTTTTTATAGAATTCGTTTGCTTTTTGAAGATCGCCGACGTATAAGTGAATATGCCCGATAACGGTATCAACGGGTAATGGCTTTTGTATGCCGTCATGGGGGACGATTTGCATTAAGGAGCCTACGTCAAGCGGTGCGGATGCAAGCCTCTCTGTCCCGTCTGTGTCAAGGGAAAGCAGTCTTCCGTTCTTTGCAATATATTGGGAGAATCGTCCGGGGGTTTCAAACGTTATTTCCACCGTAATCCCGTCCGGATCGTCAAGATAGATTGCTTTGGAAATAGTATGGTCTGTCGGTGAAACCGGATATCGGTTGGAAATAAGCCGGGCAAGCACACGGGCAAACTCTGCCTCGGATTGCAGATGAATTGCAAAGTGGTAAAGTCCGCTATACCTCTGCTTTTTGGGGAGTTTTGCCGTTGGGTGCAGTACGACCAGTGTTTCGGTATCGGTACCCATTTCCAGATACCCGTTCTCTTTCCGTAACTGTAACCCGATAATATCCCTGTAAAACCAAAGTGATTTTTCCTTATGGGTTACTTCCAAGTGGACAGCCCCGAATTTCATACTATCTTTTGTCCTATCCGCAAGGAAATGATTCCTACTTTTGACCCATGAGTCCGGAGCTGCCATACACTTGTTATTTTATGGATTAATCAATTACTGTGATAAATTCTTCTTTTGGTGTGCGTACTTTCTTGAGGTTTACGAGCCAATCGTGTTGTTCATCCCTATAGCCGACAGGCAAGATAACGACACTCTTTAACCCTAAGGCTTCAAGCCCGAGAATTTCGTCCAGCTTAACAGAGTCAAAACCTTCCATAGGCGTGGCATCGACCTGTTGCTCCGCTGCCGCCGCAATCGCTAATCCGAATGATATATAGGCTTGTTTGGCAGCGTGATTCTTATGCCATTCTTCGCCCAGAGATTGATAATTACTCCAAAGCGATTGGCCATACTCTTCCGATGCATTATCAGGCAACCCACGTTCCCTTGATGTCTTTACCATCACATCCCCGATCTTTTCTGATGAATAGCTGTCCCAGGCAGCCCAAACGATCAGATGGGAACAATCTGTTATCTGGCTTTGGTTAAAAGCGGCCTCTTTTATTTTTTCAAGAACCTTCCTGTCGCTGATCACAAAAATCCTGTAAGGCTGTAATCCTGATGATGAAGGAGCAAGTCTTGCCGCTTCCAAAATGTAATCGAGTTTTTCTTTCTGAACGGTCTGCCCGTTCATTTTCTTTGTGGCATAACGCCAGTTCAAGTTATTTATTAATGACATACTTTTTTAATTTGATATTGTTGCAATTTTTATTGATAAAATAGTTTTTGATGGTGCAAATTTAGCTATATTTGCTATATAATAGTAACTACTATACTTATGTATATTGATATACTTTAGTATAGTATCAAAGAGATCAGGCATATATGAATCATTCGATTGGACTGAATAAAGCAAAGCAATGTGCAGGCAGCTATGTATTGGCAATCAATGACACGATGAATGTTGTCAGTGGCAAATGGAAGTTACCCATCATCGGGGCATTGCTTTTCGGCAAAAAACGCTTCAAGGAGCTGGAAAGGAACATCCCCAGGATCACTCCGCGGATGTTGTCTAAAGAGTTGAGGGATCTGGAAGTGAACGGCATTGTGACAAGAACGGTTTACGATACGGTTCCTGTTACGGTGGAGTATGAACTGACAAGATCCGGCCAATCCCTGACCAAAGTGTTGGACGTAATGGTGGAATGGGGATTGGAACATCGGGAAAATACAGTAGGAAAGGCAGTGTAAACTATTCCTGCCATACTATTGTTCATTCTTACGATATGGATAAAGGTGTTAAGTAGTATACCTGTTATCCCCAAAACAGATTAATTTACTACTGAAAAATCATTATTTTAGGGTATTGCATCCTACATCGCAAGGAAGTAATTTTATTTTTTAATTGATATACTCCGCAAGGAGATGGATGTTTAAGGAAGAACAATAAAAATTATGGTGATGGTCAGTCATTTAAATTCAGCATGCGATAATTGCAGGAAACATGCTGAACATGAGAAAAGGCTATATTGTGTGAACGTGGCGGAACGGGAAGTTTTTGATATCTTCAGGATTTTAGGAGTTCCCATGAACGAACAGGATATTCTGGTTCAGACAATCAATAAGGAAAATACCTGCTGGTATAATCTGAAAACATTGCTGGATACGCTTGTGCGCAATAAATAGTCTTGTAGTAATAAACATTTTAAAATTCACAGTTATGTATGTAATTTCACGTAATATGAAAGTGGCGAAAAATATTTCGGACGCTGTAATAGAGGATTTATTGCTCCCTTCCAGGGCTAACAAAGCAGAAGGCTTTATCCGCCGCGAAATATTGGTCAACAAAGAGGCGGACGATTTTGATATCATAAAAGTGCTTATTTACTGGAAAGATAAAGAGTCTCAGGAAAAGTGGCACGCCAGCAAAGAGCATTCACAATCGCATATCGACAAGCATAAACTCAGGAAAGAAATGGGGAAAGAACCTATAAACCGTAAAGACCTGAATATGACTTTTGAAGAATTTGAACTTATCGCAACCTTCGCCGCTGAATAGTAATAAAACAGCTTGTAAACATCCCATCCGTGTTACCGAAACGGGATGCAACAATCAAAACCTCAGAATCTTTCAACTCCTTTTTCTGGCAATGACATGCAAATGAGAGTTGGAAGATTTTTTTCAGATCCTTTGAAATAGAAAATAAATAGTTTTAGTTATATGAAAAAGTTTTTCTTTGTTTTCTTATTATTTTGCGGATATATCAATGCCCAAACGCTGGATCTGCAACAGGCAGAAAAAATATTCAGGCTGCCTGTCCATTGTATAGAGATTGAATATCCCAATAAGCTGGGACAGGTATTAGGCAGTACGGATGAACTGAAAAATCCGAAAGAGTTGCGTCCTGTATTCTATGGCTGTTTCGACTGGCATTCAGCGGTACACAGCTATTGGTCCATTGTAAAATTATTGAAGGATTATCCTCAACTGGATAACTCAGGAGAAGTAAGGGCCATTCTGAACAGGAATATAACACTGGAAAATGTATTTGTAGAATCGGCTTTTTTTGAGGATTATAACAACCGGAACTTTGAGCGCACCTATGGATGGGCATGGTTGTTTCAACTACAAAGCGAATTGCTCTCATGGGATGACCCCGATGCCCAACGGTGGGGTCAAACGCTAAAGCCTTTAGCAGACATACTCGTGGACAAATATAAAGAATATCTGCCGAAGCTCTACTACCCTATCCGCACCGGACAACATGAGAATACTGCTTTCGGGCTCTCTTTATCTATCGATTATGCCCGGTGTACAGGCGATAAAGAGTTTGAACAACTGATCACAGCGCATGCAATAAGATTGTATGGAAACGACCTGAACTGTAACCTCTCTTATGAGCCCGGCGGCAGTGATTTTCTTTCCCCTTGCCTTGAAGAGGCCTTGCTGATGAGTAAAGTATTGGATACAGAGGAATACCGTGTATGGCTGAAGAATTTCCTGCCGGAGATGTCTGATCCCGGTTTCTCACTGGAGCCCGGTAAAGTTTCGGATCGTACGGATGGACATCTGGTTCATCTCGACGGATTAAATTTCAGCAGAGCGACATGTTTCTACAGTATTGCGAAAAAACTGCCCGAACTGGAATATCTGAGAACGATAGCGGACAATCACCTCAACTATTCACTGGATAATATAACTGATGATGATTATATGGGCAGCCATTGGTTGGGCTCTTTTGCGCTTTATGCATTAATGAATAAATAGTCCTATGAGAATCGGAACAAAGTTCATCAGAATTCTTCGTCGTCCATCATTGGCTGCTGGCGATCATTATTCCGGTTGCCGTTCATATTGCCGAAAGAATAAGTAAGGGTCAGACCGATGGTTCTTCCCGAGACCCTGAACATATTTTCCTGCTGGAATCCGGCGCCGGAAGTGACCGTAACCCTTCTCCGGGTCTCAAAAATATCCCGTCCGTTGAGTGTCAGATGCAATGCCCGGTTGAGGAATGATTTCCGGAAACCGATATCGACCGATCCGTTCGGCTTCGTGTATCCCTGTGAGATGATCTGCCTGGAATTATAATTTCCCGTAACCTGCATGGTGATGTCGTACGGCAGGGCGGCATTGGCTACGATGCGCCCGTTCCAGGAAAAATCGTCATCAGCCTCACCCGTTACCGGATCTTGTGCTCCGGTAGGAAGATAGCTAAACCCTGAAATACTGTTGTAATAGAGATTAAGGGTGGACGTGAGATCCAGGATACGGAACAGGCTGTTCTTGACAATGAACTCCACGCCGGCAGACTGTGTTTTTGCGACATTCGCGTGCGTACTCATCATGATGTTATCGGCGTTCAGATAGTTGATCCGCTGGATCACATCGTCCGTATTCCGGTAATACAGCGAAGTGGATAACATGTGATTATCCCAGCTTTTGATATAATTCAGCTCCAGCGCATTGGAATATTGCGGTGTCAGATACGGGTTACCGTACGTGATATTGGTCGAATCCATCACGTTCATGAAAGGGTTCAACTGCCCTCTGCGGGGGCGGGAGACCCTTCGGGTGTAATTCAACTGGAGTTCGTTATTTCCGGGTAATGTGTAGGATAGGAAAGCGCTGGGATAAAGGCTCAGGTAATCATCCTCATAAGGAGCTACATTGTCTTCCGTTTCCCCGTATGCCAGGGATTTGGTATCCATCCGGGTATATTCGCCTCTTAATCCCGTCTGGAATCCGAAGTTACCGATTCGTTTCGAGTAGGTGGCGTACAGTGCATGCACATCCTGGTTATACCGGAAAAAATTGTAAAGGTCCTCATCGAACACAGCGGATTCTTCGGTGGCTCCCGAAACGGTTTCCACCGGGCTTTCTGTCCGCGACAGATCTCCCTTGTAACCGGCTTCGACCTTGTTCTGCTGCCCGAATTCGGTGACATAGTCGAGTTGTATCTCCCATGACCTCGATTTATTATCCTGATGCTGGAACTGGTAGGAACTGCTCTCACTTCCGTCGGCAAACTCGGACTGCTGGGTAAACCGGGATCTTTCCTCACGATCCATTGCATGGTGAGAAACAGTCAGGTCAAGATTGCTCTTCTCACTGAAATCCCTTCTGTAATTGAATTCCACATTTCCCATCTTCATGTTGTTTTCATTCTCCGAAAGCCGGAAGCTCCGGACAAATGAACCCGGGACGTTGCTGCTGTAATCCATGCTGTCGTCTTCCTTTTCAAAATCAAGCAATCCGAATGTATTGATACTGAAATGGTCCTTTGTCGTGAGATGATACGTAATTCCGGCACGGCCGAAATAAGGCCATTCACGCTCTTCGTCGCCCCTGATCTGGTTAAGGTATGAATGTACATTTCCGGCATCGTCCGTATAATTGCGGTACGTATACCCCCTCCCTTCCCTTTCGCGCACACGGTGACCGATATTCAGGTAAGATTCGAACTTTCCGCTGCTGTAATTGATGTTACCGCTCATGTTATAGCCGTTGCGGCTGTCTGCCCCTGCCTGTATACTGCCGTAATATCCGGCTTTGCGATCCTGTTTCAGGATGATATTGATGATCCCGGCAGTACCTTCCGGATTATATCTGGCAGAAGGATTCGTGATCAGTTCCACCCGTTCGATGCTTTCCGCCGGCAGTTGTTCCAGCACCTGGGCGCGGTTATCTGCCGACAGGCCGGAGGCTTTGCCGTTTATCCAGATGGTGACACTGGCATTTCCGCGTAAAGAGATCTCCCCTTCGGGATCGACTTCCACCGAGGGGATATTTGCCAGCACGTCGCTGGCGGAACCTCCGGTGGATGCGATGTTCTGAGCGACATTGAACACCCGCCGGTCTATTTCGAACCTCATCTGGGATTGTATGCCTTCAATAACCACTTCATCAAGCATCTGCACATCTTCGGAGAGTTGGAGGGTCCGGAAATTGACGTCCGGCCGGGAAGCCGATATGGTGAATTCTCTTTCCAGCGTCGTAAAACCGATCATGGAAATGCGGAGAATGTAAGTGCCGTTTTCTATGTTATCAATCCTGAATTCACCGCTTTCGTCGGTCGGTACGCCTCCGACCAGGGCATTGGTACTGGCGTTCTCAACGCTGACCGTGGCATAGGATAAATTTTCCCGTGTTCCGGCATCCACTACTTTTCCGCGGACGCTTCCCTGATTAGCCGAAAGGGACAGAAAATAAAATAACATCGAAAAGGATAGTAAAAATATTTTCATTCTATTTCTGATTGATTTTACCTAAAATATATCTTTGCTCTTGCAAAATTGCAGCATATCGACGTTCGACAAACCGCTTTTTCCGTTAAAACGAAAAAAATATCGGTGTAGACGAAATTATCACGGCTGTAAATCCGGATGTTTTTAAGAACGAATCTCAGAAAATTCTTACTTTTGTAAAAAAAGGAAGCATTACGATGGAACTGATCACAAAACTGTCCAACAAACGTTTGATGATGCTGAGCCTGGTATTCGGGCTGTTCATCGTTTATCCCAATATGGTCAAGCTATGGGGAAAGTACAGCGCGGAATACCTGGCGAATTTTGGTTTTTTTATATTCCGCTATCTCTTTTTCAGTGCATTGATTTGGATATTGGTATGGACCAATATACGGAATATGAACCAGGCCCTTTTTTTCAGGAGAATTGCCGTTTCCGTGCTGTTGACAAGCGTGGCGTATGCCTTGTACGTTTCCATATCCAGAATTACCGATAAAAACCTGGACCAGTTCAGCGGCTTGCTGATATTCCAGTTTATCGTGGTATGCGCGCTTTGCCTGTTGCTCGGTTATACTTATACTTTCTATATAAAGCACCGGGAAAAAGAACATGAAATCGAACAATTGAAACTCGACAACCTCCAAAGCCGTTGCGAAGCGCTGACAAACCAGATCAACCCGCACTTTTTCTTCAATTCGCTGAACGGGTTAGCGGCATTGGTGCGTAACCGGGACAAGGAAACCGTCCTTGAATACATCAACAAACTGTCGAACGTGTTCCGGTATATCCTGCAGAGCGACAGGAAAGGGCTTGTGCAACTGGAGGAGGAGCTCGGTTTCCTGGATTCCTTCCGCTACCTGCAGGAAGTACGGTATGCCGATAAACTGTCGTTTGCGATAGATATCCCCCAAAACAAACGCAACCTGCTGATACCGGCACTTTCTTTTCTTCCGCTGCTGGAAAATGTGATCAAACACAACATGATCGACAGTGAAAATCCGATGGTGGTTTCCATTGCACTGAATGGAGGGGATGAGTTGATATTTTCAAATCCGATACAGAAGAGACTGGACCCGCCGACCGAAAGCGGGATAGGGCTTTCAAACCTGATCAGCCGTTTTTCACTGCTGCTTGACAGCGAGGTTAGGGTTGAAACCGATGGCGGGATCTTTCGGGTGTTCTTACCATTAAAGGAAAAATCGTATGAAGGTATTGATCGTGGAAGATGAAACGGTGGCTGTCGATAACCTGAGAACCATATTGGCCGACCTTGCCCCGGAAATTGAAATCGCCGGAATTACCGAAAGTGTCTCCCAAACGGTACGATGGCTGGGAAAAAACCATGCGCCGGACCTGATTTTCATGGATATCCATTTGTCTGACGGCTCCGCGTTCAATATTTTTTCGGCTATTACGGTAGAAATCCCTATTATATTTATTACGGCTTATGATGAATATGCAATCGAGGCGTTCAGGGTAAACAGTATCGATTACATCCTGAAACCCATTGATCCAGTATATTTAAAACGGGCGCTGGATAAATATCATAAACTGGGACGTACGGAAATTCACCGGTATTTGTCTAAGATGCCGGAACTGAGCCTTGTACAAGGTTATCCCGAAAGGCTCCTGATCCCCATAAACGACAAATTGTTGCCTGTGTCCCTTGCCCAGGTATCCTGTTTCTATACCTCGTCCGATGACACAAGGGTGTTTATGCGTAACGGTGAGAACTATCCGTACAGGAAAACGCTCGACAGCATTATGTCGACATTAAACCCGAAAGAATTCTTCCGGGCGAATAAACAATTTATCGTAGCAAAGAAAAGCGTGAAAGATATCACCATCTGGTTTGATAACCGGTTGCTATTGACGCTTGATACGGCAATCCCCGAAAGGATCTATGTGAGTAAGAACCGGGCATCCGAATTCCGGCAATGGATTGTGGAGTAATGCGGTTTACAATGTAGACCTCTTCTGACGGATGGCATTTATATCTTTGAATAGCCACTGTAAGTCATCTCGTCCGGTTGGCTATCCTTTAATCCGTAATGACAATATTCACGGCATTCATCCCTTTTTTGCCGCGTTCCAACTCGAAGGTAACCTTATCTCCTTCATCGATAGAAGCCGGTGCGCTGCTGATATGGAAGAAGTATTTATCCATATTGGCCGCATTCTTGATAAAGCCGTATCCTTTGTCGGGATTGAAATATTCCACCCGTCCCTTGAGTTCGGGCTCCACGACATCTTCCTTCTTTGGAGTGGATACCACGATATTGTCGATATCAATTTCCTGCTTTCTTACCGGATCCGGTGGAGTGTCGGTGATCACCCCGTTTTCATCCACATATGCGATCATATCATCCAATGAGCCGGAACCTGCATTGGCTTTGCGCTCTTCTTTACGTTTTTGTTTTTCCAAACGTTTTTCCTGTTTTTTCTTTTCTATGTCTCTTTTGTTATACGAAACTGATTTAGCCATATTTATACCTGAAATATCTTTATTTATTTTTTGTTTATTGAATTGTTGTTTAGCTTGCTACCACAAGGGTTTTTCCCGTCAATTTCTGGATATCTTTTAACATATCCCTCTCTTCATCGGCACAGAACGTCAACGCAGTACCTGTATTCCCTGCCCTGCCCGTGCGGCCGATGCGATGCACATAGGTCTCGGCCACATCCGGAAGATCGTAGTTGATGACCAGTTCCAGATTGTTGATATCTATTCCCCTGGCTGCAATATCGGTCGCGATAAGGGTTTGTATTTTGTGCGATTTAAAATCAGACAGCGCCTTTTGTCTGGCATTCTGCGATTTATTCCCGTGGATGGCTGCACTGTTTATTCCGGACTTGCTAAGTATCCTTGCGATCTTATCCGCTCCATGTTTGGTGCGGGAAAATATCAGTACCGATTTCTTTCTATCCTTTTTCAGCAGGTCTATCAGCAGATTTTTCTTCTCCGGTTTTTCTACAAAATAGATATATTGCTCTATGGTGTCCACTACCGACGATACCGGCGCCACCTCTACCCTGACCGGCTTGTGCAGGATAGAGCGTGAGAGATCAGCTATAGAAGACGGCATGGTAGCCGAAAAGAAGAGGGTTTGCTTCACCCTGGGGAGTTGTGGTAACAACCGCTTGATATCGTGGATAAATCCCATATCCAGCATCCGGTCAGCTTCATCCAGCACAAAATGGCGGATAGACTGGAGACTGATGATCTTCTGGTTCATTAAATCGAGCAGACGTCCCGGAGTAGCTACCAATATATCTATCCCCTGTTTCAATGCATTTACCTGTGCATTCTGCTTTACTCCACCATAAATCACACAGTGGCGAAGCCCCGTATAGCGGATATAATCGCTCAGGCATTCGTTGATCTGGATAGCCAGTTCCCGCGTAGGTGTTAAAATCAACGCTCTGATCTCTCTTTTTCGACCCTGAGATTTATTCAAATAGAGTTGTTGTATGATGGGAAGTACAAAAGCTGCGGTCTTTCCTGTGCCGGTTTGTGCCAGTCCTAAGATATCACGGTTGTCAAGTGCCGGGGCAATAGCCTGTTGTTGTATTGGTGTGGGAATTGTATGTCCTTTTTCGTTCAGAGCCCTCAATACCGGCTCTACAATAGATAATTCTTTAAATGTCATGTTTTAATATTAAACAAGATGTGTCACGTTAAATTGTATGGGCACATTCTTGCAACTGATTGATAACTTAAACAAATAAGTTGATTTTGATGTCGATTTCGGCGATGGGAAGACCCGCAAAAAACAGCGGAGCAAAACATTGATGAAGAAAGATCCAATATGAACTTAATTGCTAATGGGTACAAAGATACGAAAATAAATCGGTTTATTAAGTATTATTCAATTCGTTTTGAAATTATATACAGCTTTGGTGCCTCAATAATAAATGTTTTTTATTGACAAAACCCGGATTATTCATCATTTATATATATCTTTGTGATATCTCTGTTAGGGGTGCTTTTTATAAAGAGCTGAGATCAAACCCTTGAACCTGATATGTTGTAATTGACATCGTAGGGAAACGGAAATTTAAAAAGATTACGTTTACATAGTATTCAATGTATTCAATCATTGCCGTTTCACCAATATGGAACGGCTTTTTTTATTGCTGAAAAATGGATAAAAGTTTTGTTGATTAAGGGACAAAGCCTCTGACAATATAATGTTTAAAATCATATTCTATCTAAATTCTAATAAAAATGATACGTATTGAAAATTTGGTTCGGGACCTGAACCTTGTAAGAGAAAGGTCCCCACTCATACATAACATAACCAATTATGTGGCGATGAATAATTCGGCAAATGCGTTGCTGGCAGTAGGCGCATCGCCGGTAATGGCGCATTCGCTGGATGAAGTTGCCGAAATGGCCGGTATAGCTTCTTCGTTGGTTATCAATATCGGCACCCTTGAGGCCGAATGGGTAAAAGCCATGTTGATAGCAGGCAAGACGGCATTGGATAGACATATCCCGGTTGTCTTCGATCCTGTGGGCGCCGGAGCCACATCATACCGGTCGAGGGTATGTATGCAAATAATAGAAGAGTGCAGGCCTTCGGTCATCCGGGGCAATGCTTCGGAAATAATCGCCTTATCCAATGCCAACGCGCGGACCAAAGGTGTTGACAGTACAAACAGTTCTGAAGCTGCATTAAATCCGGCTAAAGCTTTGGCCAACGAAACCGGTGCAATCGTGGTTGTCAGCGGGGAAACGGATTATATAACCGATGGAATCGCCGTTGAGACCGTAAAGAACGGGAACCCGATGATGGCAAGAGTGACAGGTATGGGATGCACCGCATCCGCTATCGTAGGAACTTTTACCGCTATCAACCCGAACTTCCTTGAAGCGGCCACCCACGCCATGTTTATTATGGGTATCGCAGGAGAAATTGCGGCCGGGACCTCGAAAGGAAACGGCAGTCTGCAAATAAACTTTCTGGATACACTTTTCAATATCGACGAAGATGCCATAAGGCAAAATATTCGACTATGAAGAATTTCGACTTAAGTCTGTATTTGGTTACCGACCGTTTATTGTCCCTGGGCAGGCCGTTGGAATATGTAGTGGAAGAGGCTGTAAAAGGAGGGGTTACCATGGTGCAGTTGCGCGAAAAGGACTGTTCTTCAAAAGAATTTTACCGGCAGGCGATTACAATCAAAGCGTGTCTGAAGCCTTACAATATTCCGTTGATTATCAATGACAGGTTAGATATAGCGCTTGCCTGCGAAGCCGAAGGACTGCATATCGGCCAATACGATCTTCCCTATGAAGTTGCGCGGAAAATATTAGGGAAGAACAAAATAATCGGCCTGTCCGTTGAAAATGTACAGGATGTGCTTGAGGCCAATAAGCTGGATATAGATTATATCGGGATATCTCCTGTTTTCAGTACTCCGACCAAGACAGATACTGCTAAAGAGTTAGGCCTGACAGGCGTTCGTGAGATTTCTCTCTTGTCGAAACATCCCAGTGTCGGTATCGGTGGAATCAACAACAGCAATGCCCGGGATATAATACAAGCCGGCGCAGACGGTATTGCCGTTGTTTCGGCCATTATGTCGGCGGCAGATCCCCGGTTGGCGGCATCACAGCTGTCGGATATCGTAAATCAATCAAAAAAAGCATAGTAGATTTTATACATATGATGATCGTATTTTAAGTATCATCAGTCAATCAAAAAATACATAATATGAAGTGGAGCGAAGAAGCATGGCAATCGACAAAGCCCGTTTATGAGAAAATATTGGCACTTCCGTTCATCAAAGGGCTGATCAATGGAACCTTACCCAAGGAAACGTTTCTGTTTTACATCCGGCAGGATGCTATTTATCTGTCGGATTATGGGAAAGTATTGACCGGGATAGCATCAAAATTAGAGGATCCCGGGCATATCGAAGCTTTCATCCATTTTGCCGGTGGTACTCTGGCGGTTGAAAAAGTATTGCATCAATCCTTTATGCAGGAGCTAAAGAGCAACGGAGCGATAGAACCATCGCCAAGCTGTCTGTTATACACTTCCTTTCTTCAGAAACAACTGGCCAATGCACCCATAGAAGTGGCGTTGGCTACGGTATTGCCTTGTTTTTGGGTTTATAAGGAAGTGGGAGATTATATATTGGAGCATCAAACGAAAGATAATAATCCATACCAAAAGTGGATAGATACCTATGGCGGCGAAGAGTTTGCAAGGTCCGTCATATCAGCCATCGCCATTTGCGATGAAATTGCGGAACAATGTACCGAAGACCGCAAAAAAGCTATGACCGAGTCTTTTATTATAAGTACCAAACTTGAATGGCTTTTCTGGGACAGCGCTTACAGACAGGAACAATGGCCAGTTTAATTTTAAAAGAAGAAAAAAATGAAAAAACAGTATAGAAGAGCCTTATCCATTGCAGGCAGTGACCCGAGTGGAGGCGCAGGAATCCAGGCTGATTTAAAAACATTCTCCGCCTGCGGATGCTACGGTGCGACGGTGATTGTGGCCGTGGTAGATGAAAATACGGTAGGTGTAACCGGTGTACACCCTGTCCCTGTACCATTTGTTGTAGGGCAAATCCGTTCCGTGCTGGATGATATCGGAGCGGATGCAATTAAAATAGGGATGCTCCATTCGTCCGAACTCATCCGGTCGGTGAAAGACACATTGTCTGAATATGCCATCAGGGATATTGTGCTGGATCCGGTGATGGTGGCCACATCCGGTGACAAATTACTGCAGGACGAAGCCATCAGTACATTGAAAGAAGAGTTGATACCGCATGTGCGCGTCATAACGCCCAATATTCCCGAAGCGGAGATATTACTGGGGAAAGAGATCCGGTCTCAAAAGGATTTACCGTTAGTTGTAAAGGATCTTTCTTTTGGCCGTTCCGTATCGGTCTTATTAAAAGCCGGACATCTGGCAGAGGATGAGTTGATAGATGTGTTTTATAATGCCGAAACCGATAAATTGACAGCACTAAGTTCCCAACGTATCACAACTAAAAACACCCATGGAACAGGCTGTACATTATCTTCGGCCATTGCCGCTTTTCTGGCGTACGGGTTGCCGCTCAACGATGCTGTAAGGAAAGCGAAAGAGTATATAGATCGAGCTATTTTAGTCGGCGCTGAATATGAAATCGGCAAAGGACACGGACCTGTTCATCATTTTTTTGATTTCTGGAGATAGAAAAAAAGAAATTATGATGAACATATCATATTTTTCAGTACTTTTGCGGCTCGAACTGTTAGCTCAGCTGGTTTAGAGCGCTGCCTTGACAGGGCAGAGGTCGCTGGTTCGAATCCTGCACAGTTCACTCAAAGTCTCAGCGCAAGTTGAGGCTTATTTTTTTACAATCAACTGATTTCCAGAATTCCATATTTTTGGGTTTTTCATTCTCACCCACTTCCAAAAATTGTGGTTAACAGGGATCGAATCCTATATAGGCATTGTCCCTATCTTTTAATCACCTGATATTAAAAGGATAACACATATACTCCATTTCATTATTGGCCGATAAAAGGTTCAAGTACCAGTGGTTAACCTTTTAGGATTCGAACCCGAATTTGACAGAGGTCATTCTATTATTATTTTTTATCTGATAAAAAAGCATGGGTATTTGATAAAAAGAAAAAATCGTATATCTTTACGAGAAATAAAAAAGAGATCAGTATGGAAACAATAATCATCACACCCGGAAACGAAAGGCAAAGCAACTTGGTAAAGTCTATCCTGAAAGAAATGCGTATTCGCTTTACGAGCCATACCGACGAAAATGAGATAGAAGTTTCAGCTGCAGAAATGGAGGCAATAGATAGAGGATTGGAAGACGTGAAAAACGGAAATGTTATGTCCCATAGTGAAGCGAAAAAAATATTTCACAATGCTATCCATAAAGTGGAGTTATGCATGATTATGCTATCTATTACACCGTGATAAAGAATAACTTATATATACTTTCTTTTTGGGATAATAGACAAGATCCTGAACGCCTAGAATTATAACCAAACAATTATCTGCTCTGGGCATTGAAATAGAATAATCAAAAATATAAATTTTATTAACCTCTTTTACTTATTTCAGCCAGTGCTTCGTAGTTGATAATCAAAATATCTTTTTCATTCAACTGTATTAATCCGTCCTTCTCAAAATTTTTCAACAGTTTCACTGCGCTTTCGACAGAAGTGCCGGCAAAGTTGGCAATATCCTTTCGCGAGAGAAGCAGGAATATCTCAGGGTAGTCCTTCTTGAATCCGTCGATATATAGCAAGGCTTTAGCCATACGGCCGTTTATCTGGTTATAAATCACGGTGTGCAGTGTTTCCAGCAAATCGGCATTCTGTTCGCAGTATCTTTTGATGATATTGAATCCGAACATTCCGTTTTGTTTAACCACGCCGGCTATCGCATCCTTTTCCACGAGGAATGCCCTGCAATCGGTCAGGGCTACCGATGAATAGTTGAATGTATTCCGGAGGAAAACAGAGGATAGTCCCACGAATTCCCCGGGACGGATAATTCTTAAATTAAAACTTTTGTTCCCCTCACCCTCCATATATTGTTTTACCATACCGTCAATCACAAAAAGCACGTAAGAGGCAAAAGCACCTTGCTTGGTCAGGTTATCGCCTTTCCGGAACAGTACCTGCGTTTTGCTTTTCTGTACCAGTTCAACCTCTTCAGGCGTCAACATCTGAAAACAGGGAGCCTGTATGTCACATACGAAATTGTTGTCGTTTTCTAATATCGTCTTCATTACGGTAAAATCGGTTTATCGCTAAAATGTCAGAGATCTGATTATCAGTCGAGTTTTTCTCATTCAATAAAAAGTATCCGGATGCAAAGTTAATCTTTCTCAATAAAAAAGCTATCCGATCTCAATGCGGATATTGTCCTGTAAGAGCGTAAATTCCTTTATTTATCGCATTGGCCGCTGTAATTTTGCATCGTCAAGTATAAACAATTAATATTATCAGAATTATGTTGTACACAAATTTGCATCACATTGAGACAGCGGAAGATCATGCTGACATCATCAACGGGAACGAAAACGTAATGGTTATATGCGGACGCATGGGGCCTATGTGTATCCCGGTATATGGAATCGCCGAAGAACTCGAAGAAGAATACCCGCACGTAAAATTCTGTGACATGGAATTTGACAACCCCGAAGCGTATGTAATCCGCAACCTGCCCGAAGTAAGGGGATTTATGGGAATTCCTTTTACAATCTATTACAAGAATGGCAAAGTGGTAAAAGCCACTTCCAGCATTCAGACCAGAGAGCAGGTTACCGCAATATTGGATGAGAAGTTCGGTAAAAACTAACTGATTGAGATGATGAACGCAACGAATCATTATGATGCGATCGTAATAGGGGCAGGTCCCGCCGGGCTTACGGCGGGCATTTACCTGTCGCGCGCGAAACTCAGGACGCTTATCGTGAATGAGGGCACGGTGGGAGGACAAATGGTGCTTACCCATGAAATTGCCAATTATCCCGGAGTGGAAAGCATCAGCGGCTATCAACTTGCCAACACGATGAAAAAACAGGCAAAGTCCTTCGGATGCGATATCCGGGCTAATGTCGTAATCTCCGGTTTAGAACTGGCAGGGGAAACCAAAGGCCTGACACTTTCCGACGGAAGCAGCTACACATCCGACAGCGTCATCCTTGCTACGGGTGGACGTTCGCGGACATTAGGCGTGCCGGGTGAAGATACATTCAAAGGCCGGGGAATATCCTATTGCGCCACTTGCGACGGTGATTTCTTTACAGATAAAGAAATTATTGTGCTGGGCGGCGGTAATTCAGCGCTTGAGGAGGCGGTATCACTCACCAGATATGCCTCCAAGGTCCATATCGTCCACCAGTTCGATCATTTCCAGGCTTTCGAACATGCCGTGGAAGAAGCCCGCAACAATCCGAAAATAGATTTTACCATGGAGTCGTCTATTACAGCATTCTACGGGAACGATAAGCTGGAGAGCGTGGATATAAAGAACCTCAGGACGGGCGAAACGAGCCGTTTCAGCACCGATGGCGTGTTTATCTTTATCGGCTATATCCCCAATACGGAGTTACTGAAAGGCAAGGTGAAACTGAACCAATGGGGAGAGATACAGGTAAATCCCGACATGTCCACCAACATCGAAGGCGTATATGCCGCGGGAGACTGCATCGCCAAGCGTTTCCGCCAGGTCGCCACGGCCGTGGGAGACGGAACGGTGGCAGCACTCAGCGCGTCCGCCTATTTGCACAATTTGAAAACGAAGAAACAACTAATTCCGGCATGATATGCAAACAGTTTTAATTATTATCGGGTTACTCGCGCCGGCTTTTATTATTTATATGTACAGACTCCAGGCTAAAATAAGAAAGACTCCCATGGTCGGCGACCATCAAAAGATTATCACCCTGACGGATAAAAACTTTCAGCACCAGACAAAAGGCAAAGTAATGCTGGTCGATTTCTGGGCGGCATGGTGCGCTCCCTGCCGGATGATGGCCCCCGTGTTGAACGAAGTGGCCGATGAACTGACGGGGAACCTCCATGTCGGAAAAGTAGATATTGAGCAATACCAGTCGCTTGCCCGGAAATACAATGTGCGGAGTATTCCCACAATGATCCTGTTCAAAAACGGCGTCGAGATAAACCGTTTCGTAGGGATCAAAAACAGGGATTTCCTGCTGAAACAAATTCGTAGTGTGTAATAGCATTTATAGCGAACAAGATTTTAGGGATTTAATCTTTTTTCTATTCAAAATTCAGGAATTTTTGAAGAACATTTTAACAATTATTTTTGACTTTGATTATAAAAAACTACTTTTGTGAATAATTAAATAATCATTTCATATGAAAAAAGTTCTTATCCTTATGTGTATTGTATCTGCTTTGGTTTCGTGTAAGCAAGAAAACAAACAAGTAGTAGAGGTTACTTATCCTGAAACCAGGAAAGTGGATACGGTGGATACCTATTTCGATACGGAAATTAAAGACCCGTATCGTTGGCTGGAAGATGACCGTTCAGACGAAACGGCAGCCTGGGTTAAAGCGCAAAACGAAGTGACATTTGGCTATCTGGAAAAAATTCCTTTCCGAAATCAAATTAAAAACAAACTGGAAGATTTGTGGAACTACGAGAAAATCGGCGCTCCGTTTACCGAAGGAGATTACACTTTTTATCTCAAAAACGACGGATTACAGAATCAGTACGTTTTGTACAAAAGGGATAAAGACGGAAATGAAGAGATCTTCCTTGATCCGAATAATTTCTCAGAGGACGGAACTACTTCGTTGGCAGGGCTGGAATTTTCCAAAGACAGCAAAACGGTGGCTTATGCTATTTCGGAAGGGGGAAGTGACTGGAGAAAAGTCATCATTATGGATGTAACTTCCAAAGCAATTCTGGGAGATACACTTATTGATATTAAATTCAGCGGACTTTCGTGGAAAGGAAACGAGGGATTCTATTATTCGAGCTATGATAAGCCGACAGGAAGTGAACTCTCCGCAATGACAGACCAGCACAAATTGTATTACCATAAATTGGGAACGCCGCAATCGGAAGACAAAATAGTTTTCGGACTTGACCAAAAAAGACGTTATATCGGGGGTTATGTAACGGAAGATGATAAATATCTGATTATTACTGCGGCTAATTCCACTTACGGAAATGAATTGTATATTAAAGATTTGACAAATCCAAACAGTAAGATTGTTACTCTTGTAAATAATTTCGATAACGATCATTATGTTATTGAAAATGACGGGGACAAATTGTTTATCGTAACCGATAAAGATGCACCTAACCGCAAAATCGTGATAGCTGATGCCAAAAACCCTTCTGCTCCCTGGGTCGATTTTGTTCCTGAAACGGAGAATGTACTTTCTCCTTCCACCGGTTCGGGGTATTTCTTTGCCCACTATATGAAAGATGCGATTTCGCAGGTAAAGCAATATGATTACCATGGGAATTTAGTTCGTGAGGTTGAGCTTCCGGGAGTGGGATCAGTAGGAGGATTCGGAGGTAAAAAAGAAGATACGACACTTTATTTCACGTTTACGAATTATATTACGGCAGGAACGATATACTCGTACGAACCGAAAGAAGGAAAAACAGAAGTGTACGAAAAATCAAAAGCGAAATTCAATTCCGATGATTACGAGTCAAAACAGGTATTCTATACTTCAAAAGACGGAACAAAAATTCCTATGATTATTTCGCACAAAAAAGGAATTAAACTCAACGGAAAAAATCCGACCATTCTTTATGGTTACGGAGGATTTAACGTGAGTCTTACTCCGGGCTTTTCAATTGCCAATGCGGTTTGGATGGAAAACGGGGGAATTTATGCCGTGCCGAATCTGAGAGGAGGAGGAGAATATGGTAAACAATGGCACGTAGCAGGAACTCAAACGCAAAAGCAAAATGTATTTGATGATTTCATTGCTGCAGGAGAATTTCTGATTGAGAATGGTTATACTTCACCGGATTATCTGGCGATCAGAGGAGGTTCTAACGGGGGACTTTTGGTCGGCGCTTGTATGACACAACGTCCTGATTTGTTCAAAGTAGCGCTTCCTGCGGTTGGAGTTTTGGATATGCTGCGTTACCATACCTTTACTGCAGGAGCCGGTTGGGCTTATGATTACGGAACAGCCGACCAAAGCAAGGAAATGTTTGAGTATTTATTGACATATTCTCCTGTTCATAACGTAAAACCGGGAATAGAATATCCGGCAACGCTTATTACCACAGCCGACCACGACGACAGGGTTGTGCCCGCGCACAGCTTTAAGTTTGCAGCCGGGCTACAGGAAAAGCAAAACGGTACAAACCCCGTGCTTATCAGGATTGAGGTAAATGCCGGACACGGGGCAGGAAAGCCACTATCCAAGACTATAGAAGAAAATGCGGATATTCAGGCATTCACTCTGTTTAATATGGGAGTACGACAATTAGGGAGCTAATATTCTTTGTAACAAATCCAAAAAAAATCCCAGGCTTTTCTCTTGGGATTTTTTTATTATAAAGTTTGATTCAAAATCAATCTTCATAGAAAAATATCAGTTACGCTTTCATTAGAAAGCAGTACTTTTGCCTTAATTCCTATTTTAATAAGAAATGAATAGACTTTTCAGATATCCTAAAACCTTTGTAGAATATGTAAATAAATTGCTTTAGGTTACTCTTTTCCTCTTCATTTCGAGACAGTCTCGTCTTTCACCTGTTTTCTATTGAGTATCAAAATAATTACCTACTTCTGTAGAAGTAAAATAACAATTACTACAGAATTTATCTGACGGACAGAAGATTGACAAAAACAGGTGAAATGTCTTATCCCAAGCCAAAAACTTAAGTCAATACCATATAAATATTATCGATTAAAGAAGCTTTTCAATAAATAAAATCTTTACCTATCTTTGTAACACGAATAAGGAAGAACCGGTTCTGAGGGCTTCAATAAGCGATAATAAATGTATTCTTTCAAGGTAGGTTCTTCCGGGAATATTTACAAAACATCAAATGTTACACAATACTGAAACATTCAATTATAAAACAGAAAAAATTATGAGTTCAATTATCAATTCACAACTGACAGAGTTTAAAGTAGAAGCCTACCACGAAGGCGAGTTCAAAACAGTAACCCACAACGATGTATTGGGCAAATGGGCTATTTTCTTCTTTTATCCCGCGGATTTCACATTCGTATGCCCCACAGAATTGGTGGATGTAGCTGAAAAGTACGAAGAGCTGCAGAGAATAGGCGTAGAAGTTTACTCGGTAAGTACAGACAAACACTTCACTCACAAAGCATGGCACGATGCTTCTGAAAGCATTCGTAAAATTAAATATCCGATGCTGGCTGATCCGACCGGGCTCCTCACCCGTGCATTCGGCGTGATGGTAGAAGAAGAAGGAGTTGCCTACAGGGGTACATTTGTAATAGATCCTTCCGGAAAGATCAAGATCGCCGAAATTCACGACAACGGTATTGGTCGTAATGCTGAAGAACTGGTACGCAAAGTAAAAGCTGCCCAGTTTGTGGCGACCCACGACGGCGAAGTTTGTCCCGCGAAATGGGAAGAAGGCCAGGAAACTTTGAAACCCAGCATCGACCTGGTAGGAAAAATTTAATATACAATCACTACTGACGGGTAACCTGTGGTGAATTGTTTACTACGGGTTACCCGTCTTTTTATTAACACATTATGCTAGATACATCTTTAATAGAACAACTACGGGGTATCTTCTCGGAACTCAGTAATGATTACACATTCGATGTTTCGGTCAGAGAAAACCATCCAAACCGTGGACAACTGCTCGAACTACTCAACGACGTGGTATCGGTTTCGGATCGTCTGTCATTGCAGGAAAATCCGGGTGAAGGTCTCGCATTCGATATATTGAAAAACGGTGAGAAAACGGGAATCAGATTCCGTGCAGTACCGACCGGCCATGAGTTTACCTCACTGCTGCTGGCTGTCCTGAATGCGGATGGTAAAGGTAAGAACCTGCCCGATGAATTCGTAACGAAGAGATTGAAATCGTTAAAGGGAGATATCCGTCTGACAACTTATATGTCGCTGACCTGTACCAATTGTCCGGACGTGGTTCAGACTCTGAACGCCATGGCGGTGATCAACCCGCGTATTACGCACGAAGCGGTGGATGGCGCTATCTATAAGGAGGAAGCAGATGCTCTGGATCTGCAAGGAGTGCCGGCAGTTTTTGCCGATGGCGAACTTTTACACGTCGGCCGGGGAAATTTCGGCGAATTGCTGGCTAAATTGGAAGCGCATTATGGTACGGAGACATCCGAAGTTGAAGAACAGACCATCCGCGAATATGACGTGATTGTGGTAGGCGGAGGGCCTGCCGGTGTTGCAGCGGCTGTCTACAGTGCCCGTAAAGGGTTGAATGTGGCTGTTGTCGCCGAACGTGTAGGGGGCCAGGTCAATGAGACGGGAGGGATAGAGAATCTGATCTCGGTTCCCAGGACAACCGGTAGCAAATTGGCAGATGATCTTAAAAACCATATGAGCGAATATCCTATCGATATTTTCGAACATCGTTCAGTCGAGAATGTAACAGTGGAAAATAAACAGAAGATCGTCTTGACCCAGGGTGGTGAGATATTTACCGCACCTGCGTTGATCATTGCTACAGGAGCCAGCTGGCGCAAGCTGAACGTGCCCGGTGAAACCGAGTTCATCGGAAGAGGGGTGGCTTTTTGTCCGCATTGCGACGGTCCGTTCTATAAAGGCAAGCGTGTGGCAGTAATAGGCGGAGGTAACTCCGGTATAGAGGCGGCTATCGACCTGGCAGGGATATGTTCTCACGTCACCGTTTTTGAGTTCCTGGAAGAACTGAAGGCGGACAAGGTATTACAGGAGAAGGTGAAAAGCCTGCCGAATGTAGAGATCTTCCTCCACTCGCAAACGACCGAAGTGATCAACAACGGAGAAAAAGTCACCGGGTTGAAGGTGAAAGACCGCAAGACGGAAGAAGAACGGGTTATCGACCTAGACGGGGTATTTGTACAGATCGGTCTGGCGCCCAACAGCGCAGCGTTTAAAGATGTGGTAAAGACCAACCGTTTCGGAGAGATAGAGATCGACGAACGCGCACGTACGGACGTCCCCGGGATTTATGCTGCCGGCGACGTAACGACGGTTCCCTACAAGCAGATCATCATTTCTATGGGAGAAGGCGCGAAGGCAGCTCTGACGGCATTCGACGACAGGATCCGCGGGGTGATTTGATCATTCTGGGTATCCGTAAAGAGATATACGGCGATGAAAGTTTCCGGCCAATGAAATGCCCTTCTTCATGCAGGTGACTTGTTCGCCAATCAGCCTATTCATCCGCTCATTTTGCGGCATGGCAGCATCGTCATTAACAATTATCAACAATACTGCTACTGTAGAATAAGAGTTATATATCGTATATTTGCGCTGACAAATTCATTTATAATCATTCTAAAATTGTTAGGACATATGAAAAAATTGATTCTATCGACAGCGATGCTTTTTGTACTCTCTTTCACCGCCGGGGTAATGGCGCAGGACGCTAAGCCGGCGAAACAGGCAGACAAAGCAAAAACCGAATGCTGCAAAGAAAATAAAGATAAAAAAGAGAAGAAAGAAGGCTGCTGCAAAGAGGGCAAAGATGCCCAAAAAGGCTGTTGCGGTGACAAAAAAACGGCCGGTAAAAGTAAAGCCGATAAGAAATAGCCGTTCTGAAACTTATGGAAAAGAGGCTGTCTCAGCGAAGTAAACTTCGTTTTGGGACAGCTTTTTTTTGCACATCTTCAATCCATATCCCTTTCAATTCTACCTAGTACGATTAATGGCACTTTTGATTATTCTGTTGATTTCGTCCAAATCACATTTCAATTCTACCTAGTACGATTAATGGATTCTCCCATTTGCCGTTTTCAAAATTCAGCTTCTATTTCAATTCTACCTAGTACGATTAATGGACAATAAAGATACTTGCTATGCTATTGTCGTTAGTAAATTTCAATTCTACCTAGTACGATTAATGGTGCTTGCAAAAAAAGTCTGCAATCTCTTTTACAGATTTCAATTCTACCTAGTACGATTAATGGTCTCATCCTCTTCAATCCACCTTGTTATAGATTTATTTCAATTCTACCTAGTACGATTAATGGCATTCCAATAAGCGCATCCACTTCTTTCCAAGCTATATTTCAATTCTACCTAGTACGATTAATGGATTCACACCCGACCTTTATCGTGTTTGATTCAGCGTATTTCAATTCTACCTAGTACGATTAATGGTATTTATCGTATGTGCTTTTGCACCTTTATTCATTGATTTCAATTCTACCTAGTACGATTAATGGACTATCCTCTTCGTTCTCATCTATTTCCGCATAAAAATTTCAATTCTACCTAGTACGATTAATGGCCACTTCTGATAAAATCGCCTCTTTCGAGAAAGTATTTCAATTCTACCTAGTACGATTAATGGCCGTTAAAAACGGCAAAAAATAAAGCTGTATATCAGCATTTAAACAGAAAAATATCATCGAATTCTTGTTGAAAAAGTTGTCGATAGCCAAAGATACAAAAATCCCGGGGTATCGACAACTTAGTTTATGTCCTTATTTTCAATATGTCAAAGAACTCATTCGGTTAAATTTGCTATTCAGCAATTAGATAAACAGTCCCATCGACAATGAGCTATAAAAAATTATCGGTACTACTTCTTTCTTTACCAATAATTTGCTTCTCAAGAAATTTATCTGAACGACTGGAAAAAATAATCAAACTATCATCCTCTTCTTTTTTCATTATCTTTTCCGCACTCAAGATTAATTCTTTTAGCCTAACTTCTGTTATATCCCCTTCAAATACGGAATTCTGAATCCAACTTAAATACTTCCGGCAAAGTTTAAGCATCTTCCCTACCCTCTTTTCGCCAATATCATACACCAGAATCACATACATCTACCACCACATTTTAAAGGGTTTATACTCTTCCATACCCAGCAGGTGCTTACTTAATTTGTAACATTCGAGCTTCATCAGATGTCTGTAACTGACTTTCCGTTTCAGGGAACGATGCTGGATAGTCTCTGTCAATCTTTCTTCAAACGCTTTTACAAAGATCTTTTTGCCAGAAGGATTTAGCAAGCACCGGTTCAGTTTATGATCGAAGTGCTTCTCCTGCAATTCCCTTTTATTTAACAGTTTAAAAATCACCCTGTCCACCAGGATCGGTTTGAAGATTTCCGTAATATCCAACGAGAGCGAATATCGCCTTTCTCCCGGAGTATGAAGATAACTGATCGTAGGATTGAGTTGCGTCTGGTGTATCGCCCTCAGACATTGACTATAACACATCATATTTCCGAAGGAGATAAGCGCATTCACCTCATTGCGGGGCGGCTGCTTACTCCTTCCCTCCATGCTGTAATCGTTGATGATCAGATCGAAGCCTTCATAATAAGTTTGCCGGATATTACCCTCGATTCCCATCAACTCGTCAACCACTGTTGAATGGACTATCTGGGAGCTATATTCATCTATCTTCCCGATCACCCCGTCCAGATCCTTTCCGCGTATATTGTAATACCTCAGATTCTTGATCATGTTGAAAGCCGCGCCCTCTATAAATTTACGGGCAATCTCCATTCTTTTTTTCTTATTCTGATAAGCCGATGTCTGTGCCAGTAACATCTTGCCGGACAATAAACTATCACGCGGCATAAACGAACCGGTATAATTTTCATAATAATCAAAGAAGTGAAGGGCGATATCTTTCTGTCCCAGAAAATTGAAAAGGGAGCTCTTGGCCTGTAAGGAACCGAACACATAAAACTCAGCGATATCCTCCACCGGAAGATAACGAGGTTGTCCCGGATGAAACATCTCGCCATTTCCATCCTCTTCGTATGGAGTAAATTTCAATGTGTTATCCTTTCGTTCCAACAGACCCGGATTAAAGAGATAGTATGTTTTCTTCATGATTCCGTTTCACTTACATAACAAAACTCATAATAACTACAATTTCTACAGATCTTTGCATTAATTATAGGAGGACAATCATCCGACCTGATAATCCCCTGAATATCTTGCTTCATAGCCTTGATTTTCGTTCTGTCCTCCTCCGTGATGACCACCTTAGCTGTATGCCTAAGCGTGGGATACTCCAACAGTCCAGTAACCCCTTCAACACTGTTTTGTTCCAACACATACATATAATACTTCACTTGCCATTCATGCGCTTGTTCCACTTTGTCCGAACGTTTGATCTCATGGATGATCTTATTCCGGGCATCGTAAAAATCGATTTTACACCCATCCACTTCCAGTTCTTCGTATCGTTCCGACCGCTGTGGATAACTGTTTTCGTGGATTAATTTACCGTCAAACACCAAGTCAGAGGTATGCTCCATACTGATCCCGTTTGAAAACAGCCACAATTTTCGTTTACAAACCTGATAATAATTGAAATGAGTGCCGGTGATAGTCATAGACGCAATTATCGTTTCTTCGAATAATAATTCGCTCTCAAAGCATAAGACTATTGAAGTTTGCAAGAACAATTCATCATACGTGAAACCTATTAAATTATACAAAAACTATTTCTCAAATCAACACCCAATTCGAAGGAATAAGCGCTATTGGATAATTTATATAAATTATAATAGCTTTTCTCATTACCTAAAACCGGTTCGAAGTTATGTGATGTAAATCTCACATTTACAATATTTAGTGACATCTTCTTTATTTGCATTTCTATTTTTTTTCGCTGTATCCTAATTATCGAAGCATCAGCATTATTTTTCAAAAGAGTCATGAGTCCATTATCTAAGGCCAAAAGCTTCTCAAATGAATCGTCTGAATCTTTTTCAGCCACATAATATTGCCTTTCCTCTCCAAATAATTGTTTATCGATTAATCGAAACTGGCCAATTTTATTATACATACATTCCTGAATATCCTTGATAAAGTCAAATTCAAATTTTGGACCACATTGTGAATGTTTACCCCAATCTAAATCTTTTTGGATTGAATCGAAAAAAGCCTTTTGCACTCTTAATAAGTCCTTTTCTTGATAATTAATTCCCTTCAATGCGCCATAAGTTAGCTTTAAGATATCCTTGTCTCTTCGATTCCTAAAAATAAGATTCACTCTTTCTTGACCATTTTTCTGCAATCTGATTAATTTTACTTTTCCATATTCCTGAAGTTTCCCATCTCTATTGCATCTACCTGCTGATTGCACAATACTTGCTACAGTCGTAAAATCTCTATAAACAATAGGAAAATCTATATCTACTCCGGCTTCTATAAGTTGAGTTGAAATGACAATGATTTTTTTGTCCTCTCGTAATCGTCGCTTAGCCATATAAATTTTTATCTTTCTATGTCGGGGCGTAAAATGAGTATTTAAAAGCAATAATTCTTCATTGCCAAGTTCATCCTGAAGAAGCTTATACAACTCCTTTGTATCGTCAATTGTGTTCAAAATAACCAAAACCGAACGATTTTCTGCAAGAATTGATTCCTTCAAAGTTTCCAAATCAATAGAATTTTTGAAATAATTTATCTGATAACGATTGAATAAGTCACTATCAAAATAATTCAGTGGTAATAACGGATAGGGTCGAGAATAATCCTTAAAGAATTCTATAGCCTCTTGGTTATCTTTTGGTAATTCAAAATTGGGTTGCGTTGCCGTTGATATAATAGCATAACTATTAAATTTCTCGCAAAACCGACTTAAGTATGCGACGAAGAATCCATATAATCTTGGTGGCAATGCCTGTATTTCATCCAATAGGAAAATACAATTTGAAAAATTCGGCAACTTCAATAATTCTGCATTACGATTACTTAATAATGTTTCGAAAAAACGGACAAAAGTCGTAATAACAAATGGATAGGCAAATGTATTTTCCTGAAATTCCAAAATGCTTGCTTCTAATATATTTTCTTTTGTCGGATTTCCATCCAATTCTTTCTGTAAGTTTTCAAATTGGATATTTTCCGATTTTGAATCAATTCTTTGAATGAAATTCCCTTGGCCTCCAAATATCTTTAAAACTTCGGTTTCAACTTGTTCGGTAATAGATAGAAAAGGTAAAGCATAAATTATTCGTTTTGCTCCTTTCTCTTTGATGATTTCAGAAGCCAAAGAAAGCATCATCAAAGTTTTGCCGGAACCTGTTGGAGCTGTAAGTTCAAAAACATGCTTTTCGGACTTTAAACCGACAAAAATATTTTGTAGCGCATTATCTCGAATTTTTGTTCTTAGTTTGTTCAGTTCAGAATTTTGATCCAACTTATTCAAATATAAATTCAATTGAGAACTGAAGTTTTCCGAAAAAGACCTTACATCTTGTTGTTGTTTATCAATAAAACCTCCAATCTTTCCCGCATCAGCTTTGTCTGCTTGCAATACGCACGCAAAAGCAAACTGAAAATCAAGAAAGAAATCTAAAGCTAATTTATTCTTGTCATCCCTAAAGACCAATTGCTCTGAATAACCTTTTTGCATTACGGAGCTAAAAAGTAATTGCCTAAAATCTTCAATTGGTAAAAAATGCCTGATAAATTCACAAACAGGCAGATTTTGTTCGTGGTTAAGAAAACGAAATAAAGCAAAGGTTTCGTCTTTAGATAATATACTCGCACCAGTTCCAGTATAATCTTTAGGACAAAAATCGGGTAAATTACCATGGTGCTTAGCAATTATAACAACCAAGGCAATCAAATCGTTTTGAGTTAAATCTTCGATTTGAAGGAATTGCTTTAGAACTTCAAAATTATTTCGATTACAACAGAAGGCACAAAAAAACGCATAACCAGACAGATAAGCGTGATTGCTGTATCCATTAACTGTCTTTTCCGGATCAAGTTTATCCTGAAAATTAGGATTTATTTTACCCAGGTCGTGCAAAAGAGCCACCAACTCCGCCAAGTGGGAGTTGGTTAGCTTTTTCACATTATCCCTTACACCTTGAATATGATTTAATAATAGCTTATCGGGATGTGATTTGAGTCTTTCTATATCAGACACCATTTTTCTATTTTATCGCTAAAATGATATTCGTAATATTTCCCATTAACCGTAATTGAGTTAGGACAATCAGGATAAATTACATTTCTATATCGCTCTGGTATATTCCAAAAATCATCGTTTTGGAACGTGGGCATTTTATCAAAACCGATTCTGAAATTTCCAGTTAAATTTTTAGGTGTATGTTCTCCTGCTAATACAAAACCGGTCGTTTCAAAGTCTCCGTCCTTTTCCTCTGAAAAAAGTCCCTCGGACTTCCATTCCAAATTTGCAGGGCAGTTATGCCAACCTAAAACAGGTGTATATTCCGCTGTACCATTTTTAATTGCTGTTTTGAAAGATTCAAAGTCGTCTCTTGATTCTTCCTTAAACAATGCAATGGAGACTAAGAATTTTGGATCTCTCAGAAACTCAAAATATTTTGGACTACCCGGTGCCGTTGGATTAATTGCTGTTTTACTGGTAAACCCCCATGAGATTTTTTTTACGGGATTTAACAATTGTACACCATAAAGCAAATTATCCGATAATTGCGGAAATTTACTTTTCATATCTTCGCGTCCAATTCCCAATACAGCTCCGATCATTCCAATCAGAGCCGTTTTGGTAATTAAATCGTGAGACAATGGATTGTTATTCGTTTCCGGTTTTTTAAAATGCCCCCAATTACCTTCTATGATAAGTTGAAAGCCTTTCATAACACAATTGCTTCAAATTTAGGATTACCTATTAATTTAGATTTAATCGACATAATTTCCGTGTAGAATTTTATTTTCTCTACTTTATCAGTTGCTGCAATTGTAATCAATTTTGAGAAATCCAAGTCGTAATCATCCATACTCCGCAATTGTTCCCCTTTTTTGTCGTCTTTAGGCTTTAATTCAATCAACCGCTCAACGCCATAAATTTTTTGATTGTCTTTTGCGTATTCTATTTCGAGGAGAAGCACAGAATTTTGTCCAACTTTACTGCGAGAATGTGAGCTACCGTCTCCGCTTGTTCCATACCAAAGTCCTTCATACATTAATTTCAAATCATCTTCTGTCATCCCTGTCCTTTCAGCAACTTTAGGATTAAACCAACCATGTACTTGTATCAATGAATAAGGAACCAAGGTCGTTGTACCAATTGAACCTTGAGTATTATCAGCTTTCGAGGTGAAATGAGTTGTATTTTGATGCATTCTTAAGTTTACTTCATTCAAAGATGGATTCAGCAAAGCAAATTGAACGGGTCCAGTAAATTGGACATGCCCATTTATAAACTCGACATCTTTACCATCAATTTTGATTTTCACTTTATCATCTAAAGTAGAAATACCACCAAACAAACGAACGTCTATTTGCTCCTTCAGAAGTTCACCAATATCAGTTAGTTTATTCATATTTCTATTTTGCGCAATCCATGTAAGAACACCTTTTGAGTCGGTTTTTCCAGCTCCAGTTTTTTCACTTACATAAATTGGAAGTTTCTTAATGTCTTCAAAATAAGTTCGGATATACCTTTTCATCCGGACATCACTCACAAGTATTTTTTTTGTTTCCTCGTCATAGCGTTGTTCTCCTGTAAAAGGATCACCGTTCGGAATATTATACGAAGTTTCGTATAAAAATAAAATCTCTGATTTTTTTAATTGATTTGCCATTGCTATACGTCTTTAATTATTAATAGTATTCGTTTCAGCGGAGGTAGTAATATCTTTTTTAGGTATGGGTCTAAAATAGCTTTCCATAAAACCGAAAGCACATTCTTCCTTATCATATCTCGATTTAAACCCTTTTATTTTTTGAGCTAAGTCATACGAAGTTTGAAAAGTGTACCTTGCTTTATCGTGCATAATCAGTTTTTGCTCAATTTCATTTTTTAATTTGATGAAATCAGGCAAAGTTCCAATTCTTCGGGTAAGATTACCCACATAATTCTTTTCAAAAGAGTTAATCTCCAAACTCAGGTTCTTTGCCATCTCCCCAAGCATGAACCCGATTTGATAACTTTCAGATGATGTAATTTCCATAAATCTATCGTTTTTAGTGTTTTGTATTTTTAGTAAGAATTTTAAATGATATTTCAAATCAGCATAATTATACCCGATTTTTTTCTTTTCAACATTTCTGACAATATATTCCGAGGTTTGAATAAATGAAGGCAATATTAGATCGTCATTATAATAATTGGCGGTATATATTAAAGGTAGGACTTTCAATAGATGAGATTGATACTTTGAATTAGCTTTGAATATAATCCTACCGTTGTTGTCTACAAGAGTATTTCCGAGCAGATTACGAAATGAAACTTCTATTTGGAGTTTATTAAATTCAGCTATATTATTTAATTCAGCTCTCCTCTCTATATCAACTTCATTAGCTATTGTTTCAATCCTGCTTTGTAATGTTCGTAATGCACTTTTTTCTATTCCAGAAATCTCAATTAAATCGTTTGTCGTATTTCCTCCACTATCGGCAAAAACAAAATCGAATCTATTAAAACGTTTAGTTCCCTCATTATATAAAATTAAAAAAACGGGGTCATTATTAACTCTTGTTTCATCCTTTTTATTAAAAAAGAAATCATCATAATCTTTTGCGCTAATTTCTTCTCCTTTAAAAGCTACCGGATAAACAAACATATCGATATTTGTATATTTTAATCGTCGAAAAGACTTATTCAGAATGCTTCCAGTATAAAGAAAATCTTCAAATTGCTCTTTATTCTTAAAAGCAAAGGATTTAAAACCATTGTCAATTCCAAAAGCTGGGAACTGAATATCGTTTTTTTCATTTCCGGAACAGAGTGTTCGATAGATGTTTTTACTTGGAACCAATCCATTTGCCGTTAAATTGGTAACTTCTGAATTTAATTTATCCTTAATAGCATCAAAAACTTTTTCAAATTGATGCCAACTAATCTTTTCATCGCCTTTTATATATTCAAAATGAATAAAAATAGAAAAATCGGCAAATTGCAAAAACCTTTTTTTTGTTTCATCAGAATATGAATCTAAAGATTCTCCTTGACTCAACAATTTTTTTAATACATTCTGATTATTGTTTTTTATGACCTTTAAATAATATTCTTGTACATCATCTAAATTTGATAAAGACGCTTTTATAATGTCTTTGTCATTTATGTAAGTTTCAAACACTGGTGCAAATAAAAGAAGTCTGTTAAATTTTTCAATTTCACTTCCAAATCTGTCATGGAATTGTGCTAAATCATTATTTTTTTCATTCTCTCTTAACTGCATAATTGCAGTCTCAATGATTTGAGAATAGCCACTAAGCTTCTTAGGTAAGCCAATGATTTTATTCTGTTTAAAATTATCCAATACGAATTTTAATACATGAGCAATGTTATTTTTTTCAACAGCACTCAATACATTCGATATAATAAAGTCAGCAAGAAAATCACGAATTATTTCTTCATATGCTTTTTGACCATTTAAAAAAGCATTTCCTTGTCCTTTTTCAAAAGTAAAATTTCCAAAATCTTTTATTCCTTTAATTTTTCCTGTTTTATCAATTTCACTTTTTCTTGCATAACAAATATCGCCAAATAGATATTTCTTAGGACTTGAATCATTGTCAGAAGTCGAATAACGCAGATAATATAATTTTTCACGTTGATTCTCTGGCGTTATTTTCATTCCTTCCCAATCAAAGGAAAAATCTTCTTTGACAGGAATAGTGATACAAATAGGCCAATTACCATCTTTATCTTTGGGACATGGCTCTACATATTTAAAATATTTCAGGCTGTTTTCCGAATTTCGAAGAACTTTGCCAATTTGCAATACTGTTTCTAAACTCATGTTTTTATGATTAAAATACTAATTTACATTCAATTACCATAGGATTACAAGTCTCATACCACCTTACTCATTCCAAACCCCTGGCTGTTTTTGCTTCCCAGGCCCGTATCATACATTATCTTCATCAAATCCAAGGGGGCAGTCAGCTCAAACCGGCACATGAAGCCTCGGATTTTGCTCTCCTGGGGCGTACCTTCTTTGATGGCAATCAAGCTCGAACGTGGTTTTGTAAACACTCTGAGGTAGAATGGAAAATGCTCCTCCGGAAAATCATGGCCATAAAACGCTTTGTATTTATTCAGGAGGTTAAGCCTCACTATCCCGGAGGCGTCAGGATGGTCGGGTGCAATATATTTCTCCGAGCCATCGTCTTCCTGTCGTACAATACAAGCCGGAGACAATGTTTCAAATGCCATGGTTTCCGTAAACACCGGCGGAGGCAACATTTCCACACTCCGTACACGGAAACGAATGTTCGCGCGACGGTCGCCTAATTCAAAAAGCTGTTCCTTGAATAATCCCTGCACAAATTCCTGCGTGCTGCGATCCGGTAAAAAGGAGATATACCATTCCACCGTATCGGAGAGTATTTTCAAATACGCGCCCTCTATGGAATATCGCGGCATGAACAGTCTCGAAAAAGTAAATAATTTGAAACGCCTTTGATCGTCCTGAAATCCATTTTCGTGCAACCATGACGAAAACTCACTCCCTGAATTGGAAAGTATCCTGTATATCAAAGACGATGCGGCATATTGGTAATTCAAAGGTATCCGCTCGCCTTTTGTGTTTCTATCGATAATTAAAATCAATTTAAAGCGCATTTATACGTATTGATTATAAGCCTCTATATATTGTCGTAAAAATAGTCTTTATTTAATCAATCCTTAGAAAGATTTCGTTATTTTACGTTAACACGCCCGTTACATGTGCAACTAATAATAAAACACAAATCAGCCCGAAATCAGGTGCAAAAAACCATTCAAGCGTATATTGAAACCCGAATCAGTCAGATTTAGCCCTAAGAGCTGCACTCAGCCTATTCCGGTTGAATGTAAACACTATTGGAAATGTCCTGTAGGTCGTGCGAAGTGAAGTAGATCCAGAAATGGGTCGTGGCCGGATGCCACATTTCGTCAAGCGTCACAACTGCCTTGCCTACGGCACGGATATATTCCGGAGATGTTTTCACTTCTGCGGGGTGAACGGTATCGAAACAAACAATATTTATTCTATCATTAGCGCTTCCCGGTAGGAAAGGATATACAAGTTGTGTGTTCCAACTGAAAGTGGCCGTGTGGGAAAGAGGATCAAGATGAAGATGGATATCTGTGGGTAATTGAAGCCTACCCGCGGAAATCTGAATTTTGCCGTAATTGACGTGTAAATCGGGATAAGCGCCTTCTACCGCTTCGCGACAAGCTTTGCCTATCAACGCCCTGTATACGTTTTCATTGCCCGGATGTCCTCGTTTAATGATTTTATGCAGGGGGGAAAGCCCCGTGATGATACGGGCTCTGGCCGTCAGGCAACTTCTTCGCAGTGCTGTTCGCCGGAATCGTATTCATCATCTCCAACTACTCCGAAGCGATGCAGCAGGCCAGCTTCCTGGTGATGTTCTTCATATCCTGGTCTTCATCCTGCTGAGCGGCCTGTTCACGCCGGTATCGAGTATGCCCGCATGGGCACAGGCGATTGCCGCCGTCAATCCGTTCACCTACCTCACCGCCAGCCCGCGTATGCTCTATCTCAACGGCAGCACCCTGGCCGACATATCGGGGCAGTTGCTGAAGATCACCCTTTTCGCAATTATCCTGAACGGATGGGCGATCGCCAGTTACAGGAAGAGGGGGTAGCGGGAAAGTGAAAAATGAAAAGGGAAAAGGGAAAAGGGAAGAGGGAAAGTGAAAAACAAAGGGGGATGCGGAATAGATATTATTTATTCCAGATAATGCTGAAAAAGGTTGTCGACCATGATAATATTTAGTAAATTTGCATCAGACATATTTACAAAGACTATAAAAAGAAACGAATATGAAGACATTAGATTATTTAGGATTAGATCCGAAGAGTACAGAAAAGACAGTGGATGGCTTACAGAAATTACTGGCCAGCCTGCAGGTTTACTACACCAACCTTCGTGGATACCACTGGAACGTGAAAGGCGTTGAATTTTTCGGTGCACACGAAAAATACGAAGAGTATTACGATGACACGGCTGAAAAGGTGGATGAAGTAGCAGAACGCATCCTGATGTTGAGCGGCGTGCCGGCTCATAACTTCAGTGAATACCTGAAAGTATCGGTCATCAAAGAAACCGGTGTGGTATCCAACTCAAAGGAGATCGTAAAAGAGATCCTCGACTCACTGAAAGTGCTGATCGCTTTGGAACGCGAAGTATTGGAAACTGCTTCGGAAGGAAATGACGAAGGTACCGTGGCGTTGATGAGCGACTATATCTCGGAACAGGAAAAAACTGTCTGGATGCTCACTGCATATCTTTCATAGGGAACCATTGAATATTTCATAATGCTGAAAACAAGGTATTTGAATATTGATATGTAAAGTGTCGATTGAATATCCGGATCAGCGTTAAGGATCAAAATAAAAGAGAGCGAATCACTTATTGGTTTGCTCTCTTTTTATGCCATTCAGCCATTTTTATTGGTCTGTCGAATACCCGATTGCTCTATAAAATTCTACTGCCCTATTATCGACATAAATTGTTTGCGATAGGTGTCCCCCATCGGGATCTGTTTTTCACCGATGATAATACGCCTTTTATTGATACTTGAAATCTTGTTCTTGTGGATGATATAAGAGCGGTGGACACGCAAAAAGCGATCTGACGGAAGGTCTTCTTCCAACGCTTTAAGGCTTATCAGCGACAAAATCGGCTTTGGGTGACTTTCTGTATATATTTTCACATAATCCTTCAGTCCTTCGATATAGAGAATATCGTCAAACAGCACATGCAGGAGTTTGTAATCTGATTTCACAAAGATACCCGAATTCTCCTGTACCGCTTCGGTAGCCGGCTTCTTATCGGTCATTTCGAACCAGTTCAGTGCCTTTTTGGCAGCAGTAAGGAAATCAGCAAAAGAAAAGGGCTTCAGAAGATAATCGAGCGCACTTACCTTATATCCTTCCAGGGCATACTCACTAAAAGCGGTAGTAAAAATGATCCTGGTATGGTCACCGATAAGGCGGGCAAACTCCATCCCATTCACTTCCGGCATCTGAATATCAAGGAAGAGCAGGTCTACCTTCTCATCCGCCAGATGCTTCATGGCCGATAACGCATTGCTGTATTTGCCCGTCAGTTTCAGGAAAGAGGTTTTCTGTACATACGACTCCAGAAGCGATAGCGCCAATGGTTCATCATCCACGATCCAACAATTGAGTATCATTCGACTGTTTTTTTGTATCGATCAAAAGCATGGTTGTATAAACATCGTCTTCAATAGAGGTCTTCCATTGATAATTGTCGGGATAAAGCAGCTCCAGTTTTTTCTTCACCAGTTCGAGCCCGATACCGCTCCCACTCTTATCGGATTCCGATTTCGGGAAGTAACTGTTCCGGGAGACAAACTCCACTTTTCCATCGGGATACTCTCTGAGCGAGATATTGATAAACGAGGGCTTTTCCCCGCTGATACCATGCTTGAATGCATTTTCAATCAAAGATATAAAAATTAAGGGAGAAATAAGCGTATTTCCGGATTCGGAATAAGAAAAATCAGTTGTCAGTTTCACATTGTCAGGCAGACGTATCCGCATCAGCTCAATGTAATTACGCATAAATGTGGCTTCCTGGCGAAGGGGGACGAAAGTCTGGTTATTTTCGTAAAGCAGGTGGCGCAACATCTTACTCAAATCCACCACAGCTTGTTGTGCCTTAGGAGGATCGAATTCTATCAGCGCATAAATATTGTTCAGTGTATTCAGCAGGAAATGGGGATTGATCTGGTTCTTGAGGTTTTGCAGCTCCGCATCCGACTTTGCTTTCTCCAATTCTTTCCGCTCGTTGTCCACTTCAAACCAACGAACGGTCATCTTCAACGCTACACTCAATCCGGCCATCAAAAACAACCACGTAGAGTTTCTTACCAGCAACAGGAGCTGCATATTGTTACTCCAACCTCTACCCCCACCCCGTTTCATGCGCCTCCGCGGCCTCAGTTCCGGTATAAGGTTTTCAATCAGGTCCCGTCCGTAATGCATCAGGAACGCTACTGCTACAATAAGCAGCAGGTTATAAAAGATAAACTGCTTGGTTTTCCCTTTGTATAAGAGCTTATCGATCAGCAGGAAATAGTTGAGGTAAAATACCAGCATGAATCCCAGTAACTCAGGGAGCGACCGCATGAAGGACTGCCAGTAAAATATACGTTCGGAATCCATAAAAAAGTAGGGGAGAATGAAAATCACCCCCCACAGTAATATGTGCATAAGCACATTGTTCCATGCTCCTCTTTGTTTTGACTTTAACAGTTCATCCATTATCCTGCAATTAATAGCCGTTCAGTTTCATTAGACTTACCTTAGTCGTTTTCAATTCTCAGCAGAAGCAAAATTATCCTTTGCTCATTTGATTCAACGAAAAAGTTCAAATCCTATTAAATAGGACCACCCGGTCCGCCGGGACCTGGACCTCTTCCAGGACCTCCAAAGCCTCTTCTCTGAGGCATCATATCTTCTTGTGTGACACCGCCTTTAAATATATTGAACCTATACACGAAATGCACCATGAAATAACTTGTAAGCGTATTAGTGGTCGTGTCTTGTATATAGTTGGATGTCACACTTCTGTTGATATTACTGCGTTGTTGCAGGATATCATATATTTTAAAACGGATGGTGCCGTTCTTTTGTTTAAACAACGTCTTCTGTAAAGAAGCGTTCCACAGCCATTCGTTTTGCTCAAAACCGTCGGCATAACCTGAGTTGGTGGAGTAATTGATATCGCTTTCCAATGTCAGATCCCACGGCAGATAAATCGCAGTGGTAGCGCTTCCGCCATAGTTCAGATATTGCTGGTCGATCTGTCCTTCGAGACTGTTGGTAACATTGTTGAAATTGACATTACCGCGGATAGAGAAGTCGAACTGGTCAGAACGGTAGTTCAACCCAAGTGCTTCCATCAATGATATCTGTCTGTTCGTATTCTTATCTTCGTCGGTAAACTCTTTTGGTGCATCCTCTCCGGAAATCGATTTAGAGTATCCGTATCCCTGGTTATATCTTGCGAATGACATCGAGAAAATGGAGAACTTGATGTTTTTCAACGGCACATTGAAGATCACGCGTGCATCGGTATTCCAGTTTCCCGATACGTTACGGTAAGTGGCTTCCTTACGCCCTGTGGTCACATCGGTGATAGTTGCCGACACTATATCATTCGTCATGTATGCTCCATTCAGGTAAGCCGACAAGGAGCTGGCCTTTTCCGGATTCGAACGTTGGTAACGTACATTGAACCGGTGTTGGAAGGAAGGCTTGAGATCGGGATTACCATAGCGGATATTCAGCGGGTCGGAAACATCAATCACAGGTGAGAGCTGTGTTACCGATGGTTGCTCAGTGCGTCCCCAGTACCGCAGACGGAGATTGTGCGTACGGCTCCAGCGATAATTGAGCTGTGCCATGGGAGCAAAATTGAGTACATCCTGTTTGGTGTCGTGTATCATGTCTGTTCCGATAAATGTTTTACTGCGGGAACTGGACGGTTCCATTGAGACACCGAACATATAGTCGTAATTCTCTCTTACCGACCTGAAATTCAGCTCAATCTCCTGATTCACGAAATTATTTTCAAGCCGTTTGCTGTAGGTTGAATCGAGTACGGTATATTCTCCAAACTCATCCTGGGTGCGCGTATCCTTATCTGATTCCGATACATTCTGACTGTATTCATATGCCAGCTGCAGGAAGTTATTTCTGCCTATCGGTTCCACATAAGAGAGGTAAACCCGCCAGGAGGTGTTGTCGCTTGTGTTCGTGAAGCGCTGGTCGATAAGATCATCGGGGCGGGTTCCGTTATAAAAGGTGCCTGAGACGCTGGTACCGGTATTTTCTGATTCGCCTCTATTGGCACGTAACTGGGCGCTCAATATCCGTCCCTCTTTTCCCAACTGACGGCTTATATCCAGATTTCCTCCATAATCTTTTCCATTCCCTTCTGAAAAATATTCGGAATTACCATAATTGATGGTATCACCCGACAGTTCATTCCGGGTATGGAAATCCCCTGTTTCGTCGCGATTGTTGTTATAGAACGCCACATTCGGCCGGAAAATAATGGTGGTGGCATCATCAGGATTCCATTCCATCCTGAGGTCCATATTAAAATTCCGGCTCCTGTTATTTGACCGGTTGCTTTCATTTTCCAGGGTGTTTCCTGCACTGAGGATATTTTGGGTGAACACATCCGACTGTACATCGGTATCAGTAGATCCGTATCGCACATTACCTCCGATCTTGAATCTGGAAGAGAGTTGGGTACTGAAATTACCCCCCATATTCAATGAGGTGGATATACCGTCTCTTGCCCCAAACATCCGGCCTCTGCCTCCCCGGCCGCCCATACTGCCGAACATGGCTCCTGCCAGATCGGAAAATCCGGCATTATTGGTATTATTAATACCTCCAAGAAAGGTATACTGATCTTTATCCTTCATGTAATTAACCATACCATTGGCTTCATAGCGGTCTTTGCTTCCATATCCTGCGAAGGCATTACCAAACAGACCTTCCTTCATGCCGGGACGCACCAGCAGGTTGATCACATTCTCTTCTTCACCGTCGTCGAACCCGGTCATCTGTGCCATCTCTGTTTTTCTCTCAAGCACCTGCAGCTTCTCCACCATCTTAGCCGGGAGATTTTTAGAAGCTACTTTTGGGTCGTTGCTGAAGAATTCCTCTCCATCGACCAGTATCTTGGTGATCTCCTTTCCATTTACAGTAATCTTTCCTTCACTACTGATCTCCACACCGGGCATTTTCTTCAGCAGGTCTTCCACCACTGCGCTCTCCGTTACTTTATAAGAGTCGGCATTATATTCCAGCGTATCTCCCCGTACTGCAATTTCCGGTGCTTTGGCAGTGACCACAGTCTCCGACAGTAAGATATTGTCGTTTTCCATCGCTATATTACCCAATTTCACATTCGGATTGGATGAGGTCACCTCTACATTCCGAAATATGTCGTTATAGCCGATGTAAGAAATATGTAGAATATAAGATCCGTTTTTTACCGGTATTGTAAACAGCCCCTTATCATCGGAAGCTTTCCCGGTAACAAAACTGCTGTCTGCCTGCTGGAGTACACGTATATTGGCCATCGGCACCGGCTCTTCCGTTTCTTTCTCTATCAACTTTCCCGATATGGAACTGTTTGTCTGTGCCTGCAGCATACATGAGAAAGCAGGGAATAAAACAGCCATCACCAAAAAACAAATCTTTTTCATATGATAAAAATATTCTTTTCTAACATTCACTTAACCGATTCATCCGGAAAGAAGAATTATATCAACCTCCATTTTTTAAATTCAAATTGTATATTTGAATTCGCAACAAAAATAGCATAGTCGTCAGGTTTCCACAAAAGAAATAGATGAACTCTCCTATTTTATCGACCAACAGTGGCTTTGAGGCGATCAAGCCGTAAATCGGAAGGAAAGAAAATGACTGTTTGTCTTTATTATTTGTAAATTATTTATAATTTTGTCTGCAAATCCATAGTTATATAAGAAATTTATAACGAAAACGCTCCATTTGATCATGCTAAAAACATTAAAAAGTGAAGATTGGGTCTCCACACTCATCGGAGGAGTTATCCTTGTACTGGTAATCCTTTTACCGTCGGTAATGAAGAATTATGTGCAGATGTCGCTGGTGATAGCCGTATTGGCTTATCTGGGTTATCTCTTTATGGGAAATAAAGATAAGGGAGGATTTATCCTCTCGTTTGTGGTTGTCTACGCACTTGCCTGGTTGGCAGAATATATTGCCGGTCTCAGTCCGATTAAGACGATCGGCCTGGAGTCGGTCTTTTTTGCCGTACTCATTGGGTTGCTCATACGCAATACGGTTGGTTTACCGAAATGGCTGGCCCCGGCAGTCAAGAGTGAATACTATATCAAGGCAGGGTTAGTAATCCTGGGTAGTTCCATCCTTTTCAATGAGATTATGCGTGCCGGTGCGTTGGGGATGATACAGGGCATCATTGTAGTGTTCTCCGTCTGGTATTTCAGCTTTTGGATATCCACCAGGGCATTCAGGATAGACAAGGAGATGTCGATGTTGTTATCGAGTTCGGTATCTATCTGTGGGGTTTCGGCAGCCATCGCCACGAGTGGTGCGATTAAAGGTGATCCCAAGAAGCTTTCATTTGTGATATCACTGGTACTTATTGTAGCTATTCCCATGATGTATCTCCTGCCCTATCTGGCAAAATGGATGGGATTGAGCGAGGAGGTTGCCGGTGCCTGGCTGGGGGGTACCATCGATACGACGGCCGCCGTGGTTGCTTCCGGAAAATTTATCGGAGAGACGGCCGAACAATACAGTGTGATCATCAAATCGGCACAGAATGTGTTGCTGGGAGTCGCTGCGTTCATTATCTCCATCTATTGGTCTTACAAGGGTACCAACAGCGATATCCGTCCTTCGGGCAGTGTGCTCTGGGAACGGTTCCCGAAATTTGTTCTTGGCTTTTTGATCGCTTCGTTGATCTTTAGCTTTGCCTTCGATGCCGAAACCGGTAAAGAATTGTCGCGCGTGGCAAACAGAGGTGCACGTGGACTACTTTTCTCTTTGGCTTTCGTATGCATCGGATTAGAGACCGATTTCCGTTATATCTTCAGGAAAGAAAATGCCAGATATATCTGGTCGTTCCTCACGGCGCAAGGTTTTAATATCATACTGACCCTGCTGGTTGCCTGGCTACTGTTCAGTAATTACTGATCATAATTCTTTCGCCAGTTTCAGCCAGTGAAAAGCTGCTCTCTCGGTCGAGATCTCTGCCCAGGAGCCGATATGAAATTCGAAGCATATCGCCGACGCGGTAGGGAGATTATCGAGGCGTACACCCAGGTCGTTGATCAGTTCCGTCACTCCGGGATTGTGCCCCACGTAGAGGCAACGATTCACCTCGTCAGGCAATTTTGAAATTACATTCAGTATCCAGCGGGAAGGGGCGAAATAGAGATTCTGGTCGGTTCTGATCTCTTCCTGCGGATAACCAAGGCTTTGTGCGGCCAGTATGGCAGTATCATGTGCCCGTCTTGCGGATGAAGAGAGGATCAGGTCGGGTACTCCCCATTTTTTTAAAATAAATCCTCCCATGTCGGAGGCGTTTTTATTACCACGATCGGTAAGGACCCGATCGTAATCATCTTTGGCCATTGTATCCTGTTCGGCTTTGCCATGACGTAAGATAACAAGTTGCTTCATATAGTTTTGGCTTATAGGTAGCGCTGTAACATTTTTTTCAAGGCACAAAAGTAATTATAATTTTTGACATAATATATTTTTGTGTATTCCGACTTGATAATTCATATTTATCAAATCTTTATTCCTATTTTTGTGTTCTATCAAAAATATTCTGCTTATGACGAAAAAGATCGTAAAGAGAATCGGCATAATCACTGCGGCTATTCTTTTGTTATTGATTGCCGGATTTCTTTACCGGACATTCTTCAGGCCCACTTATGCGGGGACCGGGAATATATCGGGTATTCTGGTCTTCGGGTTGCTTACAGGAATTGTCATTGCCTGGCTCCTGTTTCAGCTATGGAATATACGGAAAACCCAATCGGGTACCGTCGCCGCCTCTCATACGGTTGTCGAGGGCATAAAACGGGTTTTCAAGATCGTAGTGGCCGAAGGACAACTCAACGAGATATATAATTATGAAAACACAAAAAAACTGCTTAAGTTCATTCCTTCCACAAAAAAAGCATTGGTTATTGTGCGTGCACAAGTGCTGATCGGTTATGATATAAATAAATGCGTATGGGAGGTAGATGAAGAACACAAGGAGATCCGGCTGCAGGATTTTCCCAAACCGGAAATCCTTTCTGTTGACTGTGATTTCAACTATTATTATTTTGAGGATGATCTGTTCAATGTGATCGGGAGAAAAGACCTGCAACAGATTCAGACCCTGGCGAAAGAACAGGTGAGAAAAGCTGCATTGCAAAGCGGATTGATGAAGATTGCAGCCGATCAGATGAAATTGTTGCTTGAGGAGGTGACGGCAGCCAACCAATGGGCTATAAAGAATATCGGACTGATTGATGATTACAAGGTACTTCCTGAGCCGGAAGAAGAAAAAAAAGAGAGCTCCGAAAAGGAACTCCCTTTATTAAAGCAGTTAAACCTGTTTGATAAGGCGTTTGATAAGTTCGATAAAGCTGTCAGGTTTTTCAAATCCTGATTATTATTCCCAGTTTAGGATCACTTTACCACACTGGCCTTCCTCCATCACATCAAATCCCTTCTGGAAATCATCGATACTGAAACGGTGAGTGATCATGGGGCTCAGATCCAATCCCGAGATGATCATCTGTTCCATCTGGTACCATGTCTCCCACATTTCACGGCCGTAGATCCCTTTCAGGGTAAGCGCCTTGAAGATAATCTCGTTCCAATCCACCATCGTATTATTGGGCAAAATACCCAGCAGTGATATCTTGGAACCGTTGTACATATTGGCTATCATCTCCCGGAATCCGGCAGGTGAACCGGACATTTCCAGTCCCACATCGAAACCGCGCATTCCCAGTTTCTCTACTGCCTGTGCTATTGTTTCTCCTTTTGAGACATTTACCGTAAGCGTAGCTCCCATTTTCCTGGCTATATCCAACCTGTATTCGCTCAAGTCGCTCACCACGATATAGCGGGCGCCGGCAAAACGGCAGATTGCAGTAGCCATGCTGCCTATCAGTCCCGCACCGGTGATCAGCACATCTTCGGCGATCAATGGAAAAGAGAGAGCGGTATGAGTAGCATTGCCGAACGGATCCATGATAGAGGCAATCTCATCAGGTATCCGGGGATCGAGCTTCACCACGTTGGCGGCCGGCAGGGAGAGGTATTCGGCAAAAGCGCCGTCACGGTTTACCCCCACCCCGATGGTATTCTCACAGACATGCAGTTTACCACGGCGGCAGTTACGGCAGTGTCCACAGGCAATATGCCCTTCGCCGGTAACACGGTCGCCCACCTTCAGGTTTTGTACGCCGCTGCCTATATCCACGATCTCACCGACATACTCGTGCCCGATGGTCATAGGCGTTTTAATAGTTTTCTGTGACCAGTCGTCCCATTTATAAATGTGGAGGTCGGTACCACATATGGATGTCTTTTTAATCTTGATAAGTACATCGTTCACACCGATCGACGGAACGGGTACTTCTTCCATCCAAATACCTTTTTCAGGACGTAATTTTACCAATGCTTTCATTTGACTGATTTGATGATTTATTGATTTACTGATTAGCTCATTAGCATATTGCCACATTAAGAAATAACTTTTAGCTTTTTCCCGACTTTGATAAACGCAGCAATTGCCTTGTCGAGATGTGCACGTTCATGGCCGGCAGAGAGTTGTACACGGATGCGCGCCTCGCCTTTCGGCACGACGGGATAGTAGAATCCGGTCACATAGATACCTTCGTCGAGCAACTCTGCCGCAAAATCCTGCGACAGTTTCGCATCGTAGAGCATGACGGCACAGATAGCCGACTGAGTGGGTTTGATATCGAAATTGGCTTCCTTCATCTTAGCCACAAAGTAATCTACATTCTCGTGCAGCTTATCCTGCAGGTGATTGGATTCCTGCAACATATTGAATGCTTCTACGCCTGATGCCGCCACCATAGGGGGGATGGAGTTGGAAAAGAGGTAGGGTCGTGACCGTTGGCGCAGCATATCGATGATCTCCCTGCGGCCGGTAGTAAATCCGCCGATGGCACCTCCAAAGGCTTTGCCTAATGTGCCGGTCATTATATCCACATTACCCATCACATTGTATAATTCGGTCACACCTTTTCCGGTTTGGCCTACCACACCGGCCGAGTGGCTTTCATCCACCATTACCAGTGCATCGTATTTCTCTGCCAGTTCCATAATCTTGTCGAGTGGTGCTACGTTGCCATCCATTGAAAAGACACCGTCGGTAACAATAATGCGGAAGCGTTGTGCCTGTGCCTCTTTCAGCTTTTCTTCCAGATCAGCCATATCGGCGTTGGCATAACGGTAGCGTTGCGCTTTACAAAGGCGCACCCCGTCGATAATGGATGCATGGTTCAACGCATCGGAGATGATAGCATCCTCATTGGTAAAAAGCGGCTCGAACAGACCACCGTTGGCATCAAAACAGGCGGCATAAAGAATCGTATCTTCGGTTTTGAAGAAGCGGCTGATGGTCGCCTCCAGTTCTTTATGATAATCCTGGGTACCACAGATGAAACGTACGGACGACATGCCGTAGCCCCTTTCATCCAGTGCCCGTTTTGCCGCATCGATCAGCCTTGGATGATCGGACAATCCCAGGTAGTTATTGGCACAGAAGTTGAGTACTTGCTGTCCCGTTTGTACTTTTATTTCAGCCTTTTGCGGCGAAACAATGATCCGTTCCTTTTTGTAAAGACCTGCCTCTTCAATCGACTTCAATTCGTCATGCAGGTGTTGTTGCATTTTTCCGTACATATCTTTTTCTTTTTTAATTGAGTCAGATTACTCTTCATCGGTAACCTCGTCGAGCAATGACTGGGGTAGTGATTTCTTAGTTTTCACCCCCAGTTCACGCAGCTTTTCGGCCTGGCCGATCAGGTTTCCCCTACCCGATTTCAACTGGCTGTAAGCACTCTCATAGCTCCGTTTGGCCCTGTTCAAATGGGTTTCTATATCGGTGAGTGAATCCACAAAATTGACAAATTTGTCGTATAGCGCAGCTCCGCGCTCGGCAATGTCCATCGCATTCCGATTCTGGTATTCCCGTTTCCACAGATCCACTATCAACTTTAAAGCAGCGATCAGATTGGTCGGGCTGATGAACAGTATTTTTTTCTCGTAGGCGTACTGCCACAAGTTTTCATCATATTGTAATGCCAGGCTATATGCCGGTTCATTAGGGATAAACAACATCACGAAATCGAGTGTATCGGCATAATCCTGATAACTTTTCCGGCTCAGTTCGTCGATATGCTTACGTACGGAGCGAAGATGTTCGCCGATATATCTTTTCTGCTCTACCGGATCGTCTGCACCTACATAATTGGCATAGGCCGTAAGCGATACTTTCGAGTCGATAATCACTTTCCGGTTGTCAGGATAGGCGATGATTACATCGGGCTTCATTCGTGAGCCGCTTTCTCCGGTGAAAGCGTTACCGTCGGTATCTCTCAGCGATTCCTGCACAAAATATTCCCGACCTTTCACCAATCCCGAACGTTCAAGAATATTCTCCAGAATCATCTCACCCCAGTCGCCCTGTGTCTTTGAGCTCCCTTTCAAAGCTCTGGTCAGGTTATTGGCTTCGGTACTGAGCCGGTCGTTCAATTCACGCAGGTTCTTCACCTCCTGTCCAAGTGAGAAACGTTCTTTTGACTCGTTGATATAGACCTCTTCCACTTTTTTGCGGAACGACTCGATATTCTCTCCGAACGGCTTCAGAATAGCATCCAGATTATCCCTGTTGAGATGGGTAAATTTCTCGGATTTCTCGTCTAAGATTTTCGAGGCAATATTCTCGAACTCCAGATTGAACTGTTTCCGTAATTCGACTATTTCTACCTTCTGGTTTTCCAGTTTTTCGAGTAACGATTTGTTTTCTGCCGTGAACTGAGCCAGCGACTTGTTTATTTCATTCCATTCTTCGTTTTTTGTTTTCAGTTCGTGCCTGATCTGTTCTACCTCTTCCTGGTAATTTCGGATAGTCTCCTGTGCAGCATTCAGATTGGCCGACAGCGTGGCACTACCACGTTCCGCCTCCAGTAGTTCTCTCTGTAACCGGCCAATTGTTTCCTCCTGTTCCTTTATGTCACTTTTTAATGATGCCTCATCTTCCTCCATGCCGGTTATTTTCTCTTTCGACAAGGCTAATTCGGTATTTAAAATGTTGTATCTGCCGGTCAGCGCATCAAATTCACTTTTTGAAACCGATTTCGACCTGTTCAGTAATGAGGCGATAATCCATCCCAGGACTCCCCCTACAAAAAAACCGATTAGAAGGTACAAAATGTTCATAAGATCATTTATTTAGAGCAAAGAACTCATAATTGATTAACAGATTTAACGATTTACTGATTAGTTGATTTGAAGAATAAAGAAGATCGATCAAATTCGAATATCCCAATCACCTTTCCATTTAACCACTTGATCACATTCATTGGCACATCAACACATCTATTTTATGCTCCTCAACACATGCCCCATTCTCTTTTTCTTGGTTTCCATATAAAAATGGTTGTATTGGTTGGGGGAGATTTCGAGCGGCACATTCTCCACTACTTCCAGTCCGTAGGATTCAAGACCGACACGTTTGGTAGGGTTATTGGTCATCAGGCGCATCTTTCTCACTTCCAGACTGCGTAGGATCTGCGCGCCTACGCCATAATCCCGTTCATCGGCCTGGTAACCGAGGTGAAGGTTGGCATCCACGGTATCGAGCCCCTGCTCCTGAAGCTTGTAGGCAGCTGCCTTTGCCATCAGTCCGATCCCGCGCCCTTCCTGATTCAGATAGACAAGCACTCCTTTTCCTTCCTTTTCGATGAGTTGCAGCGCCTTGTGGAGCTGTTCCCCGCATTCGCAACGCATTGACCCGAAAATATCTCCCGTCATACAGGAGGAGTGGACACGTACCAGCACCGGTTCATCGTCGTGCCATTCCCCTTTGATCAGAGCTACATGCTCCTGACCGGTAGCTTTCTGCAGAAACGGTATCATCGTGAATTCACCATATTCCGTAGGGAGTTGCACAGCTTCACCTCTTTCAATCAACGATTCCGTCCGGAGTCTGTATTTTATCAGATCGGCCACTGAGACGATCTTCAGATTGAATTTCCGGGACATTTCCATCAATTCGGGGAGACGGGCCATGGAGCCGTCTTCATTCTTGATCTCGGCCAGGGCGCCGGCCGGGTAGAGTCCTGCCAGACGGGCAAAGTCGATCGTTGCCTCGGTATGTCCTGCGCGACGCAGTACCCCTTTGGTTTGCGCACGAAGGGGAAAGATATGTCCCGGACGGCCAAAATCTTCCGGTGCCGTCTCTTTACGGGTCAGTGCCAGGATGGTTTGTGCCCTGTCATAAGCCGAGATACCGGTAGTGCATCCGTGTGTAAGCAGATCGATAGAGACAGTAAAGGGAGTGGAATGTATCGATGTATTGTGTGAAACCATCATCGGCAGGTCCAATTCTTCGGCCCGTTCTTTGGTGATGGGGGCACAGATGAGTCCCCGCGCATGAGTTTCCAGAAAATTGATCTTTTCGGGAGTGATATGTTCTGCCGCAATAATAAGATCGCCCTCATTTTCGCGGTCTTCATCATCGACCACTATGATAAAGTTGCCTTTCCGAATCTCTTCGATGGCTTCTTCAATAGTATGTAATTGAATTTCTTCTTGCATTTGTATATGGATTGTTTTTATGCTAAAGCTATAGTTTCAGGCTCATGAATGCCGTGTAAAATATTTATCATCTCTCCGTTCAACCTTTGAATATTCCTCAGGTCTTTCCTGATTGTCCACTCAAGGGGGATAGAGAGGAATCTGAGAATAATTCCTACAGGGAAAAGGTACATACAGATTTTAGCCGGTATTGAACCGGTATTGAAAATCCTCACTATATTGAATATTACAGGAAACTCTTCCGCCTTTGCCAATACTTCCAGTTTACGGGAATTGGACAGGCTGTTGAGTATTATCTCCAATGAACTTCTGAGAGAACGTAATTCCTTGTTATAATTGGTGTCAGTCCAGTAGTCTTTATATGAGAGACGACCATATCTGTCCAGAAACCGGTCGATCCTCTGTGACAAATCAGACAGTGATTGCGATATTTTTTCATAATCCGGTTTTTCAATGATCACACTTTTTACCGGATATTTTCTCTTATCACGAATGAAAAAGAGTCTTTTGAAAAGGTTGACGTAGGTATCGGCATTCATGATTACCGAATCATTCACCGCCTTGTAAGTCAGGAAAATCCCTATAGGCAGCAAAACGAACGAGCTGAACCACATACCGAACCAGTGTGCCCACACACCGTCGCGGGTCATTTTATAACCCACATTTTCGACGATATAGTAGATGATGAACAGAATAACCGATATCACGATGGGTGTGCCCAATCCTCCTTTTCTTACAATGGAACCCAACGGAGCTCCGATAAAAAAGAATATCAGACAGGTGAAAGGAATGGTAAATTTGCGGTGCCATTCCACCCAGTGCCGGTTAATGGTACGCTGCGTGGTAGTTTTATTGAGCGACCTGAAGAGAAACTCATTGCTGTTATTATCCGCTTTCATATAGGCACTTTGCAAAATAGCGGATTGCTCGTTCAGTGCTTTTGTCAGCACCAGGGTATCGGGACGGGGCACGTCTACGGGGGCAAGTCGTGCGGCAGCGATCAGGGAGTCTTTCTTCCCCGCAGGGTATCCATTCCTGAAAGAGAGATAGGAATGGTTCTTCATCGTTTTCCTGTCCACCCGGTTCACACTATCCAAGATCAGGGACATGGAATCGATGGAGGCGCCCAGTTCCGCTAAGTTCTTGGATACATAATTGCTGGTGGCGCTGCCTTCAATCACCTCTTCCCCCATACGGTTGAAGTTGGCATCGTAAGCAATCATCATCGTCTTTGTATCGAAACTTTCCCGTGCATAGGGAACGAAGTCCTCGTTATATCGCGAAGAGGAACCATTGCCCTGTTGAAAGTTCTGAAACTGTTGCCCACTGTACATGGTGAAGATAAGCATCTTCTTATCGTCTGTCGTACTCATCTCAGCCGAATCGCAGATAATCACGGCCATATTATTGAAGCCGCTTGCAATGTCGTAGATCAATACATTATGCAGCATCCCTGTTTTCTGGTCCTTCTTTCCCACATAAAGATTATAGCCGGGAATATCTTTGTAGAAAACTTCTTCAGGTATATCTAATTCGGGTGAGGCCTGCCGGATGGAGATGAGCAGCGAATAAAATTTAGTTTGTATTTTCGGAAGAGCATTATTCTGATAAAAAAAAACTCCGACCGCAATACCCACAATCAGGATGGTAAGCGGCTTCATAGCCGTCAGCAACGGGACGCCGGCCGCTTTTACAGCCAGCAACTCCAGACTCTCACCCATGTTCCCGAACATCATCAGGGAAGCCAGTAGGATCGCCAATGGCAACGCTATATAGACAAGCGTGAGAGCTGCATAGACAAACATTTCACCGAGCACACTTATCTCCAGCCCTTTGCCAACCATATCCTCCACATATTTCCACAGGAATTGCATCAATACCAAAAAGAGGCATATGGCAAAAGTCATCAGAAGAAGCGGAATATATGTTGTAAGAATGTAGCCGTACAGCCGCTTTATGTGGAAAAATCTTCTCATTAAAAAATGGACAAAAAAGAATATTTTCGTTCAGCTAAATGTGCAAAGGCAAACCTGATTGAATGTTTTCAATAGAACTTGAAAACATCTAAGTATACTTGAACTTTGCCATAGCGGGAAAATATCTAATGTAATTGAACTTTTAATTTTATGACAAAGATAGTGAAAGCTAAGAGAAATTATGAGAGTTTACTCTCAAAAGATTTCCGAGGCGCATCCTATCTTATCCAAAGATAATAAAATCAAACGAATTGTGGTTTCTTAAATAGAACGTTTTCGTTAAGCTAAATGAGCAAAGTTAAACTTGTTTGAACTTTGCCATAGCGAGAAAACGACTAATGTAATTGAACGTTTTCGTTAAGCAATACGAGCATAATCCGAGTAAACTCGTCTTCTGCCGTTGCGAGAATTGAAAATCGAGGAGCGAAGGCGACTCAAAACGGCTAAATTTTTATTGAAAGATAAAGATATCACGGTATGAGAAAGTCAGATTCCGAGCCTTCTTTTCATTTCATCGACCTGAAATTCCCATAGCGCTATGGCATCACCTTTCTCATCCGGCTCGGCAAAATCAGTTATTTCAAGAGTCATAGCACCCGACAGGTCAAGTTTACGTAGTAAAAATTCGAAATAAAGTTCTTCATTTTCCTCATCAAGCCACCTGTATCGGATGCTTGATTGTGGTTTTTTGTGAATAATCCGGGCTTCATTATCCGTTTTTCCCCACATGAATTTGTAGATGGTCTCTGATTCATCCATCGTCACCTCATCTGCAAACCATTCCGAAAGGCCGTCAATCTGACTGATCATTCGCCACAAACTACTCTGGGTGGCATTTCCCATCAGGAATTCGATATGAAATTTCTCTTTCGACATCTATCAATTCAAAACAGGCTCACAATATACAATTTTTTTAGGGATTTATAGCCAAAACCATCTGTTAATTTTATATTGAATTGAGCGATACTGAAGATAAACCCCAAAAATAGCTTAAAGTGAAACAGAATCTGGCCGATTGAACGATCCCTAAAAAGCTAAACCAAGTTAATGAAACTATGCAGATGAATCTTTCACCTTGCTCCTTTAAAAACAAAACCCGGTGCCCGGAAACAGCGATCACCTGTCTCGGACACCGGGAGTTCTTTATTAGATTGAAAGTCTGTCGATAGTTATTGCACGGGAATATACTCGACAAATGCTTCTATGGCTTCGTAGGAGGCCAGTCCCAACTTCCAGTACATATCAGCCGTAGCTCTGTTCCGCTCTTCCGAACGTTGCCAGAACAATCTCTCATCATCTCCCAGGAAAGGCGCACTCTCCATTTGTGACTGATGTTTGAGGATAGCGTTTCTCTTCTGTCGAAGTTCTTCAGGAGAGAGTGGTACTGCCATTTCTATATGGTCTATCTCCCACTCCATCCATGCACCACGATACATCCAGACCCGGCAATCTTTATACCAGTCGTCATCTTTCATCAGGTCGACTGCAGCCAGGATTGCATCGAGGCATACCTTGTGCGTTCCGTGCGGATCGGCCAGGTCGCCCGCCACATAGATCTGGTGCGGTTTGATGGTCTCAATAAAATCTTTTACGATATTGACATCTCTTTCCGATATAGGATTTTTCTTTATTTTACCGGTTTCGTAGAAGGGCAGATCAAGGAAATGTACATTCTCTTCCGGAAGACCTACGTATCTGTCGGCCGAACGGGCCTCTTCACGGCGGATTCTGCCTTTAATGAAAAGGATATCAGGGGTATCGACATCATCTTTCGATTTTTCATGTAAAAGGTAATGACGAATACTTTCATATTTTTCCAGCAATCCTGTGTTTTCGGGATTGAATTTCTTGCGCATGCTGTTCAGCACGGAAATATAGCGGATCACCTCTTCGTCGCCCACGGCAATATTTCCGGAGGTCTGGTAAGCCACATGCACCTCATGTCCCTGATTGACAAGTCTCTGAAATGTACCTCCCATAGAGATCACATCGTCGTCGGGATGCGGACTGAAAATAATTACCCTTTTAGGATAGGGCTTTGCCCTTTCGGGACGATAAGTATCATCGGCGTCGGGTTTTCCTCCCGGCCAGCCGGTAATAGTATGCTGCAGGTCATTGAATATTTTGATATTCACGTTGTATGCAGATCCATAGAGTGTAATCAGTTCACTCAATCCGTTATCGCTGTAATCTTTATTTGTCAGTTTAAGGATAGGTTTGTTTACCACCCCGCAAAGCCAGACAATAGCCCGACGGATCAATTTGCTGGTCCATTCGCAATTGGTCACTAACCAGGGGCGGCTGATACGTGTCAATTCGGAAGCGGCTGCCAGGTCTACAAAGACTTTGGATTCAGGGTGTGTCTGCAACAGAGACCCGGGTACCAGGTCGGTTACCGCTCCTTCTACGATATCCTTGATACTCTGTGCCTTTTGCTCACTCCAGGCTACCAGCGAAATCTTTTTTGCATCCATCATATCGGACATTCCCATAGTGATAGCGCTTACCGGTACTTTGTCGAGCGACCCGAAGTTACGGGCAATGTCTTTTCTGGAGTCACCGTCAAGCATCACCAGACGGGTTTCCGAGTGAAGGCTGCTACCAGGCATGTTGAATCCCACGTTCCCTTTACTGCCTAATCCCAACAGCAAATAATCGAGTCCACCCACTTTCTTCAGACTTTGCTCGAACGCTTCGCAGTTTTCAGCGATCAGGTCTTTCTCAACGGTCGCATCCGGGGAGTAGATATTTTCCGGTGCAATATCTACCTGGTCAAGGAAATTCTCCTTCAGCATCTGCAGGTTGCTATAGGTGAAATCGAGCACCGGATAAAATTCATACGTGTTAAAAGCGATCACATTACTGAAACTGACGCCTTCTTCCTTATGCAATCTCACCAACTCTTCATAAACCGGCAGAGGGGAGTTTCCCCCGCTAATTCCCAGCACAAAGGGTTTACCTTCCTGCTGTTTTACTTTCATCTCGTTGACGATATCTTTCGCAATTTTTTTTGCCGCTCTCCCCGATTCTTCAAAGATGGCTACCGGCAGTTTCTCGAAACGCGACAGATTATATTCCTCGAAATCGTTTTCCGGCCTGTAATACTTTTTGGGAACCCTTTCAAAAGTAATGTGTGAACTCAGATCTAACCTCATATCTCTTTACGATTTTAAAAAAAGATAATTATATACTTATTATGTTATAACACCCGGCAAGGGGGCAAGTTTTCTGTTTCTGGATATCATTTCCTGTTTTTTCAAATTCCGGTACCCGACTGCTCTCTTTTCATATCCAACTTACGCGTAATTTGCCCGTAAATGATAAGCGCGACGGCTGAGATGGCACCGATCCCCACAAAAACATACCAGATATAGTGGGCGTTTTGCGTAGCTGCAGCGTAAGCCACTGCATCGAGGACGCCGGCTTCATTGGTGAACAGCCGTGGATCGGGACAGTATTTGTCCAGCAGGAATCCCGACAACCCGAAAGCCAGCAAGAAGGAGAAGAATGAATGCAGGTGGCTGAATCCCAGATAAAGTCCCTCCTCTCCTTTCGGTGCCTGAAGGGAAAAATACTCCAGGTAACGGGGTGAAATAAAACATTCTGCCAACGCCTGCATGGCGATCCCCACAATCATCATGAATGCTACGGGATGCATGCCCAGAATATTGGCTACTCCCACTTGCGTACCAAAGGACATCACCAATGCGGATAGCGGAATAATAAACATTCCTATCATCATAGAGGTGATGGCGTTCCGTTTTTTCATAATTGAGGTGACGAAATTCACACAGACAAATACTATCAGTGGATTCACGTTGGCATACCATCCGGGGGATGCTCCCTCTCCGATCAACCGGATCACATATTTAGGCATGGTGGCATACATCTGGCTCTGTATAACCCAGAAACCACTCACAATCAATATCAGTAACATCAAACGGCCGTTCAGCATCACTTTTCCCAACGACCGGCCCAGCTCTGCAAAACTTTTCCCTTTTCCTTCGGTCTTTGCCGATTTATAGAAGAAATAAACGGCAATCAGGGCAAGGAGTGTCATGGCTGCCGAAAAGTAATTCAGGTAAACCAATCCCTGGTCGCCCATGCTCCTTCTCAGCGGATCGACTACCGTCTTTCCGGTGAAGGCTCCGATGTTCACCATCATATAAAATATGGAATAACCACGAGCCCGGTTTTCCGGTGTGGTTTCGCGCGCTACCGTACCGGATATCACCGATTTGATGAATGACCCTCCAATAACGACCAGTATCAGCGGAGCAATGATAGACCATCTCAGATAACTCTCATTCAACCCTGTGTAAGTGGTAGTCATCTCATAGCTCACCAAGCCTGCACTTTCAAGCATCGTAGGCAGGATTCCCAGCCCGGCATACCCTACGGTCAGCAGTGCAAAAGCCAGAATGATGGCCGAACGGAACCCGATCTTATCAGAAATGGCACCGGCAAACACTGGCAGCAAATAAAGCATGGCCGAAAACAAACCGGCGATGACTCCCGCTTCAATATCGGAAAAGCCCCATACATTAGACAAATAAAGTGTAATGACAATAAAAACGGCATAATATGCCAGACGCTCGAGAAGTTCTACAAAATTGGCAACCCAGAAGGGCTTGGAGAATTTAACCATCAGAGATTGTTTAATTGTTAAAAAAATCAGAATAAATTTAATATCGTCGACAAAGATAAAAAAAAATTTGAATATTGAAGGGACTGTCAAGCTTGTTTTTACTCAAGATCGACTACCGTAATACCGGTACCTCCGAACTGCACGTGTTCATCCTGAAAACGTGCTACCCCATGTACACTGCCCAGATATTCCCTGATAACCTGCCTCAGCGCTCCTGTACCTGTGCCGTGAAGAATTCGTACCCGGGACACTCCCAACTGAATGGCATCATCCACGAAGTACATCACTGCCTGCAGCGCTTCGTCGCCACGCATACCCCGTACATCGATATCCTGCTTGAAATTGAGTTTCCTCTCGTGTAACAGGTCGCGTGTATTGGAGGCTTTCTTCTCTTTTTTTATCTGATTGGCACTTATCCGCTCTAATTTACTGAGATCGACTGTGGATTTGATCATCCCGAAAGCCACGACCGCTTTCTTTCCGGAGATCTCCATAATCTCACCCGATGAGCTTTGGCCTATCAACCGTACCGTGTCACCGGCTGCAAGAGGTTGGGCTGCTTTCAAACCGTTATCATTACCTGCCGTCTGCTTCTGTTTCTGCTTTTTTCGCTTTTTTATTTCCGGCATGTCGACCGGTTCTATTTTCTCTTTGAATTCCCGGAGCGATTGCCGTATCTGTTTGGTTTTTTCCTTATCAGCTCCTGCCTCCCGGATCTCACGGATTGTATTTTCAATACGGGCGTTGCTTTCGGCCAACAACTGTTCCGCCTGCTCACGAGCCTGCGCCAGTATTTCCTTTTTCTGCTTGTTGATCGTTTCCAGATCAGCCTCATATTTTGAAGTGATCTCCTCCAACCGTTTCCGTTCGCGGCGTATCTCGTCCCGTTTCCGTTCCCAGTATCGCTTGTCGCGTGATATATCCTGCAGGTATTTATCCATATCGATATAATCTTTCCCCACGATCTCCGATGCATGGGCTATTACATCTTCCGGAATACCTGTCTTGCGGGCGATCTCCACGGCAAATGAACTTCCCGGATTACCAATAGCGAGACGAAAGAGCGGCTGCATCTCATGTCGGTCATAAAGCATGGCACCGTTCACTACCCCTTTATTCTCGTTGGCGAAATGTTTCAGGTTCTGATAATGGGTGGTGATCACGCCGAACGACTGCCGACGGTTGAACCTGTCCAATAGCGCTTCGGCAATGGCTGCCCCTATCCGGGGTTCGGTACCGCTCCCGAACTCATCGATCAATAACAGCGATTTACCATTACAATGCTTCTCAAAGAATTTCATATTCAGCAGGTGAGAGCTGTAGGTCGACAGATCGTTCTCAATGGATTGTTCGTCACCGATATCAATAAAGATATCATTGAACACCCCTACCCTGGAATTCTCTTTCAACGGGATCAATAATCCGCATTGCACCATATATTGTAACAGCCCCACCGTTTTCAGGCAAACAGATTTACCACCGGCATTGGGACCGGAGATCACCAGGAGCCTGTTATCACCTTCCAGGATAATATCGAGCGGGACGATCTTCCGGTTCTGCTTCTTTAGAGACAGGTAAAGCAATGGATGCACTGCTTCCACCCAATCGATTTGCGGAGTGTTGTCGATAGAAGGCTTGATACCTCCTATCAGCGTTGCGAAAGCTGCTTTTGCCTGGATAAAATCGATTTTTGCCAGAAATTCGTATGACTCCAGCAGATCGGGCAGAAAAGGCCGCAGGTAATTAGTGAAGTCTGTCAGTATTTTGATGATCTCCCGCCGTTCATCGGCCTCCAACTCACGAATCCGGTTGTTGGCTTCCACTACTTCCGACGGTTCGATAAAGACCGTTTTACCCGAAGCCGACTCATCGTGCACTATACCTTTGATCTTTCGCTTGTGGGAAGGGTTCACCGGAATCACCAACCGTCCGTCGCGCATACTCGGCGACACATCCTTATCCACATACCCTTCGGCCTGAGCCCTTCGCAGGATGGCATTCAGGCTTTTAGAGATACCGTTCATGGTAGAGGTTAATTCGCGCCGGATTTCCGACAGGCGGGGCGACGCATGGTCTTTTACCTGCCCGAAACCATCCAATATAGAATCTATCCTCCTGGTAATTTCCGGAAAGGTCAGGACCTCACCTGCCAATGCAAGCAAATATGGATATTTGGGTGTTTTCTCTTCATCACACCGCAGAAATGCCACAATCCCGTTGATGGTCTGTAATGAGCGCCGCAGTTCAAACAAGGCATTCTGGTCGATCCACGCCCCTTCCACCCGGATGCGCCTCAGCACGGGACGCATATCATAAAAATGGTCGGCAGGAAATGAATCCTCCTCCTCCCTGATACGGACAAACTCTTCAGTCTGGAAAAGAAGAGGCTCTATTTCATCGTAAGAAGCAGAGAAATGCATCTCTTCCACCTTTTCTTTTCCAAGAGGACTCAGGCACCGTTCCAAAAGGAGTTGGCGTACTTTCTGAAATTCTATTTTCTGTTCGAAATTATCGGGATAGATCATTATCTGTCAATTTAAATAGAACCAAGAGCCAAGAACCAAGAGCCAAGACGTTTCAATTGTCAAATATTGATCATAGTCTTATGGTTGACGAACTTTCTCTGATTCTGAAAGTGCGGGTTCTAAAGGTTTCCATATACCAAACACTAGATTTGTATAAAATACCTTTGAGCCTGCAAAATTACAATTTTAAACCGATATTTACCATTTTAGACAGATACAACCGGTTATATTAATTCAGAGGCCGATGATGATCCTTCCGGAGGATCGCTTTGACTGTTTTTTAATTTTCCTGTATGTTTTTCGATTTTGGTGTTGCAGAATTCAAAAAGTTGTACTACTTTTGCACCTCGAATTCCGGAGGGAAATTCTTATTTTTTGTTGGCGAGATAGCTCAGTTGGTTAGAGCGCATGATTCATAATCATGAGGTCGGGGGATCATGCCCCCCTCTCGCTACAAATTGAATATTAAACAGTTACAGCATAAAACCTGTAGCTGTTTTTTTTATGGATAAACAATGGGGTAAACAAATGATATAAATAACCTACCTATCCAATAGGTTTGATACTTGGCAGGAACAATCTGTTTTTTTGCGAAGAAGGTGCGTCATACAAAGAAAATGCATATATTTATCGCAGATATTGAAACTTCACAGCACAAAATATGAATTTAAAATCAGCTTTTTTTCAACTCGGTATCGGGCTATGCCTGGTATTCCAATCGTGCATCTACCACGATTATGATTTTGACTCTATAAACAAAACGGCCCATTTGAACATTCCTCCCGTGCCTCTCGGGCAATTAGATACTATCTTCCTGAACACTTCGGGCTACACGATTGATATCCCCGAAGAGCTGAGACTGGAAATTACCGCCTCTCAATATATGTTGGAAACGGTTGTGGAGGGGCTCTTTAATGATGAGGTTATCGAACACTTCTTTTATGATGGAGCAGACGACGTGGTATTGAATTCGGACTTAGAACTTGATTTGGGAAACAAGGATCTGTTCTCGATGAATATCGGGTTCAGTATTCTGGATGCAAATGGGAAAGTCATTGAGGAGATTAAAATTCCGAACATATATGTCGAGCACGCATCGAAACAAAAAGCAGCAATCGTTTTCGGAAAAGAATATATGAAATACATGAAACCGGCACGGTCATTGTGTATCTCAATTGTTATTGATACCCTTCCTTCTTCCCTGGGTAAAGACAGCTACCTCCTGTTCGACAAGCTTGTGCTCAATACCGGCGGTATGTCCATTACTTTATAAACAACCCTCTTTTCATACTATAGCGCATATCACTCATTTATCTTGTTTGAGAATCAAAAAAAATAATGAAAATGAAACGTTTTCCAATCCCTATTCTTGTTATTTTTATCACATTTTATTTTATTTCCGGCACGGCAAAGGGCCAGAGTAAAACTGAATATTTTATGCAATCGTCATTCGAACGAGGTTCCTTGAACCCGGCATTGCGTCCCAATCAGGGATATATGGTTTTACCGGTATTGCCGAGCTTTTACGGCGAGGTGAAAACAAATACACTCAACCTCGACCATCTTACAAGGAAAGCCGGTGGAGAACGGGTAACCTTTCTCCACCAATCGGTAGATGCCGATGATTTTTTAAACAGGATGAAAAATAATAATTATGTCATCGGCGCGTTTTCTTACAAGCTGTTCGGGCTGGGCTTTTACAGGAACGACGATTTCTGGAGCATCGATCTGGATATCAAGACACACGTGGATGCCACTATTCCAAAATCGGTTTTCGAACTCGTAAAAAAAGGATTTGGCCGTCAGGAACAGACAAAATATGAAATAGAAAATATCCGTGCCACGGGTAACGGCAAGCTGGAGTTGGGAGTGGGCTATTCACGCCCGTTGATAAACGATAACCTGATAGTCGGCGGACGTATGAAAGGATTAATAGGGATAGCCGATTTCGATTTAAATGCTTCCCGGTTAACCGTCGATGCAGGAACAGAATACTGGGAAGCTCAGTCGTCCGTGCTGCTGAAAGCATCCATGCCGGGAATAAAGGTGAAGCACGACGAAGAGGGTAAATTTGACGGATTCGAGCTGTCGGAAGGGAAAAGAATAAGCGCGACCGGATGGGGCGCCGGATTCGATATCGGGGCGCAGTACGACCTGTCGGAAACATTTCCCGGATTGAACGGGTTAACAATTTCAGCAGCCCTGACAGATATCGGTTTTATAAGGTTTGGAAGGAAAAACGCCGTATTCCTGGAGTCTCCCGAAACAACGGTGCGTATCAATCCCAACGATTATACACTGCATACCGACGGGTCGTCGTCGTTAAACGACGTTTTTGAAGATGTAGTGGAAGATCTTCAATCCGCAGTGGACCTGCAGGAAACAGAGCCGGTTAAACGAACCGTCCCGTTGCGATCTTCCCTGAATATCGGGACGGAATACAGGTTGAATGAAAGACTGTCATTCGGAGTCCTGTTCTCGAACTATTTCGGAACATATTTCAATTCTCCGGAACTTACGGTTTCAGCAAATTTCGTCCATGCCGGTTGGCTGGGACTGACCGGAAGCTATTCCGTGATGCATGGCGCTTTCAACACCCTGGGATTTGCCGCCCACCTTGCTCCCCCAAAGGGAATACGTTTTTTCCTTGCAAGCGATTATATATTCCCACACGTGAATTCCCATTTTTTCCCGACCAAAAGCAAGGCCCTTAACGTACAAGTGGGATTTAGCATACCAATGGGGGAAAAGTTACACCGTTAATTTATCATGATTACTACCTAATTTAAGATTCGCAAGTCGTATAGTTGCAGCTAAAACCTTTACTAACGCTCATCCAGCACTATGGGTCCCAAAAAATATCTAAAGGTCTCCGTTTTAGTTGCATACATTATAAATTTATATGCGAAACTTACTACCTACTCATAAATCTGCATTATAACTCAGCAACATGTAAACAGTTTTGTTCTCAGTACGCATTTTATTCAGGAAATTAAACGGAACTGCATTTGTACTATCTATTGTCAGGCTCCATCCACTGTCGACATCACCCACTAAATCCACATTTTCTGCTGCAACGGTCAGCTTTTTCTTCTTTAAATCCATACTACAGAATGTAGCGGTTATCTGATCATCCATACCCAATGTTTTAGTCCAATAAGGAAAGTAATTTTTATTGATATTCAGGACTAATTTTCTTTCATTATTATTGGTGGCTGTTTTAAACAGATTCCATTCTCCTGCAAATTCGCTGTTGATGCTGAATAACTGAAGCAACCCTTTTTCCGGATCAGATAAAATCTCCTCTTTAATCCAGGTTGTCGCATCCTTTGCCAGATGACCGGCTTCCCGGCATGTATAGCGGAAATGCAACACAACATCGGCGATGGATTCAAAATCAAACTGGGGAATATCGTTGGGTAGTTCGATTTTCCATCTGCTGATTGCCCCGGCCCCTTCAAACGGCAAATAACGCTCATCGCGTAAATTGGTTTCGAATAAGCCGCTGTCGTTTTGTGCCGAGCTGGTAACAATGGATTGAATGGCGCCGTTATAATCCCGGAAACGATTGTCTTCCGAACCTGACCGTTGGTAGTCGTCCCCTTTCAATGATGAAATCCTGATACTGCTCTGCAGTAATGTCAACTTTGCATGGACGGTAGTATAAGGGCCGGTAATGCAGGGGATGGAAACAGCTACCGATTTGATGCGCCGCATAAACTGTCCGGGACTGTCCAAATCATATATCCATTCGGGAATTACAATTTCACAGGTGCCGGTAGCTTTTAATTTCAACAGGGCCATTGGGTCCAAACGTTGTATTGATATGTGTTTTGTAATTTCATACTCCCTTTTGTTGTTTTCGTGATAAGCCATTTCCAACCGTTTCAGATCCAGATACAACGATTCACCCGACAACAAGCCTTTTCTTGCACTGTCCCAATAGCCGAATTGAATGAAATCGGTGTCAGTGAATTCAGGACGCATCAATTCATACTTCATTGTCTGTTCGCTTTTCTTTGCGATATCGTAAGCAAATTGGTAACAAGAGAAATAAATCCTTGAAATTTCTCCTTGCATCCAACTATACAACTCCTCATTGGTAAATTTATCCTGTAGAAAGGCGTTCATCTCTTCCGACTGTTCAATTTGTCTGATATGATTTTCATATTCCTTTTTGGTAATCTGTTCACGGATCAGGGATGAAATAATTTGTCTGCCATATTGCACAAGTTCCGCAGTGGCACTGTTTGCCTGAAGCACGTAATCCTCTGCCCTTCGGTAATAGCCTCCCATTTTGGAAGCTCTCTCTGCGCTGGTAAGAAATGCGGTTGCGATTTTTTGTGCAATTTCTGAACCTCCGTCAGCTGCCGCTTTTAACTGTTTCCCGCCAAACTCAGCAGCCCCTCCGACACCTAATGGGGTTCCGTGCACGTCAAACTGGGGTATAAGGCCTACAATCGGTGAAATTAACTTCAATGCAGAAGAAAGAGCACTGAAGGTATCATAGCTGGGCAGGAAAATATTCAACTCTGCATTCTCATTTTTATTCAATGGTAAGGTTTTGCCCAATTCACCGCCCAAAATTCCGGTAACCATATTTCCTGCAAATTCCATTAAGCCGCCGACAGATGTTTCTTTCCTGTAATCCTCCTGGCTTAGTTCTCCTGCATATTCCCCAATGAACTGTGCATATACTTCGTCAAAGTTTTCCTCATTCAGCTCCTGCCTTGCAAGATCAATGGTTTTTAATTTATCGATATCCGAATCACTGCTTCCCAATATTCTCTTGTAATGCCGGTATCTTTCAAAAGCGACGGCCCTGCTTTTCAGCAACGACTCAGTGGCGGCTTCTGATTCTTTCCACTGCAGGAATTTTATATCCTGCACCAGTTTTGAAATGTTTAATTCATGTTGCTGCCGCATCAGGGCAATATGTTCCGCATCCTTTTTCTCAAGCGCGGAAAGCAAAGCATTTCCCAACGATTTCACTTCAGCACATATTTCCATCGCTTTCTGCAGCAGTAGCGGTCCGCGTACAGCAGATATGGACTGATTGATATTGTTGACAATGCTCCCTATATCAATACCGGCAGCGACAGCCTTCACCAGCATGCCGGGATCAATGGGCGGATCGAATAACGGCAATTGGCGGACAACACCTTCAATATTCATGCAATGCCTGATCTTGAACAGACGGTCGGCCACAGTGTCCCAATACGCAAGTAATTGATCATTTTGCGGAATGCAAAAGTATAAAGATCGGCCAATACCAAACAGTGCTGAAGTTCCTCCCTCAGTTGCCTTAGTGGTGGAAGTGGGATTTGTGTTAAACGGAAAATCGTTTTCTATTTCTATCAATGCATTGCCAAACGCATCAATACCGGTATCTTTCAATTGTTTATAAGTTTTTGGAATCCTTTTTCCGCGAGGCGGAATTTTTTGTGGTTTCGGACCTAAAACGGCGGCTGCAAGCACATATACCTGCGTAGCTTCATTGAGTGTCTCAATGGTATCCTGCCTGAACAGGTTGTCGCCCCAGGCAATAAGGTTATCCAGATATTTCATCACCACATTCAGCTGATAGGCAAGGTAGCGGGTACGGGCAATAACATGCGGCTGAAAGGGCTTGTCCCGCCAGGCCTGGATGCTTTTCTCCATACGCTGCTTCAATTCATTGTCTTCGTTTTTCGCAAGCTCTGTCAGCATTTCCTGAATAAACTCAGCCTTTGTTTCTTCCCTGAAACGGAGGAATTTCCAAAACCGTTGCGGTGCATCGACACTGCTGTCGGTACATGTCGGATCAAAAATAAAATGAAACCACTTTTGTGCCTCCGCAAAACGCTGATTTTTGCTAAGATGGACAGCAACCGTAAGGGGAGCATGAAAGAAAAGCTCCCAGTTATAAACGGCATACGGTCCGTCATCGGTGACATCAATATTCTCTTTCGGAAATGGCGACATAGCATAAGCTCCCGGAATATACCAGTCAGTCAACGTTCGTTCGAGGCTCTTATGATATTTTGCATCCAATAATGCCGGTAAACCGTCCCTGTTAAGCGTTTCAATCAGTTCATCGGTATAAGGGTGATAATGCGGGGAAAGTGTATAGTGCACTTTTCGTGCATTATTATAATATAACCATAATAATCCTTTGTCAACCATCAGATTATTATTTAGCATTAGTTCTGACTGATAATGAAAATTATTATTTGCTATCATGACATTCAACTTTTAAATGCTTATAAAACTATTTGTTTATCAATTTATTCACAGGTCCTCTTGTGTTAATCACCTTACCCTCGAAGAGATAAGGCTCGTTTGTTACAAGAATCTTATTGTAGTTAGTATTGAAATCTACCTGCCCTATTACCTGATTCCATGGATCGGAAGGATTCACTATTTCGTCAAACCTGATCACATCTTCCATTACCGGAGGCCAGCCGGGTATTGGTTTGTCCACCAATTCAGGAATATTTACCTCTAAAAGTGGCAATTCAACCCATGGGAAGTAACTATCAATTTCGGGGAGTCTCCTGTATACTTTCTCATCCGGCTGTACAAAAAAGGTACTGTGTTCATCTGCGTAAGAAAATGGCGCTTCAAACTGATTTTCTGTCGGATGCCGCAAGGGAGTAATTGAAAGGCCGGGCTGCAAAACATCCTTTTTGGAAAAAATGGTTTCGGTCACATAATTGGTTGTGGCGCCGGCGGGTTGTTTCACTCTTGTCTTAAACACGCTGGATGGAATAAGCATCTGTGTAAAATAATTCTGTGTATTCAGCGCCATGTATGATTCAAGGAATGTGATGTATTCATTCTCTACCAGTTGATTAATATTCACCAAAGTATTTAGTTTCTCTACATAAGGAGGAGCATTCTTTGATGTATATAGTATCCTGTGCATACTTCCTGTACCATAATATATCAGATAGAAATCCAGGCGTTCCCTGAACCTACCGGCCGGATTTTCAACCCTGTCTTTTCTTCCATAGAGCGATAGTGTGCGGCTGTCGAACGATTGGATATTTGGTATTACAACCGGTCGTTTGAGCTCGGTCGATTTTGGTGATGTCCACTTACCTTTAAAGTATTCCCCCCAACACATATTGATCTCCACATTTATCCTTTTTTGGTCTGTCCATGGCTTTTCGGAGATTGCTTTTGGAGAAGAACCGGTGTTCCGTTCAACAGGTTTTTCAAGGATATTCAACCAGAAGAGGAGCAGCCTCTTTTTCCACACAACCGGGAAAATATGATCGCCTTCTATATTGAGGTTTATCTTTTCCCAGGGTGTCCAATAGCCATACTCATAACGGCGATAATAGTATTGTCTTGTGTTGCCGTTGGTGCGTCCTATCACGTGTAGAACATCATCGAACTGATTCCCTTTTTCATTCTCATCCAGATACATACCGACGATTTCCAGTTTGGCAATATCATCCAATTTTTTCAGATAATTCAGGAATGCGAGCTCTGCTGACTCGTCGGTAACTTCTGCCTGCAGTAATTCTCCTTCCAGCTCTTTAAATAAGGGAGATTTATTGTCCCTCAATTCGGGTTCAAGCCAATTCTCCGGATAGAGGAATACTTTTCTGTTTGCTTCCCACAAACGGTAGCGCTTCATCCATGCCCATTGCTCAGCCCGTATGGAATCGGGAGACACATCGGGTTCAAGATTCATCATGCAACGTTGAATAAATAACTGCAAGGTTGAAAGCGCCATCCTTATCCGGGAAGTTTTCATACAGGCATCCATCTCCACATCAATCAGAAAATATTCATACAGTTTATCGGAAGTGACAATTTCAGGCGATGGTTTTCTGTATTGTAAGACATAACTCACCAAAGCATCCCTCAATAAATTCCTCACGGGGTCACTGACAGTCTGCATGGTTTCGAGCCAGATTGCTTCAGTCACTTTTTGCTTTATTGTTACCTTTATGCCGGCGATCAAATCATAAGAGGGATTGTTTGTAATCCATGAAAGTACATCTGAAGCAGGATAATAGATGTTGCTCAACAAAGCCATGGCATCAACCACTTTTTTCAGCAGACTCAATTTTGAAAGGTCGCTGCGGATCAATCCAAAGTGTTGCAGTACCCCTGTAAGATCTGCCTCATTCCACAAATTGAAATATTCGAGTAACAATTTATTCTGGCTGTTCTTTACATCAGGATTTTGTAATACCTGTAGCCATATATTGTCTTCAGGTTCATTTTCATCTTTCATCTGTTTGAAATTGACAAGCAGATTTATTTTTCCCCATAAGGTTTTTAGATCTGCGTTGTTGATGCTGCCGTCCGTGTCCAATTCATTCAGGAAATTCTTTGTTTCTTCATTTGCCGAAGCAAAATAATTCAATTCGGCAGGAGTAAGACCAAAGAGTTTTTGCAGTTGGGAGGCCTTGGATAACCGGATAAGCGATTCCCTGGCAAAATCAACATTTTCTTTTGCATATACTGCCATGGCCGGTATGGCAGATTTCTCCATAGCCTTGGTACGCCATAATAAATTCACAGTTTCAGCCGCGGGCAACGACGCAATTGTCATTGTAACTTTGTGCAATATCCCTGTTTTCAATGACAGAGGCAATACGTTTTTTATCTCCCTTGATTCACCGACAGTAATATTGGTGATTACCGGCTGTTCATTTATCGTGAGTGAAATGACTGTATCCTGCGCAGCAGAGACGTAAAAGAGATATTCATCCGTTGCGGGCACATCTATATAAAAACTATGAGTGGTGTTTTGATTGAATACCGGAATATTTTCCAACTGTAAAAAATCATTTATCACTGATTCGGAGGCATCAGATGCCGACCGGATAGTTTCTTTTTGGGCAGTCAGTACATTCACTGTATCCGCATCAGATTTCAGGACAGTTATCAAAACCTGCTTTAAACCATTGTTTTTCAGTTTCGACTTCAACTCCGGCAAAATCAGATCTGTCAGTTTCTTTGTTTGTAACGCAGGTGTAGATTCGGCGACAACCTGATCGTAAATATTTTTCAGTTCCGGATAATTTGCGGTAAAGTCGATCAGTGCTGCATTGCTGATTACGAATAACAAATCAACAGCAGCCTTGAAATCTGAGATAAAAGCATCCAGGTCTGGTTGTGTGCCAATAATTTCCATATCGGCCAATCCAAGTGAGTCTGCGGTATTCTCCAGTAAAGTTTTGGCAGTGTTGGATAAAACCCCGGTGTATGTAAGTTCCTTTTTAAATGGATCAAATCCTATCCGGGTGTCGGCATCAGTTATTTTTTTCGGTAACACTTCTTCACTTGTCACGAAAGATTCGCTATAGGTGTTTGTCCCCAGAAGCAATCCAAAGAAATAGTCAGTGATGCTTGCATCATACACCAAAGACATTTTACTCCTTGCAAAATTGAAATCTGCATTATCAGGAGCAATGCTGTACTCCTTTTCCACACTGTTCAGCGTTTCACGCAAAATTTTCACATTCTTAAGTTCTGTTTCCTCTGAGACTGTAAGTTTACCGGTCAAATCCACATGATGCAAAATATAGGAAAGGTCTGCCACTTTCAAGGAATTGGCTTTTAATTGCTGTGCGATCAGAATAAATTTCATGAGTGACGGTTCATCGGTTTCCATATCATCGGCAAGCGGATCTATTCCGGTTATCGCACTTAATTCTGTCAATTCGGGCACACTCAATTTTGTGATTTTTGCACACTGTTGGATACGTAATTCCTGCAGGTTGGCACTGTTCAGAATGAGCAACAATTCTTCGAATTTTTTTTCGGAATAGGAGAGATGATCTGCGATTTTTTTAAAATTCGCAATCCTGTTGAACAATGTTACAAAAACCGGATCAATATTGTCAATAACAATTTGTCCTGAAGGAACCGGACTCAAAGTGGATATGACACTGTCCAAAGTCCTGATACTCCATCCTGTTTTACGCAGCAGTCTTATAAACCGGTGAAACTTATGATACGAAAGTTCAGTCAACTGATTACCAGCATTCTCCGGAAGTACGTATCTCAATTCTACTTTAGCAAAATCACACTCTACAGAACCGCTTACTGTATCTGTAAGAGTAATCAGCCCCATAATCAAATTCTTATTCTTGTTAAGCCATTGTTTTATATCACCTTCATAATCATCCGGCGATATTTCAGGCGGGATCATGGCATCCAATGATGCACCGGACAATGTGCCGTTATAAAATTCATTCAGGTCGGTAAAATTGATCTGTAATTTTTGAAATAATGGAATGATCCTTACTCCCGGATTTATAAAATTGGTTTTTAGCAAGGCCGTCAGGTCATCATAACTGATACCGGTCCTGCGACAAAAGGCTTTTCCATTGGCAATAGCTGCGTTCAATTGAGCAATTGTGCTACCATCAGGTTCACCGAAATATTCCGGTAATTTTTTAAAGTTACTATCCGTAATGGTTTTGTATTCATCGTCACTAAAGCTAAGGGCCTCCTTCCTTGAAGGCAATGGTGCTGAAAAAACTGACAACATTTCTTCCAGGCTTGTATCCCAGATTTTACATATTCTCCGCAGGGTTTCAAGCGGTTGATGAAAGGGAAGATTATAAGGAAATACTTTCGATTTCAACTCATCATACACGGTTTTTTCCACAAACTGGGGTTCGGCAAGCAATTCCGATTGGGTTATATCTTCTGTTATATCATGCCCTGTCAAATCCTTCAGATCGCCATGAAGAATATAATGTTCCAATATTTCGTTCACCAGGTCAATATAGGGAAGAGACATATTGGTGTTCTCACAAGAAAGCTGAATATGTTGTATATCGGGTCTTCGCTTCAACAATTCATCAATGGGATTTTCTTTTTCATGCGGGATTTTTTCCAGGTCAATAAAATGGAGCAATTCAACTAAATAAGCTGCAGGGCTGAGCACTGAATTGCAATGATCGCAGGCACAATAATCCATATTGCCCAGTAGTTCTTCAAGAGTGGGATAAGCAATGGTTTCGTTTTGTACTTTCTCTGACTTGCCGGTAATGGAATAAACGTTGGGCATGGTATGAGCCGTAATATAGCCGGTAGCAATACTAATGGAAGCATTGTTTATTTCGACAGCTTTGTTATACGTCATTTCGGCTTCCACGGTATTGGGGAAATTTCCACCATAGGCTTGTAAGAATTCATTTTTTGTATAACCGGCTATCAGGTATGCCGAAGATAGCCCTGACTTACTCAAAGCGACCATTGATTCATCCGAAGGACTCATCTGAAACATCCTTTCCATGATTTTAGCAGAAGCTTTTGCCGGAGTAGTTAACTGATCGAATCCGTCCCAATTTTTCACCGGTTGGCTTCCAATAAGATTTTTGGTCTGATTGCTGCTGAAAAACTGATAGAGTTCATCTGTGGGTGCATTGGCCCCGAGGTCAATTTCTTTTCTTTTTATCATTTCACCTGCTACTGCCGTAGGATATCCGATTTTCACCTGAAAAGCAAGATGCCGGGCATATTCATCCGCTGTAATTCCCTGGGGCAAGTCATTTCCAATCAAATTTTTCCATTCGTCGACTTTGTATAATCCGCTGGTTGCCAGCTCAACATCTGTTTTGATATTGAATTTGTCGTATACCCTCCTGATAAGCGGCACGTTCTGTCCTGTGAGATAACCCAGTTTGCCGTCTAATTGTAAAGCTGCAATAGTATCGGTATCAAATCCTTGTTCAGAAAGGGAATTCCATAATTTTCCAGGGTCATTGCCTGCTTCTTTTTGTATTTGAGCAAAAATAGTTTTTTGTTGGATGTCCAGTTTTCTTATATCCAACATTTCATTCATTGAAGAAACGGATGATGGCAGTTTGTTATTAAGAATCTGATTAATTGATAATGTCTCCAATGTTCCAATAGTTTCCCGGATATTACCGGTTGACGGGATTATATTTTTTTCAATGGCATTTTTTATCGCAGCTTCCGCATCTTTGGAAGAAACGGATTTAATAGCCTCTTCAGTTCCCGGTACACCTGCCCGTAATAGGGCATATATATGGGAGGAATCAATTTTTAAACTATCACTCAATTTAGCTGAACTGGCAAGCATTGCCGTTATTCTTGCATCCCACCCTGTTTTGTTTGACAAATACGAAATATTCCGGTTTTTATCATCTTCTTTTAATTCAGTTAAATTCAATTGACCCAAATGGGGTTTGATTTCATTTAAAGCCAAACCGAATTCTGTTTCTTTTTTAATTTCATCGTTAGATACAATGATGTTCAGGGTCTCATCACCTGATGCATTGAATTGAATGGCAGATCTCCCGATCTCTTTCCGTGCGTTTTTTTCGTAAACCCGCACTTCGATATCCGGATTATTGTTCCTATCGTCAACTTTGTAAGAGATAGCATACTCCCCGTTTTTACCTGAAATTGTTTTGCCCGCGGAAGCGCCATTCACGATAGTGAGAATAAATAGTTCCGCAGCATAACCTGAAAGAGGCACTCCCCTATTATCGGTTATTGTTCCCCTTACGATATGCGAATTATCATTACCCGGTTTCATATTTTTGTTTTTTAATTTTCAGTTTATTGATATACCATTATTAACCATGTACCAGCAGTGTGATACCACCAAAGATTTCCCCATTTATATTGTTGATGGCAACAACATCATACCCGGCCAATTCACCTTTCTGCAATCCTATGTTGGGAATGTCCACCGATAGCAATGTCATTCGTCTTTCAAGGTTCATTTGACGATATTCGTCAATCTCTTTTTTGAAATCTGATGCTTTTCTTTCACCTGATTGAATCATTTTATGTATTCTCTTCATCTCATCCTCAATCCTTTTTTGCTCTTTCAGATTATATTTGCCTTCCTGATTGAACTCAAAATGAAAAGCAGCGTCTTTGTATTCAATTTTACCCGGTTGAATTATTTTCAGATCAATTCCTCTTTTGATTTCTCCCAACCGATTACTCAAACTCGTCAGACGCTTGGGTAACTTTACGCCAATTATATCCGGCTCCGCTTTCTTTGCAAAATTCAATCTGAACTCAGCCTTTTCCCTTGGTTTATCGATAATCCTAAAATCCGCAGCAACAGGATGACGTATTGCTAAAACTGCCTCCCTGGTCAACGGAACGAATTTTACTGTCAATTGGGCCTGAGGCATGTGTAGGATATTCAGGTTCATCTGCGTTGCCTGGCCTGCAATATTCAGGTTTTTCTGTCCGATACGCCTGTCCTGCACAGGGTCGAGCAAGGTATCATGAAGCGGGATATCGAGCGGGGAAAAAGAGAACACCCTTGCAAACAGACATTTATGACCTGCATCAGACGGTTCCACCAGATACCGGATGTTTACTTCAGACGAGCTGTAGCAATTGACCCAGGTAGAAGCAAGACCCAGTTTTTTCCCAAAACGAGTATCAAAACCCAGACTTGGCGTCACTAAATAAAATTCGACTTTGGCAGAAGGTACGTTTAAATCACCTTTATTGTGTACCAGGCATTTGATATTGTACAATGTGCCGGCATTCAATTCCGTAGTATAAGAGTTCAATGAAGAGACAGGCGAAACCATTACATCGGGCGATCTCCAGTATGCTACATTCGCACCTGGCCTGTAGCCGTTATCGCCTTCATAGGAACGGATGTAGAGATAGGAGCTATCTTTGAAATCCTCGGGCATGCGTCTCTTTTTAACCGGAGAGGCTTCGATTGTCTTATACCATGTTTCCCTGAATTTGACACTCTTTTCCCTGCGTTGGCCCTGAAGCTTTTTGATGATCTCACTGGCCTTATGTATATTTTCTAAACTCATAGTTATGAATGTTTTATTATTTTATAAATCTTAAATCCACATTGATATTATCATCCGAAGGATCTCCACCGGGTACATTTACTTTTAATTTTTCGGGATAATCAGGAGCATCAGTAGAGCTCGTTTGCTTTTGCGTCCAGCATAGATAGGAATAGCCTCTGTCCCCGTCCAGGTTAAAATCGATCAAATCTTCTTTATCGGCAAAACGTTCAAATGTTTTTTCAATCAGATCCATTGCATTCCCTAAACTGGCTTTTTCCATCAGTAAACTTTTCAGGCGGGTGCCGTCGTCGTTATGTATGGGATTCACATCGGGAGTCAACCCTTGCAAGCGGTCAAGAATGTCTTTTGGCTGAAAAGGTATTCTGCCAAAAGCGTAATGTAACGATGATTCAGTCAGGTAGCTGTTGAGTGTCCCCATTACAGCGCCTTTTTCATTTTGAGTAACAGGATAAATTAAATGACGTTCCATATTGAACAAGGTATCTTCAAAAGTGGCAGGCATAAATTTCAGCAAAGGCAGATGAGGTACAAACGGCAAGGCGTTGACACCGGTGGGGTCAATATTTGACGGATTGGCGAACTGAGTAAGCCTGGGATCATTCAGATGCTCTTTCATCGGGAAAGCCAATCCATTTAGTGCCACACCAAGCCTGAAATTCTGATAGGCATTGTAGACCTGTTCGTAAATCAGACAAGCAGCAGCACGTATGGTTGACGTTCCGAGGGTAGTAATGGCGCCGGCAATACCATCTGCGATGGCAGCCGCTGCCATTACCGCTGCAATCACCAATGCGGCCAGGATGATGAAAATACTCAGGATGCCAAAACTTCCGGCATTGTCAATGGCATCTTCAAGAAAATCACCGGCATCGCCAAGATTATCCACTGTCTTTTCCCAGACTTCCCTTATCTCCTTTGAGAATGAATAGGGTACCGGTTCGGGAATGGTGCCTGTGTCGGTAGAACTCCTGAGCCATTTATAATAAATACGATAGGCATTGTTTACATCACCTGCCGATATTTCAGGGCCATATTCCGGTTCGGGATCACCATCTTCCTGGTATACTTTATTGATGGCTTCAGCGATCATTTCAGCCAGATCATCAGGCAATACGGTAAATGGATCCGGTTTGTCGTTCTCGGTATCAATGGTCCCATCAAAATTAAAATTATAAAAAGCGTGCAGTTTTGAGCGGTTCCAATCAGTTCCCGTTGCATTCAGCAGATTGAAAACATCCTGATAGTTCTCGCCGGTTTTGTGGCGTTGGGCGTGCGAACGGTAAGGTCCTCCCGAAATCAGGTTCACGTAGGGATGCCCTACGACATCAGCGCAATAATGAGTAAGATAACCCAAGGCATATAAGATCTTGGGATCGGAGAAATCTCCGGCCGTAGCATCCAACAGCGCTTTTGCAAATTTGCCTGTCTTGCGATAATGCAGTGCATCGAACCACCACCATTTATCACTTTGCAAAAATGGTGGCCTGCTCTTATTGGGTACTCCGTCACGATAAGGATGGTCAAACACTTCGAACAGGTTGAAATCGGTGATAAATTTCTGCACCATTGTCATCAATGTGGCAGAAAATCCGTCCAGCAACTGGTTGATATCGTTAAACGTTTGTTGAAGCTCACTCAGCAAAGCCGAATCTTCAATTATTTCGTCCACTGCCTCGCTAAATGCTTCCAAAGCGTCTAATATCGGTTGGGGAACTACGGCAAGCAATTTTTGTTTGAAGTCTTCGATAAAATCCACGACTTCAAAATAAAATTCGGCCATATCGCCAATTGGTCCGGGCATATCTTTTGTGTTGAAAAAAAGATAATCTGGTCCCTGGCACCCAAAAAAGAGGTAAGGCAGGTTCTTGTCGTCTGCTAATAAATTTTGCAACGCAGTGTACTGAGCCGGTGTCATTTTTGACCCCAGGCCTTCGTTCAGAGAGATCAATGCTTTTAATCTGTCTGCTATCATGTGATGTAATGCTGGTCCTGGCATAATTTTAATTTTTTAATCCGTTATTTAATCATTGATTTGTTGTCATTATCAGTTATTAGCGCCCATGTCTCATTGCCCCGCTACCAATATGTGGTACAGCATCATGAATACGAGCAGGAATGAGTTGAAGTTCTCCTCCGGAAACATGATGCCAGCGATATCCTGGTATTGTTGATCTTCCGGCTCTAATTGCACGTAACTGCGCAGGTGTAAAAGTTACGCCCACACTTTCACCTCTTGCCAGAGCTTCCCTAAGCTGTCTGGTAGCGGCTCTCATTTCGCCTCTATAGCTCCCTCTTGAGACTCTTGCACTCGTTACGGCAAATGGGCTAAAATCGGGAAGTCCTCTTTCATCAAATCCCACACTTCTTCCTCCACCCACATCAACGGGGGCTCTTCTTACTGATCGATGGGTAGATGGTGGAACTGTGGTGGAAGTAACGTTTTCTCTGCCATAACGCTCTTCAAGCTGTTGTCTCATTCGTTGTGATGAATAAGGCCTGGTATCTCTTGGTGTGCCTGGTGTACCAGACCCTGGAGAAGCAGCAGGCCTTACAGGAGCAGCAGGTGTAGCAGGTCTGGAGGGTCTGACTTCGGCAGGAACCGGTCTGGAGGGGGTGGATGGCCTGACACTTCTCATATCGCTCCTACCACGGGCAGTTCCGGCAGCAGCCGAAGCTAATCCGTCAAAAGCGGCGCCCACATAAGAACCTCTATCTCCTCCTAAACCATAGCCGATGGCACCAAATATTCCTCCTCTGATATTTTCTCCGACTTCCAACTTATAACCAAAATCTGCTCTTCGTCTTTGGCCTTCAACAATATATCGGGGACCACAATAGCCCATACCTCTGGAATCTGCTACGCAAATTTGTTCATTATTGCGTCGCTCTACTTCCGCAGCTGTAGGCATAGGAGGAGCAAAAGTTGGATCGTACATATTACCAGCCCTCAAAATATTCCTCAAGATATTGATATCTGCTTGCCGTTGTTCGTATGTTGGATTCGCATAACATGGACCAGGAGTACCTCCTCCTGCAACAATTAATTGTTGCACAACTTGTGGTGAAAATGTCTGTAATTGAGATTCTGTTACAATTACTCTTTGGGATTGTTTTCCGTCTAAATCAAAGTTATTTATCGGATTATTTTTCACATACCCATATACATTTACCCCATCCCCAATCCCGATCGGGTCTGGACTCAACCACCTGCCTAGCCACGGCAGATAATACCTGGCACTATGGTATTCCAGGCCGGTTTCTTCATCGCGTTCCATACCAGTGTAGCGGTAGCGCTTGGCAGCAGATTTTATGGTCGCATTTTTAGCCTGATATGCCGTAGTACCATAAGGATGGTACTCTTCATAGCTGATAACCTGTGCTTTATCATCCAACTCCAAGGCGGCAGAACCTAAGAGATTGTGTAGCTGATAACGAATCAAGTGTTTTTCCGTTCCATCATCCACATCATTTCGGGTTTCAATCATGACAAAGCGGTGATCCTCATCCATCAGTCCCAGGCTTACCCTTTCCAATCCCGCATGTGTACCTGTATACTTTTTATAGTGTTCGTAACCCTCTATATAAATGCGTTCCTCTTTTTTGGCAGGCATATTTCCCGGTGCGGCCTGGTTTTCGGTAATCTTACGGATACGCTGGCCGCCGTCATCGTATTGATAGTAGGTCATTACAGGAATAGTATCATCCGTGCAATGTTGCCTGGTAGTGCGTACCACTTCTTCTTTAAAATTCCATTCAATTTGTTCAAGATGGGGCAGTTCCTCCATATACCCATGCTTTGCATGGTGGCGGTATTTTGTATAATCGGCAGGATTGGCATTGTCTCCTATATGTGTGCTTTTGAGCCGGTTATTGGTAGGTTCGTATTCATATCTTCTTGTCCAGTTACCACCTGCTGCGAGGTGTTTCATCTGCATGATATTACCCACTTCATCATATTGATAGCTCTGTGCATAGTTCCGTACCGCCATCGGATCACCCGGGCTCATGCTGTGCATAAAGGGATTGTCGTTCCAGTTGTCGCAATCGCCGAAATTTAAAGCGGCATTATTTTCCCTGCCGGTGGCTTCAGTTAACCGGTATAGGGCATCATAAGTATAAGTAGAAACTCCTGTAATTTTTTGATTATTAAAAAATAATACCGGAATATTTTTATCCTCCACGTGCGTAATGTTCCCCACAGCATCATACGTATAATACCAATCCTGCAGGGGGTCACCACTTAGCCGCTTGCTCTCCAGCCGTTTGAGTCGGAAAGTCTCTTTATCGTAATAAAATTTTGTGCTTACATCATTGCCGTAGATGATTTTATTCCGTTGTCCTTTCTCATTGTAGTCTATATCTTTGATATAAACAGATGGGATTGCGTAAGTGGGATGCACCACACTTTCTCCATTCAGCAAACCGGCTTCATTGTAAGAAGGGGTAATGATGCTGCCATCCGGTGCCGTTTGTCGGGTAATTCTTCCCAAAGCATCGGTTTGTGTGATGAATTTGAATTCTTCGGGTTCCAGTTCATTCCCCAAATTAGCATCAATCCAGTTGGCTATCTCTTTGTATTTTCTGAATAATTTACGCGTCGTGGCTAAAGGCTGCCCTTTAAAGTTGAAGTCAGGAGTATCAACCAATCCTCCGGTATCATAGTGTTGGATAACCTGACCTAAAATATTTCTGGTTTGCAGGGTCATTTCGTTACTTCGGTTTGTTGTCAAAAGACTTTCTCCATATACTATCCTGTCGAAAATGTGATCAAGCGGAGTAGATCCATCACCCCCTATTACCTTGCTATATGTGGGACGTTGCGCTACATCATAAAAATATTGAAACTCGTGGTTTCTTTCATCCCAGGTCCGAAGCGGATTGCCCAGAATATTTGTGAGTAGCCACCTCTGTCCGGCATCCATACTGTTTTGATATACTAAGTTGCCGAGCATATCATACTTGTATTGCATGACAATATTTCCCCGGGCATCAGTAACGGAGCGCAGGTTACCTTCCGTGTCCAGATAAACCCGGGTGAGGTAAAATTCATCAGCGTCTGTAGCTGTATTTTTATTGTGCTCAACAGAGAGGACCGGCCTGCCCAGGGTGTCGAAATGCAGTATACCGGGTGTGTTTGCATGTTTGGCGGCTTTATCGGCAGCCATTTTTTCCCGGCCCGGATCTTTGCCTTCCGTTATGAGTGCAGCATCGATAAGACGGTTTGTACGGTTGTTGTACCATGATGATTCCAGAATTGTATCGTTGGCATCATAAATAATTTGTTTCCATGAATCAAATTCCACTTTGGAGAAGGTGCCATCGGGTATTTCGGTCTTAATCAGCCTGCCTGGCGCATCGTAGTACATTACCGGTGTTACACCTGTTTCTACCAATTCTTTATAGTCTTCGTATCCCCAGTCTACTGAAAAATAGGGTTCATATTGTTTGACAGCATTGTCTTTGTTGTTTTTGATGGTTCTGCCATCGCCTATCCAACGAAGTTGTCTGGGATTGAGGGAAGCGGTATCTATTTCAGACACTGAAATTGAATCATCAGGATTTACAGTAACCTGTTTTGCTTTTCCGGGAGCCGCCTGCACTTTTTTCATGATCACTTCGCCCATGCCGTTGGAATATTCGAAAACCATCTGAACGGGAGAATCAGAAAGCTGCTGAAAATGTTGCTCCCGTATAATAGCTGCCACTACAGCAGGTTTACCGTGATTAATATAAGCTTCAAAGTCATATACAAATCTCGAAGAAGCATGATTCAACAAATTCTTTCCTGAACCGGTGAGTTGTGTGGAATCGGAAGATTGGAGAAAATTGAAAATAGCTGTTAATTCTGCAGCGTCTGTAATTTCAGAAAAGCCGGAGAGGTCATCTGCCTCATTGCCTTTTCCCATCACTGCCACCGCCTTCACCAGGCCCAGTTCATCCACAACAGCCTCAGATAAATTGCCGTTGATATCTTTCATCCTTCGGGAAGAAAGCGTACGGAAGTTAAATGCATCAACCCTGGCTTTATTACCCAATACATCTTCGGTTTCTTCTATAAAAAGGAAATAGGAACCATAGTACTTTACTTTGGTTACAGCTCCGTATGGATCTGTATAAGAGACCGGACAATAGAAACGATCCTGCGCATCCGTCTGACTTTCTGATGATGCTTTAAATTGAATTGTACCGGATCGGATCCACCAATTATCATCTCCTTCACTATGTGTAAATCTACCTTCAGCAAGAATTCCCGCATCCACCTTTGTGCCAAAAATATCTGTTATCAACTCAGGAGTGTAGGCCAATTGATAGCTTTCATAAGGAAGTGCCAAAGATTCCAGATGATGCAATGGCAAAGTTCCGGTTAAGTTATTTCGATAATAAATAGTGCGGACATGTTCAATCAATCTTTTTTGTGCTTTTCCTGAGGTTAACGGTTTGTTAAACTCATGATAAAAAGCTGTGTCTGAATTCACATCCGAAAGAATGTCGGTAAAGTCTGCCGGTATATAATAGACTCCCGATTTTGCTACGCCTTTCAATTCATACGTTTTTACTTCGGATGACATCCTCAAACGATGTGTGTTTTCACCCGGAACATCATTGGTAAATTGGTTATGGCTATATATGATAACCGTTTTACTTTGTTCCTGCTGCGTTTCGACTGGAAGCGAAGAATCGGGGTTTAACCGGGGATAAACTACCGATGCAGCTTCCAATATATTACCGTATTCGTCTAACCGGATATTCAGATCATGCTCGATCCTCGGATCGTCGGGATTGCGTTCATAGCTATACGTAATAGCTTCGCTTTCCTTTACAACAAAAACGGCATGTTTGTTTTTGCCTCGTGGCTGCAATAGTTCTATCACACAATTATGGGTAGCTGCCGAAAATGGAATCAACTCTTTTTTACGGGCTTCCATGGTATTTCCAAATTGAACGGCATCTTTAGCAAAGGTTTCAACACGCAAATCCATACCTTTACATGCACGCAGGGCTTCCCGCCACTCATCCGCAGTCAGTTGGTCAATTAATGAGACATCCATCCCTTCGGGCACCGTAAGATGCGCATCGGGCAAGGCAATCTCAGGATGGGTTATAATTCCGAATTCCTTTTCATATTCATTGTACCAGTAATCTTTTTCATATTGATTGAGGATTCTGTCATTTCTCAAAAATGCTCCGGTATGATACCAGTTTTTAACAACGACAGGTTCCTGATGTAATGCTTGTTCGGTAATGTTGGTCGCATCTTGTTTTACCCAGTGTGCAAAGGTCTCGGCATCGGTTTGTTCCACCATGCCAAATCCGCGGAATTCCCGTTCGCCATGGTCATAATACCCATGATGATATTTGTAAGAACTGTCAAGGCGGTAACCCGAAATTTTATCCTCGATAATGGTTTTCGAAATACAGTGCACCGGAAAATGCAGTTTGGTTACCCATGGTTTTCCGGCAAGCTTATCTTCAATATAAAATTTTGTGGAGGGTGTATATTCCAATAATACTTCTTTACCCAGATTATTTTTATAAGAAACCATGATATGCGGTTTCTTACTATTCATCAGATCGATGTATTTTAATGGAGCATTGGCATCTTTTGATAAAGGACTTGACCATACAATGCATGCCACTCCATTCCCTGACAAATCAGTCACAGTTATTGCGGACTGCGGATGAATTTCAGGAAAGGGATTGATTTCAAACGGAGCAATGTCAAACTGGTTTCCACTTAAATTTTTCCAGCAGGTGAATTTATTTTTTCCCAGGTAAATAATATCCGAAGTGCCTGACCCATCAATATCTGCCAGTCTTACATAGTCGGGATTGAAAGCATCAGGATGATCAAAAACAGGAGCCTGGTCCATTGTTACTTTGGCTCCGAATTTTCCATATCCTATATTGGGCCAGTAGCAGACTTCACCATTCCGGATCCTCAGAATATCGGTCATTCCATCACCCGACATATCGGCGAGGTAAATGGTTTGTTTAGCGTCAGCAAAAACAATATGCGGACCTTCTTCTTCGTCAAAAGGTTTGGATGTTTTTCGTGCAGTAGTAAAACCATCTCTGCCTTCGGATGCATACCATGTAAAAACAGTATCTTCTGAAATTACTACTTCGGGTTTACCGTCACCATTCAGGTCGAGCATCCGGGTATTGGTATCACCAAAATCAATATTGGGTAACCCTTTAAACGAACGTAATCCTTGCCATTCATTGTCATCGTCCAGTTCAAAATAGCCCCGTGGTTCTTCCTCAAAACTGACCAATTGCTTACCTCCATCCGCATCCAGATCGTTCAATTGGAGCTGGCCGCCCAATCCCATGAAAGATGGTTTGGGAGAAACTAATTTCGCCTGTTCGAACATGAGTTCCGCCTCACCATCATTGTTACGGATACCAAGATTATGTTTGTAATACCAACCATTTGCCTGTTCTGAAAGAATACCGGCAAGTCCCTCATTGTATAAATCTACAAATTGATAAGGAGCATGTTCTATACCTGTAGGAGCATGCATCAACGCTTCCTGTGAAACAGTTTTTATTTCACTGTTCCATTCATGCTTCTGGTATTCAAACTCCATGGGAGGAAATTTTTTATAGGAATAGGAACCATCCGGTTTTTTTATATATCCGTATGAGGAAATGGATTTCAGAAAGGTAAAATCCTGCCCGGAAGAAATGTCGTATTCAAAATTTAATGACCGGACAAGTCCGTCGTATTCATTAGCTCCTTTGAAATGGTGAAACAATAAAACCCTTTTGCAAAGCCGGGTTGTACGGATTTCAAATCCGGCTTTGTAATCAGAGAAAGCATCCTGTCTGAAATCCCATGGATTTAATTGATCTATGTGTTGCGTAGTATAATCGGTTGTCCCGTAATCAAACAGTGTTTCAAATAAATAATCTGTCTCATCAGGAAAGGCATCTCCAAATTGCCTGTAAGGTGTTTTATTGCCATACAATACCTTATCTATATACAGATTGGTATAGGAAATGGTACCATCTTTCAGCCGGTTACGATTGTGTAACAATGATTCATCAAAACCAATTTCATCTTCTTTTTTATAGAGATAATGCGTACAATTTCCTTTATCGTCAAACTCAAATTCAGGTAGCCATTCATATATTTTCAAAGAATCAACCGGATCAGATAAAATGGAATTGTCCGTCCATCCGAAAAGAGTGGTTCTGTTTTCCCGGGTGATTACGCGCCATCTGATCCTGCCATTTGATTTTTCCGTCCACCGTTCTATACGGGCAAACAGACCTTCTATACGTGGTCTGTAGTTTCTGATAGTGAACAATCCATCTGTCGAATTTCTTTCGTTCAGGATGTATTCGTTATCAGCATCCACAGTAAAAGTTCCATCAGGATTCTTTTTAAATTCCGGCACCAGGTCCTCTGCCTCTGAAAACAAGAATGTATCCGAATCTATGGAGTCAAGATACTGAGGCAATTCTTTATCTGTTTTACGCTTGATTGAGCCTACACTCAAGTTCCAACCCAAACCAAAAATACTATTGCCCGACCCTGAGTTATAAAATAAATCTAAAGTAGGAGAATCACCCCTCGCCGGAGAGAATGGAAGTGGAATGGAAAATGAAGCAGTTCCATTTACAGCATTCACAGAAAATTTTTCATCAATTCCTTTTATGGCACCACCACCTTTGGGTAATGAAATGGATGGTACTTCTATCGCATTGGATTCGGTTTTTCCTCCATCTGTTTTGAGAAATTGAGAGCTGGATTTATTTGATGATTGCGCATTCATTTTTTATTGTCTTTAGCGATTGAGGACGCTGGCAAACATAATTGGATGCGGGGTTAAAATGGTAGGATTATACATGCGAAAATTTGTACAAATCGTGCATTAACAATAAAATGTATTTGTACTATTTGCGCATAATTCAATCATAAGTATCTGATATTTAATACATAAAAAATACAATTTTTATTATCCGGAAATTATCCGGAATGACTGTGAAATGAATAGTATCCGGATATTCGTCGGTTTACAGTGATTTAACAGGTAAAATTTTATTCAAAAACCTTACCTTTGCAACCATGGCAAGATATCAGTTCTTAATAGGCGCATCATCATCGGGAAGCGGAAAGACCACGCTGACCATCGGGTTGTTGCGGGCATTCAAAAACCGGGGGTTACAGGTACAACCGTTTAAGTGTGGTCCCGACTATATCGATACGAAATTCCACGAACTGGCGGCGGGTAAACCCTCTATCAACCTGGATCTGTTCCTTTCCTCACAAGAACATGTAAAGCAATTGTACTCGACCTATACGTCCGGCTGTGATATTGCCCTGACCGAAGGGGTTATGGGCCTTTTCGACGGATTTGACAAGTGGCAGGGCAGCGGTGCACATATTGCCGAAATACTCGATATACCTATTATACTGGTCTTGAATCCCAAAGCAACGGCCTACTCCGTAGCACCTATCCTGTATGGTTTTAAAAATTTTCACAAGAATATATCTATTGCAGGTGTTATTTTTAATATGGTCAATTCCGACAGCCATTACCGTTTTTTACAGGATGCCTGCAATGATGTGGGTATACCCGCATTGGGACGTCTGCCGAAAAACAACGATCTGGAGATTCCGTCGCGTCATCTCGGATTGAGTATCGACGGCAACCTGCTTTTGGATGAATTTGCTGAGAAAGCGGGCCATTTTGTGGAGCAACATCTCCCTATTGATGAAATACTGGAGATGACCCGGAAAAGCTCAACTCCGCCTGTTCTCTCAAAGGAAAACGCGGTATCACACCGCAAAGTGTTAAAATCCGCTGTCGCCACGGACGAAGCTTTTGCATTTTACTACCATGAAAATATTGAGTACCTGAAGAGAAGAGGAACCGTTACATTTTTTAGTCCAATGCACGATAAAGAATTGCCCAATGCCGATTTCGTGTATCTTCCCGGGGGATATCCTGAATTGTACCTCGACAAGCTAAGTAAGAATAATTCTATGCAGGAAAGTATCCGCCGTTATGTAGAACAAGGAGGACGATTGCTTGCCGAGTGCGGGGGAATGATGTACCTCTCTTCGTGTATTGCCGACAAATCCGGAAAAGAGTATCCCATGGTTAATATTTTTAAACAAAAAGCCAGTATGGAAGCAATGAAACTCACACTGGGGTACCGGCAATTCGCATCGAATGGTGTCAGTGTGAAGGGACATGAATTTCATTACTCATCTGTTTCCGGAAATGAAGAAAGTATCATCACTCAATATAATGCCAAAGGTATTCCGGTTGAGACGAAACTATTACGCTATAAGAATGCAATTGCCGGATATACACATATATACTGGGCAGAAATGGATGATTTGATGAGGTTCTTCAATTAGAACAAAACTATGATTTACCCAAGTTTCGTAAGTTGCATACACTTCAAATTTACATGCGAAACTTAAGTCATTTATCAAATATTTGCAATCAAAAACTCAACCTTATAGATAAAAACTATATCCCATCATTTTTATTACTCTTATTATACAAAAAGAGCTATCTTTGCACTCGATTTTTGGTGTTCCGATTACGAGTTCTCGTGATCGGAATGAAAAGGGAATCAGGTGAAAGTCCTGAACAGACCCGCTGCTGTAAGCTCCGCTTACGTGCTGAACAAATAACCCAATGCCACTGTCCCGATCAGGGATGGGAAGGCGTTCAGACACGGGAGTAAGTCAGAAGACCTGCCAGAAACGCAAGAACAACACAAGTGAAAGTGTCCCGGGTTTTTGGATACAGAACCGGATGAATGAATTCTTCCTATCGCAAGAATAATTCACCAATTTATTATTTATCATAAATGAAGTATGTAAAGCGTACGTCAGTTATGCTGCTTGTATTGGGTATGCTGGCTTCGAATGCTGTTGTGGCACAGGATAGCGCCTACAGTCAGTGGACTAACGACACGACTGATATTTACAGCGATTACGGACTTGACGAAATTGTAGTTACCGGCACACGTACCGAAAAGACACTGGCCAACACACCTGTTCTCACGCGTGTGGTATCGGGTGTACAGATTCGGCAAAACGATTTCGAGAACATTGTAGATGCATTGGAATTTACCGTTCCGGGATTATCATTCCGTGCGGACGGGCGCGGCAACAATATTTCGGTGCAGGGATTGGAGAACAAATATATATTGATATTGGTCGACGGTGAACGCCTTTCGTACACACCGGGCGGAAATATCGATTTCGACCGGCTCAACCTATCCAACATCAAGCAGATTGAAGTGGTGAAGGGTGCATCATCGGTACTTTACGGCTCCAATGCCATCGGTATGATCATCAATATCATCACCCAAACCCCTACCCAACCGCTTGAAGGATGGGTAAAGGTGCGCTACGGCCGCTTCAATGACCTGATTACCGATGCCGGTGTGGGTCTCGCCAAAAACGGTTTTTCATCACTTACCTCATTTTACCGCAGTTCGAATAACGGATACAATCTGAATCCCTCAAACCAACAAACTTATACCCGAAACCCTATGAGTTCGATGAAGATCGAAGAGAAACTCGGTTGGGAACGTGGTACGACGAAATTGTCGGCTTCCGGTACATTCTTTTTTACCGAAGAATTCAATCCACCCCAAAGTATCCTGAATAACCACTACAAGAGCCGGAACCAAACGTTCGGCGTTTCGGCAGAACAGAAACTCGGTGATGCGCATCAACTCAAACTCACCTATTACGGTGATTTCTATACCCGGAAAACGGTAATGAAACAAGAGGATTCTGTCTTCAAAAATGCGACCTCCAATGTAGAAACCCTACGCCTGACAGATATCTTCACTCCTTCTGACGAATTACAATTTATAGGAGGTGGGGAGTATAACCGGACGAGCGATTTCAGCATTATGCAGTTCGGGGATACTAATCAGAAGCGAAGTGTAAACGATATAAACGGTTTTTTACAGGCCGATTGGCAGGTATTCGTTCAATTGCATGTGAAGGAACGGATGTATCCGTTGGCTGCAAAATAACTTATAGTCTGCATCGGAAAAAACTATAATCAATTCGATCTCCTGAGATGAATAAAAAAACGCTACTTGTTTCCCTCTGTGCAATTGTTCTGCTTGCCGCAGTCTATTTCGCCTATACGCTCTTTTTTGCACCGACACGCATTGCGCTGGTGCATTTTCCTACCTACCAGGTATCGAATTTTATACTGGCCAATGACAACCGGAATATCCGCGTAGAAAAAGTCGAAGCTGACAAAGCCTCCTCTCTCACGCGTTACGATGCCATTCTGGTATTCGGACCGGGGTTTCGCCCTACCGAATCGCAGGTAAAAGCCATCGAAAAGGCCGAGAAAAAAGGGATTCCGGTTTATTCGTTCGTTTTCACCTCCAACAGCATCAAAGGAGATAACCTTTCGGAAGAACAACGGGAAACACTCGACACCTATTATGAAAACCGTAGCCGCGCCAATTTCGGCAATATGCTGGGCTATCTCAGAGCTGAATTCGACGGCCGTAAACTGTTTCGCGGTGAGGTAACGAAACCTGTCATCGTACCATCCGACATATTTTATTATCTCGAAGAGGGAACTTTTTTCCGTACGGCGGAAGAGTTAACCTCCCATTTACAACAAAAAGGCCTGTACAAGGAAGGTGCTCCTCGTATCGCTTTGCTTTCCGGTTCCATGTCACCGTTAGAAGGCAACCGCGCTTATGTGGACAGTCTTATCACCGGATTTACCCGTGAAGGATTCAATGTTTATCCGTTTTCAAGCTCTGCTCGGCGTTTAGAATTGTTGAAAGAAATTGCACCGCAAGCGGTCATCTACATGCCGATGGGACGACTGGCCGATGATGCCGCCGTACAATGGCTCACCAAAAACGACATTCCGCTTTTTTGTCCGCTCCCGGTCAGTAAAAGCCGTGAAGCGTGGCTCGAAGACCCGCACGGGGCGACTGGCGGATACCTGACAGCGCGTATCGTGTTGCCCGAAATAGACGGCGGTATCTATCCGCTTGTCGTCTCTACCGAAGATGAAGCACGGGAAAATCTCTTCGTGATCCAACCCGAACCCGAGCGCACGGCAAATTTCATTGCCAACGTAACCAACTACCTTTCCCTGCGTACCAAATCCAATGCCGACAAACGATTAGGTATTTACTATTTTCGCGGTGCAGGACAAAATTCACTCGTCGCTACCGGCCTGGAAGTGGCACCCTCGCTCTACAATTTCTTACAACGGCTGAAAAGCGAAGGATACAATGTGGACGGCCTTCCCGACACATTTGACGGCTTCAACGAACTACTACAAAGGCAGGGTGCCGTCTGGGGCAGTTATGCCGAGGGTGCGCTTGCCGATTTTCTGCAAAACGGCAATCCGCAATGGATATCCAAAACCGATTACGAACAGTGGGTAAACGAAGTGGTGGCTCCCCATCAATACAAACAGGTAACCGATACCTACGGCGAAGCGCCGGGCAGTTATATGAGCGGCCTGCATAATGGAGAACCGTCGGTAGCTATTGCAAGATTGCAATTCGGAAATGTAGTGATCCTCCCACAACCCCGAGCCGCGATCGGCGGTGACGATTTTAAGATGGTACATGGCGCGGATGTTCCGCCACCGCACGCTTATATCGCTTCGTACCTGTGGCTGCAAAAAGGATTCCGGGCCGATGCGCTTATCCATTTCGGCACACACGGCAGCCTGGAATTTACTCCCGGCAAGCAAGCCGCCCTGTCGCGTGAAGATTGGGCGGATTGTCTTATAGGTACGCTTCCCCATTTTTATTATTACAGTATTTCAAACGTGGGTGAAGGCATTATCACTAAACGTAGGTTGCACTCTGTGCTGTCATCATACCTCACACCCCCGTTTATGGAAAGCCGTACGCGCAATAGCTTCGATGAGCTGTTCGATAAGCTGGAAGCGTGGCGCAAAGCATCCGACGAGGTTCGTCCGCACGCTGCATCGGAAGTGAAATCGGCAGCCGTGGCACTCGGTATCCACCGTGACCTGCAACTCGACGATGATCTGTCGGAACCCTATACCGAGGAGGAAATGGCCTATATTGAAAACTTTATTGAAGAGATCGCCAACGAAAAAATGACAGGGCGCCTTTATACCCTCGGAGAACCGTACGATACACAGGATATCTTCTCGTCAGTGCTTGCCATATCTGCCGATCCGCTGGCATACAGCATGGCACGCCTTGATCTGCTCAATAAGCGCATCACGCGTGAGCAATATGAAAGTAATGCTTTTATTTCCGGGAACTACCTTACACCGGTAAAAAAAGCGATCCGCGAACAATTGGCAAGCGGGAACAGCAACCCGCAACGTCTTTTGTACGGTGTGGCACGCCTTACGCCTGCCGATCTGGAGCGGGCACATGCTATCGACCGTCGCCTGAACCCTCCTCCGGGAATGATGGAGATGATGGGAATGGGCGGAAGTATGCCGTCGACAGAAGAAGAAGAAGAAGACAATAAAGAAGACGGAAAACCAAAAATGCCCGCCGGAATGCCACGTGTCGGAAAAATGCCCGAAAGTGTGAAGAAAATGTTGGCGGAAAGGGAAAAGGCAGCAGCAGATAAATCGACCAGAGCGACGGAGATGAAGGGAATGGGTGGCAGTATGCCGGCGGATTCCGAAACCGTAACGGATGAAGAACGCGAATTTGCCGCCGCCATACTGGAAATCGAACGTACGGCATCCAATGTCGGCATGTACAAAAGATTACTCGAAGAATCACCCGAACAGGAGATGCAATCGTTGCTGCGTGGACTCAATGGCGGCTATATTGCCCCGTCACCCGGTGGAGACGCCGTACGCAATCCCAATACGCTGCCCACAGGCCGGAATATGTTTTCCATCAATGCTGAAAATACACCTACCATCACGGCATGGAACGCCGGAAAGGCGCTTGCGGATGCCACCATCGAACAGTACCGCAGTAAACACGGCAGCTATCCGCGCAAGGTGAGCTATACCTTCTGGGCGGGAGAATTTATTGAAAGCGAAGGGACAACACTCGCACAGGCACTGTATATGTTAGGAGTAGAACCGATTCGCGACGGCATGAACCGTGTGACCGATCTACGGCTTATCCCGTCGGAAGAATTGGGACGTCCGCGTATCGATATCGTGGTACAGACATCAGGGCAGTTGCGTGATCTGGCGGCATCGCGCCTGCTGATGATCACCCGCGCCGTAAAAATGGCTGCTACTGCCGGCGATGACCAATATGAGAACTATGTGGCGGGCGGTACTGTACAATCGGAGAAGGCGCTTGTGGACAAAGGCATTTCGCCCCTTGAAGCGCGTGATCTCTCGGTTATGCGTGTCTTCGGCGGACTGAACGGCCACTACGGAACCGGTATCATGTCATTGGTGGAAAAGGGAGACGCCTGGGAAGACGCCACGGAAGTGGCACAGACCTATATAAACAATATGAGTGCCATCTATGGCAGTGAAAAGGAATGGGGTGCTTTTTCACAACACCTGTTCGAGGTAGCGCTGCAAAACACCGATATCGTGGTGCAACCGCGCCAGAACAATACATGGGGAGCATTGAGCCTCGACCATGTGTATGAATTTATGGGAGGTATCAACCTTTCAGTAGAAACAGTAACCGGGAAATCGCCCGACACCTATCTCGCCGATTACCGCAACCGGAATCGTTCACGCATGCAGGAACTGAAAGAGGCGATCGGTGTGGAAAGCCGTACTACCCTACTCAATCCGGAATACATCAAGGAAAAAATGAAAGGCGGAGCATCGTCTGCAAATACTTTTGCAAAAACAATCCGTAACACGTACGGATGGAACGTGATGAAGTCGGATGCCATTGACGATGAATTGTGGGACGAATTGCACAACGTATATGTGAGGGACAAATTCAACCTGGACGTACAATCCTATTTCGAACGGGAAAATCCCGCTGCCCTGCAGGAAATATCGGCCGTTATGCTCGAAACTGCCCGTAAGGGCATGTGGGATGCATCGGAAGAGCAACTGAACGAACTTGCCATATTGCACACCGGTCTGGTGCGAAAATTCGGGGAAAGTGGTTCCGATTTCTCCGGTGATAATACCAGGTTACAGGCTTTCATTGCCGAACGGGTATCACCCGAGGTCGCACAGGAATACAGAGAAGGAATACGACAGATACAGCAAGCCTCTGCTGAAGTTAAAGACGGCATGGTATTGAAAAAGGACGCATTGTCGCAACCACAGGAAACAGGTAAAAATGCCCTGGACGGCTTGATCGTTGCAGTTGTCGTGCTGGTCGGTTTTGTCACGATATTGGTCCTTATAAGGAAAAGGAGAAAAAATCAATAGAATAGGTTGCGGATAACACGATCAAGGTATATGCAATATAGAGATGCAGGCGCCAAAGCAACGGATTATTCTAAAATTATTATGGAATGAGATTTTTATTTATTTTTATTATATTTTGCCTGCTGACAGCAGGGGTAGATGCACAAAATAAAATTACCATCTCGGGAGAGATCAAAGATGAGTCCGGTCTTGGTATTCCGGTCGTATCGGTTGCGCTGGAGGGAACTACTTTCGGCACTTATTCAAATGATAACGGCTATTATTCCCTCGAAGTTCCCCCCGGCTCGTATACGATCCATATTTCTGCTATCGGTTTCAAAACCCGGATAAAGACTCTCGAAGTAAAGAACAATACATCACAGGACTTTATCCTTGAAGAAGAAACCATTAATTTATCTCCGGTCGAGGTATATGGAAAAGGCAAAAACCAGCAGTTGCGAGAGGGCAATTTATCTGTCAATGCAATTGATATCAGAAGCATAGCCGGCAGCATAGCCAACCTGAATTCAATCATTGGGCGAAGCAGCGGTATCAGGATAAGGGAAGAGGGCGGTATGGGTGCCGATTTCGACCTGACCATCAACGGGCTGTCGGGAAATTCAATCCGTTATTTTATCGACGGAGTACCTTTGGCTACTATAGGTAACAGCGTAAACCTGGCAAACCTGCCGGTCAACATAGTAGAGCGTACCGAGATATACAAAGGGGTGGTTCCTACAGAATTAGGGGCCGATGCATTGGGTGGAGCAATCAACATTATCACGAAAAAAGATGTAAAAAATTATGTCGATGCATCATACAGCATCGGTTCTTTCAACTCGCACCAGGTAGAATTTAATGCGCAGTACCAAAATCCCAGTACCAATTTCTTCATCAGGCCGGGTTTAGGTGTCAACTACTCCAAAAATAACTATATGATGAAAAGCGTAGAAGTGTGGGATGCCGCAGTCGCCGAATTTAAAAGGGTGAACACAAGAAGATTTCACGACGATTATTTTTCTATGGTCGGCCAAATAGCAATGGGCGTTGCCAATAAAAAATGGGCCGATATGCTGTCTGTCACACTTTCCTATTCAAATATAAATAAGGATATACAAACCGGAAGTGTACAGACTTCCGTATATGGCGAAGCCAAACGCAAGAACAACTCATACGGTATGCTGGCACAATACCGCAAAAGAGATTTTCTGACAAAAAACCTGACGACCGATATGTTTGTTTCCCATACCCGGGATTATTCGGTGGTAACCGACTCCGCTTACCGCAAATACCGTTGGGACGGTACATTTATCGAAAGCTCGCGCAACGAAATAACCGGGCGTGGCAAATCAGTAAGGCATATCAAACGGCCTTTGACCGTTGTCCGCTCGAACTTCAACTATACGTTGAATGAAAATCATTCGCTCAACCTGAACTATTTGTTGAATCATATAAAGAATAACCGATACGATGATATCGACAAAGATTTTGAACCATCGGAAGATATCCTGAGTAAACATATCATTGGCCTTTCTTACAACCAGCGTTTGTTGGAAAGGCGGTTAGACAATACGCTTTTCGGAAAAAGCTATATCAATCATCTTGAGATAGGACAACAGGATTTGAGTTGGATTACAGGCTCATCTCAAATGCCCGGATCCTCTACTTCCGAAAGTTGGGGATATGGCCTGGCGAGCCGGTTCCGATTTTTTGAATGGCTCTCGGTAAAAGCTTCCTATGAAAACAGTGTCAGGCTTCCTTTGGCCCGTGAGTATCTGGGAAACGGAACAACAGTATATCCCAATTTCAAGCTGGATCCTGAAACAAGCAATAATTTCAATCTGGGCGTTTTCGGAACAGTCGATCTTGCACCGCGGCATCGATTGTATTACGAAGCAACAGGGTTTATACGTAAAGTTGAAAATTATATCCGGCTGGTAATTACCGAAGCGGAGGGTATGAGCCAATATGCTAATGTAAATAACGTTTCGGTAAAGGGAATTGAAGGTGAACTACGGTACGACTATAACAATTCTATTCAACTTGTAGCCAATGCCAGCTATCTGGATGAAAAGAACAAAACCCGCTATCAGGCGAACGGAAAACCTGATATAACTTACAACAATCGTATGCCTAACCGCCCATGGCTGTATAGCAATGTGGAATTGAATTTCAGGAAACACGATATATTCGGACAGAAAGAGAATCAACTGAAACTGGCCTATATCTTTCAATATGTACACTGGTTTTACCTGACCTGGGAAGGTTACGGAATACTCGAATCTAAAGCGACTATCCCCACCCAGTACCTCAACAGCCTACAACTGACTTATTCCATTAGAAACGAAAAATACAGCGTTTCGCTGGAGTGTAACAATATTTTCGACCGCCTCACCTATGACAACTATTTGTTACAGAAGCCGGGGCGCTCATTCTTTTGCAAATTCAGGTTATTTATCAATTAAAATTATTCAAAATGAAATCTTTACAATTTCTTTTTAAAACATTTCTCATCGCAACAGCAGGGTTGCTGAGTTTTGCCTGTTCGGATGGCAATGGCAATGACAATCCGGACGACGGAGTTCCCACTCCGGAACCTTTTAATATATGGGTATCCCTTGGAGGTGGAGCAGGTATGGGGTCCACGGCTTCTTTAATAGTCAAGGGTCTCAAAAGTCTGGATGGCACCGAAATCGTTGATTTTAAAGGATCAGGACTGGATGTTACAGCAAAAATGGATCAGGAATCCATTATTAAAGCACCCTATTATTATCAGATACCAAAAGAAAAAGACCGCTTCGGTAAGTACATCATTACCAATGAACGTATTGTGACAGTCAAAGAGGTGGCTTTCGGGAGTAATACTTATAAAGACCGCCGTTATACGCATGCTTGGATCAACAAAAACACACTGGTGATTATGGCGGCCAACGGCGATGCCTCCAAAGTGATCTGGACAAAATTGGATGCGGAAAATATGACGATAATAAGCGAGGGAACCCTGGAATTTCCTGCATCAGCACCGGAGATAGCCCAATTCAGCACATCCGGTATTGCCAGTTTCCGTGCAGGCGATGGCAAGATCCTCTATTCTTACCTCGACAACAAAGACAAGGAGCGTTTTCACCTGGCCTTTATTAATCCTTCCGATATGAAAGTAGAAAAAGTGATTACAGAAGAACGCGCGGAAATGATGGCGGGTACGGCTTATGGAGAACTGCTCCAGAGCAAATCGTTTTTCGATACAAACGGCGACTATTATCTGGCGTGCAACACAGTCAATGAAGGTGCAACAAGTACCACACAACAACACGGATCGTTGGTCCGTATAAAAAATGGCCAGACAGAATTTGATAAAGACTATTTCGGCTACATAACACCATCGAGTGGCAAGGGCAAAATTGTAACAGCAGAATTACTGACTTCCGGAAAGGCATTACTCTATGTTATGGATCCTGAATATACCGGAGCAGACGGATGGGGTGCCGATTATAATTGCTACTATGCCATCCTGGATCTAAAAACGGATAGACTGGAGAGATTAGGTCTGCCTCATAGTTCCGGCAATTTCTCACAGCGTTCCGTTGTAATAGGGAACACGGCTTATATCGGCGTAAATCCAAAAGGTAAAGGTAACTTACCGTGCGTATACAGCTATGATATTCCTACCGGAACAATGAAAAAAACGATAAGCATTGAGGAAGGTTATGATTTCTCCCGTATCGTTGCTTTAAATTAATCTGAGTACACTATTCAAATGAAGAAAAAGGTCAGGGCTTTTGTATTCTCATTTCACAGGATAGCCGGAACAATCATTTCTTTGTTCTTTCTGATGTGGACCATTTCGGGATTGGTGCTCGTCTATCATCCATTCCCCAATGTTTCGCAGACTCAGATAAACGAGAATATGGATGCCCTGCCTGATTCTTTAGCTGATATCCGTACACTCCTGTCCCAACAACAGATACCGGGAGAGAGTGTCAGCAATATCAGCCTTAAAAATTTCCAAAACCAAACACTGTTTTCGATCAAAACAAAAGACAGCCTTTATACCATCTGTGCAGAAACAGGTCGGCACATAAAACCGATCACAGCGGAAACCATAGAGGGCATTGCAAAAAAATGGGTGAACTCGCCCGTTGTTAGACTGGATACGCTATACGAACGGGATCAATGGATCATGTATACACGCTACTTAAATGAGATGCCCATTTATAAACTCTATTTTACTAATCCTGAAAAACAGCAGTTGTATATCTCGTCAAAAACCGGTGAAGTATTGCAATTCACCGATAAAGCACAACGGATCTGGGCATGGTTGGGCGCTATACCCCACAAATTCTACTTCCCGTTCATCCGTCAGCATACCGATGCATGGATAACGATCCTGACAGTCAGCGGATTTATCGCGCTTGCAGTTGCATTATCCGGTCTATTCGTGGGAATATCCGTTTCCATACGGAGATACAGGGTTAAACGGAATATAATTCCCTATAAGAAATTCACCTGGAAATGGCATCATATCCTGGGTCTTACATTCGGTATCTTTGCTGCCACATGGGCGTTGAGCGGAGCCATGGCACTGCAAAGGATACCTCAGTGGATCATCAAAACACATGGAGATTACCGCGTCAGCAGCACGAAAATGAGAGGACAACCATTATCATTGGATACATATATATTGGACTACCGTAGCCTTACACAACAATATGCTGATATTAAATCAGTTGAGTGGAGCCATTTTCAGGATACCCCCGTTTACAATATTATTGTAAAAGACAGTGCGGTCTGTATCGATGCTTCAACCGGGGAAGTGAAAGAACTTTATCTTCCCCAATCGCAAATAGAAAAAGCGATCTCCCGCATTCATAAAAACAATGAAGCATTTACAGTCACGCTCATCGACCAATATGAAGAGTATTATCTTCCCAGGAAGAGGGAACTCCCGCTTCCGGCCTATAAAGTGGAGGTGGACAATGCGGATAAAAGCCGTTATTACATCGATCCCAAATCGGGTAATTTCCACTATCTGAACAAAAGCCGGAAAGCAAAAAAATGGCTGTACAGTGGCTTGCACTACCTGCATATAAAATGGTTAGTGGAGAGACCCGTGTTGTGGACAATCGTTATATGGGCACTCTGCATAGGCGTAGGATTAATTTCTTTATCCGGCGTGTGGATGGGGATAAAATATACTGTCAGACGCATACGCAAGATGAACAGATAAGATATCTAACTATAATAAATATGTAAATATCAACTTTTTAAATAACAACTATACAATGAGAACGATTTTTATTTCTTTCATTATGTTACTCACAACGTTCGGTTTATTGGCTCATGGCGGCGGCAATTATGAACATTCCGACTTTTTTAGTTCGCTGCAGGCCGGTGACAAAGCGGCCATCCTGATGGTGCATTTCGGTACGACACACGACGACACGCGTGCATTGACAATCGATGTGCTGAACGACCGGGTAAAACAACAGTTTCCGGATCTTGAAGTACGTGAAGCATATACTTCGCGTATTGTGATAAAGCGTCTGGGTGACAGAGGAATCGCAAAACAGGATCCACTCGAAGCGCTTCAACAACTCAAATCGGAAGGATATACCCATATCCTTATTCAGTCCTCCACCATTATTGATGGTAAAGAGATGGAATCGCTCGAGAGAAATGCGGATGAAGTAAGAGATGAATTTAAGGAGATCCGTATTGGGAATCCCCTGCTTTTCGACCCCCACGATTATAAAGCGGTCATTGCGGCAATTACCAAAGAAACCGATAAAAATCTCGGCTATGTTTTGGTAGGACACGGCACATACGATTCCACCACGGCACAGTACGCCATGCTCGATTATATGCTGAAAGCGAAAGGTCATCAGAATTTCTTCGTAGGAACCATCGAAGGTTATCCCGAATATGATGATATGCTCGCTCAGTTGCAACAGTCAGGGTTGAAAAATGTCGTACTGGTTCCATTTATGTTTGTAGCAGGCGAACATGCCAAAAACGATATCGAGGGCGACTGGAAAGAAAAACTCGAAAAGACAGGCTATACCGTCGACGTAAAAATGCAGGGACTCGGGCAAAATGTTGCCATACAGGATCTTTTTATCGACCATCTTACTTTCAAAACCCTTCACCGTAAGCTGGATATTCTGGAAAAGAAAGCGAAGTACCGTCAAACGGGAGAAAAAGAGGAATAAAAAAGCAACTTTACAATATAAATAAAATCATGTTGAAAGGAAAGATCATTGTTGCCGGCATAGGCCCTGGAGGCAAAGAAGATATTACACCTGCAGTGCTTGATGCGATTGCCGTATCTGATGTCATTGTGGGATATAAATACTATTTCCGGTTTGTTGAAAATATCATCAAACCCGGGACGGTCTGTATAGATACAGGCATGAAAAAAGAACGCGAGCGGGCTTTACAGGCTTTTGAATATGCGGAACAGGGTAAAACGGTTTGTGTGATCAGCTCCGGTGATGCAGGGATCTACGGCATGGCCCCGCTCGTCTATGAGATGAAAACAGAGCGGAACAGCGATGTGGAAGTGGAAGTCCTGCCCGGTATCAGCGCATTTCAGAAAGCAGCCGCCTTGTTGGGTTGTCCGGTAGGGCATGATTTCTGTGTGATTTCTCTTTCCGACCTGATGACACCCTGGGAGAAGATCGAGAAACGAATTGAAGCAGCTGCATCCGCCGACTTTGTTACGGCGGTCTACAATCCCAGGAGCAAGGGAAGATATTGGCAACTGTACCGTTTGCAGGAGATCTTTTTGCAATACTGTTCGCCCGAGACACCGGTAGGTTATGTCCGCCAGGCGGGACGTGAAGAACAGCAAACCAAAGTCACCACACTGGAAAAATTTGATCCCGAAGAGGTGGATATGTTTACGGTGGTGATCATCGGTAACTCCCAATCCTACTTTTCTGCAGACAACACCTTTATCACTCCCCGGGGTTACTATCGTGAAGATATCGACAACGGCGCCAAGAATATAGGACAGGATATCATGATCCGCAGTTTCCGGACGATCGACAGTGAACTGAAAAACCGGGATATTGCGTTGGACAAGAAATGGGCATTGCTGCATGCGATCCATACGACAGCCGACTTCGATATGGAGAATATCCTCTATACCGACGGAGGCGCCGTAGAAAAGCTGCATAAGCAATGCAGGGACGGGCGGATCAGGCATATTATCTCGGATGTAACCATGGTCGTTTCCGGCATCCGCAAAGGAGCTTTGGAGCGGCTGGGAATAGAGCCCAAATGCTATTTGTATGATCCGCGCGTAGCGGCATTGGCGGAAGAGAAAGGGATTACCCGGACGCAAGCCGGTATCCGCCTGGCGGTGGCGGAACATCCCGAGGCGTTGTTCGTCTTCGGAAATGCACCCACTGCGCTTATCGAACTGTGCGAATTGATCCGGAAAGGGACTGCTGAACCCGCGGGCATTATTGCCGCACCGGTAGGCTTTGTCAATGTACGGGAATCGAAACATATGACCAAGCCGTTCAGGCATATCCCCAAGCTGATCGTGGAGGGACGTAAGGGCGGAAGCAATCTTGCTGCCACCCTTGTGAATTCTATCCTCACGCTCGATGATGCAGCGCAACTAAAGCCGGGAAGGGATATGTAGAATGTAGGCGAGTTATGGGTCCCCACAAAATATCTAAAGAGCTTCTTTTTAGTTGCTTACGTTAGGCAAAAAGAATAAACAAATGAATGTGTAAACCGAAATGAACTTCTTTATCATAGGTATAGACGATAACCGTGAACAGTTCTTTACACCCGAAGTACGGCAGGTGATACAATCGCACGCTGTCTTTTCGGGTGGGGCGCGGCATTACGAGATCGTAAAGTCCTATCTGCCAGGGAAGCATGTGTGGATTCCCATTACCGTGCCTCTTTCGGATGTCTTCCTGCAATATCGTATACACGAAGCCGTGGTGATTTTCGCATCGGGTGATCCGCTATTCTATGGTTTTGCCAATACGGTGCTGCGGGAAATGCCGGAAGCAAAAGTGAAGGTTTTCCCATTCTTCCACTCTTTGCAATTATTAGCACACCGGCTCCTGATGCCCTATCACGATATGCATATCGTGTCACTTACGGGACGTCCGTGGGACAAATTGGATGAAGCGCTGATACGGGGTTACGAAAAGATCGGGGTGCTGACCGATAATAAGGAGCACACGCCCGCTACTATTGCCGCGCGGATGCTGGAGTATGGTTATGGCAACTATACCATATCGGTGGGCGAACTGCTTGGTAACGAAGAAAAAGAGAAAGTATCGGACTGGAGATTGGAGGAGGTGATTGGTAAAATATTCGCATATCCTAATAATCTCATCTTACGGCGTACATATGTACGTCCGCGCCAGTTCGGCATTCCGGAATCCGATTTTCATTTGCTTGACGGAAGAGCCAGGATGATTACCAAAATGCCTATCCGGTTACTGTCGCTCAGTATGCTTGATTTGCATGATCGCCACGTTTTCTGGGACATCGGTTTCTGTACCGGTTCAGTATCGGTGGAGGCAAAGCTGCAATTTCCACACCTGCGTATTGTGGCATTCGAACAACGCACTGAGGGGGAACAGTTGATGCACGATAACGCAAGAAAATTCGGTACACCCGGTATCGAGACGGTCATTGGCGATTTCGCACAAATCGATACTACTCCCTACCCCAGCCCCGACGCAGTTTTCATTGGCGGACACGGAGGAAAGATGGATGAGATCATAGAAAAAATCAGCGAGCTTTTGGTCGATGACGGAGTGATCGTCTTCAACTCTGTATCGGAAGAGAGCCGCCGGCTATTTCTGAATGCCATCACCAAATATAACCTTCAATTGAGGCAAACGATCCGTATCCAAACGGATGATTTCAACTCGATTGATGTGATGAAAGCAACCAAATAGCTGAAAGCGCTAATATTCAAAATCATAAGACTATTGAAACAGAATAGAAAAATAGAAAGATGAATAACTCCAGCATACAATCTGAAACAGACAAACCTGAACAGGCAACACTTGCCGTTATACTGGTTTCGGAAACCGCTATCGGGATCGCTCGTTTGATCCAACACGAGCTACCCGAAACGGTTATCTATACAAAGTCCCCTATAGAAGGGTGCGTACAGATATCATCCTTTTCAAAAGGAGTAAAACAATTGTTCCCGACAGTCGATGTACTGGTCTTTATCGGGGCAATGGGCATTTGTGTGCGTAGCATTGCACCCTGTATAAAGAATAAACATACCGATCCGGCGGTCATTAATATCGACAGTACCGGAAAATACGTTATTTCCGTTTTATCGGGACATGTAGGTGGCGCCAACATTTTCAGCGAACGGTTGGCACGCATTATAGGCGGCGAAGAGGTCATCACCACGCAAAGTGACAACACCGGATTGTGGGCTCTGGACACACTGGGAGAACAGTTTGGATGGACAACACATACTACTGCCCGAAACTTCAATCATCCACTTACGACCTTCGTCAATAAAAGACCAACGGCATTATTGCTCGATATAAAAGATGCCGGTTGTGATTATTTGGAGCGCACCAAACCCGGGCATACTGATATTTTCTATTCCATTGAAAATATTGCCTGGGAAAAATATGAATTATTGATCGCCGTCACTCCATTCTTATATCCCCATTCTCCTGTTCCCGTGATTTATTTTCACCCGAGAGTATTGCAGTTGGGCGTCGGTTGTCGTAAGTTGTGCAGTCCTGCCGGGATAGGTGAATATATTGATCGTTTTCTGTCGGAGAAACATGTGGCGAAAGAAGCAATCGCAGGCATTTCCTCTATCGAATTAAAAAAGGATGAACCACTGTTGTACGATCTTTCCCAACGTTACAACGTACCTTTACAGATCTACACCGCATCCGAGTTAGAAGGCATAGACGTACCCAATCCATCTGATAAAGTGGCTAGTGTGACATCCGTGCCAGGTGTGTCGGAAGCTTCGGCGCTGAAAGCCTCTGAAATGGGACTGTTAATCCTGGAGAAACAGAAAGGGCTATTAAGCGAAGGTAATGACTTCACATTCTCTTTGGCAATCAACAGGAACGCGTTACGCCACGGACATATCGAAATCGTGGGAGCCGGGCCAGGAGATCCCGAATTGGTTTCGTTGAAAGGAAAATATTTTCTGGAAGCCGCCGATTTGATTCTCTATGCAGGCAGCCTAGTTCCGGAGGAACTGACACACTATGCAAAAAAAGGAGCGACAGTACGCAGCTCGGCCCCGATGAGCCTCGAAGAGCAATTCGCTATAATGAAAGAATTTTACGACCAGGGTAAACTTATTGTGCGCCTACACACGGGTGATCCCTGCATTTACGGCGCTATACAGGAGCAAATGGCCCTGTTCGATGCACACGGCATGTCGTATCACATTACACCCGGTATTTCGTCGTTTCAGGCAGCGGCAGCAGCATTACGGTCACAATTTACCATTCCCGGGAAAGTACAAACCATTATCCTTACGCGTGGTGAAGGGCGTACCCCCATGCCGGAGAAGGAGAAGTTGCGCCTGCTTGCCCGCTCGCAAAGTACAATGTGTATTTTCCTGAGCGCAGCCATAGCCGAAGATGTGCAAAGGGAGTTGCTGGAACATTATCCTCCTTTCACACCTGTAGCAGCCTGTTACAAACTCACATGGAAAGATGAGCGGATCTATCGCGGAGAGTTAAAAGACCTGGCAAAGATTATCCGCGATAATGACCTCACGCTAACGACAATGATCGTGGTAGGTGAAGCCATTGATAACCGCCACGGGCTTTCACGGCTGTATGCTGACGAGTTTAAACATCTGTTCAGGAGTTAGTGGGAATGTGGAAGGTGGGACAGTGGGAAGGAAGACTGGGGAGACGAGGAGTGTGGAGAAATGAAAGAATAAGGTAACGACCGGTCTTGAATAGTCACTGTAGGAATTTAGAAACTGTTTTATATCAATGACAGAAAAAATGGAAATAAAAAAACAATTACCTGTTTGTGTCTCTCTTGGTCCTGGCGATGCCGGACTGGTTACACTGAAAGCACTAAAGACATTGCAGGAGGTCTCTATAATTTATTGTCCGGCCACGCAATCGGACGGGAAACCTCTGTCACGGGCAAAAGATATCCTGGATGAGATCAGTATTGATACACAAAAAATAAGGATCTTTTTAGTGCCGATGAGCAAAGACCGCACTCTTGCGGAGAAAGTATATAGTGATATTGCCATTGAAATTGCGGGATGTTATCAGACAGGGCGGTCAGTGGCATTTGTCGCGGAAGGCGATTCAGGCTTCTACTCTTCCGTCCATTATATTTCCGACAAACTGGAAGAAATGGATATTGACGTACAACATATTGCCGGCGTTCCCGCCTTCATTGCATGCGGTGCATTGGCTGGTATTCATGTAGTAAAGCAGGATGAACGATTGTCGGTTTTTCCTTCCGGCACGTCGACTGAAGAGATCGTGATGGAAGTGGAAGCCGGAAAGTCAGTCGTATTAATGAAACTCTCACAACAGAAAGATACCATAAAAAAAACTGTTGAGGCCCTTTCCGAAGCACAATTCCATTATTTTGAAAACGTGGGAATTGCCCAAAAAGAGTTTTATACAAACGATCGGAATGAAATCACACAACGTTTATTTCCCTATTTCTCCCTACTTATTATAAAAAAGATTGAGAGAGAGATTGAGAGAGATTGAAAATAAAACAAAGATAATAATCATATGAAGCAAATAACTTCTATCCTATTTGTTTGTCTTTTAATTCTTACCGGATGTAAAGGCAATGCGCAAAAAGAAAAAAATAGTGCGGAAAATATAGATACATCCCAAGGTACCGAAATACATATCAGATATGCAAAGGGATTTAAAGTGACAGATTTTGGTACACACCGCCTTGTCGATGTGCGGGACCCATTGGATGAAAGCACGTTGACCTATCACTATGCATTGGTAGCCCGGGGTACCAAGCCCGAAGGGATTCCCGATCATTACACTGTTATTGAAACACCTGTGGAACGTGTGATATGTATGACGGCACTGCAAATGTCGAACTTCATTAAGTTGGAGCAGACCGATAAAATTGCCGGAATCAATAGCACACGTTTCCTGTTCAATGAAAAGATCAAACAGCAACTCAAAGAGAACAGGACAAGCCGTATCGGCATCGAAGGAAATTTCGATAACGAGGTAATCCTATCTATCAATCCGGATATTATTCTTGTATCGCCTTTCAAAAAAGGGGGATATGATGCCATCAGAAACCTGGGCTTCCCTTTGGTCACCTTTCTTGGATACAAAGAGAGTTCCCCACTGGGACAGGCAGAATGGATAAAGTTTACGGCCATGCTTTTGGGGATAGAAGAGCAGGCAAACCGTCAGTTCGATAAAATTGAAAAGCGTTATAACGAACTCAAGAGCCTGGCAGCCACGGCATCACCCCGTCCCAAAGTATTGAGTGGCGAAATGCATGGCGGAAACTGGTATGTTGTGGGAGGGAAAAGCTATCTGGCACATCTTTTTGAAGATGCGGGGGGCGACTATTTTATGCAGAACGACAACGAGTCGGGTGGATTTTATGTTGATTTCGAAAGCGTCTATTCACAAGGCGCGAATGCCGATTTCTGGCGGATCGTGAATAGTTTTGACGGAGAGTTCACTTATCAGGCACTGGAACAGACTGATCCGCGTTATGCCGATTTCAAAGCATTTAAAGAAAAGCAAGTCGTTTATTGCAGCCTGCGTAACAAACCGTTCTACGAAAACACCCCCGTAGAGCCTGAAGTGGTACTGGCCGACCTTATCAAGGCCTTGCATCCGGAATTGCTGCCGGATCATACGCCGGTCTATTATGAAGTCTTGAAATAATTCTTTAAATGAATCGTAATACGTTATTTTTCACCTTCATATTTATTGCCATCATTGTTCTGGTGATGCTCAACCTGGCGTTGGGCACCATTTCTATCCCGCTTGCCGATATATGGAATATTCTGTTGGGAAAAAATGATGAGTCGCAGATCATTTGGCAGAATATTGTCTGGAAATCGCGCTTCCCACAGACTATTACGGCATTGGTGGCCGGTATGGGATTATCTATCAGCGGCTTACAGATGCAGACGGTCTTCCGCAATCCATTGGCAGGTCCGTCGGAATTGGGCATCAGTTCCGGAGCAAGCCTGGGGGTCGCTACTATTATATTGCTTTCCGGGAGTATCAGCGGCAGGGCGTTGAGCCGTATGGGACTTATGGGAGAAGTAGCCATTACGGTAAGCGCCATCATTGGTGCTATGGCTGTGATGGCTATTATACTTGCCATCTCGCAACGGGTACGCGGCAATGTGGTTTTGTTGATTATGGGGGTGATGATCGGCTATATTGCCACAGCAATCATCGGTGTACTGAAATTTTTCAGTAACGATGAAGATGTACGGGCTTATGTGATCTGGGGATTGGGCAGTTTCTCTAAAGTTTCGGGGAATCAGGTGCACACATTCGTCATTGTGATGGCAATATTGATCCCCTTATCTTTCCTGCTCATTAAAACGCTCAACCTGATGCTGCTGGGTGATAATTACGCCCGCAACCTCGGACTGAACGTCAAACGTGCACGATTTACAGTAATCGCCTGTTCCTGTGTACTTACGGCGGTAGTTACGGCCTATTGCGGCCCTATCGTATTTCTCGGGTTGGCTGTTCCGCATCTTTGCCGTACGCTTTTCAGCACCTCCAACCATATTGTACTTGTTCCCGCCGTCACGCTTACAGGAGCTGCATTGGCACTCTTCTGCAATCTGGTGGCACGCATGCCGGGATTCGAAGGGGCGTTACCCATCAACTCGGTCACTGCACTGATTGGAGCACCCATTGTTATTTCGGTGTTGTTTGGAAAACGAAAAAATGAGGTAAACTGATGAAGACCAAAAGTATTGAACTCCGTGATCTTGCCATTGGCTACAAAAACCGCCAATCAGTAAAAGTAGTGGCTCAACACATCGATGCACAGATTTTTGGCAGCGAGTTGACCTGCCTGCTGGGAGCCAATGGTATAGGAAAATCCACCTTATTACGTACTCTTTCGGCATTCCAACCCAAACTGTCGGGAGAGGTTTTCATTCACGGACAGGAAATCGGAGCCTATTCCGAAAAAGCGCTTGCGATGCTTATAAGCGTAGTATTGACTGAAAGGCTCGACATTAAAAATATGAGCGTACATGAGCTTGTCGCACTTGGCAGAAGCCCTTACACCGGTTTTTGGGGCAAACTTACTCCGAAAGATCATAAGGAAGTAGATAAAGCAATTTCTCTTGTAAAGATAACACATCTCACCCATCGGATGGTGCATACGCTTAGTGACGGCGAACGTCAAAAAGCGATGATTGCCAAAGCGCTGGCACAGAATACGCCGGTCATTTTCCTGGACGAACCCACTGCCTTCCTCGATTTCCCCAGCAAAGTGGAGATGATGCAGTTACTGCACCGTCTTTCACGGGAAACGCAGAAAACCATTTTCCTTTCCACACACGATCTCGAACTGGCACTGCAAATCGCCGATAAAATATGGTTGATGGACGATCGCGCCCGGATCCATGTCGGTACGCCCGAAGACCTCTCTCTTAACGGCGATTTGAGTAACTTCTTTGCCCGTAAAGGTATCCTTTTCGACAAGGACACGGGATTGTTCCGGGTGGAAAATGATTTCGACCGGCAAATACGACTCGTCGGACACGGACAACGCTATTCCATGATCCGTAAAGCATTGCTGCGTAACCGTATTCTTGCTGAACGCAATGCCCCGTCATACGACACTATCGAAATAGTGGAGAACCGAATCCTCCTCTCAATCGAAAATCAGCCTAAGATATGGGTTGACAGTATCGAGGAACTATTGGAGAAGATGAAGAACTACTATTAATTCAAAGAGCCAATGGTAAATGCAGATATTAAACAGCCCATGCAGCCTGCTATCCTCATTATCGGCGGCACGACCGAAGGAAGGATTGCTGTGGAGGTATGCGACGAAGCGGGTAAACCCTATTTTTATTCTACCAAAAACGCCTCCCAACAAATAGATTGTGTACATGGTAAGCGTATTTCAGGCGGATTGGACGAAGAGTCGATGCCCGGTTTCTGCCTTCGCCACAACATCCGCCTTATCGTGGATGCAGCCCATCCGTTTGCCGAAAATGTGCATAAGAACATTGGGATAACGGCGCAAAAGTTACAAATCCCTGTGATCCGATTCGAACGGAGTTTCCTACCCCACAATCCGCTCCTGCACTGGTTCGATGACTATCATTCGGCTATCCGCTTTCTGGAAGAAAAGAATATCCATAATCTGCTTGCTCTCACGGGAGTGAATACCATTCCCAAACTGAAATCCTATTGGCTAAATTACAGATGCATCTTTCGTATTATGAAGCGGGATGAGTCGTTGGCGGTTGTCGAAAAAAACGGGTTCCCGCACGAAAATATCCTGTTCTATGAGGATGAACGTGACGAGTCAGCACTTTTCCAGCGCCTGTCCCCCGGAGCAATCATTACAAAAGAGAGCGGTGAATCGGGTGGCTTTACCGGGAAAATCGATACGGCACTGGCGCTCAGTATTCCTGTGCTCGTTATTCGCAGGCCCCCACTACCCTACTCCGCTCATGCAACGATCTATGGCAAACATGGTTTGCGCAAGCAGATTGAAACATTGTCACCCGGTTTTTTCGACCTGAAAACCGGATATACCTCGGGAAGTTGTGCCACGGCCGCTGCCAAAGCGGCACTCACCGCATTGCTGTCGGGTATTCCGGTAGAAGATATCACCATTTCACTCCCAAACGACGAGCCGGTCACTATCAATATCGTCCGTACAGTTTTCGAGCCGAATGGCAGCGTGACCTGCACTGTATTAAAAGATGCGGGTGATGACCCCGATATGACCAACGGAGCGGAAATATGTGCCAATATCGCTATTAATTCAACACACGGCGGAATACGTTTTTTACAAGGTATAGGCGTGGGAAAAGTAACACTCCCGGGACTGGGACTGGAAATTGGCGGTCCGGCCATCAACGCCACACCCCGTAAAATGATAGAGCGTGAAACGCAGGAAACACTCGAAAAGTTGTCGGACGATCTCCATACCGGCATTGATATTACCATTTCAGTTCCCCACGGTGAAGAGATCGCCAAAAGGACCTTTAATCCGAAATTGGGAATTGTGGGTGGTATATCCATCATTGGCACATCGGGTATCGTAAAACCCTATTCGAGTGAGGCATTTGTCAACTCCATTCACCGTGAAGCGAAAGTTGCCAAAGCGTTGGGGGTGAAACATCTTATTATTAACTCGGGAGCAAAGAGTGAGAGACACCTGAAATCTCTGTATCCCGATGCATTGCCACAGGCATTCGTGCAATATGGTAATTTTATCGGTGAAACATTACAAATAGCGGCAGAGGAAAATTTTGAAGAAGTGACACTCGGCATTATGATCGGCAAGGCTGTAAAACTCGCGGAAGGAGTGCTGGATACCCACAGTAAAAGATCCGTAATGAACAGGAGTTTTATTCAATCCGTAGCGAGGGAAGCCGGCTGTACCGGAGCCACTATTGAAAAAATCGAAGAGATAATGCTTGCCCGTGCACTATGGCAGATTATTCCGGCGTCGGAGAAAATCTTCTTTCAAGCTTTGCTCCATCATTGCCGGAAAGTTTGTGAACCTCTGTTACCCAATGCCAAATTAACAATATTGCTGATGGATGAAGAGGGACGCGTTTGGAAATAATGCGATTTTCATCTACTTTTGCTTTTATTCATTTATTCAAGTTTCATCAGTTGCATATATTTCGACGGATCAACATACGGAAGTCCAATCATTTATAAAAACAACAAAAGATGATCAGACCTTATATTTTAGCGGAATCGAACTGGAAATCGGTCAAGGATGCCGGTTTTGACCTGGCGGTATTGCCGTGGGGTGCTACCGAGGCACACAACTACCATTTACCTTACGCCACGGACAATATTCTGGCGGAAAACATCGCAGCCGAAGCAGCCCGGATTGCATGGGAAAAAGGCGCAAGACCGGTCGTACTGCCCAATATACCTTTCGGAGTAAATACCGGACAGTTGGATATCCGGCTCGATATGAATATTTATCCGAGTACACAGTTGATCATCCTGAATGACATTGTGGAAAATCTCAACCGGCATGGTATTAAAAAGTTAGTTATTCTCAACAGTCACGGAGGCAATGATTTCAGGATTATGGCGCGTGAACTGGGGGCGAAATATCCGGAGATGTTTATTTGCGTATGCAATTGGTTTCAATGGAAAGGGAGAGACGATTTCTTTGAACACAAAGGTGATCATGCCGATGAGATGGAGACCAGCCTGTTGTTGCACCTCAGGCCGGAATTAGTACTCTCATTGGACGAGGCAGGCGAAGGAAAAGAGAAAAAACATAAGATCGAAGCCTTAAGACAAGGTTGGTTCTGGGCAGAACGACGTTGGTCGCAAGTGACGGAAGATACCGGTATTGGCGATCCTAAAGCGTCGACTGCAGACAAAGGGAAACGATTTTTTAAAACAATTACCGAGAAAGTTGCTGCCGTATTATTGGAGTTGGCCCAAAATGATATCAATAACATGTACGAATGAATATCTGAAAATTATTGGTCGAAGGTTTGTCATTCAATTATAAAACAGTTTATGAGCAATATTGAAGTCTAATTTTTTTATATTTACTAAATCCCGACTTTGACAGCTGTATTTTTAGATATCAAGGCCTGGAGTTGCTGTAATGGCGATTTTGGGCCTTTTAAATTTCCCTACTTTGTGGTACACAATACTTCGGTAAATATTCAATTAACTAATTAAAATTCAATGATTTACATAACATAGTTTAACATAAAAAAGATGGTTAAGCAGCTGATTATCAGTATCTTTATAGCTGATCAAAGTCTATTAAAGATGGATAAAACCAGCATACTTAACCAATATAGAGGTATCTGCGGTGATGTTCTAATTGAACTAACCACGAAGTTAAACAAAAGTTTCAAATCATTCCTTATGGAGACGTTTATTTTGTATCTGGTCATTCCCGGCAGGATTAATTTCCTACAATTAGGGAGATATGG
>NZ_KB905702.1 GCF_000380985.1 Proteiniphilum acetatigenes DSM 18083 | reverse complement strand
TACACAATTAAAAGAACATGTCCATTCGCATACGGCATCTGTCATCCCACCCAAGGAGCTCCCCAGTGTCCTGCCCTGGGTCCATACGGCAATAAGTAATGCCAAGCGACAATTATTGGGCGTATATTACAAAATGAAACCCGAATACTTACAATATTATCTAAATCAGTTCTGTTACAAGTTCAACAGGCGTTATTTCGGTGAGAAGCAGTTTGACAGGCTTCTGGTAGCTGCCCTCACTTACACGCCCGATTTCAAATCAAGAATTTATAATAGGAACTATTGCGGATAATCATTAAAGAAAATTATTATCAATACTGTAGTTCATTATACTGTTTTTTCCAATATCTAAGACATTTAAAACTTTCTTACTATAATCAATAGTAGTAAATGCTGGGTGTATATAATCTTTAGGACCAGGACCTTTAGACGTAAGTTCCCTTATTGAATTTTTATCTAAATCAACAATATAAACAGACGGTATCTTATTTGCATCTACAATTATTAAGTTATTCATGACTTTAGAAATTTGTGTTATATCACTGATATAGCAAGAATTATTTATAGGTATTTTTAATACTTTATTGATATTAATGTCAATATTAATATTCTCTCTGTCAGATATCTTGATTATTGGTTTCTTATTATTTTCTCTGCTCATGCAGGAGATTAGTAAGAATAACCATAGAAATAAAAAAGTATATTTCATACGTAAATCTTTTAATATGGTTGAATTATTCAGTTTTATAGAAAGGGCTTTAAGCCCTTTCTAACTAATTACATACAAAAAAGATTGCCACTTCCAGCACAATTATGGCACATTTTGTACCCTCCTAAGTCTCCACAAAAATAATAAGTCACATATTCATAACGTGCCCAAGGATCTACATTCTCCATTTGGGCCAATGCTTCAATATTATTAATGGCCAAATCATTAAAAGTATCAACACTATTTTTAGAGATGCTAATACCAAATCCTGTAACAACAAGTAATGTGAGTGCAAGTACACTGACTAACATTTTCTTAACCATAATCTTCATTTTCTAATTAGTAATTAAATAATTGATAGCTATATTTATCATTTCAATAGCTGAATAGTACGATAGTATGTACTTTATCTTTCTTTAATTTTATGCCTTTAACCTCCTTCCTTTTTTTCCTTTTTCCAGATAAATGTATGTAAAAGCCATTTTGTGTACAATTTTTTTAACTCACTTATAACTCATTTTTTTATTTGACTAAATTTCAGGTTTTTACATTTATCATTTTTCTACTAAACCTTCTTGTATTGCAAATTAAAAGAAAGCAAAATGATATTTCACAAAATAATTGTGTTAAGATTCTGTCTAAATTCTGTTTTTGTAAAGAAAAAAGCTGAAGAGAATAGGAATAATAAATTAAACATAATAGTAATTATAGGAAATGGATTTAATTATTTTATTGGCATATTAGCATATTGACCCATTGGCACATTTTTATTACTTTTGTACTCATTATCCGGGCAAGATTAAAAAATAAATTTATGTACACAATCTATCACTTAGAAACAACAGTAACTAAATCAAAGTGTACAGTAAAAGTACCGACCTGTTTTCATCATAAAAGAAATCCGAAAAAATTATCCAATATATAAAATTAATGACTGACAATCAAAGATATATACAGAGAGGAGTTTCGGCATCAAAAGAAGATGTACATAATGCCATCAAAACAGTCGATAAAGGCATTTTTCCGAAAGCATTCTGTAAGATCGTACCTGATTATTTAGGTAACGATCCTGAATATTGCAATATCATGCATGCCGACGGTGCCGGTACCAAATCATCGTTAGCCTATATATACTGGCGTGAGACCGGAGATATTTCCGTATGGAAAGGTATTGCACAGGATGCATTGATAATGAATATAGATGACCTCCTTTGCGTGGGCGCTACCGATAATATCCTGCTCTCTTCCACCATCGGCAGAAATAAAAATCTGATCCCGGGAGAAGTGATCTCAGCTATCATTAGCGGTACCAATGAATTGTGCGAAGAACTTTCAGGTCTGGGGGTGCATATTTATCCCACAGGCGGTGAAACAGCCGACGTGGGTGATCTTGTACGTACTATTATTGTGGACAGCACGGTCACCTGCCGCATGAAACGTTCTGATGTCATCGATAACGCCCGTATTCAGGCCGGCGATGTGATTATCGGACTTTCCTCATCGGGACAGGCAACCTACGAGAAAGAATACAACGGCGGTATGGGCAGCAACGGGCTTACTTCGGCACGCCACGACGTGTTTGCCAATTATCTGGCACAAAAATATCCGGAAAGTTACGATGCCTCCATCCCTGCCGACCTGGTTTATTCCGGCCGGATGAAGTTGACTGATGAAATTGATAATCTGGGTATTGACGCCGGAAAACTGGTACTCTCCCCTACCCGCACTTATTCCCCTGTTATCTCTCTGGCAATTAAAGAGTTAAAGCAGGATATTCATGGAATGGTTCACTGCTCCGGAGGAGCGCAAACCAAGATACTCCATTTCCTGGAAGAAGGACTCAAAGTGGTGAAAAACAACCTATTCCCTATCCCTCCCCTCTTTGACCTGATCCAAAAGCAATCCGGTACGGCATGGGACGAAATGTATAAAGTATTCAATATGGGGCACCGGATGGAGATATATCTCTCTCCTACACATGCACAACAGGTGATCGATATCTCCCGTTCGTTCAATGTAGACGCCCGGATTGTGGGATACGTCGAAAAATCGGATGTCCGTGAACTGGTGATCGAAAGTGAATTCGGGCAATTCCGTTACATATAAACAGTATATATGTCACAAAACTCATTACTCGATAAATTAGAGCATTTGGTTACCCGCTTCGAAGAAGTGGGGACATTGATTACCGATCCGGAAGTGATTTCGGACATGGATCGTTACGTAAAACTGAACAAAGAATACAGCGACCTTCAAAAGATTGTGGAGGTGCGGAATGAGTATAAGGCTGCATTAGAGAGTATCTCCGAAGCAAAGAATATTCTGGCCAACGAATCGGATTCCGATTTAAGGCAACTTGCCAATGAAGAACTCACTGTTCATACCGAAAAACTACCCCTATTGGAAGAGAAGATCAAATTGTTACTCATTCCTGCCGATCCCGAAGATGCCAAGAATGTGGTGATGGAGATCCGTGGTGGTACCGGAGGCGACGAAGCGGCTATTTTCGCGGGAGACCTTTACAAAATGTACACTAAATATTGTGAAAGCAAGGGGTGGACTACTGAACTGGTCAGCTTTACCGAAGGTACATCCGGCGGTTATAAAGAAATCATCTTCACAGTGAGTGGCACCGATGTTTATGGTACATTGAAATATGAATCGGGTGTGCATCGCGTACAACGTGTACCGCAGACAGAAACCCAGGGGCGCGTACATACTTCGGCAGCTACTGTAGCCGTGTTGCCCGAAGCGGAAGAATTCGATGTGGAGCTTAATCCGGCCGATATAGATTTTCATACCGCCCGTTCGAGCGGTGCCGGCGGGCAGAATGTAAATAAGGTGGAAACTAAAGTGCAGCTTACCCACAGGCCGTCGGGTATCGTGGTAATCTGTCAGCAGGCCCGGTCACAGCTCAAAAACAGGGAGATCGCCATGCAAATGCTGCGTACGAAACTTTATGATATCGAACTCTCCAAACGGCAGGGTGATATTGCCTCACGACGGAAGACGATGGTGTCCACTGGCGACCGATCTGCCAAGATCCGTACTTATAACTATCCCCAGGGACGTATTACCGATCACCGTATCAATTACACAATTTACAACCTGTCGGCTTTTATGGAGGGCGATATCCAAGGAGTCATCGACCAGCTGATGGTGAGCGAAAATGCGGAAAGGATGAAAGAAGCGGAATTATAAGGTAGCATATTTTTACGAGTATTTTGAATAGATATGAACTGCACCTATTCTTCCCTGCCGGCACAGGTAGAGAATAAGATTCCGAGGCTCCGCATCAGCACGTCAGGCGGATTGGGATATTTAACTGCAACGGGAGAGGGAAATATTGATGGAGTTGTCAACAAAGAGAAAATCGATCAACTCAATAACGACCTTTGTTGGGCGACCCATCTGAACGGAGATATCCATTATTTCTTCCGATCCGGGCATGGAATCGGAACCAAATATATTTTTCATAAAACATCTAAAATATATGACCAAGCAACAACTCTTTGAACAGATACAGAAGAAGCAATCTTTCCTCTGCGTGGGACTGGATACCGATATAAAAAAGATCCCGGATCACCTGCTGGAGGCGGAAGATCCAATCTACGAATTCAATAAAGCCATTATCGATGCCACAGCACCTTACTGCGTGGCCTATAAACCCAATCTTGCCTTTTATGAGAGCGAAGGGGTGAAAGGATGGATGGCGTTTGAAAAAACCGTTGCTTATATCCGCCAGCGCTATCCGGATCAGTTTGTCATTGCCGATGCCAAACGCGGTGATATCGGGAATACCAGCGAGATGTATGCCCGCACTTTTTTCGATGAAGTAAAAGTTAACGCAGTGACGGTGGCTCCCTATATGGGAGAAGATAGCGTAAAGCCGTTCCTGATCTATTCCGAACGGTGGGTGATCCTGCTTGCACTCACCAGTAACAAGGGATCGCATGATTTCCAATTGATGGAAGACCGTAACGGCGAGCGCCTTTTCGAAAAAGTACTGCGTGTGTCGCAGCAATGGGCGACCGATGAGCAGATGATGTATGTGATAGGCGCGACCCAGGGTAAACTTTTTGAGGATGTGCGGAAGATCGTGCCCGACCATTTTTTGCTGGTTCCCGGCGTGGGGGCACAGGGTGGTTCATTGCAAGAGGTGTGCCGGTACGGAATGAACAAAAGCTGCGGCCTGCTGGTTAACTCTTCACGGGGAATTATTTATGCGGATAGCAGCGAAGATTTTGCTTATACTGCCGGACAAGAGGCGAGAAAGTTACAGCAGGAGATGCGGGAGATGCTGAAGAAATATCTGTAGACATATGATTATCCGGAAAAATAATTCTTTAAAAAATATAACCATATGGCACAAAAAAGTATTTCAAAAAATCATGTGAATGAAAGGATCGTACGGCTTGTGGCTGCACAAGTAATTCTGCTCACATTAATAACATTGCTGACAGGATGGTTATGGCTGGCACTTTTTTTAGCTGTCGATTTTGCTTTGCGGGCCTTTACACGTATACCTTCACCGTTGGCTGTTATTGCGAAGGGGCTTGCAAAAGCATTCAAATTAACGCCGAAACCTATTTTTGCACCGCCTAAAAGATTTGCTGCAGGTTTGGGTTTCGTTTTTTCATTGACGATAGCACTGTTCCTGTATCTTCATTTCTATGTGGCAGCGTATGTAACAGGAGGTATATTAATCGTATGTGCTACTTTGGAATCCGTTTTCAACATTTGTCTGGGATGTTACGTATATAATTGGATCGTAGTTCCTATGATCAATATGAAAAAATGAAAACAGGCGTTTAGTATTTTCTAATTGATTTCAATATATCTCACAGATTAATATGTCTGAGAAAAGGAAAATTATCAATGATCCGGTTTTCGGATTTATCAATATCCCGAATGATTTTATCTATAAGATCATTCAGCATCCTTTTCTGCAACGACTTAACCGTATCCGCCAACTGGGATTGGCGCCCTTTGTATACCCCGGTGCACAACATACCCGCTTTCATCATTCTATCGGAGCGATGTTTCTGATGGATGAAGCACTCAAGACGCTGAAAGAAAAAGGGCACGATATATCGAAAGAGGAAACCGATGCCGCCTTGACAGCCATCCTTCTGCACGATATCGGCCACGGCCCCTTTTCGCATGTATTGGAACATACCCTGGTCACGAATATCCACCATGAAACCATCTCGTTACTGCTTATGGAGCAGATGAATGAGGAATGGCAAGGGCACTTGCAAATGGCTATCGATATTTTTACAGATAATTATCCCAAGCGATTCCTTCACCGACTGGTGAGCGGACAACTGGATGTGGACCGGCTCGATTACCTGCGCCGGGATAGTTTCTTTACCGGCGTGGTGGAAGGAAATATCGGTTCTGCCCGTATTATCAAAATGCTCGATGTGAAAGAGGATAAACTGGTTGTGGAATCCAAAGGGATCTATTCCATTGAGAACTTCCTGATGTCAAGACGACTGATGTACTGGCAGGTCTATCTGCACAAAACGGCGGTAGCAGCAGAGAAGATGATGATCAATACGCTTCGGCGCGCTAAGGAGTTATCCATGATGGGCGAAAAACTGTTCGCCTCCCCTGCCCTCTCCTATTTTTTATCGAAAGAGAGCACTATGGCCGATTTTAAAGATAATGGAGAGGCTTTACGACATTTCGTTAACCTGGACGATAACGATATCTGGTCTGCACTGAAAGTATGGGTTTCGCACCCAGATACGGTATTGTCGGTGTTAAGCGACGGTATGGTCAACCGTAAGCTGTTTAAAATTGAGATCACTGAAGAAAAGAGCAGTGAGGAAAAAATGTCAGGTTATATAGCGTCATATATGAAAAAATTCGGTATTACTGCGCAGGAAGCAGCCTATTTCCTTTCGTCGGATATACTGACGACTGACATGTATAGCGAAGAAGACGACAGTATCGATATAATCTACAAGAACGGTGAAGTGAAAGATATTTCCAAAGCGTCGGATATGCTCAATATCGAACTGCTGTCGAAAAAAGTGAAAAAATATTATTTCACCTACCTGAGAGATTAATTATCTATCCTTTATCCTCTATTCTATATCGTGCGAAGCATATCATTCCTCTTTCGCATTGGGCACAAAAAATACCACAACGATACAGCCGACAATCCCGAGGGAAATGACTACCCACCGCAGTGTACCGGGACCGATTACTACAAATGAGGAAAATAGCACCATAATCGACATAAAAGCAAGCACACCTACTTTTCCTCTACGGGTAATTCCTTTCCGACGTTGGTAATTTTTGATCCTGGGACCTAATATTTTGTTGTTCAACAGCCAGTTATATAGTTTTGGAGAACTTTTGGCATAGAGGAAAGCCGATAACAGTGCCAGGGGAGTTACCGGAAGACCCGGTACTACGATCCCCAAAATAGCAAGTGCAAGTGAGACCGTACCTCCAATGACATAGAGGATACGTATAATTCTGTTTTTTTTGATCTCCAGTTTGACCTCTTTTTCAGATACGGTGATGGAGAAATCCTGTGTAACAGGACGGTTATGTAGATCCGGATTTTTATCCATAAATGTACTCCTTTTTAGTCTAATTTAAAAACCAGCCTACTCTGCAAGGGGTGCTTTTTTGGGCTTGGCTTATTTTTCTTCCATAAGAGATTGAGGAGGTAGTGTTAGCCACAAACCCGGCTTAAATCACCAGCCTATGGTGGTGGATAGCCGGATTTAAGTATTTCCACACTCATAAGAAAAACCTAAAGCACAAAATTAGATAAAAAATATGGTATAGTTATGAAAGAACTGAATAGATTTTAATCTACAGTTGTTGGATACGATAATTCTTTATACCTATCATTCTTTTATCTACAAAACCTGATAACTGCAAAATTTATAAGAAATTGTGATGGAGTAATCATGTTGAGCAGAGATAATCAAATAATTGGAAATATAATTTTTGTACTTCACTGAATTTCCCTTATCTTTGCGGATATTGTTAAGGTTATGAAAAATCTGTTTTAAATATAAATGATGGCTTCTACAGAGGGAAAGAAAAAAAAGATCCGCTTGCTTTTTGTTTGTCTTGGGAATATCTGCCGTTCACCAGCTGCCGAAGGCATTATGGCAAGCATCGTGGAGAAATACGGTCTGCAGGACATTATTGAAGTGGATTCGGCCGGTACTTCCGGATGGCACGAAGGTGAACTCCCTGATGAACGTATGCGGTCGCATGGCGAAAGAAGAGGATATACTTTTGATAGTCCTGCCCGGAAATTCAGAAAGTCCGATTTTGATGATTTCGATTATATCCTGGTGATGGACAGGCAGAATTTTGCCAATGTAAGAGTAATGGCTACAAGTCAGGAGCAAACCGATAAGATCCATATGATGACCGAGTTCTCCCGACAATACACTCATCACGATCATATTCCCGATCCCTATTACGGAGGAGCATCAGGATTCGAGCTGGTGCTCGACCTGCTGGAAGATGCCTGCGAAGGGTTACTGCAAGTCATCAAAAAGAAATACAGCCTTTAAAATAAAAAAAACGGCAGATTTCTCAGCCGTTTTCCCCTACCCTTTGTTTTGGGCATCAATAAGTCATCTTTGGTTCTATTTTCCCTGCCTCTTCGATCATTTTAGTGAGCTGTCCCAAAGAGGGCAGGCGGCGAACCAGTTTCTTGACTTCGTTTACTTCCTGCATTTTGGCATACAGGTTTTCGGCATTCCGGTTCCGAAGTTCTTTTACTGTATCTACACCGGCTGCTTCCAACAGTTCTGAAAATTCCGGCCCGACACCTGATATACGAAAAAGATCGGCATGGTTGGTCCATTTCAGGATGAATTTTTCATCGATTCCTGTCTCTTTCGCCATAGCGGCACGACCGGATTTACCGGCACATTTTTCGAGTAATCTTTCTGTAGTGGTGACACCGGCAGCTCTCAGCTTTTCCCCGTAAACAGTACCTATTCCCTCAATTTCTTCAATTTTGTAAGCCATACGAATAATTTTTATAGGATTTAATATTAAATGATTCCTGTCCAAATATAGCTACATCTTTGAAGTTACACACTCAGTTCTATTCGAGTTTCAGGGAATGTGTGGAAAAAATACCTACAATTTTACACTACATACAATGAACTGATGGATTCGTTGTTGCATACCCTCATAATGGAGTCGGCAAACATGTCGGCCACGGAAAGTATTTTTACTTTTTCCGATTTTTGAGAATAGGGAATGCTGTCGGTAAATATGATTTCTGTCAGTTTCGACTGGTCGACCCTCAGGGAAGCAGGATCAGACATCACGGCGTGACTGGCAATAGCCCTCACCGAGTTGGCTCCGTTATCCATGATAAGGTCGGCCGCCTTGGTAATGGTGCCGGCAGTATCTACAATATCATCGATGAGCAGCACGTCCATACCCTGCACATCCCCGATGATCTGCATATCCGATATTTCATTGGCTTTCTTCCTTAGCTTATAGCAGATCACCATCGGGCATCCGAGGAATTTGGAATAGGCACTGGCACGTTTGGTACCGCCCACATCGGGAGTAGCGATGACCATATTGCTCAGGTCGAGCTGTTTGATATATTCTACAAAAACACCGGAAGCATAGAGGTGATCTACCGGTGTATTGAAAAAACCCTGGATCTGATCGGCATGAAGGTCCATTGTAATCAAACGGCTGATTCCCGCAGCAGCCAGCATATCTGCAATCAGCTTCGCTCCGATACTTACGCGGGGCTTGTCTTTTCTGTCCTGACGTGCCCAACCGAAATAGGGAATTACAGCGACAATCGATTTTGCTGAAGCACGTTTAGCCGCATCAATCATCAGCAACAGCTCCATCAGGTTGTCAGAACTGGGGAAAGTGGATTGAATAAGAAACACCTGCTTCCCGCGGATCGACTCTTCATAGGAAACAGCAAATTCTCCGTCGGCAAAGTGTTCAATGATCATGTTACCCAGCGGGCAACTCAGACTGTTACATACCTTTTCTGCAAAGTAGCGTGACTTAGTGCCCGAAAAGATTTTAAATGGTTTCTCCTGCATTATTGATAGTTTTCTGAAAAATAATTATTTGGATCTTAATATAATTCTTCTCTCTAAAGGAAATAGTCTACTGAAAATCCCGACAAAAGTACAAAAAAGTGAACTCAATAAAGAATATATTATGAAAAAGAAATTCTGTAAATTTCTCCCGAATAGGGATCGAGTGAAATTCTGACCGGTGAGTGGGACATGAATGGCAATTCTTTACCATTTTCATGTAGCAGAGGTTTTAAAATACCCCTTCCTGTATCAGTTATTTCGAAAAATGTGAGAGCATGTCGAGGAATATGCACGGTGCACTCCTGTATTCTGTTATCGAAATTGGTTATCACCAGCAGCAGCTCTTTTTTATCACTCCGCAGAAATGCAAAGAGACGGGAGGAATCGAACTCCCGGTTTTCATAATTGGACGGCATCAGGTCGTAGAAAAGGCCGTCGGTAAGGGCTGCTTCCCTGTTACATAACGTGATCAGCTGCCGATAGAATTGCTGTAACTCCTTCTCCTCTCCGGAGAGCTGCGCATCATCCCATCGGTCGTTGTTATTCCATCGCCGCAGCGTATCTACCGACCAGTAGTCGAAGATAGTGGTACGTCCGTCCTTTCCGCTGAATCCCTCTTCATCCATTCCTCTTTCTCCCAGTTCCTGCCCGGCATATATCATTACCGGATTGGTATTGACGCAACAAGTGGCGATCATGGCAGCTTTCCCCTTATTTCCCTCCTTTAGGAAATAGTCGGATGCCAGCCGTTGCTCATCATGATTCTCCATAAAATTGAGCATCCTGTGCTGGATATCGCCTACATCGTTTAAGGCGAAAGTGATGTCGGAAGAGGGTCTGTAGCCGCAGGAGACATCCCGCAACACATCATACAGTCCCACTTTATCGTAGAGATAGTCGAAAATGTTGTCAGCCAGAAAATCACGGTATACCGAAGGGTTGTATATCTCTGCCAGAAATATGATATTCGGAAATTTCTCTTTTATCTGAGGGATTGCCCACTGCCAGAATGCTAACGGCACCATCTCGGCCATATCGCACCGGAAGCCGTCGACATCCTTTTCTGCCCAGTAGAGGAGTATATCCCTCATCTTTACCCATGTATCGGGAATGGGATCAAAATGCGCTTGCCTCCCGTTCAGGTAATCCACTCCGTAATTGAGTTTCACCGTTTCATACCAGTCGAACTGGGTCGGTCGGTTGGAAAAACAGTCGTTGCCGGTCGCTTTCGCGGGAAACTCATTGTATGCAGGACCGGTCGATTCTCTGTGTGAGCGTTGTATTTCTAACGGTTGACCAGGTATATAGTAAAAGTTGTTTTGTGGTGAGAAAGCCTGTGAGGTATCATCTCCTTCCCCAAAATCTTTTACTCCCTTCGGCTTGTTGACGGAGCGGTAATTCCTGGCTACATGGTTGGGCACGTTATCGATGATCACCTTCAGACCGGCGGTGTGTGTCCGCCGGATCAATGCCTCGAATTCCACCATCCTGCCGGGGACACTCATTGCCAGATCGGGATCAACATCGTAATAGTCCCTCACCGCGTATGGTGATCCTGCCTTGCCTTTGATGATCTCCGGGTATTCTGCCGGTAATCCGTACGCAGTATAATCGGTAGCAGAAGCATGGGCCAATACCCCTATATACCAGACATGGGTGTAGCCACTCGCTTTTATTTTTTGTAATACGGTATCGGAAATATCATTGAATTTTCCTGTTCCGTTCTCTTCAATGGAGCCATTGATTTTATTGGCAGTAGCCCTATTACCGAATAGTCGTGGTAACAGCTGGTAGATAAATATTTTTTGGTTCATGAGGCGTTTGGGTTTTCGGTAATATAGGGATTTTTCGGGTGTTGTACTTCATTCCACCCTCTGATCCGTTGGAGTTGCTCACGTACTTTCCTGGTGAGTGCATAGTGCCTGTGGCACTTTCTCACAATTTCCCACGATTCGTCTTTGCTCATTGCCACTATGGCGTAATGATATCCCGCTTCCATGATCTTTAGTTGATTCTGCAGATCGAACATGGAATACTTTTCTATCCCTTGGGTCTCGATGAGTATATCACAATAGGCCTTATCGATGAGGGTGTTGGAGTTCGACATCAGATTAAATGTACGTTCCAGCATCCTGCGAATATTGGTTTTTTCCGGAGGAGGCAGGATTAGGGATACATTTACCCCAATCACATATTTACAATTTTTCCGGATGACCGAAACGGGGAAATTTTTCAGTAATCCCCCATCCACATAGGGTACATCATGGATCATCTGAGGCTGGAATACGATGGGGATGGAACAGGAGGCGACTACCGCATCTACCAGATCGTCGCCATTGGAGAAAGTGACGGTACAAGCCCTCTCCCAGTCAGTAGTCACCACATGGAAAGGTATCTGGAGTTCCTCAAAACGTGTGGCTCTGAGGTTTTTCTTTAAAAACTTGTGTAATCCGGTACTTTTGAAAAAACCGGCTGTGGGAATAGTGAACTCGACAAATTCACGGAATTCTCTTTTGCGGAAGAGTTCCACAATCTCATCGGGATGGTAGCCGTCGGCATAGAAAACGCCGGCGAGCGCTCCCGCACTGGTGCCCGCGATCACATCGGGTTTCAATCCGCATTTTTCCAATACTTTCAATGCGCCGAGATGGGCGAACCCTTTGGCGCCGCCTCCACTCAGGGCATAACCTAAAAAATGATCGTAACTTTTACTGAAGATTGCCATGATCTCATCTCCTTTCAGATGTTTTGTGACACAAATATGGGACTTTTTTTCGATTATTCCTTCCCGATTGTCAACTATATTATCTGTCGGTAGTTGTTCATTGATCTGTATGCAGGAGTAAGCCCCAGGTATTAATCGCCGGACTGTTCGCGGTGTAATTCATCCCGTAATTGCCGTATCGGTTTTTCCAATAGTGGATGAATGAGATCGGGCGCAATTTCGTACAAAGGATCAAGTACGAAAGAGCGGGTATGAAATCGAGGGTGTGGAACGGTCAGCTCCGGCGTATCGATCACCAGATTACCGGCTAATATCAGATCGATATCTATTATCCTGTCCGCATACTGCCCGTTTTTACTTTTGTGGGATCTGCCTATCTCTTTTTCAATACCCTGTGTGATTGCGAATAATTCATAAATATTGAGGTGAGTTATCACTTCGCACACACAATTAACGAATATGCTCTCCGATTGAAATCCGACGGGGGATGTCAAATAAAAAGCGGAAAGGGAAGTAATACTTCCTATCCGCTCCTCAATTTTATCCAAAGCCTCTTCTATATTTTTCTGCTTGTCGCCGAGGTTAGATCCTAATGCCAGATAAACGGTATATTCATTCGTTCCGTTCATGTTATTTACGCTGAATCAATCTACAATCAGCATTGCATCTCCGTATGCTCCAAAAGCGTATTTCTCTTTGATTGCCTCTTCATACGCATTTATCACCTTTTCATATCCTCCAAAGGCGCAAGCCATCATCAGTAATGTGGAATAAGGCAGATGAAAATTGGTGATCAGGCTGTTGGTGAGTGTGAAGTCATAGGGAGGAAAAATGAACTTATTGGTCCACCCGTCCTTTGGTTTCAGGTGCCCGTCGGTGCTGACAGTCGTCTCTACCGCACGAAGTACGGATGTGCCGACCGCACAGATATTTTTTTCTGCATCTTTGGCCCTATTCACCTTTTCACACAATTCCTCGGTAATAATCATCTGTTCCGACTCCATCTTGTGCTTGGTCAGATCTTCCACATCGATCATTCGATAGGCGCCTAAGCCGTTATGGAGAGTAAGAAAACCGAAATCAATATCCCTTATCTCCATTCTTTTCATGAGTTCGCGGCTGAAGTGCAGACCTGCAGCAGGAGCAACCACCGCTCCCTCATTCTGGGCGAATATATTCTGGTATCTGTCCACATCCTCCGGCTCCGCACTCCGTTCCAGATACTCCGGAATAGGGGTTTCTCCAATCGAGAACAACTGCTTTTTGAATTCGTCGTATGGCCCGTCATAAAGAAAACGTAATGTACGACCACGCGAGGTGGTGTTGTCGATCACTTCCGCAACCAACTCTTCATTTTCCCCAAAATATAATTTGTTGCCGATACGTATCTTACGTGCCGGATTGACAAGCACATCCCACAGATGTTGGTCGGGATTCAATTCCCTCAATAAGAAGACCTCTATCTTGGCACCGGTCTTCTCTTTGTTTCCGAATAAACGTGCAGGAAAGACCTTGGTGTCGTTGAAAATAAAGAAATCCCCTTTATTGAAGTAATCTAACACCTCTTTGAAGGCCTTGTGCTCCAGTTGGTCCGATTTCTTGTGGACAACCAGTAACCGGGCTTCATCGCGATGTGCCGTAGGGTATTTCGCAATAAGCTCTTCCGGCAAATTGAATTTAAATTGAGAAAGCTTCATAAGTTAAAAAATCCTGTATCAATTATATTTTATCTGTTTTCTTTTGTTGCATGAGGAATATTTTCATTAAAAATAGACTTTTTGAGTCGCCTTCGCTCCTCGATTTTCAATTCTCGCAACGGTATAATACAAGTAAACTTGTCTTCTACTCGTATTGCTTAACGAAATAGTTCGTCTAAAAACTGATCTACATCATCCATATTCAGACAATCATCTACTGTTACATCCCCTACCCTTGTACGCCGTAAGCCAGTAAGGTGCGCACCTGTCTCCAGCGCCTTCCCGATATCCCTGGCCAACGCTCTTATATAGGTGCCCTTACTGCATACCACACGGATGGTAATATCCGGCATATTATAAGAAATCAATTCGATACTATCTATAACCAATAATTTGGGTTTTAGTTCAATATCTTCATTTTTTCTGGCCAACTCATATGCCCTTTTTCCGTCAACCTTGACAGCCGAAAAAACAGGTGGAACCTGTTCTATGGTACCTGTGAAACGGCGAAGTACATCCTCCACCATTTTTCTGGTGATATGGGCCGTCGGATATTCGGCATCGACCTCCGTCTCGAGATCGAACGAAGGGGTGGTTGTTCCGAGGCGAACATATGCGATATACTCTTTTGTCTCAGCTTGCAATGACTCTATAAGCTTCGTCTTTCTACCGGTGCAGAGGATCATCACTCCTGTGGCCAGCGGATCAAGTGTCCCCGCATGTCCCACCTTCAGTTTCTTTATTCCCAGCCTGCGGCATAATTTGGCACGGACAACCCCAACCACCCGGAAGGAAGTCCAGTGTAACGGTTTATCGATATATAGAATTTCACCTTCTATAAAATCCATATTTTTTTATACCATAGTCAGGCTTACACCTGAAAAAACCAAAATGAGTAGTATGGTACCTACAATGATACGGTACACACCAAAAGCCTTGAACCCATAACGGGTGAGAAAATCAATAAAAAAGCGGATAGCCAGGATTGCCACTACAAATGCTACCACGTTACCGATAACGAGCAGTAACATATTCTCTTTCAGCATTGCGGCGTTGATAGGATCTTTCAGCAGTTGATAAAGCTTATATCCTGCTGCCGCAGCCATAGTAGGTACGGCCAGAAAGAACGAGAATTCAGCGGCATTCTTACGGGTAAGTTTGGTGATCATCCCCCCTACAATGGTGGCCATGGAACGTGAAACACCGGGAATCATGGCGATACACTGAAAAAAGCCTATCGTAAGCGCCCTCTTCCACCCTATCGATTGTTCCTGCGACGGCTTGTTGAACCATCTGTCCACGAATAACATAAAGATCCCCCCCAGCACGAGCATTACTGCCACCACAGTTACATTTTCGAGCAATGTATCGATCTGATCGCCGAGAAGTAAACCTATAACTCCGGCCGGGACGACCGCAATAAACAGTTTCCAGTAAAAATCGAATTTGTAAATAAATCGGGTGAGGTAAGTCCATCCCCTTTTTCCGGCAGACATACCATGCACTGCTTCTTTATCGAAGACAATGATCGGATTGAGACGAAAAAAACGTTTCCAGTAGAGAACCACTACCGACAGAATAGCACCGAACTGAATAATCACCGTAAATGCTTTCACAAAATCAGTGCTCTCCATTCCCAGTAATGCCTGAGTGATGATCATATGGCCGGTAGACGATACCGGAAGAAACTCTGTGAGCCCCTCTACAATTGCAATGATAATTGCTTCTAATATGCTCATGGATAATATATTTTGCAGTATCCGGTGATTGGATTATTTTCCGGTTACGCTGCTTTTTTCTTTCGAGGGATACAGAATGCCGACTACCATCAGCACAAAACCGGCAAGACAAACGACAGGAGCCAATTTTATACGTCTGGCGCTGAAGATATCGGGTTCAAATCCACCTTCGAAAGTAGTGGCCGGTCCTGTCATCAGGAGAAAACCGGCAATGATAAGAAGAATGGCGATACCACAGATAATCAGGTTCGTTTTACTTAAAGCAATACTTTTTTGAGACATATTGGGTGATAGTTTTTATACATAATACAACTGGTCCGACTTCATTTTCACATATCTGTTGACTGCAAAAGCAGTGGCTATGGTGGAGATAACTACTCCCAGCAGAATCACGATTGCAAATATGATGATTAACTCCATCGAGCTGACAATGGGTTGTATTTCAGCATACTCTCTGCTGAAATAGGTGATGATGCCAAGGATAATCAGATCTGCAATAATACCCGCAATAATGCCCGTGAAAATGTTATTTACCACGAATGGCCGTCTGATAAAGCTACCGGTAGCCCCCACCAATTTCATGGTATTGATGAGGAACCGTTTTGAATAGACGCTCAGGCGAATGGTGTTGCGGATGAGCGTGAAGGATATCAATAACAGTATGGCGGCAAGAACCAGTAAGACAGTCATCACTTTCGAGAGATTGTCGTTGATCAGATCAATTGCCTCCTGCTGGTAGAGCAGGTCTGTCACATTGTTATTCTGCCGGATCACCTTGTTGATGACCGCGATACTGTCGCTGTTGGCATATTCCGAATGGAGAAAGATCTCAATACAGTCCTGCGCCGGATTATACCCCAGCAGTTCTTCCGGGTCTTCACCCAAATCCTTGATGAGTTGCTCCTTGGCTTCTTCCTTGCTGATAAATCGTGATGACTTGACGAACGGCTGGGCATCCAGATTATTCCTGATCTTTGATATCTCGGCATCTGACACCTCTGAGGAGAGCATTACGTTAAAACTCATGTTCTCCTTTACAAATCTGGACAATCCGTTTCCCATGAAAAGAATCAGTATGGTAATCCCCAACAATACCAAAACCAGCGAGATACTGATAGTGGATGTGATCTTAGCATTTAAGAATCGAGCTGTAGATACCTTTTTTTTGCCAGTCATACGAGTTACAGATAGTGTGTGCAAAAACGCAGAGAATGCACTTTTTCCAAATAAACTGCAAAGTAATAAAAATTATCGCAGAAAAAGGAACGAATGTGAAATATTAAGGTCTTTTCACTATCGTAGATTTTTTTGTCGTCGCTCGGCATAGTCTTGGTAAACTAGACTGTGTCCTCATTCCTATGAAAATTCACTTTTGCACTTTTCTCTATTAGTTTGGTCCTGATGATAGAAGCCGCAATGGATATTACGATCAATGCCGATATGATCAGCAGAGAAGTGACGGTAGGAATATGAAAATCCATTCCATGCGTGTGGGCATAATGGTTGAATATCATCTTACCTCCGATAAACAGCAGGATGGCGCTCAATGCGTATTTCAAATAGTGGAAGTAATCCATCACTCCCCTCAGTGCGAAATAGAGCGAGCGAAGTCCGAGGATGGCAAAAATATTGGATGTATAGACGATAAACATATCGGTGGAAACAGCCAATACGGCAGGGATAGAATCTATCGCAAACACCAGGTCGGTCATCTCGATCACCAGTAATGCCAGGAAAAAGGGGGTTGCCACCACTTTATGATCGATCTTCCTGAAGAATTTGGGTACGGACATATCATTCGTCATAGGGATGATCCTGCGGGTAAGTTTCACATACCAGCTATTGTTCAGGTCTTTTTCTTCTTCTTTCTCTTCGCCTCTTTTTTCACGGATAAAGTCTGCTACCATTTTTATTCCGGTAATCACCAGGAACCCTCCGAACACATACATGATCCAGGCAAAACGTTCCAACAGCGCAATTCCTGCGAAAATGAATATAGCTCTGAAGATCAAAGCACCCAGGATTCCCCAGAAGAGAACATCATGCTGGTATTTGGGGGCGATCTTAAATGAAGTAAAAATGAGTATAAAGACAAAGAGATTGTCCACACTCAACGATTTTTCAATCAAATAGGCGGTAAAAAATTCAAGGGCCGGCTCTTTGCCGAAAACAAAATAAATCCCCGCATTAAAAATAAGTGCGAGGGAAATCCAAAAAAAACTTAGCCATAATGCTTTCTTCACGTTGACAACTTCTCCCTTTTTGTGAAAGGCAAACATGTCGAGCAACAACAATACGATAATGAGGATGATAAATCCTATCCAGAACGCGGAATTTACTTCCATTTGTGAAAATGTATAAAAATATTGATATAACCTAAGAAATTTACTTCACTACAACAATTGTGCTTGTGAAAAGTTCAAAACACCCTTACTTAGGCACTCAGGCACCTACTCACTTTTCCACTTTTCACTCCATAGTCTTCCTTTCGCCCACTCTCCTAATCTCCATGGCTCTTTTCCACTTTTCCACCTTTAATTTTCAATTCTCCATTTTCCATTTTCAATTTACCTTAGGTGTAAGCCCCATCTCTGTAGCTTTTTTTAACATAAACTGAAAAGCAGCTTCCCGCTCGTTAGGTATCTCCCCTTCCAATATGGCTTCTTTTATAGCAGATTTCAGCAACCCTATTTCCCGGCATTGCGGAAGACCGAAGATCTCCATGATCTCATTACCATCCACAGGCGGCTGGAAATTACGTACCCGGTCTTTCTCCTCGATCTCTTCCAGTTTTCTCCGCACGATCCTGAAGTTATTCAGAAACCTGCGCACTTTCTCGGGATTCTTCGATGTGATATCAGCTTCACACAATGTCATCAGGTCGTCTATATCGTCTCCGGCATCAAAGAGCAGGCGGCGTACCGCCGAGTCGGTCACCTCCTCCTCCACCAGTTGCATGGGACGCATATGGAGTGACACCATCTTCTGGACATATTTCATCTTTTCATTCTGCGGCAATTTCATCCTCCGGAAGATTTTAGGTACCATCTTCTCCCCTATAAAATTATGGTTATGGAAAGTCCATCCCAGCCGCGGATCCCATCTTTTGGTGACGGGTTTGGCGATATCGTGAAGAAGTGCAGACCAGCGCAGCCAAAGGTTATCCGTCTGCCGCGCAATATTATCCAGTACTGTGAGCGTATGGTAAAAATTATCTTTATGCCCCACCCCGTCTTTCGTTTCGGCTCCTTTCAGGGCTGTCAGCTCGGGGAAAATAATATCGAGGAGACCTGTCCTTTCCAATAGAATGAATCCGACGGAGGGTTTGGGTGACAGAATTATTTTGTTAAGTTCATCGATCACCCTCTCCATCGAAAGGATGCTTAAACGCTCCTTGTTCCGGCCGATGGCATCAAATGTGTCGGGATAGATATCAAAACCGAGTTGGGAGGCGAACCGGATGGCACGCATCATCCGCAGGGGATCGTCGCTGAAGGTGATATCCGGATCGAGAGGTGTGCGGATGATCAGGTATTCCAGATCCTGCATCCCGTTGAAAGGGTCTGACAATTCCCCGTATCGCTCCCTGTTCAGACAGAAAGCCATTGCGTTGATAGTAAAATCACGCCGCCGCTGGTCATCTTCCAGAGTACCGTCCTCCACGATAGGTTTACGGGAATCCAGCCGGTAAGACTCTTTCCTGGCACCCACAAACTCAATTTCATACTCTTTGTACTTTATCTGCGCCGTACCGAAATTTTTAAAAACGGAGATCCTGCTTTTCTTACCCAGTTTTTCCGCTACCGCTTTCGCCAGTTCGATCCCCTGGCCGACTGCTACCACATCGATGTCTTTCGACGGGCGGTATAGAAAGAAATCACGCACATAACCACCGATCAGGTAGCATGCTACTCCCATCTCATCGGCCGTTTCTGAAATCAACCTGAATATCTTCTTGTCTAAATGCGCCTGTATCTCTTCCCTGGATATCTCCATAAATAATAATAGTTTTTAGCCCGGTTTGTCGTCATTTGCCATGTGCCCGTATTGTTTAACGAACACGTTTTTTTATTGGCTGTAGAATGTCCGTTCTGCCGAAGTGATTACATTACAGTGTATTATCTGTTACGAATTGCAAAATTACAATAATTGTGCTTTATAACAGCTTTTGATGAGGAATATATTTGTAATTTTGCAGAGGTAAACAAGGCCGGAGGGCGATCCTCCGTGTTCATAAAATGCTATTATTGAGATGCGTTTTTCTTTTCAGACCACTGTACTGTTCCTTTCTGTACTTCTCCTTTTTTCCTGTTCGGGAAAAAACAGAGGAGCAAAAGAATATCTTTCCCAAGCGGGAAAAGCATATCAGGAAGGCAATTATCCGCTGGCCAAGTTGAAGATTGACAGCATTAAAATTCTTTTTCCTAAATCTTTTGATGAAATCAACGCCGGATTCACACTTATGCAGGAAATACGTATGGCGGAAAACAGGCGAAATATTGTGTATTGCGACTCGATGCTTGGTGTAAAATACACCGAGCTCAATAGCAAGCTCAGCCTTTTCGATTATGTACGCGATGAGCGGTACCAGGAGTTCGGTGAGTACTACCCCAAGGCATACCCGCATCAGTCGTCCTTAAGCCGAAACGGCTTGCGTTCAGGTGTACGGGAAAAAGGTGTGCTCTTTATCGAAAGTATCCTTTCGGGGAGTACTATCAGGCATAATAAGGTCAAGGTGAGCACTGCCGACGGAAATTATGCCGAGACACTGCCTGTTACTTCCGACGGGTTGAATTACCGGTTTAATACACAGGATAAGGCCTATGAGATTGTTCGATACAGTGGAAACAGTGAAAACGGAGTTGCCGGATTTATCTATACCTTCCGGAATCAACCGATCTCCATTCAATTTATCGGTAACCGTACTGTCACAGTCACAATGACCGATGCTGCCAAAAAAGGCGTCAGCGACTCTTTCGAACTCTCCTCCCTATTGCTTGATATTGAACAGCTGAAATTAGAAAAAGAAAAAAGCGAAGCATTAATCAGGTATCTGGAAAGCAGACAACACTAACTCAGAAAACGATCCACAACTTCTACAAAACAGAAGATTTAGAAAAATAAAATCGTTCTGTAATTTTAAAAATGGAAAACTTTACTACAATTTTAAATTGAAAAATTTTCCATTTTGATAAACTTTATCGATATTCCATAGAAAAATATATTCCGTTTTAAGTATCTATTCCGTTTTTTTATTCGATATTTGTTGGAAATTTTGGTGTTCCGATCATGAGTTCTCGTGACCGGAATGAAAAGGGAATCAGGTGCAAATCCTGAACAGAGCCCGCTGCTGTAAACTCATTCAAGTGTTTCTGCAATTCTTTTTGCCACTTTTATTATATGTAAAGGGAAGGCCGCCGGAAACAGAGTAAGTCAGAAGACCTGCCAAAAGAAGAAATAATTTTCTTTCGGGTTTTATAAAGAAAATGTGCAATAAAGCTAAACTATTTTTTTATTAAGTTGTAGAATAAGAAAACTTATTGACTATCTATCTGACTTAAAAAATAGTTCAGAAGTAAAAAATTCAATCCGATATTTATTTATCCCATGCATAACAGGGTGTGTTATGCATATATCGACTATTTAATAACCTGTAAAATTGCATCAAAATGAGAAAGATCGTCAAATTTGAAAAAGAAGATTGCAATCCGTGCCTGATGGTGTCGAGATTCCTTAAAGATAAAAACATTGCTTTTGAGGCTGTCAACCCGTTTAACAGTCCGGAATTGGCAATGAAACATAAAATACGTTCTGTTCCCACTACTATCCTGGTCGACGGGAGCGAGGAATTAGTACGTATTGTGGGTTATGATCCGGAGAAGTTGAATACAATGGTAGCACAACTATGACAATCTATTATGATAGCAGAACGGGCAATGTGGAACGTTTCGTGCGTAAGGTATCAGCAAGAACCGGATGGCAATGCCTGAAAATATCTGAAGATTTGATCATTTCAAGCCCCGGTCACCTTATTACCTATACTACTAAGATAGGGCAGGTGTCCTACTCTACTGAGCGATTCATGCAGGTAAACTCCCCGTTTATCTTAACCATCTCATCGAGCGGGAATATGAACTGGGGTGCGAACTTTGCCGTGGCAGCCGACAAGATTGCGACGAGATACGGTATACCGCTCTTGCTGAAATTCGAACTGTCGGGGTTGGAACGGGATGTAAACGCCTTTATAGAAAAAGTCAACTCCTTTAAGGTGCGGCTACACGAACAGGTTATGTAGAAAATAGCAGCAATAGTGAAGAAATAGGAAGATACAAAACATGTGTAAACAGCTATTTATCATTTTTAATTCTTCACTCTTAATTTTTAATTTATCAAAAGTCTTGGTTCTTGAATCTTGATCCCTGGCTCTAAATTTTAATCAAATGAAAGTAAAAAACTGGATATTACTCAACAACCAGGTAATGGTGAAAAAGGACGATGAGTTTCAGTTCGGGAAGGACAAAGAGGCGGTACGCTCCTATTTTCTCGAATATGTCAATAAAAACACCGTATTTTTCTATACGCTGAAAGAAAAGATAGATTATCTGATCGAAAACAACTATTACGAGAATTTACTGGAATGGTATTCCTTCGAAGAGATCAAAGAGGTGTACAACCTGATGTACGAGAAGAAATTCCGTTTCCCGTCTTATATCAGCGCGTTCAAGTTCTTCCAGAATTATGCCCTGCGGGACGATAGCGGGGAGAAATTCCTGGAACGGTATGAGGACCGGTTGGCGTGTGCTGCGCTTTATCTCGGCCGTGGCGATATAAACAAGGCAATGGAATATGCCGAATTGTTTATCAACCAGGAATATCAACCCGCCACACCGACCTTCCTGAATGCCGGCAAAAAACGCTCGGGAGAGTTGGTGTCATGCTTCCTCGACGAGATCGGCGACAGCCTCAACGGTATCGGTTATGCGATCAACTCCTCCATGAAACTTTCGTCTATCGGCGGGGGCGTTTCGCTCAACCTCTCCAAGCTACGCGGACGTTCGGAAGCGATAAAAGGAGTGGAAGGCCGTGCCAGCGGCGTATTGCCGGTGATGAAACTTTTAGAGGATGTATTCTCCTATGCCAATCAACTGGGACAACGGCCGGGCGCCGGGGCGGTTTACCTGAACGTGTTCCACTCCGATATCGAGGAATTCCTCGATTGTAAAAAGATCAACGTGGACGAGAAAGTGCGTATCAAATCCCTCTCCATCGGCGTAGTGATTCCCGACAAGTTCATGGAGCTTGCCGAAAAGGATGAGCCGTTCTATGTGTTCTATCCGCACACCGTGTTTCAGGCGTACGGGCAGTATCTCGACGATATGGATATCAACGAAATGTACACCGAACTGGTCGATAACCCTAAAGTAAGGAAGAAAAGGCTCAATGCCCGCCTGATGCTGGTAAAGATTGCCCAGACACAGAAAGAGAGCGGTTATCCTTATCTCTTCTTCAAGGACAATGCTAACCGCGGGCATGCGTTGAAAGATATCGGTGAAGTGAAATTCTCCAACCTCTGTACGGAGATAATGCAATTGTCGGAAGTATCCGGGATCAACGATTATTATGAGGAGGATGTGATCCGCCGTGGTATTTCCTGTAACCTGGGCTCGCTGAATATCGTGACCGTGATGGATAACAAACGGATCAGGGAAGCGGTGAAGACCGCCATCAGCTCCCTGACGGTTGTTTCGGATATTTCCAATATCGATATTGTCCCCTCCGTCAAAAAAGCCAATGAAGAGCTGCACAGCGTGGGACTGGGAGCCATGAACCTGCACGGGTTGTTTGCCAAGAATTTTATTTCGTACGAAAGTACTGAAGCACTCGACTTCTGCAACGTGTTTTTCATGATGATGAATTTCTACTCTCTGGAGCGGTCGATGGAGATCGCACGCGAAAGAGGGATCGTATTTAAAGATTTCGACAAATCGGAATATGCCAAAGGAACCTATTTCGACAAATATACCGAATGGGATTATCTCCCTAAAACCGACAAGGTAAAAGAACTGTTCGAAGGGATCGATATCCCCGGGATCGAAGAGTGGAAGAATCTGAAAGAACAGGTAATGCAACACGGGCTGTATCATGCCTACCGGCTGGCGATAGCGCCCAACCAGTCGACTTCGTATATCATGAGCTCCACCGCTTCGGTAATGCCCGTGGTGGATACGATAGAGGTGCGCGAATATGGCGACAGCACTTCGTTCTATCCGATGCCTTACCTCACCAACGACAATTATTTCTTTTACAAATCGGCATATGATATGGATCAGATGAAAGTGATAAGGCTGATCTCGGTGATCCAACGGCATGTGGATCAAGGCATATCGACCATACTGCATACCAAAAGCAGCCATACGACCCGCGATCTGGCGCGGTACTATATCTACGCCCATAAGGCGGGATTGAAATCATTGTATTATACCCGGACAAGGAAAACGACAGTCGAAGACTGTATCTCCTGCTCGGTGTAATTGATTTTTGCAAAGAGGTATGACTACAACTAAATCATCGACTGACGATATTTTGTGACCCATTACAGCTCGTGCTACGCTAAAAGAGTAGAACTCGCTTCGCTCAAACAGCTACTCTTTTAACGCTACTCACGAGCAATGGGTCCCCACAAAATATCTAAAAGGTCTCCGCTTTAGTCTCAGTCATATTCCAAAGACACACGCGAAAATAAAAACAACAATATTATAAAAAACAAACATGAACCAACGGCCAGCATTAGCAAAACCCTTTTGCTTCCTATTACAGGACTGAATAGTCTTGTGTCTTGGCTCTTGATTCTTGGCTCTAATATTAATCATAATGAAACAATTTAAAGCCGTCAACTGGAATACTCCCGAGAACGACTACGTAGAGATGTTCTGGGAACAAAACCTGAAACAGTTCTGGATCGATACCGAATATATCCCTTCAAAAGATATCGATTCCTGGAAATCGCTTTCGCCCGAACTGCGCGAAGCATATAAAAAAGCATTGGGGGGATTGACCCTGCTCGATACCCTGCAGAGCCATACCGGTATGCCTAAGGTGATCGACAATATCGAGGGGTTGCAAAACAAATCGGTACTTTCCTATATGTGTATGATGGAAGCCATCCATGCCAAATCCTATTCCACTATTTTTACGACAGTGGCTTCCACCACCGAAATCGATGCTATCTTTGAATGGGCATCCACCAATGAACAACTCCAGTTCAAAGCCAAAACGATTGATAGCTATTACCGGAAACTCGACAAAGAGCATGTCTCCAAAGAAGAGGTATATATGGCCTTGGTAGCTTCTGTTTTTCTTGAAACATTCCTGTTCTATAGTGGTTTCTTCCTGCCTCTGTGGTTGGCAGGACAAGGACAAATGGTAGCCAGTTGCGATATCATAAAGAAGATCATCGCCGACGAATCCATTCACGGCGTATTTGTCGGTCTGCTGGCACAGGAGATATTTGAGACTTTCAACGAAAAGAAACAGGAAAAACTCAAAACCGATTTATTCGCCCTGATGGACCTGCTTTATGAAAATGAAATGAAATATACCGATCATGTGTATAGTGATATCGGTCTGGGAGCCGAAGTAAAGGAATATATACGGTATAACGGTAACAAGGCTTTGATGAACCTCGGCTTCGAACCGCGTTACGAGATCAATGAGGTAAACCCGATTGTGCTGAATGGATTGAATGTGGAAACAACACAACACGATTTCTTTTCCAAAAAATCGACCAATTACGAAAAAACCCTCGAAGTAGTGTATCTTCACGACGGTGATTTCGACATGAAAAAAGAATTGGAGATGGAGATTTGATAATTTTGCTGTTTTATTTTCAATTGGAATTGTGCTCATTGAGAACAAATATTACAAAAGATTTGTTTGAATTATACTCCTTTTGAAATGAGTGTAAGAATCAAGAGTCGGGAATTTGATTGATGTGATGATTTACTGATTAACGATCCCGACAAGTCGGGATAACTTGTCCCGATCCTTCGGGAACTTGTCCCGATTTATCGGGAAGTAGTGATGATTGGAAATTCAATTAGCTCATTAGTTTAGTCTTGTGTCTTGATTCTTGGCTCTTGTGTCTAAATTTTTTAATCATATGAAAGATTGAAATAGGTATATAAAGTGTAATTCCATTTTTTTAACGATGATACAAAAAATTCTAATTGCAAATCGGGGCGAAATTGCTGTGCGTGTGATGCGCACATGTAAAGAGATGGGTATCCGTACGGTGGCCGTCTATTCCGAGGCCGACCGTACCTCAAGGCACGTCTCTTATGCCGACGAAGCGGTATGTATCGGTCTGGCCTCTTCGCAGGAGAGCTATCTGAATGCCGATAAAATCATCAAAGCCGCAAAACAGTTCAAAGCGGACGCTATTCATCCGGGATACGGATTTCTGAGTGAAAATGCCGGTTTTGCACGTCGTTGCAAGGAAGAGGGTATTATTTTCATTGGCCCGTCGGCAGAAAGTATCGAAGCCATGGGCGATAAGATATCGGCTCGCCGGCAGATGATAAAAGCCAAGGTACCTGTGGTACCCGGTACATCGGAAGACCTGAAGCCGAGAGACCTGTTCCGTGTCTGCCGCAGGATAGGACTTCCCGTCATTATTAAAGCAACGGCCGGAGGCGGCGGTAAAGGTATGCGTCTGGTCTATGAAGAAAAACAATTGTACGAGGCCTACGAAGCCGCAAAGTCGGAAGCAAGGGCCTCATTCGGGAACGACTCGGTATATATCGAAAAATATATCGAATCGCCTCACCATATCGAAATACAGTTCCTGGGTGATGCCCACGGGAATGTGATACATCTGTTCGACCGTGAATGCTCGGTACAGCGCCGTCACCAGAAGATCGTGGAGGAAAGCCCCTCCCCTTTTATCGATGACAAGACCCGCCAGGCCATGGGCGCCATCGCCGTCAAGGCAGCCAGGTCTATCGGCTATGTCGGGGCCGGTACAATAGAATTTCTGGTGGATGGCGATATGAATTTCTATTTCCTGGAGATGAATACCCGCCTCCAGGTGGAACATCCTATTACTGAAGAGGTACTGGGCGTCGACCTGGTAAAAGAACAGATACATATTGCCAACAGAAAAAAACTACGTTTACGCCAGAAGCATTTACATCAGCGTGGTCATGCCATTGAATGCCGTATATGCGCTGAAGATCCTGAAAATAACTTCGCACCGTCGCCCGGTATTATCCGGCATATTCAAACACCCGAAGGCATAGGTGTGCGGGTGGACAGTTTTATTTACGATGGATACGAAATCCCGGTCTATTACGACTCGATGCTCGGTAAACTGATTGTGTGGGCAACCAGCCGCATCTATGCGCTGGAACGGATGCGCCGTGTGTTATATGAATATAAGATCACGGGGGTAAAGACCAATATCGATTACCTTCGCCGCATTATGGACACGCGTGATTTCGTAAAAGGAAATTATACCACCCATTTTATCGAAGACAACAGCAAGAAGCTGCAGGAAAGTGCCGGAAATAACAACGAAATAGAAGACATGGCCATCATCGCGGCCTATATAGACCATATAGTGAACAGTAATGACGCACCTTCATTATCGCCTGCCGATAATCTTCCCATAAGCCGCTGGCGCGCATTCGGTAAACAAAAAGGAGTTTTGAGGATATAATTCCCCGCCAATGTAAAAAACAACCATGTGGGTTAAAACTGATTTGAAAACAGAATGCTTTAATGATGGAATTTGAAATTTGGAATCTGAAATATTGAATATTGAATGAAAGCTAAAATAGGCAACAGGACATGTGAGGTGGAACTGATATCCAAAGATGGAAACAGAGTCGAAATCTCAGTGGACGGAAAAATATATGATATCGATGTGGTAATGTCGGAGAGCGGATTCTGTTCCATTCTTCACGAAGGACGTTCCTACAACGCCGAATCGGTACGCCATTCGGAAGGGAAATATACCATCACCACCAATTTTCGTTACTTTGACATCGAACTGTCGAATCCGCAGAAAAAATATATCAGAGGACGTCAATCCACCCCGGAAGAAGCACAGGAAACCATTACCTCCCCTATGCCGGGTAAAATCATAAAAATAATGGTTTCCGAAGGTATGGAAGTAAAACAGGGCGATCCCCTCATTGTGGTGGAAGCCATGAAGATGCAGAGCACTTATACGGCCGCCCAGAATGCTATTGTGGATAAGATCCACGTAGAGGAAGGCGATTCCGTAGCCCGCGATCAGTTACTCATATCTTTTAAGACCAATTAAAAGCAATTAAAAATCACAGCAATGACACTACAGGAAATATATCAGGCTTTTGAAGAAAAAAACAGAGCTGCCGAAGCCGGCGGTGGAGAGAAAGCAATCGGGAAACAAAAGCAAGCCGGAAAACAGACCGCACGCGAGCGCATCGATATGTTGTTGGATGATAACACGTTTGTTGAAATCGATAAATTCATACTTCACGAATGTAACCACTATGGCATGCAGAACAGCCGTATTCCCGGCGACGGCGTAGTGGCCGGTTACGGAAAGATAGACGGCCGGCTGGTGTATGTCTATGCTTACGATTTCACGGTGTACGGCGGTTCCCTGAGCCGCACCAACGCCAATAAGATTGTAAAGGTACAGAAACTCGCTATGAAAAACGGGGCGCCGATCATTGCCCTGAACGATTCGGGCGGTGCGCGCATCCAGGAAGGAGTGATGGCCCTCAGCGGCTATTCCGATATTTTTTACCAGAATATCAAAGCTTCAGGGGTTGTACCCCAGATTTCCGCTATCCTGGGCCCTTGCGCTGGCGGCGCCTGCTATTCCCCGGCGCTTACCGACTTCATCTTTATGGTGAAAGAGAAAAGCTATATGTTTGTGACCGGCCCTGATGTGGTGAAAACAGTCACGCATGAAGAACTGACCAAGGAAGAGCTGGGCGGGGCAACTACCCACGCATCCAAGAGCGGGGTGGCTCATTTTGTGGGCGAGGACGAGGAAGAAACGCTTATGATGATCCGTGAATTGCTGAGTTTTCTTCCTTCCAACAATATGGAAGATCCTCCGATAGTGCCTACAAACGACAGTATCTATCGAGAATCACCCAAATTGCAGACGCTGATTCCCGACGATCCCAATATTCCTTATGATATGAAGAAACTCATTGAAGAGGTGGTGGACGAACATTACTTCTTCGAGATCATGTCGCAATTCGCACAAAATATCGTGATAGGATTCGCCCGCATGGGGGGCCGCACAGTAGGGATTGTGGCTAATCAACCGGCTTATCTGGCCGGCGTACTGGATATCGACGCATCGGACAAAGCAGCACGGTTCATCCGTTTCTGCGACTGTTTCGACATCCCTATCATTACTTTCGAGGATGTGCCGGGTTTTCTTCCCGGGCGTGACCAGGAGCATAACGGTATTATCCGTCACGGAGCCAAGATCGTGTTTGCCTATGTGGAAGCGACCGTTCCGAAGATCACCCTTATAACGCGTAAAGCATATGGGGGCGCGTATGTTGTCATGGCATCCAAAGAGTCGGGTGCGGACGTGAATTTAGCCTATCCGAATGCCGAGATTGCGGTAATGGGAGCAGCAGGCGCGGTGAATATCCTGTATCGTTCATCCGACGAGACGGAACGGCAAAAAGCGCTGAGCGAATACGGTGAACTGTTTGCCAATCCTTACCGGGCTGCGGAAAAAGGATATATCGATGAGATCATCCTGCCGAAAGATACCCGGTTCAAATTGATCCAGGCGCTGGAAATGACGGCCAATAAGACGGAGACCAACCCGCCCAAAAAGCACGGGAACATTCCGCTGTAAGGTGGAAAACATGACTAATTCAAGCTATAGATTAAGACCACCTACACCAGTATTTTAACAACATTCTTGTGTCATTTTTACAAATTTATTGAATAAATCCCAAAAGAATAACCTATCTTTGCCCTGAATTTTGGTGTTATTCATTTCAAACGGCTTCGAAATGAATGATGAAAAGGGAATCAGGTGCAAATCCTGAACAGACCCGCTGCTGTAAGCTCCGCTTACGTGCTGGACAAATACCTCAATTGCCACTGCCCCGATTTATCGGGGTGGGAAGGCGTCCAGACACGGGAGTAAGTCAGAAGACCTGCCAGAATCAACATATGTTTATAGCTTTCGGGGATTAGAGCTTACTACATCAGGGGGAATCATTCCTTTATCCATTCTCGATCATTTTTCATTCCGGAAGGAGATACTCCTCTTCATGTGTGCATTTCTCGCGCAAAGCTGTTTATTAGCAAATAATAACCGGCAAAATGAAATTTTTTATCATTGTCAGAACCGGCCTTTTTGCCGCTGTTCTCTCCGTGGTCAGCTCCGTTGCTGCGCAGGATACCGACTCCATCAATACCTATTCGTTGGAGGAGTTCGTTGTATCGGCACGCAGAATTCAAATGGATGTGATTCCGGTGCAAACACTGTCGGGTCAACTCCTGGAAAACCTGAGCGCCCATTCGGTTGCTGATGCTCTTCGCTATTTCTCCGGCGTACAATTGAAGGATTACGGAGGGATCGGGGGCCTCAAGACAGTGAATGTGAGAAGTATGGGGAGCCAGCATGTAGGAGTGTTCTATGACGGTATAGAGATCGACAACCCGCAAAACGGTGTGGTCGATTTGGGTAGATATTCCCTTGATAACATAGAAGCCGTATCGCTCTATAACGGCCAGAAAAGCGCCATATTCCAACCCGCCAAAGATTATGCCTCCGCCAGTTCCATCTATATGAATGCGAAGATCCCGGCATTCGAAGGCGAAAAAAAACGTAATATAAAATTCACATTTAAAACAGGATCTTTTGACCTGATCAATCCGTCACTATATTGGGAACAAAAACTATCAGATAAATTATCCTCTTCAGTCAACTTCGATTATACCAACTCTTCGGGAAAATACAAATTCAGGTATATAGTGGATAATAAGCTGGACGACCGGGGCGGATATGATACAACCGCTGTTCGCCAGAACGGGGATATCCAATTGTTCAGGCTGGAACAGGCGCTGTTCGGCAAAATAAAGGACGGGGAATGGAAAACACGTCTCTATTTTTATGCCTCGGAACGAGGTTATCCGGGAGCGATCGTCAAAGAAGAACCGGGACGCTTTAAACACGAAGATCGCCAAAAAGACCGGAATATCTTCCTGCAGACATCCATAAGGAAACGGATTACAGACTCCTACTCGATCAGACTATCCGGAAAGTATGCCTACGATTACCTCTATTATGAGTCCGATACCCTGATACAGAAACTGCGTAACACATATATGCTGCACGATTTTTATATCTCGTCGGCCAATCTGTTCGGGATTCTCCCCTTTTGGACGGCCAATATCTCTGCGGATTTTCAATGGAATAAAATGAATTCCGATATAAAGGAATTTATCTATCCGCAACGCTGGTCTGGCTGGATTGCGGCGGCAACGTCGTTCGACCTGCAAAGGCTGAAAATACAGGCAAGTATCCTGGGAACTTTTGTGCATGAAACGACCCGGGAAGATAAAAAGGATATCCAGCGTGACTGGCAAAAAGTGACACCTACCGTGATGGCTTCATGGCAGCCGTTTCATGAAGAGCAGCTTTTTCTGAGGGCTTTTTATAAGGATATATTCCGCATGCCTACATTTGCCGAGATGCATCTGGCCTACATGGGAAGTCTCTCGTCCTACCTGAAGCCTGAATTTACGAAGCAACACAATATAGGTATCCTGTATTCAAAAAATGTCACCCCTTCATTGTATATGCAGGGACAGGTGGATGCCTACTATAATGAAGTGACCGATAAGCTTCTGGCAGTCCCCGGCGGAGTGAATTTCCGGTGGACGATGATGAATGTGGGGTTTGTAAAGATAAAAGGAATGGACATGTCGCTTTCTGCTACGAACCGGTTCAATAAAGAGTTGACCATCGATGCGCAACTGAACTATACCTGGCAGAAAGCACAGGATTATAGCCCTATTACCGTAGAGAGCGATACTATCACCTACAGGGGACAGATCGCTTACATCCCGACCCATAGCGGATCGGCAATTCTGAGTGCTGCTTACCGCTCATGGACTCTGTCATACAGTTTTATTTATACCGGCGAACGGTTTACCGGAAGTGCCAATATTGCCCGTAACCGGCTGCAACCGTGGTACACAAGCGATCTGGCATTGGGGCGTTCGTTCCGGTGGAATAAGTCAGACTTGAAAGCAACGGTGGAAGTGAATAACCTGTTTAACCAGGCTTACGATGTAGTATTGAATTACCCGATGCCGGGTACAAATTATAAATTTATTCTCAACATTACATTATAACTACTTTTTGCAGATGCAGATAGATTTACATAAAATTTTGTGGCCCCTTTTAATCATTGGCCTCATTCTTTTCAACTCATGCAGGGGTGAAGAAGAGGAACTTATCCCGCCCGTGGTCACCCCCGTTGCGCCGGGAGAGTCGGGTCCTGTAAAAGGATTTTTCCTGCTGAACGAGGCCAATATGGGAAGTAACAAAGCCTCCATCGATTATTTCGACAGTGAGTCGGGATACTATTATCAGAATATTTATCCGCTTATTAACCCGACAATCGCGCATGAGCTGGGAGATGTAGGCAACGATATCCAGATTTACGGCGACAAGTTGTATGCCGTGATCAATGTGTCGGGATATATTGAGGTGATGGATGTGAAAACCGGGAAACATGTGAACTCCCTGACGATACCTAATTGCCGTTATATCGTTTTTGACAAGGGATATGCCTATGTGAGTTCCTATAACGGCCCGGTAAAGATTGAACCGGATGCACCGCTCGGATGCGTGGTCAAAATAGACACCGTAACCATGAGAGAAGTCGGGCGTGTTACTGTGGGGTATCAACCCGAAGAGATGGTGATCCGGGATAATAAACTGTATGTCGCCAATTCGGGAGGCTACCGTGTACCGGACTACGATAATACCGTGTCGGTGATAGACCTGGATAATTTCCAGGAGATGAAAAAGATAACGGTCGGTATCAATCTGCACCGGCTGGAACTCGATAGCGATCACAATATCTATGTAAGTTCCCGGGGAGATTACAAGTATACCTCTTCCAATACTTATATCATCGGAAAGAACGATATGGTGACCAAATCACTCAACCTGCCCAGTTCCGAAATGACAGCAACAGGAGACTCTATCTATATGTACAGTGTTGAATGGAGCCATATCACCCAAAGAAACACCATCACCTACGCGATCGTCAATACAAGAACACAGATGGTGGTCTCCCGTAATTTCATTACGGACGGGACGGACAAACAGATTGTAACGCCCTATGGTATCGCCGTCCACCCGGAAAACAGGGATATTTACGTAACCGATGCAAAGGATTATGTCAGTCCGGGTGTATTGTATTGTTTTGATAAGTATGGTAAACGCAAATGGGCTGTGGTGACCGGAGAAATTCCTGCGCATATCGTATTTACGAGGCATCGGTTGCAGGGGATTTCATCGCTGGTAACTGGAAACAATTAATTATCATATCACAAAAACTTTAAATATAAATAGTAGGAATTATGATTAAAACAACAAGAACGAAGCTGTTACTTCTTACTCTTCTATCAGTTTTTATCATCTCTTGTTCAAAAGATGACCCTGTGATAGATCTGGGAGCCCCGGTCATTAAAATTGAGGCGGAAAACGGGGAGTATAAAGTAAAGAAAGGGAAATCGGTTCTCTTGTCCGCCACGGTGGAGAATGCCGTTAAACCCATTTATTCATGGAAATTGGATGGTAAAATCATTTCAACCGAACAGGAGTTCGAGTTCGAGGGTGAATATGCGGGCGAATACTTCGTTAATTTCCGTGTCGATGCAGAGAACGGACATGCCGAACAACAGGTGAAAGTGAGCGTACTCGATAAACTCCCTCCGGAGATCGATATGCCGTCCATGTTCATTGCTTATGCAGGGAAAGATAACGAACTTACCGCCGAGGTGCTGTATGCCGATGAAGCGCACTATGTATGGAAGCTGAACGGTGTGGTCGTATCGGAAGAAAAGACGTATGTGTTTAACGAAGTCTCCCTGGGATCCCAGACGCTTTCATTAAAAGTGGAGACCGAAGACGGCTCCGACCTGAAAGTATTCACCATCACAAACCTGCCTGTTCCCGAACCGGAATTGTTTTTTGATGACGGGCATTACCGGACGGTGACCAACAAAGATGAATTACGCAAAATGGCGGTTCCTGTCGGAAAAAGCCTGGTACTGGCCCCTGTTATTTGCAATATAGAAGATCCCGGAACATTCCAGTGGACGGTGGACGGGGCGACCCAATCCGAAACTTCGGAGTTTTTTACCTTTACTCCGTCAACCGAAGGGGTTTATCTTATTACGGTTACCGAGCAAAGCACACAGGCAAAAGCTGAGGTTGAAGTAACCTGTACAAAACCCGAAGGTACCTACTTCCGGGAAAAGACCGAAAGCAGCAAAGCTACCGCGGCCCTGGCCTTCGATTATGTCCCTGCCCCCGGACAGTTTATTAACTACCAGATCGGGTCGACAAAAGCCCGTGCTTTAAATGATCTGCAAAATGCTTTGAACAGAGGTGGCGCTCCTTATATAGGCGCTTACGGCGGTTATTGGATCGTCGGATTCGACCATAGCGTCAGGAATGTGGAAGAGAAAGCCGATTTGTTTATTGGTGGTAATGCTTTTGCCGGATGGAGCGAACCCGGAATTGTATGGGTGATGCAGGATGTAAACGGGAACGGGTTACCTGACGACACATGGTATGAACTGAAAGGCAGCGAGACAGGAAAACCTGAAACCCGTCAACGTTACGCGCTTACTTATTATAAGCCTAACAAGAAAAAAGCGGATGTATTGTGGACAGACAACTTCGGCGGTTCCAACTCGGTAGATTATAACGGGTATCATACGCAGGACTACTACTTCCCGATGTTTATCGAGGAGGACTATTATACGGTGGTAGGAACCTGTCTTGCTTCAAATATTGATTCTTCCACAGGCATAGTCTATGCCAGAGATTTCCCCTGGGGATATGTGGATAACTACAATACCGATCCCACCCGCCCAGGCGGTCATTTCTGGATCGAAGATGCAATCCAGGTCGACGGATCACCGGCAAACCTGACACACATCGACTTCGTGAAAGTACATACAGGTATGGCGGCCAAAGGCAATGCGGTTGGAGAGATATCTACCGAACCGGGATGTCCTACTAACTTGAATTTCTAACAATCAAACGCATAAAGTAATGAATGTAATATATAGTTATAAAAATATCTTTTTCATGCTGATGGTGAGCCTGTTGGTTTTGTTGGCTTGTACTAACGAACATGATCCGTTTACAGGTACCGACAGCTATATCACGTCTTTCAGTTTACGACAAGGCGAGACGGTTTTTAATGCCGAAATTACTGAGCGGCTCATCACCGTAAAGGTACCGGAAGGTATATCGCTGAAAGGCGCCACGGCGACGGTGAAATTGAGTGAAAATGCTTCGATATACCCCGATCCCGCGGACATTACCCAATGGGACGAGGAAATACTGTTTGCCGTAACCGCTTTTGACGGTACAACGCAGCTAAGCTATAAATACAGCGTCATCCGGAGCCATATCGATGCGAACGAAACGGTAATACTGGCTACACAAGCCGATGTGGATGCTTTCGGAGCAAGCGATATTACTGCCATCGGAGGAAGCCTGATTATCGGCAGTGCCACCGGCACCGACTCTATCAGGGACCTGGCGCCACTGGCAAAACTCAAAGAAATCACTTACTCATTGACGATCCATCCCAATTTTGCCGCGGCCGAATTAGCCGGATTCGACGCTCTGGAAAAAGTTGGCGGCGACATATATTCAACCGCAGCCAATATCGAAAAAGTGAGCTTCCCTAAATTACAGTCGGCCGGATCGGTATTCTTTAAAAATTCGAAGCTTGGAGAGGTAATATTTAGCCGGCTGGAGAATGTAACAAAGGCCATCACACTGCAATGCCCGTTGGGCGGTATCAGTTTTCCCAACCTGAAACAGGTGCAAAGTATTCATTTGGAAGACAGGGATGCGATGATTACTTCAGTAGCATTTCCATCGTTGGAGAAAGCCGAAAGCATAGTGGTTTATTTCCTTCCGTCGCTGACAAAGATATTACTCCCCGAATTGAAAGAAGTAGGCGATATGAAATTAAACTGGCTTACTGTGCTTGCCTTTATCGACGCTCCTAAACTGGAAGTATCGACAGGTACTATTACTCTTCCTGATGTTTCAAAATTGTCGGAATTGAGCTTCCCCGAAATGCGTCAGGCAAATACGGTCGAGGTCAAAGGAGCCGAATTGGGGCTGCTTCATTTTCCCAAACTTACAGCTATTACAAATCTTAGCATCCAGAACACTACGCTTTCCGGTATTTCAACAGGATTTGACAAACTGGAAAAGATAGAAGGCGAACTCCGGCTTATGGAAATGTCTGAAATGAGGACCCTTTCAATTCCTTCCTCAATCAGGCGAATTGAAAAGTTAACCATCTACAACCAGAATGTGGATCGCAATTTCGCTGAAATCAATATAAAAGGGATGAACCTTGGAGAACTGTCGATTGAACGGGATGCGGTAAACGGTATCAAAATTATCGGTGACGACGTGTTTCATGGAATAGTAAGTTTCGATACCCAAAACGGTAGAACGTATGACTGGGTATCTCCTGTTTTTGAGGGTTTCCATGAAATAGACTCCATATCATACGGCAACTATATATCCAATCTCAGAAATCTGGAGATGAAAGGTATACGAAAAATAAACAAAGGATTTCATATTCCTAATAACAATCTGATTGGGCTCAGCCTGCCCGATCTGGAAGAAGTAGGCGGTAACTTCGTTATCAATCACCTTTCTTCTGTATCGGTAGAGGATTCGGTGTTCATTATTCCAAAACTGAAATCGGTGGGCGGCGACTTCAGGATTACCACCGCCTCAAGAGATATAATTGCGCTGGAACTCCCTGCCTTAACCTATGTTGCAGGTAATTTTATAATAGGAACGGGGTATGCGTCAACGTCTCAGTGGGACCCTTACGGTCGCGACATGAAGAGTTTATCTTTCCCCATGTTAAAAACCATAGGCGGAAAAATAACACTTAAACCTTATCTGGATGGAGGTGATAACTATATAAATGAACGGTTTACGGATCTTGATGGATTTTCAGCGCTCGAATCGGTAAAAGGTGTCGAAATTGTGAGGCATCAGGGATTAATCTCGTATGAAGGATTCAGTAAAGCCATATCATCGTTTCCGGCAAGCGCCTGGAGTGTTGAAAACAATGGCTATAATCCTGCCTATCAGGATCTGTTGGATAACAAATGGGTGAAACCGTAAAATAGAATAATCGTATGAACAATATCAATATAAAAACAATCATCATATCGCTGTTTGCCGGTCTCTTTATGATTGCATGTGACGATGACAATAGCGCGTTCTCGGGTAATGATAATAATATAGTATCGTTCCAATTAAAACAGGGTGAGCAGACTTTCTATGCGGCCATCTCAGAAGGAAATCTGGTGGTAACCGTTCCCGCGAATTTATCGCTCGAAGGAGCAACAGCCACCGTCACCATCAGCGAACTGGCGACCATCTCTCCCGATCCGTCATCCATTACCGATTGGGACAATGAACAGACATTTACCGTTACATCCTACAACGGCAATACACAGACCTATGTCTATCGAGTCGAACACAATGCGGTTTCGAAAGATGGCGATGTGGTATTGCTTACACAAGCCGATGTCGATGCTTTTGCAGCACTCGGGCTCAGTGAATTGAACGGAAGCCTTACCATTGGTGCCGTTACAGGACAGGATTCCATCTACTCGCTGGAGGGACTGGAGAAACTTAAAAAAGTGAAATACGACCTTACAATTAATCCTACTTATGCCGGCGACGACCTCACCGGACTGGAAAATCTGGAGTTGATCGGATCGCTGCAAATAGACCAGAACAAGAAGCTGAAAACCGTGACGTTCCCCAGACTACAGGCCGTCATGCTGGGATTAATTATCAAACAGAGTAGAGTGGAAACAATACAGTTCCCCGAATTGCTTAAGGTGGATGATGAAATATCATTTATAAACCTGGATTCGCTTTTGGTAATGGAGTTCCCCAAACTGAAAAGTGTGGTGAATAATGTGACATTCCAAGCCGGTTGGAATACCAATAAGCTAAAAGTAATTGACTTTCCGGCATTGGAGAAAATCGGCGGAAAACTGGATATCACTAACTGGAAAGAAGTAACCGAAACTGTTTTCCCGAAACTGTCAGGTGTACGTGAATTGAATATAGCATCGCTTAGTAAACTGGTAAAGATTGAATTCCCTTCTCTTGAAAAGATTGAAACCAGGCTGAATCTTTCAGTGACGAACGACAATATCACTACCATCGATTTTTCCTCTTTAATTGCCATAGGAGGTGATTTCACTATGCCCGGTTTTCCGAAAATCACCGCTGCTGACTGGATAAAGTCGCTGGCTATGGTGGGTGGTAAGTTACAGATATCCAATAACGAAGCGACAAGCTTAAGCGATATTTTACCTGCGTTGGCAGATGTCGGGGAACTCACCCTGAATAACCTGCCGAACGTATCGGAATTGGATTTAACTAAATTGAAAGCAGGAAAACTGATTTTTCAGGGAACATCGAATCCTGTAAAGCTCATAGCGGGTGAAACCTGTGAAACGGAGATTGCTCTCTGGTATCTGACAATCAAAAAACTCCCTGATCTTTCGGGTATAAAACACCTGAAAGGTTTACATATATCGGGATGCAATAACATTACAACTGTTGAATTGAATGAAATAGAAAGCGTACAAAACGATCTGATCTTCGAGTATGGTTCCAATTGCATGAGTTATAAAATGCCTGCATTAAAAGAGGTAGGTGCAAGATTTATGTTCAATAACCAGTTCGGAATAGAATTTAAATTTCCGTTATTAGAAAAAGTCGGGTCTTTTTCATACTATTCCCAGGGTCAACCAACTCCTGTCGATTTGTCATTTCCTTCGTTGACCCGCTCCGAAACTTATTTTGTAATACAGACAAGTGGTAACAGCTCGATCGTGGCCAACATATCGTTCCCTCAATTGGCTTATGTGGGTGATTATTTCCAGCTTACTGCTTTCTCCAATCCGGAAAATAATTATATCAAAGATCTGGATACATTTTCAGCACTTACCTATATCGGAGGCAATGTGACAATACAAGCACAAAAAGCTCTGACATCCTTTGAAGGGCTCAAAAACGCTCTCGGAAAAGTGTTGGAAGGGGAATCCACATGGACGGTCAGAAATAATGCTTACAATCCGACAATCGATGATCTCAAAGCAGGAAAATGGAAACAGATATAACTTCGCACCCATAGGCGGCATGGCGTTATTCGTGCGGCATATTACAGCAGACGCCATTTAGTCGCTTGCTACGCAGCGGGAATACCCTTCTTCAAAAACACTATATTGGGCGATCTGGTGTATTCAACAGCGCTTTTTGGGTTGTTTGAAGCCTCAGTTTCCCTGTTCCCCTCTTTACGCAAAGATGTCCGTCGCCCACCTGCGATGACAGGCTCATAAGGAATAAAGTTCGGGAACACACACTTCTCTACTTTTTTATTTATTATTTTGACAGGAAAGGCATTCCAGACAGATTGGTTTGCCTTTCTTTTTGCTTTGGTAAGGTACTTCCGTTTTTGTTCTTCCGTTTTTTCCTGTTTCCCGAGAAAACATAATTCCCTTATTGTAAAAGAAAAAGTTTAGGATAAAAACAATAATGGAGTCGTCGCCACTCAATTCGTTAGATGTAAAATATCTAATGAAAATAATAAAAAAGAAAACTTAATCTTCTGTTTTTCCTATATAAATTGCCGGATCAAAAATATAATATATTAATAAACAAATAAATAATTGGTAATAAAAATATTGTTGATAACTTTTTTGGAAAACTTTGCACTTTATTATTGAAGATAACTTATCTTTGTTTTGTATTTGGTTTTTATTCGCACAACCTGAAAAACCGCTGCGAATAAAATGAAAAGGGAATGCCGTGAAAGTCGGCAACAGTTCCCGCTGCTGTAAGCTCTGCATAAAACCTTTGCGCAATACTCACATCCACTGGCTTGAACTCTTTCCTGTGAGAGGGTTGATGAAAGGCCGGGAAGGAAGCGCAAAAGGAGGAGTAAGTCAGAAGACCTGCCAGATGTGTACACTTTTTGATCTCTTTCGGGTAAAAAGAGAGTCGAAAACAGAGGTTTATACACCTTTTTTAACTGCTCTATCTGTATAAGCTTACCGCCGCAATGGCAAATGTTTTCCCGTATCGAAAAGTGTAATGGTATTGACATCTCTGTTCACACACTAAAAAATAAATTCGTATGGGAAACCAAACAATTCAGATCCTGAAACGGGACGGTAAACATGTCCCCTTCTCTATTAAAAAGATAGAAAATGCCGTTGCAAAAGCATTTCTCTCGGTAGGCGCATTCGCCACCGAAGATGATTTCATCGCTATCCTCTCGCGCCTTCACATCTCCGACGGGATGACCGTGGAAGAGATCCAGAACCAGGTGGAAACGGCGCTGATGGCAGAAAAATATTTTGCCGTCGCGAAATCCTATATGCTTTACCGCCAAAAGCATACCGAAACGCGTGAGATCCGGGACAACCTGAACTTCCTGATGAATTATTGCGATGCGCAAAATGCTGCCACGGGAAGTAAATTCGACTCCAATGCCAATGTGGAGAAGAAAAACATCGCCACGCTTATCGGCGAACTACCCAAAAAGAGCTTTATCGACCTGAATCGGAAGATGATCACCGACCGGCTGAAGGAGATGTACGGGAAGGAACTGGCGGATAAATATATCGGCATGCTGAACGAGCATTTCATCTATAAAAACGATGAAACCAGCCTGGCCAACTACTGCGCCAGCATCACCATGTATCCCTGGCTACTGAACGGTACCCTTGCCATCGGCGGGAACTCTACACCGCCGACCAACCTGAAATCGTTTTGTGGCGGCTTCATCAATATGGTATTCATGGTATCAAGCATGTTGAGCGGCGCCTGCGCCACACCCGAGTTTCTGATGTATCTGGACTACTTTATCCGCAAAGAGTATGGCGACGACTATTTTACCCGCAACGGGAATGTAGTGGATCTCTCTAAGCGCCAACGTACCCTCGACAAGGTGATTACCGACTGTTTCGAGCAAATCGTCTACTCCATCAACCAGCCCACTGGAGCGCGTAATTTCCAGGCTGTCTTCTGGAACATCTCCTACTACGACAAATACTACTTCGAAAACCTGTTCGGCGAATTTCAGTTTCCCGACGGCTCCCGTCCGGTATGGGATTCACTCAGTTGGCTGCAGAAACGCTTTATGCGGTGGTTCAACAAAGAGCGGACCAAGACCGTACTCACCTTTCCGGTAGAAACCATGGCGTTGCTCTCGAAAGAGGATGATGTGATGGATACCGAATATGCCGATTTTACGGCTGAAATGTATGCCGAAGGGCACTCGTTCTTCACCTACATGAGCGACAATGCCGACTCACTGTCGAGTTGCTGCCGCCTGCGCAATGAAATTCAGGACAACGGGTTCAGCTACACATTGGGAGCCGGGGGAGTCTCTACCGGTTCTAAAAGCGTGCTTACCATCAACCTGAACCGCTGCATCCAGTTCGCGAAACGTACAGGTCAACCCTACACGGCATTTCTGGAAGAGGTGGTCGATTTAACACACAAGGTACAAACCGCTTATAATGAAAACCTGAAAATGTTTCAGCAGAAAGGGATGCTTCCCCTCTTCGATGCGGGATTTATCAATATCAGCCGACAGTACCTGACCATCGGCGTGAACGGGTTGGTAGAAGCTGCCGAATCACTGGGCATCGAGATCAACCATAATCCCCGTTACGTGGCATTTGTACAGGAAATATTGGGGATCATCGAAAGGTACAATAAAAAATACCGGTCGAAAGAACTGATGTTCAACTGCGAAATGATCCCTGCCGAAAATGTGGGTGTAAAGCATGCCAAATGGGACAGGGAGGATGGATATTCAGTACCCCGTGATTGCTATAACAGCTATTTCTACCGGGTGGAAGACCCGTCACTCAATGTCATCGATAAGTTCCGCCTGCATGGACGCGATTATATCGAGCACCTGACAGGCGGATCTGCGCTCCATATGAACCTGGAAGAACATCTCTCAAAAGCGCAATACCGCCAGCTGCTGCGGGTAGCAGCCGCAGAAGGGTGCAATTACTTCACCTTTAATATTCCGAATACGGTATGCAATGATTGCGGAAAGATCGATAAACGCTATCTGAAGCAGTGCCCCGTATGCGCTTCCAGGAATCTGGATTATCTTACACGTATCATCGGTTATATGAAACGGGTAAGTAATTTCTCCGTCCCGCGTCAGGCAGAAGCATCCAAAAGGTTTTACGGGAAGTTGGAATCGGAGAAAGAGACGGTGGTATATTAAATAAACGTGATGTATTAAAATAAATGCGATATATTAAAAGAAATGGATCAGGATAAGGTTCGCTGGAAATAAGCTGTTTGTATGTTGAAATATGTCGATTATGATATTGTCTTTCAGGAAATCCCCGATGAAGTAACGTTGGCGGTCAACCTGTCGAATTGCCCGTACCGTTGTAGGGGATGCCACAGTCCGCACCTGCAGCAGGATATAGGGAAAGAGTTGAATGAATCTGCGCTTGCCGGACTGCTGCAGTCATATGAAAGGGCAATTACCTGTATATGCTTTATGGGAGGGGATGCCGATACCGGGGAGTTATACCGGTTGGCGGATTTCGTCCGGAAAAGCCGGAGAGGAAAGATCAAAACGGCATGGTATTCGGGAAACGACAGGCTGCCGGCGAATTCAAAGGATCATTTTGATTTCGTGAAGACCGGCCCCTATATCGAAATGCTCGGGGGATTGAATAAGAAGATCACGAACCAGCGGCTGTACCGGATCGAGGATGACAATATGATAGATATTACTCACCGGATGCATTCCGCAGCTCATGGTACAGCACAATAGCACCTGCATGGAATAAACATGCAGGTACTTAATCCAGCTTCAGCACTGCCAGGAACGCTTTCTGCGGAACCTCCACATTGCCGACCTGTTTCATTCGTTTCTTCCCTTCCTTCTGCTTTTCGAGCAGCTTGCGTTTACGTGAGATATCACCACCGTAACATTTTGCGGTCACATCCTTGCGGACGGCCTTCACCGTCTCACGGGCAACGATTTTAGCGCCGATGGCCGCCTGAATGGCGATATCGAACTGCTGGCGCGGGATCAACTCTTTCAGTTTCTCGCACATGCGCCGGCCGAAACTCTGTGCATTGTCTATATGGGTAAGCGTGGAGAGTGCATCCACCTGTTCGCCGTTCAGCAGGATATCCAGTTTTACCAGCTTCGACGGGCGGTAATCATGAATATGGTAATCGAATGAGGCATATCCTTTCGATATACTTTTCAGCTTGTCATAGAAATCGATCACAATCTCACCCAGCGGCAGATCGTAAATGATCTCTACCCTGTCCCCCGAAACATACTCCTGTTTGATCAGGATGCCCCTCTTACCGAGGCAGAGGGTCATGATAGGGCCGATATAGGCGGTGTTGGTGATGACCGAAGCACGGATAAAAGGCTCCTCGATGCTTTCGATAAGCGTGACATCGGGCAGGCCGCCGGGGTTATGTACCTCCTTCATATTTCCCTTCTTGTCGTATACCTTGTAGGAAACGTTGGGTACCGTGGTAATTACATCCATATTGAATTCCCGTTCCAACCGCTCCTGGACGATTTCCATATGGAGCAATCCGAGAAAGCCGCACCGGAAGCCGAAGCCTAACGCCACGGACGATTCGGGCTGGAAAGTGAGCGACGCATCGTTGAGTTGCAGCTTTTCGAGGGATGAACGAAGGTTCTCAAAATCCTCGCTGTCAATGGGGTATACGCCGGCAAAAACCATCGGCTTCACCTCTTCAAACCCTTCGATGGCCTTGGAGGCAGGCCGTTTCACATGGGTGAGGGTATCCCCCACCTTCACCTCTTTCGAGGTCTTGATGCCGGAGATGATATAACCTACATCGCCACAGCCTACCTCTTCTTTCGGCACCATATTCAGGCGCAGGATACCCACTTCATCAGCATCATACTCCTTGCCGGTATTGATGAATTTCACCAGGTCACCTTTCCTGAGGCTGCCGTTTACGATCTTAAAGTAAGCGATGATACCGCGGAACGGATTGAACACCGAGTCGAAGATCAGTGCCTGCAACGGAGCCTCCGGATCCCCCTGGGGGGCGGGCACCCGCTCAATGATGGCATGGAGTATCTCTTCGATGCCGATGCCTGTCTTTCCGCTTGCACGGATGATATCTGTACGGGGAACACCCAGCAGTTGCACGATCTGGTCTTCCACTTCATCAGGCATGGCGCTGTCTAGGTCGATCTTATTGAGTATGGGAATAATCTCCAGGTCATGCTCAATAGCCATATAGACGTTTGAGATGGTCTGTGCCTGGATACCCTGGGCAGCATCGACCACCAGCAGTGCGCCTTCGCAGGCGGCAATGGAACGCGACACCTCGTATGAGAAATCCACGTGCCCCGGCGTGTCGATCAGGTTGAAGGTATATTTCTCACCCTCATATTCATAATCCATCTGTATCGCGTGGCTTTTGATCGTGATGCCCCGTTCCCTCTCCAGGTCCATATTGTCGAGCACCTGCGCCTGCAGGTCCTTTCCTTCTACGGTCTTGGTGAACTCCAGCAGACGGTCGGCCAGCGTACTCTTGCCGTGGTCTATGTGTGCAATGATACAAAAATTGCGTATATTCTTCATAATTAAAAGTCTGCATTATTCGGCGTCCTCGGGAACGGGATCACGTCACGGATATTGCCCATACCGGTAATGAACAGCATCAACCGTTCAAAACCGAGGCCGAATCCTGAATGAGGGGCAGTACCGAACTTACGGGTTTCGAGGTACCACCAGATCGGTTCGGTATGCATTCCGGTCTCCTCTACCCTGTTCATCAGCTTATCATAATCCGCTTCACGCTCCGATCCGCCGATGATCTCGCCGATCTTGGGGAAAAGTACGTCCATCGCGCGGACGGTCTTGCCATCGTCATTCTGCTTCATATAGAACGATTTGATCTCCCTCGGATAGTCGGTCAGGATAACCGGACGTTTGAAATGTTTTTCTACCAGGTAGCGTTCGTGCTCCGACTGCAGGTCGGTACCCCAGTGTACAGGGTACTCGAATTTTTGTCCCGACTCTTCCAGTATCTTTACTCCCTCAGTATAGGTCAGACGGACAAAATCATTCTCTACCACAAAATTCAGGCGGTCTGTCAGTTCTTCGTCGTACATCTTAGCCAGGAATTCGATATCCTCCCTGCAATGCTCTAAAGCGTAACGAATGAGATATTTCAGGAAATCTTCCGCCAGATCCATATTGTCGTGGATATCATAAAATGCCATTTCCGGTTCGATCATCCAGAACTCCGCCAGGTGACGGGGCGTATTGGAATTTTCTGCACGGAATGTAGGTCCGAAAGTATAGATGGCACCCAATGCCATAGCACCCAACTCTCCTTCAAGTTGTCCGGAGACGGTGAGGTTGGTCTGGCGTCCGAAGAAATCCTGTGAGAAATCCACCTTGCCTTCTTTGTTACGCGGCGGATTTTCTATATCGAGCGTGGATACTTCGAACATGGAGCCGGCACCTTCTGCGTCGGACGCGGTGATGATAGGCGTATGAAAATAATAAAATCCTCTGTCGTTGAAATATTTGTGAATAGCATACGACATATGATGCCGCATCCTGAAGATAGCACCGAAAGTATTGGTACGCGGCCGCAGATGGGCTATTTCGCGAAGGAACTCCAGTGAGTGCCCTTTTTTCTGTAACGGATAGGTGGCAGGATCAGCAGATCCGTAGACTTCGATCTCCGTTGCCCGTATCTCTACCGACTGGCCTTTGCCCTGCGACTCCACCAGTTCGCCGTTCACGCTGATGCAGGCTCCCGTGGTGACAGGACGAAGTAACTCTTCGCCAAAATTAGCTATATCAATAACAATTTGTATGTTATTGATAGTCGATCCGTCGTTCAAAGCGACAAATCCGACATTTTTGTTTCCTCTGCGGGTACGCACCCATCCTTTTACATTGACTTCCTCACCGAAATTTGTAAGTCGTAATGCTTCTGAAATTTTTGTTCGTTTTAGTTGTTTCATACACTATATACTTCAATATCGCAAGCAACTCACATTAATCACCCACTCTTGCATGAATGATTATGCTACTCTTCGATTAAATTACCCTATAAATATCCAGTCTGTTCCTGCACGAAACCGCACAGGAACAGGATTATCATTCAATTACATTAGTCGTTTTGAGACGAGATGACTCTCTATGGGAGTGTTGTTCATTAATCGAACGCACCCATCCGAAGCATGTTGACCTCTTGTTCTGTGAGGTAACGCCATTTTCCGCGTGAAAGTTTTTTCTTGGTCAGTCCCGCGAAATAGACCCTGTCGAGTTTCATCACCCTGTAGCCCAATTTCTCGAAGATACGGCGGATGATCCGGTTCCTGCCGGAGTGGATCTCAATACCCACCTGGGTAAGGTCTTCTTCCGTCACATAGCTGATCGCATCAGCATGGATCTCACCGTCTTCCAGTTCAATACCGTCGGCGATCATCTGCATATGCTCCATTGCTACCGGCTTGTCAAGCCATACCTGATAGATTTTCCGTTTTTCGTACTTCGGATGTGTTAATTTCGATGCCAGGTCGCCATCGTTGGTCAGCAGCAATACCCCTGTGGTAGCCCTGTCCAGTCGTCCCACCGGATATATCCTCTCGGAAGCGGCGCTTTTTACCAGTTCCATCACCGTCTTGCGGTTCTCTGGATCATCGGTCGTAGTCACAAATCCTTTCGGCTTGTTCAGCAGTACATACACCTTGCTTTCAAGTTGTACCGGCTGGTTGTGGAACATCACCTGATCGGCACGGGTGATCTTGGTACCCAGTTCCGTTACCACCTCTCCGTTTACTTTTACCACACCGGCCTGGATGAACTCATCAGCCTCACGACGGGAGCATACTCCGGCATTGGCCAGGTATTTGTTCAGACGGATAGGAGCATTGGGATCCGCATTTTCTTTGTACTTGATCTGCTTGAACGGCTTTTTCTTTTTCAGCTTTTTCACCGGCTTGGCAGGCTTATTGGGTCTGCCCGGCCCGGTTGATGGTTGGTTGCCCCAGCCCCGGTTGTTATAACCGCCGCCACCGGTAACCCGCTGTGGCGACTGCGGACGTTCACCTACCCGGGGACGCCGTTTTCTCATGCCGCCTTCGCTGTTCCCACCATAGCTTTCCTGGCGGGAATCCCTGTAGTTCGGGTTGTAAGACGGTCTTTCCTGATGGTACGATCTATCCTGATTGTAGGAAGACCTCTCCGAATTGTACGACTGTCTGTCCTGATTATAGGACGGTCTATCCGAATAATAACCATCATGCTGTGTTCTCCGCTCATTGCCGTAATTTCTGTTCGAGGAAGCGTGTCTCTCATTGTTCGCGCTGTGATAACTCCGCCTTGGGCGCGATTCGTCATTGTTTGTTGTCATTGTTGCATTTACTTTTTGATTACTTAATGAAACCTCACGGTTTTTTCTTTTTTAAATCGCATTTTTTCAAATTTCTACCGCCCGGCTAACATGACCGGAACCGGATTTCTTTCAATTATTATTTACTGTTCAATTAAAATTAGTCATTCCTATCTTTATTGTACTGTTTCAAGTACTTTGGACTATTTCTTGTGTTTGGCAGATCAAATAAACTGTCTCTGCCCTTATTCAACGAAATAGTTCTCGTTATGGCAGGAGGTAAGTTTGTTTGTTCTTTGCTTGGTTTACTTCACGAAAATGTCTTCTTAAAATCCTGTATAATTTTGGGGTGTGATTTCTTTCAATTCTTTTTTCACCTGTTCATTTACATCCAAATTGTCAATAAATTCCGAAATACTCTCCCGGGTGATACGCGCATTGGTTCGTGTCAAAGCTTTCAGTGCTTCATAGGGTTTCGGATATCCTTCGCGTCTTAAAATGGTCTGGATTCCTTCGGCAACCACTGCCCAGTTATTTTCCAGATCCCTCTCTATTGCCTCTCTGTTTAATAACAATTTATGAAGCCCTTTTGTTGCACTTTTTAACGCAATTAATCCATGTGCCATAGGTATGCCGATATTCCTGATTACCGTAGAGTCGGTAAGGTCGCGCTGCAACCGTGAGACGGGCAGTTTTGCCGCAAGGTGTTCCAATAATGCGTTGGCAATACCCAGGTTACCCTCGGCATTCTCGAAGTCGATCGGGTTCACCTTGTGGGGCATGGCCGACGAACCGACTTCACCTTCCTTGATCTTCTGCTTGAAATACTCCATCGATATATATTGCCATATATCCCTTGTGAAGTCGATCAGTATGGTATGGATGCGTTTCATCGCGTCGAATGATGCGGCAAAAGCGTCGTAATTGGATATCTGCGTGGTGTACTCTTCGCGGTGCAGACCCAGTTTCTCCTGCAGGAAACGGTTACCGAACAGTTTCCAGTCGATATGGGGATAAGCCACCCGGTGCGCGTTGAAATTACCGGTTGCCCCACCGAATTTGGCTTTGGCCGGAATCTTTTTCAGCACTTCAATCTGACCGGTCAACCTGTATGTAAAGACCTTCATCTCTTTCCCCAGGCGTGTAGGTGATGCCGGTTGTCCGTGCGTACGCGCCAGCATGGGAATATCTTTCCACTCATCGACCAGTGCATCGATCCGGGAAACCAGTTTTTCCAGTTCGGGGATATAGACCTTGTGCAGTGCATCCCGCCACATCATCGGCGTAGCGGTATTATTAATATCCTGCGATGTCAATCCGAAATGAATGAATTCCTTATGATCTGACAGCTGAAGCGCATCGAATTCCTCTTTCAGGAAATATTCCACCGCCTTCACGTCATGATTGGTGATTTTTTCGATCTCTTTGATCTGCCGGGCGTCCTCTTCACTGAAATTACGGTACAAATCCCTTAATTGTTCGAAGATGGCCTCATCCTTCAACGGAAGGATTCCCTCTTCACAGAGAGAGATAAAGTAATCGATCTCCACCTGAACGCGGTACCGGATGAGTGCGTACTCGGAAAAGAACGCATCCAGATCTGCGGTCTTATCCCTGTATCGTCCGTCGACGGGTGAAATAGCTGTCAGTTGATCTAAATTCATTGTAACTTGTATTCGTATTTCCTAACGAAAACGTTTATTGCGGATTAATATAATCGCTACCCCTATTTTGATGGTACAAAAATAGGGATAATAATAGACCCGTGAAAATTTTCATAAAAAATATTTGTAAAAAGTTTTGCAGAAAAATAAAATCGACGTATCTTTGCATCGCTTTTCAGGAAAGCAACTATCGAAGATCTTTCAAAATATTCAAAAAAATCCGGGCGTTTAGCTCAGCTGGTTCAGAGCATCTGCCTTACAAGCAGAGGGTCGGCGGTTCGAATCCGTCAACGCCCACCGAGTTATCAAGCTGTATTACAGCAAACTAACAGCATAAAGCGAGTTGGTACAATTCTGTACCACTCGCTTTTTTTGTTAAAATCACCCTTATTTTTCGCTATTAAGGTGAAATAAGATCAATATTTCTTTGAACTATCTTTGAAGTGATTTTAAAAGTTGAGGTCGCGGAATTGGTTTTGTCGAATTATTTAAAACAAAATCAACGATGGCAACTTTTAAACCGGTTGTATTTACAACTAAAAACCATATTAAATCAGATGGCACGACAAATATCAAAATTCGTGTTTATCATAGCAAAGTATCGCAATACCTTCCTACCCCATATTATATTGAACCCGGATTTATGAATTCTGACGGAAATATCTCATCATTTTATCCTGATGCTGATATGCTAAATTATGAATTGGGTGAAATAATGCAGCTACATAAAAAGAATTTTCTTCAATTGGGATCGTCTCGAACATCTAAAATGTCTTGTTCTGAACTCAAAGAAATACTTCAAAGTATGTCCGAGCAAAAACCGGAATACATTGATTTCATCGATTTCACTAAAACCATAATCGATAATACGGTAAAAGAGAAAACGGCATCATGGTATCAATGCTCAATTGATTCATTTAAAAAATTCTGGAAGAGCGACAAAATCAATGCTTGTGATATTACAGCAAACAGGATGAGGGAATATAAAGAAACTTTAGAAAAGAACGGGATGCAACCGGGGGGGATCAATAATTATATGAGGGGTATCCGTTCTTTATTCAATAAATGCAAAGACCATTATAATAAAGAGGATTATGATATTATTCTCATTCCAAATAAACCATTCAAGAATGTAGATATACCAGAATATAGGCGGCGAAAGAAAAATATTCCTATTGAAACGGTAAAGAGGATTAGGGATGGAAAATTCGATACAGAACGGGAAAACATTGCAAGGGATATGTTCATGATGATGTTTTACCTCATGGGAATTAACGTAAACGATCTATTTAATCTATCCGGTCCAAGATACGGTAGAATAGAATATGAACGATCTAAAACGAATACAGACGGAAATACCTCCATGTTTCCGTTATCCATAAAGGTTGAGCCGGAATTAAAGGAATTGATTGATAAATATAGTTCAGGCTATTTTCTATCTGATATCAAAACACGATATACCTGTTCTTACAATTTTATGAAAGCTATCAATCAAGGGTTAGAGAAAATCAGTACCGAATTCAATATTCCGAAAATCACAACCAATTGGGCCCGCCATTCCTGGGCGAGTATTGCCCGGAACAAAGCGAAGGTACCGAAGGCGGATGTTGATTTCTGCCTCGGCCACGTGAATAACGATTACAAGATGGCAGATATCTATATTGATATAGATTATGAGATTTGCGATGATGCTAATAGGAAGGTATTGAATTTATTACGGGACTGATTATATAATTTCATCGAAAGATTGTATAATCGTTTATATAATTTCCCTGAAAAATTGTATAAAAAATTCTTGCAAAAAATTTGGTGATTAAAAAATAACCCGTACATTTGCATCCATAAAGCGAGTTGGATTCTGAATCGAAAGGTTCAGGGTTCAACTTTTTGTGTATATAAGGATCGGAGGCTTGCCTCGGATTTCAGGATTTTGCCGCCCGGATAGGATAACAAAAACAGGGTCGCTCCTTTATACACATTATTATCAACCTTGAACTAAAAGCTTAACACCCTCCCAATCACGCCGGGCACTTGAAAAAGTGTCATGCAAAATCAAAAAACATACGACGAATTTTTAAAGTCAAAAATTAAAGTTTCGGAGAATTTCGGGTTTAGTCTCGATATAGAAGATATTAACCCGAACTTGAAACCCCACAATAAGCTAATGGTAAAATGGCTTGTTGAGGGTGGCCGACGTGCGTGTTTTGCATCGTTTGGATTACATAAGACCGTAACCCAGTTAGAAACTGTTCGGTATACCCTCGAAAAAGCAAGCGGTTCGAAGGGCCTCATTGTTTGCCCGCTCAACATCAAACAGGAATTCGTCCAGGACTCGATCAATATCCTCGGTTGGAAAGAAGAACCGAAATTCATCCGACGCCCGTCTGAAATGTCCGGAGACGGTATATACCTTACCAACTATGAAAGCATCCGGGACGGTCGCCTTGATCCCCGTATATTCGATGTTGCAAGTTTAGACGAAGCTTCCGTATTACGTGGATTTGGCGGCTCGAAAACATTCCGGGAATTCATGCGGCTCTTTACCGGTGATGCCGGGCCTATGCAAATGCGCAGAGGCTCAGATCATATCAAATACCGTTTTGTCGCAACCGCCACGCCATCCCCTAACGACTACATAGAATTGCTCGCTTATGCTGATTTTCTCGGCATAATGGATATCTCCCAGGCAAAAACGAGATTCTTTAAACGTGATAGCACGCATGCCGATAAATTAACACTCCATGCGCACAAGGAAGAGGAATTCTGGCTGTGGGTTTCTTCGTGGGCACTGTTCGTTAATAAGCCGTCCGATATCACCGGTGATCCGAAAGATGACGAGGGGTATATTCTGCCTGAATTAGATTTGCGTTGGCACGAAATACCGGCCGATCACGTAGAGATCACTGTCGAGAAAAACGGCCAAATGCAAATGTTCAAAACGGAGGCTCTCGGATTGGAGCAATCGGCAAAAGAAAAACGGTTGAGCCTAGATAGCCGTATTAAAAAGATGCTCGAATTGAGAGCGGAAGATCCGGGAGCACACCGTATCATTTGGCACGATCTCGAAGATGAGCGCCACGCAATTGATAAGGCTATTCCCGGTATCACTTCGATATATGGCTCACAGGACTATGAGAAACGCGAAAAGAATATCCTTGACTTTTCGTACGGACGTGTACCCGAATTATCGGCCAAACCGGTTATTGCCGGGTCCGGTTGTAATTTTCAACGTTATTGCAGCTGGGCGATATATCTTGGTATAGGTTACAAATTTAACGACTTCATACAATCCATTCACCGCCTGCAGCGATTCCTTCAAAAAAACACTGTTCGTGTCGATCTTATCTATACCGAAACGGAAAAGAACGTCCGTAAATCCCTCGAACGAAAATGGCAAAACCATAACAAACTAATCAAAAAAATGACTGAAATAATAAGAAAGTACGGATTATCCCATGCCGAAATGGCAAAACACCTGGCCCGGAAAATGGGAGTTGAGAGAATAGAAATCACCGGTAATAATTTTAAGGTGGTGAATAATGACAGCATCCCTGAATTATCAGATAAAACCAGATATCCAGACAATTCGGTAGGATTGATCCTCACATCGATACCATTTTCAACACAGTACGAATATAGCCCCAATTACGCAGACCTGGGACATTCAGAAAGCAATGAAGAGTTTTTCCAGCAGATGGATTATCTAACGCCCAACCTTTTCAGGGTACTGCAACCCGGCCGGATAGCCGCCATCCACGTAAAGGACAGGATTGTCCCGATGGGACTATCAAAGGCTGGTGTTCAAACGGTTTATCCTTTTCATATTGACACGTATAATCACTTCGTGAAGCATGGTTTCGCATACATGGGCATGAAAACAATTGTTACCGATGTGGTCCGCGAAAACAATCAGACTTACAGGCTCGGATGGACGGAACAATGCAAGGATGGCACAAAGATGGGAGTCGGAATGCCGGAATATCTCCTATACTTCAGAAAACCCCAAACAGACCGGACAAATGCGTATGCCGATATCCCTGTCGAAAAGGGCAAAAAGGAGTGGGATAAAATTAATGAAGAATGGATTAACCCCGATGGTTATTCCCGCGCCCGATGGCAATTTGATGCCGCCGGCTATACACGCAGTGATGGCAATAGAGGTGTCACACCGGAAGAACTGGCCGCAATGGACCACAAACAGATTTTTCAGTGGTTCAAAAACTACACCCTCAACGAAATATGGGATTTCGAATATGTCGTAAAAGTGGCCGAAACACTGGAAATGCAGGGTAAACTTCCTTCCGGCTTCATGCTTTTACAGCCCCAAAGTTGGACAGATGAGGTATGGACGGATGTAACCCGCATGCGGACCCTCAACGGCTCACAATGGAGTAAGGGAAAGGAAATGCATCTGTGTTTGGCGAAAGGTAGTTTAATCTTAACAAAGGACGGATACAAAGAAATACAAAATATCAATATTGGGGACAATGTTTTAACCCATAACGGAAATTGGAAACCTGTTATTGCAAAAGCCTGTACCGGCATTAATCCAATCGTTCAGGTGAAAGCGCAAGGTGTGGCAAATTTAACCCTGACATCTGACCATAAAGTTTGGGCACGCAAAAACAACAAGGCTCGACCTCTTGATTATCTACCTTCAACCGAGCCGGCATGGATAGAATCAAAGGATACGAAGGGTGGTTTTGTCAATTTAAAATTACCGGAAATAGAAGAAAGCCAATTCACTGAAAATGAATGGTGGTTAATCGGCAGATATTTGGCGGATGGACACTATCATGGTGCTCGCAATCAATTCTTCATATCCGTAGGTAACAAAAAAATCGATGAATTTAAAAGCATTTGCGGTGAATTTATCGGACATGAAAACATAGCAGACGGTTGTTCTCAATTCGGATTGAACATATCATCTATCGAGTTGAAAAACATGCTGCATAAATGCGGTCACGGTGCGGAAAACAAGCAAGTACCGATAGAGGGTATTTGCCTTAACGCTGAAAAATCGGAAGCGCTTTTAAGCGGGTATCTTGCCGGTGATGGCAATAAAACGGGAAATCAGGTTACAGCATGCTCCGTTTCCCGTGCATTAGTGTTGGGTATGGCTATGGTCGCCCAACGTGCAAGAGGTGTGATCGCATCCGTATTCGCTGGAAAGAAACCAGGCAAACATAACATACAGGGGCGGGAGATCAATCAAAAACAACTATGGCAATTATCATGGCGGAACGGAGATCGTTCATTTGGGAAGATACTCGACGATGGGGCGTGGCGCCCTGTTAGGGATATTACTGAAAACGGGATAGCCGAAACTTGGACAATTCAGGTTGCCGATGATGCCAGTTATACAGCCGAGGGTTGTATTGTGAAGAATTGCCCCCTTCAATTTGATATTGCTGACCGTGTAATCGAGCAATTGAGCAACCCCGGAGAGACGGTATTGGATCCTTTCGGTGGATTAATGACGGTGCCATACCGCGCGGTCCTAAAAGGCCGGAAAGGTATCGGTATCGAGTTGAGTAATCCATATTTCATCGACGGTGCGGCATATTGCAAGGGTGCCGAAAGGAATATGAAAATGCCATCCCTGTTTGACACATTAGAAGCTATTTAATTTCAATTCAATAACTATTTAAAACAATTACAACATGAAAATTAGTCTAACAAAAAGTGATCTGCTCTCCAAATTGAGAGTTGTTTCAAAAGTTCTAAGATCCTCGGCAAAGGAGGTAATGTACAGCACGTTTTTGATACGTGTCGAGAATGACAAATCGATTTCTATTTCGGCTATGGATGAAGCCGGCCGAATCACGACAACCGTTGATTGCGTGATAAAGGATTTTCAAGAAGCATCATTCCTGCTTGATGCCCAAACTTTAATTAAAGCATTAGGCGAACTGCCGGACCAGCCGATCGAGATCGTTATCGATCCGCTTATAAAAGTGACATTCAAGTACTATAACGGTAGATTCGAGATGGCGCCGATGGATGCAATCGCTTATCCTGAACTGCCAGTATTTAACAAAGAGCTCCCGTCCTTGAGTTCATCTCTCCTTTCGAAAGGTTTCAAAACCGTTTCAAAGTATGCATCGGATGATCAATTGCGCCCCGTGATGACAGCCGTGAATGTATCGTCGAATGATGGACGCGTAGCGTTTGCCGGGACTGACGGCCATGTACTGGCAATGTATGAAGAAGATGCCCCGGAAGTTTCATTTTTCAACCTGAACGTACCGGCACGATATGCAAAGATCATATCCGAAATGCTACCGGTTGATGATACCATGATACAGATGTCTTCTTCCGGCAATAGCGTAAAGGCCATGATTGGTGAGTATGCTGTAATTTACCGGCTGATTGAGGGTTCGTATGTGAATTACCGTCGAGTGATACCTTCCAATCCTGACATGACATTGAATATCGACTGCCAGGAACTCATATCTGCGATCAACCGTGTATCCGTGTTTTCCAGTAGTGCATCGTCCATGATATCACTCAATATCAAGGATAATATTTTAAAGATCACGGCAGAAGATATCGACTTTTCCCGTAAAGCTGATGAGGATCTGATGCTGAATTCCGTGCTTGGTAAATTGGTGATTGGTTTCAGGGCGCAATTCCTTACAGATGTATTGAAAACTATTTCAGTCGATTCAAAAACATGTGATATTCATTTTTCAGGGCCTACGACATCGGCAATATTCCGCCCGGAAGGATCAGAAAAAGTGACTATCATAATTGTGCCTATGATGGTAAATAATTAAACGATATGAGTGAATTAACACCTGATGATATTTGGTTCTGCGGGCGCATAGCGGATAATCATTTTAATTCCGGCTATCTCGTGACTACGAAGGCAGGACTGAAGGGCGTGACTTATCACAAAGACGCCCTTGTCGATGGGAAACGGCTCGTTTATGCATTAAAGGACGGTAAGGAAGTAAAATTACTCTGCCATCCTGATAGTTTAACATTAAATGGATTTATAGATTGAGATTATACTAAAAGCAAAATTACAACGAGAAATATCGAATATTCTCAAACATGGGAATATTAACAAACCGGAGAATTCAGGGGCAAAACAGGGGCTTGAAAAAGCCCTTGAAATCCTGAAATCAAACCAGAAAGATTTATCCGGAATAAAGGAACTTGACACTACTCAAGCATGCGCAATCGCCAAGTTTGCGGTGGATTTTAATAACATGCAGCATAGCGGAGAATTCTTTGTCGCTCTTGGGGAATACGTCGAGGGTAAGAAACCAAATGAGAAATTCTACAAAAAGTTATGGCAGATCATGGACGATTTTAATAAAAAACAACTATGAAAGCAACGGATCATTTTAAAGAAACAATAAAGGCGCATTTGGATAAAAGAGCTGCGGACGATTCTTTGTTCGCAGTGGTTTACGCCAAAGAAGGAAAGAATATTGACGATTGCGTCACCTATATTCTGAATGAAGTGCAAAAATCAGGCTGTGTCGGCTTCACTGATCCTGAAATCTTCGGCATGGCTGCACACTACTACGATGAAGATAAAATCGATATTGGCAAGGAAATAGATCCGGGCCGTATCGTGGTTAACCATGTGGTCGAACTGACCGAAGAGGAAAAAGAGGAAGCCCGGAAAAAAGCGATCAATGACTATCAGGCTGACATCCTACATGAAATGAGGAAAACAGCCAAGAAGGCAGCATAATATGGCACGACCACAAAAAACAGGATTAGATTACTTTCCTTTCAACGTTGATCTTTTCGATGATGAGAAAGTTATTCCAATTTCAAGCGAGTTTGGAGCAAAAGGGGAATGCGTTGTAGTAAGGGTGCTCTGCGCGATATACCGTAATGGTTATTTCGCAGAGTGTTCTGAAGCTTTCAAATTTAAGATTGCAAAGCAAGCAGGCGTTCCCCAATCCCTCGTTTCAGAGGTTATATCCGGGTTAGTCAAATGGGGTTTCTTTGATAGAACCGTGTTTGATTCGTTTGGTATCATAACCAGCAAGGGAATACAAAAGAGATGGAAAGAGGCAACGCGAAAACGAGTTGAGAAAAACGAGTTGGAATTTTGGCTAATTGATGACAAAAAAGAGGTTTCCGGCGGAAGAAACTCCCTAAATTCAGAGTTTCCGGCGGAAGAAACCCCTCTAAATCGGTCGGAAAGTACACAAAAGAAAAGAAAAGAAAGTAAAGTAAATAAAGATAGTAATTCTAACGAATTACTTTGTAAGGCTTCACAGCCTCACACTGAAAAAATCGATTACGATTCCCTTATTTCTTTTTTCAATTCTGAAACGAAAGGCGTGTTTGGCAATATTAAAACCCCTTTGTCGGATAAACGGAAGAGTATGATTTCGGCCCGGATAAAAGAACATGGAAAAAGACGATTCGCTGAAGTTATTTCAAAAGCCGCTATGAGCCCATTTTTGAAAGGGCAAAACAATAGGGGTTGGACGGCTACTTTGGACTGGATTATTAAACCGACAAATTTTGAAAAAATATTATCAGGAAACTATGACAACAGAAGTAAAGAAAATACAGCAGATAATGACGCCGAACTTGCAAGAAACGTCCTTGAAGGCATCGCCCGCGCAAATTTTGAAAAACAACGACGGCAATCGTGAGGTAAGCAAATATGATGACAGCCTCGCATCGCCTATGCTTATTTATCAATCGACAAACAGGCTAAAAGCGGCATTTCCAAAGATGAGCGATCAATTTTTCAATTTGCTTTCTGAGAGGATAATAGCGAATGATTTTACTGAGAATAGGCTTATTGATGCTATAAATCACGTGATTGATAATTTCGCATACAAGGAATTGAATATCTCCGATGTGATCCGTTTCGACAGGAAGGTGAAGTTATATACCTACCCGGAAGTTTCGGACCTGGTAACAGCCGGCAAGGCTTCCTTTTCCGACTTTGAAATCAGGGAGATTGACGGGAAAACATTCAGGGTTAAAAAGTCGGATTTAATATGACAATTGAAGCTGCAAAATATATAATCGCCCTGGATATTGCGATATCATGCATGTTGTCGATATTGAAAAAGACGGACGATCGCAGTATTGAGGACGGAGTAGATCAATTGAAAAAACTGAAACTGGATATCTATAATCGACAAAAACAACCCGGTGATGGCAGATGAAGTAAACAAATACATAGAAAAGCGCTACGAACGATGGCTGGACTATTCCCGATATCACTGTTCATGTGCCGGTATTGAAGATGAGGCTACCGACGTCCTGAATGAGGTACTCTGCAGCTTGCTTCAAAAGCCGGAAAAGCAGCTTCAATCGCTCTATGAGAGGAAATCCGGGCAATATACTGAACTTGATTATTATATCCTGCGAATGATCAAGTTGAACGCCACTTCTCCAACATCCCCGTACCAGCACAAATACAGGCCGCTGCCGGTTGATGCCAATGTGGATTATTCCCGCCTCGACATCGAAGATCTCCCTGATGAAGATTATGATCGCCCCGGAGATGTTCTCGAAAAAACGAACCAGGTGCGTGAAATACTATGCCGGTTGAATTTATCGGAAAAGGCACGTAAAGTATTTGAATGGCGCTTTTTCCTGAATGAGAAATTCCGGGATTGGCCGGGACCGGAAACGGAAAAAGAACTGTTCGATTTGTATTACAAGGCTGAAAAATTGATAAAAGAGAAATTAAATGGAAAAACGCTGTTTTGAAATGCCAATAAAACCAGAAAACAAGAAACGCTACCCGAAGAATTGGAAAGAGATGCAGGGTGTTACTGGGATTTTTAGCCTGAAACACCCTGATAGCAACATGTTAATCCTCATCGCACAATAACAAGGCTTCCAATTTAAAAGTCTCGGAAATCCTTTTTTTATTGTCAAACCATGAGCAAAGAGCTTTGATCTCATAAGTGTATTCACCAATATCCTCAATTGTCATTCTGGGGCCACCTGATTTTAAAACAACTACATCGCCTGCTTTTAATTCATTTTCCATACTACTAAAAATTAATTATTGAATATCTTTCAAAGGTAATAAAAAAATCAATAGCATTATATTTTATTCAAAAACACCATGCCAAATGATATTAAGCCCCGGAATATTCGCATTCTTCGGGAACTTCCTATATCCCAAATGACGGATGAAGAGATCGTGAAGGCTGCAATGGACCGGTTGAAATCGAAAGCCGCCGTGCTGGGGTATTTGGATGATAATAGGTGGGTGTTCAGCTGGCGTTACAAAAATGGGGCTTATCCGCTTATAAAATCGTTGATACAATATCTTGAGGGATGGTTCAATTGTAAATTCGTAAAGATTGGAGAGGAGGGATAATCACATGGCAAAACTCACCATCAAACAAGAAAACTTCTGTAATTATTACATCGAGACCGGCAACGCATCGGAGGCGTATCGCCGTGCTTATTCGTGTGATAAGATGAAGGATGAGACGGTGAATGTTCAGGCCTCGAAGATGCTCAATAACCCTAAGATTACCCTAAGGGTAAAACAATTGCAAGATGTCCTGCAAAGACGCTCCGACATAACCAAGGATGAAGCGATAAAAGAACTCTCCGCCATTGTCCGCTCCCGGGTAACGGACGTTTTGAGCGCAAAAGGGATGACCGTCCGGATAAAAAGCATTGAAGAACTCCCGGATGAGGTTGTGGCTTGTATATCATCCATCAAAAAAATCAAAGGAGGGATCGAGGTGAAGTTTTATGATAAGATAGCTGCCATTGACCGGTTGAGTAAGATGTTGGGATGGGATAAGGCTACGAAAATAGACATGCAGGGGTCCGTTCCTGTGAAAGAATGGCTAAGTAAATTCGGGGGTGATGAGGAATGATAAAGGTTCAACCGGTATATAATCCGCTATATGAGAATGAAGATAAGTTTATAATTCTTGTAACCGGGGGACGTGGTAGCGCTAAATCATTCAACGTTTCCACATTCCTTGAGCGGCTGTCTTTTGAAAAAGGCCACTTGATTTTATTCAGTCGCTATACAATGACGTCGGCTGAATTGTCTGTTATCCCCGAATTCAACGAGAAAATCGAACTGGATAATACCGAAGAGTATTTTTCTGTTACAAAAAACGAGATCGTAAACAATTACTCCGGCAGTGAAATTCTTTTTCGTGGTATAAAAACAAGTTCCGGGAAGCAAACAGCCAAACTAAAATCTATCCAGGGGCTCACTACTTTTGTTTGTGACGAAGGGGAAGAATGGACCGATGAAAAGGATTTCGATAAAATAGTCCTCTCCATCCGTAAAAAGGGCATACAGCTGCGGGTAATCATCGTGATGAACCCGCCTGATGTTAATCATTTCATATACCAGAAATACATCAAGAACACCCACAAAATCGTTGAAATAGATGGCGTGGATGTTCAGGTAAGCACCCATCCGAATGTTCTCCATATCCACACGACGTACTTTGATAATATTCCAAACCTGAATGATGTATTCCTCGAGGAGATAGAAGATATCCGGAATAAATCCATTGAAAAATGCAAGAAGCCTGACGGATCAATCGACAAGCATAAATTCAATAACTCAAAATACGCACATGTTGTTATTGGCCGATGGGCAGAAATAGCGGAAGGTGTCATCTTTACATCCTATGAAATTGTGTCTGAAATACCTGATTGGGTTAAAAAGCGTGGGTTGGGTATGGATTTCGGATACTCTAACGACCCTACGGCTATTGTCGATTGTGCACTTTATGATAATGATCTGTATCTCGATGAATTGTGCTACAAAACACGCATGGGTACGGCTGATATCATTAAAGTATTGAAGCTACACAAAGAAAAAGGTCGTGTTATCAGTGAAAGCGCCGATCCCCGTCTTGTAAATGAAATACGAAATTCCGGCATAAGGATAAAACCAGTTGAAAAATATTCCGGCTCAATCAAAGCGGGTATTGATAAGATGCTCGAATTGAATATCAAAATAACCAAACGGTCGTACAATATTTTGGAAGAGTTCCGCAACTATACGTGGGATAAAGACAAGAATGATAATTTCATTAACGAGCCGATCGATGATTATAACCATGCCATCGATGCAGTCCGTTACTGGGTGCTCGAAGAGGTATTAGGTAAAAACAAGCCGCCTCAAAAGAAAGTAGTCGATCGGCCGGTTATTGTGGCGTAATTTTACAAAATGTCATGATAAATCCTATTTTTGTGACAACCTTATTTATCCGCCCGGTGAACAAACCGCACTTTTATCACGAAAACATATTAAAATGTAAACGCATGCCGGTTTAATGAAAATACCCACCGGTTTATATTTTACCATAAAACACCATTATGGGTATTCAAAATAAAAACGGAGCCCTGTTCTTTGCCACCGGTATCGACAATTCCGGCCTGAAAAAGGATTCCGAAGAGGCGAAAAGGTATATTCAGGATATATCCGATTTTGCAAAAAATGCCGGTAAAACGCTTGGCGTTGCTTTCGGTGTCGGGGCGTTGAAACAATTCGGACAGGAGATTATCAATGTCCGGGGTGAAATGCAGATGCTGGAAACATCCTTCGAGGTATTGCTCGGGGGAAAAGGCGTGCCGGCATTCATGTCCGAGATAAAGCAGTTTGCCGTCGATAGCCCGCTTTCCCTTTCGGGCGTATCACAGGCGGCACAAACCCTGTTGGGTTTCAATGTTGAGGCTGAAAAGGTGATTCCTACCATCAAGCAGCTGGGTGATATCTCTATGGGTAACGAACAGCGCTTCCAATCCCTCGCACTTGCATTCGCTCAAATGTCATCGACCGGTAAGTTGATGGGCCAGGATCTACTGCAAATGATTAATGCCGGGTTCAATCCACTTTCTGTCATTTCTGAAAAAACCGGAAAATCCATTGCAGACCTCAAAAAAGAAATGGAGTCCGGAGCGATATCCTCTCAAATGGTAGCCGATGCCTTTGCATCCGCTACTGCCGAGGGTGGGAAGTTCTACGGAATGACACAAAAGCAGGCAGAGGGTATCAAAGGCTTGCAGGCGCAATTGGAGGGTGCGTGGCAGGATGTGTTCAACAACCTTGGTAAAAGCCAGGAAGATTTTATATATTCCGGTTACAAAGGCGCCATATCGCTTGTGGAGAATTATGAACAGGTCGGAAAAATATTGGCCGAGGTAGTGGTTGCCCTTGGAGTATATAAGGCCGCAATAATTTCGGTTGATTCGTACAAACAGTTTACTGCGTCCGTTAAATATACGGAAGAGGCAAAAAGCCTTGAGGCCCTATTGACGGTAGAGGAAAAGAAAAGGATATCAACCTTAAACCTTAAGTCAGGAACAGAGGAGCACGTAAAAGCTATACAGAGAGAGATCGAAATCAGGGGGCAAAACCTGAAAGCGCAAATAGCTGAAAGTGCCGCCGAATCAAACAGGCTTGCGCAAAAAAAGCTTGCCGGTAAAGAAGCAAAAATCGCCGCAAGTGAAAATGTGGCCGCAAAACAGGCTGAACTTGCAGCAATCATCGGTACCGCAGAGGCTGAGAAGACAGTAGCACTGCAAAAGAAGATGCTACTTGCATCTGAAAAACAAAGCCGTGCCGCATTGCTCGTGAATAAACTCGAAGAACAAAAGGCGGATGCTATAAGTCAGGCGCAAAGCCTAAAAGACGTAGGGGCAACAGAGGCGAAAATAGCGGCAAAGAACAGGGAAATTGCGTCTATTCATGCAAAAATAATTGCCGCCAAAGAGGAAGAAATACAGCAAGCCCGTAATGTAGTTGCATTGAGATCTGAAATTGCAGCCGTGAGCGGAAATGTATCATCAAAAAAAACAGAAGCGGCACAAAAGCGATTAAACACGGCCGTTTTGCAGGAAAATACGGTAGCCCAGAATTATAATTCAACAGTAAAGGAATTGGCGGCCGCCAAGGCAAAAACCATGACTGCCGCCCAGCAACTCGAAACCCTATCGACTAATGTAGATACCGCCTCCAAAAAAGCAAACATAACGTTCACAACGCTCCTCACGGCTGCCAAAACCAAGTTGGCGGCTGTAGCTGTAAAATTGAATGCCGTGTTGAGCGCCAACGCATTTTCTATTGCGCTTGCAGGTGCGGTTGCTTTGACGTATGGGCTATACAAACTTATCACATACCAAACTACTGCGGAAAAGCAGCAAAAGAAACTGAATGAGTCGCTCGAAACTGAAAAATTGCGGCTGGATGCATTGGTGGAGAGTTTAAAACGTGCAGAGCCGGGAACCGAAAGATACAATCAAATAAAGAAAGAAATCAACGATAATTACGGCTCTTATCTTGATAACCTAAATCTTGAAGTTGATGTATTAGGATATTCCAAGGATGCTTACTATCAGTTGACGGCGGCCATAGAAAGCAACACCCGAGCGAAACTCCGCAACCAATTCATCGATGAAAATAACCAAGAACTTGGGAAAAGCATAGGTAGCCGATACTCTTCCCTGCGTAAGCGATTAACCGGAGATCTTGGCGCTGAGCGTGGAAAGCAGGCATTTTCCGATATAAAGGCCCGTATCGAAGATGCAGCCTTGCAGGATGCCGGGGAAATCAACCGGTATATCAAAACCATCTTCGAAGAAAGTGGAAAGTCGAGTTCTTTTGCTATCTCAAAATATTATAACGATGTAAACAGTATTTTGAGTTCTAAATATCAACTGAAAGAAATTCTCGAAGAGGCGGATGATATCTTCGGAGATGCCGGAAGTGGGACTCAAAAAGCGGCCCAGGATATCAACCAGCAGGTCGAGGAAACAAAAACCAAAATAGCCGTTCTTAAAAAGGATCTGGCAGACCTACGTTCCGGCAAAACAGAGTCGACAGACTATAAAACAGATATCGAAGCAAAAGAGAAAGAGTTGAAAAGTGTAAAGGAAACGCTTGAACTCCTAACTGGTGAATCAGAAAAATTAGCCAACAAAGCGCAAAAGGACGCCCAGAAAATCGCCAACTCCACCCTCGAACTGAAACGTGCCTCCGTTGAGCGGGAATTAGCGGTCCGGCAGGCTGAATTGGATATCTCCCAGGCCCGCATCGATATGATGGAAGATGGGTTTGCAAAGCAGGAAAAGCAAATCGAACTCAACCATAATAAAGAACTGTTATCCATCCAGCGGCGTACTCAGGAATTAATCCAGGCGCAACAGGAGATCGAGCGAAAGGAATGGGAAAGAGCAGGGAGCAAGGGGGTATTCAAGCCTACAACCTTTTCGATAGGTCAATTGCCAACCGACCAACAGGGAGAACTGAATAACTGGTATGATACAGCATGGGCATCCTACCGTAGCAATCAGGCTAAAAACCAAAAGGCCCTACTCGACCAGTACCGGACCTATGAACAGCAGCGGGCCGACATAAATAAAAAATTCGATGCGGATGCAAAGGCTATAAAAGACCAGAACCTTGCTGATGAAAAAGAACGGTTGGCGGTACTTGAAAAGCTACGTAAAGAGTCCCTGAAATCAATCAATAATGCAGAGATCGCTGAAACGGAAAAGAGTTCACAATTATTTGTAAAACTATTTTCCGATGCTTCCCGGATGAGTACCGGCAGGATTAAAGAAGTTACTGCAGAGGCTAAGAAATTGGTCGATTACCTTTCCGGGGTTAACGCAACAGTGCCAGCCGGTTTTACAGAAGGCCAGCTTGAGGCAATGAAAGCCGATCCGGAAAAGATTAAAGCCATCTATGATGCACTCATTCAGAAACAGGATGAATTGGATGACCGGACCAACTATCCGTTTGCCGGCATCATCAAGGGTTTCAATAGCTGGAAAGAGGCTGCTGAAAATACGGAAAAAGCAAGCAAGGCCGCGAATGAAGAAACAAGGCGCTATTTGTTAGCCGAAGCGGATGCACAACGGGCAAAAGGTCTGGAATACATTAAAGACGGGGCAGTTGAGGCGGCCGACGGGTTATCATCCCTTGCTGATCTGATGCAAAAATTAGCTGAGGCTTCCGGCGATTCCCGTTTTTCCGAGTTCGCCAGCCAGATGGGAGCTTTGAGCGAGAACATATCAGCCGCTGCTAAGGGATTTCAGCAAGGTGGATGGATCGGCGCTATTATCGGCGGCGCCCAAAACATGATTGAGCAAACCATTGCTTCATTCGCCCAGGCAAAGGCAGAACAAAAAGAATTCGAGCAAAACCGTCTTGATTTCCTTAACGCATACAACCTGAAATTGCTCGAAGTTGATGATAAAGACTTTGATACGATATTCGGATCATCCGGATTGGAAAAAGCCCGTGAAGCGTCCAAGAATGCACAGGAAGCGCTTACTCAATATTATGAAATAATCCGTAAAACTACCAGTCCGGAGACACAAAAAGAATTCCGGAGCCTTGCAGCTGCCATATTCGGCGGTTTGCATTTCGGTAGCTGGATAGGTCTCACTAAAACGATGAGTAGTGAATCCAAGGCGCTGCTGGATGCTTACAAGAAAGGCTACACCGATATACAAGGGATGGCTATCAAAACAAAGGATTACAGCGGGTGGGCCAATTTTTGGGGCAAAAAAGACAAATACACTTCATTAAAGGATCTTGCAAAGGATCTCTGGGATGATAACGGTGAATTTAATGTGGAGGCGGCCCAGGCGTTCCTTGATACCAATACCCAGATAACGGACGAACAGCGTAAGCAGATACAGGCCATCATAGATATGAAAGGTCGATACGAAGATTTGATGGATGTCATCCGTGACGATCTTCGTGATACTTTCGGCGGGCTTGGCGATGGCTTGATGGATTCGATTGAAAATGCTATCCGTACCGGTGCGAATAAATGGGACCTATTCCGCAAATCGGGTGAAGAGGCGCTTGAAGCGCTCGGGCGAAAGATGTCATATGAATTGTTCTTCTCTAAAAAATTTGCAAAGCTTCAGGAAGACCTTGAAAAAACATACGAACTTGACAGTTCGGAGGCGGTCGCTAAACGGCAAATGGAGCTAATGGCTAACTTCTTTGACACGATCGGCACCGATATGGACAATGCCCAGAAGTGGATGGAGCAATGGCAGGCAGAGGCGGAAAAGCGGGGTTTTGAACTATGGAAAGATGAAGCCTCTACATCCGGCGTTACCGGTGAACTGAAAGCGCAAATGACCGAACAAACCGGCTCCCAATTAGTCGGGCTCTGGAATATGACGGCTATGGATATTCGGGGTATAAGGGAGTTCTTTGAAAAGAATCCTATGCCGGATATGGGCAAGGAATTGAACGCCCTTCTTAACGAATTACAGGCCATAAAGGACAATACCCGCGAAACAGCTGATAATACCGGTTATCTCGAAGAGGGGATAAAGAAGCTCGAAGAGAAATTGGATAAGATTGAAAAGAATACAAAGCCAAACACAAGTAGGATATGATCTATAAACTTGATAATACACCCCTATCCTCTTTCGGTGCAATCCCATCCCGGGGCAATCAGTTTTATGCGCTCGAGGGATTCATGAACTTACCGAGACGAATTGGCACAACTGAACACAATTGGGGAACATCTATTGAACCATTCGTTGATGCGGAAGATATTGAGTTGGACGGCCGGTCGCTTACACTCAGCGTCGCAATCAAGCGGATTAATATCGATGCGTTTAAGGCGGCAAGCGTTGTTTGTACGGAATTGTCATTCGATCATGATATGTTTCAGGTTATCCAGAAAGATGAAATAACCGTTCAGGAAGTTGGTGGTTACTGCAAAGTACTCGTTCCTTTCTGGCAGAATAATGTAGACTTAAAACCTGTCACAATTACTCCATCCGGAACAGGCGAATACCGGATTGATAATTTTAACCTGGTGAAAGATTTCGGCATACATGTCGGTCAAAGCAACAACTTACAAAATGCCGCAAAGCGTATTGATATTCAGACAACGGAATTCTATATACGGACAAATTACCGGGGGCTGAGGACTATCGATTTATCCTGTTCAATGGTCGGGGTCAACTTTACAGATATCTACTATAAAATGGCTCAATTCCATTCTCTTTTGATGTCTCCGGGGCTACGCACACTATCGATCAGGAACAACACCTTCTCCGTATATTTTAAAGACGGATTGACGGCGAATATTATAGCCGAAAACATCATTAAATTCACATTAAGGGCAACAGTGGTATGATAAAAGTATATAGAAAAATATCAGGGGTTGAAACGGAAATTTGTGAAGTTTCTGCAAAACAATCGGTGCACAAAACAGCGATCAGGGGGGTAAATGAAATTCAAATCTCCGTTACGGTTGATGAAATGCTGCCTATCCAGGAAGGTGATTATGTCAAATTGGGCGGAGTAAATTATACCCTAAACCGTGACGTTGAATATACAATCGAGTCGGATGTAAAATACAGCTATGATCTTGTTTTTGAACATCCATTCTATGTGCTTTTGAATAAATTGTACTGTAACCGGATTACAGGGGACACGACATTCACGCTTACCGGAAAATTGCGTGATTTTGTTGAATTGCTCATTTGGTGTATCAATATAACACCCGGTAATCCTGATGGTGTTGATACCGGTTGGGCAATAGGCGAAATAATCGATACCGATTACAAAAACCTCACTTTTTCAGACCTCAACGGAAAGGAAGTACTCGACAAACTGGCCGATGAATTTCAGGCTGAATATTATTTCAATAACAAGCAAATCAACTTCGTTGAACGGATCGAGCGGATTACTGACCACTCATTCCAGCAAGGAGCCGGCAAGGGCTTGTATGCCCTCGAACAGCAAAACGTCGATAAAGAGGATACCGTAACGAGGTTAATTGTCCGGGGCGGAAACCAGAACGTACCTAATGAATATGCCGACAATGAAGGATATCTAAAACTGCCTGAAAACTACCTTGAAGATTTTTCCGAACATTCTAAAGTCGTTGAAAAGAAAAAGAGGTTTGAGGAAGAGTTCCCTAAATTCGTCGGTACCGTTGCAACTGTCTCCGGCGACAATAACAAGATCCTGACTTGTCCGCAAATTGATTTTGATGTGGCAGCTGTCGCTGTAGGTGACAATGCAAGGATCAATTTCCTCACTGGCGACCTTTTGGGAGTGCCGTTCAAATTCCAATGGCAAAACTCAAATAAACAAATAACACTTATCGAGCAGGAAGATGAAACGGCGTTGGCAGGTGCAGACGGAACAAAACCGACAATCCCGAATTCGAGTAAGAAGGCAAAAGTTGGTGATGAATTCAACTTCACCGGCGTACTCATGCCTGAATCGTATGTAACGGCTTCCATTACCCGTTTGCGTAATAAGGGGAACAAGTATCTGAATTTGTTCTCAAAGAAGCGGGTTAAATTCTCCCTTGATATTGATTACCGATACATGAGGAATAAGCCGGAATTAATCATCGGCGACCTGGTTGTTATTTCTATTCCGCAAAGGAATTTCTATCAGGTTATCCGTATTACGGAGCTTGAAAAAAACCTGCATACCGGAGCAATATCCGCAACCGTCTCAAACTATCTGGAAGAGAACTGGGAGAAGTATGTCGAAAGTAAGGTCAACGACGTAAGGAATGAAATACTCGCAAAGCAGGTGAATGTTAGGAATACGCTTGAAACAATATTCCGGGATGGGATCGTAACAGAGTCTGAGTTGGCTATTATACAATCCGTACTCGATAGGCTATACATCGAGCGCGGGCAAATGAATGCCCAATACCTTGTTATTCGTGGTAATATCAATCTCATAAATAAGACGCCTCTCACAAATGCCTGGAGCGCTTATCAAACCGCATATACAAGCGTTACGGACGCAATCAGTTCTGCGATCGCTGACGGTAAAATCACCGAGGCTGAAAAAAATGATATCGACAGCAAATTAGCTGCTTATGCAACACAATTAAATGCTTTTTCGTCAGCGTTAGAACAGGCAAGGCAAGATATTGAAGATTATAAAAATCAAGCTATACTTGATGTCGCCCAAGATAATATTGATCACCTTCAACAGCAGATCGACGGTGAAGTATCGAACTGGTTTGATGCCTATTCGCCAACTTTAAGCAATTATCCCGCCTCGGACTGGACAACTGATACGGAAAAAGACAGGCATATTGGCGATACCTTCACCAACACACAGCCATCCCCCGCAGCGGATGCCGGAAAAAGTTGGCGTTTCGTAAAGAATGGATCTGTTTACAGTTGGACACAGATCGCCGACAGCGATGCCGTAAAAGCATTACAACAGGCAGCTCAGGCACAAGCTACAGCGGACGGGAAAAGCACTACCTTCCTTGTCCAGCCGTCTAATTACCATCTGGGTGACACGTGGGTATTGAATGCAGATAGAACCGTTAACGGTACCGCCTACAAGCAAGGGGAGATACTAACAGCAACACAGGATAGCACAACTTTCGTCGAGGCTCACTGGATTAAAAGGGTGAGGTATACGGATCAGGATGCGATTGATAAGACGGTGGATAATCTTCAGATCGGAGGTAGGAATTACCTGTTAAATTCCGCCAACTGGAACAATATTTTACCCAACCATTCCACGAATTGGCCGATAGCAAAGGGAGTTGAAGATGGTGTGAACTGGGTTTATGGACGGGATGCCACCGATAACCAGCATTTTATAAGCACCTACGGGCCACTGTTCAGCTCATTGGCCAATTTCAGCGTCTTATTAACCGGACAGATAACGACAAGCGTCGAGGTGATGAGTGCCGTGGCAATGGAGGTGGCGCTGGGAAGCGGAACATACCGCACCTTGACACCGAACGTATGGACGAGAATATCGAGAACCGAAAACAACCCGTCACGAATGCCCACGCTCGTGACGAAAAAGAGTGCGGATATTGCGATTGGCACAAAATTATACTATCGGAACTGGAAGGTGGAGCTTGGTGGTAAAGCCATGGACTGGTCTCCCGCACCCGAGGACGTTCAAGCTGCTATAGATGAAGCAGTAGTAAAGGCAACATACTGGTCTGTAAAAGCGAGCGCACCTGTCATTTACAAAGATGCCATCAACGCAGCAACAAGCGGAACACATACACCAGTAACCGTAAGTGGAGAGCTAAGAAGCGGAACAACAACCACTTCAGGAGGATTCATTACCGTTACGCCCAACGGTGGTGCGGAAGCAGGAACAGCTTCGGCAAGCCCTGTAACAATTGCTCCGGCAAATGGAGACGGAAAAACGAGTTACACGGTAAGGCTTTACGATACAGCAGCGAAAACAACGCTACTCGATACAATGACAATTCCCGTTGTGTTTAAAGGGGCATCTGGAGTTAATGCTATCAATGTAGTGTTGAGCAACGAGGCAGACGTTTTGCCTGCTTCACCAGAAGGAGTTGTAAGTGACTATTCAGGTTCAGGAACAATTATAAGAGTTTTCGAGGGTGCAACAGAACTGGATTATGACGGTATAGGAACGGCAAACGGGAAGTTCAACGTTACAGCTTCGGCAACAGGAATAACAGCAGGAGCAAAAAGCGAAAGCGGTCTGACATGCGTTTTTGCGAACGCCTCAAATATGACAGCCGACAATGCAACGATAACATTTACAATCATAGGAAAAACTTCGGCAGGAGCTTCATTTAGCTTAATTAAAACCCAAACTTTTGCAAAGTCGAGAACAGGACAAAAAGGCGACGCTGGCGTTTCGATAACTGGTGTTGATGTTGAATTTGCAAAGAACACAAGTCCAACAACAGCACCAACGACAGGGTGGACTACAACCGCACCGACATTATTAGAAGGTGAACAGCTTTGGACTCGTACCAAAACAGCCTATTCGAGCGGTAATCCTACTTATTCAACTCCTGCAAACATCACCCCTAAGAAAGGTGACACTGGAGCGGTAGGACAAGGGGTTGATAGCGTGACGGAGGAGTACGCTATCTCTACATCTAAAACTACACAACCTACAACAGGTTGGAGCACAACTCAACCTACATGGTCAAGTGGGATGTATATTTGGTCAAGGGTGAAGGTGGTTTATAAAAACCCCGCTTCTACTATTTACACAGGCTATGCAGTGAGCAGTGAGTGGGAAGCGGTGAATGCTTTGGAGATTGGGGGGAGGAATTTGTTATTAAACTCAAACTTTAAGACAGGTTCATATAATGGGTGGATAAGTGTTTATGGTACTCACCAGATTACCCAAGATGGGTATATAAAAACTTATACTTCGGTATCAGCAGCTGCGAGAATAGAGAAAGCTTTTACATTAAGTAAAATAGGTACATTTACGTTTAGTGTTAAAGTAAAAACCAACGTAGCTATAAGTTGGTATAATTGGGACGGTTTATCAATTCAAGATATAAAAGTAAAGCTTATTGAAGATGATTTTGAAATTCATTCAATAACTTTTACAAATACTGATGCTGGAAGTAAGATTATTAGGGGCTATCAACCTAATGCACCAATCGGAACAACCACTTTAATTGAATGGGAGAAACTCGAAAAAGGCAACAAAGCTACCGACTATTCACCAGCTCCCGAAGACGTCCAAGCCGAAATTGACACCGAAAAGACCCGTATTAACGACATCCTTTCGGACAACGTTGCAGACCCGTCAGAGAAACAGTATCTGAGCAATCTCTGGCAGGAGATCTATGCCGAATACCCACGCATCTGGGCTCAGGCAAACACCTACGCAGTCGATAAATCGAATTACGAAGCGAAATACACGGCACTTAACAATCTGCTTTCTCCCGTGCTCGCAAATTTAACCGTAAACTCAACTGTTTCAGGCGCATCTATCAGAACAGCCTTTTCAGAGTATTACGACGCAAAAACGTTTCTGCTTAACAACATCACGAACAAGGTAAATACAACCGCTGCCGATGCCCTCGAAAAAGCGAATACATCCAAAGCCATCACCGATAAATTCGGCACGACGGTGGACGGGGGGTTGATCTCGACCGTGATGATGGTTCTAAGGGAACTCAACTCTTCTTACGAAACGGCGGGAATATCAGGCATTCAGGGAGTATTACGTAATAACCCGGCATATTGGTCTGGCGGGACGTATGCACAAGCACTTGCCCTTATCCAATTCCTTTCCAAGATGTCGGCAGGAACGACACCGGGAGCAAACGAATATGCCAATCTCGCAAAGATCACGATGCTCCATAACGGAGCGGCAAAAGTGGGTGATTTCATTATCGAGGAAAGCGGCAGGATCGTGATGGTTGACCCTTCAACTGGAAAACCACGCCTTATCTTCGGGGTATTCAATATACCCACCGTTGCGAACTTGTTGAGTGAAACGCAACTCGGGCAGTCAGTGAATACCGGATCCGGGGCAGTCAATATGACAACACCACAGGTGACGCTATCCGGTTCCGTTACCGTCAGCCAGGATAATAGCACATTGACGTTCGGAGGCACATTGATGACTATTACTGTGTTCAGAGGCCCGGGGTTGGCAAGTGCGAATGTTGCGCTAAAAGTGTACCGAAACGGCATCCTCTATGCGAATATTGCCGGTGTTTCTGTATCTGTAAGTTCCGGTGAAAGTGGCTACAATGAGGTCAATACTGGCGTCAAGGTATTAACGGGAGTCCCGACCGGGACGTACACGCTGAGGGCGGAATTGACATGGACCGGTGACCCTATATCAATAGATGGCGGTGTTCCTACTTCCACCCTTGCCTGGTCATTCTCCAAAAACGTCGAGTACTTCCAGTTCGGGTTGGACGGCATGATGTCTTGGTGGCAGGACTTCCATGTCCACATGTCGAGAAACGGGGGTTTTGACGGAAGGGCTGCGGCCGATAAATGGAACACGCCGGGGGTGCTGGCAGCGGGGAGTTCAACGTCGGGGGGAGTTCAGAGTAATGTTTGGGGTGCGAAATCGAACGCCGGAGGGATTACAATTATCTCTGGAGGGTTTAGAGTTCCATTATCGAATATGAGCCATAACAAATACGTTGTTCAAATAACCCCGCATACAAACACTACTTTTAGGGTCGGAACAAAAACAAACGCAAATTTTGAAATATTTGGTACAGGAGGGTTTGACTATGTTGTTATAGGCAACAATTATAATACATAAAAAAGCCGGACGTTTGCCCGGCTTAAAAGAGTTCTTTGAAATATTCTATTCTGAAATCGGAAGGAAGGTAAACGCTTCGTTGAATAATCTATACACTTCCGTATAATTTTCGTCGTTGTAGGCAGCTTCTATAAGCAATCTGGCTGAATTGATAACGTCATCAGGAACGTAAGCGATTGTATCTCCGTCGATATTCGTAATGACCACATTTTTAGAGTGTGTAAAATCACGAATATATTTACCTTGTGCATTAATAACATCGATCCCGAGCATCAGCAAGGCTGGCGTATCGAAGTCTTTCATTGTTTCCTCGTTGAACATGCGTGCACCACTTCTCATTTCCCCCACATCTTGATCGTCGAAGTATCGTGTTTGAAGTTTTAAAGAAACAGCTTGTTGTACAACTTCCAGCCCGTTCAATCCGGGAACGGTCGCTTTCAGTTGTACACCCTTTGCGGGTTTGATAAGGATCATTGCATTCGGGTCAAGTTTCCCCTTATCGGTAACAGGATCTTTCTCGCAGCTCGTGAGTAGTGCAAGCGCAAAAAGTAAGAATAGAATTTTTTTCATAAGGCATATAATTTTAACTAATACAAAAATATATAATAAAATGATAAGAATGAACTTGTCAATCTAAAATATAAAAAAATACCGCTTTGAGGGTATTAATGAAAAACACACCTCCTTTATATTTTATCGTAAACGGCACAATATGACCATCGATGAAATATTAGCATTAGAGGACTTTAAAAAGGCGGTTGATATACTTACAACCGACAGCAATAAAGATCGGAACCGGCAGGAGTATGTTGACGAATATAAAGGCAAACGTGACCGGCGGGAAAAGGGGGTTGACAAGCGTGAAGATAAATTCGTCGATGTATATTCTGAGACGATAGTCGACAAAAACGGCGATCCCGTGAAGGTCGGCCAGAAGTTGATTCCTGTCGCCCGGGTCAAAACCAATATCCCGAAACGTATCGTCCGTATCGCTGCAGCATTCCTCTTTGGTGGGAATATGAACGTGACCTTTGCCGATGAGAACGATGCAGCTTCATATTTCGAAGAGGTTTTTGCGGAAAGCCTTAAAATGAAATCCGTGCTGAACAAGTTTACCCGGACTGTAATGAGTGAAACGAAATCCGCCCTTGTGTTTTATCCCCGTCCATCGGAAGTTGACGGTGAAAAGAAAATCGTTATCAAGGTGAAGATCCTTTCGCTCAAAAACGGTGATTTCTGGCCCCATTTCGATGATTACGACGATATGGATGCATTCATCCGGAAATACCGTACGGTTCACACAGACGGTCAGGAAAGGGACTTCCTGTGGATTCAGACAGCCGCAAAGGAAATGACATACGTGGATGTGTCCGGGGAATGGGTTGAAGTGAAGAATATCCCCAACCTTGCAAAGAAGATCACGGTCGTGTATGCCGAACAGGACGATCCGGAATGGGATGATGGCGCTGTATCGATGGACTATTACGAGAACCGGTTATCTCGTATGGTGGACACGAACGATTACTTTGGTGATCCTATCTTGAAAAATTACGGTGAAAGTGCTCTACCCTCGAAGAACACGGTAGGCAAACAGTTGTCATACCCGATCAAGGTAGATGGCGAGGGGAGGGAGTATCATGGAGATGCCGAGTACCTGGTTTGGGATCAATCAATAGACAGCATCAAATTAGAACTTGAAACACTTCGAAATGAAATCTATTCCGGTACCTCAACACCTGATCTCTCATTCGAGAACATGAAAAGCATTGGAGCTCTTTCAGGGTCGGCTATAGAGTTAATGTTCGTCGAAACATTCATTAAGGCAGCCGAAAAGATGGAGATATTCGGCCCTGTCGTGCAGCGTTGTATTTCTATTGTTAAGGCCCTTATGTCGAATGTTACGGAAACAAAGCACAAAGAGGGCTTGAAGAAGGCGAAACCGAAAGTAACATTTGACAGCATATTGCCGGATGATTTGAAAGAAAAAATTGAAATGCTTGTGAGCGCCAATGGAGGTAAACCGATCAACAGCCAGGAAACAATCGTATCAAATTCTCCATTCACAAGGAATCTTCCGGAGGAATTATCACGGTTGAAAAAAGAAGCCGATGAGGAAAGCGCCAGAATGCCACTAACGGGACTTTCTATATAAGCCATGCCTACCCTATTGTCATTTCACGATCAGCAGCATATCACCCGCATGTTCGTACAGGAACAGCGGGTAAATATGATATTTAACCAATTCGTTTCCGCTATTGCCCCTGAAATGCGTAAGTGGAAAGATGCCGGCAACAAAAACAGCGTGTGGGTGCGTAATCCGGGCGTTGAAAAAGCAATAGACCGGTACCTCATCCAACTTCAATCCAACCTCGAAAATGAAATCAAATCCGGACAAACGAAAGCGTGGGAGGAGGCTGTCATCAAAAATGACAAGATGGTCGAAGGTTATATCAAAGGGATGTCGCTTTCATCCATCGTCAAAGAGGGAATGTTCAAACGTAACCTCGACGCCCTCGAACTACTTCAAAACCGTACGGAAAACGGGTTAAATCTCTCTCAAAGGGTGTGGAACATCACCAGCCAGACGAAAGGGAATATTGAACTATTCCTTGAAAGCGGCATTGGTTCCGGCCGGAGCGCTGATGCAATAAGCCGGGATTTCCGCCAATTACTGAATAATCCGGATAAACGTTTCCGGCGTGTCAGGGATAAAGACGGAAAACTCGTTCCATCCCAACCGATGAAAGATTACCATCCGGGCCGGGGTGTATATAAAAGCGCGAAAATGAACGCCATCCGTGTATCAGCTACTGAAACCAATATGGGTTACCGGATGAGTGACTGTGAACGATGGAAGCAGCTTGATTTTGTGCTGGGATTTGAAGTGAAGCGCTCCCGCAACGGGCATCCGTGCGCGATATGCGATGCAATGACAGGGAAATATCCAAAGGACTTTGTGTTTTCAGCCTTTCATCCATTTTGCATATGTATAGCCGTGCCGATTGTAATGGATCATGATGATTTCGCCGATTATCTACTGTTTGATACTGTGCCGGTTGATAAGTATATTCAGGATATACCATCCAGCGCAAGAAAATTCATAACGGATCAACCTGGATATGTTGGCAATTCTTATTTCGGCAAACTGAACCAGTCCTTTTTCAATGGGGCAAGAAAGGGAATTAATCCGAATAAATCTGAATTACCCAAATCGGATATATGGGAGAAAAATACGATACCGGCAGCTTACACAGAATTAACAGAAAAAATAGTCAAAGTAGAAGACGAAATACGGAAAAATGCGGATTTTGAAACAGCTGTCGTTTTTGACAAAGACGGGAAGATTATAATCGACAAACGAGGGCAGGCTACCAGTGTGAGTTTTACGGAAGGTGAGGCGAAGATGATGAAAGATTGCATATTGACACACAATCATCCAAGGGGATGGGCTGCAAAAGAGGGCACAATGGGGGGGATCGGACATTCTTTCAGTCCTCAAGACATATACCTCGCCATAGGTCAGGATGTGGCTGAAATACGTGCAGTGACACCCACATATACTTTCTCTTTAAAAAGGCCAAAAGGTGGATGGAATGTAGGGATGGTCGCATTGAACTACTCTGCAGCACATATGAGGGTTCAAACTAAAATGCAAAATATAATTGATAAGGCAAAAACAGAGGCGGTTAAGAAACAGCGGATACAGAGGGCCGAAATATTGCATCATCACCTCGTTATGAAAGACTTTGCAAAAAAATACGGATTAGGATATTCAAAAATTAAATCTTCGAAATAAATACGGTGTTTCCTTTTTGTTCAGGATCTATCTTTGTATGCTCAGCATCCCCTGACAAATATTTAACAGGGATTCCATTAGGAAAAGCCTTGCACGCCATCCCTACCATGTCGAAATGTTGACATTGGGCACATTTAGAGCCGTACGAAAAATATTCGTGCCGGTCATCTATCAGATACATCCGCTCTTTAAAATAGGGTTCATCTGAAACATATAATCCTCCGTCCATGATATCCCCTATGTATTCCATGTCGGATGTATCCATATTCTCAATGCCTGGATACACGGTGATAAGTGTTTTATTTTCCCTTACACACTTTTCAATGAGATCACAGGCCTTTTCCATGTCCATCAACGCGTACGGCAATAAAGCCACAACGCTCCGGTAATTTTCATCCGGATGTTCGTGGGTAAAATAGTAAAAAAGATCTTCACCTCTTAATTTTTGAATATCTTGCCTTTTCATTTTCTTTTAAAATATAAGCAAAAGTAAAACTATTCTTCAAGTATTTAAAATTTTCAATATACAGGAAGGCAGGCGAGATCACCAGCCTTCCTGTTAATACAAATCATTTATCCTCTTCAAACCTGAGTGTTAACTTCACGCCATCATGGATGATAATTATCCGTGCGGACATATCTGTTTGATTGGTATGGCAAAGTACCTTTTGTCCGTCACTAACCCAATTGTCAAGAAGGCGATTCAGTGAATTTTTTAGTTTCGATTTTGAAACTTTCCTGGCAAACGGTATACATGACTTCACCGTCATTGTTATCATAAATATTACCGAAGGTGATTTCTTTCGTGACAAATGGGTAATCTTTTTCGCTTTTCATAACTTGCCTCCTTTCCTCAAAGAATGAAGGAATGCACGCCCTTTTTCAGTCCACGTGGTAATTGTGTTTGTGCAATCATCCCCATTGCTGTTTTTGTAATGATGGGTCCGGGTTTTCGTGTAATCTCTTCCTGCATACTTTGCGGTAAGGTAATAACGCCCGCTTTGGCGAAACATAATACCCCTGGTTACGAGTAGGCTTACGAATACGTTCGTACTGCGGAAATTCAACTCTTTTGCCATCGCCGTCATGGTATAATCATTCACACTCTGTAGAACATTGTCCGTATATTCCGCTTTTGGAGCAAGTTCTTTGATTTTCTCCTGTTGCAGCTGCGTCTGCCCTTCCAGTATTTGTACGCGCTGTTTGTGGGCATCCAATCGGCGTTGAAGGATAAGCATGGCATTGGCGATTGTTTCATCGTCATTATTAACAGTAGCAACACCGGTAGTCAGTAGTTCCTTTATCTGGTCGTTGGTCCAGATAGCGAATGCCGGGGAGAGCCAGCGGGCAAATTCAAGGGCAACGTCTTGATGGAACCATGTGCCTTGCATGCGAAAATTACCTCCTTTGATAACTCTCACTAAATCAGCCGAAGTGATTTTTCTCACTTCGCTAAGTGCTTCAATGTAATCTTTGGCTGATTGAGTGTTAAGCCAGTCTATCGGACGTTTGCCAAATGTTTTTGCCATTTGCGTGGCATTTACCATCACTCTATTACCCCTGAAAAAGGTGATGTTAGTCCCTTCATAGGTTAAAACGATACTCGTTTCGTGAGCTGACGTACTGGATTGCATCATATCGACTGCGACATCCAATAAATCGGTTTTGTTTAGCATAAACAATTTAAAATAAAGAGGTAGCGCCTGTCCCGCTGCTAAACAAAACCATTGGGTTTTAATTTTCGGGCGCATTAACGCTCCGAACGGGGGTGCACTACCAGTTATAAGTTTTTTTAATAACTATTTAAAACATACAAGCATAAAAAAAGCCCTTACTTCACAGCGGGCGGCTTGCACCCAATAATTTTGTTTAGCATTGCAAATATGGAGATAATTTTTTAATCCACAAAAGGAAAATGATTATTTTTGCAAAAATTCATACAGCTATGGGTATTTACGTTGTAGTAGTTTTTGTCTCGCTTATTGTAATAGTCTATGCTTTATCGCTTCAATCTAAGCGTAGGAGTAAACCTCAACATGATAAATTTATTGATGAAGACACGAAAAAATTAATAAGGGAAACAAAAAAACTGGTTGAGAAAGATTCCATTTTTCTTACTCTTGACCAAATAAATGAATACAGGGATGTTATTGATGAAGATTTAATGAGATTCTATATTGATCAACACTCTTTGGATAAAGATAAGCTTTTACCTGTCGATGTTGATCTGCTTGAAATCTGGAAAGAAGAGAAGGAAGACCATGGCTTATCAGGTAATTGATGGTGTATGTAACGATCACAGTTTATTCTGTAAAGCATTTATTTCAGCTATCCACTCATTGGTATTTTCGGTTTGCTTTAAAGAGTTTATGCATTCGGACAATAATATCAGCGTTTTTTCTTTATGGCTCTCTTTCGCTTTATCTGTTTTTAGCGTTGCAATCTTTGATTTATGCGTTTTGAAAGTATTTTCCGCTATTCTGTGTATGTGATAATTGGCATGTTCTTTCAGTTCATCCGCAAAGTTGCCTTTTGATTCAAAATAAAGTGGAACGCCATTGGATATTTGTTCTCTGATCCAAAAATAATGTTCGAGCGCAATGTCATAGCGGCCAATCAATGTTTCAAGACTTTTAGTTGTTTGGATTAAATTCACACTATCCTCCAATATTCTTTTATGGGATGGAAATTCATATTTGGCGATAGCCTCTTTTGTTTTTCTGTCATAGGTGCTTTTTACATTATTACCCGAAATTCTGTTGATTGATTGGCGATCCGGCACTTTTTCATCCAATAAATAATCCGCAAACTCTTCATGACTTAATTTAGTTAACTCTTCCGGCGTTAATTTTTGGGGTTTGCTGGTATAAGTATCTCCATTATTTCTTGATTTTTTGAACATTGAGTTTATTAGAAACACAAACAGAAAGAATAATATCACGAAAAATACCCACATGGTGATTTGTTTTAAAATAGTTATTCCGCAAAGATAATTATTCCCGTCCGAAAAACACAATCCCTTTATATTTTAAAGGAAAAAGTTTATGACGATCTTAGAATTAATCACTGCTCAATGTGGCGTTCAGGGGGTTGACAAGAAATATGCCGCACGTATCGAGAAGATCTTCGGTATCACGGAAGAAAAAGACGGCAATATCATCGCCGCCGTGAAAAACTTCAAGGAAAATGTTCTGCCATCCATTCAGGAGGCCGAAAATTCTGGCAAAAAGTCCGTTGAGGAATATGAGAAAAAACACGGCCTGAAAGATGGAAAGCCTGTAGAAACAAAAAAAGATGATGAGCCGGGTAAGGTCGAAATACCTGATAATCTCGATCCGTCTGTAAAAGCGATGATTGAAGCGCAAAACAAATCTATCGAGACCCTCACAGGGCTTGTTTCAGGCATGGTAAAATCTCAAAAGAATGTGTCGGTGCTCGAAACCGTGAAGTCGAAACTGAAAGGTAAAATCGATGATAAGTTCATCGAAAAGGTAGCTGCAAAGGTGAATCTCGACGCTGAAGATATCGATGCCGAGATAGAAGCACAAGTCTCTGAGTTCAACGAGTTGAGGCAATCCATCATCGACGAGCATGTGGGTGAAAACTACATACCGAGCGGGGGCAAGTCTGCTGGTGATCGATCCGTTGAGGACTGGAAAAAACTTATGGACACCAGCGATACAGCCGATACCGGAGTTGTGGACCTGGGTTTAGGAAAGTAACCATTAATATTTTATAGTATGTTCAGGAAAAAAGAAAAAGAATTTCAATATCCTCCCGTGATTGTAAAGATCATCGAGGATGTGGTTGGCGGTGGTACCATTGCCCGCGCCGACCTGAAAGGGGTGATCGATGAATTGCCTCCCGGCGTCGTGGTCGGAAAAGATGCGAACGGGCTGTATCACCCCGTGAAAACTGCAAAGGTGGTTGTGGTCGCTGCTGCTGCCGCTACTATATACAAGGTCGCAAAGAAAACCATCTTTAAAGTTGGTGAAATCGTGGCTTTGGGTGGATCTCTCGAAGGTGCCGCCGTAGCTATTACCGCCATTGACCGGTCGGATGAAGATTTCGACGCGATTACGGTTTCGGCCACTTTGGGGGCCGCTGCTGTTGGGGATGTATTGGTGTTGGCGAAAGAAGCCGCCGATGCCGGTGATGCGGAATTCAAGTACGAACCTCAATTCGTGACGATGAACAAGGTTGATACGACCGTTGCAAACCAGCAGTCCGGACTTTTGAGGATTGGTACCGTGAATGAGGCTGTAATGCCGTATCCGGTTGACGATGCGATCAAAGCGAAACTGAGAGGCGGTATATCGCTGATCACCTTCGCATAATTGTGTAACCCATTAAAAAGCATATAAATGGAAAGAAGTTTAATCAAACAAGTGAACCGGAAAAATATGGAAGCACGCCTGAACACCAGGCACGTGAAACCCGTGTATTTCCCTAATTTTTTCGGTATCAAAGCCAAAACATCCCTGAAATGGGAAACCCTTACGGGTGAAAAAGGGGCGCCGGTTATTGCCGACGTGATCAGCTATGACGCTTCCGCGCCTATCAAAAAGCGTGAAGTGATCGGCAAAATGTCCGGGGACATCCCGAAAACAGCTCTCAAGCGCGGGATGAACGAGAGTGACTGGAACGAATACCAGCAATTGAGCCGCGACGTTGCCGGTGACGCTGACCTGCAGGCGTTGCTCGACTTAGCCTTCAAAGATCAGGATTTCGTGTATAACGGTGTTCGTGGACGTTTTGAATGGTGGTGCATGCAACTTATGTCGAATGCCGGTTTCGTCCTCAACTCGACGAATAACAACGGCGTGGTAACCGAGGAGTTCGTCGGTTGCGGAATGCCGAACGCGAACAAAAGGGTAGCGTCCGTCAACTGGGCTACGACTGCTACCGCTGATGGGCTGCAAGATATCGAAGATACCGTAGTGGCCGCTGCCGCCGATGGCGTATCAATCAAGTACGTTATCATGCGGTCGGACACTTTTTCTCTTTTGAAAAAGCAAAAATCGACCGTTGACAAGCTGAAAGGCTGGGTGAACAACACCAACAAGCTGACCGTGACAAAACAGGTGATCAATGATTACTTGTCTGCTCAGGAAAACCCTGTTCAGATTGTTATTGTGAATCCCGCTGTTCGTATTGAGGACAAAGCTCACAACCGCACCACTGTGAATCCCTGGGAGGCTAACCGTGTTACCTTCCTGGAAGACCTGAAGGTTGGTGATATCCAGCATGGCCCCATTGCGGCTGAAAACAATGAAGCGTACAAGAAGCTGGCCATTACCGTGAAGAAAGACTTCGTCTTTATCTCAAAGTGGTCGGAACTGGAACCGTTCAAGGAGTGGACCAAGGCGGAAGCCAATGCCATCCCTGTGGTGAACGATCCGGATGCGATGTATATTCTTAAAACCGACGCGACCGCATGGCCGGAAGGTAATACGGAAGCAACCGACGAAGAATAAAATATGACCGTTCAAGAAACGATATTGTCTTTTCCCGGCCTGGCTGATTTTCCGGAAGCTTATCTCTCTCTCTTGTTGGCCGGTCGCTCCCTTAACGGGGCGGCCGAGCTCAACACGGTTGATGCAAAAACGGTAAACCTCACAATCGCCGATGCACTTTCGGCAGCCGTAAATTTGCCGGACTTCACGGAAAACAAACTCTCTATATCCTATCCCCGCAGCTATTTCGAGAAAACAGCGGCCCGGTTGTACAAAGAGAACGGAGAGCCGGAAAAGGCAAATACGATCACTAACAGAATATCCGTTCCGCGTGGCAAAGCAAGCGATATATGGTAAAACGATTCCGACATAAGGCACTTGTAACCGTCGAAATTGCAGGGCATGTGGAAAACGGCGAATGGGTTGAAGGGAGTACGGATACGGTCGAGATCATCGGCCGATTTGATCCTGTCGATACCAGCGACGTAATCCGGGTGAATGCAGCCGGTAATGAGGTCATTGTTCGTGGTGAATTCTACACTCCTATCAAGAAAATGGAAGGCGCCACGATCTTGGAAGTGCCGGAATTGGGCATAAAGCGTAATATCATTTGTTGGTTTCCCTGGCAATCGCATAACGTTATTTCAGTATGAGCAAGAAAGCCGGCATAACCCCATTATTTACCAAGTCTGATTTGAACCGTTGGATGAAGATCTTCGAGGACCGTGTACATGCAAAAACGTATACCCTGTTACAGGCGGCCGGTGAAATGTTTGTCAAATACGCACGTGAAAGCGGGAAGTATATCGACCATACCGGCAATTTGCGATCGTCAATTGGCTACGTGATAGTAGAGAATGGAAGTATCGAAGGCGATAATTTCAAGATCGTACAGTCCGGCACAGACGGGAAAGAGGGTGTTGAAAAAGCGAGGCGCCTGGCACGCACTCTCGCTAATACACACAACACCGGCATGGTCCTGATTGGCCTGGCTGGAATGGAGTACGCCGTATATGTTGAAGCGATGGAAAGCAAGGATGTTATTACGGCTGCCAATATCAAAACAGAGGAATGGATGCGGAAGGCGATTCAAACACAATTCGATAGAGCTTAAATATGGATGAATTCGATATCATAGATTTGGTTTACAACCACGTTGCAGCCGCCAATACAGGGCTGACGATTTATAAGGATAATTCGGCTACCGGCGTAGAAGAAAACCATATCGTTATATCCGGGATGGAATATCACGAATTCGACTGGCAAAATAAAATGCCGGTGAACGTGAATATTTTCATTAAGCTATACCCAAATGGAATGCCAAACCGTCCATTGATGCGTGAAGTGAAAAGGAAAGTCCGCACGGAACTAAAGAAAATCAAGCCGGAAAACGGGCAATATCGTGACGTTGAACTGTCAGGCTCAGTCAGGTTGACAGGTGCAAAAGAAAACTTCGATTGCACCAATATTAAAGTAATTATTAACACTCAAAAAAATATAGAAGATTATGAGTAGACCTATTGCAATGGGCGTAAAGGAAGTACGCCATTTTGACGTTGGTGACGGCGTTCCCGGCACCGCAAATCCAAAGACAATGCCGAATCCGTCGGAAAATGCGGTTGCATTCAATTTTTCTGATCCGGAAGAGGTCCGTATCCCGATTGAAGGTACGGACGAACCATTGTATTCTCACTTCAAGAAAGGATCAACGGATTACGTTGAGGTATCCTACCCCACACCCTCCAATGATATAATCAAAGAGGTCATGGGTGGCGTGCATAACGAAGGTACCGAGGCCGCCCCTCTCGATGAATGGCAGGAAGCTGTCAGCATTCCTTCGATCAACAAGACAATCGAGATCGAATCAATGCCGATCAACGGCAAAAAGGTTATCTACACGATCGTGAATGCGAAAATTGTGGCTAAATTTTCACAGGCTCCCACGAAAGATAACGTCGAGCTGCTGATGGTAAGGTATTATAAGCAGGCTGCCATATCTGCAGCCGGTGTGCAAGGGTACGCTTTCTCCAGGAAGGTTGTAGCCGTTCCTTAATTCTCTCTTTGTCATTTTTGATTGGGCCGGGCGTTATTGTCCGGCCTTTTATATATTAAAAGAAAAGTATGATTAAAGAATTCGTGCAACTCGAAGCAAATACGATAACCGAACAGTCGCTGAAAATCCCTTTTGATTTCAGCAACCGGGATAGCCTGCCGGCTGGTAAAGATCCCGGCGATTCGATTGTAATTTCTCCCATCACCGTTCGCACCTGGTTTAAATTGAAACCTCTTTTGTTGTCGATCGACAAATCGGATTTTGACAAGGTAATAGCGAAAGAAGATCCCCTCCCTGATGCAGAGCTAACCGAAGTAATTTCAAAGTATGATGATCTATTGATCGATATTCTTTGTATCGGGATACATAACAAAAAAAGTGATCCCCCGGCATGGTTTAAAGAAGTATTGAAAGATAATTGCACATGGAAAGATATCTACATCCTATTGAATGCAATCCTCTTCCGGATCGGTTATAACCCTTTTTGCAAATCTATCACGACCGTTCAGAGCGTGAGCCCAATGACGGAAGCGGAGATAATAGCCGCTCGAAAAAATCTCGAAAGCTGGATGAAAACAGACCGGTCAGCGGAGTAATGTTCCTGGTGAATGTCCAGGAAGCGCTGGGATTGTCCTATGAACAAACGCTTGATAGCAGTTTTACCCTCATCCGTGCGATGTTATCGGAATATTCATACCTCTGGAATGAACGGAACAAAGAAGAAAAATCCGGGGAAGACGAGGGCGGTGAATATGAATGGATTGAACTTCCTGATTGGGATGATCCTTCGAAAACTAACCGGGTGAAGAAGTATAAGGATATCGGGAAATTCATCAAGGCCGAAAAGAATTTGTGAGTTATATTTTATATTGTCTCATATCAAACTGTGATTTTATATTGTTAAGTTTTATAATAGTTAATTTGGGCCGGCCGTCTGTGAAGATAGCCGGTTTTTTATTCCGAAAAAATCAATCAAATATATTTTAATAGAAACAACGATTATGGATGAAGCTCTTATTAAATTGAAAGACATCGGCGCGTTGCTTCTAACCGGGTTGATAAGTATTTGTGTTGATTTTTACTTTGCATTTATCGCTCTTTTTGCAGGATTCTGCATCAATTTTATAACAGGGATGATAGCTGCAGCAAAGGAGAAAGAGGGGTTCAGTATGGAGAAGGCAAAAGAAGGCGTGAAGCTATTCGGTTTCTATATCACCGTCATTTTCGTCTTATATGCCATGACATTCTTTAAGGCTGAACTGCCGGAAACGGTTATCGTTTATTTTACTCTGATTGTGAGTTATTTTTACCTTACCAATTCATTCCGCAACGCAACGATTATCTTCCCAAAAGACAAGGCTATCCAATTCATCTATGAGATCTTGAGTACGGAGATATTTTTCCGTCTAAAAGAGTATTTAGGCTTAAAAAGGAAGAGCAGCAATGAATAGAACGATATTTTTCAGCGAAATAAGACATTCACTCTTTTCCGGTCGGCTCACTCAAAGCCAGGTCGACGGAATAAACTTCAAGTTGAATGCCTGGGAGCAATCCGGATATACTGATATTCGTTGGCTTGCCTATATGCTTGCCACTGTTTACCATGAGACGGATAAAAAAATGATCCCTATTGAAGAATATGGCAAAGGCTGGGGGAAACCGTACGGTCAGAAAATCAGGCACGACCGTAAACCCTACACTCATCCCGATAAAATCTACTACGGCCGGGGCGACGTGCAGTTAACGTGGTATGAGAATTACGAATTAATGGGCAAACTGTTAGATATCCCGTTACTCGAACAACCCGAACTGGCGTTAGTTCCCGAGATCAGCGCAAAGATCATGATCGAGGGTATGACGAAAGGGAAATCGAATAGAGGCGATTTTACAGGTGTTTCGCTTGAAAACTATTTCAACGTTACAAAAGATGATCCCGTCAATGCCCGGCGAATTATCAACGGTATAGATAAAGCCCACCTGATCGCAACGTATCACTATAAATTTCTATCAGCAATAAAAAACGCATCATGAGAAATCCAAAATTCAATATCGGAGAAAAAGTGTACCACATCACGCCCGACAGTGATCAGGGCGTGGTGTTGGATTGTAGATATTCCATGAGAGAAGGATCCTGGAGTTATATAGTGACGTTTGGGGCTGAAAAGGAAGCATTGTTGTATTATGAAGATGAATTAAGTACAAGTAAAACGTTTTGATGTGAAAAAGATATACCAAAGAAGGGTTGACCAGGGGCACGGAGATTGTATGCAGGCGGCAATGGCTTCCCTGTTTGATGATGAGTATGAAAATGTGCCAGCATTTATAGAGCATAATAATTGGTTTGAGTTGTTCTGTGATTATGTCGAGTCAAAAGGCTATGAATATGACGGGATGCTTCATAACAAGACCTGGGGAACATTGATGAACCCTACTTTTGAATGTCTGGAAGTCCCGAAATTCGACAAATGGTCTTTATTGACCGATGAAAACCTAAAGAATTATCAAGGGGTAGACGGACTATTTTATGCCTCTGTATTGTCTCCTAAATATTTTAACTGGTCGGATATGGACACACATGCCGTTATCTGTGATACAGATTTAAATATCGTCCATGATCCGAATAAAGATTACGAGAATATTAGGGCTTATCCTTTGAGTTCTGTAATAGGCTGTAACGGAATTATCAACGTCTCTATTTTTAAAAAGAAATGATGAAAATAATTTATAGACTAAAATATTATGACAAAAAGTATGAAATACATATTAGGGTTATTGCTGCTTTGCTCCGTTTTTTCAGGATGTAAAACCCGAACGGTATATGTACCAACCGAGCGTACAAAAATAGAATACAGAGACCGATATACGCTCGACAGCGTGTTTTACCGAGACACCGTTCAACTGTCAAGTCGAAATGATACCGTTTTTCGGGATGTGATAAAATGGCGGGAACGATTCAAGATCGTAAAGGATACCGTGAATTTGACTGACAGCATCCCTGTTATTGTCGAGGTTGAAGTACCGGTAAATTATCTCACCAAGTGGCAAAAAATCAGGCTGCAAATACTGAATATGATCGGCGCCCTTGTTGCGGTTTATGTTGCGTATAGTATTGGTCGAAAGAAATGGTTTTAGAGATACGAATATATAAAACAAAAATGAATATAAGGTTAAAGTTTATTGAGCGGATTGTTTTAACAGTCCGCTTTCTTATTTTTGTAAAATGAAGAAAGTATATTCATCGCGGCAATTTGATTTCTATCTCCCCGAGTTTTCAAAGTTAGAACTCGATTTTGCAGGAAATATCGCGGCCGGGTTCCCCTCTCCTGCGGAAGGATTGTCGGATGACAGGATCGACCTCAACAAGCTACTTATCAAACACCCGGATGCTACTTTCTATGCACGTGCAAAAGGGTTATCGATGAATAATGACTTTCAGGAAGGGGATATCCTGATCATAGATAGAAGCGAGGAATGGTCAGATAATAAGATAGCTCTTTGCTTTGTTGATGGGGAGTACACGTTGAAGCGGATAAGCATAAAAGACGGAAAATGCCTGTTGATCCCGTCAAATGAGGTGTTTCCCGTTTTAGAGATGAATAGCGAGGTAATTATCTGGGGTATAGTCATATTTTCAATAAGGAAACATTAATGTTCGCTCTGGTAGACTGCAATAACTTCTATGCGAGTTGCGAGAGGGTGTTTAATCCTTCCCTCAACGATAAACCTGTTGTTGTTTTAAGCAATAATGACGGGTGTGTTATTGCACGTTCTAACGAGGCAAAAGCACTGGGAATACCGATGGGGGCACCCGCATTCGAGTATGACCTGTTGTTCAGAAGGCATAACGTAAAGGTTTTTTCAGCAAATTTCTCTCTTTACGGAGATATGAGCGCACGGGTGATGAATATCCTTTCGAATTACTCTCCCATGCAGGAAATTCACTCTATTGACGAGTGTTTCCTTGACCTAATCGGGATAGACGTAGATTACAGGGAATACGGATTAAAAATGCGTGAACATATCCTGAAATGGACAGGGATTCCCATCGGGGTAGGTATAGCTCCGACAAAAGCACTTTGCAAAGTAGCAAACCGGATCGCAAAGAAATTTCCCCAATTAGGAGGCGTTCACGTGATAGACACCGAGGAAAAAAGAATCAAGGCTTTGAAATGGCTGGATGTGTCAGATGTATGGGGTATCGGCAGACGGAACGCTAAGAAGCTTTATGCAATCGGGGTAAAAACAGCATACGACTTCACCCTATTACCCGAAAGCTGGGTGATGAAACACATGACCATTACAGGCATAAGGCTTCAAAAAGACCTTAAGGGAATACCTTCAATCGAGATGGAATTACCCGAAAAGAAACAGTCAATAGCGACTACACGGTCATTCGACAAGGAATACCGGTCTTTTGACGAGATGAGGGAGCGGATCACTACATTTACCTCACTGGGAGCAGAAAAGCTACGTGCTCAAAATTCGATGTGCAAACGGTTGATGGTGTTTATCGAGACTAACAGATTCAAGGATGAGGACAACTTCTACTCTAATAGTATTGTAGTAAAAATACCATTCCCGACTTCATCCACCCTCGAGATAAACAAATTTGCCGTCACCGGATTAAAAAGTATTTTCAGGGAACACAGGAATTACAAGCGTGCTGGTGTGGTGTTGATGGATTTCGTTGATACAAGCGAATATCAGCCGGATTTGTTCTTGAACTCAAATCCAAAGCATACCAAACTGATGCAATCGATCGACAAACTGAACAAGAAATACGGGCAGCAATTGATAAGATTAGGAAGTCAGGATAAGAAAGTACATAAGATGAAACAGGAACGTTTATCACGGGCGTTCACAACTAACATTAACGAAATAATCGAAGTCAAGGCATAATGTGTTTTACCGTATCAGTTGAAAAAAAAGCAAAAGAGGCAATAAAAGATTACCTAAAAAGTAACAAGGGTGTTCAATTCGATATCTACTTCGAGGATTACTACCTCGTTTCAGGTTTCGCACATCCCAAACTACCCGTCATAAAGCAGGACACGATAACCCTCTCCGAGTGGGGATTGATACCCTCATTCGTCTATTCTGAGGAAATGGCCTTGGACATGAAGTCCAAAACACTGAACGCCCGGAGCGATACGATACACGAAAAAAGGTCGTACAAGGATGCCATTAAATCACAACGCTGCGTTTTGATAGTTGATGGTTTCTTTGAATGGCGGCATGAAGAAAAGAAAATACCGTTTTACATCTACCCTAAAGATGAAACAGTTTTTTATTTGGGATGCATCTACAATTCATGGGTGAACAAACTGACAGGAGAAATACACGACACATTCTCGATCATCACGACCGATGCGAATCCGATGATGGAGTACATCCATAACTCTAAAAAGAGGATGCCCCTTATACTTCACAAAAATAACGTGGCGAAGTGGATTAATCCAGAAACGCCACAGTCCGAAATAGATGAATTGATGAAACCTTACACTGAAAGCCTGATGACTTCTCATATTATCTCGACCGATGCAGGTAACAGTCGTAAGAATAGGAACGTGGCAAATATAAAATGTCAAATTAAATAAGATTTCACTTCATCAATCGCTTCTTTCACACTCCGGGCAATAATATACTTGCTGCCACATTTCTCCGCCTGCATTTGAAATTCTTTCTGCTCGTCGGACTGTCTACCCGTTTTTGTTTTGAATTCAATACAGAGGCTCGCAAAGCCCTTTTTCGGGATAAGTAGAATGGCATCCGCTACCCCACTCTTCACACCTTGCCGTTTCAGATTAGCAGCTTCGATTTTATTGCGTGATCCTCCATTTGGTACAGCGAATAAAAGTTTATCCGGAATATGAGGAAAAAACAGTTTAACCTGATTGAAAAATTCAGATTGGATATCCGCCTCCTCGCTTGAATGCTTCCGCTTCTTCTTTTCCCCGGCATCTTTCTTATCCATGTAGCATTGATAGCACATATAGCCCGCATCGGTAGAAATAACCGATGCGGTTTGCTTTTTACAGGATATACAGGTTTGAAGATTCATCTTATTTGTTCTATGGTATCATAACCAAGGGAAACGGCCAAGCCATATTCTATGGCCGCACCTCTTGACTGTTTCCAATTCTTCAAAAGATAGATCGTATCACATTCAAGGAGCAGCTTTATATCTGCTTTCATGTGTTCAATCCATCCATGATTTACAGTTAACCCGTTATCCAGCGGATTGACAACTGTGAACCCTTCCTCTTTTAATCGTTGTTCGGCTTCGTTGAAATTCCGCTCCACTTCATCGAATGGAAGGCCTGTTATTTGACCGGAAATGTAGATCTTCATATCATCTATATTTTATTGTTTTATTCTCAAAATGTAAATGACACTCCATATCACCCCGCCAATAGAAAACGTTCCTTAGTTCTCCCAGGTCGGTATAATCTCTTTCCGCATACTCCCAACAATCAACGATCCTGCCTATATGCATATCATTCAGACCAGGGAATAATTCTTTTACCCACTTCCATTTTTTGTTTCGCTGTTTTCGATATTCTTTTGTATCCATTATTTTACTCTCCTATATTTCAATATCATCACTCAAATAATACAATACATGCTTCCTTATAAATAGCCGGAAGCGGGCTTTCAATCGTAGTTTCATGATCAATATCTAAACTTTGTGAAATGTATAATCGCCATTGGCTTTGTTAAATCGTAACTCCTGAACCATTCTCTAAAATCGTCAAATGAAAGACCGTCATTTTTTGCGAGGATTTCTAAATTCCAGTATTTGATTTCTCCATCGACTAACTGACTACTGAAAAAGCCCCCTGAGAAACTTAACAGTTGCACGCCTACTCCGTCATCCTTCGCCAATCGGCAAATCTCAACTTGTTTTGAACGATAAGGTTTGCCCGACCAGTATCGGAGAGAGAGAACCGCCTTGCCTTCTTGAACCTCCTTGATCCGGTTTGCCCATAGTTCGAAATTGGCCCGTATGGTGTGGATTTTTTCAGGTGGTTTTTGAAAGCATTCTTGGACAAGTTTGTGTTTATATCTGTCCCCCTGCCCTGATAATATTTTCTCTCTAAAAAAAGTTTCTTCACCTCTTCTCTTATGTGTAGCCGGAAAATAGCGGCTAACGATAATTACGTAAGTTTTCATTTCTGCATATTTCTTTTTATTTCTACCTGAATAACATCGAGGTTATCCTCGATGTAGTCCTTAACCGCCTTGTCGCATTTATCATTATCGTACAACCACATGAGGTATTCGGCTGGTACGTTTCCCATCTTTTCGCCTTTATGTTTACCCCAAGGCATTATTGAATCATCGTTCATCATAATATTAAAATTCTATAGGTTTCCATTTAGTGAAATTCTCACAATACCCGGCAACAGAATTATACTGCTTGTTTTCACGGCTATCTTTTTCATAAATAGCCATATCGTCATTATTATTAGTTACTATGATTTTTTGGCCATCTTTCGGCTTGTCATGTTTTGAACACCATGAATTCGCTATCGCTCGCATTGCTTCCGCTCCAGCCATAAAGTCGTTTTTGACCGAGGTGAAAAACACCTTCGCAGCCATAGAATTAGTGTCTGAATATTTTTCGTTCATATATTTCAAAGCGTATTCGTCCGCTTTCCGCTCTATTTGTCCTTCGTAGTCCATTTTTCAATAGTTTTTCAATCTCAATTTTGTTTCAGGCTGCAATCCTACTCTCAACCTGAACCTCTCATTTTTAATAGTCTCATTCCGTTTCCGGTGAACACGTTCGATCAGCTCCGGATTATCCTTCATTGCCGGCACGTGGCCCGGTTTGAAACGGTATTTCTCACTGCCGGGAACACTCCATCCTTTTTGACCTTTTGTCGGGTTTGGTCGCCTGGCTTCCCTTGCCATCTGTGATATTTCTTTCCTGTTTTTATCCAGGAATCCCCGCTCCTTCTCCAATCCCAATTCCCGGGCTTTACGTATCATTGTCCGTAAACTCACACCCAATTCATCGGCAAGGTCACGGTTGAATGAAGTGGCGAATTTTGAGGTGATAATTTCGATCATTTCATCGCTCCATTCAATGCCGGCAGTCCGTCGTTTTGGTTTGGCGACAACCGGAAGGCTCAATTCGTAATATCTCGAGAAATCAGAATCCATTATCAACAGTTTCTTTTTGATTAAAAAGTTTGGCTATCAGGTCTACGATGTTTTCAGGAATTTCATCCGTACTACCGGTAACGGCATTGGCGATCGCTTTCTTCATCTGGATGATCTGGTAAACCTTTTCATCGATTGTCTTTTTACCGAGAAAGTAATAGCATGTAACGCTGTCTTTTTGCCCTATCCTGTGCGTTCTGTCCTCACATTGCACGCAATCGGCATAAGTCCATGGGAATTCAACAAACGCAACGTTTGAGGCCGCTGTAAGCGTTAAACCAACGCCTGCCGCCTTGATAGAACAAATGATGATATCCGTTTTGGGATTATTCTGGAAACTATCGATAGCCGCTTGTTTTTGCTCCTGGTTCTCCCGGCCTGTTACCGATACTGCAGATGGGAAAGCAGCTTTCAGGCCGTCAACCACTTCATGGAGTGAGCAGAATAATACGATCTTTTGCCCCTGTTCCCGGAAGTCCTGAACGAACTCAACTACTTCTTTAATCTTCCCACGTGCGGAAACCTGCCGGAGTATATTGATACGTACCATTACTTCACCCCGGAGCGCCCTTTGTATCTTTTCGTCGGTAGCGTCCTTGTATTTGATCAGGTATGAGATCAAATCCTTTTCAGCATCCATATATTCTTTCCGGTTAGTGATATCGCAAACCATTGTTTGCCTGATTTTATCCGGAAGATCCTTTAATACCTTTGCCTTTTCACGCCGGAACATGCAATTAGTCCAAAGCTTATAGTTCAACTCCTTTAGGTTACTCGCTTCGTTAGGCCCGGAGCAATACCGTTGAACGAAATGTTTATAACCGCCGAAATCTTCCATTCGTCCTAATATGGATAATTGCGGTACCAGGTCCTTTGGTTTGTTCACTACCGGAGTACCGGTAAGTTGGATGATCCATTCTTTACCGGATGCAATCCCTTTGGTGAATTTTGATTGCTGTGTGGCCGATGATTTGCACCGGTGCGATTCGTCAATAATCACTGATTTGAAAAGATTGATTGTGTTGCGGAACTCAACATCTCGAAGCGTCCAGCGTTCTTTTTTCTTGATCCGCAAAACGAAGTATTTCTTCAGTGATTCATAATTCACGATAAACACCTGGTGCAATCCGGTTTGCCAATAGAACGGCCAACTATCCTTTGCACTATCGGATAGGATCATCGCCTTTTTATCTGTGAATTTATTCCATTCCCGCTCCCAGTTGATCTTGAGCGATGCCGGACAAATCACCAGGCACGGGAATGCATCCGCAAGGTTTATCGTAGCGATTGACTGCATACTTTTTCCGAGACCCGGTTCGTCCGTGTTCATAAACCGCTTCAATTCGAGTCCTCTTTGAATTCCTTCCAGTTGGTACGGATAGGGATTTATCTTCAAATTATGGGGCTGAGAAAGCGGCTTTAATTCCGGCAAATCATACACAACATCCTCGACGGTTTTCGGTGCATCATTCTCAAACATGACAGTCTCGAATCGTTGAACGTAGCTGATAAGCCGATCCAACTGTTCCCGTTGAGATACCGGAACAGTCCATTCTTTTGTTCTTCCGTCAAATCTACGCCCGTCGATCTTCTTAACTGCATCCACGATGGATGGACGATACCGGAAACTGATACGATAAAAACCGCGAGGATCTATACTTACATTCATATTTTATTACGCTGTCGGGTCAAATGCTTTTACTTCAATCTCTTTTTTCTTCCGGCCTCTCTTTTTCGGTTTTTGAGGCTCTGCTGATATATCGGCTTCATCAGGAGCATCGAAATCAAGGCTCATTTGCTTGATACCGAATTTCTCATGAAAAAGGTATTGCTCTACCTCATAATCACAAGCCTCTATATCCGCATACAATTCACCGGCAAAAGGATACGCATCGGTATCTTCGTATTGAATGAATGGAGAGATAAGGTTGAGGACTTTCCCTGATTTGAGCAGCTTTTTACCGATGATTGTAACCCCTGCGCTCTCATCCGATCCACCATGGGTATAACCGGTCACTACATAGCCGTCGAGTTTGGAAAGCGGATAATCATACACGCCAAATTCCTTGATGGCTTCCGCTTCTGGCATTTCGCAAATACATGCAAGATGTACTTTCAGTTTGTCAAGTGCCGCCTGCAGATCACCATGTGCGATTTGAGCGCATTTTTTCTCGATGATGTTTGAATAGTTTTCTTCTGAAAAATACTCTTCATAAGCCGCTTCCAGCTTATAATCTTTGATTTTTGCCTTTTGAATTTTGTTTGTTGCTTCCATTTTTGATAGTCATTGAAATTTTAAAATAACGGGTCTTCAAAATCCACATCCATTATGCCGTCATCGGAGGTGGAGTGTGCGGGAATTTTCAGTATTTCATCTTTTACCATCTCAGAGATCGCATACGGGGTGATAGGTGCCACGTTGAGCGTTTCCGCTACTGCTTTGGCGATATCCTCCGAAACGGGGTTGATTGCGTAAATTGCCCCAGCTGAAAGGATGCGGGTAAACGCTTTGTTTTTCTTCGTTTCCGGAACATCCACCCGGAGCATATTCGTGCCGGCAACATTCTGTTCGGTGCACCGGCCGGCTATGCGATTGTGACCGAATAGCTCCACGATACAGTGTAGGTCGAATTTTTCATTTTCCATTTTCTTTGTCTTTTAGTTGTTGTTCCAATTCTTTAATTCTGTTATGCATTCTCTGTATCCTGAGTGCTATTCCAGACAATTCATTATTGTCGAATTTATATACCACCGCATCCGGTTTGAAGCTGTACAATAACAGATCGTTAATCTCCCGGAGCAAATAGCCGTAATCGATGAAGTGCTTAATTAACTTTCTCATGTTGTTTATTTGAAATGATTAAATCATCTTCTGGGGCGTAATTTTCAACACCCTTAATCTTGTAGTAATAATCGTCGTAATGGGTGATAATTAAAGCCTCTACGACCAGTGTTTTACCGTAGTGTTTTTTAACATGTGGTAAATGGGTCCTACGTGGTACTATTTCGACTTTATCCCCGACTTGAAATTTTGCCGCTTTCATGCTGTTCCTTTCTTTACGAATTGACCTTTTGCGTTCCGGAGCGGCAATTTGCTTTGATACATTTCAATCGCTTTGCTGAGCGATTCAACCTGCAATCTGGCATCGTTTGCGGCTACCTGTAATTTCTGATTTTCTTCTACCAATCCCCTTACATGTGCTTCGAGGGATATGATCCGCTGTTTTAGTTTTCTTTTCGTGAACATGATGTTTCTGTTTTAATGGTTATTATTTAGTCTTTTACTTAATGCCAGATATGCCCTTTCGTACATCTCAACTTGACCTTTCAAGTATGTTATTTGTCTTTGCTGTTTGTGGATGATGATATCCTTTTTAGCTATTTCGGATTGATCCTTACTGCAAAACTTGCCGTCTGTGCCCCGGTATGGGTTATATCCATGTTTTTGCTTTTCAACCGGGAAAAGAAGTAATTGAGATGTTTCCATAATCTAAAATCCTGAATTTTGATAACTTCCTGAAATCCGCATCTCCTCTTTTGCCTTACTGATCAATGTGCGAGCCCAATCTAATTGATGTGTGGCGGATCGATTGACACGCTCACACCAATCGACCATGTATTGCTCCTTTTTGCACAATGACTTGATAATTCCATTTACAGCCGTCGATGTGGCTTTTGCCTGTTTGCCCGCCTCTTTGATTGTCTCGAATATTTCATCTTTCATCTTTTCATTCAGATGGTATTTTGAATCGGCCAATAATTTTCCTGATCGGGCGATATAGACCGCTAAATCGTTTCCCCGATTTACAACTTCCTCAATTTGCTCGCTGCACGTGATATTAAGGAAACTGTCTATTTCCGTCAATTCCTTGATGATTTGTTCGGGTGTTGCGATGTCGAGGTTCATAAGGCTGCAAATTGTTCTTCTAAGTCTTTAATTTTCTCGTTCAGTTCGGATATGATAGCATCGATCACTATGATGGTGTATTTCTCGTGTCCGTCGAGCGTAATTTCTTGAGTGTACTTGCTTTTTTGCGATATATAATCGTAAGCCACCACGGCGTTTTCGATATCCCGATCACTCAGTAATTCTAATTCTCGCTGAAAATAATCCTTGTCATTCGTTAATTCGACAATCTTCCGGTTAATGTCGATAGCTCTCTCCAATATCTCTTTATCCATAATTTTCAAACTATTAATTGCCAATACTTGAATGCGAGGTCGAGATATTTCTCTTTACCTTTTTCATAGGTTTTATCACCCCGCTGAATAAAATATTTGAACACCTTGCAATTCTTTTTCGAGATGGCATAGATGAAATCCCGGTCACTACCTATTATATCCATGTACCACGCCCTGGAGCGATCCCAGTCAAAGAAATCAATCGCCTCTTCAAATTGCTTTTGTGATTCCGCGAAAGTCGATTTCAGATCACCGCCGAAATTCACAGACGAAAGCCAGAAATCCCATTTACATCGAGTGTCGAGAGTAAACTCAAAACCGCAATAATCGAATGGCTGATTTTGCCGGATGCTCACGGTTTGCGTTGACGCATGCTTCAATACGTTCGCCAGAAATGTGTCTTTACGAGATTCCGCAATCAGGGATTTACGCATTTCAATTGCGAGGTCAAAATCTTCTTTCAGGTACAAAACATCATCAACCGTCAGCTTGTAGAAATCAACCCGGTCCGGTTCTGTAATGATGGCATCGATCAGCGTTCCGAATTTGAAAGCTTTCTCCTTATCCCCGTATTGTGTCCGGGGATAAAGGAGATTTTTCAGCTCGGTTAAATCCGAATTGCTAACTTCTTTTCGATTGAAATATGTGTCCGGATTAGCCATTTACTTTGCCTTTACTTCGTCAACATACTCAACAAAAGCGGATTTGATAAACTCACTATCCTTGTTCGCTTTCTTTTCGCAGAAAGTGAGCATTTTCTTATGCACTTTTTCGAGTTCTTCAATAGACAGGGTTGCACCTTCACCGATAAACCACATCTGGTACACTTCGAGAAAACCTTTCGCATTGTTTACTTTGATTTTCTTCGTTACTTTGGCATCAGGTATTGATGTCGGGGCGGCTGCCGCTGTTTGATTGAACGAGTTGAAAATATCAGCCTGTGAAGCTTGAGCCTCAAGTTTTAGTTTTTCTTCCTGCTCTTTGGCCTTTCGTTCCGCTTCACGCTTCTGATTTTCTTCCGCTTCACGGATCCTTGCCTGGGCCTCTGCAAGCGCTGCCGCTTCCGTATCCTTTTTTTTCAGCTCTGCGATACGCTCGAGATCCTTTCGTTTCGATGGGAGTAGTAATATGAAATCATCTTTCATCGACTGTATATCGTCCCGAAACTTTTTCTCACATTCTTTCATGAAGGGTGGCACAACCTCAACCTTGATTTTGTCGATGTCCGGTTTTTCGAGATACACGAAACGGAAACCATCCTTAAATCCTTTGAAGTGTTCACCGGCATTGTATTCGGTAGGAAAATCGGCTACCTTTTGGGAATCAACGTCAAAGTTTTCAAGCGTCAGGCCGGCGAAGAGGTTTGACAATTCGACTGCTTTATCTTCGAAATAGGAAGAATAATATTTCTGCATTGATAAAGCCAGGTCCGCACGGTATTCGCTCTTTTCATTTTCAGCAGCCTGACGCTTCCTTTCAGTCTCTTCACGTGCCTTCTGTTCGGCCAGTTTCTTTGCGGCATATTTATTGCGGAAAACCTGCAATTTTGAGGCAATGGAATTTTTGTTCTCCGGGTTTATTTCGTTTTCCAAAGAGGTAAACTCTTTTGCGATTTTTGTAAGCAACTGTGTAATCGGTGAACGGCGTTCGTTCATATTATTTACTGTCACTTTCGACAATCGAATATATTCAGCCACTTTATCGTCCAACTCGTCATTATCGATTTCTCCATTCCCTTCGATGGTATCGAGCAATGTTTTTCCCGCTTTATTGCAGTTCGTGACTGATTTTTGATTCCTCTGCAGAATGCCGGGCGCATTCTGGATGATGTTTGTAAATTCTTCTACCTTGATAGGTAGATTGGTTGTCTGTGTTGTCATTTGTTGATGTTTTAAATAGTTAGTTCAGTTTCTTTATCAGTTCGATGATGATGTCATCTTTCGATGCTAAATAATTCAATCCGAGTAAATCGCAGATAATTTCTTTTGTATCACCTACCGGCAATTGGGCATCGCTGAACATCTTCCTGAGCGACTTATTTTCCCTCTTTGCCCGTCTCTTCAATTCCCATACGAGTTCGTCCGTACCGGCTTCGTCGAGATAATCATCTATGTCAATATTTACTGTTGCCATATCACCATCCCTCATCCTCATCTTCGACCGTAACGGCCGGTTGAACTATTTCAGGTTGTTGTACCGTTTCCGGTTCATCGAACCCGTTATTGATTACTTCCGCTTCCCCCTCTTCGATACCGTAATCAATTTCTTGTTCCGGTTCTTCTAACGATTGCATATTCGTGAATTTCCCGATTTTCACTTTCGGATATGCATCAAAAGCATGTTTTATCATTTTGTTTTCGAGAAAGCCAGGATCTATTTGCCCGCCGTTAGACGAATACAGCTCATTTGCTTTGCCGATAACACGCTTACGGGCATTCTTATCCCAGTAGCTATTCGCCCGTTCACTAAAGCCTTTCAGGCGGTCGATATCGCCTTCCAAAAGCCACTGATAATCTTCTGAACCGTCATTCCTGACAATTCGGATGAAAGCGCCAACGATCTTGTTTGATTTACGGGGAATGGCAGCCGAATAGGTTATTTTTTTGATCCCTTGATCGAGGTTGATAGAGAAAACATCTCCTTCGTATACTACCACCGGATTATCCGCATATTTGATTTGCCCGGCTCTCATTCTCATTACTAATTCTCCATAACCGGTTACGGAGACGGATGCCCGTTTCTCATAGATGTCATTACCTTTTTCATCCTTGTATCCTGTTTTCGTGCTGCGGGGTATCAGGTAGCAATGGGGCCTGCCGGTCGGATCAAGTGACAAACCGTTAACTGCCATGTCCAAAAAACAGCCATAAAGGCTCATCTTGCTGCATTCCTGTAAAGCCGGATTTTCCTGTAAAACTTTTTGGAAATTGAAAACTTCTTTCTGGTACATCTGAACACCTTTGTCGGTACCATGGATGGCATTGTACATTTGAATGAACTTCTGTTCAACTTTTGGGCTTTCGACGATTTTCGCCGGTTCCAGGGCGTTGATTTCTTCAACCCTGATTTGAATTGCTGTACTCATAATTGTTTTGTTCTAAATAGTTATTGAAATGTGATTTAATTTGCGATTAGTATGTAACCGATACCTCTGATTGCCTGTATCGCTATCAGTGCCAATGCCACAATAAGCAGAGCGACACAGATGATGTTATTGGCCTTTTCCTCGAATAGCTTATCGGTGAAGGCATACCATTTATCAATGATCTTTTTCATGGCTGTAATGCTTTATTGATCGCTTTCCGGCCTTTCTCGACAGCAGCATACGTTTTCCTGAACCATCGCTTGGGAAGAAACCATTTTGCCGCTCTCTGCAGCCTCTTCTCATCTCTCGATACAAATTCCTGCAAGGACTCAAATATTTCAGGTGCGGCAGATATAAGTTGAGCATTGCGGGTTGCGGCATCAATGTCATAATGACGCCCTCCGCAGCCATAAGCACTGCACACCGGCATGTCATCAGATGATCGCACATTTATTATCTCTGAGCCCACGAATGATGATTCGAGTTTCCACGGCCCTTTTGCTCCTTTGAATTCTTTCATCGCTTTGAATTTTAAAAACCGTCAAATTCAGGCTCAACTTCCGTAATCACCGCATCGGTCAAAGTTTTGATTTGTCCGTAACCCAATCCCGGAGATTTTCTCAATTCACCATTCTTGAAAGAAAAGTGATGGTAAACATCATCCTCGATCTTGACTACCTGTAGATATTTCCCTTTGTAGTCGTTTGATGCTATAAGATCGCCGACCTGTACATCCAATTCGGTATTGAATGAATACGCCCGGCCGGTTGGCTCGGCTTGTTTTTCTTTTGTGAAAATTGCTCTGATTGTTTTCATTTTGTTGTCCGTTTTAATTGAATTTTAAATAATACTCTTTGCCTGCATACGGCGCAAATGCCATAGCTACTAATAACCACAGTTGTATTGAGAATATGAAAAATCTTATAAAATGGAGATTTCATAAATTGCCTTGTTTTAAATAGTTAGTTATTTGAATATTTTATTTGCCGGTATGATGTTTTGTATATCGAGCATCCGGCTTGCAGTTTCTAATTCAGTGCGTTTGAAATACACTTTGCCGCGTTTCGGGTTCCCTGTCGGATAACCGACGATCCAGCGTTTGCGGCGCCATTGATCTATCAGGCGTTTTCCGTATTGTTTTTTCGCCTGTGATTCCGTTACAATTTCGTGGGTGATGCCTAACCGGTTGAGGGTATTGAACACCCCTATCTCAATTGATTTCGATACGATTGTTTCGATTATTCTATCTTCCATAATCCACAACGGTTAATATTCGAGTTTATAAAGCGAGTTGGATTTTATGTTGCTTAACACCCGCCAACGCTTTGGCCGGGCTGTTGTTAATTATTGGAGTTGTTAATCGGGTAATTCTTCGTAGGTGAAGCGAACAGTCCGGCAATTGGGCGTAACCTTGAATATCTGCTTCCTGTAACTTTCGAGGTCGGTTGCCACGACAACTTTATCGTTGATTACTTTACGGTCGCCATTGATAAGTTCGCATACTGCTTTTGTTACTACTATCTTCATGTTGTCAGTCATTAAATAGGTTATTGTTCTTTGCATAGAGAAAGAATTCAGCGAGTGACCGGGTACCGGTCCGTTTGAAAGCGTTGCGCTTGTGGGTACGCACCGTTTCAATCGAAATGCACATCCTGTCCGCTACCTGTTCGGCGGTCAAATTATCGTAGTAATTGCGCATTACTTCGAGTTCACGATCCGACAACTTCGAGTTGAATTTCGGCCGGCATACTATGCCGTCAAGTTTGCAGTCACCTGAACCACGCAACGGGCATTCAACTTCTTCGAAATTGAAGTAACCGAATTGATCGACATCAATCACGCTGTCATAGCGGCCCCAATTGCACCGGATAAACCGGCTTACAATCGAATATTCATAGTAGGGCACATTGAAGCGGCGACAGTCATATTCCTTTGATAGAGCGGAAAGCGCCTCTGGATAGAAGTCACCGATCCTTACCATCATTTTGGAAATGAACTCACGATCCTTTTGCGTGAGTTCGTGCACTCCGTTATCGTCATGGATCATTATGCCGCCGGTAGGCGTGATGTAGAATTCCTTGTTTTTCATACGGCCTTCGGGAAAAGAGTTTCGGGGGTAGTCCCAAAGTGATCTGCCATTTTATCCTGCACGTGAAGCGGTGGTACTATGTTCCCTAAACACCATTGGCGCACCGCCCAGTGCGAACGTCCGGTCACAGCCATAATCTCGGCCATAAATTCATCTCGTGGTGATTTGGGTATTTTTCGAGAAGCGGCGGGAAGAGTAGCGTAATACTCTTTGAGTGGTAAATTTGCAAGATTGCTCTTTTCAATCTTGTGTTTCTTGTTTTTTTTGTCCATCTTTGCAATGTTTTAAATAGTTACGACTGATTGTAATTAGTTGTTTCTGTTTTAAATAGTTATTGAAAGTAGAGGGTGGCTATCTATTGATTTGCCGTCGGTGATACCACCCTCTTATTCAGTGTATTAATATCTCTGTTTCATCCACGCATTTGCGTTTTTAAAACTTTTGATGTTGCAAATATATACTATTAGTTTCTGATATGAAACTTTTAGTTGATATTTTGTAGTTAAATAATATTAATATGGTCGATTTGAGCAAAATCGAAGTCCTGGCAAGGGAAAAGGGAATACAGCTCGGGGTTCTTGCAGAGCGCGCCGGTATTAGCTATCAGGCGTTAAATAAACTCATTAGAAATAATTCGACCAAAATAGAAACATTAGTTTCTATTGCTGAAACTCTCGATGTCTCTCCCAGCATCTTTTTTGATAATATCTCAAATGAAACATCCCAGATAATAAATTATCTGAAAGAAAGGGATGATAAGATTGAGGAGTTGATTAGGGAAAATGAAAGGCTAAAAGTTCAAATTGAACAAGGGGAAAAAAGTGTTGCCCCCGGGGAGGATGCTGCATGTGCAGATGTAAGTTAGTTTTCGGAGTTAAGAGGCCTTTATATAAATAAAGATGTATGTTCACGTTGAAATTTCATAAGTCCAAATCAAAGAATTATCCGCTTGTCGAAAAACTTGCTAATAAATTCAGTGAACATACATTTGAAAACGACCTGCATACGATACATATATCCATCAAAGAACTTTTTGAGAAATGGGATTATTTCAACCTAATGTTCTGGAAGTCGGTTGATTGGGTAGATAGTACATTTGGCTATGATGGTTTCGATTTGCACGGGCACGAAGATAAGACAAGGATATTTTATGCTTTACAGCAGGCTCATGTGAAATGGCTATGCTTGTCAGAAGGTTATTTATCACGTATCGCCCCGGCTTATTTCGATGAGACATTGATTGATCGAATCAAAGATGAGGTATTCAATCCGGAAGATACTGACAGGATCCTGGACTTTATACTCGTTGAATCAAACCGGATAGAGTATGAAAAGGAATATGGGCATTTGAACTTCAGAGCTCCGCTCCGTAATAGCGATTTTGAAGGCAGAAGATTAATGAGACAAAATAAAATAGACGAATAATGAAAAGGATTGTTTTCCTGTTTTTGATTCTGTTTCCCCTCATTGTTGTATCATGCTCTAAAGATGATGGCGGGGAAACGCTTGATTATGTGAACTATTCAGGCGAGAATGAGGATGGTGTGAGGAGAATGCTTGCCTTCAAGCCGGACGGAAAATGTGTAGATCATTTTTATGTGAAAGTTGACGGCGGTTCAATAGATTATGAAGTCAGGTACACTATCGATGGCGACAATGTAACACTGATCCAGTCAACCGGCGTATATGCATCCGGTAAATTCTTCAACAACAGAAATACCCTCACGATGGATTACGGGTATGAAGATGGGGTTTGGGTGCTCAGTAAGATTAACTAAGATGGAAGATAAAGACAAAATTATCACTCTTCAGCGAAAAAAGATCGAAGAATTGAGTAAAAAAGTGAACGCCCTGGAACAGGAAGTCGCCCTACTCCATCACGAAAAAACGGAACAAAAAAAGGCGACAAAATCGCCCGCTCTTTGAAATATCTTTGAAATAAAAAACCAGTCCCGCATAAGCGGCTATAAAACAGCTCGATACGGCAAAATAAAATCTGCCTTACAAGCAGAGGGTCGGCGGTTCGAATCCGTCAACGCCCACTTCAAAAATAAAACACTTATCGGTATTCCGGTAGGTGTTTTTTTATTAAGTAATGCACAATTCACACACGGGTTCAGATATTGAGTTTTTCAACCGCTTTCTTCACCCTTATTTTTCTGTTTCTTTTTCATAACTTTGTTGTTGTTAGTTTTTAATGCAAAACGAGATTAAGCTCTGTGGGCGATCAGCAGATGATGCACATAATCATCAAGACCTTTGAACCGTTAAAATAGCAAGAGGAATTGGAATCTATGACTAAATCTAATAATAAATAGAAACATGAATCCAGAGACCAACCGTATAGAATATAAACAACAACTTACTAACAATTTAGAAAAAGAAGCTGTTGCTTTTCTGAATTATAAAGAAGGTGGTGTTATTTATATCGGGATTGACAAAAAAGGGAATGTTGTCGGTGTTCCTGATATTGACGGAGATATGCTTAAAATAAAAGACCGTCTGAAAAATAATTTCATGCCTTCTTGTATGGGATTATTTGATGTGGCGGTAGAGAATATGGATTCAAAGCTTTAGACAAAGAAATGGATAGGCAGGAAATACAAGATAGACGAATAGTCTACTACAAAAATACCGTCTAACGATATTTGGAAAACAACTAAAAGAAAAGCTATAATGTTTTTTTGGATATATTGGATTTTATGTTTAAATTCGCAAAATATAATAGCAATATCTCACTAAATAACCAAACGTGAAATATACTTTGTTTTTAAATTAATAATTATGAAAAAAATTGTTATCTTATTGTCTTTAACTTTTTACTTCACTTTTAATGCTTTCTCTCAGTATTCTTATCAAGATGGGTATGATGCCCATTATGAAAGAGGGAAAATGTACGCAACATGGGACTTGGTAGAAGTGTCTCCTATGATCGTAGATGGAAAAATTATTCTTATGGAAAGAATAAGGCCAGATTATGGAAGCTATAATAATGTGCGTAATGATTTAGGCAGATTACAACAACTCTATCCTGATAAACATAATTATTTTCAAGGGTGTATAGATGGACTTTATTATGGTTTTTATGACAATATAGATCAATGGAAACCGAAAGGCGGAATAGGAGAACAACCAGATGAACCTTAAATTGTAAAAGTTTAGACGAATTAAAAAAAGCCGGGGATCAGTCCGGCTTTTACAGTATAACTCCGTCCGTAATTATTAGTTAACCAAGTTAAGAGGCTCATTAGCTTTGAAGTGATTTTGTGATCCGAAGATTTAAGCCTCTATTACTACATAGCCCGCAACAAATAATACAGCTATTTTGTTAAGTAATGCGGAAAGAGGACAAGTCTGCATGGAATGTTTTCGATAAGTGAGCCCACAAAACGCGTATTATTTAAAATTCATTGATATGTCTGATCAGGAAAAGTATGACCAAATATTTGAAGCCAATAGAAAGTGGATAGAAAAGAATAAGGTAGATAATCCCGAATTATTCGAGCTACTGGCAGCAGAGCAACATCCTGATTTTCTGTATATCGGTTGTTCAGACAGCAGGGTGCATCCGAATCAGGTGATGGGATTAAAGCCCGGAGAGGTCTTTATTCACCGTAATATTGCCAATATGGTGAATGCCATTGATTTGAGCGCTCTTTCGGTCATTAACTATGGAGTGGAACATCTCAAGGTTAAATATATCATTATTTGCGGCCATTACGGATGCGGAGGCATACAAGCTGCCATGGGAAATTTAGACTATGGAATCCTTAATCCCTGGCTGCGTAGTATACGTGATGTCTATCGTCTCCATAAAACAGAGCTCAATGCCATTGAAGATACGGAAGAGAGATATCGTCGTTTTGTTGAAATCAATATCTATGAACAGTGCCGTAATGTATTAAAAATGGCAGAAGTACAAAAGTCATATTACAAGAACGGATATCCGAAAGTAGCCGGATGGGTATTCGATATCAAAGACGCCCGGCTTCATGATCTGCATTTTGATTTTGAAGGGGAGCTTGCGAAAATCAAAGAGATATATGATATTACCGGTAAAGTATGAAAATTCCCTGTCTCTGCCATATCGCAAAAAGATAGGAAGAGAAAAACCATGAGCTATAATACCTTAGTTTTGTGCTATGAAAGCAGAAGTACTGTTATTGTCCCCTACCGGTTCAGGAACGAAAGTTTACATTATCTGGTGACCGATCTGGCAGCCTAGGGCCTGGATATCCCGAGATGAATCATGTAATACACTATCATTTTCCGGCCTTCGTTTTTTGTGTGTGGCATACGAGTTGAAGCCAAACCGTTACCTCAATTATTTTAACTCCATAGCTTCCGCTAACAATTCCAGTGATTTAAAACGGGCTGTCTTGTCATATATATAGTTCGTAATGAATAACTCGTCGGCGCCGGTCTTTTCTATAAAATCTTTTATTTGGGTCCTTACTTTCTCTTTATCGCCATAAAATGTGCAGGCCATCATACTGTACAAAGCCTGTTTCACTTCCGGGCGGGAAAAAGCCGGGGACAAATCTTTCACCGGCGGGGACAACCTGGTCGGATTCCTGGTGACAAGACCAAATATAAACTGTTGCAGGCTTGTTTTCAGGAAAGTAGCGTCTTCGTTTGTGTCAGCTACAATTACATTCGCACCAACCATAAGGTAAGGTTTGGCATGATATGCCGAAGGCTTGAAATGGCTTCTATAAATATCGATTGCCGTGAATAACGATGACGGTGCAAAGTGCGAAGCAAACACGTACGCCAGACCCAATTCGGCTGCAAGATACGCACTGTCGGTACTGGAACCGAGTATCCAAAGAGGTACATCCCGTCCTTCACCCGGCAAAGCACGTACCTTTGCACGACTGTTTTCTTTACTGAAATAGTGTTGCAACGCTTGAATATCTTCTGGAAAATGATGGGTCGTAGATAAGTTATTCCGCCTCAGGGCGGCGGCTGTTGCCGGGTCTGTGCCCGGGGCCCGCCCCAATCCCAAATCAATCCTGCCCGGATATAAAATATCCAATGTTCCAAACTGTTCAGCGATTGCCAAAGGAGTGTGGTTGGGAAGCATAATCCCCCCTGCCCCGACTCTCAGGGTAGTTGTCTTTTCAGCAATATGACCTATTAAAACTGCTGTGGCAGCAGTAGAAGCAGTCACCGTATTATGATGTTCGGCTATCCAGATCCTTTTATACCCGAGCGATTCAATATGTTGTGCAGTGTGCACGATTTCTTTGAGTGCGTCGGGAATATCCTGTCCTTCTACCACGACACCTAAATCCAGCAACGAAATATCAATCTTTTTGTCCATACTTTCAACAATTCAATAGCGTTTATATCGAATAAAGTTACAGATGCCCAATCATTGACCGTCCTGTTCCTTTATCGATACAATATCAAATGTTCACATAAATATAACATCCACTAAACGATTTTACCCAATTATTGTTGAACAAATTTCCGGTCGATTTTTACAAGGTTGATATTTTTAATCATAATTGAGTGGTAGATAAAAAGAGTTACTTGTAAAAAATGGGAATACGGGTGTTGTTCAATCTATCAATCTATCAATCTATCAATAATTCTCTCTCTTACTATACGGTACGCTTTTTGCATATCATATGTTTCATCGGAATGCGTCAGGTTTTCCATATCCCCCAAAATCCGGGATCATCCATCTTATTCTCCATATTTTGGACAAATTGCTTATGAGTGGGAAGCTTAGGTACCGTAAATTTCATGTAGCGCTTATAACAACGAATAATCAAATCAATATCAACGTCTGCCAAAGTCAGCGCTTTATACAAGTCGAACAGGTCACGGCCTTTTTTTCGCTGGTACAATGCACGGAGTTTTGTTCCCAATAATTCTTCTAATACATAGGTAGTCAATTCGCTATTTCCCGAAAACCAACTGTTTTCCATAGAAAAAGGGAATTTGACCAATCCCAACTCGTTAAAGTGTTCGAAACAGTTGATTTCAATTTTCAACCGGATGGGTACAACCGGCTTGCTAAAAACTCATCACTGAAAATGGCTACCAATGCACGGCATATTATCAAATCCTGTTCTACCTGTTCGTTGGTATTCCAGGGAGCTAGTGCCCGCCATTGGGTGATGGATGCCCTGTTTATCATATATTGTCCGTTTCTATTTCAGTATTTACATTTATTTTCCAGCGGGTATCTTTATCCCAACTTACCCTGTTGGAGCGCGTACTCAACGGGATATAATTCAGCTTCCTCCCATATATACGTAACTGTTCGTATAACACATCTGCCTGTTGTTTTCCTTCCAGGATACTCTCCAATATAAATCCCAATCGTTGTATTGCAGCCACAGATGTGTAGTTGAATAATCCTTCCGATGCCGTTGAGAAATCGGTTTGTTCCGCCAGTTCTTCCAAAACGGTTGCAGCCCTGGATAGTCCGCCTATATGTTGTTCGTATTGTATCAGATCCATCGCTGTAAGTTCCGGATTTGAGAAACGAACAACCCCTGTTTCCGAGTTCCTCGTCTGCAAAAGCTGCTCAGGAATCTCCTTCCTGTACACCCATTCAAGGATATTATTCTTTGCCTTGGATACATTAGATGAAGGGTACGTTTACGCTTTATTTTAACTATATAAACCTCACTGTCATTGTATTAATTACATTATTTTTTGAAAACAGGACATAGAAAGTCGTAAAGTACTGAAATAGAAAAAAGCTGAAAATATCCTAACTCCGTCAGGCTGTGTTCTACTTAAAGTATAAGATAGAAGTGGCCAGGGAAAATTTATATTTGTTGAGACTAACCATTTGTGAGCGATTCCTCTTATTGCCATTCTTTTGTTACCAGTTGGTTACGCAATCGCAATACCTTAGAATACATTGGTATTTGGGAAAGCATGTATAATCCCGATTTTAATTATGTCGAATTCGACATAATTAAAAGTCAGGCGTGCCTGAATAGTTTTAGAGTCAGCGTAAAAGACTTGATGGAAAAAGCAAACATTATCAGTCTACAGGCAAAAACAGGACGTTATGGTACATATAGGAAAGTTATATCTAACTTTTCCAAAAAGTGAGACACTGTCTAACGTTTTAAGTTGGAGTCACTATTTTAAAATATTGAGATCCGACAATAACCTGGAAATCAACTTCTACGTCAAACAAGCTGATATTACTCTCTCTGACTTAAGGTAGAAAAAACAAAAAACGTGAAACGGATTAAACAGCTTTTAATCAACCCGTTATTTGCCCTGATCGCTTCAGGATGAGTTGCCGTAAACGTTCCTGGTGCTCATCTCCCCATTGACCCAATACCGAAATAACTGGGATCAACGTTTCTCCAAACTCAGTCAGACTATATTCTACTTTTGGAGGAACTACCGGATAAATCTTTTTTGTAATCAATTCGTGTTCTTCCATTTCTTTCAACTGCATGTTCAGGACCCTGCGGGAAGCATCGGGAATCTTGCGTTGTAATTCACTTGGGCGTTTATGTCCCTCATGGATAAACCACAATAAGCGGATTTTCCACTTGCCGTAAAGGACTTCACCAATCAGGTCAAGGCCGCAATTCAGACTTAACGGTATCTTTCTTTCATACATAGGGACAAATATACCCATATATTCAAAATTGCACAATAGGGGAGAAATTTATCCCTATCCGATTCATTTTTCCGTACTTGTATGAACCCGGCATATCCCCTAATTTTGCACCAAAAGACTAACGTGTGGGGCCAAGGATTTAATCCTCCCACTAATCAACTCATTTTAAAAATCCACCTCCTTTGGGGGTGGTGGTTTAATAACTAAAAATAAAGAACAATGGATTTAAAATTACCGGAAGTCGTATCAGACTTATTAACAGCACAAAAAAATTATGACAGCGATGCTTATGCCGATTGTTTTTCAGAAAAAGCACATGTCATCGACGAAGAAAGGGAGTATAAGGGTAAGAAGGCAATAAAGGACTGGATTGAAGACGCCAATCAACAATTCAAAATAACCATGGTGCCCACTGAATATTCAGGAACCGATTCAGGAGGTATTCTGACAGCCGTAATTTCAGGGGATTTTGATGGAAGCCCGGTCGCGCTGGATTACCATCTGGAGATAACAGACAATATGATTGAGCGTTTAGAAATAACACTCAGCAATGAGTAATAAGTGAAATTCGAGAGATAAATACCGGACCCAATAACCCGTAATCCTTTAGGGGTGATCCTGCTTTCGGACCATTGATTGTCCAGGTTTTTCTATCTTGTTCAGGTAAACCGGCATCATAGGCAAGCCGGTTGAACCAGGTGCTGGTCACGGCTACTTCCAGCCTGTTTTCACCCGGTTGCAGGTATTCGGTAATATCCATCTGATAGGGATAAGTCCATTTGGTGGCTACCTCCGATCCGTTCAGAGTGACTTTGGCAATCATCTCCACCTGTCCCAGGTCAAGCAAATACTGTACTTTATCCGCTGTATTATCTATCTGAAAAGTTGTAAGATAAACAGCCGTACCCGAAAAGGCTTTACCCTCCATGCTTAGTGACGGAATATCTTTCCATGCCGTTAACCGGTCGATTTTAACGGGTGACCCCCCTATCCCCCATCCGGCAGGGAAAGAGACTTCCCAGCCATCCTGGATTTCTATTTCTTCGGTAACGGAGAGCAGCTTTTCGGCGGCAGGGAGAAGTTCTTCCGGTTGGGAGACGTTACTTTCCCGGAACACTACAAAGCAGGATGTGCCTGCCGGAAGATCCATCTCTACTTGCGTATATCCTTCTTCCGTCAGCCTGGATGCCACACCCCGGGTTTCACCCGTCAGCGGGTCCCATATCCCGGCATTGCCCTTACTGCGGAATGAAATAGTACCCTGGTACCCTTTTCCTTCCGGAGCGGATAGAAAATAAAAGTCGCAATCGTCTGTCTTGCGGTGCAACCAGCGGACATCGGAAAACCTGACGTCAATATCCGGTTGAATTTTTTCGGACGTCAGGGCCGACTCGACATTGCCGGTATAGACTTTCCCTTTCCCGACTTTACGAACACTCTGGCTGCCGTCTCCCCAGAGAGCTTCGACCGCCTTTTGGAAACGGGTTTCTTCCGCTTCTCCCCCACTCAGTGTCGCGATGCCTGCGGGTGGTTCTCCTACGACTATTACTCCCTGCTGCGCAAAGGAAAGTATCTTCTCCAGCGTTTCGGGTAACATCCTTTTGCAGTCATACAACCATAAGATGCGGTATGCAATCCCTTCGGGTGTCAGCAATTGCCCGTTCCTGACCGACAGGCGGTTCAGCAATACGTCCGGATTACAGTAGTCGTACGCATAGCCTTCCGGAAAATCAAGAGATTGCTGCGGTTTATGGTTCTGCTCGTCTCCCAGGTACATCAGTACGTCCGATACCGGATTCCCGCTTTCAAGCATGTAGTTACACCTTGCCAGGTAACCGGTAAAGTGCGGCATATGCTCCCACCAGGTTTGTAAACGCAGGAAAGGAGTTCCTATGCCGGAACCGAAGGAGGTGCCCGGAGGCAGAAAATCGGTACGGGGATTGTGGGTGTAGGTATGGAACACCATGTGGGTCACACCCCGTGCCAGGTGTTCGTCCGCCCGGTCTTTCAGGAAACCGGGATGTTCGTTCCACGACAGGTCAAAGGAAGTGAATGCCTCGGCGGCGGTCCTTCCCTTTCCGTATACACGGCTTGCCGATACACACGGTTTTACCGGCTTGAATTCGATGCTGCCGACATAAGAATCCTGCCGTGGATGCCAGAATTCACACATCGGCACATCCGCGTACTTGTAATATTCGAGTATGTCTCCGGGGAAAATATCTCCGGATGCCGTTTCAAATGAGAGCTTCAATCCGTTTTCCTGTGCAATGCGACCCATCTCACCAAAGAAATTCTTCACCAGCAGGTCGTTTAAGGTGACCCGCCAGTCCCGCAGGAAGCGGGCTGTGGTCTCCGGATCTTCGACCACATATCCGAAGATGGCGGGAAACATGGAGAACAGGGAGTAATCCCATTTTTCCCGGAAGATGTTGTCTAAGCCTGCCGTCCACGTCTGGGTCCTGCACTCCCAGCTATCGATCAGCATGCCGTTCAGTAGCCCGTCTTTCAGGCTGCTGTTGTCGGCCAGCAACCGGCCTATATAACCCTCGAAGTTCGCCCTGGCTCCTGAGGTGTCGAGCTTGTTGGATTCCCACCCGGTAGCTTCCGGAGGAGCCGGGCCGTTCTTCATCCCGGTATTCACATGCCCTATCCGCAGGACAGTCCATTTCCCTTCGGGGGCGTCCCATGATAATACTCCTGAAGGATCCATCTTTTCCGTGATATCTGCAATTGTGGAAGGATCGACCCAGGCGACCGGGGATTGCCGGGGATAATCTTCCCTGACAATCCTCCTTAATGTCCAGGCCGCTTCCGACTCCCAGTTCTGTTGCCGGGCAGCAGAGTAAAAGTTGATATATGATATCGCCATGTCGTGCAGGTTGGAGATCTCTATACGGTAGGTTCGTGCTGTTGTTTCCTCACAGGCTATAGAAATAGGCTGGTCATCCTGCCAGCTTCCCGGCGGCATGTCCAGACGGGCAATCTGTTTCATTCCACCACCGGTTTCGGCATAAACGGTGACCGTGATATCCGGTGAATAGCTCCATGCATGAGAAAATGAGTTTACCGGTGGAAATTCCACCGTGCGGACGGTTGTCTCTTCGCCAAACTCCACATCAATGGTTGTCGGTTCGGACACAGAAGGCGACAATACCAGTCTCTTTTGTCCCACCAGACATTCTTCCCACGGCAGATCAGTGCGATTACTGTGTATGGCGGAGGGAATTAACCGGGTGCCCGTGTCCCCTTCCGGTGTAGGGAACGCGATCACAAAAAGATCTTTATAATTGCGCCACTCCTCTTCACTGGGTTGAGGTATTTCCAATGGGATATTTACCATTTGACCGCCGTGTATGTCGGTACGGGAACGTACCAGGTGCCGCATGGAATTCTCCGGTTCTATCCATGGCCCTCCTGCGTAAGACCAGCCAGGGCAATTCTGCATGGTGAAATTAAGGTCCAACCGCTTGCACTCTTCGGCTGTCCAGACGATAAGGCCATCCCACGATTCACTCAATGCCTTGATCTGTGGGGACACGCCCGGCCATTCTCCTCCGAATTGCCCGTGGAACAGTTGGATACCCGAGATGCCGGCAGCAGCAATGGCTTCCAGGTCGGCTGTTATACCTTCCTTCGACACGTTGCCTCCGATAAAATGAAACCATGTCTCCGGATAATGGTCTTTGCCGGGGTTCTTGAAAATCTCTTTGTCAAGCCGATTATTTTTCGAAACTTCCCTTTCCCGACTACCGGAACAGGAGATAAAAAAGAAAAACGATAAACCAGCTAAAAAGAAAGACAGGAACGTTTTTTCACACAAATGCGTTTTCATATGATTGAAATTATTTATTTTCAAAGGTATCATATGGAACTCGCTTTTAATCATCATCTTGGCTGTAATGATGTTCATGCTTGTTTCATATTGTCAATTGATTTAAAAGGACACTCTTTATATCTATCAGGACTACTCCTGAATAATTATCACGGATCAGTAAGACAAAAATACAAAAAATTAAGAGATAGTTGCCGATCCGGGTCGGCAACTATCTCTGTTTTTAGTTGGAAGAATAAATTGTGTATTAAATATTATCCCTTTGTTTTACACATCTTGACTTACTTAACAATGCTAATAAAACATTCCCAGATAAAATTCAGCTACCGCTACCGAGTTTGAAGCTTCGGTCCATTCATCATACCTCAACATGAAGAAGCGGTAACTGCTCTCGGGTATGGTGACATTTCCCGTCACCCTGCCGGGATGGTTGGGATCTGAACTGTTGGACGCCAGATCACTTCCCGGCAAACTCACACTTTCCTGTATGACAGACCACTTGCTCATGTCGGTTATACAATCCGGATCGTTACTCCCGAAAAAACTCACCTTTTGGGGCTTCAAATTCCCATTACCTTGTCCTCCCCGATAGACCATTCTAAAATAATTGAACGACTCTTCTTTACCGAGGTCGATAATAAAATAGAGGTCGTTACCATCGCTTGAGACACCGCCAAAGCTATGCAGAACACCGGTTTTGTTGCGGTTATCCAGGTAAGTCTTCCCGTACCCTTTTATCATCGACAGATATGTATTTTCATTGCCATCGAAGTGCGCCCAGGGAGATATTTGGGCATCTGTACCTGATGCGGCATAAAATAACAGGTGGGAAAGGAATGTTGATTTATTTTTCTCATTCACCTGGGCTTCACTGTTATTATTGAGCGGGGCGCCGTCTGAAATCCGGGTTTCAGGCGCTGCATACCAATTGCTCCTGTCCAGATCGACGTATCGGACGGTGGAAAATTCAATTCCTTCGGAAGATACCGCGACATCATCAAACTCATACAGCGCCCTGTAGATTACAGCCATGCCATTATAATCCTGCAAAGTAATAGTGTTTGTATTGGTTACCTGCGACCTTGATTGCCCTGACGTTTTGTCTGTCCAGATAAACTCATATCCAACCCAGAAACCATCATTTGGTTGCGGCAATGTAAAGGTAGTGGTCCCTTTATCAAACTCTACCTCCTGGATACCGGGAACTTCCATGTAATACTCCCAGGAAGAGTAGAACAAATCTTCGCTACCGGGCTCCGGCAGGTAAACAGAACGGTACCGGAATGAACTTGCTTTAAAATCCTCCAGGTAACCGGTAGTCTGTGCCGAATCAATGAACTGGGTAAAAGAAGTTCCTTCTCCATCTTGTTTCCATTCAAACTCAGTTCCCAACAGTCTTTCATCTATATTCACATCATACGTGATTTTGAAATCATCTCCTTCCCTCTCCTGAGATGCGATCAGCCGGTTTTGTAAAAGGGATTCCCATATTACGCCGTATGATGTCGCGGTAATGGCTACCGGTATGGAACTATTGCCTTTATCATCCAATACTGAAAGTTCAAATATGTATGATGCTTCCACGAGATCATCGATATACACGTTCGTCTCTCCGGACTCATTGAGGGACTCAACAAGGTGTTCCTGTTTATTCATCCAGTATATTTCAACCTTCGATGCACGGGGATCGTCCAGTTCCGGAATTACAATTCGTATGCGGTTACGTCCGCCGATTCCTTTCACCTCAGATTCATCCAGTTTGGTGAGGTAAGTGATCGGCCCGTCTTTAATAAAGTCACTGTATTTGTAATCCATGGGACTACATGAATAAAGCAAACAGATGACTGAGATGATAAAAAAAGGTATTTTATGTTTCATACGATTATTTTATTTTTTTTCTTGTCGGTGTATGGAACTCGCAATAATCATGTTCCCTGGTGAAAACAATTTTTTTGCTCGTTTCATTATATGCTGATATTATTGGGTAGTACATGATTAGTTTGCACCGAAAAAGCTGATTTCACCTATCTGCACCGATCCGGCGTGAAGACTTGTAGCAAAAGTCTTGATTACCTGCACGCGTACATAGCGTACCGGTTGGTCGATGGCATTCAGTGTCATCTCATGCCCGTTTGCGAGTATTTCATTATCTTCGGCAGTACGGTCGTTAGTGCCCGGGTAGGGGTCGAACGAACCATCGGCCCTTGAAAGATAAAACAGTCCCAGGTCAAGCCATGCCTCTTCGTCGTTGATATCATCCACCAATTCACTCGGACTGTCGCCGTTGTACGATGCCCCATAAATCCGGACGATCTGGGGGTGTCCGCCGCGGAACTGGTTTGATGCGTCGTTACGTGGCCACAACAGGAAACGGCTGAGGTTATACTGGGCCCCGAGGTCAATGGTGAAATGCTGGGGAAAGGGTGCTAACGGTTTTGTATGGTAGCATTCCCCGCTGGCACCGATTACACCGTCATAAAGCCTGTCGAATGACACGGCGGAGCCTGACCACGAGTGCATTTTATGTCCCCAGAAGTTCGAGGGTAAAGCGTAACCGGTTTGATCCGGGACATATGAACCGTCACCCGATAAGTTACAAAGGGCGATTTCGTTAAAGATATCTTTCGGCAACTCCATTTCAAACCATGGAGCGCAGACAACATCTTTCGGAGGCGACCAGTGGCCCCATTTGTCACGTACCTGCACACGGAAATTCTGCTCGATATCGGGCTCATGCCCGCGGTTGAAATATTCCACATTCGGATTCACGGTGTAGTGGGTACCTACTTCTACCCATTCATTTGTTGCCTGATCCTGTTTAAACGTGCGGAATGCAAGCTTTGCCCCTGTCTCATTTTCCGCCGTAACACGGATACCCATGAAAGTGGGCAATATCTGGAGGTTATCATGTACGACCATGTAGGGAGGGCGTGTCGGGTTTACCGTCACCTCCACCGGTTCGGAATAGGTCTGTCCATGGCTCACCGAATACAGTTTCACCGTATAGCTCCCCTCTTCACCGAATCCGTCCACCAACAACGAGTCCGTATAAAAGGATGCCGTCTGGTTATATTCAATTCCATCATCCGTAGTCCAGACCGCTTTTACGTACTGTAGGTTTTCGTCGTTTGGACGGTCGTAGTATATAATGGAAGCGCCGTTGAAATTTACCACCTCTTTTACCGTAACCTGCCGGGGTATTTCAGTGCTTCCGGTGGGATTGTTCAACTGGTCCTCCCCACAGGCATAAAAGAAAATAAAAGCTATAGAAAATACTATTTTAAGCTGTTTCATCATCCAAAAAATTAAATTATTACCAACCATAATTCTGAAGTGTATTTTTATTTCGTAAGATCTCTTCATCCGAAACAGGCCAGAAATAGTCCCTCGGGGTAAAATTACGTGTATAAATCCATGTCTCCCTGTAATACAGTGCCGGGTCGGAGGCTTCCAAATTCCATCCTGTAATGGGTTTATTATACTCATCCATCGCCATTTTCCAGCGGCGCAGATCCCAAAACCGATGGCCTTCAAATACGAATTCGATCAATTTCTCCTGTCTCACAATGTCCCGCAATCCATTTTGTCTTTGATACCTGGTGGGGTCATTTGAATAATTGGTCCAGGATTCCTCTACCCCTTTTAATCCCGCCCTGTCGCGTACCAGATCGATATAATATATAGCTTCATTCCTTGCTTCCTGCGTGTTATATGCTTCGTTCAGCGCTTCGGCATACATCAGGTAAAGTTCGGGCAGGCGGAAAACAGGAAAAGGATAACGGGTGTATGTAACCGTGGTAGTACCCGAGCAAACAGTGAGCCAATGCAGTACTTTTTTCGGCCACATTCCGGTTACATTCCATGAATGGGAGATCTGGTTCCCTGAGTATTCGCCGGAACGCGCATGCGGAGCCTGGCCGGTTTCACTGGAATTACCCTGCCCGAACCATATCCCGCGGTCGAAACCTATACTGGCGTAGAGCCTGGGTTCCCGGTCAAAAAACATACCGGCCGTAGCCTCCCCTACCTGCAGGTAATAGAGCTGGTCTGTCCCGGCTATCTTTGGAGTAAACCGGCTGTTATAATCCCATGTCTTGTCTTCCCTGACAGGTACTCCATTCTTCGTATAAAACTGATCGACGATCTTTAAGGGAACTGCAAAATTATTCCTGTTTGTGGTCTGCGAGTTTGCCTGCGTGGCATTAAAGTCACGGGGATAGGCCTGAAGCTGGTATGCCTGGGGCCAACTACGTGAATCGGCCCAGATGACATCATCATTCCACCGTTCTACCAATGATCCCCTGATACTTAGCTTAAGGCGGGTCTGCTCCGAGATATTCCCGAACTGGGTTCCGGTATACCGGTACAATTCACTTTGTCCGATCTCTGTAAAGAAATCGATTGCTTCCTTGCAGGCCCCGGCGGCCTTTATCCATAAGGCGGTTTTTTCCTCTTCCGTCTTATTCGGGTTGAATATTTCGATCCCCCTACGGTCTGTCAATCCCGCATAATCGGTATTGCCGTTGAACAGGGGACTGGCGAATGTCACCAGCATTTTGGCTTTCATCGTCAATGCCACCCCCTTGGTAATCCGCCCCAATTCGGTCGCCTGATCATTCACGGTTATCATCAGGTGGTTCCTGCTGAGCACGTCATCCATTTTATTGACACAATATTCCACGCATTCATCCATTGTGTTACGGAACACATGGGTCACCTCGGTATCGTCCTGTACGCTTAAATTCACATCTTTTATGGGAATGGGTCCATACATGCGTATAAGGTAAAAGTGCAGCCACGCTTTGATCACTTCCACCTCCGCCACCCAACGGTTGCGTTCTTCCAGCGTGATATCGGGCACCCTGTCGATGTTGGCAAGGAAAATATTACAGTCACTGATCCCACGGTAGAGGTTTCTCCCTCCGTTGATCCCTCTCCAGAAATCGAAAAGCGGACTGTCGGAACGCTGGGCTCCCAATGCAAGGTTTTTAGGGTTATTTGCACCCGTATACTGGGTGGCCAACCAGATCTCATCCCCTCCCAATAAAGCCGGATCATCGTTGTATGAACCACTCATAGGCAGATAGGAATAACACATGAAGAAAAACTTCTCAGCCTGCGACCGCATCGAAAAGGCATTGTCTTCAATGGTAGCTATCATATCCGGCACTACATCAAGGTAGTTATTACATGCCGTAATGAAGCTGAAAAAGAAAATTATAACGGGATATCTTAAATTTTTCATACTATTATTTTTTTAAAACGATATATTCATTCCCACATTGAATGTACGTTGAATGGGATAACCTAATCCATTGCCCGCCATCTCCACATCCCATAGTTTGAATTTACTGATGGAAAATAAATTGGAACTGGAAAGATAAATACGCAAACTACTCACCCTGACTTTAGACACCAGGTCTTCGGGAAGGGAATACCCCAGTTCCACGGATTTCAGCCGGAGAAATGCACCGTCACGCATAAACCATGTATTGCGGTGGTTATTATGGCTTACCTGGTTAAGCGCGGTCGCTAATCGGGGCCATGTCGCATAGGGATTCCGGTCGGCTTCGCTCCAGTAGCTGTCTGCAATAAACTTCATAAGGGCGTTGTTCCCTTCAGGGGTTCCCGGTGTGTTATCTACGCCGGTAGTATTGAAAAAAGGAGAAGTAGTGTTATAATTGATCCAGAACGACCGGCGATGGACTCCGTTAAAGAAGAAGGAGAAATCAAAGGATTTATAGCCGATCGACGAACCAAAACCATACTGTATTTCCGGTGTTGTAGGATACCCGATGGGTGCCATGTCACGGTCATTAATGACTCCGTCACCGTTCAGGTCGCGGTACTTGATATCCCCGGCCATCACCTGCGTGCTGCCGAACTGCGTGGGAGAGTTGGCCACGTCCGCTTCGTCAATGAATAACCTTTCGGCAATATACCCGTATTGTTGGGTAGTGGGGTTGCCTATCCGCAGTTTCCACCATTCCGTGTCATAGTCATAATCCTCATATTTGGTATATTCGCTCACCGCATAGGTGAAGTTCACCCTTGACTGTATCCAGAACGATTTTCCTCCTATATAGTTATGGGTAACGGAAAAGTCGGTCCCTCTCCCTTTCGCCTCTCCCAGGTTCGCGTTCGGATTGACCCACAACCCCATTGAATAAGGGATCGTACGGCGCTCCTGTAATATACTCTTCCGATTCTCGGTGAAATATTCCCAAATAATATTAAAGTCCTTGAAGAGCGTCAATTCCATGGCCAGGTTTGTTTTATAGGATACTTCCCACGAAATTTCAGGATCCGCATACCTTCTTATCACCATTCCGGGGCGTGAATAACCATCAACTTCATAACCGAATGTGTATCCGCTCCCTCCTGTAAGGCTGACATCCGACAAATACAGGAAGCGCTGATCGCTGATATTGTCGTTACCCGCCAACCCGTAGGAGCCGCGTAACTTCAACTGCGTTACCGCATGCTTTAAAGGCGTGAAAAATTTCTCGTTCGAAACCATCCAACCGCCACTGATAGAGGGGAAGAAACCCCAACGGTGTTGTTTTGAAAAACGCTCGGAGCCATTGTAGCCAAAGTTGGCTTCCACAAAGTACTTGCTCTGATAAGCATACGAAGCCCTTCCGGCAAGCCCTACGTTCCTGTAAGGGAGAGATCCCAATACCGTAAAAACATCACTGTTGGTAGCGGGAACGGTCCTGTTACGCATCGTGAATACCAGTTGTGCATTGATATCGTGCGATTCGTCAATATTTTTGCCATATACGGCTGATGATTCAAAGTAGGTGGTATTCACTACCGCAGGCATTTCAACATACGACTGCAAGCTCTCCCCGCTGGCATCCGGATTAATGATCTCTACCTTATAATCGCCGGTCAGATAATTGTGTTCCCCCAGTTTATAATAGTAGGGAGAGTAGGCCCGTGAGATCGCGCTGAGCGCTTCCCGCTTGGTATTGAATAAAGCCCTGACACTTAGCCCGTCCAACAGAAACCCCATGTCCTGCTTTAACTCGATCTGCGCACCCATGATGGATTTGTTATATTCCCGGTAGCCCCGCACCATTTGGGCATAAGGATTCAGGTATTGCCCGTCTTCAGCGTTGCCGAAGAGTGTATGGGTAACGTATTTATGGTCATCATCGATAGGATAGTAGGCAGGAAACAAGACAGGGTTACTCTTCATGATCAGGCCATACATCGACGATCCACTGTTGAGAGGCCCGCTATAGTCTTCAAAAGTGCCATCGAGGCTTACCTTCAGTTCGGTTGTTTTGGAAAGGTCGATATTCACGTTCGAACGCAAGGTATATATATCCAGGTTGATATTATTATTAAAGTTATTGCGGGGATCGACCTTCAGGATGCCGCCATCTTTTGTGTACGCCGCGGCTACATAATAACGGGCGATATTACCCCCACCCCGTATATTCAGGTTTACCCGCTGGCTGGTAGAATAATCCCTCATCAGTTCCGATTGCCAGTCGGTCACCGGATACAAAAGCGGATGCAAACCCCGTTCGGTATTCTCTATTTTGTCGTCTGAATATAAAAGAGGAGCCCTTGGGTCGCGGGTGATAAATGCTTCATTATGCATTCTCATATAGGTTATGGGGTCGGCCAGTTGGATCTTTTTGGTAGGCTGTGAAATATTGTTCTCGATCCTGACATTCAACTGGGCGCGCCCTACCCTTCCCTCTTTGGTTTTTATCAGGATCACGCCGTTGGCGCCTCTTGCTCCATAGAGGGCGGTTGCCGCGGCATCTTTCATGATAGAAAAACTCTCTATGTCATCGGGCTGGATACGGGCTAATTCCGTTTTCGATATTTCAATATTGTCCACCAATATGAGGGGATCGACGTTGTAACCAAATGAAGTGACACCGCGGATAAAAAAATCCGCGTTATCCGCACCCGGTTCACCCGAAGACTGGTAAGAGATCATCCCGGCAATCTGTCCGGCAAATGAGGTAGTAAGGTTGCTCGTCGGCATTTTCAGGTCGGAAGGTGAAACGGTGGTGATTGATGCGACCACGCTTTCCTTTTTCTGCGTGCCGAAAGCAACCACGGTGACTTCATCCAGCATACTGGTTTCCTCCAGCATGATCACGTTGATTACCGGTTTGCCTGTCTCCACTGTGAATTCCTGGGTGACAAAACCCATGAAGCTGAAACGCAGGGTATTTCCTGCTTCCACATTATTGAGCACGTAGTCACCATCGATATCGGTTGACGTGCCCGTTGTCGTTCCAACGACCAGAATGGTAACCCCGGGCAAGGCGTTCCCATCAGCATCCAGTACCTTTCCTCTTATCGTCAATTGTTGCGCGATTAACGAAAGAGAAAAAATACACAAAACAAATAACATGATTGTTTTTCTCATCTCTATTGATTTATTATAATTAAAAAATGAACTGACTGTGTACCTGCACAACCCGGGCCGGATGGCTTCATAGCCCGGATGCGAAGGATGACAGGGTGTTTCTGACTTGTCTGTAGATTATCTTTTTGGTAATTTGATCACTTCACTTCCGGCAAGCAGGAGAGCGCCTGTGCCGTACACTTCCCAGCTGTCCGGCGAGAAGTTTTTCTGCGGGTCTGCCCCTATCGGCTGTACCCATCCTACCCGGCCTTCCTCGTTCACACACCGGGTTAACCCCACCCAGGCTTTCCGTACCGCCGGAAGGTAGGTCTCCTTGTCAAGTAACTTGTTGTTGATTCCCCAGGCCAGGGCGTAGCAAAAGAAACCCGAGCCGCTGACTTCCCCGCCGGGATAAGAGTCCGGGTCAAGCAGGCTGGCTCTCCACAGGCCGTCTTGCGGCTGAAGCCCCACGACCCTTTCGGCCATGTCTTTATATAATCCCTCATAAAAAGGGCGTTCCGGATAATCGGCCGGGAGCTCTTTAAGGATACGCACCAGCCCGCCCATCACCCAGCCGTTGCCGCGCGACCAGAAAATCCGCTCCCCGTTCGCTTCATAACGGTCGCTGCTGTCGTTCTTCACCACATAGTTCAGGTCGCGTGCAAAAAGTTTTTCTTCTTTATTGTACAACAGGTCGTAACACTCTTTAAAGTATTTGTCGTTTGCAGCGAAGTAGGAAGGATCATCCAGCGTAACCCCCAGTTTGACCAGTACGGGAGGACCCATGAAGAGGGCGTCGCACCACCACCATTTGATTATATCTACCTTTCCCCTTGTGGGATAGGGCTTTTCAATAAAAAGGCCGATGGTATCGATTGTCGGACGGATCATCTCCTGTCTTTTCTCTATCCGGTACAGATCGATATAGGTCTGACAGATAGCCACGTCGTCGGCATGGTAAAAACGCCTGAAAGGTTCCCATTGGTTGGTATTTCCCATTCTTGATAAAGCGTCGTAAATGTGGTCTGACCGGGTAGTTTCCCATGCGGCAAACACGCCGGCGTAAAAAGCCCCGTTGGTCCAGTCTTTTAAATTATGCTTCGGATTCTTCAATTGCCAGTCGGTGGCCTTTACCATGATCGATCGGATATACGCTTTCTCAAATTCAGGTTCGACTGAATGAACAGAGCATGCACTTACTACTATGAGTAAGACGGATAACAAAATGAAATTTTTTTTCATGATTATTCAATGATTCAATTTTTTAATATTTTATCGTTTTACTAAAAATCTCTCTTTCGAAAATCTTGTCGGATAGTAAAAATAGGGAATCTGCCGGTCAGTTCTCCAATGAGTTTTTCAGTTTCAACACCCCGGTAAAAACTCAATCAACTAATTAAATTGTAATATTTTGTATAATATAACTTAACATGCAAAATGACTCATACCCCTGATGTTCTGCACTTTTATGTACTATCGGTACTGTAAAACAATGAATAATCCCAACAGATTTAACCAATCCGCTTGTATTCATGCGGGCAAAATTAGACGTTCCTGACCCTGAATCAAAAAAAATAAAGTTGACTTTTATTTTGAGTCAATTGATTTTTATTAACTTTGCCAACACGCAATCACTTTAAAAATTTAATAAAATGAGTATTGAATCGACAAAGAAAGTGAAAAGGCATATCGGGCGTAATGTGCGAAGAGTCCGGATGTATTTTGGCGTGAAGCAGGAAGCATTGGCTGCTGATCTTGGTATCAGCCAGCCGGAAGTCTCGAAGATCGAAAATCAGGATGAAATAGAAGAAGTATTATTATCTCAAATTGCTGATGCATTGGGCATATCTTCCGAAGTGATCAGAGATTTTGACATTGAAAAAACGATCCTCAATATTAATCAACATAACTGCCGGGATACAACTATTTCTGAGGGGGCCACTACTGATACTGTTGATCATCAGGTTAATCCATTCGAAAAAATAGTTGAACTATATAAGCGTTTATTAAAAAGTGAGCAAGAAAAGATTGAGTTGTTGAAAAACAGATGATTCTTACTAACTTTGCTTTTAATATAAACAATATAAATATAGTGACGGATGGAAACGACAAATTATGCCAATGGAATTCACCTTGGGAGAAAAATTGAACGGGTACGCCGCCTTCGGGGAATGACTCAGACCGAGTTGGGTGACCTGCTGGGAATAACAAAGCAGGCTGTTTCAAAAATGGAGCAGACGGAAAAATTTAATGACGAACGATTGAAAGAGATTGCTTCGGCATTAGGGGTGACCGTAGAAGGATTAAAAGAGTACAACGAAGATACTGTGCTGTATAATACCAACAACGTTTACAATAACTGTGCTGTTACAACAAGTGCCGGAGGGAATAACCATACTTTTAATAATTTTCCTATAGACAAAACAATTGAGTTCTTTGAGAAGCTGTTGGAAAAAGAAAGAGAGAAATTTGAGTCTTTAAAAAAAGAGAAAGAATAGAAGTCTGTGAAGTCGTTAAAATTGTATGCGACAACTATATTTCAAGAAAAGTTGTAAAAGAACTTATTTCTGCAAAGGACGAAGAAATTAACTGGTTGAAGGACGAAATCAAGTACTTACAGAAAAATATAGAACAATTGCTGGAAATTGTTGAAAAAAAGAGTGATTTTTAACGTACCCATTCACCTAAAATTATTGAAAGGTTGAGTTCGGACTTCAACCCTTCAATTACCAACTTACACAGTTCGTGGGATACTCCCCTATCAGGATATACATCCTGTTTGATGGTATTGATTTCACCAATAGTCTGCTTTACACTCCGGAAAGCAAACATATCCAGATTGTAATCCTACAGATGGATTCGCGCATATAGATCTCATTATCATAACGTTAATTATATTATTTTTTGAAAAAAAAGCTTGGTGATTCAATGATCATACCCTACATTTGTATGATGTGAAGTGTGTATATTTTAATGCCTTAGGTTTTAGATTCTTTCTAAATATCTGCTGAAGATTGTTTCTGTCTCAGGGAAGCAATATCGAAATTATCCGGTCTGAATATTCGGGATTTTTATTTTAACACAAAGAGAATGCAATGCATTCTTTGATACGAAAGCCAGCTTGGAAAGGAATCGGTATGAAAAAGATTCTGCCAAAGAATCGCCACGTATTTGTACAAATAATTTCCTACTTGTACATACTCCTTTTTGTATATACGGCCATCAGTAAACTGCTGGATTTTGAGAACTTCGGGATACAGTTGGCCCAGTCGCCCCTGTTAAGCGCCTATGCAGGCTTCATCGCCCCATTCGTTATCATCACCGAACTGCTTATCGTACTGCTGTTATGCTTTAAAGTCACCCGACTTAAGGGCTTGTATGCCTCCCTCTTCCTGATGGTCGCCTTTACCATCTACATCTATCTGATACTCAATTACAGCGATTTTATACCTTGTTCCTGTGGCGGAATTATTGAAAAACTAAGCTGGACGGAACACCTCTTCTTTAACATTGGTTTTATCGCCCTGGCGTTGGTCGCCATCGTATGGACGGAAAAAGGAAAAGGCACCCGTACCACCAATATAATCCTGAAAAGCGTGTTGCCTTCCCTTATGGCTGCGGGTGTGGTGGTGGCCTTGTTCCTGTCGTCGGAACATATCATCAAAAAGGAGAATAACTTTATCCGGCGGTTCAGCCAACATCCGATACGGGATGAAAAGGCGTTCGACCTGGGCGTCGACTCCTATTACTTTGCCGGTATTGCCAGCGGGCAGGTCTACCTGGGGAATGTAACCGCACCCCTGGTCCTCACCTCCATCGACACCGCTTTGACAACGACAAAAGCCGTGAAGATCCGGCTGGACGATACCACCCACCCGTTCCGCTCCATCCGGATAAAAGTAAAGGCGCCTTATTTCTATGTGTATGACGGGAGCGTGCCGGTAATTTACCGGGGGCAGTTGGGCGATTCGCTGGCCCGTACCGTCAGTTATGCGGACGCCTATTTTTCCCAATTGGAGGTGATAGACTCCCTCAATTTCGCCTTCAGGACACAAAGTGCTGAGACAAAAGCGCAGGTACTGGGCAGCCTACGGTTGGACCGGGACCCGAAGGTAACGCTCCATCACGAACTGTTGGAAAAACAGGTGGACGGGATGTTCGATACCGACGGGCAGTTGCTTCGGGACGACATGACCGGGGAACTGGTCTATATCTATTTTTACCGGAATGAATTTTTAGTGATGGACAGCAGCCTCCACCTTACGCAAAGGCTGCATACCATCGACACCATATCCAGGGCGCAGGTGCAGGTCCGTTCACTATCCGACGGACGGCATAAAATGGATGCGCCCCCATTGCAGGTCAATAAGAGGTCGGCCGTACATAACCGGGTGCTGTTCAATGAATCCAATCTTATGGGAAAATTCGAATCCCGGGAGATGTGGCAGAAGGCAGCCGTTATTGATATGTACCGGACCGACAGGCAGGAATATCCGGGCAGTTTTTATGTGCATCACCGCGGAAGCCATAAAATGACCCGGATGATCGTCACGGATAAATATTTTTTTGTTTTGTCCGGCAATGAAATTGTGCGTTACCGTTTTGCGCAACCGGTGACGCGGCATTTCATCGAAACAGGAGACGCCGAAAACCTTGAACAGAGTAGGCAGCAACATTAAATTTTTTCATTATGACTAAATTTAAACAGTTCCTTGTGCCGGCTGTGATCATATTAATGGGAGCCGGCGCGGCTTTTGCGACTAATACAGCAAAAGTGAGTGACAGTGATCTGGTAACCGGATACTATATCGATAGTTCAACGGGCCAGTGTATAGAGACCAACAAAGGTTGTGTCCGTGTAGGTACCGATGCTTGTACATGGAGTTCCCACGAACTCTATGAGCTAAGTGGAACCAGTTGCGTCGATATGTTGTTTGAACCTGAACAATAGGTATTGAAGAGAAGGCACCCAAAGAGAGGAAGGGCTCTTTGGGGCCTTTTTGTTTTTATTCCAGCCGGTCTACTTTTTTAATCCACTCCATCTCCTTCTTCCCTTTCAGGTAATAATCGAACCAATCTTGTATCCGTAAAGAGAGATCACTGCATGCCTCCTGCGAAAAAAAAGCGTGTCCTTCTTCGGGATAAAACAAGGCGATCACCTTTTTCCGGTTCCGTTTCAACCCGATATAGAACTCCATGGTCTGCTCCCAGTAGATATTCCGGTCCTTCTTCCCGGCCCATAATAAAATAGGAGCATTGACCTGGTCCACATAATGGATCGGGTTATTTCGAAAATAAAGCTGTTTGTCTTCATTGAAACTCTTTTTCATTTCATATTGCCCGGTCTCAAACTGCCAGTAGAAAGGTCTCTTGAAATTGTAGTTATACGAAAAATAGGAACGTACGATATCACTGTTACCGGCCCCGGCAACATAGGCCGCGAACCGGTCGGAATGGGTGGCGATGAAATTAGTTTGATATCCGCCGTGTGAAAATCCAAAAAGACCGATCCGGCTCTTATCGATGCAGGGATTGTCTTCCAACGCATCCAGGGAATGGTGTACACAGTCCAAAGCTGATAATCCGGTACCTTTATCCCCGTAAACGATATCGGGGAAATAGACAAAATACCCTTTTTCCAACAGTAGCCTGAGATTGGGACCGTTCCTGTTTTTCGTACTGAATTCAGCCAAGGGGTAACGGTTGCGTTTGTGACTTTGTATCTGGTAAATACGCACCACCATCGGGTATTTCCCTGAAGGGTTGTAGTTCAACGGGTAATACAGGATACCTTTCAGCAGAATGCCGTCGCTGTTGGTATAGGAAATGATCTCCTGTTTAAGGGATAAGATTGTTTTGTCGGTTTCGTTGCTTTGGTACAGCACGGTTGCATCTTTTCCCGGTTCTTTATATACCAGCCGGGGAGGAAGGTTATAGTTTTCTTCGCTATAATAAAAATGTGTGTAATCCTCGTCGTGTTTCAGCTCTTTAATATTCATGCCGGTGAATGGTATAAGCGTCTCATTCCGCCCATTTCGGTGTAAGATGTAGGCGCCTTTATTTTCATTGCGATTATACAGCCTGAGCAGTAACGGTTTGTCCGGGTCGAATGTTTTCCGGTGAAACCTGTAGGCGATAGTCTGCGAAATCCCGTTCAGGATGGTCACTTTGCATCCTTCAAAATTGCCCGGTTTCGATAAGCTGTTTTCCTTCGGATTATAACACCATAAACCATCATCCCCGTCAAAAAGGACACTTTTCCCGTCCGGTGTAAAATAAGGATTGTGCAATCCATTCCCATCGATGATCTTTTTCGTGTCCGTTGCAACGTGATACGCATACCAGTTATGGCCCTTGCGATATAAGATATATTCCCCTCCGGGTGAAGGATACAACATTGTTTGAGCGTGTGCTGTGATGGTATCCATCAGGGAATATGTCTCTTCCCTGCGGTCATAAATATCTATCTTCAGCCTGGGTGAAGCGATGATATAATCCTGTAAAAGGGAACGGTCGACGCTCACGAAATAACGCCCATTGCCCAGGCTCGCCTTCTCCGCCTGTGAGTCCGCGCCTACCTGTTCGATCTGTTTTGCCACGGGATTCCAGACATGATAGGTAAAAACAGGATGTGGATAGAATTTTCTCTCCAACCGGTAATCATTCCCGTACCAGATATCTACCACCGACGTATCCTGTTTTTCGAAATCGACCACAACTTTGAGGAAATAACTGTTTCCTCCTTCAATGGTCTCCGTAAACACCTGTTGGGTGCTTACGGGCAACACATCCTGTAAAGGATACGCCGCTTTAGTAGTAAGGTCGAGATAGACAACACCCATGGCCCTACTCCCCGGGACCTGTTCATGGATCATGATACCTTGCCGCGCGGGATATATGTCCAGGAGCCTGATTTCGCGGGGAGAGTTATATAGTTGCTCCTTGCCCTTATCACCCAGCCGCACAAGGTGAGAATCTCCATTTTCCTCTTTGGTAATCACATATACACGGTCGTCGTCCGCAATTATAAACCTGGTTGCGTGATCGACGGATTGCAGCAATTTACCCGAAGTATTATACATGCCAACCTTGTTATCGGCTTCTTCATTGTAGTGTAATACAAACCATCCGTTATTTTTCAGCGCTTTCATGTCTTTTACATGCTCGTAATAAATACCGGTTTGCGTTTGCAGGTTCCACAATTCTGCCTTGTGGCTATTGCGTGTAAGCAGGCGGTCACTGCCGATGAAAAAGGGTATTCCTTTGATTGCCCTGGCGCCTGTCACCTTTCCGGGATGCCGGTTATTGAGGATCAGGATCGTGTCATGGTTCCGGTCATACAGTTTGCTGACGGTAAACCATATGGGGTTGTCAACCCTATCCTGAAGACGCATGTCGTAATACCTGTCTGCAAGCTGTTGCAGTTCTTCCTTGCTGTTTTGTGCATTCAGTTCCCGGCCTGCCGGTAGCAACAGGCACAGGGATAATAATAGGATTCTACATCTCATGGTCAATATCCGGTATTTTGAGGGTATAAATTCGGGTTTAGCAACAGTTCGCTTTGTGGAAGCGGCCATACCTGTTTATAATTCTCCCAATTGGGCTTTACGGTGCTTAACTCATCCAGCCTCCCCCACCGTTTCAGGTCAAGGAAGCGGTGACCGGACTCGGTAAAGAATTCACGCCGTTTTTCGGCCAGGAGTTCATTATGAAATTCCTCTTCCGTCAAGGATGCCAATGGGGTTAACCCTGCCCTTTGCCGTGAGGCATTGAGATAGGATAAAGCTTCATCCATCTTGTTTTGCCGGGCCAGCGTCTCGGCGATGATAAAGTAAACCTCCTCCAGGCGAAACATGATGGAGTATTCATCCGTGTTGTTCGACCTGTTCTTGTATTTGTGAGGGCGGTACCATGACTGCTCGTTCACGGTTACTGTGGCGATCCATGCCTGTTTGCGGAGGTCATTGCCGGCAAAGGCGTCCACCAGGTCCTGTGTCAGCGCAAAATTGTGGGGTGCTGAATCGGCAAAGTAATAATGAGTCGCTTCGCTTGTCGCATCCCCGTTGTTCTGCGGTTTCAGCTGCCAAAGGATATGCTTGCCCGATTTGTGGAATACCTCATTGATATCCGTCTCATATTGATAGAGGGGAGACTGAAGGATATTTTTCGCTGTCTGTTCGGCCAGCAGCCATTCTCCCTGGAGCAGGTAAATACGGGCCAGCAGCAGTTGCGCCGCTTTCCGGTTGGGATAAATCCGTTCCGCATCACGGTAGTCATCTACCAACAGGCCGGCTGCCTCCGTAACATCCTTCTCTAATTGTGCCAGCAACGCAGAAGCTTCCGTTTTGCCAATCGTCCGGTTATATTCGTAATCCAGGCTGGTCGTATAAGGAATATCGCCGAAAAGCTGTTGCAGGTAAAAATAGATCAGTGAACGCACCAGCAACGCTTCCCCTTTGATCCGGTTTTTGTCGTCTCCGGACAATGTGGGCGACTGTTCCACACCGTATATAACGGCATTGGCATAATAAATTTGCTGGTAGGAATTGCTCCAAATGCTTGCTATGGAAGTATTGGTTTCCTGTAACTGGTTATGATAAATATCCAGAACCCCGTTCTGGTCATTATAGTAACAGTCCAACTCATCGGCATACATTCCCCCAAGGGTACCCATCCCGGTAAAACTTCCACCTGACATGACAGACCGGTCCCGTACCATGGCGTGTAAATATGCCAATGCGGCGTTGGCGGTTTGCACATCTTCAAACACCTGCGGCGTTCCCAACTGGTTCGAGGGGTACCCCACGTCGATAAGGTCTTCACAGGCTGCCAGGAGTAAACCTCCGATACAAAAAAACAGATATATTTTCTTCATGATCTTTATTTTAAAAGTTAAACTGAACTCCGAACGAATACGTTTTCAGCGGTGGTAAAAAGCCGGTTGAAATAAACTCGGGATCCAGACCGAAATAGTCGGTAAAGGTCAACACATTCTGGCCTTGTGCGTAGAACCGTATATTCTGCACATGTTTGTTTACAGGAAGCAGATAGCTTAACTGGATATTTTTTAAGCGGATAAAAGAGGCATCCCCGACGGCCACCGTACTGTTTTTGAAAAGCAGGAACGACTGGTTTTTCTGTGCATCCACCCCGGAGGAATAAGCCATGTATTGTCCGCCGGGATTATCCTTCGACCATACGTCCAGTGCTTCTACCGGTTGGTTGTTCATCGTACCCGGCATCAGCATGGCACTGTTGTAATTTTTCTGTACCTGGTTCACAAACTGGAACAGGAAAGAGAATTCCCATTGTTTATACGATAACTGGTTGGACCATCCGCCGTAATACCGGGCACCTGTTCTTTTGATCACCTGGTTGTCATCCGGTGAAGAGATATTGCCATCGTTGTTGTAGTCTGTAAAGGTGTAGAGCCCGGTTTCCGGGTCGATCCCCTCGTAATTATACACTTTCGCAATAGACACGGGATAACCGATGACGTATTGGTTTGCATACGTGGAACCCTCCAACCCCGGAAACGATACCAGTTTGTTCCTTGGAAAACTGATGTTGAAACCGCTGTCCCAGTTGAACGTGCCTGTCCTCACCGGATTCGTATTAAGTTCCAGTTCCAGCCCTTTGTTTTCCACCGTGGCCGGCAGGTTTGCCTGGATACGGGTGAAGCCGGTGGTTCCGGGCAACGGGATACCCACCAGTTGGTTGCCCGAACGGTTGCGGAACCAGGCGGTGTTCAACCGTATCCGGTCGTCAAGGAATCCCAGTTCCAACGCGACCTCCAGTTTCGTCGTCTTTTCCCAACTGAAATAGGGATTGTACAACCTGGAAGGGTACAATCCCTTGATTCCCCCATAACTATTACTGCTCACGGTATAGGTATCCAGGTACTGGTAATCCCCGATGGCGTCGCTTCCGGTAAGCCCGTAGCTTGCCCGGAGTTTCCCGAAGCTCAGCCACCGGATATCATTGAAAAACGCTTCTTCAGCGAACAGCCAGGCCACGCCGACCGCCCCGAAGTTGGCAAAACGGTTATCTGTCCCGAAGCGGCTCGACCCGTCCCTACGGCCGGTAAGGTTGAGGATATACCTCTTTTTATATTGGTAATTGATCCTTCCGAATAGCGCAGCGTACTTGTATCCGGTTTCCGTATCGTATATGACAGTCACATTCCCCGCTGCCGCCAGGTTTGTAATCAGGGCATTGCTTTCGAACCGGGATCCCGATATTCCCAAGGCGGACGTTTGCCGGTGCTGGAAAGTACCCCCGACCAATATATCCATTTCATGCGCATTAAATGTGCATCTGTAATTTAACTGGGGCTCCAGTAAATAGGAAAACTGGTGTTGGTTCGCTTTCCTGATGGATGAATGGGTGGCGGATGTAAATCCGAAGGCAGGGTTATATATCGTGCTGGGCGACAATATTTTTTCTTCAAAAACCTGTTGGTTGATCCCGCTGTTCAATTTGATATAAAAAGAGCGGAACAGTTCGTAACTTAGGTTGATATTGAAGTTAAGTGCCTTGTTTTTGTTGTCGTAGGTGCTTTCATACGCTGCAACCGGATTGGTAAAGGTGTTGTCCTCCCAGTTCAGGCTGCCGTCCTCCTTGTAGAGTGCGGGGGCATTGGGGCTAAGCAGGAGAGCCTTGCTGGTGATATCTGTCCGTATCAGGTTATTGGCCTGTCCGGAGAATAGTACGGCCGAACTCAAAGTGAACCGGTTATCATCTGAGCGATGGTTCAGGTTCAGGGAGAGGTTATTGGTCTTGTATTTGAAATCCCTGCCGAAGACGGTGGTTTGCTCGTTATGGCTGGCACTGGCCAGAAAACTTGTATTTTCGCTACCTCCGCTTAAGGAGACCTGGACATTGGAGGTGGTCGCCGTCCTTCCGATCAGTTCGTCCTGCCAGTCCGTATAACGGGTCTGGTCCCAGGTGCCATTGATATCGTATGCGTTCGCCGGATAGTCTGTGATGCCGTCGTTGGCATACGCCTGCCTGCGCATCTCCAGGTATTGCGGGGTATCCATCATCTCCATCTTACCGGCCACGCGGCTAAGGCCGTAGCCGGTGTTCACGCTGAGGGCGGTCTTCCGCCCTGTCCTTCCTTTTTTCGTAGTGACCAGTATTACACCGTTGGCTCCGCGTGAACCGTAGATGGCCGTCGCGTCCGCGTCTTTCAGGATCTCGATGCTCTCGATGTCATTCGGGTTAATGGCGTTCAACGGATTGATTTCCGTATTGGGAAGTATCGATGCCGAAATACTGTTCGAAGCCGTTTCCGGGCTTACCGGCACCCCGTCGATAATATACATGGGGTAGTTCCCCACCCTTCTTAAACTGTTTGTACCACGGATTTGTATCTCATAGCCGCCACCGGCAGCACCGCTACCCTGGGTAATGTTTATTCCCGCCATTCGCCCCTGAAGGGCGGAAAGCGCATTGCTGACCGGTTGATTTTCGATCTCTTTGGCCGTCACCCTGGCAATGCTGCCGGTACGGAGCTGGTCTTTTACGGTATAATATCCGGCATTCACGACCACTTCCGACAACGTAGTGATATCTTCCTGCAACTGCACGTTCAGACGTGTTCTTCCGTTCACGGGTATCTCCTGCGTTTTAAAACCGACAAAGGAGAAGGATAGCACCGCGTCGGCTGGCACGCCTGTCAATGTATAACGTCCGTCTTCTCCGGTGGTCGTACCGGTCGGGGACGTTCCCCTGATCACTATGGTTACACCCGGCAGCGGGTTACCTGTGGATTCGGTAACCCGCCCGGTGACGGTAACCGTTTGCGCGTAAGTAGAGTTTATGAAAGTAAGACAACCTGCCAACAGCAGGAACAACAACCGGTACCGTGTGCATGTACCTCGCAAGAAAGGCAATAACGATATGATTTTCCCAATGTATTCATATTTATATCGTGTGCATTTATACCGTAAGACGGCTAACAACGACAGGCAACTTTCAGGATAATCAGATTTATCTTTTAAAATCATGGTGTATCTGTTTATTTTACAGACCGACAATAAAATTGATCCGCTACAGCGACAAATGGCTTGTCGGCGTTTAGTGAAAAATAAATGCTGAAGTTTCACAGGTCTTTTCATTTCCCAACCTTATTTCATTTCTACAGGCGGACTAACAATCTTGCGAAACTTGGATTAAACGGGTATTTCCGGCGAACGCCGGCTGAAAGAGGAAAGAGTTTGCAGGTAACTGAAACCCGGTGCGGTATTAGACAATCGTACGTGCGGAGAATAAATAGATATTCTGTTGATGAAGGAATAAAACTGCCGGCAATCAGGCTTCTAACGTCTTATTCGATGTGGCTCTGATGTATATGCGGGGATATAAAAAAGAGGCGCGGACGATTGTCGTTATTCCTACATCCAGGCTCCGCAGGGGCCTTTCCAAGAGAATAATACAATGTCCACGCCCTTATTGCTAAGGGCGCTTCCATTCTTTGGTCTCTTGGTTTGAATTTTGCGGATTCGGATATAAGACCAAAAAAAGCGCTATGTAAATCGTACCGTATTTAACAGTACAAAAATACTCATTCTTTTTAATTTCTATGTTTTCATACGCATTTTGTTTAAGTTTTAGATATTTTTTGTAACTTTACTCCTCTCAATTTACTTGAGATTTCAAAGGTGAATGTTGTAACTTTGAAATGTACCTGCTTGGCAGACAGTCATCGTTCAATAATGCAAAAGAATAAAAAAAGAATGAAACCCTGCGTAATATTGAAATGTTTCGAACAAGCGTATTCAAAAAACTTACAAGCGTAAAATATGTTGTACAAGGAGGCATACAAGTTGTATAACTTCTTATTAAAATATCTTCATCTTCGATTTTCTATTATCTTTGTTATAAATTTCAATTTGAGTGAGTTATGAATAATACGGAAAACAATAAAAAGGATGTCCATCAAGGTAAAAATGCAAAGCGACTCAGGGAAGCCAAGGGCGTTAAACAGGATGCAATTGCCATGGAATTAGGAATTTCTCAACAAGCTGTATCCCAATTGGAGAGACGTCAGGAACTGGATGATGCAACAATAGCAGCATACGCCAAAGTTTTGGAGATCGACGAAGTCTTTATCCGGAATATGCCTGATGATTCTCTGCCGGAAGTCGCCGCTAACTTCTTCGACCAAAGTTCTCAAATCTTAAATTTTAATCCTTTGGATAAGCTAATGGAACTCTATTCCGAAAAAGACCAATTATATGAACGGATAGTCAAACTGGAAAAAGAAAAAAGCGCTCTTCTGAGGCAGTCCCGAAAGGACCAGAAATAAGATTCCGGCTTTACTTAACTTATCTCCACAAAAGATAAAGAGAAAAAGCCCTGGACAAATTATAGCCCTGGACAAATTATCTAAATAGCCCTCTTCCAATAATCACTGGTTCTTCTTTGTTGGCTGTTGGTTGAGAAAAACACCCTTCTGGAGAAGTTGTTGAAAGATCCGAAATAAGATTTCGGTTTCTTCCTCCAACCCCTGGGTAGGTATACAAAAAAGGAGGCATTATTTCAAAGCACTTTGTATGTAAGCATGAAAGACTAAACTAAACACTAATAAATATGATGCAATTAAAAGACCTCTGCCTCTCACTTGTTCAATGTGAATCAGAACCAGAAATAATTGATATTTTAAAGACGGAGAAATACTGGGATAACCCTGAGAACTGGCATTACTTTGGAGGAGATGAAAACAACTTCTCAATTATTGGTAATCAACAAAGTAAACCAGAAGCTGCAATCGTTGAAAAGATAATAAATTCTGTTGATGCAGTTTTGATGGGAGAATGTTATAAGAGAGGAATAAAACCTGATGGTGAGAATGCTCCTAAAAGTATTAAAGATGCGCTTATTCATTTTTTTAAAATTGATGAGGGTAAACTTACCAACATTCCGGCTAAAGAGAGAAGTAAGCTAGCGGAAAACATTTGCTTGGTTGTAACAGGAGAAAAAACAAATCCAACGTATACAATAATTGATAAGGGAGAAGGTCAAACTCCAGCAAAATTGCATGACACAATTCTTTCTTTACGTAAATCAAATAAATTAAGAATACCGTTCGTTCAAGGTAAGTTTAATATGGGAGGTACTGGCGTTTTTAGATTTTGCGGAGAAACTAATATTCAATTAATTGTATCAAGAAGAAATCCTGAGATTGCGATAAATGAAGGAGACCCGACAAAAGATTTTTGGGGATTTACAGTAATTAGAAGAGAAGACCCAATTCAGGGTGCTAGAAGTTCAAATTATAAATATCTCGCACCAAGTAAAATGATATTATTTTTCCCCGGAGAAGAATTACCTCTACTTCCTTCTGAATATCCCAATGCCTATGGTAACTCATTAGAATCTGGCACTTTCATTAAATTTTTCGAATACAAAATTGGAGCTGGATTACGAACAAATATACTATTTGACCTCTACAACAAATTATCGCTTTTAATGCCACACATTGCTCTACCTGTAAAATTATATGAACGTAGAAAAGGTTATTCAGGTCATAGTTTTGAAACGATTTTATCCGGACTTTCAGTCAGAATTGATGAAGATAAAATTGAAAATATAGAAGAGAATTTCCCGACTTCCGGCACAATGACAATTTCTGGTCAGAAAATGAGATACTCAATTTATGTTTTCAAAAGAGGCAAACATCAAAAATATACTAAGGATGAGGGAATTATTTTTACAATAAATGGACAAACACATGGATACCTTTCAAAATCCTTCTTTAATAGAAAAGCTGTTGGATTAGGATATTTAGCCGAATCCATTTTAGTTATTCTTGACTGCTCTGAAATAGACGGAAGAGCGCGAGAAGATTTATTCATGAATAGTAGAGATAGATTGAGTTCCTGTCCTCTTAAAACAGATATTGAAATTTCGCTTGAAGAATTACTTAAAAATCACCAAGGTCTAAGAGGTTTAAAAGAGAAAAGGAAGAGAGAAGAAATAGAAAACAAATTACAAGAATCTCAACCGTTGGTTGATGTTCTTCAAGATGTTTTAAGAAAATCGCCAACTCTGTCGAGATTGTTTTTACATGGTAAAGGGCTTTCAAATCCATTTAATACAATTTCAACAGGAAAGGAAGAAGAATTTATCGGCAAGGAATTTCCAACCTACTTTACACTTATTAAGAAATTTCCGCACGATAAACCAAAATTAGCTCATTACAATAGCAAATTCCGTGTTGACTTTAAAACAGATGTTTCTAATAATTATTTTGATAGAAGTAAAGACCCTGGAACTTTTAAAGTTTTTATAAATGGGAAAGAATCTAAAGATGCTTCAATAAATTTGTGGAATGGATTTGCTCATTTAAACGTACTAATTGAAGATTATAAGATTGGGGATTTATTGAATATTCATAGTGAAATTTCGGATGTTAGTAGATACAAACCAATAGATGAGGATTTTTTCGTTTTAGTGGCCGAACCGGTTACAAAAAGTCCTCCGGGAAATGGTAACAGAAAACCACCTTCTTCAGATAAACCAGGAAAAGATTCAACTTCTTCAGATGGTTTTGCATTACCCAATATCATTGAAGTAACAAAAGATGGTAGGAGTGGACACAATTGGGACGAGCAATCATTTGACGACAATTCAGCTTTAAGAGTAAAAGGAAGTGTCGAAGATGGATATGATTATTTTGTAAACATAGACAACATTCATTTACTAACAGAGTTGAAAGCTGCCAAAGGCACCGAAATTCAAGCAATTGAAGCAAAATATAAATTCGGGCTTGTCCTTATAGGGATTGCTCTGTTACAAGAGGATAATAACAAGAATCAAAATGAAGAAGAGGAAGATATTTTTGAAAGGATTTATAAGACATCAAAAGCGATCTCTCCCATTTTAATACCGATGATTGATAGTCTTGGAGCAATTGAAATACATGATATTATTTCAATGCCAGAAGAAATACAATAAATAAGGCAAAAAGAGCAATACTCAATATGCCTGTTTGGTGTTTTCCCCAACTTTAAATGGGTTAAAAAGTAAACACATTACAATCAGGATTTTATATGGTAGAATTTGTTGGGTAAAAATCCTCATTATACATTTTTTTCATATCTTTGCAATTGAGTTTTTATAGCAATTAATATTATCTTAATTCATAGACATTTAACATGTATATAGATTATTCAACTTGGGACAGTTTTGAGTACAAAGTAAGCTCATTACAGCTAGACATAAATAACCCTCGCATACGGCATATGGGCGAAGGTTTAAATCAAACTCAGGTATTGAAAATTCTATTAGACAAGGAAAAGGTATATGAGCTAGCAAAAAAAATTTCAGAAGAAGGTTATTTTATTGGAGAAGAACCTATTATTTGCATAGAGAACAATAAGAAGGTCGTACTAGAAGGAAATAGACGAGTTGCTTCATTAAAATTATTACAGAACCCCAAGAAATATGTGTCAACGGCTAAAGCTAATATCCTGTTGAAAAATATTCTTAAGAACAACATTCCTATTGACGATTATAAGATAAGATGTCATATCGCACCTAATAGATTATTAGCCAATCCTATAATTTATGAACGACATAAAGGTGAGGCCGTACATAAATGGAGAACAGGAAACCAATACTCATTTATAGCTGAAATGTACGAAAAAGACGGTTTGTCTATAGATGATATTTGTGAAGTATTAAATGAAACACGAAGTAACGTTCTAAAGCCATTAAAAGCATATAATTTGTTCATTGAAGGAAAAGAAATTTTAGAGAAAGAAGAAGGAATTATTATTGATATCGAAAATTTTGATTTAACCAATCTTGAGAGGCTCTATGGATTAGAAGAAGCTCGAATTTTTTTAGGCATCGAGTTTGATAATAACAATGGAGAACTAACCATCAAATTACCAAGAGAGGAATTTGAAAAAAGAATTATAGTAACATTTAAAGAGTTGTTTGATGCGGAAAGATTTTCCCGTGAATATAATACGAGAGAAGACTTGAAAAAATTTGTCACTAAATTAACAGAGAGTCCTGATATAGATTTAAGTATAACTACGAGTGAGGAAATTACAAAAAGCCGTGTATCTGAAAATAGGAAAGATTTAGAAAACGAGAAAGGTAAGACTACTGGAAGAAGAAAGAAAACAAAAAAAGGATTTTATTCAAATTTCATCATACCAAGAGACAAGGAAATCATATTTGATAATGAAAAGTTAGATGGTCTATTTTCCGAATTGAAAACATTACCTTTTGATAAGAAATATTCATTTGCTGTTCTCTTACGGTCATATCTTGAACAATCATTATATTTTTATTTGTCTGAAAATAAATTATTAGATGAACTGTCCGATAAAACGAGTGAAGAGAACAAGAAAAACGGAATGAAGAAAGTAGAGACTGTAATCAATTATATAAAAGATGTTCACAAAGTAGAAGATGATATTGACTCTGATACACTTATGAATATCTTGAAATTCAATGGGAATAAAGAATATTCAGATATATCTTTGAAGGCTATGTTAGACTATGTTGTAAAGAATAAACTTATTAATTCTTTAGACAACAATACATACAAAAATGTAAAAGCTTATATTGAGAGAATCAAAATGGATTTAGATCTCGCTATTCATAATATTAAGACAATAATTGACGCCGAGCACAACAAAAGAGCTTGGCAACATTTAGAGCCTTTATTTGTTTATTTGAGTGAGAATATAAATACTGACAATTAATGCATTACTCACCACTTAGATATCCAGGAGGCAAAAATAAATTGTCTGCTTTTATTGCGCAAGTTTGCGTTGATAATAAAGTTAATGGACATTATGTAGAGCCATATGCAGGAGGGGCATCCGTTGCTCTTTTCCTGTTATTTGAAGGATTTGTAAAAAGAATTACAATTAATGATAAAGACCGATCAATATATGCTTTTTGGTATTCTGTCTTAAATCACACGAATCAATTATGTGAATTAGTTCAAAATACAGATGTAACAATTGAAGAATGGAAAAGGCAGAGATTCGTTCAGGAAAACAAGAGAAAAGCAAATCTTTTGGAACTCGGTTTTTCGACTCTATTTTTAAACCGAACCAGTCGTTCTGGAATTATAAATGCAGGAGTTATTGGGGGAATTAATCAAGATGGTAATTATTTGATAGACTGTAGATTCAACAAAGAAGATATAATAAAGAAGATAAGACAGATAGCCAAGAATAAAAAAAACATTAGATTATATTGCAAAGATGCCCTTAAGTTAATAGATAAAATACAGCAGGAAGCTGATAACGAAAATACAATATTTTACTTCGACCCCCCTTACTATCTAAAAGCAAGCACATTATATATGAATCATTACAAAGAAAACGATCATAAGTTAGTCAGCGAAAAAATAAGAGCAATTCAAAATGTTAAATGGATTGTTTCCTATGACAATGTGCCTGAAATACGAAATCTTTATAAGGATTGTGTAAAAAAGGAATATTCTTTCAAGCATACAGCATATAGTATTAGAATAGGGCAAGAAATCTTGTTTTTTAGCTCAACAATTAAGCAACCAAAAATTCCCAATTGGAATCCTATCTATTTTAAATTTAGGAGAACAAAAACTAAGTCGAGTATTATATATAAAAGCAAAATATTCACCCCCATTTCCACATTATGAAGATTAAAAAAATCACGTTCGGAGAAACTCCGTTCAGAATGTTTAGAAATCTTGGGATTGAAATTGCAGAACGTATAACAGTTATTGCAGGACATAATGGTATTGGAAAATCAACTTTATTGGGTTTAATAGCAAATGGATCAGAGCTCAAAAAAAGCAGTGGGACCACATTATTTCAAAAAGCATTTCAGGCTCAATTACATGAATTATTCTATTTAGATAGAGAAAAAGATTATTTTCCCAGACGAAGAGATAAACCATCTTTCAGTTTGATATATTCATGTGAAGACAAAGGAGATTTAATCAAAACTTGTAATGTCTCTGAGCATAAAGAAAAGAGGGGGACTAATATATACCAACGCCTAAAGGTTGTACCAAGAGGAGTCCACTCTGATTGGGTAGAAGTCGGACCCTCTGCGAAAGTTACAATCCCTACTTTATTTCTTAGTATGAGCCGAATGCTTCCTATTGGAGAACATCAAGATAATTTTAATGCAGAATTATTAAGAAGATTGTCCGATGAGGATAGAAGCTTGTAATTAGCAAATTTACAATGTACAAAAAATGGCAATGTTGAGTGTACAACTTTTGGCAATATCCAATGTACAGGTTTAACATTACATTAACTATCTTTTTTTTATTGTATTCAACTGTTTTTTTATTCTTTCTCAAGGAAAGTTTTCCGGTTGTCCATACGGTAACCGTTTCCCTCGAACCTGATCACCTCGCAACGATATAGCAGTCGATCCAGGATGGCTGTGGCTAACACTTCATCATCCAGTGTCTCCGCCCACTGGCTGGGTGACTTG
>NZ_KB905701.1 GCF_000380985.1 Proteiniphilum acetatigenes DSM 18083 | reverse complement strand
TTGTAGGAAATTAATCCTGCCGGGAATGACCAGATACAAAATAAACGTCTCCATAAGGAATGATTTGAAACTTTTGTTTAACTTCGTGGTTAGTTCAATTAGAACATCACCGCAGATACCTCTATATTGGTTAAGTATGCTGGTTTTATCCATCTTTAATAGACTTTGATCAGCTATAAAGATACTGATAATCAGCTGCTTAACCATCTTTTTTATGTTAAACTATGTTATGTAAATCATTGAATTTTAATTAGTTAATTGAATATTTACCGAAGTATTGGTATATGACACCTGTATGTTTTCATCGAAGATCACCAGGTCAGCATCTTTTCCACGTTCAATGGATCCTTTTCGGCTATCGATCTTCATAATGCGGGCGGGTGTCAGGGTCATCATCTTTACTGCGTCGGTCAATGGTACTTCAGCTATGTTCACCATAGTTCGTATCAACCGGTCGGCTGTAGCCACACTACCGGCGAAAGCCGAACGATCGGGCAATTTAGCTACACCATCCTCGATAATCACCCGTTGACCTTCTTTGAGGCTTCCTAAAACAGACTCTCCGTCAGGCATACCTGCTCCACGCATTGCATCGGTGCAGAGGGCAATCTTATCGGCTCCCTTAAACTTATAAGCAAATTGTAACAGCGGACGGGGAAGGTGCACACCGTCGGCAATAATCTCTACCGTCATATCATCAATAAGGTAAGCTGCTTCTACCACTCCTGCGTACCGGAAAGCATGACGGCGTGTCACCGAAGACATTCCCGAATACAGATGGGTAATATGGGAAAAACCTTCCCGAAACGCCAGCTCTACCTCCTCACACACCGCATCGCTATGTGCTACAGCCACGAGAATATTTCTCGACACCAGTTCCCGGCCCAGCTCCAATGCACCCGGCAGTTCAGGAGCCAGACTCCAGCGGACGATATCTTCCGACGATGCCAGTATATGCATATACTCTTCCGGTTCAGGATTACGAAGATATTTAGGATCCTGTACTCCCCGCTGGTTATATGAAAAATAGGGACCTTCAAGATGAAGTCCCAGAAATCCGGCACCTCGCCTATTGCTTTTTATGGCTTCATGATATACAGAGAAAGTATTCATTAACTCTTCAGTTGTACTTGTAAGGGTGGTAGGTACCATTGCGGTAGTACCATAGCGGGCATGTAATTCCGCAGCTCCCAGAAAAGCCTCTACCGTACCATCCATAAAATCGTGACCCCCACCGCCGTGAAGGTGAATATCAATGAATCCGGGTGAAACATACAATCCCGAAGCATCAATCCATTCGTCCGAGTCGGCAACAACGACTGTTGACGAAGGAACGATATCCCTGATCTTTCCTTCTTCACAGATTATCGAAACATCTTCCGCTATATAATCGGGAAAAATGACCTTGCCCTTTTCTATTATCAATCTTCTCATTTTATATTCTTTTTTCTCTTTTCCAATAATTAATCGTATACCCGTGAAAAGCAAACCACACCAAATAGAGGAAGCAGGGAATCAACACCCAATACCCAGCCCTTAAACCGTGGTGATCTCCTATCGCACCATAAATCAGTGGCAGGATAGCATTTCCACTTAATCCCATAATCAAAAGTGAAGAGCCCGTCTTGGTTAATTTGCCCAGATTGTGAATCGATAAAGGCCAGATACCGGCATAGATCAATGCGTTAGGAAATCCTATCGAGGCTAAAAACCATATGGAGATATTGCCGGTATGTCCGAACAGCGAAACGGTATGATTGGCCAGTACTACTCCCAAAGAAAGAAGCAGCCCAAGTGTGGTACAAAATTGTAAGGCTGTTTTTTGCGAAACAAACCGGGGAATAAGCAAGATGCCCAGTATATATCCGATAATTGTACATATAAGCGTATAGGATGGAAAAAACTTGGCGTCCAGTAGTCCGATCCCCATTGATCCCGCATAATTGATAATAGTATCTATTGCCACCACTTGCGTACCCACATGCAGGAAAATCGCGATAGCTCCAAAAATGAGATAGGGATAATCCAAAAGAGATTTCCTTGGTCCATTTACAACCGGCGCTAAAGTATCATTCCCGGCTTGCGTTTCATTCTCTCTTTCTTCTATCTCCGGCAACACTGAATATCTTATACTGATACCTACTAATAGTAAAAGAACGGCAAGGATGGAATAAGGCATAATTACTCTTCGGATCAGTTCCTGTAGAATAATATTTTTCTCTGTCTCAGAGAGCGTACCGGCTTCAAGTAATGCAAAAGTGGTATTATCGGTCGATTTAAACACCACTGCTGCAAAAAGTAAAGGAGCAATAATACCGGCCGATTTGTTGAAAATACCCATCACACTCATTCTCTGTGCGGCACTATCTATCGGTCCAATAATGGTGACATAAGGGTTTGCTGCCGTTTGAAGGATGGCAAGCCCTGTGCCCAGGCAGTAGAGCCCGATAAGGAAAACCGTATATTGCTGCATAAGAGCTGCCGGGACAAAAATGAGGGCGCCCAATGAGAGGAATATGAATCCGTACATAATCCCTTTTTTATACCCCACTCTGTTTAATAACAATCCCGATGGAATTGCCATCACAAAATAGGCGATATAAAAGGCAAAAGTAACGAAATATGACTGAAAATGTGTCAGTTCAAGAGCTATCTTGAAGTAAGGAATAAGGATTGCATTCACCCATGATACCAGGCCGAAAACAAAATACATAACGGCCAGAATACCCATCGAGATATAAAAAACTTTTTTGTTCATCAAGGAAATATTATTCTTGTTGGTTTTACTTTCTGCTATTCACAGGAAACCGGAAAAAATCCGAAGACAGGTCAAGATGTTTTATATAACAACCCCCGTTGTCCCACCCTCTGTTAAAGTGATATCATGAGGCCGGTTTGTTTTCCATGCTCCATTCGTAAAATCGGGGATATCGACCGGTGCCGAACGATTGGCTACCGACCATTCGCTTAACGGACCAATAACACTCCATGAAGCAGCATCATATACATCCATATCCACAGGCAATCCGTTCCTTAAGCAATCAATCAACCTCCAGTCCATCAGAAAATCCATTCCGCCGTGTCCTCCGATCTCTTTGGCTATATCTTCCATTTTTTTAATGATGGGAGGATTATATTCCATTTCAATCTCCCTGAATTTCTCTTCAAACAACCACTCTTTATGATCTTCAGCCATGGAGAGACGGGGAGGAAGAGGATATTTCTGCGCTGTTGCTTTGGTTCCGCTTATGGTGTGTAATCGTGAATAGGGACGGGGCGTAGTGATATCGTGCTGTATAAGGATTGTTTGCCCTTTTACCGTTTTTATGATCGAATTATTCATGTTTCCCCGGAACGTAGCTCCTTCGAATTGTTTAAAGTAATCTTCTTCTTGCGACAACTCTTTGGCATATTTATTCATTAAAAAGTCATCAGAAGACATCGACACCATATATTCCATCCGGTTTCCACGGTTGATATTCATAATTTGCGCCACAGGTCCCAATCCATGTGTCGGATAGAGATTCCCGTTCCTGCTCATATTTTCTTTTAATCGCCAGCTGCGTCCGGGCTTCCCCCTGAAGAACAAGCTTTCCCCTATTTCATGAATATATCCTCCTTCCGCATGTACTATCTCCCCAAAAAAACCATTACGTGCCAGGTTCAGGGTAAGCAATTCAAAAAAATCATAGCAACAGTTCTCTAATATCACACAATGTTTTTTGGTATCCTCAGAGGTCTCTACCAGTTTCCAACAATCTTCTACAGAGGTTGCCGCCGGGATTTCCAATGCAACATGTTTACCATGTTTCATGGAGTAGATTCCTATTGGGGCATGTAGTTCCCAGGGAGTACCTACATATATAAGGTCGATATCTTCCCGCCTGCACATCTCCATCCAGGCATCCTCTTTATCCGAATAGATAATGGCCGGATGTCCCGGTGTTTGAATACGTTCTTTTGCCTTCTGTGCATGCTCGGGCAATACATCACAAATAGCCATAATCTTAACCCCTTCAATGTAGCTGATCCTTTCTACGGCTGCACTTCCCCTTGACCCGACGCCCACAAAACCAATTCTGACCGTTTCAAGTTTAGGAGCGGCATAACCGCACATATTAAACTTCTGAGCGTGTTTTTTATACGCTTCTTCGTATATTTTTTGTAATTTCTTATCTGACCGATCCTCAGAAGTTATTCCACAACTCGCCATCCTGGCCGGTATCATGGCAGATACGCCGGCAACTCCTGCTACTTTAAGGAAATTTCTTCTACTAATTTGCATAATGTAATGTATCTATTTATTTTACAAAATGAACTCTCAACTGCTTTCCCGGAGATGAATTGAAATGATACAATTCACTTTTGAACTCTTCAATTTCATTGTCACTTAACTCTCTTCCGGAAATAGTTACAGGGTCTATAAAGATAATATCTTTACTGGAAAGTGCAGTAGCAAGCGACATGTCACCCCAGCATAAAAAATCAGGAATATGAATGGCCATGGAAAAATAATTGATATCGCCTGACTTATCAAATAAATAACTCAACGGCATCTCCCTGAGAATTAATTTATCAGCTTTGTCGCCAAAGACAGACGATAATACGCTTGCTACGGCTAATTCTCTATCGGCATCAATAGTGATTTCTTTTACCCGATCTGAATTTGCAAGCCAATTCAGAACAATATTCAATTGGTTGATCCAGATTCCCTGTATGGTCTGGTCCAACCACAATGCAGATCGGAATAAAGTGTGAAACTCCGGCAACAAGCCATCCACATGTTTAGCTTCAGGAGAGTCATTCTCTCCGATACCCCATAAATCTATGATACAGATACCGGTTCCCCGTGTCATGAATTCATCAATCAAATCCGCATCAATCCATTCTTTTCCTTTTGAATGGGAAAACAAGACGTATTCACGGCTGCTCTTATTAGGGAAATATAGCAACAAGGGGATAAGATCTCCGGTTGTTGTTTCCAACACATACCGTTCCCAATTATTTACATTTGAGAATTGGTGAACATTCTTCAGGTCATAATTATCCGATATTCTTACTATTCGTTTTAACTCCTCTTTTTTCTCCCGGATATTCATACTGGTATCCGACAGCATCTTTGCTCTCAGAAGTGATCCTTGATTAAAGCAGTACTCTGCGGTAGAGACAATCTCTTCCGGGCGTTGCCCTTTGGGAAAAACCATTAATTCAGATTCAGGCAATGGCGCAAACGGTTTTTCTTTTTTCGGCGTATCCGTACCCTTATTTTTCAAGTGTAGATCAAACCATCCGAGCATAGTCTCCCTCATTTCAGGGAAATAACCATGAGGTGTATCAAATATCTGATAAGAGAGATTCTCTTCAGCATCATAAAACCGGTATATAGTCTTTGCTCCATTGAAACTTCTCAACATTTCCCGTGGATGAAATGCCGCATTCGAATCTCTCAATCCGTTACAGATTTTCAGTGCCCGGGGTGCAATAAGACCTAATACAGCCGATTCTTCGGTGAAAGTCAATCCTCCGTCCAATGCTTCACAGATGCAATTACTATTCAATATATACGACTGAAAGGTTCCCACACTTACCACCGGAACGACCGCTTTGATGCGCTCATCCATTGCAGCAAGCCACATTACCTGATTACCTCCCCCACTCGCCCCTGTTGCTCCAATATTTTTGCTATCCACAAAAGGGAGAGAGGAGAGCAGATCAACAGCCCTCATATTATCCGTGATTTGGAGCCCCATCAGGGTTTCTCCCACATTTAACAGAGACGCCCCCAAATTAGCACCATGGTATTCAAAATCGCCATGAACAGTTGTCCGCTCCCCGGCTCCCCAGGGATCAATAGCTATTGCTACATAACCATTCATGGCTAATGTTTGTCCTAATGCCTGATATTCATGAAACAGTTTCCCGTTGCGTGAATGTCCCATTGCTACAACTACAGCAGGAAAGGGACCCTTTCCTTCGGGAATATATAAGTTAGCCGTAGCAAACAGATCAGGTCGTGTCTGAAAGAAAATATTTTTAACAAGAAATTCTCCTTTTTTATATATAGCTGTCTCACTATACTCTAAAGGCAAATCATGATTATAGGAAACTCTCGCATGTGCAAGAATAGCCTCCTTTAGCTTTTCTCTCCGTGTATTCCATTCATCCTTACTTTGTGGAACCTGTAACAGATTATAAGCTTTTGCTGCTTCTCTCTTAAAAGAAAAGCTTATCAAATCGTTATTTTTATTATCGGTAAAGATATACGGGAGATCATTTTGTCCCCGTATACCTTTGCTGAATATAACGATAAACAGCAGAACAAACAGCTTTGACTTCATTATAACTGAGAGGCAGAGTCTTTATCCAAAAACAATACTGTATGAGGATGCCTTCTTAAGATCGTCGCCGGGCATGCAGTCGATATTTCAGCATTCAGTGTATTATACACGGCATTGGCTTTTCGCTTATCCGGCACCATACAACTGATTACTTTACAACGCATGATAGCGGGAATTGTCAGGCTGATCGCCTCTTTCGGCACCTCTTCAAGAGTGGAGAACCATCCCTCTCCCAACTGCTGCCGGCGTGAGATATCATCCAGTTGGACTATTTTCACCAGCGCAGGATCATTAAAATCTGCTACTTCAGGATCATTAAAGGCAATATGTCCATTCTCCCCGATGCCGATACAGGCAACATCCACAGTGGCAGCTTTCAGTAGCTCTTCATATCCGGCTATTTCCCGGTCAATATCTTTTGCATCACCATTTATATAATGCACCTGAAATGGTTTTACAATATCGAGGATTCTTTCTTTCAGGTATTTTCTGAAACTGGCCGGATGTGTTTCAGGCAGACCTTTGTATTCATCCAGATGGAATACGGTAATTTTACTCCAATCGACCTGAAGCGTTTTGAGAGCCTCAATAAAGGCAAATTGTGAAGCGCCTGTAGCCAGAATCAGAGTGGCATACCCTTTGGCCTGAATCGCGTTATTCAAATGTTGGGCGACAAAATCCGCACTACCCTTTCCGGCAGAAGTCTCATCCGTAAAAATACGAACTGCAAGATTTTCTTTTTTGAATTGTTTAATTTCAATTGTCATTTCTAAATCAATTATGCACCAATTTGTATAGTTTATTTCTTTCTTCCTTCCTTGTAAGTTGACAATCGCCTTATCCGGTTAGTCCACATTCCACCAAAGAGTGGTTGCAACATTATCGGGGCCGCCCAGAAGAGCCCTGCCTTTTTCCAGTTCGGCTTTATTATTGGCCTCTTCTGTTAACGGGAACGGCAATCTTTTGATAAAACTACCCTGTGACAGCAGCGGATTGTCCGATTGATATACCGGATACATGACGGGATATCCTGATCTCCTGAATTCTGCCCAGGCTTCCATACCATCAGGAAAAATGGCCAACCACTTCTGCGTACCTATTTGCTGACGTTGTTCGGCAACATTACTACTCCATTTTACGGGTATGGATGCCACAGCCGGAGAATCCTGATCATCACCGGGGGCGACAGGTTGCTTGTCTGACTGGATATACGCAGCGATATCATCCGAACCGATACCCCACTGCTCCATACTTGTCCGGATACCTTTATCATATAATTCTTCAGCTGCCCCATCCATATTCCATCCGTTCAAAGCACCTTCTGCTCTCAGGAAATAAGCTTCGGCCGCACACATCACATGGAACAGGGCTGTAAGATTCGGAGTAAAGGTTTTATCACTTTTGGGTGTCACCCAATAAGTTCCCACATTAGAATTCTGTGAAGGGGTATTCCTCGGTTTTCCCAACAGGGTTGCCGGTAACCCGTTTCTTACACTGGTATATGTTCCGGTCGTCACATTGGGTTGGAAGTAAACCTCCAGACGCGGATCTTCATAACCTTTCAAATAGGACGCTATGGTAGAACTCATTGCAAATTCATTCCAGGCTGCCACCTGTGACAAGCCGTTTGTATCATTTCCCGGTTCTGCCTTTTTCAGAAGTGCATTTTGCGAATTATCCAAGAATACACCAGCCGCAACAGCGGCCTCCGCTTCGGTTTTAGCCCTGGCCGGATCTACTTTCGATATGCGTAACGCCAAACGGAGGCGCAATGTATTGGCGAAAGCGATCCATTTATTAATATCCCCGTCATACATCAATTCATAACCTTTGAATACAGTTGTTCCTTCCGGCAGTGCTTTCAATGTATTCACAGACGACTCCAGGCGAGTAAAAAAATCATCATATATTTTATCCTGGGAATCATATGGAATTACCTCAATCGGTTCGGCAGCCTGAAAATAGGGAACAGGGCCAAAATGGTCGGTTAACCGATGGAAAGCATATACCCACAGAATATCGGCCAAAGCGGCTTCTCCGGAACCGGGCTCGGCATTCTCCTTAATTGCTTGCAACTGGGGTGCCGTATCAACGTAGACAACAGTCCAGAAGCGCCGTTGCCAGTCGGGAACAAGCACATAGCGGTCAGTGGAGAAGGATGTACTTGTCAGTGCAAAATATTGGGCATACAAGTCTGCTCCCAAATTTTGGACCGTTTGATAAAAACTGCGGTTTAAAGCCGATGACGATTGAGCTTTGGCAAACATGAACGGCATTTCACGTGCACCTACTTCCGTCAGGTTATTAGGATCAGTATTCATTTTCTCAAAGTCTCCCGTACAGCTTACCAATAATATGAGAGACATTACATAACAGTAAATATATTGTTTCATTGTTCTAATTATTAAAAAGTTAACATAAGATTAAACCCGATTGATCTTGACAGTGGTGGCAAACCCAATTCCACTCCCTGATAATTTCCTGCACCCAAAGAGGCATCGGGATCCGTAGGATTATCTCTCTTTCCTATACCGTTAACATTCATTATTGATTTTCCTCTATAGAAGAATAACAGATTTCTTCCGGTAATGGAGAACGATGCTGATTCAACGATAGCTGTTTCTTTCAATTTAAAATCATAGCCAATTGACAGTTCCCTGAGACGGACATTGGTCATATCATACGCAAAGAAGTCGCCCCAGGCGTCACGTCCGTTCTGGGAAACAGTGGTCCACAATTGTTGGGAAGTAATGGCGGTAGTATTGGCAGAACCATCAGCCCTTACCGCATCCAATACCAGGCCCCCATCCCTGAATTTTTCCGTGTAACCGGCAACTCCATAGGCAGCAAGATAAGCATCTGTTCCGGAAACCATCTCTCCACCGATACGGGCATCGATCAGGAATGAGACTTTAAAGTTTTTATATCCTAACCGGTTACTCCATCCCAACATAGCATCAGGGTTAAAATTTCCCAGTTTTTGATTGGACTCTACGACCGGTAATCCTCTGTCGTCCACGACATATTTGCCTGTTGCATCATCTTTCTTCCATGCCCATCCGTACAGATCGCCATACGAGCTACCTTCCCTGACAATCACCGTAGCATATTTTGTATTGTCGGTAATATTCACCTGCGTGGTGTTTGGCGCCAGTTCAATCACTTTATTGATATTCCTTGAAAAATTGACACCGGTGTTCCAGCTAAAGTCTTTCGTTTCAATGGGCGTAGCATTCAATTGAATTTCCAGCCCTTTGTTTTCAATATTCCCGGCATTGATATACCGCCTGTTAAATCCGCTGGCCATCGGCAATCCCACATACAGCAACTGATTGATGGTGTTACTCTTATATAAGGTCGCATCGAGACCTAAACGGCCATTTAAGAAACGCCAATCCAATCCAACCTCGTACGATTTTGTTTTTTCCGGTTTCAGATCTTGAATTGATTTTGTCTGATTCCGTGAAATAAATCCCTGTCCGGCACCCAAAGCAAAAAGGAATCTTTGTTTCAGCAAATAAGGATCGGGATCATTACCCACTTGTGTATAAGAGGCTCTTATTTTTCCAAAGCTAACCCAGGAAGGCATATCGATCATATCAGATAGAATGGCAGACAGGCCGACGGAAGGATAAAAATAACTATGGGGAGGAGGCAACGTAGATGACCAGTCGTTTCTTCCGGTCACATCCACGAATAAGTATGACTTAAACCCCACCTGCAGGTTACCATATACGGAATTCAAAGCCCGGGTATACCCTCCTACATTGTCAAAAGCCGGAGTAGTTGCCGCAGTCAGGCTGAACTTGTTTGGGATAGAAAGTCCATTGGCCATATTTGTCACTGTGGCATAATTTCTTTTTAAGAAACTGGTACCCAAATTATAAGTAAGACTTATATTCTCTGTAATAAAATTCTCTCCCGACAGAAGTAAATCGAAGTTCCTCTCCCAGTATTGAGAATTTGTTTCATAATATTTTCCACCTGTTTTCACATCACCCAACGAAACTGTTCCATCATAAAAAGAACCGTCAATCTTATCATCATACCGGTCATAACTCACCCGTCCCATTATGCTTAACCAGTCCAGCAGCTGATATTTGGCAGAACCCAATAATGTCACACGGTTGCGCTCCTCATTTACTGACGTCCTGTTAGTACTCCAGTATGGATTATCATAGATGGAAGAGGTAGTCCAATATTTTCTTACCGGTTGCCCGTTATTCGGATTGATGGTTTCATAGTCTTTCAACTCCTCTTCGCTCATATCCCTCGGCATGATATAGGCCTCTATGGGTGTTCCCGCATCTCCCAGACGGGGACGGTTCTTCACTTTTTGATTCACGTATGTAATCTTGGCATCGGTTGTGAGTTTAGAGTGAAACTGAGTATTTATTCTCACGTTCATTGTATTCCTCTCCAATTTATTGCCGGGTATCATACCTTCCACAGAGTTATTGGTATAGGAAGCAAATCCCTGCATCATATCTGTCCCGCCATACAAGCTCACCGTATTATTAAAGGAATAAGCGGTTTCAAAAAAATTCTTCACATTGGTCGGATAGGTTTGGGCGGCGGCTCCCCAGCTTTCCCCTACCCCTTCGGCCGCAACACCTCCGTTACCTCTGCCGTACGTATCCTGAAAATTGATTAATAAATGAGGCTTATCTACGGATACACCGCTATTGAAGTCTATCTTCAATCTGCCTTCTTTACCCTGTTTTGTTGTGATGATAATAGCTCCGTTTGCAGCCCTGCTACCATACAATGCTGCGGCTGAAGGGCCTTTCAGTACATTGATGGAGGCAACATCATCAGGGTTGATATTCACAGCACCGTCACTTCCTCCATAATTGTAAGTAGTACCCGTAGCCTGTTCATAGGATGTATTATCATATGGAACACCATCAATTACAATCAGCGCTGTATTATTTCCACTGATGGATCGGTTTCCTCTGAGTACAACACGTGCCGCAGCACCCGGCCCCGTTGCAGCGGTAGATACTACTGCTCCCGATATTTTCCCCGATAAACTGCTTAAGATGTTAGAGCTGTTATCCTTTATTTCTCCTATTGAACCTTCTATTTGTTGGGTCGAATAGGACAGCGTCCGGGTTTTCCGTTCAATACCCAATGCGGTAATTACCACCTCTCCGAGGTCGTATGTGGTAGGAGCCAATTCAATATTGAAAGATGTTTCGTTCCCTATAAAAATTTCCTCAGGTTCATAACCAAGCATACTAAAAACCAGATAATCATCATTATTTGCTTCAATTTCAAAAACTCCGTCCACATCTGTCACTCCTCCTCTGGATGTGCCTTTCACTATTACCTGGACTCCCGGTAAGGTTTCTTTCGTTACCTTATCGATAACAATTCCCTGTCTGACAGATGTGTTTTGGCTGTAAACAGGGATTGACAACAATAAGAGGCATGTACTTATCAAAAACAATTTCCGAATTATTCGTTCCATAGGTATGTATTTAAATTTGTTATTGCATTCACAAAGATAGAGTCCGAATTTAATATCCTATAAGATAATTAACGAAAAACAAGTGACACATTGCGAATATATTTGTAAAAAAAATACCTATTATAGAACATTATACCATTTGTATTGTTAGACGATAAGATAACTACATGTTTGGAGATGGTCAGGGCCCCCATAGATAAACAATGATCAAAATACTTGTTCTTATAGATTCTGCCACTGAGTTCAGCCGTCGTTTTCTGACCGGCCTGATCCGTTATGCACATGAAAACGGCCCCTGGATATTTTACCGGTTACCCATGTATTATAAAATGTTGTATGGAGAAGCCGGAATTGTGGAACGGATCAGGGAATGGGGTATCGATGCAGTCATTGTCCAATGGGAATACCATGAGATCAAATTTCTGGAAGACCTGGATATCCCTGTATTCCTTCAAAATTACGAAGACGATGCCGATTGGTTCTCTAAAATATCAGGCGATTATATGGAAGTGGGTGCGATGGCGGCTGATTTTTTTGCTAAGAAGAGATTTAAAAATTTTGCTTTCTACGGCAATAAAAATTTCCTTTGGTCCAAAGGAAGGGCTGAAGGATATCGCATCGAAGTAGAAAAATTAGGAGGGAACTATTATTATTTTGAATCGGAATACCTGACTAACAGCCAATGGAGCCGAAGCCATATAGAATTGGATGAGTGGTTATCATCGCTTCCCAAACCTGTTGCTGTGTTTGCTTGCGACGATTATTTTGCTCTCCAGGTTGCAGAGATGTGCAAGATAAACAACATCAATATTCCCCATGAAATATCCTTACTTGGGGTCGATAATGACGAGCTTATCTGCAACTTATCCTATCCGTCCATCTCCTCTATAGTAACCGATGATGAAAACATCGGATACGTGGCAGGCAAGAAACTTCATACATTGATCATGAATAAAAAAAATATCCCATTCAGGATCATTAAAAAGCCGATACGCATTGAAGAACGACAATCTACAGAAAAATATAACATTTCAGACAAGTATATTATACAGATAATAGAGTATATTGAAAAAAATTTCATCTCTGACATATCTATCGACCAGTTAACGCAAATTGTTCCGCTTGGCCGCAGAAACCTTGAGAAGAAATTCAAGGAAGCGATGGGTATCACCCTTTACCAATTCATATTGGAAAAGAAAACAGAACATCTCTCTTATAAATTATTGACAACCCGGGAAAGTTTGCTGGATATCGCTATTGAGGCTGGATTTAATGACGTAAGAAACGCTTATAGGATCTTTAAAAAAAATACCGGCTATACACCGTTGAATTTCCGCAAAAAATTCTCGAAGGTCGATAAATAGTCAATCTATCCATAAAATTAAATTGATATGCCATTTTATTAGGTCACCCGTATTAATTTTCATACAGGCAAAGCGCTGTCAATGAAAATTTCCCATGTAGAAAAAAATAGTATATTTGCATCCGCAAACGCAATTTAAGCATCTTCTCAAAATAAATCGGGAATATACCGGACATACCATTCGAGGGGATGACGCTTGATTTTAATAATCCTGGCTCTATCAACAGACTTCAGACTTTTTTGTAAAATATAATCATATGGAAAACAGTACCATTTTGGATTTATTGAAAGAAGCCGTAGAAAAATACGGCGACCGGCCCTATCTGCACGAAGCAAGAAAGGGCACTCAATATACTTTTCTAACCTACAAACAAGTACAAGAAAAATCCATGCAGTTCGCAGCGGGCCTCATGGCATTGGGGATTAGAGAAGGTGATCGTATAGCCCTTATTTCCGAAGGAAAGAACAACTGGGTGGTCGGTGAATTGGGTATTCTCCATGCCGGGGCAGTCAGCGTGCCTTTGTCTGTAAAACTCCAGACCGAACAGGATCTGAGTTTCCGGATCAATCATTCCGGATGTGTAGCTGTACTTGCCTCGGATCAGCAGATTGCAAAACTGCGTCCGATGAAGGGACTGTTCTCTACTGTGAGGCATTACATATTACTGGATCCGGAAGATCACCCTGAAAATGACGAACAGTCGTTCGAATCATTGATAGAAGCGGGAAAAAGACTTCTCGAAACCAATCCGTCAGCTTTAAAAGAGCGGATGGATACAGTAAAGTCCGATTCACTGGCCAACATATCCTATACGTCAGGTACAACCGCCAATCCGAAAGGGATCATGCTTACCCATGGCAATTATGTATGTAATGCCGAGCAGGCGGTGGATATCCTCAACGGCATCCCCTCACATTACTGTACGCTCCTGATATTACCCTGGGATCACTCCTTCGGCCATACAGCCGGAATCTATACCTTCATGAAATGCGGGGCATCCATTGCATCCGTCGCAATGGGGAAAACACCTATGGAGATCCTGCGTAATGTACCTAAAAGTATTAAAGCCATTAACCCGCATATACTAATGAGCGTTCCCGCACTTGCTTCCAATTTCAGGAAAAGTATAGAGACGGAGATAGAGAAAAAAGGAAAATTCACTTCTTCATTGTTCAGGAGAGCACTCAAAACCGCTTACACCTACAATAAGGAAGGACATAACAAGGGAGGACGAGGACGTTTGATACTCCCTATTTACGATAAACTGATCTTCTCCAGGATACGGCAATCATTCGCCAGCAATATGAAGTTTTTCATTGGCGGAGGAGCGCTCTTAGACATTGAATTACAGCGATTCTTTTACGCCATCGGTATTCCCATGTACCAGGGATATGGATTATCGGAAGCCACACCCATTATTTCGGCAAACAGTCCACACGCACACAAGCTGGGATCCTCCGGAAAACCGGTTCCCCGTATGGATATCAAGATTGTGAATGACAACCTCAATGAAGTGCCGACAGGCGAAAAGGGGGAGATCATCATTCGTGGTGGAAATGTAATGAAAGGATACTGGAAAAATCCACAGGCAACAGCGGAGACGATTATGGACGGGTGGCTCAGGACAGGCGATATGGGATATATCGATGAGGATGGCTATCTCTTTGTACTCGGACGCACAAAATCGCTACTGATAAGTGATGATGGCGAGAAATTCTCCCCTGAAGGGATCGAAGAGTCCATCGTCTCCACATCTCCCTTTATCGACCAGTGCGTGCTTTACAATAATCAGAGTCCCTACACGACCGCACTTATTGTGCCGAACGCGGCAGAGTTGCAGAAAGTGAAAGCCGGTCCGGAACAGGCGGCGCTTCTGATAGAAATAGCATTGAACGAATACAGGAGCGGGGGAAAGCACGATGGACTGTTCCCCCACCGGTGGATCCCTTCAGCGTTTGCCATTATAGAAGAACCTTTCTCCGAAAAGAATGGACTGGTGAACTCCACCATGAAGATCGTGAAGCACAAGGTATATGAAACGTATGCCTCGAAGATAGCATCACTTTATACCCCCGAAGGTAAACTGGCTACGTCTACGGAGAACCTGGAAGCGCTAAGGAAAATATTACTTAATTAAGCAAATATCCGCTTTTGCTGATTGCTTGCTTCCCGGCTTCTGTCTGAAGCCACTTATAAACCTTATACGTGATTGAGGATGTGTCCGTATCGGAACGAATAACGGCATACACTTCGGCTGCATAAGGGTATGAACGGTCACTGATGGTTTGTTGGTTGGGATGAACTCCGTCTACGCCAATAGTATTTAACCATTCGCCTGGTCTTATAATCTGCTCATTATAGTAATACACCGTGTAGCCTATTGCCAGAGAATTACCTGCGACCCGGTCAAGCATCCCCGCCATGGTAAAAACGAGACGTTCTTCATAAACCGGAAGTCCTGCAAAATATTCCAGGTCTTTCATCACAAATAAATCCATTAATTCCTGACTCCCCGAATTGGGATTCCTTACGTATGGATATATTGGTAGTGGATACGCTTCGTGAGTGGCGGGCAACCAACCAAGTTCTCTCCAATCAGTTACTTTGCCTGTATAAATATTTTGTATTTCTTCGGTTGTCAGTGATTTTACCGGATTCTGAGGATTAACAATAAAAATGAAAGCGTCAAGAGCGATTGGAGTTTCAATTAAAGAAACTCCCCGGGCTTCGGCGTACTTTTTTTCATCGGGAGACATTGTCCGTGCCGTTAGCACAATATCCGCCTCTCTGTTGATCAGATTGATATAGGAATTGTGTGTCTGGGAGCTTCTGACTACTCTATCAAATTTTTTTCTCAGGTTACCTTTAATCCGTGGCTCAATACTCCACGTTTTAGACGCATTATCTTTCTTATTTTCCTGCCATTGATAATTAAGCCCCATTAATTCACAGGCAATCACCGTGTTTAATGGAAGCGTTGATGTAGAGCCGTCTATTATAGGATAATTGTCAATCGTCAATCCTTCAATATAAGGTGATTCTGTATTTATTTCTCTATCGCAACCGGTGCAAATACATAATACGGACAAAGCTAAAACTGTAATTAAAGAAAATCTGTTCATTTTTATCCACTTGTTAAATGTTTCCTCAATTTATCTTCCCGATCAGTTCCACAAACTCTTTCCGGTATCCGTTCGGATCAAAAGAAAGGGAAGAACCGGCAAGCTCTTTTACCATTTTCAGATCGAGCGAACCTTTGTATTCCGATTCCCGCAGAATCAAGCCAAATCCGGCAACCGATACCGCAAAACGCGTTTCAGCCGAACCGGCAGTGATGCCAACCGGTCTATTTTTAATGGAAAGATTCAGTATCCGGCTGTTATCACTGTCCGGAAATTTATAACGGAAATCAAAATTGGCGTATTCGGCCGAAGCATCCGTGCTCTTCAATACTACTTCATACAACGCCGTAATGGTCTGCGTAGCGCCTATTTCGCCGGCATCTTTTTCGTCGTCCTCAAAATCTTCATCATCCAATTTACGATTTTCATAGCCAATCAATCGATAAGCATCCACCATATCGGGATTGAACGTAATCTGTATTTTAGCATCTTTTGCCACGGTATGGAACTTCGATTTCTCATACACAAACACTTTCTGTATCTGCGATGCGTTATCAATATACTCATAATTGCCGTTCCCTTTATTGGCAATTTGTTCCATCATGTGGTCGTTGAGATTGCCTCCGCCCACGCCCAACACCGTGAGGTAAATACCACTTTTCCGCTTTTTCTCTATCAGTTTCACCAAATCGTCTGTGGAAGAAACACCCACATTGAAATCACCGTCGGTTCCCAGTATAATCCGGTTATTCCCATCCTGAATGAAATTTTCCTGCGCGATTTCGTATGCCGTTGTAATTCCCGCCGCACCAGCTGTTGAACCTCCGGCGCCTAACTTATCGATCGCATTTTTTATCTTATCCTTTTCCGATGCGTTTGTAGATGGCAGCAACACACCTACCTGCCCGGCATAGGTAACGATAGCGATCCGGTCCTCCGGATTCAATTCGTCTACTAACTGCTTGAAACCTTTTTTAAGAATACCCAGTTTATCGGGAGAGTTCATGGAACCGGACACATCGATCAGAAACACGTAATTTGAAGGGGACAACTGATCTTTGGGAATAGTTTTTCCTTTCATGCCCAACCGTAAAATATGATGCTCTTCGTTCCACGGACAGGTAACAATATCGGAACTTAATGAAACATTTTCGCCTGATTCCGGTTCAGGATAATCGTACGTAAAATAATTGACATATTCTTCCGTTCGAACTGATGCTTTGGGCGGCTTTTGTCCGAGATATACAAAACGGCGCATATTGGCATAAGATGCACCGTCGGCGTCAATAGAAAATGTAGATTTCGGAAATTCGTTTACTTTCAAAAACGGATTTTCATCATAATCCTTGTACTTCTCGTTATATGTACCCGATATTTCGCCCAAATCCCCGCCGAGATAAATGTCGTCTTCTCCCGTCTGACACGAAACAAAGAAAACCAGTATAAAAAGCGCAAAAAAATGAGTGATTGTTTTCATATGATTTTTTATTCGGTTATTAAATATCTTCACCTTTATTTATATAGATGAAATTTTAACAAAAATGTTGCATAAAAATTAAATTAATTCATTGCAATTACACTTATTTAATATAACGGTCATGTACTTTTCAAAGAATCACTCATAACTATTTGATTATCCCTAAAATATTAATAATACATAGTTTAATTACTTATCATGAAAGTATTAAGCAAAAACTTACCGAATCCTATAATTAAAAAAGCGGAAGAAAATTAATTCCTCCGCCTCTCAAATATCTGAAAACAGCAAATCTCTACTCGCTGAAGACCGGTTTGTAATAACCCAAATCGTCAATACGCGACTTGGTAACGAAGTTGTAATTCTTCACTACTTCTATACGACCGTAATGGATATAGACTTCAGCACTGCGACGGAAAAGTTCCTGATCTTTATTGGCATCCTGCAAGAGAAGGTGTCCCATGATGATATGTCCGGCACTTTCCACAAGCCTGCGGGCATGAAAATCGAGGTAATCCTCATCTTTGGGTGAAGTAACCACTTCTATCAGTTTCTCATACATTTCCGCCATATCCGCCAGAACACGCTTCAACGGTTCCAATTCAGGCACGACCGGCATCGCGGCATATTCCTTGATCTGCTGCAGATAGGTGCCGGTTGTGACGTGGCGGATAGCAGCTACCACCTGTAACTGGGTCGTACCTTCATAGATGTTGGTGATACGTGCATCGCGATAAAGACGCTCACATTTGTAATCTTTCATATATCCCGAACCGCCGTGGATCTGAATAGAATCATAAGCATTCTGATTAGCATACTCGCTGCTCATTCCTTTTCCAAGCGGAGTGAAAGCATCGGCCAGACGGGAGAAATGCTTCATCTCGTTCCGCTCTTCGGGAGTCAGTTTACGTTCACGGCTGATATCTTCCAGCGTTTTGTACATATCCACAAAACGGCAGGTTTCATACAGCAAAGCACGCGACGCATCGGTTTTGGCACGCATATTGGCCAGCATTTCATACACCGGCGGGAACTCGATAATGGCTTTACCGAACTGACGACGCTCAATAGCATAGTTGTAAGCTTCGCGGGTAGCTGCTTCCGAAATACCTACCGACTGGGCCATAATTCCCAGGCGAGCACCGTTCATCAGCGACATCACATATTTGATCAGTCCCATCCGGCGTGATCCAACCAGCTCTGCCTTTGCATTCTTGAATACCAGTTCGCAGGTAGGTGCTCCCTTGATCCCCATCTTGTTTTCAATACGGCGCACATCCACACCGCCATTTTTCTTGTCGTAAACGAACATTGACAAGCCACGGGCATCTTTGGTACCTTCTTCCGAACGAGCCAGCACTAGGTGAATATCAGCATCGCCATTGGTGATGAAACGTTTCACACCGTTCAGATACCACTGATCCTCTTTCTCGTTATAGGTTGCTTTCAGCATGACTGCCTGCAGGTCAGATCCGGCATCGGGTTCAGTAAGATCCATCGACATAGTCTCACCCTTCACAATGCGCGGCAAATATTTCTCTCTCTGCTTTTCATCGGCGAATTCGTAGATGGTTTCACCGCAATCCTGCAGCATCCAGATGTTCTGAAAGCTGGCATCAGCACGGCTGACAATATCGGCGCTCATCATATAGGGCACCATCGGAAAGTTGAGTCCGCCATATTTACGGGCAAGACCCATACCCATCAATTCCGCTTTGTTGAGTGCATCGAGATTTTCCTGGGTGGGTGCAGCATAGATAACACGTCCATCATTTACCGTCGGCCCGGTATGATCTACTTTTTCTGCATTCGGTTCAATGATATCGCCGCAGATCTCTCCCACCACTTCCAGCACTTTATCATAGCTGTCCATTGCATCCTCAAAATCTATCGGAGCGTAGTCGTATGTCTCACGGTCTGCGTAGTTTCTCTCTTTCAATTCCACAATACGTTTCATCAGCGGGTGCTGAAGATAATGACGGAATTGCAGTGTATCTGTATAAAAGTTTGCCATTTCGTTTTTAGGTATGTTGTTAGTTGTTTGTTTTTTTGTGAAATTAGAACTGGGAACTGGGAAATTAGAAATTAGAAGGTTGAATATCCTTGGATATTTTGGCGCAATAAGCCCTTAAAAGTTTATCCAACTCAATCAATTGAACTTGAAATAAATCGTAGTCATTCTGCGAAATATATTGTAAGTCTTTAGCTAGAATAAGATAATTATAAATCTCTGCTAATGATCCTTGAGATATATTGAAGAACCTTAGCTTATCTTTCTTTCCAAATTTACGATAACCTTCTGCAATATTTGCAGTAATAGAGATCGCAGCTCTTCTCATTTGCGAGACAATACCAAATCTTTCATCTTTTGGAAATCTTCTTGTTATTCGATAGATATCCAAAACAAATTGATGACCTTTCTGCCAAACAATAAGCGATTGAAATGATAATACCTCTGCACTTTTCATTCTCAAATTCCAGATTCTAAGTTCTATAAATCATTTCGAATTCTTCTTATAATACTTAATCATCTTCGGAATCACTCTCTCTATTTCACCGGTGATCACATAATCGGCGATGGAGTTGATAGGTGCGTTGGGATCGTTGTTAATAGAAATGATGATAGAACTGTCCTGCATACCGGCGATGTGTTGTATCTGCCCCGATATACCACAGGCTATATAGACCTTGGGACGGACGGTAACTCCTGTTTGTCCCACCTGGCGTTCATGTTCCGCGAAACCGGCATCGACTGCCGCACGAGAGGCGCCCACTTCAGCTCCCAGTACGTCGGCGAGTTGATAGAGCAACTGGAAGTTCTCTTTCGATCCCACACCATATCCTCCGGAAACGATAATAGGTGAATTCTTGATATTCACTTTCGACTTTTCAATATGGCGGTCGATAATGGTAACCACAAAATCTTCTTCTTTTACGTAGTCAGCCACATTGTGCTCCACAGTTTCACCTTTATAATAAGGATCGAAGATCTCTTTCTTCATCACCCCTTCACGTACAGTAGCCATCTGCGGACGGCAATCGGGATTGATGATCCACGCCACGATATTACCACCAAAGGCGGGACGTATCTGGTAGAGCAGATTTTTGTAGGTCTTACCTGCTTTTCTATCCTCGTGGTCGCCTATTTCGAGTGAGGTACAATCTGCCGTAAGCCCACTGCCCAGAAGAGATGACACACGCGGTCCCAGATCACGACCGATAATTGTAGCCCCCATCAGGCATATCTGCGGTTGCTCTTTTCTGAAAAGTTCCGCCAGGATGGAAGTATGCGGAAGTGTAGTGTATGGCGACAGGCGATCATCTTTGAAAAGATACAGCACATCTACGCCATATGGGAATACCTGCCCTTCGATCTTTTCAAGGTCGGCAACGGCACCGGCGGCAATAGCTTCGAGTTTACAACCCAACTGGCCGGCAAGCGAGCGTCCTTTGGTCAGTAGTTCCAGGCTCACGTCGGCCACTATCCCCTCCTCGATCTCTAAATATACAAATAAGTTGTTCATTTTGTTTCTTCCTTGTGTTATCCAATCGTGTGACTATCTATCAGTTCTTTCATCAGCTCTTCAATATCGACGTCGTCGTCGGTAAGATGCCGACTCTCTTTGGCCTGAAACACCACATTCTCTATCTTTTTCACTTTAGTAGGGGAACCGGAGAGCCCGCACTGCACCTTGTCAGCTTCCACATCGTCCACGCTCCATTCGGTTAGGTTCAGATAGGGACGGCTACTATAGATATCTATGTAGTCGATATTCTCAGCCTGACGCTCAGTTATGGTCCTGGCATGTTTATACTTTAACAACAGTTTCGCATTACGGGGACGGCATGCTCGGGCAGAACCATTTACCGTAACGACTACAGGAAGGGGACATTCCACTACTTCCACTCCGTTTTCCAAACGGCGCTTAATGGTTATTGTTCCGTTTTCGATCTTTTCAACATTCTCGGCATAGGTGATTTGAGGAATTCCCAACTTTTCAGCCACCTGAGGCCCAACCTGTGCAGTATCTCCGTCAATAGCCTGACGCCCTGATACAATAATGTCGAACTTCCCGAGCTTACGGATCGCCATCGACAATGCGTATGAGGTAGCCAATGTATCTGCGCCGGCAAACGCCCTGTCGGTTAACAACACTCCATCATCTGCTCCGCGGAATAATCCTTCACGTAAAATCTCTGCAGCACGTCCCGGCCCCATAGTCAGTACCGTGATCTTCGAACCGGGAAAGCGGTCCTTAATACCCAACGCCTGCTCCATCGCATTCAAATCCTCCGGATTAAAGATGGCGGGCAGTGCCGCCCTGTTTACAGTTCCGTCGGCTTTCATCGCATCCTTCCCCACATTCCGTGTATCGGGAACCTGCTTAGCCAACACAATAATGTTAAATGTCATACTCATTAGATTAGCTTATCTCTTATAGATGTTTTAAATATTTTAAAAGCTACAAATATAGTGAAAGCCGAGAGATAAGCCAAACTTGTTTGAGCTTTTCCGAGGCGCATCCTATATTTTCTAAATATACACAAAATTTGCCTTGCCTGCTGCTTCATTATCAATTTTCTAAAAAATGAAATAAGCCATTAAACCAAACCGGCAGAAAGCTATCTTTATAAGAGTGGTCTGTACTTCACTTTCACCGGTGTTTCAATAAATCAACGGACTTAGTTCCGACATCGTACAAATCTTATTATAAATGATTTAACAAAACAGATAAACCTGAATGACGTCACCCGGAATCTTTCTGATAAACAATAATCAGAAAGGCTACTACAGAAAATATTCATTAAAATTAGATATTTTGAGTCGTCTTCGCTCCTCGATTTTCAATTCTGCGTTCGGCAAAACGAGTAAATTCATTCTGCTCTCACTTATCGGAATAGTTCAAGTAAACCTGACTTTACTCATTTAGCTTAACGAAAATATTTATTTTACCGGAAATATGAATGAAATATGATAACTTTGCAGTAAATTTTAATCGTATGCAAAAAACAACATCCTCTCTGATAATTTTTCTCCTGGCTCTGTTAATGAGCAGTTGTGCAGGAATTAAATACCTGACAGTGGAAACGCGTGAACCGGCACAGGTCAATCTTCCTTCAAATGTACTTTCAATAGCGATTGTCAATAATGTGGTACAACAACCCGATGAAGTAGGACATGACAGCATTCCGATAGGACATACGCAAGCGGAAAGGACTAAAGTTTCATCCGACAGTGTCGCTGTCTTTTATACTGAAGCACTGGCACAATTTCTGGATGAGGAGGATTATTTTCAACGGGTGATGTATTACAATGAACCGTTAAGGAACGACAATGATTTCTTCCGGGAGAAGCCCGTAGATCCCGAAACGATGCACAGGATCAGGAGGGAAACAGGTGCGGATGCAATTATCTCTCTCGACAAGCTGATCGTTGAGACTAAAAAGAGAGACCATTTCAGACAACAGGGATATACGTATACGGACATGACAGGAAAAATACATTCTGTCCTCCGCGTATATATGCCTACTATGGAGGGAAAAATACCCGCCGTACAATACACCGACAGTATCCGTTGGGAAGGGTTTGATATCCAGGACGGAAGAGCGTATGCCGATATTATGCTCCCCTCCCGTAAAGAGGCGATAAAAATATTGGCAGTGAATGCTGCGGAAAAGATGACCTATGTATTTGCTCCGCATTGGGAGATGCAGGATCGATGGTATTATACGTTACCCAACTCACTGATGCGGGAAGGGGAAGCCTATGCCAAAGGATCGCAATGGAGTAATGCTATTGAGAAATGGGAAGCGTTTTACAACAACAGTTCTAAAAAAACCGACAAGGCTAAAGCAGCCAGCAACATAGCACTGGCCTACGAAATGATGGACGATATGGGCCGGGCACTGGAATGGGCTACACTCTCAAATAACCTGTTCATTGAATCCACAGCACCCAACTCTCTGGAGAGAAGAAGATCACTGCTCTACAAAAATGAAATTGAAAGGAGAAACAGAAACTCCAACAAATTGAATATGGATAATCTTTAACAGGAATATAGCAAGCAAAAACCTGAAAAAAGCGGTTTAATTCCCTTTTTTCGGGTTTATTTTATCTGAATCTAAAAAAACTGCGAACTTAATTTACGGTTTTCAAAAAAAAGACTATCTTTGTCCTCGAATCTTATAACAGTAATTTTACTCATAACTACTGTTCAATAACATTAGACTTTTTCTTATTAGACTTTTTCTGTGCTCGACATAGTCAAGTAAACTTAGTTATTTTCAATTTTTATTGCACTATTTCAAATGCTTTCGACTATTTCAGCGTTCGGCAAAGCAAATAAATTTGCTCCGCCCTCACTTAGTGGAAAAAGCACTCGCAACAGCATATATTATCAACAACAATATTTATTCAAAAACCATAACGAATTTCATACACCTACATGGCTTATAACATTATTGAGCTTAATGAAAAGCTCACCACAGAATTACGGGTTCTTGCCAAAGAGATGGGCATAAGACGCCCCGATGCATACAAGAAAGAAGAACTCATTTATAAAATTCTTGATGAACAGGCAATTGCCGAAACAAAAAAACTGAGTGCAGACGGTGGAAACCAACAGGGTCACACAGCGAGAAGGGGTTCCGACAATAAAACAAATAACCAGAGAAATAAAACTGTCAACAGGAAAGAGGAACCCAAAGAAAAGGAGGCTGAGAAAAAAATAGAAGACAAGACAAAGCCTCAAAGTCAATCACAGCCTGTGCAGGCTGCAGAGAAGCCCAAATTAGTGAGGAAGGATCCCGTTACTACGGAAGAGAAAATTCCCGTAGCACAAAGTAGTGTTCCAAGCGCTCAACCTGAAGCAAAACCGGCCATCACCCAAACAGTTCCGGAAAAAAGTGTGGAGATTTCTGAAACAAAAGCCGACACTCCAGAGAAAAAACCTGAGGAAGCGACAGCTCCAAAGGCGCCTGGAAAACCCATCCAGTTGGTCTTCCGTTCTTCCAAGCACCGGAATGAGGAAAAGAGTACGCCTGCCCCCGTCACCTTACCCCCGGTAGTGGCTGAAGAGGCGCCCGAAGAAAAAACGGACACGCCCGTGAAAGAGCCTCCCATCTCCGGAGGCAAACTATCTATGATGGATCTTATATCTCCTTCGCCTCTGCAACCCAAACAGCCGGCTGCACAACAGATCAAACAGCCCCAGGCTCATCAGGGTCAGTCGCAACCTCCGGCTCAGGTACAAACCCCACAACCGAAAGAAAAAGACCCCGCTTATGATTTCGACGGGATACTTAATGCTTCCGGCGTACTGGAGATTATGCCTGACGGTTATGGCTTCCTGCGTTCTTCCGACTATAACTATATGTCGTCACCCGACGATATTTATGTATCTCAGTCGCAGATCCGTCTCTTTGGACTGAAAACAGGCGATGTAGTAGAGGGTCCTATCCGTCCTCCGAAAGAGGGAGAAAAATTCTTCCCGCTGGTAAAGGTGGACAATATCAACGGACGCAATCCGGATGATGTACGCGACCGTGTGCCTTTCGATCATCTGAAGCCGCTCTTCCCCAACGAAAAGTTCAACCTGACCAAAGGACATAACGATAATCTTTCCTGTCGTGTGGTTGATATGTTCTCCCCTATCGGGAAAGGACAGCGCGGTCTGATCGTAGCGCAACCCAAGACAGGAAAAACAATGCTTTTGAAGGATATTGCCAACGCTATTGCCGACAACCATCCGGAAGTATATATGATCATATTGCTGATCGACGAACGGCCTGAAGAGGTGACCGATATGGAACGGAGCGTAAATGCAGAAGTGATCGCTTCTACCTTCGATGAACCGGCAGACCGTCATGTAAAGATCGCCGAGATCGTGTTGAACAAAGCACGTCGCCTGGTGGAATGCGGACACGATGTAGTGATACTGCTCGACTCTATTACCCGTCTGGCACGTGCTTACAACACCGTACAGCCTGCTTCGGGAAAAGTACTCTCAGGAGGTGTGGATGCCAACGCATTGCATAAACCAAAACGTTTCTTCGGTGCCGCCCGTAATATCGAACACGGCGGTTCGCTCACCATTATCGCCACAGCACTTACCGAAACCGGCTCCAAGATGGACGACGTGATCTTCGAAGAGTTCAAAGGTACCGGTAACATGGAGTTGCAGCTCGACCGCAAACTTTCCAACAAACGGGTATTCCCCTCTGTGGATATCATTGCTTCGAGTACGCGTCGTGATGATCTGCTCCTGTCGCAGGAAACACTTAGCCGTATGTGGGTTCTCCGCAACTTCCTGTCGGATATGAACTCGGTGGAAGCGATGGAATTCCTGCTGACCCGTCTGAGACGTACTTCAAGCAATGAAGAATTCCTTATTTCAATGAATGATTGATCTTTAAGAAAACAGCTTCTCTCTAAAGGGGAAGTGTATACTAAAATAAACGCAGCGAACCGTGAAGTCCGCTGCGTTTTTTGTTAAAAAATCCCCCAATTTTCTAAAGGAGATTGCCGGGAGAATTTATTAATACAGTTACTTCTTTTCTTTGGTCGGGTATCTTCACCAAACACTCTTTCAACTGATCATTCCACGACCACTCGATCGAAGAGATATCGGTTTCCGCTTTACCGGCGATGGATGCTTCATCCGTTTTTTTGGCCGTCACCCCGTTTACGGTAACTAACGTCGGCATTTCTTCCAGATGATAGGTCAGTATCATATTCCTCTTGTCCGATTGCCTGAATCCATTGTCGGACGGTTCAATCACCGTGCGGTATCCGTTGGACAGCGTTGTACAGGTAAACCGGGTCCTGGAAGCAATATCTTCGAGATAATCGAGAGTTTCGCCATCGTCTTCATAGAGTTCAAACTCCGCCGCCTCATCTTCATAATTCGGAAAGATATGCACAAACAACGGATAGTCTTTCTTCTCGTGGATATATTGCATCACGGGCATCATAGGGATGATGGATCCTTTTTTTACAAAAATCGGGATGGTATTCAACGGCGCTTTATATGCCACTGTTTGTCCGCCTAAATACTCAGTTTTTTTATCGTTAAAATCGATCCATTCACCCTCCGGCAAATAGACCCGTTTCACCCGTTCTCCTTCTTTCAAAACCGGAGCAACTAAAATTTCTTCACCGAAAATAAACTGATTGTCTGTTTTTGCTGCTTCCTCATCATTGGGGTACTCCATAAACAACCCTCTGGTAATGGGTAAACCGGTATCATGTGCTCTACGGGAATAGGTATACAGATACGGAAAAAGCTGGTATTTTAATTCAATCGCTGCTTTGCTGTTTTTCTCCACTACATCTCCAAACATCCAGGATTCTACAGCATTATCCCCTTCGTGATGGGCACGGCTCAACGGACAGAATATACCAAACTGCATCCATCGGGTGTACAATTCTCCCATCGCCTGATAATCGGTAATGTCTCCGCAATATCCGGAAATATCGGTTGTCCAGAACGGTATACCTCCCAACCCGGCCGATATGCCTACAGCCACCTGATTTTCCAGTTGTGCCCAACCTTCAAGCACATCGTTACCATTGCCACTGTCGTTTGTCCATCCAAAAGTATAGCGCTGAAGCCCGGCATATGCAGAGCGTGTCATCTGGAATATACGGCGATTGGGATTATGTTTCTCGAATTGCTCTTTTACAACCTTATCCCATGTCAAACCGTAGACATTGTGAATTTCGTCGTGCATTCCAATATGATGTTGCATATTCAGACGGTCAACATCTTCTTCGTTGCTCCATGCCGGTTCACCCATATCGGTCCAGAATCCGCTTACACCATCATTGATGGGTTTCTGCTGATATTCTCCCCACCAATCGGCTACTTCGGGAATGGTGAAATCTACAACACCACAATTTCCGCCCCAGGGCCAGGGCATATCATAAGCTTTTCCTGTCCGGACATCTTTTACCAGATAGCCAAGTTTGTCAGCCTCCTCCCATTGCTTCTTATTCGCCTGGGAAATGACAGGATCCTGAGACACTATCATTTTGAATCCCTGATTGCTTAATGTCTGAAGCATTCCTTTCGGGTCTGAATAATTCCCTTTTCGCCACTCGAAGTCCTGCAGGTATTGTGTCCAGCCTATATCCTGATAAATGATATCACAGGGGATTTGCCGTTTGCGGAATTCAGCGGCAATCTCCAAAGCCTGTACCTCTTTGGTATAGAGCCCTCTGCTCTGTGCAAACCCCAAAGCCCATTTAGGCGGCATGATAGGCTTACCTGTAAGAGTAATATATTGTTGTTGGATCTCTTTATAATCTTTTCCGAATATGAAGTAATAGACGAAAGCTCCGTCGGGTGCTTCGAACGAATAATATTCCTCCGATTCCGTACCGAATTTGAACTCTGTTTTATATGTATTGTCCAAAAATATTCCGTAGCGGTAATTACTCATAAAGAAAGGGATACTTTTAGCCAATGGATCTTCTGTTACACTATAGCACGGACGGTCGCTGTTCCACATCTTATATGAACGTCCCCGGCGGTTCAAAGGACCTGTTTTTTCTCCCAACCCAAAGAACTGTTCATCGTTGCGCAATATCTTATATGCCTTCACGGCAGTAGCATCGGAGATATGCCCCTTATCTTTAAAATCACTGAAAACCAGTTTTTGCCATTTGTCGAATATCTGTAACTGCATCGGATTTTTATTCATCCGGATACGAAGTTTTGATGTAAATATTTCATAGCAGGAAGGTTCGTCGTTAACGTGTATTTCACCAACATCTTCCAACTTTTCATTGACCACTGCAAATGATTCATTGCTGCGGACAAACTGTCCGGCCGGATCGAACCATACTTTAACCACTGAACTGTTATGGATGGTTAATGACAACTTTGATCCGTCATTCCCGTTAAATATAACCTGATTACCTTTTTGGGTAAAGGAAATACATTCCCCGCCAAACAGCGTCGACGAAGAAAATCCTCCTATTAATACGATTATTATTGTTGTTAAATACCTCATACAGATAAACTAAAAGTTATATTGCGGGAAATATCCCGCAATATAACTTTCTAAAAAATAAGAATTTATATTTTTTCTGCTAAAAGCGTTTCTTCTAATGCATTGATAGTAAGCTTATAATTTCCTGCTTCTTCCACCCTGAATTTATCATCCGAACCGCCATCGCCACTTTGACTATAACGTAATGTTTGCGGCTTATTTAATTCTAATTTTGCACCAGCTTGTCCAGCCATAAAGAAAGCACCTCCCCAACCGTCACTTCTATTGATCGGAAATTTTATCTCACCTGCTGTGAGCGCACCTTCCCAGGTAAAAATATTTTTGTTGTCTGCGGACTGCTTCATCGCGGTTGCACTTTCAATATCCCAACCATTGGGTGTGGCATCACCCACCATATACATGGTAGCAAACCGGGGTGGGTCTTTATAATCGTCCGGATTTGGCGGAGGAATTAATTCATAATTCTCCTGACAGGAGACACCCAGGAATATCAATAACAGGATGGATAATACATATTGTATATTTTTCATAATTATCTAATTTTCAAAACTATATTTTAATAAATCTGCGATTCTTTATTAATTTTCATATCCGGGATTCTGTACCAGATCGGGATTTGCACCCAACACTTCGTAATGAATCGGATAGATTTCCCAATGATTGCCTGCATCGGGTTCTTTATCCCACCAGGTTCCGGTTGTGAATTTATTCCAGCGTATCAGGTCTGTACGCCTACGGCCTTCGGCAAGAAATTCGCGTCCCCATTCGTCCAACAGTTCGGCCTGCGTGAGTTCAACCACACCTTCGGGCTTGTACAGGTAATCGTTGTGATATTCGGACGGATAGTTCCGCTTTCTTACGACATTCAATAACCGGCCTGCTTCTTCTACATCTCCTGCACGGAACTTACATTCGGCCAACGAATAGTAGATCTCGGGCAGACGGATCAATGCGAAATCCGACTCGATCGCACCCGGATCGCCATCCCTGTAAACAGGATATTTCACGGGATGCCAGCCAGAATTATGATCGGCATTAGCCATTTCAGATTTTACACCCGGAAGTGTAACACTCGGAGCAGCATTTTTGAATGGACCAACCTGATCACGGATATAGTAATCGTATCCTTTGGGAGATTGCACCCTTTTGGTTTGTCCGCTTTCAGTGTATTCCAGATAGCCATACAGGAACATTCCTTCCCTTTGGCTTGTACCGGGCAGATTCCTGTATTTTTTCAACCGGTAATCTTCCGGATATTTCTGGAATTTTCCGACCGGCATTCCCAACTCAAAGTTATAGAGGTTGCCCATCAAATCGCGACTGGGTTGCAAAGCATATTTGGGATTCATCCCTCCGAATTCCATAAATCCGAAGTAAAAGTGTGCATTGGCCGGCAAACTCCACCAGTACATATCTGTATTCATATGCCAACGGGCTCTGGATTTCGATGCGGTAAATGCATAAATCACTTCATCACTGGTTTCATTGTTCCAGTCAAAAGGCTCATCCCAACGATCGGCCACTCTGTATGTACCGTATTTTCCGTCGATAATATCCTGTGCATAAACGGCACATTCGCTATACATTGCCGTACCGATCCATTTTTCGGCATTGAGATACAGCTTCACCAGTAAGGAAGCAGCTCCCGCCTGATTCCAGATTCCCTGTTTTAGCTGGTTGCCCCCGGTACCTTGTTTTACGGGTAGCATGGGGATAACTGCTTTGAGTTCCGTTTCAATAAAATCGAATACTTCCTGCGGGGAAACCTGTCCTTTACTGTTTAGTTCCTGATTCCGGCTGATCGCCAAAGGAATATTCCGGTATTGGTCGAGCAAATTAATATAGAACCATGCGCGCATAGTACGTAATCCACTTGAGAATTCATCCAGTTCCGCCTGCGTCATTCCGAATTTTGCCGGATCTAATGTTACGAAATCATCCAAAACAGCATTGATTTGCGTAATTCCCTGAAAGTTGGCATTCCAACCGTCTCTTGTGAATCCGTCAAGCGAAGACCATTTATGGTAATGCCAGCGTTGATAGTTTCCTCCATCAAGCCAGTCACCTTCCCTGTTCCATGTACCCAATTGATCTGCCGGCTGTTCCTGCATACCAAAATTGGCACCTATACTCCAGAAAGCATGTTCCAACGGACGTACATAAGCACGAATAACATCGTCTTTGGTATTGTAGTAGTTTTCGGTTACAATCTGATCATACACTTTCTCGGTAAGATCGGTACACGACAAACAACCGATGGCCAGTATTGCTGCTATTATATATTGAATTTTATTTTTCATCTTCATAGTTGTAAATCATTAGCCTGTTAAAAATCAACTTGCACACCAAACAGGAACTGTCTTGTTGAAGGATAGTAATTTTTGCGGGTTCCCGCATCGTCATTACCAAATATTCCGGGCAAAAGACCGTTCACATTGTAATTGGACGGGTCCACACCGTCGAATTTAGTCAATGTAAACAGGTTGCGGGCTGTTCCGTAGAAACGCAGACTGCTGATCCAGTCATTCTGCTTTATGGGAACGGTATATCCCAATGTAACAACGTCTAACTTCAAATAATCGCCTTTTTTGATGAAATAATCGCTCAGGACATTCATCCCGGTAGTTATAGCCGCATTCTTGCTGTAAGCCAGTGTAGTTACGTTCGATGTACTGGGTGCCGATTGCAGACCGTAGTAAAATTCGTGGACATCGAAAAGATCATGACCGAAGGCACCCCGGAAATAGAGTGATAAATCCCAGTTTTTATACATCAAATTATTGTTCCATGACATGGTAAATTTCGGTAAACCATTACCGGTCACACGTTTGAATGAGTCATTGGCTTCAGAAACAGGTACTTTTTCGGTATTATCGGCATTCCATACCAACCAGTTGCCATCTTCATCAATTCCGGCAAATGCGTGTGTATAGAATGTTCCCACCTGTTCGCCTTCGATGATCCGCTGTACCGATCCCGGACTACCCGGAGCAGGCATACCGCCCACTTCATAATAACTCTGTCCCTGGAAAATATCGTTGGAGAAATTCAGGAACTTGTTACTCATGGTCGTTCCAACCAATCCTGTATTATAACTGAAATCTTTGGTTTTAACTACATCGACATTCAATTCTATTTCAAAACCGGTATTCTGCATTGTTCCTACGTTTGCATACATGTTGTCAAACAGGTAAGGAGGAATAGGTACTTTATAATCGCCCAAAAGGTCTTTCTGTTTGCGGTTGAAATAGTTAAAACTACCCGTGAGCCTGCCAAACAAACGGAAGTCAACGCCAATATTCCAGTTATGCGCTTTTTCCCAACGCAGATCCGGATTCACATTTTTCCCGGCAGCCCATCCTTTGTAATATTCACCATTGTAGTACACGTCGCCGAAACCACCCATTGTGGCCAGTGAACGGTAACTATCGAAATTTTGGTTTCCGGTCACACCATAGTCAGCACGAAATTTTAAATCGTTTATCCATGCTATATCTTTCATGAATTGTTCTTCACTGATGCGCCAACCCGCCGATATAGCAGGAAAATATCCCCATTTATTATTTGCACCGAATTTCGAAGAACCTTCATAACGAAGCGATGCTGTAAGAAGGTAACGTTGCATATAATCATAGGTCAGACGTCCGAAGAAAGCAATTAATTTGGAATCGTTGCGTGAACTTGACATCCCGGCGCGACCATCTTCTTTCATATAGCTTCCATCACCCAAATTATCCCAGGTAAGGACGTCGGATGTGAAATCCTTATTCTCACCTTTCAATTGGTTGTACATCCAGTATTGATACGAATATCCACCTGTAAATCCTAAATTATGGTCGTTTTTTGACGTTTTGAAATTTACCAGCCATTCCAGACTTTCCTGCCGCCATTTTTTGTATTCCTGGCTGGCTTCACCCGCATATCCGTTGTTAATAGCCTCATTGCTGGTGGATGGGCGGAACCAATACCCCATTTCATCGTTGATTTGCTGAGCCAGGGTGATCTGTGTCGTCAATATATAATCTAACGCTTTTCCTTTAGCATAGAGTGTCGGGATATCCATTTTGGCAGTCATATCCCAATCCATCAATTTATGTTCGGTATAGCTTTTCTCCAGTGTAAGCTTCTCCACCGGATTATAGTCTGCCTGTTGATTTCTGAAATCGGTAAATCTTCCGGAACCGTCCTGTTCATATACCGGAGAAGTGGGATTAGCCACCAACGCATTGACGAATGCTCCCCAGTCGGCATTGTTTTTATTGATAACACGGGGCGCTACATTCCCCGAAAAAGTGAGCAATCCGCTACGAAGGGTATGGTTAAAAGATAAACGCGCACCATACTCTTTGCGGTCAGAACGGATATCAATCCCGTTGGCTTTACGGTAGTCTACCGATGCCCTGAAATTACTATCCCTGTTACCACTCGATAATGACAAGCTATGATTTTGCGTTAAGCCTGTCCGTGTAATTTCTCCGAGCCAATCGGTATCATGACCGTAATCAGGTGAACCATTCATCACTGAGCGGTAGGTACGGAATTGTTCTCCTGTCAGCGGCTCCAATTCACGTATCATCACATCGAACGAAGTATAGCCGTGATAATTGGTCTGTAAACTACCATCTCTTGAGCCTTTCTTTGTAGTCACCAGGATCACGCCGTTACTTCCTCGTGTTCCGTAAATAGCTGCTGCCGCTCCATCTTTTAGTATATCAAAAGACTCAATATCGTTAGGATTGACATTGTGTAAATTGCCACCCGGCACACCGTCGATAACGATCAGCGGACCTAAGCCTGCCGAACGTGACGAAACACCACGCACCTGGATGCTCGCACCACTATTCGGATCACCACTTCCCTGATTGGTGATGGAAACACCGGCTACTTTACCCTGAATCATCATTGCAGGATCAATCGCCCCGACATTTAAAAAGTCTTTACTCGAAATATGAGAAATTGAAGAAGTCAATTCTTTCTTGTCCATGGTTCCATAACCGATAACTACAATCTCTTCAATCATCTGTACATCTTCCTGTAACGTAATATCAATAGTAGTACGGTTATCAACCGAAACTTCCTGTCTGGTGAAACCCACATAAGAAAACTCCAGCTGTGCGTTTTGCGAAACTGTAATAGAATAGGCTCCATCCAGATCGGTCACTGTTCCGTTAGTTGTCCCCTTCTCTAAGACGGAAACCCCGATAAGAGGTTCACCCGACACATCGCTAACGGTTCCCGAAACAGTTATCTTGCCTGTATTCTGAGCATTGACAAATATCGGAAAACAAAGAAAGATTATTCCTAACAAGAATATATTAGGAATGATGCCTTTTTTATAGGGCTTTTTTTCTTTTAATTGCATACAATAAATTTAGATTAAGAAAATTAAAAATAAATGATATATAGTCTCATAAAAATAAGACTACACAGGATATTTAACCTTTACTTTTTTTCAGGTTATCTATTATAGATTTCTTATCCAGATATTCCGGAATGAGACAGCTGTACCGTGGTCCTGAAGCATTAGAGGGAGCCGTCCATGAGCGTTGTATTCCGGCAATCCGATATATGGTGTATGGCCTTTCAGGATATAATTGTTCTGTATAAGAATACCGTTTAATACGACAGTTATCATGGCAGGTGACTCAAGCTCACCTCCTGTACCAAATCTCGGGGCTTTCCAGTAAATATCATATACCTGCCATTCACCGTTTTTTGTATAGGCATTGGCCAACGGAGCCGTCTGCTTATATATACTACCCACCATTCCGTTTACATAGGTATCGTTATTGTCCCCATCCAGTACCTGTACTTCATAGCGGCTCATAAGAAAAATCCCGCTATTTCCGCGATCTTGTCCGTTGTATTTCTCAGGAGCAGGCGACCTGAACTCAATATGCAACTGGCAATCGCCAAAATGCTCTTTGGTCATAATACCTCCCGTGCCGGGTTTGACCGATAAAACTCCATCCTCAACCCTCCATCCGGGTTTTTCTCCTTTTTCATTTACCCATTTGGACAGGTCAGTGCCATCAAAAAGTATGATGGCATCGGAGGGGGCAGCGCCGGGCGTTTTACCCGGGATGACTTTCTCTGGTACGGGATAATACCATTCGGTCTGTGCAGGTGTCCACTGCGTAAATGCACCGAATGAATACACAATAAAAATCGTTAAAAACAGGCTTTTTTTCATTATATTACTTTTGTTTTTTAGTTAGTATATTTTTGGCTTAGACATATTTCTCTCTATGCGTGTGTTATTAGTAAATGACAAAAGTAAAAGATAAACGGATAATTCTGAAATGATAGAGTAAAAATAGCACTTGTTAAATACAACAATAAACTGTAAAACAATCATTTAAATAATATTAAAGAAACAACTAATCCATATATTTTTATTTCACAAACAGAAGAAAATAAAGAGTTTCTTGATTCCATGACAACTCTGTTTATGATACAGAATTATCCATTTTTAGGTATCCGGCTTATTCTGTATTCAAATTCTTCTTTGGGAATAATTGCTTTGGATTTTAATTTTCCCTTATAGGAGTAGACGGTTTTAACCGATAAATTAAGAAATTTGGCAATTCGTTCGTTATCGGTAATTCCCAGACGTATCAGGGCAAAAATACGCAATTCAGGATTTAAATTTCCTTCTTCATCAATCGTTACCTGATCTTCAGGATTGAGGAATTTATTAAATTCCGTGATAAAATTAGGAAAAAGCAGCAGAAACGTTTTATCGAATGATGAATACATGTTATCACGCTCGGTTTTCATATTAAATTCCTTATACAGCTTACTCAAATCTTCGTATTGCCGGGTAGTTACTTTACGGTCAATCGTCTTCAGAAGATTCTCAAAACGTTCGATATATTCGGATTTACCATACAAAGACTGTACAATATACATGTCTTTTATCTGGTTTGATTCTTCAAGCATTCGTTTTGAACGTTCCAATTCTTTGTTTGCTTCTTCCAGCTTGTAATTTATCAACCGTATTTCGTTGTATTGATCCTGTATAGATTTTTTTGCGTTTTTCAATTTTGAGATTTGGCGGAATATAATTACCAGTAACATAAGAGCAATGAGCGCCAACAACGAGACTGTAATCAGGTAGTTGGTAAGTTTATCCTTTTGACTACTGACAATATCGAGTCTCTCTTTTTCGATAATGGGAAGAATAGTGCTGATTTCAATTTTACGGCTGCGGTTGTCGTAAAATATAGCGTCTTCCATGGCTATTTGCATACATTTGCTTGCAAAATCTATATTCCCCAATTCATACAACCATTGTCCGAGGGATTTTTTGGAAGTCGTTTCACGTATGGAAGTCCGTATGTCATAAATGGATGAGAGGGCAGCATTGTAAATCGCTCTCACTGTATCGTTGACATTATGATAACTTACAGCAAGATTAGAATGTATGATAGCGTAATTGTGAGGGGATAATTGATATTTATCAAGTATTTCTGTATATTTTGCGATTTTGATGTTATCATCAGTGTAGAGCAGTAAATTATAATTATCATACTCGAACGTATTGGGGTTCAAGTAAATTAACAAGGAATCACAATATTGCAGTACTTTCTCCCTGTAATCCTTTTGGAACTGATTACTTCTATTGTATAACAATAAATCCTGATAGAACCTCAAACAATTTTGATAGTAGGTTATTTTCAGATTATCCGGCATTTTCCCGGGATTCAAGGTATTAATAAGCTCAAAGGCTTCTTTGTACAATCCGGCCAATACAAGGGATTTCAATATATTCAATCTGGATTCCGTAATCAGTATTTCATTATTCAAAGCCGTTGCAATATCCAGTGTATTTTGTGCATATACCCAGGCCGAATCGTATTGATAAACAATGTATTCGTTAAAGAGTCTGTTACTTAACTCAAATCTGGCATGCAGCTCATCCGTCTGATGGAGTTGCTGTTTCATCCTCTCCATCTCGTCTTCCTTAAGTTCGTAATAAAAAAAACGATTATCCAACTCTGAATCAAGCACCTTGAGAATGGAATCATTGGGCATGGATCCATATATACCATGAGCACATATCAGGAATAACAAAATCCCAAACAGTTTTTTCGGGAATAAAATAATTCTCATAATCCTACGCTCATTTAATGCACCTCCAAATTTCTGACCGGTCTAATTTATCACATTGCACGGTACAAAAGTAAGCTATCCTATTCTTCTTTCCAAACCGGATTATGATCATAGTAAGTTTATAGTGGATTACAGCCAGATATCATCAGGATAGATCACTTTTTCCAGGAAAAGGGCGTGTCCCGGTGCAGAGTCTCCTGCCACATTGCGATTTCCGGCTTCAATAATGCGTCGCAACCCCTGCTCATCAAGCTGTCCCCTACCCGCTTGCAACAGTGTTCCCACAATAGCGCGTACCATATTCCTAAGAAAACGATCGGCCCTAATGGTAAATTCATACAACTCTTCTTTTTTTTCCCACCGGGCATATTCAATCCGGCAGTTGTTGGTCTTCACATCTGTATGCAGTTTACTGAAACTGGTGAAGTCTTTATACTCCTTCAATACTTCGCAGAGGGTGTTCATCACTTCGAGGTCAGGCTGAAAAAACAACCGGTAAGTATATTCATGGAGAAACGGATCTTTCACCGTCGTCACATAGTATTTATAGGTGCGTGAAACAGCACTGAAACGGGCATGTGCGTCGGGGCGCACCTGTCGTATAGCGGAAAGGGAAATATCTTTCGGAAGGAAATTATTGAGTCTGTATACCAGATCATCCGGAGAAAAAATATCTCCCTGCCAATCGAAATGGGCCACCATTTCACGGGCATGCACACCGGCATCGGTCCTACCGGCACCTACCACCATCACTTCTTTCCTTAAAATAACAGAGAGTGCATCCTGAAGCACCTGCTGCACACTCATTCCGTTAGGTTGGATTTGCCAACCCACATAATTTTTTCCGTTATAGGAAAGTGTGATAAAAAAACGGGACATCCGAAGTTTATAAATTAAGAAACAATTAATTTAGTACGCGGGTGTAGAGGGTTCTTCCACCGGCATGTGCGGCGCAAGCAGGATTAACCCTCCTACAGCGGCTGCACCTGCCACAATCCAGCCGGCAGTAACAGCATTCCGATTGACTATCTCTATATAAAATATGTCACCTCGTTGTTGAACATCACGGGATAAGAGGTCGTTTTTACTACCTGTTTTTATTATTTCCGAAATAAAAAATACATCTTCAAAAACAGTCTGACTTTTATCCCTGTCATTGACAATGGTTAAATAGCTTCGAAATTTTAAAGGTGTATCTTCTTCGGTAAAATTGATAAAACGAACAGATGAGAGACCTATGTCCCGCTTCCGATACAGATATGCAGGAATATCCAGATTCAAAATGCGCGACAACGCCATAGGCGAATAAACAACTTTAGAATGAGGAGGAACAAACAGATCACTCTGAGGTAACACAACTCGCCCGGAAATACTTCCCGAAGAAGCACTGTAATTGGTATTTGAGAAATGATAGGTCGTGGTACTTACATCGCCGTGAAAGCGTGCGTTATTATCTCTCAACTGCACAGCATAGTCTTCAGCAATAATCACTGAGCGCGACCAATCTACAAAAACCGGATCCTCCGACTCATTATGGATTTCATACACTACTTTCCCGCCCAAATCCTTGAATGAATAGTTTACAGATAAATCATTACGAGAGGTACGAAACGAACCATCCTGGTTCCGCAGTAACTCCTTTTCATACGACTGAACGGTGGAATAATAGTAGGTCGTACAACCGGACGTCAATAATCCCAGACTGACAATTAAAAATAAAACGGTATTCTTTAAGATCATAGGGAAGTATTTTAATGTGCAAACAGCACGTTTAACTATTCATCCCACGAAGTCTGATTTTAGTAAGCGCCTGTTTGGTATTGAGCGGAAAATCGCCATCCATCATCCATGCGTAATAACTCGGTTCGTTTTTGAGTACCTCTGCCACCGGTTTTCCCTTGTGTTTCCCGAAGTTAAAAACTTCCACACCTTTCTCGTCATAGATAAATCGTCCGGCAAAGTCCACATTACTGTTGAAACTCGAATACTCCTTCGACAACATCTCAATATCATTTTCCAGATCGGGATAGCGGTCGAGTTGCGATTTCAACACTTCGTAGGTCGCTATGGTATCAGCCTCGGCAGAATGTGCATTATCTAATTTCTTATTGCAATAAAAAGCATAAGCTGCTTCCAGAGTGCGCTGTTCTTTTTTATGGAAGATGATCTGCACATCTACAAATTTACGTTTGCTCATATCGAAATCCACGCCGGCACGAAGGAATTCTTCTGCCAGCATCGGCACATCGAACCGGCTCGAGTTGAAGCCGGCCAGATCACATCCTTCCAGTTGGTCGGCCAGTGACCGTGCTACCTGTTTGAAAGTAGGGCAATCTTTCACGTCATCATCGGTGATGCCGTGAATAGCGGTAGCCTGCGGAGGAATAGGCATCTCGGGATTGATACGGCGTGATTTGATCTCCTCTTTGCCGTTAGGATACACTTTCAGGAATGATATCTCTACAATGCGGTCGTGTATGATGTTAATCCCGGTCGTCTCCAAATCGAAGAAGACGAGAGGATTCTTAAGATTTAACTTCATCAGATTATCGTTAGTCATTCAACATCATCGGCATCAACAGCGTCAGCATATCTTCATTTTCTTCTTTCTCGACAGGAAGGATCAACCCGGCACGTGACGGATCGGAAAGCTCTATACGTACATCTGAAGAGGGTATATTATCAAGAATATCAATCAGGAAAGAGGCTTTAAATCCAATATTCATCACATTCCCTTCGTAAGTGCAGGGAATGGTTTCTTCTGCAGTAGTCAGGAAATCGATATCCTGGGCGGTTATCACGATTTTATCTTCCGAGAGTTGGATTTTCACCAGGTTACTGGCCGGATTGGAGAATACAGCCACACGTTTGAGGGCGTTCAATAGTGTCAGTCGGTCCAGCACAAATGTGTTGGGATTATTCTGCGGGATTACCGAGTTATAATTGGGGTAACGCCCCTCTACAAAGCGGCATACCATCTTGTAAGACGACATGGCTATGTAAGCGTTGTTTTCATCGAACTTAATTTCTACCGTGCCGGATTCTTTCGGAAGAAGTGATTTGAGCAGGTTCGCCGGCTTTTTTGGCAGGATAAATGATGAGCGTCCTTCACCCCTGGTCTCAGTAGTGGTTACACGAACCAGTTTGTGCCCGTCGGAAGCCACGAAAGTGAGGTCGTCGGTTGTAATATCAAAATAGATACCGTTCATCACCGGACGCAATTCATCGTCGGCAGTAGCAAAGACAGTCCGGTTGATACCCGAAAAGAGTGTATCAGCCTCCACAGTCAATGTCATAAATGAATCTTTGAGCGGTTTGGGTTCCGGATATTCATCCCCTTTCAGACCGACAAAATTGTATTTCCCGTTGTGATAATAGAGGAATATCTCCAGTGTCTCATCGTTGATATCGAACGTAAGCGGCTGGTCGGGCAATTCTCGTAACGGGTCGAGCAGGTTTCGGGCATTGATGGCCAGGCTTCCTTCACCTTCCGCGCTATTCACTTCTACCGTCGTTTCCAACCGGGTTTCGTTGTCGGCTGCGGTAAGTGACAGTGTGTTACCTTTCAGATCGAGCAAAAAGCAGTCGAGAATAGGCAATGTGTTCTTGGAATTGATAACTCTGCTTATGGCCTGCAAGTGACTCAACAGTGCGGCGCTTGATACTACAAACTTCATATGATTAAAAATTAGACCCAAGAGCCAAGAATCAAGACACAAGAGTTGTTAATATCCTTGTGTGTGAACTCGTATCTTAGGAGCGTTGCATTTGTTTATTTATTTTTCAGCAAATATATAAAATTATCCCACTGCATCGACTCTTTTCCCGATAAATTTTCGATACCTGTTCAAAATTCAAGATTCCAAATTCAAGATTCAATATTTCAAAATTTCATGATTTAGTTTTCATTTTCAATTTTCAATTAACAAAATAACCTTCCCACCATTCCACATTATTACATTATACATTATTCTCATTGACATATTATTCTCATCAACTTCTCGGATGATGTTCGATGATCTCCTGTCGGAGAAAATGTCGGTCGATATGTGTATAGATCTCGGTAGTAGTGATCTTCTCATGTCCCAACATCTCCTGGATCACCCTTATATTGGCGCCCCTTTCGAGCAGATGGGTAGCAAACGAATGACGAAAAACGTGCGGACTGATTTTTTTTTGCAAACCCACTTCTTCGGCATACCGTTTGATATAATAAAAAACCGTAACACGGGAGATAGCTTTGCCGCGTGAACTGACAAAGAGAATATCTTCATTTCCTTTCTGGATGGGAATCTGATTCCGATAGTAAAGCCAGTCACGGATCTTCTGTATGGCCACATCGGAAATGGGTACCAGCCGCTGTTTACTCCCCTTTCCCTCCACACGGATAAAACCTTCGTTGAAAAAGAGATTCGAGAAGCGGAGGTTGGTCAGTTCAGATATACGAAGTCCGCAACTGTACAGTGTTTCAATAATAGCGTAGTTTCGGGTACCTTCGGCTGTCGACACATCTATAGCTGCCAGTAACGAGTCGATCTCCTCTACTGACAAAACGACCGGAAGCTTCAGTCCGACCTTGGGAGCTTCCAGCAATTCGGCGGGATCATCCGTCCGGATCTTATCCAGCAAGAGAAAGCGAAAAAATGATTTCAAGCCCGATATAATACGGGCAATGGAACGGGGCGAAATATCCTTATCATGCAATTCGGAAAGAAACTCTTCCAGGTGAGCGGTCTGAACGGATTTTATATCGATCTCTTTGTTTTCCATGAAATCAAGCAGTTTCTCCAGATCGGTCATATAGGCATCAATGCTATTGGCCGATAATCCTTTCTCCAACAAAAGATAGCGCTTATATTTTTCGACCTTCAGATCCCGCTTCATTTCAATTTTTGTCGATCTCTTTTCTGAGAGTTGTTGCCTCTTCGAGGTGTTCTTCGATTTTATTCAGTACAAAAGACTCCTCATCTTCCGACAGAGTCTCCCCTTTTTCCAATTTTTCCATAAGGCCAATCAACGGCTTATTTCCCATTAACCGGAACAGGGGCAATATCTTATGAACGATTCCCTGAGCTACCTTTTCTTCTTTTTTCCGGAAAGCTTCTTTCAACTGAATGTGACACTCTCCCGTTTCATTGATAAACGATTGCAGAATGGCTGCAGAGGTCTGTTTGTCATCACTCACAAATTCGATTAACGCCCTGGCCCCCTTTTCGTCGAAAGATTGTTTTTCTTCCGGCATAAAAGCCTTTTCTTCGGGATTTCCACTCCCTACATAGTGCCAAATAGTACTGTATAACCTGTCGGAAGTGAACGGTTTAATAAGAAAATCGGTAAATCCGGCAGACTTCATCTTTTCTTTCGATATATCCGATCTGGCTGATAACCCTATTACAGGCATATTTTTTACCTGTTCACTCCCTAAACGACGAATCTTTTCAACCAGTGTCAATCCGTCGGTTCCAGGCATCTGAATATCCATAAACAGGATATCAAAGGAAGACGATTGAAGAAGCGATAATACCTTATCGGGGTTAATTTCCGTCACACTCTTTATCTTCTTCTTCGCAAGCATCTCCGAAGTCATCGTCAACTGAACAGGGTCATCATCCACAAGAAGCACAGAAACACCTTCAAGATACTGTTGCAGTATCTCAGGCTTGTCCCTGCTTTCAACCTGTATCTCTTCTTTTGCATCTTTCAGAGGAATCTCAACAATGAATTCAGATCCTTCCCCTTTGCGGGAATTGAGATGAATAGTCCCATTCAATGCCTCTATAAACCCTTTGGTAATAGCCAGCCCAAGACCACTTCCTTCCTCACCGAGAGGGTTATCCAGTTGCCTGAATTCCTGAAAGATAATCTGTTGATCGGCATCATCGATTCCTTCACCGGTATCGGTGACTGAAAACAGAAGACGTTTCGGGGAATCATCGTCCTTTAACCAAGCCCTGACCCGAACACTACCCTCCGATGTGTATTTTACCGCATTGGAGATAATATTATTCATAATCTGGCGTATCATATAGAGATCACTATACACAGCCAATTGTTCAGGTAGATTATTTTCAACACTGTATTCCAGGCCTTTCCTTGAAGCCAGCGGCTCGAAGCCTGAAGCCGTATTATCTATAAGTCCGTACAGGTTGAAATTCGACTCCTTCAACTGCCAGCTTCCTTCTTCTAATTTATGATAGTCCAGCAATGCTGATGCAAGCTCCAGGATGTGTTCTCCCGAGCTTTTCATATTGTTAAGGTAAGTCTCGTTTTTCCGATCGCCATGAATATCCATCAACTCGATGAATCCGAGGATTGAACTCATGGGCGCCTTAATATCGTGCGATATGGTGAGCATCAGCTTTTCGCGTGACGCAAGTAAATCGGAAATACGTTTATTAGACGCTTCGAGTTGTCTTCTATAACGCTGGCTTTTGTTAATATCCACCAGAAAGAGTATGGCGAAAACAAACGCGATAAGCAATGCCACACAGAAAGCGATAAACATGGTACGTTGAGAGCCAGAGATAGTCTGTTCTTTTGCTATGAGGAGCTGAAGCGACTTCTCTAACTCCTCTTGTTCAATTCCTTTCAACAATTCGTCGATACGTGAAGTAAGCATCCGGTTGGTCTGACTCATCAACTCCTGACGTGTAAGATAGGCTAATTGAAATTGTCTTTGCCGTTCCAGATCGAGTCTCTCCGAATAACGCACCTTGTTGATAATAGTATCCACGATCAGTTTAAGGTCGTGATCCGAAACAATCGACCTCTTTTCAATCACCACTGTGGAGTCGGAACGGGCTACGAATACGTCACGTACACGATCCATAAAACCTCTCCGGTTACCGGCTACTACACTCGTATCACTTTTATTGGTATCTGCACTGTTCAGATTCTTACTCTCCAAATAATCAGTTATCTCCTGATTCAATTTCAGAGGCACATAGCTGCTTTCGTTTTGCACCACGATTCTCGGAGCACGGCGGATGGAATCGAGCAATACAGCTACTTCCTGCAGGTTTTCCCTTTTCCTGTCCACCAACAGTTGTATGGTATCCAACTTCTCTATTCGTGAAGAATCGACTGCCACCTGTTTCAACTCATCAAGGTTGGCTCTGATCTTGGGAGCTATAGAATCGTACTTGTGAAAATATTGTTCCGCATTTTCTGCATTAATCAGGTTTTGCTCGCTCTCAATCTCATAAAGCATAGAAAGCGTGTTTCCCACAATCAGTAATTCCGACATGTCTTCGCCTTTGATCCTGGTATTGGAATAGTTCACCAGATTATTATAGAGAGAAACAAGACCTAAAGCCATAACTGCTACCACCAGCAGATATCCGATAATAACGGTAAATTTGACCTTTAATGAACCTTGTTTTCTATTTTCAGGTAATGATCGCATATTGTTTTTCAGTTGTTGGTAAGGACGTTATATAACTTAATCTTGTTGTAAAGTGTTTTCCTGTCGATATTCAGTATAGAGGCTGCCATCGTTTTATTACCTTTGGCCAGCTCCAGTGCCTCCATGATCTTTTCTTTTTCGTAATATTCCTTGCGAAGGCCCTGTATTGGGTTCAATAGTTGCAAGCGGTTGTTATTTTTTACTCCGTTTCCGAATAACTCCGGAATAATGGATGCAGGAATGGTTGTGTCGTCTGTAAGCAAGGCGGCTTTTATGATACAGTTCTTCAATTCCTGTATATTTTCCGGCCAAGCATAATCGGCCAGCCGGTCCTGTACGATGGGATCAATGGTGTCTATCTGTTTGTCGAGTGTAGAGTTGGCAAACTGGAGAAAATGATTGGCAAGGAAGATAATTACCTCTTTTTTACCTTTCAGGGTAGGCAACGCGATACAATCCTGCATAACCAGATTATAAAGTTTTGGAATAAGGCGCTTCTGTAATTCCTCTTTACGCATCTCCGAACTCATGATCACCTGGGTAAAATCATCGTCTTTTTTTTGTCTGGTGAGGATGTTTAATAATTCATCCTGCTGATTGATATCGAGATAGGCTATTTGCCGTATGTACAGCAGCCCCCCTTTTGCTTCAAGAAATTTCTGCATAAGGGGTGACTTACCATCACTTCCGTTAGACGATTTACGGTAGGAACTTACCATATCGGCAGATTTATCATTATCGAGAATTACCAATGGTTTCGGCAAGTGGGTGCCTTTTTCGTAGATATATTTTACTACAGAGAGTTTTCCTGTCCCCCGGTCACCAAGGATCAACCGGTGTTGGTTATTTTCTATAATATGGTCGAGTTGTTTGTAGAGTTGCTCGTATTCTTCACCCGGGAACTTGATAAAATCATCGGAAAAGCGGTTTTGTTTCAACATCCGTTCCTGAAGAATAATGGCTTCATCGATCTTCTTGAAAAGTTGCTCCGGTTCGATCGGCTTGGAAATATAATCTACTGCACCCGATTTCATCGACTCGACTGCCGACTCGATGTCAGCATAACCGGTCATCATGATCACAAGTATATCCGAATCATATTTCTTTACCCAGGAAAGAAAACTGAAGCCGTCGGCATCAGGCATCCTTATATCGCTCAGGATCAAATCAAACGGTTGTTCCTTTACCTTCTGCTTTGCCTCCAAAACATTGGTGGCAGTTTCCACGCTGAACCCTTTTTTTACTAACCAGGATTTCAGCATCAGACAAACAGTCAGATTGTCGTCAATAACAAGTATATTCCTGTTTACATTATCCATAGTAGAATATTACATGCAACATACCGGGATTTTATAGTTTATTTTTCTCCTTTTCTAACTCCCGGGGTATCATAACAGCTGCATAGAGCAGAAATATTGCTCCTATGATCATTGCCAGTACCCATTCATTACGTCCCCTGAACATCAGAAAGGTCGCCACAATCATCGATATGCATGAAAACAGCTGAAAATTAAACAACCTCTTACCACGTATACTTTTTCCCGGATACGGGTTTGTAAAAGTGATGGCAGAGAAAACTGCCACGGACAAAGCCATTATCCAAGGTGCCACAGCAGGTATGAAAAGATACAATACCGCTGATAATAAAATCAAGATACCGGAAATCCGAAATAGAACATCTTTTACGCGATGCATTGTATATGTGCTAATTATTTGTAAAATATCAACCAGAACCCGATTATGGTCTTACAAATATATTACTTTTTTTTCATTATTTCACCTTAATTCCTTCTCACTTCTTTTCTTTAATGATAAAAATCTCTTCATTTTCCTTTTTCATGAGATAATTTTCTCGTGCAAATTTCTCAAGATCTTCTTTATTGGATTGAAGTTCATTCAGCTTTTCCGTATCTATCTCTGTCTGCTGCCGGTAAAATTCGATCTGGGATTCAAGGTCTTTTATTTGAGCCTCATATTTCATTCTTTTGGTAACACTACTGTCACTGAAGAAAAAGAGCATCGCGATCAGCATAAGAAGAATGATAATCTGATAGACAGTAAGTCCCAGAACTCTTCCTGATCCGAATTTCTTTGTATATTTATTCATTGTTGCACAACTTTTAAGCACTACAAAAATAGCTTCTTTTTTCCAATTGTGCGAACCATTGCAGGGAAATAAATATAAAATATCCATTCTACCTTTTGGGGAAATTGAACAAAATAAAGTACCTTTACGCTCAAGTTAAGAAATTAAAAAAAGGTATGAAACGCGCAAAAGAATTGTTCATACACCATAACATGATTATTGCGAGTTCCATATGATACCTTTAAATTATTCGTGTTAAGCTAAATGGGCAGAGTCAAGCTTGCTTGAGCTATGCCATAGCAGGCGAATATCTAACTTTAGTGAAATTAATAGTTTTAATCATATGAAAAAAGTTATTGCCGCAATTGCGTTGTTATTCGTAACCCTTGCATCCTTTCCCTGTACAAATTTACTGGTAGGGAAGAAAGCTTCCACAGACGGATCTACACTGATCTCCTATGCTGCCGATTCCTACGCACTGTATGGAGAACTGTATCACTGGCCCGCAAGACAATATAGTCCGGGAGAAATGCTCAAAGTATATGAGTGGGATACAGGAAAGTATCTGGGCGAAATACCTCAGGCATTACAGACCTACAATGTGATTGGTAATATGAACGAACACCAGTTGGCCATTGCCGAAACAACTTTCGGCGGACGAAGCGAACTGTCCGATTCTACAGGCATTATGGATTACGGAAGCCTTATTTATATTACGCTACAGCGTGCCAAAAACGCCCGGGAAGCCATTAGCGTGATGACCGGACTGGTAAAGGAACATGGCTATTACAGTTCAGGCGAATCGTTTTCAATAGCAGACCCTGAAGAGGTGTGGGTTATGGAGATGATCGGTAAAGGCCCCGGCAATAAAGGGGCTGTCTGGGTGGCTGTGCGTATCCCTGACGATTGTGTATCAGCTCATGCCAACCAGGCACGTATCCAACAATTCCCTTTAAACGATCCCGACAATTGTATCTACTCTCCGGATGTGATCTCGTTCGCCCGTGAGAAAGGATATTTTGAAGGTAACGATACCGATTTCAGTTTTGCCAAAGCATATGCTCCTCTTGATTTCGGTGCACTCCGCTACTGTGAAGCGCGGGTATGGTCGTTTTTCAACAAAGTGAACAAGGATATGGCCCAGTACGTCACCTATGCACAGGGAAAAACTACAGATCCCATGCCGCTTTATATCAAACCCGACAGAAAGTTGAGCGCACAGGATATTCAGGAGATGATGCGCGACCACTATGAAGGAACCGAACTCGATTGGCGCTTCGATGTAGGTGCAGGTCCCTTCAACTCGCCTTACCGTTGGAGTCCGCTCTCTTTTGAGGTTGATTCCGTGGAATATTGTAACGAACGCCCTATCGCTACACAGCAAACAGCCTTCTCATTCGTGGCACAGATGCGTTCCTGGCTGCCTGATGAGATAGGCGGGATCCTTTGGTTCGGCATCGACGATGCGGCACAAACGGTGTACTATCCGTTCTATTGTGGCCACACAGAAACACCTCACGAAATGACTGCAGGTAATGGAGACCTGCTCACTTTCTCATGGACATCCGCTTTCTGGATTCACAATTGGGTCTCCAATATGGTGTACACCCGTTACAGCGATATGAGCGTAGACATGAAAAAAGTGCAATCGAAGCTCGAAAACCAATTCCGAACCGCACAACCCGAAGTGGAACAGGAAGCGGCACGGCTCCGTGAACAATCTCCCTCACAAGCTGTTCAGTATCTTACACAATACACTAACAGCCTTGTAAAAGAAGGGGTAGCAGAATGGAAAAAACTGGGTGAATATCTTATGGTGAAATATGTAGACGGTGTAATCAAAAGAGAGGAGAACGGACAATTTAAGCGCAACCCATACGGGGAACCGGCTTCTCCTTTACGCCCGGGATATTCGAACGAATATTACAGAAAGATAGTCGACCAGACTGGCGAAAAATACAAAGTACATCCTATTGAATAAACAAAAAATAAGACTGTTTTAACATGGAAGAAGAAACATTATTAGCCCAGGTCACCGATAAGGCTATATCCTGGATTAAAGGAAATTACGATGCTGAGACGAAAGAAGAGGTACAACAAATGCTCGACAGCGACGATAAAACAAAACTGATCGATGCATTCTATAAAGATCTTGAATTCGGCACCGGCGGTCTGCGCGGCATCATGGGTGCCGGCAGTAACCGAATGAACATCTATACGGTAGGTTCTGCCACACAAGGGCTTTCAAATTACCTCAAAAAAGAATTTGCCGACCTGGATGAGATCAAGGTAGTAATCGGGCATGACTGCCGTAATAACAGCCGTAAATTTGCTGAAATCTCAGCTGATATCTTCAGTGCAAACGGCATTAAAGTATATCTTTTTGAGAATCTGCGTCCTACCCCTGAAGTATCTTTCGCTATCAGAAGGCTGGGATGCCAGAGCGGAATTATGATCACCGCTTCACACAATCCCAAAGAATACAACGGTTATAAAGCTTATTGGAACGATGGTGCGCAGGTGCTTGCCCCGCACGATAAAAATATCATCGCCGAGGTGAACCGTATTAAATCGGTAGATGATATCCATTTTGAGGGAAACAAAGACCTGATCGAGATTATTGGAAAGGATATGGACAAAGCGTTTATCGAAGAGGTAAAAAAGCTGGTGCTCTCTCCGGAGGCCATTACCCGCCATAACGACCTGAAGATTGTCTATACTCCGATTCATGGAGCCGGGAGCACGCTCGTGCCTGATGCTTTGAGAGCTGTAGGCTTCACCAATATCATCTCCGTACCTGAACAGGATGTGATAAGCGGAGATTTCCCGACTGTGGTATCCCCCAACCCGGAAGAATCGGCAGCACTCGATCTGGCTATCAAAAAGGCCACTGAAACCGGTGCCGATCTGGTGATGGCGACCGATCCCGACGCAGACCGTATCGGTACGGCTATCCGCGACAATAAAGGGGATTTCATCTTAGTCAACGGTAACCAGACGATGCTGATCTGCCTCTATTACCTGATGACCCGTCGCGATGAACTGCAACTACTTACGGGTAAGGAATATGTAGTAAAGACAATCGTCACCACCGAACTGGTAAAAGAAATTGCCGATAAGAGAGGAATTGAGCTCTTCGACTGCTATACCGGTTTCAAATGGATCGCAGAGATCATCCGCCAGAATGAGGGAATAAAAAAATATATCGGAGGAGGAGAAGAGAGTTACGGATTTCTAGCCGGCGACTTCGTACGCGACAAAGACTCCGTATCGGCCTGCACCCTGTTCGCAGAGATAGCAGCCTGGGCACGTGACAACGGGAAGAGTATGTACGAATTATTGCAGGATATCTATCTGGAATACGGCTATTCCAAAGAAGTGGGTATCTCCCTCGTACGCAAAGGTAAGGAAGGTGCCGACGAGATAGAAGCTATGATGAAGAATTTCCGGGTGAACCCCCTGACTTCTTTGGGCGGCTCTCCGGTTACCCTCGTGAAGGATTTTGCAAAACTGGAGGCTGTGGATCATCTTCACGGCGAACATATCTCCCTTGAAATGCCAACCACCTCCAACGTGCTGCAATTCTTCACGGAAGAAGGTACAAAACTCTCTATCCGTCCTTCAGGCACAGAGCCAAAGATCAAATTCTATATTGAAGTGAAGGGTGGACCGGCAAAAACGAGAGAGGCTCTGGAAGAAGCGGAAGAGGCAGCAAACAGGAAGATCAGTGCTATTCGCGAGGAATTGGGGATATAATTGATGTGATGATTTACAGATTTGATGATGTGATGATTAGAAATTCAATTAGCACATTATTTTAGTCTTGGTTCTTGATTCTAAAAGTCTTTTAAATATGAAACGAAAACTAACAATAGCTTTGGTGGCGCATGACCACCGCAAAGCCGATATGGTGGAATGGGTGGTTTTTAATGCCGACTTTTTGTCGAAGCATCACCTCGTTTGCACCGGCACCACCGGAACACTGGTACGTGATGCTTTGTACGAAAAAGGAGTCTATCCTGAATTCACCATCATGAATTCAGGGCCGATGGGCGGCGATGCAGAGATTGCCGCTATGGTGGTTCGTAAGGAGATAGATCTGGCCGTTTTTCTGATAGACGACCTCAATCCGCAACCTCACGAAGCAGATATCATGATGTTGCTTCGCCAGTGCCGGGTACATAATATACCTATAGCCTGTAACCGGTACAGCGCCGACCTCATGATCACCAGTAATCTATGGGATGATGATGACTATACTCCATCCCCACCCCGGTATGAAAAATTTGACAGGGAATCGTTGAATCTCTGAAACAACGATTAACTAAAGATTTGATCCCTCATCGGCAGACAATAGCCAATGAGGGATTTTTTAAAAGAACACATCAAATGACAACGTATATTTCCATCACAAAATCCGCGATAATTCAAATTATCGCGGATTTACGCGATACTCCATATTATTGCTTAAATATACAATAATCAAAAATATTGCGCTAATATGCAATATTATATTTAACTTTGTGATTCAATTATAACAACCATAACATGATAGCAGTTATAAAAGGAGATATCATCGCATCAAGGAAACTGACAGATCAGGAGAAATGGCTGTCACCATTAAAGAACCTGCTGTCCACGTGGGGAAAGACTCCCGAGCAATGGGAGTTGGTGTGGGGTGATTTTTTTCAGATAGAGATTGATCACCCGGAAGAAGCACTCCAAAAAGCCCTTATCATAAAGACGCTGATAAAAAAAACAGAACCACTGGATGAGCAAAAAAAGATCAGTCCCATAGATGTGAGAATAAGCATAGGGATAGGAGAAAAGACCTATACGGGTGTAAAAATATCAGAAAGTAACGGATCAGCATTCATCTACGCCGGTGAAAAATTTGATGCCCTTAGAAAGGAAAAGATCACTATGGGGATAAAAAGCCCCTGGTCGCCTTTTGACGAGGAAATCAATTTATATCTGAAATTAGCCGGCACTTTTATGGATAAATGGACTATATCTTCAGCAGAGTTGATGCACGCAGTACTTCAAAACAATACATATACACAGCAAGAAATTGGGAAATTGTTGGGGATAAAACAAAGCGGCGTCAGTGGAAGATGGAATCGGGCCAATGTGGAGGAAGCATTGGATGTGGAAAAGATGTATCGAAAAAAGATTAAAACTCTACTATCATGATATTTCTCATCAAACTCATATTGGCTCACTTTATCGGGGATTTTTTATTGCAACCCAAATCGTGGGTTAAAGAGAAAGAGACTAAGAAGCTCAAATCTCCTCAATTCTATCTGCATATTTTACTGCACGGCATATTATATCTGTTGATGCTTTGGGATTGGAACTATTGGCTTTTGGCATTGGTACTGATGTTTGCACACGGGATAATTGATATGGTAAAACTATATGCCCAAAAAGAAGACAACAAACCCAAGTGGTTTTTGATAGACCAGGGGTTGCATATCATCACCATCCTGGTATTATGGTATATTTGGAGCGGATTAAGTTTCAATTTTCATGAATGGTTCGATAATGTAAATGTATGGATTTACATCACAGCGATACTTTTTTTAACGGTCGTAAGCAGTATAATCATACAGGTTCTCATGTCCAACTGGTCAAAATCGTTGAACGACAATAACGACGCATCCCTGGCCAGTGCAGGCAAATATATCGGTATATTAGAGCGATTATTTGTCTTTACATTTATATTAACCGGTAATTGGGGAGCTATCGGATTTTTACTGGCTGCAAAATCGGTTTTCCGTTTTGGGGACTTAAGGGAATCAAAAGACAGAAAATTAACAGAATATATTTTAATCGGAACCTTACTCAGTTTTGGTATAGCCGTAGCTACAGCAATGCTTGTACTTGAATTACAATGAGATTATATCAATAACTCCTGCTCGCAGAGGCTAACGGACATTTATATAAAAGGGATGAAACATTCAATCCCTTTTTTTGTTTTAATAAAAGATGATTGTAACAGGGCACAGATATGAAGACTCATACGACAAATTATTTCAATACATTGATTGAAATGGCGGAAGATACAAAAGTAAACTGCGGAACAATACCGCCTGCAAAAGATAAAAAGACCGTCGCAGAAATGCAATACGAACTGCTGGATGGTAATCCATACAAATACAGTTCCGACGATGTATTGTTTCTGGTATATGCAGAAAGGAATAATATCCCCCAGGATGAATATCCCGAGGCAAGAGAACAGTTCTTCTCAAAAGGACAACCCTGCATGCGCACTTCACCGTTGACAAAGAATTACGGCTTTGGAATCCATAGTAACGGCGAAGGAAAGATCGCCCTCTTCGGAATGGAAACCAAAGAGTATCAACAGCTTTTAGCCGATACTACTGTAAAGAAGATAAAAGCGATGAAACGAGCATGAATTGCCTTGCAATCGACGGAGTCAATTACGAAGTAATACGGAGTCAATTACGAAGTAATACGGAGTCAATTACGAAGTAAGACATAGTCAATTACGAAGTAAGACGGAGTCAATTACGAAGTAATCGACTCATTGCTTAATGAAAAAGTTCCATACACCATAATAAAAAATAAATATTTTAGTCATATGAATAAACTAATTGTAATAGTATCACTGATGGCCATCGTACAAATGAGTCCGGCCCAGTCCCTGAAAACGGTCTCCTATATGGACGGGACACAGGAATTGAATGGGTTAGTCACTGCCAATGCAGGGCGACAATTACCCGGCGTATTAATCCTGCCAGCATGGAAAGGTGTTGACAATGAAGCCAGAACGGCTGCTTTAGAATTGGAAAAAGAGGGTTATATTGCCTTTATTGCAGATATTTACGGCAAAGGGAATATCCCGGAAGACAATGCTTCCGCCGCGAAATTATCCGGGTCTTACAAAAGCGACTATAAAGCGTATCAGCATCGGATCGCTTTGGCGTTAGAACAACTGGAAGAGCAAGGTGCTTTGCCTGACAAGATAGCCGTCATCGGTTATTGTTTCGGTGGGACAGGAGCCCTGGAAGCGGCACGTGCGGGATTTGACGTACAGGGAGTAGTCTCTATACACGGAGGATTAGGTAAAGACAAAAGCAGACCGAATGCACCCATAGAAACAAAAGTATTAGTGGAACATCCGGCAGAAGACCAGAGTGTATCCCAGGAAGATTATGACAGTCTGGTGAAGGAACTGCGGGATGGCAATGCCGACTGGCAGATCATTATATACGCTAATAGCGGACACACCTTCACCAATCCCGAATCGCACGAATACAACGAAGTTATGGCCCAAAGAGCCTGGAAACATACATTGATGTTTCTCGAAGAGATATTAAAATAACAAACATTTTTGCGAATTTCTAAACACAAAATAAAAGTATCCTGACAAAAAACGAATTGGCGGGGTATATCTCTATATCCCGTTGAAAAAGAAAAATTATGAGCAAAGTAAAGATCAACAATACAGATTTGAAGATAACCCGCATCAATCTGGGTGGAAATGTATTCGGATGGACACTGGATGAAACCAGATCCTTTGAAATTCTGGACAAATTCATTGAAAAAGGTGGAAATTTCATCGATACCGCTGATACTTACCCCTGGTGGGTAAACGGCACAGGGGGATTATCGGAAACCATTATCGGAAAATGGATGAAATCAAGAGGGAATCGGCAGGATTTGGTAGTAGCTACCAAAGTCGGTTCTGAAACCAAAGAGCACACTTTTGATATCAGCAGGAAGCATATCCTGCAATCTGTAGATGAGTCATTGCAACGGCTTCAGACCGATTATATCGATCTCTATTATACCCACTTCGATGATGAAAAGACGCCTGTCGAAGAAACATTGTCTGCTTACGACGAAATCATAAAGGCCGGAAAAGTTCGCTACATAGCCACATCCAATGTGTCACCCAAAAGATTGACAGCCTCTTTTGAAGCGGCGGAAAAGAACAACTTCCCCAAATATGTCGCTCTGCAACCGCATTACAATCTAATAGAAAGAGTAAAATATGAGAATGACTATTTACCTCTGGTGGAAAAATATAATTTAAGTGTGTTCCCTTACTGGTCTTTGGCTGCGGGTTTCCTTACGGGAAAATACCGCTCCGAAGCCGATTTCAATAAGAGTGTAAGGGGAGCGGGAGCAAAAAAATACCTGAATGAGAAAGGTTTTGCCATTTTAGATGCTTTGGATAAAGTGTCTGCCAAACACGGTACATCACAGGCGGCAGTCGCGTTGGCATGGCTCCTGGCACAACCGCATATAGGTGCACCTATCGCAAGCGCGACAAACCAAAACCAACTGGAAACTTTATTTGTGGCAACCAAACTGAATCTGGATAAAGAAGACCTGGATTTACTTGATAAAGCGAGTAAATAAACAGTTCAGTATTTCGCCTATTCAATTCCCAGTCTGAAAGATCTTTCTGAGACTATAAAGATCAATTTTCAGGATGGAATTTATCGGGAACGACTCTTAACATCTCTATAAAACAGTCTGATGATTGTTCGGGGAGAAGTAGGGTAACTACATCATCCAGCTTCAAACCATATTTGTGTGAGAATTCTCTTATTTGTCGCTTTCGGAATATTTTCTTTAAGGCAGTACGTACCGATAAATCAGGATATTTTAATATGAAGCAAAGGAAATCAAAGTATTTCTCTTTCATTTCAATATTTATCCTTGGGGATTGTTTTTTACTTATCTTCACCAGTGCCGACTGAACTGTTGGAGGTGGCATAAAACTAGCCGGAGGGACAGTATAGATTAATTCTAAATCATAAAACGTATGGTAAAACAGCACGTAGCACTGAAGAGAGATCACAGAAAAGTGACAGACAGTATTATCCTGCAGAAATAACAAGACTGCATTGCCTTAGCTCAAAAAAGAAAACAATGCAAAACAAATAGTATTCTTCTTTTAAAAAAGGAGAAAACAAATAAAATAATCAAGGGACCGTCTATCACTTAGATAGCAGTCCACGGTCTGCAGAAATACATAATGTATATATTTATTGTTACAAAAGTACACGATTTTTCTTTAAAAACTGATACCTTTGATGGTAGATAGCGACTTTACTACATGAAATTGATAAAACGAATAATGATAATCCTTGTAAGCATTGTATTGCTGTTGGGCATTACGATATTTTTCTATATCCGGCAACCGAAGTTCGGCAAAGCTCCAAGCGGGGAACGACTCGAGCAACTACAACAATCCCCGAATTACAAAGATGGACAATTCCGGAATATCCGTCATACACCCAATTTCAGCGGAGATCAATCGCCTGCGAAAATCTTTTTCAATTTCCTTTTTAAGAAAGTTCCACGTACAAGACCCGTTGACGAGATCCCGTTTCTGAAGACAGATTTGAAAAATCTGCCCATCCATGAAAATGTGCTGGTATGGTTCGGCCATTCCTCTTATTTTATCCAACTCAACGGAAAGCGGTTTCTGATCGATCCGGTTTTTAGCGGCAACGCTTCGCCGGTACCTAATTCCAATAAATCATTCAATGGAACAGATGTATATTCAGCCGATGATATGCCTGAAATTGATTATCTGCTTATCACTCATGATCATTACGACCACCTTGATTATCCGACAATAATGAAATTGAAACCAAAGATCGGGCACATTGTCTGCGGTCTGGGTGTAGGAGCACATTTAGAGTACTGGAAATTCGACCCTGGAAAAATTACCGAGAAAGATTGGAACGAAAGTATGTTTATTTCCAATAATATCACCCTGAATACTGCACCGGCACGCCATTTTTCAGGCAGGAGTTTTTCAAGGAACAACACTCTTTGGCTGGCATTTATTCTACAAACCAAAGAGTTAAAATTATATCTCGGGGGCGACGGCGGATATGACACCCATTTTGCTGAAATCGGAGAAAAATTCGGTGGATTTGATCTGGCGATTCTGGAGAACGGCCAGTATAATCAGGCGTGGCGAGCCATCCATCTACTGCCCGAGGAGGGGTTACAGGCAGCAAAAGACCTAAAAGCAAAACGCTTGTTTCCCGTCCATTCTTCTAAATTCAAATTAGCTCACCATCCCTGGGACGAGCCGTTAAAAACCATAACCGAAATGAATGAGCAAGGAGATCAGATACCACTGGTAACTCCCAGGATCGGCGAAGTTGTCTATCTGAACGACACTACACAGGTTTTCAGTAAATGGTGGGAGGGGATTAATTGAAATCTGAATAATATTAACTACTTTTGTCGCCGAAGACAATCAGCTCCATTTGATGCCAAACCCATCAGTTGAAATGTTGCCTTCTTTTCAAGTTGATCATCGATGCAGAAATGGAAAGAAACAAAACAAGTCAATACACTTTTACCATTATTGTCCCGATTTACAATGAAGCAGAGAACATCAGTCGGTTAGAAGCAAAACTACAAAACTTCTTACCTCAGTCACTCTATCCTGCTTGTGTACTGTTTGTCAACGACGGTTCGACCGACAGCAGCCGGGAAAAAATACATAATATCTGCGAACGGAACCCCCATTTTTTCTATCTTGACATGAAAAAGAATGGTGGATTGAGTGCTGCTTTAAAAGCCGGATTCGATTACTGTTTTTCGGAATTCGTAGGCTATATGGATGCCGACATGCAGACTGATGCCGATGATTTCAACCTGCTACTCCCCCATCTGGCCGAATATGAACTGGTAACAGGTATACGTGCTAACCGCAAAGACTCGTTCTTCAAGAACCTGCAATCAAAAATAGCCAACGGATACCGGCGGATGATGACCGGTGACGGCGTATCTGATACCGGCTGTCCGCTAAAAGTGTTGCATACCGGGTACGCCAAACGTGTACCAATGTTCAACGGAATGCACCGGTTCCTTCCGGCACTCATTCTGTTGCAAAACGGTAGGATACAACAAATCCCGGTACGTCACTATCCCCGTATAGCGGGAAAATCGAAATATCATCTGTGGAACCGGCTTACCGGTCCTTTTATCGACTGTTTTGCTTACCGGTGGATGAAAAAACGCTATATCAATTACCAGATCAGTGGAACCAATTTAGATTGATCTATGCAGGGAACAACCATCTGGATTTACGGAATTGGCTTTTTAGCCCAGATCTTCTTCTCGGCACGAATACTTTGCCAGTGGATTGTAACCGAGAAAGCAAAGAAAATAATCTCGCCCCCTATATTCTGGATCCTGAGCATTTTCGGTTCCTACCTGCTTTTTATTTACGGGGTACTCAGAAACGATTTTGCCATTATATTCGGGCAATTCATTGCATATTATATCTATCTCTGGAACCTCAATATGCAGGGAATCTGGAAACGAATACATGTCGGACTGAAAGCCATTCTCTTATTAACACCGGTGATAGCGGTTGCATTACTGATGCGCGACATGAATGCTTTTACCACCCTCTTTTTCCGGCAGAAGGATATACCTATCTGGTTACTGATCTTCGGTTCAGCCGGTCAGGTGCTCTTTACATTCCGTTTCATCTACCAATGGGTCTATTCTGCCCATCTTCATCGGTCGGTACTGCCAATCGGTTTCTGGATTATCAGCCTGTTGGGATCAGGTATTATCGTCGCTTACGGGATCATTCGCCACGACCCCGTCCTCATACTGGGACAATCGGTAGGTTTTGTGGCTTATGTGCGTAACATCATGATCGGCTTACAGACTAAAACTAGTGTGCCAATATGAATAATCCCGCCAATTCGGGGCGTGTAGGGTCAATGTGAATGATGTTAGAAGAAAAGAAGTCGGAAGTGTAGTTAAAGTGTCCTCGGCGATATGTGCTTCGCACGATAATTGGTAATTAGTAATTAGTAATTGGAAATTAGTTAATTAGTAATTCGGATGAAAACTAAGTATCTCTATCTCTTTTGGTTTATAGCGCTGCTCCCGGTTATGGTTTTACGGGACTATACCCCCAACAATGAGTTACGTTACCTGAGCATTATTGATGAAGCTTTGCGTAACGGCAACTTTTTTACTTTCACGCTGGATGGTGAAATCTATGCAGATAAGCCGCCTCTCAGCTTCTGGCTGATGATGGCAGGGAAAACATTGCTCGGCAGCCACCAAATGTGGTTTCTGTCGCTTTTATCGTTTTTGCCCGCATTGGTAGTGTTGATGGTAATGGAGAAATGGATGAGAAAAGAAAAATCTTTTGCCTACCAACCCGATGGTTTGCTGATGCTGATGACCGGCGGTTTCTTTCTGGCTCTTACCATTACTATTCGTATGGATATGCTGATGGTGATGTTTATCACCCTTTCACTCTACACTTTTTTTAAGATATACCGGGGAGAGGGAAAGAAACGGGATGCTTACCTGTTTCCGCTCTATGTCTTTCTGGCTCTTTTCTCAAAAGGCCCCGTCGGCATATTGGTTCCGTTGCTCTCCACCCTTATATTTCTTCTCTATCGGGGTAAAATCCGTACATGGCAACAATACTGGGGTTGGAAAAGCTGGCTGGTTCTACTGCTGGGATGTGGTATCTGGTTTACCGGTGTTTATATGGAAGGAGGAGATGCCTATCTCAATAACCTGTTAGTACATCAAACAGTGGGAAGAGGAGTGAATGCTTTTCACCATAAATCTCCGTTCTATTACTATGCTATTGCTATCTGGTACTTGCTGGCCCCCTGGATGTTTTTATGCGTGGGGCTTATCATTGCCGGAGTGGTTCGCAAAAAAATCCAAACCGAGACCGAAAAGTTTTTTCTTACTATTATCCTGACGACTTTCGTCATGCTATCCCTGATCAGTTCCAAGTTGGCAGTCTATCTACTTCCCGCCATACCGTTTCTGATCTATCTCCCGGCCATGCTACTCGATAAATTCGATGAGAAAAACATCTGGTTACGGCTTTCGGTGGCAGTACCTGCCGTCGTTTTCGCAGTAGTGCTGCCGGCTGTTTTTTATATAAAAGGAATCAACGAAATCTCTTATATCGCCGTACCATTGGTCTATGCAGCGGCAGCTGTTATATCACTCGGCGGAATCACGGTCTTATATCTGCTATTCCGGGAAAAAGCACTCCGTAAGTCTATCCGCGTGATGACTTTCACCCTTTTATTGACTATCTTTATCGCCGGATTAGCCTTGCCTCAGTTGAATCCTTATATGGGATGGAACACATTATGCAGGGAAGCGATTCGGATTGCGGAAGAGAAAGGCATTTCCGAATATTATGTATATAAGATTTCACGGCCCGGAAGTATGGATGTTTTTCTTGGAAAAGAAGTCATAGTTGCTTCCGAAGAAGATATACTGAACGATACATTATCCGGCCAACTGTTACTGTTACCCGAAAAAGCAGTATTGAATAACAGTCAGATTCAATCTGTTATATCAGGCAAAGAGCAACACAAAACCGGCCCTTACCTCATTGTTGTTTTATAATCTGATAAAGATGAAGATATTGGTTACCGGCACCGCCGGATTTATTGGTTTTCACGTCGTACGCGAATTAGTCCGGCAGGGATATGATGTGGCCGGTCTCGACAACATCAACGCTTATTATGATATACAACTAAAATATGCCCGTCTGGCCGAAACAGGCATACCACAGGAGAAAATAAAAGAGGGAGAATGGGTACAGAGCGATAAATACCCGACCTACCGTTTTATCCGGCTTGACCTGACTGATGCCAAAGGACTTCTCACTCTCTTTCGTGAAGAACAATTCACACATGTCCTCCATTTTGCTGCACAGGCCGGGGTCAGGTACTCCCTTGAAAATCCTCTTTCATACATCAATTCCAATATAGTGGGTTTTACCCACCTGCTGGAGGCATGCCGTTCCTATCCTGTCCGGCATTTCCTTTATGCCAGTTCCAGCAGCGTCTACGGAGACGACACTCCCTCTCCTTACAAGGAATCAGCCCAAACCGATCATCCCGTAAGTCTTTATGCGGCTACTAAAAAAGCAAATGAACTGTTGGCATATTCCTACAGCAAACTTTATGGAATAGCTGCAACCGGTATCCGTTTTTTTACGGTCTATGGCCCCTGGGGACGTCCCGACATGGCACCATGGTTGTTTATATCGGCCATTACGGAAGGAAGGCCTATCAAGGTTTTCAACAACGGGGAAATGCAGCGTGATTTCACCTATATCGACGATATTGTGGAAGGGGTGCTCAAAATTATGCCTGCTCCTCCGCAAGCCAAGGTTCCCAATGTAGTATATAACATGGGCTGTGCTTCGCCCGTACAACTGATGGATTTCATCCGTATTATCGAAAAAACCACCGGAAAGAAAGCTGTCAAGGAGATGGCAGATATGCAACCCGGAGATGTAGTATCTACTTATGCCGATACATCATTACTTGAACAGAAGTTTGGATACAAACCCCGTACATCGGTTGAGACCGGTATCAGGAATTTCTACGACTGGTTTAAGGAGTATCGTCACGGGTAAATATCTGTTTAAGGAATACAATCCCGGAGAAAACAAGCTCTGCAAGAAATATTTCTCCAAAGTGACAGATCTTTGGCCTTGCCCGATTTTCGGATAGTGCCAATTTTCAGTTTTTTGTCCCAAATAATTTTATCAAACCGAAAAAATATGCTATTTTTGTAAGCCTGTTAAAAAGATGGGTTTTAGGGACGTTCTTCATCTGGTTGAACGGGCTGAAAAAGGGTATAACAACCGTAATAAGGCCATAATAGGAAACAATAACAACGATTAATAAAAACTCTTTTAACAAATAAAATTCAATTAAGTTATGATTAAAGTAGGTATTAACGGATTTGGCCGCATCGGACGTTTGGTTTTCCGTGCCGCACAAAACAGAAATGATATCCAGATTGTGGGTATCAATGACTTGCTCGATGTGGATTACATCGCTTATATGTTAAAATATGACACGATCCACGGTCAGTTCACCGGATCGATCGATGTGAAAGACGGTAACCTGGTAGTAAACGGAAATACCATCCGCGTATCTGCTGAAAGAAACCCGGCCGACCTGAAATGGGATGCCGTAGGTGCAGAATATGTAGTTGAATCTACCGGTTTGTTCCTTTCTAAGGACAAAGCCCAGGGCCACATTGACGCTGGTGCAAAATATGTAGTGATGTCTGCTCCTTCTAAAGACGATACCCGCATGTATGTTACCGGCGTAAATGAAAATACGTATACCAAAGGCGAGCAGTTCGTATCGAACGCATCCTGTACCACAAACTGTCTGGCGCCCATAGCTAAAGTTTTGAATGATAAATTCGGTATCGAAGAAGCGTTGATGACCACCGTACACGCTACCACCGCTACCCAGAAAACAGTGGACGGACCTTCAGCAAAAGACTGGAGAGGCGGACGCGCGGCATCGGGCAACATCATCCCGTCTTCTACAGGAGCTGCCAAAGCAGTAGGGAAAGTAATTCCCGAACTGAACGGAAAGCTCACCGGTATGGCATTCCGTGTTCCCACCCTGAACGTTTCGGTTGTGGACCTGACTGCCCGCCTGAAAAAAGAAACCACTTACGAAGAAGTATGCAACGCAATGAAAGAAGCTTCGGAAGGTGAATTGAAAGGTATTTTGGGTTATACCGACGAGGATGTGGTATCGAGCGACTTCATCGGCGATGCACGTACTTCCATTTTCGATGCAAAAGCCGGTATCCAACTCAGCCCGACTTTCGTGAAAGTGGTAAGCTGGTATGACAATGAATGGGGATATTCCAGCAAAGTACTGGAACTGATCGCTCACATGGCAAAAGTAAACGGATAATACACCGTTATAACAATTATAGAAAACGCCTCCAAACGGGGGCGTTTTTTTGTGGTTGTTTTGCTCTTCCCGGCACCCATGCTTTAAGGCACAAAAAAAGCCGGACAACACCTGTTCGACTCTTTTTATCAAATATACCCGGTGTTATATTTATTCCGGATGAATTGATTCTGTGGGACATACTTCTGCACAAGAACCGCAGTCGGTACATACATCCGGGTCAATTACATAAATATCACCTTCCGATATAGCCTCAACAGGACATTCGTCGATACATGTTCCACAGGCAATGCAACTATCGTCAATTACGTAAGCCATAATAATAGTAAAAAATTAGTTATTGTAATTAGTTTATATTGATGCAAAGATAATCAGTTTTTTTCTAATACAAAAGAGGTGTAAAATATTGCCCGTTATTTAGAATCTGTATAAATTTCCCCTTCATTTACATCCATTATATCTTGATAAAAACCGGTACAACCTATCCAAAACACAATAACCGGTAAAGAAAAACGTTTAATATAAGGCATGATAAAAAAAACGACATATTTTCTTCTGTTGATCCTGATTTCAGGTAATCTTCATAGTCAGCAGCGTAAGTTACAACACCGCCCCTATGCCGATCAGCGGCTATTTCATCTGGGGTTTACACTCGGGGTACATACGCAAGACCTGATACTCACCCAATCGGGTTTTATCAATGAAAACGGAGAGGTTTGGTTTTCTGAAATCCCTGCTTATTCGCCAGGATTTGCGATCGGCATCATCGGGGATATGTACGTCAACAGGTTTATGAATCTCCGGGTGACACCCTCGCTTTATCTGGGCGATAAAAAATTTGTATTCAGGGAACAATCATCAGGGGAAGAATTCGCTACACATATCCGTAACAACTATATCACCCTGCCGTTACATCTGAAAATCTCTGCCGACAGGATCAATAATTTCCGTCCGTATGCCCTGGTGGGAGGGTATGGCAGTCTGGAACTGGCTTCTATTAAAAACCGTGCTGTACTGTTAAAACCATATGATGCAGGAATTGAGCTTGGTGTAGGATGTGATTTTTATCTGCCGCTTTTTAAACTGGCTCCGGAGTTGAAATTCAGTTTCGGCCTTGTGGACATACTGGAAAAGGAAAGGAATGATCTGAAAGATGATGATCTCCGGAAATATGCCAATTCACTGTCGAAAGCTGTTCAACGAATGATCACACTCAGTTTTCACTTCGAGTAATATTATTTTCGAGGGCGGCTCGATATAAAAATTTCTCTAATTACGGCTGGCTGTATAGTCTATTTTTCCTTTTTCGAAAAGGGATGCATAACTCCTTTTCCCCCTGAAATAGAAATCGATTAAGATGCTCTTCCGGTATTGTGTAGGGATAAGATCCATAGTTGCTTTTTGCAGGTTCTCTCTCCGTACAGGCTTATAGTACGGCCTCATCTTCAGGAAATCTCTATAAGCATCGATCACCGCCTGTGCACTTTGGATGTTTCCTCTTAGCAAAAGACGCAAACCAGCCAGGATATCGAAGAAAATTCGTATGGTAAAGGTGGAATAGTATATTCGTTGCGGTATATTTTTATAGAGCATCAGCAGGTTATTGCGGAAATTCAGATACATCTTTTTCGGATTATCCTGGTTCAGTGATGCCCCGCCTACATGATACACTACAGATGCAGGTACACACATCACCCTCCTTCCCCGCGCATTCAACCGCCAGCAGAGGTCTATTTCTTCCATATGCGCAAAGAAACGTCCATCTAAACCACCGGCTTCCGTGTAATCTTTCTTCCTGATACAAAGGCATGCTCCTGTCGCCCAGAAAACCGGTATCTCGGTATCATACTGTCCTCGGTCTTCTTCCACCACATGCAGAATCCTCCCTCTGCAAAAAGGATAACCATAGCGATCAATAAACCCTCCTGACGCACCGGCATATTCAAACCGGTTTTTATCTTTGTAAGCGCGTATTTTCGGCTGTACCGCCGCTACTTCGGGATGTAAATCCATATATGAGATCAGGGATTGTAGCCAGCCCGGCGTGGTCTCTACGTCAGAATTAAGCAATACTACATATTCCGAATCTATTTGCTGCAATGCCTTATTATATCCCTCGGCAAATCCCCAATTCTTATCCAGCACAATCACTGGCAGGTTGGGATAGTGTGTCCGGAGAAATTCCTGCGAATCATCACTTGAATTGTTGTCTGCCACAATCACATTACACTCCTTGTTCAATGAATGTTGCAGCACAGAAGGAAGAAACTGCTCCAGCAATTTTCTCCCGTTCCAGTTCAATATGACGACAGAAGTTTTCATTAATTAAAATTACCAATGACTAATTACCAATTACAGTAAAACTAAAAACTAAAAGTGAATCTCACCTGGGTACCCCACCTTTCCACCTTCCCACTTTTCCACCTTTCCACCTTAATCAGGTTTCTTAAATTTCCAGCGGTCATGCGACCATAAATAATAGGCCGGCTCCCTCATGGTTGTCTCCTCCAGCTTCCTCATGTACCGCTCCATAATACTGTTTTCAGTCTCTTCACTTGCGTCAGGCGTAATCACAAAAAATTTACCTGTATAATACCCTCTTTTGATTTTTTGTATATCTAAATAGACAATGGAATTTCCCAATCGCCGGGCTATTTTCTCCATGCCGGTCTGTACGGGGGTCTGCTGATTCATGAAGATAGTCCAGTATTTCTCTTGACGTGGGGATGGTCGTTGATCGTTAAGGAAACCGACTACCATTACTTTCCCCTGGTTCTGAAAACGGATCATCTGCCGGATAACACTTTGCATCTCAATCGGTCTGGCGTTGAAATGGCTCCGTGTCTTCAAAAACAGATGGTTGAATGCATTGGAGTGCAGCTTTTTATAAACAAATCCCAACACTACATCTGACGTCAGATGTAACCCGATCGAGGGAACCCATTCCCAATTACCATAATGGCCGAGGCTCACTACACAGGATTTTCCATTAGAAGTCAGCCGGTCAATTATCTCCGGATTTTCGAACTTCATCCGTTTTCGTACTTCCTCATCGCTAAGACGAAGAGTTTTGATAGTTTCTACGAAATAGTCACACAGGTGACGATAGAATTTTCTCTCAATCTTCTCAATACTCTTTATAGGTTTCTCAGGAAAAGCATTCTTGAGATTTTTCCTTACAATCTTCCTCCTGTATCTTACCACATAATACACAAATAGATATAGGATATCGGAGAGAATATACAGCACTCTAAACGGTAACAGTGCGTGCAGATATGTTACCGCATATAACAGTGAACCCCCGATTCCCTTTTTACTTCCTTCGTCATCCATTAAAAAATCGCTTTCATTGCCATTTCATCCTCATCATACGTCCCCACTTCCACTTCTGTAACCCTGTTCACAAGAGATGCGTCGTAATCGGCATACAATTTTACATAATTTTCGGTAAACCCATGCATTTTCTTACCCCGTTTTGTGTGTTCGAACAGTACTTTTTTCCGGCTTCCCTGTTGTGACAGATAAAAATCCCGCAAATGTGCGTCCGAGAGATCCAGTAATGTCTTACTACGCATATGTTTCGTCTTCGGATCTACTGCGTAATCGATATTTAGCGCTGCCGTACCGGGACGTTCGGAATAGGTAAACACATGCAGTTGCGAGAAATCGATGGAACGGATAAATGCTTCTCCCTCTGCAAAATAATCATCGGTCTCGCCCCTTACACCCACAATCACATCCACTCCGATAAAGGCGTGAGGAAGGATCTGTTTGATCTTTTCCACTTTATGACGGAACAGTGCAGTATCATACCGCCGCTTCATCAGACTCAGTACGGCATCACTTCCTGATTGCAACGGCATATGGAAATGAGGTGCAAAACGATGCGATCCAGCCACAAAATCTATGATCTCATCCGAAAGCAAATTCGGCTCAATAGACGAGATGCGGTAACGCTCCACACCTTCCACCTTATCGAGTTCTTTAAGAAGATCCAGGAAGGATTCTTTGGTGGTATGTCCGAAATCGCCGATATTCACCCCTGTCAGGACAATCTCTTTACCTCCTTCCTGCACAACCTGTTCGGCCTGTCTTACCAGATCGGCAATCGACCCGTTACGGCTTCTGCCTCTCGCAAAAGGAATAGTACAAAAGGAACAGAAATAGTCACATCCGTCCTGTACCTTCAAAAAATAACGGGTACGATCGTCCGCAGAAACGGAAGGGACGAACGAGCGGATGCGGTGTGTCTTTGATGTGACAACCTCTCCTTTCTCTTTTTTCTTCAGATCATCGAGATATTTTACTACATCGAGCTTTTGCTCTGCACCCAATACTAAGTCGACACCTTCAATGCCGGCCACCTCTTCGGGTTTCAACTGGGCGTAACACCCCGTAACAACCACAAATGCCGAAGGGTTCTCCTGAATCACCTTCCTGATAGCCTGACGTCCTTTCTTATCGGCCAATTCAGTGACGGAACAGGTGTTGATCACACAAATGTCGGCTTCCTGCCCCTTCCGGGCACGACGCACACCGGAATTTAATAACTGCCTCCCTATAGCAGATGTCTCTGCAAAATTCAATTTGCAGCCCAAGGTATAATAGGCGGCTGTTTTATTTTGAAAAATAGTTCTATCAATCATATCTGATTTGTCATATTCATATCGTTTCTCCTCGAAAACAGACCCATGGGAGAAACAATTCGCACGACAATAAATTAACTGTGAATAAATGAAGGGACAAAATTACAATTTTACTCCTAATTTACAGCCCTTTTTTCTTTGATAATACATTTTTAGCTATTACTTTTGCTCATATTTAGCAATAATGTGCAATCATGATTGAACAAAACTTCATCAAAATATACGAAGAGAGTTTCAAAAAGAACTGGGATCTGCCTGCACTGACTGATTATAAAGGCGGCAATTCATATACCTATGGTCAACTGGCCCATGAAATAGCCAAACTTCACCTTCTGTTTTCGGGATTACAGATTGAAAAGGGCGACAAGATCTCGCTGGTCGGTAAAAACCACTCCTCCTGGTCAATTGTTTTTATGGCTACCATCACTTACGGTGCAGTGATTGTCCCTATTTTACACGAATTCAATCCGGAGAGCATAGAACATATTATCGATCATTCCGATTCAAAACTGGTTTTTGTCAGTGAGGCTATCTGGAAATCCATCAACAAGGATAATCTGAAGATGCCGGTATTTGAGTTATCCTCTTTATACTCTCTTCTGAAAAGTAATGATGAAAGTACAACCGAAAAGGCGGCGAAACTCGAAGAACTATTTTATCGCACCTATGCGGGCGGTTTCTCGCGCAACGATATCCGGTATGCAGACGTAAACAATGAAGAAGTAGCTTGCCTTAATTACACATCAGGAACAACCGGATTCAGTAAAGGGGTGATGATTACGGCAAATAATTTTGCAGGGAACGTCACTTACGGCGAAAAATTAAATCTGCTTTTTACTGGTGACCGCAATCTGGCATTTTTACCGATGGCGCATGTATATGGTTGTGCATTCGACTTTCTCTATGCACTTTCTGCGGGTGTCCACACCACATTGCTGGGCATCTCCCCTACTCCCCAGAACCTTATTGTTGCACTGAACGAGGTGAAGCCACACCTTATCATCACGGTACCTCTTGTCTTTGAAAAGATATATAAGAAGCGGATCCTGCCGGTAATAGAAAAACCGGCTGTCAAGATGCTTTTAAAAGTACCCGGGATCAATAAACTTATACTTAATAAAATAAAGAGTTCGCTGACAAAAACATTGGGAGGAAACTTCAGAGAGGTAATCATCGGAGGTGCAGCACTCAATGCTGAAGTAGAAGCTTTCTTCTACAAGATAAAATTCCCTTTTACCGTCGGCTATGGCATGACTGAATGTGCTCCGCTTATTTCTTACGATCACCATTACGATTTTGTACCTACATCCTGCGGTTCGGTATTGGACAAGATCATGGAAGCACGTATTGATTCGCCTGATCCTGAAAATATTCCGGGTGAAATTCAGGTTAGGGGGGAAAATGTGATGAAAGGCTATTATAAAAATCCCGAAGCGACAGCAGCAGCTTTCACAGCCGACGGCTGGCTTAAAACCGGTGACCAGGGTATCATGAAGGGAAGGCGGCTTTTTATCAAAGGAAGGATCAAAACCATGATCCTTTCAGCGAATGGGCAGAATATTTATCCCGAAGAAATTGAATCGCGATTGAACAATCTCCCCTATATCGCTGAAAGTTTAGTCATAATGCAAAACACAAAACTTGTCGCATTGGTCTATCCCGATATTCCTGCCATGAAGGAGGACAATATACCGGAAGAAAAGCTTAAAGAGATCATGGATGAGAATAAGGGAATACTCAATCAATCGGTCGCTCAATACGAGAGGATCGCCGCTATAGAAATAATGGAAAAGGAGTTTGAGAAAACACCCAAGAAAACCATTAAACGTTTCCTCTACGAGTGATAAACAGTACGGAATCCGGCTTCTCTTTTTCAGATCATCAAGATTGACAAATACTTAATATTATTTAACTATAATTTTTTAGTAAAACATGTTCTATAACATGTTTTTGATGTAATTTTGCTTCGTTTTTGATAAAGCATTAATATTTATCGTTTAAAACTACTAAAAAATGAAAAAAGTAATTTTATTAGTTGCTACTATTGCAACTTTGGGTTTCATTTCTTGCAACAATGCTCAAAAAAATGCTGAAAAGGCAACGCAAGACAGTATCGCTGAAGCAGCCAGATTAGACAGCATTGCCAAAGTTCAGGCTGACAGTATCCGGGCAGCTATCGAAGCTGCTGAAGCAGCAGCCGCCGATACTCTGGAACAAGTGATTGAAGAAGCTACTCCTGGTGTGAACTAATCAGAGAGTAAAGTTGAAATTGAAGTGCAGCCACCCCAAAAGGGTGGCTTTCTTATTTGATATTCTGTCAAAAATAGTAACTTTGTTTGTCTGTTGTGTGGATGATATGGGAGAACAAACCCAAAGGATAACCAAACAGACTTATCTTTAAAATAGAATTTTATCAAGACAGCAAATGAGAAAGATCCTTTTTACCGCTTTGTTGGTGTCTCTGGTATCGCTCTCAGGGTGTAACCAGAGGGCCAATACTTATTTCGAGAAGAGACTGGATTTCCCTGATTTGCTCACTTCCGACCAGAAAGTCAAACTCTCGGCATATGTTGTTCCCACACAAAACCAGTATGAATGGCAGCGGATGGAGTTAGCCGCCTTCATTCATTTTGGGATGAACACCTTTACCGGGAAAGAACGGGGAGATGGCACAGAGGACCCGGCACTATTCAATCCCACTGATTTCGACGCCGACCAGTGGGTCAGCACATTACAGAAAGCAGGTTTTAAAATGGTCATTCTCACGGTAAAGCATCACGACGGTTTTTGCCTTTGGCCTACCAGAACTACCAGTCACTCGGTAGCGTCCTCACCCTGGAGAAATGGTTTTGGGGATGTAGTAAGAGAGGTGAAGGAAGCATGTGACCGTCACAACATGAAATTCGGTGTTTACCTATCACCGTGGGATAGAAATGCCGAAAGTTATGGCGACTCACCACGGTACAACGCTATGTTCGCACAACAGTTGGGAGAACTGCTTACAAACTACGGGGAGATCCACGAAGTATGGTTCGACGGTACTCACGGCGACGAACATGACAGTAAAGTGCAAAGATACGACTGGGCACATTTCTATCAGGTGATTGACAGCCTTCAACCCAAGGCTGTAAAAGCAATTATGGGTAATGATGTACGTTGGGTAGGCAATGAAGACGGATTAGGAAGAGAAACTGAATGGAGTGTCACTCCTCTGCAGCCGGATATCAATGATGCCATCATTAATGAAAATATACGATTGGATATCTCTCCTACTGCGGAAGATTTAGGTAGCCGCCGGCTTATCGCCGAAGCAAAAACAGTTTATTGGTATCCTTCCGAGGTAGATGTATCTATTCGTCCGGGCTGGTTCTATCACCCGGAAGAGGATCAAGCGGTAAAAACATTACCACAACTGGTGGATATCTATTTCCAGTCAGTCGGGATGAACTCGGTACTGTTGTTAAATATTCCACCGGATAAGCGTGGCAGGCTGTACGAAACTGATACTGAGCGACTCAGACAGTTTGGCACCTATATCACCCAGACTTTTGAAAACGAGAAGCTCACAAATGGCAATATGGAATGGAAAGCCTCTGTGGGAGCAAGCCGTGAATATAATATGATACCGGGTGAAACAATCAATACGGTGATGCTGCAGGAAGATATCCGTAAGGGCCAGCGTGTTGAAGAATTTGTCGTGGAAGGGTGGATAAACGACGAATGGGTGGAATTGGCAAAGGGCACTACCATCGGCTATAAACGATTGCTCAGGTTCGATGATGTCTCTGTTCCTAAATTACGGGTAACCATTTCAGAGACGCGTGATATTGCCAACATTTTCAAGGTGGGTGCTTATCATGCTCCGCATTTAAGCGAGGGAACCGATACTTATCATTCTGTAAAATAAAAATCAAATTAAAATATTTATAATAATAATGATCATGCGAAATTTTATATGGATATTTTTCCTTTCTGTTTCTTTAGTGGCAGAGGGACAAAATATAGGAGACCTGTTCAAATCGATGCCGTCGGAACTCCTTCCGGGAGTATCGGAAGGCAATAAGACCATGCTGTTGGTCGATTCAGGCGAAACAACCGTTCCTTATGCGCTGGGCGAAATCAAAAAACTGGAGCAAAGCAGCGATTATCTGAAGATAAAAACATCAGATGCAGGTACCACCCAATTAAAAATGCTACCGGTTGCGAAGGATTCTTCGATTGTATGTATAATCAAGACCGTCTGTGCGGAAGCATGTGATAGTCATATCTCTTTCTATACAACGGAATGGAAAAAAATAGAGAACAATAGTTTCCTACCGGAACTCACCAAAGAAATTTTCTTCGATTCTTCCAAAAAAGAGATGAAAAATTATAAATATGCAGTATCTTTGCACCACATTTACCCGATCTCGGCAGAGTTCAATGAAAGCGGTAGTGATTTAATGCTGACATTCAACTACAAAGCACTTTTGACAGACGGCCAGATCGCAGAGATAAAGCCTTTTCTGAAAAGTGACACCGTTACATTTAAATGGGAAAACGCTGTATTCAGGCAATAATAAGGCAATCCTGCACCCGTAGTTCAATGGATAGAATATCGGATTCCGGTTCCGACGATGTGGGTTCGATTCCCGCCGGGTGTACTTTCATTCCACCACATTCGTGGTGGTTTTTTGTAACATACTCCTCTTTTCCTATTAGATTATATAACTCAATAAAACACTTCTTCAATTCTGAGCTTTTGACAAAACCAGTGCCATTGGAATTATTGTAAGAAAACAGCCTTAAAAAATGTAACAAAAATACAACCTAAAAGGAACAGGATCGTAACATTCATTCCCTTACTTTGCAATGCTAATTTTGGGGGGTTGAATATGATTATTGACATTAATACGACAAAAGATATCACAGATGTAGAGGCGTTACGTAACAAATCGTGGTTTCAGATAATTTTCACACGTTATGCAGGTCGTCTGTACAGAACCGCAACCCGGTATATGAACACCGATAATGCGAAAGATATCGTGCAGGAACTGATGATAGAAACATGGAATAAAAGGAATTTCCTTACAGGCAGTGCTGACGGGTGTTTGCAGAATTATTTGTTTATCAGGTTAAAATATAAAATCATTGATTTTTACAGTAAAAAACCAGAACAGGTTCTTTGGGAGGAAGCTCTTCCGGAATTGATCCATCTTTCCGCAACCTATGCGCATGAAGAGACTATTCTGAAAGAATTGAAACGGATCATAGACTTTACGATACGGGAGATGCGGCCTTCAGAACGGGAAGTATTCCGGCTTCGCTGGGAGCAACAGCTATCTGTCCAAGAGACGGCAAAGTCTTTGGATATCTCCCCAAAATCGGTCATGAACCGGTTTGCAACAGCAATGAAAATGGTTCGTGAGAATGTATTGGAATATTACAATGAAGAACCGGCTGCAGAATATCAATTGGCTATTCTGACGCTTATTATTTCAAAAATAATTGCATAAACACAAAGTCGGCTTTTGATACGCCGCTTTCAATAAGTTGCGATGATATCTGTTATCTTCTCAATCAGTTCCTGCTGGGGTATCCCGGATTGTTCACTCATCATTTTGAGTGTGGCGATAGGCAACACAACTCTAGCCATCGGACTCTTCAACATGGAAAATTTTGGATTTATGCCGGGCAGATCTTCCTTTAGCTGAGGATAACGCTGGATCAATGTTTTTAATTTAGTATCCGCAGTAATGGTAATTGTGCCATCTCCATCGCTAACACCCTGGTTATCGTCTCCCCCGTTTTGGGTATTTTGGGTGCTCCGGGTGGCCTCTGCGGCTCCATTTTGTTGATTCTGTTTTCCCTCCCAGGTAAGCAGTCTCCGCTCACCTTCGAGCTGCCGGATATGGGTACAATCCTGCATCATTTCCATCACTCCCCTGAAAGTTCCGTCCTTGTCTCTCACAGCGACATACACGATATAGATGAAAAGTCCGGGTTTATTGATCCAAAACTCCGATTTACTCTGCTCGCCGCTACGAAATTTCTCAATGATCTCCTCCACCATGTGCAGACTTTTGGGCGGATGACAGTTACGTACCTCTCTGCCGATAACGCCCTTGCTACGTGGAAATACACGATGAGGCGTATCGGTATAGAATTTCACGAGATCGTTTTCATCTACGAAAGAGATGTCTACGGGTAAGTGACGGAAAAGAAGATTTATCTGCTCCAACGTAAGTTTTCCCTCGGCCACATCGAGTACTTTCTCCTTTGGATCTGTCTCTATGTTTTTTCCATATTTTGAAAGTAACGCCGCTAAGTCGTCCATAAAACCGTTTTGTCCTGCTACAGGTGGCACTTCTTTGTTGGATGAAGATGAGCGGAGATCGGGCATATCTATAAGGAAGAATCCGATTTCCCTGTCGCCCGATTTCATCTCTTCGAATTCATCTTCAGGAATCAGTTTCAATGAAGTCGGATAAAGGATCAACTCCTCTTTCTCCATCAGGTCTCTCAGATCGATAGTCATCTGCCGGTATGCATCGAGAAACGAATCCACATTTACCTCCTCTTTTTTTAGTAGCTCCAGGGCGTTATTCATCTCGTCACGTATCTCGTCGTCATACACCCACATCGTAGTGGAAGGACGATCGAATCCCTTTCTTTCCAACGCCGAATAAAGCTGGTTCTGTTTACGGCTGAAATGGACTTTGTACTGTATGATCTGTTCCATCAGTTCCAGCCAGGGATTCAGGATAAAAGACCTTTGAGCCAATTCGTCACCCTTTAGCAACAATTCCTTCATCTTATTATTTTCCCTCCGGTAAGCATCTATAGGATGACCGTACGGAAGACCGGGCTCATCAGCCTGGATCAATCCGTCAAATACCTCCAGTATAGTACGGACATCCTCGTTACGGCATTCGTCAGGATCCTCGTCCTTAAACATCTGTTCAGCGGCAGCAAACTCTTCGGGTGAAATTCTCCCCACTTCACTTTTCATACGATTTTTCGCTTCATCGAGTGACAACACTCCTTTATCATACTGTTGCTTGATATGAAGCATCCGTTGGAGTTTATTCTGGTCTAAACTCTCAAATGTTGTATTGGTTATTTTTTCTTCCATAATAAAATAATTTTGTCAGTGCCCCTTTTGTTTTACGCTGTGATAATTGATGTGTGATGCAAAAGGTGCTCTTGTGTATCGGCAGGTTACCTCTACCTTACAAAATTATAGGATCAAAACAGCATCCGCAATCGCTATAAATTGCTATTTTTCAAGGAAAACATCCCTCTTTTTGAGTATACACCACTTTGACAATGGACAATGGATAATTACTTATAACAAGGCATCGACGTATATTCACGGCAACGCATTGATATTTGTATCCAGCCATTGGAGGCGTTTTTCCACAAACTCCACAAAAAAGTTGACCTCAGCAGCATAGGATCCTCTGATTATCTTTGTATTCCATTCGGGTTTTGTGATGCTCCATCCGGCGCCTCCGGGTTTCGGACTAAAATTCTTTTTTTGTGCATCCTGTAATGCAAGGGCATGGTCCCTGATAAAACCGGGGATTTCATCGAGTTCAGGTTTCAGTTGGCTCCATCGTTTTTTTAATTCCGACACAAAATAGGGATCTTTAAATAGCTGATCGAACCAGGGCGATTGAGTTTTAATAAACCAGCCATCCGGACCCGCGGAAGTGGCTCCCTGTTCCCATGTGATATGGTCGGCATTACCAAAGGCGATATCAAAGTCCCATACTAACGGCATCTCGATCTTTTCGTTCCTGCGAATAGCCATATAACAACTGCCCCGCATATTCCCATCCACATTCTTGGCAAGTTCCTGTACTATATAATAGTTAATAAACGACTCTACATCGATATATTTGCGGTAACCGTTTTCGGGGTCAGTAAAATTATCTCCGTATAGAACCTCCTCGGCTATGTTGAAATAATTTTGTACATATTCAAATTGCGCATCCGTAGGTTCATCCGGATCTTTAAACATAATAGGCAACTGTTCCTTATTCGTTTTGAACTTATATGGTTCATCAAAATGAAAGTCCAGCTCCAGAAAATAACCACCGGTCAACACTTCCCCTGAATTATCGGAAGGTGTCACCAACTCCATATCAAGCCTTTCTTTCGAAACCTTTACATGCTCTGTCAATGCATATACTCCCTGGTATGTTCCGTTCAGGTAAAAATCGACGCTGATAGATGCAGGAGTCCAGCTCATTTCGGCTATTTTTGCTATTTCAAAAGCAGTAATGTTTCTCAATAATGTTTTGTCCGTATGATTGGCAAGAAGCGCCCAGTCTTTGTCGTTACTCATACCTAAAAGGGATACCTTATTGTCCAGCTTTACGCGGTACGGTTTTTTATCCATTCCCCATGTTGAGTTTCCCCTCCCTCTTATTCCGGCTGTTGATGTAACAGGGTCTCCATCAGTATAATATTTATCAATATCCTCAACCCTGACCGTTGAATTAACATAATTCTCCTTATCCAGAATAGGTGCACCTCCTGTTGTATTGACATACACTCTTGGTATACGTGGCAGATTCTTTATAACGGTAACAGTATAATCAGTTTTTGTCCCGTCTTCAGCAATAACACTATAAACGACCGGCTCGCTGAAATCATTTTTTGTAACATCACTGACCTGTTCAACATCACCTATTTTCACTGATGCACCCGAATAGGTAAATGTAGCGATCAAACCGTCAGGTGATACACTGTAAGGGATTGATACGGTTATATCTGTACCTGATCTCATAACCGATACAGTTTCTTCTAAATCTTCATTGAATTTTGGATGGAAAGTAAATGAATCGAGTTGGGAGACAGAAGACAACTCCTCCGTTCCCTTATCCGAACAGGAGATAAAAAAAGAAAATAATATGAAGTACAGGAACAGTCCCGATGCAGTGTGGTATTTGAGATATTTCATGCTTTAGTTTTTCTATTAATTACACTATAGTTCATAAACAAGTTCAAAAAGACTATGGTTTAAAATTAACCAATATAATAATTACTTCCCTACCGCAGAGCCGGGTCGTTGAATGTATCTCCCTGACTGATATCACCGGTCTGCATGCCCTTTCTGAACCAATAAGTACGTTGCGCGGAGGTACCGTGTGTAAACGAATCGGGGACGCTATACCCTCTCGAACGTTTCTGAATGGTGTCATCGCCGACCGCCGTGGTAGCACTGATTGCCGACTCCAGATCGCCCGACTCCAGTTGAATCATGTTCATCTGCTGTGCATGATACACCCAGACTCCTGCCAGAAAATCGGCCTGTAATTCCAACTTCACATTGAGTTTATTGAATTCCGTTTCGCTGATCCGCCCCCTGTATTGATTCATCTCATCGATGATCCCCAACAATTTCTGTACGTGGTGCCCTATTTCGTGAGCCGTCACATAAGCCATTGCCAGATCACCTTCAGCACCGAAATCAGTTCTTAACTGATGAAAAAAGTTGAGATCGATATACATTTTCTGGTCTGCAGGACAATAGAATGGTCCTACGGCATCCGTAGCCCCACCACATTCCGAAACTGTGGCATCGGTAAAAGTAACCAGGGTAGGACGTATATATTGTTTATTCAGTTGCGTCCGGAATATCTCCTCCCACACGTCATTGGCGCTGTTAAACACTCCCAGCGTAAAAACCTTCAGTTCCTCATTCTCATTCACCCTGGAAGGATCTATTACCTCAGTCAATTCTCCCGGAGCAATACTGTTTACCATGTCTAATGCCTGGAAAGGATTTTGGCCTAACAACAATGCTATCACCGCAATGACGACCGCTCCTACTCCACCGATGGCAGCGTTTCTTCTCCCTCTGCCTCTGCCCCTACGGTCTTCATAGTTGGCCTGGCTGTCATTTCTATTGATCCACTTCATGAAACATGTTTTGGTTGTATTCTATTTCTATTCTGTTTTTTTCAGCCAGTCGTTCACTATATCGGTATCGTATCCCAGTTCTTTGGCTTTCCTGAAATCGGCACGGGCAGCTATTTTATCGAATTGCGCAAGACGGACCCGCCCCCGAAGAATATAAAAATAGGGATTTCCTTTCTGAGATCCTTCCACAGCCCGTAAATCAGCCGACGCCCTGAATATCTGATCGGTGTTCACATAACATTCCGCACGGTTCAGATAAAAGCTGGGATCAACTTTAGAAGAGGACTGTATCAAGCTGGTATAAACCTTCTCAGCGGCCTCCCAGTTATCATCTAATTTATAAAGAAGCGCCTTGCTCAACTTCGTATACATATTGTCCGGATCTATCGCATCCGACGCCTTGAAATCATCCTCTGCTTTAGCTCTCTCATTCTTTTCGAGAAAAAGCAGACCTCTCCGGTAATAGGCTTCCACATCCTCCGGATAGTTACGGATAAGGGTGTTATAATCCTCCATCGCCTCATCAAACCGTTCCATATCACACAAAAGGGAAGCCCGGTTGTGCAATACAACATCGGGCAACGGATTATTTCCCATGGAGGCGGTAAATGAAATATATGCATCATCATAGAGCCCCAATTGCCGTTGCAGTATTCCGAGATTGAGTAGTAAAACGGGATTATTTTCATTTGCCGGTTCCAGCCCCATCGCCTTTTGCAGTGCCACTGCAGCACTATCGAGCCTGTTTTGCTCGATATGGTTGGCTGAGCGATCTACCCATCCCATATAATCCAACGATTGTGCCGAAAGTGCGTAAGCAAAGAAATACAATATAGCCGTAAAAATAATCTTCATTCTGTTTATTATATAGATATCAATCACAAAAATAACTGTTTTTTTGTACTTTTGCGATGTTACACTGTTTAAAAACTAAAATGATGACGCTGCTTCAGATATCATTGCCTACCGACAGCATTTTTGTGCCACGGTCACCTAATGATCCCTCTTTCGGTCAACTGATCAAAGAAGGCAGGTACGATCACGTACTGGATAATATACTCGCATGGGGGATTGACCTGATAGTGAACATACTTATTGCGATTGTGCTGTTTATCATCGGTCGTTTTTTAATCACGAAGATTGACAATTTTGTGGCAAAGATCATGCGGAAGAGCTCGATCGACAACACGCTGAAAGGATTTATAAGCAGCGTATTGCAGACGTTCCTTTTTATTGTCTTGTTCATGATCATCATTAATTCCGTGGGAGTAAAAACCATCTCCATCGCCGCTATTATCGGTACGGTGGGATTGGCCATAGGGCTTGCCATGAAAGACAATCTCTCCAATTTTGCGGGCGGAGTAATGATTCTCCTGAGTAAACCTTTCAGAAGCGGCGATTACATCAGGGCACTGAACCTGGAGGGAACGGTCGAGAGGATCGGTATTATGCATACCATATTGAGGACCGGTGATAACAAAACGATTTACATACCCAACGGACCGCTGTCGACCGGAAACATTATCAACAATAACAGCCTCGATGGAACCCTTCGCACGGAAATTATCGTCAATGTGGATTACGGCTGCAATGTGGATGAAGTAAAAGAATTACTGTTACAAATCGCCGCCCGTCATCCAAAGGTATTGAAACAACCCGCACCTTTTGCAAGGATGTCCAAGATTAACCCCACGTCCCTTGAATTCGTTTTCAGGGTATGGGCAAAGAAAGGAAATCTGGCCGATGTGAACCACGATCTGAGTGAAACTGTTTACAAACAACTTTACGAAAGGGGCCTGATCAGTTCGACACAGCGTATGTCGGTCTATCTTACAAAAGAGGAGGAAAAGCCTGTATAGTTTAATACTCTGAGCTAAAGTGGAAGCGGATATTTTTAAAATCCTGCTGTGCCATCATTAAGATATAGTTCGACTCGGCCAGAAAGACATCCCTGCCCTCTTTGTCGTGCGCCATGTATTGATATTTCCGCTTCCTGAAATCCGCCAGTTGCGCGGCATCATCGCTCTCGATCCAGCAGGCCTTGTATAGGCTGATGGGCTCCCAGCGACACTGCGCTCCATATTCATGGAGCAGCCGATACTGTATCACTTCGAACTGAAGCTGCCCCACCGTCCCGATGATCTTCCGTCCGTTAAACTGATTGGTAAAGAGCTGTGCTACCCCTTCGTCCATCAGTTGTTCAATCCCTTTCTGGAGTTGTTTCGATTTCATCGGATCAGCATTCTCGATATATTTGAACATCTCGGGAGAGAAACTCGGCAGTCCTTTGAAATGCAACTCCTCACCCGAAGTGAGTGTATCGCCGATCTTGAAGTTGCCGTTATCGGGTAATCCAACGATATCACCGGCATAGGCCTCGTCCATAATCTCTTTTTTCTGCGCCATAAAAGCGGTCGGCGATGAAAATTTCATCATCCGGTTAAAACGGACATGCTTGTAGTTCACATTCCGCTCGAATTTTCCTGAGCAGACTTTTACAAAAGCAATACAAGAACGGTGGTTCGGATCCATATTGGCATGGATTTTGAAAACAAATCCCGAGAAACTTTCCTCATATGGATCTACTATACGTTCTTCGGCCTGCACCTCACGGGGTGAGGGTGCTATATCCACAAAACAATCCAGCAATTCTTTCACTCCAAAATTATTCAGTGCGGATCCGAAAAACACAGGTGCCAGGGTTCCTGCAAGGTATTCGTCCCGGTCGAATGCCGGGTAGACTTCTGTGATCAGTTCCACATCGTCACATAACTTCTTCGATAAGCGATCACCAATATGATTTTCCAGTTCCGGTGACTGGATATCGAGCCTCAGCGATTCCGTCACCATCTGCTTACTGGGTTTATAAAGATCCAGACTATTCTTGTAAAGGTTATATACTCCGCGGAACCGTTCTCCCATATCTATGGGCCAACTCAACGGACGGACGCTGACTTTCAGTTCTTCCTCCAGTTCGTCGAGAATTTCGAACGGATCCCTCCCTTCACGGTCTAGTTTATTGACAAAGATCATCACCGGTGTATGCCGCATACGACAGACCTCCATCAGCTTGCGTGTCTGGGCTTCTACCCCTTTCGCGACGTCCACCACCACGATTACGCTGTCCACCGCCGTAAGCGTACGGTACGTGTCTTCAGCAAAATCCTGGTGGCCCGGTGTATCCAAAATATTGATCTTATGATACCCATATTCAAATCCCATGACTGAAGTGGCGACAGAAATTCCACGTTGTTTCTCTATCTCCATCCAGTCCGAGGTAGCTGTTTTTTTTATTTTGTTCGATTTCACTGCTCCTGCCACATGAATGGCTCCTCCAAAGAGCAGTAATTTTTCCGTAAGTGTGGTTTTTCCCGCGTCGGGGTGACTGATCACGGCGAACGTACGCCGGCGCTGTATCTCTTCTTTTAATGTCATTTTTTGATTTTTATCTCTTTATTGTGTGAAACACACTATCATTTATCAAGCGAAGCATATATCATTTTATCAAACCCATACATCTTTTTAAAGCCTCTTTCCATCCCGGAATCTCCACATGAAAAGCAGCACATATTTTGGACAGATCCATTACGCTATATGCCGGACGAGGAGCTGGTGAACCATATTCCTCTGTTTTAACAGGAACCAGTTCACAGCGATCAATTCCTGCAAGCCTTTTGATCTCTTCTGCAAAGCCAAACCAAGTAGTTTCTCCCCTGTTCGAAAAGTGATAAATGCCCGTTTTCCATTCAGTCTCTTCCGAGAACTGCAGGATATGGACGATCATCTCTGCCAGATCTGCCGCATAAGTGGGCGTTCCCCGCTGATCTTCCACGATAGTCAATCTATCACGCTCATTCATCAGCCGGATCATTGTCTTTACAAAATTATTACCGAATTCCGAATACAACCAAGAAGTACGTATAATCATCCACTCACCTCCGACAGCTTGCAGGGTTTCTTCACCTTTCAACTTCGACTGGCCGTAAACCGAAAGTGGATGCGGTTCCATATTCTCGGTATAAGGAATTTCCGACCGGCCGTCAAATACAAAATCGGTAGAAATATGGATAACCTTTGCTCCTTCTTGCTTTGCAGCAATCGCTATATTCTCTACCGCTTTTTCATTTACAAGATATACCTTCTCAACGTCTGTTTCTGCTTTGTCCACAGCGGTATAAGCAGCGCAATTGACAATATAGAGTATCCGGTAATCCCTTACAAAATCCGCTACCTGATCCCCGTCCGTCACATCAAGGTCACTCATGTCGGTAAATAGGAATTTAAAGGGCAAATTCAACCGATCCGTCAATTTTTTCAACTCGTTCCCCAATTGCCCGTTGGCTCCGGTCACCAGCACATTTTTCTGTACCAGCCCGTAAAAATATTGTTGTCCTGGGGTATCCTTTTCTGTCCCCCCCAGATGTTTGATTATACCTGTAAATATGGGCATCGCTTTTTTTTTAATTACCAATTACCAATTACCAATTACCAACTTATTGGCACATTGGCACAATTATCAATTACCACATCAACACATTCTCAAATCATCACATTAGTCTTATTGGCTTATTAACTAATCATCACATCAGTAAATTATCAAATCATCACTACCTGTCCCGACTTGTCGGGATCAATTTACTCTTCCTCAACAGCTTGATATTTTGGGGAAAGAAGCCGTAACAGGCCGGTAATTTGAGCAATAGCAGCCTGTGTCTCAGCGGAGATTTCCCGTTTCTGCAATTTCAGCAACAAGTACCCGTACAAAGCCGTAAAGCAGGTTTCCAGTTCAGATACATCCTTGTTCCCCGACTTTGCCCTTAAAGCCACAATATGAGGCAGTGTATTGTGGTAAACACCAATATATGCCGACTCCTTAGGGTCTTTCAATAACCGTAGGTGAAGATCGGTAAGGTCTATGATCAGGTTCTTGTTGATTTGCAGATGTCCCTCTTTCTGTACACCCTCCGATTTCATCATCAAGATCAGTCCTTCATACCAGTCACGTGCTTCTTTCTTTTCTTCTTCCGTATGATACACGGGGTCAATCAGCGATTGCTGTACCTTGTCGATATCCAATTCATATGATCGCAAGATATCTTCCAGTTGCCACATGTACAGCAAATATTCTGCAATATTCTCTTGTTTTTTTTGCCGGGCTATCAACATAACGTAATTTTGCACAAAATTACAACTTATGATCAAGTTTTACACCATAGACCCGGGATATTTTCTACTATTGTACCATTATGGCACATTCACTCGTCCTGATTGTAGGGATCAAATCAATTCCGGAGCAAAAAAGCCAATAACACCTGCCTTCCATTAAAAAAACACTAATCTCCGGTTAACTGAAAAAAAAATTATGTTTTGATGATACGTTTTGATACCCTTTCTCGTCGGATAAATGAGTATGGACATTGTTGAATACAAAAGAATAGTCGTTGCACTGCGCCCGTCGTTACTCGCAGTCGCCCGCCGCATCACAGGGAATACCGAGGATGCGGAAGATGTGGTGCAGGATGTATGTCTGAAGATCTGGCATTTCCGTGACCGGATCGATCAATATGAAAATATGGAAGCATACAGCACAACAATGGTGAAGAACCTGAGTATTGACAAGATCCGGAGCCGGAAGCCATTCTCCGATGAACTGGAGTTACTCGGCAAAGAAACGGGAGAACAACTCCCTGATTCATTGCTTGAAGAAAAAGAAGAACGTAATGCCATTCGCAGGATCATTGAGATGCTGCCGCCATTACAACAACGTATCTTGCAAATGAAAGATCTCGAAGGATTTGAAACCGTCGAAATCAGCGAGATGACAGGTATTGCAGCCGAAGCCGTACGCAATAACCTCTCACGGGCACGCAAACGGATACGCGAATTGTACCTGATGTATTATCAAACCCAACAATCAACAAAATGACAACAGATATCAGACATCTATTAGACAAATATTTTGAAGGAGACAGCTCTGCCGAAGAAGAGAAGATATTACGTCGTTATTTTGCGCAGGACAATCTGCCTGAAGACCTGAAAGTATACGCATCCATATTCTGTTTTCTCGACGACGAAGCAGCAGCACTGGCCGTATTGAATGAGATCCGTAGCGAAAACAATGTTCCTGCTCGCCGCAGACCCGTGTTTTTAAGAAAATTACTGACAATTGCTGCCGTGGCAGCCTCACTGCTGATCGCAATCCTATTACTGACACGTCCCGATCGACAATCGTCACTGAACGAAAGCTATGTGTGGGTGGACGGCAAACAAATTACAGATCCGGCTACAGTCCGTAAATATGCTGAAGCATCTTTCGGAAAAGTACAGTCCGAGAGTGACATCATAGAAGATCAGCTCCGCTTTATTCTGGAATAAATCAATTATGGTGAATCTTCTTATAAAGCCTGTTTACTATTTGAACATCAACATGATATCACAATGAAGATAAAAAGAACATTTCCACGCCTGCTTATCCTTTTCCTGTTGCTGGTAACCTCCGGAGTGACGGTACAAGCACAGGAAAACCTGAGGATCAATACTGTTTTCGAAAAATATGGCAAGCAAAAAGGCGCTACAATGGTAGTCCTCTCCGGCAAGGCGCTCCATAATTATCGACTCGATAAATACCGCAGCATTACCCTGCAATATAACCGGACCATTCTGGATGAAATACAACAGTGCCTTGAAACAGATAAAAAACAGGCGCACCAGATAAAAGAAGTCATCAGCAACGGTATTATCTCTTCAGGTTATTATCAGCTACCGGAAGAGGAAAACCAAACCAACCGGTATATCTTGTTCAAAATCGGAGACGACGGTACTGCCACACTCATTTATATGGAAGGTGGAAAGGATTCCGAAGAACTGATCAACCGGCTATTTATTAAAAAGGAGTAAATGAAAAGTTAGAAGTGGAGAAGTCGGAAGACTGAAATTAGAAATTAGAAGAAGTCCGGGATGCTGGACTCTTAAATCTTGAATTCGGAATTTTGAATTGAAATAAAATCATCAAACAATATAAAACAATGAAGAAAACTACATTTACCATCATTTTTTTGTCGCTAGCCTTGTATATGGCAGCTTCCTCAACGTTTCCTGCCGACACCACTTTTCATTATAACAACCGGAAAGTGGTCATTTCAGAAAACGATAATGAGATAAATATCTCGGTATATCATCGGAATGAACAGGGAGATACTATAGAGAGCCGGAAGGTCTACGAAGGCATCTTTACAGAAGGAAGGAGTATTGAACGGATATATGCAAATAGTTTTGAGATCTCCGTGCCTGATATTTTCAAACCGAAAAGCAAGCGTCGCCCAAGCCGTTCGCACTGGGCCGGTTTCGGCGTGGGATTCTCCAATCTGCCCCAGGGCCTTGATTTCGATGGGGAATTGGCATCCATTGTCAACCTGAGTCGTTCATTGCAGTATAACCTGAATCCCATTGAAGGTTCGTGGCGCATAGGAAACAGCAATTTCACCGGAATTGTCGGTATGGGTATCCAGTTCAATTCCATCCACTGGCAAAACAACAAAGCCATCGAAGTAGAGGATTACAAATCGGTTGTTACCACCACAGAACCGGGCAATGAATACAGAGACTCCCGCCTGCACTACACCTATCTCACCTTTCCTTTCCTCATAGAAACCAATTGGGATTTGGGACGTCGATCGCATTTTTTTCTGAATGCAGGTGTAGTCGCCAAAGTAAAGACCGCATCATCATCCGCAGTTTGGAGGAATAATGAAAACGGGAAAAAAGAGAAGACAAAACTTCCCGGAGAACTGAATATTCGTCCCGTTACACTGGATTTACTGGCCCAGGGAGGGGTCAATGATCTGGGTTTCTTTATTTCATATTCACCGTTCAACCTCTTCAGAAACAATAAAGGACCTGAAGCCAATCAGGCAACTATTGGAGTACAACTTTACTTCTGACGCAGGAAAAGATTCTTACACAGCACAAAACTTCACAATAAACAGACCGGGATTGTATCTTTTAAAAAAGAGATACGATCCCGGTTTTTAAATAATTGGATCTGTATAAAAACCGATCGGGGATCATGGTTGTTTAATGAAATTCGTTGTATTCAGTATAGAATACGACAAAAAGAGGTAATTTTGTATAAATATTTATAGAGTATGATCAAGTTCCATATCATTGAATCGGGATATTTCCTCGGCGATGGCGGAGTCATGTTCGGCCCCGTACCAAAAAAATACTGGTCGGCAAAATATAAGGTAGATGAAAAGAATATGTGTGTGATGGCGCTCCGCTGCCTCTTTATCGAGACAGATAAAAGACGTATCCTTGTGGATGCGGGAATAGGCGACAAACACAACTCCCGGTTGAAATTCTTTCAACCTTTCAATCAGAAGGATATTGCCGGAGAGATCCGGAAAATCGGATATGCGCCGGAAGAGGTGACCGACGTGATCATTACCCATCTCCATTTCGATCACTGTGGCGGTTGCACAGTATTTAACAGCAATAAAGAAGCGGTTCCTGCCTATCCTAACGCCACTTATCATCTGAGCCTCGCCCAATGGAAGAATTACAGAAACCCTTCACTTTTCGAAAAAGGCTCCTTTTTCCCGGACAATATTGAACCGGTATATGATGCGGGACAGTTACAATTTGTACTGGAAGATATGCAACTCGACGAACATATCCGGTTGGAATTGTATGACGGACATACTCCGGGACAGATCGCCGTGCTTTTCGATACGGAAGAAGGTAATTACGCCTTTCCGGGCGACGTGGTACCCACTTCACTCAACCTGTCACTAAGCTGGCTTTCTGCCTATGACAACAGCGTGGTCATAGCTATGGAAGAAAAAAAACGTTTTATGGACAAAGCAATAAAAGATAAACGTACGCTTATCTTTTATCACGATGCCTATACTGTTTCCTCCAAATTATAAAAAATTCCACCGGGGAGGCATATGGCAAAGAATGTCTTAAGAACCTGAAAATATAAAATTATAACGCTTATGAAAACGAACGTTCTCTTTTTATCGGCTATTATTGCTGTTCTCAACATTTTTTCCGCGTTCCCACAGAAAGAAGACTCCCTGCTATTACAGTTAAAATCGCTGGAACAAAAACTTTCGGATTACCAACACCGGTTCGATATATTGGAGAAACAAATTGACGACCTGATGTGGCTTCGCCGGCTGGAAGATATAGCCCATGTAGATAAAGTGCGGCTCACAAGCACACCCCGTTGGAAACCCAAAGACCCGGAAGACCGTTTTGCCGGCAATAAACTGCAATTTTACAGTTATGTTTTCATCCCGAAAAATGTCAATCCTAAGAAAACGTATCCCCTTATCGTACTTCCTCACAGTGGAATACATGCCAATTTCTCCACTTATTATTCTCATATTGTGCGTGAACTTATTGCCCAGGGATATATTGTGGTATCAGCCGAATACCGGGGCAGCACAGGTTACGGGAAAGCGACATACGAAAATATCGATTACGGCGGACGGGAAAACGACGATGTACTGGAAAGCCGTAATTATATGATTGAAAATTATAGTATTGTCGACCCTTCACGAGTAGGCGTAATCGGGTGGAGTCACGGTGGCATGATTGCCCTGATGCAGATACTTCAACATGGCGACAAATACCAATGCGCGTTCGCCGGAGTTCCGGTCAGCGACCTGGAGAACCGTCTGGCATCACATGATGAGAGTTATACCGCCTACTTTACCACACCCTATCATATCGGCGAATCCATTGAAGAGAATCCCGAAGAATACGTCCGCCGTTCACCCACGCACTATGCACAAAATCTCGACAAGCCGCTACTCATCTATACCAATACCAACGATAACGATGTGTATGTGGAAGAGGTACAACTGATGATCAATACGCTCAAAAAGCATGGCAAAGAGTTCGAATACAAAGTCTTTCAGGATGCCTCCGGCGGTCACGGTTTCGATCGGATCGACAGTAAGGAAGCCACTGATATCCGTTTCACGGTACACAAATTTCTGGAACGCTACCTGAAACCGCCGCATCCGTTCGCATCGCAAAAAGAGATGCGCCGCGCAGCCTACGGGTTTTGATCCGGAATCTTTTTCGTAATAATGATTACACCATTCTTTCCCTCGTCGCCATAGATTTCCGTTGCGTTTTTATCTTTCAACACCGACATGGATTCAATTTCTTTGACATCAATGGAATTCAGTTCAAAATCTTTCGGCATTTTTTCACCATCGAGAATAATCAACGGGGAGGTTCCGTCTGGGTTTTCCACTCTAAATATCACTTCATTGTTTAAAAATTCTTTAAGGTTTGGATTATTAGATCGCTTATAGGTAAGGGAAGGATTCGATTCAGTGGAAATAGACATAGTAGGAATTGTTTCAGCCTTATTGTTCAAAGAGGAAATAATAAGGGAATCAGCCTTATAACGTATCGACGGTCCTTCTTTTATTGCATTTTTAGTCGTGATCAGCACCACTCCGTCTTTTCCCTCATCTCCGTATATATCGATACCTGTTTTACCTTTTAAGATAGAGATCGCTTCTATATCCTCCGGATTAAGTTCCTGCAATTCAACGGAAGACACTTTCTTCCCATCTACTATTATCAGGGGTTTATTTATATCTTCTAAACCGTTTATGGCAAATTTGATATTTCTTTTGGAACCGGTCAATGTTGAGTCTTTCGGAACATTTTTTGTCTTTTCCGGAACTGTCAGTTTTTTTGTGATGATTACCGCACCATCTTTACCCTTATCTCCATATCTTTCAGTAGCAGTTCTGCTCCAAAAAAGTTGGTAGTGTGCAATATCTTGTGCAGATAATCTTGATAATTCTGCCAATGAAATTTCTTTTCCGTTGTAAATTACTAAAGGATTGTTCCCTTCTCCTAATTTCATTTTTAAGTTTTCATTTTTTCCGGATATCAAATCTATCAGTTCACTCCCCATTATTTTTCCGCCTTCCGATTTCGCGCTATCACTTGTCCCTATAAAAATATTAGCCTTCCTATTTTGAAAATATTCTTTTGTTTCAGGTATATCTTCTATTGCTTTCGCATTCAGCTTCGGTACCGAAAGTGCGATCATTGCCAGGAACAATACGGGAAATACCATTGTATAGTTCCATTTCACGTGTCTGTTTGTTTTATTTTTCTTCATCATAGTAATTCGTTTGTGCAGGTCGCGTTGCCGGAAATTATTTGCCAAAGCAAATTTATATTCACCCACGCTTTTGCGGATTAATAGAAGTTGGTATTGTTTAGAATCGATCCCCTGACTGAGCACCTTTTCGTCTGCCTGATATTCATGGACAGACTGAATTTCCCGACGCAACAACCATGAGAACGGATTGAACCAGAAGATGCAGGTAAAAAGATCGAAAAAGATCATATCGACCGAATGCCGTAAATGAATGTGCGCCCTCTCATGGCGGATCACTGCCTGGTTATCTGCCGATAATTCCCTGCGGGAAAGGACAATATATTTCATCCAACTGAACGGCGAAATATTCTTATCGGTCACACACAAAACAGTATGATCAGGCAGCATTTGTTTTTCTGAATTCCGGATGATAACGGCGATCTGGCTCAACCCTATCAGGTAACGGATAAACGTGAAAAGAAATCCTATGGCAAACAAAATTATCAGGATATGCATCCATGGAATTTCTACCCGCGGTTGCGTTTCCACAAATTCAGTGACGGGGATGGAAGAAAGATCCATCGAAAACGTTCCGGTAACCGGTTCCGTCTTTTTCTCAGGAATAAAGTTGAAACGGAAAAGGGGAAGCACTGATATCACCAGTAATATGAATATCAACGAACAACGGTTGACATTATGAAACGTATTATTGGCGAAAAAAAACTTGTATAAGCCGTAAAATAATGCCATTAAAACGGATGCCCGAAGCAGCCAATAGAGAAAGAGTTCCATACCAGTTATTTTTTAGAATCAGACTTTTCCACTTCGTCCAGTAAATTCCGAATCTCTTCTACAGAGATATCCTGTTCTTTTATAAGCGACGAAACCACACTCAGGTAGGAGTTATCGAAATATTTCTTCACCACACTCCTCAATGTCCCGTTGCGGTATTCCTCTTCACTGATGATCGCGAAATAACGATAGGTGGTACCAAATGCTTCGTGCGAGAGAAAGCCCTTCTCTTCGAGCATCCGGGCGTAAGTAGATAATGTATTGAAATGCGGTTTCGGATCAGGGTACTTCTCCACCAATTGCTTCACAAAGAGTGGTCCTTCATCCCAAAAAAAACGCATCACCTCTTCTTCCCTTGCTGTTAATTCCCTCATACAATTAAAAATTTAGACACAAGAGTCAAGAATCAGGACACAAGACATTTTTAATCATGCCTTCGTGTGAGAGTTTGCCTCTCATCAAAGTTTTATACGATTATTATATTTTTTCTTTGCGGTTCTGAATGAATCACGCCGCAAATATAACTAAAACTTTTCGTTTACCAACGAATTTATTTAGTTAAATAAACTATATTAATTAGTTAAAATTTATCGAAAAGAAAAACCGATTGATAATCAACCGGTTTACCTCTTTATATATTCTTGAAAAAATTTCAATTAACTTTGTCTTTCGTCACTTTAGTTTAACGAAAAAGTTCTTTTAACGCGTACATACTTTTTCGGAATTTCGGGTTCCGATAACGTATGAATCGTATCGGCTCTCATTTCAATTTTTGGAAAGTCTTTATCGACAAACTCAATATCAAAATTGTCCGGCAATTCATTTAATTCATCTTTATTGTCAATAAGATGATGTACAAAGTCAAAAGTCAAACTGATATTACGTTCAATTATCTCTTTTCGGGTCATTATTTTCTTCTGTTCATTTTTTTAATATAACTCTCTTTATACCATTGCCAACGATCTTTCAAATCTTGTTCGGCATATCTCGAGGCAGCTTTTAGATTATCCATTTCAATCGCTTTCTTCTCTTTATCTCCATTTGGCAGCATAATATCTCTATGGAAAAACCCGTGAGCGCAATCATATCGAACTATCGCCAACCATTCTCCTTGCAAAAACGCTTCGTATTGATACATTACATCTAACAATATTCCATTATCTATAACCAATCGAACTCTCAACCGGTTCAATTTTTGGAAGTCCAAATAAGATGTAAACTCAACTGTTTTCATTTCTACTCACACAAAGATAACATATTTATTGTAAGGGTAAAAATTTAACATTAATGCGAAATCATTTTACTTTACTTCAATCGCCCGTTCTTCCTGAGCGCCTGATCCAGTATCCATTGAATCTGACCGTTCACGCTGCGAAATTCGTCGGCCGCCCATTTTTCTATCGCATCCATGGTATCCGCATCCAACCGTAACGCGAAATTCCTGGTCGTTTTCTCTTTCTTAGCCATCTTTCATCCGCTCCATCTTATCAGGTTTCATCAATACCTACTATCTTACCACTGTTCCACATACCCCATCAACACACTCAAATTCCCAATTTCTCTCTTTCACTTTTAGTTTTTCACTTTTCACTGATACAACGTACCCGTATTCAGCACCGGCTGTGCCGATTCGTCAGCGCAAAGCACTACCAGCAGGTTACTCACCATAGCAGCCTTCTTATCCACATCGAGGTCGACTATATTCTCATCCTCTATCCTATCCAATGCCATCTTCACCATTGTCACCGCACCTTCCACAATCTTCTCACGGGCAGATATAATGGCCTCTGCCTGCTGGCGGCGAAGCATCACGGCCGCAATTTCGGGTGCATAGGCCAGATAATTGATACGTGCTTCCACCACTTCAATTCCGGCCATTTCCAAACGAATATTTAACTCCTGCAACAAATTGTCATTAATCTCTTCCCCGCCCGACCGCAATGTCAGTTCGGTGTCGGAAACCACATTATTGTCGTAAGCGTACAACCCGGCAACCTGCCGCAATGCAGCATCGCTTTGTATGGCCACAAAATTCTCAAAGGCATCCATCTGCTTGCTTACCGTATAGGTAATCGCACCATCCTTTCCAGGCCTTGAAGCGGCCATTGTCTGCGCGTCTATTTCGAACATCGCCTTGTAGGTATCCTTCAGTTTCCAGACCAGTACCAACCCTATCAGTACCGGATTCCCTACTTTGTCGTTCACTTTGATCGGATCCGCATTCAGGTTCCGGGCCCGCATGGACAACTTTTTCTTCGTCATAAAAGGATTTACCCAAAAAAAACCTGTTTCTTTCAACACTCCTTTGTATTTTCCGAAAAAGATCATCACTATCGCCTCATTGGGTTCCAGTTTAGTGTATCCGGGAAACAGGATAATCCAAATAATAGTCATAACAATACCTGTAATGATTCCCCAGACCTCCAGCGAAGAATAAAGCCATACAATTCCCGCCAATAGGATCAACATCAAAAAAAGCATCAGGAAGCCGTTTGTCTTAAAACCCTTGAAATTGAATTCTTTTGTTTCCATAAATTTATAATTTAAAATGATATTATTTTAATATCACAAATATATTAAGTAATTTCCAATTACCCAAACTTTTTCTTCATTAAATAAATAAAAAAATATTATCTTTGCGTCCATTGTGATGAGCAGGTTCTCATTTAACACTCCGGGTTATTAAAGCCACAACATTGACAATAATCCTGTTATTTTTGCTGTTCTCACAATATTCTTATCATTTTTCCGGTTCACATTCAACTATACTCAATACGTATGGACATAAACGTTCTTATTGTTTTCGGAATCATACTTCTGACGGTCATTTTTTTTGTCTGGGGTAAAATTCGGTCGGATATTGTAGCCCTATCCTCTCTCGTCTTATTGGTATTATCCGGAATACTCACACCCGAAGAAGGATTATCGGGATTTTCCAATTCCGTGGTTATCATGATCGTGTGCCTGTTCATTGTGGGAGGTGGAATTTTTCAGACAGGGCTTGCCAAAATGATCAGTACAAAGATCCTTACTCTGGCAGGGGGCAATCAATTTAAACTTTTCATACTGGTAATGTTAGTGACCGGTGGTATCGGCGGATTTGTAAGCAATACCGGGACAGTAGCACTGATGCTCCCTATCGTGATGAGTCTGGCGTCGGAAGCCAATACCGACTCACGACGGTTTCTGATGCCGATGGCTTTTGCCAGCAGCCTGGGGCTGCTCACGCTGATCAGCACTCCTCCCAACCTGATTATCAACGACGCACTAGTCAGCGGGGGATTCGAAGGATTATCTTTCTTCTCATTTTTGCCTGTCGGGTTGATTACACTCACACTTGGTATCCTGTTACTCTGGCCTCTCAGCAAACTATTAGTCGCAGGCAGGGATAAGGAAAAATCGACCGTAAAGAAAAACAAATCTTTAAACCAACTGGCGTCGGAGTATCAATTGGCTGACAATCTCTATAGGGTACAGATAGAAAAAAATTCGCCCTTTATCAATAAAACTCTTCAGGAATTAAATATCACCCAGACTTATAATGTAAGTATACTCGAGATCCGAAGGATCCACTCACGAAACCGTTTTCATAAAACTGTGGATATGAAGATGGCCGGGCCGTCGAGTACTTTCAAAGAAGACGATATATTATATGTGTTCGGGAATTTCAATGATGTGGCGTCGCTCGTCAGTGGAAATGGCTTGAAATTGATCGACACACATAAAACGGAAGGCACTGACAATGCATTATCCATTTCCAGGGCAGGGGGATTGGAATTCAGTGAAATCGGTATTGCAGAAGTGGTTTTGATGTCTACATCGAAACTGATCAATAAGTATGTAAAGGAATCCAATTTCCGTCAACTCTATAATGTAAATATACTGGGGATACAACGTAAAGACGGATATATCCTTCAGGATGTAAAGGATGAGAGGATGCTTTCGGGTGACGTATTGCTGGTACAGGGAAAATGGTCGGATATTGAAAAATTGAATCAGGAAACCTCCGAATGGGTGGTGGTCGGGCAACCTATGGAAAATGCGTTGAAAATTCCACGTGACCACAAAGCACCGGTCGCTGCAGTCATTATGGTGTTGATGATCGTGGCCATGGTATTCAATATAGTACCTACTGTGATTGCCACAATGATAGCAGCACTATTGATGATCATACTGGGATGTTTCCGCAACGTGGAATCGGCCTATAAAAGCATTAACTGGGAAAGTACTTTTCTGTTTGCGGGTATGTTTCCTTTAGCGATTGCCATGGAGAAAACCGGTGCTTCCAGCTTGATTGCCGATGCGATCGTGAACGGGTTGAGCCAATTCGGCCCCGTATCGGTATTGGCCGGTATCTATCTTGCCACATCCATATTGACAATGTTCATCAGTAATACGGCGACTGCCGTGTTGTTTGCACCCATTGCCCTACAATCTGCCGTAACCATAGGCGTCAGTCCCTACCCGTTTCTGTTTGCCGTGACGGTGGCTGCCAGCATGTGCTTTGCCAGCCCCTTCGCAACACCGCCCAATGCATTGGTAATGTCTGCCGGACGATATAAATTTATAGATTACATAAGAGTGGGATTGCCATTGCAGCTTATCGTGGGCATTATTATGATCTTCGTTTTACCACTACTGTTTCCACTTTAGTATCTGACAGAAAAATATTGACCTTCAATAATGTAAAAAACAGGGTAAAGGGCAAACAATCAATGGATACTTTTCGATATTTAAGTAAAAATTGTAACTTTGCACTTATTTTATATGAAACCGATTACCCAGGTTTTTTTCAATTGTTTAAATCATATTTAATTAGAAGTCGAATGAGAAAATTTCTTTTTATTTCATTAGCAGTTATGACATTACTTGCCTGCAATAACGCCAATACCGGTAAAACCGGTGGTGAGCCCGGTGCCATTTTTTACACCGAATACGATACACCGTTCGGTATGCCTCCTTTCGACCGGATCTCTTTTGAAGATTACAAACCGGCTTTCCTGAAAGGGATGGAAGAAGAAGCTAAGGAGATTGATGCCATTGCAAATAATTCCGAAGCTCCCACTTTCGAAAACACCATTGTGGCAATGGAAAACAGCGGAAGGATACTGACCCGTGTCTCCCGCGTATTTTACGGTTTGAGAAGCGCTGAAACCAACGACTCCATTCAAGCGTTGGCCGTAGAACTCTCTCCTCTTTTGTCGGAACATCGTGACAATATCAATTTGAACGAAAAGTTGTTCAACCGCATCAAAACGCTGCACGACGACACCACGGGCATGAATCTCAATACCGAACAATACCGGGTGTTGGACAATTATTACAAGAATTTTGTACGCTCAGGTATACTCTTAAGTGAAACAGAAAAGTCAAGATTGCGTGAGATCAACAAGGAATTATCCTCACTCACCCTTGCGTTTGGAAATAACCTGTTGAATGAAACCAACGATTTCAAATTAGTGATCGATAATGAGGAAGATCTTGCAGGACTTCCGGAAGGTGTTATTGCTGCTGCAGCAGAGGCTGCCAACGCTGCCGGTGAAGAAGGAAAATGGGTATTCAGCCTACAAAAGCCAAGCTGGCTCCCCTTCCTGCAATATTCAGAAAAACGTGACCTGCGTGAAAAACTATACAAAGCCATGTATATGCGTGGCGACAATGATAACGAGAATGATAATAAACAGATCATCAACGATATAGCAAACCTGCGTATTGAAAAAGCACAAATGCTGGGCTATAAGACACATGCCGATTTTGTGCTTGAAGAAAGTATGGCAAAAACGCCGGAGAACGTTTACAAACTGCTCAATGATGTTTGGGCATATGCGCTGCCGCAGGCAAAAAAAGAAGCAGCAGAACTCCAAAAACTGATCGATGCCGAAGGAGGCAACTTTAAGCTGGCATCCTGGGACTGGTGGTATTATACCGAAAAACTCCGCCAGCAGAAATATTCACTCAACGAGGAAGAGATCAAGCCTTACTTCAAGATGGAGAATGTACGCGAAGGGGTGTTCGAAGTAGCCAACCGTTTATACGGATTAAACTTCAGGAAATTAGAAAACATTCCGGTATATCACCCCGAGGTAGAAGCCTACGAGGTACTCGATGCCGATGGCTCCCATTTAGCGGTATTTTATACTGACTACTTCCCTCGTACAGGTAAAAACGCCGGTGCATGGATGAGCAGCTTCCGCGGACAGCAGGTAATCGAAGATGAAAATATCCGTCCCCTTATTTACAATGTAGGTAACTTTACCCGCCCTACGGGAACAATGCCATCTTTACTCACTCTCGACGAAGTAGAAACACTCTTTCATGAGTTCGGACACGCCTTGCATGGCATGATGTCGAACGTCACCTATAGCAGTGTAGCCGGCACAAGTGTTTCGCGCGACTTTGTGGAACTTCCGTCACAGATCATGGAACATTGGGCATTTCACCCCGAAGTATTGAAACTTTACGCTAAACATTATCAAACAGGCGAAGTAATCCCCGATGAACTGATTGCAAAAATCGATGCTGCGTCCAAATTCAATATGGGATTTATCACTACCGAATTTGTCGCAGCAGCGTTACTCGATATGGATTATCATACCCAGAATACAGTAAAGTCTTTCGATGTACGTGAATTCGAGAAAAAATCGATGGAGAAGATCGGGCTGATTGATGAAATTATACCCCGTTATCGTAGTACCTATTTCTCACATATCTTCAGTGGTGGATACTCTGCCGGATATTACGCATACCTCTGGGCAGAGGTGCTCGATGCTGATGCTTTCCAGGCATTTGTAGAGAATGGGATTTTCGATAAAACCACAGCTGCGAAATTCAGGGATAACGTCTTGTCGAAAGGTAATTCCGACGATCCGATGGAACTCTATAAAAGATTCCGCGGTGCAGAACCCAATCCGGTATATCTGCTAAAAAACAGAGGATTTATCGAATAAATTATTGCCTGCATCCCGTATATCCTCCACCTTGTTTTATCACCGGATAATTTTCGAGAAAAATTATCCGGTGATATTGTTCTTAAAAAGATAAAAAAAACGTATATTTGCACGCTCAAAATAGAAAGGCATCGAACATGCCTTTATTTTTACGTATATACGGAGTTCGTAACCTGAAAATAAATAGTAAACAAAAAGTAATATTGAAATGCAAAACAAAGGATTCATTAAAGTTTTCAGTATTATCCTGACACTTATCAGTTTGTTTTATCTCTCTTTTACTGTAGTGGGGAGACAATACAACAAGAAAGCGGATCAATACGCCAATGGAGACTTAGCCCTGAAGAATCAGTATCTTGATTCCCTATCTACTGAGAAAGTATATCTGAATTATACGCTTAAGCAGGTTCGCGCCAAGGAGATAGGACTGGGACTCGACCTGAAAGGGGGGATGAACGTTATCCTCGAAATCGATGCGGCACAAGTGATCGCATCACTGGCCAATACCGATGACCCTCAATTCAATCAGGCATTGAGAGAGGCGGTCGCACAAAACCGCCGTGGCAGTTCATCAGACTTCATCACACTATTCCGGCAGAACTATGAACGGATAGCGCCCGAAGGCAGACTGGCCAATATCTACAGCATTACGATGGGTGACAGGGTACGTCCTACCGCTACCAACGATGAGGTAATCACTATATTGCGCAATGAGTTGACCAGTGTAGCTAATAATTCATTCAATGTATTGGCTACACGTATCGACCGTTTCGGGGTAGTTGCTCCCAACATACAGAAACTGGATCGCGCAGAACGCATTTTAGTGGAGCTCCCCGGAATTACAGAACCGGAACGTGTACGTAACCTTTTGCAAGGAAGTGCCAACCTCGAATTCTGGAAAACATACAATGTGAGCGAACTGGCGGCCTACTTCAACGAAATGAATGCACGGTCGAGCGAATATGCCATGGCGCAAAGATCAGGTCAGGCTACCACTGATACCACTACTGCTGAAGCAGAAGCCGAAGAGGACGCCATAGCCGGAGATTCACTTCTGCAGGGTGATTCACTTTCATTACCTCTATTCGAAGAGGAAGGGGAAAAAATCGTCATCAACAGAAGCTTTGTGGAGTATTTCAATGAACCCTACTTCGCAATGGGCGGAGCTGTGGGACCGGTAGTAGGAACCGTGTCGAAGCTCGATACAGCTGAGGTGAATTTCCTCCTGAACAGATACAAAGATATATTCCCCGCCGACGTGCGGTTTAAATGGGGATTCAAACCCATCGATCAGCGTGAAACTTACTTCCAGTTATTCGCCCTTAAAGGTGATGGAAGCAAGCGCGGCCCTGCATTGGATGGAGACGTGGTAACCAATGCCCGTGCCGACCAGGGACAACAGGGATCGGCCTGGGAAGTAACCATGACGATGAACTCGAGTGGTGCCAGCCGCTGGGCGACCATCACCGGTGCTGAGATCGGAAAATCAATTGCTATCGTACTCGACGGATACGTATATTCAGCCCCCACAGTGAACGGGCGTATCGACGGAGGACGTTCCTCCATCACCGGTAATTTCACGCCACAGGAAGCACAGGACTTGGAGAACGTACTTAAATCGGGTAAGATGCAGGCCGGTGTCCGTATCGTACAGGAAGACGTGGTAGGTCCTTCGTTGGGACAGGAAGCCATCCGTGACGGATTTATCTCCTTTGTAATTGCCCTGGTGGTGCTCTTTATCTTCACCTGTATGCTCTACGGTATCATCCCGGGTATGGTAATCAACGGGGCACTGCTTCTCAACTTCTTCTTTACATTGGGAGCGCTCGCGGCATTCCAGGCCGTGCTTACCCTTCCCGGTATTGCCGGTATGATCCTCTCGCTCGCGATGGCGGTCGATGCCAACGTACTTATCAATGAGCGTATCAAGGAAGAACTTGCGGCTGGAAAAACCCTGCGAAGAGCATTGGAAGACGGTTACAGGAACGCTTTCTCAGCCATTTTCGACTCCAACCTCACGACCATTATCACCGGTATCATCCTCGCCATTTTCGGTGTAGGAGCTATCAGGGGATTTGCTATTACCCTGATCATCGGTATTGCCGTTTCGTTCCTTACAGCCGTATTCATTACCCGTCTGGTATACGAAAACCGGTTATCCAAAGACAAATGGTTACACCTCACTTTCAATACGGGATTCTCAAGGGCCATCTTCAAGGAGTATAGTTTCGATTTTATTCATAACAGCAAGAAGGTACTCATAGCGATCGGAATTTTTGTAGTAGTCAGCATTGTCTCACTCTTTACGCTTGGATTGAATTCAGGTATCGACTTCACGGGGGGACGCAACTATATTGTTCGTTTCGATCAGCCCGTCCGTGTGAGTGATGTGGAAAATGCCCTTAACCCCTATCTCAACGAATCGGTTCGCGCTATCACTATCGGTTCCAGCAACCAGGTGCGTATCTCCACAAACTATATGATCGAAGAGGAAGGTGCAGGCGTGGAAGATCAATTGCGTGATCTGCTGGGACAGGGATTACAGGAATTCATGACCCCCGGAAAAACGATCGACGACCATATACAAAGTTCTCAGAAAGTAGGACCAAGTATTGCTGAAGATATGATCCGGAATGCATTCCTGGCACTCTTCATAGCTCTCGTCTGTATGGGTATCTATATCCTTTCACGTTTCCGCAATTGGGGATTTTCTCTGGGTACAGTCGCAGCCCTGGCAGTAGACGCCTTCGCTGTGATAGGATTGTATTCATTGCTTTGGAAAGTCATGCCTTTCTCCATGGAAATGGACCAGACGTTCGTGGCGGCTATCCTCACCATCGTAGGGTATTCCATTAACGACAAGGTGGTGGTGTTCGACCGTGTGCGTGAATACAGGCAACTCTATCCAAAACGGGGATTGAGGGAGCTCTTCAACGATTCTATGAACGCTACACTGGCACGTACCATCAACACCGGTTTGAGTACTATCCTTGTGATTATCTGTATTCTTATTTTCGGTGGTGACGCAGTAAGAAGTTTCGTGTTCGCCATGCTTATAGGTGTGGTAGTAGGAACGGTTACCAGTTTGTTCGTGGCCTCTCCTATCGCCTACAAGCTTATGCTGAACCAGCAAGACAAAAAGAAACTGGAAAAATAACAGTTCTTTGGCTCTTTATATCTAACAGGAAAACGGGTAGTCATTTGGCTACCTGTTTTTTTATAGTATATAAAAAATAGAAGAGATTGACACGTATCAATTTTTTTTATACTTTTGCACTCTCATTACAAGCCACAATAGCTCAGTCGGTAGAGTAACGCATTCGTAACGCGTGGGTCGCGAGTTCAAGTCTCGCTTGTGGCTCTTCAGACGATTGTGCAAATAATTTTAAAATTATTTGCACAATCGTTTTATTTTGTACCTTTGCCCATAGCCATCACTGAATATACAACCATATCCAAATAATTATGTCGGCATTAAACGGACACATTTCTCAAATCATAGGGCCGGTAGTAGATGTACATTTTGAACTTTCCGGATCACAGGAAGCAAAACTCCCTGCTATCGACGATGCCCTTTACGTAAAGCGTTCCGACGGACAGAATATTTTCCTGGAAGTACAACATCATATCGGTGAAAATATTGTCCGCACCGTGGCAATGGAAAGCACCGACGGACTAAGTCGCGGTCTTCCGGTTGAAGCGTTAGGTCGTCCCATTAGTGTTCCAGTAGGAGAACAGATCAAGGGACGGTTACTTAATGTGATCGGTAGTCCTATCGACGGACTCTCAGATCTTAGCCGTGAAAACCAGTATCCCATCCATCGCCCTGCTCCTAAATTCGAAGACCTTGTCACCTCTGAGGAAGTACTTTTCACAGGCATAAAGGTAATCGACCTGCTACAGCCCTACCTGAAAGGAGGAAAGATAGGCCTGTTCGGAGGTGCCGGCGTAGGAAAGACCGTCGTCATCATGGAGCTGATCAACAATATCGCCAAAGGGCATAACGGTTATTCCGTCTTTGCAGGTGTAGGCGAACGGACACGTGAGGGAAACGACCTGCTCCGGGAAATGATCGGATCAGGAGTTATCAGGTACGGCGATGAGTTCAAAAAGGCGATGGAGGAGGGAAGATGGGATTTGAGCAAAGTCGATTATGAAGAGGTTAAAAAATCCCAGACCACGTTGGTCTTCGGACAGATGAATGAACCTCCCGGTGCCCGTGCATCGGTCGCCCTTACCGGGTTGGCTGTAGCTGAATCGTTTCGTGATATGGGTGGTGAAGGTAGCGATACTCTACTGTTTATCGACAATATCTTCCGGTTCGTACAGGCGGGATCCGAAGTATCAGCCTTACTGGGACGCATGCCTTCCGCTGTAGGCTATCAACCTACACTGGCTTCGGAGATGGGAACACTACAGGAGCGTATTGCTTCTACCAAATACGGTTCCATTACCTCCATTCAGGCAGTATATGTACCGGCGGACGACCTTACTGATCCGGCACCGGCAACCACATTCAGCTATCTCGATGCTACCACCGTACTCAGCCGTAAAATTGCCTCTCTGGGTATCTATCCTGCAGTAGACCCGCTGGAATCATCATCACGTATCCTCGACCCGCACATCGTGGGTGAAGAGCATTACAACACGGCCATGCGGGTAAAACAAATACTGCAACGATATAAAGAGTTGCAGGATATCATCTCCATACTGGGAATGGAAGAACTTTCGGACGAAGACCGCCTTACGGTGAATCGCGCCCGTAAGGTACAACGATTCCTATCGCAACCCTTCTTTATGGCAGAACAATATACCGGACAACCCGGCGTGATGGTTTCTATTGAAGATACTATCAAAGGGTTCAAGATGATCCTGGACGGGAGCCTTGATCATTACCCCGAATCGGCATTTATGAACGTGGGTACTATTGAAGAAGCGATTGAAAAAGGTGATAAACTGATGGGGCAGAGTAAACAGGTGGAAAGGTGATTTGCTGATAAGACTATGGATAATTGACAATTGATAATTGACAATTGACAATTAGTAACTGGTAATTGGTAATTGGTAATTGGTAATTTAGAAATATGACACTGGAAATTCTTACACCCGAATCTGTTTTTTATAGAGGTGATGCAGACTCCGTCACCCTACCAGGTACGTTAGGATCATTCCAGATACTGAACAACCATGCTCCTATTATTTCATCGTTGACAAAAGGAGTACTTTCCTTCACGGTAAACGGTGAGATCCGGCAGATCGAAGTTTCAGACGGGGTAATGGAAATGCACAACAATAAAGTAACGGTTTGTATTGATGAAATTCATTGAGAATGAAAAAACTCACAACATATTTTCTTATCGTTCATACAATCATGCTACTCATCACGGGATTCGGCTTTTGGTTTATCCTGAATAAGTTCTTTCCGGAAACGATGGTTGACTATTACTTCATTGTTCCTCTCTTTTTCTACCTGATGGGACTTATTTTCATTTTTCAGTTCAAACGCACTCCCGTCAACGAACCCAAAAAGATGGTCAACTTCTATATGCTTATGCGCATGATCAAGATATTCATGTCGGTAATCATCATTCTCATATATTGGTTCTTAGATAAACCCCATATTCGTAATTTCGCAATTATTTTTGTCATTTTCTATCTCATCAACCTGATTTGGGAAACATATATCTATATGAGAATGGAACTCTATTTTAAATATAAGGATAAACAGCAAAAAAACTCCCGAAAGGATATTGAGTTATGATGAAACGAGCATTATATATATCAGGTCTGTCACTGATTCTTTTTCTTATGGTTTCTCCGGTGTGGTCAGCAACTCAGGATGACACAAAGGAGGAACTGAATGCAAAAGAGTTTATCACGGAACATTTGGCCGACTCTTATGAATGGCAGATTGTGAGTGACGGCACTAAGCACATCGCGATTCCTCTTCCGGTAATATTACATAGTAAATCCACCGGATGGCATATATTTCCATCTTCACATTTTCATCACGGAGCAAACTCTTATAAAGGATTTAAGATTGCATCCGAAGGAGAATACAAGGGGAAGATCGTAGAAACGGATGTCAAAGGAAATATCTCCCGCCCGCTCGATCTCTCACTCACCAAAAATGCCGCCTCACTGCTGTTTGCTTCTCTGCTGATCATACTGATAATTATGGGGGTGGCCCGCTCAATGAAGCGAGACCCGATGAAACCCAGGAAAGGTTTCACGGGATTGATCGAGATGCTCGTCCTGTCTATCAATGATGAGGTGATAAAACCTTCTATCGGCAAAGATTATCAAAGATATGCTCCCTATCTGCTTACCGTCTTTTTCTTTATTTTCACAAATAATCTGTTGGGATTAATTCCTGTTTTTCCGGGAGGCGCGAATGTGACGGGAAACATAGCTGTAACACTGATACTTGCTGTTGCTACATTCCTGATAGTCAACCTGACCGGAACTAAAGAATATTACAAGGAGATCTTATGGCCCGATGTACCTACCTGGCTTAAGGTGCCCATCCCTTTAATGCCGATAGTGGAGATTGTGGGAACGCTCACCAAGCCTTTTGCATTAATGATCCGTCTTTTTGCAAATATGATGGCCGGACACTCCATCGTATTAGGACTGACGATGCTTATTTTCATCACGGCAAGCATGGGGATGGCCATCAACACCTCCATGACCGTCCTATCGGTTATCTTCACCGTCTTTATCGATCTGGTGGAGTTATTTATCGCTTATATCCAGGCATATGTCTTCACGTTGCTTTCGGCTGTTTTCATTGGCCTGGCACGAATAGAATCCTATTTCGAAAAGAAGAAAGCGGTTGAAACAGAGAAGGTCGCATAAGTTTCGGCATCAGCGGTAAAATGTTTGTTATTTAGAAACAAAGTGATGTTAAATAATTCGAAATACAACGATTTTCCACAAATAGTTTCATTAACTTTGCCGGGGTCGATTCCTGTTTTGTGAACCGGGCAGGAAGTTATTCAACGGTGATAAGGTTATTTTTCAGATAAATAAGTTATTCATGGTGAAGCGAATTATTATATATTTGTTTTGTCTTTCCATTACTTTGCAGTCGATGCTCGGACAGTTCCTGTTGTTGGATCATACGACAGGTCCTTTTGGAGTGTTGACTTCGGGTATCTCCCTTTTCTCAGATAGAACCGAAACCGGTCAAGGCCATGTAATGGAGGTGTCGGAAAGGGATCTACAAGATACCCATGAAAATCAAGCTCCGGAAGATGATAATACAGGCAATTTGAAATTTGTACGTGATTCGGTTATGGAGCATCTTTTTTCTCCTTCCAATTGTCCGAATGAAACAACCCATATTTTCACAACTTTCTCTTTTCTCTATATAAAGAATAACATCGATTTAATTGTTATTGAAGAAAAGATCAGTAATTTTGTACACTTTTATGCATCTTTTTTTAGAAATATCCAAATAGGACTTCCCATTGCAAAGATCATATATCCTTTCCACAACTTCTACTAAAATCACCGGAAAACATTTTAAGGATGGGCGTTGTTACTAATAAGATCACAGCCGGTTCTTAGTTCATTATTTTTTTCATATAAAGACTTTTCTTTCTTTACTTACTATCGCTCTGCCATAAAACGTATATAACTATGTGCAGAAGGGTTAGCAAGTAATACATAAATAGTTTTCCGCCATACATGAGGTTGGGGTATGCTGTGCTGGCCGTTTCTTTACACAGATGCAGTTACTCTTCAAAATTTAATCATCATTTAATTAAAAAAAGTATAATATGGTACTACTTACAGTTTTATTACAGACAGCCGGCACGCTGCTACAGGTAAGCGCCGATGGTTTAGGATCTTTAGGGGCAGCCATAGGTATAGGCCTTGCTGCAATCGGAGCCGGATACGGAATCGGGAAGATCGGCGCATCCGCCATGGAAGGGATTTCCCGTCAGCCGGAGTCGACCTCCGATATCAGGATGAACATGATCATTGCGGCGGCACTTATCGAAGGGGTAGCACTGTTTGCTGTGGTCGTCTGTGGTTTTATTCTCTAACCAATATGATAAGATATGTCATTACTTACGCCTGAACCCGGCCTCCTGTTCTGGATGCTGATTTCTTTCGGCATCACTGTGTTTGTGCTGGCAAAATTCGGATTTCCCGCGATACTGAAATCGGTTGAAAAGCGGAAAAACTATATCGAAGAATCGCTCCTCGCTGCCCGTAAAGCGCACGAGGAGCTGGCCGGCATCAAGGAGACCGGTGAAGCCATATTGGCACAGGCCCGAAAAGAACAGGCGGATATCCTGAAGGAAGCTGCTCTGAAACGGGAAATGATGATGGAAAAGGCCCGTGAAGAGGCCCGCCTGGAATCGGAGAAACTGGTCGCTTCGGCCCGCAGGCAGATCGGTGCGGAAAAAGAGGAAGCCCTCCGTTCAATCCGGAATGAGGCTGCCACACTATCATTGACCCTTGCCGAAAGGATATTACGGGAAAAACTGGGAACTGAACAGGAACAGAAGAAGATGATCGACCGCCTGTTCAACGAAATGGATATCTCAAAATCGTAAACAGTGTATGAACACCGGACTCATTTCTTCACGTTATGCGGATTCTTTGCTGCAATATGCCGTCAGCCTGGGACAACAGGAAGAGGTATATGACAAGATGAAACTGCTTTCGGAGATGTTCATGAAAATGCCCCGACTGCGCAGTGCCATCATAAACCCATCCCTGCCAGGTCGGGAGAAGAAGAAAATTCTCGTGACAGCTTGTGGTGGCGGTATGCCGTCGTCACTCTCCAAGATGATCGACCTTATCCTGAAGAACGAAAGGGAAGAGGCTCTTCAGTACATCGCCCTTCGCTTCATCGACCTTTACAGGGAGAAGTTTGATATCCAGAGCGGCAGGCTGGTCACCGCCATCTCTATCGACCACGAAACGGAACAACAACTTGTTACCCGGATACAAAAAATGGTGAAAACGAATGTAGAAATGGAATCTGTGACCGATCCCGGGATTATTGGCGGTTTCATACTCACTTTAGGGGATTTCAGGTGGGATGCAAGTATATCGGGTGAACTGGCCCGTATAAGGAATAAGTTCCGGAAAGGGCTACTGTAATTTTTCACTTCATTCATTTTCAACTTTCAACTTTCAATTTTCAATTTAACATACATGTCCAATAATAATATCAGGGTAAGCGAGGTCTCCGAGGTGCTACTGATGCAACTCGAAGGAATCGACACCGGCATTCAATTCAATGAGACAGGTACGATTATCACTGTGAGTGATGGCGTCGTACGGATTTTCGGCCTACGCAATGCAGAAGCGAACGAGTTGTTGGAATTCGATAACGGCATGCGGGCCATCGTGATGAACCTTGAGGAAGACAATGTAGGAGCCATTCTGTTGGGTAGCTCCAGTGAGATCAAAGAAGGATTTACCGTGAAGCGTACCGGACGGGTAGCTTCCATCTTTGCCGGGGAAGGTATGCTCGGTCGTGTGATCTCTCCTACCGGCGAACCGGTCGACGGCAAAGGCCCGCTGATAGGTGAACTGATAGAGATGCCCATGGAGCGGAAAGCGCCCGGGGTAGTTTTCCGCCAGCCTGTCAATACTCCGTTACAGACCGGGCTGAAGGCAGTCGATGCCATGATTCCCATTGGGCGGGGCCAGCGTGAACTGATCATCGGTGACCGGCAGACCGGCAAGACCAGTATCGCCATCGATACCATCCTCAACCAGCGGGAGAATTTCGAGAACGGCGATCCGGTCTATTGTATCTATGTGGCAGTAGGTCAAAAAGGCTCTTCGGTGGCTTCTATTGTAAAGACATTCACCGACGGAGGTGCCATGGATTACACCGTGGTGGTCTCCTCCAGTGGGTCTGATCCCGCCGCCATGCGGTATATCGCTCCCTTTGCCGGTGCTGCCATAGGTGAATATTTCCGCGATACGGGCAGGCATGCACTGGTGGTTTATGACGACCTCTCCAAACAGGCGGTAGCTTACCGGGAGGTGTCGTTAATCCTGCGCCGCCCCTCGGGGCGTGAAGCCTATCCCGGTGATATCTTCTACCTTCACTCCCGCCTGTTGGAAAGAGCGGCAAACATCATTTCCCAGCAGGATGTAGCAGTCCGGATGAACGATCTTCCTCCCAGCCTCGAAGGAAAAGTCAAAGGCGGCGGTTCTCTTACCGCCCTGCCGATTATCGAAACACAGGCGGGCGACGTGTCGGCCTATATCCCTACCAATGTCATCTCCATTACCGACGGCCAGATATTTCTGGAAGCCGATCTCTACCACAGGGGGATCCGTCCCGCCATCAACGTGGGTATCTCGGTCTCACGTGTCGGCGGTAACGCTCAGATCAAGGCGATGAAGAAAGTAGCCGGTACGCTGAAGATAGATCAGGCACAGTATCAGGAACTGGCAGCCTTTACCAAATTCGGTGGTGATATGGATGCCGTAACGGCCATGACCATTGATAAGGGACAAAAAAATGAACAGTTGCTTGTTCAGCCTGTGCACAGTCCCATGACTGTAGAGCAACAGATTGCCATCCTCTACTGCGGTACCCACGGACTACTCAAAGATATTCCTCTCGAGAAAGTGGCGAAATTCGAAAAAGAGTTTCTCGCTACGCTGGAGGCAAGCCATCGACACGATGTACTCGATCCGTTGAAAGAAGGTAAAATAAATGATGAGATCGGTAAAATTATTGAAGAAGTAGCGGCAGATACCATAAAAATAATAAATTCCTGAAACGATGGCACAGTTGAAAGAGATAAAAAGCCGGATACAGTCGGTGCGATCCACACAAAAGATCACATCAGCCATGATGATGATCTCTTCTGCCCGGTTGGTGAAGACTCAACGCCTCATCCAGAACCTCTATCCCTATGAGCAGACTCTGTACCGGATGTTACAGTTGCTTGCAGACCAGGAAGAGAGTATCGATTCTCCTTTCCTGCAAACACGTACCGTCAAACGGGTCGCTATCGTGGCATTTTCCTCCAATACCGGATTGGCCGGCAGGTTCAACGACGATATTGCTGAAAAACTGAAAAGAATAGTGGCAAACTATATGCCGCTGGGAAAAGAAAATATTCTTCTTTATCCTATTGGGGAGAAAGTGGCAAAAGCGGTACGGAATATGGGGTTCAAACTACAAGGAGATTATAATGCGATCAGTGAAAGTCCCCTTTATTATAATGCGCAACAAATTGCCGAAAAACTGATGGAGATGTATCAGAAAGGGGAGATAGACCATGTAGAGTTGATCTATCATCACTTCCTCACTAAAGGTTCGCAAGTGATAATCAACGAACCGCTTCTCCCTATCGAACCGAAAATACCCGATGGAGAAAAATTTGCTCCAAGCTATATAGTGGAACCGGACAGGAAAACTATTCTCACGCAACTTATTCCTAAGATACTGAAAGTAAAATTCTATACTGCACATCTCGATTCGGTCACTTCGGAGCACGCCGCCCGTATGACGGCCATGCGCATAGCTACCGACAATGCGGATGATCTCAGTGAAGAACTTACGCTGGAATACAACAAATTGCGACAACAATCCATCACCAACGAACTACTCGATCTGGTCGGCGGTTCATTCGACAGCCATTAAACTATCGCTACAGAATTGTTTTATTGATACTGTCGATATAGCTGAGCAATTCTTCCCTGCCCTGCCCTTTCTCGGATGAAGTAACAAAGACAGGCGGCAGTTCTTCCCAGGTCTCCAGCAGTTTTTCTTTGTAGGCATCGATATTTAACTGTAACCGGCCGGAACCTAATTTATCGGCTTTGGTAAAGACGATGGCAAACGGAACACCATTCTCACCCAGCCACTCCATAAACTCCAGGTCTATCTTCTGCGCCTCATGGCGCGAATCCACCAGCACAAACAGGTTGGTCATCGCTTCCCGTTCCAGGACATAATCCTCGATGATCTTACGGAGTTTATCCCGACCCTCTTTCCCGCGGCGTGCATAGCCATATCCCGGCAAGTCCACCAGATACCATTCGTCATTGATCAGAAAATGGTTGATAAGCATCGTCTTCCCCGGCGTGGAAGAGGTCATGGCCAACCCTTTCCGGTTAGTCAGCATATTGATAAGCGACGATTTCCCCACATTCGACCGGCCAATAAACGCATACTCCGGTTTCCCATCCTGCGGGCACTTCCGGTAGTCGCTGTTACTTATCACGAATTCTGCTTTTTTTATGATCATAATTTTTCAAATTTCAGATTTCAAATTCAAGATTCAAGATTTGACTAACGTCGATTTTCAACTCAGAGTTCTAACTTCTTATTTCTCCCCAGCCTCCCCCTTTCCCAATCTCCCCAGTCACCTCGTCTCCTTTTCCACTATCGTACGAAGCACATTATCATTCTTACCACTGAGTGCCCAGAGTCCTATTCCGGTGAACAGACCGTTCATCAGCAGCAGTTCATATCCTACCCGGTAACCGAATAGCTGTTGCATCACTATTTCAATAATAAAACAGAGTACGGGTGCGGCAATAGCCACGTAGGGTACCCATTTATCCGTCGGCTTCACTTTACTGTAAAGCCCGAAGACATAAAGGCCCAGCAACGGCCCGTAAGTGTAAGAAGCCAACTTGTAGATAGCGGTGATGATACTGTCCGATCCAATCGCTTCAATCAGCAGGATAATCAGCACAAATGCTGCGCTGACTCCCATATGCACCATCCTCCTGGTACGGATATCCTTCTGTTCCTGTGCTTTTGTCTGAGAAACTGCTTTCATATTCAGAATATCCACACAAAATGAAGTCGTCAGCGCCGTCAAGGCAGAGTCTGCACTCGAAAAGGCTGCCGCAACAATTCCCACAATAAAAATTCCCAACACCGTCTGTCCAAGGTATTCGCTTGCAATTACGGGTAGGATATTGTCGGATATTTCCGGTAATATAACACCATTCTGTTCTGCAAAGGCAATCAGCAATACTCCCAGGGAGAGAAAGAGAAAGTTAATGGGAGCAAACGCCAACCCGTAGGATACCACATTCTTTTGTGCATCCTTCAGTGTACGGATTGTCAGGTTCTTCTGCATCTGGTCCTGATCCAGCCCCGTCATCACAATCGTGATAAACATTCCGCTAAAGAACTGCTTGAAGAAATTTTGTGTACTTGCCCAGTCGTCAAAGACAAAAATGCGGGAATGCGAACTGTTTGCAATTGTCGTCACTACCCCGCCAAAATCCAGATTCAATCGCATGGCTACCTGCCACACAATCAATACGAGCGCAGTGATAAACAGGATCGTCTGCAGCCAGTCTGTCCAGATAATCGTCTTGATGCCACTCTTGTGGCTGTAGAGCCAGATCACCAAAATAATCCCCATCACCGTCACTACGAAAGGTACCCCCCAGGTATCGAATACCAGTGTTTGCAGGATAAAAGCCACCAGATAGAGCCGTGCTGCCGCACCCACGATTTTCGAGATCAGGAAAAACCAGGCACCCGTTTTATAGGATTTCGGTCCGTACCGCTGATCCAGATAACCATAAATAGTGGTCAGGTTCAGGCGGTAGTAGAGAGGTAAGAGTATATAAGCAATCACCAGGTAGCCAAAGAAAAAGCCAAACACCATCTGCATGTAGGTCATATCGAGGTTTCGCACCATTCCCGGGACGGAAACGAATGTTACCCCTGAGATAGATGTGCCGACCATTGCTACAGCCACGACATACCATTTGGATGATTTATTGGCACGAAAAAAAGTATCGTTACCCGAACCTTTTCGACTGGTAAGATAGGAAATCAGCATCAACAGGCCAAAATAGACAACAATTACGATCAGGATAAAAGTAGATTGCATAACAAGTGTGTGTTTTGGGTGCAAATATAGTGAAAGCCGAGAGACAAACCAAACTTGTTTGAGTATGTCCGAGGTACATCCTATATTATGGAAATGTAAAAAAACAAAGCGCGAAGAGGCAAATAAAAAGGGTTAAAACAAAATAGGACATCGGTTGTTAATTATATATTACGGCCTGCGGTTCATCGAAAGAAAAGATGAGTTGTGAGTTGAATGACAGACGACAGGCGGAAGACGAAATAAAAAACGCAAGAAATAGTATGCCAAAAGAAAAGATATGCCTCATTATCAACCCTATTTCGGGTACAGAATCCAAGAAAAACATTCCTGAGGAAGTGGCGGCTGCATTTGATCAGCGAAAATATGATATCTTTATCCGCATCACCGGTTATCCCGATCATGCCACGGAGATAGCCCACAAAGCAGCAAAGAAGAATTACAAATACGTACTTGTGGCCGGTGGGGACGGCACGGTAAACGAAGTAGCCAAGTCGCTGGTGCATACCAATACCACGCTGGGTATCATTCCATCCGGTTCGGGAAACGGACTGGCCAGGGAACTGGGTATTCCCCTGGATACGGAAAAAGCCATTGACATCATCCTTCGGGCACATATACGCACCATCGATTACGGCGTAGCCAACGGACACATTTTTTTCTGCACCTGCGGTTTTGGCTTTGATGCTTTTATCAGCGACCGGTTTGCCGAAAGTAAAAAACGGGGCCCACTGGGTTATGTACGCAATATTCTGGAGAGTGTGGTCGATTTCCGCTCGGAAAAGTATGAGATTACCACCGACCACGGAACCATTACCGAGCGCGCTTTCATCCTCACCTGTGCTAACGCGTCGCAGTATGGCAACGACGCGCATATCGCACCAGGTGCCAGTATGGATGACGGCATGATGAATGTATCCATTCTGAAACCTCTGAATGCCATCGAAATACCTCAAACTACCCTTCAGCTCTTTACCAATAATATCGATAAGAACAGTAAGATGACCTCGTTAGTCACCCGCAATCTGCTGATCAAACGTTCCCGTGCCGGAGTGATGCACGTGGACGGAGAACCGGTGAGTACAGGTAACGAAATCAAGGTAGAAACTATCCATAAAGGGCTGAAAGTGCTTGCCCCGGAAAACAGCACGCACGAAAAAAAACGGAAAGAGAGTGAAAATATCTTCAACTCTCTTACCCGCTGGTTTAATTAGACTTTTATAGTAGCACTATTGCAACTAAATCATCGTCTGACGATATTTTGCGACCCATCTTAACTCTCATTTGCTAAAAGAGTAGAACTCGCTTCGCTTCGGACAGCTACTCTTTTCACGCTTCTTGCGAGTTATGGGTACCCCGCAAAATATCTAAAGGTCTCCGCTTTAGTTGCAATCAAACAATTATTTCTTCTTCCAGATTGTAACCTGCAACGTCCGGTTTTCCATCAAACGCGACGATCTTTTTATCGTCCTCTTGATCTCCTGTGGATCGGATATGAGCTCGAACTGTGGTGCCAACGTCGCTTTTATACCATCGAGAGATGTCACCGGTTCACCATCCTTCTTAAACCCACCCGGCCATTTATCCCTCGGTGTCCTGGCCGTATCCCACTCGTAGTCCGACGCCAATATTAAATAACCATTGTCGTTCAATCGTTCGTGAATGTGCGACAGGAAAAGCAGTGGATCGCTTAACTCTTCCAGCAATGCAGGGACAATAATCAGATCGTATCCCGAGTAGTTAGGTTTCAGATTCATTGCGTCAGCCTGCATAAACAGAATATTTACCTTTGCTTCCGACAGATCAAAATCAGCCAGCACAATATCGCGGTAGAATACCAGTTCACCCTCGTCTTTTGTCGTATAGCGCACATAACCCTGCTCCTGCAGTTGGATGGGAATCCTTATCATTCGGGCGGTAAAGTCGAGTGCCATCACATCTTTATACTTCCGCGCCAGTTCAAAGGCAAGTCGTCCCGTGTCGGCATTCAGATCCAGAATACGTGCTGTGGCATTACCTTTTAGCAAGTCATCCGCCAGTTCTGCCAGCCGGATAGTGAATACAGGGTTATTACCCCAGGCATCACCCCAGCTGTTCTCGCAGGAGAGCGTCACTTCCTCATCTGTTTCATAATCCGCCTGCTGTATCACCAGCGGCCTGTCTGATTCCACATACCTGAATCCGGCATGTTGATAGAAATGCCGCCTGAAAGCGTATCGCGAGTGAATTGTCGCTTCGTTGCCGGTCGATATCCAGGAACCTCCCTTGATGAGATTATGCTTTCCGTCGAAGGTCGGCGTAGAGAAATCGTCATACATCGGATGCACTTTAAAGCCGGGAAAACCTGTGATAGGCGTCTCGGTCCACTGCCACACATTCCCGATTACATCAAAGAAATCTCCCTGTTCGAACATATCCACAGGAGACGGCGATGTGAAATATTCCAGATTAATATTGCCCGGTGCCTGCTCCCACTCCGTCACCTCCGTCAGGCCTGCTGCCTTATGCAGACGGTACCATTCCGCTTCAGTGGGCAATCTGAAGTTACGTCCCGTCTTCGCACTCTTCCAGTTACAGAAGGCTTTTGCTTCCAGATAGTTCACCTCCACCGGCCAGTTCCACGGCATGGGTATCTCTTCGGCTACCAATCTCAACTGGTAGCCATCTTCATCTTTCCTCCAGAAGAGCGGCATCTGTGCCTGTGTATAGTTACGCCAGTTCCATCCCTCTTCTGTCCAGTAGTTCTCTGTTTCGTATCCTTTATCTTCTATGAATTCCAGAAATTCCTTATTGGAAACCAGGTATTTCGACACAGAGAAATCAGCTACCTCTTCCTCATAGGCGCCGTATTCATTATCCCAACCATAAAGCGGATAATCTGCGGGCTTTCCTAATTTCATCGTAGCACCTGCCACAGGTATCAATTCGTTTTCCGGCGCCTCACCGCTCACACTGCATCGTTCGCCGAATCGACCCTTTGCCACCTGATTCAATGGCAACTGGCGGATCAATACCGACGAAGTCTCTAAGTGAATCCGTTCATGTTCAATCCCCATCATCACAATCCAGAAAGGACTCTCCCAATCGATCGGTAATTCAAGCGGAGTATTGTCAATCACATTCAGGATCAACTCTTTCGCCTTATCGCGGTAAACCCGCACCTCCGACACCGGCGGCCAGTCGTAATGGTTGTTATCCAGATCGTCCCAACTCATTTCATCTACCCCAATGGCGAAGGTCGACTCAAATTTAGGATTGATGCGCCGGTCGATGATCTTTGCCAGATATAGCTTATTGATAAAAAAGACAGCCGTATGCCCCAGATAAAAGAGAATGATATGGCGTAACGGATCACCACGCATATAAAACACATCATCTGACTTCAACTGTGTATATAGTAACTCGTCAATTGCCCAGGTCTTCAGAAAATAATCCCGGATCTCCTGCCGTTTTTCTTCCGGCGAACCGGATCGCAAATCAATTGTTTTAGTAATTAATTCTTTCATATTTTTTTAATTTCACAATTTAGCTCCGCTGATGTTGGCTCCGCCGAACGTTGTTTCAATTCAAGATTTAATGATTTGGGATCTCGGATTTGGGAATTATCCATTTTCAACTTTCCATATCCATTTTTAATTGTCAATTGTCAATTATCAATTGTCAATTATCTTAACCGCCAAATAGACTTTCTTCATTTCAAATTCCTCTCCCCCGGTACTTAATTTCCTCTGTGAAATTCCGGCAACAGGTACGAATCCCAACTTTTTGTAAAGTTCCAATGCGGGCTTATTCTTTTCCCACACCCGGATCACAGCATAGGAATAATTCTCCGACGCCTTTTGCAGGTAGTTATTCAGCATCTGCGATGCAATCCCCCTACCCCGGTAATCCGCATGTACCATTACCTCTGAGATATAAACCGCTTGACCGACCGGAATATCGGGACACCCATCGGCAGGGAAATCCGGATCTCTCTTCAAAGGAAAAGCTGCGAGCAATCCCACAAGCCGGTCGCCGACAAACGCCATACAACCCGCTCCGTCCTGCAATATATTATCCAGGGTAACCTCTACGGTTTCCGGAGCGATAAACTGGGCATACTCACCTGTAGTAAAAGCATGCAGGTAAAGCTCTATCAGCTTGCTTCTGAACTCGGAATAATTGAGTGTATCCAATCGACAAATTCTGACCGCCTCTTTCACATCTTCCATTTTTCCTTCATACGGATAATCCCACGATCAACATCGCAGGGAACGTTTTCGTTAAGCTAAAATAACGCATAAGCGAGGGCAGTGTCAAGCTCGCTTGAACATTGCCGAGCGAGAGTTATTTATTTAAATGAATAGAGGCCGAACTTGTTCGGGCTATATCATAGCGAGAAAACGCCTAATGTAATTGAACTTTATTATTCAACAAATTAAAATAAGGGATGTTCAAAAATTGGCGGCACTTTCCCACCTTCCCACTTTTCCACTTTTCTCACCAGCCGCCAACACGGCCGCCACCGCCACCCATACCGGAGAAGCCGCCACCAAATGAACCGCTGCTCCAGTTTCCACCTCCCGATGAAGAAGATTTCGGTGGTGTAGCCGCATGATTCACCGTATTGGAAAGCGTACTGTTGAGTGCATGACCAAAAGCCGCAGGGTTAATGTATGTACCGCCATACCATGCAGGACGGTAAGAGTCAGGTTGCATAGAAGAGGAAAGGAAAGTTTTCTCAAACTTCTCACCCCACACTTTCTCCATATCCAGGGCAATCGCATAAGGGAGCAATTTCTCAAAAACGGCTGGTGTCACTGACGGAGGATTAAAAAACTGCAATCGTTTTTCTTCGGCAAAATCAAGGTACATCTTCAATCCCTCTATCGAAGAGCGATAGTGTAGTTTCCGCTCCCCGGGACGCACGATCAGCCAGGCATATACCGGATATGCAACCACTATCAGAGGGAGTGTTATATAAAGCGCCAGCTTATTCGCCCGGAAACCAATAAGGTCTTCATTCGCGAAATAGAGAAGGATAAACAGATAGGCGATCATCACGAGCCAGGGAACAATATGGAATTTCAGATTGCGTCCCTCTCTTAGGACCGCCCCAAATTGATGATTCAGACTTTTTCGATAGGCCTGCATCATATCTTCAATACTTTTATTATACTTCCCGTCCAGATAGAAATTATCGCGTGAGGAGAACAGGTACTGCATCACCACCTGCTCTTCAGGTGGAAGCGTTGCATCGCTGTTTTTCAATCTAGTAAGCGAATAACATCTATCTTGCCGTATACCGAACAACCCCTTCTTCCTGATCACTTCTTCTATAAAGATATAGCCCTTCACAGAAAGATTTACGATGGAAGTGGTAATAAGATCGTCCAGATACCACCCTTTGTACAGCATCCCCACACTTGCGGGCGAGAGCCCGTCCGGAGGTGTAAATTGTGGAATAATGACCGGCTTGGGCGGATCGATGCCAAATCGGCGCCAGGTATGGATATAGTAGAAGAAAAGTAATATGACAGTAATGATACTGACTACTGCCAGTCCATTTTTATCGAAGAAGGTCAGCTTCCGCGGTTGGACGGACGGGGGTTGCCGCACCGCTCCTTTCATGAATCCGACCGAGAGGGTCAGCATTTCCTGTGGCGGCAAATCGACAACGCTGATAAAGAGCGAACCATCCGCCCTGTTTTCCGCCACACAATTACTTTCAGTAGACCCGTAAGCACCGGTATAACACCGGTAGCTCAGTATTTCTGCCTTTTCCGGCAAATGCACTACAGCACTCACTGAATCGATGGTGCGATCAGATTCACCGTTCACGTTCCAGCTCAGTTCATCATACTCGTCAAAGAAGCCGACCTGTCCCGCTGCTTCATATACAATTTCATAGGAGTAAAATCCGGGCTGTAGCAATACATCTCTTTCACCCACATAAATGGTTATGTCTCCACCTCCGGTCTCGGTAAAAAACCCGACGGGATTGCCATCCTGCCGTACTTCGGTGACCTCATACTCCATCTTTATCCGGTTTCCTTCCCTGTCTCGCCTTGTCAGCGGCAGCGAACGGGTGATACCCCGTTTAAAGATATCTCCCCGGGCGTAGATACGGATATGTTCACGCACAGTGATAACACCCGAACTATCCACGTTGATATCGGAATGGAACGTGTACACCTTTTCCTCCTGTGCTACCAATACAGTAAAGGAAAAGAGCAGCAAAAGAGAGGAGATAAGTGACCGCATCAGAATTGTATCCGGGGAACCTCTTTTTCTGCCTCGTTATCAAGTTCGAAAAAGAGTGATTTGGTAAAATTAAACATACCGGCTATGATATTGCTCGGGAATGAATCGATCACGATATTCTTCTCCCGCACCGTCCCGTTATAATATCGTCTCGATTTCTCGATATCCGACTCAATCACGCTCAACTGATCCTGTAGCTGCAGGAAGTTCTGGTTGGCTTTCAGTTCGGGATATTGTTCTGCGACAGCCAACAGCCGGATCAGCGCGGCATTCAGGTTGTTTTCCGCTGCTTCCTGCGATTTTATATCACCGGCCTGCATAGCGTTTGCACGCGCCTGCGTAACCCGTTCAAAGGTATCTTTCTCGTGGGTAGCATACCCTTTCACTGTTTCCACCAGGTTGGGAATAAGGTCATGCCGTTTCTTCAACTGCACGTTGATACCACTCCATGCCTCCTCCACTATTGTACGCAATTTCACCAGTTTGTTGTAGATAGATACGCCCCAAAGCAGCGCTATGACAACCAGTGCAAGAATAACCAATAAAATTCCCATATCTATACCTTTTAATTGAATTGAAAACGGCATAAAGATACAATATATTTGCTGCTCTCAAAATGAACAGCAAATATATTTTCAGCATAACCGGTTTTTATTACCCCTGATCAGATGATCTCTACCATTGGCGCCCCTTCCATTACTGTATCCCCTTGGTGAACAAAAATACGGTGCACAGTTCCTGAGACTTCCGATGCAATATCGTTCTCCATTTTCATGGCTTCGAGCACAAGGATGTTATCACCTCTTTTTACAATATCTCCCTCTTTTACAGAAATATGCAAGATATTACCCGGCATCGGACACATTACGCAATATCCTTTTGGAGATTCTTTACGTTCTTCTTTCACTTGAGTATCATCGACTCTCTGCACCTGCGCATCCTCATTTTCGGGCATATTCGGGATAGCCTGTCCAAGAAGTGCTTCTCCCTCTTGTTCCGGCATGTGATTTTCATCTTGCACATTCTCCCACTCTTTTTGCCGTTGTCCTTTCAGATAATTTGCGGCAACAGTGGGAAATAATTCCAGCAGAAGTTCTTCTTTCTCATCTTTTGCAAGAAGAACACCCCCATACCCTTCCAAAACGGGGTTTTCCTGACGTTTATAAGTAGAAGTATCATAAGGGACTTCTTCCCGTGTACCGGCAATCTGTAACCGGAATTCCGGATCTACCGGAACAGGTGTTTTTCCGTATTCACCTTTTACAAGTGATACAAACTGATTGGAGGGGTTGGCATATTTCGGACGGACGTTCTTCAGGTTCAATGCCGAACTCACAGCCTGTACCCCCACGATCTGGCTGGTTGGTGTTACCAGGGGTGGCAGTCCCGCGTCAAGACGGACACTGGGGATCAGCTTCATCGCCTCAGGAAGGATATCGAGCGAATTGACCTGTTTCAACTGGGCGACCATGTTAGTGTACATCCCCCCGGGAATCTCCGCCTCTTTGACACGTTCGTCAGGTTTTGGAAAATTGAAATAGGCTTCAATAGCATGGCAGGCATCCAGCAATGCCGTTTCATCATTACGTTCGACTGCTTCAATAGCCAGCTCGAACTGTTTATCTATTTCAACCGGGATACTGTCCGTCAAAGGATTAAACGGTTTCGGGAACTGTTTAACGGCATCGTATGCTTCCAGTTCCTTCCGGATATCAAACAGTTTTTCATTGATCTTTGCCACAGCCTCCATATTCACATCCAGCTCAATTCCCAGCTTCTTGCAGAAGATATAAATCAACTCAATAGCCGGGGCTGCCGGACCACCTGCAAAATTCCAGATAACGGTATCCACGATATCCGCCCCGTGGATAATGGCAGTGAGCACGGCTCCCAACCCGAATCCCGGCGTACAGTGGGTATGGAAATCGACCGGCACCTTCAGTTGCTCCTTAAACAAAGGTATCAGTGTAGCTACCCGTGAAGGCGGGATCAACCCGCTCATGTCTTTTATGGTAATCATATCGGCACCGAGGGCAAGCATCTCTTTTGCCTTATTCAAAAAGTATTCATCCGTAAAAATGGGTGTATGGAGGGAATGCCCGGTTTCTTGCTTCCGGGAAAGGAAACCAAACAATCCTCTTTTTTTCTTTTCGGGAGAAGGAGTCTCATCATATTTCGGGTCTATGGTGTAACATACGGCACAATCCGCCATCCCTCCATATTTCCTGATCGACGTGACACTCGATTTGATATTGTCCACATCATTCAAGGCATCAAAAATACGCATGATATCCAACCCCGAAGCTACAGCATTCCTAAAAAAACCGTCGATGATTTCATCGGGATAGGGAGCATAACCATACAGGTTCCGGCCACGGGATAGCGCGGTCAATTTAGACACCCCTCCAACAACCCGATGGATCTTCTCCAGCCTGTCCCAGGGGTTCTCATTCAAAAAACGCATTACCGAGTCGGGCACAGCACCTCCCCATACTTCCATGGCATAAAAATTGGCATCCTTGTAATAGGGTAATACTCTGTCGACTTGTGATTGGTTCATTCGCGTAGCAAAAGCCGATTGCTGACCGTCACGTAACGTGAGATCTCTGATTAAAAGTTTTTGTGTCATAATAGTGGTTTTTTCAATTAAACAGGTTATACACTGCAAAAGTATAACAATAATAACTCACTTCCTATTTTAATTATGGAAAAAATTCCATAATTTGATCGAATAACTGAAAACAAGGAATTTCTCGAAAAAAAACTGTAATTTTGACCTCAAAATAACAAATTTATATTTATGAGAGAACTCACTACTCTGATCCTGTCAAGCCTCTTTTTCCTACAGGCTTCGGCAATGGACGACGCACGTATGATGCGTTATCCCGATATCAACGGAAACCTGATCGCATTCGTTTATGCAGGTGATATCTGGACAGTAAATGCCAACGGTGGTTCCGCAAAAAGAATTACCTCACACCGCGGTATCGAGTTGTTCCCCAAGATATCACCCGATGGCAAATGGATCGCCTTCTCAGCCGAGTATTCCGGCAGCCGCCAGATATGGGTAATGCCATCCGGGGGAGGTACCGCACGGCAACTCACCTTCTACAACCCCATAGGAGAAATGCCGCCGAGGGGTGGATTCGACAACGTTGTGCTCGACTGGACACCCGACAGCAAGCGTATCCTCTTCCGGGCCAATCGCACGAGTTTCGGCGACCGTAACGGACGTTACTTCACCGTGGGTATCGACGGCGGATTCGAGGAACCGCTTCCCATCGTCAACGGCGGGTTCGCCACCTTCTCGCCCGACGGATCACAACTCTGCTTCACCCCGGTCGACCGCGAATTCCGCACCTGGAAACGTTATAAGGGAGGACGCGCCACTGACCTGTGGACATACGACCTGGCAAACAACCGTTCACGACAGGTCACTCAATGGGCCGGTTCCGACCAGTGGCCCGTATGGCACGGCAATAATATCTTTTATGCATCCGACCGCGACGCGCGCCTTAATATATGGCGCTATAACGTGACTACCGGCGAAAATGAGCAAATTACACGCCATAGCGACTTTGATGTGATGTGGCCCTCCGGCCGTAATGGCAAGTTGGTCTATGAAAACGGAGGTTACCTCCATGTGCTCGATCTTGCATCCGGCAGCAGCCGTAAGATAACCGTATCCATCCATTACGACAATCCCAATCTGCAACCCTATTTCAGAAATGTGAAGGAATTTATCGGCAGTTATAGTCTCTCGCCCTCCGGTAAACGGGCACTTTTCGAGGCTCGCGGCGATATCTACAGCGTACCGGTAGAAAAAGGAGAAATACGAAATCTCACCAATACTCAAGGTGTCCGTGAAATCTCTCCCGTATGGTCGCCCGACGGCAAACAGATCGCCTACTGCTCCGATGCGACCGGAGAGTACGAACTCTACATACTTGAAAATAAGGAGGGAGCAACCCCACGACAAATCACCCACGGCTCCGCAGCATGGAAACATACGGCCGAATGGTCACCACGCAGCACACACCTCGTCTATAGCGACCGCACTATGAAGCTATGGCTGGTGGATGTCGCCACGGGCAGACAGACCGCTATTGACGAAGCGACTGCAGAAGAGATCAGAGATTACTCCTTCTCTCCCGACGGCGACTGGATAGCCTACAGCAAATCGTCTCCCAACTACCAATCCGCCCTCTGGGTGTACCAGCTTTCCAGCGGCCGTAAGTATCAGCTTACCGATGCCACTTTTTCCGACAGTAACCCGGTATTCAGCCGCGATGGAAAATTCCTCTTTTTCCTCTCCAATCGCGACTTCAACCTCGCTTTCAGTAGTTTCGAGTTCGATTATCTTTACAACAACGCTACCCGTATCTACGCCCTTCCACTGCGTGACGATGGCACAACCCTCACTCCCTACAAGGAAGACAAGGAACCCTATGGTGAGGAGAAAGACGATAATGCGGAGAAAAACGGGAAAAAAAGTACTGCAAAAGAAAAAGATAGAGGGAGTGATAGTAAATTGTCGGGAGAGATAAAAGTAAAGATAGATACAGATAACGCACGAAACCGGATACAGGCGTTACCCCTGCAACCCGGCAACTATCGCATCATTGGTGTTGTAGAAGAGGGACTCCTCTATGCCACCGGAAATAAGATCATGCGTTACAATATCAACGAAGAAAAAGCCGAAGATATTCTTGACGAGACTGGTTACGGCATCCTTGCGGCAGATGGAAAATCGTTTATCTATCGCCGGGGTAATAACTACGGTGTAGCAAAAAACCAGACAGGACAAGCTGCCGGCACAGGTACGATCAATCTTGACAACCTCAATATGAAGATCGATCCCCGTGCCGAATGGAACCAGATCTATGCCGATGCATTCCGTATCTTCCGCGACTACTTTTACGTGAATAATCTGCATGGTGTGGACTGGAAAAGTATTCAGAAAAGTTACGGAGCACTGCTTCCTTACGTACCCAGCCGATTCGATCTCGACTATATCCTCAACGAAATAGTGAGCGAAACCAATACCGGGCATGCATATGTCGACTGGGGTGATATCGCACGGGTAGACCGTATCAATGGAGGATTATTGGGTGCGGAATTAGAGGCTGACCTTTCCGCCGGCCGATACAAGATACGGAAAATATATCCCGGCGAAAACTGGAACGAAAACCGTCGATCCCCTCTTACGGAAAGTGGCATTAATGTAAAAGAAGGCGACTATATCATCCGCATCAACGGGCAGGAGCTGACTACCGCCCAAAATCCTTATGAACTGCTCGAGAATACGGGCGACCGGTATATCGAACTGACAGTCAACAACAGCCCCTCGGCTTCGGGGGCAAAAAGCTATAACGTTAAAACCATTACAAGCGAACAGGAACTAAGATATATGGACTGGGTGAATCAACGCAGGGAAATGGTCGACCGTCTTTCCGGCGGTAAGATCGGCTACATTCATGTACCCAATACAGCTGTCGAAGGCAACCGCGAACTTTTCAGGGGGATGTATGCCTACCATCATAAAGAGGCGCTTATCATCGATGACCGGTACAATGGCGGTGGCTTTATCCCCGACAGGATGATCGACCTGCTTAACCGTCGCACCCTGGTTTACTGGCACCGTAACGGATTACCACAACCGATGAAAACGCCCGGTATCGCGCACGACGGTCCCAAGGCAATGCTTATCAATGGCTATTCCTCTTCCGGCGGTGACGCTTTCCCTTACTTCTTCCGTAAAACCGGAGAAGGCAAGTTGATCGGCACCCGTACCTGGGGAGGATTGGTCGGCATCTCCGGTAACGCCCGCTTAGTGGACGGCGGCTATATCTCCGTTCCCCGCTTCGGTATCTACGATCAAACCGGTGAATGGATTATCGAAGGTATCGGCGTTTATCCCGACATAGAGGTGATTGACCGCCCCGAAGAACTGGCCAAAGGAAATGATCCCTCCATCGAGAAAGCGGTAGAGGTACTGCTTGAAGAACTCAAAGCCAATCCCCGTCCTCAGGTCACTGCACCCGCACCACCTAACCGTTCCCAATGGATTGAGGTAGAGATAAAATAGTTTATAGTCAATTATATTATTGAACAATTGCGATTTACGCGTTGTTAAATAAAATGAGTTATTCGGATTACAATCCACATAAGGGTGGTGACATGTTCCGGATAACTTTCTATTCAAAACAATCAGATTACAATAAATCACAGTCCTATGAACTATTTAAAGATTACAGCACTTTTTTTATCAGCCTTCGTGTTGCTCTCGGCTTCATGCGAAGCATCGAAAACAAACGAAGAAGAACCGAAAGAGGAGACTCTGCCCCCGGTAGAGACTGAAAAACCCAATAATCCCGATTTTAAACCCGCTTTCGAGGGACAAACCCGCGTTGCAGGCGTGAAAACGACAACTCCTTACGAAGCGACTGTTATCGCCGACGGATTAGTGAAGCCATGGGCGGTCACACCACTGCCTGACGGCCGGCTGGCCATCACAGAAAAGGGCGGTACCATGCGTATCGCCACCACCGACGGCAATGTAAGTGCTCCCATTACAGGATTTCCTGAAGTAGACGACCGGAGTCAGGGAGGATTGCTGGATGTGGCACCGGCACCCGATTTCAGTAGTAGCAGGATGCTCTATTTCACTTTTGCCGAACGGGCTGCGCAAGGCTCCCTCACAGCAGTGGGCAAAGGAAAACTCTCCGATGATGAAACAAAAATAGAGGATTTTCAAATCATCTACCGCGCCATCCCCTACTACGATAACAGCATGCATTTCGGCAGCCGTCTGCTGTTTGATAAAAACGGACATATCTTCGCTACTACCGGTGAACGGTCTGATCTCGCCACCCGTCCCAACGCCCAAAAGCTCAATACCGGTCACGGTAAAGTAATATACATCACCACAGAAGGTGAACCTGTCCCGGGCAACCCGTTTATCGGTACCGAAGGAGCACTGCCGGAGATATACAGCTACGGACACCGTAATCCGCAGGGCCTGGATATCCATCCTGTTACAGGTGAACTCTGGCTCAGTGAGATGGGCCCGCGCGGCGGTGATGAAGTCAATCTTATCAAACCGGGTAAAAACTATGGATGGCCTACCATCACCTATGGCATCGAGTACAGCGGCAATATCATCGGTGAAGGAATTACACAAAAAGAAGGTATGGAGCAACCTGTTTACTACTGGGATCCTGTCTTCTCACCCAGTGGTATGGCTTTCTATAGCTCCAACGCTATCCCCGAATGGGAAAATAACCTCTTCATTGGCGGACTCAATACTAAGCATATTGTCCGGCTTGTGATCAAAGATAACAAAGTAACAGGCGAGGAACGCCTGCTCGCCAATGAAGGGCAACGCTTCCGTGATGTGGCCGACGGTAACGACGGTGCACTCTATGCCGTAACGGATGAAGGACGATTATATAAGATAAGTAAAAAGTAAAGTTGGGGAAATTACATCATCTGTTGCCCTGATGGGCTGGAGATCATCCACATTACCCCGAACCGGTCTTTGAAACTGCCGAAGTAATCGCCCCAGAACATATCCTCCATCGGCATCTCGACCTCACCTCCGACCGACAGTTCGTTGAACAGCCTGTCAGCTTCCTCACGACTGTCGGCTGTGATGCTGATATAGTTATTATTCCCCGCTTGAAAAGGATTGCCCATACCGGGTATCGTATCCGACCCCATCAGCAGATCGTTACCGACAGGCAATGAGACATGCATTACACGGTCTTTAAAAGCCTGGGGCAGGTCCATTCCCTCCACATCTTTCATTCTCATGATTCCACCTTTAAACTCTCCGCCAAATACGGATCTGTAGAAATTGAAAGCCTCTTCGCATGTACCGTCAAAATTGAGGTACGGATCTAATTTAAGCATGATTTTTAAATGTTTAAGTGATTATATATAATGAACTATTTCGTTAAGCTAAATGAGCAGAGCCAAGCTTGCTTGAGCTATGCCATAGCGAAAAATAGTCTAATGTAATTGAAATTATTCGGGCGATTCCGCTGCTTCCTTCAGTTTGCTGATACCCATCTTACTCATTTTCAACAGGGTAAATAGGTTGATGATCTTTTTGTGCCATGATTTTATTGTTTTAGATCGATGTTCTGAATAATTAGATATTACAAAAATAGGGTACCGACTTTTTAAAACACTTATCTTATGACAAGAAAAGCCAAATGGCTAATGAAAAGTTAATTCTTTGCGGATACGGCTTAAAGAGGTATCAGTGATGCCAAGATAGGTCGCGATCTGCTTCAATGGAGCCTGCCTGATTACTTGAGGCTTTTCTTTGATCAACTTCAGATACCGTTCTGTCGCTGTTTGGGTGATCATCTCTACCGAGCGTTGTTTTGACTGGAAAAGCTGTTCCGACATCCATGCCCTGCCCCATTCATTCAGTCCCTGGATAGAGTGATATAACATTTCAAACCTGTCCAGATCGATCTTCCAGCAAATACAGTCGGTCAGCGCCTGAATATATTCATCCGAAAGGGTTTGTTGAAACAGTGACAATACTTCAATAACAACCTCATGGTTGGAGAAAAAACTGGTGGTAATCTCATTTCCGTCGTAATCATAGACAAAAGACCGCATCAGCCCGTTCTCAAGGATCAGGTAACTGTCTGATCTCTCACCTCGTTTCAGGAAGAAATCTCCTTTATTGAACATCACTTCGGTATGTACATCCCTAATCACCGTAAGATCCTCTTCCGTCAGTAACGGATGCCGGTATACCTCTCTCAAAGTTTTCTCCTTATCCATCTTGGTCATCGATGCTTTTTCAGTAACAGGGCCATCTTTCACTTTTTCGGATTCTCATCCTTTTCTTTCATTCTCAAGAGAGTAGCCTCTATGGCTTCTTTTACTGAAGGATAAGTAAATTCATATCCTGCATCGATCACCTTTTGTGATGAGATGCGACTGCCATACAGTACCATATCGGCTGCCTGTCCCATAAAGAGCCGCAGCAGAAAAGCCGGTATCGGCGGCATAAGAAAAGGACGCTTCATCTCTTTGGCCAGCGTCTTCATAAACCCGGCATTGGTGATAAATTCCGGTGCGACCGCATTATAAACGCCCTGCATCGCACTATCTTCTATCGCTTTCAAATAGAGGCGGCAAATATCCTCAATATGGATCCAACTCAGATATTGTCTGCCCGAACCCAGTGGTGCTCCTAATCCGAACCGTGTCGGCAGCACCATCTTTCCGAAAGCTTCACTATCTTTGGATATCACAAAGGCCGTTCGCAACGCCACCGTACGTACATCCAGTTCATCCCTGAACCTGAAAGCCTCGGCTTCCCATTTCCGGCAGGTACGACTCAGAAAATCACTATCTGCGGGATTATCCTCCTCAGTGAATATCTTCTCTCCCGTCTCCTGTCCGTAAAAACCGACCGCCGAAGCAGAGATAAATGCCTCGGGCTTTTTATCCATCTTTTTCACTGTCTCCAGCAACAATTTTGCCGTCTGCACACGGCTCTCTACAATCTTCTGTTTCTTCAACCGCGTCCAGGAGCCATCACCTAAGTTTGATCCGGCCAGATGAACGATCACGTCGGCCTGTTCCACAGCCTCCCTGTCGATCTCTCCTTTCCGGTAATCCCAGCGATAGCGCGGAATCTGCGCCTTCACATACCGTTCACGACTTAACCAGATCACCTTGTATCCTTTCCCGATGAGCAGTTCCGATAGCCTTTTGCCCACCATTCCCGATCCGCCTGTAATCAAAATCGTCTTCATTTGTAATCCTTTAATAAAGTTAGAAACAGTTTCTTAGACGCTCCATCAGATAAACAAAAAAAGAGCGCAATTGTTGCCCTCTTCACTATATAATATCATATTTCACGGCACATTAAACAATTCATACAGAACAGCTGTTATTTCATAAATAACACCAATCAACCAGAATTAATTATGAAAACTATTTATCATCCGGCTACCTCCCGGGGGTATGCCAATCACGGCTGGCTAAAATCTGCTCATACATTTAGTTTTTCCAATTACTACAATCGTGCGAGGATGCATTTCGGTGTGCTTCGGGTAATCAATGACGACTATATAGAAGGGGGAGGAGGTTTCGGCACCCATCCTCACAACGACATGGAAATTATTACTATACCCCTGGAAGGCGATTTGGAACATAGGGACAGCATGGGTAACGGCGGTGTGATCCGCAATGGGGATATACAGGTGATGTCTGCCGGTACAGGAGTAACCCACAGCGAGTTCAATGCGAACAGCGACCGGCCTGTGGAACTGTTACAGATATGGATCTTCCCTCGTGAGAAAGGCATCACGCCAAGATACGAGCAAATGCATATCGCCGATTCTGCAAAACCCAATGATTTCCAACAGATCATCTCTCCCTACAAAGAAGATGAAGGATTGTGGATCCATCAGGACGCATGGTTTCACCTGGCTCATTTCGAGAGTGGTGTGTCGAAAGAATACAACCTCAAAAAAACGGGAAACGGCGTCTATATTTTCGCCATTCGGGGAAAAGCCAAAGTTGGTGATCAAATACTGAACAAGAGGGATGGTTATGGTATTTGGGATACCGACCATTTCCCTCTTGAAGCATTGGAGAATTCAGAAATTCTTCTGATGGAAGTTCCTATAGAACTACCGAAATAAAATTATTTAACCACAGATCATCTTCTGCTCATAGCAATCATGATATAATAGAGCAATGTAGCAAGGGAACTGAGTGCTGCCACCACATAAGTGTATCCGGCCCAGCGAAGGGCATCTACCGCCTGATTGTGGTTACCTGCATCGGTAATACCGGCGCTGCTGAGCCAACGGAGAGCACGGTTGGTAGCATTCTTTTCCACCGGCAGTGTGATAAAACTAAAGAGTGTGGAAAGTGCAAACATTGCAATTCCGAACCAGAGAAGCATAGGGAAGGTCTGGATCAGGATAATACCAGCCAGGATCACCCACATGACCCATTTGGAGGTAGACGAAATCACCGGCACCAGTGCCGAACGCATTTTCAAGGGTGCATATCCTTTCGCGTGCTGGACGGCGTGTCCCGTTTCGTGAGCTGCCACCGCGGCAGCCGCCACGCTATAAGATCCATATACCGGCTCACTCAAATTGATGGTTTTATTCAACGGGTTATAATGGTCGGTTAACTGCCCTCTTACCGAGATCACCTGTACATCGTATATCCCGTTGTCATGCAGCATCTTTTCCGCCACCTCTTTCCCCGTCATTCCGTTACGTAAGGGAATTTTTGAATACTTTTTGAATCGGCTCTGCAGCGTACCTTGTACGATCCAGCCGGCCACCGCAATTGCAATAAATATAATCCAGATTGTTGCCATTAATTATATAGTTAAGAAAATATTTTTCAATTTTAATTTTTAAACTTTCAATTTTTAAAACATCTCAGAGACGGCAAAAGTTCATAGCCTTCGCCTCATCCACGAACAGGATTCTCACTCTAACAGAACAAAAACCATGCCTAAATTAGCCAAAATCATAAAAGTGAGTTATAAATGAGTTTTCAAGGCATGAAATGAGTTATAAGTGAGTCAAGAGGAGTGATGAATGATAAATTATGAGTTATAAGTGAGGAACATAAATGAGAAGTGAGTTATAAGTGAGTTAAAAAAGAGCGCCTGATAGGGGCGCCCTTATGAAATTCCATATAAAAAAGTAGGGATCATCTTATAATTGTCTGTGCACGGTCAGGTCCGAGTGATACGATTGCAATCGGCACTCCCAATTCCGTTTCCAAAAAGGTCAGGTAATTGTTGAATTCTTCAGGAAATTCGTCTTCCGACTGCATCTTTGTCATATCAGTCTGCCAGCCGGGAAGCTCAATATAGACAGGTTCAATTCCATCCGAGATGTCATAAGGCAGGTCTTCGGTCTCTTCGCCGTTCACCCTATAGGCAACACAGGCTTTGATTGTCTCAAAGCTATCCAACACGTCACTCTTCATCATTACCAACTTCGTAACTCCATTCAGCATAATGGTATACCGCAGCGCTACCAGGTCGATCCATCCACAACGGCGCGGCCGTCCTGTCACAGAACCATATTCGTTACCGTTATCTCGCAACCGTTGCCCGTCCTCATCTGACAGTTCCGTAGGGAAAGGACCGCTGCCTACCCGTGTGCAATAAGCCTTGAAGATGCCGTACACCTCGCCGATCCGTCCGGGAGCTACTCCCATTCCGCTACAGGCACCGGCACAAATAGTATTGGAAGAAGTTACGAAAGGATATGAGCCGAAATCTATATCCAGCATCGACCCTTGTGCACCCTCGGCCAGCACCGAACCACCTTCCGCCAGATGTTTATTAATAAAATGTTCGCTGTCGATAATTGTGAACTCCTTCATCTTCTCAATTCCCTCGAACCACGGCTTTTCGAGGGCAGGCAGGTCATATTCCAACTGGTAATGGTCGAGCAGTTCCTTGTGTCGCAGCACTGCATTGCGATATTTCTCCTCAAAGTTGTGAAACAGGTCTCCGACCCTCAATCCGTGGCGTCCGACCTTATCGGTATAAGCAGGGCCTATACCCCGTCCCGTCGTGCCGATCCTGGCATCACCCATTGCTTTTTCCGAAGCCGCATCCAACAGGCGGTGCGTCGGCAGGATCAGGTGCGCCTTTTTAGAGATAAAAAGTCTGTCGGTGAGTGTGTGTCCTGAAGTTTCCAACCCTTCCACTTCCTGCTTAAAGAGTGCCGGATCGATCACCACCCCATTTCCTATGATATTTATTTTTCCATCCTGAAAAATTCCCGACGGGATCGATTTCAGAATATATTTCTCTCCTTCGAATTCCAGCGTGTGTCCTGCATTAGGTCCACCCTGAAACCGCGCCACCACCTCATACTGAGGCGTAAGCACATCAACCACTTTTCCTTTACCTTCGTCGCCCCACTGGAGCCCTAAGAGTACATCAACTTTCATTTTTTATTTTGTTTACCGTTGCTTTTATTCTGTTTTGTTTCCGTCTTACGTGCCAGTTTCCTCAGTTCCATCCGTTTAGCGTGAATGCACTTGCTGCATGTGCCGTAGATATAAGTGCTATAGTAACTCACTTTAAACTTTCTGATCTTTTTGAGCTGGACAGGCGTCAGCAGATCACCCGTCATCTCACGTACCTCTCCACAAGTTGTACATATAAGATGGTCATGGTTTTCGTTACCATAAGCACGTTCGTATTTCGATATATTCGCTCCGAACTGATGTTTCACTACCAGTCCGCAATCCAGCAACAGTTGAATGGTATTATAAAGTGTAGCACGACTCACCCGGAAGTTCACTTCAATCATAGAGTTATACAGAGAATCCATATCAAAATGTCCCCGGGTAGAATAGATATGATCGAGAATCGCAAACCGTTCGGGTGTTTTTCTATGCTTATGGAGTGTCAGATACTCCATAAACTCGCTTCTTACCTGTTGCTTCAATTTTTGAGCGGCATCCATAGGCTACAAAATTATTCTATTTTTTCGATTTTCCACCTCTTTTTCAGTTGAAAATTACCAATTACTAATTACCAATTACCAATTATCACGACCACATTTCATTTCCCCACAGACTACCTGCTCTTTCACCTCACTTAATCACATAGGCACCTTTTCACTTTCCTCCTGGTTCTGATATTCTTTGTCCGCCTTCCCTCCTTTCCACTCTTCACTCTTCATTCTTCACTCTTCACTCTTCATTCTTCACTCTTCACTCTTAATTCTTCATTCTTCACTCTTAATTCTTCATTCTTAATTCTTAATTTCTCACTTCACCATTTCCGAGTGGTAGAAGAAAGCCGGAATGCACGGTCCGCTCTCATTATGGTACGCATCCGATGTGGTAATATAGTAGTAATAAGCCTTATCGTTGTCTTCCGCCCGGTAGTGGAACCGTGGTTCCCGCAATCCTACCGCCATCAGGTTTTCCGCATTATCGAGACTCAGTGTATCGCCTTCGCTCCGATAGACGTTATAAGTTACTCTCTCATCCCCGTTTCCTTCCCATGAAAGTTCAAAGACACCGTCCTCATTTTTCTCCGCCCGCAGGTCATAAGGACTGTCGGGAATGGAATCGCTCAGCCAGGTCATAGGCGGCAATTTCGCCGGGTATTTGTAATACTCCTGCAATTCCCGCAAGATACCTTTCGTATTGGAGAGCACGTTATCGGCACGGAAATAGGCCTGTCCCTGTGTATCCTTCCGGCGGGTATAATCCACCTGGTTCAGTATATCACGGTGCGACCATCCCAATTCGATCATTTGATACGCCCCCAGCCCCGGTACCACGATCCGGCCGTTGCCATGCTTCAACCAATCGTCCACAAAAGGGTAAAAAAGTCCCTCCTTATAATACATCATCGGATAGATCGCATCATGCTTTCCCATCATCATCCACTTACCGGCGTCCTGCGATACCGTCTCCAGCGCAGTCCATCCCCCTCCGTTACTACCCAATGCACGATACCGTCCCAGCGGGGCGCTACTCACCTGCACCCACGGCTTTAACGCCTTCACCTGGTCGTACGCTTTCGTCACAAAGCGGGTAATATTATCCCTGCGCCATTCATCCCGTGTCTTCCCTTTGCCATGCAGCCGGTACATTCCATCGTCGGGGAAGCGTCCCCTGTTATCCGGATAGCGGATATAATCAAAATGGATCCCATCCACATCATAACTGGAGACGATCTCTTTCACGATCGAGAGCAGATAATCGTCTGTACGCGGATTCCCCGGGTCGAGAAACCACTCCCTCTGAAATTGTTTGGTGATGGAAGGATTTTTTTTCGTTACAGACCTTGCTCCTAAGCTGCGCACATGCCGGTCATTTCCCAGGGGGTAAGTGACTATCCAGGCATGGCATGCCAATCCCCGCTTGTGGCATTCCTCCACAACAAAGGCAAGAGGATCGAACGCGGGACGTCCCGGCCCGACAGGAGCAATGAGGGTAGACATCGGTTCGATACGTGAGTTGTAGAGTACTTCCCCCCTGCCTCTCACCTGAAAGAGTACCGTATTGAAATTGTGCTTCTTCAGGTTATCCAGTATCTCTGTCAGTTCTCTTTTTTGCACTTCAACACTGGTACGGTTATGCGGCCAGTCCAGCCCGTAATTGGTAGTCAGCCAGACTGCTCTCACTTCCGTCGCCGGGGGCCCGGACGAAAACAACCCTGTTGTCCCGGTCAAAAACAAAATCAGCAGGGGAAATATTTTGTGCATAATAGAATTGGCAATCGTCGTTATCATCCTCTCTCTTTTCGCGAAGCGGATGCAAAATTAGCACAAATAGAGACGTTTTGGCAATCAATTTCAAAATGTTAACAGTTTTGGATTAAATAGAATGACTCTGTCCTGGCTTTTATTTAAAGGAGAAACGATTTAAATAAGGATAATAGAAATATCTGTTATTTTTTGATAAGAAACGGCATCCAAGCCCCGTTTTAATTTTCCGAAATGATCACGAAGGGATTTCTTACCCTTGCGACTTTGTATGTTCCCCAACGCATCCTGAACTTTCTGGGGGGGGGTAATTGGTTTATCTATTTCTATGACCATAATACAATTAATATTAGCTATGAAATGTTCTAATGAGAACAATACAAAAATACAAAATTTCCATATATAAAACAAATATGAAAATAGTTAGTCCAAGGATAGCAGCTTAACATTCCACTCCATTCCTTGTACATGAATGGAAAAAGCATTAATTTCGGGACAGGAATTGATGTTATGATAAACCGTTAAGTATGGCAGAAAAAAGATGGCTGGCAGCTTATGTGAAGATGCACCACGAGAAGCGGGTACGCGACCGCCTCACGGCAATGGGTATTGAGAACTTCCTGCCGGTACAGGAGGAAGTGCGGCAGTGGAGCGATCGTAAGAAGAAGGTGGAGCGGGTACTCATCCCCATGATGATTTTCGTGCGTGTCGATACCCAAGAGCAGCGTAGTGTCATTACTTACCCTTCAATATTACGCTATCTGACACTACGCGGCGAACATAGTCCTACGGAGATACCTGCGGAACAGATGGAACGTTTCCGCTTTATGCTCGACCATTCTGACAGTGCCGTCAGTTTCAGCACCGACGACCTGCAACCGGGCGAGAAGGTACGAGTGGTCAAAGGGCCGCTTGCCGGCCTCGAAGGCGAGCTAATCACGGTGGAGGGTAAATCCAAAATTGCCATCCGCATCCATCAGCTTGGTTGCGCCGAAGTAGAGATAAACGCTTCCATGGTAGAAAAGATTTTATAGTTTGCCATGACATATCCGGAGATTTATTTGTATTTTTGTAAATGATGCGCAACAAAGATGAAATTAAGTCGTATTTATTGGCCAAATTACAAAAAGAAAATGTTTTCTGGTCTTTTGATAAAAGTTCTTGTCAGAAAATAAGTGATTGGAACCTTATCAAGTATGCGCTTATTCATCTGGATCTTCCCGAAATTGATTTATTATTCAAGGTGTTTCCCAAAGGGAAAATAAAACGGGTTTGGCTTGACGAGGCGGTTATCCAGGGAAATTATTTAAGGAATATGAATATCTGTTTAGCCAATCTGTACTTCGACATCAAACATCCTGTCCAATATCTGAAAAGGATGGAAACCTATTATTTAAACAGAGCCTGAAATCGTTTATGGATAAATCATTAGTCGATAAAACGAAAAAAGTTATCGAATCCATATCCGGAATGGAATCGATCAGGCCCTACATCCTTGTCGGAGGTACAGCCCTCTCTTTACAAATAAAAAACAGGCTTAGTGAAGACCTCGATTTTATGAGATGGCAACAACACAACGGTGAAAAGATGGATATAGACATCAAATCCATTACTAAAGAAGTAGAGTCTGGGCATATCATAGACAAAATAAATATTTTGGACAACAATCAAGTGGAGTTTTTTATTGACGGTGGAGTTAAACTTTCCTTTTATGCGCCGGAAAGAAAAGCTCCTCGAATAAATAAAGTACATTTTCTTAATAATTTATATCTGGCGGATATAGATACGATAGCATCCCTTAAAATGGAGACGATGCAGCGCAGAAACAGTTTTCGAGATTATTATGACCTTTACTGTATTCTCAAAGAAAAATCGGATGAAGAAATAATCCGGATTATCGACAATTCCCTCAAATATTCGGGCCATTTAATGAAAAGCAAAAACCTATTGGGTAAATTAGGTAATTATGAGCGATTTACAAAAGATGAAGCCTTTAAGCAATTAGAACCTAAATATGATATTTCCTCACGGGAAATTGCCGAATTTATGAATCGCAAGGTAAAGACAGCCTATAAAAGGCAGTAATCACGCATTTTTCTTACCTTTGTTGTCGAAATTGAAACATTCAGGAACATGATCATCGCTATCGACTTCGACGGAACTATTGTGGAACATGCCTACCCCGACATCGGCAAACCCATCCCTTTCGCCATCGACACGCTCCTGCAGATGCAGAAAGACGGACACAGGTTGATCCTGTGGACGGTACGCCGCGGCCGCCTCCTCCAGGAGGCCATCGACTACTGCGCCCAACGGGGACTCTATTTCTATGCGGAGAATGAGAACTACCGGGGTGAAAACAAGGAGTTGGGAGAAGAGGTTTCACGCAAACTGGGTGTCGATATGTTTATCGACGACCGCAACCTGGGGGGACTTCCCGACTGGGGTGTCATTTACAACGCTGTTAAAGCGACTGCCGAAGGAACCAATGCGCTAAAGATCATGGCAGGCCAATCACCTATGGCAGAACCGAAGAAGAAAAAACGTTGGTTTTTCTGAGTATCACCCAACTACGATTCCCATGCGCATCCCCATTTTTCACTTTTCCTATTTCAGAAAGGTCGGAATATGTTTTTTTATTGTATTTTTGCACGGTATTCCGATTGGGACTGCTTGCATGTATTGTGACAGGTAGTCACAAAGTGCAACCAAAAACGATCGTTTTACCACCACAGAAATTTATAACGACAAAACTAAGACTATATGCATAGAGAGACCAGGATTACCGTATTGATCACGTTATTGTTTTTCCTGTCCTGCGGGCTGTTTGCCCAGATGAGCGACCAGCAGGTCATACAGGAGTTGCGAAAGTACGAAAACTCGGGCATGTCGCAACAGCAGATACTCACAGAACTGCAAAGAAAGGGAGTCACCACCGCCCAACTGCAACGGCTCCGTGCGCAGTATGAAGAGAGGCAGAATGTTACCGACGGCGGCGTGGAATCTAACTACGACCCTTCGGAAAAAAGCTTCCGGGATATGTCCGAGATACCGGTCATCACGGCACAAACAGTACAGGCAGCGCCCGAAGACCGGGTTTACGGTCAGGACTTTTTCACCGCTGGCAACCTCACTTTCTCCCCCAACATGAATATGCCCACCCCGGCCAACTACGTGCTGGGGCCCGGTGATGAAGTAATTATCGATGTGTGGGGTAATTCCGAACTAAACGTGCGTTATACCATCACGCCCGACGGTTATATTGTTGTACCCGGTTTAGGAAGGATCATGCTGAACGGCCTTAACGTACAACAGGCCGAATCAAAAATACGCAACGAGTTCTCTTCCATCTATTCCGATCTCGGCTCCTCCACTCCCGGCACATTCCTTGCCATCTCCGTAGGCAATGTGCGCACCATTAAGGTGAATGTAATGGGCGAAGTGTCCACTCCGGGTACCTATACCCTATCCTCTTTCGCGTCGGCATTCCATGCCCTCTATGTATCGGGAGGGCCTTCCAGGATAGGAAGTCTACGTAATATCCGCATCTTCCGTGCCGGCAGGAATGTTGCAACTGTAGATTTATACGAATATCTGATGAAGGGTAACAATACCCAGGATATTAATCTTCATGACGGTGATATTGTGATGGTAGAACCGTATAGTACACTGGCACAAATCACAGGAGAAATCAGACGCCCCATGTGGTACGAGATGCGAGAAGATGAAACGCTTGAAGATCTGATTCGCTTTGCCGGCGGATTTAGCGGCAATGCTTACCGGGCTAATATCTCGCTGCTCAGAAGAGGTATCCATGAGATGGAAGCTTTCACCGTCAATCAACCTGAATACGCTACTTTCAAACTGCAGGATGGAGATCAGATCGATGTTGACAGCATCTCTGAAAAATTTTCCAATATGGTAGAGATCACAGGAGCCATAGAACGCCCCGGAAAGTATGCTGTGGGAGACCGCATCAAAACCGTACGCGATCTGGTGGAAGTCGCCCTGGGACCTACAGGAGATGCTTATCTTCAACGTGCATTGCTCTATCGTGAGCAGGATGATCTGAGGCAGAGTATGGAGTCATTCGATCTGGAGGCCCTACTCAATAATCGGATCGCAGATATTCCACTACGTAAGAATGATCGGCTCCATATCCCTTCCATCTTCTCTCTCGAAGATAGTGTTACAGTATCTGTCGGCGGCTCTGTCCGGGCTCCGGGTAACTACCCTTTCGCCCTGAACATGCGTATCGAAGACGCACTCCTGCGGGCGGGCGGATTGAGCGAAGAAGCCTCCACGGCGCGGGTCGACGTTTACCGGCGCATCAAGGATCCCTCCAGCACCACCGTCCCACGTACGATGAGCGAAGTATATACCTTTACCCTGGAGGAAGGGAAGATCGTCTCGAGCGACCCCACTTTCGTCCTGCAACCGTTCGACCAGATCGTGGTGCGCCGCTCACCCGGCTACGAAGCCCAGGAAAATGTCACTATTTCCGGAGAAATACTCTTCGGCGGCCGCTATGCCAAGAAGGCTCGGAACGAGCGGCTCTCTTCACTGGTGGAAAGGGCGGGAGGTTTGACCGAATACGCCTATCCCAAAGGCGCCAGGCTGCTGCGCAGGCTTACCCCCGATGAAATGGAAAGGGGCCGCAAGGCGCTGATGACCCGCGCCCGGATGGAAAAAGACTCTACCTTTGTCGATGAGCTCGACCTCACCGTGCAGTATGTGGGGATCGACCTGGAAAAGGCGTTAAAGAGGCCTGGCGGGGCCGACGATATCATCCTCCGTGAGGGTGATGTGTTGACCGTTCCCCAGTTCAACAACACCGTCAAAATCTCCGGGGGGGTGATGTATCCCAATACCGTCACCTACCAGAAAAATCTGAAGCTGGGCGGCTATATCCGACAGGCAGGGGGCTACTCACGTTTGGCAATGAAAAGCAAGCCTTTCGTGATTTACGCCAACGGCAAGGTCGCCACCGGCCGCTGGGCAAGGATCGAACCGGGCTGCGAGATCGTGGTTCCCGAGAAACCCGACAGGGAACCGATGTCTTTACAGGGAATACTGGGTATCTCCACTTCCATCGCTTCCATCGCCCTGTTGATCAGCAACCTTGTTAAATAATCAAACAAAGCAGACAGATGGTACAAGAAAAATATTCAGAGGATAATAATAGAAACCTAATTCCATCGCAGGAGGCAACCGATGAAATCGATCTAACCGAGATTCTCCGGAAGTTATGGGTAAAACGGAAGTTTATCCTGAAGACCACCGGCATCTTCCTCCTGATAGGCCTCTTTGTCGCCCTTTTCTCCCCGATAAAATATACCGCGCATTGCACGGTCGTTCCCCAGAGCGGAAAAGATGGCTCGGGGGGCAACCTGGGCGGACTTGCCGCCATGATGGGTGTCAATATCGGTACCGGGGCCAGCGGAGGGGAGACCCTCTCTCCTAACGTTTATCCGCAGATCGTGAAGAGTGTGCCTTTTACCCGGGAGATCATGCAAACCCCCATAAAAGTGGAAAAGTCTGAAGGCAAAGAGATCACACTGTACGACTTCTATACGAATAAAGAATACCAGCCGTTCAATCTTATAGGAAGCGTCAAAAAATATACCATCGGGTTGCCTTTCCTGCTTATAAACGCTATCCGCGGAAGCGATATGCAGGAAGAGGCGCACCCTTCCGACAGCCTGTCCCTCCCTACCCTTAACAAAGACGAAGAACGGGTATACCAGGCAATCCAGGGATCGATGCAACTGAATCTGAACGCAAAAGAGGGGTATATCACTATCGATTATACTTTTCCCGAAGCCGAAGCGGCAGCGCGGATCACCGATAAGGTGCGCAAAACATTGGAACAATACGTGATGGCATTCAAGTCGGAGAAAATGGAAGACAACCTCGCGTTCGTGCAACAAAGTTTTGATGAAGCGCAAGAGGATTTTCAACAAAAGCAGGATCGCCTCGCCATCTTCCAGGACGCCAACCGCGGATTGACCACCGCTTCGGCGCGCGCCACCGAACAGCGTTTGCGTAGCGAATACGATATCGCATTTACGGTCTATAATGAACTGGCCAAACAACTGGAGCAGGCCAAACTGGCGGTAAAGGAATCCAAACCGGTGCTTACGGTGATTGAACCGGTAGTTGTGCCGGTACAGAAAAGCGCCCCGCGGCGTTCCATCATCATAGCCGGCTTCCTCTTTCTGGGATTGGTAACCGCCATCGGATGGATATTTACGAAACCCTTCATAGCGGAAGTGGTACAAGGTGTTAAACAGGAAAAGGAAGAGTGAAACCTTTTCCTGTTCAATTATATCCATCTTAGAACCGCACATACAAAATATGGCAAGTAGTCACGGATAAGGAATGGTTAAGTTTTTACGTCATAAAATTTGCAGATTTATTTTCAAATCGTAAATTTGCAAGAAAAAAAGATGATACATCGAACCATATCCGAAAAACTAATCGCAATGGGGGCCAAATTTCCTATTGTGACGCTTACCGGGCCCAGGCAATCAGGAAAATCCACGTTACTAAAATCGACATTAGCAGGTTACAAGTATGTTTCCATGGAAGATCCTGACAGTCGGCTGCTCGCGATAGATGATCCGCGGGGCTTTCTTCGCACCTATTCCGATAAAACCATCATCGACGAAGTGCAACGCGTACCCGATTTATTCTCCTATTTGCAAACGCACGTCGACAACGGGAACAGGGAAGGAATGTATTACCTGGCCGGATCACAGAACTTCCTCCTGATGCAGTCCATCAGTCAATCGCTCGCGGGCAGGACCGCCATCCTCACGTTATTACCACTTTCACACGAAGAGTTAAAGCAAGCCGGCATAGCCCCGTCAACGAGCGACGAAGAAATTTTTCATGGAGGATACCCAAGAATTTACGATAAAAGCATTCATCCTGCCGACTTCTACCCAAACTATATTCAAACCTATGTTGAGAAAGACCTGCGGTTGTTGAAAAATATTGAAGACCTGAGTAAATTTATCCGGTTCATCAAACTATGTGCCGGCCGTATCGGACAATTGCTTAATCTTTCCTCACTTGCCAATGAAGCAGGAGTCGCTGTATCTACCGTTCAATCCTGGCTATCCACACTGGAAGCCAGCTATATACTCTACCTGTTAAAACCCGATCATCAAAATTACGCCAAACGGCTGGTCAAATCGCCCAAACTCTATTTCTACGATACCGGGTTAGCATGCTCGTTACTGGAGATTGAGGAGGCAGCACAGGTATCTACCCATTTTTTACGGGGAGGCTTGTTCGAGAACATGGTGATCAATGAATTTATAAAAGCCTCATTACATGTGGGACAAATACCCCGCCTCACATTTTGGCGAGACAGCACGGGCAACGAAGTAGATCTCCTGGTATCTGTCAAAGGCAAACAAAAAGCCTACGAGATAAAATCAGGCGCCACTTACTCTCCCGATGACTTCAAGGGCGTTAAAGTCTGGGCCAGGCTATCACAAACCAGGCCGGAGGATTGTCATGTCATATACAACGGTGACCGCGGTTTTTCCACTTCATCCGGCGAAGTCCTCCCGTGGCCGGAACTTTCAAATACCTTTCAATAGCCGCATCATTCCGACACCTATTACCATTCCTGCTACTACTCCTGCCAGGAAAAGCTTGTAATTAAACCGGAGAGTTGTCGTTTTCTCTTTCAACGCCCTGTCCTCACGGGTTTGTTTATCCACTGTAAGAACCCGGTTCCTGTCCTCAACAGCGAAATTTTCACGTGCCGCGAACATCTCCTCATGCCGCTCCTCGGCCTCTTCCGTTACTTTTCCGTAGCGGATCCCGGTGGATGTAATGATTTCCCGTAACACCCGCTGCTTCCCGGTTACCGTGTCCACCGGAGCGGTTGTGTCATATTGTATCTCGTACCGGCGTGTCTCGCTCCTGAGACGGATATTCTCTGCCCTTGCCCGCTTTACATCGGCTTGGAGGAAGGCAATTTGAGCCTCTTTCCGGTACAAACTGTCGGACAACATCTGCACGGCGGAACTGTCGGTGCGGGTAACAATCCTTTCGGTCACCACCCGGCCCGGCTTGCATCCCGCCAATCCCGACGGCAACAGCAGGACGGCGACGAAGGCCACAAAGGCTATCTTCAGGGCCTCTAAAAATTTCCTGTGATATTCCGCAATCCGGCGCGCGCAGTCCAAGCCGTTCACAATCCTTCTGGCATTCACCGGATCATCTGTATGGTCATTGAAATAATCTTCCAGCGAAACCCCGGTGAAGTCTCCCCGGTTGGAGCTTCCCCGCGTCATCCCCTCTACCAGGATCCTTGCCGAGATATCCGGTTCTAAAGCGAGTTCGGGATGCGTCAACAAAGGATACCCCAACAGTTTCCCCATCCTTTCATAATTCTCGTACCAGGTCAGTTGCACATCGCCGCGGCCAAAATACAACCGGTCGGGGTAGGTGTACACCGTGCCATCTTGCTTGCGCTTCTCTCCATACGGCCTACCCTTCCCTTTGCCGGTCTCCTCCACCGGCTGCATGGTCCCGCCCGTCTCGTGGTACGAAGTGGCAAGCATGTAGGCGCGCCATCTCTCATCCGTGATGCCATAAACATCGAACGCACTTAACTTTGTCTCGATACCGTCCCTGCGGCTTAATGACAGTCGCCCATTGAAAAGCGACCGCCCGATTGTATCAAAAAACACCCTTTTGTCCATTTTTAGTTTTTAGTTTTTAGTTTTTCACTCTCTCCTAAACGTCCCCATGGGCGGTTTGCGATTCTTGCAATCCTCCACTTCACAATAGTGGTAATCCCCGTCTTTCCGCCACGCCAACTCTGTCTCCATCGTTTTCTCCAAGGCGGTAATCCTCCTGTAATCTTCCGTCCGCTGCGACTGCAGCAACTCAAAAAGCGCCACGGTACGTTCCAGCAGTCCCATCATCTCCGTCGCCGCGGAGGCATCCTCCCGTTTGGCGGCCGCTTCCGACCGGGTGGCGTCGCTTTTCTTGATGCGCCTGTTTTCCTTGTGGTTTACCACGGTTGAAATCAGGCTCCCCAATGCCCCTCCGCCTATGAACGAGCTAAGCAAAGGGAACAATTCACTGTTTATTTGAAGCATATCTGTCATTGTTTAAGAATGTGAGTAAAAGAACCGCCCCAAGGCAGGGCGGTTCCCAATGAATAACAACACCGTCATGCGGGCACCACTTCATGCCTGCCCGCGTACACGGAGTCAGATACCAGCTCGCCATCTTCCGAGATGAATGCCACAAAAGCTTCCACCTCTTCACCATTCCACGCAGGCGGCAAAGCCAATGATCCGGAGCCATCCCCTCTTGTTCCGGCCTCCAGGTCATACACTGCTTCCTGGCTGCCCGGGTTATAGGCGAGAATCATCGCCCGGTCTGCAGTCGAAGCGTTATTGATCACGTCCGTGTCCCACGTAAAATTCAGCCTTCCGGCTTCACAAACGGTAATCACGTTATTCGCGACATACAAACCACCTCTTGCAACAGCCACTTTCGCGAAATCAATCCCGAAGTCGGGATACTCCCCTTTCACGGCATTATTGATGTTATACGACATGGCCGCACTGAAAGCACTGTTACTTGCACCGGCGCTGTTTTTGAATCCCACCCGGATAACCGGGAGAATTGCCCTCATAAATTTTCCCATCAACGAAAACTTGTTCCGTTGCGTGACCTGTTTCCGGGTCCTCGGATTCCTGATGCTCGAGGGCAGACTTCTGATGTAGTCGATACCTTTCCACGAGGCGCCAACCACGTTCCCTACTTTTCCGGAGAAACCTCCCAGGATACCTTTTTTAATTGTTCCCATAATTGTAATTGTTTAATAGTTTGACATAATCGGACTTGGCCTTATCCGGAAGCAAAGGACACCATTCTCTACGGGTCGCGCAATAATCGGTCAATTTGTCGTCATTTGTCTTCGTTTTTCCTTATCTGTCCCCATTTGACCCTGTTTGGCCTTGTTTTTACCCATTTGTCTTCATTTGTCCTCCTATTATCCTGTTACCGTCCCTATCCTCACTCTTGGTTTCTCACTTTTCACTTTTAGTTTTTCACTTTTCACTTTTCTCCCTATTATAATTCTCATTTAGCAAAGCAATGATATCCGACTTCTTGTAGTAGCATTTGCCGCTCACCCTGGAATACGGGAGCAGCCCGTTGATACGCCACCGTTGCAACGTGCGCGGGGCAACGTTCATTTTCAGTAGCACGTCCTGTCCGTCAATCCAGTCCAACCATTCGGTTAAATCAATATTCTTCATATCAACTTCTTTTGTATTAAAATAAAATCATCCCTTCCATTGCGGGGAAGGGGCGTACATAACGGCCCTATACATGGCATCCGTTTTCTTTCGCTCCCATGGCAGATTATTAAAAACACCTCTAAGAAACAGATATTAAACGAATTACCTGCAATATAATAATTTTCCGGCTATTTCATTATAGAAACAAAATTTTCATTACCCCCCTTTGGCACGGGGCAAGCCCGGTCCGGGGCTTGTACCACCTCATTTCCTCTTCATATTCCCCTTATATTCTCCTCATCAATTTATGAGGAGGCCCCCCTAAGTTCAACTTAGAAGTGCAACACCCGGGTGTTGTTTTTTGAAATGATTTCTTCAAAACAATCATGAAAAACACCGCGGGGGTTTGCCTAACGGCCGGGGGCGCGAAGCCCCCGAGGAGAGTCAAGCGGCAACATAAAAGAAAAAGGAGACCGAAGTCTCCCTAAAATTAACTATTATGTTGCTTATGAGAAAAAAATACAAACAGTTAACTTCAGAACAAAGGTACGCGATTTATTTAGGTATAAAAAATGGTGACAGCCAGCGAACCATCGCAGAGTCCATAGGGGTCAGTCCT
>NZ_KB905700.1 GCF_000380985.1 Proteiniphilum acetatigenes DSM 18083 | reverse complement strand
CTCACATTATGAGAACTTGCCGTCAGGATGGACAGAATGCTTGTTAGGAAATATTGGAAATTGGGCTTCCGGTGCAACTCCTAATCGTTCAAACACATCTTATTATAATCATGGAACTATTAGCTGGCTCAAAACTGGAAACCTTAATGATGGTGATATTACTAACATTCCCGAGAAAATTACTGAAAAAGCTCTTGAAGAATGTTCTCTCAGATTGAATCCCATAGGAAGTGTGTTGATTGCAATGTATGGAGCAACAATTGGCAAAATAGGAATTCTTGCTACTCCTTCTACAACAAACCAAGCATGTTGTGCCTGTATAACACACTCTGGAATAGATAATAAATTCTTATTCTACCTATTAATGTCTCAGAAAAACAATTTGCGGATGAGGGCAGAAGGTGGAGCACAACCTAATATCTCAAAAGAAAAAATAATCAATTATAGAATTGCTCTCCCTCCTTGTAATGAGCAGATTAGAATAGTTCTCAAGATACAAAAACTCTTTAATAAGTTAGATGAAATTATAGAAATATTATGATCCATCTATAATGGATTTCAAAATTGAGAACAAGTTTTCGATTAAATCTACAATCTTTATCTGCTCATTCATCGGAGGTAAAGGAAATGGAATATTGTTTAATGCTGATTTTGTAAGATGTTTAATGGTTACCCCTTTAGTGAACTTATCAAGCAGGTTTATATCATTATATAGCCAAATAGCATACAGATAAAAGTAAGGATGAATGAGTTTATGGAATCGTATGCGATGTATTGCATTTTGATATAATATTGAGTTTTTATAAGCCCAAACAGCACATCTTCCAGCTTCTCCACCCTCACAAATTAGTAAATCATCTTTTTTGATAGTATACCGTGGTATTTCTTCATCCTCGAATTTCATTTGATTGAGGTCGTTTAGATCTATGCTTCCCCAACGAATATTGACACTACGCAGGTATGGCCTATAAGTCCCTTTGTTTTTTGCCTTATCAAGTGTCTTACCTAAATCACTCTGTGCGATATCTTCTAATCGACACCACATCCAACTTTTGGGAATCAGAAACGGCAAGTTCTCATAATGTGAGATAGGTCAGATAATTTTGTGCTGTATTAATCAAAAAAAGATATATGGTAACAAAATTTCAAAAATCATTAGACAAAAGTGATTTGTCAAAAAACACAATCACATCGTATGTATGGACGGTTAATTATTTTCTTACAAATTACGAATCTGTAAGTAAAGAGAATCTGTTAGCTTACAAAGGGTATCTATTGGAACACTTCAAGCCACAAACGGTTAATCTGAGGTTGCAAGCGATGAACAAGTTTCTTGAATTTATCAAGAAGGAAAAATTGAAACTGAAGTTTGTTAAGGTTCAGCAAAAGAATTTTCTCGAAAACGTAATCAGTAACGCTGATTATAAGTTTTTTAAATCAAAGCTAAAATCGGATGGGCATACAGAGTGGTATTTCGTTGTTTGGTTTTTAACGGCAACAGGAGCTCGTGTAAGTGAATTGCTTCAAATCAAAGCCGAACACGTACATTTAGGATATCTGGATATGTATACAAAGGGTGGAAAAATACGCAGGCTCTATATTCCTCAAAAACTCCGTATCGAAGCAGACAAATGGTTAGAGGCTAAAAATCTGCAATCCGGGTATATATTTCTCAATCGCTTCGGGGAAAGAATTACCACACGAGGGATTTCTCAACAGCTCAAGCATTTTGCCACAAAATACGGATTGAATATTCAGGTAGTCTACCCACATTCTTTTCGTCATAGGTTTGCCAAAAACTTTTTGGATCGATTTAATGATATTGCTCTTTTAGCTGACCTTATGGGACATGAGAGTATCGAAACTACTCGTATCTATCTCCGTCGTACCGCCAGCGAACAACAAGCTATCGTGGATAAAATAGTAAATTGGTAGATCGACATAGATTCTTGAAAGCGTAGTTTTTTTCTAAATCTACGCTTTCGTTTCTTCAGTCACGAAGTCTAAAAAAACTGAAATTTGCTCTATCTTATTGATAATCCGTTTTTGTTCTTTCATAGGTGGAATAGGATACAGGAATGATGTTATATTATTATTATTTATGGAGGGGGAATTATCTCCTTTCATAAAGGCATTTAACCCGTCAATGACATATGATGATAACATTAAATAATATAAATATTTCGGATAAAGCATTTGATTGGGTTTGCATACAAAGAATCCTGTTGATGCAATACCATCTTGATAAATCTCTTCTACGAATGCAATATTTTCTAAATATGGTCTAACCATAGAGAATAGAGTATCACCCATCGCCAAACCTCGACTAGCTCTACTTGGGGCTTCTGAAACTTTTAGAGATTTAGCCCCACTTATGATATGTTGCTTATTATCAATAGATTTAATGTCAATATATAGAAATATTTCTCCTGTCGGTTTCTTGCTCTCCATAGGGTTAAAACATTCGTAACCATGTACCCAAATCCAATTTTCCGGTATGTCAAATGGATAATGTGAGTTATCACTTGTTCTTGAAGCCGTCTTTTTACTTCTAGGATGCTTCGCTTTTATGCGTTCGAGCAACACAGACGCGGATTCATCTTTTGGGTCTTGCGGAACGAGCTTGCCCCGTATAGCAAGATTGAGAATCTTGGATTTGAGAGATTGTACCTCATTAGATAAGCTTTCTTTGTCATTTTCGAGATTCTCAATTAGATTAAATAGATTATTGATTTGCTGACCAATACTCTTTTGCTCCTCCAAAGGAGCAAAAGGTACTAGCCAACGCTCCATCTGTGTCAATGTAACACGGGTTATCCCTACACCTTTCATATTATTTCTTGTGGAATTATAGCATGAAGGCGATTGCAAAAATCGCAATAAGTAGTTATTGTCTATATGTTTTAAAGGTTTAAGCAACGCCACACTGGACAACATGCTAAACGGTTCTTTCAAAGAATTAATGGTTGCAATTCCTGTAGTTGCTCCGTCTTTAATATATAATATATCTCCCTCTTCTGGATTACAACGAGAAAAAATCTCAGCATGAATATCTCTAGACACAAAGGTGATGCCGTCTAAAGATATTCCGGTACTTTTTATGTTTTTTGCCGTAACATACATGTAGTCTCCTTCTTGAGTATTGGCTGGAGAGTGGTGTGTTCCATCTGTCAATTTGGAGAGAAGGGACTTTAATCTACACCACTCCCAATTCTCCGGAATCTCAAACGGTATTTCTTCATCAATACATTTTACCGTTCCGTCGGCGAACTTCTCGTAATATGATTTATGGAGTGCCTTCTCTTTCTAAATATGATGTCAAAATCGTTTTAGTAATTCATAAAAATGGAAAAGTATCAGTAAATTATTTGGGAAAGTCATTGGTCTTGGCATAGCTTATTATTATCTTTGAAATTCTAATTAAATGAATATGGCAACAGACTCCATAAAGGCATTATGAATAAGATTCGAGTCTTCATAAGTAGTGTTCAAAAAGAATTCGCTAAAGAACGGCAGATGCTTTTTGACTATTTAATGAGCGATCCGTTATTGGGACTGTTCTTTGATCCTTTTGTATTTGAAAGGATGCCGGCAGTTGATCATTCCGTCCAAAACGTCTATTTGAAAGAAGTAGAACAATGTGATATTTACCTTGGCCTCCTGGGTCGCTCATATGGGTACGAAGATGAAGAAGGGATATCCCCTACTGAGAGGGAATTCGATCATGCCCGGCAACTGCATAAGACCAAACTCATCTTTTTAACGAACCATCGTGATGAGGACAGGCACTCAAAGGAGATCGATTTTATCCGTAAGGTGGAAGGACTGGTGGTGCGGAAAGAATTCTCATCCTTCTCCGATTTGAAAGTCTCAGTGTACACTTCATTGGTTCGCTACCTCGAGGAGAACGGATATATCCGGACATCCCCTTTTGACGCTACATTCAATAAAAAGGCGTCAATGGATGACCTAAATGTTCAGAAAATAAAGGATTTTGTAGTCGTTGCACGGCGTAAGAGAGGTTTCCCCTTATCGGAAGATGCCCCGGAGAGGAATATTCTAACCCATCTAAACCTTATACAGGATGATCAGTTAACCAACGCTGCGATCTTGTTATTCGGAAACCAGCCGCAACATTTCTTTTTATCATCCCATGTTAAATGCGCTCATTTTCATGGAACGGAAATAACGAAACCTATCCCTTCTTATCAGACGTATAAGGGGGATGTGTTTCAATTAGTGGATCAAGCAGTGGATTTTGTCCTCTCGAAAATCGATCTGGAAGTAGGAGAACGTGCAGGTTCTACGCAGGCGGGTACAACATATGAGATACCCAAAGCCGCGGTGGCAGAGGCTATTGTGAATGCAGTTGCACATCGCGATTATAACAGTAATGCCAGTGTACAGGTCATGTTGTTTAAAGACCGGCTGGAAATATGGAATCCGGGGCGATTGCCATATGGCCTGACTCCCGAAAAATTAAAAAAGCCGCATAGTTCCATCCCGGCTAATCTTTTACTGGCAGAACCGATGTACCTCGCCGGTTATATCGAGCGGATAGGAACAGGTACGGGTGATATCATCCGCTGGTGCAAGGGCGCAGGATTGCCAAAAGAGCCGGAATTCATTCAGGAAGATTTTTTTAAAATTATCATCTGGAGGAAGGATTCAGAAGTCGGTGCCACAGGACAAGCTACAGGACAAGCTACAGGACAAGCTACAGGACAAGCTGTAAAGAATAGTATTCCCGAAGAAACACTGAGATCAATCAGAAAGATAGTTCATATAATCGATGAAAGTTCGACACGTGAAGAGCTGCAAGAAGCGTTGGAATTGAAAGGCAGAGATAACTTCTTAAAGAACTATCTCTATCCGGCTATTGAGTTCGGTTACGTAGAAATGACCTACCCTAATACTCCGAATCATCCGGGACAACGCTATCGATTGACCGGGAAAGGATTTGAATTAAAAAAAGATCCATCAAAATAAGAACAATGAACAAATTCCAGTCGACATATCGGGTGGAATGTACAAAGGGGCCGGACATATTCAGGCGTGAAGCAGGGAGCGTTGGCAGCCGGTCTTACTCTCTATATTCTATGTTTTGAGGCGCGTAAGCCGAATTTGAGCCAATAATTACAAAAATAACGAACAATACGAACAATTAATGAACGATTATTTTTTGAAAAAATATTTTGCACCTCTTCCCTTTGCACCTGATGACTTTAATATGCCTTTTTCAACTATTTCTCCAAGTTCTTCTGATGATAAGGTCGGTTTAGTTTCATTGATTTCTATGTAGTCACCTTTATCCGTTTCATGTAAGTTTACATCAACCAAAATTCCTAATGTATCTCTTACTTTATTGGGTATGTCTTCCAGCAGTTTTTTTGAGTCTGTAACTCCTATGAATTTTATACCTTCGGAGGAGCAAGCTGTTGCATGGGAGGCCGATTACCGAAGTATGCAAACCAATATGATTCCGGGAGAATCAAAGTCATGTGCTGAATTAATTGAGCAATTAACGGAAGTTCTTGTATTTCTATTCAGTTTAAGAAGTAGAAGATACAATAAATCATGCCCAAATTGAAAGCGGAATGACAAATTATTGCACCCAAAATTGAATCTGATTTTTTTCTACATAAATAAAACAGGATACTCGCTAAAAACATACTCAAAACCCAAATAAATGTTGGTATTGTAAATAGTTTCCATTCATTATTTATAAACACCAATCCGAAATGTGATATATGAGTTAAAGCAAAAGCAGAACTGTCAATGATTGATGCTTTGATATTTCCGAACGATTTTTCAAAACTTGAATGAACAATTCCCCTGAAAAACAATTCTTCTCCAATTGGACTAAAAATCATTCCCGTTATCGCCATTATTATAAACATTATAAGTTTATCATTTGGTTTTATCTCAACGGGAATATTATATGATTTTCCAATATAAACATACCAATTTTCAAATGTGTTTTTATAGAGTAAATCTCCGAAAAAATAAAGCAAAACACTGAATGCCAATCCTAATAAAAAACTCCAGATTAGCCAGGAATATTTTTTTGGTTTGGTTATTCCGATTTGCTTTCGTCCAGATTTATTAAGGAATAAGAAAGGTGCAATTGCAGAAATAGTCATAATTAAACCAATATAACCATAGTTTGCAGTTTCATTTGCTCTTAGAACTAAAATGAACCGAGGAACACAAATTATTAAGATTAAGAAAAGTCCAAATTTCCAGTTAAAATCAAAAAAATTTCTCCAAAAGGGTTTTAATTCATTTTCCATTTTTTCTTTCTATGACATAGGTTTCATATTCTATTTCAACCAGTGTTATATCCTATATCTCCCGTCAAACCGTTTCAACGAATTCTGTAGGAATGTTATGGTATTAATCACTTCAAAGTGATCGGCGGCGAGTTCGATCAACTCCCTGAAAGCTTCGTTTTCGAAATGTAAATTCATCGACACTATATTGTTTTATAGGGCAATTCAAACCGTGTGGTCGGACAAATCGTCTTTGCAAGCTGTTTACTCAAATCAGGGTGATTAGCCTTTCTCAGCATATCGCCCAATATTTTCCGAACCCTGGGAGGATAATTTGTAGCCAAAGATACAATTTTTTCAAGGTCTGCAGTGGATAACGGCGAGACATGTAAATCATATATCCTATTATAGGCTTGTTGAGGAGTTGTTCCCGGAATATATTTCAAATCCTTCATCGCATCCAACATACGGACCAGACGCAATGTATTTTCATTATCCGGTATATCTACATAAGCTTTTACACACTCAACCGATAGTTTTTTGAACCTGAACGGACGTACAGGCTGGGGCACAGCAATGGTTATTACAGATGAAACCTGTTCCGTTAGCGACATTTTATTATAGATATATACTCCGGTTAGGTATCCGTCTAATTTACGGGTTAAGTAATTCAGTTGTTCGTCCTGATATATGGGCAATACACCCAATCCCAGGCTTGATTGTTTAGGCCGGTAATATGCGCCCTTCTCTACCCTGGCCAGCTTCTTCCCTTTTGCTAACTCCGAAAATATAACTGCTACGTTCGCAAATTTCTCCATAGGAAAATCAAGATCCGTGAAGGTAAATATTTTCCCTTCAGGAATAGTCTCTATTTGCTTTATTATATTTGATCTGAACGATTTCATTTTTTTCTTTTTACAAAGGTATAAAAATAATTATGTTTTTACATGTAAAAACATAATTATTTAGAGCAAGTATTTTAAATCTGAACAGAGGAGATGAAAATATTGATGGCAATTCTCCTGAATCAACTCAAAAGTGATTTTAGCATATTGTATCCTCAAATAAGCCAGTCAGTGATTGGCGAATAATTTCCGATAATAAAGAGATAAGGAATGGAAAATAAATCGCCCACAAGTTGTGGGGAAATTTGATTTTTGGTGTCTTTTAATTCAACAATATCCTTGCAAATTCCGTTTTATCCTGACCCCTGTATTAAATTCATTCAGGCAAGCCTCTTTTATGAAAGGCTTTAAGGGGTCAACATGGTAAAACAGATACTACATTTACATGACCTTGGCTACGGGATCAAGACGATCTCACGTGAGCTGGGGGTATCCAAAAACACGGTCAAGCGATATTTACGCCAGGCCGAATCCAAAGGGTTGCCACCGGAGGCAATTTCTTCCCACAGCAACGAGGCATTGGAGCATATCCTGTTGGATGATAATGCGGAAGGCCGGGTTATTTCAAAAGAAACTTTCGCAACTTATCTATGCCTGCATCAAATTTATCTGGATTCGTTTCTTTCAAGTTGTGGATATTTTGCAGTTTCCATTTCACCGAAGGATATCCGCTCAAATCTCCGGCACAACATTTATCCCACTCCGGTTCTCCTTGCTCAAAAGACAAGAGGAATGTTTTATTGTCTTCATTTAAAATATTATTTACTTTGTCTATCAATTCCAAACGAGTGGTTTTATAGTCTTCGTATGTGAATGGTATATCCGTCATTCCCTTGAATTGATTTTCTAAAGCATCTTGCTGATCAATCGGATTCGGCTGTAAGGATTCCAATATCGGTTTATCACTACCCAAAAGACAGAAAATCAATCCGTCTTTCACGTCATCGAGCGAATCAATCGGCATATACTTACAATCGAAAATATCCCGTGGGTGCTGGCGACTTAACGCAGCAGATATTTTTCCGCCATACAATTGCGAAAACGATACAATCTGAGCTTTACAACTCATATTAAACTCCGTTTGGGCTTTGTTGCAAAGGTTTTTATCTTCGGTAGCCCCTACAAGACCTCGTTTTGTAGCGTTTACTTCAATCTTCACAGTCGCTCCGTCCATAACACATAGTAACTTCCAAACATTCGGCTTGTGAGTAATCCGAACACCCGGGATTGTTTTTTCAATCATCTTCTTTAGCTCAATTAAGTGAGCATTAATCGTCTTCAGGCTTTCTTCTCGTTCTTGAATCGGAATATAGGTTACATCGATATCAACGGAATAGCGTGGCATATTTTTGTGAAACAGATTGATAGCCGTTCCTCCATGCACTGCAAAATCTTTTATTTTGTAAACCAAAGGCATTATTCTTATCAGAAGTGCCACTTGCTTCTTATAAAGTTCATTCATAATCGTGTAATTCTTTAGGAACGGTTATCTTATATTTAGGTATGTAAACTCCATTCTTTGCTAATTGAAATTTTGAAGTACCTAATGTTATTTTATCAGTATCAAGCAAATTGAACCACTCATGTCCTGCTTTCTCTGACATATAGAGAAACATACGTTTCACCTTTAGATTATCCGTGTTTTCTAAAAGAAGTTGCAACACTTCCGGGCGAAGTGGTGTCAATTGCTCCATGATATAGTATAAATCCATATACGTATATTGCTTTGGAGCCAGCAACAGACATTCGAGAAAAGCCTGCTCAGGAACAGAAGCATGCAAATGCGGATAGTCGGGATTGAATTGGGTTAATTGTTGCCTGGAAAATGTTTCAGTCGAAAAAAACATCATCGTATAGTCAAACTCTCCTTCTTTCATCCACAAAGGAACTGGTTCTTCTTTTGGATGCGAAACCAGCAACAAAGGCTTACCCATAGGAACATAATGAGTGAAACCTACAAATTCCAATGCGGAATGAGCAGCGATATGGTAATTCTTTCCCAGTTGGTTATTATAACTTTCAAGTATGGCAAAGGAACGAAGTTTATCTCCTGTACGAAACATAACCCCTCTTGACAAAGGAGTAAGCCATCCTGAATCCCTGTACCCTTTAAGCAGTTGGTCGGAATAGCCATTCTCTTTTAACCATGCAGAAAAATACAAGCCTCCGGGATTGTTCTGCTGCAAAAGTCGGTTTAATTTACTCGTTTCATCTATACTCATAGTATATTTCAATGAAATAATTTCAACTACAAAGATAGTAATTTCTTCAATAAACAGATACAAATGGTTGAAAATAATTACTCAATCTATACTAATAATATATCTCAATGGATTATCTTCAACTTCAAATCTATCTTTCGCAACAAATATACTTGCTATTTCATGTTTAGTTTAAACAAAAATATTATATGTTATATTTTCGAGCATCCTCCCGCAAGGGATTAAGGTATATTTCCCGTAGTTTGTTCCTGGAATTGAATCCTATTAATTCCTTAATATCTTCAATGTTCCGAGGCATTAAGCAAGCCAGTAAAATCTGGAACAATGTCATTGTTCTTTTATTGAACAACTCCACCCCTTTTTCGCTCCAACTCCACCCCAAACTATACTCTTTTGCAAAAAAGAAGTTGCTTATATTATCATCTCCTCCATATTCAGGAGCAATATCCAAAGCGACGATAGCGTTTACGGCTTCCGGGTTGAGTTTGTATCTGTCTAAGGCAACGAGTTCCATTAAAGTCTCAGCTTTTTCCTTTCCCAAAACAGAAGCTACTAATGGTATAATGGTCTTAAACAAATCATCTTCGATAAAGAGAGGTTTAGTATTTGGTGTGTAGATACTCAGATATTTATTTACATTCCGTACTCCAGATCCTATTTCATCTACCCAACTGAATTCAGAAAAGAATTTACGGATATTAGGGTTCTTTGCATAAGGATTAAAGTTGTCAACCGATAATACTACAATGATATACCTATCTGATTTACTGAAAGTTGCATTTTCTATTTGTACCGTGTTTGTACCGAGAAGTTTTTAAAGAATAATTCACTTGCCTGTTCTGTCGGAACCTTCTCTCTTAATAATTCCTTCACGAACCAGATTTCGCAAATGATATTTAACTCCATCGACGGTTATATCTAGAATGTCAGATAACTCTTTGCGAGTTATAGTCGGATTTTCTTTTATAATTTGCAACAATCTATTCTGGGTAGTTTCTGGGTAGTTTCTTCATTTTCCTGGATAATATCCACTCCGAAACCTTCCTCAAAATACTTTTCCGAGACTTTTTCCATTACCCTGAAAGCAGTTATCAGGGAAAAATCGAAAATTGCTTTACCGTTACCGTTTTCTTCCAACTCCTTTTGTACCCGATAAACACCCCGACTGAAACGATTCACATAACCCAATAATTTCATCGCCACACATCCACACCCGTGCCGGATCAACATGTCGCACAAGGAGGTCAATTCGGAGGTAAGCGTGTCGAAACGTTACCCGCAAATTTTCTCCCTCTGTTCGCTCAACACACAAGGGAATATGCCATCTTTATGAACGTCAAGGCACAGGCGTTTTTCATAAATTGTTGGGGGTTTAATTAATACCAGGGCTCCAGAGCCTATTAATTACTTGTAAAGGTAATAAGTGTGCTTCGGACACGTGGTACGAAGAGCCTAAGGAAAAGGGTGGCCTTGATTTTTATTACATCGGCTTGGATATAGGAAAAAATTCATGTAATTTTGGATACTGAGACGTAGTGTGTCCCTAATATGCAGCAACTTGCTCAAATGCAAAAGAGACAAAAGGGAACAAACACAAAGCACACAGCTAATAATGAATAATTTAGATCAAATAATGAAAAGATCACAAAACCGGGTTTACGCATGTTATAAAATTCGTATTTACGAATGTTTCATCTTTATTACGTAAATAAAACGTTAATGGCAAGCCAAAAACAGGCGTATGATAGTATATACATGATTTTAAAATACAATATGATGAAAACTTTAAACTTTGTTTTACTGATTCTGATTTCAATGATTAATTTTTCATGTGAAAAAAATGAAGTAGATGATACACCTTCTTTAACATGGACAAAGTATACTACCAATGATGGACTATCAAATAACAATATACACGCTATTGCAATTGATGCTTCAGATAATGTCTGGATAGGTACTAACTCTGGAGTATCTAAATTTGATGGCGTAAATTGGACAAATTATACTGGTTTCGGGGGCTCACCGGTTCTGGCTATTGCAATTGATAAAGAAGAAGTTAAATGGTTTGGGACACATGGAGAAGGTATTGTGAGTTTAAATGGAACTACCTGGGAATATTATAAAAATGATGAAAGTTTTTCCAATTGTAATGTGAGCAATATTATCACTTCGATAGCGATAGATGCAATAGGAAATAAATGGTTCGGAACAATTAGTGGTGTGGCAAAATATGATGGGGTCCATTGGACATCTTACAGTACGAGTGATGGGTTAATAGACAATTCGGTTACTTCAATTGAGATTGATAAACAAGGAAATAAATGGTTTGGAACCTATGGAGGTGTTTCAAAATTTGCGGATAATAACTGGACCAACTATAGCTATAGCGTAAATAATACAAATGGAATCGCAGGTAATGGAGTAATGTCAATAGTGACAGATAAAAAAGAAAATAAGTGGTTTGGAACTTTGGGCGGTTTATCTGAATTTGATGGCGTAAATTGGACAAAACATGCCACGGAGACGGAATGGTTGGTCGCGGGTTCTCCTATTCTTTCGGCAAATATTGACACTAAAGGAAATCTTTGGTTTGGTTCAAATGGATGGGGTATTTCTGTTTTTGATGGAGTAAAATGGACTACTTATACAAAAGTTAATGGATTAGACATTGACCCTGTTCATGCAATTGCGATAGATTCAAAAGGTAATAAATGGTTCGGAACTTCTACTGGCTTACTTAAACTGACAGATGATAATTAGTAAAATAGAAAAAATAGCCAGCCATCAACATTTCATACATGTGCTCGTTATCCGCAATTTTGAACGACCAGAACATTTAGACAAATGAAACAACAATATTTAATCTATGGACTTGTAATAGTTGTGGCAATCATCTTGTTTCTTGCGTGGACAAGGCTGAAAAATCAAAAGCCACAGCCTGACACAAACACGAGAAGACCGCCAGAAAACATTTTTCCAACCAGCAAAGTCGTAAACGACAAACTTGTAATAGTTGAAGATGCAAGCGAAAATGACATCAAGAAAATATTACAGGAGTTTTGTAATTCATACAACAAAGAGACATATCAGGCTATTCCAAGATTGACAAAACTGTCAGACAGAAAATTTGCAATAACTTTTCCGTATGACATAAATTTTGAAATTTACTGCTACTTTATCAACTATGTAAACTACCCAATGGGTTTTGACAGACATTTTAAAACTATTGGTTGGGCAACGACAAGACCAACTGACACCTGGACAACGGAAAAAAGTGTAAATAAAAATGTAATGTTGTTCGTTAGCGACTTTGACACCGAATATGACAATGTTTTCTTGACGACATCTGACAATATTGGTTACAAACTTGGTTTTGCAATGGGCGAAGAAAAACAACCATTGAACAGCCCTGAAAAATGTTATGTAAAACCACCTATAAACGTGGACGAATTAGAAACGAATGAAAGTATTGATTTTAAATAAAACTCCTGGTAATAATCGCATTGGTAATAGGCGACACGTCAAGATGGCATCAGAGATATATCTCCTAATATCCAGGTAGATTTATATTCTGTTATGGTTGATGATAAAAAATCTGGGTGTTGGGTGTTCATGTAATTTTGGATACTGAGACCTGGCGTATCCCTAAATAGTCTTTAATTACATCCGTTTACTTTTCCTTCGTAAAAAACCTTTCCCTGCCGTCCCGTTTTATCGTCATCTGGCTTTTCGTGGTGTCGAATTCAATAACGATGCCCGTAGGGGTGCCGTTATCAATTTTGAATTTATCCTGGGCCGTTGCTTCAAGCGGGACCGAGGATTGTGCCCCAGGCGGCTGCGCATAAAGCGTGGTGCCTTCCCTGGTTATCGTAAATTTCACGGGAGCGTCGGTTGTCGTATAAACTCCGATGTATTTGTCCAGCACTTCCGAACTGATAGCGATTGATTCAAAGGTGGGAATCTGAAACGGTTTATTGTAGTAAATGTCGACAACGCCGCCTACAATATCCTTTACCGGGTAAACCTTCGCATTCGTGGTGTAGGCGACGGCCAGTTTTTCTTCCGGCAGGTAAGCCAGCCACGCTCCGTAATTGTCGGCCCCGCCCGTGTGCCCGTAGAAAGTCTTGCCGGCGAAGTCAAATGTCACCATTCCTAACCCTTCGTCTTCCCTCATCGTTTTCATCAGGTCGAGACTCTCCTTTGACACTATCTTCCCGTCGAACAGCGCCTGAATGAATCCAGCCAGGTCGTTCGGCGTCGAAACAATTGCACCTGCGCTGAAGAGGAGACCTGGATGGGTCTCGGGTACCTGTTTCCAATCGCCACCAGGAATCATAAAATAAGTAAGACTTTCATTCTTGTTCACGTCAATGTTCCCGGTCGCAGTGTAGGTATCCCTGAGCCCGATCTTTGTGGTAATTTTTTCCTGAAGGGCCGCCTCGTAGGATTTGCCGGTTAACTTTTCAATTATAATACCCAAAACGAAATAGCCGGAGTTGCTGTAAAGAGACTTTGTATCCGGCTCGAAATCGGGCCTGGCTTTTACAATAAGAGCGAGGTGTTCTTCTTTTGTCATGGGGGTCGTTTTCTCATTCCCCTGACTATTCTCCTTAAGGCTTATGTTAGGGATACCGCTTCGATGCGAGAGTATTTGCAGGATAGTAATTTTATTGGCGTTCGGCACTTGCGACAAGAATTTGTCGAGTGTGTCGGTCAGCTTCAGTTTTCCTTCATCTACGAGTTGCAGGATCATCGCGGCAGTGAACATTTTGGTGATCGAGCCGATCCGGAACCTGCTCGTCGCGGTTAAAGGTTTCTTTTCGGTGCCGCTAACCCGGCTGTAGCCGATGGTGCGGGTGTAAAGAACCTTACTGTCTTTGATGATGACGAGACTTCCCATTGCCTTATTCTTTTCGGCAAGCCGGTCAAAAAATTGATCGAGTTTGGCTTTGTCCAGCGTCTGTCCATATGTTGTGGTAAACAGTGCCAGCGTCATTATTGTTCCAAATAATATTTTAGTGTTCATAATCCTGATTTTTCTTTTTTACAAATACAAAGTACTTTGAGATGCAAAGTTAATTAAAGTACTTTGTATTTCAAAGCCCTGTTCGAAAAAGTTTGAAAAAACATTTCGAATTATTTATTTAGAGAGATTCGTAATGACAAATAACAGCACAAAACATCGGGTATAAAATACAGCGGTTTTTAATAGTATGCGAAGCGTTGATGCTGGCAGCAAGATTCTTAACGGGTGATAGAAATGCAGTTCCCTAATCTACTACATTTCATACCCGTAACCGTTGTAGGCAATTTTGCGTGAGTGATACGAATTCACATAGCGAATGAAAATTATTTTGAATAGTATGCAACTGACAGACAAAACTTACAATCAACTGTCAGCAAAAATCTTTTTAACGAACCATCGTGATGGGGACAGGCACTCAAAGGAGATCGGTTTTATCCGTAAGGTGGAAGTAATCTACAGAAATTCATTATTTTTGTACTTTATATCTTATTCTGATGATAGTTAAGCTACAAAATTTCGACCAATTAATTGACAACATCTGTCAAACTCATAATGTATTACAAGAGAATGCAAAGAGAGTCATTAATCAAAATCTAACCATTCGCAATTGGCTTGTCGGATACTATATTGTTGAATACGAACAAAACGGAGAGGACAGAGCGAAATATGGGAAGCAGCTTATTGATGTAATGTCTAAATCCATACGAGCTAAAGGACTCCGGGGTTTTTCTCCGATGGCTTTACGAACATGTCGAACTTTCTATAAGACCTATCCACAAATTCAACAGACAGTGTCTGTCGAATTTAAAGATGGAGAAAACAATTTGATGATTCAACAAACAGCGCCTGTCGAATTGGATGAAAGCCTAAATCTTCCTCCGGAATTACTTCTCTCAAAATTGTCATATTCTCATTTCATTGAGTTGATTAGGGTTGACGATCCATTGGAGCGTCTTTTTTATGAGGTAGAAGCTATAAAAAATAATTGGAGTATAAGAGAATTAGAACGTGCAATTGGAACTTCTTTATTTTTTCGTACAGGAATGTCGGTTAATAAAGAGGCAGTAATTGCTAAAATAAAAAACCTGAAACCGGAAAATAACATAGATGTTATCCGCAATCCCTTTATTCTTGAATTTCTCGGACTGGAAGAAAAAAGTCAATATAGCGAGTCGGATTTAGAACAAGCCATACTAACTCATTTACAACAGTTCTTAATGGAATTGGGTTTCTGTTTCGAAGCTCGACAACGACGAATAACTTTTGATAATGAGCACTATCGTATTGACTTAGTCTTTTATCATCGAATCCTAAAATGTCATGTTCTTATTGACTTGAAGATTGGCAAATTTACTCATGCTGATGCCGGCCAAATGACTTTATATTTAAATTATTACGAAAGCGAAGAGACGGCTGAAGGGGATAATCCCCCTATCGGAATTATTTTATGTGCGGATAAGAGTGATCCCCTTGTTAAATATACCACAGCCGGCAAAGATAATCAGCTATTTGTTTCAAAATATCTTCTTGAATTACCGGATAAAAAGGTTTTGGAAAATTTTATCCGGAAAGAGATCGATGGGTAATTATGTTCGTAATCAAAGTAACCAGCGGCCAGTTGGATCAACTCCCTGAAAACTCTCATCTTTATTGCGTAATTAAGACGTTGTAGGCAAGCCAAGATAACCTTCACTGAAAAAAATCGATATGAAAAATAAAAAAGTATTATTATTTCTTGCACAAGGACTCGAAGAATATGAAGCTGGAGTATTCACAGATGTGATTGGTTGGAGTAGAGTGTTAGGAATTGAACCTGTTGATATGATAACCACAGGACTTAGACCTGAGATTAAATGCAAATGGAATTTAATTGTTCGTCCTGAGATTGAATTTGAGAAAATCAATATCGAAGATTATGACGCATTAGCAATTCCAGGTGGTTTTGAAGAGGAAGCATTTTGTGATAATTCGGAAAAACAGGTATTTGTCTGCCAATAAGCTTTTAATTAATGACATGGAATAACTACCCACAACTCACTGCGTACACAATTGACATGGACACACCTTCGTTCTCTCATGGGAATTAAGGGCAAATTGGCACGTTCTTTCCACATAGAAATGTGCCGTATCAAGCATTGGGGTAGAAATCCTGTCTTTTTCACGACAGTTTTCCTGTCCACAAGGAATGGAAAATAAATCGCCCACAAGTTGTGGGAAAATTTGATTTTTTGGTGTCTTTTAATTCAACAATATCCTTACCGAGTGCTTTTACTTGCCTTTATCCGGCTTTTCCTGGGTAGTATCACTCTGAAAGGAAAAATTCTTGTAATTTTGGATACTGATATCTAGCATATCCCCAATATGCAGCAACTTGCTCAAATACAAAAGATGCAAAAGGGAGCAAATACAAAGCACACAGCTAATAATGAATGATTTGGATCAAATAATAAAAAGACAACAAAACCGGGTTTTCACATGTTATAAAATTCGTATTTACGAATGTTTCATTTTTATTGCGTAATAAGACGTTAGCGGTCATTGTAGGACGACCCACGAAACAGACTGACAAAAAAGAAAATATGAAAAAAGTAATTGCAGCCATGAATATGACGCTTGACGGGTTTTGTGACCATACCTCAGGTGTCCCTGACGAAGAAATACATCAACACTACGCTGACCTGTTGAGAAGCGCTGATACAGCTTTATATGGCAGGATAACCTACCAGCTTATGGAATTTTGGCGAACCGTGCTGGAAAATCCCACAGGCGATAAAGCAATGGACGACTTTGCAGTCGCAATAGACAACACTCCGAAGATTGTTTTTTCCCGCACACTGAAAAATGTAGATTGGAAAAGCGCGAAATTAGCAAGTCAAGACCTTGAGAAAGAAGTGTTGGAACTCAAACAACAATCGGGTAAAGACGTCTTTGTGTGCAGTCCGAGCTTGATTGTAGCTTTGACGAAACTTAATTTAATAGACGAATATCAACTTTGTGTCCACCCTGTAATCGCAGGAAGTGGTTTGCCGTTATTTAAAAATATCAGCGAAAAAATTATGCTTAAACTCATAAAGACCAAAACATTTGGCAGTGGTGCAGTCATTCTTTATTATGAACCGACAAATGAAAGAACAACGAACCGCTAACAAGGATTTGGCGTTAGTAACCACCCTGTGAATAGCATAGTGATAATAGAGATAACAGGAAGATTTATAACACTATAATAAAATAATCATATGATGAAAATCATTAGTTTGCCGAAAAAGAAACAAAGTATACGAGTGCTTAATATGATCACGGCAATTTTTATTCTTGGATCGTTATTTGGTTGCGCAACTGGTTCTACAATTATTACCGGAACGAAAAGATCCGCGATTAGTCCAAATGAAGTGAAAATTTATCTTGATCCTCCTGCGGAATACGAAAGTATTGGAATAATTGAAGTTTCTAGTGATGTAATATTTTCAAGACAAACAGCACAAGATAAAGCAATGGAAGCTTTGAAGTCGAGAGCAGCTAAAGTTGGAGCTAATGGAGTGCTTTTAACCAATACAGGAAGCCAGTCAGTAGGAACAGCGGGATATTATTCTAATGGTATTTTTTATGGAGGTGGTTCGAGTGATAAAATACTCGCACAGGGAAGAGCAATATATGTAATTCAGGAATAAGATCACGGGAAAGCTAATAGGTGGCGTCTAACAAGGGGTTTAGCGTTAGGTTTACCGAATTGCGATTTTGGGGTTTCGTCTCCCGCATAAGCGTTCGCCCCGGTTGACAGGACTTCGTCCCGCGAACCGCCCGAACGCCAAGCCGCGGCCCGTTGTATGTAAGCCGGCACAACGATATAGAAGACTGAAAATTAATATAATAATATAGTAAATAATGGAAGATCAAAAAGTATTCAGGTCGCGCATTAGCGTATTGCTACTCGGCTTCACATTGGCAATATTTATCCCTTGTACCATACCGATGATTAAACATATGATAATACCAGGTCTGTTCATTATGGGCGGTTCATTTTTGTTTATAGTCATTCTGTTTACAGGAATGCGCTACATCATATCAGGGGACAAACTGTTCGTGAAAATAGGAAATATTCCCTGTGGAAGTGTGAAAATCACGAATATCATTTCGGTGGAACGTTCGTATAATCCTCTTTCGTCACCTGCCGCTTCTCTCAAGAGATTGAGTATTAGTCTCGATGGAAAAGCGAAATTCCCGTACATGCTAATTTCACCGGTTAGGGAGAAAGAGTTTATTGAGGAATTGAAGATGCTAAACCCAAACATTTTTGTCCGTGTTCCTGACAAAAAGGGAATATGGCGTGTACAGGATTGGGACATATAGAAAAAAGAATTAACAATGTGCGTTTGTTATTGGGCAGGAACCTTTTGCCTAATTTCGAAATTGTTCAAAGTATTTGTTGCGGAAAGCACTTTTTCTACAGTTGGTTTTTCTAATTCCTGATCAGTGATTAATTGTTAAGTTAAAGTCACTCCCCAAATAATAAATTATAATTTCGTCTTGCATATAAGACAAAAACTAGCTATATTTGTCTCATCAATAAGACGGAAATAATTATGGATAAAAATATACTGAAAACGGTTATTACTGACAATCAAATAGAAGTGCCTAAATACAAGGTAATTCCAAGAGATTTCATCTTTGAAGAATTTGGGAATTACGTTTTTGTTGGCATTCGAAGAGCGGGAAAATCATTCCTACTCTATCAACGGATGCAGCAGCTACTTGCACAAGGAGTTAGCTGGAACGAAATGCTGTATGTTAATTTTGAGGATGAACGTCTTGTCGGTATGTCTTTGGAAGATTTGAATCTGCTTTTGGAAGTCCATTTAGAGATGTATGGAAAGAAGCCGATACTCTTTCTTGATGAGATACAGAACATTGCAGGTTGGGAAAAATTCGCCCGTCGTATGGCTGATACTAAACACCGGGTTTATATTACCGGGAGTAATGCCAAAATGTTAAGTCAGGATATTCAAACCACTCTTGGAGGTCGTTATATCCCCATTGATGTTTTTCCGTATAATTTCAAAGAGTTCCTGACTGCAAACGGAATCAGTATCAGTGAAGAATCTTTGCTTTCAACGGAAGGGAAAGCAGAAATTCTAAGAAAATTCAATGATTATTTTTTTTTCGGAGGATTTCCTGAAAGTGCAGAATTTACAGCCAAACGGGATTACTTGACAAGTGTTTATCAAAAAATATATTTAGGAGATATCGCTACCCGGCATTCAGTGGACAATACGTTTGCCCTGCGTATCATGTTCAAAAAACTGGCTGAAAGCGTAAAGCAACCCTTGTCATTTTCAAGAGTAGCCAATATTGTGTCATCAACCGGAGTGAAAGTAGGCAAAACCACTATAATCAAATATATAGAATATGCAAAAGACGCTTGGCTGATTTCTTCGTTACAAAATATAGCTGGTAAACTTGTTGATAAAGAAACAAATCCAAAATATTATTTTCCTGACAATGGGATTCTGAACCTTTTCTTACTGGATGGAAATACTTCGTTATTGGAAAATTTAGTAGCCATAAACCTGTTGCGTAAATACGGACGCAATGATGCGGTTTTTTTCTACAACAAAGGAGTTGAAGTAGATTTTTATATCCCTGATGAAGCCGTTGCTATTCAAGTGTGCTATAATCTTGATAATAGCGATGGCACATTTGATAGAGAGGTTGGTGCATTATTGAAACTTCCTAGTGTATTAGAATGTAAAAAGTTGATGATTATTACAAGAGAGAGTGAACAGATACTGGAGTCTGATGATAAAACAATTGAAGTCGTTCCAGTATGGAAATGGCTGTTAAGTTTGTGATAATTCTTCACGAATAATAATTCCTTCACGAACCAGATTTCGCAAATAATATTTAACTCCATCTGTGGTTATATCAAGAATGTCAGATAACTCTTTTGATTGTAGTACGTTTGATAAACCTTACCATCATTTGCAGTATGTTCCAAAATGGAACTAACTGAATTCTCTTCCAATTCTGCTGAATTGAATATATTCCCTAAATGTTTTGTTATCGCTGGTCACTTTGTTCCAAACAGTTCTGCGATCTGTTTCTGAGTTAACCAAACAGTATCATTCTCAAGCCTCACATCCAAATTTGTGTGACCATCTTGTGTTTGATAAATAATAATTTGGCTATTACCGATTTTCAATTCTTCTGTTTTCATGATTTTGTATTATTTGTGGCGGTATTACCACCACTTTTAAACAACCAATAAATAGTAAAGTAATTACTTACCGATGCAGAACTTACTGAAAATATTGCCGAGTATTTCATCGGTAGATATTTGTCCGGTGATCTCACCTAGGTGGAACATACACTCACGGATGTCCTGGGAGAGGAAATCGTGGGTGATGCCGATCTCCAGACCTTCTTTTACACGGAGGATAGCTTCAAAGGCTTTGGTGAGGGCTTCATAATGTCGCAGGTTGGTTACGATTACATCTTCCTCGTTAATGGAAGGAATAGCGGCGGCTTTGACTAACAACTCCTGCAACCGGCCGGTATTGTAATGCTGCTTGGCTGAAATAAATAGCCTGTTATCCCCCACTCCGGAAAGGAGGTTCTCCATTTCTCTCCGTTCTTCTTCCGGCATCAGATCGGCTTTGTTGAACAGCAGAATAAGGTGTTTTTCGTTTGTTCTCGGAACAATGGATTCTGCTAACGTCTCGATCTTTTCCCGTGGTGTAGTCAGATCGATTACCCACAGCACAATAGAGGCTTGTTCGATCTTCTGAAATGTGCGTTCAATTCCCATCGTCTCAATGGTGTCGGAAGTCTGGCGGATACCGGCCGTATCGATAAACCGGAACGTGACGCCCCCGATATTCATGGTATCTTCTATCACGTCGCGCGTGGTGCCGTGGATATCGCTGACAATGGCTTTCTCTTCATTCAAAAGCAGGTTCAGCAGGGTCGACTTACCGGCATTGGTCTCGCCGATAATGGCCACGGGAATACCGCTCTTAATGGCATTTCCCAACCGAAACGAATTGACCAGTTTTCCGATCTCCTGTTCAATCTCTTCGGTCAGCAAATAGAGTTGCTCCCGGTTGGCAAACTCCACATCTTCTTCCGAGAAATCGAGTTCCAACTCGATCAGAGAAACAAACTGTAATAACTTATCACGCAGGTCGGCCAGTTTTTTGGCAAAACCTCCCCGCATCTGGTTCATTGCAACCCTGTGCGAAGCCCGTGAGGAAGAAGCAATCAGATCGGCAACCGCCTCGGCTTGGCTCAGGTCGAACTTCCCGTTACGGAATGCGCGACGGGTGAATTCTCCCGCCTCTGCCAACCGGGCTCCATTGGCAAGTAATAGTTCCATAATCTTCTGCTGGATATACACCGATCCATGACAGGAGATCTCTACACTCTCCTCACCCGTAAAGGAATGGGGGGCATGGAAAACCGTAACCAGCACCTCATCCAGGACTTCATCGTCCACCATGACCCTCCCGAAATGGACGGTATTGGCAGCAGCTTCGCTGAGTTTCTTTCCGGAAGGAGAGTGAAATATCCGGTCGGCCAGCGCACAACTTCCTTCGCCTGAAAGGCGGATAACAGCTATCGCTCCCATGCCGGGAGGAGTAGATATCGCACAAATTATATCTTCTGTCATATTTATGCCCCAGTCTGACCGGGGACTCTTATCTAATCAATAAATCAGTAAAATTACCTATGGGTGTGTCGAGCATTTGGCAGTAATTGGAAAATTACGTATTAACATGTCACGTATTTGACAGGTATTTAACAAGTATCGTGCAAATTATTTTTAGGACGATACACGGAATTTTCACTTTTCACATTTCCACTATCCCACTATCCCACTTTCCCACCTTCCCACCTTCTTAATACCTGAAACTACTTCCTCCCACAAATTCCCTGAGTAATGAAGTAGGCGGCAGTTCGCGGTCGGTAATATAATTGAAATAACCCAGGAATTTGAGTAAGCGGTACGCTTCGGAATATTCGGGTACAGTACGTGGTACACGCTGCAGGATGGGTTCTGCATGGCGCCGGATAGCTGCCAGTTCATAGATCATGGCTGAGTTGAACATCACGTCGGCATTCTCCTGGTAGGGAAAGATCCATTTATCTTCACCACGCTTGACACTATCCCAACGGGAAATGGTTTGTTCCGCCGAATAACCACGGTAACGATAATCACGTACAATACGGCGTATCAGCCGGTTATCGGAAGCGGGGATCCAGTTATGGTCGTCCAGTGAAATGGTCGTCAGCGCAGAGACATAGACCATAAATTTCTTCTCAGGGGGGATATGCTCCGTCAATTCCGGGTTCAAGCCATGGATACCTTCCACGATCAGGATACTGTTATCCTCCATCTTCAGGTAGTTCTTCTTAAACTCACGCTTACCGGTCATGAAATTATAAAACGGCAGTTCAATCTCCTCTCCCGCCATAAGCGCGAGCATATGCTGTTCGAACAACGCCAGGTCGAGCGCATAAATCGATTCATAATCTTTCTCACCATGTTCATCCAAAGGCGTTTGATCCCTGTTGATAAAATAGTCATCCAGAGAAATACCCACCGGCTTCAGCAGGTTCACCAGCAATTGCACTTCAAGCCGTTTACGGAAGGTAGTCTTTCCCGAAGAAGAGGGTCCTGATATCAGGACGACACGCACTCCCTCCCTGAACCGGTTGGTGATCTCCTCGGCGATCGCCGCAATTTGTTTTGCCTGATAGGCCTCCGCCACCTGGATCACTTCAGACATACGGTTCTCCTGTTTCGCCCGGTTCAGGTCTCCTGCGTTATCCAACTGGCTTATCCTTAAAAACTGGAGATGCTCCCGATACACTTTCAACAATTTCTCCTGCTGTATTTCGGGTTCCAGTTCCACCGGATTTTCCCGGTTGGGCACCCGTAACAGATAACCTCCGTTGTGCGGCTGAATATCGAACAGGGTAATATAACCGGTAGAGGGTGTCAGGCTACCATAAAAATAGTCGATATACTCTTCCAGTTTTGAATAGCGGGAATAAAGGAAATCGGACGTTTCAAGCAACCGGGCTTTATCTTCCATCCCCCGTTCACGGAACAATTTCACCACTTTAGCAGTTTCCTCTTCTACCTGCACGAAAGGAATATCCGCGTCCACGATCTCCCGCATCCTTTTACGAATAGCATCCAGTTCAGGCTTGCCGACGGGTACTTCCGCTTCTATCTGAAAATAATATCCTCTGGCTACAGCATGTTCAATATAGGTTTCGGCATGGGGCAGGGTATCATCCACCGCTTTGGCAAGAATAAAACAGAGTGACCTTACATAGGTACGCATGGCAGAAGAATGGGTAAGGTCAACATACTCTATTGTTTTCGGCCGATATATTCTATAATCAAGTGATTCCGTCTTGTAATTTACTTTTGCATTCGTAATCAGGTAAGGCGATGTAACCCCGAAAACATCAATCAATTCCTCTAATGTTGAACCGATTTTCACCTCTTTATATACATCTGTGTTAAGACAATGCACACGTACAGTATCTGTCATATTGTTATTTTTTACTTTTCACATTTATTTGCACACAACGATTTTTATCTAATTTTGAATAATATAGGCCTTGGAAAAGTTCAACGAGTTAGACTTTTCCTACGTTCGGCAAAACAAGTAAACTCGTTCTGCTCTCTCTTAACGGAAAAGTTCAAGCAAGCTTGGCATTTCTCCCGGCTTTCACTATATTTAAATAATATAAGAGGCGCCTCGGAAAAACTCAAGCAAGCTTGGTTTTTCTCTCGGCTTTCACTATATTTCCAGAATATAGGAGGCACCTCGGAAAAACTCAGGCAAGCTTGGTTTTTCTCTCGGCTTTCACTATATTTGCACGCTAATATACGCTATTTTTCGAACATGGACTACAGTTTCTTCGATTTTTTAAAGCTTGTAGGTTCGCTGGCACTCTTCCTTTATGGGATGAAAACCATGAGCGAAGGCCTCCAAAAACTTACCGGTAATAAACTCAGGAATATCCTGTCAGCAATGACAAAAAACCGTCTGACGGGAGTTTTGACCGGGATACTAATCACCGCCCTTATCCAATCATCATCCGCCACCACGGTAATGGTAGTGAGTTTTGTGAACGCAGGGTTACTAAGTCTGGTTCAATCCATCGGCGTAATCATGGGTGCCAACATAGGAACCACACTTACCGCATGGATAATCGCTTTTTTCGGATTCGGGAAATTATCGATCAGCGCACTCGCAATTCCTTTGATGGGGATTGCGCTTCCGCTTATTTTTTCCTCAAAAAGCAAAAATAAATCATTGGGAGAATTCATTTTTGGATTTTCCTTTCTTTTTATGGGGCTTGATTTTCTGCAAAATTCCATGCCCGACCTGCAAAACAATCCCGAAGTATTATCTTTCCTACAAAACTTTACTGACAGGGGACTTCTATCCATGTTATTTTTCCTGATTGTCGGTACAATACTGACAATCATCGTCCAATCTTCAAGCGCTACGGTTGCCCTTACCCTGATCATGGCAGCAAAAGGATGGATCGACTTTCCAAGTGCCGCCGCGATGGTGATGGGAGAAAATCTCGGCACAACCCTTACCGCTAATCTTGCGGCTATTCCTGCAAATATCTCGGCAAAAAGGGCCGCATTCGCCCATTTCATATTCAATGTGTTAGGCCTTGTCTGGTTGACAATCGCGTTTAATTTCTTTGTGGAGCTTGTCGACACGATCATTGGAGGAATTACATCCGTCAACCCCAGCGGGATGCAGTCATTTCTCGCCTCGCTCTCACCCGAGGAATACACACAGATCACTACACTTTCCAGATCGGAACTTTCGCCCGAACTTGCCGCCTTGCAAAGTGAATACCTTAATTATCAAGCCTCTACCTCGTATGGCTTATCGCTATTCCATACACTTTACAACATCTGTAATGTACTCATTATGATATGGTTTGTAAAATTGTATGAAAAGATCTGTCTCGCAGTTATCAGACCCAAACGAGGCGAAGAAGAAGACGAAGAATTCATACTTCAGTATATCTCCACGGGAATGGCCTCTACAGATGAACTTTCCATCCTCCAGGCTGAAAAAGAGGTGGAAGTATATGTGCAGCGTGTCCGGAAAATGTTTGGTTTCGTTAAGAAATTAACCAATTTGAATCATCACGACAAGAAGTTCCTTAAACTGTACAACCGTACTGAGAAATATGAGGATATCTGCGACCAGATGGAGGTCGAGATAGGTTCTTATCTGGGTAAAGTGGCAGAGGGAAGGCTCAGTAATCAGAGTAAAGAGCGCGTACGTGCCATCCTCCGCGGAGTGACGGAAATAGAAAGCATTGCCGACTCAAGTTGTAATATTGCCCGGCATTTGAAACGAAAGATGGAAGCCGATGTTGTTTTTGAAGAAATTATTATCACCAATATCAACTGCATGTACGAACTGTTGGATAAGGCATTTGAAAACATGCAGGTCCTGCTCAAAAATCAGAAAATAACGGAATCGGAATTATTGCACAGCAAACATATCGAAAACAGTATCAATGAAAAGCGGAATCTCCTGAAGCGTGAGAACGTAGAGAATCTGAACCAGAATCTCTACTCATATCAAAACGGCGTTTTCTATATGGATATCGTCTCGGAATGTGAACGGATGGGAGATTATATCATGAACGTGATTGAATCGTTAGAGGTAAAGCATATTTAAGGGAAAATGCGTATCTTCGTAGTTCCTGCATGCAACAGGATATAGTTGCCGCATTGCGTGTGGGACGAACGTTTTCGTTAAGCAATATGAGCAGAAGGCAAACTTGTTTACATTATGCCATTGCGAGAATTGAAAATCGAGGAGCGAAGGCGACTCAATTACCAATCGAGGAGCGAAGGCGACTCAAAACGACTAAATTTATTGAACATATAAATTCCGGAATAATATGAACGACTGGAAAAAAAGATTAGATATTGTCTACTCCACCAATCCCGATTACCACTACAAGGAAGAGGGAAGCGAGGAAGATAATACACAGCCGAAAGAGAAACAGTTGCTTCGCATCAGCCTCGACAAACGGAATCGCAAAGGAAAGGCTGTAACGCTTGTCACCGGATTTATTGGAAATGACGACGATCTGCAGGAACTGGGCAGGATGCTGAAGACAAAATGCGGCGTGGGCGGATCGGCCAAAGAAGGAGAGATCATCATCCAGGGCGATCACCGCGAGAAGGTACTGGGTATCCTGCAGAAGGAAGGATATGCCAAATCACGTATCATCTAACCACGGAAATCGGTTCACAACACAGCAGAACGATCGATGGAAAATCAGCAGTCATTAGACAGACATCTGCTCCACGTGATCAAAGCATCTGCCGGATCGGGCAAAACACACCGTCTGACAGGTGAATATCTCCGTTTGCTTTTTTCAGCGCCAAACAATCACCGCCATATCCTGGCCGTAACCTTTACCAACAAGGCGACCGATGAGATGAAGTCGCGCATCGTGGAAGAGTTGTACCGGCTGGCTTCGGGTGCAGACTCCTCTTATCTGGCGGAACTGATGGACGATTTCTCCATGCGTCAGGAAGATGTCCGCACAAAAGCAAAAACCGTTCTGGAAACTATTCTACACGACTATTCATCTTTCTCTATCAGCACCATCGACCGTTTTTTCCAGCAGACCATGCGCACCTTTGCCCGTGAGACCGGTTTGGCGGGAGGATATAATATCGAGTTGGATGAGACATCCCTGTTGACCGAAACTATCGACCTGATGCTTTCCGAACTGGATAAACCGGAGAACAAGACGCTGGCGGAATGGCTCCTCCGATTCATGCAGCATAATATAGAAGAGGGGAAAAGCTGGAAGATCGACCGGCAGGTGTTGGATCTGGCGAAGCAATTGTTCAACGAGACATATAAATCGTTTACCGATGAGGAGCAGTCGACCATTCAGGATAAGGAACAGCTCGAGGCCTACAAACAGATGCTTATGCGTATCGTAAAGAGCTACGAGAACGAGGTGAAATCGATAGGAGTAAAGGCGCTCAGCATCATGCAGCAATACGGATTATCATATGACGACTTCAAACACAAAAGGAATTCCGGTTTCCTGCTATTCACCAAACTGGCAGGTGGAAACGTGGAGAAACCATCCACACGTCTTATCGCATTGGCAGATAATATCGACCTGTGGTACAGCGGCAAGGAGAAAGAGAGTGCTATCCGATCGGCTTATGCGGATGGCCTCAACGATTGTGTAAAGCAAATCATTTACCTGTCCGATAACGACCGGGAATACCAGACTGCAAAGCATCTGCTCCGTAATTTCTATACCTTAGGTATCCTCAACGATATCAAACAACGGCTGCGCAAACTGCAACAGGAAAACAATACCCTGTTTCTCTCCGACACAACGGAACTGCTGAACGACATCATTGCCGGTACCGACTCCCCTTTTATCTATGAAAAGACGGGCACCCGCGTCCATCATTATATGATAGATGAGTTCCAGGATACCTCGCGTATGCAATGGGAAAACTTCCGGCCGTTGATCGGAGAAAGCCTTGCCTCCGGAAACCTAAACCTGATCGTGGGTGATGTGAAGCAGAGTATCTACCGTTTCCGCAATTCCGACTGGCGTTTGCTCGAGGAACAGGTAAAAGAGGATTTTCAGGCCGACAATATCCGGGAGCATGTATTAGATACTAACTGGCGAAGCGACGCACATATCGTGCAATTCAATAATGCTTTTTTCACGAAAGCCGCTATCAACCTGCAAAACGATTTTAACACCTCCTCCGAAAGTCCGCAGCATACAGAAGGGGGTGACAATAACGGGCACAACATTGATACACAAATCACTAATGCCTACGCCGACCTCTATCAGCAGGTTCCTCCAAAAAAAGCGGACAGTGGCGGACAAGTGAGGATCACCTTTCTGAAGGATGATAAGGAGACAGACTGGAAAGCAGATGTACTGGAGCGGCTGCCGCAGGAGATCGAAGCACTCCAGGATCAGGGGTTCGCTCTGAAAGACATCGCCATAGTAGTACGATGGAACCATGAAGCGGTACAGGTAGCTGAGACACTGTTGTCTTACCGCGAACAACACCCGGAATCGCCTTACCGTTACGATATTATTTCCAATGAAGCGCTTCTTGTCCGCAGTGCCCAAAGCGTGAAAGCCATCATCGCACTGATGCGACATTTCCGGAACCCGAAAGATGAAATTTGCAGAATGATGGCAATCTACGAATTCTACCGGTTTCAACGCCGCTCTTCTCCGGACGAGGCTCTACAGTTCTATCGTGAAGAAGGCCGCGGCGATTTCCCCGACGAGATAAAAGGTCATCTCGGTGAACTGGTATCCATGCCTTTTTACGAAATGACCGAGCATTTCTTCACATTGACGGCCGATGCATTGGATGCCAAAGAGAATGCCTATGTACAGGCTTTTCTGGATATAGTCCTTAAATTCAAAGAGAGTGCTACTGCGGATTTAAACGACTTTCTGGACTGGTGGGATGAGACCGGCCACAGGAAAGCCCTTTTCTCTCCGGAAGACCAGGACGCCATCCGGTTGATTACCATCCACAAATCGAAAGGGTTGGGATTTGGTGCTGTGATCATGCCATTCGTGAGCTGGGGTATGGACCACAATACATATCATAACGATATTATCTGGTGCAAACCCGGATCCGCGCCGTTCAACATTTTGGGTGTTGCGCCGCTGAAATACGGAAAAGGACTTGAAGACACCATCTTCAGGGATAGCTATCTGGAAGAAAAACGGTTCACCTATATCGACAACCTGAACCTGCTCTACGTGGCATTTACCCGTCCGAAACACCGGCTTATCGCTTTCGCCCCCATCCCCCGGAAACCGGAAACCATATCCGATGTAGCAGATCTCTTATGGAGAAGTATTACCGACACTGCTCCCCCACCCGCTTCGGTGCTAACCGGGCACACCGCTTCCCCGGAATCCACAAATCCAGTGTCTACAAACCCCGGTCATCAAAGAGACTATATTCCCCTAAACGAATATTTCAATGAGGGTGAAGTTGAATCCGTTTTTGAATATGGCAAACCGGCAACAATAGAGAAACCGGAAGAAAAAGCGGTCGCGGACAGCGATAAGACAGGGAAATGGCAATCGGTTCCTTTTGGTGACCGGCTACAATTGCGATTCAATTCCATTGGATATTTCAGTGACGATGGCAGTCGCGATTATGGCACGATGATGCACGACATTGTAAGCAATGTGAAGACCCTGGAGGATATTCCGCAGGCAGTAGAACAAAAGGTCTCCGCAGGGGAGTTGGCAGAAGAAGAAAGGGAAAATACGATCCATCGGTTGACAGAGATCTTATCCCGACCGGAGATCTCAGACTGGTATTCCGGCAAATATACCGTACTGAATGAGACCCAGGTGCTACATCCCGACACCGGATTCAGCCGCCCCGACCGGGTAATGATCGGCCCCGACGAAGTAATCGTAGCCGATTACAAATTCGGAGAGCTGGAAGAGACAAAACATATCCGTCAGGTGCGTCGTTATATACAACATATACAGGAAATAGGCTACGAAAACGTATCGGGATACATCTTTTACGTGAAATCGGGAAAGATCGTGAAATGCCCGTTGTCAGGATGAAGGGAATAGGGGCAAATACTAGGGAAAGGGTATTTCTTCAATAAGGGCTCACTCTTAACTTCACCAACCGACCGTCCATTGCCGAGACAAATAATTCGTTACCGTCCGTCGGCAGGATCATATTGATGAGTCCGTTGGAAATACGGTACTTCCAGAGAAACGTACCATCAGAAGCGCGGTAGGCATAGATCAGCCCCTTATCGGTAGGCGCATAGACGACTCCGTTTTTCTCCACCACCGGCGTAGGAGTAAGTTCATAGCCCATATCCTCTCCCGAAGAGATCCATTTTATTTTTCTTTCGGTAACAGTCGCGTCAATAGCAAGGATATTTCCATCCATAGTCTTGGCGTAGACAGTATTGCCGTCTTCCGACATGCCGATTGACTCACGCACCCTGTTTTCCGGATCATTGTACCGCCATATCACCTCTCCTGTCACTTCATCCAAAACAGTCATATACCTATCGGGGGATGCCAGGTAGATCCGTCCATGCGTTGCAACGGGCACCACCTGTGCGGGTGACAGCATCCGGTTCGAGTGTCCGCTGTTCCAGATCCAGCGTGGGTTTCCGGTTTCAATATCAAGGGCATAGAATTCATTGCCCCAACTGCCGAAAAAGACCACTTCATCTTTTACAAGCGGACGGGTCACCACGAAGTTCTTCACACTATCAAACTCCCAAAGGAGCTTTCCTGTCGAGACATCCCATGCCCGGCAGTGACCGTCTCCACCGGCGAGCATCACCTTGTTTCCGGAACAGGCGGGAGAAGAAACCACCGCTTTATCATTTTTCAGTTGGAAAAGTTTTTTTCCATCCTGCACACGCAGTCCGTACAGGTAGGAGTCGGAAGAGGCAACCCATATGCGGTTTTCATGCACAACAGGAGTAGAATAGATCTTGCCTGCGGTCTTATAGGTCCATACCGTGGTACCATCTCCTTCCTTCACCGCCCTGACCTCTCCGGCCGTGTTGGTATATATCAGCAGGTCGTTATGGAGTGCCATGCCGCTACCCATATCGCTTTTTTCCTGTATATTCCATATTTCGGAAACATAGCGATGATTCCGGTTAAAAGAATAGTCGGGACGAGGCGGATTGGTCTCCCATTGAGGTCGTTGTCCTGCCGGGTAGGTAAGCCAGGGAGCAAGTGTCTCGCCCGAAGCTTTGCGTTCCTGCAAAGTAATAGAATCGGCATCCACAGTGATAATAGTATATCCTCCATACTCTTCTTTGGCCCGCAGGTTGGAGCGGCACATCGCCGCATTGATTCCTTCGAAATTCATTGCCCGATTGGCATGCCCGTGTCCGCACAGCATCAGTTGTACATTATAGGGCCGCAGCGCATCCATCACTTCGAACCAGTTATTCAACCCGTTATCCATAGGATAATGGTTCACATAAATAACAGGCATATCGGTATCGGTTTTCTCCAGCTCTTCAAAAAACCAGGTGAGGTTCTCCCGTGGTATCTGCCCCGGTCCCATACGCATATTGGGACCTGATGCCAGTCCGAGAAACTTGTAACCGTTATACTCAAAGCCGAATGTTTCATTGCCGAAAATCCGCAAAAAATCGTTGGTTCCACTTTCCGACCAGTTGGAGTCATGATTCCCGGGAATTGTATAGTAAGGAACGTTCAGACTATCCAGCATCGTTTTCGCTGTATGCAGTTCATCATATGAACCGAATTCGGTCACATCTCCCGATACAATCACGAAAGCGATATCTGTAAGCGAATTGATGTCTCTTACCGTACGCCGGAGATCTTCATTGTTCTCAGGATTGCTGACATGTATATCGGTAACCAGTGCAAACCTGAAAGGTTCTGAGAGCCGGGCGGAAAGCAACAGGCTGATGCCTACCGCCAGACAAGATAATACCCATTTCTTCATCTTTCCTGTTATTGATTGGTTAAACTCTTATTGCCGGGATTTAAAATATTCACTGAAGAAGAGCACCTGGTATTTCACTGCATTGCTCCAGTATTCCCAGTTATGTGCTCCGGGACGGGTAATATAATCGTGTGGTATGTTCCGATACAGCAGTTCATCATGCAGCCGCTCGTTGACAGCGAAAAAGAAATCTTCCGTCCCGCAATCGATAATGATTTTTAATGCATCTGGTGTCAACAAATGTAACAATCCCATGACGGTGTTTTCTTCCCATCTTTCGGGATAATCACGTTGTGAACCAATCCGTTTGGCGATATCCCAATTGTTGGGAAAGGGACGAATATCCACGCCGCCGCTCATGCTTCCACATGCACCGAACACATCCTGGTTCCGGAAAGCCAGGTAGAGCCCGCCATGGCCTCCCATGCTCAGGCCGGTAATAGCTCGTCCTTCACGCGAAGCAACGGTTTTGTAATTGTTATCCACCCATGTAATCAGCTCTTTTGATACGAATGTCTCAAACTGAAACACCGGATCGACAGGACTATCGAAATACCAGCTTCCGAAAGCGCCGTCGGGACAGACAATAATCACTCCATATTGGTCAGACAATTCCCTGATTTTAGGCACTTTATTTACCCATCCGTCATATCGGTCACTATAACCATGCAACAAATAGAGAACGGGGAAAGTATTCTCCCCGTCATACGATTGCGGTTTAATGACAACCGTTTTGATTTCCTTTTCCATTTTTTTGCTGAAAACACTTACCGTATCGACCGTTGCAGGAAAGACTCCTACAACGAATAAGGCTAATAGCAGGGGAATAAGCACACACCGTTTCATTGTATCATTATTATTAGAACCAAGAATCAAGAGCCAAGAGCCAAGACTTATAAGTGAAGAATTAAAAGTGAAAAGTGAAGAATTAAATAATAACTTCTCAATTTCTGAACTTCTTGACTTCTTTCCTAATTAGTCATATTGGCTCATTAATCTCATTGGCACATTAGCACATTAGAATTGATTCCCCAAAGATACAAAAAACAGAAAAAGATATGTCCAATTTTAGAGTTCAAATTACTCCAGGTTCTATTCCGACAGATTTAGCTCTCTCCTTCTTATCGGAATATTTTGTCAGGATCAACGATAATGCGCCGTCGCTCGTGATATTATGGGTTGTACCAAAACTATCCAGCAAAGCAAAGATAGTGATCATCAGGGCAATTCCCTCTTCACCTATTCCCAGTACAGCCTGTATCAGCCCAAGTGAAGCAAAAAGTGTTCCTCCCGGGAGTCCCGGTGCAGCCACACCAAAAATGGCAAGAAGCGGAATAAAGAGAACCATTTTTTCGATGTCCGGCATCGTTCCATTTAACAGATACGACACGGCCAATGCCAAAAAGACAATATCTAACACAGAGCCGGGAAAATGAATATTACCCAACAAGGGAATAGAAAAATCCCTTACTTCCGGCTTCAATACAGGGCTTTTCCGGGTCTCTTCGATAGCAACGCCCAGGCTTGCTGCCGACGATTGGGATCCTAACGCGGTCAATACTACCGGTCCGTAATATCTAAGCACCTGCCAGGGATTCTTGCCTGAGTATATCCCCGCCGAGACATATAAGAAGGTGAGCCATGCGGCATGGCAAAGAATTGTAATCAGGATGATCAGTAAAAAAACAGGTAATCTTGATACTAAATTTCCTTCATAGGCAAACACACTGAAATTTGCCGCGATAAAAAAGGGAAGAAGCGGTATCAGCACTCTTTTAACCATAACAAATACAATATCCTGAAACTCGTATAAAGCATTCTCTATTTTCCGGGATTTTGTCAAAAGTATTCCTATGCCTACCAGAAAAGCCAGTACCAGCGCACTCAATACCGGCATCAAAGGCGGAATATCCAAACGGAATATCATCTGTGGGAGCACTTTTGATACTTCATCATCCGGTGTAATATCGATCAATGGTATGGTGTTGTAACCAACTAAGGCCGCCAACACCGAACTACCGACACATGACAGGTACGCCAAAACAAGCGATAGCGTGAGGAGCTTTGAGGCGTTGCTTTTCAGACGGGTAATAGCAGGAGTAATGAATCCGAAAACAATCAGGGGGATCAGAAAAAAGATGATCTGTCCCAATATATGCTTTATCGGGAGGATGACGGCGATCACTCCTTCTGTGGCGAACCGGCCTATCACCAATCCGGCAATTACCGCCAGAAATAAACGGAAACTTGTATTTGAAAAGATTCGTTTCATTACTGTTTTTAATTATAATTGATGAAATGAGAATAATAAAACTATCTTCACCGGATGATTTATTTTGCAGTTACTCCGTGTATGAATGCAAGTATTGCACTGCAAACTGTACCATTGCTCCCACGCCATATTGCAGCGCATCTTCATCCAGATCGAAACGGTCATTGTGATGTTCCGCTCCGCTACCGAGTTCATCGTTTTTGATGCCGACAAAGAGAAAAACGGCAGGAGCCAGTTCGCTATATCTCGCAAAAGTTTCAGCTGCATACCAGATATGCTGTTCTCCGGAAATAACTTTATCAGGATATATCTCCTTTACGGCATTGCGGGTAAATACCGTCAATACCGGATCATTGACTACCGGATTCAAAGCGACCCCCATCTTATCATGAAATGTAACCGTACAATTGTGTGCTCGTGCAATATCTTCAGCTACTTTCCGCAACAATTCAAATCCTTTTTCTCCTTCTTCTTTGTCGAAGAAACGTATTGTACCCCCAATATAGACCGAATTGGGAATTACATTATAGGTTTCTCCACCCTGTATTTGTGTAACGCCCAATGTAAGGGTCTTGGTGATGTCACGCTGATTGTTCCAGGCTATTGAAATTCCGTTTAATATATTTGCAGCAGCAAAAATCGGATTGATCGACAAATCAGGGCGGGAAGCATGTCCGCCTCTGCCAATCACGTCAAACGCAATGGTTCCCGTACCCGCCATAATCGGTCCTTCGTGAATGAAAAGTTCTCCCGTATTCAATCTGGAATTCAAATGATTACCATAAATCGCATCAATCTGCAAAGGCCGCAATGCTTCTATCATTGCATGAATACCGGAATTGGTCTCTTCTCCCTCTTCAAATATAAATACTATTTTACCTGTAAGCTGGTCTTTCAGATCGTTGAGGATTTTAATACTGCCAAGCAGGATTGCCATATGTCCGTCGTGTCCGCAAGCATGAGAAACGCCTTCATTTTTTGATATCCACTGTTTTTTCTGTTTTAAATTGAACGGATTTTCTTCGATAGGCAGGCCGTCGATATCTGTCCTCAATCCAATAGTTCTCCCGGGACGGCGGGTATCCAACACGGCATAAAACCCCGTCCCTTCTACTTTTGTGACGGACAACCCCAGTTTCTCTACTTCTTCCTGAAGAAAGCGACTGGTTTCGAATTCCTGAGCAGATAATTCCGGACGTTCATGCAAATAACCTCTTATCTGACGCACATAACTGTCTATCTGATTTACTTTTTCCAGAACGGCTTCTTTTTTCATCGTCTCTTGTGCAGGGATGGAAAACTGGGAAGAAATAATGAATGCCGTTATTATTATCATTCTACAGAAAGACCCTTTTCTTACTATTTGTTTCACAATACTTTTTTTTAATTTTTTATTCGTCAATTATTTGGTGAATTTATTTTTTCACCCGGTAATCCAGGGCAGGAGCACGGTCTCCAGGTAAAGAAACATAGGTGAAATCTTTACCCCTTCGTTCTTCAAACTCCGCTTTGGCCGCTTCAATCAATTTTGGATTGGCATACAGGTCGATAGCCGTAAGAGAAAATACATCTCCTACATCACTTGATCTACCGCCCAATGAGGGTTTTTCTTCTTCCAATGGCTTTATCTCTTCTACTTCTTTCAGTGTGTTTATATCGCCTACTAAACAATCTTTTTTACTCCGGCCATTCAGCAAGAAAAAGCCCCCGGTCAAAATCAGGATCATACCGGTTTTTCCAATTATCCTCATAAAATCGACAAAACGAACGGATAATATATCCGTCTTGATTATGATCGGTTGTATCGTATGGGTCGGCTAAAATAAGTATATCATCTGCTTTTGTTTCCGTCCCCATCGTATCGTAACCGATTACCACCTGCCAATGCCCTTCCCATTCGTTGGAGCCGACAATAACGGGAATATCACGTTTCAAATAATCAGGGAATAAATTTTGGGGAGTATCTTCCTTTTTCTTATAGTCGAATGTAGAAACATATTTAAATCCTCCGACCGCCTCAAAAATGTTCAGCAAATGCCTCAGATAAGTGGTATCCTGGTCAGTACCCTGTAATTCTTTCAGCATTTTCTCATTGTAATTCCCCTTTTTACCGAAATATTCCAGTACCATAAGCACACATGCGGGACCACAGGTGACCTCTGTAGCCTGTTGGATCGTTTTAAAATTCTTCAACAGCACAAGGGTTCCCTCACTTTCCATATTGTAAAAATCATAGGACGTGAAGTAAGGCGAATTTTTGATATCCAACCTTCGTTCTGATTTTGCCGCCCCATCCAGCGGTAATACGGAGTCGTGTGAAATTTTATGTACATCCGTATAATCCGAAAGTATATATTCCTTGTTTTGAAATGACACAGTCTTATCACTGACAGTTGATCCTGTACAGCTGCCTGTGGCAAAAACAATACATACAGCGGTAATAATTATATTGATTTGCATATCATTTCTTTTTACCGGATTTATCATTGCCTGCATATACGGCCAACAATGATAATGTCAAAACCAGCGATAAATTTTCAATATATCTTTTCAGCATAATGCATGAACAGGTTATTGCGCTTAAACAGTTTCTCCAGCATATTGTGGTTCATTATTTCATTACGGATTTATTTACAAGAAACAGAAAGAAAACCAGCAGCACTATCTTCCGGAAATATTATTTCCGAATAGAACCGCATTCACAAAAGTGCGGCTCGTTCCATCCCATATTCCACGGAACAACGGATCTTCGGCAAAGAGGATCACACTCCCCCTGCCGGAGTTATAAGCCAGAATAGAGGCAGAATTTTTCAGCCTCTCCAGATGTTCGGCAGAGATATAACCATTGAGCAAGGGATCGTCAGTATATACTGACACCGCATTGGATGAAGGAGCAAGAAACAAGGCGCTTTCCCGTACTACCGGCAGTTTCGCGCTTGTCAGCCCGAAAGCCAGGGGATGTTCCAGGTCTATTTTAGTCTGAAATATGGATGTGGCAAATCTTTCAAACGAGCGGGAGCGGATATTTACATCCTGCTTTTGTGCGGCAGTATCAGGTCTCTCTGCAAATCTCGCAGTAACAACTTTATTGGTTATTGCCCACCGGGAAGCTCCGTTAAGGGTGATCAGCACACCTCCGTTTCTAACCCAGTTTTTTACGTTGTCAATATCCGATTCATTCAAAAACGAATAATTGCCGCTTACAAAGACAATCCGGTTGAATTCATGCAGAGGAACCCGTCCGAAAACATTAAAGTCGACGCGTACCAACGGATATTTTAATTGCTGGTCGAACAGATGCCACACTTCGCCGGCTTCAAGCGATGATACATCGCCGCCGGTCACTACCAGTACTTTCGGTTTTTCTATCCGCTTGAAAGCACTGCTACCCAGGTCGACTCCCTTCACATTAAGGCCTGTAGAGACAGGAATAATATCAATTTTTTCCTGTTCCGCCAGTTCTTTCAATATCGCATATAATTCGGAGGAAGAGGTGGTTTGATTTTTTACGGGAATAAGCAGACTACCATAAGAGAAATCCTTCACGCCTTTATCCGTACTTATGGAGAACGGTTTAAAGGCCGATTTAACCAGAATATCTTTCTCCAAAAGCCTGAAAAGCAATTGTTGGCTTTTTGAGTCGCGATAATCCACCAGGTAGGCATATTCCGACGGTTGCAAACTGCCGGTATATACTTGCGGTAATGCCTGTATCCTTGCTCCCCGTGGCGAAGAGGTTGTTACATTATAAGAAAGCCCGGTGGAATAAGCGACGGAAAAACCGGCTCCATAACCTAACTTTGAAGCATCTTCATAATCTTTTATATCGTCGAAAATAATTCCCACCAATGCGCTGTTAGCTTGTCCTGCCGGAATGAGATAGGATTTCCCCTTTTCATATTTCACGCTATCTATCGTGACGTCGTTTGAATTTTCATATACTTCCAGTCGGTGGTCGAGCAGCAACTGAACGAATTTATGCAATCGGGACAAATCATAACTATCACCGATAATATATGATTTCGAAGCCTCCCTTCCCCGGAGCGGGGTAAAAAATTCCTTCTGAAGATCAAACAAAGCCTCTCTATGCGCTATAGCCGCATCAACCGTCGCAATGCTTGTTACCAACTGGTTCCTTACGGTAAAGGGAAGCGTTACGATCCCGTTATCCGATTCCTGTTTCAGACCTCTCGACGACCCTTGCTCAAAAAGGATTCCCACACCTCCGTTATAATCGGGATAAGTAGAACCGAAATTCGGGTTTTTATTGTCGTAAGATTCTTTTGTATAATAAAAAGAACCGACTTTATCCAGTGCTTTGGCGTAATGATCTGCAAAAAGCCGGTTAAGCTGATAGGTTGATTGCGGAACAAAGCGGCTCTCATTCCCATCAGGATCAGTCGGTTCGAAAAAGAAGGTACTGTTTGTCCCCATTTCATGATGGTCAGCCTGCACATGAGGCAGCCAATCCTGATAAAACGCGACCCGGGCCTTACTTTCGGGATGCACGATATTCACCCAATCGCGATTGAGGTCAAACCAATAGTGGTTGCCGCGGCCTCTGGGCCAACCCTCTGTATGTTCACGGTCGAACTGGGAAATATTACAGGTATTTACACTTGTATTGGAGTTCACCCATGAGGCGAAGCGCTCCTGTCCGTCGGGATTGCGGACGGGATCGATAAAATAGATTCCCTCTTCAAGTTGTTTCTTTACGAAATCGTTTTGTGCTGCTACATAATAGTAAGCCGACAATAACGCTGCTTCTGAAGAAGAAATTTCATTGCCATGCACCGTATTTCCCAGGAAGACGATCAGCGGTCTGTCCGGCTTTTCTCCCTGGCGAACTCTCTGGCGGGCTTCTTTATACCTGTCGAGATTTTTTATATTTTCGGGTGATGAAACGATCAGTACATACAGCTTACGCTTTTCATGCGTTTGCCCGATCTCTATCAGAGAAGTCCTGTCGGATAGTTCGGCGAGTTTCTCGTAATATGCATTGATCCGGCTGTGTTCGGTAATCCTGCTACCGATCTCATAACCTAAAAACTCTTCCGGAGTCGGAATTGTTGAATCGAATATTATTTCCGGCGCAAAGAAATAATCAGTTTTCTCTGCCCTGACATGAACCGTTGACAGTACAACAAACGAAATAACAATTATAGTGAATACATTTTTCATACGATTAATAATTTAAATACAAGAACTAAGACATTTTTTTAATTTGACGATTTGATGATTCACTGATTCACTGATTATCACCTGTCAATTATCAATTATCAATTGTCAACTGTCAATTGTCAACTGTCAATTGTCAACTGTCAACAGATCATCCAATGTTTTATCCAGGTCTTCCCCTTTCAGGTTTTTGGCAACGATAGTACCGTTTTTATCTATCAGGAAATTGGCAGGAATAGCTCTTACACCGTATAATTTTGCCGGTTCGCTATCCCAATGTAACAAGTCGGAAGTATGCGTCCATGTGAGGTTATCTTTTTCAATGGCTTCCAACCATCTCTCCCTGCTTTTGTCAAGTGATACAGAAAAAACGTCAAGACCTTTGTCCTTATATTTAGCATACGCGGCCACTTTACCCGGATTTGCTCTACGACAAGGTCCGCACCACGATGCCCAGAAGTCAAGCAGCACATATTCTTCGCCCAAATAGTCCGAAAGTTTTACTGCATTCCCTTCCGTATCATTTACCGTAAAATCGGGTGCTTGCTTACCGATCGCTACCACTTCGAGAGTACTTATCAGTTCTTCCAATGTTTGTACGTATGGCGTTTTCCATAAAGAAGGATCAAGCAATTCAATATTTGACCTGATCTCTTCAGGTGACAACCGGTAGGAAAAATCGCGATAAAGGGCATAAGCCGATACCAGTGAAGCAGGATGTTGACGGATAAACGAGTCGATCTTCACATGGCGTTGCGCTTTGTATTCCACAAACAAATCGTGCAACTCCGAACCTTCTACTTTTGTATTACGGTAATAACGCGAAGAATCAAGATGTAGCGTCACCGGATTTTCATCGAAAAAGACGAGAAAGGAATTTTTCAATGTATCTAATGTTAATCCGTAAATCTCAGGAAGTGGTATATCTTTGGAAAGGTGGAATTTCCCGTCTGTTATTGCTGCTGAGTCTATTACAAAAAATGTTTTGTTACTGAATTTCTGCAAATAGACCGTACCGGATTGTACTCCCTCAACACTACCGTTGAGGATCAGATTATTGCTGCTTTGCTGCTTGCATGAAAATGCTACAAAAGCTATCACGATTAATAATAAATACTTCTTCATATGATTAATTTTTCTTGTTTGTATATAAACGTTTCTAGAACTAAGAGTTAAGGACCAAAACTAAAAATTTTGAATTTTGAATCTTAAATCTTGAATTCACAGATCTAAATTAGGATTGTTATTGATCTCGTTTAATGGAATAGGGAAAAGATAATACTTACTGTTAGGCACTAAATCGGTACCATCGGGGAATCTGGTGATCCAATGTCCTCTTACAGACACCGTTCTACCCTCATCATCTACAAAAGTCTCCGTTGTCTCCCGACGGACAGGAGCTGTTTGTAAGCGCAGAATATCATACAGGCGGAAACCTTCGCCCCAGAGTTCACGCCGACGTTCAAGCAGTATTTCATCGATGATACCCTCCTTGTCAAAATCGGTTGCCGACAGATCGGAAAGATTTCTGTTGCGGCGCAATTCATTCAGCGTTCCAACGGCACCATTCACATCATTCAACCGGGCTTTGCTTTCAGCCTCAATAAGTAATACTTCCGAAGAGCGCATCAGAACAATATGCCCGTCGTGATTAGGATATTTATTCCTGAATTTCTTATACCTGTAATGCCTATACAGTGCCTCTGCCGGTTGCGTGGCTATCTCGAAAAGCGATTTACGTATATCCCCATCGTCAAACAGAGCTATAAAATGGGGATCAGGCATGATGCTGTTGTAACCGTAATAAAGATTCGTTCCGTTTGCATCTGTGGTGTAAGGCGTTGTTTCTATATATGCCAGATATGACGCGCCTCCCTTGTTCTGAGTCTGGGTTTGCGGATGCCCCCAGATCCATTCCGGATTACTCACATCATTAAATCCTCCGGTATATTGTTCAGGCGTCATAACAGGATAGCCTGCACGGGCCCTGGCTGCGTACTCGGCTGCAAGTTCCCAATTTTCAAGCGTAAGATAGGTACGGGCAAATAATCCGTACACCACGTTAATATCGGGACGGTTCTTCACTGTACGTTCAAATCCTGGAAGCAGTTTCTCCGCCTCCGTCAGATCTTTAATAATCAAATCATATACCTCACTGACTGTCGACAGGGGATTGGGGTTGGTATTGGGAGTCGTAGGCTCGGTATAGACGGGAATAGCTTTTGTATTCGCATCTTTCACATATGTAAACTGATACTGACGTACCAGGTTTAAATAATTGTATGCGCGTAAAGCATAAGCCTGTCCTTTGAGATGTTTTATACTCTGTTTTGTACTCTCATCGATATCAATATTGGCAATTATATTGTTTGCATGATCAATCGATGTGTATTGTAAAGTCCAGAAGAACAAAGCCCGTCTTGTCGTATTATCAAACGGATCACGGTATGGATATGAATCACGAAATCCATAACGCCCGTCACGTGCAAAAGCATCTTCACCCATTACTTCATGTGTAAGAAAAATGGCAGGAAGTCCCGGATTATCCTGGGATGTACTGTTTTCCATCAAATAACGAATCGCCCCGTTAATAAAGGCATCGATATTGTCCTCGGAAGAGAAAACCTCCGGTGTAGTAATCAGGGTTGCCGGAGAAGTCTCGAAAAAACTGTCGCTGCACGACGTAAATAAAGTCGACGTAAATAATGACAAAGTGACCAGTATGTATATAAATTTCTGCTTCATAATCTTATCTTAATTAAAATGACACATTAATTCCCAGTGAATATGATTTTTGTGCGGGATAACGGTAGAATGTCGAACCGGAAACGGTTTGCTCGGGATCCAATCCCTTATGGCCGAAGAAAGTCAGAATATTATCACCAGTGAGATACAGTCTCAGATCCGATAAATTCCAGTTCGATAATAATTGCTGTGGGAATGAATAGGAAAAAACAACATTTCTCAGGCGCGCATATGTAGCGCTATACAGAAATCGAGTCGATGGAATTGTATTCCACGGGTCGGAGACATAAGAGAGGCGGGGAAAATCGGTATCCCTGTTTTCCGGCGTCCAACGCGTATGTGCTTCTTTCGACCAGTTCCGGCCGGGCGCATATCCCAGATGCATGATAAACGGTTGGTCGCCATCAAATATCTTACCTCCTATACTGTACGACAAAAGGAATGACAGTTCAAATCCTTTATAGGAAATCCGGTTGTTCAAACCACCATAAAAATCAGGCAATGAACTTCCCTGGAAATACTGCGTGGCTTCTGTCTGATCTTCGGTGGTAGTCCGTCCGGTTACATTTCCATTTTCGTCAACAATATCTTTATACCATGTGGCTTTCCCATTTTCAGGATTGACTCCCGCCCATTCCTTGATATAAAAGTCATAGACCGAGCCACCTTCTACCATTTTCTTGGTATTTCCGAATTGTCCTATCGAACCTGTAAGTATTTCTTCCTGGGGCAATTTGGTTATTTTATTGGTATAATGTCCGAAGTTGAGAGTAATATCCCAATTGAAATCTTTATTCCGGATAGGAGTACCGGTTATCTGCCCGTCGATACCTCTGTTGCTCAATGAACCGATATTGGCATTGATGCCGCTATAACCGGTGGAAGGAGAAAGCGGTTTTTCAAACAGCAAGTCTTTCGATTGCCGGTTATACACATCGATCTGGGCGATCAACCGGTTCTCGAACAGGGAAATATCTATCCCGAAATTGAGATTTAAGTTTGTTTCCCATTTCAATTCGGGCGTTGGAAGCTCAGACGGCAATAATCCCAGCATATCCAGACTGTTATAGATCTCATAAAAACCGCCGTAAGCATAATTACCCACATTGTCGTTACCTTGTGCTCCGTAGCTGAAACGAAGGTTTAGGTTGTCGATATCCCTCACATGCTGCAGGAAATTTTCCCTCTTCACATTCCAGGCGGCGCCCACCGACCAGAAATTACCCCAGCGCGACTCCTTACTAAAACGTGAAGAGCCATCACGGCGGTAACTGGCAGAGAAATGATAACGATCAAGAAGATTGTAATCCAGTTTACTCAACCAACTTGCCAACCGGTAATTGTCGGAAGTTCCGTAGAAGATGCCGCTTGTGGAACCTGCCGAAGGTTCGGTTTTTCCCAGTACCTGGAAGCCGGTGCGGCTTCCTGACAATGATGTTATATTATTTACATATACCTCCGGTCCGGCGAGGAGATTAAAGGAATGTGATTTACCCAGGCCAAAGCTATAATCGATAAAACTGTTTACCGTATAGTTAAGTGTGCGGCTTGCGCTCCTGCTGGCAGTGCCTGCACCTTCGGATATTACCCCCGTGCTGTAATAGGAATGGGAATAAGAGTGCGAACTTCCTGTCCTGTAATCGACACTTGCTGTCGTCTTCCACAATAAACCGGGTAGAAAAGTGATATTGAAGTTTGTGCTAAGCAATGCAGCCTCTGTTTTACTACCCGATATGGCATGTTCCGCATTTCCAAGGATATTCACTCCGCTGGCAGCCGTAGTCGGGCGCCATATGCCATAATCCCATTTTTTATTCCCGTTTTCGTCCAACACGTACGAACCATCGGGATTACGTTCATAAACCGGATAAATGTTTGAAATAAGGCGCTGGAAATTGGCAAAGTTTCCCGTGTTACTGTCACTTTGGTTAGGAGATCTTTGATAACCCGACGAAAGTGAGGCATTCCCACCGATCTCGAACCAGTTATTGATCTTCGATTGTATGTTTGTACGGAAATTGAAACGTTCGTATTCAGCAGTTCTTATCCATCCTTCTTCATTTAAATACCCTCCTGACAGGAAATATCTTGTATTAGCACTTCCACCACTGACACTCAGATCGTATTGCTGACGTATTCCGAGTCGTGAGATGGCTTTACCCCAGTCGTCATTCCATAACGGCGTTGCTCCGGCAACCAATTTTCCGTCCGTACCGACAGGCTTAGGATACTGAGGGCCGTAGATATTCACTTTAAGTGCACCGTCAACGAGGTAATCGGTCGCATATTGAGCAGCTTCTGCAGCAGTTCTACCCTGGTCTGACTGGGTATTGCGGATGGCCTCCCATTGCAATTCGTAATATTCGTTTGCAGAGAGATACTCGTAGTCTTTGACGGCGCGGCTCGTAAACCCCACACTACTCGAAAAATTGACTACCGGTTTCGTGTTGAGATTTCCCGATTTAGTGGTGATAACGATTACACCATTAGCGCCTCTCGATCCATAAAGGGCACTTGCAGTAGCATCCTTCAGTATCGATATCGACTGAATATCTTTCCCGCTTATCTGATTGGGATTTGCTCCGGGAACACCATCCACAACATACAGAGGCGATGTGGAAGCATTGACTGAGCCTATCCCGCGCACATACAGCGAAGCATCGCTACCGGGCTGACCCGCGGAAGAAACTGACTGAAGTCCCGGGACCGTCCCCTGTAAAGCCTTCCCGACAGAAGTGATTTCCAGTTTTTCCAATTCTCTGGCTCCAACCACAGCGACCGATCCGGTATAACTGGACTTTTTGGCTGTACCATAACCTACCACAACCACTTCGTCGAGATAATTAATATCTTCCGACAATATTACCCTTATGATTTCATTTGCCTCATATACATCGATTTCCTGTGTCTTATAACCCAAAAGGTTAATTGTCAATGTAAGCGGAAGCGATTGGTCTGTGGTAAAACTGAAATTCCCGTCTATATCGGTTGCTGTTCCGATAGTGGTCGATTTTATAGCAACAGCAACTCCGGGAAGCGGATGATTCTCTTTATCAACGACTGTACCCCGTATGGTTTCCTGCCCATAAGTACTGAAAGAACACAAAAGAAGGATTAAAAAAACGTAAATACCTTTTTTTAATATGAGGGATAATCTTCTGTTCCTGTAAAAAAGTGATACATTTGTCATATTCTAATTTTTTTAGAGTGAATATAAGCGCTTCCGCGTCCGACTGCAATTGGCTAATGGGAGCGCTTATCTTTTTGTTGCAACGAATGATTTTATATATTTCTTATTTTCAAACACTTCAGTAAGTAGCTGTCAGAAGCAAATCCTCAATCTCCTTCAACTGTGCAGACAAAATGGTCTCTTCTGCCTTAAGAAAACCGTATTCCTGATTGTATTTCTGTCCTTCGGAGAGGATCCATTTCAAAAATCTTTTTGCCTGAACATTATTCTCCTCATAAACGAATCCGATATTTTCAACAGGAATAAGTGATATGCTTTCTTTTTCGAGCAGGGCTATTGTCTTGTCGATATCGGCTTCCTGCAATATTTCACGTTGTTCTTTTTTTATATCCAACGGAATAAGGGCTAAGCCATTTTTCAATCCACGTGTGTCAATATCGAAGATATAGCTGAGATTATTAAACGTGATGCCCGTATTATCTTTCTGTATGGCATTTATAAGAAAAATATCGTCGCCGGATATTTTTCGTCCTCTGATATCAGCCGCAGAATATCCGAAGTGAGAGGCAAAGGCTCCAGCAAAGGAATTGGTATTGGTGCCCGAATAGATAGTTATATCATGTTTCTGCTTATTCGCCGAATCGGAATATTCATCGAGAATATCGTTATCAAAGAACAGACTCTCCAATCTTTTACCGTTCAATCTTTTACGATTGAGTTCGTTTAACAATGGATTTTCTGCATTGGTAACCGGAAGCAAAGCATATCGTCCGGTATATGATACAATCTGATTTTCATTTTCAGCCCCCTCTTCATTGATGGAAGTAATAAAGCTTAAATCGATATCTTCATCGGATGATTGCCCTTCCGCAAACTTAATTTCTATTTGGGAGTTCACTTTTTCATACTCAGAAGCCCATTTTTCTATTAGAGATATGGCAAACCGTGCACTCTTAATGTATATCACTTCCCTGGAATTCTGCTGAGCTATAGCGTTTGTAGAAAACAATACAGCAACTACTAATGATAACCTAATAAATCCAAATCTTTTCATTGTCATTCGTTTTTTTAATAATTAATATTGAGCAAAAAAAAAACTCCACCGAAGCCGTATCGGTGGAGTTTTTTATGTTTTATGTTTTTATTATAATACTATTTTCCCCTATCCAATACGATATGATTCCTGACCATACACATAGCCATACAGCAACACATCGTCATACAACATGTAGTACAAGTATTATCGTTATATTGGATAAAATATTTATTCATTTGATTTTTTTAATTGACTCTAACCCTAAGATAAAAAAACTCTCCTGATATTTTATTGTACCAGGAGAGTTCTATATTAACGTAATATATTCTATTGTTCTTTTATTCTACTCCGACACAACATCGCCTGAAGGACATACACATGTCCATACACATACACATGCAACATCCCCTTTTTACTGAAGTGTTACATATTGTTGCGGCTGTATCTTGTAAAAATATTCTCACTATCGTTTTGTCTTTATTTATATTTCAAAAACAAAAGTAATGCATTTTTGTTCATTCTACACAAAAAATAATATCTTTTTTCATAGTATTTTTCGAATAAAATTACAAAAATCTCATTTTCAACTCACAAGGATATCATTTTTAACATTTCCACAAACTCCGTACTGGTTCAATCTTTTTTCCTTGCTTAACAAGTAAAGCATTTTACGACTCAACAAATCAGAAGAGGAATATGTTTTAATAAAGTAGGTCACAAACAGGTCACAATTAAAATTGAATGATATGGATATACAATTCAGAATAGACAACAGTAACCGGGGTAGTTTTTTCATTGAACAGGAAGGGCGGCAGGTCGCTGAACTGGATTTCGAAATAAAAGATAATCTGCTGAACGCCTATCATACAGGCGTACGTCCAGAACTGGAAGGGCAAGGTATTGCCGGAAGATTATTCAATGAGATGGTCAATTATGCACGGGAGAATGGATATCAGGTAATCCCGTCATGCTCCTATATCCTGGCAAAATTCCGCAGGCGCCCTGATGATTACAACGATATATGGTATCGTTCCAAAGATGAACCCACAGGAGAGGCCTGTGGTATTAAGCCGAAAGACAAGAATAACTGAATGTCATCAAATAAAGTAAACTTTAAAAAATTGAAGGCGAACATCGGCTATTGAAAAAAGCAAAAAATCCGCCGGAACCTGCATACTTCCCGAAAGGAGGATTGCAATCCGGCGGATAAAATTCCGCATTATTTATTCTGCGTTCTAATAACCCAAAACTATTATCCCTTTGGCTTTATAGTGCAACCAATCGCTACTGTTGTTGCAGGATCGGGGTTATTACCGGCCAGTAAAGCACGTACTGCATTCGCTGCATACGGAGCGGTCACAGCCGCTGGATCCTGATAATTATCATCCACGGTTCCGGTATAAACTACCACAAACCGTCCATTACCTTCATTTTTTAACAGGAAGATCTCCGGAGTGCGGGTAGCACCGTATGCCGGATATACCTGTTGTCCTTCATCCACCAGGTAAGGGAAAGGGAAGTTCTTTTCAGCAGCCCTTTTTTTCATCTCTTCAAAAGAGTCGGCAGGTGATTGTACCGGATCGTTCGGGTTGATATACACCACCGGAACTCCCTGTGGAGCAAACTCATTATGCAAAGCGATCATACGGTCTTCGTAAGCCTGCACATAAGGACAAGGGTTACAGGAGAAGATCACCATCACCCCTTTCTCATTTGCGTAATCGGACAAAGAGACGGTCGTACCGTCGATATTCTTCAGTGAGAAATCGGGGGCAACGGAACCGACCGCGATAGGTTGCGCGTTCAACGATAATGCGCTCAACGTCAAAACTGATAAAATTAAAAACTGTTTCATTGTTACTGTCATTTAAAATGTTAATTAGCCAATAGAGGTTGTACAATCTCTTCCAGTTCAGCCAAGGTGAGTTCTTTCGGATAAAATTTCCTGAACCCGTTCCCATAGATAAGCGTAGCAGGTATAGCACCGGTCCAGCTCTTGTCCACCAAAGGTATCCAATCATTGAACCTGGGATCATCCAAAAGAATGACCTCATTCTTCATCTTCTCCTTTTCAATAAAGGGGATCAGTTTCGTTTCTAACTGGCTACGCATATCGAGGCTTACCATAAGCACCTTTACATTCCTGTCACGGTACTTTTCGCCGAATTCTTCAAAATAAGGAATCTCTTTGAGACAGGGAGCACACCATGTGGCCCAGAAATTCACCACATATATAGTGTCGTCCTCTTGTTCCAACAAAGGTTGAAGTTGTTTGAAATCGACCACTTTTATCTCTGTTTCGCTTTTCCTGTTTTCCGAAAAAAGGAGAAAAGGAATTAGCAGAAACAGCAGGCCCGGAAGCAGACGAAATATATTTTTTACCTTGTTCATTTTTCTGTGCGATTGATACTGTGATTTCTCGGTAAACAAACAATAAACGGGTCTTGTTCACTTAATAATCGACGGAACTTGTTAAAGATCAAGTAAAAAACGTTAAGGTATCAAGAAAAAAGTGCAGGCAGGAGCCCACACTTTTTATCTTCTAAACGGTAGCGGTTATATAGAATTGGCAATGTACCAACCAATACACTACAGTAGCGAATCCGGATTCAGATTATCATGTTCGATATCGAGAAAATACTTGTAAGTACCCACTTTCAGTTCGGCGCAGGCATCGTAATCGCAAACAATGATCCCTTTTTCATGCAATTGCAAGGCACTGATCGTCCACATCTGGTTAATAGATCCTTCCACAGCGTGATATAGCGCACGGGCCTTATGATGTCCGTTGACGAGGATAAGCACTTCCCTGGCATCAAGTACAGTACCTACTCCTACTGTCAGCGCTGTTTTGGGTACCTTGTTCACATCGTTATCAAAAAATCTGGAGTTGGCAATCACCGTATCGGTGGTAAGCGTTTTCACACGTGTACGCGAACTAAGCGAAGAGCCGGGTTCGTTGAAGGCGATATGCCCATCGGGGCCGATCCCACCAAGGAAAAGGTCGATACCTCCCGCCTCTGCTATGGCCAGTTCATATGCGGCACATTCAGCTTCCGGATCTTCTGCCATTCCGTCGAGGATATATACATTCTCCTTTTTAATATCGATATGACTGAAAAAATTATCCCACATAAAAGTGTGGTAACTTTGCGGGTGGTCTGCCGGCAAACCGATATACTCATCCATATTAAACGTAATCACGTTCTCAAATGATACCTGTCCTGTTTCATACAATTTGATCAAAGCCTTGTAGGTCTTCAAAGGTGATGATCCGGTCGGCAATCCCAATTTGAAAGGCTTCTCTGTCGTCGGTTTTGCACTATTGATCTTTGCTGCAATGTAATTGGCTGCCCATTGTGCCATCTGATCGGCATCGGGCTGAATGATAAGTCTCATGTTTCTATATTTATTGACAGTTAGACGTATTGTGAAACTACTTCTGTACCTGAAGTCAGCTTCTGCGCCATGGTACGACCCAGATTGCGGGCTTTCTCCACTACGTCGGCCAGCATAGCCTGCTTCATGATTACAGGCTCAGCCACTGTTTCGAATTCCATTGCTCCGGCAAAAGCCTCAAATTGTCTGGCGGTGGCGTCGGCCCAGGTAAAACCACCGAAATAACCGAAGAATCGATTCTTCAGTCCGCGGTTTTGCAGGGCGGAAATCAAACTGTCAACCGCAGGGTACAATTTATTGTTATAGGTAGGTGATCCGATGATCAATCCTTTGTATTTAAACGCATCACGAAGGATATCCGACTCATGGCTTTTCGACACATTGTGCATCACAATGCTCTTTACCCCGTTTTCAGCAGCTTCGCCGGCAATGATCTCAGCCAACTCTTCGGTGTGGCCATACATACTTCCGTAGGCAATGACCAGTCCTTCTTCGGCATCATAACGGCTTAACCGATCATACAAGGCAATCACACCGGCTATATTTTCCGGGATCGTCCATACGGGACCGTGGGTGGAACAGATAGCGTCGATACCCACATTGGCCAGTTTTTTCAGGGCCGTTTGCACAGGGGAGCCGAATTTTCCCACGATATTGGAGTAATAACGGATCATCTCGTCACGATACCTTTCAGGACAAAGCTGCCTGTCTAACACCCCACCGTCGAGTGTGCCGAAGGTACCAAAGGCATCAGCACTAAACAAGGTTCTGCTCTCCCTGACATAGGTCATCATTGTCTCCGGCCAGTGCACCATAGGAGTCATGTAAAACTGGAGCGTACGCTTTCCCAGACTCATCTCATCCATATCTTTCACTTCAACCACGTTATCCACTATCCCGTAAAAACCTTTCAGCATTTCAAGGGTTCGCTTGTTCCCTACGATCTGGATATTCGGATATCTGGAGACAAGGAATTCGATGGAACCGGAATGGTCGGGCTCCATATGGTTCACCACGAGATAGTCGATGGGATTATCACCCAACACTGACCGGATCTTACGCATAAAAAGATCTGAATAGCAAATATCGACGGTATCGATCAGTGTAGTTTTTTCATCCCTGACAATATAAGAGTTATAAGAAACACCTTGCGGCAAGGGCCATAGACTCTCAAAAAGATGTTTGGTGCGGTCGTTCACACCCACATAAAAAATATCTTCTGTTACTTCAATCGGCTTGTACATATATTTCGTATTCCCTAATTAATCAACAAATCAACATGTTAATAAATTACTAATTACCAATTACTAATGACTAATTACAAATGTCGTTCTTTATTAGTCTCATTGACATGACTTGTCCCGCTTTAGTCTCAATCATCAAATCAACAAATCGCTAAATCAGCAAATCATTTTTTTTTCTTTGGTCTGGGCTGTGCCATTTGAGATTGCTTTGGAGTATCTGCTACCTGAGCTGGTCTTCGCAAGGCGTTCCATATCAGCCATATACCCCAGATAATAAAGGGAATACTCAACCATTGACCTAAGATCAGGCCGGTATTATCACGCATGGCTATTTCAGATTCGACCTGTACATTCTTGAGAAATTCCACGAAAAAACGGAACAGGAAAATCAGCAGGATACCTACGCCGGTAATCAATCCTTTTCTATCTTTGGCATCTGTTTTCCAGTACATATACACGGTGACGGCAAAAACAACCAGATAGGCCAACCCTTCGTATATCTGCGTGGGATGCGACGGTTGTGAATAAACCGGTTCAGCACCCTGCATCCATTGGTGGAGATTAGTTACAAACCGGAATCCCCACGGCTGATCGGTCGGACCTCCATAGATCTCGTGATTCATCAGGTTTCCGAAACGGATCATTGCAGCGGTAAATCCCGTCGGCACCATCACCCGGTCGAACGTCCACAACATACTGAGTTTGGTCACCTTCCTCGAATAGAGCCAGACGGCAATAATAATTCCGATCACTCCCCCATGGCTTGCCAGGCCACCTTCCCATACCTTCAGTATCTCAACGGGATTGGCGAGATAATAAGCCGGTTCATAAAAAAGGCAATGCCCCAGGCGGGCTCCTGCGATAATACCGACGATCATATAAAAGAAAAGCGAATCGAACCACTTTTCAGGAAGATCTTCACGCTTAAAGATACGCTGCACCATATACACGGCAACAATCAACCCTATGACCCATAAAAGGCCATACCACCGAATTTCGCGCCCAAAAACGGTAAAAAGTGTGGGATCTACATTCCAGGTTACAGTGAGTAATATGTCCATCAGAATTGATATTTTCGACAAAGATAAGGAAAAATGTGATGATGTGATAATTTACTGATGTGATGATATGATAATCCTGATAAATCGAGACACCTTGTCCCCGACTTATCGGGATTGGCAAATTTAATTATGTTTCATTCCGTTGAACGTTGTTTGTCACATTATTACATTGACTTATACCAATTTCCTGATCCACGCCTCTTTTTCTCCCGGCAAGAGATCCACTACAGGAATTTCAATCATGGTATAGGCTCCCGGTTGTTGTTTCATCGACGCACGAGCTACAGCTACAAGCACCTGTGCTGTGAGTGCGGGGTTATTGATACGCATATCGAACTTAAACAATTGATTCTGTGTATTCCCCGAAACGCCTTTGCGTTCCATCAGCACGCCGTGTCCCATATCCTTGAGGGCTTCCACATCCTCCACCTGAAAAACATGGGTTTCGTCATGGACAAAGTAATCATCGGCTTTAATAGCCTGTGCTACCGTTTGAAAGTCATGTCCTTTTTCCAGTTCAATATAGACCATTCTGCGATGTACGCCTGTGCCTGTAGGGATAGTCATAGAAAGGGCCGCTTTTACACCATCGATAGCCTTTACGGCCACGGTATGCCCCATACTCATGCCCGGCCCGAAATTGGTATAGGTTATCCCACGTGGTGCCATCGCTTCCATAAGGGTACGGATCACCGAGTCACTTCCCGGATCCCATCCGGCCGAAATAATGGAAACGGCGTTGTGCTTCTTTGCTGCTCCATCGAGCGATTCTCGCAATTGTACTATCTGACCGTGGATATCGAAACTATCTACCGTATTGACACCTAACTCCAGACATTCCAATGCAAATTTCTCTACACTTCTCGTAGGGGTACAAAGTATCGCCACATCCACATCTTCGAGTTGCGATATGGAATTTACCACATCATATTCTTTCAACTCGGCGGGAATATTCGCGGCATCGCGACGGACAATTCCGGCAATTTCAAGATCGGGGGACGATTGCAACGCCTCCACCACATATTTTCCTATATTTCCGTAGCCTACTACGGCAGCTCTGATCTTTCCTGACATAAAAACAAATATATTTTAGAGGATTCAAAAGTAAGCAAAACAATGCACATACAAAATTCATCTCCGGTATTTTTTGAGCAGAACGGCAGACTAAACCTCTTTCGATTTTGAGATGTCGGATTTGAGACTTAATTTTTAATTGACTTTTCCACCTTCCCACCTTATAGTGGACGACCTAAATTCCTTACCGATGCTTTCACTTTCAACTGGGTTTTTAACAGAACATGTTTGGGAGAAGTATCATGCTCCAGTATATTGGAAAACAGTATCTTCACAGCTATTTTGCAAATATCTTCCACTGGTTGCGATATACAGGTAAGCGGAGGCTCTATATAATTAAGGTATGGATTATCGTCAAATGTAAGCAGTGATATATCTTCCGGTACTTTCACCTTCTCCTCTTTAAGCGCTTTTATACATCCCATAGCGATAGTATTGCTAAAGGCAAATATAGCAGTAGGTCTCACTTTTTGCCGGAGCAACAGCTTTGTTTCCAGATATCCGTTCTGTTCACTGAAAGCATCTCCGGTCACCGTATATGAAGTGATACCGGAATTAATCATGGCATCCACAAAACCTCTTACCCGTTGGATATTAGGGGTTGAGTGTCTGACCCCCTGGATACAGGCAATAGAAGTATGACCGTGCTCAATCAGATATTTAGATGCTGAATAGGCACCTTCATAATTGTCCGAAGAAACAAAGGAGAGATCCAACCCTTCAAAATACCTGTCAATACAGATCAACGGAAGTCCTTTCTCCTGCATCCTCTCCAGATGTCCCCATTCATCCCCGCAAGGAACAATGATCATTCCATCCAGATTTCTGGATGACAAATGCATTACTTCTGTTTTTTCATTTTCGATATTGTCATCACTGTCTCCGATAATAGTTATATAATTGTATTTTCTCACTTCTGTATTTACCACGCTTGCTATCTCGGCAAAAAAAGGATTTTTTAAAGAAGGAACAATCAACGCAATCGTTTTACTTTTACCGGTGCGGAGATTACGGGCAAATTCATTCGGAACATAATTCAGCTCCTCCGCCAGAGCCTTTATTTTCTGCTGAGTAGCTTTACTGATCCTGTATTTGTCTGCCTTGCCGTTCAAAACCCTGGAGACAGTAGTAATAGAGAATCCCGACTTTTCGGCAATATCAACTATGTTCGATTTATGATGCATAATCCTATTTTTTTAACAAAGCTAACAGAAATAATGGAATAAGCAGAGACTAAGTCTACAAAGATAGCTTATTTAACTAAGTAAAATTACGAAAACGTTTGTTCAAATAAATATTGTTCATATATTTGCAATTAGTATCAATTAATAAATTAAAAACACAATTGTATCTTTTAGAAATGGCCCGATTCGTAATTTACAATTAGCACACTATTATTATGAGTATTACAAGACGTTCTTTCCTGAAAACATCCTCTACTGTGGCAGCAGGCCTGGCAATGCCCGCCTATTTAAGGGCCGCATCGATTAATGTATCCGCGAATGATAAGATTAATGTTGCATTAATCGGATGCCGCTCTATGGGATGGGCTAATTTATCGGATTTCCTGCTATCGGATGAAGTACGATGTTTGGCATTATGTGATATTGATAAATCGGTCATGGAGTCACGGGCAAAGGAATTGGCTTCCATGCAGAAAGAGAAATTCGAGCTATATGGTGATTACCGCCGGATCCTCGATCGAAAGGACATCGATGCAGTCATAATCGGAACGCCCGATCACTGGCATTGCCTGCAATTTGTGGATGCATGTAAGGCCGGTAAAGACGTGTATATTGAGAAACCGGTCAGTAATTCGATAGCAGAATGCGATGTGATGGTCGAAGCAGCGAATAAATATCAGCGGGTGGTACAGGTAGGTCAACAACAAAGAAGTGCAAAGCTATGGAAAGAAATGATTGATTACCTGGATTCGGGTGTATTGGGAGAAATATCCCGTATACATGTATATGCCAACTTCAATTATGCTGCAATAACCGAAATTGTTCCCGATTCAAATATCCCGGAAGGAGTTGATTTTGACACATGGTTGGGGCCTGCCCCGGAACGGACATTCAATAGACAACGTTTTCACGGCTTATGGAGAATGTTCTGGGATTACGGGGGAGGTCTTATGACCGACTGGGGTGTTCATCTGTTGGATATGGCACTTTGGGCGAAGAAAATACATACCATGCCCAATAGTATACAGGCCAATGCCGGTAATTTTCTCTACCCGGATGGTATGCATGAAACTTTTGACACTCAATCAGTATTATACCAGTTTGATGATTATATACTGACCTGGGAGAATAATGCCGGTATTGAATCCGGCCCGTATGGTAAAAATTACGGATTAGTCTTTACCGGTAAAAACGGGACATTGGTGGCCAATAGAGATGACTGGCAGGTTTATCCCGAAAGGGAAAAGGTTCCCGGGAAAATTGTCAAAGCCGATTATCAGGACCACAAAGATCATGTGTTCAACTTCCTGGAATGCATGAAAAGAAGAGACCGGAATACGGCATGCACGATAGAAACAGGGAGTTTGTGCGCCAAATATGCTCATTTAGGGAATATTGCCGCCAGGATGAGCGGAGTCTCTTTACAATATGACGATAAGAATAAGTCGTTCAACATCGCTGAAGCAAATAAATATATAAAGCCTCAATACAGAGAGCCATGGAAATTCCCCCGTATATAAGGATATGAAGTAATCAGGCAAAATTTGTATAAGAGAATTCAATGCGTTTAAATAAATAAAAACACTACAATATGAGAAAGGTTATACAAACAACATTGTGGCTATTCATCGTCTTCGTATTTCTTTTATCATGCTCCGAAGGCAAAACTAAAGGAGATGTTGACCGGCAAAAGATTGACATAATCTTCGATACAGATATGGGTAATGATGTAGACGATGCGCTTGCATTGGATATGTTATATAAATACCTGGATCAGGACAGGATAGAATTACTTGGTATTCCTACAACAAAGAAAAGTCCTTATTGCGTTGAATATATCGATATTATGAATACATGGTACGGCTATCCCGATATTCCTATAGGAATGGTAGTCAATGGATCTGAAAAAGACAATGAGGATAATTTCGTACGTGCAGTGTGTCAAATGGAGAAAGAAGGCAAACCTGCTTTCGAAAGAACAGTGAAGGATTATAAAGCACTTCCTACCTCAGTAGCCCTCTACCGTAAAATATTAGCATCACAGGAAGATAATTCGGTAGATATTATTTCAGTAGGTTTTTCTACTAACCTTGCCCAGCTTCTGGACAGCAAGGGAGATGAATTTTCACCCCTTACAGGGAAAGAACTCATCGCCAGGAAAGTGAAAATCCTGTCCGCTATGATGGGACATTTTCAGGACGAAAATTTTTCGGAATTCAATGTCAACTGTGATATTCCTGCCGCTCAAAAAGTAATCAAGGAGTGGCCGACCCCCATAGTGGTATCCCCCTTCGAACTGGGTGAAACAATATTATATCCTGCCTCCAGCATCGAAAATGATTTCAAAGGGAAAGAACCCAATCCACTGGTTGAAGGATATAAAGCCTATCTGGAGATGCCCTACGACCGTCAGACATGGGACCTGACCTCGGTACTTTACGTTGTTGAAGCAGATAAAGGTTTCTTTGGAGAGTCACCTGCAGGTACGATAAGTATTGATGATAAAGGGATTACCCGATTTACACCCGACGAAAAAGGGAAACATAAATACCTGACTGTCACGGAACAACAAAGGGAGCAAATAAGGGATTACTTCATTGACCTGATAACCCAAAAGCCGAAGAAATATCAGTGATAGATGTGGATTGCAACTGATTGTCAGTTTATCCAATTAAAATATTTGTATCATGAAATAAGACTTAAAGTTATGAAGAACATCTTTAAAACAGCCATAATGTGGTCGGTACTTATGATTACATTATCCTGCAATACGGGCTATTCAGAAAAAAATGAAGTAACGATTTCCAAAAGTGAACTTCTGGACAAGATCAAAGGCGGTTGGGCCGGACAGGTAATCGGATGCACATACGGTGGTCCGACTGAGTTTCGTTGGAACGGCACAATGATTGACGACCATATAGCTATTCCATGGGATGACACCCGGATGTTGTGGTATTATAAAAATTCTCCGGGTCTGTATGATGACATATATATGGATTTGACTTTTGTGGATGTTTTTGAAAAGCATGGTCTTGATGCACCCGACTCTTTGCATGCACTGGCATTTGCCCATGCTGAGTATCCTCTTTGGCATGCCAATCAGGCTGCACGTTATAATATACTTAACGGTATAATGCCTCCTGCTTCCGGGCATTGGAAAAATAACCCGCACGCCGACGATATCGATTTTCAGATTGAGGCTGATTTCGCGGGATTGATGTCCCCGGGTATGGTGAATTCGGCCGCTGCCATCTGTGACAGGATTGGCCACATCATGAATTACGGAGATGGCCTTTATGGCGGAATTTATGTGGCTGCGATGTATTCCCTTGCTTTCGTTCACAATGATATTGAATTTATAGTGGAAGAGGCTTTGAAGACTATCCCGGCCGAAAGTGAATTTTATCAATGCATAGCAGATGTAATTAAATGGTATAAAAACAATCCTGACGACTGGAAATCGGCATGGTTCGAAGCGCAGAAAAAATGGACACATGATAAAGGATGTCCCGACGGGGTTTTTATGCCGTTCAATATCGATGCCAAGATCAATGCAGCCTACATTGTAATCGGATTACTTTACGGTAAAGGTGATTACGGTGCAACAATAGATATAAGTACAAGGTGCGGTTATGATTCGGATTGTAATCCGGCCAATGCTGCCGGAATTCTGGGCACAATGATAGGATACAGTAATATCCCTGATTATTGGATGCAGGGTATTGAAAAAGTGGAGGATATGAATTTCCAGTATACAGAAATGTCCCTTAACAAAGTCTATGATATAGGATTCCGTCATGCTGCCGAAATGATCAAAAGAAACGGAGGCATTGAGAATAACGATTCATTTATTATCCGGTACCAGATTCCCCAAACAGTTGCTCTGGAAATAGGTTTTGAAGGGATCCATCCTACTGAAAGGAAAGATATAAGTACCCGGTTAACTGAGCAAAACAATGAAGTTTCATTTGGTATAACCGGTTGTGGTTTTGTTCTCACAGGATATGCTTCAGTACAAAACAACCAGGAAGATAATACGTTGGAAGCTGATCTTTATATTGATAACAATTTTATCGAAACGATCAAGATGCCAACATTGTCTCTTGTTCGCAGACATGATGTGGCATGGAACTATGACCTTTCCGAAGGGGAACATACCATAACATTAAAAACAAGGAATATTCCCGATGGTTACCATATTAATATCAGGGAACTCATAGTGTATTCCAGTAAAAATCCGGGAAAACACGTATATTTTTAATCCCGCTAACCAGGCATTGGCCCCACACCGATCAGGGAAACTGCTACCAAAGAAATATATCATCTAAATAGACTCTGCTAAAAAAGAATTTTTTAAAGAAGAAAAAATTAGCACAATCGTTTTACTTATACCGGTTCGTAAATTTCGGACAAATTCATTCAAAAATTCAACTTCTACCCCGTAAGTTTTATTTTCCTTTTGAGTGGCTTTGCTTATCCTGTATTTATCAGCTTTTCCATTCAAAACATGGATACCGCCATACTACAAAATCCCAACTAACCATCCGGCAATATCGACTATGTTTGACTTGCGCTTTATAACCTATTTTTTGGAATAAAACGAACAGAGATAACAGAATAAGCAGACAACAAGCCTGTAAATAACTTTATTTAACTAAATATAATTGCGAAAACGTTTGTTCTAATTAATATTGTCAATATATTTGCATTTATTTGATATAAATATCATGGATTTAAATAGAATTGTTGTCGCAGGGACTGTATACCGATAGGGTAATCACTCTCATCGTTATCAATCGACAGAGATCCACCCTTTATCGGCTGATAATAGACAGACCACAGGCAATCTCTTCGGGCAGGTTCGGGATATTAAAAGCAACGACTGATTATTTTCAATATACCATATTAATTTAAACAATTAAGAGAAAAATGAAATGAATAAAAAAAAATTAAATCTATGGAAAGGAACCTTATTCATGTTAGTATGGATATCTTCCGTGTGTCTGTTCGCTCAAAGCATAACCATACAGGGAACGGTTACTGATACCAAAGGAGAAGCCCTAATTGGAGTATCTATTCAGGTTTCAGGAAAAACAACCGGTACTGTTACCGATACAAATGGCAGATTCACTTTAACCAATATCCCTTCAAACAGCATATTAGAGATCTCCTATTTAGGCATGATCTCACAAACCATTGCCTTGAATGGAGAAACGATATTGAATATCATTCTTCAGGAAGACATTGAGACTTTAGAAGAGGTAGTGGTCGTAGGTTATGGCACTGTAAAGAAGAAAGATTTGCTTGGCGCTGTATCTGTCGTCAAAGAGGATGCTTTGGCAGAACGTGTATCGGGTAACATAGTAGAGTCTATGCGTGGACTGACTTCAGGCGTAAAGATCACATCAAGTGGTCAGCCGGGGTCTAATGCTTCCATTATTATCCGCGGTCTGGGGAGCTTGACCAATAACAATCCTTTATTTATTATTGATGGGGCTTACGGCGGTAGCGATCTGGGTGTGAATGTGGAAGACATAGAATCTATTCAAATCCTGAAAGATGCATCATCAGCCGCGATTTACGGGTCGAGGGCAGCGAACGGGGTTGTAATCGTTACCACCAAACAGGGGAAAGAGGGGCCTTTGAAAGTGAAATTCGACTCACAACTGACACTCAACTGGCTACCTCGTTATGATCTGATGGACGCCTCCACTTATAAGATTTATAATGACCGGGCCTATGAAGAAGCGATTCTGGCCGGAGTCGGAGGAATTACAAAACGTCAGAATCATTTCGATGGCGATACGGATTGGCAGGAAGAGATGCTGGGGACGGGCATATTACAGAATTATAATATTTCACTATCCGGCGGCTCTAACACTGTAAAGTATTATACTTCGTTAAATCGTATGGTAGACGACGGAGCATTGTATCGTACCGGGTATGACAAATACGGATTCCGTCTTAATACAAGCGGACAGAAAGGAATATTCTCTTATGGTGAGAACTTCTATTATACCAAATCAAACAGGACATTGCTGAATGGTAATCCGTGGTATGATTTTATCTTTATGCCGCCCACAATTCCGGTATATGATGAATCCCACACAGGTGGATATGGTTATGGGGATGTTGACCGGGCTAATTCTTATGGCCGGAATCCGGTAGCAATGCAGGATTTAATGGAACGAAACAATGAAGAAGAATACCTGACCGGTAACGTCTTTGGCCAGGTATCGCTTTTCAATATGCTTGATGCCAGGTTGAATGTCGCTTATAAAAGCTATATGGGTGTTACCAATACCTTACGCAAAAAAGGAAACTGGGTTATGGGACAAGGAGATGATGCAGCGCATTTAGGATATAACAGCGCACAGAATCATGATATCCTGATAGAGCAAACCTATAATTTTAAACATAAGTTTGGCAAGCACGATGTAAATGCCTTAGGCGGCATCACTTATAATAAATTCCACGAAGAAGTCCGCTGGATTACCAAGTTAGATCCGTTAACGATCGGGGATAAATATATTAAATCGCTTGATGCCGCAACCGGCAACACAACCGCAGGAGGAAGTTACGGAGAATCTGCGCTGATATCCTATCTCGGACGGATCAATTATTCCTATGATGACAGATATCTGACACAGATAACCGCCCGTCGTGATGGGACTTCGCGTTTACCCAAAGATAAACGTTGGGGAAATTTCCTTTCCGTCTCATTGGGATGGCGTATCAGTGGAGAGGAGTTCTTTGATGTTCCGTTTATTGATGATTTGAAGATACGCGCTAATTATGGTACACTGGGAAATAGCAGTATTGGCTATTGGGATTATCAATCCACCATTAATACCGCTCCCCGGGCAATTATGGGTAATCCGGAAACAAAAGAGATCGGAATGATCCAGTCCCGATTAACCAATACCGATCTCGTTTGGGAGAAGAAAACCACAGCCAATGCCGGCTTTGACCTGGTAGGACTGAATAACCGGTTACGTTTTTCAGCCGAATATTTTTATTCAAAGAGCGGAGACCTGCTGGTGTATCTTCCTATTTTGATGAGCTCCGGAAATGAAGGAGGATCGCCTGCTGTGAATGCCGGGAGCCTGGAAAACAGAGGAGTTGAAGTAGAGATCGGATGGAATGATAAAGTGGGAGATTTTTCCTATTCAGCCTCGTTGAATGTGTCGCATTTAAAGAATAAGGTGATAGATCTGGGATACGGCCAGACAGTCTATTACACCGATTTGGCTAAAACAGAAATTGGGCAATCGCTTGGAATGTGGTATCTGTACAAAATGAATGGTATCTTCCAGTCGGGAGAAGAGGTCCGCAATTATACAAATTCGGAAGGAACAGTAATCCAGCCGAATGCTTTGCCTGGTGATATTAAATATGACGATTATAACGACGACGGTATTATTTCGTCGGACGACCGTCAGATTGTAGGGAATCCCTGGCCCAAATTAGAAATGGGATTGAATCTCGGAGCTTCTTATAGAAACTTTGATCTGAAGATCAATGGTTATGGACGATTCGGACATGACATCTGGAATGGATCGGCAGCAGCGGCTGGTGATTTTGCCAATAATCAAAACAACTTTAATGGTCTCAGACCCTGGACACAGGAATATCGTTCGAACGATCGCCCACGTATTGTATATGGGGATTCCCGAAATAGTCGCGGTGACCAGAGCCGCTGGTTGGAAGATGGCTCATTCTTCCGTTTAAGCGATATTACTTTGGGCTACTCCATTCCAGCTACCTTTTGCGAAAAGTTTGGTATAGACAGAGTTCGTGCATCGGTAACCCTGCAAAACATGGTCACATTAACCAAATATTCCGGGTTGGATCCTGAATTTGCAGATGGCGGTATCTTTACCATAGGGGCAGACAATTGCTCATTCCCCAATCCCCGGGCTGTTCAATTTGCCTTATCATTTACATTCTAACGAAAATAAACAGTTTTAATCGTATGAAACGAGCATATAACTCATTACACCCATCAACATGAATTACGAAGTAATCGACGCAGTCAATATTGCGAGTTCCATACACTATAATGTAAAAAATAAAATAATCGTATGAAAAAGATAATCAATTATATATTATGTCTTATCCTGGTAGTGTGCGTATCGTGCGATGCCTCTCTACTGGATATTCAAAATGAAAACACCCTGAGTACGGGCGTATTCTGGAAGACTGAGGCTGATATTGAAGCCGGCGTTATTTCCATATATGGGATGTTCTATCGTCAGGGTACATGGACAAGGAATATCTACACGCAAATGATAGGTATGGCGGATGAGGGAGTAAGTTATGCCGGTTGGACAGAACTGAATGAATATACCAAATTTATTTTTACCAATTATAATTTTGGAGAAACGAATGTGAAGATATGGAGAGAGCATTATGTGGCTATTTTCCGTGCCAATCAGGTATTGGATAACATAGAGAATATCACATTTGCCAATGACACCCATAAACAGGATTTAATAGGGCAAGCCAAATTTATGCGTGCTTTCTATTATTTCTACCTTACTATGCTTTGGGATAATGTCCCCCTTGTATTACAGACATCATCTGCAGCCGACCGCCCCATGCAAGCTACGCAAGAGGAAGTACTTACCCAGGTAGAAGAAGACCTGAAAGATGCTGTCAGCAAGCTTCCTCCTACACGTGACGCAAACAATACCGCTCGTCCTACAAAAGGTGCAGCCTACGGATTGCTTGCCAAAGCTTATGCACAACATCATAAATGGGAAGAAGCGAAAGAGTGTCTTGAATGGCTTATCGACGGCGAAGGGAAAAGCCACTATGATCTGGTAGCTGACTGGGAAAGCAATTTCAGTAACCATACGGAAAACAACAGAGAGGCGCTGTATGAAATACATTTCTCTCTGGTGAACCGGGTAGGATTCGACCAGACCGATAATTACCTGGATCCGAATGCGCAATTAGGTACTCAAATCGAAATGAATGCAGCACCTCCGGGTATTGGCTGGAACAATATAGAAGCAAGGCGTTGGTTGGTAGATTACTTTAAGCGCGAAAAAACAACCGACGGTAAATATGATCCCCGGTTATTTCATACCTTGTGGTATGACGGTGCATCATCCGATTTTCCGGAATATCCTGACCAATTGATTTATGGAGCGCCCTGGAACAGCGATTGGGGAAACCGTGTCTTTATAAGGAAATACAGCACGGATGCAATGCCGTTGTATTACTGGAACGATAATAACTTCCGTTCATTGCGCTATGCGGATATGCTGCTACTTTACGCCGAAGCGCTCAATGAACTGAGTGGCACACCGCCTGCCAAGGCCATTGAATGTGTCAATCGGGTACGTAATCGCGTAAACTTACCGAATATACAAAACAGCACCTATTATAACGGTACTCAGATAACGGGTAATAAAGATGCTTTCCGTGAACATTTAAAAATTGAGCGTGCCCTTGAGTTGGCTATGGAATGTGTGCGATGGATTGATTTGAAACGCTGGGGAATAAATAATGAAGCGACATTGAATGAGTTAAAAGCACGTGATTCGGACTTTAATAATTTCATTATTGGCAAGTCTATCCGTATGCCTATCCCGCAAAGTGAGGTTGACAACAATCCTAATTTAAATCAGAATGATAAATACTAATTGAAAATCTACAAATTATGACCAATATAAAATATTTATTAGGAACATTCGTGCTACTTTTGATGCTTTCCGGATGTGATGATAATGATTCCGGTTATGTAATCGAATCAGACTCCAACCGGTTTGGAGTGTATCCGGTAGCGATCCCTGTGAGTGCCGAAGGAGGAACATACGAACTGACAATAACCGGAAATGAAGCATGGACCATCGAATTAACCGAATCCAACAGTTCAGCTGTTGATTGGTGTACATTAAGCGAGACTTCGGGGAGTGGCAAGAAAGTAATCACTCTCACTGTTACTCCAAGCACTTCTTTTGTAAAATTGCGGTCGATCATTATAAACGTTAAGTCGGATGACAGAGTGCTGAGATCAAAAGTTCTCCAGGAAACCATGGTACTTGGCGAAGACGAAGTGTTGATAAATGGTATGGTATGGTCTACCAAAAATATTGGTGCACCGGGTGCATTTGCCTCTTCACCGGATGATCCGGGTATGTATTATCAGTTTAATCGGAAAACAGGCTATCCCAGCGGTCCGCAAGGTGATCCGGCACCGGAAAACTGGCCGGCCAGTTATACAAACGACGGAACCGACTGGCTTCCTGAAAACGATCCCTCTCCCGAAGGATGGCGTGTCCCTACCGCCGCAGAGATGGTAGCACTCTGGGAACTCGGAGCAACCTGGGTGTCAAAAGCGCAAACCGGATTTAACGTGGACGGCTTAATTATAGGTGTTCCCGCATCCATTGCAGCGAATGCCAACAAAGATAATCTGAAACAATTGGGTTGCCTGTTTCTTCCGCAAAGCGGATGGCGTAACGAAACCGGGATGGTCGATCGTGGATGGCTGTGCGCTGTTCGGACGGGCACATCATTAAGTCCCACACATGGCGGTATGTCTCTGGGAGATGCCGGAGGTTACCGCGACGTATGGGGCTGGGGTGACGGGCAAAAAATACGCGCAGCCATGATCCGGCCGGTGAAAGATATTCAGGTAGAAGACTAACTAATTAAGCATGCGGAATGAAATCATTTTTTATCTGTTTTATTGTAGTTCTGCTTTGGGGATGCCAAAGCAGAACTGATAGTGAGAGACCTCTTACTATTACCCCTCAAATCAGATATGAATTCAGTGGCGGTGCAGGGCATTACAACTATGCCCCCAGCGTCATACAGGATCAGTATGGGATCCGTTATGGATTTATATGTGAAAACCGTGATCCCTTCGAAATAGTGGATTATGTATACCTGTATAAGGGAATCCCTACTGCCGATGGCTATGTATGGCAACCCGGTACTCAGATTATTGCTCCCTCCGAAACAGGCTGGGACAACTGCCATATCTGTGATCCGGATGTCCGCGAGTTTAAAACCACATATAAGGGAGAGACTTACAATTGGATTATGACCTATTTAGGTGTTGACCAATGGGACAGTAAACATAATCAGATCGGACTGGCCATCTCCAAAAACATTGAAGGACCCTATATTAAATTCGATCGTAATCCTTTGATACCATACGAAGACAGAACAAAATGGGGAGTCGGGCAGAGTACGACAATTGTCAAGGATTCCACGACCATCCAATTATTCTATAGTTCCACGACCGAGAATGGCAGATTTTGCATGCGTGAAATCAAAATGAATGATCTGGATAACATCGTGATAGGAGAAGAGAAGCCGATCCGTTTTATGGGATCCAACAATTATCCGGCCATGTCTGATAAGAATATATATATGGTTTCCGAGATGCGTGTTGGTCCTATCGAGGAAATACCTACCTGGGTAGGCGATGTCTCTCGTTTAGCCTATATGCCAAGAACGGAAGATATGTTTTCCGAAGAGAATCGTTGGATAGAAATCGGACATGTCGGACCTGAAGAATCGGGTTTCCCGAGAAATCATAATCCCGGTATTCTGACCGATACCAAAGGATATATGCTGAATGATGACGAGCTCATAATGTATTTTACTCCGGCCATGACAGGAGAAAACTGGCTGTGGTCTTATGATCTGTATTCAGCAACATTTAATCTCAAAAGTTATTTTAAATGAGAAAAACTCTATTTCTAATGTTGTGTCTTGTGTATATCCTTGCCTTCCCTTTTGGGAAGACAAGGGCACAACGGCATAATATTCCTGTAGTGGTCATTACCGATTTATACCATCCTTATCAGGATCCGGGAGATAATATGGATCTTATCATGGGGTTCGGCTTACCGGATGTTGACCTGAAAGCTGTGCTTTTAGATATTACAGATGCTTTCAGAAAGGATACGGCCGACCATCCGACATTATGGAAAGATCCGAGAGGACCGAGAGAGGCCGGTATCATTCCGGTGGAACAACTAAACTATATTTTCAATAAAAAGATACCATATGCACTCGGCCCGTTATCCATGATGAAATCGGAAGAGGATAAGATGGAAGATTTACCTGATTATGAACAAGAAGCGATTTCATTGTTCATAAAAATATTAACAGAATGTGAAGAACCCGTTGAAATCCTTTCTTTTGGTTCGGCAAGAATACTGGCAGTAGCCTATAACCGCAATCCAGACCTGTTAAAAAAGAAAATAAGTAAAATCCATCTGAGTGCCGGGACGGCAAGTAAAAACCACGAATTAGGAAGCGACGAAGGAGCGAATGCCATTCCGGGAGGAGAATGGAACGTGGCCCTGGATGTATTTGCTTTTACCAGAATCTTACAATCCGATCTTCCGGTAGCTATCTATCCGTGTGCAGGTAAAGATGGAGGATTTATTAAAGATAAGAATAACACCTATTGGAGATTACCTGATATGGAATTTACCAAACAAATGGATCCCCGGTTACGACAATATCTGGACTTTGCTTTCAACCGGAAATTGCAATATGATTTTCTTCGGGCAATGGATGCTGCATATCCGGTAAATATAAATATTGACCAGTATCCAAAACCATTTCATGTATGGGAAAGTGCGATCTGGTTAAAAGCGACACAAAGGGAAATCGTGTGTACTCCCGGTGGGGAGTACTTCCTTATCAAAGAAGGGAATGTCAGGGAGGGCGACCGGATAATAAAGAACGAACTGCGCCGTTGTAATATCACCGAGATAAGAAATGACGGGCGCTTCCAGTTCTTATATACCGATAAGCCGTCTGAAAAAGAAATTTACTATCGCCCTGACCTTGAAGAGAACGAGAAAGCATTTCAGAAGGTGATTCCCGAACTATATATCTCTATTTCACCCAATCATTAACTCAAAAATATATATTTATGACCGACAACAAATTTCATGTAGTAAGCCTTTTATTACTGATCGCTTTGTCCGGCTGCACATCTAAAGACCGGAGTACACAAACTGTTTCAGATGCACAGAAAATTATCTTTGAAACGGATATCGGCAACGATGTGGATGATGCCTTAGCGCTGGATATGCTCTATAAATACATGGATGCAGGAGACATAAACTTGTTAGGGATTATGATCAACAAAGAAGGCATATATCCCCCTGAATATACGGACATTATGAATACCTGGTATGGTTATCCTGAAATTCCTGTTGGTATCATACACAATGGCGCAGACTGCGAGAATGATGCTACCAATTATGCCAAATGTGTATCCCTGATGAACAAAGAGAACGGGGAGCCGATATTTCACCGTTCCCTCAAAGACTATTCAACTCTACCGGAAGCGCATATGCTGTATCGTGAACTATTGGCTAAACAACCCGATAATTCCATTACAATTATCTCTGTAGGTTTCTCTACCAATCTGGCCCGTTTACTGGATACTCCCGGAGATGATTTTTCACCACTGACAGGAAAAGAGTTGGTTGCAAAGAAAGTGAAGCTATTATGCACCATGGCAGGATGCTTCAATAATCCGGATCTATATGAGTACAACATCGTGAAAGACATTCCAGCCGCAAAAAAGGTCTTTGCCGAATGGCCGACACGTGTGGTAACTTCCCCCTTTGAAGTGGGAATTGCAATCAACTATCCGGGCGCCAGCATTGAAAATGATTTCGGATGGGCACCGGCACACCCGATGGTAGAGGCTTATAAATGTTATCTGGAAATGCCTTATGACCGTCCTACCTGGGATCTGACTTCAGTATTATATTCAGTGGAAGGTCCCTCTTATTTCAATATTTCTCCTGCAGGCAAGATTGATGTAACGGATAAAGGAGCTACTACTTTTACAGCCGATGAGAAAGGTGATCGGTATTATTTAATGGTGGATTCCATTCAGGCTGAGAATATCAAGCAACATTTTATTGAATTGATCAGCCGGCAACCGGCCAATTTCAAATAAATATCCGGACACAAACACATCTCTAAAACAATAAGTAACATGATTAAATATTTCTTTCTACTCATCGGAATATGGTTTATATCTTCCTGTTCGGAAGGGGATCCTATTGAGCCACCTATTGACCCGCCGGGGCCGGGAAACCCGATTTCAGCTATAGCTACCCCGGAATTCGTATTCGGGTTTCAGGGGGAAAGCAGGTATTCTTATTGTCCAAGTGTATTGCAACAGGAAGACGGAAGTATTCACATGTTCTTCTGCGGAAATCCCAATAATCTGATCATGGTCGATAATATTTATCATATAAAGATCAATCCCGATGGTACGAAGACAGGTGCCAAAAGCGTCCTGCAGCCCGGAGTATCGGGTTCATGGGACGACCATCATACGTGTGATCCTTCGGTTATTGCCGGCGATTTCACCTGGGATGGTGTAACCTATAAATATGCCATGTTTTTCCTGGGCAATATGTATGGAGTATATTACAATGAAATCGGCGTAGCATTCAGTAACAAGCTGGATACGGACAGTTGGGTAAAATACCCGGAACAGATTGTAAAAAAGACATGGTCCACACCCGGGGATCAGAGTGTCGGCGGATCCGGTAAAGCATGGGGAGTAGGCCAACCATCTGTAGTATCTTTGGATGGAAAAGGCAAAGTACTACTGACATATACCGTCGGAGATATCGGCGGTACGCGGATTGTATGGTCGGAAGCGGATTTCAGCAATATGGATAACTATACGATAACTTCACCTCAAACTATCGTACAAAGCGGATTGAAAGCAATAGACAACCAAAGTGCGGATTACACATGCAACGCTGATTTTGCCATCAACAAAGAAGCCGACAAGATCATAATGATCCGTCCGGTACAACCCCATCCGACTGATTATCCGGCTTACCTGAACACCTCACTGGAAATCGATTACATGAATCTTTCCGATTTTATGAATCAAACAGGTAGCTGGAAACCTATATATCGCATTATACCGGAAGATACCGGATATCCGCGTAACCACAACGCAGCCCTATTGAGAGATAATCTGGGATACTTACAAGACTGGGAGAAACCAACATTTTACTTTACAGTCAGTAAAGCTGCTCCTGATGTACAACCTTCAGGCAATAACCATGCGGAATGGACATACCATATTTGGAAAAGTCAAATAGTTAAAGAATAATTTATATAATATGAGTAAGATAGTAGTGATTGGCAGTTCCAATACGGATTTAATCGCGAAAGTAAAAAAGTTTCCCAAGGCAGGTGAAACAATTAAGGGGGTCTCCTATCTCCAGGCGATGGGGGGCAAAGGAGCGAATCAGGCAGTGGCTGCACATCGGCTCGGGGGAACAGTGAAATTTGTAACCAGCCTGGGCAAAGATACCAATGGACTGAATTCTCTGGAATACTATAAGGAAGAGGGATTGGATGTCTCTCTATCTTTGATTGTCGAGGATACCTCTTCAGGAATAGCTATGATTTGGGTGGACGAGAAAGGAGAAAACAGCATTGTAATAATCTCAGGAGCGAATGAGATGCTTTCTGCCGGATATATCCGCGAAATCGAAAAAGAGATATTGGAGGCTGACTTGATTGTCCTGCAAATGGAGATCCCATACGACACGGTCAAAGTCATTTGCGACCTTGCCTATGAAAATAAGAAACAGATACTGTTAAACGTGGCGCCCGCGAGAAAGTTAGATGAGGATATCATTAAAAAGATAGATATTCTGATCGTAAACGAAACCGAAGCTGAAATCGTTTCAGGAGAAATAATAGAGCATATCGGTGAAGACGGAATTGTTGACAAATTATTGGCTTTGGGCGTAAAAACAGTTGTTTTGACATTGGGCAAACAAGGCTGCATAGTAAAAAACGACCAAATATATTTACAGATACCGGCTTTCTCTGTGGAAACAGTAGATACGACAGCAGCAGGCGACACGTTCTGCGGTGCTTTAGCCGCAGAACTAAGCAAAGGTCGCAGTTGGCATGAGACGCTTGAATTTGCATCCGCAGCAGCCGCCATTTGTGTCACACGTATGGGAGCACAGCCTTCTATACCGACAGAAACCGAAGTGCGTAATTTCTTAAAAATGAAAACAACAAACCATTAATTTATATTGAATTTATGTTTATCGTACAAAATTATCCGTTAGCAGTATTACTCTGCCTTATTACCATGCTTTGCTGGGGATCGTGGGGCAATACGCAAAAATTGGCCGCAAAGACATGGCGGTATGAACTGTTCTATTGGGATTACGTAATCGGTATTGTACTCCTTTCCCTTATTTTGGGATTCACGCTGGGAAGTATTGGCGAGCAGGGGCGCAGTTTTACCGACGATATCGTACAGGTAGATGCGAATAATTTCCGGAGTGCATTTGTAGGAGGTATTATTTTTAATGCATCCAATATATTATTGTCGGCTTCCATCTCATTGGCAGGAATGTCGGTCGCTTTTCCCGTGGGAGTGGGATTGGCACTTGTATTAGGTGTATTTATCAATTACTTCGGTGCACCGAAAGGCGACCCTGTCATCCTGTTTGCAGGTGTAGTCCTGATTGTTATTGCTATTATTCTGAACGGCCTTGCTTCAGGAAAAGTGGGTTCGGGAACGGAAGCAGGCAGGAACAAAAAGAAAGGGATTACTATTGCCATATGTGCCGGGATCCTGATGTCTTTCTTCTATCGGTTTGTCGCTTCTGCTATGGATCTGAATAACCTGGAGAACCCCACACCCGGGATGCTGACTCCCTACGGTGCATTCTTTATTTTCTCGTTAGGGATATTGGTAAGTAATTTCATATTCAACACCGTTGTCATGAAGAGACCCTTTATGGGAGAACCGGTGAGTTATTCCCAATATTTCAAAGGCAGCCTGGGTACACATTCAGTGGGAATTTTAGGTGGTATTATCTGGGGTGTGGGTACGGCTTTGAGCTATATTGCCGCAGGAAAAGCCGGTCCGGCCATTTCTTATGCTCTGGGGCAGGGTGCACCCATGATCGCCGCGTTATGGGGTGTATTCATATGGAAAGAGTTCAAAGGCGCTTCTAAGCCGGTAAATCTGTTACTGACGCTTATGTTTATCCTGTTTATCGCAGGATTGGCCATGATTGTCGTCTCCGGCGGAAGTTAGACGCAAGCAAAGTCTTTAAATAATCTATTTTGGGATGATGGTTCACTACGGGTTGAAGCCATCATCCTTTTTATTTTCCTACCCATCACATTAACACCCCGTCTCCCAGTCACCCCGTCTCTCCCCAGTCCCCTTATCCAACTCATCATTATCCTCCTCCCACACTACTTCTGGTTTCTGTGGCCCTTGTTTGCGGAAAACAATAGCAAAGATGAGACCGCTAATGGCACCCGACAGATGCCCTTCCCATGAAATTGAAGCATCCACCATCTCCGTGATGGGAAAAATACTCCAGATAGTGCTTCCATAAATAAATGCAACAATCAGGGAAACCGCGACCAAAGGGATATACTTCCTGAAAATTCCGCTAAAGAAGAGAAAGAAAAGGAGCCCAAACACAAGTCCGCTTGCACCCACATGATAAGAGCCGCGTCCGATGATCCATGTCAGAAATCCACTTGAAAGCCAGAGACAGATGAAAGCACCAAAAGCGATCTTACTGTAAAAATAGAACAAAAACCAGATCAATATCAGCAGAGGGAGCGTATTCGACAGCAAATGGGAAAAAGAGCTATGTATAAAAGGTGAAAAGATGATCCCCACCAAACCGTCAACAACTCCCGGCAATATCCCCAAACGTGAGAAGTCCCATGTAAACACCCCTGCATAGTCGACAATAAATGCCACCCAGACCAGGACGACAAACACAATGGCGGGCAGGAGAGCAAGCCGCGCCCGCTTCTTCTCTATATTGTACCATGATGAGTTATCGATATTCATTTTCTGGAATATACCCTCTTTTTCATCTGTTTTTTACAAATATACAAACTATTTTTTTCTCCCCCGCACAAGTGTAGAAAACCGAAAATTATTTATTCTTTGCTTGTAGATTAGATTTCATTTTATTATCTTTCGCAGGAATTAAGTGGCACATATTACCCTAAATTATACAACGATGAGTTACTTGAAATTTGACAAAGACCTGATGATTAACCTGGAGTATTCTCTATACCGAAATGTTTTGAGAACAAACCGAAGGGGAGCTTATCAGAATACATCCATATCCGGCTGCAATACAACCAAATACCAGGGGCTTCTTGTAATGCCCGTACCTTACCTTGACGATGAGAATCATCTCATCCTCTCCTCTTTTGATGAAACGGTAATACAGCACGGGGCAGAATTTAACCTCGGGATTCACCGCTATGCCGGCGACAATTACAACCCGAAGGGACACAAATATATCCGGGAGTTCAACTGCGACAGCGTACCCAAAACTATCTACCGTGTGGGAGGGGTAATCCTTTCGAAGGAAATCATGTTCTCCTCGAAAGAGAACCGATTGATGATCCGCTATACGCTTTTAGACGCCCATTCCCCTACTACCATCCGTTTTAAACCTTTCCTGGCTTTTAGAAAGATATCCCAACTCACACGGGAAAACGATCAGGTAGACAAATCCTACCGCGAAGTAGAAAACGGTATCAGTACCTGTATGTATTTCGGTTACCCCGAACTGTTCATGCAGTTCAATAAAAAACCGGAATTTGTCTATCATCCCGACTGGTATCGCGACATTGAGTATCTGCAAGATCTACAAAGCGGTGACACATTCCAGGAAGACCTTTATGTACCGGGCTACTTCGAAATGTCTATCACTAAAGGTGAAGAGATTATCTTCTCTACCGGAGATATTATGGTAGACACCTCTACCCTGGCAAAAGAGTTTGATTATGAAACACATAAGCGAACTCCACGCTCCAACTTCTATAACTGCCTCAAGAACTCAAGCCATCAGTTTTATTATATCCCTCAAAAGGATGAATATTACCTTCTGGCGGGATATCCCTGGTTCAAAGTGCGTGCCCGTGACCAGTTCATTGCTCTTCCCGGTTGTACACTTTCGGTAGATAAACCGCAGGATTTTGAACTGATGATGGATACAGCCATTCCTCACTTGCGGGATTTTATGAAGGACAAGCCATCGAAAAGCTATCTGAAGCAGATAGACGATCCCGACGTATTACTATGGGTGATATGGGCGCTTCAGCAGTTCTGGAAAGAGAAGAAGGATATTTTCCTGGAGAAATACAGTGATTTCATAAATGAAATCATTGATTATATAACCACAGGTAAGCATCCCAATCTGGTTCTGGATCAAGAGACCGAATTACTTTCCACCTACGGCCGTGATGTATCTGTCAGTTGGATGAATGCCTCCATCGACGGCAAACCGGCCGTACCCAGATCAGGCTATCTGGTAGAATTTAACGCACTCTGGTACAATGCGTTGAAATTCTCAGAAGAAATAGCCCGGACAAAAAATAAAGATAAAGTGGCATCTGATTTTGAAGAACGTGCACGCTTAGCGGGTAATTCTTTTAAAGAACTCTTCCTCAATCCTGCCGGCTATCTTTATGATTATGTCGACGGAAACTATAAAGATCCGGATGTACGCCCCAACATGCTCTTTGCCGTATCACTCCCTTATTCGCCTCTGGAAAGAGGACAAAAGAAATCAGTGATCGATTTTATCACCAAAGAACTGCTGGCCGCCTGTGGTATACGATCGCTTACCCCGAAAAGTGATAAATTCCGTCCCCATTACACAGGAACGGAGAATGAAAAAAAATTCGCCTATTTCAACGGGATGTCTTTCCCATGGTTATTCGCCCACTATATTGAAGCTTATTTAAACCTGTTCCATATGAGTGGATTATCTCTGGCAGACAGGATCATGGTAGAAATGGAGGGGCAGATGCAGAACGACTGTATCGGTAGTATCTCGGAATTCTATGATTCACACCCACCATTCATTGCCCATGGAGGATATTCCTTTGCCATGAGTGTAGGTGAGTTGCTGAGGGCACAACGGATTATCAGTAGGTATAGTACTGAATTGGAAAACGGGAGATAGGTTTTTAATGTGCCAATAAGAATAATATGCCAATGAGATTGATAGAGATTGATAGAGATCGAGAAGTTCAAAATCTTGAATTTTGAATTTTGAATTTAAAATAAATATATGAAAGCATTAATGTTTGGCTGGGAATTCCCGCCACATATACTTGGGGGATTAGGTACGGCAAGTTACGGACTCACACGGGGGATGGCAAAGCAGGAAGATCTGGAGACCATTTTCGTGATTCCCAAGCCCTGGGGTGATGAGGACCAGAGTTTTATGAAGATTATAGGAGCCAACAACACCCCTATTGTCTGGCGGGATGTACCATGGGAAACAGTAAAACCACGACTGGAAAAATTCATGGATCCCCAGGAATACTACCGGTTGCGGGACAATATTTACGCCGATTTCAACTATATGCATACAAACGACCTGGGATGCATCGAATTCTCAGGCAGGTATCCGAACAATATCCTGGAAGAAACCAATAACTATTCTATCGTGGCAGGAGTGATTGCCCGTACCTATGATTTTGATATCATCCATTCGCATGACTGGCTCACCTACCCTGCGGGACTCCATGCAAAAAGTGTTACCGGTAAACCATTGGTGATTCATGTACACGCCACTGAATTCGATCGCAGCAGGGGCAAGCCCAATCCGATGGTGTATGGAATTGAAAAAGACGGAATGGATAACTGCAATCACATTATCTGTGTGAGCGATCTGACGCGGCGTACAGTCATTGAAAACTATCATCAGCCTCACTGGAAAGTAACCACTGTTCATAATGCCGTAGAACCGCTTAGTCCTGAAATAGAAGCTATTGAACGAATTTCCGGTGTTTCAGAGAAAGTGGTTACCTTTTTAGGACGCATCACCATGCAGAAAGGACCCGAATTCTTCGTAGACGCCGCTACACAGGTAATTAAAAAGACCGATCATATCCGTTTTGTGATGGCGGGCAGCGGTGATATGATGGATCAGATGATCCGTCTGGTGGCCGACCGTGGTATCGCACATAAATTTCATTTTACCGGCTTCCTTCGTGGTAAACAGGTATATGAAATGCTGAAGTCGAGCGATGTTTATGTAATGCCTTCCGTATCGGAACCCTTTGGGATATCGCCTCTCGAGGCAATGCAATGCGGTGTACCCAGTATTATCTCTTACCAGTCTGGTTGTTCAGAAATCCTTAATAATGTCATCAAGACCGATTATTGGGACGTGGATGCGATGGCTGATGCAATCTACTCAATATGTACCTACCCTGCAATGGCAGAGCACCTGAAAGTAGAAGGAAAGATAGAAGTAGACAATATAAAATGGGAAGATGCCGGATTAAAAGTCCGCCGGATTTACGACAGCCTTATGTAAAATCAAGAAACAAACAAGAAATATGAAGACAATTTGCATTTATTTCCAGCTCCATCAACCATTCCGGTTAAAGAGATACCGCTTTTTCAATATCGGCAGGGATCATTACTATTTCGATGACTATGCCAACGAAGATATACTGCAACAGATTGCTACCCGATCGTACGTCCCTGCCAACCGCATGTTGCTCGATCTGGTCAATCAATATAAGGGAAAATTCAAAGTGGCTTTTTCTATCTCGGGTGTAGCCTTAGAACAACTCGAAATTTATGCACCGGAGGTGATAGACGGTTTTCGCGAACTGGCCAAAACCGGAAGTGTAGAATTTCTGACGGAAACCTATGCCCATTCACTGGCCAGCCTTTACGACCCTGAAGAGTTCCGCAATCAGGTAAAACATCATTCCGATAGGATGGAGATGCTTTTTGAACAGAAGCCGACCGTTCTCCGTAATACGGAACTGATCTACTCCGATGAGATTGCTGAGATGGTATATGATATGGGATATTCGAAAATGATCACCGAAGGTGCCAAACATATATTGGGATGGAAGAGTCCTAATTATGTCTATCAGGCAGCCACACAACCAAAACTGAAATTGTTGCTCAAAAACAGTCGTTTCAGCGATGACATAGCCTATCGTTTTTCGAATTATAGCTGGAATGAGTATCCGCTGACGGCAGAGAAGTTTATCTCATGGATAGCCGGTACTCCTGCCGAAGAAGAGGTGGTTAACCTCTTTATGAACTATGAAACACTCGGCAACCTCCAACCATCATACACCGGTATTTTCGAATTCTTTAAAGCAATGCCCCGCTTTGCTTTTGAGAACGGGATCGGATTCTCCACACCCGGCGAGGCATTAGACTCCCATGAACCTATTGGGATCATGAACGTGCCCAATCCTATCTCCTGGACGGATGAGGAGCGTGACCTGAGTGCATGGGTAGGCAATAAACTCCAAAAGAGCGCACTGCAATCATTGTATGAAGTAGGTGAAAGGGTTCGTTTGTGTACCGACCGCCGGCTCAAACAGGATTGGATCTATCTGCAGACCAGCGACCATTTCCATTATATGTCTACCAAACATTTCGGAAGCGGACAAAGCCAGTTTAGCCCCTATATGTCGCCTTATGACGCTTTCAACAATTATATGAATGTGCTGAGCGACTTCATTGGCCGTGTAAAGGCACAGTATCCCGATACGGTGGATAACGAAGAGTTGAACGCACTTCTTACCACCATCCATAATCAGGAAATGGAGATCAAACGTCTTCAGTCGGAATTGAAAAAGGTGATCGGAACCAACGAGGAACTATTAGTGGAAAAGAACCCAAAAGTACAAAAAGCAGAGAAGTAAATATTACAAATTTTCAATACTATAAAAAGGGTGAAACACTTTTATTTGTGATCCACCCTTTTCTTATTTATTTCGTTTGGGAACAAACCCAAACTCTCAATTTCTAATTATGGTCGTTCTATAACCGGGAGTCACTCCCCCGTTATTTCGCGTAACTTACTGCACGGGTTTCACGGATTACTGTGATCTTCACCTGGCCGGGATAAGTCATTTCGGTTTGTATCTTGCGTGCGATTTCGGATGATAGTTTTTCGGTATCCTGATCATCGATCTTGTCTGCCCCCACAATCACCCTCAGTTCACGACCAGCCTGAATGGCATATGTCTTCACCACACCCGGATATGAGAGCGCCAATTGTTCCAGATCGTTCAGCCGCTTGATATAAGCCTCTACAATCTCGCGGCGGGCACCGGGACGTGCGCCGGAAATAGCGTCGCACACCTGCACGATAGGCGCCAGCAAACTTGTCATCTCCACCTCGTCGTGATGAGCACCGATGGCATTGCAGATATCGGGTTTCTCCTTGAACTTCTCTGCAAGCTTCATTCCCAGCACTGCGTGCGGCAATTCGGGTTCGTCGTCGGGTACTTTCCCAATATCATGCAACAATCCGGCGCGTTTTGCTTTCTTGGGATTCAAGCCTAACTCCGAAGCCATTATGGCACAAAGATTGGCCACCTCACGGGAGTGTTGCAACAGGTTTTGGCCGTAAGAAGAACGATATTTCATCTTGCCCACCATACGTACCAGTTCAGGATGCAAGCCGTGCACGCCCAGATCAATCACCGTACGTTTGCCGGTCTCCACGATCTCGTCTTCAATCTGTTTCTTCACTTTCGACACCACCTCTTCAATTCGGGCCGGATGAATACGTCCGTCGGCTACCAACTGGTGTAGCGACAGGCGCGCTATCTCACGGCGGACGGGATCAAAACCAGAAAGGACAATGGCTTCAGGGGTATCGTCCACCACAATTTCAACACCTGTAGCTGCTTCCAAAGCACGGATATTACGTCCTTCACGTCCGATAATACGGCCTTTCACCTCATCGGAATCGATATGGAATACCGTTATCGCATTTTCAATAGATGTCTCGGTTGCTACCCGTTGAATGCTCTGGATAACGATACGCTTCGCTTCTTTGTTGGCCGTCATTTTGGCCTCTTCCATGATCTCGCTGATATAAGACTGTGCCCCGGTCTTGGCTTCCTCTTTCAAAGACTCTACCAACCGCTCTTTGGCTTCCTCTGCGGAAAGCCCGGAAATGGTTTCCAGTCTTTCCACCGATTGTCTGTGTAAACGCTCCAACTCGGCTCCTTTCTTATCGAGAAACTCCTGTTGATTTGTCAGATTCTGTTTTACCTCATCAACCTCGGCCATCCTCTTATTCAGTTCCTCCTGCTTCTGATTGAGCGTCATCTCACGCTGTTTCAGCCTGTTTTCGGTAATCTGGATCTTGGATGTACGGGCATTCGCCTGCTTCTCCGCTTCTGTCTTCATCAGAAGCGTCTCTTCCTTTGCTTCGAGTAATATCTTCTTCTTTATTACTTCGGCATCTTTCTCCGCATCGCTCAAAATATTCTGAGCGCGTGAATTGGCCATCTTACCGGTCACGTACCAGGCCACAACAGCTCCGATCAGTAATCCGATAATACCTATTACTATTTCCATATTGTCTATTATTAAATTGATTGTTATACACTCACCGGAAAAATTCCTGATTCCGGAAAGAGATTTAATTCTACTTCTTACTAAATAAAAAAACACACTCAATTACATACATCTCGGCCGATGCATATAAATGGTGCGTCTGTCATTCTACTGGATATCAATAGAATATATTATTTCTTCAGATAATTATCCAACTCGCCTATCAACGAATCTATCTTATCTTCAAAGGGTTTCGTATTATTCTTACTTCCAAGAGAAAAATTTTCTGCCAATGCCTGAATGGCTGTCATCACCACAAAATCCTGTGTTGTCATGCTGGAGTTCTCACCTCCATACACAACGCGATATTGGTTTATTTTATTATTTATCTTTTTGGCGGCATCACGGAATGCCTGCTCCTCCGACCGTTTGATTTTCAGTGGATATTTTCTGCCGGCAATCTCTAATGTCAATAAAAATTTTTCGTCGCCCATCACATAAATTTTTCAGAAAACTATTTCAACAAATTTATGCACTTATCTACTTCTCGCACCAGTTTCGACAGTTTTGCCTTAGCAGTGTCCACATCTACCGAAGCGGCAGTGATAGTTCTTGCAATTTTCAAACTGTCATATTTTGCCTTCAACTGCTCTAACTCTTTTACCGTCTCGTCCAGATGGGTTCGCCCGGACCGTATTTCAGCCTTTAACCGGGCATTCTCCTCCTTTAAAGAGTCACATAAAAACAACACCTGTTTTATTCGTACCTCCAGATCAACAAGCAGCTTATTATGTTCTTCAGCCATATGCAAACAAAAACTCACGCAAATATAAACATTGAAATGGAGTTTAACAAATTAATTGTCTCTTATTTTGCATAGGATCAGTTTATTTTTTATTTCAAACGATTTTTACAGAACCAAGAGTCAAGAATCAAAATACAAGACGTTTTTTGAATTTCGGCATATTATTTATCAAATCATGGATTATTGAACTCTCAGATGTATCCTTAGATAGTCCATATAACTAAAGCGAAGACCTTTAGTTGTAATCACTCGACTTACGAAACTTGAATGAATTGAAAATCGACGTAGTCAAATCGGGAGATAGACCTGTATCACTCAATTAATCCGATTTATAGCATTTTGACCGGGATTTTGTACCTTTGGGGTTGGGATAGAAGATTAAGGATAGTGTAGTTTGCACGATAAAAGATAAAGGGATAGGAAGGATAAAATGAGGAATATAACAATCAGTGATCAGATCACGGCAGTCTGCCCCGGGTTTCATGTTGCCGCCATTGCATGCGAAGTAAGGAACAGCTCTTATAATAACGGATTATGGCAGGAGATCGACGCTTTTTACAACCGGTTCGCCTCTACCTATAAAATGGAAGATATCAATCAGCGTCCGGCCATTTATGCTACACGGCAAGTATATAAAAAACTGGGAAAAGACCCCAATCGTTATCGTCCCTCTTCTGAAGCGTTGTGCCGCAGGATACTGAAAGGGCAACCACTCTATCGCATCGATACACTGGTCGATCTCATTAACCTGATTTCTCTCAAAACCGGCTATTCCATCGGAGGATTCGACGATGCAAAGATACAGGGAGATCTGGTACTGGGGGTAGGTGAAGCCGGAGAGAAGTTCGAAGCAATCGGGCGGGGATTGCTGAACATTGAAGGGTTACCTGTTTACCGCGATAAGTCGGGTGGTATCGGGACACCCACCAGTGATGAAGAGCGCACCAAGATCACTTCCGGCACAACACGTGTACTGATGCTGATCAACGGTTATTCCGGCAGGGAAGGCCTACAGGAAGCGGTCAATTATTCGGTGGAGTTATTGAAAAAATATGCCGAAGCCCGGGAGATAGAGATCGAATTATTGAATGTAAACGGTGCCACAACGCCGTATTGATCTTTTATTCCTGTTTCATCTCTTTTCCATTACCAGGAATGAACAACTCTCCTTAAAAACCGTTATAGTTTACAAAAAAGGGGCCAGCTAAGGTTAATAAGAACAAAAGGGCTCTTTCTGAAATATAAACGCCAAAACCTCTATGAGACGAGCAGGTAAATTATCTCTTTTTATCTTTTTCATTGGATTATTTTTTTTCACAGTCGGCTGTAAATCCGATCAATCAAGCGACGATCAACTTAGTTCCAGCCCTGATAGCACTTTCGTCGATGATCAGGAAGAAATAAAAAAAGAACTGACAGGGGAGGATATCCGGTTAGAGAAAAATATCCGGTACGACAAATACCTGCTTGACGATGAATACCCTTATAAAGACACTATCCGTCATTTTCAGTGGGAGAAAATCCAGGAGCAGATCGCTGTGATCGAGAACGCGATAGCCGAAGAAGGCAACTGGGGTATCTTGAGCAATTACAGGAATATGAATAAAGAGGCCCCTACAGTCGCTGATTTCGTAAGAAACGAGTATAGGCGGGTTTCGGACCAGTTCGGTGTGGAGCGCTATCAATCGGCCCCGCTCTATTCCGTCGATGGAGATACCACATTGGTACGTTACGGAAGGGACGGATGGATCGTAAAACTGCCGGACAATGACACTACTGAAATGGTGAGGGTAAAAGGGGTTTCGTTTGAGGGTGAATTCCTGGTTCCGAACCGTTACATCATATCGTGGCGCGACAGCGTTCGTTTCAATAAAGTGATAGCTGTTGATGTGACAAATCAGAATATTGCCACACTGGAAAAAAATGACGATACCTGGCAGATACTAAGTATGAATCATGCTACCACTGGTGTTCATCAACCGCCCTATGCACAAGAAACACCCACCGGTATCTTCGCGGTGCAGGAGAAAAAAGAGAAAATGTTTTACCTCAGGGACGGAACAAGTGAAATTGCCGGTTTCGCTCCCTATGCCACCCGGTTTACCAACGGTGCATATGTGCATGGCGTACCAACACAATACCCCAATAAAAGTATCATCGAATCCAGTCCAACCCTGGGTACCACTCCCCGCTCCCATATGTGTGTAAGAAATGCATCGTCACACTCAAAATTCGTCTTCGACTGGGCAACTGTCAAAGAGTCTGTGGTCATCGTAATTGATTAACAATTGTTTTTGGAGAAATTCGATTTCATCAGACTATTTGAGTCGCTTGCTCCTCGATTTTCAATTGAGTCGCTTGCTCCTTAACTATTAATTGAGTCGCCTTCGCTCCTTAACTATTAATTGAGTCGCCTTCGCTCCTCTACTATTAATTGAGTCGCCTCCGCTCCTCAACTGTTAATTGAGTCGCCTCCACTCCTCAACTGTTAATTGAGTCGCCTCTGCTCCTCGATTTTCAATTCTGCGCTCGGTAAAACAAGTAAACTTGTTTTATTCTCACTTAACGAAATAGTTCGTATATTTGGACGTTATTTCCGGAATATACGCTATGCTTAAAATAATTATTTGTTTTATCTTCCTTTTTTCTCTTAGCTTCTTCGGCCCTATGGGAGGGAAAGAGGGAAATGTGGAACTTGAAAAAGCAGCATTGCCTGAAGATGAGAGTCAATGGCTGTTTGAACAGATGGAACTGGATGGATTGGTACGATTGGATGCATTCAAATCGGCATACACGGGTTATAAGAAGTTAAATAAAGGCAATAACCCTTTACTCACCCTGGTCGATTTCAGCCTGCCATCGACTGAGAAAAGAATGTACGTGTTGGATCTGGCAAAAAAGGAAATCCTTTTTGTCTCTTACGTATCTCACGGGCGTAATAGCGGGGAAAATTACGCTACATCGTTCTCCAACCGGGACGGCTCACACCAAAGTTCTTTGGGTTTCTACCGTACAGCCGGGACCTATAATGGAGGAAACGGCTATTCTCTGCGGTTGGATGGATTGGAAAAAGGCATCAACGATAAAGCCATGCAACGGGCTATCGTCATTCACGGAGCCGACTATTGCAGTGAAAGCGTTATAAAATCTACCGGACGTCTTGGACGAAGTTTCGGTTGTCCTGCCCTTCCCAGGGAACTGACAAAACCTATTATCGACACCATAAAAGGTGGATCACTACTGTTCATTTATGCCGATCAGCCGGAATATCTGGCTAATAGTGAAGTGTTGAAGCAAGAACAAATCCTGATGAAGAAAACCATATTGAGTGCCCGCAACAGTACTCCAAACCAGCCTCTCAACTTCTCTTCAGTTGGATCCTGAAAGTTGTCCCTTTTTCCGGTTCCGACTTCCTGACAAAGATCTCTCCTTTGTGATTCTCTTCCACTATTCGTTTCACAAGCGTCAAACCAAGTCCCCATCCTCTTTTCTTTGTGGTGTAGCCGGGAGAAAAGATCGTTTTGAATTTTGATTTTGGCAACCCTCTACCGGTGTCAGAAATATCAAGGCAGACCCATTCATCCTTTTCGCAGATATCAAAAGTAATGACACCCTGCCCCTGCATGGCATCGACTCCATTTTTCACAAGATTCTCAATAATCCATCCGAAAAGCGACTCGTTCAATTCGACCTTTACCGGATATTCCGGAAACCGGGTATGGAACACCACTTCGGACGAAACCCGTTTTTCCAGATATTCCAGCGAATGCCTTACCACCGCCCTCAGATCCACAGGTATCAAAGCAGGCGCAGAACCAATCTTGGAGAAACGCTCTGCGATCATTTGCAGGCGGAAGATATCCTTATCGATCTCAGTCAACAATTGCTGATCAACCTCCTTCAACTTCATATACTCCATCCATGCCATCAGCGATGAAATAGGAGTACCCAACTGATGCGCGGTCTCTTTAGACAATCCCACCCATACTCTGTCCCGTTCTGCCCGTTGCGAACGGCTCAGGGCAAAAAATGCGAGGCCGATAAAGAGTGCGATCACCAGCAGTTGGAGATAGGGATAGAGGTGCAACATCTTCAGGGTATATGAATCATCATAATAGAGCAGTTGATTCATCTCATGCAGTGCAATAGGGTCGTGCTTTCGGCCGAATTCTTCCATTTTTGTTTGTAAATAGGATTCTGCCTCCTCTTCGGGGAACTTGACGTTACGTGGTGTCAATTTCCCTGAACTTCTGTCGTACAATATGATGGGGATGGTAGTATTGCTTTCCAGAATCCGCAATACTAACGACATATCCATCTCTTCATCCATTACCATCGATTCGGTCGCCATCGCCCAAATCTCCATCTTCCTGCGCTCCTCATCCGCCAACTCCTTCACTAGCCCGTTCGAAAGCCATAGCGACAGCAGGGCAACAACAATTGCCATAATTACAAAGAGATAAGTAAGAGACTGTCTGGGATGCATGGAAGTGAAAGTTGAAAATTGAAAGTTGAAAGTGAATGACTAAAAATTAAAAGTGAGTGAATTTTCTTAGGAACGAGGGCAGAAACAAACTTGTTTGCATTATGCCGAGTGACGACAGAAAATCTACAGAGTGAATATTTCAGTCTTTTTTTTAGGTAGATAGCCGCTTCGGATACGCCATTCATTGGGGTATAAATTATTTGCCCGGTTACCGAGATTCTTCACAAAACCCAACGGTTCTCCCTTATAAGTGAGAATCAGATAACCTTTGGGCGCACCCGGCAGAATAACCGCCTCCCCCCGCAGATAGGAAATAGCCTCCTCATATGTCACCTCATACATAGGGAATGCTTTGAGGTTTAGCTCCCTGCTCATCGCCAATATGTGGGAGGGGATAAAATCCTTTCCCTTTTTCTCACCAATTTCTATACCCATTGAGATTGTTTTCAACTGCTCATCCAGAGTGAGAATATCTCCGGAATAATCCGCGGGGAGTGCAACAATACGATTACCGTCCTCCATAAAATCAAAAGAGTCAGGATGCAATAGTAGATGAGTGTAAGCCGAACGATCCTTCACAAATGGTGATGGTTTTCTTTTATTTTTTATCCGTCTCCGGTCAGAAATTGTTTCTTCTGCCTCTGCTTTTCTCAGTACTGTTACGAATAACCCTTCCCCCTGGGTCTTATGTGGAAAAAAACGACAACCGTTCACCCGGTCATCAAACGAAGGAGAGATACCCCACCTTTCATCTATTTCCACCGATACAAATTCTGCGCCCAATTCACGTGCGACCCAAAAGGCATTTTCCTCATTCTCAACAGTATTATAAGTACAGGTACTGTAAATAAGCAATCCGCCAGGTTTCAGTGCCGCCCAAATGTCATTCAGTATATCTCTTTGCCGTACCGCACACATCTCCACATTTTGGGTCGACCACTCTTCCACCGCCGTCTCATCTTTGCGAAACATCCCTTCTCCCGAACAGGGAGCGTCTACCAATACCAGGTCAAAAAGGCGGGGAAAGGCAGAGAAATCCTTTGCCATATTATTTGTGACTATTACGTTGGGATGGCCGAATTTCGATATCGTCTCCGACAAGACATGAGCTCGCTGGCGAACCAGTTCGTTGCTCACCAACAAGCTTCCTTCCGGAAGAGCGGAAAGCAGGGAAATCGATTTCCCACCGGGGGCAGCACACAGATCGAGGCATACCATAGGTTCGGCCACTTCTGCTACCAATTTGTTAACCACATGCTCTACAAACATCGAAGAAGCTTCCTGTACATAATAATATCCGGTATGAAAAAGAGGATCGAAGGTAAAAGAAGGTCGCTCTTCCAGATAAAAACCCCATTGAGACCAGGGCACCCGTTGCAAAGGGATCACCAGTTTCATCGGATTACGAGCCGCCTTGGAAGGATTCAGGCGAAGGCTGACTGAAGCATCCCCGGCCAGTGCTGATAAGAACGGTTCCGCCTCGTTCCCAAGTAACGGCCGAATAGATAATGTAAAATCTATGGGAAAATCCATCTGTCTACTATTTTAAATACAAAGATAAAAGGTTTTTCGGCTTATCAAATTAATTCTCATACTCGTTTTAAACTCTTAATAAAAACAGTATCTTTGTGACGAAACACTATCATAAAAAAACGATAAAAATGAACAAAATTCTGATTTTCGCGGGATTATTGTTATCCCTTTCAATCGTTGCGCAAGATCGTCCTGATCCGCAACCGGCCCCTGACACCTTCGAAAAGTTCAACGTGGGTATGGCAGGCTACACGTTTGTCAACTTCGATCTCGACAAAACACTGGAAACCATGGAAAAATGCGATGTGAAATATCTCTGCATTAAAGATTTCCATCTCCCCTTCAACAGTACCGATCAGGAAATAGCCGATTTCCATGCCAAGTTGAAGTCCAAAGGCGTAACAGGTTATGCTGTCGGCCCTATTTATATGCGCTCGGAGAAAGAAATTGACGATGCATTCGAGTATGCAAAACGCGTAGGCGTGAAACTGATTGTGGGAGTTCCCAATTATGATTTGCTGCCTTATATAGACCGGAAAGTGAAGGAGTATGATTTCCATTATGCCATCCACCTGCATGGGCCTGATATGCCATTGTATCCTGATGCGGATGATGTGTGGGAAAATGTGAAAGATATGGATCCCCGTATCGGCATGTGCCTTGACATCGGCCACGACACCCGCAATGGCAAAGATCCTGTCAAAGATCTGGAGAAATACCACTCCCGCGTGTTCGACATTCATATTAAAGATGTTACAGGGCCTACCAAGGCCGGATACTCAGTGGAGATCGGACGTGGGATCATCGATATTCCGGCATTTGTAAAAATGCTCCGTCAGGTAGGATACGAAGGCGTCTGCAGCCTGGAACACGAACGTAATATGAAAGACCCGTTCCTGGGGATCGCCGAATCCATCGGTTATTTCAGAGGAGTAATTGCCGCCACAAAAGAAAAACTATGAGATAGCAGATAAAAAATTAAGAATCAAGAGGGGATGGATCCGACGATACGGGACTTCCCCTTTTTTAATTCACGGGGATAACGTACCTTTGCCTCGCTCTTTAAAAAAGATAGAGTTCATTTGAACTAAAATGGTAATTATGGATCACAAAAATGACAATATGCGTTGGGAAGTAATTGAAAGCGAATATCTTCACAGGCGCCCATGGTTGACGGTTCGTCGGGAATCATTACAAATGCCCGACGGTACTGTTGTCCCTGAATATTATGTACTGGAATACCCCAACTGGGTGAATATCATTGCCATCACCCAAGAAAGAAAATTTATTCTGGTAAAACAATACAGACCGGGGATTGAAAAGACTTGTCTCGAACTTTGTGCTGGCGTATGTGAGAAAGAAGATGCATCGCCGCTTGTCTCGGCGCAGCGCGAATTAATGGAAGAGACCGGTTATGGTGGCGGGACATGGAGTGAGTTCATGTGTGTTGCCCCTAATGCCAGTGCTGCAAATAATTATTCTTATTGTTTTATTGCCGAGAATGTTGAAAAACTGGGAGATCAGGCTCTGGACGAATCGGAAGAATTGACGGTTCATCTGCTTTCTTTTGAAGAATTGAAAGAACTTCTTGAAAGCGGTAACGTTGTCCAGGCCACCATGGCAGCTCCACTATGGAAATATATGGCATTATATGACAAATAGATGCTTTTTCACCGTACTCCGTGCATCAGCTTTTGCAATTTTTTCGAAAGAAGAAAGAGGATGAGAGAAGCAACAGCAGCCATCACAACAAATACCATGAAGAAATCAAACAGGTTTGCAATTTCAATTCCGAAAAGGTGTTTCATTTTTCCCTCTTCGGGATAAAGGGAACTCAGTGTACCGGCCAGCTTATTAGCGGTAGCCATAGAGAGGTACCACACCCCCATCAACAGTGATGCAAAACGTACGGGAGACAACTTATTCACCATCGACAGGCCAATAGGCGACAGGCAAAGTTCACCCATAGTATGAATAAAGTAGAGTCCCACAAGCCACATAATGCTCACCTTCACACCCGGCTCCACCCCCTGTACACCGATAGCGATCAGGAGGTAACCCAATGATAACAACAGCAGTCCGATTGCCTGTTTCACTGGTGAAGAGGGTTCCCTGTTCCTGGCTCCCAAGGCAAGCCACAACTGTGCAAACAGCGGCGCCAGAAGAATAACGAATACAGAATTGAACGACTGAAACCAACTGGTAGGCATGGTCCATCCCAGAATATCACGGTTGGTCTGTTCAGCCGCAAAATAGGTCAATGATATTCCTGCTTGCTCAAAAGCAGACCAGAAGAAGATAACGAAAAAGGCAATGATATAGATTACCCAGATACGCTGACGCTCAATTTTAGTCAGCGATTTGTCAGATATTACAAAAGCAGGAACAACCAATGCGGCAGTATAGATAAAAGCTCCGATCAGATCACCCTTGAACAGATGCATAAAGAGTGCGAACAGACCACCGGACACAACAATCCACAACACTATTTCTTTGAATGTGTACTTTACAGATGGAGTTGTACCGGTTGCCTCCCTCTTTTTTCTTGCAGCCGCTTCAATTCCGATAGGATTTCCGGCGGGATCGACCAGATACTTGTCTTTTCGCAGCACATAAAGGATAAGACACAACAAAGAAACCATTGCTGCCACGAGAAATCCCCATTTGAAATCGGCCGGATCGCCCGTATCACCCAAAAATCCGCAAATAAGAGGTGCGACAAATGCCCCAAGATTTACTCCCATATAGAAGATGGTATAGGCAGAGTCAAGCCTTCTGTCACCCGGTTCATACAATTGACCGACGAAAGTGGATACATTAGGTTTGAAGAAACCGTTCCCGAAAATCAGGGCACCCAACCCCAGATACATCAACCATCTTGCCGGTCCGGGATATTGGAAATAGAGGGCACTGAAAAACATCAGTAGTTGTCCGATCACCATCAGGACAGTCCCCCAAAAAGTGGAACGCCGCATCCCCCAATATTTGTCGGCTACATAGCCGCCGATAAGGGGTGTAAGGTAAACCAATCCGGTGTAATTCCCATAGATAAGCGCGGAAAGATCCTTGTCCATCATCAACGCATTGATCATATAGAGTACAAAGAGCGCACGCATGCCATAATAGCCGAAACGTTCGGCAATAGAAATGGAAAACACGAAGTAGAGCCCTTTAGGGTGTTTGACGGTTGTTGCAGCCATAATTGTGAATAAGAATTAATTTTGCAAAAGTAGCCATTTTGATCAGATTAATCCCTCCTTAAAACCAAACATTTTTGATATATATACCGGAAAGCATCCCTTCTTTACCCTATTTTATCTATTTTTGCAAATGAATCTCCTCGCCGCAAGCGGGCGGGGTATCTTAGAGGAGAGAATTAAACCCTAAGAGATTAAAAGGTCTGCAAACGAGAAATGAAGAATCCGGTACTTTATTTAATTCCCGTCACATTGGGTGATACACCTGTTGAGAAGGTAATTCCTTCCTTCAACACAACGGTGGCATCTGATCTGAAATATTTTATTGTAGAGAATGTACGTTCGGCACGCCGTTTTCTAAAAAAAAGCAATCCCGATATCGATATCGACACACTCACCTTTTATGAACTGAACAAACATACCGACCCCAACCAGATCGCAAGTTATTTGTCACCCATGAAATCGGGAGAAAATATGGGGATAATCTCCGAAGCCGGTTGTCCTGCCGTAGCCGATCCCGGCGCAGATGTAGTGGCTATTGCTCAACAGGAAGGCTACAGGGTTGTTCCGCTGGTAGGTCCCTCTTCTATCCTGATGGCCGTCATGGCCTCCGGCTTCAACGGACAGAGTTTCGCCTTCCACGGTTACCTGCCGATCGACGCGGGCGAGCGGGCAAAGAAACTCAAACAGCTTGAAGCAAGGGCGTACAACGAAGACCAGACTCAACTTTTTATTGAAACACCCTACCGTAACCTGAAACTGGCGGAAGACATACTGCAACACTGTAAACCGCAAACCCGGTTATGTATTGCCATGAACATCTCCTGCGAAGATGAATTCATTGTAACACGAAGGGTAAAGGCATGGAAAGGCAAACTGCCGGATATGCATAAAAAACCGACTGTTTTCCTGATTTATAAAGGGTGATATTGTTGTGAAACACGCCTGAAAATCAATTATTTTTTTCAAGCTTCTCAATTGCCCGTTCCCGGTTAAATTTCAATAAATAGGTATCCGGATTGGGTAGTGTCCACATTAACTCAAATAAATCTTCATTGGCTAAAATGGCAGGATACAAATATCGTACAGTAGACGCATACCCTAATTGCTCCAGTACGACATAGTCTACATTTTTTTCGATCATATCCTTTATCACTTCTCCCGGTTCCGTACTATATAAATAGTTGATGGCATATAAGTCGGGGGCAAAATAGGTAAAGAATTCCGGTTTTCGACAACAAACCGTATTCTTCGGTAATTGCTTCTGCATCTGCTTCGCGATGGTAAAATAATTCTCAAATGCAGGGGGATAAGGTTCTTTTGCCTTTACCGAGATCGCTTTTACAGTAGGCCATAATGCAAAAATCAGGATAAGAAATGCATAAGGTGAGTAAAGGGTTGTTTTCGAACTGTTTTTTACCCTGGATATAAGCAGACAGTATAATCCGTTATAAAAACAAACAATAATAAAAGGGGCAATAGGTATTACATAACGGCTTTCATTACCACCATGCCAAAGCATAAACAAACCTATCTGACCCAATAAGTAGGCAATAAATGCCCATTTTAGCAGCTTCAGATTCCAGGCTCCGTACAATATAATGCCCAAAATAAAAAGTCCTGTCACAATTTGAAAAACAGAGGAATTCACTTCATAATTTACAGGAATAAACGGAAAAATGATCTCTCTAAAACCTTTTATTACAGTTTCATCAAAATTTGTTATCATTTTACGGATAAACTCACCGACAGACGAAATACTTCCTTCTTCCGGCCGCCAGGGATTCACGGTCATCATTGTACCAAAATAACGGGATTCAATGCCGAGTGTGCGATTCCTGATCCACCAGGGCAACAGCAATAACAGGATTCCCCCAAGAGCTGCTATCCCCCGAAGCCACTGCCCGCGAAACAAAAAGAAAATCACAATGGCAAAAATCAGTGCGATTCCCGCCGCACGTACGTAGTAAGCATAAGCAGCAAAAATAATTATGACGAACAACCATAACAATGTACGAAAACGACTTGTTCCTCCTTCAATAGCGCTGTACTTATAAAGCGCATAAAAACAAACAACCGAGCAAAAGAAGAATAGCATTTCAGACATCACCATACTGGAAAACTGTAGCGTGTGGGGAGAAAAAACAGCCAATAAAGCACAGACAAAAGCCAATACCCTATTATCTGTTATTTTCCATAGTAAGTAGAATATCCCCATCAGGCTTACAAAAAATAAGATTCCGTTCAATATCTTGAAAAATACAAGGCTCCGGATACCCAAAAGCATAAAAACAGATAAAAAAGCAGAATAGCCGGGTGGAAAATGGCTTGCCGGCACGGTGCCGTTTGGCGTCACATTGGAATATCCCAATCCATCAGAGATATTTTTCGCCAAAGTAAGATAATGCACATTGTCGCCATTCAAATCCAGTTTCACATCGAATATCATCGAGTAAATTACGGCAAACAATACACCTAAAATCAGTATGTAAATCCGGTTATTTCGCATATGTATAAAACTATTGATATAATCCCGACTTTATCCATCCCCATTTACAGAACGGATACATCATGGAAACCCTTAGTACACCCATCCCGTAGATAATACTGCGCCTGAAGTTGATGGAAGACGCTTCTTTGAAATACCGGGTAGGACAGGTGATCTCCGCTATTTCGTAGCCTTGATAAAAAATTTGGGAAATTATTTCATTATCAAATATAAAATCATCGGAATTAGCATTGAAATTGATATTCCGAAGCACCTCAGCCGAGAAAGCCCGGTAGCCGGTATGATACTCAGATAGTTTCTGATTTAATAATATGTTCTGGAAGAAAGTCAACACCCGGTTGGCGATGTATTTTATCAAAGGCATTCCGCCTTTAATGGCTCCTTTCCCCAGGATACGGGATGCGAAGACCACCGGATAAACCCCATTGGCGATGAGATACGCCATAGAGGCAATAAGTTTAGGCGTATATTGATAATCAGGGTGAAGCATAATAATGATATCGGCATTCAATTCCAATGCGCGATTATAGCAGGTTTTCTGATTACCTCCGTATCCTCTGTTCCGGACATGTATCTGGATGTCACGGATACCTAATTCCTCAGCTACCTTTAGGGTATTATCGTTACTGCCGTCGTCTGTCAAAATCACTTCATCCACGATATCAAAAGGTATTTCACTATAGGTTCTTTCCAATGTTTGTTCGGCATTATAAGCCGGCATTACAATAACTACTTTTTTATCTTTAATCATATCCACCAAGCCCTAAATGGCATACGAACAGTTTATGTACATTGTTTTTACATTACGTGGAATTCGGAAAAAACCTAACCGGTTATTTAGTTAAAAAACATGAAAGGGAGAGAGCGGGAAAGAGGAGAGGAGAGAAAAAATCGGACTGTCAGGCAAAGGAATTATGCTGAGGATTAAAAGATTGGAGACTATTATTAAAAAGTACGACTCAAAGAGATCATAAAGCTTTGTCCGTTTTTTACTTCATGAATAATCGGATCATGCCCTTCATCGTAGTTTTCGGTTTTACCCGGAATGAGCCTTTCCGTCGGAAGACCATATTCACCACGAACATAATCATCCGGCGTATTCGTATAAAAAATTTGAGTAACATTGAGCAGATTACTGCCGCTCAACTTCAGCCAAATCCCGCTCTTAGGGAATCGGTAGCTGATACTCGCCTCTACCGAATTAAAGGGTGCACGGTATTCATGCTGATATGCATTTTCACCCAGTAAGAAAAGTTGGCGTCCGCTGCGGTTAAACAGTATATTCGCATGCAGGCTTTTATCGGTATAACTGATCCCCGCCCTCAACTGATAAGGAGTCTGTCCTGAAAGCGGCCGTTTTTGAGTACTCTCGGTTTCGACAAATTGGGTTTCTCCTTCTCTCTCCGGAATCACTATAACTCTTTTACCTTTCACCGATGATCGTGTCAAAACGAATCCCGCGGAGAATTGGACATTCCTCAAAAAATCGGGATTTCCTACAAAATCCAAATGTTTTCGAATTTCCACTTCAAATCCGTAACTGTACGCTTTGTCTGAATTTTGCAGCACATACATACGTTCTTCCGGTCTGTACAGATAGGTTGTCCGTTCTATGGGGCGGTCGATATGCCTGTAAAACAGTCCTGCAGAAACGATATCCTGCGAACCGATATATTTTTCAATATGAAGATCAGTGGCCTGAACGGTAGAGGAAGATACAGCACGATTTACAGAGGTACCGAGAAGATATGTGTCGTAAACGGGATAAGGAATATAGTCTGTCAATTCCGGACGAACCGCAGAACGTTGAAAACTCAGTCGTACATTCAGGTTCTTCACCGGCATATAGACGATGTTGGCCGAAGGTGCGGCATACCATTTCCGGCTTTCACCAGGTACGGTTTGTTCATTGGCGGTAATTGTCCTGTAATCCTCATAATCGCCCCGGATACCCCATATAAAGCGCATGTTATCTTTCCAGCGATGTTCGAACATCACGAAAGGAAAATGTTGTATCATGCTTCCACTGAAATCATTTCGCTCAAGGATCTGATAGACGTGTGAGGAGGGATCCGGAATATCAGTCTGGTTATCGTAGCTGTAAAGGGCTTCATTCGATGTAAAACGGAGATGCTTATAATTTCCGTTGTAACCGAATATTATTTTATTAAGTGTCTTATTCTGTTGAAATGAGTAACTTGCCGATAACCCCATGTGAAAATCCCGTTCCCGGTTCGTGTACCAGCCGCTTGAGGCCGGATAGACAGCCCGCAATTCGGGATGCTGATGCAGAAAATACAAAAGAGAGTCATCTTTCAACGGTTTGTACATTTCCGAGAAAGCGGCATCTTTCCGTTCGCGTTGAACGAATGTATGCGACATGTTCCATCCCAGTAAAACTCCACTGACAAGGTGTTGCCCTTCCAGTTTACTCTGATACAGGTCGGAAAATGTGGGATAGTTGAAAAACTGATAGCTGAGATTGCTTTCAACTCCTGAGATATCCTCCAAACGTGCTGTGACTTCCGTCAGGTCGTTATCGAAACTCCGGGTAAAAACATTCCGGATACTGATCCTGTTTTTCCCGAACTGCCACCCGGCATTCAGCATGCCACCGGTTACCGTGTTATAATAATAGGTATGGCCCTTGTTTCTTTCGCTATTAAAATTGCCCGTATATCCGCCTATGTAGTTCCATCTTCCCCGCTGGGTATGATTGATGACGGACTGTTGTGACCTGTTCTGATAAGAGAGTGAGAGAACGAATCCTAAACGGTCGCCCGTTTTCTTTAAAGCGCGTGTTCTGCCGATGGCAACATTATAATGTTGCGAGGGAAGTGATCTCCCCTCAGAAATTCTGAAGTGTTCCGCAGGAAACAAGGTTGTATTTCCGGGCATTCTCCCCGGATTTCCCGAAACTACAGAGAGAAGCGGTTCCGGCACTTCACGGCTGTGGTCGTCAAGCCCTATGAAATCGAAGTTTCCTTTCCTTCTCCCACGGAAGGTTTTGAACGTATTCAGCGTATTAAACTCATAAGAGGCTTTTAACTGGACATAATTTTGTTCGGGAATATCTTTGGTGATGATTTCGGTAATCCCCCCGGCAAAACCGACGGGAATATCGGGAGTAGACGATTTGAGAAGGCGGATATTATCTACCAAAGCGACAGAGATCAGATCGAAAGAAAAGATTTTGTAGGAGGGGTCATAATTCGGCAACGGGATACCGTCCAGAAGTATTTCATTCCACCTGCCGCCTGTGCCCCGAATGATCTGTGAATAGTTTTCATCAAAGCTGATACCCGGCAGAAGCGCCATTGCATCCTGCACGGTTGTTCCGGCAGACCGGTTTATTTGTTGACTGCCGAGAACGGAACTGATATAAGGCGTGTTTCGTTGTGCGCGTAACGCACCTGCAAGGGTGCTTTCGGGTTGCGTATAAGTAACCACCACCTCATCCAGACGGATATCGTTCTCTTTCAGCACTATATCCAAACGGGTCGTCCGGTTTTCTCCTACTTCGGTATGTTGGATCTGCACCGGTTCATAACCCATAAAACCGACCTGAACGAGATAACTTCCGGGAGGCAACGCCAGTGAATAATCACCGTTCATTCCCGTTATTGTACCTCTTTGCAGGGCTTGTACCCGAACAGTTGCGCCGGGTAGCGCTACGCCGAACCCATCGGTTATTTTTCCGGACAGATAGCCTGTAGCCGGTTTTTCAACAGGGCGGCGGACAATAACGAAACGGTTGGCGTTCACTTTACGGTAGGAGAGCGGCGTGTTTTCGAGTGAACGGCGTATCCACTCTTCCACATCTGCGGATTCGCTTGTGAATGCCGGGGCGGTAATCCCTTCCAAAAAACGGCTTTCATACGTAACAAATTGTCCGTTTTCTTTGCCGGCATTGGCTATCTTCTCCATTCTCAAAAGCATCGGCTCCTGTGGAAAGGAAATGGTCTGAGCCGGTAAACGGAAGCTGTTTCCAGCAAAAATAACAATCAATATGATTATATACTGTATGTCGGATAAATACCGGCTCATTGGCGTTCCGCTTTAAGAACCTTTCGGAAAGAAAATAATCTGATCGGCCGTGATCCGGTAGGATAAATCGTAAAGTGCGGCTATTTCGGTTGTAATTTCATCAGGAGAAGTACTCCCATCGAACATGATATTGACAGACATTATTCCGGGGGTATGCTGAAAGATCATTTCTTTTCCATAGAACTGCCGCACCCGGAAACGAAGTTCTTCCAATGAAGCATTCTCCAGAACAATCGTTCCTGTACGCCATCCCGCTTTTTGTGCGCTGTTTACACTCTCGAGGGTAAGTCTTTTCTCCGATTCATCGTATGTTACTTTTTGGTCGGGATTCAACTCTATATTTTCACCCTTCGAAGTCCCTATACTCACTTTTCCGCTCAAAACACAGATTTCCTGAAATGGCAACTCTTTATAACTCTGAATAGTAAAACTTGTACCAAGTACCTGCACTGTTAACCCTTCACGGAGATGCACCATAAATGGTTTCGCCTTATCCTCTCTCACATCAAAAAAAACTTCACCTTCATCGAGCCATATCTCACGCATAGTACCATCCATGCTACCTTCACGTAGACTCAGCGTGCTACCGGTATTCAGAGAGAGTTGGGAACCGTCCGGCAACGTGATATGCTCGATATCGTTTCCCGAAATATATTGTTGGAAGATGGGCGCTGTATCAGGGTCGGACTTCAACGATTCCGGCTGATTGTGTTTCTGATAAAAAACAAAGATCCCGATAAGGAGTAAGAGGATACCCGCAATTGAACCGATGAAAGCCGGAGAGATGATACGCTTTTCCACAGAGGATGCTGCGTTTCCAATCTTTACCCCTGTTTGCCGGAAAACAAAATCTTTCGTTTCATTCTCCAGTTCCTGCATCAGATCATCCGTTATTTCAAACTCCTTCTCCGGAATAACCTCTTTTTCAAGAGATTCAACAATGTCGTTCTCTTCCGGAGTGGTATTACCTCTACGGTATCTTTCGAACAAATTGCGGGTAATTGCGGCTTTTTCTTGTGCCGACAAACTATCCCGTAAATTTTCTTTCTTCTCTGTCATTCTTTTACCGCCGATAATCATTTTAATGGATAAAATTACTATTTTTTTGTGAATCAACGGGGGTATATAGTTAAAAGTTGGCCGAACCTGAAGATTCAAAGATTTTTCTTATTTTTGTTACGAATTGCAAACCACAGACGAAATATTATTAAAAGCCATTGAGGAAAAAGATGAAAAGGCTTTTTCCCGATTTTACGAAAGGTACGGCAGTACCATTCTTTGTTTTGTATTGTCAAAAGTCCACAATAAAGAAATTGCCAAAGAAATCATACAAAATTTCTGGGTTGCTTTTTGGGAGAATCCCCGTATCATCCGTGCAAATAAAGAGGGATGTGTGAAAGTTTTTCTATTGCAATATTTGCGTTTCCGTATCTATGATGTATACCGTATTGCTGTTCCCGAAACAATTCCGGTTGAAGATGCCGAATTATTGGCCGACACAACCGTCTATAACAATATGGAAAAAGAAGAATTAAAAGGAATTGTATACAACGCATTGAAAAACAGTTCATCGTTGACAAAAAACAGCTTTTGGATGAGAGTGGAAAGTATTCCGGCCAAAGAAGTGGCTAACGAACTTGGGGTAACCACACAAACAGTTCACAACAAATTTTCGCAATCATTAGCGATCATCAGAAAATATATAAAAACACACTATCCGGAAATATTAAAGGCTAAAGGGCGAATGAAAGAGCATGAGATCTAATCAATCAAAATATTCTGATTTTTTCGAACATATTAATACTATAGTCGACTAAATTTATCCTTTGTCCATCATATGGCGCGTCGAAACTTTTTGCCTACATTTGCAGTTCAAATACATCAGGCTATTTCAGAAAAGAATAGTTAAATTATACATCTTTTCCGTAATGATCATCAGATATAACGCACAACTGAAACTACACAACTCTTTCCGTACGAAAGCGTCGGCAAAAATATTCTGTGAACCGCAATCGGCTGAGGAACTTTCGGAAATCATCCACACTTTTTCCGATAAACAGAAACTGGTGCTTGGGAATGGTTTCAATTTGTTTTTCACCAAAGATTTCGAAGGATTGGTTATTAAACCTGCCATACGGGGTATCCATATCCTGACGGAAACTGATCGGTGTGTAGAAATTGAAGTCGGTGCGGCAGAAGATTGGGATCAGTTTGTTGCTTATTGCGTGGAGAATAGTTACGCCGGTATCGAGAATTTGTCGCTTATTCCCGGTTCGGTAGGTGCAAGTCCGGTTCAGAATATCGGTGCGTACGGTACGGAGGCGATGGATGTGATCACCAAGGTGAAAACGGTGGAACTTCAGACAGGGAATTACAAAAAACTCTCCGGCGAGGAGTGCGGATTCGGATACCGTGACAGCATCTTTAAACGCTCCGGACTCTATGTAATCACTTCCGTGGTTTTCAAATTGGAAAAGTCGTTTCAATATAAAGAGAAATATATCGACTTAAGCCGTGAGTTGGAAGGTATTTCCTCTCCTACCCTTACCCAGGTTCGCAATGCTATTATCCGTATCCGCAACCGGAAATTACCCGATTATAAAATACTACCGAATGCCGGAAGTTTTTTTAAAAATCCTGTGCTTACGGAAGAGGAAAAAGATCAGTTACAACAGAAACTACCGGATGTCCCTATCTACAACGTAGGAGAAGGACAATTCAAAACGTCGGCGGCATTTCTGATAGATAAGGCAGGATATAAAGGGAAGCGGCACGGAATGGTAGGTACCTATACCCGCCATTCACTTATCATTGTGAATTATGGTACCGAAAACGGGCAGGAAATTGTGGACTTTATGCACGAAATACAACAGGAAGTGCAGAAACAGTTCGGTATAATGCTTGAACCAGAGGTGCGTATTTATTAACTATAAAAAGCGGTCAACATGTCATCATTTATCATTGAAGGCGGATGCAGCCTCAAGGGGGAAATCACACCACAGGGAGCCAAGAACGAAGCCCTGCAGGTAATTTGTGCGACCCTGCTCACTCAAGAGGAAGTGATCATAGAGAACGTACCCGATATACTGGATGTAAACAATCTCATCGCACTGCTCTCCGATATGGGAGTAGAGGTAAAGAAACTGAGCAGGGAGAACTACTCTTTCAAAGCGGAAAAGATAAACCTCTCCTATACCCAATCGAAAGACTTCATGCAAAAGAGCGCTGCGATGCGGGGTTCCATCATGATTGTCGGTCCCCTTCTGGCACGATTCGGTGAAGCGGTCGTACCCAAACCGGGAGGCGATAAAATAGGACGGCGGAGGCTGGATACCCACTTCAACGGCATCATGAAATTAGGTGCTGAGCTGATTTTTAATGAGCAAAAACAACTCTTCACTCTTTCTGCCAAAAAACTGGCCGGTCAATATATCCTGCTCGATGAGGCTTCCGTTACCGGCACTGCCAACCTATTGATGGCCGCTGTCCTTGCCGAAGGGGAAACGGTCATTTACAACGCAGCCTGTGAACCTTATGTGGAACAGCTGAGCCGGATGCTGGTACGCATGGGAGCAAAAATCGAAGGAATTGGCTCCAACAGACTGACAATACATGGTGTCTCCTCCCTTTCCGGTTGCCGTCACCGTTTGCTGCCCGATATGATCGAGATCGGCAGCTTTATCGGCATGGCAGCCATGACCGCCTCGGAACTTACCATAAAAGATACTTCAGTGACCCATCTCGGTATTATCCCCGAAAGTTTTCGCCGCTTAGGTATTATTGTGGAACAACGGGGTGACGATCTCCATATTCCACAACAAGATAATTATACCATAGAATCATTTATCGACGGATCCATTCTCACTATTGCCGATGCACCCTGGCCGGGACTTACGCCCGATCTCCTCAGCGTGATGCTGGTAGTCGCCACCAAAGCGGAAGGATGCGTCCTGATCCACCAGAAAATGTTCGAAAGCCGACTCTTTTTCGTGGATAAACTGATAGATATGGGAGCACAGATCATCCTCTGTGATCCCCACCGGGCGACTGTGATCGGTATGGGTAAACGATTCCGGCTCAGAGGTATGACGATGACATCCCCAGATATACGTGCCGGTATCTCACTGTTAATCGCTGCCATGAGTGCGGAAGGCATGAGTACTATCCATAATATCGACCAGATCGATAGGGGATATCAGGATATTGACCGACGTTTGAACGCATTGGGAGCAAGGATTGAAAGAAAATAAAGGGCGGTATTGCGTTAGAGCCGGAACATTTGGGATACCGACTGAACCATACACCTTTATTTTGCGTTTAATCATCAGGCAATATCTAAAAATCACCCAATATGTCGAAGATCAACGATTTCAGAAGACTCCATTCCGGTGACGAACCATTTCTCCTCGGGAACGTATGGGACGCCAAAAGTGCACAATTGGCAGAAAAAGCAGGTTATAAAGCGGTCGGCATCTCCGGGCACGCCATTGCAGAAAATCTCGGCTACCGGGACGGCGAAGATATGAGTTTCAACGAATTGTTGTTCGTTGTGGACAGAATCATCAAATCGGTTTCTATTCCCGTTTCAGTGGATATCGACGGCGGATATGGCAGGAGCATAGGCAAAGTGAACGAACATATTGGTCAGCTCGTAAAAATGGGTGCGGCAGGTATTAATATTGAAGACTCTGTAGTAAAAGACGAAAAACGAATCCTGGTGGAAACCGGGAAATTCGCTAAAATCATAGATGGTATCCGTATGTTTTTGTCGGGACAGAAATCGAAACTTTTTGTCAATGTCCGTATCGATACATACGTAACCAAACAACCCGACCCGCTGGAAGAAACATTGAAACGCGTCAGGCTTTTCGAAGAGGCCGGTGCCGACGGCATATTTGTGCCACTGCTTTCGAATGATAAAGAAATAACTAAGGTGGTACAAAGTACAAAATTGCCCTTCAATGTGTATTTACAGCCCGAAACGCCCTCGTTTTCCAAACTAAAACAAATAGGTGTAAAGCGTATCAGCAGTGGTGCAGCCCTTCATGCCCAAAGCTACGCTAAAGCATACGAATTGTATTCCCTTCTCATACACGAAAAGCGTTTCGGCAAATTATTCCAATAAAAAACATACCTGAAAAATAGATTCAGCCTTTCCATCGAAAATATTTGCTTTTTCGGCAAGTCTTTTATTACTTTGCAAATAATTTTAATATGATTATCTGCAAAATTATGTACCCATGATCTAACTCCATTGATTAGAGCGGAGCAGATGGGTTTTTAGCACAAGAAAGCGATAATCTGGTAAGAGCCTCCGCAAATATGATTTTGCTTTGCGGAGTTGTAATATTGCATTATAATTTATTCAACAACCACATAAAATTATGCCAACGAATCCGGTCGTGACCGACATTAAACAAGTAACCATTCGTTTTTCAGGCGATTCCGGTGATGGTATGCAACTTTCAGGGACATTGTTCTCTACGTTATCGGCTATTTTCGGGAATGAAATTGCCACATTCCCCGATTTTCCCGCTGAAATTCGCGCCCCGCAAGGTTCATTGCATGGCGTTTCGGGATTTCAGGTGCGGATTGGCGCCAAAGATGTATATAATTCAGGCGACAAGACCGATGTACTGGTCGCCATGAATCCTGCTGCACTTAAAGTGAACGCTCCATTTTTGAAAAGGGGGTCTATTGTGCTGTTTGACACCGATTCATTCCAAAAAAGAGACCTCGACAAGGCACTTTTCCAAACATTAGATCCGTTTGCAGAACTCAATCTGGATTACGTGCAACCGATCGGGGTGAATATCACCACTCTGACAAAAGCTTCGCTGGAAGACTCAGGACTGGAAAATAAAGAGATACTCCGCAGCAAGAATATGTTTGCGCTGGGTATTGTATGCTGGCTTTTCAACCGTCCGTTGGAAATAGCCGATAAGCTGCTCGAACAGAAGTTTTCAAAAAAACCATTATTGGTAAAGGCCAATATAAAAGCGCTCACCGACGGCTACAACTACGGGAACAACACCGACATGACCGCTTCCACTTATCGGATCGAACCCATTGAGTCGACCAAAGGTTTCTATACTGATATTAATGGAAACACTGCAACGGCATACGGGTTGATTGCCGCTTCCGAAAAGGCGGGCGTGGAACTCTTCCTCGGCTCCTATCCTATTACCCCTGCGACCGACATCCTGCAGGAACTTTCCAAACGGAAGGATTTTGGGGTGAAGGCTCTGCAAATGGAAGACGAAATTGCCGGGATCACCTCATCCATCGGTGCAAGTTTTGCGGGTTGCCTGGCAGCCACTTCCACATCCGGTCCGGGATTGTCGCTCAAAAGCGAGGCATTGGGTCTGGCCGTGATGACCGAACTCCCTCTGGTGGTGATTGACGTGCAACGCAGTGGCCCTTCCACAGGAATGCCTACCAAGAGCGAACAGAGTGACCTCAACCAGGCACTTTACGGACGTAACGGCGAGAGCCCGCTGGTAGTGATGGCGGCAGCATCGCCTACCGACTGCTTTGAAAGCGCTTTTGAGGCTTCAAAGATAGCATTGGAACATATGACGCCCGTTATTCTGCTTACCGACGGTTATATCGCCAACGGTTCATCGGCATGGAGAATTCCCGAGATGAATGACTATCCGGATATTAAACCTCCCTATGTACAGAATAAATATAACGGAAACGCAGAAGAATGGAAGCCTTATTTCCGTGACGAAGAGACACTCGTCAGGTATTGGGGTGTACCGGGTACTCCGGAATACATGCACCGCATTGGCGGATTGGAAAAAGACCGTCTTACCGGTGTGATCTCGTCGAATCCCGACAACCATCAGTTGATGGTAAATATCCGTAAGGCGAAGATCGAAAAAATAGCCGATTTTATCCCTGAACAGAAGGTAACCGGCGATAAAGATGCCGATACGCTGATCGTGGGATGGGGCGGCACATACGGCCATCTGCTGGAAACTTCATTACGCCTCATGGCAAACGGAAAGAAAGTAGCCTACACTCACTTCAGGCATATCTGTCCCCTTCCCCGAAACACCCATGAACTGCTGAAGAAATATAAAAAAGTGATCGTGGCAGAACAGAACGACGGACAGTTTGCCGCTTACCTGAGCGGCAAGTTCCAGGATCTGGATAATATTCATAAATACAACAGGGTGGAAGGACAACCGTTCAAGGTAAGTACATTGATCGAGGAGTTTACGAAAATCATGGAGGAAAAGTAATATGGAAGTAACAGAAATAGCAGCAAAAGAACTGAGATATCAAAAACATCTGCCGAAAGACTACAAAAGCGAAAATGCCATTCGCTGGTGTCCGGGTTGTGGCGATTATGCCATTCTAACCAGCCTTCAAAAAGCGATGGCTGAGTTGAATATTGATCCTCATAAGATAGCAGTCATCTCCGGAATCGGATGTTCATCGCGTCTGCCCTATTACATGAACACCTATGGTTTTCACAGCATCCACGGCCGCGCGGCAGCCATCGCCACAGGAGTGAAGGTGGCTAATCCCGAACTGAGCGTATGGGTAGCCACCGGTGACGGCGACTCACTGGCAATCGGCGGAAATCATTTTATTCATGCGATCCGACGGAATGTAGATATAAATATTTTACTTTTCAATAACAAGATATACGGTCTGACAAAAGGACAATACTCTCCCACCTCCGACAGAGGGTTTGTTTCCAAATCTTCCCCGTTCGGGACGATAGAAGAGCCTTTCCGTCCGGCAGAACTGACTTTCGGAGCACGGGGTACTTTCTTCGCCCGGGCTATCGACGTGGACATCAAGAACCAGACGGAAGTAATGTCTGAAGCTGCTAAACATAAAGGGACTTCGGTAGTGGAAGTGTTACAGAACTGCGTGATCTTCAATGATGGTATCCATAATAAAACGAGTGACCGTAACTGGAAAGCAGATAATACCTTGATACTGAGACATGGAGAGAAAATGATCTTCGGTAAGGAGGAGAACAGGGGAATTGTACTCGATGGGTGGAACCTCAAAGCGGTAACCATTGGAGAGGACGGCTACACAATAGACGACGTACTGGTACACGATGCCACCACCAGGGATAATACTTTACATATGAAACTGGCATTGATGGATATTGCCGATGGACTCCCCGTGGCACTGGGAGTGATCCGCAGCGTGAAAGAACCTACATACGAAAAAGAATACGAAAAACAGATCGAAGAAATACAAATGATGACGCCAAAAAGGTCATTCACGGAATTCCTGCTGAACTCGTCCAATATATGGGAGGTTAAATGATGTGATGATGTGATGATTTACTGATTAGCAGATTGAATCATCATATCATTAAATCAGTAAATCAACTAATCAATTACGTCTCCGTTTTATTTCTGTCCGGATCATCTTCAGTTCGCGGTTCGTCTGTCCCTTGACTGATGAATTCTCTTCGGCACGACGGAACAGATAGGGCATCATGGTCTTTACTGCTCCGTAAGGAACGTATTTTGCAACATTGTATCCTTTCCCGGCAAGATTATAGGTGATATGGTCGCTCATGCCATACAGTTGCGAAAAATAGATTCCCCGATGGTTTCTCGGCAGATTGTACTCATCGATCAGACGGGCCAGCAATAACGAACTTTCTTCATTGTGCGTGGCAACCATAAAGTCAATGGTATCCAGATGCTCCATAAAATAACGGGTAATATCATTAAAATCGCGATCCGTAGCTGGTTTATCTGGTTGGATAGGTGATGGATACCCTCGTTCAGCAGCGCGGTTACGCTCTTTCTCCATATAGGCGCCCCGCACGATCTTCAGTCCGAATTTAAATCCTCCCTCCAACGCCATACGGTGATGCTGTTTGATCCGCTCTATACTATCGTGACGATACATCTGGTAGGTGTTTTGCACAATAGCCTTCTCTTTGTTATAGCGTGACATGAGATTCATCACCATCTCATCCAGTACCGGCTGTATCCACGTCTCTTCGGCATCGATCAGCACCGGTACATCCAGTTCAAATCCCCGTCTGAAGATAGCATCCACACGCTCCTCCACACGCCGGAATTCATCTTTTTCCTCGTCGGCCAGAGGCTGTTGCTCACTCACTTTGGCAAGCAAATCGAAGCGTGCCACCCCCGTGATCTTGAACACGCTGAATGGCACATTCTTATGGTTGCCGGCAAACTCAACGGTACGTATTACTTCCCGGCACGTAGCATCGAAGGCATCATCCGATTCCTCTCCCTCCTGCGCATAATCGAGAATAGAATCCACATTGCACCGGGCAAGACGGGCAATCGTCTTGCTACAATCTTCAATAGACACTCCTCCTACAAAATGCCTGTAAATAGTATTGCGGATAATACCTTCCACAGGAAAATGGACGGTAAACGCAAAATTAACCAGATGTTTGCCTATATTTACCAGCATACGGCTATTCATCACCCTGAAGAGCTGATACGCTTGTTTTAAACTTGCATTGGATAGATCGCGAAAGGCGATTTCCGTATTTTCAAAATTGACCGGTAGCGTTTCCTTCGATTGCATGTGTTATCTGTAAGAGTGTTATATAAGAGTATTGTAAAGGTCCACAAAAGTAACAAAAAGATTTTATTCTTTTGTCAGCGGAAAAAAATCTTATTTTCGTCAATTACATTTTTTTTAATGAAACGAGCATATAAGTCGATTTGATGATCCCGATAAATCGGGACAGGTAGTGGCGATGTGCCGATTTGATAAATAATCGTATGAAAACTTTCCGGTGAGACAGCTTCATCAAATTTTTTTTGGTAAATTTGTCACATTCAATTAGTAAAAACCTCATTAAACAGATTAACTTATGTCTAAAGGAGTCTTTCAATTACCCGAAGTAAAAAATGAACCTGTCAGGAGCTATGCTCCGGGGACGCCCGAAAGAGCAGCATTAAAACAGAAACTGGCCGAGCTTAACCAGGGAGGGCTTGACCTGCCGATGACCATCGGAGGAAAAGAAGTACGTACCGGCAACCTGAAGGATATCCGTCCTCCCCACAACCACGGCCATCTTCTGGGATATTACCACCAGGGCGACAAAACACATGTGCAGGCGGCCATCGATGCAGCACTAAAGGCTAAACCGGGATGGGAAGCAATGCGTTGGGAAAGCCGTGCAGCCATCTTCCTGAAGGCAGCCGAACTGATTGCCGGCCCTTATCGTTACGATTTCAATGCCGTTACCATGATAGGTCAATCAAAGAATGCTTATCAATCCGAAATAGATGCGGTATGCGAATTAATAGATTTCTACCGCTATAACGTGAAGAATATGGATGAGATATACCGGATGCAGCCCAACTCTTCTCCCGGCATCTGGAACCGCATGATATGGCGTCCACTCGAAGGATTCATCTTCGCACTTACACCATTTAATTTCACCTCCATTGCAGGAAACCTGCCCGGTGCCCCTGCGTTGATGGGAAATACCGTGGTATGGAAACCTTCAAAGACGGCTATTTACTCTGCACACCTTATTATGAAAGTGTTACAGGAAGCCGGACTACCTGATGGTGTGATCAACCTCGTCTATGCCGATGGAAGGGATGCCGCCGATGTGATCTTCAACCACCGTGACTTTGCCGGCCTGCACTTTACCGGTTCCACCGGAGTATTCAACAGCATGTGGCGCACTATTGCCGGAAATATGTCGAAATATAAATCCTATCCCCGTATCGTGGGAGAAACGGGAGGAAAAGACTATGTCTTTGCCGATGCGACAGCCAATGCAAAACAGGTGGCTACAGCACTTACCCGAGGCGCATTTGAATACCAGGGACAGAAATGTTCGGCTGCTTCCCGCGCCTATATCCCCACCACTCTCTGGGAGGATGTAAAGAAGTTTGTAAGTGATGATCTCGCTAAAATAAAAACCGGTGTGGTGGAAGATTTCTCCAATTTCGTGAATGCAGTGATCGACGAAGATTCGTTTGATAAACTGGCAAAGGCTATCGACGACGCCAAAGCGTCACCCGATGCAGAGATCGTCTGTGGCGGCACCTACGACAAATCGGAAGGTTATTTCATCCATCCCACTGTTATTCTGGCGAAAAAACCTGATTATATCACAATGAAAGAAGAGCTTTTCGGGCCGATACTCACTGTATATCTGTACGAACCGGCAGACCTCGACAAGACGCTGGATATCCTCGATACAACTACAGACTATGCGCTTACAGGCGCGATCTTCTCTGCCGACAGGGCCAATATCGAAAAGATGACTGCCCGGTTGACGCATACCGCCGGGAATTTCTATATCAACGACAAGCCCACCGGTGCCGTGGTCGACCAGCAGCCGTTCGGCGGCGGACGTGCTTCGGGAACCAATGACAAGGCCGGCTCGGTATTCAACCTGCTCCGTTGGGTATCCCCGCAATGTATCAAGGAAACGTTCGTTCCCGCAACGGACTTTATGTATCCGAACTTCCTGGAGGAGTAATTACAGAGAGCTATCCCGCTCCAGATAAAGGCGGGATAGCCTCTATATATAATGATTTTTCCGAGACAAGGGTCGAATCAACGAATTGCATGTTAATATGCCATGAAAGATCCAACAATTGATATATATTATAATTTTTACACTGACGCGGAAGGCGGAGATCCCGACAGCACCAGTCCAACACTCCGGAGATACCACAAAATATTATGGAGTAAGCCCCTGCCTAATGGTGAAAATTTTGAATTGTCGGATAACCAAGACAACATTTATTTATATCACAAATCACAGCTCGGGGAATTCTTTTTGGGAAGCGATGCCATTACACATTCATACAGAAACCACAAACACAAGCAGTGGCTTACAAAACAAATTCCGGGAGAAGTAGACGAACTTTTTGATACCGGTTCCACCATTGGGGCGTACATTATCTTTCCAAATAACGGAATTGCCGGCAATCACACAATTAACCAAGCACGCGGAGTGAATGGTTTAATTGATGATCGATTCGACTTAACCTTAGAATGTATCCGGCGGTTTTATTCAGGGCAAACAAGTCCGCTTTATGAGACTTTATTGAGATACAAGAATTTCTTCGATTTGTTTGACAATTTTACCGGTTATATTCATTTCTTTTTATTGCAAGATCTAATCGATGAAAGCCTAAAAATCAAGTTCTATTTGCCCTTTGATGATTTCAAAAACCCACCAGCATTTTCCAATACTGATGAATATCTATTATATAAAAAAGGAGTGATGAATTTTATAAGGCAAAGGAACAAACGAATAAAAGATTATGTCCAACATTTAAAGCCTACATAGAATGGCAAAACCTATAAAATATAGACAACCTTTGAGTAAAATTTACCCGGCTCTTAAGAAAGGTGCCTTAGAGCCATTGTTAATAGTGTCTTAGAGCCATTACTAACGCGCCCTACAAACATTATGGCAACACAACAAATGTACCTGTTTCTTCTTTATTTGGATAACATGGCATGGAAATAGAAAATTTGGCAGATAAAATTATTGCTTTCAATCGGGAATTGCACTATTCCGGAGAGCTGCCCGAAGGATTCCAGGTATTGAACCCCTTTCTGGAAAATCCCGAAACGATGCCGGCCATGCAGGCATTTTACCGTAAATATTATAACGACACGAACCGGCGTAAATTCATCATCGGTATTAATCCAAGCCGCCACGGAGCGGGAGTAACGGGTGTCCCCTTCACCGATACCAAACGACTGGAAAGTGTCTGTGGGATCACCATGCATTCAGCCCATACCCACGAGGTTTCTTCCGTGTTCATGTATGATATGATCGCGGCTTACGGCGGTGCGGATGAATTTTACAGCCACTTTTACATCAACTCACCCTTCCCGCTGGCAATCATCCGCCAAACAAAAGACGGCAACTGGCTTAACGCCAACTACTATGATGATAAAGAACTGTTTGAAACGGTAAAAGGGTTTATGATTGCATCGCTCAAAAAACATATCGAGACAGGACTCGATACTTCTGAAGTATATATCCTCGGGAAAAAGAATGCCGATTTCATTGCAAAACTGAACAAAGAGGAGAAACTTTTCGACAGGATGACAATATTGGAGCATCCGCGTTATATCCAGCAATACAAGTCGAAAGAGAAACAGTTCTATATCGACAAATACCTGCTGGCATTCGGGGAATAAGATCGCAACGGGATGTTGACGTGACTCGGTCGCTCCACTTTTCCGGCTCCTGTACCAACCTGTCGGAATATCTGTTAAATAACTATTTCACAAAAACATTCTATCTTTGTACTTTGTTTATTTCATTCAGGATATTTACCCATTGCAGGTTATCGCGGGGAAACAACGGATAAAGAGATTGATCATTTGGATATGCACGCAAAAAAGATTAATATTGCCATCGACGGTTTTTCCTCGTGCGGCAAAAGTACAATGGCCAAAGACCTGGCCAGAAAATTGGGTTATACCTATATCGACAGTGGAGCCATGTATCGCGCTGTTGCCCTGTACGCCATCAGGAAAGGGTGGATCACGGGAACAACGATGGACGAAGAAGCCCTTCGCAAGCATGTTTCGGAGATAAAGATAACATTTGCTCCTAATGCACAGGGCAACCAGGATACTTACCTGAACGGAGAAAATGTGGAAGATGATATCCGTACTTTAGAAGTGGCTAATGGTGCCAGTCGGGTAAGCACGCTCGGTTTTGTACGGAAAGAATTAGTACGGCAGCAGCAGGAGATGGGGAAAGAGAAGGGGGTGGTGATGGATGGCCGCGATATAGGTACGGTTGTTCTTCCGGATGCCGAATTAAAACTCTTCGTCACTGCCCCACCAGCAATACGGGCACAACGTCGTTTTGATGAGATGAAAGCCAAAGGGATCAACCCACCGGCTTATGAAGATATATTGGCGAATGTAAAGGAACGCGACCTGCGTGACACTACGCGGGCCGAGAGTCCGCTACGTAAAGCCGATGATGCAATTGAACTCGACAATACGTACGTAGATATCGAGGGACAACTGCAATGGGCATTGGATATGTTTAACAGAATCATAGCAAAAAATGAGCAAAATTGAAATAGACAGGCAGTCCGGTTGCTGTTTCGGGGTGGAGAAAGCTATTATCAGGGCGGAAGAGGAGCTGAAAAAAGGAGGCACCCTCTATTGCCTGGGTGACATCGTACACAATAACATAGAAGTAGAACGTCTGGAAAAGATGGGGATGATCACTATCAACCATGAGCAGTTCAAGCAACTGAAGAATGTAAAGGTATTACTTCGTGCACACGGCGAACCGCCCAGCACCTACGAAATAGCGAAACAGAACAATATAGAATTGATTGATGCTTCCTGCCCGGTGGTGCTGGGATTACAAAAACGGATCAAGAAAAAATACACACATGCAGAAAGCGACGATGCCCAGGTTGTTATTTTCGGTAAAAAGGGACATGCGGAGGTAAACGGACTGCTTGGACAGACGGATGAATCAGCCATTGTAATTGAGAGCAAAGAGGAGATAGACAAATTAGACTTTACAAAAGATATCAGCCTCTTTTCTCAAACAACCAAATCGCTTGAAGGTTTTCGTGAAGTAGGAGAACTGATTAAATCACGTATGCAGGGCGACGCTAAATTTGAATTCTACGACACCATCTGCCGGCAGGTATCGAACAGGGTTCCCAATATACAGGAGTTTGCAGAAAATCATGATCTCATCTTCTTTATTGCCGGAGAGAAGAGTTCCAACGGCAAAGTACTGTTTGCCGAATGTAAGAAAAAGAATCCCAACTCATACCTGATTCACCATCCGGATGAGATCGACCCATCTCTTTTGAAAGAAGATATCAGGATAGGTATTTGCGGAGCGACCTCCACGCCTATGTGGCAAATGGAGGCTGTAGCTGAGAACATCGCAAAACTACAACCCCAGATGCAAGTCGAAAAAGCTGCTTTTTAAGCAGCTTTTTTTTGTATGCATCATTAAAAAAATCTATCTTTGCGCTTCGTTATTTAAAAGGATTTTTCAAGAAGTTCACATAAATAACGGCCAAATCTTCAAAGACTAACATTTCAATTATGGACTCTAATATAAAAAGTGTCGGCGTCCTCACTTCGGGAGGAGATGCACCCGGCATGAATGCAGCCATTCGTGCGGTAACACGTGCCGGGATATTCAATAACATGAAAGTGTATGGAATTTACAGAGGATATAGAGGATTGATCTCAGACGAGATTGTGGAGTTCAAAACCAATAGTGTAAGTAATATCATACAGCAGGGAGGTACCATGCTGAAAACAGCCCGCTCGGCAGATTTTATGACTCAAGAGGGGCGAAGGATGGCATACGAAAACATGCAGAAACATGGCATCGAGGCGTTAGTTGTGATTGGAGGTGACGGTTCTCTCACGGGTGCCGCTATTTTCGCCAATGAATATAACATACCGGTGGTAGGGCTTCCCGGCACTATTGATAATGACCTGAACGGTACCGACACAACTATCGGATACGATACAGCACTGAACACCATCATGCAATCGATGGACAAAATACGGGATACAGCCACTTCACATGAGCGTCTGTTCTTCATAGAGGTGATGGGGCGTAATTGCGGTTACCTGGCGCTCAACAGTGCTATTGCCTCTGGAGCCGAAGCAGCGATTATCCCCGAAATAAGTATAGAAAAAGACCAGTTGGCAGAACTCATTGAGCAGGGTTTCCGCAAATCAAAAAACAGCAGCATGGTGCTTGTCACCGAAAGTGAAGTGACCGGTGGAGCCATCAAATTAGCGGAACGGGTAAAAACAGAGTATCCCCAATACGATGTTCGCGTTTCCATACTCGGACACCTGCAGCGGGGCGGTTCGCCCACCGCGCAGGACCGTATCCTTGCAAGCCGTATGGGGGTTGCAGCCATACAGGCATTAATGGAATATCAACGTAACGTAATGATCGGTATCCGGGAGAATGAGATCGTATATGTTCCGTTTAAAAGAGCGATAAAGAAAGATAGGGAAATCAGCAGGGAAATGTTGGAGGTATTACGTATCTCCTCTATCTGACGATTACGCCTTTCTACCTTTCTTCCAAAATAAATATGCGTTTTTTATTCTATTTTATGATTGAAAGACGTACATTTGCAGTCAAACTCTGAAATATCATAAGATTATAATAATATGAAGATTACACACATCGAGCACATCGGGATAGCCGTAAAGAGTATTGAAGAGCAACTCCCTTATTATGAAGGGATTTTGGGCCTGAAATGCTATAACATTGAGACTGTAGAAGATCAAAAAGTAAAAACTGCATTTTTCATGGTGGGACAAACCAAGATTGAATTACTGGAACCGACCGATGAAGAAAGTACTATCGCTAAATTTATTGAAAAAAAAGGTGAAGGGATACATCATATTGCCTATGCCACGGAAAATGTAAACGAGGCATTGAAAGAAATGGAAGACAAAGGCGTACGATTGATAGACCGGGAAGCACGTGGAGGTGCTGAAGGGTTGCGTATCGCATTCTTACATCCCAAATCTACCGGTGGCGTTCTCACCGAACTATGCGAACATCCCGAATAATCCGGAGAAACTTCTTTTCCAACACTATCATCTAGAAAAATTCTTACACCAAACAATATAGTAAAGCAACAGGTCTCAAAAGATATTAGTCATTTGTTCTCAACAACAAAGAGCAGTTGATTATGAACTGAAACAAAAAACAAACTTGTTTGAATTTTGGTGAAGTAAAAGCCGTTGCAAAAACCTATTTCGTTTTAAATAAACATTTTTATATGAGCAACCAACTCGAAAAAGTCAAAGAGCTTATCCAACTGCGTGAAAAAGCTCGTTTAGGGGGTGGCGAAAAAAGAATCGAAGCGCAACACCTCAAAGGAAAATACACGGCACGCGAAAGACTCGACATGCTTCTGGATGAAGGAAGTTTTGAGGAATTCGACATGTTCGTGGAACATCGTTGCCACAACTTCGGAATGGAAAAAACCAAATTCCTGGGAGACGGGGTGGTAACAGGTTATGGAACCATTTACGGACGTCTGGTGTATGTTTTCGCACAGGATTTCACTGTATCCGGAGGATCCCTGTCAGAGATGCATGCACAAAAGATTTGTAAAGTAATGGATCAGGCGCTGAAAATGGGTGCTCCTGTTATTGGCATCAATGACTCAGGGGGTGCACGTATTCAGGAAGGTATCAATGCGTTGGGAGGTTATGCCGAGATATTCCAACGTAACATCCTCGCCTCGGGTGTGATCCCCCAGATTTCAGGGATCTTCGGGCCTTGTGCCGGAGGTGCAGTTTACTCCCCTGCCCTTACCGACTTTATCATCATGACCCAGGGAACTTCTTATATGTTCCTCACCGGGCCGAAAGTAGTAAAAACCGTAACGGGTGAAGATGTGACCCAAGAACAACTGGGAGGTGCTTCAGTTCACTCTTCCAAATCAGGAGTTTCCCAATTCCAGGTACAAACCGAAGAGGACGGATTGAAACTGATCCGTCAACTGCTCAGCTTTATTCCGCAGAACAATCTGGAAGAAGCACCTTTGCAGCCTAACGATGATCCAATCGACAGGCTGGATGACGCACTCAACGATATTATCCCCGACAGCCCCAACAAACCATATGATATGTATGAAGTGATTGGTGCTATCATTGATAAGGGAGAGTTCCTGGAAGTACATGCCGATTATGCAAAAAACATCATTGTAGGTTTTGCCCGTTTCAACGGTCAATCGGTCGGGATTGTAGCCAACCAGCCTAAATTCCTTGCCGGTGTGCTCGATATCAATGCTTCGCGTAAAGCAGCCCGTTTTGTCCGTTTCTGCGACGCTTTCAACATACCTATCGTTTCATTGGTAGATGTACCCGGTTTCCTTCCCGGAACAGGACAGGAATATGGAGGAGTAATCACCCACGGCGCTAAATTGCTCTACGCTTATGGCGAAGCGACTGTGCCAAAAGTAACCGTTACGTTACGCAAATCTTACGGTGGAGCACATATCGTGATGAGTTGTAAACAACTCCGTGGTGATATCAACTACGCATGGCCCACGGCTGAAATTGCTGTTATGGGAGCAGATGGGGCCGTGGAAGTGCTTTACAGCAAGGAGATTGCAGCTGAGAAAGATCCTGAAAAGATGACAGCAGTAAAAGAGGAGAAGAAGAAAGAATACAATGATCTTTTTACGAACCCCTATGTAGCTGCACGTTACGGATATATTGACGATGTGATTGAGCCGCGGAACACCCGTTTCCGTGTCATTCGTGCATTGCAACAACTGCAGACAAAAAAATTGCAGAATCCGCCCAAGAAGCACGACAATCTACCTCTTTAAAAGCAGTTGAATATGAGAAATTATACAATAATATTATTTCTTTTCACCGCAGCGCTGTTGTTCTCCGGATGTAGTGCCAAACTGAAAAATCCGGCCTGGGTCATCAACGAGGTCATGGTTCTCAACGAGAGCAGCTATATGGATGATTATGGACAACGGAACGGATGGATTGAGATATACAACAATACGGCAAGAACGCAGGACTTGGGAGGGCGATACCTCACCAACGACCGCAATAATCCGAAAAAGTATCCGATCCCCAGAGGGGACGTCCTCACCAGGATACCTCCTCATCAGCATGCTCTTTTCTGGGCGGACAACGAACCTTTTAACGGAACGTTCCACGTGAGTTTCAAACTCGACCCTACAAAAGAGAACTATATCGCACTCTATGATAACGACGGGAAGACATTGCTGGACGAAATCGTGATCCCGGCCGGGATACTCGCGGATCAGACCTATGGCTATACTCAGGATGGTATAAAATACGACGAGGAAGGTAACATTCTCGCTACCCGTCTTGAAAGGGTAACTCCCAGCAGCAATAACGCCATTCTGGAAGAAAATCCCAAAGTGGTAAGTCTTCAGGAAACCGATGCATGGGGTGGCATGCTTACCATCACCTCCATGTTAGTGGTATTTTTCGCTCTGATTGCTTTGTATCTCTTCTTCAAATCATCGGGGAATATAGCCAAGAGAATGTCGGAAAGGAAAGTGGCCCAAAGTGGTACGCTCTCTGCTGTGAGAAGCCATACTCATCTGTCGGGTGAGGTATTGGCTGCTATCTCTGCCGCCATTCACGAGATGAGAGAAGATGAGCATGATCTGGAATCCACAATCCTCACCATCCAACATGTGAAGAGGAATTATTCACCATGGAGTTCCAAGCTTCAGTCACTAAGGCAGTTACCGAAATAAAACAAAGAATAAAGATAAAATAATAATATGAAAGAGTTCAATTATAAAATCAACGGTGCCCCCTACAGGGTAGTGGTTAACAAATCAGACACTGATTTAGTGGAGCTTGAAGTGAACGGTACACCCTACACGGTTGAAATAACACCAAAAGCCAAAAAACCAAAAGCTGTCGTGCAGCGCCATAGTACGCCCGCAACACCAGCACAGAGTTCAACTAGTCATCTTGTAACAAAACCAGCCGGGCCTGCCGGTAAGAATACCATTCAATCCCCACTTCCCGGTGTCATACTGGATATTCGCTGCAAGGTGGGTGATACGGTAAAAAAAGGACAAACCCTGATGATCCTTGAGGCAATGAAGATGGAAAACAATATCCTTGCCAACGGAAATGGAAAAGTAACGGAAATTCTTATCCAGAAAGGAGATTCAGTTCTCGAAGGAGCTGATCTCGTAGTCATTGAATAAAATCAAGGATTGATTATGAACACATTATTATCATTAACAGACAATCTACGAACGTTCTGGGGCTACACCGGATTTGCGAATGCCGAAACGGGCCATATTGTAATGATCCTCGTGGGGTTGTTCTTTATCTACCTTGCCGTAAAGAAAGAGTACGAACCCCTGCTACTGATCCCTATCGGATTTGGTATCCTTATCGGAAATATTCCATTCAATGAAGCTGCCAACCTGCAAGTGGGAATTTATGAAGAAGGTTCTGTATTCAACATACTATATCAGGGAGTAGTACAAGGATGGTACCCACCATTGATATTTCTCGGTATCGGGGCCATGACAGACTTCTCTTCTTTGATAGCCAACCCTAAGTTGATCCTCATTGGAGCAGCCGCTCAATTCGGGATTTTCGGAGCTTATATAATAGCTTTGCAACTGGGATTTGCACCCAATGAAGCAGGAGCAATCGGTATCATTGGTGGTGCAGACGGCCCTACAGCCATCTTTACCACATCCAAACTGGCCCCACACCTGTTGGGAGCGGTAGCTATCTCGGCATACTCCTATATGGCATTGGTACCGGTAATACAACCACCCTTTATGCGGATGCTGACAACAAAAAAAGAACGGGTTATCAAAATGAAAACACCTCGTGTGGTTTCACAAACCGAAAAAGTACTGTTTCCCATTATGGGATTATTGCTGACTGCGTTTCTGGTACCATCCGGACTTCCGCTGTTAGGGATGCTATTCTTCGGTAACCTGTTGAAAGAATCGGGGGTAACCCGTCGTCTTGCTGAAACAGCCCGTGGCCCGCTAATCGACACCATAACCATTCTCCTGGGACTCACCGTAGGTGCCTCGACACAAGCCACTACTTTCATACGGTGGGAGTCTCTAAAAGTATTTGCTATCGGGGCACTTTCATTTATTATCGCTACCTGTGCAGGAATTCTCTTCGTGAAGTTTATGAACCTCTTTTTAGGGAAAGATAAAAAGATCAATCCGTTGATCGGAAACTCAGGGGTTTCTGCCGTACCCGACTCCGCCCGTATCTCTCAACATGTTGGGATGGAATATGATCCCAGCAACTACTTGTTGATGCATGCTATGGGTCCCAATGTGGCCGGCGTGATCGGATCGGCAGTAGCGGCCGGTATCCTGTTGGGATTCCTCTATTAAGAAAAGATTATACGTTATGTAAAGAGGTGGGGCAGTAGCCTCGCCTCTTTACATAACACGAAGTAGCGCATACAAAACTGAATTTAAAAGATTACTATTTTATGGGCTTAGAAGAACTGTTACCGGCAATAGCCGGTATGACCTGGCAACATCTGGTGATGATTGGCGTGGGACTTATCCTTATTTATCTCGCTATTGCCAAGAATTACGAACCAACACTATTACTGCCGATGGGGTTTGGCGCTATTTTAGTGAATATTCCCCTCTCTTCGGCGCTCACACAAATCGATCCCGCTACAGGACAGGCCGTAGAAGGTGTTCTCAATGTCTTCTTCGATGCCGGTATTGCTACCGAGATCTTCCCATTACTGATATTTATCGCCATCGGGGCTATGATCGATTTCTCACCGCTATTCAGAAATCCATCGCTACTACTGTTCGGTGCGGCTGCACAATTCGGTATCTTCCTCACAATGATGTTTGCCACATTACTGGGCTATGATATCCGCGAAGCAGCATCCATTGGTATTATAGGTGCAGCCGACGGACCTACCTCCATCGTGGTGGCTTCACGTTTTGCACCCAACCTGCTGGGGCCCATCTCTGTGGCAGCTTATTCCTATATGGCGCTCGTACCTATTATTCAACCGCCGGTCATCCGCTTGCTGACCTCACGCAAGGAACGGCTTATAAGAATGTCATCTGCCAACCACAATAATAAGAGAATATCGAAAAAAGCGCTTATTGCCTTCCCTATTGTAATTACCATTGCAGCAGGTATCATCGCTCCCTCTTCCCTGTCGTTGATCGGCTTCCTGATGTTCGGTAACCTGATTCGTGAGTGCGGTGTATTGAATAAGTTATCTCAATCGGCACAGAACGAACTGTCGAGCCTGGTTACCATACTGCTTGGTATAACTATTGCCAGCACAATGACGGCTGATAGATTTATCCGTACGGATACGTTGATTATTATCGCCCTCGGGCTTTTCGCCTTTATTTTCGATACTTTTGGCGGGGTGATCTTCGCAAAATTCCTGAACCTGTTCCGTAAAGAGGGTAATAAAATCAATCCGATGATAGGCGCCTGTGGTATTTCGGCATTCCCGATGTCGGCCCGTGTGATCCATCAGATGGGACAGAAAGAAGATCCCTACAACTATCTGCTTATGCCGGCTATCAGTGCCAATGTTGGCGGCCAGATAGGCTCGGTAGTGGCAGGGGGTATTATATTGACATTAGTTCCATTACTCGCTTAAAAAACAACCAACATGACACCGACAATACAAACAGCATTGTTCATCGCCGTGGTAGGATTGGCAGGGATTTTTGTTTTTATGTCCTTCTTCTACCTGATCATTCTTGCGCTCGACAAATACCTGCCCTACCAGGAAGAAAAGCCTGTGGAAGAGTTTATTGAAGAGATATCCGAAGAGGAGGAAAGTGAAGAATGAAGAATGAAGAATTAGAGCCTTTGAGCCGTTAATAATGAAGAGGGGGAGTGAAAGGTGAAGGACAGCACCGGGAAATGGTACGTCATTTTTGTTGCTTCCTTACATCTGCTCCCCACATCAGTTTGTCCCGCAGTGTTTCATAGAAGGTATGGCCAATCCGTTTCACCACACGGAGCGTGTAATCATCCTTTCTCACCTGGATACTTACCGATTCGTCCAATACACGCGATTCTCCATCCACTGAGACAAGAAACATATGGCTACGACTTTCCACTTTCAATGAGATGATACTGCTGTCGTCTACCACTAACGATCTGGATGTAAGATTGTGAGGAGCAATGGCTGAAAGGATAATGCTGGGTGTAGTGGGTGATAAAATAGAACCGCCAATACTCAATGAATAGGCAGTAGATCCTGTTGGTGTCGATATCACCAATCCGTCCGCCTGGTAAGAAGTCAGATAATCATTGTTGATATAAGCATGGATCGAGAGCATAGAGGCTGTATCCTGTTTCAGGATGGCCACTTCGTTGAGAGCATGCACATTGAAATGTTCCGGAGGAAAGGCTTCATCGGTCGACAACTTCAGTAATGTACGCTCTTCTACTTTATATGAACCTTCCATTACCTCTTGTAGGGTCTCTTCCATATCGGCATAATTAATAGCTGCCAAGAAACCCAACCGCCCCGTATTGATACCCAAAATAGGAATACCCGAATCACCTACGGTGCCGGCCGTTCTCAGGAAAGTACCATCCCCTCCCACACTCACCACCATATCTACCGGAGGTAATTTCTCCTCGAGTGTGCAGAGCGGAGCGATCCGCTGGCGGAGAGGGGCCGGCAGGCTATAAAAAAAATTCACAGGTAGACATAACTCACCCCCGTTTCGCCTGATAGCTTCACATACCCCGCATATCTGCTCTTCGGCTTTAGCAGTCCTGTCGGGGAACATACTCCCGAATAAAGCAAATTTCATCTCGTTTATTTTTAGAAGTTTAGAAGTCTGAAGTTAAGAAGTGGAGAATTACTAATTATCAATTACCAATTACCAATTAGCAGTCTCAAAAAAATTTCATTTTTCACTTTTAATTTTTCACTTTTCACTTAAATCACTTTTCCACTTTTCCACCTTATTTATTACATATTCAAATAGTACATCAGTTCATCTAACCGTTCTTTTTGCTTATCGGTTACTTCTCCTTCCTTCATGAAATAATACACCACATTATAATTAAATCGTTCAAAGCTTCTTAAAAGTACGGTCACATCATCCGTATCGAGTTTTAAAGAGACCAAAAGAAATTCTCCTCCTGAAATAGGTATGACGTTGAGAGCTGTTATATGTGCATTATTACTTTCCACAATCCGGGTTATCTCAGTAAGCGTATAATCTTTCAACGGAACTTCCAGAATAATAAGGGAATTTTCCATCTTGGAAAGTTCCGTAAACTGTTCTGGAGTAAACGATGAACTGAATTTTTCCACCTGTTCTTTGATAAATTCTTTAGTCGACATTGCGCAAAACGGTTATTTCGTATTACTTTTGTATCTGATTTACAAAGATGGCAAAATTTTGCCTATTTGAAAGTTCCTACGGGTTTTTATTTTTTTCTTTTTATGACCAAACTCAGTGTAAATGTAAACAAAGTAGCTACTTTGAGAAATGCGCGCGGTGGAAATATCCCCGATCTGGTGCAGGTGGTTATCGATTGCCAGCTTTTCGGAGCAGAAGGCATTACGGTACATCCCCGTCCCGATCAGCGCCACATCCGCTATACCGATGTATTTGATTTACAGGCAAAAGTATATACGGAATTCAATATCGAGGGGAATCCTACGCCGGAATTCATCTCTCTGATCAGAAAAATCAGACCCACACAGGTAACGCTTGTACCCGACTCCCATGATGCTATCACCTCAGACGCGGGATGGGATACCGTTACACATAAAGATTTTCTGACCGATGTTGTCAATGAGTTTCAGGCAATGGGGGTACGCACCTCCATTTTCATCAATGCCAATCCGGAAATGGTACGGATGGCGTCGCAAATCGGTACTGACCGAGTTGAACTCTATACGGGTCCTTACGCCGAAGCATACCGGGCAGACAGGGAAAAGGCGATAGCACCCTTTATTGAAGCTGCCACTCTGGCGAAAAACCTCGGATTAGGCGTAAATGCAGGGCACGATCTGAATCTGGAGAACCTCGCTTACCTTTACCAGAATATCCCCTGGCTAAAAGAAGTATCAATAGGTCATTCGCTCATTAGCGATGCTCTCTACATGGGGTTGAAAGAAACAATAAAAGCGTATAAAAATTGTTTAAAAGAGTCTCCAGAAGAGGTTTGACTATCCAAATTGACTATCTTTATCCGCAAAACAAATCAGAATGTAAATATAATAATCGCGTGAAATGAATTTATTGCAAATACCGGTGCCGGGAGATACAGCCCAGGCAATTTATGACACCATGCAGCAAGTAGCGACTGCCGAGACCGAAGCTGTCACAATGAATGCTTTCGATCTTGCCCTGAAAGGCGGTTGGTTGATGATCGTTCTGCTCATCCTTCTGCTGATGACTATTTATGTTCTTATTGAGAGAACATTAGTTATCAACAAAGAAAGCAAAGAGGACAATTCATTTATGAATCGCATCAAAGATTATATCCACGACGGTAAAATCGACGCTGCGGTTGCACTCTGCCGCAATACCGACACTCCTTCAGCCCGTATGGTGGAAAAAGGTATTTCCCGTTTAGGGAGACCCACAGCGGATGTGATGTCTGCCATTGAAAACCAGGGAAATATTGAGATTTCTAAGTTGGAAAAGGGATTACAGGTACTGGCTACTTCTGCATCGGGTGCTCCTATGGTTGGGTTCCTTGGTACCGTGACAGGAATGGTGAGTGCTTTTATGAGTATGGCAAACGCAGGGGCTAACGTGAGTATAACCACCCTTTCCGCCGGTATTTACGAAGCATTGGTGACTACCGTTGCCGGGCTTATTGTGGGGATTATTGCACTATTTGCTTACAACTATCTCACCACTCGGATCAAGGGAATTGTAAATAGATTAGAGATGAGAATCATGGAGTTCATGGATATTCTCAATGAACCGGCAGCTTAATTGATGTGATGATGTGTTGATTATCATCAAATCACCAAACTACCCAATCATCAAATCAATAAATCAACAAATCAACAAATCAATAAAATGGCTTTAAAACAACGGTTTACAATAGAGACTAATTTCAGCATGGCATCCATGACAGATGTGATCTTCCTGCTGCTTATTTTCTTTATGATCACCTCTACCTTTGTCGTACCTAATTCCATACAGGTGTTATTGCCAAGGTCTCAGCAACAGACCCAAGCAAAACCTATTACACGGGTAACGATAGACAAGGATCTTAATTATTACGTGGCAAATGCCAATGAAACGGAACGGCAGGTATCTTTCGAAGATATCACACCTTTCCTGCAATCGGTCTATTCGGCCGATCCCAGTATATTCGTCGCACTTTATGCAGATGAGACCGTCCCCTACCGGGAAATTGTCCGTGTGCTGGATATTGCCAATCAGAACCAATTCAAAATGGTACTGATGACGCGACCGAATTAAAAAATAAGAAATGAGAAAGGCTCCATCATATCCCGGTCGACTCAGGAAAAATATAGTAAAGGTTCCTGAAATCATCGACACCTGCTCGGGGATCAACATTTTCGGGCAGTCGTTAAAGTCTTTCTTGTTCAGTACCGATGTCGCCATCATCCGCAATACCAATGCCGATGCGATTATAGCCGTTTATCCGTTCACACCTCAGCCTCTGATATCGCATGCACTTATCCTTGCTGCCGATAAACCGATATTCTGTGGTGTTGGCGGAGGTATCACCTCCGGAGAAAGAAGCATAGAGCTTGCACTCGATGCAGAATTCCAGGGTGCCCTGGGTGTCATATTGAATAAACCCACCCAGAACGAGACGATTGAGAAGATGAAAAATAAGATAGATATTCCTATCATCATTACCATCGTATCGGGAAAAGACGATATCAGAGAACGTATCAAGGCGGGGATAGATATCTTCAACGTTTCAGGAGCGGATAAAACGGCGGACATCGTAAAAAAGATCAGGGATATAAATGATGATATTCCCATTATTGCCACAGGCGGAAAGACAGATGAGACCATCAGGCAGGTAATTGAAGCCGGTGCCAATGCGGTTTCCTATACGCCGCCCACAACAGCCGAATTGTTCAAGGAAATAATGCTACGCTACCGAAGCGAATAAAATGTCCCGATTAAGTATACATAAATTCAGTTATCAGAAAATATGATCACAAGAGAAAAAATAGGAGGAATAATAGGAACGGTAATTTTTACGATATTGCTTTTCCTCATCTTGTTATTCTCTGTTTTCACATTATCATTTCCGCCTGAGGAACTGGAAGGGATACCGGTAATGTTCGGAACCACCGAAGATGCCTTCGGTATCGCTGAACCACCTATAACGGAAGTGACACCTACACCCACCCCATCACCTGAGATTCCACCCTATTCTCCGACCGAACCGTTGATTACCCAAACAACGGAGCCGACTATTGACGTGGAAGCGGAACGGGAAGAAGAACGACGTAAGGAACAATTGGCGGCGGAACGCAGGGCACAGGAAGAGGCCGAGCGACGCAGGAGAGAAGAGGAAGCGCGCAAACGGGAAATCAACCGGCAGATGTCGGGACTCTTCGGAGAAAGTTCGGGAAGCCGTGGCAATACGGAAGGCGAAGGTACACAGGGAGTTTCCACCGGAAACGCTACGCAAGGCTCACCTACCGGGACCGGTGGAATCGGTTCCTACGACTTGGGTGGGCGTAGTCTCGGAAGCGGAGGATTGGGCCAACCCAATTACACCGTGAACGATTACGGCACTGTTGTTGTTAATATCACAGTAGATCCTGCCGGCAATGTAATCCATGCAGAGATCGGGCGAGGGACAAATACTCCCAGTGCCACTCTCCGTGAGGAAGCATTGCGGGCCGCAAGAAGGACCAAATTCAATGCGATTAACTCTGCTAACAACCAGCAGGGAACCATTACTTATCGATTCAATCTCAACTAAAAAACTACAATCATGAAGAAAGTAGCCCTCTTTTTAGCAAACGGTTTTGAAGAAATTGAAGCGCTTGCCACCGTAGACATTTTGAGAAGAGCGCAGATAGCTGTTGAAACCATATCCATTTCGGATGAAAAAACCGTGACCGGCGCACATAATATACCGGTCATAGCAGATAAAACCTTTCAGGAAGCCGATTTTTCTGGAGTAGAGGTGCTGGTTTTGCCAGGCGGAATGCCGGGTGCCAAAAATCTCAATGAACACGAAGCATTGAAAGAACTGATCACAAAGTTCGATGCCGAAGGAAAGCTAATCGCTGCTATATGTGCCGCCCCCATAGTCTTGGGAGGACTCGGCCTGCTTAAAGATAAACGGGCTACCTGCTATCCCGGATTTGAAGCCGAATTGACAGGTGCACAAACAACAGGTGAAAATGTAGTAGTCGACGACAATATCACCACAGGGAGAGGTCCCGGACTGGTATTCGACTTTGCATTAAGGCTGGTAGAGCAGATTGCCGGCCTCAAAACGCGTCAGGAAGTCCAAAACGGTCTGTTACTCTGAGCACTGAATATAACTAAAGACGAGATATTTAGATATTTTGTTGGAACCCATAGTTCGAAGTGAGCACAAAAAGAGTAGTCAAGCGAAGCGACTTCTACTCTTTTAGTGAATATTTGCGTTAAGCCAAATGAGCAGAGCCAAGCTTGCTTGAGCTATGCCATGGCGAGCAAATATCTAACTTTAGTGAATAAGAACTATTATGGGTCACGAAATATCGTCAATCGAAGGATTTAGTTGCAATCACACGACTTCCGAAACTTGAACAAATGACCATAAATAATGGTGCAAATAGTTGTCTTTTAACAAAGAAACAACTACCTTTGCACCGTTTTTTATATTAATATAATGTCTCACTTATTTAATTGAAAATTATTACTCACAACAAATGACAGAAAATTTAAACAATGTGGCTCCAATAGAAAATTTCGACTGGGCCGCCTATGCTGAAGGGGACTCCTACAGCAAAGAAAGCAAAGAAAAGCTTACCGAGAGCTACGATAACACCTTGAACAAGATCAACGACAAGGAAGTAGTAACCGGTATCGTGACCTCCATGAACAAACGCGAAGTGGTTGTAAATATCGGTTACAAATCCGATGGTGTGGTATCAATGAATGAATTCCGTTACAACCCCAATCTGAAAGTTGGCGACGAAGTAGAAGTGTACATCGAAAGCCAGGAAGATAAAAAAGGACAGTTGATCCTTTCTCACAAAAAAGCACGTGCTTCCCGTTCCTGGGATCGGGTCAATGCCGCGCTCGAAAACAACGAAGTTATTAACGGATACATCAAATGCCGTACAAAAGGTGGTATGATCGTGGATGTATTCGGTATCGAAGCATTCCTCCCGGGTTCACAGATTGATGTGAAGCCTATCCGTGATTACGACATCTTTGTCGATAAGACAATGGAATTCAAGGTGGTAAAAATCAACCCTGAATACAAGAATGTAGTAGTATCGCACAAAGCTCTGATTGAGGAAGAGCTTGAACAGCAGAAAAAAGAGATCATTTCAAAACTCGAAAAAGGACAAGTACTCGAAGGTGTCGTGAAGAACATCACTTCCTACGGTGTATTCGTCGACCTTGGCGGTGTAGACGGTCTTGTGCATATTACCGACCTTTCATGGGGACGCATTCAACATCCGGATGAAGTAGTGAAGCTGGATGACAAGATCAACGTGGTAATCCTCGACTTCGACAACGAGAAAAAACGCATCGCCCTTGGTCTGAAACAATTGACTCCGCACCCATGGGATTCCTTGAGTGAAAATCTGAAAGTGGGTGACATCGTTAAAGGTAAGGTAGTTGTGATTGCCGATTACGGTGCATTTGTGGAAATAGCGCCGGGTGTAGAAGGTTTGATCCACGTTTCGGAAATGAGCTGGACACAGCATCTGCACAGTGCTCAGGATTTCATGAACGTAGGCGAAGAAGTGGAAGCAGTCATCCTTACACTCGATCGCGACGAACGCAAGATGTCTCTCGGTATTAAACAACTCAAACCCGATCCATGGGAAGATATCGAACAGAAATATCCTGTTGGCAGCACACACACTGCTACAGTACGCAATTTCACCAACTTCGGTGCTTTTGTGGAGATTGAAGACGGCGTAGAAGGATTGATCCATATCTCCGACCTCTCATGGACGAAGAAGATCAAACATCCGAGCGAAGTGACAGAGATCGGTGCTCCTATAGAAGTACAGGTACTCGACATCGACAAGGAGAACCGTCGTTTGAGCCTTGGCCACAAACAATTGGAAGAAAATCCATGGGATGTATTTGAAACCATTTTCACTGTAGGGTCCATCCACGAAGGTACTATTATCGAAATGCTCGACAAGGGGGCAGTTGTTTCTCTGCCTTATGGCGTGGAAGGATTCGCAACACCCAAACACCTTGTGAAAGAGGATAACTCTCAGGCACAGTTGGATGAGAAACTGGAATTCAAAGTAATTGAGTTCAATAAAGATGCAAAACGTATCATTGTCTCTCACAGCCGTATCCATGAAGATCTGGCAGATGATTCCAGGAAGAAAGGGAATAAGCGTACCGGTGGTAGAAAAGAAGGCGGAAACGAAGCCGCTGCGGCTATCCCGGCAATGGAAAGAACCACCCTGGGTGATATCGAAGAGTTGGCTGCATTGAAGGAAAAACTCGATAGCCAAAAAATAGAAGCACTCAATAAAAAGGTAAAACAGGAAGAAGCTGCCAAAGAGGCTAAAGCTGCGGAAGCAAAAGCAGAAGAAGTAAAAGCTGAAACCGAAGAGGTCAAAGCAGAAACTCCTGAAGTTGCCGAAACTAAGGCAGAAGTGAAAGCGGAAGAAACTGCTTCGGAAGAGCCGAAAGCAGAAAACAAAGCTGAAATTGAAGAATCCGAAACAGAGAAAGAATAATCATTCTTTATCTACATAATGTAAAAACTGCCCGGAAATCCGGGCAGTTTTTTTTTATGGATTTATTTTATAAAAAAATCGACCGGGTTATGTAAGAATTTCCCATTATATTCGTCTATATAGTATATGAATGTCCGGCAGTTCCAATATCAGATCCTTTGCCTCTCCGATAAATCGTATCGGATGGCACTATCGATCCTAAAAGATGAAAGCAGTGCAAAGGATGCATTGCAGGAACTTATGATGCGCCTGTGGGAAAAGCGCGAGCAATTGGATGCCATTGCCAATTATCAGGCATTTGTACTCACATCCATGCGTAATCTGTGCCTCGATATGATCCGGAAGTCAATTCACACACATGAAATTCCGGCCGACACTGAATACAACGCTCCCAATCCGCATCAACAAACGGAACAAGCTGATATGATAAATCACATCGGTAGTATGATCGATACACTGCCCGAAATGCAACGAACTATTCTCCGCATGAAAGATGTGGAAGAGATGGAATTGGAGGAGATCGCCCAGATAATGTCGATGACGGAAAATGCCGTCACCGTAAACCTCTCCCGGGCGCGCAAAAAACTTCGCGATATGATTACAAACAACCGAAAAAAGGAGAATAAAGTATATGAACGATATAGATAATCTGCTTGAGAAATACTTCAACGGCGTGTCATCGACCGAAGAAGAGAAAAGGCTGAAGAACTATTTCGAGGGAAGAGGGATACTTCCCGAACACGAAATATACAGATCGGTTTTCGCTGCTTTCAACACGGAAAAACAGATAAAGGCACCGGTGATGACCTTCCCTGAAAAGAAAACGAGGAGACCTGCGATTACACGACGTATAATTATTCTACTGGCAGGATCAGCTGCTATAGGACTACTGGCTGTCACATTCTCTAACCTACAGTACGCACGCTCACAACATCCTGAATATATGGTTATTGTAAACGGAAAGCAGGTCGTCAATCAGCATAAAGCACAGCAATACGCCGAGCACATGTTTTCGGAAACGGACAAGATCATAGAGAACTCCTATCAGCTTTTCCGTGAAGCGGCCACTATAAATCAAGATCTTAATGCCGAAAAGATATTAAAAGAAACAGATCAAAAAATAGAATGTATAAAAACAAATTATAAACAATAAAATCCAACACATTATGAAGAAATTATTTTCAATTATGCTTATAACGCTGGTATTTTCAGCAGTAGCATCAGCACAACAGGTAGAGAAGTTATTCGATAAATATATGGAAGATGAACGCTTCAATTATATATATAGAAAAGGAAGTGCCGGCTCTGTGTTGGATAGAACAGACCTGGAAAATCTGAAAACAGATGCATTTAATATCCGGTTTAAATCGGATCGGAACAAGGAAAATGAGAAAATGCTTATTCTGAATTCAGCCAATGAAAGTTTTCAGAAGAGTTTTATGGCCGAAGTGAATAAAGCGTTGGAGAGTGATAAATTTGAAAACACTTCCTATGTCCGCAATGGTAAAGACAATCGTGTATCGGAATATATACGCAAATCATCCGATAAGATGGAAGAAGTGCGGGTTATCGAAAACGGTAGTGGAAATGTCGTTCTGAAATGGGAATTATACACGATCAGGAAAAAATAACCGGTTAATAATTAACTCTACTTTTTTAATATAAATGCTTGAACGGGGATATAGCGTGAGCCATATTCCCGTTATTTCATTTTTATCTCAATACTCCTTTATCGAAAACATTTTATTCCTACATTTGTTTAAGATTAGGAGTTATAATCAGCATTCCTGTAGTCTTAATAACAACAGGATTCTTTGTGTTGGCGGCTTCTGCCATTGATTCATAAAATAAATATAACACGCGTGTTTTCAAACGACAAACCATATCGCGATTTTGCCGAATTCCTTTCAGCAAAATTTCCCTATAAAGTACAAAAAATTTCCGTCAATGCCGGCTTCACCTGTCCCAACCGTGACGGCAATAAAGGGCGTGGCGGATGTACCTATTGCAACAACCAGAGTTTTAGCCCAGGTTATGGCAAACCGACCAGAACTATTTCGAAACAGTTGAGTGACGGTATCACCTTCTTCTCTCATAAGTATCCTGAGATGAAATACCTGGCCTATTTCCAGTCCTATACCAATACCTATGACAGTCTCGACTCGCTTATCTCTAAATATGAAGAGGCGCTCTCCTACCCCAACGTAGTGGGACTGATCGTGGGTACCCGCCCGGACTGCATGCCCAACGAACTACTTGACTATTTTGAAGAGCTCAGCAAAAAAACATTTGTCATGGTGGAATACGGGGTAGAATCGACACTGAATAAAACATTGGAGAGGGTGAACCGGCAGCATAGTTACGAAGAATCGGCGGAGATGATCCGGGAAACCGCCGGACGAAACATTGTGACAGGTGCACATATGATCCTGGGATTGCCGGGGGAAAGCATAGAAGAGATACTTTCTCATGCAGGTACACTTTCGCGACTCCCCCTGACAACATTGAAACTGCATCAGCTACAGATTATCAGAGGAACTGCTATGGCAAAAGAATTCCGGCTATTACCCGAATCGTTCCACCTCTTCGGGCTGGATGAATATATCGATCTGTGTGTCGATTTTGCGGAACGGCTAAAGCCGGAGATTTACATCGAACGATTTACCTCCCAATCTCCTAGAAAATTATTGATTGCTCCCGCCTGGGATCAGAAGAATTATGTGGTGAGAGAAAAAATAGTGAAACGTTTCCGGGAAAGAGAAACCTGGCAAGGGCGATTGTACAGACAATCATAAGGATATCTGATTCTTTTACGTAAAGCCCTGGTATCACCTCAACGAGGCAGCTGTTACATTCTATAGTTCCAGCTTCTTTGTACGTATTTGTCTCTTTGCAACTTCTCTATCTCCTCTTTATCATGGTTACCAAAAGTACCGATATGGTTTGTTCCCAATATCAAGCCTATCTGCCGGGCAAACTGCCGGAAGAACTGTTCCGGTTCGGGATTGATCCCCTTTATTTTTTTTAAATATGACCGGATATTTTTCACAGGACTGGGTATCGAAGCGGTTGCCTTCCTTACTAAATCCCTCTGCTCAGGATTTAATGCCTTCGAAAGCATCTGCAGATCGGTATCATAAAGCAATGTACCATGATGTATCTCCCGCCCCTTGGAAAGATGTGATGCGGTACCCGATATTTTGTATCCCTCCAGCCAAAGATCTTTCCGTTTTCTTATTTCAACAGGGATATCCAATGCCCGAAGCGCCTCCACCACCGGATCGAGAAAACGGGCACTCAACGGCTCTCCGGTTTTCCCATGGATAAAGCTGTAGTTCAGGTTTCCGGTATCATGATATACCGCTCCTCCGCCCGACAACCGCCGTATAATCCGGATATTGTGTTCTATACAAAAATCCTGGTCTACCTCATTCAATACCGCCTGATTAGATCCGATGATAACGCTCGGTTCATTGACATACAACAGCAAGAAATCTTCTCCCGTTTTTGAGAAAAAATGTTCTTCTGCAGCTAAGTTAAACGAAGGTAAAGTAGAGTGAGACAGGATGATGTTCATGACATAAAGTTGAACTGGTTGTAATAACCGATAGTCTCCCTGGTCAGGATATCGAGCTGTGTATAGTTCTCCACTTTTACCGGTTTGCGGTATATCAGGTACTCGATCAATGTCTTCATCGCCAGAAATCCCTGATGTTCCGGCTCCTGGCCGATCAGAAAATCAATATACCCGTTTTTCAACCCTCTTACATTGGGTGCCGTGAGATCCAGACAAACCAACCTGATATCATTAATCTCGTTTCTGGCAAAATAATCGGCAACGATCCCTCCTCTCGAATTGAGTACTACTATTCCTCCAATATTATGATGTGTCTGAAAGAAGTGAGCCAGCTGTTCATCAAATCTTTCCGGTTCCATGGCAGTAAAAGGTATTTTCTGCACACTATTGGTGATGCTCTTTTCAGTAAGATAGTCATTAAAACCCTGCTTTCTCAATATACTCGTATTGGCACTCTCATCCCCTATCCTCACTGCCTGTAACATCCCAATATCACTTCCCGAAGGAATAATGGAAGTGATCAGTTTAGCCACCAGATAGCCACAGATATAATGATCGGAAGTAAAAAAGGCCAACGGTGCTGTATTTTCCAGGGTAGAGTCAACAAAAACATAGGGTATCTCCCTTTCATCCAATCGTCTCGACAGGCGAACGGTTTCTTCCTTAAAAGTAGTACCGATAATGATGGCATCAGCATCGAGTTGTGCTATCTGATCATATACCTCCCTACAAGAATAAATATCATATTGATTATAGGTGTATACCAAACATTGTATCCGGATATTCTCAAACTCTTCCAATGCATGGCTGATACCTGAATGAATACTCTCCCAATATTCTCCTTCCATTACATTGGGGGTAGTAATCGCTACCTTGTATTTTCTTTTTAATGACAATCCGGAAATATGGATATTCGGCTTGTAGTGTACTTTTTTCAACACCTCCTCAACAGCTATACGCGCTGATTCTGAAACATTTCCTCTATTATGGAGTATCCGGTCTACCGTACCTGCCGAAACTCCGGCCATTTCCGCAATATCTTTTATGCGAATCTTTCGTTGCATATTGGGCTAATTTTACACCTGTTTGGAATAATGACGAATTGTAAACAGATAAATAAATGTGCAAAGTAAAGATATATTTTCAAATCCGGCAATATTATTAGTAAAACGATTTAGATATTTACTCCTCACAAAGAAAACTATAAAAAAATATCAATTAAAACAAGCATATAAACAAAATTTATTTTCATTATATATATTTTCAATGATGTTTTAAGGTTTTTCATTATTTTGTTTGGAAAAATATAACATATCTTTGTATTCTGTGATGGGAGAATACGTTTTTAATGCACCTGCAAAAAGGCTAAAGAGATTGTAAACCAGGCAGTAAGATATCATTTACATTCTTAATTTGATAAAAAGAGGGTTTCAGTAAGATTTCGATACGTATTGTGTACGTACACAACAACAGATCCCGTGTACGAGCACATACTAAAAATTCGCTAGAAATGAATTAATATACTAATAATGAAAATGTTATAGATTCTAATAAAACAATAGACATATATAATAAACAATTAAGATCTATTTCTTAAATAAGAAGTAACAACTTACGTCAATATTGCATAAATCTAAATAAATCAGTGAAATGAAAGCTCCAAATCTATTAAAAGAAATTCTTCTCACATTTATGTGGATATTTTCTCTATGTGTTACCAGTCAAACGATAAACTTCACGGTCACTACTAAAGAGTCCTGTCTTGATATGCCGGTATCGATTCCGCTGGATGAATTATTAGGTCATGTAAATACAGACCAAGAGAACCTGGCACTATATGAAATTATCTCAACCGGAGAGAAATCAGTACACTGCCAAGTAGAATCAGATTACTCCTCTCACCTTTGGTTTATATTGGAAGGATTATCTGCAAAAAATTCCACAAGAAAATTTTCTCTTAAAATTCAAGAACAAAATCCTATCGACACATTAAATACTGATATACACATATACAAGTCGGGGGAAAACCTTACTCTTCGTCAAAAGGAGCAGGGTGTATTAAGTTATCGCTTTGCCATAATGTATCCTCCTGAAGGGGTCAATCCTTTATTTAAGCGTTCAGGATTTATCCATCCCTTATGGTCTCCCGGCGGAGAAATATTAACGCGTGTGCAGGCTCCGGATCATTATCATCACTATGGCATCTGGGGACCGTGGACATTGACACATATAAATGACCGGAAAGTCGATTTCTGGAATTTGTATGAAGGTGAGGGAACCGTTCAATTTGCAGGCTTCCTGTCTGAAACAGTCGGAGATATATTCTCCGGGTTCCGTGTGCTGCAGCAACATATTGATTTTGGCGCGAAGGGTGAAGATCAGATAGCAATCAATGAAACTTTGGATGTGAGGGTCTGGAATATAAATGACAAAGTAAGGGTCATTGACTATACCACTATACTAAATACTCCATTACCGGACGGTATCATGCTCGACGCATACCGATATGGTGGAGGTATTGGCTTCAGAGCAACTGAGAAATGGACAAAGGATAACTCTACAGTGCTTACTTCTGAAGGAAAAACAAGAATAGATGCCGATGGAAGCAATGCCCGTTGGTGTATTGTAGAGGGAGAGTCGGAAGTAGAGGAAGGCCGCTCGGGTATTTTATTCCTGAGCCATTCTTCAAACCGTGCACACCCTGAACCTATGCGTGTCTGGCCGATAGATGCAAATGGAGGTAGAGGCGATATGTACTTCGAGTTTACTCCTATCCGCCATAAGTCATGGGAACTTAAAAAAGGAAATAACTATGTTCTTAAATACAGGATGATCGTCTTTGATGGAAAAATCAACAAAGAAACAGCCGAAATGTATTGGAACAGCTTTTCCGGAAAAGCTGAAATTAAAATCATTTCAAAAAAATAAACTATAAAAACATGAGAAAGATCCTATTATTTATTCTTTTTAGCGGGCTTATTCACCATGTTACTTTTTCTCAATCAAAAGTAACGGCAGAAAAAGCAGGAGATAAAATCGAGATAAAAGTAAACGGAAAACTGTTTACGAATTATATCATTTCGGAATATGAGAAATATCCCTTTTTCTACCCTGTAAATGGCCCTTCGAACGCATCTGTAACTTCAATGCGCAATGCCGATTACCCCCACCATAGTTCACTTTTCTTCGGATGTGACAGAGTAAATGGAGGCAATTACTGGCAGGAAGGCTTAGAAAGGGGGCAAATCATTTCATTAAGAGCCGATATTATTGAGACAGGGAATGAGAAAGCAGTGATCGAAAACGAATGTATCTGGCGACGCCCCGGTGCAGATGCTCCCATAAAGGACAAACGGATCATCACTATTTCCGCCCCATCAAAGGAAAAAATCCAGATAGATTTCGATGTCACTATGGAAATGCTTATGGATGTGACAATAGAAAAAACCAACCATTCCTTGTTCAGTGGACGTATAGATCCCGATTTGGCAGTGACTAACGGAGGAACAATGATCAATGCCGAAGGGGAAAAAGGAGAAAAAGCGACTTTCGGCAAACGTTCACCATGGATGGATTATCATGGTAAAAGGCAGGGAAAAATGGAAGGAATGGCTATTATGCAGCATCCTTCCAATGAGTGGTATCCCGCTCCCTGGTTTACACGCGATTACGGGTTCTTCTCTCCCACCCCTATGTATTGGCCGGAGAATGATAAAAATACGGTACTAAAAAAAGGAGAAATCATTACACTCAGATATAGGGTACTTGTACATAACGGTGATCATATTGAAGCCGGGATAGCAGGGGAATTTGAGAAGTATAAATCGGAAACGAACTAATGAGACTAATGTACTAATGTGCCAATAAGACTAATTGAGAAGTTAGAAGTGGAGAAGTCCGCAAAATCAAGAAGTTTAAAAATCTTGAATCTTAAATCTTGAATTTTATAGTCTTGGTTCTTGACTCTTGGTTCTGACATCACAATTGGTAATTAGTAACTGATAACTGGTAATTATATAAATTTAATCATATGAAAAGAAGAATGTTTATAAAAAAGGCTGCTGCAACAGCAGTGGGAACAGCGGTTTTTCCAACCATTGTCCCTTCATCGGTGTTCGGCAAAAATGCACCAAGCAATAAAATTCATATCGGACAGATTGGTTGTGGCAGAATTGCCCGGGATCATGATATGGCAGAGACCATAAAATATGATAAAGCACAATTTGTAGCTGTCTGCGATGTAGACAGTAAACGCCTGACCGATGGAAAAAAGTATGTGGATGAATATTATGCTAAGAAAGCAGGTAAAAAGTCCTATTCAAACGTAAAGATGTACGAAAATTACATCGATATGCTGGCTGACAAAGATATTGATGCCGTAATTATCAGTACGCCGGATCATTGGCATGCAGAACCTGCTATCCGCGCAGCTTTGGCTAAAAAGGACATATATCTGCAAAAACCCACATCGTTAACAGTAGAGGAAGGACGGCTCCTAAGCGATGTAGTACGCCGTCAGAATGTAATCCTTCAGGTAGGAACACAGCAACGTTCGTCCCCCCAATTCAGGATAGCGGCAGAACTGGTAAGAAACGGAAGGATCGGCAAGCTTCATACCGTGAAAATAGGATTACCCGGCGATCCTTCCGGTCCGGACGCAAATGAAATGCCTGTTCCAACGAACTTGAATTACGACATGTGGCTCGGATCAACCCCTGAAGTATATTATACCGAAATCAGGGTTCATCCCCAAAACAATTACGGACGTCCCGGATGGTTGCGATGTGAGCAATTTGGTTCCGGTATGATTACCGGGTGGGGACAACATCATTTTGATTCGGCTGCATGGGGTATGGACACTGAATACACAGGTCCTGTTTCTGTGGAGGCTATTGCACAATTCCCCAAATCGGGGCTGTGGGATGTACACGGCGATTTTATGGTAAAAGCGGAGTATGAAAACGGAATAACCATGTACACAAGTGGAGGTTATCCCAACGGCATCAGATATGAAGGCACCGATGGATGGATTTTCGTTTCCCGTGGTAATTATGTCGCATCATCAAGTGATCCGGTGACACAGGGAAATAATTCAAAAGCATTGGATGCCAGTGATCCCCAAATTTTGACCTCAGAGATCGGTGAAAACGAGATTCATTTGTATAAGAGTGACAATCAACACGGGAACTGGCTTGACTGTATCGAATCGAGAAAAGAGCCTATATCACCCGTGGAAATCGGACATCGTGCCTGTACTGTCTGCCTGATCAGCCACATCGCAATGAAGATTCCGGGTAGGCTGGAATGGGATCCGAAACTCGAAAAATTCAAAAACAGTGAATTGGCAAACTCTATGTTAAAAAGGCCGCAGAGAGCCCCATACGGTACAGATTATATTCAACTATCTCGATAAGCTAAATGAGCAGAGCCAAGCTTGCTTGAGCTATGCCATAGCGAGAGATAGTCTAACTTAAGTGAAACTTTAAAGAATTGTAATGATGAGAAATATTCTTTATCAATCGGTGATTATTCTTGGAGCCCTTTTACTCTTTTCATGCAATATGCGGAAGGACACGGAAAAAGAACAGGCGTCGACTCAGTTTACCGGTCAGGACGGAGAGATCAGATTAGTGGTATTGGATCCAGGTCATTTTCATGCCAGTCTGCTCCAGAAATTTCCACAGCGTCAGGTCAACGACACCGTACACGTATATGCGCCTGAGGGGAACGAACTTGATCAGTATCTGGAAAGTATTGAAAGTTATAACCAGCGCCCGGAAAACCCGACTAATTGGCAGATAGTGTTATATGCCGGGGAAGATTATCTCGGGAAGATGATTGAAGAGAAAAATGGAAATGTAGTGATTCTGGCTGGAAATAACAGGAAAAAAACTGAGTATATTTTCCAGTCGCTCAATGCCGGATTCAATATCCTTTCAGACAAGCCGATGGCGATCAGCAAAGAGAATTTTAATTTGTTGAAAGCAGCCTTTGATTCTGCTCATACTCATGGCTCTTATTTGTTGGATGTTATGACGGAAAGGAACGAGATCATCAATACACTTACCCGTAAACTTGTGAACAGGAAAGAACTGTTTGGAGAATTACAAGCCGGAACACCGGATAATCCCGGAATAGTCATGGAAAGTGTGCATCATTATTATAAGGAAGTATCCGGAAATACACTGGTTCGTCCGGTATGGTTTTATGATGTGGAACAACAGGGAGAAGGAATTGCAGATGTGTCGGTACATTTAATAGATCTGATCAACTGGCAGTGCTTTCCTGACCAGATAATCGATTATACCAACGATGTACAAATGACAGCCGCAAGTCATTGGCCCACCAGATTGACGTTACAGGATTTTTCTAAGTCCACAAAATTGAACGCTTTCCCTGATTTCCTGCAGAAATATATTAATAATTCAGTATTGGAGGTTTATGGCAACGGGAAAATCAATTATCAGGTAAAAGGAAAAAATGTATCGGTAACCGTTCTGTGGAATTATGAAGCACCCAAAGGAGGTGGTGATACTTACAATGGCCTTATCAGGGGAACGAATGCGTCTATTGAAATTGTTCAGGATCAATCGGTGAACTATATCAAAGAATTATTTATTCAAAAAGAGAAATCTTTTGATGAACAAACTTTTGATTCTAATATAGTGAAAGCAGTGACAGATCTGCAAGCATCGTATCCCTATGTATCGGCAGAGAAAATCGAGGAAGGAAGGTATCAAATCATTGCTCCTGTGGAATTCAGAAAAGGACATGAAGACTATTTTGGAATGGTAGCCGAAAAATATTTCGGGTATCTTGTTAACCGGGATATGCCGGAGTGGGAAATTTCAAACACCATCGCAAAATATTACATAACGACAACCGCGTTAGAAATGGCAAAAGATATTGATCCCTCCGACTCTCAAAATAATTAAACCATTTATTATTTATTTTTTTAATTAGATCATTATGAAAGAAAAGAATGAATTTTTTCTCAATCCAAGAAAAATGAAGGTGGGAGATGGGACCATGAAACTGACACTCGCCGGTTTTATTATGGCCTTACTTTTCTCTTTCCCTGTAAGCTCCTTAGCTTTAGGTGAATACCCCCCCCCCCCCCCCGCAAATCAACCAATTGAACAACAGCAAGTTACAAGAACCATAAGCGGTCATATTAATGACACGAAAGGTGAACCCCTGATCGGTGTAAATGTGGTAGAAGCAGGTACAAGCAATGGAACCATCACCGATATAGACGGGAATTACACATTAAAACTCACCACATCAGATCCAATATTGAATATATCCTATATCGGATTTGAGACGCAAACAGTAAATGTGGGAAACAGAACCGTTATAAATATTACTTTAGAAGAAGAAACAAGCTTCCTGGATGAAGTAGTGGTCGTTGGGTACGGAACCATGAGACAAAAAGACCTGACAGGTGCCATATCTACAATCAGAACAGAAGCACTCAAAGCAGAAAGCCCCCGCTCTGTGCAGGATCTGTTACGAGCCAATTCATCCGGGGTAAACATTGGTCTTGCCACTACAGCAAAGGGCGATGCTACTCTACAATTACGTGGAAAAAACACCTTAAAAGCAGGATCCAGTCCTCTGATCGTCTTGGATGGAGTGATTTACGAAGGTTCTCTGGCAGATATCAATCCGATGGATGTGGCCTCAATAGATATTTTAAAGGATGCCAGCTCTGCTGCTGTTTACGGCGCCAAAGCCGCTAGTGGGGTAGTTGTTATCATGACACAAAAAGGCGGACGTGGCGGAAAACCAATGGTATCTTTCAATACATCGGTTGGTATGGTGCAGTCGGCCAATCAGCCCAAATTATTGGATGCCGAGGGTTTTATCCAATACCGGAGGGCATATGAAATTGGTAAAAACAGTGATGAATATTTACAAAAATATCCTGAAATTTTTGAAGATCCCCGTAAACTTCAAAATGTAAATCAACGGGATTGGTTCAACTATGACAAAGAAACACCCATAGAAAATTTCACGGAAGAAGATCTTTTAAGAACCTGGGCATCCCGCTTAGAACTTAAAGCCCCTGAAATTGATAATTTTATTCTTGGCAGAACAACCGATTGGGCGAAGAAAGTATTCCAGACAGGATTACAGCAGGATTATCAGGTTGCCATCTCCAACAAGACCGACGATGTTTCTTACTACTGGTCATTGGGATATTCCGACAGAGAAGGTATTATCGTAGGTGACCGGTTTACCACTGCAAGGACACGTTTAAATCTGGAATCAAATATTACCTCTTTTCTCAGGATCGGCCTTAACTCAGGTTTTAGTACGCGTAATGAAGGTTTTTTACGGGCTGATTGGGGACAAATGGTCAGAATATCTCCCTATGGTGCTGATGAGATCGGCAATCCGGAAGTGGATGAATATCTCTGGAAATACCCAACTTCGGATGTAACTCCGGTTAACCCTTTCTTTGATAATTTATACAGAGACCGAAAGAATGTCTACAGTACTCTGAATGCAAATTTATATGCTATCCTGAGCCTTCCGTTCGATATTGAATATCAATTTAATTTTATACCCTACTACGAGTGGAGAGAGTACTACAATCACGAATCTTCCAAAAACTTCTCATGGGCAGCGAACGGAGGAAAATCCGAACGCTTAACTCATAAAATCTATTCTTGGCAGGTCGACAATATATTGAGATGGAAAAAAAGGTTCAACCAAATTCACAATATTGAGGCCACCTTACTGGTAAATGCTGAACAAAGACAGTATTGGAGCCAAAAAATGACGTCAACACAGTTCTCGCCCAACGACATACTCGGATATCACAGAATCCAGGCAGGTACAGTTCCTTTGAATGAAAGCGATGACACCTACCGTACAGGAGATGCACTGATGGGACGATTATTCTACTCCTTAAAAGACAGATATATGATTACCACATCCGTCCGGAGAGACGGCTACTCCGCCTTCGGACAGAGGAATCCCCGGGCAGTTTTTCCGGCTGTGGCTTTAGGATGGACATTTACTGAAGAAAAGTTTGCAGAATCCATAACCAGTTGGTTTGATTATGGGAAATTACGTTTATCCTGGGGGGAAAACGGGAACAGGGATATCGGACAATATGAGGCATTATCGAATATGGTATCCGGTCCACATCCCTATATCGATCAAAACGGAAATGTATATATAACCTCTCAGATATATGTGGACAGAATGTCGAATCCGAATTTAAAATGGGAGCGTACCGCTTCTATGAATGTAGGTTTGGACTTCTCATTTCTCCATAACAGGATCAGTGGCGCATTGGAAGGGTATATCGCCACTACCAACGATTTGTTAGTGGATCGGGCGCTCCCCGAAATTATCGGGTATAACAGTGTTGCGGCCAACCTGGGTAAATTGGAAAACAGGGGATTCGAAGCAACCGTAAATGCAACTATGATCTCACGTCCTAAGTTTGAATGGAATGCTTCTGCCAATTTCTCGCTCAACAGGAGAAAAATTGTAAGTCTCTACGGAGACATGATCGATATAAAGGATGAGAACGGTAACGTAATCGGACAAAGAGAAGCCGACGACATTAAGAACAAATGGTTTATCGGTCAGGATCCGGACCGTATATGGGATTATGAACGCATTGGCGTCTGGCAAAAAGAAGAAGCCGAAGAGGCTAAGATATACGGTTTACAACCGGGTGATTTTAAATACAAAGATCAGAACGGAGACGGAGTAATGACGGATGACGATAAAATATTCCAGGGATATAAAACTCCCCGCTTTAACTGGACATTCCGCAATGAATTTATCTTTTATAAAGATCTTTCTCTTTCAACCATGTTTTATTCCCATTGGGGGTGGTATGATACATTTAACCGTGCGGCAAATGTTTCTAATTTCCCCGACAGAACTTCGGAATATGTACAACCCTATTGGACAGCTGAGAACAGGATAAACGACTATGCCCGGATCGGATCAAAAAATACCGGAAATAACTACAAACAAAAATCGTTTATTCGTTGGGAAAATATCACATTATCATACAATGTACCCAAGACTCTGACTCAGAAAATATTTGTTCAGGATATGCGCGTATCGCTTTCCGTGAGAAATGTAGCCGTATTTTCTCCGCACTGGAACTTTTGGGATCCTGAAAGGCGTAATCCGGATACAGATAATCCCAATAGCATGGAACCTACTCCACGCACTTATAATATTAGTTTAAACTTCACCCTCTAATAGTTTAATAATATGAAGACGTTATTATCAAAATACAATAAAATAACACTCCTGTTGGTATTCATCTTAACATGGAGTTGTTCAGACAGCTGGCTGGAGCCAAAACCCCTATCTTTTTATACGCCTGAAAATACCTATGTGGATGCAGAAGGGTTTTATGCTGCGTTAACCACATGTGAACGCAATATGAGACACGAGTATTTCGGAGACGGATCACCTATTCTTACAGAATTTATTTTGTCGGATATGGCTGTAGAAGGAACAACCGACAAAGCCGGTCCCCAAATGGATCTGGATGTTTCACTTTTGCCGGATGCCAACTTGAATAGTGTGGATCGTACAAGAGTAGGTTGGTACTGGTATGAAGGCTATAAGGGTGTTAAATATGCCAATATCGTTATTGCCAAGATCGATCAGGCTGAATACAAAGACGAAGCTGAAAGGAATGCAGTATTGGGATCAGCCTATTTCCACAGAGCGTACCGCTATTATAAACTTACTCATCAGTTTGGCAACGTTCCTTATCTGGATTGGGAAATAGTAGAACCCAAATATGATTTCTATTCGTATGACCGCTGGTCCATTTTGGAGAAAATGCTTCCCGAACTTGAATTTGCATATCAATGGGTTCCTGAAAAGGTAGACCGGGGGAGGACATCTAAAGCAGCTTGCGGAGTCCTGTTGATGAAAGTTTGCATGGCGTTGGGAGAGTTTGACCGGGCTATTGAAGTGGGTAATGAAATTATTGCCAAACACCCGTTAATGACCCAACGGTTTACTGCAAACCAGACAAAACCAGGGACAAATCTGATGCACGATCTTCACAGTGTGGAAGCCAAACTCGACAGGAGCAATACGGAAGGATTGATGTATGTAGTGGCATATCCCGAAATCGACGGTTCCGACAGGATTCAGACCATGCGTAATGGCGTACCTTTCTGGAATAGTGGAAACGTAAGAACGCCCGATGGAAAAACCGGAACCAGTGTAAGTATCCATGCAACCGAAACAGATCCTTGGATGGACTTGAATAAAAGTTACGGAAGAGGAATCGGACGCTTGCGCCCCACCAGTTATTATACCAATAAAGTATGGACAGACAAGGAAAAGAACGATTTGCGTGGAATTTATAATCGCGACAGTTGGAAAAGCCCCGAAGATTTACAATATAATCATCCCGACCTTAAAAGAGACAATAATCCGTGGTACGGTCAGAATTTAGTCAAACCGGTTGCTATGTCGGTAGAAGACACAATCCGTTGCTGGTTTTCCTGGCCGCATTATAAACTCTTTGTCCCGGATCCGCTTCAAACTCAATGGCAGGGGGGAGAAACACCATGGTACATTTATCGCTCTGCAGAAGTCTATCTGATGATTGCTGAATGTTATTACTGGAAAGATCAACCCGCACAGGCAGCTGAGGCTTTAAACGTAGTAAGAACAAGAGCAGGAGCCGATCCTTTAACAGCTGCAGATATAAATATTGGTGCTATTTTGGACGAAAGAGCAAGGGAGTTGTATTACGAAGAAAACAGAAAATCCGAATTGACAAGAGTAGCATACACCTATGCGAAGACCGGAAAACCTTGCGAAGTATTTGGTGGCAGAGTATATAGACTGGATAATTTCTCTGGTCCGGGAGGAACAGGGGCAAATATAAAACAGGAAGGAATTAATTTTTATTATGATTGGATAATGAAACAATCCAATTTCTACAACAAAGGTGTAATACATAAATGGGCTGAATATAAAATGAGCGTACATCATGTTTTATGGCCCGTTCCTGCAAATGCTATAAATACAAATATAAGAGGGATCATTAATCAGAATATTGGTTACCCGGGTGCTGAAAATAATGTAGAACCGTTAATTGTACCCAAGGAAGGTACAGTGTTAGGACCTCAATAAAATTTTAAATGTAGCATTTCAAATATTTATAGAATCATGTTTTAACCCAGCCCCACGTGCTCTGTGGTTACGTAGGGCTGGTGTTATTATTTTATCTTGCTTATTAGAACAAATGAACCGATATTTGCCTAATTAAATGAACAAAAGAAAAAACAAATTATGGAAAAGACCTGGCGCTGGTTTGGTGCAAAAGATATAATTACGCTCGATATGCTCCGTCAGATCGGGGTGGAAGGCATTGTTACGGCCCTGTATGATGTGCCTCCCGGCGAGGTGTGGGCAAGTGAAGCCATTTACAGTCTGAAAGACCATATTGAGCAGGCTGGACTGCATTGGTCGGTAGTGGAAAGCCTTCCCCTTGCCGAGGAGATCAAATACGGGGCACCCGAACGCGACCGGCTGATCGAAAACTACAAAGCAAGTCTGTCCAATTTAGGGAAGGCGGGAATAAAAACTATCTGTTACAATTTTATGCCCGCTATCGACTGGGTCCGTACCGACCTGCATAGAAAACTGCCGGACGGCACATATACCCTCTACTTCGACAAGATCCGGTTTGCCTGTTTCGACTGTATGATACTGCAAAGGGAGGGAGCGGAAAAAGATTATACAACCGAAGAACTGGAAAAGGTAAGATTGCTTTACAACAGGATGACCGAAGATGAAAAAGCAGTGCTGATCGACACCATTATCGTAAAGACCCAGGGGTTTATCCACCGGAGTATATCTGATGGGAAGACTGATCCTGTACAGGCTTTTAAAAAACTCCTGCAACTTTATAAGGGGGTAAGTAAGATCCAACTCCGGGTGAATTTAAAATACTTCCTTGAACGGGTTATTCCCGTAGCCGAAGAATATGGGATCACCCTTTGCATCCATCCCGACGACCCACCCTTTCCGGTATTTGGATTACCCCGGATCGTAACCGGGGAGGAAGATATCGAATGGATACTGGATGCAGTGGACAGTCCCGCGAACGGGCTGGCTTTCTGTACCGGATCCTTGAGTGCCGGCATCCATAACGACGTGCCCGCCCTGGCCTGCAGATTTGCCGGCAGGACAGGTTTTGCCCACCTGAGGAGTACCGGATTGCTTCCCGGCGGCGACTTCATAGAGGCTTCCCATCTGGAAGGAAAGGGAGCATTGATTGAAGTGATCCGTATTCTGGAAAAACAGAGGCCTCATATCCCCATGCGGGTCGACCACGGCAGGTTGATGCTCGATGATGTCGAAAAGAACCATAATCCCGGATACTCCTTCTACGGGAGGATGTTCGCGCTGGCACAGGTGGAGGGAATAATGGCCGTAGTGCAAGATGAAATAGAATCAGGAAAATGTTGATAAAGTTGATAAAATAGTTTAGTTATGGAAGATTTGTTCAGTATACGGGAAAGGGTGATCGTCATTACCGGCGGTACGGGCGTGTTGGGAAGTGTAATTGCATCCTACCTGGCAGGCCAGGGCGCCAGAATAGTTATCCTGGGGCGCCGGGAAGAGGCAGGCAGGGGGAGTGTAGACAAAATCAAATCGGAAGGCAAGGAAGCGCTGTTCCTGAGAACTGATGTGCTGGACGAAGCTGTGCTGGTACGGAACAGGGAAGAGATATTGGGACGGTACGGGCGTATCGACGCATTGCTCAATGCAGCCGGTGGGAATATGCCGGGAGCCAACATCAGTCCCGCACAAACCTTTTTCGATCTGGATCTGGATGAATTCGACAAGGTGGTCCGGTTGAACCTAACCGGCACCGTGCTGCCTTCCAGGGTTTTTCTCAAACCCATGGTGGAACAAAAAAAGGGGAATATCATTAATTTCTCGTCGATGGCCGCCTTCCGTCCGATGACACGCGTAGCCGGATATGCCGCGGCAAAAGCGGGGGTCACCAACTTCACGCAGTTCCTGGCCAATGAGGTGGCTGCCAAATTTGGCGAGGGGATACGGGTAAATGCCATAGCACCGGGTTTCTTTATCACCGAACAGAACCGGGATTTGCTCACAAACCCCGATGGTAGTTACACCCAACGGGGAGAGGATGTCATACGCCAGACGCCCTTCAAACGGATGGGAAAACCCGAGGAACTGTGCGGGGCAATCCACTATTTAGTGAGCGATGCCTCATCCTTTGTGACCGGGACAACCATCACCATAGACGGAGGATTCAACGG
>NZ_KB905699.1 GCF_000380985.1 Proteiniphilum acetatigenes DSM 18083 | reverse complement strand
GAGTAACCTCCATGTTTCTTCTTGTTACGACCCAGTTCCCTGGACACCGTTGAAGGACTGACCCCTATGGACTCTGCGATGGTTCGCTGGCTGTCACCATTTTTTATACCTAAATAAATCGCGTACCTTTGTTCTGAAGTTAACTGTTTGTATTTTTTTCTCATAAGCAACATAATAGTTAATTTTAGGGAGACTTCGGTCTCCTTTTTCTTTTATGTTGCCGCTTGACTCTCCTCGGGGGCTTCGCGCCCCCGGCCGTTAGGCAAACCCCCGCGGTGTTTTTCATGATTGTTTTGAAGAAATCATTTCAAAAAACAACACCCGGGTGTTGCACTTCTAAGTTGAACTTAGGTCCCCGATCAACCTTTCTTCGTCAATCTGCTTTTTTACGAAAACAGCAGCCTGAAAGCGTCACTCACCCTTTTCACCTGCTGAATATCGATCTTCATCTTCTTATTGAATCCTTTCAGGTTGTTGAAAGGCACAAGAATACGGGAAAAGCCCAGTTTTTCGGCCTCCTGAATACGCTGTTCTATACGATGTACAGGCCGGATCTCACCCGACAAACCGACCTCTCCACAGAGACAGGTCTCGTTTTCAATTGTCATATCAAGGCTGGACGAGAGCACAGCACTGATAACCGCGAGATCCATACCAGGATCGCTCACTCGCAACCCCCCGGCAATATTAAGGAAGACATCTTTTTGTGCCAGTTTAAACCCTGCCCGCTTTTCCAGCACAGCCAACAGCATATTCATCCGCCGGATATCAAATCCGGTAGCGGAACGTTGTGGCGTACCGTAGGCGGCAGTACTTACCAAAGCCTGCGTTTCGATCAGAAAAGGACGAACACCCTCAACCGCTGCGGCAATAGCTACACCACTCAGGCCATCATGGTTCTGGGTAAGCAGCAGTTCCGACGGATTACTCACCTCGCGCAATCCCGACCGGTTCATCTCATAAATAGCCAACTCCGCAGTACTTCCAAACCGATTCTTGACTCCACGAAGGATACGGTACATATAATGCTGATCGCCTTCAAACTGTAACACCGCATCCACCATATGTTCCAGTATCTTAGGGCCGGCTATGCTGCCCTCCTTGGTGATATGGCCGATAAGTAACACAGGTGTACCCGATTGTTTGGCAAATTTGAGGAGCAACGAAGCACACTCGCGCACCTGAGAAATACTACCGGGAGACGATTCCAGCACTTCGCTGTAAATAGTCTGTACCGAGTCGATAACCAACAATTGCGGCGACACTTTCCTTACATGCTTAAAGATTTCATCGAGATTGGTCTCACACACGATGAGACAATCATCATTTTGTATACCGATCCGATCGGCACGCAGTTTCAACTGACCTGCGCTCTCTTCACCCGATACATAGAGAGACTTCACACCGGAGAGCTTCAAAATAGTTTGGAGCACCAATGTCGATTTTCCGATGCCCGGCTCTCCTCCGATCAGCACAACGGACGCCGGAACCAATCCTCCCCCCAGCACACGGTTCAGCTCCCCGTCGTTCATATCGATTCTCGGGAGTTCATCGGCTTTGATCTCGCTCAGCGTCATCGGTTCACTCCTGACCTCCCCGAACGAACGGGTATCTTCCTGTTTCGAAGCAGTATCCTTACGTACCAGTTCTTCAACAAAGGTCGACCATTCACCGCAGGCAGGGCATTTCCCCATCCACTTGGGAGATTCATATCCGCAACTGGAGCAAAAATAGACAGATTTCAGTTTCGCCATGCAGTTATTGTTTAGAAAGGTAAAGATAGAGAAATTTCTTGTATTTTTGTAGCGCATATAAATCGATTACAGATGTCAGTTATTCATACACTCATTTCCAAATCACTGAATATTCCTATCAGAAATGTAGAGAACAGTATCAAACTGCTGGAAGAAGGTGCCACCATCCCTTTCATCAGCCGCTACCGGAAAGAGGTGACAGGAGGTTTGGATGAGGTGAAGATCGCCAATATCAAAGAGCTGAATGAAAAGTATACAGAACTCGAGAAACGAAAGGAATATGTACTTAAGTCGATTTCTGAGCAGGAAAAACTGACGCCCGAACTCGAAAAAAAGATCACTGATTGCTGGGACAGCACGGAACTCGAAGATATCTACCTGCCCTATAAACCGAAACGGCAGACCCGCGCTGAGATTGCCCGCAAGAACGGACTGGAACCCCTTGCGAAATGGTTGATGGCACAATACCACGGTTCACCCGAAGCGAAAGCGACACAATATCTCAATGAGAAGGTAGCCGATACGGAAGCTGCTTTGAAAGGTGCGCGTGATATCATTGCCGAATGGGTGAACGAAGATGCGCATGCACGCCAAATGGTACGGAATATGTTTGCGCGTGACGCGATAATCATCTCAAAAGTGGTGAAGGGAAAAGAAGAGGAAGGAGAGAAATATAGAGACTATTTCGATTTTTCCGCACCGTTATCCCGCTGTCCGTCGCACCGAATCTTAGCGATTCGTCGCGGTGAAGTCGAAGGATTTCTGCGTGTATCTATTTCTCCCGATGATGAGAAATGCCTCGACAGGCTTGTACCGCGCTATGCAAAAAATGACACTGAAGCAGCCGATCAGGTGGAGGATGCGGTGACCGACAGTTACAAACGCCTGTTGAAACCTTCCATAGAGACGGAGTTTGGCAACCTCTCCAAAAAACAGGCCGATGAAGCGGCCATCGCTGTTTTCGCGGAAAACCTGCGCCAATTACTTCTGGCGCCCCCTTTAGGGCAGAAACGTATCCTGGGTGTCGATCCCGGTTACCGGACTGGATGCAAGCTGGTTTGTCTGGATGAACAGGGAAATCTGCTGCATAACGAGACCATCTACCCTCATCCTCCGCAGAACGAGTTTACCAAATCGGCAAGTAAAGTAGTAAAACTGGTTTCCACCTACCGGATCGATGCCATTGCCATAGGGAACGGTACGGCCAGCCGCGAAACAGAACGTTTTATTACCAGCCTGAGATATGAAAAAGAGGTGAAAGTATTCGTAGTAAGTGAAAGCGGTGCATCGGTCTATTCCGCCTCAAAGATAGCACGTGAAGAGTTCCCCGAATATGATGTGACTGTAAGGGGTGCCGTCTCTATCGGGCGGCGGTTGAGTGACCCGCTGGCAGAATTGGTGAAGATCGATCCCAAATCGATTGGCGTGGGTCAATACCAGCACGATGTAGATCAAACAAAGCTGAAAAGATCTCTCGACCAGACTGTGGAAAATTGTGTAAATCTCGTGGGCGTGAACCTCAATACGGCCAGTAAACATCTCCTCACCTATGTATCGGGGCTGGGTGAGGTACTGGCACAGAATATCGTGAATTGGCGCACGGAAAACGGTCCTTTCCATTCACGTAAGGAACTGAAAAAAGTACCGCGCCTGGGAGAAAAAGCGTTTGAACAATGTGCGGGATTCCTTCGCATTCCGGATGCAGAAAATCCGTTAGATAACTCTGCCGTGCATCCTGAAAGTTACGCGATCGTGGAACAGATGGCCGAAGACCTGCAATGTACGGTAAAAGAATTAATCCGCAACAAACCGCTCATCGGAACCATCGATATCAACCGATATAAAACAGAAAAAGTAGGTGAGGAGACGCTTACAGACATATTACAGGAACTGGAGAAACCGGGGCGGGATCCGCGTACCAAGGTTCAGGTATTAGAGTTTGACCCCAATATCCGGGCCATTAACGACCTGAAAGAAGGAATGATATTACCCGGTATCGTTACTAATATCACTAATTTCGGTTGCTTCGTGGATGTGGGTATTAAGGAGAACGGGCTGGTACATATCTCTGAACTGGCCGACCGTTTCGTTTCTAACCCTACCGACGTGGTATCGCTTCACCAGCATGTAAAAGTAAGGGTGTTGTCAGTTGATCTGGAACGTAAACGAATCCAGTTAAGCATGAAGCAAGCATGAACATCATTACACTCAAAGTGAAAAGGCAGCAAGGTCTGATATGATGATTCTACGATTTGATAATGATTAACACAGAAAGAGGGTAAAATCAGCATTGTGATATACCCTCTTTGCTATAAATTATTTCAGGTGGCAGTAACACAAAGGTTCTGCCTACGGATTGGGACTATCTTATTTGAGGCTTTTATACATTGACGAAGGGAAATATATCTGAAACCCTACATTTAAAGATAATCCGTTAGAACTACCTGTTCCGAATGTTCCGTTATAAAGCAATAGTGCTTCTACAGCGACATTCTCGGTCAGAAAATAAGAATAACCAGGTCCGAAGTTCACATTGAAACCGATATCGGCTCCTCTGGCGCCACCAATTCCCGCTCCGGCTTCCAAAAACCACCGTCCCTGCCTCAGCAGCGTGTCGAATTCATCAGGCCCGAAATAGTAACGACCGAACGCATTCACGTTGTAAGCATACGCATCATCGCCCGGTTGAGCCGTGTAGGTAAGTCCCACCTTACCACCAACAGCAACATTATCCTGGATAAAATAGCCTACACGCGGGGTTAAAGTAATATTGAAAACATTTTCATCACCCAATCCCAGACTCAAGTCTCCGATACCACCGCCTACCAGTGTACTACCTTTCTGAAGTTGAGCAGTAGCCATACCTATAGAACAGGCAAAAACAAGTAAAGTACTAAACAAAAATTTTTTCATTTCTTGAAGTTTTAGTGATTCTACATAAATGTTATTTAATTTCTGAGACATTCAACTCAGTCTCAATTTCTATTACAACAACTACTTTTAATTTTTGTTTAAACTACTTTTTATAATTTACTTTCAAAGGCATTATATGTAACGTTCCACAAACAGGATTTTTAGAATCAGGAACAAGACTTTACAATTTGACTACATAGATTTTAACTACGTAGATTGTTAATTTAAAATTTAAAATTTCAGGATTTGGCTTCGCTGATTTACTCAAAAATCCAATGTCAACTGCTGCTCAGTAAGTCGAAAGCTTTTCCGGTGATAGGAAGTAACACCATACACTCTGATTGCTTCCCGATGTGCTTTGGTGGGATATCCTTTATTACGATACCAATCGTATACCGAATGTATTTCATGGAGTTGCCGCATATAGTCATCACGATATGTTTTTGCAAGGATTGAAGCTGCCGCAATAGAGCGGTATTTAGCATCTCCTTTGATCACACAGGTATGGGGTATATTACCAAAGGGGCGAAAACGGTTACCATCTACCAGAATATATTCAGGCAGTATATCCAGACGTGCTAATGCACGATGCATCGCCTTTACGGAAGCCCAAAGGATATTCATCTCGTCGATCTCCTCGGGAGAGCAACTTTCCACGGCATAACACAAAGCATTTTTTTCAATGATCTTCCGTAATTCATCTCGTTCTTTCTCCGAAAGCTGTTTGGAATCATTCAATCCGTCACAATGAAAATCATCAGGCAAGATCACCGCAGCAGCAAAAACGGGTCCGGCCAGGCAACCACGTCCGGCTTCATCACACCCGGCCTCCAAACGTCCCGGTTGCATACAGATCATTAAAGGATCAAACTGCTTCATTTCATCAAATTATTCTCATGAACACATTTAACTGCACTTCTGTGGGCTCCACCAATTTTAGTCACATTGGCCCACAATCAATCATTATCAAATCGTTAAATTATCACTACTTCCCGATAGATCGGGACAAGTTGTCCCGACTTGACGGGATCATTCCTTCCCACCCTTTCACCTTTCCACCTTTTCACTTTTCCACCTTTTCACTTTTCCACCTTTTATCTCCGAAAAGGGAGCGTCACACGGTTATCCTCCGGGGGAAAATCGAATGAAAAGGAATCGGCATCAGCTTCACTCCCTAACTGGTCGGCGAAAAGACGGATTGCCGTTTTCATCTCCTGATCCAGTTTTTCATCTCCTCTTACATGTATCAGGCTCAGTTTCACAATCACATCTGTAAGCGCCTCGACAGTCTCCTGAGACATAGGGATATCCAACTCTTCCAGCCTGTTTTCAGCCACCCGGCGGGTTATAGTCTCCAATTTATCCCGGTATCTCGCTGCCAGGTCAGGATTACCGGGGAGAGAGGTCACAAAACGGGTATTGATAGAAAGACCGGTATCAGTCAGTTCCATCAGTCTGTAGGCAAAAGGATATTGTGCCAACGAAGCAGTCTCCACATCATAGATAACATTTCCGGCAGAAGAGGTATGCATAGTGATATCATTGGCGTGAAAATGTCCTGTAAAAACTACTTTCAGTCCGGCATCGGCAAGAAGATCGGCATTCTTTTCCCACTCATCTATCAGATACTGCGGAAAGAAGGCTGCCTGATAGGGCATATGCTCCATCAAACCATGATGCATCATTCCCAACACTGTAATTCCTTTATCTTTTGCTTCGTCGAGGATATCAATGGCCCAATCCAATGTTTCAGGAAGGAGACGACCACTGGTAATAGATTTTGTCGTATGCTCTTCATAGCGGTTGGTATCAAAACAGAGGAGCCAGACAGATTCATTGATTTCTGCAAGATAACTCAGAGACGACTCATCCCTTTTCAACGCATCGGAATAACCGAACGGTCCATAGAGTTCTGTGAATTCCTCTTTCGAAATAGTTTCAGTAGATGTAGCCTGTTTCCCTTTGTAAGCTTTTGCATCGGGGATATTGATATCATGATTTCCGGGAATTACGAGAATGCGGATTCTCTGGTTTTGCAACAATCGGAGTTTCTCTATAAAACCGAGATGACTTTGCTTCTCTCCGTGATTGGTGATATCACCTGTTATCAGTAATAAATCAGGCGCTTCCCTTGTCAAATCGGCCAGCACTGTATCCAGCACGGCATGTAAATCGGCAATATTTCTACCAGTCGCCCTCTCATATGCAGAGAGTGCTTCCCCCTCTGCAACAAGGTTTTTATCAAGAAAATGAATATCAGTTATTACAGCAACCTTTACCGTTCCGGCAATTCCGGACGATGCATAATATCCGAGAAAGAGGATAAAAAGAATAAGAATAGTTCCTCTTTTATGAATTAAGCAAGTTTTCGATTTCATCGATATCGGATCGGAATCCTTTGTCTACTTCATAGAAATCCTTTACTGTATTGCAGGCATGGAGTACGGTTGCATGATTGCGGTTACCAACCTGGGCTCCGATCTGTGAAAGTGACAATTCTGTATGTTTCTTGATAAAATACATAGTCACCTGGCGCGCCTGCACTATTTCACGCTTACGGGATGCGGACTGGATAAGCTCTTTTTTCACATGATAGAAGTCAGACACTATATCCTGGATCTTCTGCACAGTAATACGCTTCTTTTCGAATTTAATACTTTGTTCTACCACCCGCCGTGCCAACACCAGGTCGATCTCACGATTATTGATGATGGAATGTGCCATCAGGGAGACCACAATCCCTTCCAGGTCACGCACATTTTCAGTGACGTTCTCGGCAATAAATTCGATCACGTTTTCCGGGATGATGAGTCCATCGGCGAGTACCTTGTTCTGAAGGATCTTCTTTCGGAGTTCCTTATCGGGACGCTCCAGCTTGGTAGTAAGTCCCCAGCGGAAACGGGTAAGCAGCCGCTCTTCCACCCCCTGCATATCCATAGGCGGACAATCGGAAGTCATAATCAACTGCTTGTTATTCTGATGCAGGTGATTAAAAATGTGGAAAAAAGTGTTCTGCGTTTTCTCCAATCCCGCGAGTTCCTGAATATCATCGATCAAAAGTACATCGATACTCTGGTAAAAGTTGATGAAGTCATTGATTGTATTGAACCGGCGCGCATCGGTATATTGCACCTTAAACAGATGGGCGGAAAGATAAAGCACCTTCTTATCGGGATAAAGTTCCTTTACCTTTGATCCGATGGCATGACAGAGGTGAGTCTTTCCCACACCGGAATAACCATGCACAAACAGCGGATTGAACGCCGTCTTTGCCGGGTTCAAGGCAACCGCTTCGGCAGCTGTACGAGCAAGGCGATTACTTTCGCCTTCAAAAAAATTGAGAAAGGTATATTTGGAATTGATCTGGGAATCGAACTCCGAAGTCTCCACTCTGTCAAAAGGGCTGGGCACTTTCGCAGACACCTTGCCGGCAGCATTCCTGTCCGTCCCCCCCGCATAGGACTTGGTCTCCCCCCGGAGTTCAACGGCTGTATTATTTTCTGTCTCTACCAGTATACGATAATTGAGGATAGTCCCCTCTCCTATTTCGCGGTAGAGTGTATGCTGAATAAGATCAAGGTATTTATCTTCCAGATACTCATAAAAAAACTGACTTGGAACCTGGACCGTAAACACATGATCTTGATACTTTAGCGGAACAATGGGTAAAAACCACGTATTGAACGCCGGTTCGGGGATATTATCCCGGATGACATTCAAACAATTATTCCATAAAAGTCGGCAATCTTTATTCATTGGTAAAAATGATCTTTTTTTTTCGCAAACGGATTACAAATTTTCAAAAAAAAACCGAGATAAAAAAATAAACTTCAGGTCAGGATTTTTCTCATTCCAAAAAAACGCTATTTATCAACAAAATAGAACCAAAATATTATATATCAGATAATTAACCAGTGACTCAATATTAAACAGGACTGATTGACAATAGGATATAAAAACCCTACAATTACTCCACAATTATCCAAAAAGTTACGATATTGTTACTTAGCTTCGATCAACCAAAGAGTTCACCTCCATTTCCGGACAAGGCATTATTTAGAATGATTCTATTTAAATTTCCGAAGGAGTATCAATTCAAAACTTCCGTCCCCTAGAAAAGACGTAATCGTATGGTCAAATAACGATCCGGATTCTGCCGAATATCTTCTAACAATTTGGTTGCCGTATCAATTGTCACATTGAGGCTATCATGTAGTTTCGTATCGTTCAGCAGCAGCCCAAGAGAATTATCGTCACTATTGATTTTGGCTGTCAGTAGTTTCAGATTATTTACTGTCTCGTCGATAGATGCGAACGTGCTCGCCATATCCATCTCACTCAGTTCCTTGCTGACCTCTTTCAAATCGGAAGAAACGGACGTAAGATTCCTGCTGATCTCGGGGAGTTCCCGTTCCAGGGAGCCAATCATTCTGTTCAGGCTCGCGCTTGAGTTATTGAGTTGCTCCACCGTACTGCCAATCCCTTTAATCGATTGTTCCCAGCCAGGATTGGCCGCGATTTTTTGTAGAGAATAGATCAATGAATCTACCCGCAGCAGAATAGAATCAGCCTTAGGCATCACAGTAGCTACACCATCCATCAATCCGGCCTCTTTTCCACCCGTAAGGGTATCTCCCTTTTCCAGATAGACATCGGATTTTGCCATTATGAGATTCACAGTAGAGGCCCCGAACAGATCGAGACCATACTCGAGGTGGCTCCCTTTCGGGATCCGTATATCTTCCGACAGGTTAAGCCCCACGGAGAAACGCATCGGATCATCACTCACCATCTCTATCTTATTGATCAGCCCTATCTGATAACCTTTCACATAGATAGGTGATGAGATCAATAACTTCGATACGTCATCAAACAGGGCATAATACTGATTCTGTTTTTTGAGAACATTCATCCCTTTCAGAAAATTGATCCCGAAATAAATCATGACAAGGCTGGCAATAAAAGCCAGTCCGATAAGAGCATTCCTACTTAATTTGGTTCTCATATATTGAAAATCTGTTTATTTCACGCGTTCTCCGTTTTCGAACTCGATAATAAAAGCATCTTTGAAATTCTTCCGCACCTTACTCAATAATTTCCGGCTTTCTTCAGGATTGGTTGTGCGTCCATATGTATATTTATAAGTCTTACCATCGGTATAATAGTCGACAGGGGTTAACCCTTTGAACACCGAAGCACCGTTCTCATACTTCCGGGATGAAGTAAGAAACTGAACCCTGTATTCTTTTCCACTCACCGCTTCAGGTGACAGCCGGCTCTCCTGAGACTGCGGATGTTGTGCTCCACCGTTAGTAAACACATAACTCTTCTTATCATACTCCCGCTTATACTCTTTGAAGCCATTATAAATACTTGCAGCGAGCGAGTTCTGACCGCTCCCGCTCTTCAGGTATTTCTCTTCCTCCCTGTTACTGATATATCCCAACTCCACGAGTACACTTGGCATAGCCACCTCTCTCAAAACGAGAAATCCGGCCTGACGGACATTTCTGTTGATTCTCTTCGAATTGGCAACCAACTGGTTCTGTACCATAGTAGCAAAATAAACACTCCGGTCGAGAAACTCATTGGCCATGAATTCAAAAATAATATAAGACTCCGGCTCATTAGGATTAAACCCCTCGTACTTGACTGAATAGTCCTCCTCGTACATAATCACCGAGTTTTCCGCCTTTGCAACATCCAGGTTGTCTTTGCTCCTATGCAACCCCAACACGAAAGTCTCCACTCCTTGTGGAGATGTTCTCCTGCGGTCGAGAGCATTACAGTGAAGCGAGATAAACAGGTCGGCATGTGCCTTATTGGCAATCGCGGCTCTCCGATTCAACTCCACAAACCGGTCGTCTTTTCGTGTATATACAACATTTACATCGGGATGATTATTCTCGATGAGCTTCCCCAGCTTCAGACCTACCGACAGTACAATATCCTTCTCTTTGGAACTCGATCCTACAGCTCCGGGATCCTTACCCCCATGACCGGGATCAATCACAACAGTAAATTTCCTGTTTTGAGCAGATAGCGGCTGTACTGTAACAAACAAAGCCGGCATCAGAATCCAAAAAAGAAAAAACAACTGCTTTCTATGTAACGCCATACGAATTGCTTTTTACAAAAGTAGATATAAATTTTGTATTGAAAACAGTTTCAGGGTATGGGTAAGATGAATTTATTCAACTTTGAAAGAATTTAACATGAAATAAACCTTCATAGCGTTTAAATTAAAACCCAAAAGCTCTCTCAGATTCAACCTTAAGACAATCACTTTATATAAAAGTGTTCACCGATTCAATTTTCGCTTCTTTTTATTTCGGGATCGGCCGATTCATTCACCGGCACTATTATGGTATCTCCCGGCTGAACTTCAAACTCTTTGGGCTGTTTTTTTGTGGTTACAGATTGGGACTGATTGTTGATATCTTTTTTCTTTTTTGAAAACAACCTGAAAATCCAACTGTCTGCTATGGTCTCGGCTGCCCTGGTGACCTCAAAAACACCCTGGTCCACTCTTGTTAAGGCCGTATCCACACTCAATCCTAATTCTTTGTCGTGAAGTAAGCGGGGTAAAACACCTTCTCCATAATTTATAGCATGCACTGTCTGCTGTAACTCTTCAACAACTGCGTTGGCTTTTACGGAAGTGGCATGTAGGTCCTTCATGATTCCTGACAACTGGTCTGTAATGGCATCATCGTTAATCAGCTTACCTAAATCTCCCTGTCCACTGCTTACCTTCCTCGTTATTTCATTTACATCGGACATTGAGTTATTCAATTTACGGGTGGCAATGCCCAACTGCGTAGTTAAATCATTCCCATTCAGCAAACGGGCTATATCTCCGTCGCCTTCATTGATTTTATCAGTGACCGAATTAAGATTCGATACTGTTTGGGTAGCTTCCCTAAGCATCGTCTGGGCCTGGGCTATCATCCCCTGCACATCCAATCCTTCAGCCACAGCCAGGTAGTCATTATCCTCAATGACGCCCGTTTCGGGAGTTCCGGAAGAAATCAGTACGATCTTTCCCCCCATCAAACCTTCCTGTCCGATCTGTACTTTGGAGTTCTTATAAATATACTTTGAATAATCTTCACGTATTGACATTGTTACCACAACAGAGGTATCGGATATAATGCGGATATTTTTCACCGTACCCACATTGATGCCTGCAAACCTGACATTGTTTCCCACCACGAGGCCCCGTATATCTTTAAATGATGAAAATACATCCTTGGTAGGACTGAACAAGTTTCCCTTACTCCCTATTAAATATACGGCTACAACAAATAAAATTAATGCTGCAGCGACAAAAATACCTAAGCGTAAAGCTTTTTTTGTATTCTTCATAACTGTCTGTTATCTGTTTTATTACTATATAAAATAATCACGTATTTCTTTATCCGCACTCCTGCTTAGCTCATCGTACGTACCTTCCACAACAAAAACACCCTCTTTCATAATCCTGATTGTATCGGTAGCTATTTTGGCGCATTTCATATCGTGGGTAATAATAATAGAGGCAGTATTATATTCCTCCTTTATTTTGAGGATAAGTTCACTGATCTCTCCTGATGTAACAGCATCTAAACCGGTGGTAGGCTCATCATACAGAATAATCTCAGGCCTTAATATCAGGGTCCTTGCCAAAGCTATTCTTTTTTTCATTCCACCCGATAATTCTGCCGGCATCTTGTCTATGGCATCCAACAATCCTACACTTCTCAAAGATCTTTCTACCAATTCTTCACTATCTTGTTTTTTATCTATAAATTGGGTTCTTCTTATCGGGAAAAGCAGGTTTTCCCTTACACTCATTGAATCATACAGCGCACCTCCCTGAAAAAGATAACCCACTTTTTTCCTTATCTCGTTCAGTTCAATATTATTACAAGCCAGGACATCGGTTCCAAGTACATTGATCTCACCCGCATCAGGCTCTATTAATCTCACTATGCATTTTGTAAGTACCGATTTTCCCGTTCCCGATTTGCCTACAATACCCAAATTCTCACCTTTATGCAGCACAAGATCAATCCCCCGAAGAATATGCTTGTCCCCGAAAGATTTATATAGCTCCTTTACTACAATTACTTCTTCCCTTCCCATACAAAATCAGAGAATATTGGTGATTAAAACAAAAATCAAATCTATCACGAAAATAGTAAGAGAAGCCACTACTACCGCTGAATTGGCGGCACTTCCTACCGACTCCGTTCCTATTCCTGCGTTATAACCTCTATAGCAACCTATCAGTCCGATAAAGAAACCAAAAAAGACTGTTTTTATGGTAGCCGGAATCAGATCCCGGAAACCCAGCATGGCAAAAGCTCTGTCAATAAACAAGGTAGAGGAAGTATCTTCGAAAACATTTACAGCAAGAAATGCTCCCAAAAAACTGAATGCATCGGCAAAAATAACCAAAAGAGGAACAGTTACGGTTGTTGCCAACACACGGGTAGCAACCACAAAACCCAAAGGATTCGTTCCCGAAACTTCCATAGCATCTATTTGTTCGGTTACTCTCATGGCTGCAATCTCAGCACCAATACCAGAACTCATTTTCCCTGCACAAATAAGTCCTGTTATTACCGGGCCCAACTCACGCACCATTGCTACAGAAATAGCACTCGGCAATAAAGTCTGAGCGCCAAAATCCGCTAAAACCGGATTCATCTGCATAGTTAATACTAATCCCATTATAAAACCGGTCACACTCACCAGGGCGAAAGATTTATTCCCCAGTAGAAACCCTTGTTTTATCAATTCCTTATGCTCAAAAGGCGGACGAAAAAATTGTTTTATTACGTTTATAGAAAAAATGACCAACTCTCCCAAATCAATAAAAATTCCATTATAAAAATGTCGGGTTTCCTCTTTTATACGGATTTTTTGTGGGGCTAATTGACGTACTTTGAGTTGTTTCATATGATTATTATACTTTTACATTTCTGTGTATAGAACTATTTAAGCAACTATTTCGATAAGCGAATAGTGCAATAAAACTTGAAATAGTAAAACAAAATTCAAATATCTAACTTTAGTGAAACCATTGATATTTATAGCATATTAGAATTTCCATTAGAACAATAAAAAGAATACATTTGTTTCACGATAACCGCACATACATCAGACCTTGGGTTAAACTTAAATTATAAATATAAAAAAAGAGCCTGCCTCAAACTTATTATTGAGACAGACTCTCTTCTCTGCCGGCTTCCAGTGAAGCGGCATATAGGGTTTATACCCGCTCTATCAAGGCATCAACTCAGCCAATTTAGCATCCAGGGCTTCCCCCCTCAGATTCTTTTCAATAATCTTGCCTTCTTTATCAAGAAGTACAGTATGGGGTATTCCCTGTATAGCGTACAGATCCACTATCGGGCTGTCCCAGTACTGCAGGTCGGACATTTGCGGCCAGGTCATATTCAAATCTTTGATTCCCTGCACCCAACGTTCATGTTCCTGATCAAGTGATACGCCGACCACTTCAAATCCTTTTGCTTTATATTTGTCATATGCCGCAACAACATTAGGCATCTCCTGACGACAAGGTCCGCACCAGGCAGCCCAAAAATCGACCAAAACATAATTCCCTTTACCGGCATAATCGGAGAGAGAAACGTTATTTCCTTCAGTATCCTTCAAAGTAAAATCAACAAATTTCTTACCTACAGCCACATTCTCAAGATTTTCAAGTCTCTTTATTACACGTTGAATCCTCTCTGTGGATTTGAATTCTTCGCTGGCAAGATCAAGGATCTCTTTTTGCTGTTCTGCCTCAAACATGGAAGAAGAGTTTTGAAAAACAAATTCTCCCAGTTTATTATCAATATTATCCTTAATAAAATTGAAATTGAGATCGGTCAATTGCTTACTGATTTCTTCGTAAGATTGTTGCAATTCGGCATCCCGCTCTTCAGTCATTGTCCCTGCTGCATTTTCGCTGTTGAATTGTCCTATAATACCTCTGATATTTTGTACCAGTTCTCTTTGTTGCAACCTGAAATTGGTATAAGCATCATTTATTTTTGTACCTTTTACAGTAACTACGGTATCGAAAGTCACTTCCAGTTTGCCCGGTTCTACCAATACCGGTATTCTGCTTTCCTGTTGCGGATTCACAGTCTCATCCAGTGCGATAAAACGAAGTACCGTGGTATCAGCCATTCCTGAGAAAGAGAAAGTCCCATTTTGGACAATAGCCGTATCGGTTGGCACCATTGCATTCTCCGTCATTTGCTGCAAATAAACGTTGGTTCCTTCATAAGCATCACCGGCTACGGTACCCTTGATTGTATATTTATTGTTATTTTGACACGACAAAAGTGCGCCAACAGCAATAAAAAGATAAACTAGTTTTCTCATTTTCATTCTTTTTTATAATTAAATCACAGCAAAGATATGTAAAATGGCTTGATGAAAAGTGTTTTTTGCGTTTTTTTTCAACCTGTTGCAATAAAGGGTCTTTGCAAGCGTTCTAATCTTACCAAATAAATTAGAAGGCAGAGTTATGCGTAGCAAAAAAAAGAATCCGAACAAACCAGCAGATATGACCGTTGAAATAAAGCCATCGGCATTATCCCTGGCTTGTATCAGCCAATTTGTCCAATGCTCTCATGTTGAAAAAGGACTGCATATACCGGATAATATATTGTTTGTAAATTAATTACTAATTAATAATTACTAATTACCAATGAATTGCAAAATCCTGAATTAATAATCGACATAGTGAAATCTTAAATTCTGAATCTTAAATCTTAAATTTGAAATTATTTTCCTGCAACACGCATCGCTTCCTTAAGGAATTCAGGGATTGAACTGCCATGATTTTTACCTTCCAGCAGGATAAATCGACAATTCGGCACTTCTTGCGCAATCATCGCGGCCAGATCCCGGTGGGGGATACCACCTTTCCGCTGTTCTTTTATTTTCTGGATTTCCGGTGTTAATTTCCTCCTGGACGGATCTGATTCGGGATTTTCCTCATACTCTCCCAGGATAATAGTCACCGAATGGGGGATATGAGAGAAGAGCGGTCTCTGTGTCGGCACAATTGCTCCCTGTCCCCACCAGATAGAAGGGCTGGCAGCTATATAATGCTGGAAAGCACGGGTATGATTAAACATCACATACAGGGTAAAAAGCCCTCCGTGAGAATGTCCGCACAATGTCTGACGTGTGGCATCCACAGCATAATTCGCTTCAATAAAAGGTTTTACTTTATCAACAATAAACCTGTAAAAATCCTCGGCCCCTCCTCCCTCGTCATTTCCTTCAATGGGGATCGTATAATCCCGGGTACGCTCTTTAGGGTATGCCTGCGAAGAAGGATAGCCAATACCCACCACGATAGGGGTATTTTCCGAGACTTCTCCTGCGCCATTCACCAGCATGGGAAACTGGCCGTTGCCATCCAGCATATAAAGCACGGGGCGGAAAACTTCTCCGTTACCAACCGGTTGGGCAATATAGAGCCTATATTCTCTCCCGTTATAAGTCAGGTCATGTTGTTTCAAATCAAATAACTGTTTTGCCGATTCTTCAATAGGGGTAATCACCTGGCTGGGTTGTGCCAGCAGGGGATAAGCAATAAAAAGGGGTAATAATAAAAGAATGGTCTTCATGCCAGTCCCTTTCAATAATATTCCCCCTACCTTCAATCATGCGATGAAAGCGGGGGGAATAATTAACTTTTCTATTATTTGTAAAGATAATATACGCCTGATATTAGTTCCCAGATGCTTTCAGTTTACCGATAGCGAAAATCTGAGTGGCTTGGACCTCAAGTCCTTTGGCAGCTACTGCTGTTTGCGGATTAATGCTGTATACCGCAGGAGAAGCGCCGTCGGTAGTAGTTACTGCTATATAGGCAGTTCCATTTTCGGAGTACGGAGTATTGGCAAATCCCTGTATCTTATCGGGAGCGGGCAAGCCGGTTACGTAAGTAAGCTTTCCGGTTTCACCTTTAAAGATAGCCAAACGTGATGCAGGCGTATTAGTAGCATCAAAGTTATCGTGGAACGGCTCATCATACATCAGCAACAGGAAATAATCGTCGCCGATATGCCAGGTACGCAGAAAGGAGTTACCATTGGTTTGCGTTTCCAGATTGTAATAATAATCACTGTCAAACTCTTCGGCTCCCGCTTTAATACGGACCACACCTGCAGGCAGAGTAGTCTTCTGTAAATTGTCCTTCATCGTCTTGGCAAAACTGGGTGAGAAGACATACACATCTCCGTTATCGGCCGCCCATACCATCTGGTAATACTGAGAACGATGGCGCCCGGTAGCATAACTGATCTTATCTGTCTTGATCAATTTCGGATTTTCCATTTTCTCGTTGTCATAAATGGCGATCCACGCTTCATTGGGATATTGCGTCCATTGCAGTTCTCCTTTTTTGTATGCACTGCTGGCAGATCCGCCGTCTTCCGTTTTCACCAGTTCGGGATATTTCACATATTTTCCACCTTCGGCTTTTACTCCGTATTGGCTCAATCCCATAGGGATCGGTGCCGAATAAATTTTATTACCGGATTCAAGGATGCCTGCCAGGGTAATAAATTCACCGTTACCCAAGTAGTTCTCAGCCAGCATTACTTGTTGATTAGAGTTGTAAGTTTCTTTCTCCACATCGAGATAAGAGAACTGGAACCCTTTTGGCAGATAACCGTTTTCATCGGCAAGATCTGTACCTAAATCGTTTGTAGAAGAAGTGATGATATAGTCTTTGTAGGTTCCGTAAGAGGTAAACCGCTTTATTTCATACGTGTTGTTACGCTCTTTCACCTTCCCCTGGTCATCCAGAATATAGGAAGAACTGATACCTGCATTCCCTTGATTATATACTAAGCGGAATAAATATTTGTCCTGGTAATATACCCAATAGGTACCATTTTCGGTCTCTTCCCCGTTTTTAGCGTTAGTTATAGAGCCCGTATTCAATGACTCAGATGTCAGCAGATAGCTGGCTTCGTCTGAACCTGCCACAATTACATAACTCTCTGAAACCCCATCCCCATTTCCATCATCTGGTCCCGGAATATCGTTGTCGCAGGACGAAAACACTAATCCCGCCATCAATAATGCTGAAGTCAAATACAATTTAGAACGTTTCATACGATTTATTATATTCTTTTTATTACGGTGTATGGAACTCGCAATAATCATGTTCTTTTGTGCAAATAGTTCAGACGCTCGTTTCATATTATTTTAGTTTTAATTGATGATATTTAATTATTAAGTGAGTTGAATTTATATCGATAGGAATCGATTCACTCGATCCGTTATAATTTTATTTTACAGAGAAACCCTCAGTTTACCGTAGAATGCCCTGCCTGCCTTTTGCAAGCTGAAGTTGTCATATAACTTTTCGTCGGTAAGGTTCTGGCACTCGAATGAGATATTGTAACGTCCCTCTTTCAGAGAGTAGGAAACACTCACATTATGGGAAAACTGGGTAGGCACAACCGATTTACTCTCGCTACTGCCCAGCGCCTCCGAATAAAGGGGAAAACTCTTCACAAAGAAATTGTCATAGGACACCGTCAGTACATTCCCTTTCGGTCCCAGGTTATGACGGTAAAAAGTAATATCCGCATTGGCAAAAAGATAAGGGACGTTGGGCATACGGGCTTTGTAAGTATTACTAGGTGAGCCGGTAATGGTCGTCGCTACATTATCGCGGGTGTTGATCTCGGTGAAGTTTCCCCCCACGCTCAACAGATTTGAAAAATTGTAGCGTGCGGTAAGGGTGTACCCTTTCGTAAGCACTTTACCGTGGTTGACATAGGCAGCACCATAGCGTCCACCGCCCAGGCCAGTGATATTACGCTGGATATAATCCTTTATATCACGATAAATCAATCCACCCTCCAGGTAAACAGCATGCTTGTCGAATGACTCATCAAAACTCATATTGAAGTTGACATTATGGCTGTTCTCCGGTTTGATTGCTATATCTCCGGTTTCGAGGTCTTCATCGCCAAACATCTCATTATTGGTAGGCAGGCGATACACCTTCTCATAAGATAACTTGGCCTGCAGATTATCGAGGATGAAGTAAGTTCCCGCCGCGCCGTAACCGGTCGTACTGATAGTTTTTGTAACCCTCACAACCTCATCCATTGTGGAAGAGGTAGCTACCGGGCCTGCCACATACTGATTGTAATACTTACCGAACAACGACGCGTTCCACCTCTCATTGGGCATAAGCTGGTAAGAGAGGCCGCTTACATTCTTCTGCGTCTCCTTGGGTATCGGATCCGGACCGGAACCGGGTGTCAGAAGCGACTGGTTAGAACGGTGGAACGAATTAATAATGTGGTTAAATGTAAACGAATGGATATCCTTTAACCGATAACGGGCGGAAACCGTTCCGTTCCAGTTATTGTTATCCGAACGCAGATGCATGTATGACTGCTCCCCCGGTGTTCCGGCCCGGGGTCGCTTTTCTCCCCGCCAGTTAAATTCGTAGGAGGAGGTGTCCACATTGTGCGTATTGTTTTTATTGTAGTTGGCCGTAAGCGTCACATCCAACCCTTTGACGAAGAGATTTCTCTTGCGGTATTCCAACGACGGCATCACGGAATGTCCTTTGCGGTATTTACCTCCAAAAACGATTTCCTGCCGAACGCCGGTTTGTAATTCTTTATATACTTGCGAATAAGTCACCCCCAATATCAATCGGTCTGCCCACGGTTTACTTACCAAACCGACTTTTCCCGATATTGCTTCATTGTGATAAGTATCATGAAAGCGCTTTACACGTTCAATCTTTGATCTGTCGGTACTACTACCTCCATCCGGCAAGAACTCTTTTACCGGCGTGTCCACAGAGTAATTATTGTCAGAATAGTTCTGGAACGCGTTTACTTCGTAAGTCAGTCCGTTGTCGAATGTCTGTCCGAAATTGAAGTAAGACTTATGGGTATTGAACGAACCATACGAATAGGAAGCGTCGAGATGCCATTTCCTATTAAAACCTTTCCTGGTTACAATATTGATTACGCCACCAATGGCATCGGTTCCAAACTCTACGGGTACTACTCCTTTGTATACCTCTATACGCTCTGCAAAGTTCACCGGAATATTGTTCAATCCGAACGACTGTCCTACTCCGTCCTGAGGAACACCGTCGATAAAGACCTTCACGTGTTTCCCGCTGAAGCCGTCCATCATCACCTGCATCTCAGATCCCACACCACCGGTTTCCCGGATCCGGACGCCCGACACCTTGTTCAACATGCCCGACAGGTTAGCCGTCAAATTGTGTTGTACCGTGGCATCCAATGCGACAGCATTGTATGCTGATTCATTAATGCGCTGCACCGAGGATTTGGCCTCTATTACCACCTCCTGGAGCGCATACCTCTTTTCGACCAACTCTACTGGAATTGTCATTCTCTCGCCCGGTTGTACGATAATGGGTTGTTCATATGTTTCGTACCCCATCATTTGTACACAAAACATGTAACTCCCCGGCGCGACATGCAAAAGGAAATCGCCTTTAAGGTCCGACTGTGTCCCTTGCTGAGTTTCTTTTATATATACGGTAGCAAATTCTACCGGAGCACCTTTACTATCTTTTACGCTTCCCCTAATAACGGCTTGGCGATCTTGCTGCGAAAATAAAGATTGAATAAAGAAAATGAAAACGATTATTCCGGCCAGTCTTATCCTTACTTTAAGACTTGTCAATTGATTCATTTTTATATTAATGAGAATACCTAAAATTACAGGACAAAGATATAGGCAATAATAAAAGGTAACAATCGCAAGAAATGAGTATTTTTTCGGCAGAAAATAACCATATATACCCACAAATGATAGAATTTGTTGGTTAACCAATGATAAAATACCCCTATTATCGTTATAACAGGAATTAATTTAAGGAAGTGTATTCGTTATGCTAAATGAGTAAGGGATTCTATTCCGGCACGTAAATTATCTCTCCGTTCTCGAGTTCATAAGCCACCCCTACCCGACGGCCTTTAGAGCCTGAGGATTGCTCATCTGAGGGAGTATATTTATTGATTTTGTTTCCTTCTTTAGTAATAATTTCCATGTTCTCTTTGCCGGGATTCTTTACGATTGTATAATCTTCCTGAGTAAAGACCTCGGTCATATTCATATGCATCACCATGGCGACCGTCAGGGCGACGGCAAATACCATCGCTACATCAAACAGGTTTACGATAACGCTTAGCGGATCGGTATCCTCTTCGCCCGAGAATTTGTTAGTCCTTCTTTTTCTACTCATGATATCAATTCTTTTTTTCGGTTAAAATCCGGGAAACATAATCGAGATTATTCACGTCTTTGGCATACCAGCGCTGTTTGGTCTGCAATGTAACCAATCCGATTGCGGATACCACAAGTCCCACGACCGTAGTGGCAAACACCACCTGCATATTGTATGCCATTCCCGAAATATCACCTGTCGAGAGGCCTACCAATGCCGGACTCATGGCGATAAGCGTCCCGATCAATCCGAGTACAGGTCCCATTTTGGCAAGCATCTTGGAAAGGGCAAGGTCTTTATCGGCCTCGTTCTCGAAATTGGAAATCAAAAAATCAGAATATGCCTCACTCGGCGGAGTAGTCAATAAATCCCGCAAATACTTTATGAAAAGCGAATTGTCGTTTTTGGGAATAACGGCTCTCAACTCATCCATACTGAGACCCGACAATTCTTTGATCTTATTCCCTATTGCCTTGTCATTCTTCCGTTTGGTCATGAACTGGTCGTAAAAACTGCCGATGAGCAGCAATGAACGACCAAAAAGAAACAGCAAAATAATAATATCGGGTATCAATAAGCTATTGGCTACCCAAAATAACGTTTTTGAAATAACTTCCATTATTTGATTTTTTTAAACTTCCACTTATATTTGTTCCAGATATACCCTATTGCGAATAATACCACAAACAGGGCAATAGAATAGAGTATCGCCCGGATATTTAGCGGCTCTTTTACTGCTGCGTAGGTGACATTCCCATTTACAGTTGTGAGCAATCCCAATATAGCGACAAACAGGCTTACAAGGAAATGTACTTCCAGCCTCAGTTCCTTTTCCGGCAGCAGAAGCTTGATACCGGAAGAAACGGCGGGTATGGCGATAAGGGTGATTCCTGCAATGGTAAATGCAATAGTGTTGAAATTGGTGCCGGAGAGGCTGAATATAGCCTGTGTCAGCATATAAAACAGCACCGGAAACAACAGGAGGCTGGGATACCAGTATAATAACCGTATCCAACGCTTTTTCTTTTTTCCGAACATGTTCTTCAACGCGGCAAAGCAAAAAGCAAAACAGATAGCCGATTCTACCGTGATGAGCACGGCCATATCCTGCAATGCCTGACGGTTCGAGAGATAATCGTGAAGCTGCGTTTTGGATTGGACAATAGCATATTGTTGTACCCAAACCACAAAAATCGCACAAATAATCCCAAAAATTACCGTTTGCCACCATTTCCAGAAGCTAAGCTTCAGAATAGTGTTGATAAGGATGAACAGGATCAATACCTGAATGATTATTTCCATCTTCTTTTGAGATACAAGATTCAAGAGCCAAGAACCAAGACTGTATTAATCTACCGGATGGGTCTTGATTCTTGGATCTTGGTTCTTTATTCTAACAATTAGCTTCTTCTTTTCCGACGTAAAATTAGTAAAAGAATGACAAATATCACAAGAACTACTGCGGCAACAATGATTCCGTTGAGTGAATTCTTTTCGCCGTTCTCAATTTGCCCTACTTCTTCTTTTTTGAGAACGGTGCCAGACGGAGTCACGCTCGCATCGCTCCCGGGGGTTTTCATCGCGCGGATCTGTCTGTTATAAACCTGGGCATCGGAAGGATCTACAGTCTGAGCAATGTAATCCTGCAATTTGGTGTTTCCTCCGGCAAAACCCGAACCCGTAGAACCGAACTCTTTTACCAGATCGGTATGCAGTTTGGCAATATCCGCAAGCTGTTCAGGCGTGGCTTTCCACATACCTTTCCGTGCGGTTTCCATCATAATGGCAGTCACTTCCTGCAGTACTGCCGGGCTTTTTTCCCTGAAAAACTCTTCCGTACCCAGATCGAACTTATCCTTTACATATACATTGTAAAGTTCATCCCATAGTTCATTATCAATAACATTGGGTTTGGTAACGTTCCACCCGAATGTATTAGTGACTACTTCGGTGATCTGTGCGGCGCTCGACGCTCCTCCCTTCATTACCTCCTTGATATATTCGGGATTGAGCACGGTAGCGCGCGATTCAACGCCGATGGCCTCTTTCAGATCCTGCATTTTGGCGTTATTGCGGTTGCGGTAATCGGCAAAATAGGCGTCGGGATCTTTACCGGTCACATTGCGGATGGCCAGATTCATTCCACCCATAAACTCGTATACATGGTCGAGGCTCAACGCACCCCAGGTATTATTCTGACGCGGTTGGACAATCACATCCGTATTACTGAGCACAGTACGGAGAAGTCCTGCCTGGAATTCGCCCCAGTTCTTATCGCTTCCATAATCTGCCCCCATATTATTGATATAGGCGTCGGCAATTTCTTTTTCCGATTCCCATTTATCGCTGCTGGTAATCATTTCCTGAATGCCTGTACCATACATGCCGTTGATTCCCCCGAATACACGACGGGTGGACATGGCGCGGGCGTCTTTGGGCGATATACCCTGTTCCACCAACTGGCGTTCTATCTCAACGGTACTTTTCGACACAAGGTTTTCATATTTCTCGTCCTTTGCCGCCGCAGCCATTTCCACGGCTCTTGAAATAAGCATCAGACGCGATGCCGCCAGATCACGGAATTGTCCTGATGTCTGCACAACCACATCGATACGCGGACGTCCCAACTCTTCGGCAGGTATAAGCCGAAGTTCGGAAACGCGACCGTAGGTATCACGCACCGGTTCAACGCCCAGCATGTACAATACCTGGGCGATGGTGGTTCCTTCACTTTCAATAAACTCACTGCTCCAGAAGGTATAACTCACCTTACGCGGATACTCGCTATGCTCCTTATGATATTGCTCGAGCGTGGTTTTTACCAACCCCACTCCTCTGTCCCAGGCCACTTCCGACGGAGTGGCTTCGGCATTTACCGAGTAGAGGTTTCTTCCGGTGGGAACCCCGTTGGGGTTTGCCACCGCATCACCGCCCGAAGAAGGCGCTACATATCCTCCGGAGAGCGCATTGATCATTGCTTTAAACTCGAGTTCGGGACTCTCTTCCAACGCCGATTTATAATGGAGAATGTTGCGGATGGTACGTTCAATCTCGGCGATCATACGGGCCTTTTCCTTCTGTTCTTTAGTATATTCAGGCGCCTGGGATTGTCCCGGCATACCCGCTCCAGCCGCCATCGCAGCCATACCTCTTTTGGGTGGATTCAGAATAGTTTTGCTCTCGCCCAGCTCTGCAGCGGTAATCCCTGCTACCGCACATACGAGTTCATCATCGACGGTTTTTCCGGCCAGGACCTGATTGACCAGATTTTTTGCCGGATCAAGGTACGCTTGTGTGAAGAATGTTTTGCTCTTCAACTGGTTTTCGGTTACTTTTCCTCTTTGTTTATCGAGAGAGGAGAGGCTGTAAGCAATCGGATCGGCGCTCATAGCCAGCACGGTAGATTTTATTTTCTCCGGGGAATAGGGTTCACCCGAAATATAAAGTTGACCGTTTATCTTTTCATTGGCAATCTCTTCTGCGTAGTTCTCTATCCTCTCTATTTCTTCGATGGTATATGGCTGGGAAATTACGCTGTCCAGACGCAAATCGCGGTGGACACCCATCGCCACAGCAATCTTTTTAACCTCTAACGATGCTGTGGGTTGCTGTGCTTCACCGGTTCTATAATATTCCCGTATCTTATCCTGTAACGATTTGAACTGCGAACGGGTATTGCTCTCCGTGAAAGCAGGAGTAAGATAAGAGATGGTGGTAGCATACGAACGCCGTTTTGCCATCATGCTTTCACCGATATTACCGATAGTGTAATAGTAAAAGTGGGGAATGGTACCGACTAAACGGTCGCCCCAGTCGTTACTGCTCAGCGCCACCTGTTTTTGTGGTGTGAACTCAAGGCTGCCGTGTGTTCCGAAATGGATCAAGGCATCAGCTTTAAACCCGAACTGAGTCCATAAATAAGAGCCGATATAGGTATGCGGTGGGGGCATTTTCGCTCCATGAACGATGGCAAAATCATCATCGCCCAACGCCGCCATGGGTTGAGGCAGCAAGACTATATTCCCCAGTTGTATGCGGGCTACGGCAAGGTATTCTTCACCATCTTCCATAACACTCATATAGGCTCCCGGTGCTTCGCCGTAAACATCGGTCACTTCTTTATATAATTCTTTCGATAAGGTTTGGTTTATCCATCTTTCATAATCCGGCTTTTTAATCAGTTGCGGATGACCGTTCTTCAGGAAATCGTCGAAAGCCCCTTCGGCATAGGTGCTCAACACCGAACCTTGTGTCATCAACAGATTCTCGAACTCTTTTTCGGTTGCCGGGAGGTTATCCACCTTGTACCCTTCGGCTTTTAAACGCTTCAACAGGTTATAGAGGGCAGGCACGGTTTCCAGACCCTGCGCTGCCAATGTTTCCTGTCCTGCTCCCTTAAAATAATAGATAGCGACTTTTTTTTCCGCATTTTTCTTATGTTTGAGGGCTATCATGTTATTGACAATCGCCGTGAAACTTTCAAGCCTGTCGGGGATTGTTCTGAAAACATAAAGATCCTCATTGTTTTTTTCCTGGGCTACCAGGGAATAAGGATAAATGGCGCCATCAAGTTCCGGCATGACGATGGTCTGTCCCATAAACCCGCCGAACATTCCCATCGGATCTTTCATCCAGTCTTCTTTCAGTTGCAGAATAGTAATCGGCGTAAAAACAGGAATATTCCGGCTCTTTAACCATTCCACGGCTGCATCCGGCTGTCCCATCAAAAGACGTCCGTGTGGAAAATAAACCACCGCATCAGGTTTCACCTGTTCCAGGAAATCCATGCGTTTTGTCATTGAAGATATGGGATACACATTCAATCCCGAATTCTGCAGCGACACGATCAGGCTGTCCAGATGCTCTTTATTACCACTGAACGGATCATGAATACCGGCAATAATAGCTACCTTATCGGCTCCGTCCTTGTAAAAGGCCTGCTTTTTGAGATATGCCTCATATTCATTCACCTCTTCGAAAGACACATTCTCATCGATATGAAAAAAAGCATCAGACACACTTTCCACTACAGGCTCTGCCTCGGTGGCAAACAGGATTTTCTTGTCTATATTGCGGCGTATATAACGCGCCATATTCTGGTAATTGGCCTTATTACCGCTGCTAAGATAACCGGATATCTGCTCTAAATCCGTACTGTCCAGGTTGCAGATATTATTTTGCGGATTGGTAACGGCAAACATATAAACCGGCGTACCCTTGTCGGCTGCCGACTGGATTTGTGCCCGCTGCTCTTCCGACACTTTCAGCCCCATACCGAAACCCAGCACAAAATCATAATTTTTCAATTTACCGACCTCTTCCACCGAAACCTCTTCGAATTTTATAAATTTATCGGTGTTCGATAACGAGATATTCGATACCTGAAAAGACTGGAAATTAAACAAGGCGATTCTGGTGGGAGCAGCCATTTTCTGCCAGGCGATCCATCCTGCTACAATAATAACCAGGGCGCATAAAGCGATGAGCGTATATTTCTTTTTTGTATTCATATAGATGAATGAATTATTTACTGATTTTCAGTATTTTTTCTTATAGTTTCCATTTTAATCCGATATAATATGTCCTTCCGGGCGATATACTCGAATAGAAACTTGAAAACTTAGTCTTGTAATCAAAAAGATTATTTATCCCGGCATTTAACGTCAGATTAAATGGAAGCGTCTGCGCAAATGACAGCCGGCAAATAGCATACCCGTCATAATGCACCTTGTATTCTTCGGAAATTTCCTTCTCGATCCCCGTTTCATTGTCCGTATCCGTAATATCGCCGGTTCCGTAAATATCCATTCCCCCGAAATATTTTCCACTGAGACTGATAGTAGGATTATATTTCCCGAAAACAGGAATGATATAGTCTATCCGCCCGGTGGTCGAAAAGGGACGTATAATCGACCTTTTCCCAAGATTATCGGTCACTACAGAGGAAGCTACTTTCAAAGAAAGGTTGTTGGTTATCTGGCTGGTAACCGATAACTCCGTACTCCATACATTGGCATCCCCAATATTGGCATACAGCACTGTATCCTGGTTTGCCCACAGTGTACTTACCATATCTTCGATAAGGGAATATTGTGTCATGGCAGTGATAACCGTTTTCCCGAGAGACAGTTCGGCAGAGAGGTTGAAGTTATTACTTTTCTCTGCCTTCATACCTTTGTTACCGATAATCTGAAATCCTCCACCATTGGGATGGAACCAATCGGTATATAGTTCCTTGAGAGTGGGAGAACGGAAACCGCCTGAATATCCACCCCGGACGGTAAACCGGGGAGTAAACTTAAACATCGCCGATAGACGGGGTGTAAGATGACCCTTAAATTGTGAATGATAATCGTAACGCAAACCTGTTACGAGTATAATTTTTTCAGCCAACAGCCATTCCTGCTGGGTATAAACGGCATAAGTCTGCGCATCACGCTTTGCATTGCTTCCGTCGCTCTCAAACATAAATGTCATCAAATTATCGGAAAAATATTCCGCACCTGCCACCAACGAGTGTCCCGCAGCGAAAGAATGGGTATACATCCCATTGAATCGCTGTTGGGAATTTTCATAGGTTTTTTCTTTTTCGCTCAACAATTTGTAGTATTTGAACTTGTCATATCGATCGAAGTTTCCGGAAATTTGCAAATGCTGGTTATCCGATATTTTGTAATCCGCCTTTACTCCGCCCGAATAGTTGTAATAGCGGTCGGTAACTTTTGTTCCGTCCAAACCTCCGGGGTTTCTCTCCTTGAAATAATATCCCCCTTTTGTCTCTAAATGTAACTTCTCAGAAACATCTATCCCTACCCGGGGATTAAAACTGTAATCCTTGTATCCGGCGATATAAGTTTCGCTTAACGGATATTCCACTTTATCCCCGTTGGCAAACCATTGAGTAAGAGGTTCCCGGTCTTTCAGCAAGTAGGGGTCCATCGATTTGAACGATGCTGTCAGGTTTGCATATCCCCATTTTCTGCGTGTGCCTACGGTATAGCGGTAATTCTGTTCGTTATTACTACCGAATCTGACATTAGCTCCTGTTTCAAATGCTTTCCGTGGCTTTTGGGTAATGATATTGATCACTCCTCCGACTGCATTGGAACCGTAGAGGGAAGATGCGGCTCCTTTCACAATCTCGATTTGCTGCACATTGTCCATATCTACCCGGTTATAATCTATGTTGTCGAACGTTTCGCCCGCCATACGTTCACCGTCCACCAGAAACAACACATATTTGCCTCCGAAGCCAAGCATATTGATATTAGCATAACCGCCATTGTTGGTAAACTCTACCCCGGACAGTTCGTATTCCAGTAAATCCCTGAAATTGGTTACCTGCATGCGCTCAATGGCTTTGGCCGAAATCATCTGGGTTTGTATGGGAACATTTTTCAACAACCGTTCGGTACGGGTTGCCGTCACAACAACCTGATCCAGATCAATCGCCTGTTCGCACAGCGATATGATGATTATCGGACTTTCATTTTTTGAGGGAACGGAAACCGGTATGCGCTTATCCTCATAACCGATCGATGAAACGGCAAAGGTATAATCACCTTCCTGTACTTCTTCAATAACGAATTTTCCCGATTCGTCGGAAATAGCCCCTTTGGTTGTACCAAGTATTCCTACACTGACAAGATGTATACCTTCCTGCGACCTGCAATCAATAATCCGGCCTTCTATCCGCTGGTGCTGGGCGTTAAGCCCAATAACGGTGATAAAAAATATTGCCAACAGTATAATCCTCATACCTATTATCTAAAAAACAAGATTGCCTGAACAGTGAAAACTATCAGACAATCTTGCCTATTTTCTCTTATTAATATCTTTTAGTTGAACTTGGTGCTTCCGCTTGCATTGTACTGATATCTGAAGCTAACGTAGCCCGCAGCATTCTTCTCGTCTTTATTGTCGTACAACCAAAGTTTTACATAGTTACCATCTGCGGCTTTCACAACATAGATCCAATTATGAACAGTATATTTGGGAGGCGGGTTGCTTGTATCAACCGTCAGCCACGTCGTAACTGTCTGAGAAAAAGGCTGATCCTCTTCCGTTATACCATCCCCTGTAAATGCAGTTGTAATCTTTCCGATCTGGTCTTTTATATAACCACTCGCAGGCGCTTCCGTCACCGCATTCCAATTTGTTTGCTGGGTATTAATCGCTTCCCCTTTTCCTTTACCCGACGTACCTCCATTCAGGCGGACATCACCCCGATGGAAAGCAATATCCCACGTCAGATCGTTTTGATAATCAGTAACGGTAACAAACTCTCCTTTCGAGAAAGAGAAATATTTCCACTCGGTATATGATCTGACATCTTCAAATTTCACATCTTTTACTTCACCCGGAAGAGCCGGCTCTTTGTCATCCTTATCGCAAGCAGCCAAGAATAAGACGCTGAGCAGCATTAAAAAACCAAACTTTTTCATTTTCTTATATTAAAGTTGTTATTATATAATAAAAACGCAAAGTTATTGGTAATTAACCGCCACCACAATCCCTATAAATTATCATTTTTTCCAACTTATATCATAATATTAGGGTATTGTTATTAAAACAGACATCATTTTTGGTATAATTCATTATTCTTGTACCTGTAATCCATCCGGGACTGCATAAATAAATCAAAATAGTTTCATAACTTTTGTTTTAACGACCAATCTTGTATGTATTTCAAAGTTAGTTTCAAAGCAGTTTCGGCTTAGCAAGTTCTGTTATGAGATAACCAGCATGACTCAGACGAATCAGGAAATAGCCTTGCCAGAAAATGCATTAGGTCTTTCATCCCTGTTCTGTTTTGATCTTTTTGAAATCAATTAAATCTTTGCCGGAGCCTTTCATCAAATCTACGGCCCATTTAGTAATAACAATTGAGCTTATAATCCCGCTTAGACAATCCAACCAATATATTTTCCAATACATCCCCACGAGTAAAGCAACTATTGCTGTTAAACTGGTTAATCCGTCTGCCAGAACATGCAAGTAGGCAGAATGGATATTATGATCGTGATGGTCGTGGTCATGGTGCAGAAATAATGCGCTTACCCCATTTACAATCAGTCCTATAACCGCAACTATAATAGCCTGTAAAAATAAAATCTCGACAGGATTAAATAGCCGGTTAAAAGATTCCACAGCCATAATAACAGCTACGATCTGCAACACAACCGCACTCGTAAATCCCGAAAGAGCCAATAACTTTCCCTTACTGAAAGAATACGATTCAGTTTGTGAATATTTCCTTGCCACGTAATAGGCAATCCAGGTAAGCCCCAGTGCAAACACGTGTGAAGCCATATGCCAACCGTCAGCTAAAAGTGCCATTGAATTCGTGAAATAACCGAAAGTTATTTCTACAATCATAGTAACGGCCGTCAGTATCACTACCCATTTTGTTCTTTGTTCATTGGTATAGGTATGATCATGATGGTGTCTGTTGTGAGAATGTTCATATCCTTTATGAACATGGTCATGTTTTTTATGTTGAGTTTTCATTTTTGTGAGTTAATGTGAAAAACAGGTATTGTGCAATGTGAAAGCACAACACGATAAAAAATACAATAAAAATAATACATTAACTCCTATTTGGCGGTTGCCAAATATCTTGAAGATATCCGGAATAATACAGACTTTCCTTAAATACTATAAGTAAAGTGGTTGTATTTCTTTTTAATCTCAGAATATTACTTTTGAAAGTAGCAATATTCCAGACTTGATTCTGTTCTAATGACTGATGAAAGTGATTAAAAGGTAAATCGTCATGAGCATGTTTGTCTTTGTGCTCATGGCTGGGTTGCCCTGTATGCTTCTTAACAAAATCAAGAAAAGAAGTTTCCTCATTTTCGGCTTTATGTTCATAAAAGTGTTCTATAAGATCGGAAACATGAACAATACTATATAATACCTCTCTTGGAAATCCTATTCCCAAAACTATCATTATTAGTATTATGTTCATGATTGATTTCATGTTCACAAAGTTAAAACAACCTGTCTATTCCCCAAAATTACCGCTAAGAATGTATACCCCATCCTATTGCATAAGAAGGAGGATTCTCCTCATTTTCTAATATATTCTTAAGAGAAATTTCTATACGGGCAAAGTTATCCATAACCGAAATAGATACCAATCCCTATAAATTATCATTTTTTCCAACTTATATCATAATATCAGGGTATTGCTGTTCAAAATCTGTTGATGTCTATCGAGACTCCGGCAGAAAATGTAGTACCTGTCGTATAGGGGGAATTACTGTAATAGTAGTCGGGAACGTAATTGAACAGGTTATCGATACCGACAATCAGGTTAATCCCCTGTCGAAAGGTTTGCATCAGGCTGAGTTTCCAGATCGTATATCCGGGATAGGTAACCTCCTCCATCTCTTCATAGGAGGTGAGCGACGTATATTCATGGGTGGTGAGCTTCGAAAGGAGACGTCCGTTCAACGCTATATTAAAACCGTATTTTTTCCATGTCTTGCCATATTCTATGCGGGCTGTGGCAGCATGAGGGCGTGTTTGCGATAACAGTGGTTGCCCTTTTTCTATTCTTTCATGCGTAAAAGCATAAGAGAGTCGGGCGCCTATGCCACCCGGTAACCTGACGGAAGCATTCGCGTCGATGCCTGTAATATTGATTTTTGCAATATTCATATATTGCATCCCTTTCAAATCCGTATTCCACACGGTTGTGATACGGTTGTCCACAATATTGTGATACCCCGTCAGCGAAAAATTATAATACTGCCTGGTATACTCACCGGAAAGGGAAAAATTATGGCTCGATTCGGCTTTCAGATCCTGATTTCCATAGATCATAAAAACACTTGCCATATCGAAACTCATATACATTTCTTTGAGGGTAGGAGCACGAAAACCGCCGGCATAAGAGCCCCGGAAGGTGGAGCGTCCCTGTTTGAACATCAACCCGATTTTGGGTGAAAGATGGCTGACATCCGCATCGGAGAAATAGTCGTAGCGTAACCCGCTGATTATATTCAGTTTTTCGGTGGCTGTCCAATCGTATTGGGCAAAAACATCCGCTACGTGTTGCAGGTAACTGGCATTGTCCTTGAACTGGTAACTCATCAGGTAATCGCGCATATAGTCGCCACCTACCGTCAGTATATTTTTGCTATTGAAAGAATAGTTATACAATCCTTTCAAATTATGCTGCACATTGCTGTAATTGCGTACATCGAGGCGGTCTTCAACCAAAAAGCTGCTTTTGTCGTATTGGTCAAACGAGTATGCCAGCTCCAGATTACTTTTTTCATGAAAGGCATATTCCCCTTTTGCCCCTCCGTTAAAACTGCGATAACGATCTTTGCTACTGACCTGGGAATCACGCTCGCGGAAAAAATATCCCCCTCGTCCGGTAAGTTTAAAGTTGTCGTCCAGATTATATTGCAACCGCTCTTTGACATTTACCGTACGGTTGCCGTACACTTTGGAATAGACTCCTTCATTTTTCATTTTGAGTTCGCCTGCAGAAGCATATTGTACATTGGTCGCACTATTCAACCGTCCTGTATTGAAGCTTATGCTTCCACCGTGACGTTGCTCGTTGTTCGTTGCCAACCGGCTGTTGAAATTAACATGTAACGGTTCCGCAGAGGTTTTGCTGATAATGTTCACCACGCCTCCCACGGCATTCGACCCGTAGAGCGATGAAGCTGCACCTTTGATGATCTCAATACGCTGCACATTATCGAGGTTGAGCCGGCTGTAGTCTATGTTCTCTAACGTTTCACCCGCAATCCGTTCTCCGTCTACAAGAAAAAGGACGGAATTTCCGCCGAAACCCTGCATATTGAGCGACACCTGCTGGTTCATGGAATAGGTAAACTCGATACCCGGAAGTTCCGACTGGAGCAACTCTCCGATATGCGTTACGTCCACTTTTCGTATCTCGCTTTCAGTAAATACTTTGGTGATGACCGGTGAATTCTTCAGCATTTTGGGACTGCGGGTGCCTGTAACCACAATCTCGTCGAGTAGCGTGTCGTATGCGGCACTGTCTAAAACAGTTCCGGTATCGATAGATTGTGCCGAAACAGGATTTATAAGGGAACAGCATCCTGACAGAAATAATGCTGCTACCAATATTTTTTGCATAATAACGTTTTCTTTACACTTCAAAAGGATAAATATAGTCTATGGTCATATAGCCTTTTACACCCGAGGCGTTCATAAAGTTCCGAAGCCGGACGGCAGCAACTGTATTGTCTTTTAACCTGATGACATACACCTTGTTTGACGGATTGTAACCGGGCGGCATAGTACTCGTATCCACAAACAGCCATTTGGAAAGCTCCCGATTGTAGTATGACTCGGCATATTTAAGTTTTCCATCCATCATTCCCGACATATCCACTACAATTTTGTTCGTTGTCCACTCATCGGAGACATAACCCCCTTCAGGGATCTCTCCAGAGGCTTTAATCGTCGAAAGCCCTGTGAATCCCGTTTCGAGGACGAAAGCTCCGTTGGTTTTGGCGTCGTAGCGGTGGATGGCGATGTCCCAGTTTTCGGGTTCCTGCATCTCTTCACTTATTTCAAGTGAGTCCACAGTAAGTGTATGAAAATCTATGTACGTCCATTTGGTATAGCTTGTAGCGTCTATATAAACGGTACCGGAATTGTTTGTCTCATCCGTTTCGATAAAGCCGAACTCGTTCTTTTCTTCGGCTAACGGTTCGTCGTAAATACCTCCTAAAATACCGTTACATGCCGGAAATGACAGGAAGATCATTCCCAGCATGATTAGTTTGATGAAAAGAATAACAGGTTTCATCTCTCATTATTGTCCGTTGAAAACAGCATTAATGCTCATCGGCATGGCACCGGGTTTCAGGGTAAATGTGATATTGGCTTTACCGCCTTTTATTACGGTTCCCTCTACATTGCCGGTTACGTTTGTCGTACCGCTCATCGCATCTATGTCCCCAACTAAGGAATAAGTATCATTGCCACCTTTTGTTACTACCACATCCTTTATCACAATATCCTGAAAGCTCATGGCCCCCTCGCCAAATCCTGCCAGGGTGACCTCGGCTTTTCCGTCTTCCTGATGTTTAATGGTTACTTTACTGTTTTCTACCGGATCCATGGCAGTGCTTCCAACCGATAATGTCAATTGTCCATTATAGACTCCCGCAATATCCTGTGCAAGATTGATTTCAGATTCATCGTTCTTTTCGCATGATGCCATACACAATACGGCAACCAACATAGTCAATTGAGTTCTTAGTTTCATGTCGTTAAAAATTTAACAGGTGATTTGAATTGTTCAGCTAAGCCAAATTATAGTCTTGACTTACGATTGCAAAAATAGAGGGTATATAAGAAGCATACAATCCCTAAAAATTATGAAATTAGCGAGGTTTTATCCCTACTTATAGGTATATAAAATAAAAAATAGATTTTATTTATATCCCTGCTTGTTTCTTTCCTTTTATTAGTTAAAATTTTAGGTCTTGTTTGCAGATTTGATATTTTGATTACATTTGTGCAATAAATCATGGCAATGCGCTTACAATTAGGATTTTCAAGTCAATACGCTGTCTGCATTTTCAGCGGGATATCTGCTCTTTTAAAAACAGGTGTAATCTTGCTTGTCCTATTCTTAACTTTTTCATGCGCACAAGACGATAAAAAACAACAATTTTCAGAAGAATACAAGAAAAAATGGGAAGATAAGATCTCACCGGGTTTCCCTACCGACTCTATGCGTATATTGCTGGAACAGAGTATTGCTTCTCAGGACGAAGTGGCCATTTCCATACTCTGCAGGGAATTAGGGAAACGGATGCGGGAGATGTCCGATTTCTCGAATGCCATCGCTTATCATCAACAGGGATTGGTTGCCGCCTACAATATAAAAGACACCATCGGTATTACGGAGGCCCTGAATAATTTAGGGACTGATTTCCGGCGGATAGGTGCCTTCCCGGAAGCCTCCGGGTATCATTACCAGGCACTGCAAATGGCCGAATCCCATTCCGGAAGAAATGAATACAAAGGCAGGAAAAACCGTGTGATGGCGTTGAACGGCATTGGCATCATTTATCTTTCATTCGACAATTATGATGAAGCCGAAAAGTTGCTCCGTGAAGCGCTTGCAGAAGAAAAAGCGTTGAACAGCCCGGTAGGACAAGCTATAAATTACGCCAATATCGGTGTAATTTTCCAGGAAAAACAGATGTATGATTCAGCCTTTACCTATTATCAGTATTCCATGGAGCAAAACCAGATTGCCCAATCACAGTTGGGAATCGGGTTGTGCCATATCCATTTCGGGCATATCCACGAATTGCAGGAGCAATACGATGAAGCGGAACGTGAATACCAACAGGCTTACGAAATCATGGGAAATATTTCTGACACATGGCACTGGCTGGAGGCCTGCCTGGCGATAGCACGCATCCGGTTGGTGAAAAATGACTTTGCAGCAGCGAAAAAACAGATTGATCTGGCAAAAGAAGCAGCGAATCACATTGAATCGCCGCAACATCTTTCGGAAACATACGACCTGTTGCATCAATATAACCTAAAGCGGGGCAATTTCGCCGACGCACTAAAGAATTACAAACTCAGCGAGGCTTATCAAGACAGTGTCCGTAATGCACAGAAACTGAATCATATCATCGATACACGCGTAAACTACGAGCGTGATAAAAACAGACAATACATTACCCAACTGAACATCCGGAACGAGATGGAAACCCGGCAGAAAAAAATCATCCTCACGGCTTCTTTTATCATTGTCTTCCTCCTCATACTCTTATCGGCAACTCTTTTTTATGCTTACAGACATCGCACCAGAAGCAACAAGATACTCCGGAGACTCAGCCGGTTAAGAACCAATTTTTTCACAAATATAACCCACGAATTCCGCACGCCACTCACCGTAATCCTGGGATTAAGCAGACATTTACAGGAAGAGAAAAATTCCACTCACGCCGAGTCCAGCTATTACCTTAAAGCCATAGACCGACAGGGCACACACTTGCTTACATTAGTAAACCAATTGCTGAACATGGCAAAAATAAATGCAGGTATGGACAACCCCGAATGGCAAAGAGGAAATATCTCCGTTTATGTGCAGATGATGGTTGATTCGTTCCGCCTGTACGCGCAAAACAACAATATCAGGTTATATTTTTCCAGTAGCGAACCGGTTATTGAAATGGATTTTGTGCCACACTACATTGATGATATCCTGCAAAATCTATTGTCGAATGCTTTGAAATTCAGCCTCCCGGGTGATGAGGTCTCTGTATCGGTCTCAACGGTTAAAAACAAGGAGGTCGCACTGAAAGTTACCGATACCGGCAAAGGCATTCCGAAAGAAGAGATAGAGCGGATTTTTGATCTTTTTTATCAGAGCGGTCAATCCGATAAAAAAAGAGGAAGTGGTATCGGTTTAAATTATACCCGTCAACTGGTTGAAATCATGCACGGAAAAATAACGGCAGACAGCGAGGAAAAAAAAGGTTCCGTATTTACGGTAACATTACCGTTACGACAATCGGAAGAATGGATTTTGCCGGTATGGAACCCGGAAGACAGGCAACAACCCTCCCCAACAGAAGCAACCAGGATAGCACAACGAAACAGCCGGTTTGTCAGGTCATACGAAAAGGGAAAATCACCTAAAACAGATGTGAACGCGACGATCCTGCTGATTGAAGATAGTGAAGATGTGATACTTTACATAAAAGCGCTACTTTCGCCCAAATACAACACCATAACGGCCCGGGATGGGGAGGAAGGTTTGAAATTGTCCAACGAACTGGTTCCGGATATAATTATTTCGGATATCATGATGCCGAACAAAGACGGGTTGACATTCTGCAACGACATTCGCAACTCGGAACTGCTAAACCATATCCCAATAATCCTGCTAACGGCAAAAAGTGGGATGGACGACCAACTGAAAGGGTTGAAGCATGGTGCAGATGCATATATACGAAAACCGTTCCATCCCGATGAATTACTGGTACAAATTGAAACGTTGCTCGAAAACCGGCGCCTGCTCAAGAAAAAATACATGCGCACAATCTTCAAAGAAGATACTCCCCCGGTAAAGGATGTCAATATGGAATTTCTTCAGAAGACAACAGATATTATTTACCGTGAAATGCATAATCCCGACTTTTCGTCCATAGCACTTGCAGAAAAACTGTGTATAAGCCCGTCGCAACTTAACCGGAAGCTGAATGCCATATCCGGCTACACATCATCTATATATATTACTAATTTACGTGTCGACTACGCCAAGAAGAAATTAATGTCAGAGGATAAATCTATTGCGGACATAGCAGCGGAATGCGGATTCTACGATGCCGCTTATTTCTCACGCATCTTTAAAAAACACACCAATGTAACTCCTTCTCAATACCGACGTTTACCCAGAGGACGCTCAACACCCGTATGATCGCAGACAACTCCCGGGGAAATTGCACTTTTTATACTCTTAATATCAATAATTTAAATCTATTTCCTGCACAAATAATACAAATACATTTTTTGTTAATGCGTGATTTGTACAAATTTCCGAATGAAAAATCCTAACATTTCAGCCCCCATCCCTATTATGTTTGCGAATGCCCTTTCTTTGGTGAATAACATTTTATTAAAAATCAAGCGAAGTGAAAAAAGTAATTCTATTTTTGAGTGCGGCAGGTTTGGGAGCATTACTTACTACCGGAATGATTTTAGGAGAAAGAAAAAGTTTGCAAAACGAACAGGATCTGCAAGGGATCCAAAAGGTCAAAGGTGACAACGGAAATACTATTTTCAGCGGTATGGTCGCTCCACCTGCCAGCCTCGGTAATATCGGAGATTTCTATCTCAATACATCTGAGTCAAACCTCTATGGCCCTAAAACAACAGACGGATGGGGAATACCTGTCAGCCTTAGTGGTACCGAAGTAACAGAAGTCGCCGGAACTCCGGTTTCAGGCAGTGCGGCAGAAGCGATAGCCAATATGAATATGGATGTTATAGGCGATTACTCCTTCTTTACGACCCGGTGAAAGTAAGATCTTTGAAATTGATTTTGATTTTTTCCTTTCAATAGAAGAAGAAAAGACGATTTTGCCCTGTAATCATTTTTTACTAACTTTGAATCTATAAATTTTGAAACGTATGGGCACAATGGTAGCGCCGTCGCTGTTGGCGGCTAATTTTCTGAACCTTGAAAGGGACATCGAAATGCTGAATCGCAGCGAGGCCGATTGGATCCACCTGGATATCATGGATGGAGTTTTCGTGCCCAACATATCCTTCGGATTTCCGGTGATCGACCTCTTGAAAAAAGTAACCCAAAAACCGCTGGATGTACATCTGATGATCGTACAACCTGAAAAGTTTATCAATGAAATCGCTGCTACGGGTGCGACCTACATGAATGTGCATTACGAGGCTTGTATACACCTGCACCGGGTGATACAGGAGATAAGGAAAAAAGGGATGAAGCCGGTTGTCACCCTGAATCCGCATACCCCTGTGTCGGTCCTCGAAGATATCCTTCCCGACCTGGACATGGTACTTTTGATGTCAGTGAACCCTGGGTTTGGCGGGCAACAATTTATTGAGCATTCCGTCAGGAAAACAGCCATGCTCAAAGAGATGATTCTGCGACAGCAAATTTCTACCCTGATTGAAGTGGATGGCGGGATAAATCTGGAAACTGGCAAAAGGTTGGTTGATGCAGGTGCTGATGTGTTGGTTGCCGGTAGTTTTGTATTCTCTTCAGAGCATCCTGAGGAAACCATCCACCAATTAAAAATGCTGTAAAATCGCCTTTTAGCAGGAAAAAGAAGGTATCCGGCTTTTCTTTTACAGAACATTTACCATGGCATAATACAGGTAGATATGTTTCTGCCTTATTGCTTAACGAAACAGTCTAATCTTTATGAATGCATTGATCGGAAAAACACCTTTTTTCCGCCTTTTGCTTCCCTTGATTTTCGGTATCATCGCAGGAGCGATTTTTCCCGGAATTCTATCCGTATCGTTATCGATAGCTCTGGGCGGGTTGTCACTTATGCTGTTATCATTCTTTATCCGTCCGGACGACCAATTCAGGTTCAGATGGCTGTTCGGAGCAGGTGTCTGCCTCTTCCTTTTTTCCCTGTCTCTATACCAGTTCCGGCAACATATTGAGTCCGCAGAACTCTCTCCTCCGGGTTACAGCCAATATGACCTCGGCGTTGTGCTCGACATCCCGGAAGTGAAACCACGGAGTATTGCGGTTAATGTAAAAACAGCCTCTCCCGGAGAAAAAAAGGTGATTCTTTATTTAGAGCAAACCGACGAAGCCAGAGGATTAAATCCCGGCGATGAAATTGTCTTTCTGTCCAAAGTAGAACCATTCAGGAATTTTGGTAATCCGGATGATTTTGATTATGCCGGATATATGAAGAACAAAGGGTTTGCAGGATCAGGCTATATTCCTGCAGTTGACTGGCAGAAAACCGGCAGGGAGACGAAGAGCATCCCGATTATGGCGCAACGGTTCAGGGCCAAGGCACTTGGCTTCTATCGTTCATTCGATCTGGAAAACGACGCATATGCATTTATCTGCGCACTTACCCTCGGCTACAAGGTACACCTCTCCAACGATCTGCAAGAGGCATTCAGGGCATCGGGGACAGCACATGTCCTGGCATTAAGCGGGCTACACGTGGGAATCATTTATGCAGTTATCAGTCTATTGTTCTCGTTCTTTGGAAAAAGCGGCTATGGATTCATTATCCGTCAATGGCTGGTTATTTTAACCCTGTGGGCATTTGTGTTCATAGTGGGAATGTCGGCATCAATAGTCCGTGCAGCCATCATGCTTACCCTGTTTAGCTTGGGAAACATGTATCATCGTAGCGGATTTACCTATAATTCACTGGCCGCAGCAGCGTTTCTAATTCTCATTTTCCAGCCATCTTATCTATTCGACGTGGGATTTCAGATGAGTTTTGCTGCCGTGTTCGCTATCCTCTTTTTTAATCCGTTACTAAACCGGCTCTACCGCCCCTCGAACAAAGTTGTGAAATATATATGGAATTTGTTCAGTATCACCACAGCAGCACAGTTAGGCGTTTTTCCGCTGGTACTTTACCATTTCGGCACATTCCCCACCTGGTTTTTCATCACCAATATGCTGGTCGTACCTCTGGTCGGCATCATCATTTATGCAGCTTTTCCACTTATTATTTTTGGATTACTCCGTTCCTTAGAATGGGATCTCATCACGGTGTTGTATACTTTCTTTCAATGGGTAGAAAAAAACCTGACAGAACTATTATTGAGAATCGTCTACATCTCCGAATCAATCCCTTTTGCTCAGATTTCCGACAAAAAAATATCCTTTCTCCAGCTTATACTGCTCCTGCTGTTTATTTACTCTTTTACCCGGTTTCTTTTTTCACGCCATGCCCGACCGCTTATTATCTCCCTGGCAGCTTTACTGCTCTTTCAGCTTACAATCACTTATAAAAATCTGACCCGCCCGGCGCCGCAACTCACCGTATTCAATAGTCCCGGCCAAAGTGAGATCGCTATCTTTCATAATAACAAACGACATTTTACAGATATCCCGGAAAACAGCTTTATTTCTCATCCTGAAAAACGGATTTTCCTGCTATCAGATGCAGATTTCATCACTTATCATGCGGATAAACAATACCGTTTAGATATTCTGATCCTCTCACAACAGGCATCCTTTGATATCGAACAGTTGCTCGCTCTGTTTCGCCCCTCGAAGATTGTCTTAGACAGTTCACTACCCCGTTATGTGGCCGTCAGAATAGCACAAGAGTGTGGAGCCCTGGGCATAGAGGTACACGATGTAACGGAAAAAGGCGCCTTTTCGCTAAATTTTTAGTAATTTTGTCGCCCTATCAAATGACAGAGACAAAATGAATTCTACAGTATCGATCTCAAATGTGATTCAGCCCCAAAAAGTAGAGCAGGTTATGGATGCCGTCGCCAAGGCAGAAAAGATCGTCATCACCACCCACCGCTCTCCCGACGGCGACGCTTTGGGATCTTCGCTTGCACTCTACCATTTCCTGAAGAGAAGAAACAAAACCGTGAAGATCATTGTACCCAACTCGTTTCCCTATTTCCTGAAATGGATGGCGGGAGCCAGGGAAATTGAAATATATGAATATAATCCCTCTGCCGGGCAACATATCCTCATGCATGCCGATCTCATCTTTTCGCTGGACTACAATATATCCAAAAGAGTGGGAGATATGGGACCTTTCCTGGATAAATCTCCTGCAAAAAAAATCCTGATTGACCATCATCTTCTTCCCGGAGAAAATTTCGACATTACAGTATCACATCCCGAAATATCATCCACAAGCGAACTTCTGTTCAGATTGTTCTTTCAGGCGGGAAAGTATGAAGAATTGACACAGGCTGAAGCCGAATGTATCTATTGCGGTATGATGACCGACACAGGCAGTTTTACATACAATTCAAACGACCCCGAGATTTTTGAGATCATCAGCCTGTTACTTCGAAAAAATATCAATAAGGATGCCATTTATTCACTGGTATTCGATAATTACTCCGAAGAGCGCTTTCGCCTGCTTGGATTTACCTTATTGCAACGAATGGAAGTATATCCGGAACTGCATTCGGCACTTCTTTATCTTTCCAAGGAAGACCAGGCTCAATTTCGTTTCAGCAAGGGAGATACCGAGGGCTTCGTGAATTATCCTCTCAGTATCAAGGGTATTTTCTTCTCTACCTTTATTCGGGAAGATGATGATCTTATCAAGCTTTCATTCCGCTCCCAGAAATCTTTCCCCTGTAATGAATTTGCAGCCGATTTCTTTAATGGAGGAGGTCACCTCAATGCCTCGGGGGGAGAATTCTACGGCACTTTTGAAGAAGCAATCCGTGTTTTCAAGGAAGGATTAAAGTCATACGAAGAGAAATTAAAAAGTATGGCAGACAAGCTTTAACCCATTTTTAAGAATAGATAATGTTTATTTCAGCGCAACCTCTGTTTATTTGAAGCAGATTGTGTATTTTTGTAGGCTGTTCAGAATCATAATGTGCTTATCCCGACAAGTCGGGATTAATAAATTAGCACATTAGGCTAATCCTGGTTCTTGATTCTAAATAAAAACAATTATATGAAACTATTCCATTCCATAGTTCTCACCCTTGTCAGTTTGGTTATCCTGACTACCTCCTGCAATAACAGGAAAACATATGCTGACTATCTGAAAGACGAGAAGAAGGCAATTGATCTTTTAATATCGAAAAGTAATTTCGAGATACTCAGGGAATTTCCGGTAGATAGTGTATTCGGTGAGAATGAATTTTATAAAGATCCGAATACAGGCGTCTATTTTAATATCATTGACCTTGGTGACACTACTTACAGACCTCAATGGAGGGAGAAAATATATATCCGTTTTAAAGGGTTGCATTATTTTGCAACCGACGATACAACCCGGTACTCCAATTACCAGAGTACTTTTCCTGAAGTGTTGGAATATTTTGGTCCGGTTAATTCAACAACATTAAGCGCCTATTCAAGTTCAACCGCAGGATGGGCTGTCCCCCTGTCCTATGTAGGCCATAGGGGAAAAGTAAAACTGATCGTTCCTTTCGAGATGGGTTCATCGTACGACCAATCCAGTTATCAACCTACCTATTACGAACAGGTGGAATACAGATTTGAAAACCAGTGGTGATCGTAATCCGGCAACGATCCCATAAACGAAAGAAACAGGTATCATCTTCGGCTGGCATCTTTAGATCAGCATCAAAATCTATAATTGATAAAGAGAATCTTTTATGACATTAATCAAATCCATATCCGGGATAAGAGGAACAATCGGCGGGATAGTCACCGAAAATCTGACCCCACTCGATATCGTAAAATTTACAGCTGCCTATGCAGCATTTATCAAAAATTTAACTACAGAACGTTGTTTATCAGGAAAGAAAAATCCCTGTATCGTAGTAGGGAGAGATGCCCGTATTTCGGGGGAGATGGTACATCGTATCATTACTGGAACATTGATAGGAATGGGATGTGATGTTACCGATATTGGAATGGCTACAACCCCCACTACAGAGATCGCCGTTGAAAAAGAAAATGCTTCCGGAGGTATCATTATTACAGCCAGCCACAACCCTAAACAGTGGAATGCCCTGAAACTATTAAACAGCAGCGGGGAATTCCTCAGTGCAGCCGAGGGAGAAGAAATTCTCTCCATTGCCGAATCGGAAGATTTTTTATTTTCTCCTGTTGATGAGCTGGGGAAAGTCACCCAGAAGCAATACCTCCACGAACATATCCAACAAGTCCTGTCACTCGATTTAGTGGATAAAAAAGCCATAGAGGCTGCTAACTTCCGGGTGGCAATAGATTGTGTAAACTCTGTCGGCGGAATTGCTATCCCTGAATTATTATATGCCTTGGGAGTGAAGGAGATATTTAAGCTCCACTGTGCACCACATGGCAATTTCTCACACAATCCTGAACCATTACCACAGCATCTGACGGAACTGGCATCACTCACACGTAGCTCCAAAGCATCCGTAGGCTTTGCCGTGGATCCGGATGTAGACCGGTTGGCGATCTATTGTGAAAACGGTGAGCCGTTTGGAGAAGAGTACACGCTCGTGGCCGTATCAGACTATGTTTTGCAACATACGCCCGGCAATACAGTATCTAACCTTAGTTCCAGCCGTGCACTGAGAGATGTTACACGTGCCAGGAACGGAGAATATAATGCTGCGGCTGTAGGAGAGGTAAATGTGGTAACTAAAATGAAAGAGACAAATGCGGTGATCGGCGGAGAAGGTAACGGCGGCGTCATTTATCCTGCTTTACATTACGGCCGCGATGCACTCGCAGGTATTGCCCTGTTCCTTACCTATCTCGCCAAATCGGGGAAAACACCTTCGGAATTAAGAAAGTCATATCCGGTCTATTTTATGGCAAAACAAAAGGTAGAACTCACACCCGGTATTGATACGGAAATGATCCTGAATAAGGTGAAAGAGATATTCAGTGACCAGCAGATAACCGATATCGACGGAGTGAAGATCGACTTTCCCGACAAATGGGTGCATCTGAGAAGATCGAACACTGAGCCCATCATCCGTGTTTATTCGGAAGCACATTCCATGGAGGAGGCGGAAGAAATCGGCAAACAAATTATAAAACTCATTCAAGAGTTCTCATAACAAAGTAAAACTGTCGCCATTTTTTCACTCAATTGCCACTTCATCCTGGATGATGTGGCTTTTGAATTAAATAAACTAAACAGGTGCGGAATTAATGAAAGAAACACTGATCAGTCGCGAAGAGTTGCGCAGTCTGCACCCTGTATTCAGGGGCAAATACGGAGACAAATTGATAGACTTGGGTATAAAAATATCTGCATTGCATGTTCCGAATGAAATTTACAACCGATCTAAACATCTTACCGGACCCGATTTCTGTAAAGATGTGCTGGATAAACTCGGGATCATCCGTACTGTAATAAATGGAGAGCTCCTCAATCAGTTCCAGGATCGTCCTTTTATTACCGTATCCAATCATCCCTACGGACATGTCGACGGAATTGCAGCTATTGAGACAGTAGGCAGCCGGGTTCAGCACTATAAAATGATGGTAAACGTTATTCTGGGATTGATAGATACCATGGCTGAAAACTTTATCACTGTAAATCCGATGAAGTATGCCGAAAAAAACAGTATCACCTATGCCGGCATTAAGGAGAGTATAGCCCATGTGCGGTCAGGGTTTCCACTGGGGTTTTTTCCTGCAGGAGCAGTTTCCAATCTTGTATTCAAGAAAGGAAAAGTGATGATTGAAGACCGGGAATGGCAATCGGCGGTCATCAAAATCATCCAGAAATCGAAAGTGCCGGTCATTCCTATGCATATCTCCGGACAGAATAGCCCGTCTTTCTACATGTCGAAGATATTCGGTTATAAATTCCGCACCCTCAGGTTGTGTCACGAATTATATAACAAAAAAGGGAAAGAGATGGTGATCACTCTTGGGAATCCCATCATGCCGGACAGGATAGTATCGTTTAAAGACGACATACCACGTTTGGGACAATACCTGAAGAAAGAAACATACGCTTTAGGATATAAATAAATTTGCTCTGTACTCGCTTAACAAAAAAGTTCCTATCTTTGAATATTCAAAAAACAGCACGCTTATGGCAAAACACTCTTTACAACAGGTGAAGCAACGTTTTGGGATCATTGGTAATGACCCTAAGCTGGATCGTGCTATCGACGTTGCTTTACAGGTGGCTCCCACCGACCTCTCGGTGCTTATCACCGGGGAAAGCGGTACCGGAAAAGAGAATTTTCCGCAAATTGTGCATCAGTACAGTAATCGGAAGCATGGCCCCTATTTTGCCATTAACTGCGGTTCGATACCCGAAGGCACCATCGATTCGGAACTGTTCGGACATGAAAAGGGTTCGTTTACCGGTGCCACGGGCACCAGAAAAGGTTATTTTGAAGTGGCCGACGGCGGCACACTCTTTCTCGATGAAGTGGGCGAGCTTCCACTCCCGACACAGGCACGCCTGCTTCGCGTACTGGAGAGCGGAGAGTTCATCAAAGTAGGGTCTTCCAAGGTGGAGAAAACCAACGTACGCGTGGTAGCAGCCACCAACCTCAATATGGTACAGGCAGTAGAGAGAGGAAAATTCAGGGAAGATCTCTATTACCGTCTCAATTCAGTACCCATCCGCATTCCGCCGTTGCGCGACCGGGCAGAGGATATCCCTCTATTGTTCAGGAAATTTGCAGGCGATTGCGCTGAAAAATATATGATGCCCCCCATCACACTGACCGACGAAGCAAAAGAGAAACTGAAAAGCTATCGCTGGCCCGGGAATGTACGTCAACTGAAGAATATCACGGAACAGATCTCGGTCATTGAACAGGAACGTCTCATCACAGCCGATATACTTCAAAAGTATTTGCCCAATAATGAAGTAGGAATGTTACCCGTTTCGGTACATCAGATACATGAATCGGAACAAAAATCATTCGCCAATGAACGGGAAATACTCTATCAGGTGCTGTTCGACATGAAGAAGGATATCACTGACCTGAAACGTGTAGTAAAAAGCATTATGGAGGATTCGGCGCAACATTCTTCATATAATGCATCCTCAAACGAAATGCATCATTCCTCATCTATCATTACAAACGACCATACCCGGGTTTCCGTTCCCGTGAAATATGAGGCCATGCCCAAAAAGATCACTTTGGATGAACCCGAGAGAAATAATATTCAGGAAGCTACCGAATATGAAGAAAGTGCGTTATCTATCAGTGATGTGGAGAAGGAGATGATCATGAAAGCGCTGGAAAGGCATAATGGAAAAAGAAAGTTGGCAGCTAACGATCTGGGTATTTCCGAACGTACACTTTACCGCAAAATTAAGGAGTACTCACTCTTAGGTTAAGATTATGAAGAAAAATATTTTCATCCTCCTGTTATTACTGATCTCTGTCAGTTCATGTCGTATATCCTACTCTTTCAGGGGTACCTCCATCAACTATGATCTCACCAAAACGCTCCAGATAGGACACTTCGTCAATCAGGCACCATTGGTTTATCCCCCTCTTGAACAGCGGTTCAATGAGGAGATGAAGGATATGTTTACCCGCAACACGCGTCTGCAACTGGTAAACCAAAACGGAGATATGGAAATCGAAGGAGAGATTGTAGGGTATGAATTAACACCCCTGGCTGTACAGGAGGATGCGTTCGCTTCCGAAACACGACTAACCATGACGGTAAGGATGCGATTCCGGAATAATAAAACAGATGATCCCGAAATAGAGGAGAGGATATCTGCGAACCGCACGTTCTCCAGTAATGAGGTATTTGACACTGTACAAGACCAACTTCTTAATGAGCTCATCGATGAAATTGTAGATCAGATATTCAACGCCACCATGTCAAACTGGTAATTTTATGCAAAAGGAAGATCTATACAGATGGATGGAAAATCCGGAAAGGCTGGACGCTTCTACGTTGGAAGAACTGAGAACGGTTGTGAAAGAGTATCCTTATTTTCATACCTCCAGGCTACTATACACAAAGAATTTGAACCTGATTGACAACCAGGGATATGAAGAAGAATTGGGCAGAACAGCTGTTTTGTGCAATGACAGAAGGAAACTGTTCTACCTTATCTACCGGGAGGAATACGGGAAATTACTGAAGACAGATAAGGGAATTCACTTAAAAAGAGCCGACAGGACAGAAGAGTTACTTGAATCATTCCTTTCGTCGCTCGGGGAAAGAGAGATGATTGAGCCTACCGTAGAAAATGCAGAGTTGAATCTGGCTACGACGGACTATTTTTCCTATCTGAAATCGCTGGGCGGGGGGACCGGCAATTCTGATCACACTGAATACCAAAAATTACAACATCAGGATATTATCGATGCGTTTATCGAAAAAGCGGAATCAGACATATTGTTCGTTCCCAACGATACAGCCCCCATTGAAACGAAACAGGAGACAGAGGAAAAAGAAGAAGGAGGCGAATTCCTGACGGAAACACTCGCCAGGATATATATCAAACAAAAGAAATATGAACAGGCGCTCACAATAATTAAAAGGTTAAGTTTGAATTTTCCAAAAAAAAGTGTTTACTTTGCGCACCAAATTCGTTTTCTTGAGTTGTTGATTATTAACGCAAAAAATAAAGATAAATAAGATATGTATATTTTCATCACAATCCTTATTGTACTGGCAGCGATCCTGATGATCTTTGCCGTATTGGTGCAAAAATCCAAAGGAGGAGGACTGGCAAGCGGTTTCGCATCATCGAACCAGATTATGGGTGTCCGTAAAACAACTGACTTCCTGGAGAAGTTCACATGGACATTGGCGGGTACGATCATTGTTCTGAGTATCCTGACGGCCAAATACACGACCTCACATTCAAACGTTCCGCAATCTCAGATAGAAGTAGAACAACCGGCTCCGCTGAATCCTTCCACAGCACCGAATGTAACTCCGGAAATACCCGTTCCGTCACAGATCCCCGCTCAACCCCAGCAGGAAGAGGGAACACCGGAAGAGTAAAATATGATTTGCCTGCCATACGACTTTAGAACGATATTCGTATGAAACGAGCGTGACAATCATTATTACACAAGTAGATGATTAAAGCGAGTTGCCTCCAGTTAATACTTTTAAAGGAAGTCGGCAATTTCGCTTTGCTCAATTATCATACGATACCATTAAAATAAATAGTTTTAATCGTATGAAAAGACTTTTATCACTTTTTTTCCTGTTGTCCACCCTGTCAGCCGGAGCACAGACCATTACATACGATACGATCAGGGTATCTCCCGATGATGAACGGAATATCCATCTCAATCGTTCCAAAAATGTAGAGGTTTCAAGTGAACCTTTACGCAGGGAAAATATCCATACCGCCGGGAGGCAGTCTGCCACGTTCGACAAAAGTAAACTGCGTTTTGGAGCCAATCTGGGCTTGTCGATAAGCCGCAATTATACCAATCTGGGTTTTGGACCGCAAATAGGTTACCAGGTCAATAATTATTTTATGGCCGGAGCAGGAATCAAATACTATTATATGAAGGCACGTACTTACGAGTATGAAATAAAAAATAATTTACTGGGAACAAATTTGTTCGGTTATTTCTACCCGGTAAATTTTATCACTCTGTTTGTACAGCCTGAACTCAATTATATCTGGTCTAAATTTACTCCCAGGACAACAAAGGATTCCATAACGGACAGGGGATTGGTACCTTCGCTGGTAGTAGGGGCCGGTTTCCGTTTGGGAATATCCCATATCACATTGAACTACGACTTAGTGCAACACGCAGATTCACCTCACCCTGAAGGATTCTATTTAGGAGTCTCCGCTTTTTTCTAACGAAACACAATATCATGCACGACGGGTATCTCTGCATGATCATTCAATTTTTTAATCAACTCCTCTTTGATCATCATCAGTTCGGCACGCAATACTGCTGAATTAAGATGCACGTAAAGAGTATCACGGTTGAAATAAAGATTACCGGTGTACCTGGCAATCCCTTCCCCAAACAACTCATTCCACCCCCTGATAACACGTTGTTGCGCCATCTTTACTCTTAGTACGCTATTCTCATTAAAAAAATCTGAGAGTGCTTCCGACAACGATTGAGCATTTTTCTTTTGCATACAGACTAATCTTTCATCAGGGTTATCTCTCCATCCACTACGGAATAGATATGGGAGTTGTTATTAATCCTCGCCAGTATCTTATCCAGCGATCCTCTGTTGGTATCCGATATGAATATCTGTCCGAATTCCGCGCCGGAGACCAATTTTACAATCTCCTCCACCCTTTTCGCATCCAGCCGGTCGAAAATATCATCCAGCAACATGATAGGTGTTGTTTTTCCTCTCTTCAGCAGGAAGTGAAACTGTGCCAGCTTCAGGGAAACAAAATAGGTTTTGTTCTGTCCCTGCGATCCCACCTTTTTGATGGGATAGTCATCGAGCAGCATCTCCAACTCGTCGCGGTGAATCCCCACCGAAGTATGACCGAGATAGACATCACGTTGCCTGTTATGTTTCAACTTTTCAAGGAAATCAGCATCATTCAACTGGGAGGTATAGCTGAAAGAGACTTGCTCACCCGATTGACTGATACTCGCATAGAATTGATTGAAGATAGGGGTAAATTCTTCGATAAACTCTTTTCTTTTACTGTAAATAAATGTACCGGCCTCGGCCATCTGCTCCTCCCAAAGATCCAACAAGGTGAAATCGATAAGCGATTCCTCATTTTTTAACAGTACGTTCCGCTGTTGCAATGCCTTATTATACCTGAGCAATGCCCGCAGATATTCCTTATCAAACTGAGAAACAGCCATATCCATAAATCTTCGACGCACCTCACTCCCACCGGTAATCAGTTCATTATCATCCGGGGATATCATTACCAACGGGATCAGTCCGATATGGTCTGAAAGCCGTTCATATTCTTTCTTATTGCGCTTGAACTGCTTTTTTTGCCGGCGACGGATAGCACAATAGATCTCCTCTTTGGTATCATCTTCGAACTCATACTTTCCCTGTAGCATACAAACCTCTTCGCCATGTCTTATGATCTGCGAATCGACGGGATTCATATAACTCCTGCAAAAGGAGAGGTAATAGACGGCATCGAGCAGATTAGTCTTCCCCATCCCGTTGTCACCAATGAAACAATTCATCTTAGGAGACAATGTAAGATCTGCCTGAGTCAGGTTTTTATAATTAATAAGGGAAAGTTCTTTTAAAATCATAATATTGAAATCTCAACGACACAATCGTCTCATTCCTCAAATAACAGCCGCTGGAGATCCTCGGGAGAAATATTCATTTTGAGCCGTCCCTGTGAAGCAAATGATATCTTACCTCTCTCTTCGGAAACGATAATCACTTTCGCATCGGTCTCCTGAGATATTCCCAATCCGGCCCTGTGACGCAATCCAAGATGAGTGGGAATATTGGGATTCTGAGAGATGGGTAAAATACATCCCGCAGCCTTGATCTTCTTTCCGACAACAATCATGGCGCCGTCATGCAGCGGGCTGTTCTTGAAAAAAATATTCTCAATAAGTCGCGACGATATATCGGCATTGACAATTTCACCGGTCTGTTCATAAAGGCCTAAATGAAGATCACCCTGAATAGCAATCAGTGCTCCTGTATTGGTTCTTGACATGTTCATACACGCAAGCACGATAGGCGTCAGGTACGACTTATCGTTCTTCTGCTTATCACTGGGAAAGAAAAGTTTTGTGATAAAGTTCCACCCTTTTTTGGAACCGAGTGACATCAGAAAACGTCGGATCTCATCCTGAAAAAGGATTACCAATAAGAAAAGTCCCACACTCACAAACTGGTCAAGGATGGATCCGAGCAATACCATATTAAATACCCGTGAGACCAGAATCCAGATTACCATGAAAACCAGGATTCCGAGAAAGAGTGGACGCATCCCCGAGATCTTCACCAACCGGAACAGGTAGTAAAGAAGTAGCGCTACCAGCACTACATCAATGAAATCTTTTATTCCAAAATGTGAGAACATATTTTCTTATGAATCAAATGCAATGTTTTCGATGATTTTCACGCATTCTACAGCCTCTTTCACATCATGCACCCGCAGGATGTCAGCTCCTGAAAGCAACGCCACCGCATTGAGCACGGATGTACCGTTCAGGCTTTCTTCAGGTGTAGTTCCGAGCAGTTTGTAGATCATCGATTTTCGCGATATTCCTACCAGTATAGGTTCCTCAAAGATATGAAAATATTTCAGATAAGCCATCAATTCATAATTTTGAGAGATTGTTTTACTGAATCCGAAACCGGGGTCTATGATCACATCACTTACTCCGAGTTGATTCAATTTTGCCTTACGCTCAGAGAAATAATAGAGGATATCCTGAATAAAATTGTCATAATGGGTAAACTGCTGCATTGTCTGCGGTGTACCACGCATATGCATCAGAATATAAGGAACATTCAGTTGAGCCACAACCGGAAACATCCGTTCATCTATCTGTCCTCCCGAAATGTCGTTGATGATATTCACTCCATATTCTTCTACGGACTCCTTCGCCACATCAGCATAAAATGTATCCACAGAAAGGATCGTATCGGGAAATTCATTACGGATTAACTTCAGAGCAGGCATCAGCCGTTCGGTCTCCTCTTTTGCATCGAGAAACCGGGAGGCAGGAGAAGAGGATTGTGCGCCCACATCGATTATTGTCCCGCCCTCTCTGATTATCCGGGCACATCTCTCTATGATCTCGTTGGCAGCTTCTGTTCTGCTACCTGAAAAGAAGGAATCCGGGGTGATATTTACAATACCCATCACACGGGGTGTGGAAAAATCAACCAGTTGACCGTTTATATTAATTGTCTTCATTCTTTCAATAATTGTAGAACTGAGAAGTCAAGAAGTTGAGAAGTTTGAATCTTAAATCTTGAATTTTGAATCTTAAAGTACCGAATCGGGATCCTGGCCGGGATAATCAACGGTATAATGCAATCCTCTGCTCTCTTTTCGTACCATAGCCTGTTTAATAACCATATATCCCACCTTGATGATATTTCTCAACTCACAAATATCACGCGATACCACAGAACGCTGGAAGAGGTCCTCAGTTTCCCGGAACAGGATATTCAGCCGGTTAAGTGCTCTTTGTAAACGTAAATCCGAACGGACAATACCCACATATGACGACATGATCTGTCCCACTTCCCTGTAACTCTGCGTAATCAACACCATTTCTTCGGGAGAGGTTACTCCTTCGGCATTCCAGGATGGAATATCTTCCCGGAACGGGTACTGCCTGAAGAGAGGGATAGAGTGTTTCGCCGCAGCATCAGCGAAAACTACCGCTTCGATCAAGGAATTCGATGCCAGCCGATTGGCTCCGTGAAGTCCGGTACAAGCACACTCACCGTTAGCATAAAGGCGACTGATACTGGTCTCTCCATCCATATTTACTTTAATCCCTCCACACAAATAGTGAGCCGCAGGAGCCACAGGGATCATATCTTTAGTAATATCTATTCCGTAGGAAAGACATTTTTCATAAATGGTGGGAAAATGTTTCCGAGTTTCCTCAGGGTCTTTATGGGTTACATCCAGAAAGAGATGCTCAAAACCTTTCTCTTTCATCTCGGTATCGATTGCACGAGCAACAATATCACGGGGAGCAAGCGAGCCCCGATCATCATATTTGTGCATAAACTCTTTCCCGTCGAGTGTCTTCAACACACCTCCGTAGCCACGCATCGCCTCGGTAATAAGAAACGAAGGGCGTGCACCGGGATGATATAATGCGGTGGGATGAAATTGCACAAATTCCATCCCTTTGATCTCGCCCTTGGCACGCGCTACCATAGCAATACCGTCGCCTGTAGCGACCAGCGGATTAGTGGTGGTCTGATAAATACAGCCAATCCCGCCTGTGGCCATCATGGTAACCCGGGCAAGAAATGTATCGATTTCATTGGTCTCCTGGTTGAGGATGTAAGCCCCGTAACATTCAATGCCCGAAGTATGCCTGGTAACTACCTGTCCCAAATGGTGCTGCGTAAGCACTTCTATCGCAAAATGATGATCAAAGACATCGATATTAGGATGTTTTCGGATAGTTTCAATCAGGCTGTCCTGGATTTCTGCCCCGGTATTATCCTTATGATGCAAAATACGAAATTCAGAATGTCCTCCTTCCCGGTGGAGATCGAAGTTGCCTTTATCATCTTTATCAAAATCAACTCCCCATCTTATCAGTTCTCTGATTTGATCAGGCGCTTCACGCACCACTTTTTCCACCACCTCCACGTCACAAAGCCCTGCTCCGGCATCCAACGTGTCGGTTATATGCTTCTCGAAATTATCCCACGGATTAGTTACAGAGGCAATTCCTCCTTGTGCATAATATGTATTGGCATCTTCGAGTGAATTCTTTGCCGCAATAGCTACTCTTCCATGTTTTGCTACTTTCAGGGCGTAGCTCATTCCGGCAATACCCGAACCAATCACCAGAAAATCGTATCTATAAACCATTTCCCTCTTTTTTAGGATTATTCCGATACAAATTTACATGATTTTTCCCGGAATCCTCAGCCATTTCCATAAATCCTTTCCCCTTTACCGCATACCTTCATCTCTTCCAATGTAGCTTCCTATCAAGGCGCCAGCATAGTTAAAAAACGTTATACTCCTCAAAAATCTCTCCTAATTTGTTTTCTTTGTATATTAAATAAACCGACTGCTAAACATCACGATACTACCTGTCTCACACTCTTAATTATTTTGGTATGAACAACTTATTCCGTCTGCTTCTATTTCTCTGTCTCCTATCGACTTCGAGCCTGTTTTCCGGAAATACTGCTCAGCCGGATTCCACCTATCTGCTTAGAGGCAGGGTGCTCGGTGGCGACACCAATGAGCCACTGGTGAATGCAAGTGTTTCGGCACAACAGGTGAATGTATCGAGCGTCACCAACCAGGATGGATATTTCTCTATTCGTGTCCCTGCTTTTACAAAAAATTCACAACTGCTTATCCGTTATCTGGGATACGAGAACCGGGAGATTCCGATAATTACGCTGATCGATAATCCTAACAATCATATTACTCTAAAGCCCTCCCCCATCGAACTGAGTGAAGTTGTCGTAGTTTCGGGTGACGGAAAAGAGTTAATACGCGAGGCATTACAACGTATTCCACAGAACTACCCCGACAATCCTCATATGATGGTTGCTTTCTATCGTGAGTCGGTAAAGAAGGGATCAAATTATATTTCATTGGTAGAGACAGTGCTGGATATTTATAAAGCCACCTACAGTTCTTACAGTAATGATCAGGCCAAAATTTATATTGGACGCAAGGCCACCGATATCTCTCCCCGCGACACCGTCCTTCTGAAATTTCAGGGAGGTATCAGCGATGCGCTGATGCTTGATATTGCTAAAAACCCGGAGATCGTTTTCGGAACAGATGCATCAGAGTATCAATTTCATATCGAGGGACTGATTAATATCAACGACAAACCACACTATATCATTTCATTTGCACCCCATCCGGGAATAAAAGAAATCCTGTTCAGGGGAAATATTTATCTGGATGCTGCATCCCTCGCCTTCGCCCGTATGGAATTTAATATGAATGTGGAAGACCGCAAAGATGCAGCTAATATATTTATCAGACGAAAACCGTCGAAGATGAGGGTGGAAGTAAGCAAGGCACAATATGTAGTGGATTTTACTGAAAATAACGGAAAGTGGTTCTTTAATTATAGCAGTACTGAAGTTTCATTCCGCGTGCGATGGACAAACCGATTCTTCGGCCTGTTTGCCACTACCTACACTATCGGCTCGGAAATGGCTATTACCGACAGATATGACAACAATGTGGTGAAATTCCCCCGTAACGAACGGATCAGGTCTACTGATGTAATCGCTGAAAAGGTGGAACATTTTCTTGATCCTGACTTCTGGGGCGAATATAACGTAATTGAACCGAATCAGGAGATAATGGATGCAGTGAAACGATTGAGCGGGAAATTACGGCGAAGAGCGGAATGATCCCGATAAATCGGGACAGGTAGTGATGATTTGATGATATAGTGATTGCAACTAAAGAAAATTGCAAAACTGTTTGGAATTAGCAAATTTAGGTGTACCTTTGCAACCCAAAAGTTTTATACAATTATATTATTTACAAATCAGTATGTATTTAGATTCTGCTAAAAAGAAGGAAATCTTCGCCAAATACGGGAAGTCCAACACTGATACTGGCTCACCAGAAGCGCAGATAGCATTGTTCTCCTACCGTATTTCGCATTTGACTCAACATCTCAAGTCAAACAAAAAAGATTATAGCACAGAAAGAGCATTGAGAATTTTAGTGGGTAAGCGTCGCCGTTTACTCGATTATCTGATTGATACGGATATCGAAAGATATCGTTCTATTATCAAGGAACTGGGCATCAGAAAATAATTTTCTCAAAGAGAGACGAAAAGAGGATGGAACAACTGTTTTTATCCTCTTTTTTTGTTATGAGTCCTTCCCTTAAATGAATTTAAGCATTCACTCAATGGTACCAATGAGCAAGGGCTCACACATAACAAACAAAATAACAAACATTTACATATATATTTTTTATTGGATATAAATGGCATCGTTTAAAAATATGTTACAGAAATATGTCTTATAACATATTTTTTTATTTTGCAGATTCAAAATAGCGCTCTATCTTTGTATCGATAACCTAAAACAATCTTTTTTACCTTAACGCTGATATCACGTTAACCGATACAAAAGAGGCCTTCTCGATCGAGGGGGCCTCTTTTTTTTAAAATTTTTGGTTATATAAAAAAATATCTATATTTGAGGCATAAATGAGGTGTTTTTCGATTTTTGAACTTTTTCGTTAAGCCAAATGAGCAGAGTCAAGCTTGCTTGAACTATGCCATGGCGAGAATTGAAAATCGAGGAGCGCAGGCGACTCAAATAGTCTAACTTTAGTGAACGTTTTTCTAATAACCTTCCATTATGCTAAAAATACTTATTCTTATTGATTATTCCAGCGAATTCAGTCGCCGGCTGCTCAGAGGGTTGATCCAATATTCCAAGGAACACGGTCCCTGGATCTTTTATCGCCTACCCTCCTACTATAAAACACTGTACGGTAAAGAAGGGATCGTGGAGTGGGCCAAAGAATGGGCAGCAGACGCTATTGTGGCACGGTGGGACCATGAGGGTACTAATCTGCTGGAGTCGTTAAACATTCCAATTCTACTTCAAAATTATAAAGAGCGGAGTCTCTATTTCTCCAATCTGACCGGAGACTATTTCGGCACCGGAGAGATGGCTGCTCAATTTTTCATTAAAAGACGTTACCGGAATTTTGCATTTTATGGAAATAAAGGGGTGGTTTGGTCCCGCGAAAGAGCTGAGGGATTTAGGTCTCAAATAGAAAAAGTCGGCGGAAATTATCATTATTTCGAAAGTGAAAATCTGCACGGGGAAGAATGGAGTACCAGCCATATACAGCTCGACGAATGGCTCTTATCACTGCCTAAACCTGTGGGGCTGTTTGCCTGCGACGATAATTTCGCATTAAGGGTATCCCAAATCTGCAAGATCAATAATATACAAATTCCCGAAGAGATTGCTTTGCTGGGAGTAGATAATGACGAACTGATCTGTAATCTGTCCGACCCACCTATCTCTTCCATTGTTACCGATGTGGAAAGAGGAGGATATGAGGCAGGCAGGCTCATCGACAGGATGAGCAGGGGAGAAATTAAAGAACCGTTCAATATCATTATCCGTCCGACCAGGTTTGAACTTAGGAAATCTACAGAAAAGTATGATATTGCGAATGAATATATTTCACAGGTAGTAAATTTTATAGAAGACAATTTTATCTCCGATATCAATATAGAGGAACTTACACAATTGGTCCCGTTGTCCCGACGTAACCTGGAAGTGAAGTTCAAAGATGAAATGGGAACCTCTATCTATCAGTTTATCCTAAGTTGCAGAATCGATTATTTCGCACATTTATTGGTAACCACTGAAAGAACCCTGTTCGACCTGGCATTAGAGTCAGGATTCAATGACTGTAAGAATATCGCAAGAATATTCAAAAAGATGAAAGGCTGTACTCCTATCGAATATCGTAAGAAATACAGTGATTCCCGTACCGCATAACGTTATTTGAAAACACAATTACGTTTTTAAAGCAATTCTATACCATATAAAAAATAATTTTGTGCTTTAGTACATTGAAACACCGGAGCATATTTTTTTAATTTATAACAATATGAGTAACAGTCCTCAAATCAATCATGTACAAGACAGAAGCGCTACCATCAAATCGATGATAATACTGGCACTGCTGTTTTTTATTTTCGGATTGGTATCATGGGTAAACACCATCTTAATACCCTATTTCCAGCTAACTCTTCAATTATCGAATTTCCAGTCCTACCTGGTGACATTTGCCTTTTATATTGCTTATTTGATTATGGCAATTCCCTCCTCTTTTTTATTAAATAAGGTAGGTTACAAAAAAGGAATGATGTTTGGATTATGGTGTATGTCGATAGGAGCTTTGCTTTTTGTTCCGGCTGCTTACTGGCGTATCTATCAAATATTTCTTTTGGGATTATTCCTGTTAGGAGTGGGACTGGCTATTCTTCAGTCTGCAGCTAATCCCTATGTAACTATTGTAGGTCCCATGGAGAGTGCTGCCAAAAGAATGAGTATTGTAGGTACCGGTAATAAACTGGCAGGGGTAATTGCAAATCTGATATTTGCAGCTGTCGTTATCAGGGAATCCGACAAAGTACTTATGCGGGAGATTGAAGCGGGAAATTACACTGGAATAGCCTTGGAAACAGCTTTAGATACTTTAATAAAGGGAGTAATGACACCTTATCTCATTTTAGGTATTGCACTTTTTATCTTCGGTATAATTGTCCGTTACTCACCTTTGCCTGATTTAGATCCCTCTATAGTAAATAAACAGTCAGCAGAAGATGTAAATTCACATAAATCCATTTTACAATATCCGGCGCTTATTTTAGGGGTGATTGCCATGTTCTTTCATATAGGAACCCAGATGATCGCGTTGGGTACCAGTATTCAATACGCAGGGACTATGGGGGAGAGTCTGGCGGGACCAGCTCAGAATATCCCCTCTTATACCATGTTATTGACGTTTATCGGTTATTTCTTAGGAATCGCGCTTATACCAAAATACCTGAAGCAGCGGAACGCCCTCCTGATTTGTGCCTCCATCAATTTACTGCTATCTGTGATGATAATAACCACATCGGGAACAGTACGGTTTCTTGGTATCACTTCCGATATCTCCCTCTGGTATTTAGTAATGATGGGGCTTCCAAACGCTTTGCTCTATGCTGGCATCTGGCCGCTGGCTATCAACGGGTTAGGAAAATACACCAATCTGGGTGCCTCATTCCTGGTGATGGCCCTGTGCGGAAGCGCCATCATGCCCATTGTGTACAATGCTTTTGTGGAATTGAATGCATCTTTATCTCCCTTTGAAGCAATGAAGCAGGCATATTGGATCCTGATTCCCTGCTTTGCCTATATTGTCTGGTACGCTGCCAGTGGACACAAAATCAAATCATGGAGAAAAACAAATAATTAATGTGATAATTTGATTGATGTGATAATTTGATGATTAATCTACTAATCAGTAAATCTACTCATCTATAAATCAAATAGTTTTTAGTTTTTCACTTTTAATTTTTAGTTTCTATGAATAACCGAATCATCATAAAAAACGGAAAGATCATCTTCCCTGATAGGATAGAAGAGAATCTGGCCATTGTATGCGAGAACGGAAAAATAGTCGATATTGTAAACCCTCACGAAGTTATTTCAGATGACGGAGATGTGGTCATCGATGCCCGGGACAAATATGTCTCTTCCGGTTTCATTGATATCCACACGCACGGGGGTGGCGGACACGACTTTATGGACGGAACCGTCGAAGCGTACCTCGGTGCGGCGGAAACACATGCAAAGCACGGGACTACCGCACTTTTACCTACAACTCTTACCAGTACATTCGAAGAGTTGATGAAAACATTCTCCACCTATAAAAAAGCAGTAAAACAGAATACCAAAGGAGCCAAATTTCTTGGACTTCACCTTGAAGGCCCCTACTTTGCCTATAACCAACGGGGTGCCCAGGATCCCAAATACCTCAGAAATCCCGAACCGGAAGAATACAATAAGGTATTGGCTGCATCGGACGACATCGTTCGTTGGAGCCTGGCGCCCGAGCTCCCCGGTGCATTGGAGTTTGGTAAAGTTCTCAGGGAAAGAAATATCCTCACCTCTATCGCCCATAGCGATGCTATCTATGAAGAGGTTGTGGATGCCTACAACGCCGGATTCAACCATATTACCCACCTCTATTCGGCTATGTCGACCATCACCCGCAGAAACGCCTTCCGGTATGCCGGTATTGTAGAAGCGGCCTACCTGATCGATGACATGAATGTGGAGATCATTGCCGATGGGGTACATCTGCCTAAATCCTTACTTCAGTTCGTATATAAATTCAAAGGGCCTGACAAAACCGCGCTATGTACCGACTCAATGCGGGGAGCAGGAATGCCTGACGGTGAGTCTATCCTGGGTAGCCTCGACAAGGGGCAGAAGGTGATCATCGAAGACGGTGTAGCCAAACTACCCGATCGTACAGCTTTTGCAGGAAGTGTTGCTACTACCGACCGGTTAGTCAGAACCATGATAAATATAGCCGAAGTCCCTTTGGTGGAAGCGGTAAAGATGATGACCTTAACCCCGGCCCGCATGATGAAGATAGATCAGCAGAAAGGATCTATCCAAAAAAACAAGGATGCTGATTTTGTTATTTTTGATGATAATATTAATGTTTCATATACAATCTTGGAAGGAAATGTCATATACCGAAATTAACACGAATGTAATCACATTCACTAAAGGAATGTTGGAAGTGAAGATCTTCCATACGCGAGAGGAAATGGGTAAGGAAGCGGCGGCTAATGTATCGGAGATCATCCGGCAATTACTCGGAGAGAAAGAGGAGATCAATATGATCTTTGCGGCCGCACCATCACAAGGTGATTTTATGAAAGAGTTGATTGCCGATAAGCAAATCCGCTGGGAAAAGATCAATGCTTTTCATATGGACGAGTATATAGGATTGGAAAAAGATGCGCCGCAAGGCTTCGGAAATTTCCTGAAAGAGCGTATTTTCGACAAAGTCCCGTTTAAAAGTATCCATTATATAAACGGCAGGGCCGAAGACCCTTACGCTGAGTGTGAAAGATATGCGGGGTTGCTGAATCAGTACCCGGTAGATATTGTTTGTCTCGGGATTGGGGAGAACGGACATATTGCATTCAACGACCCTCCTGTAGCTGATTTCAATGATCCGAAACAAGTAAAAGTAGTAGAACTGGATATGTCTTGCAGGCAACAGCAAGTAAATGAGAATCTGTTTTCCGGCATAGACATGGTACCTACCCATGCTATTACAGTTACCATCCCTGCCCTGTTGAAAGCTAAATATATGTTCTGCATGGTACCGGCTAAAAACAAGGCTGAGGCGGTCTACCGCACATTAAACGAAGAGATCAGCGAGAAATGTCCGGCTACTATCTTGAGAACAAAAGAAGATGCCGTTCTCTACCTGGATAAAGCAAGTGCATCACTTTTAAATTAAAAAAACAATAGATACTGTGTCTTGAATCTTGGTTCTTGATTCTAAAAATTCAATCATTATGAGACTAAAAATTATTTTATCAACTATTTTGTCGGGACTTTTATTGATAGCCCAGGCACAGATAAAAGTAGGAATTATCGGATTGGATACCTCCCACTCCATTGCATTCACTAAATTTCTGAATGGAAAAGACAAAAAAGAAGAGTTCAAGGATTTTACCATTGTGGCCGCCTATCCCTATGGATCAAAAACAATCAAATCGAGTTATGATCGAATCCCCGGCTATATAGAGCAGGTAAAGGAAATGGGGGTGGAGGTTGTACCTTCCATTGCCGAACTTTTGGAGAGAGTTGATTGTGTATTGTTGGAAACCAATGATGGTAATTTGCATCTGGAACAGGCTTACGAAGTATTTAAAGCAGGAAAGATTGTTTTTATCGATAAACCAATAGGCGCTAACTTAGCACAAGCTATTGCTATTTTCCAATTGGCAAAACAATACAATGTCCCTGTATTCTCTTCCTCTTCATTGCGATATGTCTCCGAAAGCCTGAAGCTGCGCAATGGCGAATTAGGTAAGGTCCTCGGTGCGGATTGCTATAGCCCGGGCCATCTTGAACCATCTCACTTAGATATGGCATGGTATGGTATCCATGGCACTGAAATTCTTTTCACTGTAATGGGAACAGGCTGTGTTTCAGTAAATCGTATGACCTCAGAAGGAACCGATATGGTTGTTGGGCTTTGGGATGATGGACGCATAGGAACTGTCAGAGCTACACGTACAGGAAAAAATGGGTATGGAGGCCGTGCTTTCACAGACAAAGGAGTTGTCTCCACCGGAGAATATAAGGGATACGAACCACTTTTAAGAGAAATACTTAATTTTTTCAAGACACGTATTCCTCCTGTACCGGAAAAAGAAACTCTGGAAATATTCACCTTTATTGAGGCCGCCGATATCAGCAAAAGCAAAGGAGGAAAAATCGTCTCTATGGATGCTGCCTACGCAAAAGGTGAAAAAGAAGCAAGGAAACTGATCCGTAAATTAAAATAACAGAAATGAAAAAGAGGTGGATAATTATTGTAGTCGGACTAATATTATTTTCTTGTATGAAAAAAAATAATAATCCTGCGGAAGATCAGACAATATTCACCGGAAAAACGGGAGAGATAAAACTAATTGTCCTGGCTCCAGGACATTTTCATGCCAGTCTACTTCAAAAAAGGAATATGCCGCAAGTGAATGATTCGGTATTTGTATATGTAGCTACCGAAGATGTCGGATTAAAACAATATCTTTTGGCCATTGAGTCTTTTAATAAAAGAGATGAAGATCCTACAAACTGGCAGATTATTGTCTATACAGGTGACGATTTTTTGAATAAGATGATATCCGACAAAAGAGGAAACGTAATTGTACTTGCTGGTAATAATAAAGAGAAGACAGGATATATTCTCAGTGCGGTAGATGCCGGATTAAACGTCCTGTCGGATAAACCGATGGCAATTAACCGGAAAGACTTCCTTTTACTTGAAGAAGCTTATGCCAACACTGAAGCGAAAAACGTGTTGTTATATGATATGATGACCGAGCGTTACGATCTGCTGAATATCATAGAGAAGGAACTCATCAATGATTATGATTTTTTTGGAGAACTGCAATCGGGAACACCCGAAGAACCCGCTGTCTATATGGAAAGTGTACACCATTTCTATAAAGAAGTGGCCGGCACACCGTTGATCCGTCCGGCATGGTACTACGATGTGGAACAACAAGGGGAAGGTATCGCAGATGTAACTACCCATCTAATCGACTTGCTATTTTGGAAATGTTTTCCCGATCAGGCTATCGATTATACCACCGATATTGGAAATATCTCGTCCACCCACTGGCCTACTGAAATAACATTGGCACAATTCACAAAATCAACCGGTGAAACCTCTTTCCCCAATTATCTACAGAAATACATCGACAACTCTGTGTTGAAAGTCTATGCTAACGGTACTCTCCATTTCAATGTCAGGAATCGGAATGTAAATCTGAAAGTGACTTGGGATTACGAAGCACCCGAAGGTAGCGGAGATACCTTTGTGTCAGTTGTAAAAGGGACAAAAGCTATTTTGAGAACAGAGCAGAATAAAGAACAGAATTTTATTAAACAACTGTATGTGCAAAAGCCGGAAGAATTGGATGAGAAGCAGTTTTCCGGTAATTTGCAAAAAGCAGTCGAAAAAATCCAAACGATTTACTCTTTCGTCTCTGTTTCTCCTACCTCCGTTAAAGGAGAGTATCTCATCAATATCCCTGTCGAGCAGAGAGAAGGACATGAATCACACTTCAAGTATGTAGCTGAAAGTTTCTTCAATTTTCTTGTAAACCACGATATGCCAGAGTGGGAAAAAGCCAATACTCTAGCAAAATATTACATTACTACACAGGCAGTAAAACTGGCTGAAAAATAAATCAATGGCAATGATAAGCGAAAATAATTATTCGAAGTCTCAACTTATATTTTTACTCATACTCCGGTTTGTAGTTGGTTGGCATATTCTGTACGAAGGAATATCGAAAGTTTTAAATCCACAATGGACATCCGCAAATTTCCTTCAGGAATCCCAAGGGATTTTATCGGGTCTTTCAAATTGGATTATCTCAAATGCCAATTTGCTGACCATAATCGATTTTTTGAATATCTGGGGATTAATGGCCATAGGAGTAGGATTGATTTTTGGTTTTCTCTTCAAACCGGCGGCAATTATAGGATCATTTTTAGTCTTTATCTATTATCTGAGTGTTCCTCCTTTGGTGGGGTATGAATATACACTCCCTGTCGACGGGAGTAACCTGGTTGTTAATAGAACATTGATTGAGGCGATCGCTCTTTTTGGATTAGCCCTTTTCCCAACAAGCAAAATATTCGGATTAGATTTTTTTATTTATTCTCGCAATAAAAGGAAACTTCAAAATGGAAAAACAAGATAACAACTCAAAAGAAGAAAACTTCAACAGCAAGAGTTCTCATTCAGAGGATACAAAAAAAACGTCGAAAGACGTTTCACGCAGGAATGTCTTGAAAGCATTCGCAGGAATTCCGGTTGCAGGGTTGTTCGGTTTCGAACTGCTCAAGAAGATTGACTATGACAAGAATAAAAGACAACGTATTATTCAGGAATTAGGACTAGATAAAATGGAGTTTTCTATTCCGGAGTATGGCAGAGAACAGAAACAGGATATAATCCGGATAGGGATCATAGGATTTGGACGGCGTGCAGAACAATTATCTGCAGGACTGGGATTCATGCATCCTGAAGAGGTTAAGAAAAGAGAAAACAACAATACACTAAAAAGTTGGTTGGAACAGGAAAATCTTCATGTTGCCATCACCGGGATTTGTGATGTATTCGATTTACATGCCGAGCGTGGCTTAACCATAGCTAATAATAATATTCGATCGGGAGCATCCCCCCTTCCTGTCAAACGATATCATACTTATCAGGAAATGCTTGCCGATAAAGATATTGATGCAGTAATAATTTCAACTCCCGACCATCATCACGGACATATGGCTATCGACGTTACTAAAGCGGGAAAACATGTTTATCTGGAAAAGAGTGTAGCTCACACTGAAGAGGAACTGAATGAACTATATCGTGTGGTAAAAGACAGCCATATTACTTTTCAGTTAGGACATCAAATTACACAAAGCACTGTTTTTAAACAAGCTAAAGAAATTATTGATAAAAATGTGTTGGGTAAAATCACCCTTATAGAAACGACCAGTAACCGTAATACAGCGGAAGGAGCGTGGATAAGGCATCTGGATAATAAAGGTAACCCCAAACCCGGAGATGAGAAAAGCATCGATTGGAAACAATGGTTAGGAAATACACCATATGTTCCTTTTAGTATCGATCGGTTTTATAACTGGACTAAATGGTTTGCTTATGATACCGGTATGATCGGTCAGTTATTTACGCATGAATTTGATGCAGTCAATCAACTACTCAGAATCGGTATACCTAAATCTGTCTCCTCTTCAGGTGGCATATATTACTGGAAGGATAATCGTGAAATGCCCGATTGTTTGCACTGTGTATTTGAATATCCTGAAAAAGACCTGACATTAATGTATAGTGGAAATCTTGCTTCCAGCAGGAATCGCGGAAGAGTCTTCATGGGACACGACGCATCAATGGAACTGGGACAAAACATTAAAATAACTGTAGATAGGAATTCAACGCAATATAAAAAAGGGATAGCATCCGGATTGATTGAAACTGGTTCTCCAATGCTCTCTTTCAATCCGAATGCAGGACAGATAGATGCAGTCACATCGGCATCAGAGAAATACTATGCCGACCGTGGATTGACAAACACCGTTATCAATGGTCGACAAATAGACGTAACACATTTGCATTTACGTGAATGGCTTAACTGTATTCGTGAAAACAAGACGCCTAGCACCAATATAGAAGTTGCTTATGAAGAAGGAGTCGCGTGCTTAATGGCGCATCGTTCTTATCTTGAGAAACGACAAGTATTTTGGGATGAGGAAAACAAAAAAATCATATAAAAACATATTATTATGACTACAAGAAGACAATTTATCAAGAATGTAGCCATAGGCACCTCTGCAATATCTCTTGGAGGAGTTTTGCCCGGCTTTAGTGCATCGAGCTATAGGAATATTATGGGGTCAAATGACCGTATCCGGATTGCCGGAGTGGGTGTTAATGCAAGGGGGAATGCGTTAGCAAGAGGATTTGCCAATGAAAAAGAAAGAGGTTGTATAGTGACCGATATCTGTGATGTTGACACCCGCTCTATTGAAAAATGCATCGCTACCGTTGAAAAAACAGCAGGCAACAAACCAAGAGCACATGAAGACATTCGAAAAATGTTGGAGTCTGACAACTTTGATGCAGTCTTTATCGCTACTCCGGATCACTGGCATGCTGCAGGAGCACTGATGGCCATGAAAGCCGGAAAACATGTATATCTGGAAAAGCCCACAAGTCATAATCCGGATGAAAATCGTATATTAATTGAAGCTAAAAAGAAATATAGAAAGGTAGTCCAGGTAGGGAACCAAAGACGCTCATGGCCCAATGTGGCGTATGCAATGAAAGAACTGCATGAAGGTATTATCGGTGATATCCATTATGGTAAAAGCTGGTATTACAATAAACGTCCTTCCATGGGAATTGGTAAAACAACAGCCATACCAACCTGGTTAAATTGGGAACTATGGCAGGGACCAGCCCCTAGAGTACCTTATAAAGACAATGTTGTTCATTACGACTGGCATTGGGTCTGGCACTGGGGTACAGGAGAAGCGCTGAATAATGGGATGCACTTTGTAGATTTATTACGTTGGGGGATGCAATTGGATTATCCAGTATCTGTGGATTCCATCGGAGGTAGATACCATTATCAGGATGACTGGGAAACACCCGATACTCAATTGGTTAACTTAAAATTCGCCAATGGCAAAGTGATGACCTGGGAAAGTCAAAGTTGTGTACGATCAGATATAGGAGGCTATGCCAGCGGAGTAACCTTCTATGGTAGTAAAGGAAGCATGACAATTGGAGGAGGAAATGAATACAAAGTATTTGACCTGGACAACAAATTAGTGAAACATGTCGACAGCAAAATGGTATTTGAAGAAGGCAATCTAGTAAATCCTACACAGAGCCTTGATGCCTATCATTTCCAAAACTTCTTTAATGCCATCCGTAAAGGCGATAAATTAAATTCCCCTTTAACGGAGGCTTGCATGAGCACTCAGCTTGTACAACTGGCTAATATTTCTCACAGAGTTGGAAGAGCGGTAAAGGTAAATAACAATGGTACGATTGTAAATGACAAAGAGGCTGTAAAATTCTGGAAAAGAAATTACGAAAAAGGATGGGAACTAAAAGTATAATACCTCTCCGTTTTATCTGAATTGTTAATTGTTCAGTAATTATATCCTCAATACTACATTATTACGATGAACAGTAAGAACAACATGTCTGATAACGACAGGTTCCGATCTATTGATGCACTTCACGGGTTTGATATGTTCTGGATTATGGGTATTGGGGGTGGTGTTATATTTCTTGTATAAAAAGAATATCTTTATAAAGGTATAATGAAATATAATCCCTCAAAATCTATAATATGAAATCAAGCAATCTTATATTATATCTACTCTTCGTTTTAACTACATGTTCATGTAAATCACTACATATAGGCGAAATAAAACCAGATCCCAATTTTCACCTTTATTTGTTGGTGGGGCAATCAAATATGGCTGGAAGAGGCAAAATAGATTCATTATCCATGCCCAACAATCCTCGCATTTTAATGTTGACCGATAAAAATAAATGGGTCATGGCCAAAGATCCTCTCCATTTCGACAAACCTAAAGTAGTTGGAGTAGGCCCCGGATTGGCATTTGCACAAAAAATGTTTAAGTTTGAAAAAAACAGGAATGTAAAAATAGGATTAATCCCTTGTGCTGTAGGTGGTACAAGCATTGACATGTGGCAACCGGGAAAAGACGCTTATGATGGGCAATACTATCCCTATGACGATGCTGTCAAAAGATTACATGTAGCAATGAAATACGGTGTTATAAAAGGTATAATCTGGCATCAGGGAGAAGGTGATAGCAATGGCGAAAAAGCTAAGGTATATATCGAAAAGCTTGAGAAACTTATAACCCTGTTTAGGAATGAAATTGGACACCCTAAAGTACCATTTGTAGCTGGCGAATTAGGTTATTATCGAGAAAACTATATGCTCATCAATAAAGAATTAAATAAATTGCCCGGTATAGTTCCTCTTTCGGCTGTCGCCACATCAGAAGAACTAGCCCATAATGGAGATAGAACCCATCTAGATAGTAAGTCTGCAAGAGTATTAGGAGAAAGAATGGCAATCAAGATGCATGAACTTCAGGTAAAAATATCACAACTTGCTGCACATCATACGGTAAAGATCCCTGAGAAAGTGACACTCTTCGAGGTTAATGAAAACTCATGGCTCACAATTGCTCCGTATCTGCACCCTCCAAAAGAATATGAGTACTGCTTCCATGGTTACCGTACCCCTTTGCAATTCTACGATGGAACAGTTGTAAAAAACAAAATTGATTGGGAAAAAAGACGTGAAGAGATTCGCACCCGGTGGATGGAAATGATGGGAGAATGGCCTCCTATTATAGGAGATCAACAATTCACAATATTGGAAACAACTCAACGTGAAGACTTCACACAATACCGGGTAAAATTCTACTGGACTCCCAACGAAGAAACTGAAGGTTATCTGTTGATTCCAGATGCATCCGAAGAAAGGCCTGCCGTGATCTCGGTTTTTTACGAACCCGAGACAGCTGTAGGAATAGGAGATAAATCATACAGAGATTTTGCTTATCAATTGGTTAAAAGAGGATTTGTCACACTGTCGATAGGGACTACAGAAACGACTCAAGATAAAACATATTCCATCTATTATCCTGACAGGGAAAACGCTATTATTCAACCATTATCAACATTAGCATATGCAGCAGCAAATGCATTGGAAGCGCTTGCCGGATTAGAAGAGGTGGATCCGGAGAGAATTGGAATAGTCGGACATTCCTATGGCGGTAAGTGGGCTATGTTTGCCTCCTGTTTATACGAGAAATTTGCGGCAGCCGTATGGATCGATCCAGGTATCGTGTTTGATGAGACGAAAGGATCTGCAGTCAATTACTGGGAACCGTGGTATTTAGGGTACTACCCTCCTCCCTGGGAGAATACATGGAATAAAACCGGAGCACATGCTAAAGGCTTGTATCCAAAATTACAAAGAGAAGGATATGATCTTCATGAATTGCATGCTCTTATGGCACCTCGTCCTTTTCTTGTGTCGGGTGGCTCTTCCGATCCTATTGAGCGTTGGATCCCCTTAAATCATACCATCGCGGTTAATAAACTCTTAGGCTATAGTTATCGGGTGGGCATGAGTAACAGACCCGAACATAGTCCCAATGCCAAATCCAATGAAATAGTGTATTCTTTTTTTGAATGGTTTTTGAAGTGACCTGTTCTTTTTCGTGTTTTGAGTATAATTATGCGAAATATAACAATAGGTTATAACCTTAAATGCGTTTATTCGTATTGTGAAAAATATGGATAGTAATAAGGAGGGATTTCCTGAAATTAACCTCTAAAAAGATGGTCGGGATTTATAATCTAACAAGGAAAAGAAATGATACACACCCATTCAAAAAAAACATCTATTCAATCTAAATCAATCCTCTATTTGATCTTATTTTTAGTTCCACTCTCTAAAAGTTATCCATCAGGTCTATACCGTAGCGATTTAAAAACACCACTCATTGTATTTTCTACGGTAAATGAGCTAATCAATGACGACGGGTTGGCGGTAAATAACATAGCCAGAATTTTAGGTTACTACGAAATAAATGATGGTGGTGCTGCTGATTATATTATAAAATATGTCGACCCGGGAAATTCTTCATTAGAAGAATACCATATAACACTTTCAAACGGTCTGAAAGCATTTCTTCTGGAACCTCAAACAATCAATTATAAAATGTTTGGAGCAAAAGGAGATAGTATCAATAATGATGCAGTTCAGATTTCAAAAGCACATCGTTATGCGAATGCCAGAAATATCCCCATAGTTAATCATAAAGGAGAGTTCTGGTTAAAGGAGAATGAAAAGATTATCATACAGACAGATGTTGACTGGGGTAATACCGTTTTTCATATTGATGAGAAATATAATAGCCTGACAGATTTTCGTTTTGAAGTAACATCGAAAGAGAATCCGAAAAATATAGTGCTGTCCGCGGAAGAAAAGAAAAAATTGTTATTAGATTTAAATTCGGATAAAATGGTCATTCCTACATTGAAACCATATAAAAATCACTTGATTATTATTACAGATTCGAATGATAGAATTGGATTTCGTGCTGGTGCATCCTATAAAGGTCAATCATGGGCAAGAGAAGACTTTTTCTATGTGGAAGAGTCAGGGAAAGTGATCGGAGATATCACCTGGTCATTTAAAAACTACACAAAACTGACAGCCTATCCCGTTGATAAGAATTACTTGCATCTACAGGGAGGCATTTTTTATTTATCGGGAGAGAACCCCTCTTCCAGAAGAGGGTATTATAAAAATGGTATCCAGGTAAGAAGAAGCAGGACTACCATTTCAAACCAGTGGATTGGTTTAGAGCCGGGGAAAGAAGACACTACAACCACAAGCCCGAGAAATGGATTTTATTCATTCTCAAACGTGTATGACGTTAGGTTAGAAAACGTGCGATTGACCCCCTATTTATATACAAGAGAAAGTGGAAATAATGTACATAGTGGAACATATGGTATCTCAATGGGTCGTGTTCTAAAAAGCCATTTCAAAAATGTAACCGCAGAAGGGAGCCAAAACCACTGGGGTGTTTTTGGAACTAACCTGAATAAAGACCTTAAAATTGAGAACTGCCTCTTAAATAGGGTAGATATTCATTTCCACTGCTGGAATCTATCCATTTTGGATTCTCACATTGGAGAAAGGGGGATCACTGCCACCGGAGGTGGCAGCCTGATAATAAATAACAGTAGTTGTGCCGGTACAAGTTTTATTAATTTCAGAAGCGATTATGGCTCCAGATGGGATGGAGATATTACTATCACAAATAGTCTATTTAAAGTCAGTCGGAACCTTCCCAATATATCTATTTTGAATTTCTCACCACATAATTTCGACTATAAGTACCCAATACGTTTTGGCAGGAACATCCGGATAGAAAACTTCAAGGTTGATTTCAGTGGGGTGGAACAAAAAGAGGCAACATGCTGGGTGATGAGAGTTCCGCAATTTTCTGTAATGGAACATGGAGAAAGACTTTACTTTCCCAACTTTATCAAGTTCAAAAATATTGAGGTGATTGACAGAAAGAAAGGGATCAGATTATTGTCTGTTCCCGATCAAGGAGGGTATCAAGTTGATAAATATGGAGGTTATAAGAATAATATTTTACAGACCAATGTTATTCTCAACTTTAACAACATCCAGTTAGAAGATTTGTCTAAAGAGATCAATCAGTACCATTTTACGATGCAATCACCCGAAAAAGCACTGTACAACAACTCTTTATATCCTTCCATATTATTCTCAAACTGTTCCAATATCGCAATACAAAACGATGGATATATTGCAAATATCTTTTTTGAGAAATGTAGTATTACAAATATTACAGGGAATAAAGACAAACCCCTAAAAGGCCGGTTTGTTTTTTCGAACTGCGAATTTAATCCTGCGATCAGGAATGAAATAGAAATTGCATATTCGCTTTCTTCTACGTGTGGTATTTTTTTCTCCAATTGTATCGTAAATCCTCCTGTTTATTTTGGAGAAGAAAGGATCGATTTATTTGATAAAATAGGTTTTATACAATTAAACAAGAATGTGGATTTCAATCACAGTAATACTTCATTGAATAAAAATATTATTGAGTTTTATAAAGATGAAATAGATCCACAGTTTCTTCTAAAACTAAGGGGATATCCTCAAACAAATGTAGAGTTTTCACAAGAATAAAATATTTTACTTTAACGAATATGAAGCGATTCAATTGGATACACACCATCGGTCCCGGTTTGATTGTCGGTGCTTTAGTATTTGGTCCCAGCAAATTAACTATTACTTCGAAGATAGGAGCAAACTTTGGTTATGACTTGCTATGGATCATCATTATTGCTATATTTTTTATGGCAGTGTATACCCTCATAGCAGAACGTATCGGGTTAGGCACTGACAAATCCTTACTGACGGTGATTGGTGAAAAATGGGGGAGAAAATTTGCAGCCATAGTAGGAATAGGTATTTTCCTGGTATGTACTTCATTCCAAACCGGAAACTCTGTGGGCGTGGGAATTGCTATAGGAGAATTAACCAATACAAATAACAACATCTGGATTATATTCTTCAATTGTGTTGGCATAGCACTGCTTTTTTTTCGAAACTTTTATAAGGTTCTGGAAAAAGTGATGATATTTCTGATTGGTATGATGCTATTGGCTTTTTTAATTACTCTTTTCGAGGTAAACCCCAACATTAGTAAAGTTATTTCCGGCTTTGTTATTCCCAAAGTGCCTATCGGATCTATGGGATTAATTATTGCTTTCATCGCATCTTGTTTTTCAATTGTCGGGGCCTTTTACACCTCCTATTTAGTACAGGAAAGAAAGAAAATCAATGTAAGTTCAGACGAAAAGATTTCCCGCAATAGTAGTCTAACTGGAATCATTGTATTGGGTCTGTTGAGTGCAATCTTAATGATCTGCGCGGCCGCAATTCTCCAACCATTGGGAGTTGAAGTGAAGACAGCTACAGATATGTCACTGGCACTACGGCCGGCTTTTGGAGAAGCCGCTTCTGCGGTATTTTTAATCGGGCTGTTTGCCGCAGGTTTTTCCTCTGTAGTTGGAAACGCCACCATTGGAGGAACTTTAATGAGTGATGCTCTAGGGTTTGGAAGTAGTTTCAATTCTAATAAAACTAAATTACTGATAGCTCTTGTGATGACCGTTGGAGCTATTATCGCGCTCCTCTTTGGCAATGCACCATTAGAGCTGATCGTTTTTGCTCAGAGTATTACTATTTTTATTGTTCCCATCATCGGAATTGCCATGTTCATAATTGCAAACGATAAAAAAGTCATGAAAGAAAATAGAATAGGATCTTTTCTAAAAGTATCGGGGTTTCTTGGGTTATGTATTATAATCGTGTTGGTAATATTTAATTTTATCGATATATTTTTAAAATAGAAAGCGATGAAACGAGCAGAATAACTGTTCTCACACAAGGACATGTTTACTGCGAGTTCCATATGATACCTTTAAACTATTTGCGTTAAGCCAGACGAGCAGAAGACAAGCTCATTTGAATTATTCCATGGCGAGCAAATATTTAACTTTAGTGAAAATAAATAGTTTTAATCATATGAAAACGTTTGACAAAGAGTTTATACTACAAGAATATTTGAAACCATCCTCTCAATTATTGAACGACATTATTAAAATTGATGGTGATATTCTTATTCTGGGAGCAGGTGGCAAAATGGGGCCTGCAATGGCGAAACTGGCAAAGGAAGCTATCAATGAAACAAACATTCAGAAACAGATCATTGCCGTATCAAGATTTTCTGACCCCGACGTTTGGAACGATTTGAACAAGTGTGGTATTACAACCATTAAAGCGGACTTGTTGAATGAAGATGATCTCAAAAAATTACCAGATACTCCTAATGTAATATATCTGGCGGGCCACAAGTTTGGTACAACCGGAAACGAATCCTATACCTGGGCAATGAATACATTCCTGCCCGGTATAATTGCTCAGAAATTCAAACAATCCAATATCGTGGTCTTCTCTTCGGGGAATGTTTATCCATTATCTCCTGTTACATCAGGAGGAATGACTGAGGATATGCCGGCTTCTCCTATAGGAGAGTATGCCCAATCTTGTTTGGGAAGAGAACGAATTTTTCAATATTTTTCCAAAAAGTACAATACCCCTATCCTAATATATAGGCTAAATTACGCGAATGATGTTTCATATGGTGTATTGTTGGAAATTGCCAGGTCAGTCTATGGGGAAAAAGAAATCGATCTAACGATGGGTAATGTCAATGTAATCTGGCAGGGAGATGCTAACGAAATTGCGATCAGATCGCTACTCCATTGCTCTGTACCGGGTAAAATTGTAAATATTACCGGACCGGAGACAATATCTGTAAGATGGATTGCCGAAGAATTCGGGAAAGTTTTTAATAAAACACCAAAATTTACCGGTATCGAGGCGTCGAACGCTTTATTAAGCAATGCAGCCGAATGTTTCAGACTTTTCGGATATCCCCATATCAGTCTGGGACAAATGATAAATCTTATCAGTCACTGGGTTATCGAAGGAGGAAAGATAAAAGAAAAACCAACCCATTTTCAAGAAAGAAAAGGAAAATTTTAACTGATTATCATCATGAATGCTACACTAAATCCAAAAGTTCTGGAAAGATTAAGAGAAGGAGGAGTCATTCCTGCCCACCCTCTCGCTTTACATAAAGACTTAACTATTGATGAAGAAGCACAGCGAAGATTGACCCGCTACTATATTTCATGTGGTGTCGACGGGATAGCAATAGGAGTTCATACTACTCAATTTGAGATCAGACATCCGGAATACAATTATTTTGAAAAAGTATTGGAAATAACAGCTGATGAGATTAAAAGAGTAAATCCAGGAGACTCATTTATAAAAGTGGCTGGTATTTGCGGCCAAACAACACAAGCAATCAGAGAAGCCTGTATTGCAAAAAACCTTGGCTATGATTTAGGACTTCTTAGTATGGGAGGTTTAGATTCACTGTCGGAGAAAGAACTCATTGACCGGACTAAAGCTGTAGCAAAAGAAATTCCGGTATTCGGGTTTTATCTCCAACCCTCCGTTGGTGGAAGAATACTTAGTTATTCGTTCTGGAAGGAATTCTGTAATATTGATAATGTCTACGCTATTAAAACCGCCCCTTTCAACAGATATCACACTATAGACGTTGTCCGGGCAATCTGTAATTCCAAAAGAAATGAAGAAATTTTCCTTTACACCGGCAATGATGATAATATTGTGTTGGACTTAATTACTCCTTATGTAATTCATGCGGGAGATCAGCTAATTGAAAAAAGATTTGTGGGTGGCTTATTAGGGCATTATGCAGTCTGGACAAAAAAATCGGTTGAATTTTTTCATGATATAAAGAATGGATTGAAAAATAAAACCCTGGACTATGAAGAAATACTGAAAACAGCCATTGAAGTTACCGATATGAATGCCGCGATCTTTGATGTGGCCAATAATTTCAAAGGTTCTATCGCAGGGATCCATGAAGTACTGAGAAAACAGGGATTATTGAAAGGAATTTGGTGTCTGAATCCCAAAGAGAAATTATCTGAAGGCCAAATAGTCGAAATAGAAAGGGTTATCTCTCAATATAAGAAATGGACGGATGACGATTATGTGAAAGAATTTATAGCCAACGACATATGCCACTAAAAGATGAAATAAAAAAAATTGCTTCTGAGATTAGGGATGATATTCTTATCAGGAGAAGGTATTTACATCAGCATCCTGAACTTTCTTTTAAGGAATTCAAAACTTCAGCCTTTATAAAGAAATCGTTAGATGAATTGGGAATACCCTGGATACCTGTTGCAGATACTGGTGTAATAGCCACACTGGAAGGTAATCATAAAACGGCTAAGACAATAGCCCTCCGTGCAGATATGGATGCTCTCCCTATCCAGGAAGATACGAACTTGGCTTTTAAGTCGATCAACCAGGGAGTGATGCACGCCTGCGGACATGACCTGCATGTTGCATCTTTACTCGGTGTAGCACATATACTCAAAAGATTAGAGAAGAAAATCAATGGAACTGTAAAGTTGATCTTTCAACCTGCCGAAGAGATACTACCGGGCGGAGCAATTAAAATTCTACAGGAAGAGGTTCTATTAAACCCTAAAATCGATGCTATTATCGGACAACATACAATGCCTTCCATTGAAAGCGGGAAAGTAGGGATCCGGAAAGGGAGGTTTATGGCCTCCATGGATGAAGTAAGAATAAAAGTAATCGGAAAAGGGGGACATGGAGCCGAACCTCACAATAATAATGATCCAGTCATTGCCGCATCTACAATTATTGTCACACTACAACAAATTGTCAGCAGATACAATAATCCTAAAACGCCGACAGTCTTATCATTTGGAAAGATTAATGCAGATGGTTCGACAAATATAATACCCGATACCGTTTTTATAGAAGGAACCTTTCGTACCATGGATGAGCATTGGCGTGGAGAAGCACATAAAAAAATTACAGAGATAGCAAAATCAGTAGCGTACGGATTAGGCTGCGAATGCGATATAGACATTAAAAGAGGTTACCCCTGTCTTTATAACTGTGAAACCTTAACCGACAAAGTGTATTCCTATATGAGGGAATACATCGGCGACACTAATATCATTGAAACAGATATATGGATGGCATCAGAAGATTTCGCCTATTATGCCCAGAATTTCAGTTCCTGTTTTTATCTACTCGGTACAGGTTATCCGGACAGGACAAATCCCACATTGCATACTCCTACAATGGAAATTAACGAAGAGTGTATAGAAATGGCCATGGGGTTAATGAGTTATTTAGCAATGAAGAATATAAAAGATTGATCTACGGAATTTTGGGATTGGAACCATCAAACAAGATTTTTACGTCTTTTGAGTATATAAATGCGGAATGTTAAGCAATGTTGCAAGTACAATAGATTTAATTTGTATTAGTGAAAGTTTCAATACATTAAATTAGAGTACTCATTAATTGTACAACAAATTTCACTGTGAAAAAATTTAAATAATAAATTATTTGACTCATGAAAATCAAATTATCGAAATTCACTGTACAAAAAATCTTTTACTTGAAGACCTTTTTATGTACATTCTTGCTTCACTTTACCATTGTGACTTCTATTTACTCACAAAACAGTATTGCTGTTACAGGTAAAGTAATGGATATCAACAACGAGCCACTAATAGGTGTAACTATACAGGAAGTAGGGACATCCAATGGTACAGTTACTGATATCGATGGTAATTACTCAATCAGAGTTAGGTCAGGTACCTCTGATTTGAAATTTTCCTATATCGGATACGAAGAACAACAAGTCAATGTAGGGAATAAATCGATAATTAACATTGTATTAACTGAAGAAACAAGTGTTCTGGATGAGGTTGTAGTTGTTGGTTTCGGTACACAGAAAAAAGTAAATTTAACCGGATCTGTTGCGACCGTTCAACTTGATGAAAAAATAGCGAGTAGGGCGGTAACCAATCTATCTACGGCATTAAGCGGTCAACTGCCCGGTTTGGCTATTAGCCAAAATACAGGTATGGCGGGAAGGAATGATGTGTCCTTGTTAATAAGGGGCTTGGGCACTGTAAACGATGCGAATCCTTTAATAGTAGTAGACGGCATGCCCGACGTAGATATGAACCGACTGAATGTCAATGATGTAGAGAGCGTTACTGTATTAAAAGATGCAAGTTCTGCAGCAATATATGGATCAAGGGCAGCAAATGGGGTAATTTTAATCACCACAAAATCCGGGAGTAATCAAGAAAAAGCGAGGTTCGAATTTTCCAGTAATTTAACCTTATCGAAACCCACTGACATGTATGCTTTTTTACCTGATTATCCTAGATCTTTAACTCTCCACCAGGTAACTCAATCCACAGGGATTTTGCGAGAAAATTTAAACTTTAAAGACGGGACCATTGATCAATGGATGGCTTTGGGCATGATCGATCCTGTTAGATATCCGAATACCGATTGGTGGGATATCATTATCCGGAATGGAGTAATGCAGAACTATAATCTATCCGCATCTGGCAGTAATGAAAAATCAAACTTTTTCGTATCTATAGGTGTCATGGATGAACAAGGGTTACAAATCAACAATGATTACCGAAGATATAATGCCAGATTTAATTATGACTATTCTTTAAGAGATAACCTAAAGATCGGTACACGCTTCGGCGGGAACTGGTCTGTTTGGGATTATGCAGGAACCGAGGGATTCACACAAGGGAGTGTTGGTACTGACCTCAGAGCTTCAATAGCTGGAATAACGCCCTACGACCCCGTTACAGGTTATTATGGAGGAGAAATGGCATACAATGAGAATCTACTAGTATTTAACCCATTACAATCCTACAATAATGCAAGAAACAGTCAGAATAGGCAGGAAATAAATCCTTCTCTTTTTATTGAATGGTTCCCAATTAAAGATTTAAGGGCTCGGATTGATTACACTATCAATTACTATAACCAGTTTAGGTATACTGCACACATACCTGTTCGGGCCTATAATTTCCAAACAGCATCTTTAACCGATCGGTGGTTTATCACAGAGAGTACACCTATCCAAAATTACACAAATACAGGTTATAAAACCCAATTAAATAGTCTGTTAAACTATGATAAACGGATAAATGAAAATCATCAGATAAACGCCCTATTAGTGTTTAGTCAAGAGTATTGGTACAACAGAGCCCAATCTGCATCAAGGAACGACAGGTTACATCCCTCATTGCATGAGATCGATGCGGCCTTAGTCTCAATACAATCAACCGGAGGAAATTCAAATGAAGAAGCAATGCGCTCATTTGTAGGACGTTTAAATTACAATGCTTATAATAAATATCTCCTCGAATTTAGTGCCAGATATGATGGGTCTTCAAGATTTATCGGTGATCGCCAGTACGGATTCTTTCCTTCAGGTTCTCTAGGTTGGAGATTCTCAGAAGAAGATTTTATTAAAAAATTTACAGAGAGTTTTTTGGATAATGCCAAATTTCGTGTTTCATACGGTGGTTTAGGAAATAACAGTGGCGTAGGGCGGTACGAACAACAGGAAACATTAACCACCATGAACTATGTAATTGATGGGCAAATAGTCAAAGGGTTTGTAAATAGAAAGATGATCAATAGAAATTTATCTTGGGAAAGTACCTATGTAACAAATATAGGTCTGGATCTCGGATTTTTAAATAACAGACTATCAGCTGAAATTGACTATTATGACAGATTAACCAAAGGAATGAATCGTCCTTCTGAAATGTCCATACATTTAACGGGGGCATATACAGCACCAAGGACAAATATCGGTAACTTAAGGAATCGGGGAATAGAGGGAAACTTCAGATGGCAAGATAAGATATCCGATTTCTCCTATAACTTACATTTGAATATTGCGCATAACAGAAATCGTCTGGAAAGTTGGAATGAATATTTAGGCAGAGGTTCAACATTTATCAATATGCCATATGGTTTTCTATATTCTTACGAAGACAAAGGAATAGCACAAACCTGGGATGATATTTACAATAGTACCCCCCAAGGTGCAGCTCCTGGAGATTTATTAAGACTCGATCTGAATGGAGACGGACGGATTGATGGTAATGACCGAAAAGCTTATCCAGATATAGATCAGAACAGGCCTCGCACCAATTTCGGCTTCACAGTCAATATGAGTTGGAGAGGGATTGATTTCTCCACTTTGTTAACCGGAGCGTCAGGGCGTAAGGATTACTGGCTAGTCCGTTATAATTCTGTGAACCCTCCTACTACAAGTTATGCCTTTAGTCAGTGGCATATTGACAATCCCTGGAGTCACGAAAACAGAGGGGGTAGTTGGCCAAGATTAGGAGGTGGCAGTAACAACACAGCAGAAACAACATTCTGGTTAGACAACCTAAGCTATATGCGATTAAAGAATATACAGATCGGATACACACTTAGAGGTAAAAGAGTCTTATCCAGATTGGGACTTAGCGACATAAGATTCTTCATATCAGGTGAAAATTTATTCACACTTACAAGATACAGAGGGCTTGATCCCGAAATACAAGGAAAGGATATAAATGATGCATATCCTTTAGTGAAGTCATATTCATTAGGCTTGCAAGTTGGAATTTAAATAAAATAAAAAATTAAAGATATGAAAAGAAAAATATTTCCTACAGGTATGAAAAGAGTATTACCAGTTATCATCATACTATTATGCTTTTCGTGTAATGACGATTTCTTAAATCGCCAACCTACCACCGAATTAGGTGCTGCTGCTTTTTGGCAAACCACCGACGATGCAACAACTGCCTTGATGGGTGCTTACGCGGATGTCCGATCATTATTTGAGTGGGATTTATGGTGGGACGGCCAGGGAGAATACCAGAGAGTTTTAAATACCACAGCGATTGTAAGATCTGACGGATTCACTAATGGAAATTTTAACCCAAGCGGTTATGGAGGTTCTTTTGATTCTATGTACAGATATCTTTACGGGGGAGTACATCGAACAAACTATGTAATTGAAAATGTAGAAAAAATGCTTCCCAATCACACTTCCCCGGAAATAATACGTGAACTTGAGACCGTAATAGGCGAAGCCCGCTTATTAAGAGGTATGATCTATTTTAGATTAATTTCCCTATGGGGTGATGTTCCGTATATTGGTAGAATTATTTATGATAACTCTGAAGTGGAGCATATGACAAGAACACCATTGAAACAAGTCAAAGACTCAATATATGCAGATTTCACCTACGCATTTGAAAAACTGCCGGATCAAATTCCGGTTTTAGGTCGTGCTGCAAAACCTGCAGCTTTGGCTTTCAGAGGGAAATTACAACTCTATTGGGCTTCATGGAATAATTTTGGATGGCCTGAACTGGATGGCTTCACCCCTGATAAGGAGGAAGCCAGAGAAGCGTATATAGGTGCCGCAAATGATTTAAAAAAGGTTATCCAAGATTTCGGATTAATATTATTCAGGAATGGAGAACCGGGAGAGATTGACGAATTAGGAAAAGCTGAAATTCTTCCTAATTATTTTCACCTGTTTATACCGCCTGCAAATGGAAATTCAGAAGTACTCATGTGTTTCACGCATGGTGGACAAGGCTCAGGGCAAGGTGAATCATTAATGAGAGCTCTTGGTGGACGTCAACTCATGAATAGCCAACTACAGGTATTTCCCCGTTATGAAATAGCAGACAGATACCAATCCATTATCACCGGAGATTTTTGTGAGCCATTGATACCGATGCATCCGACCAATCCCGATGCCAGAACAGCTGAAAACTCTGCATTGAATCCGCAGAGCTATGCCGACAGAGATTACAGAATGAAGTCTTCCATCCTGTGGGATTACGAAATGATTATGGGTATAGTGGATTTTCAGTATGCCGGATGGACTCCGTTCATATATAATACATGGACAGCTCCCATTGTAATAGATGGAGTAGAATATATTACATATACGGGACATGGAACCGCAAGATCCGGATATGTTTATCGAAAATTTCTACGAAACTACCCCGGAGAAGATCGGGCCTCCGGAGATTATGCCTGGCCCGTTATGAGATTAGCCGATGTTTATTTAATGTATGCCGAAGCAACCAATGAGGCTTATGGTCCTCAACAGGATGCCGTTGAACTGGTAAATAAAGTAAGGTACCGGGGAAAACTTCCTCCACTAAAGCCGCAGAAATATGCCACTAAAGAGGACTTTTTTGACGCAATTGAACAAGAAAGAATTGTTGAGTTATTAGGAGAAGGACATCGCCCCTTTGATCTACGCCGTTGGAGAGCATTGGAGAGGGTATGGGGAGAGCCCTATTCTGAAGGTGTATGGCGTATTGACTCACATGGAGCTCAAATAAACAGGTATTTTAATAATGCCTCTGAAAGGTCATATGAACAATGCTATATCTATCGGATTCCACCTGCGGAAAGGGATAGAAATCCGAATTTGACTCAAAACAGACCTTGGATGTAAAATATTAACCTCGTAAAAAAATGATGTATGAAAAAATATAGTATCTTAATATTATTAGTAGCTGTCTGTTTACAAAGCTGTTATGACTATCCTATTGATGAAGACGGGTTATTGATAACTGACCGGGCAGAGTGCTATGTAAGTAACTTTGAATTATTAGGAACAGATTACCAAACCGTCAGAACGAAAAATGCTGTTATTGATACTTTAGCTCAAACAATAGATGTTGAAGTTCGTTGGGGTACTGATTTGAAGAAACTATGGCCCCAGTTTAGCCTGGTAACAGATGCTAAATTAGAACCTAAGATCACAGGATGGACAGACTTCTCTAATTTAAACTCACCCAAACAGTGGACTGTTATCTCAGGTAATCGGCAAGTAAGAAAAGTTTACACTGTAAAAATAGCTGTTCAACAATTAAATCCTTAATGTTATGTGTGTAAAATACAAAATATCCATTATAATATTATCGCTCTCTCTTATATTGATTTCATGCGAGAGTAATGAATATACTGTACCGGAGGCGAATGCTGAATTCCAGAATGATTGCATCAAAAGATCCATAGGACCTAATGTGATTGGACTTGATCTTGAGTTTGCCTATGCAATGGCCTTAGGATATGATAGAGGGAAGATTCTCACTGCAGAAGTGGAAGCATCCATAGCCGGTGAAGAAGGAACTTTTTTAGAGCACCGGACCTATCATACTAATCAAGGAGGGAGTGATATCGGAGTCATTATAGCTGAACCTTCCATAACTACCGATAATATCACAAAAATAACTTTCACAAAAGATACTTGTGCAGCCACACTCAGGTATTATTATAAAATTCCGGAAAGTGCAAGAGGTAAGTCAGTCAGCTTTACATTTTCATCTACTGCCAGTACTGGAGAAAGTGTCTCTTATCAAATGGGGCCTTATCAAGTAACAAAAATGGATATGAAAAGAGACATTGTTTTATCAAACGATAATAAATGCTATTTTTCTATTGCCGATATGGAGGTCTACGATGAAACAGAAATTTCATCAAGAACAGACAAGATCGATTTAGTTTATCTATACAGGTCTCTCCCGGGAATTTCTTTTAACCATGCTTTAATTTCACCAGATGCAAATGCTGAGTTTTTACAAGGGAAAGTTATCCCGTCAGGTATAAACAACTCCACATTGATTCAAAAAACATATGGATTAAGAGATCGGCATTTAGCACGATTACAATTCGGTGAATATATTGATGATAAGGATTTTGAGACCTTGAATATCTCTGATGCTCCCAATTATTCGATAGATTTAAGAGCTGAATACGGTATTTGGACTCAAACGGCTGATAACAAATACCGGGCATATATCTATGTCAATAGTGTGAATAATAATGCACGAACAATGACTATCAGTATTAAAAGATACCCGATGTAGGATAATGATGTAGAAATTAATCTCACTCCGGAAATTTTGACTTTCCGGAGTGAACTTAATTTTTTGAAAGGTTAATTGACTCCACTAATTCTTCGCACTTGAACTTGTTTGCTCGCTTTGACGAGAAACAGCGTTCGGGAACCGGATGATTTCAACTCCATACACTTTAATATACAACTGAATATTTAATCATATGAAACACTTCCTGACTGCTATTTTATTGATGATTTTAGGGTTACAAACCTCATGCACATCGTCGGATATAAATAAAGATAACCGCCCAATAGGTGAATGGACTCCGAAATTTGGAGGCTGCGGCGGTATTTTTATTAATGCACACAAAGGAGCTCTCGCTGTCGAAATAGAGAAAGAATATCTGACGGACAACAGCCGATCAAAAACTCTACGGGCAGTTTTTGTCGGTCCCGACAGAAGAGTGATACAAGATTTGAATACTTCTGACAATAGTGACAATCAAATTATACGTCTGGAAACACATGTGGATAGACCCGGCATGTATGCAGTTATGGTTACAGTATCAAATGATCGATATGGTGAAAACATAGCCTGGAGGTTCAGAACAAATTGTGAGAAATACATAATTGAAACCTCAAGGGGGCATAAAGATCGACATCACGAAGAACCCATTATACTGGCTGATCCGGAAAAAGAAACAGATTTATGTTTTTTACCTCAACGGGGAGGATTTGATATACTCATTACCGAATTGCCGGATGACATAAATACAATAGACCTCAAGGATGCAAAAGATCAGAATATTGCATCATTAGAGGTTAAAAATGATACTGCTTTTTACCATATCACAGATGGCGAAAGAGCTGCAACTCCCTGGAAGCTTCACTTTCCAAAGGCACATGCTAAAGTGGAAATAGAGGGGGTAACACGATGGGATATTAATTATAGATCCGATTATTTCAGTGAATATCCCGGTGGAGCATTCTGGACTCCCAATATCGAAAGTTGGTTTAATCTTCATGACAATCGCTGGTTAATAACACCCTATAGTCATACATCCTACAGCGAACAAGACGATCAACAATCTGCCGTATTTAAAATTCACAATAACGGCGCCATTCCTAAAAAAGTCAGGTTGGAATTAGAATTCCCTGAAAAAAAATGGAATGTAAAACTATCCCATAAGGAAATTGAGCTCAATCCTAATCAGGGACAAGAAGTAATATTAAGTTGGGAAGGAAATAAGAAAGATCAATCGGTACACCTGCGTGCAACATCTGGTAAATTTACTACTTACTCTACCTTACATGCTAAAATGCAAAAACAGGATGAGGCTCCTTCTTTGAACATACCTATCGTACTTAAACCCTATTTTCATGAACAAGAACAATACGGATATTCCCCTGATTATCCTGTGAATAACCAACCTTATTTTAACGTCGATAATAAACCTTTCGTCTTATCTGATAACAGTATATTATCCTACCATAATGGCAAATGGAATGAAACATCTACCGGAAGTCTTCAAAGTTCGATCGCCGCGTTTGATTCGGATGGAGATGTATATGTACTAGGTCGTAAAAATAATGAGACGGTCTTATTACACTCGACCGATAAAGGGTTCACCTTTAGACCGTACGCCATTCCCGGCTCACCCGGCACAGGTTTCGACATAGAGCACTTTTCCGGTCATAATAGACCGGATGGTCCACCCCCTGTCATGAAATATACACGTACCGGCGCAGATAGACAACATTTTTGGAGAAGACATGGAAATCTGGAACTGCTAATCCCCCAAAAAACAAAGGAGGGTATTGAATGGGAACAGCCCGTTTTAATTTCCGACAAATGCCTCGGTGTTTCATCACATTCAGGACTCCCCTCATCAGTCGTATCTCATAAAGATAAAATTTTCATGGTTTGGGGAGAGGTCTCAAACGTAAACATCAGCAGGGAAGAAATACCGGGTGTACCTGTTTTTGTCTGTATGTATGACAAGAAAACGAGAACGTTAACTACTCCCGTTCTAGTTGGATTTGGGCCTCCACCGAACGATATACATAATATCCCCGGTATCACTATGGACAGTGAAGGCTTTATACACGTACTGACAGGCACACACGGCAGGCCTTTTCAATATGCAAGATCTTTACAACCTCTCAGTGTCAGTAATGGTTGGACAAAAGCTGAATCCCTATTGGATCCAAAGATCCCTCACTCAACACAAACATATTTAGGTCTTGTCACTGACCAGGAGAATACATTACATACCATTTTCCGATACTGGCAGCATAATATAGAACCTTTTCCCGATACACATTATGCAACGTTAGCGTATATGTCTAAAAAACAAGGGGAAGAATGGTCAGAGCCTCAAATATTGATACAAGCACCTTTAGCCCATTACAGTAACTTCCGTCATCGCCTGACTATTGACCGTAGAGGGCGACTCTTTATCTCCTATGATTACTGGTCTACATACTGGTTTTACAGGAATGACAGAAAATATTCCCACAGGGTCTTGCTGATGTCGTCAGATGGAGGAAAGACGTGGAAATTAGTTTCCGGAGATGATATCATTTCATAACAACCATTTACATTGTTCAGATATGTAACAACTAATAATTCTTTATATCTATGCATTTGATCTACAAGTTTTTTTTCGTCGTCATACTAAGTTGCTTTTCTATACAAATCACCGCAAAGGATATCTACAATCATACGGTAACAAATAATGAGAAGAGTTACAAAACCAATGGCTGCTGGCAACCTCTTTTCAAGACTGCCAAAGACACAGTATATTGGACAAGTATCCGCAAAACACCCTTTCCAAATGAAGGATGGCAAATTAAAAAGAAAGAGCTAATTCTTCTACCCGGAAGGAAGGGAGGTGATATTATAACGAAGAAAAAATATGCTGATTTTGAATTAAAACTGGAATTTAAAATGACAAAGCTTGTCAACTCGGGGGTGAAATATTTTGTCCATCAAATGGAAAATAACGAAAATGGAAGAATGGAATGGATAGGATTTGAATACCAGATAATCGATGATTTTCATCAGGATGAAATACCTGGTTTTGATGACGAAAAAGGTTCCACAGCAGCATTATATCTGTTATATGCACCCGATAAGAACAAAAACATCAAGCCTCTAGGCAAGTGGAATTCCATGAAGATCAGGGTTCAGGGGAATAAAATTGAACATTGGTTAAACGGAGAGGTAGTACTGAATGTAGATATTGATTCTCTGGAATTTAAAAAATTAGTAGAGGGAACCAAATTTAAAAATTACAGTGACTTTGGTACAAAAAGAGATGGTCATATTCTCATTCAGGATCATGGCAATCAAATTTATTACAAAAACATTATGATTCGAGAACTGTAATTTCAATGCTCTTCATAAGATTCTACTATTTTTTTATTACATAGTTAATAAATAAGAGTTAGTTTTATAAATATTCATCCTTCTATTAAAAAAATATTTTACGGAAAAATTTAATAAAATGAGAGTCGTATCAATCTTATTATCTATAATCATTCTCAATTGTCAGTACTTTACAATATTTGCATCACAGAGGAATGATAATCCGGCAGTTAAAAACATTATTCTTCTTATTGGAGATGGAATGGGCACCAGCCAGATGTATGCCGGCCTCACGGCAAATAATGGTTCGCTAAATATCGAAAGATGTACATATGTAGGGCTTTGCCAGACTTACTCGGCAAACAATTATATTACTGATTCGGCAGCAGCAGGAACCGCAATAGCATGCGGGGTTAAAACCAATAACGGAACCATAGGTATGGACACTAACAATACACCTGTAAAGTCTATCTTGCAATATGCTGTTGAAAACGGACTCTCCACAGGTATTGTTGTTTCGTGCGACGTGACACATGCTACACCTGCATCATTTATAGCCCATCAACCAAAGCGTAGTATGGTAGAAGAGATCGCTGAAGATTTCCTGAAAACCGACTTTACAGTATTAATTGGAGGTGGGCGTAAAAATTTTGAGGATAGATCCGATAAGGTAAATCTTACTGATCGATTAAAAAAGAAGGGATATGAGGTGGTTTATAACATGAATAGCATTAAAGAAAGTAATGCAGAGAAGCTTGTCGCCTTTCTTGCAGATGTACATCTCGCAGCTTATCCCAAACGAGGGGAAGCTCTTCCAGAATCCGTTGGAAAAGCGATCGACATTTTAAAAAATAATGAAAAAGGGTTCTTTCTTATGGTAGAAGGATCATTGATTGATAGTGAAGGACATAGAAACAATACTGAAGGGATAATCAATGAAGTATTGGATTTTGATCGTGCCGTTAAGGTTGCTTTGGATTATGCAGAAACCGACCCTCATACACTCATAATAATTACAGCCGATCATGAAACAGGTGGCATGGGTTTGAATGGAGGAAATGTAGTCAAAGGGGAGGTGAAAGCAGAATTTACAACCAAAGGACATACAGCTGTCCCTGTTCCGATATATACTTTTGGTGCCGGTGCCCAGAAATTTACAGGCATTTATCAAAACACGGATATTTTCCATAAGTGTCTGACGCTTTTTGGCTTTGACAAATAACAGTCTGATATATGGAATCAGGAACTACAAGTAGATGGCATTTTTGGGATGTAGTTTTTACGTTTTGCTAATGTTTTATATGATAAGATAAAAACTTGAAATTATGAAACAGTCTGTTTTGATAGGACTTTTATTCTTATTTTTTATTCCAAATATATATTCCGGACGAACGGAGAATAATGACCACTCCGATTCACTAAAAAGAAAAGCCGAATTGGATTGGATACTATCTCTCTTACCGCCTGATGCAACTCAAAGAGGAAGGGTATCCTATCTTGATAAAACATTCAAGGATTGGCTTAACAGAACTGGAGAACTTCCACCAGACTTTGATCAAATGCCATCCATTCCTTTTTTACCTGATCCTTTGGTTATGGACGAAGGAAAGAATAATATTCCCATAACCACACTGGAACAATGGAAAAACCAAAGAGAATGGATGAAAGAACAACTTGCTTATTACATCACCGGAACAATACCACCCCCACCGGATAATCTGCAGTCCAATATAATAAGTGAAACGAAAGAGGGGGATATTACTATCCGTACTGTAGAATTAGCTTTTGGCCCTGATCATAAAGCTAAACTCACCTTGGAATTGATCGTCCCTCCGGGCGAAGGACCTTTTCCTGTCTTCTTGACAAACTGGAATCACAGACAATGGGCGCAGATTGCGGTTAAAAGAGGCTATATCGGTTGCTTGTATGCCGGTGCTGACGCAAAGGATGACACGGAATATTATTCTGAGATATGGGCAGGTCAATATGATTTCACCAGATTGATGAGACGGGCTTATGGTGCTTCCCGGGCAATCGATTATTTGTATACACTCCCTTATGTAGAGAAAGATAAAATAGGCATTACAGGACACTCCCGAAACGGAAAAACATCGTTGATGGCTGCAGCCTTTGATGAGCGGATAGGAGCGTGTATTACCAGTAGTGGTGGTACAGGAGCAGAAGTACCATGGCGATATAATTCCCACAAATATGATGTGGAAGATATAGCACTGCTGGCTTGTGCTCAACCCGCCTGGTTGCATCCACGATTGCGCTTTTTTATTGGTCGGGAACATAAATTACCAGTCGACCAGAACTTCTTCATGTCGTTAATTGCTCCGAGAGGTTTGATGTTAAGTACAGCAACCTACGAATCTTCCAGCAACATATTTGGCATGGAGCAAGCCTTCCGCTCAGCAAAACGAACTTACCAGTTCCTAAATGCGAAAGATAATCTGGCAACTATCTCGCGGTATGGACTGCATGGAGTAGATGCAAACAGTTTAGAAGGATATATTGACTTCTTCGATTTTATTTTCGGTCGAAATAACCGGAAACCTGAAAACAGATCATTCCATAATTATTCTTTTGAAAAATGGCTTGAAATAACCAATGAAAAGATAGAACCCTCTGATTATAAAATAGTAGAAAAAGACTTTAGTAGCTATAAGTCTAATACACCTCACCATATTGAAAAATGGGAAAAAGAAAGGAAAACTATAAAAGATAATATCCGGTGGATATTGGGGAACGAACCGGCAGGTGCTATAAACCGCGGACCTAAAAGTTTAAAAGATGGAGGTATTGGAGAACAAAGTATCGGTACATTATTAAAGCGGCCTCATGAAACGAATTCTATGAAAATAATGGCCATCACGCCATACAAAGGATTTGGAGAAAACTTATTCGGCTACCTCTATTATCCGGTAGACAGTAAAGGCAATATTAAAGATGCAAAACTTCCCATCGTGATATATCTGCATGAATATGACTATTCGAAAGGGTTTTCTACGAAGGGATATGACCATGAGATTCAATCTGTTTTCGAAAATCTAACCAGGATGGGATTCGGAGTATTATCGTTTGATATGCTTGGTTTTGGCAACCGGATGGAAGAAGGACTATATTTCTATGAGCGCTATCCAAAGTGGTCTAAGATGGGAAAAATGGTCACTGATGTAAGAAGCGCTGTAGATGCTGCCTCTCATCTCGATTTTGTAGATAACTCAAAAATATTTGTCGCAGGGTATTCACTAGGAGGGACAGTCGCCCTTTTATCTGCTGCAATGGATGAGAGAATTGCCGGCGTAGTATCTATAGCAGGATTTACCCCTATGCGTACAAACAAACTGGATCGGGGAACAGAAGGTATTAAAGCATATTCTCATTTGCACGGAACGATACCCAAATTAGGTTTTTTTGCGGGACATGAAGACCGGATTCCAGTTGATTTCGATGAGATTATCGCCAGCATAGCTCCACGCCCGGTCTTACTTGTCGCACCCCTACTTGACAAAGACATTCATATAGAAGACATTAGAAGTTGCGTTGAAGATGTTGAGAGAATTTATGATCTACACAAGGTGAAAGATAATATTCAACTATTTATCCCCAATGACTACAATAGATTCTCGACTATCTCTCGAGAACATATGTATGAGTGGTTAGCTCCTCATCGCTTCTCTCAGCAAAACGATATTGATAAAAACGATAAAATCCTATTATCTGAAGATGCTGCATGGTGCTGGTTTTCTGATCCGCGGGCAATTTACCATAATGGAAAAAAAGAAGTTGTTTACTTTAGTTACATCAACTCAAATGGAGATGTAATCATAAAATCTATGGAGTTGGGATCGAAGAAGACCGATGAGTTTACCTTGCATAAAGCCTTGCAAATAGATGATCACAATGTTCCCGGCCTGCTAATGCTACCAGATGGTAAACTTTTAGCTTTTTACTGTCAACACAATGGGAATATTTTTACGAGGAAAAGTAAAGCGGCAGAAAATATAAGTGAATGGGAAGAGGAGACTATTCTATTGAAACGGGATGATAAAAATAGATATTGTTATGTTAATCCGGTTATGCTGAGTGAGGAAAATAATCGCATCTATCTTTTCGGACGAAATATTGTGAGAAACAGTAGTGGTACTTACTCAGACACAAGAACCTATTGTATTTATAGCGATGATTTAGGTTTGACCTGGAGTAAAGAATTCAATATCCTGGATAACTTAGGCTTGAACAGCCGTCAATACCTCAAAGTTGCTTCCGATAATAAGTCGAGAATAGATTTTCTCTTTACAAATGGTCATCCCGGAGAAGGAGATAATATCTCTGTATATCACATGTATTACGAAAAGGATAACTTCAGACAAACTAACGGAACCTATATTACATCTTTTGAAAAGGATATACCAATCGGCATCAACAAGATAAATAAAATTTACGATGCCGATGCAACATCGGTAAGAGCATGGATTTGGGATATTGTTCTAGACAAGGAAAACAGGCCGGTGGTCACTTATGCTTTATATCCCTCATTTACCAATCATCAATATTATTATGCCAGATGGAATGGTAAAGAATGGATAAATACAAAAATCGTCGATGCGGGAAAATATATTACGATCATCAAGCCAGGAGAAAAATTACGCGAACCGCACTACTCCGGTGGAATTGTGTTAGATCATAATAATCCCGACAAGATCTTTCTTTCACGACAAATAGACGATAAATTCGAGATTGAAAAAAGAGTGATCGGGAAGAACGGGGAACAGCGTATACAGTTAATAACATCTAATTCCAAGGCTGATAATATCCGGCCGTTTGTTATATCGAGAAAAAATCAAGGTCCTTCAATCTTATTGTGGATGGAAGGGCACTATTATCACTACACTGACTTTAATACCAATTTGAATTACAGAGATATAAAATAGTGGATATAAAACAAATAGTTCTCTATATCACAACTTACTGGTATCTCGATTTGGGATTATAACGGAATATCTAAAGTGAAAGATTCAGTACATATTAGTACTTTTTGATATAGGCATCTAATCCAATGGGGTAACACCTTTTTTCAAAATAATATTTCCATATTTTGCTGTTTCACCTGTGACTACCACTGCAAAGGCCGATTTTGCCCGTTCGTAGAAAGCAAAGCGATTAATCCGTTCTATGGGTGCTACATCGGGATTAGTGATACGGATACTTTCCAGATAAGCTTTTTCCACATCAGGGTCGAGTATATCACCTTCCACGGCATTCATCATCACTAACGGATGTGGGACATAAGTATCTAATTCGAATAAAGGAAGGATTGCGGCTAATAAGTCGGGGATGCGAAGTCCATCGGCTCGCAATACCCTACCGTTGAACGATTCTGCGGGAAAATGTGCATCGGCGAAAACGATTTCGTCGCCATGTCCCATACGTGCCAGAACGGCCAACAACTCGGGACTGATCAGAGGTGAAATTCCTTTTAGCATAGTTTTTTTGAATTTATTGAATTTGCAGATAATCCTGATATTCATCCCATAGTGCGTCTACACTATAATGCTGCCCCAAAATATATTTAATCGCTTTATCGAACCCCCAGGGAACTATGTCAAGAGCCGATTTGTTGAATTTGCGGAGAAAATCAGGATCTTTTGTGGTAAGCCAGTCCAGAAAATAACCGGTACGTTGATACCCATCTTTCCAACTTCCACCCGGTTTGCGGTTATCTTGAGGGAACCCGTCATTATGGATACGCACTGCATCGGCCATGCCTTCAATAAAAATCCAGAATTCACCTCCATCGGCATATGTCCCTATACCTTGGGGTTCGAGTTGGAAACCGTGCGTCAGTTCATGAAGTAGAACTCCCCTCGTTTCAAACAGCACTTTATCGTCGCCGGCATCCTTTTCAGATTTTTCAACCCAGCGAGAACTGTAGAAAATCGTTATTTCAGGGGGACCACCGCCTTTGGCCGAAATACCATCCACATCTCTCAATGCGTAATTGATTCTTCTCACATCGGGGATCGAGTCTTTTTCACTCCAGTACAATGTTTTGACAACTTCCAGAATAGCTGCATTGATATATTCTTCAGGATCGGGAATAATGCGGTTATAGATTTCCCATCCTTTGGTTCCCTCGGCATGATTTACAAAATTTATTTCAGGATAGCGGAAGCTATTCCAATCACTTACTTTTTCCTGGGAGAACAATCCTGAGAAACAGCACAAATAAAACAAAACGAGCAAAACGAACAATACATTTTTGGCACTCATAAGGTTTTTTATTTTTCTTGTTGGGATATATAATTTTTTAGAGTTGAGACTCGATAAAATTGATCGGGACATTATCATATTAATTAAATTAGTCTTAACTCTCGCATCTCGGTTCTAAAACTATCTTGGATATTAAAGTCATATCACCACGGTTTAATGGGTGAATGAATAGGGTTTTTGATAGGAAGACGATTTTTTATTCGGCTTACTGCTCATTTCAAATACCAGTTCTCCCCCGTTTACTATATCGGAATGAGCTATAAAGCTTTTCTTGTAAGGACTTCCATTCAATTTTATCGATTTTACATACATATTCCGATCAGCATAATTTTCTGCTCTCACGGTAAATTTTTTCCCGTTTTCGAGTTGTATCACAGCCTCTTTCACCAATGGTGATCCTATAACATATTGATCAGAACCGGGACAAACAGGATAAAAACCCATCGAAGAGAAGATATACCAGGCGGACATCTGACCGCAATCATCATTCCCCGACAAGCCATCGATTTTATTCTTGTACATCTGCTTCATGATGGAGTGTAACCGTGATTCTGCTTTCCACGGCTCATCCGTCCATCTATACAGATAGGGTACATGATGGCTCGGCTCGTTCCCATGCACATAATTTCCCATCAACCCTTCTTCATTGATATCTTCCGTATTTTCGAAATACTTTGCAGGAAGATCCATGGTAAACAATGAATCCAAACGACGGACAAACTGCCTTTCTCCACCCATCTGCTTTATTAATCCGTCTACATCGTGAGGTACAAAGAACGAATAGTTCCACGTATTTCCCTCAATAAATCCCTGTCCGTGCGTATCCAACAGATCGAAATCCTTTTTAAACGCTCCGTCTTGCAGTTTCGGACGGGCAAAGCCAAGCGATGGATCGAATACATTCCGGTAGTTCAGTGCACGACGTGCATATTCATCGGCCACCTCCTTATCATCCAACTGCTTGCCCAATGTATAAATCGTCCAATCGTCGTACGCATATTCCAACGTGACGGAAGCGGCAGAACCGCTGCTTTCCAAAGGAACGTATCCCAATTTTTTATATTCTCCGATTCCGTCATAATAATCTACATTGGAACTATTTAGACAGGCCTCTAATGCCAGTTTTTTATCAATATTCAATCCTTTGACAACAGCATCGGTAACAACTGAAACCGAATGATAACCAATCATACACCAGTTTTCATTGCCCATATGCGACCAGACGGGTAATGCCCGGTGTACGCTTTGTTGGTAATGATGGAGCATAGAATTGACAAACTGTTCGCTTCGGGCTGGTTTGATCAGGTTCATTAACGGATGTTGAGCACGGAATGTATCCCAAACAGAAAAGACCGTATAATTAACCTGTCCCTCCTTTGCCTGATGAATATTGTGGTCGATACCCCGATAGCGGCCATCCACATCCTGATAAACAGAAGGATTGATCATTGTATGGTATAATGCCGTATAGAAAACAGCTTTGGTATCATCATCGGCATCCATTTCTATACAACTCAATTCTTTTTCCCATTTTTGCTGAGTCTGTTCCCGTATCTCATCGAACGATTTCGTTTCGGTCTCGGCTTGTAAGTTCTTCATTGCACCCAGACAATCTACAGGTGAGAGGGCAACCTGGATTTCGAGCGGCTTTCCGTCGGAAAAATCGAAATCGAAAAATGCCGTCAAACGGGTTCCGAACATTTCAGGGAAATTCTCCGTCATATCAAATTTACGCCAAAATCCGTTATATTTCACTTTCTCATTGTTGCGACAGCCGTAATTGACTATCGGTTTGGAGAACTTCACAGCAAAATGAGTATAGTTCATTCGCGACCAGCCCCGCGTGATACGATAACCTGTGAGCGTGTAGGGATCTTCGACCCGCAGGTTAGCCATCAGCGTCTTTCCGTCGTAATAGTAAATACCGTAGTCAAGATCGAGCACGATATGTCCCGTTTCAGTCCCTTCCGGAAAAGTATACCGATGCACCCCTACCCGATCGGAAGCTGTTAATTCTGCCAGGATACCGTAATCTTCCAATACTACAGAATAGTATCCAACCTCTGCCTTTTCATTCTCGTGGCTGAAACGGGAACGGTATCCACTATCGGGATCCTGAGCCGTCCCCATATCCAGTTTCACCTCTCCGGTCATCGGCATGATAAGGATGTCGCCCAGGTCGGAGTGTCCTGTACCGTTGAAGTGTGTATGACTGAAACCGACAATTGTTTGATCGTCGTACTGATATCCGGCGCAATAGCGATAAGCATCGGGCTGATAAACCCCATCAATGTTGTGGGGTATCATTTCCGTATCAGGACTCAACTGTACCAACCCAAAAGGAGCACATGCTCCCGGAAATGTATGCCCCATGCTCTTGGTACCTACCATCGGATTTACAAAATCAATATTTCGTTGAGCTTTGGCTGAGAATACTAACATACAGAGAAGCAGTAATGTAATGTAAGATCTTGATCGATTCATCTATTTATCCTGTTTTGTAAACGTTTTCATTAAGCTAAAAAACGGTTAAGCAAGAGCAGTGTCAAGCTCATTTGAAACATTGCCGAGCGACAGTTATTTATCAAAATGAGCAGAGGACAAGCTTGCTTGGAATGTTTCCGATAATCGAGCACATAAAAAACTTGTTTTGACTCTGTCGCGCGTAGAACTATTTCGTTAAGTGAGGGCAGAAACAAAACTTGCTTTGGTTTTGCCGAGCACAGAACTGAAAATCGAAGAGCAAAGGCGACTCAATTAACAATCGAGGAGCCAGCGATTCAAATAGTGCAATAAAAATTGAAAACAATTAAATTTATTGAATCACAAAGTTAGGGAAAAAACCTGCAAAACAGAGAAAAATAAACTTATCTATCCGCAAAAAAGCCATTGAAGCGGTTAAAAACAGTGAGATCGCTTATTTCACATTAAGTCTTCCGATAAGTTCGGACCTTTGAGAAAAGCAGTTTCCTTTAATTACAAGGAATGGGATAAAAGCTTGTAAGATCAATGGAACAAAGCTCGTGTTCTTTGACAACACATATATGTATCCCACAGGATGACCGGGTTTTGACTGAAAAGACAGCATTTGCCCCGGTAGGCAGAAAGAGACTCGATCTAAATAGGCCGTCAAATCACTTTTTTGGACTGCTCGGTATATTAAGGATACTTACCTTAATTTAGCTGTTCCTTGCTAACAGAGTGCTCCGAAATTTGTTATATAAAATATAAAAATAGTACGAGCATGGTAAAAATCTTAATCATTGTAACCAATGTCAGTATGTATGCCAGTGGAAATCTAAAAACTGGTTTATGGCTGAATGAGCTTACGCATATTTATCATGCGGCAAGAGAAAAGAGTCAACTATGACGTCACTATAAAACAGACTGATAAACAATTATTTAAATAACTTCAAGCGAGTTATAACCATTAAATAGTATTTCCTTAAATGACGCCGGAGAGGCTCGAACTCTCGACCCAATGGTGAAGAGTCATTTACACAAGAAAAAAAGATTTATTTAATAATGACTGATGTATGAAGTACGGAAAAGTAGAAGATCCTACAAGTATAGATTTCAACATTCCTGCCGATGATGCAGCAACGAAAGAAATTTTGAAGAGTGTCCCAAATGGACCCTTTGAAGTATATATCGGTTGCGCTAAGTGGAATAAAACCGATTTGAAGGGTTTTTATCCAAAAGGCACGAAAGATGAACTCACTTATTATTCACAGCAGTTCAATTCTATCGAGATGAACTCTGTGTTTTACAGTATGCCGAAGGCAGACCAGGTGGTGAAATGGAAAAACAAAACTCCGGACGGATTTAAGTTTTTCCCAAAAATCACACAATCTATCAGTCATATGCGCCGCTTAGACAATGTAGAAGAGCTTACAAAAATGTATTGTGATGCCATTTCCCATTTCGAAGAAAAACTAGGGATCTGTTTTCTGCAACTACACGAAAATTTCGGCATCAAAAGTTTCGACAAACTAAAAGCATTTGTGATGGATTTCCCGAAAGTTATTCCCCTGGCGGTAGAAGTGCGAAGCAAAGAATGGTACTCCGACAAAAAAATTTGGAACGAGTACTGCCGTTTCCTTGAAACGCATCATACTGCCAATGTTATCGTGGATACCGCCGGCAGACGCGATATGATGCATATGCGGCTGACAACACCAACAGCTTTTATTCGTTTCACGGGTTGTAATGTAGACGAAATAGACTACAGGCGCATAGATGATTGGGTTGAGCGAATTATTCAATGGAAAGATTCAGGATTGAGGCAATTGTGTTTTTTCGTTCACCAGAACGCAGAAAAATCATCACCACTCCTTTCGGCATACCTTATTGAAAAGCTCAACAATAAACTTAATCTCGATTTACACGTTCCAAAAAGGGCTGAATGGTATGCCCCAGATCTCTTTTCCGCTATTCCTGGTAACGCGGAGATCAAATTCGAATGATAGGATCGGCGTTGATTAGTGTATTCTCGTTAGTTGAAAGTGTTTCAATTTTAAAGTATCCGTTATCTTATATGACTCAGAGGGTGAAAATTCCGTCTTCGTGAATCGCATAACAAACCGTATTTTCTGACAGCGAATGCGTATCCAAACCGGTAAATAAACTGAATGCAGGCAGTATAAGCAGATTGCTTGTAAGGGCAAAACAGGGAAATCTCAGGTACTTCCCGTAGGGCATACGGATACTCACCCCAGGGTGGACACTATCCCATTAAGTGTGTAAGTAATAATTGAAGGGTTTTCTTTAAAGCCTGACCCTCCCGGCAAAGATAATTAAAAATTAGTTCAATACCAGTCCCCAGTCCCTTATGGGCATTGTCCATTTTTTTGTCCTGCCCTCATAGCCAGGTATACGGACTTGATAACCGCCTCGTCGGTAGGGAACGAGAGTTTGTTTTTAGTGTATTTTCTGATCTTCCCGTTCAAGTTCTCGATCAGGTTAGTAGTATAAATAATACGCCTGATCTCTACCGGAAAATCAGGCGTACATATAATTTTCTTATATTTTACTTTATACTTAACAGGTAGTCTTTAATTTTCTCCTTTTTACGTTTTCATAAGCCCCAGTACATTATTATTTCCTTTAGCTTTTCCTTTTGCTCTATGATGATAGAGTTTCTCAATGATGAGATTTTCAATCTGCTTTTTATCGGGACAATTGCGTTTTGGTTTGTCCTTTTCAAAGTCCCAATACATGGGATTGACGGATAACCCAAGACTTTTATAAGTCTTTTCCTATTTTTCGACACCCTAATCATCAGGGGATTTTCACCATTGGATAATGTTTTTGACTTGTAACATAACACATTAATTGTTGCGTTCATGCAGTTTTCCGGTTTACATCCCGGTTTACCGAAACATCAAAAACCAACGAAAAAAAGAGGAAAAACGGCTGTGATTTATATAGGTTATATAAAAATAAAAACGCCTAAATATCTATATTTAAGCGCTTTATCAAGTGACCCCGGAGAGGCTCGAACTCTCGACCCAATGATTAAGAGTCATTTGCTCTACCAACTGAGCTACGGAGTCATTTTTTGGGAGGACAAAGGTAGGGATTTTTTCTTTTGCACAAACAACCTTGGGCTGAAATTTTGCAATTTCTTCCTTAGGGACTGCTCCATAGTATGATTCAACTTGACAATGCAATCCCTAAAAAAGGAACAAATCCGTCAATTTGTTCCTTTTTTTATTCTACAATCAACCAAGATCTTAGAGATTGGACAGCTCTGAACCGGCTTTGAATTTAGCTGTTTTTTTAGCCGGAATATTGATCGATTTTTTAGTACGAGGATTGATACCTTTTCTGGCACTTCTTTCAGAAACCGAGAATGTTCCGAATCCTACCAATACTACTTTACCACCAGCTTTAACTTCTCCAGAGATAGTTTCAAGGGTAGCATCCAACGCTTTTTTGGCGTCCACTTTGCTAAGGCCCGATTTATCGGCGATAGCGCTAATTAGTTCTGATTTGTTCATAAGAAAACGTAAATAAAGAATTAAACATACATTAAGTCAAGGCTGAGCCTCATTTTGGCGTCAAATATAAGCGATAAATCGAAAACAATCAAGAAAAAAGATAAAAAGTATTTGTTTTTAGTAAAAAAAATCCTTTTATGGGGTAAAAATCCGCATTCTCAACGAAATAATACGTAATTTTGCGCTTCAACAATTGATGATAAAGATGGATAATGCAAGAAATAGCTTTGCCGGGGTATTACCCATGGTGACAAAAAATATTATCATAATAAACGGGATCATTTGGCTGGCACAGTTCGTATTGTTCAGAAGAGCGAATATCGATCTGTCGCAGCAGTTCGGATTGCATTTTGTAGCTTCCGAGCATTTTCGGATCTACCAGCTTGTGACCTATATGTTCCTGCATGATCCCTACTCCATCTCCCATGTCTTTTTTAATATGTTTGCCGTTTTTATGTTCGGTAGAACGCTGGAGCAGGTATGGGGATCGAAACGATTCCTCACCTACTACCTGGTTACCGGTATCGGCGCAGGATTAATTCAGATGCTTGTCGTCTTTTTAAGGGTGCAGACAGTCGTGCCCGCGGAGATGTTTTCGATGGTGAACAGTGTTACCGTAGGTGCGTCGGGGGCTGTCTTCGGTATACTATTAGCATTCGGAATGTTATTCCCCAACTCGCAATTATTCATCATCCCTTTTCCCTTTCCCATCAAAGCAAAATGGTTTGTGATAGGGTATGGCCTGTTGGAACTGTTCTTCGGCGTTGCCAACCGTACGGGCGACAATGTAGCTCACTTTGCCCATCTGGGAGGAATGTTGTTCGGAATTTTCATGATCTTATATTGGAGAAAAAAGGACCGGAAATATGGCAGATTTTATTGAAAGATTAAAACAGAGGTATAAGACGGGCAGCGTAATGACGAGGCTTATCTTTATCAACGTATTCGTTTTTATTATACTGAAGATTGTCACTGTCATTTTCACCCTGTTCAACATTTATGCTCTCGACCTGATCACTTTCCTTGGAGTGCCGTCTCATATACCATTATTACTGGATAGAATATGGACGCCTATCACCTATATGTTCGTGCATGAAGGCTTTCTCCATCTGCTCTTCAATATGCTCTGGCTCTATTGGTTCGGACAGATCTTCATGCAGTATTTCACAGGACGGACACTCGGTAGTCTATACGTTTTAGGTGGATTGGCCGGTGCAATACTCTATGTAATTGCTTTCAACACTATCCCCTATTATACGGAAATGGAGAGGGGATGGATGATCGGTGCATCGGCAGCGGTGATGGCCATCGTGATGGGTGCTGCTTTCTATCGTCCCGATGTGCAGTTGAACCTTCTGTTTTTAGGACCTGTAAAAATTGTCTATATTGCTATTTTCGCTTTTGTACTCGACTTCCTCTCACTGGGAAATCCCATGAATCCCGGTGGACACGTGGCACATATAGGCGGCGCATTGTTGGGCTATTTTTTTGCTATTCAGTATAAGAAAGGAAACGATATTACCCGCTGGATGAGTAAAGTTATCGATTGGTTTGTCGGCCTGTTTAAGCCACGCAGACACACTTCAAAAATGAAAGTAAAGCATGCACGGCAGGAAACCGATTGGGAGTATAACAAACGTAAACATACAGAACAGGAAGAAATCGATGCTATCCTGGATAAATTGAAACAATCGGGATACAGCAGTTTATCATCAGAAGAAAAAAGGAAACTTTTTGATGCGAGCAAGAAATAAAAAACGGAGATTCACAGATCTGATTAAATGGGTCATCTTCGCCACCAACGTAGTGGCCATCATTCTGCTTTTCTGCTCATTCTTATCATGGCAGGTATCTCCTTTGAAAACTAACCTGTTTTCATACATAGGATTAGGATTTGGAGCTATCCTGCTTGTTAACATTGGCTATCTGTTTTTCTGGATATTGTTTTCAAAATGGAAACTCGCTTTAATCTCCCTTTCGGCAATGCTTCTCTGTTACAAACCCATCACCACATTTTTCCCACTGCACTTCATCAGTAAAAAGGAACCGGAAGGGAGTATCAAAGTACTGACCTATAATGTACAGGGATTTCCCCATGAAAGAGATAAAGACGCGTCCAAGCATCCGATACTCGACTATATCGTTGAAACCGATGCAGATATTGTCTGCCTGCAGGAATACTTAGTCAGCAAAACGGGACAGTCCATTTTTTCCCAACGCGATGTGAACAAAATTCTCGACCGATACCCCTATCGTTCGATTACCGGTTTGGAATCTTCGGGAAAATATCATATCTTCGGGCTGGCATGTTTCTCAAAATATCCGATTGAGAACACGCATGAAGTAGTATTTGAGTCCTCCTACAACGGAGCAGCGGTTTATACTATCAATATTGATGGAGAAAGGTACACTGTAGCCAATATTCATCTGGAATCGAATAATATCAAGCCGGAAGATAAGAAGCTGTATAACGATTTTCTTCAGAATGCCGATTCGGTACGGCTTGAGCAGGTGACCAGCAATATTCGTACCCGGTTGGGAACTGCCTACCGGATACGGGCGCGACAGGTTGAAAAAGTGAAACAGTATATCGACAGGCAAGATACGCGCGGAACTATTATCTGCGGTGATTTTAATGATACACCCATATCATACGCCTATCACAGGATGAAGAAAGGATTAAGGGATGCATACGTCTCTACCGCTTTCGGGCCGGGCATCACCTATCACGAAGATCTCTTCCTTTTCCGTATCGATCATATTATGCACAGCGACAATATAAAAGCCTATCGGGCAAGAAGGGATAAAATAAAATATTCGGACCATTATCCACTCAAGACCTATCTGAAGCTGGAATAAACGATTTATTGATGTGATAATTTGATGATGTGATGATGAATTAGTAAATCAATCATAATCACTAAATCACTAAATCAACTAATCAGAAAAATGTACAAGATAAGTAAAGAATTTTCTTTTTCGGCGGCGCATTCCCTTTTCGGATTGCCCGACGATCACCCTTGCAGCCGCCTGCACGGGCACAATTATGTGGTGACCGTTCATCTCCGATCAAAAGAGTTGAACAAACAAGGTTTTGTCCGCGATTATACCGAATTAAAAATAGTAAAGGAGTATATCGATACCCGGCTAGACCACCGGAATCTCAATGACATTCTCTCACCACACAATTCATCTGCCGAGAACCTGGCAAAAATGTTGTACGACGTGTTCAAACCCCGGATCCCGGAACTTTACGCCGTAGAAGTAAGTGAGACTCCCAAAACATCAGCGATCTATGAACCTGAATGTGAATGAAATATTTTACTCGCTCCAGGGTGAAGGCGGACGCTCGGGACAGCCGTCCATCTTTATCCGGTTGGCGAAGTGCAACCTGACATGCGGTTTCTGTGATACCGACTTCGAACGGGGCGTGAAGATGACAACAGATGAGGTTCTCCGGGAAATTGAACCGTATGGATGTAAATGGATTATCTGGACAGGCGGCGAACCTACTCTGCAACTAAACGATGCTGTGGTAACTTTCTTTAAGGAAAAAGGATATCTACAGGCTATAGAAACCAATGGAACAAGAAGGGTACCTCAGGGTATCGACTATATTACCTGCAGCCCGAAACAACAATTTGAAAAGGTCAGGGAGTTGATCCCTGAAGTGGATGAATTGCGTTTTCCCATCCAGAAAGGGGATCCGCTACCGGATGTCACTATCCTCCCCAAAGCAAAACATCATTTTTTAAGTCCCATTTTCGACAATCATAATATCATTCAGGAGAATATAGATTATTGTGTCTCTCTCGTGAAGGAAAACCCATTGTGGGCACTCAGTCTCCAGATACATAAACTTATCGGTATCCGTTAATATGAATAAATTTCAGGTAACTATACTAGGCTGCGGTTCTGCTCTACCTACCACCATGCACAATCCTCCTTCGCAATTAGTGGATCTGAATGAAAAACTGTTCATGATCGATTGTGGTGAGGGAACACAGCTTCAGATGAGGAAGTTCAAGGCCCGGATCAGTAAACTTCACAGCCTGTTCATTTCTCACCTGCATGGCGATCATATTTTCGGATTACCCGGACTACTCTCCACGCTCAGCATGTTGGGGAGGACAGGCGATCTGCATATCTACGCACATAAAGAGATTAACCTATTGATAAAGCCGTTTTTGATCTATATGGGAAAACATATGTCATTCAGGATAAAACTGTTTCCACTAAATCCTGAACGGCAGGAACTCCTGTTCGAAAACAAGTCGATCAGAATATTTTCTTTCCCGTTAAAACACCGCATTGCTACAAACGGGTTTCTTTTCGAGGAGAAAGAATCACCCCGGCATATTATCCGTGAGATAATCGATCTTTACCAAATTCCCCTGAAACAAATCCCGGAAATTAAAGAGGGTGCCGATTTTATCACGTCTGACGGCACTATCATCCGAAACGACATACTTACATCGCCAGGTAATCCTCCACGCAGATACGCTTATTGTTCCGATACCGCCTATGCACCCGAAATCGTCCCCTATATAAAAAATGTGGATCTGTTATATCACGAAGCCACCTTTGCCGAAAGTGAACTGATACGTGCCGGAGAAACTTATCACTCAACGGCACGCCAGGCAGCAGAAATAGCGAGAGCAGCCAATGCAAGGCAATTGGTGATCGGCCATTATTCTTCCCGCTATAATGAACTGGGAACCCTTTTAAAAGAGGCTGTCGCTGTATTCCCTAACACTGAGCTTGCCGCTGAAGGAAAAGTTTTTGAATTATAATAATTTATTTTTATAAATTTGTATCATAACATCCCAGGAGCAGTGTAAAACCAGCATATATATCATTTTGTTTTAATCGGCCAATTATATGCATAAATTTAATAGCATAATTTCAGTTCTGTTTTTCCTGCTACTTTTACTTTCTTGCCAGGATAATACCGAAAAAAGATATACTATAGGTTTCTCCCAATGTATGATGGACGATGTATGGAGGCAGGCCATGATGGTGGAAATGAACATCGAGGTATCGAATTATGAAAATATTGATATCATTGTCATGGATGCGGAGGAGAATAATCAGAAGCAGATCCGCCAGATCAGGGAATTGATCAACAGGAAGGTAGATGTGCTTATTATCTCACCCAATGAATCCAACAACCTTACTCCGATTGCCGTAGAAGCGTACCGGGCGGGTATCCCTACTATTATCGCCGACAGGAAAATAAATTCCGACGAATATACCTCTTACGTTGGTGGCGATAGTTATGAGATTGGGAAGATGGCAGGACAATATGCCAGTTCCCTGTTACCTGACAGTGCTACCATCCTTGAAATATGGGGGACAAAAACTACTTCTCCTGCCATAGAACGTCATCAGGGTTTTATTGATGGGTTGGACAAGTCGAAGGGTTTCAACATCATATCGATAGAAGGGAAATGGCGGCGTGAGATTGCCCGTGATGAAACTGAAAAACTGCCGGACTATGAAAACATCGATCTTGTGTATGCCCATAATGATGTGATGGCGATAGGTGCCAGAGAAGCAATTATCAAAAGGGATTCATCCCTTATACCGAAAATAAAAATAATGGGAGTTGACGGGGCTTTCGGTAAGGATGCGGGATTAGAAGCCGTTGCCGATGGTCGGATCGACGCATCGTTCCTCTATCCCACCGGTGGAGATGAAGTCATCAAGGTAGCTATGAAGATACTCACAGGACAACCTGTAGAAAAACAATATATCCTCGAAGGCACGAGAATTATAGACAAGCCTACAGCGCAGACCCTCTTATTACAATCCGACCAACTCATTAATTATCAAAACAGAATAGAGCAACAAAGGAAAAACCTTGAATCTATTGTAAACGAATTCAGTATACTTCGGCATTCTTTAATTCTTATTCTTTTGCTGGCTGGATTGCTCTTCCTTTTTTCGATCTATATCTTTTATATCAACAGGAAGATAAAGCGCAGGAATAGTCAGCTCCGGTTGAAAAACGATGAGATAGAGCATCAGAAACAGCAATTGATTATTCTTAATGAAAAAATTAAAGAGGTAAACGATCAGAAAGTGCGATTTTTTATGAACGTGTCGCACGAGGTAAGAACCCCACTCACGCTGATCGTCAGCCCCCTGGAGAAATGGATCAAAAACGTGCAGGACCCGGCTTTACTTGCCGATCTGACACGCATGAAAAAAAATACCGACAGACTGACCCGGATCATTAACCAATTGCTCGACTTTCAGAAAATTGAAAGTGATAAAACACAACTCAACGTTAGTAACAAAGATATCGTCTCGTTCACCTCAACCGTAAAATCACTTTTCGACGAACTGGCCGAAACCAGAAACATCCACTATTCATTCACTTCAAACAAACCTTCTGCCCAATTATGGTTCGATGCCGATAAGATGGAAAAGATACTGGTGAATCTATTGTCAAATGCTTTTAAATTTACGCATGATAACGGAACAATAGCTGTGGATATGCACTGTTACAACGAAAAGATATCCATATCCGTCAGTGACAATGGGACCGGAATAAGCAAGGATAAACTGCCGCTTGTTTTCGATCGTTTCTATACCGATAGTAGCGACAATAAGACGGGTACCGGCATAGGGCTCCACCTTACGCAGGAATTTGTGAAAATGCACGGTGGTAAAATTAGTGTGGAAAGCGATCCCGGAAAAAAAACGGTATTCACTATTGAAATCCCTGCCGGTAAACACCATCTGCCTGAATACAGCTTAATGGAAAACCAAAACGAGATTTTGGAATCTGGGGCAGAATCAATTATCGATGCTGAAAAGACAAGGGAGATAACAGGAAGGAAGTATAATTACACGGTCCTTATTGTGGAGGATGACCAAGGAATCAGGGAATACCTCTCGGAAGAACTGTCGGAAAACTTTCATGTACTGACAGCAGAAAACGGACTGGAAGCATTGCAGCTTATGGAAAAGCAGACAAACATAACCCTTGTTCTGAGTGATGTGTTGATGCCATGGATGAATGGTTTCGAGCTATGTAAAAAAATCAAGGCTTCACCTGTACTGTCGGATATCCCGGTCATTCTTCTTACAGCATTGGGAGAAATAGACCAGCGGATGTATGGTATTGCCGAAGGAGCTGACGATTATATCCGCAAGCCATTCCATATAGATTATGTAAAAGTAAAAATCATACGGTTACTCGAAGAACGCCGTCGTCTGCAAAGGAAGTTTATGCAGACAATGCAGACAGGTGGTATCCCGATAATCGAAAATGATAAGAAAATTGACAGTAGCGACGAAATCTTTATCTCCCAATTTATCTCGCTACTGGAAACGTCGTATGCAAAAACCGATATATCAGTAGAAAAGCTAAGTGAAGAACTGAATATTTCACGCGTTCATCTATACCGGAAAATAAAAGAGATATCCGGACTTACACCTGTTGATTATCTGCGCAACTTCAGGCTGAGTAAAGCTGTGGAACTACTTGACAAACGCCGTTTTTCCGTCAGCGAGGTCGCCTATCAGACCGGCTTTTCCTCTCCGGCATATTTCTCGAAATGTTTCAAAGACGTTTTCGGGATGACGCCGTCAGAGTACATGGAAAAGAAGTAACCGGCATAATAAAATCCATATTATCTAATTCATAAGCACGAAAACTGGCCGGACCACCTCCGATTCGCTATTATTTTTGTAACATTCAGGTAACATTATTGAAAATCACGCTATTTATCTACCCCTCGTTTACAAATTTGACAGTCTTTGTTACATTTTTTATCGGGATATTTTGTTTCCATACCTATCATTGTATCCGAAAATAAAACCTGTTCTCAACAATAATTATTTGTGAGCATAACATTGTGAAGTAAGGTGAACTGTTTTTATTACCATTTATATATATCAGGGGAATCATCATCCGGCGAATACTGTTTTCTTTACGATGAAACACATTCTGCATTTAAGTCCTCCCCTATAAAACGGAAAGATCTTTTCTTTATTTAAAACGAATGTAATATAGTAGTATATAGGAATAACAATATAGAGTACGATATATAATTTTAATTTTAAAACCAGAAATGAAGAAGATGTTAGAAAAACTACCGATTTTATTGATTTTCTTGGCTCTCCCCTTTCTATCATGGGGACAAGAACAGACGATTCGGGGAACAATAATTTCCGCTACCGATTCAGAGCCTGTTATCGGGGCAAATGTCCTGGTAAAAGGGAAAACCGTGGGAACCGTAACCGACATAAATGGCAACTTTAGCCTGGAAGCGGGTCGAACCGATGTATTGGTTATTTCCTACATTGGTTTTGAGACATTAGAAATACCTATTGACGGGCAAACGGTATTGAATATCACAATGACCGAAGATATGCAATTGCTCGATGAAGTAGTAGCTGTAGGCTATATCACGCAGCGTAAGGCTGATTTAACGGGAGCTGTTTCTGTGGTAAACGTGGAAGATATAATGTCCGTTGCCGAGAACAATCCGATGAAAGCACTTCAGGGACGTGTCCCCGGTATGACCATCAGCGCCGATGGCAATCCGAGCGGAGCAGCTACCGTGCGTGTTCGCGGCATCAGCTCCCTCAACAGCGACCAGAATCCCCTTTATATTATTGATGGTGTACCCACGCAAGGCGGTATGCACGAGCTTAATTCAAACGATATTGAAAGTATTCAGGTTCTTCGCGACGCTTCCGCTGCAAGTATCTACGGCTCACGTGCCGCCAACGGTGTGATCATTATTACCACCAAAAAGGGACAGGCCGGGAAAATCCAACTGACTTTCGATGCTTTTCTCACGAGCACTTATTTTAATAACCGCATGGAGGTGCTCAATGCGCGCGAATACGGACAGGCTTTGTGGCAGGCATCGGTAAACGGAGGCGGTAATCCGAACAGCAACAATATCGGTTACAGCTTCGATTGGGGTTACGATACCAACGGACACCCCCAACTCAATAATATTTATCTGGCTAAATATGTTGATAATGACCGGACAATACTTGCTTCTGACACCGATTGGTTTAATGAAATATCCAAAACCGGGTTGATCCAATCGTATAACATGTCTCTTAGTTCGGCTACCGAAAAAAGCAGTTCCTTTTTGTCCCTGGGATATTTTTACAACGACGGAACGCTTAAGCATACCGACTTCAACCGTATTTCGGCACGTATCAATACCGATTATAAATTGTTTGACGGCAGGTTGGTTATCGGTGAAAATTTCACATTGAACAGAACAAGTGAAGTACAGGCGCCGGGCGATGTACTCGACCTTTCTTTGAAAGCATTACCCATGATACCGGTACACACGATAGACGGTGAAGGCTGGGGTGGACCCTCCAGAGGCATGAACGACCGCCATAACCCTATGCGCCTGCTTTATGACAATCGCAACAATGCTTACGCTTATTGGCGTTTGTTCGGAAATGCATATGCTGATCTGGAAATAATCAGGGATTTACACTTTCGCACCAGCTATGGCATTGATTACGGCAATTTCTATAAACGTCATATGGTACATTCCTATCGTTCGGGCTTCATGAACAGCGACAATACGGCGGTAAATATGGAGCAGGGCCATTGGATGAGATGGACATGGTCAAACACCGCCACTTATCAGAAAACAATTGACAGACACAGGTTCGATGTGTTGGCAGGTGTAGAAATGAACCGGCAAAGCGACATAAACTTTAACGCTTATACTTCGGGAGAAGGTGCTTTTGCCATCGAAACACCCGAATATATGTGGCCCGGCGTAAGTACCGGAACCGCATCTGTTGGCGGTGGCTCAACAGGGTTTTCCCTGCTTTCCTATTTCGGAAAAGCCAACTATTCCTATAACGACCGTTACCTTGCCTCGTTTACTATCCGGCAGGATGGCTCTTCCCGCTTCGGAAGAAATAACCGTTTTGCCACTTTTCCTGCCGTAACAGCCGGTTGGAGGATTTCGGAAGAAAATTTTATGGAAAATACCAAAGATTACATTTCCGACCTGAAATTACGCTTCGGCTGGGGGCAGACAGGAAACCAGGGTATCGATAATCTTGCTACTTACGCGCTCTTCGTTCCTGAATACGGTATCGGAGACCCGACCTGGAATATCGTCGATGGTACGGCATACGATCTTTCGGGATCGGGTTCGGGTAATCTGCCTTCAGGATACCGGAAAATCCAGACTGAAAACGATGACCTGAAATGGGAAACCACCGAGCAGACCAACATCGGACTGGATTTCTTACTCTTCGACCAAAGCCTTTACGGTTCTATCGATTGGTATATCAAGGCGACTAAAGATATGTTGATTAATCCTGCTTATATCGGTATTGTGGGTGAAGGAGGCTATCGTTGGGCCAACGGCGCTTCGATGGAAAACCGGGGATTTGATTTTTCCGCAGGTTACAAAAACAGCACTTCATTCGGGTTGGAGTACGACATTACCGGAATTGTTTCGGCATATAAAAACAAGGTCACTTATCTGCCCGAATCTGTAGAAAACTCTTATGGCGGTCGTCCGGGTGACAACATTATCGGTCGTCCTTTAGACTCTTTCTATGGTTATGTTGCCGATGGCCTCTTCCAAAACCAGGAAGAAGTGGATGCCCATGTGAATCAGACCGGCAAAGGTATCGGACGCATACGCTACAGGAACGTGAATGACGAAGATAATGAGATCAACGATTTAGACCGGACATGGATAGGCAATCCGCATCCCGATTTTTCATACAGCCTGAATATAGCGCTTCAGTACAAGGGTTTCGACCTCACCGCTTATTTCCAGGGCGTGCAGGGGATTGATGTACACAATTGGCTCAAAGCACAGACGGATTTCTGGAGTGTCGATGATGTCAATTCCAACAAGGGAAGGCGCCTGCTGGATGCCTGGACGCCGCAAAACACAGGGTCGACTATCCCTGCTTTGCAAACGATCAATACCAACGACGAAGGGCGTTTTTCGACTTATTTCATCGAAGACGGTTCGTACATGAAATTACGCAATTTATCCCTGGGCTATACGCTACCGGCAACTGTTGTTTCAAAAATGAAAATGAGCCGTTTGCGCTTTTACGTCAGCGGACAGAATCTGTTTACCGTGAAATCGAAAGACTTTACAGGGGTAGATCCCGAAAACGCAGGGTGGGGTTATCCTATTCCTACAACATGGACTGTAGGATTGAACGTAATATTTTAATTTTTATCGTTACACATGTTAAATCATTATTATAATATGCAATTAAATAAAATCATCTCAATAGTTGTAGTCGTCGTTCTTATGTCGGGATGTGCCGATTTTCTGAATGAAACTCCCAAGGGCGTATTGAGTTCCGATCAGGTAAACGATCCGGAAAGATTATTGACAGCCGCCTATTCGGCTTTGGGTAACGACCATTACGATGTCCCTCTCAGCCTGTGGCCATACGGGACAGTCCGTTCGGACGATGCTTATAAAGGAGGTTCCGGGCCACAGGATATACAGGTGTTTCACTTTTTTGAAGTGTCGAACAATATAATGCCGAATTTTGGTGAAGTGGATCGCTTATGGTTTCAGTGCTATATCGCCATTTCACGTGCCAATAACGCTATTCGCGCCATACAGGAAGCTGAAAACCTCGATAACAAAGAGGTGAAATTGGGTGAAGCGCGTTTCCTGCGCGGACACTTTTACTTTTTGTTAAAAATACTGTTCAAGCATGTGCCTTATGTGGACGAAAATACACCGGTGGATGAGTACGAGACCATTTCCAACAGGGCATTGACCAACGATGGGTTGTGGCAGAAAATAGCCGACGACTTCCAGTATGCGGTTGATCACCTACCGGATGTACAAGCTGAAACAGGACGTGCCAGCAGACCGGCCGCAGCAGCCTATCTGGCTAAAACCTACCTGTATAAAGCCTATCGGCAAGATGATCCTGAAAGACACGCTGTAACGGGTATCGATCAGGCGGATCTGCAAAAAGTATTGGATAATACGGAGATCGTGCTTTCGTCGGGTTATACACTGGAGCCTGATTTCGCATTCAATTTTCTGCCGGGAAGTTATGAGAATGGCCCCGAAGCACTGTTCTCGGTTCAATACTCTAAAGACGACGGAACAAGATTCGGACGCCTGAATTTTTCCGACTTGCTTTCGGTACCGATGGGGTTGGGTTGCTGCGATTTCAATAAACCAAGCCAAAGTCTCGTGAATGCTTTCCGTACGACAGGAAACGGACTGCCGCTCGAAAACTACAATACGCTGGCTCAGTACAGTACGCAGGAACAGTACGATCCACGGCTCTTTCATACCGTAGCTATTCCCGGTCTTCCATACAAATACAATTCCGATCGTATTTATGAGGAAAGTTGGAACCGGAACCCTGCAGATTATTATTTTTATGCTTCGCTGAAAGAAAATGTAGATCCCGATTGCGATTGTTTTATACCGATGGTACCTTTTTACGCCAATTCAAAGAACCGTATACTGATCCGCTTTGCCGATGTACTGCTGATGCGTGCCGAAGCGCTGATTGAACTACACCGGTCATCGGAAGCGTTGCCGTTGATCAACCAGGTGCGCACGCGGGCAAGAAACAGCACGGCTTTTGTTGATTACGCGACAGACAGAATGAATATCGACACATACAGGGACGGTATAAACTGCACATGGGACGAACCTTTTGCCCGTCAGGCTTTACGTTGGGAGCGCCGCCTGGAATTGGCAATGGAAAACGGCCGTTTCTTCGATCTTGTACGCTGGGGAATTGCCGAACAAGCCATGAATCAGTATTATAACGCGGAAAGAACACGCAGACCCTATTATTCTTCCGCCCAGTTTAATGCGGATCAACATGAATACCTACCCATCCCCGAAGCGCAAATCAGGTTGAGTAAGTTCATGTACGAACAGAATCCGGGATATTAAAATAAAATGGTCAAAATAGGAAGCCTGTTGCTTTTTCGGTAATAGGCTCCCATATCACACGAAAAAATTAAATTTGAATCGTATGAAGACATTAAAAAATATGAGTTTAGCGCTCATTATATTCTTAGGCGGTATTTTCCTCGCCTGCAATGACGACAAAGGTGATTCACTCGACCTGACGGCTGATGTGGATATCCTCTCTTTCAAAGTCAATAATGTGGAAGGAGCCATCAACAACGACAATGGAACGATCACCGTACTGGTGCCTTCAGGTACTGACCTGTCGGCTGTGGCTCCTGTTATCGAATTGCCTGCGAACGCAACAGTATCACCGGCTTCGGGTGAAGCCCAGAACTTCACTTTCTCAGCAAACACTCCTATAGAATACCGTGTATTCAATGGGAACCTGTACAATACGTATCGGGTAACGGTGATGGAGATCAAAGCAGAGATCACTTCTTTCCGTATCGGAAACCGGAACGGTATCATCAATCAGGACGACAACAGTATCGTGATTTATCTTCCGGAAGGGACAGACGTGACTGCACTAAGCCCTGTAATAGAGTACACAGATGGCGCCGTGATATCGCCAGAGCCGGGTAGTTTTGTTGATTTCACTTCGCCTGTCACCTACACACTCACGTACCAAGGTGAAACATTTACCTATTCCGTGACCGTGATCCCGGGAGAAGAGCCCAAGCTGCCATTGCTTATTTACAACGGCGAAAATATAGTCCCGCACTGGGACGGCTTAGTGGTCACCATAGACAGTCCTTATCCTAACCCAAATACCGGCGGTATCAATAATACACCTTTCTGTGCCTCTTTTGTACGGGATGCAGTTACCGGAGAAGGTTGGCATGGAGGAGCTTTGTGGAATAACAATAAAGTAAATATCAACCCTGCCGAATACGACCGTTTTTCGGTTATGATACTGAAAGAGGTCGCAGGAGATGTGCAGATCGAAATTCAGTCCGATGGTGAAACCAACAAAGACTGGTTGAGGGCCTGGTATTCTGAAGATCATCTTGGCGAATGGCAGGAATTGGTGTTCAATATCCCGGAGAATCGTACGGCGATAATTAACAATATCCTGGTGATGCCGCATGAACATCCTAATGGTGAGCCTGTAGCTTTCACGACACATCGTATGTATTGGGACGAATTGAAAGCGATCCCTAAAGATTAAGTAAAATATGTATTTTTGTACGTGGCAGGGCAATAATGTCCTCCACGTACTCAACATAAAACAGGTATATGAAACGACAAATGTATTTACTGATACTTCCGGCTTTACTCTTCTCACACTTGTTGGCAGGATGTAATAGCGGTGATGACATAACTCCTGAACCTGAGCCTGGTGAGCCGACCGTAGATATGTCTACCACGTGCAGGAATCCACAGGAATCCGGTATGTACCAAACATTCTACAAACCGGAGCAGGGTTATGTAGGCGACCCTATGCCCTATTACAACGCCGATGAAAAAAGGTTCTACCTGTTTTACCTTTACGAAAATGCCAACAATCATCCCATCTATTTGACAAGAACGGCAGATTACGCCACTTTCGACGGCTTTATACAGGCACTGCCGGCAGGCGCCACAGGCAGTCAGGAGGAATGGATAGGAACCGGTAGTTTTATCAAAGCGGAAAATACCTATTATGGCTATTATACCGGCCACAACAGCAATCTTAACCCTGCCGAAAAAGTGATGCTTGCCACATCTGCCGATTTACTGAACTGGACGAAGCAACCTTCGGCTACCTTTCAGGCGCCAAACGGATTTGACCGGAATAACTTCCGTGACCCGCATGTGTACTGGGATGAGACCCGCGAAAAATATGTAATGCTTGTTACTACACGCAAAGAGGGAAAAGGGGCGCTTGCACGCTATACATCATCCGACCTGATAAACTGGTCATTGATTGAACCTTTAATGGCAACGACTTCCGATAATCCGGCGATATATGAAATTCAAACGGATTCCGAAATTCTGGAATGTCCCGACATTTTCAGAATAGGCGATAAATGGTACCTGGTCTTTTCACGCATCAACCGCGATGAACATCGTAAGACATTTTACCGTATAGCCAACTCACCCGACGGGCCGTGGAGGAGAAGCGAAGACGCTTCAGGACGCCACGAGACTTTTGACGGATTATACCTTTATGCCGCAAAAACGGCGGGTGACGGTACAAACCGCTACTTGTCGGGTTGGTGCTCAACCGGAGGAACGGTAAACAACAACAATGAACTGGATTGGGCGGGATCATTGATAACACATAAGATTGTGCAACAGGCAAACGGACATCTATATCCGGTAATACCCGAGGCTGTAGATGCAAAATTCAATCGGAAAGTCGAATTCGAAAAAATAAAATCAGAAGGAAATGTATCAGGCAATAACGGCTCATACAACATTACCGCTCAAGCCTCCGGGAGAAGCTACGCACTGTTCAACAGGAATAACGGCCCGGTTAAAATCTCGATGAAAATTGACGCATCGGAATCGGATCATTTCGGGTTTTCTTTCGGAGTGTGCGATGATTTATCGGAAGTATATTCAGTCTCCTTCGATCTGACGCCGAACAATCGCTGGAACATGCCTTCCCTGTTTATGTACAACGAAACAGGTTCAAACAGGAAAGAGCTGAATTTTACCCCACTTGTCGTTCCGCAGAATAAGGTTTTTGACGTAAAGATTATTATCGAAAAGTCAATAGCCGTAGTATATGTGAATAACAATACTGCATTTACAAACCGTATTTACAAGATGAATCAAAATCCCTGGACAATCTTCTCAGACAACGGAACTATTAAAGTTACGGAAATAACAATCCGGGAAACACCCTGATTATACTTTACAAGAATCAAAAAGATCACATAGATAGAAAGTTATGAAGAAAATTTTACATTTATTATTAGGATGCAGTGCATTCCTGTTATGTGCTTGCTCCGCGGGAAATACAATAAATTTTGACGTAACCGGAAATTATATCCTGATACCTGTTGAGGACAACGCTCCGGAGTCGGTCGTACAACTCTCAGTGGATGGTGAAAAGATAGGTGAACCGATGTATATCCGTGTTTCGCAGACGAAAACAGACTACTGGATACCCATCGACGTATCGAAATACAAAGACCGGAAAGTCACGCTCACGTTTGAGCACGTAAATAAAACTGATATCGGTTTTTCCCGCATAAAGCAATCCGACAGCTTCGAGTTCGATTACAATGAAACCTATCGTCCGCTTTATCACTTTACACCAAAATACGGCTGGATGAACGATCCCAACGGAATGGTGTATCACAACGGCGAATATCATCTGTTTTACCAATACAACCCTTACGGGTCGCGCTGGGCAAACATGCACTGGGGACATGCCGTATCGAAAGACCTGGTTTCATGGGAGCATCTGCCGTTCGCATTGGCACCCGATTCTCTCGGCTCAATTTTCTCGGGAAGCGCGGTAATTGACAAAGACAATACAGCCGGTTTCGGCAATGACGCGATGATCGCCATCTATACTTCGGCAGGAAAAATTCAGACCCAATCAATCGCTTACAGCCTCGACAATGGACGTACATTTACCACATACGAGGAAAATCCCGTGTTGAGCGATTTGAGCTATCCCGATTTCCGTGACCCGAAAGTATTTTGGCACAACGCTACGAACCAATGGATAATGGCGCTGGCAACCGGACAGACTATCTCTTTCTACGGCTCGGATAACCTGAAAGAATGGGATAAACTCAGCGAATTCGGTGAAGGCATAGGCGCACACGGCGGTGTGTGGGAGTGTCCCGACCTGTTCCCTCTCACATATAACGGACAGACCAAATGGGTACTTTTTGTGAGTATCAATCCCGGCGGACCCAATGGCGGAAGCGCCACACAGTATTTCATCGGTGATTTCGATGGAAAAACTTTTAAACCCGACGCACTCCCTTATCCTCTCTGGCTGGATTACGGACGTGATAACTATGCAGGCGTAACCTGGAGCAATATTCCCGAATCTGACGGACGCAAATTGTTTATCGGATGGATGAATAACTGGGACTATGCCAACCATATCCCGCCGGTTCATTTCAAGGGAGCCAGTACGCTGCCCCGCGAGCTGAAGCTGGCACATAACGGTGAACACCTTGTTGTAGCCAACCCACCGGCAGAAGAGGTGAATGCTTTACGTGGAAATACAAAGAAGATAGATGCATTCACAGTCAACAAATCGCATACGATAGACAATCTGACGGAAGGAAACACGGGTTCCTTTGAGATAGAGATGGATATTGAGGCCGGCAGTGCCTCTGTCTTCAGCTTTATATTAGCCAACGGGAAGGGCGAAAGGACAGTGTTCAGTTTCGATCCCGAAAAGGGCGTATTCGGCATCGACCGGTCGAAAAGCGGAATTGTTGATTTTTCTGATAACTTTGCATCGGAAACCATCAAAGCGCCTCTTGTAAAGAAAAAGAGCTACCAAATCAGGATTTTTGTTGACAGAGCATCGGTGGAATGTTTTGTAAACGACGGTGAGTTGGTGCAGACCAACAGCATCTTCCCTACAGAACCCTATAACTCCCTTTCTTTCGAAAGCGATGAAGAAGTGACAATCAGTAGTATAAATGTGTATCCGATTCGGAGTAAGTGAAAAACTAAAAGTGAAAAAGTGAAAGGTGAAAAACCAGGAGTGAAGAGTGATAATGTGGAAATGTGAAAAGGATAATTAAAGTCTGACATCCCGGATCCCTCTAAAATCAAAAGAGAATTGAAATTGATTATGAAACAGGCAAGGAAAAATAAAGTAATAGTATGAACACGATAAAACAAGAAAAAGTATTTCTAAGAGTGGTTCCCGTCATGCTGGCGTTTTTCGCCATGGGATTTGTCGATCTGGTGGGCATTGCGACTAATTACGTGAAAGCCGATTTCGATCTGTCGGACACGGTAGCTAACCTTTTTCCCTCAATGGTTTTTTTCTGGTTCCTTATCTTCTCCGTTCCCACGGGGATGCTGATGAATAAGATAGGACGAAGAAAAACGGTGCTGTTGAGTTTGGTAGTAACGGCTGCAGCCTTGCTGATCCCGGTTGTGAGTTACAGTTTTGTATCGATGCTCATATCTTTTTCCTTGCTTGGTATAGGAAACACGCTGATGCAGGTGTCTATCAACCCCTTGTTATCGAATATAGTGAAAGGGGATAAGCTGGCAAGTTCGCTCACACTGGGACAATTCGTGAAGGCAATAGCGTCATTCACCGCTCCGCTGATAGCTGCCTGGGCTGCTGCAAGTCTGGGCGACTGGAAACTTCTTTTCCCGATATTCATGGCGATGGCGATACTGGCCACACTTTGGCTGGGTATTACGCAGATAAAAGAAGAAGAGACAGGTGGTAAAACGTCTACTTTCTTGCAGTGCTTCGCTTTGTTGGGTGATAAAACAATACTACTTTCGTTTCTGGGAATCATGTGCCACGTAGGTATCGATGTGGGCGTGAACGTAACCGCTCCGAAGATACTCATGGAGCGGTTAGGGATGCCGCTTGCCGATGCCGGATTCGCCACCAGTCTTTATTTTCTGTTCCGCACTATCGGATGTTTTACCGGCGCCTTTGTACTGGCACGTTACTCAGCAAAAAAATTCTTTGCCATAAGCGTTGCGTTGATGGTGCTTTCAATGGCCGGACTTTTCATATTCAACAATCTTACGTTCATTTACATCTCCATTGCCCTGGTAGGATTGGGTAATTCCAATATCTTCCCGATAATCCTGTCGAAAGCGATGTTGTATATGCCCGAAAAGAAAAACGAAGTATCGGGCCTGATGATCATGGGGCTTTTCGGCGGAACGGTTTTCCCTTTACTGATGGGGTTGCTTTCCGACACGATGGCTTCACAGACGGGAGCACTCATTGTCCTGACAGTGGGTGTGGTTTACCTGATATTCCTCACATTCAAACTTAAAAAAGGATAAGCTCCGATGTGATAATGTGATGATGTGCTAATTTGTTGATTAATTATTCAGTTACCAAATTATCAAACCTAAAAAAATCGTATGAATTCTTTGACTCTAAAAATAGCAGCCGTATGTGTTTTTCTCTTTGCAGGGCTTTCCCTGTCGGCAGAAGAAATAAAAATCAAGATCGATAAGCAGTATCTGAACCTGCCTGTTTCGCATGATCAGGATCGGAGTAAAATGACCTTCAAAGTAGATGGGGAACCGGACTTGTCGGTAGTGATACGCCTTGCCGCCGGTAATGCGGACTACTGGGTATTTAAAGATGTTTCTCATTTGAAAGGTAAAACTTTAACAATCAGTTACGATGGGAACAGTGAGGGGTTAAACAAGATATTCCAGGATGATGTGATCGTAGGGCAGGACAATCTGTATAAAGAAAAGAATCGTCCTCAATTCCATTTCACAACTCGCCGCGGGTGGATCAATGATCCGAATGGTCTTATATACTATGACGGAGAATATCATTTGTTTTATCAGCACAATCCGTACGAGCGCGAGTGGGAAAATATGCACTGGGGACATGCTGTCAGCAAAGACCTTGTACATTGGGAAGAACTGCCCAGCGCCCTGTATCCTGATCATTTGGGAGGAATGTTTTCCGGTTCTGCGGTAATGGATTATGACAACACAGCCGGATATAACAAAGGCAAAACACCGGCTATGATAGCAATTTATACCGCTGCCGGAGCGGATAAGCAGGTACAGTGTATTGCTTATAGTCTCGACAAAGGACGTACTTTCACTAAATATGAGGCAAACCCCGTAATAGACTCCAGGCATATATGGAACAGTAAGGATACACGTGACCCTAAAGTATTTTGGTATACACCCGGCAAACATTGGGTAATGGTTCTTAATGAACGTGACGGACATTCTATCTATACCTCATCTAACCTGAAAGACTGGAAATATGAAAGCCATGTCACAGGATTCTGGGAATGTCCGGAGTTATTCGAACTTCCTGTCGACGGAAATCCCAATAACACCAAATGGGTGATGTATGGAGCTTCGGGAACATACATGCTCGGATCATTCGACGGAAAAGTATTTACACCTGAAAAGGGTAAATATCAGTACACGACAGGTGCTATTTATGCAGCCCAAACTTTCACTAATATGCCTGACAGCAGGCGCATACAAGTGGGATGGGGACGCATCAGTCACCCGGAGATGCCTTTCAACGGAATGATGTTGCTGCCTACCGAGCTGACACTGCGTACGACAAAAGATGGCCCTCGTCTGTTTAATCTACCCGTAAAAGAAACAGAAACGCTTTTTACTCCTGTCCGTGATTGGCAAAATCTTACCTCTGACAAAGCTAATGATCTGTTGAAAGAGTTTTATAATACAGATTGTCTGCGTATTAAAACTACAATTAAATTGTCACATGCTACAGATGCAGGCTTTAATCTGTTTGGGCAACGTATTGTGGGATATGATATGAATTCTAACACGATCAACGGTGTATTTTATTCTCCTGAGGATATGACCAGCATGGAACTTTCTGCCGATATATATATCGACCGTACTTCAATAGAAGTATTTATCGATGATGGGGCATATTCCTACTCCATGGAGAGAAAACCCGATACAAATAACAAAGAGGGATTCCATTTTTGGGGAAATAACATTGAAGTGAAAGATTTACAGGTTTTTTCTGTAAAGTCGGTATGGAACTAAAATAAACCCCGGATAGGAAAGATTGTTTGGGATTACCGGCAATTTTGATACTTAACATTGTCGGTATTTATCAGAAATATTAAAATGATTATAAACGCAATAAAGCAAGAAACGGTAGAATAAAAATAAAATAATCATATGAATAAAATAATAGTAGGCCTCGGAGAAATATTATGGGATATATTTCCGGAACGGAAGATATTGGGCGGAGCACCCGCTAATTTCGCGTATCATGTGTCGCAGTTCGGCTTTAACGGTTACGCTCTCAGCGCTGTGGGAAATGATCTCTTAGGAAAGGAAATACTCAATTCCCTGGAAGAGAAAAATCTCAACTATCTGATTGAAACTACCGATTATCCAACGGGAACAGTACAGGTTACGCTTAGTGGCGCAGGTATTCCTCAGTATGAGATCTGCGAGAACGTGGCATGGGATAATATCCCGTTTACCAAACGTACCGAGAATCTGGCAAAGAGGACTTCCGCGGTTTGCTTCGGTTCTCTGGCTCAACGCAACAAAACATCGCGGGAGACGATAAAAAAATTCCTGAAAACCGTTCCTGCCGATTGTATAAAAATTTTCGACATCAATCTGCGTCAGCATTTCTACACGAAAAACATCATCGAGGAATCCTTAAAGATATCGAATGTGTTGAAGATAAACGACGATGAGATAAAAGTCGTAGCCGATCTATACGGTTGGAAAGAGATAGATGAGCAGGAGCTATGCATGCAGCTGCTAAGGCGGTTTGCACTCGATATTGTCATCCTCACCAAAGGTACTGAAGGTAGTTTCGTCTTCAACAACAAAGAAACATCCTGTCAACCCACGCCTAAAGTGCATGTGGCCGATACGGTAGGTGCGGGCGACTCGTTCACCGCAGCATTTGTAGCGGCATTTATGCATGGAAAACCGATACCGAAGGCTCACCAGTTCGCTGTGGAAGTTTCGGCATACGTATGTCAGCAACACGGAGCTATGCCTAAGTTGGCCGATGCCCATATTGAATTATTTCGGTAAATTTAACCGTCTAAGAAAAACAGAGACATCTAAAAACTTGCGTATTACAAAATAAACAGATCAAAACATGTAAAGTTTTACATTTTTTTATACTTTTGCAGTACAAATGGGACCTCTTATGAAGAGATGTTATTCCTTCCTTTTGATGATATACCTGATCTCGGGAGCCGGTTTACCCTTGTTTGCACAGGGAGATTCGGGCGGGGCTGGTATGGAGGGACTGCAAAACAGACTTGTCTCCCCGGATACTGTGAATATGCAAAACAGAGAAGGATTTCAACATACCGAAAAACTTCAGAATACTACGCAAATACAAAAACGACAGGGATCTCAAAATTGGGAAGATCCACAAGATAAAACTACCATCAAACTGACAGGAAGCCAGCTTATCATTGAGAATCTTCCAGAAGATGGAGTACTCGAAATATACAATATCATGGGAGTAAAAGTACATAACCGCCGGGTAAACGCAGGCACCAATCAATATATTCTATCCCTGCCAAAAGGCTATTATATCATAAAAATCGGTAAACTCACCCGGAAAATCGCTATCAAATAAATTTTCACTATCGTTAAATCTCTTCATTTTGCTACATTTACATGCTTTTTTATATCTTTGCGGTTTAGATATAGTAAAAGTGTTTTTAGGTTTTGTTCTTTACTCTTTAAAAAACGTATAATCATATGAAGATCGCTATTGTAGGTACCAGCGGAGCTGTAGGTCAGGAATTACTCCGCGTACTGGATGAAAGAAATTTCCCGTTGGACGAACTCCTGTTATTCGGTTCGTCGAGAAGTGCCGGAACAACATATAACTTCAGAGGTAAACAGGTCGAAGTGAAAGAATTGCAACACAACGACGATTTTAAAGAGGTTGATATTGCATTCGTCTCTGCAGGTGGAGGCACTTCACTGGAATTTGCCGAAACCATCACCAAGCACGGAGCTATCATGATCGACAACTCCAGCGCATTCCGTATGCAGGATGATGTACCTTTGGTCGTTCCGGAAGTTAATGCGGAAGATGCGCTGAACAGCCCTCGCGGTATCATCGCCAATCCCAACTGTACTACCGCACAATTGGTAGTAGCACTACAGGCAATTGAAGAGATCGCTCATATCAAAAGGGCGCACGTAGCTACTTACCAGGCCGCTTCGGGAGCCGGTGCGGCAGCCATGCAGGAACTGGAAGACCAGTACAAGCAATTAGCGAACGGTGAAGAACCGACTGTTTCCAAGTTCGCCTATCAGCTTGCATACAATCTGATCCCTCAGGTAGATGTCTTTACCGATAACGGATATACAAAAGAGGAGATGAAGATGTACAATGAAACACGCAAGATCATGCACTCCAACATAGAAGTAAGTGCAACCTGTGTACGGGTACCGGTAATGCGTGCACATTCAGAGGCTATCTGGATCGAAACCGAACGTCCCATCTCTGTAGAAGAAGCACGGGAAGCATTCAGCAAAGCGAAAGGGGTAGAGGTAATCGATAACCCGTCTGCCAGAGAATACCCTATGCCCCTGGGACTCTCCGGAAAAGATCCCGTCTATGTAGGACGTATCCGTAAGGATCTTGCCAATGAGAATGGATTGACTTTCTGGACCGTATCGGATCAGATCCGTAAAGGAGCTGCCCTGAATGCTGTTCAGATTGCAGAATACCTCATCAGCCAGAGATAATGCGAAGATAAAAGCAGAAAAAATTTTATATTGAATAAAAGGCCGGTAATTGTTACCGGTCTTTTTTGTACCCATGAAAACAGGTTTTTACACTGCCCACTCGGGCTCCGGAGTCTGTAGAAAGGATAAGCAATCTTTTCAAATGACAAGCGTTCTCACGAAAAAGAAGATAATCAAACCGACTGTCACCAATTTGAGCACGAGCCCTGTAATATAACCGACAAAGGCGCCGGTAGCCTGTTTAACAGCGTGTATAAATTGTGTTCCGGAAAGCAGCCCTCCGGCGAAAGCGCCCACAAACGGGCCAAAAATAATACCCCACGGCCCCAGGAAGAAACCTACCAGCAGACCGATAGTAGCGCCCCAGACCACCTGTTTATTACCTCCCATCTTTTTTGTACCCCAGACCGGCAGAATATTGTCAATAATAGTGACCACGACTGTCAATACTCCCAGGACAATAATGGCTGTCCAAGAGATATCATCTTGTGTAGAGGGAATGAACTTCAATGCCAGCAATCCTCCCCAACTCAAAGGAGGGCCGGGAAGTATCGGCGCAACAGTCCCTACAGCTCCTACGAGCAACAGTAGACCGGCCAGGATAATCCAAATCGTATCTCCCATCTCTATTGATGTATATGTGATCCGCCTTCCTGATGATCATGCTCCAGCAGCACACGGTGAGGCAGAGATCCATGACCGAGTATCTCGATGGGACACGACTCATAAGCATTCAGCAGCCATTCCTGAGATATATCGGTACCCGGATGATAATGCAATCCCTGATTCACACAGGCGATATTCTTCACAAGAGAGATAATCGTCCCTACATCATGCGAAACCAATACAATCGCAATCTCTTTATTGATATCGCCCAGCAATTTATAAAAATTGGTCTCAAACAGCTTATCCACATAGGTACTCGGCTCATCCAGAATGATCAGTTTCGGATTGTCGACAATGGCCCTTCCCAGCAACACACGTTGTAACTGTCCCCCCGAAAGATCTCCAATCGCACGCGACAGCAATTCTTCTATTCCAAGCCTCTCTGCCACCTCTTTTACCTTTTGCCTGTCCGCAGAAGAATATCTCTTGAAAATATTGTTTCCCGGCGTTAAACCTGACAGGATCACCTCCGATACGGAGATGGGAAACTTTTTATCAATCCGGTTTATCTGAGGGAGATAACCAATATTAATTGAGGCTGTTTTTTTACCCTTATCGTAGAAAGTGACGGAACCCGACTGAGGTTTTATCAATCCGAGAATAGTTCTCAAAAGGGTAGTCTTCCCTCCTCCATTCGGTCCGATAATACCGAGGAAATCATCCTGATAGATAGTTAGGTTGATATCCTTTAGCACATTCGGTTTGTTCTCGTAACCAACTGTAAGGTTTGTTATATCGATCAGTTTATTCATTTTTTTACAAGAAATAGATATTTGCTCGCTATGGCATAGTTCAGGTAAAACTTAGATGTTTTCTTGCGACAGCATAATACAAATAAATTTGTCTTCTACCCATCGCATATCGAAAACATTCAGGTAAACCTGACTCTGTCCATTTTGATAAATAACTACTGCTCGGCAATGTTTCAAGCGAGCTTGACATTGCTCTCGCTTAATCGTTATTTTAGCTTAACGCAAATACTCATTTGCTTTATGGGCTAAAATGGCGGCAATCCTCAGCAATTCTTCATCCCACTCATACCTGAGCGGATCAATCTCAAACACCTCCGCACCAATCTCCTGTGCAATTACGGATGCATTCTTCGTGTCAAAACCACGCTCTATAAAAATAGTATTGATCTTTTCCTTTCGGGCGACGTCTACAATTTCTTTAATCTGCGAAGGAGAAGGGCTTTTCCCCTCGAACTCAATACTTATCTGATGCAGGCCATAATCGCGTGCAAAATAGCCCAATGCGGGATGATAAATGATAAATGACTTTGAGGGGGCATCTTTCAGCAAATCACGGATCAGGCTGTCTGTCCGTTCTATTTTTACCGACAATGTATCAAAATTGGTCCGGAATGTCTCTTCATTATCAGGATCTAATTTCACGACCGCTTCCAGCATATTCCGGACCAAAACCTTTACGACCCGGGGTGACGACCATACATGCGGATCTACACCACTATGGGCATGCACATGTGCTGTGATGTCTCCATGATGGTGATGATGATCGTGTGCGTGGTCATGTTCCTGATCATGGCTGTGGTCATACCCTTCCATCCTCTCAATACCTTCCGAACAATTTACGATAGCTACATTCGGGTTATTTTCCGCGAGGCGTTTGCTCCAGGCATTCTCAAAACCGAGATCACCCACCATAAAATAGATATCGCTCTTCGCCATATCAACCATTACTGAAGGGGCCGGCTCATATGTCTCAGGGCTTGATCCGGGAGGCACGAGCGTATTGATTGCAAATGCATTGCCTACGATCTGATCGAGGAAGTAACGTTGAGGTTCAATAGTCACCGTCAGCATCCGCTTTCCTTCATTATTATTCCTGGTTCCGGAACCGCATGCCAAAGTCAGTGCCGATAGCAAGATGATATACAGATATTTTTGCATGTGATAATTTTATACTACAAATATAATGAAAGCCGAGAGAAAAGCCAAGCTTGCTTGAGCTTGTCCGAGGCGCATCTTATATTCTACAAAAGTACATGAAATTTTTCTATTTTTGTTTGTCATTCCAACAGAAAGCCCGATAGTTATGCAACATATATTAAAAACAACGGAAGACGGATCGCACACACTATATGTTCCGGAATTGGATGAACATTACCACTCCACACACGGCGCCATTCAGGAGTCGCTTCATGTCTATCTGGAAGCGGGATTGCACCATTGCGATAAATCGGAGATCAACTTATTGGAAATCGGTTTCGGTACGGGGTTGAATGCATTTCTCACCTTGCTCGATACTGAAAAATCGGGTAAAACAGTAAAATATACTACTCTTGAACGATATCCGGTATCGATCACCGAGGCGAAGATGTTCAACTATAGTAAATTGCTGGATCCCTCGCAGGAAGTGAAGTTTATACAACTTCACTCTTCTCCCTGGGAAGAGTGGGTAGAGATAACTCCCGACTTTCATCTGAAGAAGTTGCAAATGGATATCAAAGGATTGGACAAGTTTCAACAGGGAACAGCTTTCGATGTGATTTACTACGATGCCTTTGCCCCTGAAAAACAACCCGGCATGTGGACACAAGAGATATTCAGCCAATTGTATACCCTCAGCAATCAGGGAGCGGTGCTCACTACCTACTGTGCAAAAGGTGCCGTAAGAAGGATACTCCAATCTGCCGGTTACCGGGTGGAACGTCTTCCCGGTCCACCCGGCAAACGGGAAATATTACAGGCGGTAAAATAAAATAAAAATTTGAGAATTTGTATAAAATCACTACATTTGCGCGTATAAACAAACAGGAGTAGAAAAAGTATTCGGGCTAACATTGACCATAAAAAATAAGGGAAGAATACATTGACTTTTTAGACAAAAAACACCCATGAGATGCAGAAAATATTTTTAACGGGAAAAATTATATTTATGAAAAAGTTTTTGACTTTCAGTATGTTTTGCTTTCTAAGCATGAGTTTTTATGCTCAAAGTATTACTTTAACTTCCGGCTCACTTGATCCATTAAAAGGCGAGAAGGTGATTAAGTTTGAATTTACCTATGACGAAATGATAGTAGGTAAGTTAACCGAACAGGAGTATGTGGATAAAAAAGTGGCTGATTATAATAATAAAGAAGCCGGCAGAGGTGATGAATGGCATAAAAACTGGGTTGAAGACCGGGGGAACCGTTTTGAACCGAAGTTTCTCGAGTTATTCGACAAGTATATGGAAGATGTTGGGGTTGCTTCGGGCGACGAGGGAGCAAATTATGTTATCGTGTTCAACACTGAATTTACCGAGCCGGGATTTAATGTAGGAGTGGTGCGTCGTAATGCCTCTATTGATATGAGCGGTAAAATTCTTCATATAGAATCCGGGGATCATATTGCTTCAATTAAAATCAAGAATGCTTCAGCGAATAGTTTTTCGGGAATGGACTTTGATACGGGTTATCGCATTCAGGAATCATATGCGAAAGCAGGAAGGGAATTTGCCAAATTCCTGATTAAGAAAGGGAGAATAGGCAATTAACCAAAATTCACTTCATACAAATCGCTCACGTGGCAATGTAATCCCCGTGGAGGGGAGGAATGCTGAATTTAAATATCCATATAAAACTATATATTTGCACATATAAAATAGTTGAATTATGGATACTAGTGAATAAAATTTTCAAAAAGAAAGGACATTGATCTAAAACAAAAAAACCTATCTTTGCAGCACAAAACAATAAGTAAGCACCAATGAAATAAAATAATTTCTTTCAAACTTTTATAGAGACAAACCGTAAAACGGTTTGTTGGGTTATTCATCTACTAAGAGAACGTTTTCGTTAAGCTAAATGAGCAAAGTCAAACTTGTTTGAACTTTGCCATAGCGAGAAAACGACTAATTTTAATGAAAGAAATTATGCTTACTATTCAAAACCTGTCCTATACTCATCCCGACAAAACTCTGCTGTTCAGTAATATCAATCTAACGGTTAATCCCAATGAGAAAATCGCATTGATTGGAAACAACGGTGCGGGTAAAACCACATTGCTAAGAATCATTGCAGGAGAACTGCAACCCTCGGACGGAATACTGAAAACAGATACGAATCCCTATTATATCCCTCAAATTTTCGGGCAGTATGATCACCTGACAGTTGCCGAAGCATTGCAAATAGATCAAAAGTTAAAAGCTTTATATGAAATCCTGAACGGAAATATTTCAGAAAAAAACTATGATCTGCTTAACGACGACTGGACAATCGAAGAACGTTGTTCCACGGCATTGAACGAATGGCAATTGAACGGTCTGGATCTGTCACAAAAAATAGAAACATTAAGCGGAGGACAGAAAACAAAGATCTTTCTGGCAGGCATCTCCATTCATCAACCGGAACTGGTATTATTGGACGAGCCAAGCAATCATCTGGATAATTCAGCAAGGCACTGCCTGTATGATTTTATAGAAAACGCAAAATGCAGTTTGATCATCGTCAGCCACGACCGCAAATTACTAAACCATTTAAATATGGTTTGTGAACTGGACAAAAACGGAATAACCGTTTATGGTGGTAATTATGACTTTTACAAAGAGCAAAAACAGATAAAGGTCAACGCTTTGGCACAAGACATTCAAAGCAAGGAAAAAGCATTGAAAAAAGCCAGGGAAAAAGAACGTGAGACCATCGAGCGCAGGCAGAAACTGGATGCACGCGCAAAAAAGAACCTGTCGAAAGCAGGATTGCCCAAAATAGTAGCCAATACGTGGAGAAACAGTGCAGAAAAAAGTACTGCCAAAATAGAAGGTGCCCATTCTGAGAAAACAGGAAATATCTCACAGGAATTGCAGGAGTTGCGTTCTTCCCTGCCGGAGGCCGACAAAATGAAATTCGGATTTGACCATTCAGGTCTGCATCAAGGGAAAATACTTTTTACTGCCACCGATATCAATTTCAGCTATGGGAACGATAAGTATGTATGGAACGAACCTTTAAGTCTCCGGATTACGAGCGGTGAACGGATAGCCATAAAAGGAACAAATGGATCGGGGAAAACAACGTTAATCAAAATTATTCTCGGAAATCTCACACCACAAACCGGAATAGTATCTGTTACTGAAAGCAGGTCTGTTTATATTGATCAGGATTATTCCCTTATAAACAATAAACTAACAATTTACGAACAAACACAACAGTTTAATACATCCGCTCTGCATGAACATGAAGTAAAAATCAGGTTAAACCGTTTTTTGTTCACGAAAGAAGATTGGGATAAACCTTGTACCACATTGAGTGGTGGAGAAAGAATGCGGTTAATGTTATGCTGTTTAAGCATTGCCGATCAATCACCGGATATTATTGTATTGGATGAGCCGACCAACAACCTTGATATACAGAACATCGAGATACTGACTCAGACCATCAATGAATACCAGGGAACACTACTCGTTATCTCCCACGATGAGACATTTCTGGAACAAATAAACATTCAAAGGATAATCAGCGTTAATTAGAAAATAAATCGAAGGAAACTGATAGGTTACGGGTTGATAAATCGATGATAACCTTTTCGAAAAAACATAAAAAATAGCATATTTACTCCTACTATCATTCACAATTCTACTATAACGATTATGGCAAAAGAAATCAGGACAGAAATAACTATTCAGGCAAAACGCGAAAAAGTGTGGGCAATCCTCACCGATTTTGAGAATTATCCGAATTGGAATCCCTTTATCAACTTCATAGAGGGGAAAGCAGAAGAAGGGAATCAGATAACTGTCAGAATAACTCCTCCGGGCGGGAAAGCAATGACATTCAAACCGAAAATCGTCACAAGAAAGGAAAACCAGGAACTAAAATGGTTAGGAACAGTATTGTTCAAAGGATTATTCGACGGAGAACATAGGTTCGAGCTAAAAGACAACGCAGACGGGACGGTCACATTTGTCCAGAGCGAACAATTTAGAGGTATTTTCACTGGATTGTTTAACCCCGAAAAAACAATTAAGGGATTTGATGAAATGAACAATAAGCTGAAAGAACTCGCAGAGAAAGAGGAATATAATCGTTGACAAATGGCATAACAAGCATGCGATAAAGTCATTACTTTTGCCTAATTTAATTGGCAAGGGACCTATAGCTATCATTACTTACAATACAACGAGCGAAAACAGTATGGTAATAAAAATCGACAGTGAAATAGAATTAAGACAATTGGAACTAAGAGACTCGATTGATATTTTTGAAACCATTGACAGCCAGAGGGATTATTTAGGCAAGTGGCTTCCATTTGTAGCATTCACCAAAGATCAGGTTTTAAATTTGAGGGCATCGAAAGAGACGGAGAATTACTCACCGGAAATATTTTTACGGACCTGGAAATTTACAGCAAATTAAAATCCGATAAATAACTTAAGAGACCACTCTAAGTATTTTTCAATCAAGATCAAATATTAAACCTGTCAGCAATATCAAATGAGCCTTAGAGCTATTGAAGTACGGCCATTGTAACATTTACCCATTGTTCAAAGAATACTTCTGGCAACATGATTTTAGTTGACTTTCCGGAAAAAGTCAACAAATCAATCGATTGAGAATAAAAGAGAAAATCGGAAATTGATTATTTTATTTTCCGATAAAACTCATAGAGCAAATCAATATCACCCGAACAGAGAATAGGCATAGCTTCCGCAAGTATGCTTTCGTCCCACTCCCACCATCGGATCTCAAGTAAAATTCCTATATGGCGATTATCAAATCTTTTCTTAATTGGCCTTGCAGGATTTCCTCCGACTACAGTATAAGGATCCACATCCTTAGTAACCAAAGCGCGACTTCCAATTATTGCTCCGTCCCCAATTCTAACTCCGGGCAGGATCATCGCCTCACTACCAATCCAGACATCATTTCCCACAATAGTATCACCGGCTCTTTTATAACCGTCGCGACTCTTGCCAAAACTTTCCACTTCCGGCATATAGAAAAACGGAAAACTTGAAATCCAGTCGTACCGATGTCCCTGATTACCGCACATGATAAAACTTACCCCACTCCCAATTGAACAGTAAGAGCCAATAATCAATTTATCAACATCATCCCTGTCGGGAAGTAAATAACGCGCACAATCATCAAATGAATGTCCGTGATAATAACCGGAATAATATGAATATTTGCCGGCAATAATATTCGGGTTTTTAATCTGGTCTTTTATTAATTTGCCTCTGAAAGGGCTTTCGAAAAAATTTGCCATAATGTATAAGTTTACTAACATATAAATGCAGGGATATCAGTTATTGCATGATACACTGTCAGTTCAATCCATACAAACATACAAAAATAAAACTGTCCACAACAATTTGAATGTTAAAGGAATGAAAGAATATGGCAGGAAAAGCCTGCAATCAGGAATACTGATAAATTTGTCTATATACATATAATTTATGCGGATATTGTCTATTTTTGTATCAAGCGCAAGTTGATTATGTACGAAAAAAATTGCCTTTTGATATTGATTGCGGAGTAAGAACCCTATAAAAAATAATTATATGCAAACATTTTCAGTAAAAGCATTCGGGACAGAAGCACCCGAAACGGACTTGGAACAGATGATTATCGACCGTCGTGAAGTAACGACAAAAGATGTAGAGATCGATATCCTATTTTGCGGCGTATGTCATTCCGATCTACATACGGCAAGGAATGAGTGGCACGGGACCATATATCCCAATGTCCCGGGACATGAGATCGTTGGACGAATTACAAAAGTCGGTGACAGTGTGACCAAATTCAAAATAGGCGATCTTGCCGCTGTCGGCTGTATGGTGGACAGTTGCCGGGAATGTGAACAGTGTAAACACGGAAGCGAGCAATATTGCGAAAACGGAAATATCCAAACATACAACGGACACGATGTACATCTTAACAAGCAGACATTCGGCGGCTATTCGGAACGTATAGTGGTAGATGAAGACTTCGTATTACGTGTACCCGAAAATTTGGATCTGGCTGCTACAGCACCATTGCTCTGCGCGGGAGTAACCACCTGGTCTCCCTTGAAACACTGGAAAATAGGATCCGGGCACAAAGTAGGTATTGTGGGTATCGGCGGATTGGGACATATGGGCGTCAAGCTGGCCAAAGCGATGGGAGCCCATGTGGTAGTTATTACCACTTCCCCATCAAAAGTGGAAGATGCAAAGCGATTGGGAGCTGATGAGGTCATTTTATCGACAGACAAGGAACAGATGAGAGCCAACTACAACACGCTGCACTTCATATTGGACTGCGTTTCGGCACAACACGATGTGAATGCCTATCTACGGCTACTTAAAGTGGACGGCACACTGGCATTGGTAGGAGCCCCCGAACACCCGTTGCCCATTGCAGCTTTCAGCCTGATCCCTGCACGGAAGAATTTTGCAGGATCAACTATCGGAAGCATCAAAGAGACACAGGAAATGCTCGATTTCTGCGGTGAACATAATATTACCGCCGATATCGAATTGATCAATATACAGGATATCAATACCGCTTATGAACGGTTGCTGAAAGGCGATGTAAAATATCGTTTTGTGATTGATATGACCTCCCTGAAAAATTAAGCCGGACTTATCCGGCTTAACCGCCGGTTTGCCTATGAGATTTATCATAAACAGATAATTATGAACGGGAAACGACTATGAGTTCACTTTTCATAAAAAATATGGTTTGTAACCGCTGTATCATGGTGGTTCAACAGGAATTGGAAAAACTGGGGTTAGACGTGAAAAACGTCACGCTGGGAGAAGTAACGCTCGCCAAAGAGCCTACCGCCGAAGAAAAGAAGCAGATAGAGTCCGTTTTAATCCCATTAGGCTTTGAAGTGATTGATGATAAAAAAAGCAGGATCATCGAAAAGATCAAAAACATCATCATAGATCTTGTCCATCATCATGATAACGATACCAGAACGAATCTGTCAGAATTGCTGAGTAGTGAATTGCATCACGATTACAACTATCTCTCGAACCTCTTTTCGGAAGTGGAAGGCACCACCATTGAAAAATATTTCATCGCCCAGAAAATTGAAAAAGTAAAAGAGCTGTTGGTGTACGATGAATTATCTTTGAGTGAGATTGCTTTCCGCCTCAACTATTCAAGTGTTGCTTACCTAAGCAACCAATTCAAGAAAGTAACCGGGCTGACGCCGAGCCATTTCAGGCAAATAGGCAAAGACAAAAGAAAACCGCTGGATGAGGTGTGATGATATAGGCGATACAGGTTAGATTGCCTATAGTTCATCAATAGAGTACGACCAACAATGGATAAAACTATGGAGAATCCGGTTTTTCACAAAGAGTTAACCGCCCCGTGCGGGATGAATTGTGGTGTCTGTATTGCTTATTTACGGGAGAAAAAACCTTGCCCGGGCTGTAGGAAAAGAACGGAGAATAAACCTAAGCATTGCATAACCTGTAAAATTGCAAACTGTGAATATTTAGAGGAAACCGAATCCAAATTTTGTTTTGAATGCAGGAAATTTCCTTGCCAAAGAATAAAACAATTAGATTTGAGATACAGAAAAAATTACCGTATAAGCCTGATTGAAAATCTAGGGCAGATACAGTCAAATGGCATTGAATATTTCTTACAGTTACAGACCTTGAGACATATCTGCCCGTCTTGTCAAAATATTTTGAGTGTTCACCGCAATTTTTGCCTGCATTGTAAAGTAACGATTAATCCTGTCTAAACAAAACTGTTTAAAATAAACAATCATAAATTCATCCACCTGAAATAATCACTACGTAAGAGTATCGCGCTTATGAGCAGAATCGTAATACGGAAAATCAGAAAGAACGAAATTGGGAAATTAGAGGATATGCTCTATGAAGCAATTTATCAGACAGATGAACTAAATCCAATTCCAAGAAGTGTTCTGAACATCCCTGAGATTAATGTATACATAAAAGACTTTGGGAAATTGAGTCATGATTACTGTTTAGTTGCAGACCTGGATGGAAAAATTATTGGAGCAGTTTGGGTTCGGGTAATATCAGGAGCAGTCAAGGGATACGGCCATATTGATGATAAAACACCCGAATTTGCCCTTTCGTTATTCAAAGAATACCGTAATAAAGGAATAGGAACGGAACTTATGAAGAAAATGATTGAACATTTACGGGAAAAAGGTTATAAACAAACTTCGCTAAGTGTACAGAAAGAAAACTATGCGGTGAAACTTTATAAAAAACTCGGTTTTGAAATTATCGCTGAAAATGATGAGGATTATTTAATGCTACTGCATTTAAAAACATCGAATATCTAAAAACGCACGAAATACAATTATCTTGACCTCAATTCTAAACCCGTCGAATTCAAGGGGTTTATAAAACAAGTAGGCTTAAACAGTTTTATAATGATCCCGAAACGCTGGTTAGAAAGTACCACAAGAACAGGGAACAGATAAGAGATTAGAACAAACATGGAAATAATATACAAATGACAACAACCAAAAGAAAAGGAGCCCGTTCAACAAAAGACATCCCGACAGATATTCTACAACAGTTAAACTCCGGGCAGATTGAAACTGCCAATCTGGTGGAATGGTTAGCCGTTGACCAAAAACTTTTACTGGAGAATTTACTCAATCAACATAAACGGATAGACTATCTCAATCCTGTTTTAGCAAGAATAGACCAACTGAAAAAGCAGACGGTCAACACTATAAATGAGGCTATTGGCACAGAACTTTTTCTACAGGCAACCCAAAATAACGACAATGAGTTCCTGTCAATCATGTCAAATCATCATGCCGACCTTGTTCGTTGCTGGGCAACTTATACGATTGGAAAAAACGAAAATTTCAATATAACCGAAACGCTTGCACAAATACAGCCATTTGCGGCTGACAAACATTTTGGAGTAAGAGAAATTTGCTGGATGGCTGTCAGACCCAAGATTGTACAAAATCTTGAAAAAAGCATCGAAATCCTTTCCGGATGGACAACAAACCCGGATGAAAATATCAGAAGATTTACAACCGAGTCGACACGTCCACGTGGAGTGTGGTGTGAACACATAGAAGTCCTGAAAATAAGTCCGGAACTTGGTTTATCAATACTCGAACCATTAAAATCTGACAAGGCTAAATATGTGCAGGATAGCGTAGCCAACTGGCTGAATGATGCCAGTAAGACCCAACCTGAATTTGTCAGAGAACTCTGTAGGCGTTGGGAGACACAAAGCAATACGAAGGAAACGAGATACATCACGAAAAAAGCATTAAGGACGCTGAATAAATAAACATTACCTTGCGGAGAATAAACACAATATTCTTCGCATTTTTTGCATAAATAAAAAGATTACCCTTTACATCCGTAAATCTTACAAACCAATTCCACAATTACATAACATGCTCCAAATCTTTTGTTGCTAATTTTGCGTTATAAATTAAAGCAACCAAGATATGGCAACCGATCATAAAGAAATAGTTTATCTTCCTTTGGAAAATGTAGAAAGTGAACACTGCGCATTGATTGTGGATAAAGGATTATCACAGGTCAAGGGTGTGGAGACTCATAAAGTGGAGCTCAATAATCGGCGGGCAGCTATTACTGTAAATAACCGCGAAACCGTGCCCGAAGCAGTAAAAGCAATCAAAAACCTTGGCTATGGCGTTACCACCGTAAAGCATACTTTTCCGGTATTGGGTATGTCTTGTGCTTCCTGCGCAAGTAGCGCCGAAACTATCGTAACGCATGAGGCGGGGGTAGTCAATGCTTCCGTAAACTTCGGTACGGGAAACCTGACCGTTGAGTACCTGCCCAATATGACCGATGCTGCAAAGTTGCAAAAAGCCGTTCAATCTGTCGGTTATGACCTGTTGATAGAAGATGAAACCACTCAGCAGGAAACATTGGAGATGATCCACGCCGGGAAATTCCAAAAGCTCAAAAAGAAAACCATTTGGGCGATTATACTGGCCATACCCGTGGTAGCCATCGGCATGTTCTTTATGGATATGCCCTATGCCAACGAGATAATGTGGCTCTTCACTACACCCGTAGTGTTCTGGCTGGGAAAGGATTTTTATATCAACGCGTGGAAGCAGGCCAAACACCACTCGGCCAACATGGATACCCTGGTTGCATTAAGTACCGGGATTGCCTATCTGTTCAGCGTCTTCAACATGTTATTCCCCGATTTCTGGCATCAGAGAGGGTTACATGCACACGTATATTTTGAGGCTGCGGCAGTCATTATCGCGTTCATCCTGTTAGGGAGACTATTGGAAGAAAAGGCCAAGGGCAATACATCCACAGCTATCAAAAAACTGATGGGCTTACAACCCAAAACCGTAACAGTAATACGACCCAACGGAACCGAAGAACAGGTCGCCATTGAAAATGTGAATGTAGATGATATCATCGTTGTCAAACCCGGAGAAAAAATCGCGGTGGATGGTATAGTAACGTCCGGTAATTCCTATGTGGATGAGAGCATGCTCAGCGGTGAACCTGTTCCCGTATTGAAAGAAAAAGATGAAAAAGTATTTACAGGTACGATCAATCAAAAAGGAAGTTTCCGGTTCAAGGCGGTGAAAGTCGGCAAGGAAACAATGCTTGCCCAAATCATTAAAATGGTGCAGGATGCACAGGGCAGTAAAGCGCCCGTACAGAAACTGGTCGACAAGATCGCAGGGATTTTCGTTCCCATAGTCATCGGCATTGCCATCCTCTCCTTTATCCTATGGGTGAGTTTGGGTGGAGATAACAGTGTAGTGCAGGGATTGCTGGCAGCCGTTACGGTACTGGTAATTGCTTGTCCGTGTGCATTGGGATTGGCTACGCCCACGGCCATTATGGTGGGAGTAGGCAAAGGTGCTGAAAACGGTATTTTGATTAAAGATGCCGAAAGCCTTGAGCTGGCAAAGAAAGTAAATGCCGTCGTACTGGATAAAACCGGGACTATTACCGAAGGCAAACCGCAGGTAACGGATATCCAATGGCAGGACAATGATGATTCCACCAAAGATATTCTGTTCAGCATCGAGAAACAATCCGAACATCCATTGGCAGAAGCAGTGGTAAAACATCTGGAAGGTATCGCCACCACACCTTTAACAAAGTTCGGCAGTATCACCGGAAAAGGAGCTAAAGCCAATCACAATAATGAAACCTATTTCACCGGCAATCGGAAACTATTGACGGAAAACAATATCACTATTGCCGATAAATTATTAAAATATGCCGATGGATGGAGCAACCAGGCCAAGACAGTTGTCTGGTTCGCAAATAGCAAACAGGCCCTTTCGGTGATTGCGATTTCCGACAAGATAAAAGAGACATCGATAGAAGCCATCCGGCAGATGCAGGATATAGGCATCGACCTATATATGCTTACCGGAGACAATGAAGCCACGGCAAAAGCGATTGCGCAGCAGACAGGCATCCATCATTACAAGGCAGAAGTATTGCCTCAGCACAAAGCTGATTTTATAAAAGAGCTGCAACAACAGGGCAAGACAGTAGCCATGGTCGGCGATGGAATCAACGATAGTACAGCGCTTGCAACCTCGGATGTAAGTATCGCCATGGGGAAAGGGAGTGATATCGCGATGGACGTAGCCAAAATGACTATCATCTCATCAGACCTCACCAAGATACCGCAGGCCATACGGCTGTCCAAACAAACCGTAGCAACCATCAAACAAAACCTGTTCTGGGCATTCATTTATAACCTTATAGGCATTCCCATTGCAGCAGGTATTCTCTACCCCATTAACGGTTTCCTGTTAAATCCGATGATCGCAGGAGCAGCCATGGCATTGAGTAGTGTAAGTGTGGTAAGCAACAGTTTACGGTTGAAATGGAAAAATATCAATTCATAATTAGAAAATGGAAAATAAAGAACTTCAATTCAAGACAAACATCAATTGCGGAGGATGTGTTTCCAGGGTAAAACCCGGTCTGGATAGTGCGGAAGGTATCCGTGAGTGGAATGTGGACATCGATAATCAGGACAAGATCCTGACCGTACAATCCGAAGGTATCACTGCAGACAAGGTAATCGCCATCGTCCAAAGCAAAGGATTTAAGGCAGAAGCTTTAGTTTAAACTGAATGATCGGATCGATAAACAGATCCTGTTTGGACGCCCTCTGTACGAAATGAATCGGAGCCGACGAACCTATTACAACCTATAAACTTGTTTGATTTCGATGTGGTCTTCCGGATTTCATCCAAATCAAGCAAGTTTTTATTGTAATTGATATCCTTTCCGGGATAACCGGCAACACCTATTATCATTTCAAAACTACAGGATGGAAACCATCTCCAGAATAAGTTCCTTATAGACTAGAAATATTATACCATACTTGCAAAAACACGAACTATTCAAATTTATTGAAGTTATAATTACAATAATGACTATATTTTCGGTGTATTGAAATCATAATTACAAGAAACATGAGGAAAAATCAGAAAGTCAATATAATTTTGAATTATTTTTTCTGTTTTTTAATTTTACCACGAAGGCTCTAAGTTTTTTTCTTTGTGGCTTTATAATTCTTACATCTTTTTCAAGACCTTCTCAAACGTATTCAGATTGCGGGAAGTGAAAGCATCTTTTAAGTTTTTCCGTCCTAATATTTTTCCGAATTCAGACTCCAATGTGTTTCCTTTCGGTACTCTCCAATAGAAATTGTTTGCTGCTATCAAGCCCCTTTCTTCTTCCGTTTTTTTCGACTTTTCAAATTCTTCCATTAGCGTTTTTTCAATGCCATCAATGCCTGTAAAACCATAAATGTGAAAATCGGGATTGGCATCAAATGGATTTTCAGTAAAAATGGTTTCAACCTCGGTTTTGTCTTTTATGAAAAGAAAAGCATCGTAATTGAAGTGTGTGGACATAGCTTTTTCCAGCAGTGCTTTTAATTCATCTTTTTTCTTATCGGATGAGAACAGGATATTGCCAGATGCTAGGACAGACGACACATTTTCCATTCCCGTTTTTTCAAATACGGAACAGATCTCTGCCATTTTCATATTCGTTCCTTTTACGTTTACTCCACGCAAAAAGGCACAGAGAGTGGGTTTGTTTTCAGTAGATTTTTTCATGATTTAAAGTTTAACCCGTCTTCGTTAAAATCCGCTCAAAAAGCACACGGCAGACTTCCCTGTCATTTTCCGATTGGCTGTCATTGTAATTTTGAATATCCGTGCTCATCATTTTCATTTCTCGCAGATTTCTTTCAGTTTTTGCAATGCTTTCGGGTAGTTTTGGTTGAAATAATCCGCATAGCTTTCGACAACGTCAATATCAACGGTAAGGGTCGTGATGCCGTTGTTTTCCTCAAAAGTGTAATTCTCAAAACCGCCTGTCCATTGCTCTACCTGTTCGCCCGAAGTGATTTCTTTATCCCCGTCCAGTATTCCCGTGGAGCGGCTAGAAACGAATTTGTAGGGATTGTTTTCGGCAATTTCGGCTACCATTCCGCCTTTTTTACCGTTTTCGTCCGTGCCGATGAACAGGATTTTCGAACCTTTTTCCCAAGTTCCCTCAAAGGTCGAACCGGGGTGAAACAGCGATGTCCAGTACTCGTAGGTCGTTTTATCGTCCAGTCCGAGCATCGTGCGGTACACCTTTTCGGCAGGGGCTTTTATCTCAATTTTGAACTGTACCCTTTTCCTGGCAGCGGCAGTGGAAGAGGGCTGCTTTTCCACGATTTCTTTCAGGTTTTGCAAACCTTTGTCGAAGTCCTTATCCATATTCATAAAGAGGTTCATCAGGTTGAAAGGGTAGGATGATTTACCCGAAATTCCCCATCTCACGAGGGTTTCGTTGGGCGATTTTTCTTCGACCGTGATGTAGGATTTGTTGGGTTCGTCGCCGAAATCGTAAAAAAACAAATCGCTTTCCATTCTTTCGTTTTCCACGATGCGGGTAATGACCTGTGCCCCTTTTCCAAGGGTTTCGCTGTCCCAACTGTACCTGAAACCGACCGTGCCGTCCGTTCCTTCTGCGGTTTTCGTCATATTCGGGTCAGAAAGCTGCCACACCCCGAAATTATCCTGATTTTTGACGTACCTGATGTAGTCAAACACTTCTTTTTGGGGCTTGTTGATGACTATTTCGCCACTGCTTTTGTATTCTTTCGGTACAAAAAGTGCCACTATAAGAAGTATCACGATGATTATCAGTATTGCGATGAGAATTTTTTTTAGCGTTTTCATATTCTAATTTGTTTGAGGGTTAATGTTTAGCGTTTTATCCAAATTTTGGATAGGCAAACAAACAATTGTAGTTCTTATATTCATCCTATTTATATTTTGTATTACAAATTTAAAAATATTTCTTTTTTGTCAACTTTACATAAGGCAAGAAATTGAGCTGCCATATTTGGATTTCCATTTAATTGAACTTGTCCCTGCTTCGCCATTGAGTTATCAATGCCTGAAACAATTGAGCGAGAATTCGGTAAACTGCTGAAAATAAAAGACAATTACCCTAAAATTGTAGTGTAAGGCGAACGTTTTTTTGAAAGCAGTTATGGAGGAGTTAAGCACATTTATATACGGAATTTTCTGTCATCTACTCTAACCCCGAAGATAGTATAAATCTATATCATCATCCACGCACCAATCAATAATATCTTTTTTCGTTTTTTCATTCCTTTATTTTTGCAAATCTAATTTCATCAAAAATCTTATTGTCTTTGCAAATAGATTTCTTAAATACTGCTTCTTTTACAAATCCGCATTTTTCAAGAACTCGTTGTGAAGCTTGGTTATATTCAAAAACACCAGTATATATTCGAACAATATCAAGTTGGTTAAATCCCCATTCCGATATTAAGTTAACGGCTTTTGTCGCAATTCCTTTATTCCAAAATGGTTCACCGATAAAATAACCAATCTCTGCACTTTTCCTATAAACGTCTGTCCCCGGAGACAAGCTTATATTTCCCACGTAATCATTCTGGTATTCAATTGCAAAAAATGTCTTTGGAGTTTGAGAATCAATCATTTTCTTAAAGCTCTTGGCATTCTCAATCGTATATGGCTTTGGGAATCCATCTCGCAAATTAATACTAACCTTTTCATTGTTTGCATAAATAGCCAGTTTCTCTAAATCAGCATCCATTAATTCTCTGAGAATAACGTCTCCATCCTTGCCTATTATGATTTTTTCCATATTCTTATTCTATTCAATCGGCGTAATGTCCATCAATCCTAATACAATTCCGATTAATATTGATGTTGAAAACGCACTTTCATTTTTTGAGTATTCTCTCCAAGTAAGCGACATCTAACAAATTTACTGTCTCAAAAGTTCCTTTATAAAATACACCCCAATTATTAAAAACACAAGGCAATTCCTTTGCTTTTTGTAGCGTATCCACTTGAATTAAAGATAAAGGAACATCATTCATTTTACAATACTGCTTTATTATCTCAATGTTTTGATAGATATAAGGGCATTGCATATCATAATAAATTGTCAACTCTTTGCTTTCAATCCCCTGATTTTTAACATTTGGAGCGAATTTCGGTATTGTACCGTCAAAAGAAAGAACAAGCAATTCATATCCATTATCGGTAGTATCAACAACCTCAAAACCGAAGTTCTTCGCAAATGATTGATCGGAAAGCCAGGCTTTTTGTTTTTTTGCTCCGAGCATACAAATACCGGATTTTCCCTTTTCTTTGGCATCAGCGATACAATATTCCATCAACGATTTTCCATAGCCTTTTCCTTTGTGGGCACCTAAAACCCATAAGCAATATATATAATAATAGTTGTCACCAATTATAGGGATCCAGGCTGTTTCAAGAGGGGCATATTCAATAAAAACTGTGGCTTTCTCGTTTAACTTTCTAAAAGTATGACCCTCATTTAGTCGGTCAGAAAGCCATTTTCGCTTTGCATCAATACCCTGATGGGACTTTTTACTACGAATAATACAGCATAAATGCTCATTGGCAAGATTTGCTGTTGTCAAATTTATAAAATCAGTATTCATATGCACCTTGCTTCAAATCATCGTATTTTATTCGTTACGTTGTCGCACGACCAACGAGTGGGCGCTTGCCGAAGTGGCGGAATAGAAACCACAAAACGTCTACAATCAGTTTGACACTGCCATTTCGGTAAACGCAATGTTAGGGGTTGGCATTGAATTTCTTCATATAGTCTCCCATTTAGGTGTAAATCTTATTCTTTTCCCATCATCTGTGGTGTGTTCTTCTAATGAGTTTTCTTTTGATTGAATGCAAATGTATAACATTTCATCATCCGAAGTATTACATAGACCTCTGACACCATTAGGGGCGACTCTTATTATACTTCCTTCTTGTATGGGGAAACAATCGGCATCTACCTGATAATATCCCGAACCTTTCAGAATTATGTACGTTTCTTCATCTTTGTTGTGTACATGGAAATACCCCAATTCCGATTTTGGCGGTATTACTGTAAAAGAGATTTCTGTTCCTGTTGCGTTTGTTGGTTCTTTCAAAAATACCTTTCCATTAACCTCTTTACCTGTTTTGGTGTGAATCAGAGAATAAGACTTTATATCGTCTAAATTTCCAATATTTATAGCCGTATGATTCTTACCTTCTGAAATTTTTTCGATTTGTTTCATAATTTGAGTTTTTGGAATAAATAATACAACTCCTATTTTATTGGTCTATTAGTTCTTGAATCTCGTTTAAATGTAACTCAATATGACCTAAATATCCCTCAATCATTTGTCGAAGAGTTACGGTAATATCCTCAAAGCTTTGCCATAAATTATCAAGTTTTGTCTGGTCAACTGATTTAATTACATGAATCATATGCAAATTATAATACTTCCAAAGTTGGATTATTGTTGTCCAATCAGTGTTTTGGTAATCCTGCAATGCAATCCATAAATCATTGTCCTGCTGATAATCAGGAAAGTCAAGTTTTTCATTGTATTGTAATCGAATCATTCGTTGATGATTATTCGCTGCTGAATCAATTAAGTGTCCGAGAATCTGTTTAATTGTCCTGTTTTGTTTATTTCGTTTGTTTGTAATCGTATCAACTGGCAAATCTATCAGTTTTTGCTCCCATGTATCAATATACCTGAGAATTCCATTTGTTACATTTGAAAAATCCATGTTATTATCTATTTAGTTTATCGTATTGTAGGTTCTTTTTTGCATGCGGCACAACGAGTGGGCGCTTACCGAAGTGGCGGAATAGAAACCGCAAAACGTCTACAATCAGTTTGACACTGCCATTTCGGCAAACGCAATTATGTGCTGGCATTTATTTTGAATAGTATTTTTCAATTCCGCCAAATCCTGTTATTATTTTATTCTCTTTCGTTTTACTTATGAAGTGGTTTAACCGCTTCTCAAATTCTTCTGGTCGTTTCCTTGCTGTTTCAATGTATGCAATTCGGATACGCTTATATGCGTCGGAAAAACGTTGATAGTTTTTCCATACTATTTTATCTTCTTTCAATTTGTCAATTATATCATTTGGAAAAATAAAAGGTTTAGACAAAACATTTTGTATTTTATCCTCAAATTTTGGGTGTATCATTTTATTTCCCAATAACCATTTGAGCCTTTCTTTGTTGGCTTGTGAGTAAGTGCTGTTAGGATTTCTGGGGGTGAAACGCTGAATTTTATGTTCTTTGTCAAGTGATTTTATCGTACTGTCAATCCAATCGAAACAAAGGGCTTCTTCAACCGCATCATTGTATAAAATGCTTTTTTTACCTGACGATTTCTGAGGAAATACAAACCAAATTTCGCCTGTGGTTTCAAAGTTGTCTGTCAACCACTTTCTCCAATCTTCTCGATTTTCAAAATACTTTATTTTATTTTCCGTTGTCATAACAGGTCATCCAAACCAATTATTTTACTGCCTTTACTCTCATAATAATGAAGCATTTCGTCAATTTTCCTTTTATCATAACTTGTAATACAATCGGATAAGACATTAACGCCATAATTTGCCTTACGTAGATTAAAACAGGTTGATTTAACGCAAGCGACAGCATCTGCTCCTGCTATGTAGAAATCACATATTTCATTTTTACTAATAAAGTCTACAAATTCCTCACTACTTAATGCGTTTCCTTTGTATTTTGTGAAAACATTTTTTGACACTATTTTCAAATCCGAAGCTAATTCAGCCCCACGTGTATTGGGTTTAAAGGTCCTCGTGCCGTCTGATAAATTTTCATGCCTTATATAAACAACATGAATATTGCTATTGATTGCCCAATCTATGGATTTATTTATATTGCCAATTATTTCCTTGTAATTCTTTGTTATATCATTTTGAATGTCTATTATTATTAATGCTTTTTTCATTTTTCTTATCTTTTGTATCCTTGTCGGATGGTTTATATTTAAACAGTCAATTCTGCTTTTCATTGTCCCGTATGCACTGTCGCCCGCTTGCCTACAACGTCTTATTTACGTAATAAATCCCCAACATTCATAAATGAGAAATTTAGAACATTCGTAAACCTAATTTTTCAGTCTTTCTATTTAATAAAAACAAACAACTATATATCAACAACTTAATTAATATTTTTACTCTTTACTTGTTTTATATTTACGTAAGTTATTCTATGTTGAGTACAATACAGCTCCATTTTCAAAGATAACTGTTCTTTATGATTTTATCGTTCAAATGAACGAAATAAATTGAGGCTTTTCACTCCTCCGCATTTCCAAATATAGGTTTAAAATAGGAATACCGGTTTTATCGTTTGACAGGTGCTGTTTTCGTATTTGCTATCATTTATAATCAGCTATCTTCGGGGTGTAGGTACTACTGGTAAGTATTCAAAGTGAAGTTTATAGCTATTGAAATCTAGATCGGTTACTTGGAAAAAAGAAAATAAACATGTACTTTTACCGCAAAATAGATTGTGTTGAAAAAGAAGATTGCCATATCATCCGTTGTATTAGCCATACTTATCGTGCTGGTGTCGGGGACCATACCGCATCATCATCATGATAACGGAGCAATCTGTTTTCATGTGACGCATGGTGAGAATGACAATTCCACAGACAACGAACATACCGGTAAAAACAGCCATAGCTGCCATCACGATGTAACCTGCATTGCAAAAACAAACTATTATTTTAGTCCTGAAAATAAGGTAAAAATCAAAACGCCGTCATGTGACAATTGCGATGATCCGGGACATACTCATCTCTTTCCCTTACTTTATCTTGTCTCGGATTTTTTAATACACCCCGCTTATAATACCTATACAAAACCTAAACAGGGGGAATACATACTATTTTACACATCTGCCGAAGTAAGTCAGTTCCATGGCTTACGTGCCCCGCCTTTTGTCCTTTCCTGATTAACCTGCAACATTCTATAATACAGGATAGATAGTTATACACGAAATAGCTATCTGTACAACTTTTTCCATTCACCATAAAGCAGCAATAAATATTATCAAAATGAAGACATATATTGTAGGCTTATTCATTGTAATAGCCTTGATTATTTCCGGTTGTCATTCCGGAAATAAAAACCAGACATCGCCGGATACAAAAGACGCGTATGAACATCTGCACGACCACGAGAACGGGCACAGCCACTCACACTTACACGATCATGACCATGACCACTCATCCAGTGACGGACACAGCCATTCGGAAGGTGGAGACCACGATCATAATCAGGGGCATGCCCATTCAGACGAAATCCACTTCACCCGCCAGCAGGCCGAAGCTGTCGGTTTAGAAGTAGAACAAGTTACACCCGGCACTTTCAGCCATGTGATTAAAACCAGCGGACAAATTCAGCCGGCACAAGGTGATGAAGTAGCGATCGCGGCCACATCCAACGGGATCGTATCATTTACCAACCCATCCATTAGCGACGGTAGTCCTGTCGGAGCAGGCCAATCTATCGTAACCATATCCGCAAAAGAACTACTCGATGGGGATCCGTCAACCAGGGCCAAAATAGAATTCGAGACAGCCCAAAAGGAGTTCCAACGGGCAGAACTACTGGTGAAAGACCAGATTATCTCCACCAAAGAATTTGAACAGGCCCGCCTCCGTTACGAAACCGCTAAAACGGCCTACAATGCGCAGGCATCCAATATGACAGCAAACGGCGTGAGGGTCACCTCCCCCATCAACGGATATATAAAGACCAGAATGGTGGCACAGGGAGAATATGTATCCGTCGGACAACCCATCGCCATTGTTTCGCAGAATAAACGGTTACAATTGAAAGCGGAAGTTTCCGAAAACTATTTCAGCAGCCTCAGGAATATCAGTAGTGCCAATTTTAGAATGGCTTACGACAAGACGGTTTACAAACTATCGGACATGAATGGCCGTCTGTTGTCGTTCGGCAAAGCGGCAGACGGACAATCGTTCTTTATTCCCGTTACATTTGAATTCGACAATGTAGGAGATATCATCCCCGGCTCATTTGCAGAAGTATATCTGTTATCAGCCCCACAGGAAAATATAATTTCCATTCCGGTATCGGCACTGACCGAAGAACAGGGACTATACTTTGTTTACTTGCAATTAGACGAGGAGGGATATAAAAAACAGGAAGTAACGATCGGCCAGAATAACGGAGAGCGGGTACAAATTCTGTCAGGCTTAGCTTCAGGAAATAAGGTTGTTACCAAAGGCGTATATCAGGTGAAGCTGGCGGCCATTTCGTCCGTAATGCCGGAAGGGCACACCCACAGTCATTAACCGCAAAGTCGAAACGCTATGCTGAACAAAGTAATAAGATTCTCATTGAACAACCGGTTGGTTGTGCTGGTCGCTTCCGTACTATTAATGCTGGCAGGGATATATACCGCCACAAATATGGAAGTGGATGTATTTCCCGATTTGAATGCGCCTACCGTCGTGGTAATGACGGAAGCCCAAGGGATGGCACCCGAAGAGGTAGAGCGGCTGGTGACTTTCCCGATTGAGACATCCCTGAACGGTGCGGCCGACGTACGCCGTGTCCGCTCGTCTTCCACTACAGGCTTTTCAATTGTATGGGTAGAGTTTGACTGGGGAACTGACATTTACATCGCCCGGCAAATCGTATCCGAAAAGTTGTCTACCATCAGAGACGCACTTCCTTCTTATGTGGGGAACCCGACTTTAGGACCACAGTCGTCCATCCTCGGTGAACTGATTACCATCGGATTGACTGCAGATTCAACTTCACTTCGGGACTTGCGTACATTGGCCGACTGGACTATACGCCCACGCCTGTTATCCACAGGCGGTGTCGCACAGGTTACCGTTATCGGCGGCGAAATCAAAGAATACCAGATATTGTTGAATCCCGAAAAGATGAAGCACTACAGCGTAGGTCTGGACGAAGTAGTCAATGTAGTACAGAACATGAACCAGAATGCGTCGGGAGGAGTATTGTATGAATACGGGAACGAGTATATCATCCGTGGCATTCTTTCCACAAACCAGGTAGCCGCACTGGGAAAATCCGTGGTGAAAAGTGTAAACGATGTACCCATTTTGCTTGAAAATATTGCCGACATCAAGATAGGCGACAAGGCTCCCAAATTAGGGGTGGCATCTGAAAAAGGAAAGCCGGCCGTACTGATAACGGTCACCAAACAACCCGCCACCAGTACGATTGACCTGACGGACAAGATAGACCGGTCTTTGGAGGAACTTCAACAGACACTTCCTGCAGACGTAAAAGTGACTACCGATATTTTCCGTCAGGCACGCTTTATAGAAAGTTCCATCAACAACATCCAGAAAGCATTGCTTGAAGGAGGAATTTTTGTGGTAATTATCCTGGCCATTTTCCTGATGAACGCGCGTACAACTGTTATTTCGCTTGTCACCATTCCTCTTTCACTGGTATCCGCAATTCTGGCCCTGAAGTTCATGGGGTTAACCATTAACACCATGAGCCTGGGAGGTCTGGCGATCGCGATTGGGTCATTGGTAGATGATGCGATTGTAGATGTGGAGAATGTGTTTAAACGTCTGCGGGAGAACCGGCAAAAACCGAAGGAAGAACAGAGAAGCGTGATAGCGGTGGTATATGATGCATCGAAAGAGGTACGCATGCCCATCCTTTATTCGACTTTTATCATCATTGCCAGTTTTGTTCCCCTATTCTTCCTTTCAGGGATGGAAGGACGCATGCTGATACCCCTTGGAATTGCATTTATCGCGGCACTGTCTGCATCTACAGTTGTTGCACTGACATTGACGCCGGTATTGTGTAGCTACCTGTTGGGCAAATCGGAAAAAAAAGGCGACAAACCGGAGAAAGAATCCTTCGTGGCTTTACGGTTAAAATATGTATATGAAAAGGCGCTTATATGGACATTGAACCATAAAAACTGGGTACTTGGCGGAACCGGTGCGGTGCTAATCGCTTCACTTGTCATTTTCTTCACATTGGGCCGCAGCTTCCTTCCCCCGTTCAACGAAGGCTCGTTCACCATCAGTATCAGCACCATGCCCGGCATATCACTGGAAGAATCAGACAAGATGGGAAGGATAGCGGAAGAACTGTTGCTCTCCATTCCGGAGATACAAACAACAGGACGCAAGACCGGACGCGCCGAGCTCGATGAACATGCTTTAGGAGTAAACTTATCGGAGATAGAAGCACCATTTACATTAGGTAAACGCTCTAAAGACGAGCTATTGGAAGAAATACGGGAGAAACTGAAAGTGCTGCCCGGCGTAAATATCGAAATCGGGCAACCCATTTCACACCGTATCGACCATATGCTATCGGGCACAAGAGCGAATATAGCCATTAAACTGTTCGGGCCTGACTTGAACAGGATGTACAACCTGGGTAACCAGATCAAAGCATCTATCGAGGATGTCGAAGGGATTGCCGACCTGAACGTGGAGCAACAAATCGACCGCCCGCAATTGAAAATAGAACCCAAACGGGAACTGTTGGCAAAATACGGAATTTCATTACCTGAATTTGCCGAAATCATCAATGTGATGCTGGCCGGCGAAGTCGTTTCACAGGTTTACGAAGGGAACAACTCGTTCGACCTCACATTGAAAGTGAACGATGAAAGCCGTTCAACGGCTGATAAAATCAGGAAGTTGACAGTGGATGCCAACGGCCGGAAAATTCCGTTGGAAAATATTGCCGAGGTCACCTCGTCCACCGGCCCCAATACGATTAACCGTGAAAATGTGGCCCGCAAACTGGTTGTTTCGGCAAACGTGGCCGGACGCGATTTACGGGGAGTGGTAACCGACATCCAGAAAAAAGTCCGCGACGAAATTCAATTACCCGAAGGTTATCATATCGAATATGGCGGACAATTCGAGAGTGAGCAGGCGGCATCACGCATGTTGCTTATCACATCCATATTCTCTATTATGATCATATTCCTTTTACTCTTTGCCCAATTCAAGAGTGTGAGGCAATCAGCCGTTATATTGCTAAATCTTCCGCTGGCATTGATAGGGGGCGTATTCGTCATATTCTTCACCAATGGGGTAATAAGCATTCCTGCCATCATCGGTTTTATCTCACTCTTTGGGATTGCCACCCGTAACGGGATGTTACTCATTTCACGTTATAACGATTTGCAGGATGAAGGGTATTCAAAGTTCGAAAGTGTGATGCAAGGCTCATTAGATCGCTTAAATCCTATCCTGATGACTGCATTGACATCCGTCTTGGCGCTTATTCCCCTTGTATTGGGTGGAGACCTTCCGGGCAACGAAATACAAAGCCCCATGGCTAAGGTCATATTAGGTGGATTACTGACCTCTACCTTTCTGAACGGTTTTATCATTCCTATCATGTATCTGATAACCGAAAGGAAAGTAGTTGAAACAGAAGTTATACAAGATGAAGAGAATTAACGGTCCCCACAAAACATCTAAAGGTCCCGCTTTAGTGGCAGTGGAATTCCAGACGAAAATTGAAAGGCAAACATACAGAAAACAACTAACAGAATTCAAATGAAAACAATCATAACAACCCTGTTGATACTGTTTATAAGCATCACCCTGAATGCGCAGACAACTATCAATTCCGTATTGGCTTCGATAGAAGAAAACAATACAACATTAAAGTCGCTTCGTGAAAGTGCGGAAGCACAAAAGTTAGAAAATAAAACAGGCATATATCTTGAAAATCCGGAGGTCGGGTTCAATTATCTTTGGGGAAATCCTGCGGATATTGGCAACCGTACCGATTTCAGCATTATGCAAACATTCGACATAGCCACTATCACGGGAATGAAAAGCAAAGCAGCCAATAAGCAGAATGTATTGGTCGAATGGCAGTACAAAGCCGACCGTATGAACATCCTTTTGGAAGCAAAACAGTACTGCATCGACCTGATTTATTACAACGCGCTGAAAAAAGAGCTGGATCAGCGTTTACAACATGCCGAAACAATTGCTGCAGGTTACGAAGACCGCCTGAACTCAGGTGATGTCAGCCGTCTGGAATATAATAAGGTACAACTCAATCTTACCAGCGTGCAGGGAGAAATATCCCGTATCGAGGTTGAACGCAATGCATTGCTGGAACAATTGAAAAGGCTGAATGGAGGAACAGACATCGTACTGGAAGATTGGCAGTATGATAATATCTTGCTTCCACTGCATTTTGACGACTGGTTTGCACAAACAGCACAACAAAATCCGGTTTTAGCCTATGCCAGACAGGAAATAGAAGTAAGTAAACAACGACTCTCACTGAGCAAAACAATGAACTTACCCACCCTCTCTGCCGGATACATGAGTGAAAAAGTAGTTGGAGAACGCTTTCAGGGTTTTTCTCTTGGCATCTCCATCCCTTTGTGGGAAAACAAGAACCGGATAAAACAAGCCAAAGCATCGGTAAAAGCAGCCGAGTCGCGGGAAACAGACAGCCGCCAACAATTTTACAATCAACTGCAGATACTCTATAATCGTACTGCCGGTTTGAAAACAGCAGCTGAAAAATACCGCCAATCGTTGGTAACGGCAAACAACACCGACCTCCTGAAAAAAGCCCTGGATGCAGGAGAAATATCGCTGTTGGAATATATGGTAGAAATAGGTTTATACTACGAAACAATCAACCGTACATTAGAGGCTGAAAGGGATTACCAAAAAGCGTTCGCGGAATTATCGGCAGTAGAGCTATAGTTCTATGCCGGCATAATCTGACAAGCAGGCTCCTGATCCTGATTACTCCCGGCTTATTGTCCCGGTATACCGATAAATATTTCGTTCTTTTCCTCTTCCGAAAGAGAAAGAAAACGTTCGTATTGTTTCAGCACATCACTAATGATCTCATTTTTCGTATAATATTGAATATCATAACCCTGCCTGCTGTCACCGAAATAGGTTTGCGGGATAAATATCCTGTTACTGTCAATATCCGGAGTATTTTCTTCTTTTATCAGGGACTCTGAAATAGTCTTGGGTTGCGTACGCACACCATATTTGAAATCGTTAATTGCATCGTGTGCAATGACAAGTTCTGCTCTGAAAGGGTGTTCCAGTGTTTTAACTTCGGCAACGATATTTTCATTTTTCAATTCTTCCGCCAACTCGGTGAAAGCAGGTAATACAACTTTTCTCAGGAAACGGTTGATCGCGTTTTTGTCTTTATAACTCACAATATGGCGCAGGCGCGTTTTCCACATATCACCTGACCAACCATTGGTAGAATGCGAAAAATCCCGCTGATAGTAACCGCTGTCTATCACCAACCCTTTTACAAGATTATAACAGAAAAACAGCATAATAACAGCAAACGGCAACGCGGTAATAAGGGTCATTACCTGCAACGATTGTAATCCCCCGGCATTGAGCAATACCAATGCCAGCAGAGCCAGGAGACTGCCCCAGAAAGCCAACTGCCATTTCGGCGAACGTGCCGCATTTTTAGTGGCAATACTGTTCATAACGAGTATCCCCGAATCGGCAGAGGTAACAAAAAAGATAAAGATGATAAAGATTACCAAACTATTGGTAACCTGCTGTAAAGGTAAATATTCAAAAAATTTGAACATCAGGGTATCTGCCTCGGCAGCCAGAGCACTCAAAGCGCCGGAAGCCTGATGCTGGTCGAACCAAATGGCGCTGTTTCCAAAAACGGTCATCCATATGAAATTGAACAGGGTGGGAATAATCAGTACCGCACCTATAAACTCCCGCACCGTCCGTCCTTTGGATATCCGTGCAATAAACAGGCCGACATAAGGCGACCAAGAAATCCACCACGCCCAGTAAAGCACAGTCCAGTCGAAATACCAGCCTTGCATGCCCGGCTCGAAAGCATGTGTATTGAACGTGAGACTGAAGAACTCATTGATATAATATCCTAATCCTTCGGAGAATGTCCCCAATAAATAGACGGTCGGCCCGGTCAACAGGACAAAAAGCATCAAAATAACCGCTGCAACAATATTTATCTGGCTTAACCTTTTCACTCCCCGGCTGACACCGGAAGTGGCCGAAAGTATAGACAAGAGCATTATGAAAACAACAATACCTATCTGGTAGATGAACCGGGAACCCGGCAAAATCCCAAGATGTGTCAGTCCGGCACTCAACTGCATAACGCCAAAACCCAGAGAAGTTGTAATACCGAAGAAGGTACTGCATAAGGCAAACATATCGATAAGATTACCGGCCCTGCCGTTGATCCTGTCTTTCAACATGGGATAGAAACAACTTCGTAGCGAAAGAGGCAGTTTGTAACGGTAGGCAAAATATGCCAGTGAAAGCCCTACGACACCGTAGATAGCCCAGGCATGAATTCCCCAATGGAAAAATGTAAATAACTGTGCATCTTTAGCCCTTTGCACTTCCGAATTGCCCGCGAAAACAGCATCGGAATAATGTGCAATAGGTTCGGAAACACTGAAATACATCAGGCCGATCCCCATGCCGGCTGCAAAAAGCATCGAAACCCATGAGAAAAAGGAATATTCGGGTTTACTGTCGTTCGGTCCCAGTCTTATTTTCCCGTATTTACTGAAGATCAAAAATATCAGAAACAGTACGAAAACAGTTACCGCCATGACGTAAAGCCAGTTCAGATTGACAAACAAAAACTGCTTGACATTTTCCAATAAACGTTCCGAAACATTCGGGAAAAAAGAGGCAATCAACGACACCGAGACTATAAAAATGAAACTCGGAACAACAATACCTTTATTAAATGTAATCTGTGATTTTATTACTCTGAATGGGTTCATGGCGCACAAAGGTAAGGATTCTAAGGCAAAATAACAACTCTGGCCGGAACATAGAGGGTAAATACTAATACAACAATACGATTTCACAGGGGTCACTTTCGCGTCACAGTTGCCGGACTTTTACTTTTAATTTGGCAATTACCCTTTTTCGTACTATTTTCGCATGATAAAAACGTTCCCAAACTACATCTTTTGGGGCCATAATCAACGAAAAAATCATGCAACTAACAGCGAAATTAATTCAACTTCTTCCGCTTCAATCCGGAACAGGAAGAAACGGCGAGTGGAGAAAACAAGATATTATTGTTGAGACACAAGATCAATACCCTAAAAAGGTATGTATTTCTTTATGGGGAAATAAATTCCAACATATCTCACTCAATTCAGGCGAACTGTATACTATCGATTTTGATGTGGAAAGCAGGGAATTCAACGGAAGATGGTATACCGATGTAAAAGCATGGAGAATAGAGGCCCAGAATGTGCAAAACAGCACCCCGGCTCCCTCACCGAAAGACGAATATGAAGATATACCACCTCCGGAAAATCCGTTTAGCGGAGCGAATGAGGAGATTGACGACCTACCGTTTTAACCAAGAAAAGGTTATTTATCTATAAAAAAGAGGGAGTTTTTGATGCTCCCTCTAAGCGGAAAGAAAGGGATTCGAACCCTTGGTACCCGTGAGAGTACAACGGTTTTCGAGACCGCCCCGATCGACCACTCCGGCATCTTTCCTGATCGGATGCAAAATTACGCTATTTTCCCGTAAAACAGCACATAATCCTTCAATAAATTAGACATTCTCTCACAACGGTATAATCCAGGCAATACTGGATCATGCATATTTAACTTAAAGAAACAGCCCGATTCATTTCTTTAACGCTTGCAATGCCTCATTGGTTGCGGCAAGCAACGGCTCAATGGAAATAGGTGAACCCACAGCATTTTTCATCCAATGCTGGGGAATAATACTTCCCTGCGTATACATGCGATCCATCTCGTCGGCAAGATTCTTACCCTGTACCTGCTGCTCAATCTGGAAAGCGATCAGATGGCCCATCGGATAGTTGGGCAGATAGAGCGGATAGTCAATCATATGTGAATAGATACCAAGCAATGTCTCATCCTCTCCTCCCAATATACCGGCATAATAGCTGTTCCATACCTCTTTGGCAGCACTAATCACCGCCTCTTTCAGTTGTTCCGCTGTAGCATCGGGGTTAGCATATAGCCATTCCCATACCTGTATGTCGACAAGAGAAACACCCATGATCTCATAACAAGACCAGAAATTATCCAACGCCAGCCAATACTCATCTTCCGGGTTCGGATTTTTCAATCCCAACAACTCCAGATCCCTCTTCTGGAAGATAAATGCTACTGCTTCAGTAAAGGCAGTATTGGGAACACCGTTCAATATATAATAATCCACATCGTTCATGGTAATGGTCTGCTCCACATTATGTCCGAACTCATGCACAGCAATATTGTAGCCTTTGTAATCCATACCTTCCGTCCCGACACGGGTACGCAAGCGTGCTACATCATTCCGCATGGCAGCTCCCCAGGCATGGCCGGCACCACGGGAAGCATCCACCGTAACAAGTGAAGCAATCTCTCTGGCTTTAGCAGGCTTCCAACCCAACTTTATCAAAATATTGGGAAGGTCTTCTTCTAGTGCTTCTGCAGAGGGATACTTCCGCGAAGTGATGGCTGTCAGGTCATCTTCAGGAATACCTCCTCCCGATTTGAAACCGTTGTACCAGATATCGAACGGTTCCAGCTTCCGTCCCAGCCTCGATTCAATAAATGAAGCCACCTCTTTCACCTGCGGCGAAGAGAGCAATCCCCTGAATAGTTCCTCCACATCTTTTTGAGGTACTTCCATCGTACCATCGAACGCACGGATTAGTTGAGTGGGATAATGGGGAGAATAGGGATCGAGCTGACGCATCGCCCGGAAATTTTTCAGAAACACCTCATACCTACGGATATCTTCGGGTTTGGATGCGACCGTTTTTCCATTATTATCAAATAATTCATTTGTGATCGGGTTCCATGAATAGCTGTCGCTATTGATTACCTGGCGGGGAATTGACTGGTCGATAATGCGTTGCATCACACCGTAGATCATCCGCTGTTTTTCCAATCCTTTTTCACTGTCGGCATAATTCGATTTCAGTTCGTCTCGCAATCCCCAGTGAGAGATCAGTTTCATATTGGGGGGAAACAGTTGTTCTCCATTTTCATTCCGCAGATTTCCCATATAGATATTGTAGTCGGAGATATAGGCATCTGCTTCGGTTATCGTTCTGGAAATATCCTGCTGAACAGCTGCCGGCACACGCGATATAAACCTGTCACCCATGCGGGCATAGGCCCACTCTTTTCTCGACCATTCTCCCCCCTGTTCAGTTTTTTCTTCCAAAGTATAGAAGGGAAAATTCAATGCTGTAAGAAAAGCAACTTTATTGTCGTACAAATCGTCGGTCAAATGAGCCGAAACATCATAGCCGCCAAACATCATGTCTACGGATGTGATCTCAGGCCCCTCTAATTGCAAGGGTGCTTTGAGCATCACATCCATCTTATGGAAGTAGCCGTAAATCACTTCGAAGTTACGTTCCAACGTATTGAACAGCCGGGAGAGTTGCGCCGTATCACTAATGAACGAACCCTTGCAAAATCCGGTAAAATCATCTGCCGTACCGTCTTGTTCACGCCACAGCCCGGCTACCTGCCGCACCCCACGTTCAATACGGAATGCGTGAGATTCCCCAAGAGAGTCTGTGAGTTGTTTAATCACCGCCTCAACCTGGGCATCAGGGATAAAATCAGTTGTCTGCATCTTATTTTTGTTGTTTTGACCGGAATTATTACATGCTGTTAATCCGATAAGAAAGACAGAAAGGGTAAAGAATAAGAATTTCTTCATGACTTTGTTTTTAGTTTAAAACATAAAGACTCTTGATATTGTACATATTTCACAAAGATATAAAAATCAATTAAAAAACATCTTCTACTTACCCAATGTTCCGGAATTTTTTTATAGTTTTACACCACAACATTCATCGGAGTAAATTTGTTTTTATCCGGCCAATACCAGGATAAATGGTAATTGCCAGGTGATATTGAAAGATGAAGGAACGGGGTCACGACCCCCGGAGGAATTAATAGTAATTACCAGAGTGGTATCGACAGCCAGGGAAACGGAAGTGACTGACGTTTGCGATGCGAAAAAACAAACAACTAAATTATTTTAAATGAGATTAACAAATACTTTGCTTCTTCTATCAGCAACTATCGTCCTTTACGGACAGGAGTCCGGCATTATCGCCGAGGACGCAGAGATTCAACAAGCCGGTACCGGTTATGCTTTTACCGAAGGCCCGGCCGTTTCACCGGACGGGAGAATTTTCTTTACCGATCAGCCCAACGACCGTATTTATGTATGGGACGAAACCCGGGGAATCGAATTGTGGTCGGACAACACCGGAAGATCCAACGGCATGTATTTTAATGCTGCCGGTCAATTGGTTGCTTGTGCCGATCTGCATAACCAGATTGTAGTTTTTGATCATGAAAAGAAAATGCATACCCTTTTTGAAAGTTACGAGGATAAGCATCTGAACGGCCCCAACGATTTATGGATTGCCCCCAATGGGGATATCTACTTCACCGATCCCTATTATCACCGGGATTACTGGAAGGAGGAGCATACCGAGGTACAGGATGTACGGGGAGTCTATCATCTTTCAGGCGCCGGGGCGATATCACGGGTGGTAAATGATTACAGGCAACCTAACGGGATCATAGGTACACCTGACGGTAAGGTGCTGTATGTAGCTGATATAAACGATCGGAAAATATGGAAATATGAGATCCGGTCCGACGGAACCCTCACGGACAAAACTTTCTTTGCACCTGAAGGTTCCGACGGAATGACTATCGATGAACAGGGAAATATCTATCTCACTATGGGCAAAGTATGGGTCTATTCACCGGATGGGAAACTGATACAAGAGATCGAAGTCCCTGAAAGTCCGTCCAACGTCTGTTTCGGAGGAAAAGACCGGGATATCCTGTTTATCACTGCCCGCAGTTCGGTCTATACCCTAAAAATGAATGTGAAGGGTGTAAAATAACGCCCTATCAACACATATTAATCACCTCACAATACGATATGAGAGGGAATCTATGAAACTATTATTATTGAACGTTTTCGTTAAGCTAAATGAGCAAAGTCAAACTTGTTTGAACTTTGCCATAGCGAGAAAACGACTAATATAATTGAACTATAAAATAAGAACAACATGAACGAAATCAACAAGTACGTAGAAACACACAAGCAACGTTTTTTGGATGAACTTTTCGAACTGATCCGCATCCCTTCCATTTCATCGATCCCGGCGCATAAACCCGATATGTACCGTGCTGCCGAAAAATGGAAAGAAATCCTGCTGGCAGCCGGCGCCGACAAGGCGGAGGTGATGGAGACCGACGGAAATCCGGTAACCTATGGAGAAAAGATCATCGATAAGAAAGCACCAACCGTATTGGTATATGGGCATATGGACGTGATGCCGGTCGATCCGGTCGACCTCTGGAAAACCGATCCTTTTGAACCGGTTGTAAAAGATGGCAAGATATGGGCACGCGGCGCAGATGACGACAAAGGACAGTCGTTCATGCACGCCAAAGCGTTCGAATATCTGGTACAATCCGATAAACTGGGATGCAATGTAAAATTCCTTATTGAAGGGGAAGAAGAGGTAGGATCGCCCAACCTTCCGAAGTTCTGCAAAAAACACAAGAAAATGCTGCAGGCTGATGTGATCCTTGTCTCAGACACCTCGATGATCGCCCGCGACGTGCCCTCTATCACTACCGGGCTGCGTGGCCTGGCTTACTGGCAGGTTGAAGTAACGGGACCTGCTGCCGACCTCCATTCAGGACTGTTCGGCGGAGCGGTAGCCAATCCTATCAATGTGCTCTCAAAAATGATTGCCCAAACCATGGATGATGAGGGACGTATTCTCATTCCGGGCTTCTATGACGATGTAGCGGAGGTCTCCAGGAAAGAGCGAACCATGATGTCCAAAGCACCTTTCTCCATTCAGGAATACAAAAAGGCTGTCGGAGTAAAAGAACTGTCCGGGGAAAAAGGATATACCACCAACGAGCGTACCGGCATTCGACCGACTTTCGACGTATGCGGGATATGGGGCGGTTATACCGGTGAAGGAGCTAAAACGGTGCTGCCCTCCAAAGCGTATGCCAAGATCAGCACCCGTCTGGTACCCAATCAGGATCACAAGAAAATAGAAAAACTGTTTGTGAAATATTTTGAGTCTATCGCCCCGAAATCGGTAAAGGTAAAGGTGGAATACCTGCATGGCGGACCATCCTACGTCTGCCCTATTGATCTTTCTGCATACAAAGCAGCAGAAAAAGCATTGAAAGATGTGTACGGAAAGGATCCCGTCCCTGTGCGTTCCGGCGGAAGTATACCTATCATTGCTACTTTCGAAGAAATACTGGGAGTTAAGTCGGTACTGATGGGTTTCGGACTGGGATCGGACGCTATCCACTCACCCAATGAGAATTTCCCGTTGGAACAGTTCTATAACGGTATCAGAACCCTTCCCCTGTTTTACCAGTATTTAGCGGAAGAAAGAGACTAATTTCTCAAAACACTCACATAAGCAATATAACTGGTAGTTTTGGTAACGGGAGTCAACAACAGGTAGCCGGAAAGTATCTTTCCGTTCTCTACTTTGAGAGGGGACTCCCGTTGCATTTTCTCATGGAATAATAAAGCGTCTTCCGGTTTTTTAAAATAATCCACTACGAACTTTCCTTCCGCCTCGGGATACAGGTACCGATTATGGAAGATACGTGCCACTATTCCCATATTCATTCGCATATTGATCTCTACACAGGGTTGAAGACAATACCCTCCGGGCGTCTCACACACCATCATATCTACTCCCGCGTAGCCAGTATAAAGCGGAAAGCGGCCCGATAACTTTTCAATCAGTGAATTTCTGAGCCGGCGTAATAACTCTACTGAAACAAAGTTACTGAGTTTTTCCTCAATCCGGGTATCGCTGAGCAGTTCATTGCCTGTATATGCACCAGAGGCGGCAGCACTAAACATGGAATAGCCGACAAAACGCACCGCCTCTTCGTGCAGGTAAAATTCCATCGCAAAATCCTGTATTTTAGTCAGTACCGGTTCTGCCACTACTCCACCCTGCTCCCGGATGACCCGCCGGCACCAGTCACGTTGCTTATCGGTAATCCCTCCCAATATCCATATTAATCCTTTTCCACTACCCGAGAGGGGCATTTTCAACACTTTACTTCCGGGTATGGACTGCAACCACGCATACAGCTCTTCCGTATCTGTAAAAAAACGGGACTCTCCGCAAAAACTTTCCTCTTCAGTTTGTAACTCACGCAATATCTCCACGGCATGTAAGCGGTTCGAATAGCTCCTCAGGCGTATCAATTCCTTTGCCGAAGGCAACGCGTCTTCAGACACACCTGATGATATAAGTTTTCTCTTTAATGCAGGATTCCATCCCCAGGGAACAATTTTCAGGTGGGGGTATGACGCAATATCCGAAAATGAGACAAGTGACGCCTGTACAGGCAAAACCTTTTTAACTGTCTCCAGAAAGGAATGGTTCAACTCTCCTGCGGCAATCACTTTAGTATCGCTACTCTCTGACGTGTCTGCACTTCCTGCAGCCATCACCGTGTCCCAGGCAACCGCCTTTGTATCAATCGCCGTACTTATTCCACCAACCAATCCATCTTTTCCGGCACTCGCAGCATCCGCCCCGGCATACCAGATGGGCAAAACCGCCAACTCCTCTGCCATTCGGATCGCGGATGCCGGCGGTGTATAATTAAGGGAGAAATTGGCCAATGCGAGATCATTCTCGGGATTAAAAAGATACATCTGCTAAAACATTTGTCTGGTTCTGGCTGAATGGTTCTATACGTTGCGAGAATACGCCTATTTATATTCCTTTATCTCGATATCACCGTTGATTGCAAGAAGAGCGTTCTCTGCCAAAGCCCCCATCTCATCCTGTCCGGGATAAACATGGACAGGTGCTATACGATAGACACGTTCTATGACAAGATTACAGAACCATTTGCTATTGGCAATCCCTCCTGTAATCAGGATCGCATCAACTTCCCCTTTCAATACGGTGGACATTGCTCCTATCTCTTTCGCCACCTGGTAGGCCATTGCTTCCAGTACCTCCCTACATTTTTCATCGCCATCTTTCGCTTCCCGTTCAGCCAAATAGGCATCATTTGTCCCCAGGTATGCCATCATCCCACCTTTACCGACGATCATCGAGTACATCTCTTCGTAACTGTATTGACCACTGAATGCAGCTTTCAATAGAGCTCCTACGGGCAGTGTACCCGAACGTTCCGGTGAAAAAGGACCATCGCCATCCAATCCCTGGTTTACATCTACAACCCTTCCCTTGCGATGTGCACCAACCGTAATACCGCCTCCCAAATGGACTACGATAAGATTCAGATTCTCATATTTTTTCATGACAGAGTTGGCATGCGAGCGTGCAATTGCTTTCTGGTTCAGTGCATGGAAAATAGAATTCCTCTCAAAGTCGGGGTGTCCCGAATACCTAGCCAACGGATCAAGTTCATCTACCACTACCGGATCGGCGATAAAAGCTTCGGCCGAAGGGAGCAGCTTTGCGATATCGGCAGCTATCAATCCCCCAAGATTACTGGCATGTTCCCCTCGATTACATTCCAGCAGGTCTTTTCTCATTGCCTCGTTCACCCGGTAAACACCGGAACCAATGGGTTTCACTAATCCACCGCGCCCAATCACCGCATCGATGGTCTCTAACGGTACATCGGCATTTTTCAATTCTTCGTAAATGACTTCTTTTCGGTACTCATATTGATCTGTGATCCGTTTGAATTTGCTCAACACTTCCTGAGAATGTTTGATCGTCTTCAGAAAAATCACCTTTTCCTGTTGAAAGATAGCAATCTTTGTAGAAGTGGAACCGGGGTTAATCACTAAAATACGCGTATTTACTCCCATTTGAATATCTTGTTTTATCAGTTTAAAGTCATTTTGTTGATCTGTAGACGACTAAAACCAACCGTCTACCTTTGGAAACTACAGTACACGGTAAACTTCGTCTGTTAAGCAATCAGCGTAGCCAGAGCGATTGAGAGCAATTTGCTCTGCTCATCATCAGATCGCGATGTCAGCACGACCGGTACCGAAGCACCCATCACGACTGCGGCTGAGACAGCTCCTCCCAGAAAGTTAAGTGCCTTGTAAAACATGTTTCCCGCTTCTATGTCAGGGGCGAGGATCACATCACAATCGCCGGCCACTTCTCCTCCAACACCTTTATGTCGTGCTGCCGCGGCATTCACCGCAATATCAACGGCAAAAGGGCCATCGACAATACACCCTTTCAACAAACCTTTGTCGTTCATCTCTTTCAACTGAGCGGCATGTACCGTTGCTTCCATCTTTGGATTCACAGTTTCCACTGCGGCAGCCACAGCCACCTTGGGATTCCCGATACCAATCCCATGGCATGCTTTCACCGCATTATGAATGATCTGCACCTTTGCATCCAGATCAGGAGCGATATTCATCGCCACATCAGTTACACAAAAGATTTTATGGTAATAGGGTGATTCAAAGAAAGCCACATGGCTCAACAACTGATCTGTCCGCAAGCCCGTATCTTTGTCCAGTACTGCTTTCAAGAGGTCGCCGGTACTCACAAAACCTTTCATGATAATATCAGCTTCTCCGCTTCTTACTTTCTCAACGGCGATCCGCGCAGAAATAGTACTACCCTCCCGATTATCAATCAATTCGATGCCGTCCAGAGAAAAACCAATCGACTGTGCTATTTGCTCAATCTTCTCTTTATCTCCTACGAGCAGGGGTATGATAATCTCCTCCTTTATAGCATTCTGCAAAGCTTTCAAAACATGTTCATCTTCGGCGGCAGCAACAACGACCTTCCGCACGGGCCGGTTTTTCGCTTTCCGGAGTAGTTCAGTCAAATCACGAATCATAGCAACTATTATTTTGCACTATTTTACTTGCAAATAAACAAAAAATCCAACAATATCCAGTTATAATCCAAGGGATTTTTTGACAAAAAGTAAATAGATGAGAAATGAAATGATAAAATAGTTTTATTACCTTTGTAACAGTCGATATATACTATTCCAAAACATCTTGAGAATAAATATTACTATCTGAAAATCAACAACAATGGATCCTCTCAGTATAGACACTAACCTTTTCAGCTTCTTATTTTCCGATGGCGATCTACGTAAAATAAATATACAGGGAAAAGAAATTATCCAGCGGATTTATTTTGCTGTAAGAGATGAGGAGTGGTTGAATATTGAATATGTAGTAAAGAATTTCAACTCTGAGCTATCAGGCACAACAGCCATTTATTCTTATGACCTTATCTTTAAGAAAAGTAAGGTAGATTTCACCGCCAGATTGACAATAAAAATAGAACATAATCAACTTGTCATTGAAGCGTTCGGCAAGGCTTCAACCAATTTTATGAAAAACAGGATCGGATTATGCATCCATTTACCTTCTTCATTAAAGGGTACACCATGCAATGTTTCGCATATTGATCATACATTTACTTCGACAGAACTTCCTCGCCTTGTTTCTCCTCATCAACCGATAAAAGAAATCTCCCAAATTGAGTTGCAGTCGGACGGTTTTCAGGTAAGAATCAATTTTGAAGGAGATATTTTTGAAATGGAAGATCAACGAAACTGGACCGATGCTTCCTATAAAATTTATTCTACTCCTTTGGAGTTGCCTTTTCCCATAGAGGTAAAAAAAGGAGATCTGTTTCATCAAAAAATATCCGTTACAGTATTACCTAACGTTTATACTACAACGTATTCGGGTAATGAGGATCCAAAAAATACAGGACAACAAATGTTTCCCTCACCTCGGTTGGGGACAATAATTCCGGGTAATTTAGCCGGAGATATGATGAATCACTTTCTTGAAAGGGACACTTTTCCGTTTTCCTTTCTGCGCATTGATTTTCATTTGTACAATGATAGCTGGGAGGAAAAGGTAGTGAACAGCATTTTGTTCGCACGGAAAAAGAATATCCCTGTCTATGCATTGCTCTATTTCAGCGAACAGTATAAAAGCGAAATAGAAATATTCAAGTCATTTTGCAAACATAACTCGTTACTGCAATTCATTCATTCTATTGCTTTATTGTCGTCGGAAGAGTTTGTTCCTGCAGATAACTATCTCCGGGATCTAATACCGGTCCTGCGCACATTTTTCCCGAATGCTCGAATTGGAGCAGGCACTGATGCCAATTTTGCCCAACTAAACCGTAATTTCCCATCCTTTCAGGAGATAGACTTCTCATGTTATTCGATTCAGCCGCAGGAACATGCGTCTGACAGGTTATCAATTACTGAAAATATCATGGGGCAATACGATACCGTAAAAACTGCCCAAAGTTTAGGTAAAGGTATGCCTATACACATCACAGCTCTATCACTGTTCCGGAGATTCAATGCGAATGTAGAAAAACACACATCTGACAATCATGTGGCCAACTACCCTTATGCCGGGAGTAATTTCGAAACGGCCTGGTTCATTGGAGCACTCCATGAACTTATTGCAGCCGGAGCAGAAGCGATCATTTCTATTTTTTATCCTGTGTTAAACTCTCCTCTTCTTTCATTTTTTGAGATATTGTCAAATCATCCGCCTGAAGGATTCTATCCGGACTGTTCGTCGTCACCTGAAAAGTATGCTTCACTCGCCTGGAAATCAAAAGGGAAGAAACATTCGGTAATTGCCAATCTTACCGATGGACCCATTATCATTTTGCAGAACTCATGCAAAATGAAACTGGATCCGCATGAGATTCAATATACCGAAAAAGAGATTACGGATCAAAGCGAATCGTGATAAAACGTATTCATCAGTGCGATAATAGTTTGTTTCACTGTCTCTAAATGGGTATACATCAATCGTGCAGCATCTTCTTTTCGTCCTTCGAAAATAGCTTCTCCTATTTCAAGGTGCTCACGTACCGATTTTTCAACACGTTCCTCCAGCACTAACATACCCAATTTGATACGGAGAAACTGAAGATTCAAATTGTTCACAATCAATCCTGCCCGCGAATTGTTGGCAATCTTGAATAATAAGTTATGGAATTGGGTATCTAACTCGAGCCATCTTTGCACATAGGCATCGCGTTGGGATTCCTCTCCATTCTTTAACAACCTCATCTCAGCGAGCATATCCGCCAGTTCTTTTTTGTTCTCTGGGGAAGCTTTTTCCGAAGCCTGAGATGCAACCATACTTTCTATCGCCTGTTTTATCTGAAATATCTCTTCGATATCCTTTGGAAAAAGAATATAAATTTTTTTCTTGCGCTCCAAGGAGACGATAAATCCTTCATTCTCCAAACGCATAATTGCTTCCCTTACAGGCGTGCGTCCAAAACCAAACTTCTGCGCCAGTTGGATCTCCGCTACAGTATCGCCCGGTCGGAGTTCCGAGCTAATGATTGCCTTTAGTATACGGTCATAAGCATCATTCGAGGTTGAATTCTTCATTAAAAAAGTTCATTAAAATTAGACTATTTGAACCACCTGCTCCGCCATCATTAATTCTTATCTGTGGCAAAGTACATGCAAGCTTGATTTTTGCTCATTTAGTTTAACCCAGACATTAAAAATATACAATATCATGCATATATGATATACAAAAGAATATGTCACAAAAATACAAAAAATTTCAACAAAACATACATTATCCCATTTATAAAAAAGTCCCAGTGTTTAAGCTATCTATAATATATGCATAATACCCACATTTCCATATATGATATTAGATTATTCCACATATAATTGGCAGGACTTCTATCCTACCAAAATAAAAGGATTGCTTGTCCCAATATTAGCTCATTAATTACCACCCCTGGATTTATAATCCAGTGTAAAATCACAGGACTTTCCAACTCCAAATCTTGTACTTTTCTTTGTCGTAGTTCATAATTGGTTGTCTTTTTTAATATTGCCCATAACGATAGAACTCATAATCATAAATATTCTTCCGATAAGATGTGGACTCAAAAGAGTCTCCATAAAATACATGATTTATAACTTCCATCATCCTTTCATAGTCCTCTTTCAGCTGATCATGCACTCCCCGCCTCAAATGGATAAGATTATTTACTGTTTTTCCATACAATTCAAACGCGTAATCAGAGGCTTCCCATATTCTGAATGTACTGACCGGCCCCGCCCATTTTGCACCTCCTCCATCATAAGCCTCAGTAGTGAGGATTACTCTGGGCGCTATCAACGCACGGGCGAAGTGCATGTCGACAGGGAGTTCATCCGGATTATCAATATATTCGAGAAGTTTTTCTGATACCCAGGTCGGTTGATGCCGCACGATATTGATGGCCTGTGTGCTTTTCTCGCCGAAATTCCGAAACCCCGAGGCGCCCGCAGCACCTGAACTATTGGCTACTACAATTGCAATTCTTTCATCATAAACAGCAGCACAGATGGCAGATTTGCCCGTTCTTGACATTCCCGCGACAGCTATTTTGGAGCAATCTGCAAAATCAAGCATCTCTAAATAATCCACTGTAAGAGATGCAGCGTAAGCCCATGACATGAGAACTTTAGATTCATGCATTTGATTCTCCAGGATCTGTTCCTCTTCAGGGGCAACTGACAAATGGTTTAGCGCGACAATTACATACCGGTTATTGTCGATACACTCTTTTTCAATAGGAAAACGAAAGTCCTCATTATTTTCATAACGGATAATAACGGGATAGCGTCCATTTCCAGATGGACGGGTTACACGTATATTAAAGCATCTGGAGTTATCATAAAATATTTTAGCATGGTAGGTTATTGCATTTGCGGAGACAAAATAATCGGGATATTCTTTTCCAGTCTCAATATGTTCGATAGGGAGTGTTGGCCGGGGGCCATATACATATTCTTCGAGTATTTTTTTTATCAATTCGCGGCGAGCTTCCCACTCCACAGGAGAGTTGACTACAGATCCATCGTCATGAAGAAAAGGAGAAGGGATATCATCCTTTTTTGTCCAAACAACTCTGTCGTCTCTCACACTCATTCCGGGTTGTGGTATATACTGTTGCTCCTCAATATTGCCAGGATTATTGTTACTGCAATTAATCAAAATGATCAATAACACATATAAAATCAACAAAATAATTTTATTCTTTCTCATAAATTCAGAACGATTACGATCTTATCTATTTTTTCCATTTCACATCTCTTGATTCTCTGTTCGATTTAATGGTTTAAAAATATATTCAAAAACTGTTCTTATTTTACTGTTACAACAGATTAATAAGGTTGTGGTTGTATTCTCAACCCTATTAATCTGTATTTTATTGAAAGGCATGTATTGTTATTATAGTCTTTGATCGTTATATTAGCAACCCATTAATCTGCGTATGCTCCCCAGAATTTCAGTTCACTGATCATAAATTGCGGCACGCCGGTATTGGTACTGTAAACGCAGAACCGGATGTAACGGAACGGCATACTTGTTTTATCCGCATCGATTTCATGTTCAATACCGGCCCTTATAAATTCTTGATCCTCATTGGTCAGTGTAGCGGGTGTTGTGGCGCCGGAGGGAAGACGCATATGACAATCAGCCAACTTTACCCAATCTTCTTTCCAGGCATCGGTACCGCCTACGGCAGGCCATCCTGTCCAGTATTTCAAATTGTCTTCCTTACTACCGTCACCGATCTGGTCAAGCGGTTTGGGATCATTGGTCCCATATACTTCGAAATCGAGCGGAAGTTCTGCCGAATAGAGCGGAGACCTATCCCGCATCCACCACCGGAAACGGCTGTATGAAGCTTTGCGTCCCATGTCGATGGTAAAGTAATAAGGAAACAGATTCGACTCGGATTCTCCCGGGACAAAATCCCCTAACACATTATTGGAGCAATGCCAGTAGGCGCCTCCGCTCATCAGCTCGCCATCCACAGCCCTGTCGATAAATCTGTTGTTGATCAGGCGGTGCATGTCCCCCCGGTACAGGTGGGTCCCGTCAGCCTTGTTGCCGGGCCATCCCCATTGTGTCCAAATCACCATTCCTGTCACCGGATCTTTTCCGAGTATTTCTTCTTCATATAACGGAGTTAGAGTTGTATCCAACGGAGCAGAATAGTTGTTCCATCTGTCGCGCAGTTCGAATCTGAAATCCTGGCTTACGGCTTCCAAACCCCTAAAAGTAGCTTTTCCAAGAGAAGCCTCTGAATAGTAGGTATCAAAGACTTCCATTTCCCCCTGATCGTTATTTTTGTAAAGGGAGAGAGCTATTGCCTTATTCATTGGGTTTTCCCAAGTCACATGAAGTCCGGAAAAAGTCGCGCTGACCTTTAATGATTCCCTTATCAGTGCGACAGGGGGTGCTAACGGTTTGATCGTAACATGTACAGGGGGGGATTCATTTCTGCTCTTGTCGATCGCATATAATGTTACCGGATACTCGGAAGTATCAGCATATCCTTCCAACACTATGGTGTCACGGAATGCAGATGAAAATGCCTCCCGGATTTCCTGATTCTGTTTTTCAAGTGAATATACCGCTTTTACACCCAATAAATCGTTATCGCTGGGCAAAGTATAAGTAATTCTTGCCCCTCCATGTATGTTCTCTACCTTAACGTTGCTCACTGTTCCGGGCGGAACGGTGTCGACCGGATCCTGCCAGTCTTTCACTTCAGTACAATTCCAAAGGGTGAAAAGCAGGATCACTACCTGCATGATAATCAATTGTTTTTTCATTCCTCTTATTTTTTTGTTACCATCCTAAATTCTGAACAAGATTTGTATTTTTAAGCAGTACGCTTTGCCTGATAGGCCACAAATAATCCTTTTTGGTAAATGTAGGCGAATAAACCTCTTTTACCTGATAAAAATCGGCTGCTGTCTGTCCCACTATATTCAGTCCCCGGATCGGCCGGTTCATATATTCTTCTGCCAATTTCCAGCGCCGGAGGTCCCAAAATCGGCTACCCTCGAAAGCCAGTTCATTCAACCGTTCCCTACGGATAATCTCCCGCATCCCTTCCTTCGTGGAGGGCTTATCCGGGTTGAGGGAATGAGCCTGCCAGCTTTCCACGACCTCTTCCAGGCCGGTGCGCGCCCGTACCAAATCGATATATTCATATACTTCCGCATCCGGCGTCGCTTTTACTTCATTCAATACCTCGGCATACATCAGATACAAATCAGCCAGCCGGATGATTGGGAAAGCATACCTATAACAGGTAATACTGGAATTGGCTTCTGGGACGGAAGTCAGGTAATGGGTCAGTTTTTTACATAAATACCCGGTACTGGAATACCGTTCCGTAGGCGCTACACCGCCCCCGGGATCTAATCCTTTCATTGGAGTGTGCCACATGTCTGTGTCAGAGTTTGTCCGACCATTTCCATAAAAAGTCCCGCCGTCAAAGGTAATTGCACCATAAAACCGGGCTTCCCTGTAAAAATGTAGGTTGATCGTTTGAAACCCTTCACGGATATAATACCGGTGTGATGAACTACCCGTGCGCAAATCCATCAGGTTGATACCAACCCATTCTTTGTCCTCTTCAATCGGAACACCATTATATGTATAAAATTGTTCAACAACCTGAAGCGTAGGAGCATAACTTTTACCAATCCCACCAGAATTTTGATTGGGGTTCCATGCCGGAAAACAGATTCGTTGCAAGGGATCCGGGTTCACATTCGACTCGCCCCAGATAATTTCCTTATTCCAACGCTCCGTTACTGCTCCTCTCACCTGCATGGCCAGAATAGTATAATCACTCAGGTTGTTAGAGAAGGGAATCGTCCGGAAATCAAAAAGTTCATGTCCTGCTTCATGTGCGACGTCGATGGCCTCTTTCAGCGCATCGGCGGCCCGTTGCCATTTTTCAGGTCGATATTCCTGCGGGAACAGTTGCCGTCCTTTGTTATCTACTATGTTGACATAATCTGTATTTCCGTTGAACAAGGGACTCGCGGCAAGGGTCAATACCTGGGCTTTGAGCGCCAGGGCTGTTGCCTTGGTCGGTCGACCGAGGTCACTGGTCACATCTAAAATTTCCATGGGTAGATTCTCAATGGAAGCGTCGAGAAGTTCTACAATGTAGTTCACCACGTCGTCTACCGGTTCCCGGTAACGCCGCACTTCGTCTGAGGACGCACTGATCGGCAGGTTTTCCCTGATGAGTGGAATAGGTCCGTACATCCGGAACAGGTAGAAATGATAGAAGGCTTTTAAAAAGGTAACTTCCGCGATCCACCAATCCCGCTCGTAATCATCCAAATCCTTGGGCTTGTAGATATTATCCAGAAAAATATTACAGTCACTCAGCGCAGTAAACAGCGCTTTACCTCCCCTCAGGTCATATCCGTCCTGATGGCTTGCCCAGTAGTTTGCGTACGGGGAATTGGTGCCCTGGTTCCCTTTGGCAATATTCCAAAGAATTGGAGATACAATATTGGCCGGGTCAATGTACCAGACTTCGTCGCCACCTAACAACGCCGGATTGGAAGCCGGATCGGCATGGTTAGGGAGAAAAGAAAAGCATCCGTATAAAAATTTTTCCGCTTCGTGCCGGTTACGGAAAGCATGATCGATCGTCGCAGTGTTGTCCGGGACAACATCAAGGTAATCCTTACAGGAAATAACTGTTGTTCCTATTGTGAGAATTACTGCAAACAGCATTATATTTAATCTATTTCGTACCATATCTCTAAAATTAAAAAAGTCAGAATGAAACATTAATACCAACATTGGCTACACGTTGCAGGGGATAGCCTAAACCGTTACCGCCCATCTCCACGTCCCATAATTTGAATTTACTGATCTTAAACAGGTTAGTACCGCTTAGATAGAACCGAAATGTTTCCAGCCGAAGCTTTTTAACAAGCGGGGAGGGCAAGGAGTAACCCACTTCCACACTTTTCAATCGTAAAAAGGAGCCATTTTGCATAAACCAGGTACTCCGCTGCACATTATTGGTTATCCGATAATTGGATAACCTGGGCCAACCGGCGAAAGGATTCTGGGAGGATTCGGACCAATAATCATCCGCAATAAATTTGGCCAGACCCGTTTCAAGTATCTTTCCTCCTGAACTCGACCTTACAAATGGAGACATTTTTCCAGGATCGATCCAGAAAGATGAACGGGCAGATCCGGAAAAGAAGAATGAAAAATCGATTTCTTTATACCCTGTGGAGAGTCCAAACCCATAATTTATTTCCGGTGTAGTGGGGCGTCCAATCGGTACCATGTCAATTTCATTAATGATCCCGTCGCCATTAATATCTTTGTACTTGATATCACCCGGGCCATATTCATCCACATCCTGGCGGGGTGAATTCCGTACATCAGCCTCATCAATAAAAAGGCGTTCCGCCACAAAGCCATGTTCCTGAGAGATCGGTAATCCGATCTTGGATCTCCAAGGAATCGCGCTCAAATCGGGTTCTTCATAATATTTATAAACGGCTCTGGCATACGTAAAGTTACCTCTCCCGGTAATCCAAAAATCTTTTCCAAATGAATGATTATAATCGATTGATACATCTATCCCTTTCCCCTCTGCCTCTCCAAGATTTCCCGTCGGGGTTGCCCATAAGCCCATTGAGGTGGGGATATCTGCCCTTTCTTGCAGGATATTGGTTCTGTGTTCCCTGTACAAATCCGCCAAAATTTCAATTCTATCTTTGAACAGGCTCAGTTCTAATCCGATATTGGACTTGTAAGCGATCTCCCAGCCAATTTCGGAATTGGGATAGCTGTTAATCCTGACTCCAGTCCTGGATTTATTAAAATCATAGCCGGTGGTAAAAGAACCTCCTCCACCGATATTCACGTCTGACAAGTAAAAGAAGCGCACATCTCCAATCTCATCATTGCCCACCAGACCGTAGGTTCCCCGCACCTTCAGTTTGGAGATCAACGAACTGATCCCGCTTTCTTTCCAGAAAGATTCATTGGACACGGCCCATCCTAAGCCAAACGACGGAAAAAATCCCCAACGGTGTCCTTTGTCAAATTTTTCAGAGCCATTGTACCCAAAATTGAATTCAGCCAGATAACGACGATCATAGTCATAGGTAAAACGTCCGGAAAGACCCAGATTCCTTTTTTGGAGCGATTCGGACAAAGTCGTAGCGTTAGCGGTCAAAGAGTTCCTCACGATCCCGACCAACATTCCACTTACCCCATGGTCTCCAAAAGTTTCGTTATATGCGACAGATCCCTCTGCATAAAATGAACTGGAGACAACCTTAGCGCCGGGACTATAGTTCAGATATTCGGTTCCTCCGTCCGGATTCAATTCGGTCAGTAGGTATTCATCTTTGAACCGGTCATACTGGGATACTTGGTAATAAAACGGATTATAGGCGCGGGAAAGATTGAAAGCCGAATTTCTGGTAGTATTTCCCAAAAGTCTACCGGTCAATCCTTTTACCCATTTACCAAAGTCTTGTTTTAGTTCCATTTGCGCCATCATGACGGTTTTACTTTCTTCCCGATACCCTCTGACCATCTCGGCATACGGGTTCATATAGGAATCATCTTCCTGGCCACCAAACAAAATATGGTCTGTATATTGATGGGCTTTGTCCGGTTCGAAATAGGCCGGGAACCGAACGGGACTGACATTTAGTATTTTCTGGTATAGGTCAGTCCCCCCGGTAATTGGACCAATATAATCGTCGAAGGTCCCATGGACACGGATCACCGCTTCAGTCGAAGGAGTCAGGTTTATATTGATATTCGACCGGATCAGGTATTTCTTCAGGTCGATATTATTGTTGAAATTATTTCGTTTATCCACTTTCAATATCCCGTTGTCCTGGGAAAATGAACCGGCAATATAGTAGCGGGCAACTTTTCCTCCTCCCGAAATATTAAGATTTGCCCTTTGATTAATAGCAACATCCTTCGTCAACATATCCATCCAATCCACGGCAGGATATACATACGGATTCAATCCTTTCATGGTATTTTCAATCTTATTATTGGAGTATGGCATCGGAGCCAAAGGGTTCCTGGTGAGGGCAGCTTCATTGGCCATCTGCATATAGGTAATAGGATCGGCCATCTCGATTTCTTCTGTCGGGGACGAAAACGAATTCTCTACACGCACCGATACTCTTACGGATCCTTCTTTCCCTTCCTTTGTGGTTACCAGAATGACACCATTTGCGCCCCTGGCTCCATACAACGCAGTCGCGGTCGCATCTTTCAGGATGGAAAAGCTTTGGATATCATCCGGATGCAACCGGGAAAGGTCGTGGGTAGTCATCTCCACATTGTCGACTAATATCAAAGGATCGACTTTTCCGGTTCCAAAGGAAGTAATCCCACGGATAAAAAACGAAGCATTATCCTGTCCCGGCTCCCCGCTGGTCTGATAGGAAATCATGCCCGACATTCTTCCCGCGAAAGCAGTCGTCAGGTTGCTGGACGGCACACGCAGGTCTTTGGCATTGATCGTTTCGATGGAAGAGATCACACTCTCTTTCTTCTGTTTGCCAAACGCCACAATAGTAACTTCATCCAATTCATCAACCAAAGGTTGCATCACAACTTCAAGATAGGTTTTATTACCCACTTCAATTGTTTGGGACTGCATTCCAATAAAAGAGAATACCAGTTTATCTGTGGACAACGCCCGTATCTCAAATGTACCATCCATATCCGTGGTTACCCCTCTGGTGGATCCATCTACAAGAATACTAACACCAGGCAAAGGTTCGCTAGTCTCGGTTTCTATAACCTTTCCTTTTACAGTCACCTCCCGTTGTGCAAGTACACAGACAGGGATAAAAAGAAATGCGAACAATAATACTCTCATTTTCAGTTTCATTTCATTCTTCATTTGTTTAGATTAATAACTAGAATTTATATGGATCTTTTTTAATTTACAATTTGTTGGAATATTCACCTGAACTTTGTTCTTTATTCAGGTGATAGGAAGTAGTCATCACTGAGAAGACAAACATTTTCTACAGTACTCTACACATTTTATAACCTCTATCACAGCATTCGAACCTTCAGGTATTTTATGCTCCAACTCAATATCGCAGGTAATCGGCCATTTGTTTCTCTGAATCAGTCGAAGAATATCTTCAATGGGAGTTTCTCCTTCACCCCACGACATATTCTGATTTGGGTTGACTGCCGTCGGTCCGGTTTTATCTTTTAGATGTAGGCTTGCAATACGATTATGAAGTCTTTCTATTACGCCATTGGGATGCATTCCGGTTGCACCAAAGAAATGACCGACATCCAGGTTTAACATCAGATAAGGGCTATATGCCAAAATCCGGTCAAAGCTGAAGTCAGGGTTTCCCGGTTGTCCGTGATTATGAAGAATAACATAACGCTTGTGTTTATTGGCAAATGGTGCGAATCGTTTTGCCACATCTTCAGAAATTTCCATCGAGATACCACGAGCTCCGAGTGTTTTACATACGGCAAAAGCGTAGTCGATTTCAGCATCTGACCAATCGGTTATACCTGCTTCAAACTTCATAATATCGATTTTTACCCCTTTGGCTGAAAACATCTTACGTATCTCCTTAAATTTCTTCATTGATACAGATGTACGCCAATTCTTCCTTCCCTCCTGATTATTCTTGTCAGGAATACCCAAATACTTTTCGAGCGGATCTCCCTTTAACTCTACCGAATTTATTCCGGATTCAACCAGATAATTTAAAACAGCAGGCAATGACTGATCAGGCATACTACGATAACTGTAAGTGGTAATACCGATCTGGACTCCAGCGAATTTTGATCCTTTTTCTTTTGAAAAAAGAGCGAATGGCAGAACGATCAAAATTGCAAGAATAAAAAGTTGAATTGTTTTCATTTTTCGTTTCATTTTTTCAGAATTAATACCCAGTCGTTTTCATTTTTAGGATCTCCGGGCGCATCAAAAACCAAATCCCCCTTTCCTGTTTTTATTCTCTTCCGGAAGGGGCGCATTGCTTTCGATTCATGCCCATCAACCCACCACATTCCGGTTCTCGGATTAAACCAATAGGCATTCAGCCTCCCTTTTAACTTTGTAAGGTCGAGATGGATATCTTTCCCGCCGGCAGTATAAACCATTACCCAGCTCCTATCATTACCGCGCATGGCGGTAATCCGGTCTGAATGTCCACCCGTTATGGACGACGCTGCCGCACCGCCACCATCACCATCCTCCCGGGTATTTCCATCCCCGATTGTCTCTCCCTGCACTCCTATGATCAACTCCTGATCGGGAGTTCTCCCTAAAAACTGCTTGTCTGTCCAAATTTCACGTACGGCATGGTATAGGTATCCCATTTGGCGGAGGCCGGGCAAATCAAGGTACTTCCGCCAGTCTTTGGGGAATTTCCAGGCGTCGGAGCCGTAAGTATGTCCGAACCCACCTGACAGGACAGTCTGCCATGCCTGGTACCTGACACCCCAGTCCGTTATTGCCCCTTCATAGCGTCCCTCACAAAGCCAGGTCGGCTTGACGGGTGTCAACCGGTAATCGTTGGGGACAGAAACAACCTGGTCATAAGGGGTATCCTGGATAGAATTGAAAGTTAACCACTCCTCGTGATGAAACCAGTCCGACGAGTTCGGCGCCCATTTTCTCGGATGGAATGAGATAAGCGGTTTTGTCAAGCCACTATCCAGCCCATCGGTGATTCCTTTGGCCATGGCTGTGTAGACACTCCGGTAGTCGAGGTTCCCGTAAACGGCCGACCGGTCTCCACCGACCATCCAGATCACATTTTTCGCATCCTTGTACCTTTCAGCTACCCAATAACCGTATTTATAGGCATTTTCCTGGTTGAAGATGATATACTTGTTCGGCTTACCGTTGTAAGAGCCGGTAAACCAGTCACCCCAGGCCGGATGTAAAACAACATACATCCCGTTTTCATCTGTTTTTTCGATAACCCAGTCCAGATGGTCCCAGAAATCATACTCGACGGGGGAATCGGGGTTATTCCCGGGAGTCAGGATAGGTTCCAAGGGATTTGGCAGCTCCTCTTTACCCAGTTTGAAAGCAAAATCACCATAAAAGTTCTTTCCGGGATCAGCCATCTCAAGATCAAGGATAATCATCGATATGGCATTGATCTTTTTACCTTTCAGATTGGCGATCAACTCAATTACATCTTCCCGGGAGCCGTTTCTTAAAAGCTTCCAAACGGTAAAACTGTTCAGGAATACGGGCTTCTCCCTAGCTGTGGCCAGAAGATGGGAATTCTTCTTGCTTACATAAAGTTGTTCAGCCTCTTGCTGTGCGAAACAAGGCACTCCCAACAGAAAAGAGATCAAAAACAAAAAAACGGATTTTATTTTGACACTCTTCCCTTTCAAAAGGAAGGAAAAGAAATGAACGGTTAAAACATTTTCAAGAGGGAGACGAATCATTTTTTGGCTGAAAATCATAATCAATTATATTTTATCATATTATATATTTTCAAAAAATCTATCAATAGCACATATCTTTACAACTTATAGAACTCTTCCCATCCTTTGCGTGGAGGAGCTCCAACTAACAATTCGTTAGCCAATCTGTTATTGGTAATTATCTTTTTCTTACGGTCAAATTCCAGTCTGGCATTAAGTTTCTGAGCCAATACGCCAAGACAGAATATCTGGGATAACGGACCGGCGACCTCAAACGGAGACCGTACTTTTTCTTCTCCTTTCACAGCTTTAAGGAAATTAGCCCAATGGTTTGATGTGCTCTCCGGTACTTCGGGTAAAAGGTGTTCCATCTCTTTGGCTTTTTCTTCCGGGATAATAGACAATGTCTGACCATGAGAGCCTCCTTTAAATATCAAATCCTTACTATAAATAATTTTTCCCGGATTAAGCTTCGAAGGTTGGATTTTGCCAACACTTGTCGGAGGAATATTCGGATCTAATTCAGAGACTCCATATCCTTCGGGTACCTCCGGAATATTATTTACGCCATCATACCAGGTGATATCGCAGGGAGGCATACCGTCCCGTTCCGGAAACCGGAACAATATGGTTGATGCCATCGGGAAAAAGAATGGATTATGCCCTTCAAGCTTAATCGGATTTATTTCAAAGGGTAATCCAAGATTCAGGAATTCATGGGCGGTGTCGATAATATGTGCCCCCCAGTCGCCCAGTGCTCCCATACCGAAATCATACCAGCAACGCCATTGTCCGTTAATAAAATCCTTGTTGTAGTCATGATGTTGAACGGCCATCAACCAGGTATCCCAGTCCAATGTTTCCGGGATTGGCTCAGAGTCGGGGAGCCTTGTCATGTTTACATCAAACTTATGCCAACGTCGACCGCCGTTCATATGAGCAGTAATCGCGGTTACATCTTTAATAATTCCTGCTTCAGTCCAGGCCTTAAACTGGAAATAATTACTCTCCGAATGTCCCTGATTTCCCATTTGTGTGACAACTCCATATTTTTTTGCCGCTTTCATCATCAGTTCAATTTCATTGAAAGTCCGTGCCAAAGGTTTTTCCACATACACAGGTTTACCCAAAGACAGGGCCAGCATTGTAATGGGAAAATGAGAGTGATCGGGAGTTCCTATCAGGACGGCATCGATCCCATTTGCCATTTCGTCAAACATCCTTCTAAAATCCCGATAACGGGGAACATCCGGAAATTTCTTTATCTGATTCAGTGTATGAGCAGCTCCCATATCTGTATCACACAAAGCCACGATATTACACAACCCTGTGTTGTACATGATATTAATATCCGATCCTCCTTGATTTCCAATGCCGCAGCAAGCTAAATTCACCTTTTCACTGGGAACCACCGACCCACTTCTGATCAACTCTCCTTTTTGGTTTTTCGCCTCTTTTTTCGCAAAGACAAAATGCGACGGTACGATAGTTATTACACTGCAAGCCATCGCTGCATTTTTTAGAAATTTTCTTCTGGATTTTTCCATGATTCCTTTCTTTTTTGGCTATTATAAATACATTTTATTTAAAATGATTATCCGCAGTTCTTCCTAAAGAATTTAGCGGGAAAAAGTTATAAATAAGTTTCAAAAAATGTTTGCACAATTCATTGATATTCATTATATTTACATCAATAACAATAAAATAATTCGAGCTATGAATATCCTGGATTTTGCCATAAATTACCCCGATGAGGAGTCCTGTCGGAAAAAATTCAAAGAACTAAGAGACCAAATGGGTATAACTTGTCGTCATTGTAATTGTAAAGAACATTACTGGCTTCAAAACAAACAAGCCTACGAATGCAAG
>NZ_KB905698.1 GCF_000380985.1 Proteiniphilum acetatigenes DSM 18083 | reverse complement strand
GCATACGCCACCACAAAGTGGTTGTCGTTCCAGAAGACAATGGCGGGGAAGGGGATGCTGTTCACCACATCGTCGACGGTGCATTTGATGGCCAGGGTGCGCAGTCCGATGCTTTCGGCGCCGGTGCTCAGGTCGAGCAGTGAAACGCCTTCTTTGGTAATCCCGCAACGGTCGCGCAGGTATTGCAGCGAATAGAATTTCCCGAAATGTTTGGCGATGACCTTCAATGATGCCGGCCCGCAATCCTGCGAGTCCATCTGGTATTCCACGGGGAAACGGTTGAATAACATATGCTTGCCTTCCTGTCGTTTATTATTTGTTGTTTATTTCTCAGTCTTCGCTTTCAGGTTGTCAAACAGCCGTTCGATAAGGCGTTTCCTTTTGGTGATGATCTCGGCCGTCCCTTTCGACTCGAAGTCGAGCGGGAGGAATTTCCCGAAGTTGGTGGTTGTCCCTCCGGGGAAATCGATCACTACCAGGTAGGCGTCGCTTGTTCCATTGGCTGTTTCTATCTTTTTGGTAATACGCGAAACGGATTTTACAACCCCTTTGAGCAACCCGTATTCGTCGTAGGGGTAGTTATTGATCTTTACGTTCGCCGTTTGTCCCGCTTCCACTTTCCCGGCTCCGAAAGAGGGTATCATCACTTCCCCCAGGATGTTGTTCCTGTCGGGGATCACCGTGAACAGTTCCTGCCCCGACTGCACGAAGCTGTTGTCGCGCCAGAAGCCGAGGTATTCCAGTTCCCCCTCCACCGGGCTGTATTGCAGGTAACGCTCCTTCCAGAGGCTCACCGCATTGGCCAGGGCATTCTTCTGCGTGATGAATTCGGAGTAGGTTTTTTCCTTGCTTTCCGTTTCTTCCAACCAGATCCGTTGTATTTCCATCATATTGCGGCTGATTTCCGATTGTTTCAATAAACGGCTGCTTTCCAGGTTCAGCCGGGATTCCTTTAGCGAGAGGTGTGAGGTACGTTGCTGTTGGTAATCCTGCTCGCTGATCACTTCCTTGTCCAGCAGGATACTGTCTTGTCTTAGCCGGTGTTCGGAGTCTGCCAGTATATGGGTTTTCAGCTTTAATTCCTCATTAAGGTTCTCAATGACCAGCTTGTCGGAATTGACCTGATTCTGCAGGTTTTGCCGCATGGTAGTATAAATATCTGAGGACAACAACCTTTCGTATTGAAGCCGGGAAAGCATAAAGGCATTGTATGCGGAACTCACGTCGCCCAGCAGGAGGGAGTCGGGTAAAATACAATATTGGTTTTCAAACGATGCCGGGTTATTCAGCAGGGAATCCACCCAGAGGATATGCCTGTAGTCGGCCCCGCTTTCGATATAGGAAATTACGGATCCTTCCTGTATGTGTGTCTTATCCGGCTGCAGCAGGATAAGCCGTCCGCTGGTGTTGGCCACCAGGCGTACCGGTGCGGTTACGGCCGTAACCGATACCTGCCCGTCTACCGTGTCGGGGTATTTTATCAGGAAACCCAATAAAATGATAATCCCTATCAGAACGCCCACGCAAAGCGCCACCCATTTGGCCCAGTAGGTGGGCATACGCTCGATGATGGATTGCACTTCTTCCGACCGTTCCGTTGGAAAGTCCGGTTGTTTGGGAATAACGGCCGGTAAATTTGAAAAATTATCATTCTTTTCTATTTCCATAATTATAAAAATGACTTACCCCGTGGATGATTGAAATCCTTCTTGCTGCTTTAGTAAACAAGTTAACCACTGAACCGGGTATTTCATTCGGTTTATTTATATCCGAATAGCCAAATTCCTTCTGGACGGAGATAAAGGGGTAAATGACCATTTTCTTGCTCGTTAAAGCCGACAGTACCAAATCAGCCATATCATTTTCTTTAAATTTATAATCAATGATACGTTGAAAAAGGGATTGGAAAATAACCAGGAACTGGTTACCCCAGTACCAGTCTATCCAATATAGATAAGGCGATACCGGGACAGCCATACCGAAGCCGCTAACACCACCAGATAAAAGTTCAGCACCTTTTTTCCCGGCATCAACAATGTTCCGCAAGAAAAAATCACGGTCATAATTTTCTGTAAAAAGATGATCGTCTTCACAAAAAACAATAATCTCATCTTCCCTTTCCATCGCCATATTGACCACTTTCACCAAACTTTGCCATAATCCGATTGTACCTGCAGGGTGCTGTTCCCCTTCCACGATATCAACGTTAAACTCTCGTCTGCCTTCAAACTGTTGTTTGATATGAGATCGGCGGTCTAACCTCTCCTTCAAGTTAACAGTGTAAACGGGTATATAAAAATCAGAATAGTATGAGTTTTTATTTTGGCCCTTGCTTAATTCTCCAACCTGTTTTAGTATCTTATCGACTTTTATGCTCCAGGTATTCCAGTTCAAGCGGGTCTCAAATTCTTTACGTGACGATTCCCTCAAACCATGATACTGTTCTTTATCGTTGAAAAGCGTTTCAATCAAACTGGCATATTCTCCCGCCTGCGCGTCGGCGGAAAGTAAATAACCGTTCTTTCCTTCTTTTATTACCTGTCCCACCCCACCAACATCGGCAGTAATAGAAGGGATCCCATAAGCAGATGCTTCACAAAAAACAATCCCAAAACAATCGAAATTGGTGGGAAAGAGAAGAAAATGCGTGGTCCGCATAATCTGATGGAACAACTCTGTATCCTCTGCTTGTGATTTATTGATAAACGGAATGATCCTTAAATCAGGATCAGAGTTATTCAAGTCAGGGTTGCAACCTATAATCGTAAGCGTACAATTGAAATTTCTTTTTTTCAACAGATTGAATGTTTCAACGACCTTATCCCCTCCTTTCCTTTTCCAATCTTTCCCGATGAACAACAAGTTGCAAAGCGTTTCTTCCGGAATTTGAATATCTTCTATCACAGGCACTTTCGTTATATTAGCACCAAATTCCACAACCTCTATTTTGGAAAGATCTGCTCCGTAGTGGGTTATTGCATTTTCCTTTGCCCATTGGGAACTATAAATAATGTAGTCGGTATTTAAAATAGCTCTTTTCTCAATATCATCCAATAACCGTATGGTATTGTCATGAGTAATTCTCCACGATTCCCGGATTAGGTCAAACGTGGTATCTCCAATATACACAATAGGGATATCTACCTTCAGATAAGCAATAAAAAAACAATCCCGGGCAACAACCAGGTCAAACTTGTCATGTTTATATAAAATGTCTGATGCCATTTCAGCAAACAACGGAGAATACAATTCCGGAATAAAGGGTGTATGGATCCTGCTCTCACTATAATGTTTTTGCTTTGCTTTTTCTAAAAAATCACCGCCTATCCATTCCAATTCATGCTCTAGTTGCAACGACCGGAAAATATAATATAAAGTGCCCGACCAATGATTGATGTCACCGGGGTCGAGGCTTGAAAGAAAAGCAATTCTCATAGATCAATAATTTATAGTACACTCCCGCAGGGAACAAATATTTCATTTTCACTTATATATTGCATATATCACATACTCGGCTCCATTTGGCTCATATTTCCGTTATTGCCAATTGTTTAGAAACTGTTTAAATTTTTCATGAATTGTTTTCCGGTCATTTTTTAATGAATTTGGGTTTTCGTTTCCCGTAATGTAGCAGGCTACCTTAGGGAAATAAAGATTCAAAGGCGCGAAAAAGGAGAAAAACAACATGAAAGGGTAAACAAATAAAAATTCAAATGTATTCCGTATAATTTAAACAGTTCCTAAATGATTATCAACAGCATAAGGAATCAGTTATTACTGTATAATTAATCAATTACTCTTCTTATTTGAAACATAAATGGCTACCATGTCCTGCTTAATTGCAATATCATGATCTCCTCCACGAGAAATAATTTCACAATCTATGAGGTCTCCTATAGAGTATACCAGTGGTACTTACATTGCCTTTTATGTGTCAAGTATTTACTTTTTTATACGAATATTATCAATTTTATATTCTCCATCCTTTTCAGTTATTTCCATTACGACAATGACCGGTATATTAAACTTAACATAGCTTATTTGATAGATTTTTTCATCTAATTGTGTAAATGTAATGGAGGGAATCCATAAACAATCAAAATCAAAATAATCAATTAATAGGTCATAATTAGGATAACCATCCAATTTAGATTCATTAAACGCTTCTTCAAATTGTGCTAACGCATTAGATGTGAAATACTTTCTCCGGAGATCGGCAAGACGTCCGATTAAATTTTCAGGTATACTACAATATTCATATATATATGCGGAATAGAAAGTATTCAGAAAAAGTAGGGATGATCGATTATCTATCGGTTGCGATTTCATATTATAACACAGTAAAGTGTCCCCATAAAGAGCGCCATTCCACTCTGGTGTAATATAATCAATAAAGTATTGTCCATTTACCTGGATCACTTTTAAAGGAATTTCTTGATAATCTGTATCATCTCTAGCATTCCATTTATAACCAACCATATACCAGTCACCCCGTAAATGTCTTACTTTCAATGTCCTGATTGCGCTTTCAGTAAAATCTTGAGCTCGAATGATAGGATCGGCGCCTGTTGCTAACATTACCCTATCCATCTTTTCTATCAATCTTTTAGTCAAATATTCTTTCTTAATCAAATCGTTTGAGTAAGGATTTGACAATACGTTGGTAGTGTAAGTCTTATAAAAATTTTCAACCCGATGAATAACGTCCTGTACCTGAAGTGTATCTTTCAGTTCAACAACTTTTGTTACATTGTTTCCCTGTGCATTATGCAGATTTATAGAATTACCAATACTGTAAATATCTGAAGAATAAAGGGATAAACAGCACAATAATAATAGACATATTATTTTTTGTTTCATAATTTCTCGTTATTTATTGTTTATTGATTCCATCGAAGAATCGTATAATTGGGATTATTTCTATATGCAGATCCTCCATACATATCATTTTGAAAAAAGTCTGATACCCATTGTTCTCCATTGTACATAGCAATATGTCCATGTTCGTGCCCACTGGTAGCCTCATGTACGATAATATCCCCAACTTGGGGTATATAACCAGAAGAATCCACCATTGAAAAACCAATCGTAGATAAGTATGTATCATAGTCACATGCAGATCCTGGGCGACCATCAGTTGAAAGTCCTCCTGCTTCGATAGCCTCTCTCACGTATCTTGCACAATAACCGGAAGAACTTTCCTGTGCATTGTTTGTTAGATAATTTACAGCATTATTAATATTGAAGGTACCACTATAGCCGTTTGAACCATTACCGCCGTATGAACCGCTACCTTCATTCGAACCACTTCCGTCGTATGAACCAAGGATGGTAACTTCTGGTGCAGTATATCCCCATCCATCTATATATCCCCCATTCCAACTTCCGATTGAAACCAAGTAATCAAACTCATAAATCGTATAGGGACTGTATATTGATCCATCCCCTCCGCCAATGTAGGTTTTTTGTCGGATTTCATTGATTACCGGCATCAATATAGCTAGTTCATCCAAACTCTTTCTTGTTAATTTTTGCATGATGTGATAATTTTAATTGTTTGTAATTTATTATTTTATCTCTATGATTAGAAGATTCTGATTTTTTGCCAAGAGGGTATGCAAGAACGCAAACACATCTTCATCTGTCATTAGATTTTTTGCTTGAAGTTTATATAACGCGGTTAATATTTCAGATAATTCAGCAAAGCGGTTACTATTTAGGACAATTAAAAAATCGATTATTTCTTTTTTTATCTGTATAGAGGTTTCTCTCATTTTATCCTTATACCGACGAGTTACTTGTGAATCGGATACCCTGTAATACAATAACGATTGTGGTTCGATATAAAATACTGCCCCCGCTTTAGCCATCTCTATCCACCATTTATAGTCTTCGGCAAAATCATAATATTCATATTTTAATGTATTTTCTCTGAGAAAATCACCGCGCATCATCGATGTAGGATTAAAAAAAAGATTATTTCGGAGTAAATAAAGCAAAGGAGACTTTATGATACCGGAAATCGTGCGATTGACCGTGCCTTTAGGTATGTCTTCACCGAAAGGTGATATCCATGATGTACATACGGTTATATCCGGGTTTTCTTCCAAAGCCGTGTATTCAATTCGTAACCGGTCTATATGCATGATGTCATCGGCATCCATACGGGCAACATATTTACCGGTAGCTGCTTTCATTCCTAAATTTAGTGATCCGATAAAATCATGCCGGTTTTCAATAACCTTTATCCGTTTGTCTTTAAAAGAACGGATAATAGAAAGTGTATTATCCGTAGAACCGTCATCAACGATGATGAATTCAAAATCGGGAAACGATTGTTTTAATACGCTTTCGACCGCTTCGGACACGTATTTCTCAACGTTGTAAGCGGACATTACTACGGATACTTCACGCATATTCTATCCCCCCTATCATTTGTTGATACACCTCAAGAGTTTGCTTCATCATACGTTCAAGTGTAAATCTGTTTTCGTATAATTGTCTTACATTCCGGCTTAATCGCGTTCTTAACGATTTGTCCTCAATCAGTTCAATAATCTCATCCGACATTTGTCCGGTGTTAACCGAAAGTCCCCTGACTGTTGAAAAACAGGTATCCACTTTCAAGGCATTCAGATTATCGGTAAACATTTCGTCTAACCCGTCAACGGCGGTCGTTATAACAGGAAGTCCGAACATAGCCATTTCGATAGCAACATAACTCGATTGCTCTTGCAGCGAAGCGATAATTCCCGCGTCACTCCGGGCATAATACTCCTTTAATTTATTGAAAGGAATTCTACCCAGTATATTCAGAGATAAATCTTTGTTTACTACCTTAATATTTTCAGCCTGAAGTGGAGAGACTTTTCCGGCTATCGTCAATGAAACCTGATAACCTCTTTGCTGGACTTTCCGCATTGCATCCAGAATATATTTCAAACCTTTACCTGGAGACAAAACACCCACATAAAATAATTGAAAAATCCGGCAGTCTCTATTTTCCCTTCTTTCGCTTCTTTCTCTAAAGTCGCCCATTCCATTGGGGATTACAGATATTTTATCGCTCGGGATAGCCATTGAATTTTTCAGAAAATCCTTTGCACAGTGCGTTACACAAATAATACGGTCGGCATCGGTATAAGATTGGATCTCGCTATGGTTCGTGACAAATTTGTCCTTATCTGCAACTTGCTCCTTTTTTATATATATAAGATTAAACAATTCGTTGAACTTCCGTATATTATTGTTATACAGCCCCTTCCATGGAATGCAATGCAGATGTGTTATTATCTTACATCCTGTTATCGTCCTGATAAAAATGGCTAAATCTATTAAATTGAGTGTATGGATATGTATAATGATATCTTTCTTGTTTTCGAACAAATACCCGATGATCCGGTAAACCTGTTCATTGTATTTGTTTATCCAGAATTTTTGTCCAATAATTTCGTTGAATTGTTGGGGCAGAGGGATTGTGATTTTGGTGTAAGACGGTGTTTGTTCCTTGGAATGAAATAGAATGAATGGATCATGCCTCAAATGGATCCAATAAACACGGATGAACGGGAAATCCCGTAATCCCTTCAGCAATGTTCCCATATAACGGTCGACCCCAGACGTGTTACCGGCATGGGACATATCCATCAAAAACAGGTTTATCGGTTCCATTTATTTTATAGCTTACAAGAATGGTATATGCTTCCGCTTTACTTTATCTGCATTACGATATATCCAATAGAGCAGGAAGCGGGCGATCCCCGATTGGTATCCTGCGACAAAACAATCCGTCCCGGTCGCAGACAACAAATTCCTTTCCAGGGCAGATTGTGGAATACTGTCGAAAAGATCCTTCTCTAACAGCTTTATCTGTTCCTTATATAAATCCTCATCCTGTCGTAACAAGTAAAGCAATTCTATCCGTTGCGCAAGAGACATGGTCGCGGGATATAGGTTTTTCAAGGCAAAAATCCGGTTTATCTCCGCCACACCTTTTAGCCAGATATGATTCTTATCCGTAGCTGTATTTTCCAAGTAATATCCTATTATAAAGTTTGAAACCAGTTGGTCTTGGGTAAAAATCCGGATATATGTGTCTAACATATCGGAGGAGCATTGGAAGTTTTGGCAAACAGCGGCTGCCTTCAAATACATTTCAAAGAAGGCGACATATTCTGTTTTCAAACAGACCTTTTGTTTTTTATCGATGGTAGAAGCATATTCTTCTAACAACCGGCAGGCCGTATCAGAAAAAATGGGGAATAACGATTCCACGCGCCGGTACTTAACGTTGTGAGAAAATAATGAATCCAAAAAGAAAATGACTTTAAGGTTGTACCTGACAAATTTATCCTTATCCCTTTCCCTCACTTTCAGGTTCTCAATGTATTCTTCTATTTTCCTTTGTTGGTTACCGAACAATTCTTCAAAATCAGCTTCGATGAACTGGTTCTTTATCAGGTAAAGCAATACGTACCCGATACCGGAGAGTCCGTTTTCGAACCCGATGTCTTCATTTTTGGTTAACAAGGATTCCTGAAGCAACTCAAATGCCTGCTCTTCAATGTATTCATCTTGTAAAAACCGGGCTATCTCAAAAAAACACAAAGAGATGCCTGCTTTTCCATTGTATAAGCCGGACGAATTGACCGAATAAGCGTTTAATAGCAGATAATCAATCAATTTCGATATGTTTGTCCCAGCAAGCATAATCGAAAAATTCAAGAGTTACAAATATTTTTGCAAGATAAATAAAAAAAATTAGATGTAGCACAGATTAAAGTTAATATTATATAAGTTAAGTTCCACAAGTTTTTAATGAAGAATAGTTCAGTATTTTTTTCAAAGGGCTGCTTATAACTGATTGATTATTAATATAAAACAACCTTTTAAAATTACACGCTTTAATTATCTGATTAAATGATATTTAAATGATAATTCACCAAACTATTCAATGAAGAAATAATTAACCGGGAGCTGGTAATTGAATCTGTCAATATGTTTGTTATATTTCCCTCTCCAATAACTTTTTGCCTGCCGCATTGATCACTTCGAGGGTAAGCCTGTCTCTCTTTTTCTCGAGTACCATCACGGTGCCGTTAGGCTCTCTGTTACCTCCGCCGATAATGACGGGGAAGTTATTTCCCGTTTCTCCCTTTTCTATTACCCGGTAGCGGTGTGTGTGACCGTTGAGGGAAATATTAAATGGTGCGTTCTCCAGTACCGGTATCCATAGGTCGGAACAGGGAGAGAAGCTATCGGGCCTGACTCCGAAAATAGGGATATGGTGGATCAGTACCCGTTTCCTGGCATCCTTAAATGCTGCGGACTGCAATTCTTCTTTCAGGAACTCGGCCTGGTCGATCCGGTGCTGGGTGTAATCATTCATATCGTAATACACCCAGTGGTCGTCCGGCTTGTCTTCACCGCAATCGAGAAGGACAAAACGGGTATCGCCCAATGAAAAAGCGCTGTAGGAGCGACCACCCATTCTCCCGAGATAGTCCCACAAGTGGAGGGAGTATTCTCCTCGTGTTTCATGATTTCCCCTGATAAATATGGAGGGTATTTCATCGCTTTTGATCCTGGGCGTGTAGGTGAGTAACCTGTCCAGGATATCGCTTTCAACCTCTACATCATCAAAGCAGTCGCCGTTAAAGATAACCAGGTCATAAGGCTTATCCTCTACCAGAGAGTGTAGTTTGTGGAACATCTCCATATTACTGTGGATGTCGTTGTATACGATCACACGGAAATCTTTCATATCATCACTCCAGGTGGTGAATGTTTTGATATCGGATCTTACGGTGTCTCCAAACTCCTTGTAATAGCTGGAATATCGGGTGATTTCCTGGGATACGACCCGGTAATAGTATCGTGTACCCGGTTGCAGGTCGGAAAGATGTACCTGGTTGATCTTGTTATTCGCAACCATAACTCCTTCGATGAAAGTGCGTGCCCGTTTCAGGTTATTAGGATCTGTGCCGTATTCAACCCAGCTGCGTGCCGGCACATTGGTCAGCCACATCACGGTCATCTCGTCGGTGCCGGGGTTCTGCAGGTAAGGGATGGTGCGCATTACTTCAGATGCGGGTGTTTTCAGGCGGATATCCACAAACAGAGGTCTATGGTCTGATGCTACCTGCTCATCGATTACGTGAGCCCTGTATTTCGCATAGGTCTCGCCTTTGGCCGTATATCCCAGTATGTAATCAATTGTTGACCGGGGATTGACCGATGGGGAGGTGGGCTGTTTAGGATTGGAGAGGATCTGCCATTTATCCTGCAGGAATGTGATAGGTTCGGAATCAGGAGTGGCATTGAGATCTCCCATCAGAAATATCGGTTTGTCGTATATTTCTACGGCATCGGTAATGATCTTAACCGATTCGAGCCGCTCTTCGTTGGTAAGCGACAGATGTGTATTGACTACCACGTATTTATCGAGTTCCACTATCAATGCGGTGCGGGCTTCTTTGGCTCCCGGAAGAGCAATCTTTTTTACCGCGATCGGCTTTTCCCTTGTCAGGACGCCGTTGCCGTACTTCCCTCCGTCGTGCAGGATAGAATAACCGAAGGTAGCATACATGCCGGTTTGTTCAGAAAGTAGTTGCAGGATATCGATATTGCCGCTTCTGACCACTACACTGTCCACCTCCTGTAATCCCACTACTTCGGGGTTGATGTCAATGATCAGTTTGCCGATCCGTTCAATATCTATTTTACCGTCCATCCCTTCGCCATGATGGATATTGTAACTCATAAGTCGGTGTGTATTTTCACGCTGTGGAAATGTTTGCGCTCCTGCATGGAACAGCACAAGACAAAAGATTGTGAAAAGAGTTGTTTGCTTCATTATATTGTATGTTTTTAGAATCATCACATCAACACATCAATTTTGGCTTTCGAGATATTCTTTCAGGAATTGTTCATTGAGTTCGTCGCTGTCGCCATAGTACACACGAAGCTCTTCCAGTCTCTTGTGAAGCATATCTTGTACCTCGGTATAAGACGGATCATCATAGATATTCCTCATCTCCATGGGGTCTGTTTCCAGGTCATACATCTCCCACTCATCTATATCGTAGTAAAAATGTATCAACTTATAGCGGTCGGTAGCCACGCCGTAGTGCCTTTTCACCATATGTACCGATGGGAATTCATAATAAGTATAATAGACAGCATCACGCCATTTGTCGGTTTTTCCGGCTACCAGTTGCCGGAAAGATTCTCCCTGCATCTCTTCCGGTGCTTTGATACCTGCATAATCGAGAAAAGTAGGAGCAAAGTCAAGATTCTGGACTAATGCGTCTATGACAGTTCCGGGTTTTATCTCTTCGGGATAGCGCATCAACAACGGAGTTCTGAATGACTCTTCATACATGAACCGCTTGTCGAACCAGCCGTGCTCCCCAAGGTAAAAACCCTGGTCGGAGGTATAGACCACAATGGTATTTTCTGCCAGGCCTGCTTCCTCGAGGTAGTCAAGTAGCTCCCCTACGCCATCGTCGATTGATTTGATAGTGCGCAGGTAATCTTTGATATAACGGTTGTATTTCCACAAGGCGATTTCTTTATCCATAAGGCTGTGATATTTCGCTTTGAACTCTTCGTTTTCAGGTGTATAGGCGGCCATCCAGTCTTCACGCTGCTTATCATTGAAGCGATTCAGTTCATGATGAAATCCGGTACTGTCGCCATAAGGATCAACGATCATTTTAAAGTCGTGTCCCCACATGGCATGGCCGTGTATCTGCATCTCCTGTTCTTTTGCCGCCCTTCCACGACCTTCATAATTGTCGAAGAAGTTGGCCGGGGGTTCGAAAGTGACCTCGTCATAGAGAGTGAGGTATTTTGGAGCTGGTTGCCAGTTGCGATGGGGCGCTTTCTGGTGATACAGCACACAGAACGGCTTGTTGGGATCGCGTTTGTTCTTCAGCCAGTCCAGGGTGGTTTCGGTGATGATTTCAGTGCAATACCCTTCTTTACGTACCTTTTCCCCGTCGATCAGAAAATCGGGGTTGTAATATTGTCCCTGTCCCGGAAGTACCATTGAAAAGTCGAATCCCTGCGGGATACCGTCGAGGTGAATCTTGCCGATCATGGCGGTCTGGTATCCGTTAGCCTGCATCAGTTTCGGAAAGTTGGGTTGGTTCCAGTCGAAAGGACGGTTATTGTCGACCTTTCCATTTACAAAGCTGTGTTTACCGGTGAGCAGAACCGCACGGCTGGGAGCACTGATGGAGTTGGTAACCGTCGATCGGGTAAACATGGCGCCTTCTTCTGCCAACCTGTCTATGTTCGGTGTCTCGTTCAATCCGTGACCATAAGCGCTGATTGCCTGATAGGCATGGTCGTCGCTCATAATGAAAATGATGTTCGGTTGCTGGGGCTCTTTCTCCTGGTTTTGACAGGCGCCCAGTAATGCCAGGGAACCGAGACCGGCCCATTTCGCCGGGATAACCAAGTTATATCGTTTCATATGATTAAAATTATTGATTATCAACTATTTCTTTATCAAAAAAATTCGCGGGTTCATTTTGTATTTACCTTATGGTGTGGAGAACCCGCAGTATAAGTCCATCCTATTGTATCGAAACTCTTCCGGGTTCCCTGCGGTTTTGACCCTCATTCCCGGTGAGTTCGTCACCCAGATCTCTGCGGGCTTCCTCAGCAACTTGTTCGAGCTTTTCCACAATGTCGGGATAAGTATTACTTATATCGTAGCGTTCACCCGGATCGCGTCGCAGGTCATAGAGTGCGCCGGGGAACAGAAACCCTTCGTTCACTTTTCCAGGCATACCGTCATTCCCCGGCTGAAATCCTTCGTAAGTCCTTCCCGGATGTGGGAAAACCAGTTTCCAGTTCCCGTGCCTGACCGCTTCCAGGCTATTCTGCCGGTAATAATAGTAGAAAATCTCCCGGGGTTTAGCCTCTATATCCCCCTTGAGTATAGGCAGAAGACTGACACCATCTATGATATGACCGGGCAGGGGAGCATCCGTTATCTCCGCCAGGGTGGGGAGGATATCTATTCCGGAAGCGAGGCTGTTGGAAACAGTTCCTTCGGGGATAACACCTCTCCACATCATGATGCATGGAACGCGTTGTCCTCCTTCGAAGGTAGTCCCTTTCCCTTCACGGTAACCGGCAGTGCTTCCAGCGTGATTACCATAGTTAATCCAGGGGCCGTTGTCAGAAGTGAAGATCACGAGAGTGCGCTTATCCAACTCCATCTCTTCCAGCGTTTTTATAATTTCCCCCACGCTCCAGTCGATCTCCATCATCACGTCACCGTAGAGTCCCTGTCCCGATTTTCCTTTGAATTTATCGGAAACATAGAGAGGTACATGTGGCATCGGATGGGCGAGATAGATAAAGAAAGGGTTGTCCTGGTTCTTCCTGATAAAGTCTACGGTACGGAGAGTGAAATCGGTAGTAAACTGGGGCTGATCGTCGGGCGAAACCGCCGGATTCACGATTTCCTTATTCTCGAAAAGAGGCAGGTCGGGAAATTTTGCTGTCGGATGGAAAGGCCACATATCGTTGGAGTAAGGAATACCGTAAAACTCATCGAACCCGTGATTGGTGGGCAGGAATTGAGGCTGTACTCCCAAATGCCATTTGCCGTAGGCTGCAGTGGCGTATCCTTTCTTTTTAAGTATTTCGGCAATGGTTTCTTCCTCCTCTGAAATACCGACCTCTGAAGTGGGGCCTAATGCTCCGGCAAAACCTACGCGGTTTGGGTAGCACCCTGTAAGCAGACCGGCACGGGAGGCGCTCGATACCGCCTGAGGTGAGTAATAATGAGTAAAGAAGAGTCCCTCATGGGCCATCCTGTCGATATGCGGTGTCTTGTATCCCGTAGCTCCGGTGAGAGACAAGTCACCATATCCCATATCGTCGAGATGGATCAGTATCACATTGGGTAACTCCTTGCCCGCTTTCTCTGACTGTTGAGACGGAGTGCATGCGACAGCAGCTGAAAGAGCCGTCCCCCAGACACCTATTCTTATCTTTGATTTTCCTTCCATCTTATACATTCTCAATTAAATACTTGTTTCATAGAACGCCCGACCCACACCTGTGGCGGGTCTAAATAAAATATGTCGGCAATAGTAGGTGCGACATCAAACTGCATCATGCTCTCCTGGAATTTTCTCCCCGGATAAATACCTTTACCGGCAATGATGAATGGTGTTTCCATCTCCATCATCGAGATACTTCCATGCCCTTTATCGATACCTCCATGATCAGAAGTAACAATGATTATACTATTATCGTATATACCAGCCTCTTTCATTGCCTGGATTATTTCACCGATCTGATCATCCAACTCTTTCAATTTGGCATAGTAGCCGGGCGTATCGTGCCCGTCTGCGTGGCCGGTATCATCGGGACTGTCATAGATAAATGCCGCCAGGGTCGGCTTTTTTTCTTTGATATATTTTACTGCGGCTCCGGTGAGCGCAGTATTGAGTTTATTATCATTGGGGACGTGCTGGTAATAATCCAGCGAAAGCGTATCGACCAGGTATTTTATTCCCTCCCATTCGTAGATTGCTCCGATTTCCGCTTCGGGGACAGCTTCTCTCAGCATATTAAAAATGTTGGGAAACATGCCGTTCCGGTTTAACTCGCGGGAGGGAAGGTCGGGAGTCTGAGACCCCCAGGTAGTGTATCCGTGCAACTCCGGCCCTGCTCCCATAAACATGGATGCCCAGTTTACCGCGCTCGATGAAGGGAGCACTGTCCGTTTTTGTAAGGTATAACAGCCCTCGCTCATGAGCTGTTGTACGTGGGGCATATCGGCTTTTGCCATGCTGTAGCTGCCCCAACCGTCCAGACCGATAAAGACCACATGTTTGGCTTTCCATTCCGGTTTTTCTTTTTCCTGCATGCCTGATCCGCATCCTGTGATAGAAAAAATACAGAGTAAGAGAAGAACGCCAATTGTCAGATTCGTTTTTTGCATACGATTAAATTTTTACAGGCAAATAGCCATTTTACTTGCGGTATGAATGGTTTGCCGGTATATTTTTTATTTCAAGAGGTTTTGGAATAACCAGTTATTTTTCTGCTCCTGTTGTTCGGGGAAAGTCCAGTGCTGGGTTTCCTGGAAAAGATGCAACTCTTTAGGTCCGGGTATGACATTATAGGCGGCGTGCATCGATGTGGGAGGGCATACATTGTCGTTATAGCCCCAGCTATACCAACCGGGTACCTTGACGAAGCGGGCAAAATTCGCCACGTCATAATATTTTGAAGTTTCCACTTTTTCCGGTTTATTGGTAAAATTGTCTTTGAACATATGGGGCCATCCTCCGGCGCGGCCATGTAGATAGCCGGTCAAGTCGGAAAGAGCCGGGTAAAAGGCCGCCAGATAATCGATACGGTTGTCCAGTGCAGCCGTGATAATAGAAAGTGCCCCGCCCTGGCTTCCACCTGTTACTGCAATATCCCGGCCGTTAAAACAGTCGAGTGACTCGATAAAGTCTACAGCCCTCACGCAGCCGAGGTAAACGCGTTTGTAATAATAATTGTCCCTGTTGTCCAGATTGGCGGTCTGGTAACCGTTGAGCGCACCGGCACCCAGATTGTCGTAAACTTTTTGTTCAAGGTTCACCGGAATACCGTGAATACCGATCTGGAAGGTGATGATCCCGTTTTCAGCACTCCATACATCGCCATAGTAGGGGCGGATCCCTGCCCCGGGAACATGCAGTATGGCCGGATATTTTCCTTCGGCTTTGGGCTTACATAAGATACCGTAAATCTTACCTTTAATATTATCGATGCTCACATGGTATACATCCACTTTGTCGGTGCATCGTTCGGGTATCAGAGTTAATACGGGTTTCATGGGTATTTTGGCCAATTCCGCTTTAGCTCCATCCCAAAACTGTTCGAAGTCGGATGGCAGTGTAGTGGTCGGCTTAATCTGTTCCGGAGAAAATCCGGCAGTAGCGTAGGAGGTGTAGGTCTTTCCGTTTACCTCTACTGATGCATGGCAACGCAAGAAACCGGCTTCTTTGAACTGTGTGGCTTTTATCGTAGCTATTCCTTCCTTAAGTGTAACGGTTTTCTCTTCCCATGCATCCATCAATTCGGGACCGATACCGTATTTCACATCGATGCCTTCCAACGGAACATTGTTTTTCAGCACCGTGATCTGAAATTGGGCCTGCTCACCCTTTTCATAGGTCCAATCTGATTTATCGGGTGTCACGATCACCTGTACCAATTGCCGTGCAGGTTGAGAAAATACCTGTAAACAAATAGATAAAATAAAGAAACAGAGTAGAAATAGACGATTTTTCATTGTAGGTAGTTTTAATTATTGCTTTATTGATATTTCCTTTATTTAACTTATCGAAAACGTTCTCTCATTGTATGTACTCCGTAAAAAGATGCTATCCAAGGCCTGAGCAAGACCTTGAATTCATGTGCAATCAACTGTTTTGTTATTTTCCGGCAAGGTAAGCAAAAAAACTTACTTAAGCGGTCACTTCTTGAGAAAAATTGACAGCCGCCTAATTCCTGAAACTCGAAATAAAAATAATCATGCTTTGTTTGTTGTCCTTCTCTGCCGGGTAATGTGGGTAGGATACTAAGTAAATTACGTATTTTGCGCAATTCAGAAAAAATAATATATATCTGTATGAAATATAAACAGATATAAATAACTGATTCACAGAGGTGTGACAGGGAATATTGCGTTCCCTTGTTTATCTTCGGGATACAGAGCATCCTCTGTCTTTAATTGATCGATCATTTTCTGTATCATCTCATTCAAAATGTCTTTTCGAATAGTAGAAAGATCCTTTTTCTCAAAAGGATCAAGAGCCAGATTATAAAGTTCATACTTTGGTGTATCAGGTGTTTCGGGATTATACCAATAGATCACTTTCCAATCGTTCTGACGCAAGGTAGTGAAATAACTACCTCGATGTGCATGAGGAAAATGCATTAAGAAACGTTCCGGACGATTTTCATTTCTTTCTCCGGTAAGTTGGACCTGCAGACTGAAGCCATCGGTAATATGGTTCACAGGATTTACAATGCCCGTCAAGGAAAGGATTGTGGGATAAAGGTCCATTACGGTGGCAAGTTGTTCCTGCACACCTTGCTGTTTGACAGAGAACCTCTTTTGTATTTTATGCGTATTGTCAGGTTTTCCCCAACTGACAATAAAAGGAGCGCGGGTTCCTCCTTCATATTCCGTTCCCTTTTTACCACGTAAAGGAGCTGATGAAAAATGTCCTTTCTCTTCACCTAACGGAGCGTCCGAGCCATTATCTCCCAAAAAGAAGATCAATGTATTTTCTGCAATACCTAAGTCCTCTAAATGGACCATAATATCTCCCAGTGATTTATCCATTCCTTCGATAAGCGTGGCAAAAGCCTTTGCCTGATCAGACTTGCCGGCATCAGTATAATTATCTATAAAACGTCTATCTGCTTCAAAGGGAGAATGTACAGCATAATGTGCCATATACAGGAAGAATGGTTTTTTTTCTTCAACAGCGTTTGAAATAGCCGTTTTTGCTTCCAGCGTTAATGCTTCTGAAAGAAATACATCCGTACCGTGGTATTTCTCTAATCCGGGAACGGCACGGCTTTTTTGTCCTTTAATATTCCCGTAGCCGTATTCTCCATAATAACTACCCGGATGGCCAATGGACGAACCTGCTATATTGAGATCAAATCCGATATGTATCGGATCTTCTCCTTCGCTGCCTTGACGTCCAAAGTGTGCTTTCCCTACGTGAATTGTACGATACCCGTGTTGTTGCAAGAGTTTTGGTAGTGTTACAGTATTGCTCTTTATCCCTTCCCAATTCCAATCAGACGGACCGAAAGGAGTTTTATTGTTTGTCTCTGCGTTTATCCAGTTTGTTGTTCGATGACGTGTAGCATTCTGCCCGGTCATAATAGAAGCCCGGGTTGGTGAACTTACACTTTGGGTATAGAAGGTGGAAAAACGAATTCCCTGGTCAGCCATTCGTTCCATATTCGGCGTACGATACCAATCGTTTAAAGGATAACGGAGTGGATTTCCATTTCCATCTGTCAGGAAAGGGACTTGTGTATCCATTAATCCCATGTCGTCAACAAGGAACACAATGATATTCGGTTGTTCTTGCGTCTGTGTGATTACCTGACAACCGGTAAGGAGTAATAGGGAAGGGATGGCATACATCGTTATATCAATATCTGGCGGCAGAATTCTTTGCATGTCTTTACCTCTTTTACCGAAGTCGACCAGGGAGCCACCGGATATTCAAGTTCAATATCACAATAGATCGGTAGTTTCTGATCTCTGATAAGATGAAGAACCTCGGCAATGGGTGTTTCCCCCTGCCCCCATACCTGATTGGCATTCTTTGCAGTGATATTATCAGGACCGGTTTTGTCCTTGAGATGGATACTCGCGATACGCTCATGATACTTGCGGATAAAATCAGCCGGATTCAAACCGGTAGAACCGAAATAATGACCGACGTCGAAGTTCAACATATTCGCGGAAGAATAGGAGAGAAGTTTGTCAACATCAAAACCGGGTTCAGCAAACTGAGCATGGTTATGAAGTATGGCGTACATTCCGTTATTTTTTGCTGCCGGCCCTAATAAGCGGGCGTTTTGTTCATTTATTTCGGCTGTTATACCGATAGCCCCAAGAGCCTTGGCTACCTTGAATGAATAGTCGAGTTCTTCTTCGGTATCACCTGCAGTCCATTTATAGATATGGATATTTACACCGGCATCGTTGAATTTTTTGCGAAGGTGCGTATAAGCGTTAATTGTACCATTTGTTTTCCTCCATTCTTTCAATTCGCTGTTGTATTGTGCGATGGAGCGCTTTTCTTCAGCGGTGAACGGATTGTCGGGGGCGGGGCGACGTTGTACCGGAGTTTTCGGTGCTCCGAGATAATCCTCTACACCTGTTCCCATTAGTTCTACGGAACTTAATCCCGCTTCGATACATGCGTTAAGCGTCGCTTCCAAACCTCCTTTCAGGTCCCGGAAACTGTAAGTGATTGCACCAATCTGTACTCCTGAGAATTGAGAATTGGGGATTCGGTCAGATGTATTCCCCGTTTTACTTACAACTTTAGGATTACTCCCGTAAGACAGAACGGATGGGAGTAGTGTACCTGTAGCAGCAAAAGCTGCAGTGCCAAGAAATTTCCTTCTGGATAATTTGCCGGATGTGTTTTCTTTGTTTTTCATATTCTTGTAATTTATCATTTTGATGTTTAAAACAAGGGCTAGTTTGGATCATCTATCCTGATTTTCTTCATTACGTTTAAATCATCTCGATTTCTTCTTATAAATCAGAAATAGTATGAACGTTAAAATAACAAAGAATAATCCTATGCCATAAGAGACAGGTTTGGGCAATGAAAAACCTTCAGGGGCCAGCATGATATATGTAGTGACTACCATTGTCATAAATAATGCAGGAATAAGCGTTATCAGATAATATTTCTTTTTCTTCTGCAATAAATATACGGTAATGGTCCATAAGACCACTGCTGCCAGTGTCTGGTTTGCCCAGGCAAAATAACGCCATATCACATCGAAATTAATTTTTGTCAGCATGAAACCGATCGCGAACAGGGGGATAGTAATCATCAAACGATTCCTGATAGGCCTCTGGGAGGTTTTGAGGAGATCGGCAATCGTTAACCGGGCGCTGCGAAAAGCAGTATCACCCGAAGTGATAGGTGCCGCGACAACACCTAAGATTGCCAATATCGCACCAAATGTTCCCAGCAATGAATAGGAAACTTCATTCACCACCCATGCAGCGTTACCGTTCTGTGCTATCATCACTTCATTAAGCCCTCTCATGCCGTTGAAGAAACTCATACTGATGGCAGCCCATACCAAAGCAACCACCCCTTCGGTTACCATGGCACCGTAAAAGACCTTTCGCCCCTCTTTTTCGTTTTTCAAACAACGCGCCATCAGAGGGGATTGTGTGGCATGAAAACCCGATATAGCCCCACAGGCGATGGTAATGAACATCATAGGAAAAATCGGGAGGTTTTCTTTATTGTGATGAAAATTCCTAAAATTCTCAGTGGACAGTTCAGGTATATGATATCCTTTTACTATTAACGCGATAATTAAACTGACAGCCATGAAAAGCAGTGCAAATCCGAAGACAGGATATACTTTTCCGATAATTTTATCTATGGGAAGAAGCGTGGCCAATATATAATAGATAAATATCACCCATACCCAAAAAGTGAAATCGAGTGATTGCGGGGTAAGTCCGGCCAGTAAACCGGCCGGCCCCGAAATAAAGACAACGCCTACAAGGATCAGTAGGACAATCGCAAAAATTCTCATGACCTGCTTGGCTTGTCTTCCCAAATAAATCCCTATTATCTCGGTGATACTTTTGCCATCGTGCCTGACCGAAAGCATCCCGGAGAAATAGTCATGCACACCCCCTGCAAAAATAGTTCCCAGCACGATCCATAGAAAGGCGACCGGTCCCCACATTGCCCCTGCAATGGCGCCAAAAATCGGACCCAATCCGGCAATATTCAGGAATTGTATCAGGAATACACGCCACCAGGGCATGGGCACATAATCTACTCCATCATTTAAGGTAATGGCAGGTGTAACACGTCCAGGATCGGCTTTCATCACTCGTTCCAGGTATTTTGAGTAGAGAGCATATCCTGTCACGAGGGCTATTATCGAAATAATAAAGGTGATCATTCAGCGATTAATTATTTAAAATCTGATTTTTAGAAAGCAATACCTGTTCCAATTGCCCATAGGGAACATCCTGTATGTTGATTTTATTATCTATGGCGATTACCGCTGCTGCCGCTGCTGATTGCCCGAGGATCATAAATACCGGTTCCATCCGGATGGAGCCGAAAGCGATATGGCTGGACGAAAGACAGACCGGAACGAGCAGGTTTGTACATTCTCCTGCCTGGGGTACGATTGAGCCATAGGCAATCTTATATGGTTTTCCGGGATGTACGCCTACATCTCCTTCATTCTGTACATATCCCTCTGCTGTCACGTAACGTTGCACATTGTGGGAGTCCATGGTATAGGAACCCATCCCGATAGGATCAGGCACATCCATCTTTGCGAGGACTTCATTCTCAGTCGTGACATAGGCTCCGACCATTCTTCGCGCTTCACGGATATACAGCTGATGGGGCCAATTACCGTTGTCGGTAAATTCATCTTTGGCCAGTCCCCAATCCTGCATACTGCTCCTTATCTCTTCGGGCACACGTTCGTCGGTCGATACAAAATAGAGCAGTCCTTTTTGATAATTGGTATGATCCTCAATAATTTCTTTACGCCTTTCATAGGATGCTTCGGGATAATCATAGTTCATCCCGATATGATCGGAGCTGAAAGGGCCGTGGTTGTTTGTATCGGTTTTTCTGTTGGGAATAATGTCATACTTTGCAAACCATTCGTTCCATCCCGATTCAAAAACCCTGGCGAGAAGCTCATAATCGGCAGGATCATATCCTTCAGGTTTTTCAAAAGGTACCCTGTTTTCAGGGTGATTGCTCATGCACAGCCTGAAACAATAGGCCTGGATCTTATCGTCGCCACTACAATTGGGCTGTATCGGTTCATTGGAAATGTAGGGGAGTAAACCGCTGGAAGAGTCCCCCGGGATCACGTACGGATCGATAGGAGTACTGAAATAGTGTCTGTGATGAAATACACCGGCCTGTACACCGTTCCACTCTTCATTATATTGAGAGCAAGATTCTCTTCCTACTGTATAAGATACACCGGCTGTGGCCATCAGGTCTCCTTCGTATGTAGCGTCGATAAACATTTTTCCGCTGAACTTCTTGCCTGAAAGTGTAGTCATGGAAATAATCCTGTTATTGTTGACCTCCACGCCCGACTCCCTGTCGAGCCATTCATCCCTATAAACCGGGATATTATTCTCCCTGATAAGGTCTTCGAATATTTTTTCAGCCACATGGGGTTCAAATATCCACATTGTCCTGCTTTCCCCATCCATTGCCACTGTGCCTTGTCCCTTATTCCCGTATTCGGAATGTTTTTGCCATTTCCATGCTGCCGAATCATTATAATGAAGCCAAACACGATGGTAAAATTCCCGGGCCAATCCTCCGATGGAGTTGGTGTTGCCCGAATCGGTAAATCCCAACCCTCCGGAAGTCAATCCCCCAAGGTGCTTATCGGGACAAACAATGATTACGCTTTTGCCTGACTGTACGGTCTCAACGGCTGAGATTACGGCAGCTGAAGTACCGCCGTAAATGATAACATCCGCACTTAACGGATCCTTATTGCAGGATAGAAAGGAAAAAGAAACTGCAAATAAGAGTGTAAATAATTGAATTACTCGTCTCATATCTATTTATTGATTTGAATTTCCACAATCTGTTTATCTTTCAATAAAGTGTTTTGTAAAGCCGGATAATTGATATCCTGCACTGCCACACCTTCCTTGATGGCCTGACATGCGGCGGTGGCTGCTGACTGTCCCAATACCATAAATACCGGTTCCATACGGATTGAGCCAAATGCAATATGGGTAGCGCTTACGCACACGGGTACCAGCAGGTTGTTACATTCTTCTTTTTTAGGAACAATAGAACGGTAGCTAATGGAATAAGGAGAAAAGCCGTGTGCTTCCACATTACCTTCATTCTGTACAAATCCGTTTACATCCACATATCTCTGTATGTGATGCGAATCCATTCCGTAAGCTCCCATGCCGACCGGGTCTTCTATTGTATCTATCCCTTCGCAGTTTTTCTGGGTCATCACGTAATCGCTCAGCATACGTCTTGCTTCCCTGATATAAAGTTGTTCCTGCCATCCGTTACTTCCTTCTTCGTATTCATCCCTACATGTTCCCCATCTTGATACGGCATTCCTCACTTTTTCAGGAATTCTGGGATGATAGGCCAGTGTCCACATCAACCCCTGTTGGTATTCGCGGTGAGCCTGTATAATCTTTTCACGTTCTTCATAAGATGCTTCGGGATAATCGTAGTTCTGCCCGATAAAATCTGTAGAGAATCCTCTTCTGTTATTCGTGTCGGTTTTCCTGTTTGGCATCGGCGAATTGATCCAGGGCATCTGATTCACCTCCGACCCGTTGTCCGCTTCATAGTTTCTGAAAAGCAGCTCATAGTTCAACTCATCATAGTTCTCCGGTTTTTTGAAAGGAATACGGTTGTCGGGATGATCAGTCAGTGTCATCCGGAAACAGTAGGCTTGTATCTTATCGTCACCTTCGCCATCCACCCCCGGAGGGCCTTCGGAGATGTAGGGCAGGAGTCCGCTTTTCGGATCACCTTTGACTACATAGGGGTCGACCCTGTCAATAAAATTATGATTGTATGCGTTTCGTGAAAGTGTCCATTTGAGGGTGGCACTGATTTTGTTGGCTTGTACACCGTTCAGTGTTTCGCCATACTCGCGGTTGGATTCCCTGCCTACCCGGTAGCTGATTCCCGCCGCGGCCATGAGGTCTCCTTCGTAGGTTGCGTCTATGAACATTTTTCCGGTATATTTTGCACCGTTGTCCATTTCAATTGATTCAATCGTGCTACCCTTTTTAGTAACACCGCTTTCCCTGTTCAATCTTTCACCGTACACGATATTGATCTTCTCTCCGGAAAGCATTTGATGATATACTTTCAAGGCTGCGGAGGGTTCGAATGTCCACATGGCATCTTCACCCTTTGCTGTTCTGGTTTGTCCTTCATCTAAATAGTCGTTTCTATCCTGCCACTTCCAGTTCTTTGGATCATCGTAGTATTTCCGGATATTTTGGTAGAATTCACGGGATATTCCTCCGATCACATGTTTATTCCCGATATCGGTTTGGCCTAATCCGCCGGTCGTCAGCCCTCCCAGACGATGAGTCGGTTCAATGATCACTACCGATTTTCCCATTCTCGATGTCTGGATGGCCGATGCAATTCCGGCAGAGGTGCCACCGTAAATGATGACATCGTATTTTTTATTTTGTGCGAATATTCCTGAATAATTCAGCATCAAAAAGATAACACTCAGGCTTAAGGCTCGAATAATTTTTTTTGTAAACATAATTTTCTTTCTTTAATGTGAAAAAAGTAATTTCAGAAAGATATTCCTGATCGGTATTAAATGAATTGTTTCCCTGTTGTTATTTATATTTCATGTTGAACCGTAAAAATAGGAATATCTTTTTAATAAATAGTGGTAAATTTGTTTTTAGTTACTTTTTTTTAATATTTCCTTTGCATAACGCGCATAATGACCTTGCAGGCTGTCGGCATACCGGCGGAGTACCTCTTCTCCTATGCCATTCTGATCGCCGCAGAGGTAAAGTGCTTTTGCAAGATGCAATTCTTTCAATGCGCGGTTACGGGTGGATGTGTCGTTCAGACCGGGAACAGTACTGCTGCGCGCCTCAGCATATGAGAGGATCGAATGCCCTCGTACACCTGGCGTCGTTAGCATGGATGCAAGTACAGGAACTGCATCCCGGCTGCCTATTGCTTCCGTAGCCATTGCGATAGCACGGAAATGAGAGAGATAATCTTCCGGTTCCAGTTTTCCGGCCTTATCCAGTACGACGGGAAGAGTCGAGGTTTCGCGGGCATTCCCTAACGAGGTGATCAGGGCATCTAACCGGCTAAGACACATGCCGAACTGTCCCATACCAGTATAGTGCCAGCCTTCATCCCAGTCTTTGTACTGCCGGATGGCTTCTGCCAGTATCGATGCTTGTTTTCCTTGTCCCAAGATACAAAGGATGCTGGCAAGGATTACTTTTTCCTCCGGTATGGTTGCTTGTGCTATTTGTTTATTGACAAGCTGGATGCAACGTTCGTGGTCGGTCAATAATATCTCAAGTCCTTTATAGTTGTCTATCACACTGGCAGCCGCTTTCTTCATTTCGGAGTTACTGAAACCTTTGAACTCTTTATCCGTCAGAACCCGTTCCGGCAGATTGCCGATTTTGACCAGATGGCGTTGTACCTTCCTAATGTCTATTTTACGGGGGGATTTATTTTCTTTGACGCATAAGGCGGAAAGATAACCGACTGCATATCCCTGGTTTTGCAGGCAGGGTTGCATACGAATCACCGGCATGGCATCCCGGTGGGCACTAGCCCCCAGTCCGGTTATCAGAATACCTTCCAGACCTTTGGGCAGAAGACTGCGTAGCGGGACATCCGCATCGTAAATCGTATGCCGCTTTTCCGGTGGGTTCAGGATGAAGAACGGGTCGATAATCATGCCATGTGTATCGAACGAACTCTTGTGATAAGAGATCGTATCGGGATAACGGCGCTGGTTGATTACGTCGTAGACCGAGATAATATAGTCGCCGATGATCCGACGGCGTTCGCGTGTCTGGGGTATTTTCACCAGGTCGTACTGTCCTTGCAGCTTTGTTTTGGCTTGTATAAAAGCACGCGAAACATCCAGAATATCCGTATCGTCTATGAACAGCCAGTCGTTGTTGTTGTAATAATCGCCCGGTGCCCATTTCCCGGTTCCCGCACCTTGTACGGCGATTGTTTTTTTGCCTGTGTATTCAAAAGCTGCACCGGCGGAAATGGCTATATCTGCACTGCCGGTGCTGTCTATCAAAACTTTGGAAAGGATAACGCCTCGTCCGAACGGAGTGGCTACAATAACACCTTTTACCTGATTGCCTTCTGTCAATACTCCGCATCCCATCACACCGAACCAGAGCTTTCCTCCTGCTTCCATCAATTCTCTGCGATGCCATTCCATTTTCCAGTCGGCGGGGAAACGTCCTTCCCCTTTGGGCTGTCTTGGATGTTCTTTTGGCGCCATTGCCAGAACGCTCTTATCCATCTGAGCTGTATATCCACCCCGGAAGCCGTCCCAGTAGACACCGATCATTCCCAGTGTGCTTAATCCTCCAAGCCCGTGCAAGTATTCCAGTACCAGTGTATTGACCCCTTGTTTAGCTGCAGATATTCCGGCAGAAGCGCCAGCTGTGCCACCTCCTATCACAACAACGTCATAACTGCCCAAAACCGGGAGTACGCCTGCCGGAGAGTCGATGAAGCCTTTTTGGAGGGATGGACGCAAAGGAGAGAGTTGTTCACCTATTTGTCCGTAGTTTGAAGCATTAATCTTGTGCTGGTGGACAACAGCCTGGGTCGGTATGGATATATCTTTTATCTGTCCGGCAATCATTTCACCCATCATCTCTCCTATGAATAAAGCCGGAATAGGACGCATTACTTTGGCTGCCAGTTCTCTTGGTATTTCGGCGCAAAGACCAAGTACCCAAAGATTAGCCATATTCTTTGATTTGAATGCCTGTATCGGTAGTTTGCGCAGGGAAGCCGGATTTCCGTTGTAGGCCTGTTCGCTAATAATTGTCTGTTTCGGAATATACCAGAGCAAATCGGAACTATCGACCTGGTCGATATCCCACGTCCGGTTGCGGATGATTTGTTCGGCTTCTGCCAATGAAGCGTATGACTCATCCTTAAGCAGCAGACGGAAAGTATAGCGTATGACCGGATAGCTTTTTTCTCCAACCCTGATAGGCTGGGATAACTCTTCGGCTTTGATGATTTCCGAAGCTTCCTTTTTTTTGTTTCCTACTACGGTATAGCAGAATTCCTGTGTACCGGCGGTAAAAGGTTTGCGTTCTACTCCAAACAATCCGGCGACAGAGGCGTTATGTGTTGCATCAATAACCGCTTTGCAGCGGATGGCCTGCCTGCCCGAACGGTTGGCTATCACTAATCCTGCCGGTTTGCCTGCCGGATCGGTCAGGGCATTCGTTATATAACTGCTGTAAAGGAACTGAACGTTGTTGTCAATTAGTTCGTCTTCCAGGGTTTTCTTTATGTGAAGAGGAGTCGGGTAATCTTTTCCGGGAAAGAGTTTGCTTGCAAGGGCTGTTTGCGGTTTTTCCTCTTCCTCCCGATCATATAGATACGAACCGCATATATCTTCACCCAGGTAAGGCATATAGCAGATCAGATAAACCCGGCTGCCCGCTTTCGCTGCTGCAATCGCTGCTGCAACGGCACGCGAGCTCCCTCCTGCTACTATAATATCTACTTCGGCAATCACCGGTATCTTGCGCGGGCCTTCATGGCAGAATTTTTCGTCCGGAACAATAGTCTGCATAGCGACCTTTGCTTCCGCCACGCTGCCTAACGAGGTCAATGCACTGCCGGCTGCCGTTACTTTTAGGAAATCACGTCGTGTAATCATATACTTTTAAAAGAATGGGATGAGATAAACATAAAAAACACCCCAGTTGTAATCTGAAAATCCTCCGGATAAACAGATCCTACAACTGGGGTAAATATCAGAAAATATTAATAACCATCATTCTGCGTTAAATTGCTATTGACCAGAATATCGTTGGCTGGGATGGGCCATAGATAGTTTTTCTTTGCATCGAACGACATTTTATAGAACGTGGTGATATATCCCGCTGTTTCCATCGGTGAAAGGTCAGGCAGGCCGTTTTCGTCGATTGTCGGTATGCCACCGATGGGGTAGTTACCTTCGTCCCAGTTCTTCAGTAAGGTTAGGAAATCCTGAGACAGCTCAATGTTTGATTCACTGCCGGTCAAACCATTCCAGTTGGCGGAATTGGACCAGGCACGGGACAGGTAGTACATCGATTTGTTATGCGATTTTTCAGCGATACGCCAACGCAACAGGTCACGATAGCGCACCCCTTCGAATGCAAATTCCGAACGGCGATCCATGCGGATGATCTTACGTAAAGCAGCCTGCGAAGCTACTTCTACACGTGGGTAAGCGATCCCGGTTCCCCGGTAAGCACGTTCCCGCAACAGGTTGATGGTTTTGTCCAAATCTTCCTGAGTACACTGCCCCATCTCATTCTTAGCTTCGATATAGGTCATCAGAACTTCGGCATAACGCAAGTAAGGATAGCAGTTGTCTGCCACTAAACCGTAATTATTGAAATCTTTCCAATCATCTTTCACGAATTTACGAATGATCAGTCCGTTGTACGCCGAATGTTGGTTTGAAGCTTTCGAATCAGTATTAACCACCATGTTGCCGGTAGCCACTTGATATACTTTATTGGCATAAGGACTGGGGTTGAATTCATAACCCAGCGTGATATAGTCCGGATATTTTTCAGGGAATGTACCATCTTTTTTAGATGCTTCATATTCTGCGTAATCGGAAGAGTACTTTGTCTTGAACGGCTGGATTGTCATCGCTAAACGCGGGTCGCGGTTGGTAAACGGATCTTTCGGATTGTAGAGTGGAGACTGATTGATAGGCAAACCATCCGTACAGGTATAAGAGCAAAACAACTCCAACGACGGGCTTTGGTTACAGTGGCCCCCGATATTACGAATGACAAAATCCCGAACATTCGTCATAAAACCATATCCTTTCTTTAGCGTCAAATCACCTTTGAAATAGAACATGAATTCGGGAGAACTGTTTGCTATGAACATTTCGCGATAGTTGTCGTGCAATTGGTAAACGCCCAACTTCATACATTTATCTGCGGCATCCGCTGCTGTTTGCCAATCTTCGTGGAAGAGCGCGAAACGGGCTTTAAAGCCAAGGGCAGCCCCTTTGGTCGGCCGTTGTTGCGCTTTGTAGGAGTCCGGCAAGTATTCGGCTGCCTTATCTAGACATTCATAGGCGTAGGCCAACACTTCACTTTTGGGTGAACGGGTTGCCTCATAGGCTTCATCCAGAGTCATCCCTTTATTTAATACACAATCTCCATAATAGGCCGTCAACTCGCCATAAGCGAATCCTATCATAAAATAGGCTTCACCCTTGTATTGATTCACTTTACTTTCGCTTATTCCTTCGGCTACCCCATTATCCAATGCTTCTATTACCTTTGTTGCACGGGCGATGGCTTTATATAATGAGGTCCAACGGGTTGAAGCATCTCCCCATTGAGAGGTTACCGTTCCTAACGTAATAGGGTTAGACCCATTACGGTTCATTAAATCGTCATCCCAGAAAATGGCATCAATTGGAAAAAAATCCGGTCTCCACAAATCGTTAAGAGACATTTCTATTTCGGTTTCATTGTGATACCAATTCTCACTCGATCCTTCCGATAATGGATTCAGATCAAGGTCGGCACAAGCAGTCATGCCAAATGCCACTATTCCGGCGAGTAAATATTTGCTTATTTTATTCATATGATTAAAACTTTTATTTTCAATAAATTTAGATATTCGCTCGCTACGGCATAGCTCAAACAAGTTTGGCTCTGCTCATTTAGCTTAACGCGAATAGTTCAAATGTATCATATGGAACTCGCATTTAATCATGTACTTGTGTGATAATGATTATCATGCTCGTTTCATAACTGGATTCTCTAATTAAAATGAAAGATTCAGACCAAAAATATAAGAGGACAAGAGGAGATCGCCGCTACGATCCCATTCCGGATCGTATCCTTTGGGATATTTTGAGAAAGCGGGCAGGTCGTTGGCACTGAAATAAACTCTCAACTTGTTGACAGATAATTTCTTTGTGATTTCGGACGGAAGGGTATATCCCAATGTGATGTTTTTGATACGCATATAAGCTCCGTTGAAAAGGTAGAAGTCGCTTCTGGCGTAAATATTGGCATTGTTGGTTGTCAATTTCGGATATTTTGCGTTAGCATTTTCCTCATCCGTAGCCGTGGGACTCCAATGGCTTTCGATCAGATTCAACGGGCTGGCATAGGCTTGATAATTGAACGGTGTGCCTGGCCATGACCAATAAGCACGTTGGTGTCCGATCCCCTGGAATGATAAGTTGAAATCGAACCCTTTCCATTCAGCCCAGAGAGATCCGCCGTATTGCAGTTCCGGCAAAGAGTTCCCCAAACGTACACGATCGTTGGAAGCGGTGATTTTACCATCGCCATCAATATCCTGGTAGCGGATATTGCCAGCCTTGTCGTTATTGGTCAGAACGGGAATCTGGTTGCCATTTTCGTCCAGCATGGCCGCTTCATTTAGAATAATCCCCAAACTCTTGTAACCATACCATTCATTATAGTAAGAACCTTCTTCGGTGATTCTGTTATCGTCAATCCTTTGTCTGTCTGCCATATATCCCATTTTTGAACGATAATCATATAAGTTGAAACTTACACCGTAGTGGAAGTCTCTGATCCGGTCGTTCCAGGAAAGTTCGAAATCCCAACCAGTCGTGTTCATGTCGGCAGCATTTTTTTGCGGTGCGTTATAACCGAAATAGGAGGGGAATCCTACCTCCATTAACATATCCGTCGTCTTTTTGTAATAGTAATCTACCGAGGCACGTAGGTTGTTCTTTAACAAGTTGATGTCTGCACCGATACCATAGGTCGTCGTTGTTTCCCAGGTCAGGTCCCTGAACGCGTAGTCCATCTGATAAGCTGTCTGCACAATGTCAGCAACCCCGGTAGAAGCATTGGGAATAAAACCGGTACCGAAAGACAACCTTGCCTGGTAGGGGAATTCCGAACCAATACGCTCGTTACCCAACTGTCCGATAGAACCGCGCAGCTTCAGAAAATCGACAACACTCTTATTGAACCAGGGTTCTTCAGAGATGACCCAACCGGCACTGACTGAAGGAAATGTGCCCCAACGATGACCATCGGCAAAACGGGAAGAGCCGTCGGAACGGATATTGGCTTGCAACATATAGCGGTCTGCCCAGGAATACATGATACGACCAAAGAATGAACGATACGCATTATGTCCGGCTTTTCCGCTGTTGAACTGATAATCTTCAGGACCTAAGTCCAGGTAGGGAAAGTTTACCAAACTATAATTGGTGCGTGAAGCCCCTTGTTCTTCCCATTTATAAAAATAATCCTCATAACCGGCCATCAATCCGATAGAGTGGCGTTTCAGTTGCAGGTTATAGTTTGCATAAAACTGCTTCGTCAAACTATGGTTGTCGTTGCGCGCTTCACTAAGGCTGGTTGAGGAATAACCGACTCCGGGGATAGGATCACCAGTGATCCGGTAGACCTCATATCTTTTTCTATGATCTTTCCCTTTATAGAAGGAGTATTGAGGAGCGACGATGGCTGTTAAAGCCAATCCTTCTATAGGAGTGAGCACTAACTGTAGTTTTCCACCCGCCCCATAGTTTTGCTTTTTGTGTACTCCACTCAGATCACGTTGCGCAATGGGGTTGTCACCATCTTTGCCATCGGCAAAACGTCCATCAGACCAATAGGCGTTATAGATTGGTGCACGTTCCATCAGCTCACCCATGGAGAGATGTGGTTCATTCGCGTTAGAATAAAGCAGGTTCAAGTCTACATTTGCATTGATCCAGTTGTTGATCGTATAGTCATTGTTGGTACGGATGTTAAAACGCTCATAGTTTTTTGTATCTATAAGGGCTTCCGAATCATAGTAGTTAAAGCTGAAGTTCGTTTTCAGTTTATCAGTCCCGCCGCTAAGTGAGAGTGAATGACGTTGGTGATGCGTACTGCTCTTTAGCCCCAGGTCCATGAAATCGGTGTCTGCGTAGCGGTCAGGATCTTCAGCCCGCAGTTGTGCATAATTGTTGATTAGATCTTCCGAGTAAAGAGAGTGAGGAGAGGAAGCCCCATCGTTGAAAGCCAATTCATTAAGGCCACTCATCCATTGTACTGCATTGGCGAATTTTGGCTTGGCTGTGGGTGCATTAATGCCGTATTCCCCATTATATGAAAGGTGGAATTCGTTATTCCGGGCACGTTTTGTCGTGACCAGGATAACACCGGCAGCCGCACGGGAACCGTAGATGGCGGCAGATGCTGCGTCCTTCAGTACCTGGATGTCTTTTACATCTTCAGGAGCAATGTTTGTAAGGGTACCCGGTATGCCATCCACGATCACCAATGGGTCGTTGGTTGACATGGTAGTGACTCCGCGCACACGGATGGTCGCTCCGGCTGATGGGTCACCGTTGGAACGTGTGATCTGTACGCCGGCCATTTGTCCTTGCAATTGGCTGGAAAGCTGCGGTGTACTCTTCATTTGCAGTTTATCACCGCTTAAAGAAGAGATTGAACCTGTCAGGTCGATCTTACGTGCCGTACCATAGCCGATTACCACCAATTCTTCCAACGCTTTGGTGTCTTCCTCTAAGACAATATTAAAAGTCATTTTGTCTGAGGTGGTAATATCCTGTGGTAAATAGCCGATGTAAGAAATATGAAGTATGGCATTCTCTTCTAACCTCAAGGAGAAATTTCCGTCCACATCCGTAACCGTACCGTTTGTCGTCCCTTTTTCAATAATATTCGCTCCGATAACCGGATCGCCGTTTTCATCTATAACTTTACCTGTGATTGTCCGGCCTTGTTGCTGAGCGATGTTTTCACGATTTCTATTCTGTACGCTTTTTTCGGACAGTGCTATTTGTTTATTGTTAATTCGATAGCCAATATTTGTGTTCCGGAACAATCTATTCAATATGTTTTCAATTGTTTCGTCCTTTGCCTGAATAGTCACTTTCTGGTTTAAATCCAGAAAATTGTCACTATAGAAAAAGGTATAATCACTCTTTTCCTCAATTTGACGAAGTACGTTATTTATTTCCGTATTCGTTGCAGAAATACTTATTTGTGCGATGCTTTGCCCAATATTTAACAGGAGCAAAAGCAAACAGCTTATGCCAATTCGTTTGATTTGTGCGTTCATTAAGATAATCTTTTTAGATTTTAGTTTGTTTTAGGATATAATTAAGGATAAACAAGCGCGGAATTAACTCTAATTGAGTAATTTTGTTTTTTATGAGTGCGATTTGCAGCCTTTTTACCTATTAAAGTGCTACCGTGCTGTTAGCATAATTGCATTCTTGCCGGAGTGATGCCGTTACATTACTCCGGTTTTCTTTGTTATGCATAGAGTTCTTTGTTTTTTGTTTTATGTCATAGGCGTCAATTTTTGTGGATTATTATTTCTGTTTTTTACTGAATGTAATGTGTGATCCTGTTATTGTATATTGTAACGGAGAAACGATAGTGATAAGGTTTAATACGTTTTCCATACTGTTATTCTTTATCTTTCCACTGTATTGTATTTCTTTTATGTCGGATGATGTAAAAGAAAAGGTCACATTATACATTCTTTCCAACATTTTGGCAATATTTTCTAATGTTTCCTTGTCGAATACGAATTGATCTGTCATCCAGAAAATAGCTTCATTTGCATTATTGATGCGGGACTTGTAGAACATCATCTCTTTAGTGTCGAATGAAATACGCTCGTTGGGGCTCAATATTTCGGAAAACTGGGTACTGCTTACTTCAATACTGCCTTCAATGAGCGTTCCGGTTATTTGTTTGTCGTTAATATAAGACTTGATATTGAACTTTGTCCCAAGCGCTTTTGCCTGGAAGCCGGAGTGTGTCAGCACAATAAACGGGTTATCCGGATTGCTTTTTACGTCAAAATAGGCTTCCCCTGCCAGTTGTACAGTACGGTTCTTCTTCCCGAAATCCGGGGAATACCGCAATTCACTTGCCGAATTGAGTTGCACGTGAGACCCGTCGGGGAGTTGAACACTTGCCTTTTGTCCGTTTTGAACCGTAACCACAAGCTCTTGCTGTGCATTCTCACGGATCAGTTGGAGTGATATACCCAGTATAAAAAATAAAACCGCAACGGCCGCCCCACCCGCGTACAAGAGCCATCTGCTTTTCTGCTTCGGCGCCATCTGCGACCTTTGGTATATATGCTTCTGGAATTGTTCCCATACTCTCTTCTTACTTTCATCAGCAAATGGTGATGAATATTGTTCTGCATTTCTCCATTTACTTGCATAATATTCATCAAGTTGCTTCTCACTTATTTGTTTTTTTTGATAAGCCTGTAGCAACCCATGCATTTCCTCCTTCGATATAGAATTGGAGAGAAACTTTTCAACCAGCCCTATAATTTCTTCTGACATATTCATTCTTGATATATTATACGTAATAGGTGCGAAATCCTTACAGGAATATTGTTTTTAACAGTAAATTAATATTTATTAATATTTCAGCTTGTTAACGAGCGACAAAATTAGGAGTATAAATAAATTAAAGTAAGACAATATTAAGGTAGTATTTCATCTTTTCTCTTAAAAAAATAAGAGAGCGTCTTATTTGTGTTTCCACTGTTTTCTCGGAAATGTTTAACCGGGAGGCGATTTCTTTGTTTGATAGATTCTCTTTTCGACTCAACAGAAAGATCCTGCGTCGTTCCGAAGGTAGTTTCTCGATAAATTCTGAAAGAATATTTTCCAGAAAACGATTATTCAAATCTTCTTCAATATCATTGCTTTCCTGCATATTTTCTTGTTGAGATTGCTCGTATTTATATTTCAGTAGTAATTGTTCGGTTTGTCTGTATACATGATTTCGGGCGATGGTATAAAGAAGAGGGGCGATTTTGGCTTCAGGATCGATCATTTCTCTTTTTTCCCAAAGAGAAACAAAAACGGATTGGGTAATGTCTTCGGCAAATGTTTTATCGAAAAGGGTATTCAGGACAAACGTATAGATTTGATTGTAATAGTGATGGAAAAGGTATTCGAAGGCCTTTTCATCTCCTTGCCGCAGAAGACGAAGGATATTAGAATGTATATGGATTGTTTTGCCTTTCAATGCGTTCTGACCCTTTTGATTAAGGACAAAGGTATATAAATTCTTATAGAAACTATTCCGGTTTGTTGGTGAAATCGTCGATGAACGTATGAGAATGGCGAATATGCACGGCTGAATCCGGCACAAAAAGCGGTGTGGGACAAACACTACGAGCCCATTATTGATAAATTCTACCAGGATAATTTAGAAGGAAAAGAACTTTCCTTATGGGAATACTAGTGGAATATGACAGCATCATTATTAGATTTGAAATCCGAACTGAAATGGTTACAGGAACAATATGATGATCCTGTCAGGGAACAATATCCATTGTAAAATTCGATAAATCAGTAATTTTAATTCAAAAAAGAGGTTGTTCAGTCCAATGTCTGAGCAACCTCTTCCTTTGATACGGTTCTTTCTTACAGGTTCAACCCTACGCCTTTACTCTTCTCCTCTTCGAGTATCTGCTTAAAAAATCTTACCTTCAGGGAGTTCTTTCCAGCCACATTATCGTACTCTCCCCGGTCATAGCGTAAATGGTAGAGTTGGTCCTCTGGATTGTTCCCCATTTCAATATCGGTGAGCCTTTGGTATGCACTGCCATTATTTGGCTCAATATATTTCCAGTCTTTGGTGCGGATCATAAGCGAAGTACCGGCACCAATCAGGTATTCACGTCCTTCGTTATCGAGACCGAGCCATGCGGGAAGTTGATTCCTGCTATCACTCAACTTTTCTTCCTCCAGCTCAATACCCGTCAAAGCAGCCAGCGTACCCAACAGATCGATCTGGGAAACCAGCGCATCGGAAATACCTGGCCGCACCACCTCCGGCCAGTGAACAATAAAAGGTACTCTTGTTCCTGCTTCAAACATACTGTACTTACCGCCCCGGTAAGGTCCCCACGGTTTATGATCCATCAGGCGCTCCACGGCTTCGTCTGCGTAGCCGTCATCCACCACCGGGCCGTTATCGCTCGACAAAATAATCAGCGTATTCTCATACACACCCGCCTCTTTCAATGCACGGATCACTTCACCTAACGACCAGTCGAACTGGACGATTGCATCGCCCCGGTGTCCCATATCGGTTTTGCCCCGGAACCGTTCGTTCGGATAGCGCGGTACATGGATATCATTGGTGCCGAAATAAAGGAAGAAGGGTTTCTCTTTATTCTGTTCTATAAAACGGACAGCGTGTGAGGTGATACTGTCGGCAATCGTTTCATCCTCCCACAGAGCGGCCTTGCCCCCTTTCATAAAGCCGATACGGGAGATCCCGTTGATAATACTCTGATCGTGTCCGTGGTTGGGACTTGGCCCCAATTTTGTCAGCAGTTCGGGATTATCCTTGCCGGTAGGCTCTCCGGGAAAGTTCTGCGAATAGCTTACGCTGATCGGATCATTGGGGTCGAGGTTTGCCACTTCCTGGTTTTCCAGATAGATACAGGGTACTCTATCGCCCGTTGCCGCCATAAGGTAGGAGTAGTCAAATCCAATCTCGTACGGGCCGGGAGTAATTCTTTCGTTCCAATTCTGGGTACCAGTTTCCTCTCCGATGCCTAGGTGCCATTTTCCTACCGCTCCGGTGGTATAACCCGCCTCCTTCATTAGTTTTGCCACATTGTATCGATGCGGTTTGATGATCAAACCTGCATCACCTCGGGCAACTCCTGTACCATTCCTTCTCCATGGGTATTCACCCGTAAAGAGGCCGTAACGTGAAGGGGTACTGGTTGCTGCGGCAGAGTGGGCATTACTGAAACGAACACCATTTTCGGCGAGCAGATCCACATTAGGAGTCTCTACACGCTTAGCTCCGTAGCACGAAAGGTCTCCATACCCTATATCATCTGCATAGATCAACACAATGTTGGGTTTCTCCTGGATTGCTTCTTGTTTTATCTCCTGTGCCTGCGTGGGAAGTGCCAGACAGGTACCAAAAGTGAGGACTGACCGGGTAGAAAAATGTCTCATAATTGGAAAGTTTATTAGATATTATATTGATTAAAGAATAAGACTTCCGATAATCAGATATCTAAAATCTTATTCGATATAAACTCTATTGTATGACTGAATCAATTACTTAAAACAACGGCCAGTTGGGATCATCGGTTCTGGCCTTCTTCATGATCTCTTTCAGTTCTGCCGCTTTTTGAGGATAGAGATCGAGCAGGTTGTGATTCTCCGAAGGATCGGACGCGAGATTATAGAGTTCGTACAGCCCTTCCTGGCGGATATCGAGGTGCAACAGTTTCCAGTTATCTTTTATTACCGCCTGGCGGCCGCCCAATTCCTGAAACTCGAAATAGAAATAATCGCGCTTCTTCTGACCTTCTTTTTTATTGAGGAGTGTGGGCAATATACTGATCCCGTCGGTATTTTCCGGCGAATCGGTTTTCAACAGTTCGGCAAACGTGGGCATGTAATCCCAGAATGCGAAGGCAAAATCGTTTTCCTTGCCGGCCGCTACTTTCCCCTGCCACGAAATGATGGTCGGCACACGGATGCCGCCTTCGTACAGATCACGTTTATATCCGCGATAGATGCCGTTGCTATTGAAGAAATCCGGATCACCGCCTCCCTCGCGGTGCGGTCCGTTATCACTGGTAAATATGATCAATGTATTTTCATAGACTCCTGTCTCTTTGAGTTTCTCAATGATCTGTCCCACATACATATCGATACGTGTAATCATGGCGGCATGTGTCGCCCGCGGATATTCCTGCGACATGTATCCGCCTTTTCTGAAAGCGGGACCGGAATCAGTACCTTTATACGGTTTTTCATCGAATTTTCCTCTTAATTTTTGGATGATGGAATCTTCGGGCACAACCAATTCGGCGTGTGGAAGCACCATGGGTACGAAGAGGAAGAACGGATCCCCATTGTATTTATCGATAAACTCCAGCGTTTTTGCCTGGATCAGGTCTTGCGAGTACGCGCCGAATTGTCCGTTATCATTTTCTGGAAACGCTATTTTTGTCTGATTGTACCATAAATGGCTTGGGTAATAATTATGTGCCAGGAGTTGGCAATTGTATCCGTAAAATTCATCCACACCCTGATTGTTGGGGTCGCCTGCAGAACTGGGTTGCCCCAATCCCCATTTACCAAAGGCGCCGGTGGTATAACCTGCATTCTTAAACAGGTGGAAAAGCGTAAATGTACCGGCCGGCAGTGGAAACTGTCCTTCGGGTTTTATTTCCTTATTTCCACGAATAGGGGTGTGGCCGGTGTGTAATCCGGTCATCAGGCTGGCGCGCGAGGGTGCGCTCACGGTGGTTCCTGAATAGGAACGGGTAAAACGCGTCCCGTTAAGTGCCAGTCCGTCGATGTTAGGCGTTTGGAATCTCTCCTGGCCGAAACAACTCAGATCCCCGTAGCCCAAATCATCGGCAACGATAAACACCACATTGGGTTTTTGCTGTGCGTTGAGCGGGGTTAACGCTGTGAGGGAAAGTCCCGCAGTGAAAACTGTAGTTTTCATATTGTTTCGTTCGCGTTATTTTTTCAAAGTTATATCAAATAGAGTGAAACATCATTTTCATATGATTAAAACTATGGATTTTCAATTTATTTAGACTATTTGAGTCGCCTTCGCTCCTCGGTTGTCAATTGAGTCGCCTTCGCTCCTCGATTTACAATTCTCGCTATGGCATAGCTCAAGCAAGCTTGGCTCTGCTCATCTAGCTTATCGAAATAGTTCAAAGGTATCATATGGAACTCGCTTTTAATCATGTTCTTGCGTGTAATGATTTACATGCTCGTTTCAAAAGGAAATCTGAATCTTTCCACTTCCGCCCTTACATGTGCTTCACGGATTTTTTAATGATACATTTCTTATAAATTAAAAATAGTGCGAGCGTCAAAATAACAAAGAATAATCCTATGCCATACGAGACCGGAGTAGGTAATGAAAATCCTTCAGGCGCCAGCATGATATATGTAGTCACTACCGCTGTCATAAATAATGCAGGAATCAGTGTTATCAGATAATGCCTTCGCTTTTTTTGTAATAAATATATAGTGATGGTCCATAGAACGACGGTTGCCAGTGTTTGGTTTGCCCATGCAAAATAGCGCCATATCACGTCGAAATTGATTCTGGTCAGCAGGAAACCGATAGCGAACAGGGGAACAGTAATTATCAAACGATTCCTGAGAGGTTTCTGGGATGTTTTGAAGAGATCGGCGATTGTCAGCCGGGCGCTTCGGAAAGCCGTATCTCCCGATGTGATCGGTGCGGCCACAACGCCTAAGATTGCCAATACTGCACCGAATGCTCCCAGCAATGAATAGGAAACTTCATTCACCACCCATGCTGCGTTCCCTTTCTGTGCTGTCATCACCTCGTTAAGCCCTTTCATACCGCCAAAGAAACTCATACTGATCGCGGCCCATACCAAAGCTACCACACCTTCGGTTACCATAGCACCATAAAAGACCTTTCTCCCCTCTTTCTCATTTTTCAGACAACGCGCCATCAGAGGCGATTGTGTGGCATGGAAACCCGATATCGCCCCACATGCGATGGTAATGAACATCATGGGAAAAATAGGGAGGTTTTCTTTATTGTGATGAAAATTTTTGAAATTCTCCGCGGTCAGTTCAGGGATATGATATCCTTTTACTATTAACGAGATAATTAAACTGACAGCCATGAAAAGCAGTGCGAATCCGAAAACGGGATAAATCTTCCCGATAACCTTGTCAATAGGAAGGAGAGTGGCCAATATATAATAGATGAATATCACCCATACCCAAAAAGTAAAATCGAGAGATTGCGGGGTAAGACCGGCCAGTAACCCTGCCGGTCCGGAAATAAAGACAACGCCTACAAGGATCAATAGAACAACAGCGAAAATTCTCATGACCTGCTTGGCATACTTTCCCAAATAAATCCCTATTATCTCGGTGATATTTTTACCATCGTGCCTGACCGAAAGCATCCCGGAGAAATAGTCATGTACGCCTCCTGCAAAAACAGTTCCCAGTACAATCCATAGAAAAGCGACCGGCCCCCACATTGCCCCTGCAATGGCGCCAAAAATGGGGCCCAATCCGGCAATATTCAGGAATTGTATCAGGAATACGCGCCACCAAGACATGGGCACATAATCTACGCCATCGTTCAAGGTGGTGGCTGGTGTAGTTCGCGTAGGATCGACTTTCATCACACGTTCCAGGTATTTAGAGTAGAACCCATATCCCGCCAGGAGGGCTATTATCGAAATAAAGAAGGTGATCATTTGTTTATTATATATTTAAAAATAGATGATCGGGATTCGTTTCGCGGCATTGGATTACAACAGAATTTGTCGACAATATTCCCTGCAGGTTTTCACCTCCTTTACAGAGGAAGACCAAGGTGTGACAGGATATTCAAGTTCAATATCGCAATAGATAGGCCATTTTTGGTCTCTGATAAGGTGAAGAACTTCAGCTATGGGAGTTTCTCCTTGACCCCAAACCTGATTCGTGTTCTTCTGGATTACATTACCTACACTTGTTTTATCTTTCAGATGAATACTGGCTATCCGGTCATGATAATTGCGGATAAATTCAGTCGGATTTAAACCGGTAGAACCGAAATAGTGGCCAATATCAAAATTCAGCATATTTGCCGGAGAGTAAGCCAGTAATTTATCCACATCAAAATCAGGTTCGGCATATTGATAATGATTGTGAAGAATGGCATACATTCCGTTTCTTTCCGCTACCGGGCCTAACAATCGTGCATTGTCATCGTTTATTTCAGCCGTAATACCAATAGCGCCAAGCGCTTTTGCCACTTTAAAAGAATAATCGATTTCCGTTTCACTGGTTCCGGCAAGCCATTTGTAAATGTGAATATTTACACCTCTGTCATTGAATTTCTTACGTAGCTGTGCATATAAGTCAGGAGTTCCTCTGCTTTTTCTCCATTCTTTCACTTCGCTTTTGTATTTTTCGATAGTGTTTTTCTCCTCCGAAGTCAGAGGATTTTGTGCATTTGGTTGACGTTTGACCGGATTTTTTGGAGCGCCGAGATAATCCTCAACGTCTGTCCCCATGAGCTCTACAGAACTTATCCCCGCTTCTGCACATGCATTGAGGGTTGTTTCCAGTCCGCCTTTCAGACTACGGAAACTGTATGTAATCGCCCCTATTTGGACTCCTGCATATTTCGAGTCAGGTATGAAACCTGTTATTCGGGGCGATTTGCCTGACTGTTTGTTACTTCCACAGGAGAAGACTTTAGGAATTAGTGTGCCGGCTGCTATCACTGCAGTAGTGCTTAAAAAACCTCTCCGGTTCAATTTTCGGGATACAGGATTGTTATGTTCCATATGATTAAAATTATTTATAAAGGTGTCGTAGGGAATTCGCTCTAAACATGTATTTGTGTTAGAACGGTTCTCATGCTCGTTTTATACGATTATTTAATCTTCAGGGACCAGCAATATAGCGTTAGCTGCTACACTGCCGTCCATTTTGGTTGATATTACTTTTATATAGGGCTTTGCAGAAAAACTGAAATTAAATTCTCCGATATGCACCCATGTACTGCTGGTTTGTCCCTCAATTTTCACGTCATCCAGGCTAAGATTGAGTATTTGTTTCTCTTCTCCGTTGAATAGTTCTAAAGTAACGGATTTGGTGCCCGACTGTAATCTTGGCAGGTAATAATATGTTTTGTATCTGCCTGATATAGCATTGCTTTCAAAGTTAAACTTAACATATTCGTTATCTGTAGTTGCACTGTTCTCCAGATGAAATCTTCCATACCCCCTTAATGGCACACTCTTCCAATCTCCTTTTATCTCGATCAATGGGCTGTCTGATACCTGAACCAGTATGTCTGGTTTACGGAAATCAGCCTTGGGGTTAACCTTCAGTATTTCATTGATTTCATCTGTCTGGACATCTTGTACGGAAATACCCTGATCAATAGCCAAACAGGCCGCCACAGACGCTGATTGTGCCAGCACCATGAATACGGGTTCCATTCGTATAGACCCAAAAGCAATATGGGATGCGGACAGGCATACGGGAACCAGGAGATTATTCACTTCCTTCCTTTTCGGAACAATGGAGCGGTAAGAGATAGGGAACGGCGGGAAACCTCCCACTTCCACATTCCCTTCATTTTTCACCATGCCGTTCACCACTAACCTGTCGCAGTTATGAGAATCCATCGTGTAGGCAGCGTAGCCAATAGCATCTGTAGCTATTTCTCTGCCTTGACAATGGTGTTGAGTCATGACTAGATCGCTGATCATTCTCCTGGCTTCGCGGATGTAGAGCTGTGGGGTCCAATGGTTATTCTCAACATACTCATCTTTCGGATATCCCCATTTATTCATCTCATTCCGGATAAATTCGGGAATGGCGGGATCATTTCCCACAAAATACAATAGCCCCTTGGTATAATCCTCGTGGGCTTTAATGATTTTCTTCCGTGCGTGGTAGTCTGCTTCCGGATAATCCCAGTTGGCTCCGATCATATCTGTCGACATGCCGTTACGGTTATTGATATCGGTTTTGTTGTTAGGCATCAAACTCCAAATGAAAACATCGTTCAATCCTTTCCAGGGCTGAATCTCTTTCTGCCTTACCAATAATTCATATCGTTCGGGATCATAATTGTCGGGCTCTGTGATAGGTATCCTGTTGTCCGGATCATTGGTGAGGGCAATGCGGTAATTATACGCCTGTACCTTCTTATCTCCTGTACCGTTTGGTTTCAACGTTTCATTGTTAACACCCCAAAGCAGTCCACTGGAAGGGTCGCCTTTCACCTTATAAGGATCTACCCCGTCGGGGAATTGATGCCCGGTGAGAAATTGTACACCGTTCAGGGTCTCATTGTATACGTTGTTATTCTCACGACCAATCGTATAGCTTACTCCTGCCATCGCCATCAAATCACCCTCGTAGGTACAATCCAGGAACATCTTTGCCTTCACTTTTAATTGGGGCCCATTTGATTCATCTAAATTGGTTACCGTAATTTCCTTTATACTATTATTTTCTTTTTTCACGTCGATCAACTGTCGATTGTAGACGATGTTGATATCCGCTTCTCTGATATACTCGTGAAAAACAAATAAGGCTACTTTTGGCTCGAAGATCCAGTTTTCCAGATTTCCGTAATATGCTCCTAATTTGCGGTAAAAGTCCAGCGCCAACCCGGTAACCACATATTTATTCCCTATGTCTGTCATTCCAAGTCCTCCGGAACTTAATCCTCCCACTCTTCCGCTGGGTTCTATAATAACGGCTGTTTTTCCTGCTTTGATAGCTGTATATGCAGCTACAACACCCGCAGAGCTACCTCCATAAATGCAGATATCCACATTGATTTCATCCTTTGTTTGCCCGAGAATAAATGATGGAATGGCAAATAATAAAAAAAGTAATGCCTTAAGATTTTTCATATGATTGTTTTATTTTTTAGTTTCACACCCCAATTATTTTCCATTGCTTTTATAATATTCCATCGCCCTTATGAATCCTTTAGCCGCCGAAACATCATATTCACTTCGTTTTGGGTCAATATCAAGTATCTTTTGTGCCAGTGGCAGTACCGGTAATGCATCCTGGCCAAATTGCTGTAGTATGTTTAAGGACTGTACACGTATCATGATGTCGGGGCTTGAGACAGATCGACTTAATACTTCTACTGCTATTTTTTGTTCTCCCAAATAATATAATGCCTCTGCCGCAACATTTCTTACGGAGATTTCATCGTCGTGATTTGCCATTTCCAACAATAGAGGTTTAGCTGCTTGTGCTTTGGTTTTTAATATGCGGCATCCGGTTGCTGCCCAATAGCGTACGACTGCATTTTTATCCCGAAGCCGTTCCATAAGTAGCGGCAATGTTTTTGTATCTCCGGATGCCGCTGCTGATGCTGTTTCCAATATTTTTACCAACGGATATCTATCGCCTTTGGCCCATTCATACAGGGATATGGTTTTACTGATTTCTTCTATCATTGGTTCGGGAATAAATCCCAGGTCATTCGTAGCAACCTGCCAGTTATCCAAACTCATGCGCATCTGCTCCAGAATTCCTTCATAGGATTCATTATGCGCCAGATTGTATATATTATGAGGGTCTGCTTCACAATCATACAACTCTTCGAACGGTTTGCTTTCCCAAAAAGCGCTTTGAACTGCATTCAATTGTTTTTTATTATATGCATTCTCCCATGAAGGCATGGAGGGGGCCTTCCAGAGGTATTCTATGTATTGCCCCCATATTTTATGGGGCATATAATTCCGGATATATCGATATTTTCCTTTGCGCACTGTTCTGCTAAGGTCAACACCCGCATCCATACGCCCCCTATATCCATATGCCGGTGTTTCAGTCCTGTCCTTTATTTTTCCAAGAAATTCTTCGCCTTGCATGTATTCGGGTATAGGTATACCGGCAAGGCTTAATACAGTGGGGGCAAAATCAATAAAAGAGACCATACGGCTACTTCTCGTTCCGGCCTTTTCAGCCACCAGATGCGTAAACTTTTTCGGGATACGTATAATGAGCGGCACATGCAGGCCGGCTTCGTAAAGGAATCTTTTGCTCCTGCCCAGTACACCTCCGTGATCACTGAAATAAAACACAATTGTATTTTCCGCCAGACCTTCTTTTTCCAACTCTTCCAATATATTGCCTACCCAATTGTCCATCTGCTCCATCCGGTCATAATATTGCGCCCAATCATGTCTCATCTCGGGGGTACGAGGGTGGTAGGGTGGGATAGGCACCTTCTCCGGATCATGTCTTAAGGTGTCTTTTCTTGAGTGGAGGGAACTTTCATGTGTGATGGAAGAATTGTACATCGCAAAGAATGGTTGTCCCGGCTTCCGGTTCTTATAGGTAGCTTTGAGCGATGAATCATCCCATGCGCCATTCATCCTATCTTCCAAAGGAGACATGTTGTAATCCGTCTTTGCTTTATTCACTGTATAATATCCGGCTTTTCTCAGATACTCCGGAAACAGCCTGATAAAATCCGGTACCGGGTACTGGCTTCTCATGTTTTCGGTTCCCATTGTGGTGGAATAAACACCTGTAATAAGTGTAGATCTGGAAGGGGCACTCACCGGAGCATTTGAGAATGCCTGTTCGAAAAGTACCCCTTCCGATGCAAGCTTATCAAGGTAGGGAGTGTTGGCATATGTGTCGCCGTAACAACCCAGGAACGGGCTGTTGTCTTCACTGACAAGCCAAATAATATTGGGGCGTGTATTCTTCTTTTGCTGTGCCTGAGCAAAATAAAACAGAGACAGCAATAAGAGGATAACTAAATATTTTTTCATCAATCTAAATATCTATTGTTTGTCATTTAAATATCTCATAAATACTTCAGGATGACCATACCGTACCAGCGTTTCCCGATGTGCGGTTTTAAAGTGATGTCGATGATCATCCAAGACCTTACTGTATGCAGGATCTAAAGCGTCATTCTCCATTTGCAATGGTCTTTTTCTTATATCATAAAGTTGCTCGTTATTTGCTTTGCCACTCGTATATATACCATAGTAGAAATTATGGGTGATAATTCCCATACCGGAGACAAATTCAACAGGAATGATATCTCTGTCCAACTTATGGTTAGCGTCATGTAAGAGAGGAATAATACTTTTTCCTTCCCATGTCGGATCAGCGCCAGCACCTGCCAATTCGAAGACGGAAGGGATAAGATCCAGACCATTACATATCAGATTTACTGAATCTACCCGTCCCCCATCAATACTATGATGGCTTATGATGAAAGGTACATGACATACTTCATCAAAGAAGAACCCTTTTCCTGCCATTTGATGACTTCCTAAAGATTCTCCATGATCGCTCGTGAAAATAATAAAAGTATTCTCTGCCATTCCGCTTGCTTCTAGACCATCAAGTAACAGGCCGAGTTCTCTATCGAAATCCTCTACAAATCGACAATATGCGTATCGATGTAGTAACCAGTCGGTTTCATCATATTGTCCCCTATACCTTCCGAATGCCGAAGCCATCCCTTTCTCTTCTCCGATACCTGAAATGATGCTCGGCTCATTCTCCTGCGGCATATAATTATCGGGCAGAGGAGGAGCCTGACGAAGATAATAATCAATAGGTTTGTATTCTCCGGCTCCGGGTTCTCCCTCAGGAATTTTCAGATTTTCCAATACTGATACCCTCAATTTTGCTTTCCACCCTTCCCCGTCTGTCCGCTCTAGAATTTGCTCCATATCAAAACGGTTATCTTTGATATGTGCATAACATATATCATGTGGATTCATTAAAGAGGCGACCATGAAAAAAGGTTGATCAGAGTGGTCGGCTGCATGTTTTTTCAGTTTTGCGATTGCTTTCGGTACGCAATCTACACCGCGGTATTCTTCACTGCCCGCATATATTTCAAACCCCATATCTTTTGGGGAGAACCGAAAATGTGTCTTGCCTCCATAATAAGTTTTATAGCCTTGCTGTTGCAAATGAAAAGCTATTTTCTTTTCTCTGACATACGGTACGATATTTGTGTGCTCTGCCTCTATTTCATCAGGGACAAATACTCCGAATTTGCTGGGACGTGCCGCCGTAAACATGCTTACCCGTGAAGGAATACTTACCGGATTAATAGCATATGCGCGGTCGAAACGAACCCCTGTCCGACACAACCGGTCTATATTAGGGGTTTTGACATAGGAATTACCCATAGCCGAAATATAATCCCAATTTAACTGATCACTGATAACCAACAGAATATTTGGTTTTTCCGTACTCTCGTGACATTTCTTTTTAGGCATTTGTGCATATATGCGTGACATAAAAGTACTTAACAGAATCAGTACAACTATTGCACCGGATTTCATCCATTTTATCATTTGGTTCGATATAGCGTGTATTTTTATTTTCATAACCGGGTTTAGTTACTTTTCTAATTATTTACCGTTACTTTCTGAAAAATTTGATCTTTACCGAGAGAACTTCCTCCTACCATCAAAGTGAAACTTCCCGGTTCGAATACATATTTTCCTTTATTGTTGTAGTAACCGAAAACTTCTTTGTCTAAAGAAAAGACCATTGTTTTTTTCTCTCCCTTCTCAAGATGGATACGCCGGAATCCGACGAGTAATTTTACAGGTCTGGTAGTGGAACTGAAATCGTCCTTCAAGTACAGTTGTACCACCTCTTCTCCTTCCATTTCCCCTGTATTTTCTACTGTCAGGGTGACGTGTAAAGGTTCTCCGTATTTTAAATCTTTCGGACACTTTAATTCGCTATATTGAAAATCGGTATAGCTCAATCCATACCCGAAATCGTATAAAGGTTCTTTTGCTCCGTCAATAAAAGCATGAGAATACTGCGAAGGTTTATGATAGTAGTAAATAGGTATCTGCCCTACATGCCTGGGAATAGTTATGGGTAATTTACCACTTGGGTTCACTTTTCCGTATAAAATCTCAGCAACAGCCTGACCTCCGAATGATCCAGGTTCCCATGCTTCCAGAATAGCATCCACATTTTCTTCTAACCAGGGTGTTGCCAGAGGTCTTCCGTTTACCAAAACCACTACAATGGGTTTTCCTGATTTTTTGAGTTCTTCTACCAGATATTGCTGTTTTCCCCAAAGAGTGATATCCATTCTATCGCGGTTCTCACCTGCGGTCTTCTCTTTCCAATGTTGTCTGAACGAGTCTTCCCCCAATGCCAGTATTATCAGATCCATCTTATCAGCTGTTTCAATAGCTTTTGTGATAGAATCGTTATTTAAGTCACGTAAATTCCATCCCACATCGACGTAATTGACATTGCTTCCTTCCGACAACATTTTGATACCATCCAAAACGGTTTTGTAATTCGACCGGGGTTGATCAAATACCCAGTCTCCCATGATGGATTGATTATCTGCGTTGGGACCAGTCACCAAAATATTTTTATATTTATTGACTGCAATCGGAAGAATGTTGTTTTTATTCTTTAATAAAACGATACCTTTTCTGGCAATTTCCAATGCGGTTTGCCGGTGTTCTTTTATAAATACGGTCTCTGACAGATTCTTTGGGTCAGCGTATCTGTTTTCAAAAAGGCCTAACATAAATTTTGCTTCCAAAATTTTCTCACAGGCCCTGTTAATTCTTTCTTCCGAAAGCTTTCCCTCCTCAATAAGTTCTTTAATACTCTCTAAAAATCCCGGGCCATGCATGTGCATATCAACTCCTGCATCTACCGAAATCTGAAAAGCCTCTTTTATGGTTGCAGCAATCCTATGGGTCTGGCTTAAACGTTCCATATCCATCCAATCGCTTATAATGAATCCTTTGAATCCATATTCATTTCGTGCAACCTCTGTCAAAAGCCACTTGTCGGCATGTCCCGGTGTACCGTTGATCTCATTATGTGCCGGCATCAATGAGAAAGGCTGTGTTTGCCGGATAGTGGCTTTGAACGGGGCAAGAATAACGTTCCGTAATTCTCCTTCACCAATTTCTACAGGTGATGCATTGGTACCGTTATTTCCAATGCCGCCCCCTGCCATATGTTTAACGCAAGCCAGTACGCTTTTGTCTTTATCCAATTTGTCCATTTGCAAACCACGGACACTGGCAATTCCCATTTGGGACACCAGATAAGGATCTTCACCAAAAGTTTCACCGACCCTGCCCCATCTGGGGTCCCGTGCTATCTCAATATTGGGAGAAAAAGCCCAATGCATACCTGTTGCCCTCATCTCGAGGGCTGTTTGGCGAAACGATTCTTCTATTAAATCGGGGGCAAAAGTAGAAGCCATGGTGATGGGGGAGGGGTATATCGTTGAACCGGACATTAAACCGTTGCCATGTATGGCATCGATACCCATCAATAGTGGAATTTTCAAAGGGCTTTCTTCTGCCAGTTTTTGAAGATGATTGGCTTCTTCTATCGTCAATACATGTAGAAAAGAACCAATCAATCCCTGTTTCACCATACGTTCTACGCCGGAAGAATGTAATCCTTTATAAAACCCCCTTGCATGGCCACTTAACAGTTCCTCTTCGGTAATATTCTTCTCCGCATCGCGCATATGTTCCAATCCTACATATTGGCACATTTGCGCGATCTTCATATCCAGGCTCATCCTGCCCATTAAATCTTTTACCCGTTCACTGACAGGTTGTTGAGGGTCGAGATATTTTGGTTTTTGCTGGGCATAACCCGATGAAAAAAAACAGAGAAGAAGGAGGATAGCGCCCCATTTTACCGGGACGCTCCTATATTCTTTCAGGATTTTCATCTTATTTCTGAACCTTTATATCTACTGTTAAATAACCTGTATTTGCATTGGCTGACCTGGATTTCACATATAAAACCCCGTATTTTCCACCTGCAGTTTTAAATACAATCACATTGTTATTGGCCAGGCCTCCGGAAGTTTCACTCTCCGCTACACTTGATCCCGTATATAAAGCCTCTATTTCGGCTGCATCGGCCAACAAGTCAAACTCTTCACGTGTGAGCGTTATTTTCTTAATTAACGTCTGGTTACGTACCGCCCAATTTTCCATCGCATCTTCTCCAATGCTGGCAGGGTTATAAATAATATTGATCGTGTTGGCAAATGTTGGGGAAGTGATATTATATGCAGTAGTCGATCCACTAAAGAAGGTGGCCAAATCTATATCAGCCGATTTTGCCGCAGCTCCTGCTGTAACGTATACCTCCCCTGTGGTAGCATTGAAGAAAGGTCCGTCGGTAGTACAGCGTTGGGCTCCTAAGTTGACATCATAATAAGCACTGAAGTCAGCTTCTTGGGATCGCTCAATAAACAAGGAATAGGGTTGTCTATTAATATTCCCCAAAACATCCATAATCTCGATAGTAAAAACAAGGGTTTTGTCTGCATCAGCCACCGTTGGCTGATAGGTGAAGTTGTAAATATCTTCTTTCGGAGTGTCAAAGGTCTCCTTTGTTAAAGAGGTTATTTCGGTTCCATCCAAAAAAGTTTTAATATATTTCAAATCATTTTCAGAAACAACGGTAATATTGAAATCAACCGATTCGTCATCTTTGATTTCTGAAGGAGCTTCTGAAGGGAAGATCACGTTAATATCGGCTGGCGCTGATTCGACGTATATCGTAAAATCTTTATCAACGATATGATCCTCCTCGTCTGTGACCGTTAATCTGAATATCAGACTTTTTCCAATATCATTTCCCATTACTTTGTAGGTGTATTTTAAAGTGATATTGTTAGAGGAAGACGCTGAAACCGATTGTAGTTCTTTTCCATCAAGACTTAAAACTACATTCTTGATTTTATTATCCGAATTTGGAGAGATCGTTATGTCGAATACTACTTCTTCTTTTGGTGTAATCACGTAAGGTAAATCTACATTCTGTGTAACTTTAATGGAAAAAGTATTTATCTCTTGTATGTTTTCGTCGTCTTTTGTACAGCTTATCATAGCTAACATCAAAAAGAACGTGAAAATTTTTATTGGTATATTTTTCATAATCAATCTAATTTAAAATATTTCTTGTAATCAACTTAATTGACATAAAATGGAATCACACCGCTGGCCACTTTTTTATTGGCATCGTCATTCACGAAGGCAATCAACCTGTATGCCCCTGATTCGGATGGCGCTTTAAAGGATATATTTGCAAGTGTATTATCGGTGATTAAGCCTGAAATTCCTTCGGGGAGACTTCCGTCGGAAGCTGCGGTTCCCTCTTTCATGATCATCCATGAATAAGTCAGAGGATCTCCATCGGGATCAGTAGCTACGACAGAAGCTATATTAGTAGAGTTTTTATCCACCTTGATATTCTCTTCGGCTCTTTTATTATTCATTAAGATTGCACTTCTATCCTGTATCACTGGTGCCCTGTTGGTTGGGTACGAACCTGTCCAGGCATATTGCATCGCATCAACCGCAGGGAAAGTATAACCTTTTTTATCAAGGAGTCCATACCATGTCAGTACTTCTCCATGCTTCTGATATCCCCACAGGAATACAAATGAACCTATACATCCGTTTGGTTTATTTGCAAGAATATGATCGGTATGTGCCTGTAGATAGATATCCGCTTTTTCTGTACTGGTTTGCTCTACCAATCCTCCCCATTCTAAAATCCTTGAAGGTTCCGGGTTCATTTGCCAGGTTCCCCTTGGGCCGAATTCTGTGATCATATAGGGTTTCTGCCAATTTGCAGCCGTAATATTGGCTAACACATTAGGCAGTGCCGGCGCATACATATTTATAGACAGTATATCTATTTCCGGGGCCATTTCCCTGATCAGTGTGATCTTGTTGACATCAGAATTGGATAATGCTACTGTTGTGGGATGATTGGCATCGACCTGATGAATAAATTTAGCCACATCGTTCACAGCCGTCCACAACTTGGTATTGGTATAGCTCGCTTCTGCTTCGTTTCCGATGGACCAGCATAGCAAAGCGGGATGGTCTTTAAATCTCATTACAGCCTCTTTCATTTCCTCCAATTGTTGAGCTACCGCTGCTTCATTATCATAGTCAAAACCATCTGTTTCCCGCTTCATATATAAACCAAAGTTGACATATAAACCTGCTTCATACGCTTCGTCTAATATACTGCGTGATTCATCGCTAACACCATATGTTCTTATGGTATTGGCTCCAAACTCTGCTGCTTTCCCGTAAAATCCATTCGTACAAGCTCCGTTTATATAAAACTCTTCATTGTTTACAAACATTTTCCATTCGCCTCCCTCTTTTGTTAAAGTTACTTTTACGGGAGGTGCCAATTCAGTTTCTTCAAAAGAATTCGGAGGTATGGGGTAGTTATACCTGTCGGCACAACTACAGAATATCATAATTAAACTGAAAGAGAGAAGGATTGTATTCTTTATTTTGAAAATTAAGTGTTTCATAATTAATGAGGTTTAGTGTTGCCCGGTTTAATGATTTGTTTCAATTCCAACAGTTTTTCAGCCAATTTATCATAAATGATATCCTGTACTGCTGTATTTTTATCGATAGCCATCGATGCCGCAACGGCTGCCGACTGCCCTAATACCATATATACAGGTTCCATCCTTATAGAGCTGAAAGCAACGTGTGATGCCGATAAACAGACAGGTACCAGTAAATTGCTGCATTCGTTTTTCTTTGGTGTAAGCGAATAATAGCTGATAGTATAAGGAATAACCGGTGTAAAAATAGTTCCCTCATATCTTAACTTACCCTCCTTATCGATCACTTTAGATACGTAATGGCAATCCAATGCATAGCTTCCTACACCCACCGGATGTTGTGCATCTTCTCTGTTTTCTTTTGCCACATTCTTTTCCACCATCACATATTCACCGATCATTCTTCTCGCTTCCCTTACATAGATATGGTAAGGGAAATTTCCAGTGTCTTCGAATTCATCTTTGGGTAAGCCCCAGTCACTCATTTCGGTTCTGATATGTTCCGGAATACGGGGGTCATGCTCTAACAACCATAACATCCCAAGCGCATAATCCTTATGCAATTGTTCGATCTCTTTCCTTTTGTTATAATTCGCTTCTGCATAGTCGTAGCTGGCCCCGAAGAAATCCAGATGGTTGGTATCGGTCTTACGGTTGGGCATGGGGGTCAACGTGATGATATCTTGTAATGTTAACTTCGGATTCTGCTGTATGCGTCTTACTAAAACCTCATACCATAAAGGATTGTAGTTATCTGGTTTTTGTATTTTTATCCTGTTGTCCGGGTCATCGGTCAACGTCATCCTGTAGCAATATGCCTGTACCCTATGGTCTGCTTCACCTTGACCAAGCGGAATCTCACTATCGATATATGGCAATAGTCCTGAGCTTTTGTCTCCTTCCACTATATATGGATCAATAGCACTTAGATCCGTCCCGTTTTCATAATTTATGCGGTATCCATTGAGAGTCTCGTTATACGTATCGTTGGATTCACGCCCAACAGTATAAGAAACACCGGCCTTCGCCATCAGGTCGCCTTCATAGGTGGCATCAATAAATACCTTGGCATTTACGGTTTTTCCACTTTCCATACTTATCGCAGTAATCCTGGTGCCTCTCTTTTTAATGCCATCTTCAAATTGCAGGCGTTCGTTAAACCAGAGCTTTACTCCTGCTTCTTCCAGCATATCCAGCATAATCTTCTCCGCAATTCTGGATTCATAAACCCATTGCATCTGTCGGTCGTCATTTTTTCCCCGATAGGTTCTCCTGATCGATTGAATGAAGAATTCATCCCGGTCCTGGTTTCTCCATGCTGCTGGATCCTGATAATAGGCATATATACGCTGATAAAATTCCCTGGCAATGCCTCCCACCATGTCATTGCGGTTCATATCGGTAGCGGTAAGTCCTGAGGTGGCCAAGCCTCCCACATGCTGATTTTTAGAAATCAATACTACGTTTTTGCCCAGACGCGCCGCTTGGATAGCAGCCATTACACCCGATGCAGATTCGCCATACACACATATATCGAAAACATTTTCTTTATTGGTCGCACACATATTGAACCCAAACAGGGTTATCCAGAAAAAAATGAATGTCTTTACTATTTTTGTCATATTATTTGCAAGTCTATATATTAATCTACAATTATTTCACATTTCCTATTCTTTAATTATAGCCCGGATTTTGAGGAAAATTCTCTGCTCCCATATTGATTATTTCCGATTCGGGAATAGGCCAGCGGATGAAATGCGGATTGGCCGGCAGATTTGTTCTTCCCAGTGTAGTACTGGAAAGTTCCGGATCGCCAGCATAGTTTGTCACTTGAGTAATCAATATCCCCAGTCTTTTCAGGAAGTACCACCGGTCACCTTCGAATGACAATTCTCTTGCCTGCTCATCGATAATATCTTTGATGGTCAATGTGCCGGTAAAAGTGTCGTTCCCGGCTCTTTCCCACGTTTTGTTAAAGTATTCCTTTGCCAGAGATTGATTCCCTTTCATTAATGCCGCTTCGGCCCCGATAATATAGGTCTCTGCTAACCGATATAGAATAATATCTTTGTAACTTCTTGTTTCATAGGGTTCACGGGTCCAGCTATCTGCAAATTTTATACATCCTGGGTAGACAAGCCTGTTCTTGGAGCCGTTTTTGTACAATGGAAAATAATCACCGGGTTGAACGGTTACTGAACCGTATGGTAATGCTTTATCGGTCGTATTTTTATAACGGTGTATATAGTAACTATTATAGCGTTTGTCTTTTGTTTGGTCGTATAAAGAAAACAGGTATGGACTTGGAAAGCATCTTCCATAGGTATAGCCTCCGTTTTCATAGGTACATGCATATTCTGATGTACCTCCTATTTCCTGTCTGTAAGACGCGATATAGAAAGCAGCAAAATGATGGCCTTTTGGTGTTCCTTCCGAAAGATTACCTCCGGGATTTTTACTCCATTGTTGTACCATCAGTGCCTCTTTATGATTTAAATCCGCGCTATTGAAGATGGCATCTAAATCGATTAGTTCGTAGTATCCGGACTTGTCAATTTTATCGACTTGTTCTAAAGCTTCATCCCAATCTTTTATCCATAGAGCGGCTTTTGCTTTCATATGCCGGGCTACCGCTTGGTTAAAACGGCCTGCATCGGCTGATTGCCACGGGAGATTCTCAATGGCATAATCCAGATCTTGATACAGTAATTCGAATACTTCGGCGGTAGTTGCTGTTCTGTATGTTTTAGGATTATCGACATTCTCCCAGGTTGTTGGCTCGGTATTCAACCAGATCCTGTCAAAAGTGCGGTACAACAAGAAATAGGATTGAGCCCTGAAACTTTTTGCTTCCGCTATAGTAGCCTTTAATGCATCCGTTTGTGGGAGTTTTTCACCGGCGTTGATAATTTCATTGGATTTCCCAATAATCAGGTACATAGTTCTCCACATAAAACCGGCTTGATTTGATGACGGTTTGATATAGACCGGATCGTAAGTCCCAAAATAATTACCCGTACCTCCATTTGTTACAGCTAAATCGGTAGCTCTATCCAAAGCGAAAATAGTCGCGTCATCATCGGCGTAATTACGCTGTAAATTATATAACGCGTTTACAGCCAGTTTTAAACCACCTTCTGTACTGTATATGTAATCGGCTGAGTATTTGGTCCTGTTTTCCTCTTCCAGTAGATCACTACAGGAGGCTATCACTGTTATCAATAACAAAAAATATATATTTTGTTTCATAAGTCATTAAATTACAAGTTAGAATGAGAAATTTAATCCGAATAGTAATGTCCTGGGTTCCGGATATTGTCCCGGGTTTTGTTCCGGTCCGTATCCCTGTACGTCCGTCAATGTCCATACATTACTCATAGTAGAGAATAGCTTCAGACTCTCTATTCCTATTTTTCTACAATTTTTTTGTGAAACATTATAAGAAAGAGAGACGGTTCTTAACCTTATATAATCGGCTTTTTCATAAGCTAATGAAGACAAATAAGCGGGCATTTGGATAAAATTGGGAGCAGGGGCTTCATTCGACGGATTGTGAATGGTCCAGTAATTCCTGCGTAATCCGTTTCTTTTTCCGGTTAAATCACCTCCGTTTTCAAAAGTTGCCAGATAAGGATTGTAGAAATATCCTCCGTTCAGGTAATAAAAATCGAACGACAGGTTAAAGTTCTTATAATCGAAACCGGTAACAAAAGAAGTAATAAACTTAGGATCTCTTTGGATAACGACCCTATCATCTACTGAGATTACCCCGTCTCCGTTTACATCCTTCACGCGGACACTTCCCGGAGTAGCTTCCGGCATATGTGAATTGGCGATATCATCCGTTAACTGCCAGATACCATCGAATTGATAATCGTAATAAACATTCATGGATTCTCCGATGAACCACCTGTTGTTTAAGTCATTCGCCTGATTCCCATCGGCATCCAGTTTGCCATCAATCTTCTTGATCTTATTCCTGTTAACCGTGAAATTCACACCTACCTCCCATTGGAAATCTTTTTTGTCAATAGGGATCACATTCAGAGCAAGTTCAAATCCCTTGTTCTGTACATGGCCCAGATTAACTAACTGACTGGAGTAACCGCTTGTTGTCGGCAATGATCTGCTAACGAGAAGATCTGTGGTTTGGGTATCATAGAGTTCTATTGTACCGTTTATTCTTCCTTTGAACAAACTATAATCTAAACCTAAATTGGCTGATGTGGAAGTTTCCCATTTTAGATTCGGATTTGTTAATTCAGCATTGGGTAAATAACCCACATGTATTTCGTCACCAAATTCCGTCAGATATTTGTCGGCTAATCCTAATGTAGTGTAGGGGCTGATAGCCTGATTTCCTACCTGGCCATAACTAACCCTGACTTTTAAATCGGACAGGAATCCCACATCTTTCAGGAACTCTTCCTGACTGGCCCTCCATGCAAAGGCTGCCGATGGAAAATAACCGTATTTGTTATTTGCCCCGAATACGGAAGAACCGTCAACCCGTATGGCCAAAGTAAGTAAGTATCTGCTGTCGTAATTATATCTTGCCCTTGCCATATAGGAGAGCAGCTTTCTGTCCGAGAATTCATAGACAGGAACAGAATGGGTTGTGGCCGAGGCGATGGCATGATAAGAGAGGTCGTCATTCGCGAATCCGAAACCGGTATTGCTTATACGTTTCCATTGTATACCGTTTAAACTGGCCACAGCCGTTGCATCCAGATGATGTTTATGGATGTCTTTGCTGTAATTAAGAATATTCTCTACGAGGTAATCGGTATAGGTACTTTGCCCAACGATAGCTCTTCCCCCGTTGTTTCTGCCCGTGGTATGGTTGATACCCAAATAAGAGTTTTCCTGTACATCTCTTTTATTCAAATTTGTATTGAGTCGGTAGGATAAATTTTTCAGTATTTTCCAGTCCCCCACTACATTCAGATTGAGACGGTCTGTAATATTCACGTTTTCGGAATTCCGGTTATTCCAAAGCGGATTATAGTGTGATTCGCCGGCTTCCGTTACATCTTCACGCAACGAACCATCCTCCTTATATACTTCCGCTAAAGGGGGCATGGTAATAAAGGAGTTGAATGAGCCGTCTGCAATTTTTCTGAAAGATTTGGTATAGGATATATTTGCTCCTAACGAAATTTTTTCGGATAATTTTTGATCTACGTTCAGTCTTCCGGTAAAACGCTGGAAATTGGAAGAAGGAACAATTCCATCCTGGAAGAAATGACCGAGAGACAGAGCATACTTGGTTTTTTCATTTCCGGCCTGAATCAATACATCATTCTTGTTTTGCCATGCCGGACTTAACATTACATCCTCCCAATCTACGTATTTCTTAGAATGGAGTACATCACGCATAACGCCTTTAAATGCTTCGTCTTCATTGTAATATCCATAGGCATTATAAAAAGCCTCTTTTCTGTATGCGGCCCATTGTTCACCATCATAAAACTCAAAATTTCTATAAAGGTTCTGCACACCGGCATAGGTATTTACGCTTACCTTGGTTTTTCCTGCCATTCCTCTTTTGGTGGTAATTAAAATTACCCCGTTTGCGGCCCTTGCACCGTAGATTGATTGGGAGGAAGCATCTTTCAGGATTTCCAAAGAAGCGATATCATTGGCATTAATATCATCAATACTCGGACTGGGGACGCCGTCCACAATATATAACGGATCATTCCCTGCCGATAAGGATCTTCTTCCCCTCACTAAAATATTCGAACTTCCACCCGGTGCAGCACTACCCATCGTTACCTGTATTCCCGGTGCGGCTCCCCTAAGCATCTCTCCCAAACTGGTAGACGGAGTTGCATTTAGTTTTTCTGCTGTAACGGAAGCTATAGCTCCGGTTACATCGCTACGCTTTTGTACTCCGTAACCCACCACTATGAGTTCATCCAACAATTCTACATCCGGTTCCATGATGATATGGATGGTAGTTTGTCCCTTTACCGCCATTTCCTGTGTTTTCATACCAACGTATGTAAATTGCAGGATGGCATTTTCGGGTATATTTGTCACGGTGAAGTTTCCGTCCACATCGCTAACGGTTCCATGTGAAGGATTATTTTTTTCAACAATAGTTGCCCCAATAACCGGATCTCCATTTTCGTCGGTGACTGTACCCGTTACTGTCTTTCTTTGCTGCTGACTAGCTTCGATCAACCGGTTTATATCTAATGTATTCTGATGTGCTTTCTTTGAAAGTATGATGTAATCATTCTCAAAATTATAGCCGATATCGGTATTTGAGAACGCTGTGCTGAGATAGGAGGATACCTTATCCGAATTTTGTGGGAAATTTACTTTCCGGTTGGTATCTACTTCCCGGTTGCTATAAACTATCAGGTAATTGGTTTGTCTCTCAATTTCGTTGATTAACTGGCCAATGGTAACGGAACTTGTCTTTAACTCAATAACCGCATCCTGTGCGTTGGTATTGAGTGCCATCAATTGGAAAGTGAAGGCAAATAGGAATAGTAGGCAGATTTTCATGATCTTAATAAGTTCTTTATAATCACTTTTTTTTCGCAAAAAGTGATCTGATGAAATGTTTATTTTCATACATTTGTGTGTTTAAAGTGAATACTAAATTGAATGTTCATTGCAATTAGACTATTTCTCGCAACGGCATAATCCAAACAAGTTTGTCTTCTGCTCGTATTGCTTAACGAAATAGTTGAGTGTTTGCTTTAATCTGAGCGACGGCTGTTGGCGCAGCTGTCGCTCTCATTTTCTCAGATTATTCATCATAGGCAATTCCGTTTAAAAGGTTCAATAAATTTGTTCTATGTTCAACATATCAAAATAAGTTTCTCTTCCGTATTCGCTTATCGAGAAGATTGATATGTTTATTTTGTTAATGTAATAATGTTATTTTCTCTGTCTCTCATGATCTTGAAGGGTTGGATTTTTTGTAAGATACGTAAGATCTCATCGATACCGTCACGCTGGCGGAATTTACCGGTGTATCGGACATTAAATATTTCAGGGTCTTCCACTACGATTTTCACGTCATAATAGAGTTGTAATTTTTCAAGAATAACGATCAAACGTTCGTTGTTAAAAGAATAAATTCCATTTCTCCAGAGCATGTGGTCCGGATTATTGATATGACCGACAGTCATATTATTTCCCCGGATTGTCACCTGTTCATCCGGTTTCAGAATAATACTGCTATTTTTATTGTCTGCCTGATAAACCCTCAAAGAACCCTCTATCAGTTTAGTTTGAATGTAACCTGCGCCGGGATAACTGTATACGTTGAACTGCGTTCCTAACACTTCCATGTTTATATGTTGTGTGGAGATGATAAATGGTCTCTTCTTCTCCTGAGCCACATCGAAGAATGCTTCTCCCGTAATCTCGACTTCACGATTTTTTTTCGAAAAACGGGAAGGATATTTCATTGTTGACTGCGCATTCAACCAGACCTCTGTGCCGTCTTGCAATGTTATTTGAGCGCGTTGACCCGCCGGAACGTGTAATGTATTCATAGTCGGTTCCATGAAGGTATCCGACAAATGCATTGTAGTCCAAACGGTTGAGGTTACAAGAATAAGTGCTATTGCGGCATATTTCGTAATATTCCCAAAAAGTTTTCTTTGGGCGTTCCGCTTAATCCGAGAGGCAAATATCTTGAAATGCGTGATTCCCTCACTCCGGTCAGAAGGGTGGGATGAGAGTTGTGAGACCGTGTTCAGGTTCTGTAAACGAATAAATTCAGCCTTTAACCGACTGTCGTTTTCAATGCGGTGAATCAATTCCAACCGTTCTTCGACCGTTAATTCTCCAGAGAAATATCGCAAAAGTTGTTCTTCCATTTTGATGCTTATTACTTATAAAACGAATGGGTAGTGAAAATCCGCTAAAGGAAAAGAATTTTTTTCGCAAAACAAATACAAAGGTAAAACCTATTTTGGCGGACTTGCATACAAAGGAAATATAAACATATTGAAAATCAGATAAAAAAGAAGAGGAGGAGGAGTGTGTGATCCTTTAATGCTGCTTTTAATTTTTTATAGGCAATGGCCATCTGGCTTTCCATGGTATGAACGGAGATATTGAGTTCCTGTGCGATTTCTCTTTGTTTCTTCCCTTCGATCTTATTCATCACGAATATTTCCCGGTATTTTCCGATAAACTCTCTATGGTTTTTGACAGGTTTTGAAAAAACGCCGGATTTATTTCATCTTGCTAATATTTGTATATGGGTTTTGCCGACAATCCCATACGGCGGCAATGTAAATATATTCGTCCTCTATGAAATAGATAATTTTATAATGTTTTCTGACCAATAGTGAACGATATTCTCATAATGGATGTTTGCTTCTCATTTCTGATTGAGTCTTATAAATACCCGCTTTTGCTGCTTTATGTCCTTCTTTTAGTCTTATTTTTAATTCATCTACAGAATATTGACAAGGATATTTTAGTTGTGATTTCTTTATTTTTCGGACATACTCCAAAGCCGACTCAAGTAAATTGACATCGCTATTTATTTCCCGGATCAATTCCTGCTCCTTTGTTTTAATCTCTATTGCCTTCATACTAAACTCCTTCCTTTCTGTTTGTCGGAGTAACAAAGATATAAATCTTTTTTATAAGTACAATTAAATAACTTCATATAATCATGAGTAATACGAACGTTTTTGATAAGCGAATACAGCGGAAAAACTTGATGAATTCATTGAAGAAATCAAATAAAAAAGAAAAGGAAAAGGAAGGTGTAATCCTTTAATGCTTCTTTTAGTTTTTTATAGGCAATGGCCATCTGGCTTTCCACGGTGTGGATGGAAATATTGAGTTCCTGCGCGATCACTTTCTGTTTTTTCCCTTCGATCTTATTCATCACAAAGATCTCCCGGCATCTCTCCGGAAGGCTATCTATAGCATTATGAATAATGGTATCTATATCGGTCTCGTTGAGCAATTTATTATCCAGGGCTTCCAGTGATTCAAATTTCAGCTTCAGTGTACGGATGTACTCAGATTGTATTTCGTCAACGGCATGTTGCTCTAATGTCTTTCGTCGGAGAAAATCAATACACCTGTTCTTTAACATCATAAACAGGAACCCGCTGAGATTGACAAGAGAGGTGAATTCTAACTGCTTTTCCCATAGTTCGAAAAAAATATCCTGTACAATATTTTCCGCATCTTCTTCACAGATTACATATTGCCGGGCAAAACGCTTCATCCGTGCATAGTAAGAAACATACGTTCCTTCAAACTGAACCTTATATTCTGTGGAGACCTGCACTGTATAATAATTTTGCGTTTTTTTATATATTAAGAGTCAAAAATACAAAAATTTGTGATAACCTGGTGAATCGGCTATCATTTAACAATCTGCCATCCCCTTTTTAAGGATAACTATAAGGCAAGTAAGCTCCCGGAACTTTTTAATCAGATTATTCCGCGCCTCCTCCCAAAGCCCGGTATAAATTGACTGAATATTGCAATTGTTCAAGCTTGTCGCTTACCTCGCTAAGTTGTGCCGAGAGATAGTTTTGTTCTGCTGTGAGCACTTCGGTATAATTGGCTTCGCCGGCGATCAGTAAATCCTTTGTATATTCCACTGCTTTTTGGGTTGAGACGATTTGCTCCTGGCGGATACTGTTTTTTTTAACGGATGATTCATAAGAAAACAAGATATCCGAGACTTCCTGTCCCGCCCTTAGCAGGGTATTTTTGAAAGTAATCAGGGCTGCTTCCTGTTGGGCTTTTGCTATTTTCAGGTTTCCTTTCAATTGTCCCCTGTTGAAGATCGGTTGGGTTAATCCCCCGATAACGTTTGCCAATAAGTTTTCACTGCTGAAGAAGTTGGTAAAGCCCGAGGCCGCGAAACCTATCATCGAACCCGGATTCAATGTGACAGAGGGATAAAAGCTCGCCTGTGCCGCATTTGTCAACTCAAAAGCAGAACGTAAGTCAAGTTCTGCCTGTATTACATCGGGACGTCTTGCCAATAGCTGGGCGGGAACTCCTGTCTCTAACTCCGTGGGGACAGTTTGTGCCTCGAATGCCGAGCGTTCTATTGCACCGGGTTTACGTCCCAGCATCACTGAAATACCGTTTTCCAGTTGATGGATAGCACTTTCTAAATCATAGATACTCAATTTTGTCCTTAACATCAAAGCCCGACTTTGTTCTACGGCGGCCTCATTTACATTTTGCATCCCTGCCTCTTTCAGCGCCCTCATTGTTTCCACATTTTTTTCCAGAAGATTGACTGTTTCTGTAGTGATGCGCAGTTGCTCATCGAGCGCCAGCAGAGAGTAATAAGAGGTAGCAATATTGGCGATAAGTGAGCTCTGGATGAGGTTTCTATAAGAATGGCTTTGCAGGAACAATGCATATTTCGACCTGGCCTGGCGGTTCAGTTTTCCCCACAGGTCCAGTTCCCACGAGGCCGCAATTCCCAATGTAACGTTATTCGAACTGTAAGCGAGTGTTTTATTGGCATCACTCGTTGTAATATTCGATACCTGCCCTGTAAGTGATACGGTGGGGAAATAGGATGCGCGCGCCATATTCAGGATCGCTTCGGCCTGACGGATACCGGTTACCGCCACCTGTAAATCGGCGTTGTGCTCCAGACCTTCCTCGATCAATCCAATCAGGTAGGTGTCGGTGAAAAACTCCCTCCAGGGGATATCGGCAATGGTGGTTGTATCATCTGCGTGACTGTCCCTGTATAGGTCCGACGTATCTATTTCCGGTGTTTGGTAGCGGTTTAACACCTGACAGGAGGATAATCCCAGAAAAACAAAGACGATCCCTGCGAAAATAACCGGTACTATATTTTTATTTTTGTTCATTGCTATTTTTGTTTATTGAGTCATCACTTATGTTCACAATACCTGATTTCGCGAATTTATCATGTAGCGTCTGGAATATGATGTAAAGTGAAGGAATGATCAATACACCCAGTACGGTTCCGATCAGCATACCTCCAATGGCACTGATACCGATGGAACGGTTTCCGACAGAACCTGCTCCGGTTGCAAAAAAGAGGGGTGTCAGTCCTGCAATGAAAGCAAACGAGGTCATCAGGATAGGACGCAAACGGGCCACCGCTCCCTTGACGGCTGCCTCCACTATATTCATTCCCTGTTTTCGTCGCTGGATGGCAAACTCCACAATCAGGATGGCGTTTTTAGCCAACAAACCGATCAGCATGATAAGGGAGATCTGAACGTATATGTTATTAGTAATACCCTGTGTCACCCCAAATAATTTCAGGAAGATAAATACACCTGCCAAACCTACCGGAAGCGAAAATATTACAGAAAGAGGGATGATATAACTTTCATAAAGGGCACAGAGAAGGAGATAGACGAATATCAGACAGATCACAAAAATAAGCAGTGTCTGGTTACCGCTGCTGACCTCCTCGCGCGTCATCCCCGTATATTCGAAGCCATATCCTACCGGAAGTTCGTCCGCTCCCATCCGGTCGACAAGATCGATAACGTCACCGGTGCTGTATCCTTCACTAAAGTTGGGAACAATGGTTACGTCCATCGACGCGTACATATTATACCGGGTGTAGGATTGTGGACCGGAAAAGTCGGTTATTGTCAGGTATTCGGTAATAGGAGCCATTTCGCCTGATGCTGTTTTTACAAAAAGAGCATCCAGGTTATCCATATTTTTACGATATTCGGGTGAAGCCTGTATAATAACACGGTAGGGCTTTCCGTACAACGTAAAGTTGGAGGTGTACATGCTGCCGATATACATTTGCAGGGTGGATAAAATATCGTTGAGTTGTAACCCCGATTCTTTTACCTTGGCAATATCCACCTCTATCTGCTTCTGAGGAAAATTGGGATTAAAAGTGGTGTAAGCGGTCAGGATCTGATCTGTGGCCTGTAACTTGCCCAGAAAATTCTGTGTGACATCGAAGAAATCGTAGATATTCCCCCCTGTCCTGTCCTGCATCTTTAACTCCACACCGCTACTCAAACCAAACCCTCTTAAAGTAGGAGAACTGAACACCGTAAACGAAGCACCTATGATAGAGCTTGTTTCTTCGGTTAAAACAGTCACTATATCTGAAGCTGTCCTCTTTCTATCTTTCCAGGGTGTCAGTTTGATGATGAGTGTGCCGTAAGGGCTGCCCAGACCACTCATAAAGTTAACACCGCTGATACTTGAAATGTGTGCCACCTCCGGTATTTCTTTTGCGATTTCGTATGCCCGGTGCACCATCGAGTCAGTCCTCTCGAGTGAGGATCCCGGCGGCAGGGTGATCATACAGAGTACCGATCCGCTATCCTCCTGGGGAACAAATCCGGTGGGGGTAGTTCTCATCAATAAAAACAGTGCCAGGCTGAATACTAAAATCATTACTACGGTTATCCAGCGGTGATTTTTCTTTCCCAGATAACGCAATGTTTTTTCATATTGATCGGTCAGTTTCTGAAACCATTTGTTAAACCATGCCGTAAAACGCTTGAATATATTTTTCTTCTCTGCCGCCTCTGCTGCGTGCGGTGAAGTGAGTAACAATGCACTCAACGAGGGACTTAATGTGAGAGCGTTGATAGCTGAAATAAAAATAGCCACTGCCAGCGTGAGGCCGAATTGTCTGTAGAAGACACCGCTCGTCCCCCCGATAAAGCTGACCGGAATAAATACCGATGCCATCACCAGCGTAATGGATATAATGGCCGGGGCTATCTCCTTTAATGTCAACAGGGTCGCTTCTTTCGCATTTTTAACTCCCTTCTCCAATTGGGCATGTACTGCTTCGACCACCACTATGGCGTCGTCCACCACAATACCGATGGCAAGGATAAGGGCGAACAGCGTCAACAGGTTGATCGAAAATCCCATTACCTGTAACACGAAGAAAGTTCCTATAATGGCTACCGGAACAGCTATTGCAGGTATTAGGGTGGAACGGAAACTTTGTAGAAAGACAAAAACTACCAGAAATACAAGCAGAAACGCTTCAAAGAAGGTGGAGATAACTTTGGAGATAGATGCATCTAAAAATTCGCTGGCGTCTGCCATATAGACGAATTTAAAACCCGGAGGGAACGTCTTTGAGGCTTCATCGAGTGTCGCTTTTATATTTTTGATCAACTCGGTAGCATTGGAGCCGGCGATCTGGCTTACCTGCATCACTACCGAAGGGGTACCATCGGTAGCCGACATTACTGCGTAAAACAGGGCTCCTAATTCAACCTCTGCCACATCGCCCAGACGGAGTATATGTCCGTCCTGAGAACGGATAATAATGTTCTCGAACTCTTCTACCGACTTTAATCTTCCGGTATATTGCAGTGAATATTCAAATGTCTGATCGCTGTTTTGGCCGATTGAACCCGGAGCTGCTTCCACATTCTGGTCGTTTAACGCTGCCTGCACCTCGGCAGGAGTCAGATTGTAGGATGCCATAAGGTTTGGATTCAGCCAGATTCGCATTGAATATGTCTTTGCTCCCATTACGCTGGCATCACCCACACCCATCACACGTTTTATCTGAGGCAGTACGTTGATATCGGTATAATTCTGGATAAACGCCTGGTCATGATCCGGATTGGTGGACGATAAAGAGATTGTCAACACATTATCACTCTGCTGTTTTGCAACGGTTACACCGGATCGTGTAACTTCTGCCGGAAGGAGGGAGGTTGCCTGGCTTACCCGGTTTTGTACCATCACGGCAGCGATATCCTGATTAACCCCCGGTTCAAAATATACAGTGATACTTCCGGAACCACTGTTTGTAGCGGTGGAAGTCATATAGGTCATACCTTCCACACCGTTTATCTGCTCTTCCAACGGTATGATCACGCTGTTCATCACCACTTCTGCGCTTGCTCCACTATAATTAGTGGATACACGTATGGTGGGAGGAGAAATATTGGGATATTGCTCTACGGGAAGCGTAGCCAGGCCTATTATGCCCAACACTACTATCAGGATCGAAATAACGGTGGCAAGCACCGGCCTTTCTACAAATATTTTCAGCATATTATTGTTGTGCGGTTTTTATTTTTCGTGCGTTGGCTAATGTGGCTATCCCGTCCACGACGATCCTGTCTCCTTCGGACAAGCCGGAGGTTACGGCGTAATGCTTGCCATCGGGCAAAGGAAGTACCGATATAATTGTTTGCACGGTGGAGTCGTTTTCATTGGCCGAATCTTTCACCACTTTATAGAGTACCACTTTGTCCTGTTGGGTAAAAGTGGCTTTTTGGGGTATGACAAAAACATCATCCAGCTCTCTGGGAATGGATATTCTGCCACTGGCTCCGCTTCTGAGCGCTCCGTTCTTATTGGGGAAATTCGCGCGGAGGCTTACAGCGCCTGTCTGGGAATTGACAATGCCGGAAATGGCTGTTATTTTCCCTTTTTCGGGATATATACTCCCATCTGCCAGAAGGAGAGTGGCCTCGGGGATATTGTTTATTTTTTCGGCCTGGGTTTCTCCTTCAAGAGTCTCCAATAAGGATGATAATGCTTTTTCATTCAGAGAGAAATAAGCATACGTGGTGTGGGTCTTTGAAATGGTGGTCAGTGTGGTTGCATTGGTAACCATATTTCCGCTACGGTACGGGATTGATCCGACTATTCCATCGATCGGACTGCTGACAGTTGTCCAGCCGGAAGTAGCTTGCGCCGCTTTCAGTGCCACCTCAGCTTCACTGTAAGCCGCTTGTGCCGCACTATAAGCGTTCTCGTAGGTTTGTAGCTGTACCCCGCTGACGATATTTTTTTCGGCAAGAGGGCGTATGCGTTCCACATTTAACCGTGCTGTGTTGAGGTTGGCGTTCGCACTCTCCAATGCTGCTTTTGCCGAGGCCAGATCATGTTCGGAAGTAGGCGAATTAATAGAGAACAGCGCCTGCCCTTTTTTCACAACAGCGCCCTCTTCGATATATACCTTGTCGATATATCCGTTCACCCGCGGTTTGATCTCCGCATCTTCTTCCCCTCTCAGCGTAACGGGGAACACTGACTCCAGTACGGCAGTTTGCTTTGTAAGCTCCTGTACTGGATAAACCCTTGCTGATAAAGTGTTGGCGTCATTTTTTGATCTGTTTCCGCAGGCGGTTGAGAATAGCATTATCAGAAGCGCCGACGAAATGAAATACGCGTTTTTTTTAATTTTATGACTCATAAATAATTGATGATTTTTACATCGTAACAAATGAGGAATAACCCAATCTTAAAAGGAATAGGAAGATGAATTCAATAACCCAAACCTTTTTGACGTACAAAAAAAAGTATAATTTTTCGTTTTGACAAAAAAAATCGACGAACTGCATATTATGGCCAATAAACATTTTTTTGTGTTATCGAAATGATAGAACGCAATCAATTGACCTTAGCCGGAAAAATAGTGCCGATAGGACGCCTCTACAAAGACGATTTATTACGAAGGAGCAACAACGCTGTTATTTGACAGGGAATAGCTGAACTATTTCATTAAGTGAGTGCAAAATGAATTTATGCCAAAAACTCTGCTGCCCGGGAAAAAACATTGGTGAAGGCATTGTTCAGGGAGGTGGTATCTTTTGAAGTGAGGGGGAACGGATTTTCGTGCGTATAGGGGAACGGAAAATCAAGTAACTGAATGGTCGATTCCGCATTTTTTCTGCCCAATGCCTCCAATACACCGTGATAAGGGATCACCATGTCATTCGACAGGGCGATTCCTTTGATTTTTCCTTTTAAGCATGTAAAGAACTTTTCACGTTCGGAACGGAATCTTTCGGGGGTGATCATCTGAAGGAAAGCGTTGAAAGCATTGTCACGCTCCCATAGGGGAGTGGCTTCGTTTCCAAAAATATGAATGTAGTACTCCTGCAGTTTTTCAAAAGCAGGTTTGTCCAGGATACTTCTGGAAATGCCGAACATGGAGCGAAAGATGCTTCCTCCACAGAACATAAAGAGACGGGAGTCGGAAAAAAGACCCTTCTGATTGGCCATCAGAGCTACCTGAGAAAGGAACGCACCGATAGAGTAGGCGAAGATATCAATTTTTGTATCTTCCCTGAAAAGAGGATGGCGTCCTGTTTTTATCTCTTCGAACAACACAGTCAAATCTGCCCAGGTTTGCCTCCCCGACAGATAGAACCGTTCCGGACTCTGACTGATCCGGTCACTCAAAGCCACATTAGCATAGCTAATAGTGCGATCGTCCGTATATTTCTCTTTCCGGAAGTTCAGCAGGCCGATCAGGCTGCGTGGGTTCGACCATGTTACGGGCGCCCGGTTTATATGGAACGCGATCGGAAAAAGTATTACGGGTTTACCAGTATTAAGGCATAAAAACTCTGCCCAGGGGAGATATTTATTCCAATTCCGTTCATTCAACCCATGCAGTAGCAGTATGGCTTTCTCTTGCCTGCATTTGCCTGAAGGAGTGAATACCGGGTATTCAAAAGAAAAGTTCTCTATTATATTACTGTCCGTATGTTGCATTGTGCCGCCTTTTTCGTCGCTTGAAAGGCTGTGAAAACGGAAGAAACGTATGTTGATGCCGGTTTCTTCTAAATGACAGTCCATTCCCTGTTTGAAATGACTGTTCAGTGTAATGTATCGTTCCTTGTAATTTATCATAATCAAGTTGTTTTCCGACAAAAAAACATGCTTTCCCGCTTGTATGCAAATCAAAGGGAAAATTGCAATGAAAATGGGGCAAAATCCTATATATGGGGTGAAATCGGTTATTCAGGGGTGAAAAAAATGTCGGAAAATCTGATTATTTTGGTTAATCATCAATAAAAATTTACTTTTGCATAATATAAGATGCGCCTCAGCATAGATCAAGCAAGCTTGTCTCTGCGTTCGGCTTTCATTATATTTGTAGTGGGTGAACATATAAATTCATTCAACGATGGAAGGAAAGATCCCTGCATATTTGTATGAAAAGAAAAACAGTATAAAAACTATCTTTTTTACGGCTCTCTTTGCCCTGCTGTTTATCAATCTTTTTCAACCGTTCGGATCCCGTGACTGGTATCCCGGCGTATCTGATATCAAGTATTTTGCTTTTTCAAGCCTGATCATCCTTACCGGTATGTTAGTGGTAGTTATCAGCCGGGTAATTCTTACGGCCTACTCTAAAAAACGGGATATATTATATTGGCAATATGCATTATGGATATTATGTGAGATAGTGGCAATGGCTATCTTCTATACCCTCTTTGCGAAATTCTTTCCCAAAGACGGGATCGAGAGGGATATCTCAGAGATCTTCAGGCAGAGTCTTTTTAATACAGCCTTAGTGCTGCTTTTACCTTATGCCATCACCTGGCTCTATTTCTCATGGAAAGAAAAAAGCGCCCTGCTGGAACATATCGAACAGGAGAAATCTGCCGATGCCCGCGCAAAAACGTTGATTGCGTTCCCTGATGAGAAGGGTGACCTGAAAATCTCGGTGATGCTGGAAAATCTGCTCTATATTGAATCCGCGGATAATTATGCGACTATCTATTACCTGAATAAATCGGGTGTATCGCAATTCCTGTTGCGTAATTCCCTGAAATGGATGGAGGAACATCTTACAAAAGAGACTCCTTTAGTCCGTTGCCATCGTTCTTATATAGTAAATATGGACAAGGTGAAAATACTGAAAAAGATAAAAGGTGGCATTGTCCTGGAACTGGATGAGGAACGCACACCCGATATCCCTGTCTCAAAGACCTATTATGAGTCATTTATGCATAAATTTTCGTATTATTCGGTTTGAGATGTGGAATTCGGAATTGGGATCCCACATCCCGAATCATATCCTGAAATGTAAAAAAACTGCAGGAAATAGGGGTTAAATCGCTAATTTCGTATTACTTTTGTACTTGCAGCAGGTCGGTTTGTCGCTACGACACTATTGTCGTGGAGGAAAGTCCGGGCAACACAGAGCACCATACTTCCTAACGGGAAGCTGTCCGTGAGGGCGGATAAGCGTAACAGAAAATAACCGCCCCGGCTGATGTCGGGGTAAGGGTGAAAAGGTGAGGTAAGAGCTCACCGGACGCTGTAGTAATGCAGTGTGCCGTACGCATTATGGGTTGCAAGGCCATGTATATCGGATTTTTAGGGTTGCTCGCCCGATGCCGAGGGGTAGGCCGCTAAAGGAGGGTGGTGACATTTCTCCGTAGATAAATGACAAACATCCGATTCGTCGGTATACAGAACCCGGCTTACAGACCGGCTGCTTTTTTTACAAAAAAAGTCATGGCGAAGAAAAGGAAAAGATATGAACCGGAAGAGGAAAGGCCCGGCAGGCTTGAACTGTTGAGGATCAAGATAAAGGAATTGATCCACTTCCTCTCCTACGGTATCTGGCGCCAAAATCCAGAAACACTATCCGGCAAGAGAAATATCCTGTATGATGCCATAAAGACGATTATGCTTACCGTCAGAAATGTGCAGGAATTGGATATCGCTGCAAGTGCCCGCTCACTCACTTACAGGACATTGCTCTCTATTGTGCCGCTACTGGCTATTATCTTTGCTATTGCCCGCGGGTTTGGCATCGAGAATATTATGGAGAGCAGTATCTTCAGTTTTATGCTGGGTAACAGGCCTTCTGATGAGGTTGTGATTGCAGCACCGGGAGCGGGAGCCGATAGTACGATAGCCATTGTTTCGGGGATAGGAGTTGTGGATACGATCCCAGCTATCTCCCCAGCTATAACCGCTGAAGAAGAAGTTTCGGCAGAGGGACGGACACGAGAATTTCTCGACCTCCTGTTCCAGATTATTGATAATTCGCTCGAAGAAGCAAAAGGCGGTGGTGTATTTGCCGGAATTGGTATTTTGCTGTTCCTCTACACGGTGCTGATCCTTTTTAACGATATAGAGAACAACCTGAACAAGATATGGCAGGTGAGCAAAGGGAGGGCAATCGGGCGCAAGATGACCGATTACACCGCCATGGTGCTTTTTATGCCTGTATTTTTTATTCTCGTCAATGCGCTGAACATTCTCAGCTACCCGCAAAACGATACTCTCAAAATTATCTATATCCTTTATCCCTTTATTCCCCGTTTATTGGATATTGTGCCTTTTGTGGTAATGATCCTGCTGTTCACCGCGCTCTACAAGTTCCTGCCCAATACAAAAGTGAAGTTCATGAATGCCCTGATCGCCGGGATTGTCGCCGGCATGGCATTCCAGTTCTTCCAGATGCTCTACCTGAGCGGACAGATGTGGATTACCCGCTATAACGCCATCTACGGTACGTTTGCAGCCATCCCCCTGATGCTGCTGTGGATACAGATGTCCTGGTTCATTGTACTGATTGGGGCGGAGATCTCCTATGCGGCGCAGAACGTGCGGAAATTCTCATTCGAAAAGGAGACCCGTAATATCAGCCGGCGTTACAGAGACTTCTTCACATTGATGATCGCTTCGGAAATTGTACAGCGTTTTGCCGATGAAAAACCTCCCCTTACTGCCGATCAGATATCGGTCAGATGTAAGGTGCCGGGACGGCTTACCAACGATATCCTGGATCAATTGGTAGAACTGAACATCATTTCAGTGACTCCTTCAGGAAGCGACGAACGTGTGCCGGCCTTTCAGCCTGCCATGGATATAAATCTGATTACCGTAGACCGGTTAATTTCCGAATTGGATGAACAGGGGTCGGAAGATTTTATGATTGATATTGACGGGAATTATCACGAGCACTGGAAAGCGTTGATGAACACGCGTATGGGGCTCCATGGCGGAAACAGTGATCTCCTGCTGAAAGATCTTTGAGCCGCCGCCGTAGATAAAAAATAAAATGATTATCTTTGCGAAGTATAGAAACAGGATACTTTTCGAACAGGCCACATGAGTTTTATAAGTTCCATAGAAGATGTAGGGGAATATGCACTGCTGATGAAAAAGGTGCTGACCATTCCGGATAGGATGAGTGAATTCATGAAAGAATTCATGAAAGGTATCTTTTTTTTAGGAGTGAATTCTATCTGGATTGTAGTGATTATCTCTTTCTTTATCGGAGCTGTTATTGTGCTGCAGATCGCACTCAATATAGATTCTCCTATGCTACCCCGGTTTACGGTCGGTATGGTTTCGCGTGAGATCATCCTGTTGGAGTTCTCCTCTACCATCATGTGTCTTATTCTGGCCGGTAAAGTGGGATCGAATGTGGCTTCGGAAATAGGAACGATGCGTATTACCGAACAGATCGACGCATTAGATATTATGGGAGTGAATTCCGCCAATTACCTGATATTCCCCAAGATAGCTTCATTTGTGGCTTTTATGCCGGTATTGGTTATTTTTAGTATGTTTACGGGGTTGTCTGGTGGTTATATCATCTGTCTGGTTTTAGGAACTCCCTCGGTAGAGACTTATGTGTATGGTATTCAGGCTTTCTTCAGAGAGTCGTTTATCTGGTATTCGATATTCAAATCGATGTTATTCGGCTTTATTATTGCATCCGTTGCCGCCTATTTCGGATATACTGCGAAAGGAGGGGCATTGGAGGTAGGGCAGGCAAGCACCAATTCAGTGGTGATCAACAGCGTGCTAATATTGGTATGTGACTTGGTGTTCACGCAGTTAGCATTGGGGTAAAGAAATGCCGTTATGATAGAAGTGAAAAATCTCAGGAAAGAATTTGACGGCGAGGTTGTTCTCGACAATATCAATGCCTCCTTTCAAAATGGAATGGTCAATATGATCATTGGCAAGAGTGGCTCGGGAAAGACTGTTCTGTTGAAATGCCTTGTAGGTCTTATGATCCCTACTTCGGGAGATATCCGGTATGACGGCAGGAATTTCGTAGGGCTCAAATCGAAAGAAGTACGCCGTTTACGCCGTGATATAGGGATGCTCTTTCAGGGAGCAGCACTCTTCGACTCGAGAACAGTACTCGAAAATGTGATGTTCCCCCTCGATATGTTTTCCCGCAAGAATCGGCGGGAACGTAAAAAACGGTCCGAGTTCTGCCTGGAAAGAGTGAATCTGCTGGAGGCTGCCAATCTTTATCCTTCGGAAATCAGTGGCGGTATGAAAAAGAGAGCGGCTATTGCAAGAGCCATTGCGTTGAACCCGAAATATCTCTTCTGTGATGAACCCAATTCCGGTCTCGATCCGAAGACATCACAACTTATCGATGAGCTGATCTACGATCTGACAAAAGATTTTTCGATGACTACCATAGTGGTTTCGCACGACATGAATTCGGTGATCAACATTGGCGACAAAGTGATCTTCATCAATGAAGGAGTGAAAGAGTGGGAAGGAAATAAATCGGAAGTAATGGGAACGGACAACGAAAAGCTGAATGATTTCGTGTTCGCTTCCGACCTTTTCAAAAAGATCAAGGAAGCAGAAGAGGAAAAGGGATAAAGAATAAGGATAGAACAATTTCACGGTAAGAGTTGTTACTCCGTAGTTGAATAATGTGCATAGCACAAAATCATTATATAATAATCAGTTTTTTAAGCGGCCAGGCAAAATAGCCGCTTGTATATATTTATAAAATATCCAAATATGTTAAAGATAAAGAACCTGCATGCAGTTGTAGAAGAACAGGAGATATTGAAAGGGATCGATCTGGAAGTCAATGCCGGAGAAGTACATGCGGTCATGGGACCGAACGGATCCGGAAAAAGTACTCTGGCTTCTGTGCTGGCAGGCAACCCGAAATTTGAAGTTACTCGTGGTAGTATTCTTTTTAAAGGAAAGGAATTGCTGGAGATGGAACCTGAAGACCGGGCCCGTGAGGGGATATTCCTCAGTTTTCAATATCCGGTGGAGATCCCCGGTGTGAGTATGGTTAACTTTATGCGTGCGGCGGTCAATGAACAACGAAAATACAGGAATGAGGAGCCGATATCGGCTACCGATTTCTTGAAATTGATGCGTGATAAACGCGATTTACTGGGTATAGACAGCCAGTTGGTAAGCCGTTCGGTGAACGAAGGTTTCTCGGGAGGTGAAAAGAAAAAGAACGAGATCTTTCAGATGGCGATGATCAATCCGCTGTTGTCCATCCTCGACGAGACCGATTCCGGACTCGATATCGATGCCCTGAGAGTGGTTGCTGCCGGTGTAAACAAGCTGCAGACCAAAGAAAACGCTACTATTCTTATCACTCACTATCAACGTCTGCTGGAATATATCAAACCTGATTTCGTACATGTATTATATGCAGGTAAAATTATTAAATCCGGCGGACCGGAACTTGCGTTAGAACTTGAAAAGAAAGGATACGACTGGCTGATAAAGTCATAACCCCGTAACCCCTGAATAAAAATGATTGAACAACAATATATAGATCTGTTTAAGCAGTATCGCGGTGAATTGGACGCCAATTCCACGGAAGGACTGAACAGGCACCGGGATACAGCTTTCGATATATTTACACAGATAGGATTTCCCTCTTCAAAGCAGGAAGACTACAAGCATTCGAACATAATGCGCTGTTTTGATGCAGATTTGGGATTGAACCTGCGGAATATTCTCATTCCGGTCAATCCTTATGATGCTTTCAAATGTGACGTCCCCAACCTCTCTACACATACCTATTTTCTTATTAACGACAGATATTACGATAAAGCAGAGCAAACAGAGGGTCTGCCCGATGGTGTCTTCGTGGGTAGTTTACAGCAATTCGCAAAAGAGTATCCTGCACAGTTTGATATGCATTATGCTCAGATTGCCGACATGGATAATAACGGCATAGTGGCTTATAACACCATGTTTGCCCAGGATGGTTTTGTAGTGTATGTCCCTAAGAATGTAGAGGTTGAAAAACCGTTACAGTTGATCAATATCCTGCGCGGCGGTGTGGATCTGAATGTGAACCGCAGAATTCTGATCATCGTGGAAGAGAATGCCCATGTGAAATTGCTTGTTTGTGATCATGCTGTGGACGATGTTCACTTCGTGGTGACCCAGGTAACGGAAATCTATGCCGGTGCTTCGGCACAGGTTGATTTTTACGAACTTGAAGAGAATTCGGAAAAAGTAACCCGGTTGAGTAATCTCTTTAGTGAACAAAAAGAGAATTCCAATGTGGTTACCAGCGGTATTACACTTCACAACGGTTATACACGTAATAACTACCGGTTTCGCTTGTTAGGCGAACATGCCGAAGCGCATGCAGGGGGATTGGCTATCTGCGATAAAACACAGCATATTGACAACTTTGCTTTTCTCGATCATGCGGTACCCAATTGTACCAGCAATGAGCTATTTAAGAATGTGTTGAAGGATAAGGCGACCGGCGTTTTCTGCGGGAAGATATTGGTAGAGAAAGATGCACAGAAAACACAGGCATATCAGACGAACCGTAACCTGGTTTCGACCGACACAGCACAGATGTTCTCAAAACCGCAGCTTGAGATATATGCCGATGATGTAAAATGTTCCCATGGACTTACTACCGGACAACTTGATGAGGATGCCCTGTTCTATATGCGTGCCCGTGGTATCGATAAAGAAGAGGCCCGTCTGTTACTTATGGTGGCATTTACCCGTGACGTGGTAGATATGATTCGTATTCCTACATTGCAGGAGCGTCTGATCACCCTTATCGACAAGCGTTTCCGCGGAGAACTGATGCGTTGCGGAAATTGCGCTGTTTGTAAGTGAAAAGTGAAAAATTAATAGTGAAAAGTGAAAAGAGGGAAGGTGATGATTAATGTGCCAATGTGGTAATTAGTAATTTGTTATTAATCACTTTCAACATCCCAAATCCGAGATAGAATTGAAAGAACTCGATATACATAAGATACGTGCCGATTTCCCTATACTTTCGCGTGAAGTATACGGGAAGCCCCTGGTCTATTTTGATAATGCTGCTACTACGCAAAAGCCGCAGTGTGTCATGGATAAGATCAACGAGATGTACACCACTGTGAACGCCAATGTGCACAGGGGAGTGCATTTTCTTAGCCAGGCGGCGACTGATGAGCATGAAGCTTCAAGAAGGACGGTTCAGGAATTTATCAACGCTGCGTCTTCTAATGAAATCGTTTTCACCCGAGGTGCCACCGAATCGATCAATCTGGTGGCGTCATCATTTTGCAGGGACTTCTGCCGGGAAGGTGACGAACTGGTGATCACAGCTATGGAACACCATTCCAATATTGTTCCCTGGCAGTTGCAGTGTGATTATTACGGATTGAAACTGGAAGTGGTGCCAATCAATGCCGAGGGTGAACTGATCCTGGATGAATTGGAGAAAAAGATCACTTCCCGTACCAAACTGATTGCGGTTACCCATATCTCCAATGTGCTGGGGACAGTCAATCCGATAAGTCGGATCGTGGAAATAGCACACCGGCACGATATCCCCGTACTGATCGATGCGGCGCAAAGTGTGCAGCACCGAAAAGTGGACGTACGTGAGATCGATTGCGATTTCCTGGTTTTCTCTTCGCATAAAGTGTATGGACCTACTGGTGTTGGTGTATTATATGGAAAAGAGAAATGGCTTGATGCACTCTCCCCTTATCAGGGTGGGGGAGAGATGATCTCGAGTGTTTCATTTCAGAAAACCACTTTCAACAGCCTGCCATTCAAGTTTGAAGCGGGTACTCCCGATTTTGTGGGAACGGCTGCATTGGCTTCGGCGCTGCGCTATATTACTTCTATAGGATTAGAGAATATAGATCTTTATGAACACGAGTTGCTCCGGTATGCTACCGAAAAGCTGCTTGCCGTATCTGGATTGCGAATCCTGGGGAATGCCGCTGATAAGAGCAGCGTAATCTCTTTTCTGGTGGATGGTATTCATCCCTACGATATGGGTACCCTACTGGATAAAATGGGGATTGCAGTCCGTACCGGACACCATTGCGCTGAACCGCTGATGCGCGAGCTGGGCGTGGAAGGTACTGTTCGTGCTTCTTTTGCCTTTTATAATACCAAAGAGGAAATAGATATGCTCATAAGTGGTATTCAAAGGATTGTTCAGATGTTTCGGTAACAATTGATAATTGACAATGGACAGTTGATAGCTGGTAATTAGTAATTGAAATTTGGTAATTAATGATCAGCCAATCACTGAATCAACAAATAGAACGGCAGCTGTATGCAAAAAGAGTTCCGGGGTAAGGAGAGAAATGAAGATCACGCTTTATTCATCTTATTAAAAAAGAGGGATAAAGAGGCTTTCTCCATGATATATCAAAAATATCACCGGTATCTCTATTCATTGGCGCTGAAATACCTCAAGAGTGTACAAATGGCGGAAGATGCCGTACAGCATGTGTTCGTAAAATTGTGGGAATCCACTGCAGATATTCATATAGAGATAAATTTGAAGAATTATCTCTATACGATGACAAAGAATTATATTCTGAATATGATCCGCGATCATAAGGAGGCAGTTTCTCTTAACTATGTCAATGCGCAGATCGATTTTCCCGCACAAGAGGATATTTTGAGGGAGGTGGAAGAAAAGCAGATGTATGAAATGCTTTATAAATGTATAGAACAACTTCCGCCTCAGAAAAAAGAAATCTGTATGAGGAAACTGAAGACATCCGATAGTAATCAGGAGATTGCCGATAAGATGGGGATATCAGTTCATACTGTGAAGTCCCATTATCAGGAATCTCTAAAAATATTACGATCCTATTTTCAGCAGATTAAGATGCTCTTATTATAAAAACAGGAAACGAAACTCATTTCTTTTACCCGGATATGTGTCTATATAATATAGAAAGTGGAATGGTGGAATGGTGGAAAAGTGATTTAATTGGCAATTACCAATTCCTAATTACCAATGGATCAATGCGACATAAGTCCGAGACCCGAAATCTTTCATTTTTCACTTTTAGTTTAAGAAGTCTTGGTTCTTGACTCTAAAGTCTTTATTAAATGCAATCATCGGACAAAAATATTATTAACAGGGTTATAGCCGAATCGGCATCGAAAGAGGAGGCTGTAGAGGTGGTCGATTGGTTCTCTTCTACGGTCGAGGGGCAGCAATGCCTGTCGGATATGCTCGACAGAGATGCTTATCTGATGGAGAATGAACCTGACCTTGGTAAATCATTTACCCCATTACAGTCCGATCTCCTGTACAAAAGGATCGACAGGAATATCTACCAAAACCGCTTCAGAAAAAATCTACTCAAAGTGGTTGCCGTTCTTTTGCCGATATTGCTTCTTTCAGGATTAGGTTTTTACCTGAACAGACAGACCGATCTTTTCTCCGGAACAACCTATTCCGAAGTATATGTTCCTAAAGGAGAAGATGCGCGGATCTTTTTCCAGGACGGTACAGAGGTATTCCTTAATGCAGATACAAAGATCCGTTATCCGAACAGATTCGGATTACGAAAAAGAGAAATCTATCTCGAAGGAGAGGCCTATTTTAACGTGGCTTCCAATCGCAGCCGCCCCTTTGTGGTGCACGCACAGCATACCGAGACAGAGGTAGTAGGTACCTCTTTCAATGTAAGAGCCTATGGTAATAGCAACACTATAGAAGTAGTGCTGGATGAGGGGAGAACCGCTTTTCACGTGCATCAAAACAGCTACCCCATGTTGCCAGGACAAAAAATAGAATATGATAAGTCGACCGGGAGAATAACTTTGCGAAATCTTATCAATCCATCCAATGCTTCATTATGGAAAAAGAATGTACTCCATTTCTATGATACCCCTCTTGCTGAAGTGATAAAGGAACTGGAGAGAAGATTTGATGTGCAATTTCATGTGCAAGATGCAGCAGCATTGAATTACAGTTATACCCTAACGACCAAACAACCCGGTATTGAAAATGTGCTGAAGGAGCTTCAGAAAATATCCCCGGTGAAATTTGTTGTCGAGGGTGATACGGTTACTGTTTCTATTTAATCTTCTCATAAACCCTGCAGAACTGATACCTGATTTCACTGATTCCCTGTTTGTTCATTCTTCCTGTTTGTTTTACTATAAATCCTTAATATATCAATATGCAACTTATGTGTTGCCGAATAGAGTATCTTATAAAAAAACGGACACCAAATCTAATGATTTATTATATTAATCGTTAAAAAATGAACAGTGTGTTTTTTATGTAATTTAAACAACTATTTTGGACTAAGTTTATTACGCATGTTTAACCTTAGTTAAAAGTATTCAATAAATGCTATCTATGTTAAATAGATAAAAAATAATGTCCTTTTTTTGTTATTTCGAAAAGTCGACGTACCTTTGACTCACTTTTTTGAGTGAATATGATGTAATATGTTGTAGGTTAGTATCTTAAACCGTATTTAAGGAATAAAGGCGCTTCCCGGAAAAACTTTATTCGTGGGTCGGTTAAATAAATGATGGATTATACATAGAACAGAGAGTAAAAATAAGTAGGCATACAAAAATCATCTTCACTGACTCGTATTAAGGATATCTGCACTTTCACCCTGCAGGATTCGATATCCGGATCATAGAAAAGATTATTTTACAAGTAGTTTAATAGGTAAAAACCCGAAAGAAATTGCACAGCAATGGAGTACCGGATTTTTGTCTTAGCATCTGTCGGATTCAGGTGTCTGTAAAGAATAATGAAATGTCCTTTATATATAAACTCGTGGCATGGTCGGCCGGTAAACAGACCACATAAAGAAATAAACACTTTATAAATTAATTCAAAAATGAGAACTAAAAACTTTCTTTCAATCGCCGCTTTGATCATTTGCGGTTTAGTGTGTGTGAACAGTGTGAAAGCAGAAGGTCCGTCGAATACGGATAATGTAACAGTGAATATCAGGTTTAAACCAATTCAGACAATTGTTGTTAATCCGAGTCAGAAAACAGTAGATCTCGTGTACGAAACAAAAGATCATTATGCGAGTGGTGTCTCTTCCGAGCAAAAAGATCATTTGACCGTATTCAGTACCGGAGGATTTCAAGTAAATGTGAAATCGAACGGGGAGTTTAAGAGAGGTGACGGAGCGGAGGTTATATCAGCCGGTGATGTGAAGATTTTAGCATCACTTGGAACAAATACCGCAGTGGGTGAATTTAATGAACAAGCTTTAACGACAGGAGATATCCCTATAATTACAGCCTCCGAGGGGGGGAGTGTACTTAATTACAATATAAAGTACGATAACACTGCTGCCGGCGCCTCATACCAGTACATCAATAGATATATCCATGATGATGCCGAATCAGTATATACAGCACAGGTTACCTACACTATAGTATCAAAATAAAGTATATTTATTAAAAATAGAAAGAAGGAGGGGAGAACGTTTCGGTTGAATCGTTTCTCTCTCCCTCTATCTTATATTCAATAGGGTATTATTACTTGTATTTAACAATCAATAGGGACGACCGACCCGACTGAATAAAATATTCTAATCGATGAGATATCTGTTTGTCCACTGTTTTTTACTATTTGCCGGACTTTTTTTCATAATTCCTTCCACCGTCTTTTCACAGGTAGGGATTTCGGTGTCTCCGCCGCGGGTATATTATAGTCTGGACCCGGGAGAGACAGGATCACAGAAAGTACTGGTCAGCAATGTCAGTAAAGATCATCCGCTCAATTTCTCCCTTACAATGGGGGATTGGGAATACGATAGTTATGGTGGCAACCTTATGTTCCCGCCTGATTCACTGGATAATTCCTGTGCCGGCTGGCTAAGCCTGCCCGGTGGCATGTATATGACCCTTGAGCCGGGAGAAAGCCGGGAGATCGATCTGATTATGACCATACCTGCGGAAATCGACCGTGACGCGAATGTACAGACGGCCATGCTATTTGTAACGCAGATGAATCCCGTAGATGGCGTAGATACGCAGGGAGCAGCCATCAAGATCAATGTCCGCCAGGGAATAAAAATATACCGTAAAGGCAACGCTCCGGAAATAAAGAAAGTGGAAATTGAGAATCTGGCATACGATAAGGAAACCAATTCGCTGATGCTCTTATTCAGCAATGTGGGTAATATTTGGATTAACGGCCGTGCGAGCGCCAGTCTGTTCAACCAGGGTGACGGTAAAGAATTGAACATAGAAGCGGCCGATTTTTATACGATGCCCGGTGACCGTCGGATCATGCAGATTCCTCTCCGGCAAGAGCTGGAAAAAGGAAGATATATCGCCACCGTGATGCTCGATTACGGTGACCGCACCACGATAGAAGCCGCAGAGCTGCAGTTCACTCATGAGTAGGCTATTCATATACATAGAACTTCTTTTTCTCTTATTCCATATATCGGCATACGGTCAGGTGAATCTGACATGGCAGGGAGGATCCGACTATCTTAGTGTGGGTTCCTATTCAGGTGCCGTATCACAATCGGATATTACCAGATTGAAAATCAGCGGTAATGGAAATATTACTTTCGAGAACTGGAAATTATCCGCCCGGATAGTAAACTACCCGGTTGTAAACGGAGGGAATGAATTTCCTGCAGACAAAATAAGTTTTTCCCCGACCGGAACATCCGGTAATTTGAAACCGGGACCCATTCCCAGCGTTACTCAGGTAGGAATGCCTTTATCCGTTCCATTTCAAAACGGACCGAATGAAGTGTACCTTGTTCCCAATTCCAATGCCCCCATCATAAACAACAGCCCAAATCAAAATGATTATTTTGATTTTATTATGGGATTTAATCTGACGGTCGCTCCCGGCAGCTATTTGAATTCCCTGCAGGCATGGAAAGAGTATCCGTTTCAGATAGAATATACGCTATACGATAAAAATAATATACCCATAGCCCGACTGCAACATACTTTTAAGATACAGGTAACCAATCTGGGTAATCCTCCTCCTGAAGAGAAACGGTACACCATCCGGGTTTCTACGGAAGCATCTAATGGACTGCTGGAATTTAAAACGATGGCGGATTATATCAACGGCAAAAGTGTTACTTATGTTGACGGATTATCTGTTTCCGCCACTACTGCCTATCAGGTTACGGTAAGATCCGTATCCTCTCATTTCTCCTCCTCCGCCGGCAATACTTTACCGTTGGATATTGTTCACCTGCAATTAAGCGGGGGAACCGGAAATATATATTCCCGTACGCTTTCTACTGGTACCCAGACCATACTGGAGGGACCCTCTACCGGGGGTACACCTGTAAATTTTGATATTACCTATTTTACCGAAGCGAATGATTCGCGCCTGTTCAATGTTCCTCCCGAACAATACGAGACATCGCTTATGTATGAAATTTCTCCCCGATAGCAAATGTTCCGCAATAGAAAAAAGCTCTGCTTCACAGGATTATTGCTCATCAGTCTTTATACTTTCCACGGAATAAAGGCTCAATCTGTTGCGGAAGAACCGGTCGGCTTGGAGATACGGGAGTCTTCGGTTAATGCACAGGTTATAAGTCATATCCTGAAGATAACCAATCGATCGGAGCAGATATTCACTGGAACTGTCCTGTTGGATCCACTCTCGGAACTCCGTTCCCTTTCACAGGGTGAACGGGAGATTTCTGTTGCTCAGAACGACAGTGTTTTTGTCGCTTACCGGTTAATTGCAGCCAAGGATATCGGTGCGGGAAGAAAAGCTATCAGGTATATCATTCTCAATGAAAAAAAGGAAAGGGTGCTGGCCCGGGAAACCTACATCGATATTGAAGAGCGGGAGCAGATATTTTTCATGACGGATGACGCCCCACTGATGATAACCCGTCCGGAGGATTCGGTGCGGGTGCATGTAACGGTGAATAACAGCGGAAACACATATCAGGAGGTGACATTGGTGTTTAATGTTCCCAACCTGCGGGAAGCACCTGCTTTTACAGAGATGAAAATCACCATGGCGCCTATGGAACAGAAACGGTTTATCCACAGCTTTATTCCCAGTGGCAATCTCCTTTCATCGGGACAATTTTCGGTGCATATCACTGCCATGAAAGGGAGGGAGAAAACGATTTTTGGGAGTAAGACCGTTACCGTGCAGAATGTTTTTACAGATAGGAAGTATATAGATACCAATCCCGCCCGTAATTTGTATCCCGGACAGGGATTGGCCGACAATTCCGTTACATTGAGCTACCGGCAGTACAATGCTACTTCGAATATGCTGCAATTACAGGGTGGGGGATATATGAACCTGCCGGCAGGCTATCTCCACCTGAAAGGGAATATCTACAAATACAATTCCGGCCATACACCCATGATTACCAATACCTCGTTGATGTATAAGCTTGAAGAGAATGAGTTCACTATTGGCAACGTGAGTGAACAGACGGAGTTACCGCTATTTGGCCGGGGCGCAAAAGCAATATTGTCGACTGCCGACAGGAGAAAAACGCTCACTTTCGGGGCGGTCGATCAGAATTTTAACCTGATAGGTTCACAGCCATGGTTTACCGAGTATTACTCGTTTTACATACAAGGCGCATTAGGAGCCAATAATTCAGATAGGGGTATGGAAGCAACCTATATTTACCAGAAAAACCCTTATGAAAAAGCAATATATAATGTAGGAGGCCTTCAGTGGAGAAGCTTGTTAGGGAAAAATTGGAGCATCCATATGGAGACGCATGGAGCATTGAGCAGCTATGAGAACATACCAGACAGCAAATTCTCCGGTGCAGCTGAACTTCGGTACAGAGGTAATCTGCCTTTCGGAATCGCTTTGGACGGATCGGGTTATTACAGCGATGGATATTTTCCCGGAAGCAGAAAAGGAACTCTCTCCTTTACGCAGGGAGTCAATAAAAGATTGTCTGAAAACACCTATATCAGCGGCAGTGTTGGTTACAACAGAACGGCACCTAAATCGTACGCCTACACTTATACTTACCGGTCAGAGAACAGTTATGGAAATATCATGCTCTCATTGCCAAAATTAGGGAGAGTAACTTCGTCACTCTATTACCGGCATCAAGGTGAAAGTTCCCCCTCATACACCTCATGGCTCGATGAAGGAACTGTTTCAGGGAATGTGCGAATGGTTTCTCATCGCATGGGATGGCAAGGGCGATGGCAAAGTCCCAATGCGAGGCACTCCCTCTTCGGCACACTGGAGGCAGGATTTTTTGCCGATCCTTTGGAGGGTGGCCGTTCGGGACAGGCAAAAACAACCCTGAATTACTCATTCCGGGAAGTGATGATAGACGCCTCATACCAGAAAGGAGCTTACTATCTCTATGAATATATGATGGCGAAGCAACAGCATAAGGAGTTCAACCGGTTTACCTCTTCGGTTTCCATCAATAAAAATATTTCTAAAAAATTATCTTTCTCGTCAGGTATCAACTTCAGCCATGATGTGTATCAGGGCAGCGTGCCGTCGGCGAACCTTACTGCAAACTTTTTTGCAAAAGATAATATGGCTTTTTTTATGAACGCTTATTGGTACAGATACACGTTTATCAATAGCAGTAATATGTTCAACGTGCAGGTGGGAGTGACATGGAATTTCAGCAAATCGCAGCCGATGAAGGGGCGGAAAAGCAAGGTAGTCGCTCAAGTCTATTACGACCATAACGCCAATAACCGTTATGATGACGGAGATGAGCCGGCCGGAGGCTATCTGCTGAACATTGATAACAAAGCCTTTATTTCGGACGAAGAAGGAAAGGTGCGCTACTCGCTGGTACCCTACGGCGAGTATATAGTGAAGCCGATACAGACGGGACGCTGGTTCTTCGACCGGAAGAAAATCACTGCCAAAAGTGCCAGAACGGTGATCAATATTTCCCTCAAACAAAGCGGTACATTACAGGGAAGTGTCGGTTATATCAGTGATGAGAATAGTGTGGAGATTCTGCCGAGGTATGAAGGTCTTCGATTTATAGTAATAAATACCGACGGAACAGTTGTTCAAACCGTTGTCACCGATGCCGACGGAAAATTTACCACTTTCCTGCCCATGGGAACCTATACCATTACCTTCGATACCAAAACGTTGCCTGAACACTCCGAGTGTAAAGATTATACCCGTACTTTCACGATCGAAGCCGGTAAAATTACAGTGCTCGATCCTTTTGAGATTGAAGTGAAAGAGAGAAAAATAAATATAAAACGCTTCTTCGCTTCCGATTGACCGATATAATATTTATATGTTTCGGATATTGTTTCTGTTGTCCTTCGACCCTTTTTCTCCGGATCTTTGTGACCTTTTTTGTCTCTCTTTTTTATCTTACACCCTGTTATTCAAAGGATTTATCATTATTTTTTTGCGGTTTTTCTTATCATTTTGTTAAATTTTTACTTTTTACTCATCCTTTTTCTTTTTCTCTGTGTCTACTATAAAGAAGCGATAACAAGCATTCAAAAGTGTTAAATCAGTATCTGTAATAAAAAGTAGAGAGATAGATTAATTCTAGTGAGGTGAAAAAATTTTAATGTCTAATTTTTAATATGTAGAACAAACCATGGGAAAAATTCCAATGAAAAGGCGATGGATGATTCTGATGTCGCTCTTTGTGCTGAGTACCGTAATCAGTTCGGCACAAAAAGTGAACCTGAATTTCAGCCAAACAAATCTGAGAACTGTACTGGAAAGTATCACCCAACAGACAGACTACACCCTGGCGTTTAGCAAGGAAGTGGTGGATCTGAATGATGCAGTAACTATCAGAGTGACCGATACCGATCTTACGCAGGTGTTGGACCAGTTGTTTACACCCCGTAATATCGGTTACGAGCTGAGAGACAACAAAATTTATATTTTTGATAAGTCGACGGCCGCAACAAGTGAAACAACGCAGGCTCCGCAACAGGAAATACGTCTGAGCGGGCGGGTGACTGATGAAAATGATGATCCGGTTATTGGGGCTAATATCTCCGTTCCGGAAACTACGATTGGTACCGTAACTGATATAGATGGGAATTATGCGTTATCCGTACCGAGAGGAGCTACGCTTCGCGTATCTTATATCGGCTATCTGGAGCAACAATTTACGATTACTAATCAGACCGTGCTTAACGTACAATTGCAGGAAGATACCGAAGTGCTCGATGAACTGGTGGTAATCGGGTATGGTGTACAGCGCAAAAGTGTGGTGACAGCCGCTATTAGTCGTGTAACTGCCGATGATCTCGCCTTTACGGCTCCCGTCAGGGTGGATAATGCGTTGAAAGGGCTTACAGCAGGTGTTACCGTTACTTCCGCTTCCGGTCAGCCCGGTGACGCAGCAAAGGTGCGTGTGCGTGGTATCGGAACCATTAACAATTCCAATCCTGTTTATATTGTGGACGGCATGCCGATTGACGGAGGTATTGATTACCTTAACCCGAGCGATATTGAATCCATAGAAGTATTGAAAGATGCCGCTTCGGGAGCTATTTACGGTACGCGCGCCGCGAATGGTGTTATTCTCGTTACTACGAAAAAGGGAAAAGAGGGAAAAGTGAGTTTTACGTATGATTTCTCATATGGTATGCAAAGTCCATGGAAAGAACGGGACGTGCTGAATGCCACCGAATACGCGATATTGATGAACGAAGGCAGGATAAACGGGGGAAATTCACCCTTTTATGCCGATCCTTATTCCTTCGGGGAAGGTACAAACTGGCAAAAGGAAGTTTTCAATTATAATGCACCGTTAGTCCAGCATCAGTTCAGCGCGAGCGGTACCACGCAACGGCTCAACTATTACCTGTCAGCAGGTTATTATTCGCAGGAAGGTATTGTCGGTGGAAATTTCGACCGCTCCAATTACAAACGCCTTGCATTGCGTTCCAACAATACGTATGTGCTCATGGATGCCAAGAATGAACGTAACTGGTTAAGTAATGTCACCTTTGGCGCCAATCTGGCCTATTCGCGCATCCAGTCGCAAGGTATTACCACTAATTCGGAGTATGGTTCACCTTTGGGCAGTGCACTTGCTTTCTCGCCTATCCTCGGAATTTATGAAGAAGACGAGGATGCCGTATTCGAAAGATATGCCAACGTAACGAATTTTAGTCCCGTACGCGATAAAAATAATGGACGTATCTATACCATTGCCGGCTCAGACTATAATGAAATTGTCAATCCGTTGGCCACGCTGACTTTACCGGGCGAGAAAGGAAATGCCGACAAGTTTATTGCCAATTTCTGGGGCGAACTGACTATTTGGGATAATCTGAAATTTCGGTCGTCGTTTGGAACGGATCTGGCTTTCTGGGGTACTGACGGTTGGACTCCCGTGTATTACCTGGGACAATCCAATAAGGCTGAGAAATCATCCGTATGGTCGGAGATGAACCGTTCTTTAGTATGGCAGTTAGAGAACACATTATCATACGATAAAGCCATCGGACTACATAACGTAACCGTACTGTTGGGACAATCGGCGAAGAAAACCAACGGACGCCAGTTGGGTGGCAGCAATTACTATATGGTGGAAGAAAATCCCAACAAGGCGAATATTAACTTTACGACCGGTACCGCTGCTAACGGCGACATGTCGGTTTACGGAGGCGCTACTAATCCTCATGCCCTGGCTTCTTATTTCGCACGGTTAAGCTACAACTATGCCGAGCGTTACATGTTTCAGGCAACTATTCGCCGCGACGGTTCTTCCAGGTTCGGGACCAACAATCCCTGGGCCACCTTTCCCTCCTTCTCGCTGGGATGGAATATTATGAACGAAGAATTTGCACAAAACCGTCCCGATTGGCTGAACAGCACAAAACTCCGGTTTTCATGGGGTAAAAACGGTAACGAAAATCTCGATGATTTCCGCTACGTAGCGCTTACCCAAACCGGAAATAATTATTTCTTCGGGACAGGTGATGCCATAAGACTGCTCAACGGTACCAAACCAAACGGACTGGCAAACAGAGACCTGCGTTGGGAACAATCCATACAGACCAATATCGGTATTGACTTCGGATTGCTTGGAAATGCATTAACATTCAGTGGTGATTATTACAAGAAAATTACGGACGGTATGCTAATGGTAATGCCCATCCCTTCTTATGTGGGTGAATCCAAACCCTGGGGTAACGTCGGAGAAATGGAAAACTCCGGTTTTGAATTCGAAACAAGCTATAGATTCAAGGTATCCGACTTTAACTTCCGTATCGGGGGGAATGCTACCTACCTGAAAAATAAACTCATTAAATTGGGTAATGAAACCGGATTCGAGAATTACGACAATTACCAGAATGTGGGAACTGTATCGAGAGCCGAAAATGGCCAACCGTTCCCTTTCTTCTACGGGTATAAAACCAACGGTATTTTCCAGAACCTGGATGAAATCAACAGTTATACCCATACCGATGCCGATGGAAATGTGTCTTTGATACAGCCTAAAGCGGTGCCGGGGGATGTACGTTTCGTCGATATAAACGGAGATGGTAAAATTGATGATAACGACAAGACCAAAATCGGTAAAGGTATGCCCGACTGGACATTTGGCTTGAATTTTTCTGTTGCATGGAAAAATTTTGATTTCAACATGATGTGGCAGGGTACACAAGGGAACGATATTTTTGATGCGACGCGCCGTACGGATATCGCTTATATCAACCTGCCTTCGTATATGTTGGATCGTTGGACCGGCGAAGGGACTTCCAACCGTATTCCGCGATTCACCTTTACCGATGATAATAACAACTGGCTGTCGTCCGATTTGTACGTGAAAGACGGTTCGTATTGGCGGTTGAAGAACATACAGTTGGGATATACGCTCCCCAGAGGGATGACGAAAAATCTTCTGATTTCAAGCTTGCGCCTTTTTGTAGCAGCTGAAAACCTGCTGACTCTCACAAAATATGAAGGGTTTGATCCCGAAATCTCCGCCGGAGGCACACAGATCGGTATTGACCGGGGTATATATCCTCAGGCGAGAACGTATACATTCGGGTTAAATTTAAATTTTTAATTGCTAATCTGACTATCGTATGAAAAAATATATTTTAATTTTAATAAGTTGCATACTGTTGGGTATGACGGGAACGTCCTGCACAACTGATTTTCTGGATGTAGAATCGCCCGACAAGGTTTTTGTTGACGAATATTATAATTCGGATGAAAGGATCTTTGAAGCACTCGTTGCCGCATACGACCCGTTAAAATGGTTTGACTATGCATGGGGGCAATATACGCATATCGGTTTGGTCTCAGATGTGATGGCTGATGACGTTTACGTCGGGGGAGCCGATGAAAATGACTGTATTTATTTGCATCGTATGTCTAATTACAATGCTTTGCCCACCTCTGTGGTAAGTGATCTCTGGACGACATTTTATTCCGGTATAAACCGTTCGAATGTTGTAGTGGAAAACATTGAAAATGTAACTGATATTTCTAATGAAAACAAGGCTCTTTATACAGCCGAAGCAAAAATATTACGTTCGTTCTATTACACGTGGTTGTGGAAATTGTGGGGCAATATTCCCTATTATGAACAGAATCTCTCGTTTCCTTATATACATGAGCAAAGCGCAGCCGATGATGTTTATAACGGAATAATAACATCATTGGAAGACGCGATCGATAACGGGGGATTACCTATGCGTACAACGGCCCAATGGTATGGACGCGTATCGAAAGCCATGGCATATATGCTCTATACTGAAGTGGTAATGTACCAGCAGGACGAAAGCAGATACTCCAAAGCTCTCAGCTATATGGAAGAGATCATCGCTTCCGGCAGCTACGACCTGGTAGACGATTTTGCTTCAATCTGGGAAGAAGCGGGAGAATGGAATACCGAGTCGATTTTCGAGATCAATTATGTTTCTACTGCCGGTAAACGCGCCTGGGACAATGCTACTGGCGCCGGTGGTTCAGTTTATCCGAAATTTATAGGCATAAACAATCTGGGCAGCAGTCCGGATTATGAAGGCGGATGGGGATTTGAACCGGTTCGCGTGGAAACTTACGAAATGTATGACGAAGCCGATGAACGTCGCGATGGGGGTATCCTTAATTTTGCCGACTATACCGTTTCCACTGGTGCTACTTACACAGGACGTTATCAGGATACCGGATATTTTTTAAGGAAGTACCTGCCCCGTGTGGGTGGTAATGCAGGACATGCTGCTGATGCCGATATGAACTACAATAACAATTTCCGTGTTTACAGGTATGCGGAAACATTATTGTACGCATCCGAGCTTTTAGCCCGCGGTGTTTCAGGTAAGGGAACGGCACAGAACTATTTAAACGAAGTACGCGACAGGGCGGGATTGGGAAGCATTCCTGCCACGGTAGACAATATCATTCAGGAGCGACGGTTGGAATTTGTGGGCGAAGGAAAACGTTACTGGGATTTGGTACGTACCGGTAAAGCAACTACCGTGCTTGTTCCGGATGGACAGTACCGTACAAACTCATGGACACCCAATAAAAAATACCTGCCCATTCCTCAAAATGAGATTGATGCGGCGCAAGGTACGTTAACTCAGAATAACTATTAAATAAAATAGAAGAATTATGAAAAATATATATGGCTATATAAGGGTTACCCTCTTGATGGCGGCGATAGCTTTTTGCCTGGCAGGCTGTTCCCCGGATGGTTTTACATCGCCGAATGAGGCTGGTATTCCCCTGGCCGCGGATATTGACGTGAATATCACTGTCGACCAGGAAATCAACCAGGTAACGTTCACATTAAATAATAAGGCTGCTTATCCTGTATGGATTTTTGAGGAACAAAGTAAAATCACCTATTCCACAGTGAACGGGCTTACCAAAATTTATAGTACCGCCGGCACCTATACGGTAGAGATCAAGATCGGGAATGCAAACGGTATCAGCGATGGTTCCATCATCAAGACGTTTACGATTGACAACTCGATGGTTGACTTTAACAAGTACATTACATTCTTTGCCGGAACTGAAAGCAAAACATGGTCAATTGCTGCCAGCGAACCTGCGCACTTGGCTTGTGGAGAATCGGGAACAGACGGGACGGGCTGGTGGAGCGCATCGCCTAACGAGAAAGCAGCTTGGGGGCTTTATGACGATATACTTACCTTTACAACAGGTATGGACTATACCTATAATCCGGGTGTGGGAGGCACGGTGTATGTGAATGCCGGTTGTTCCGTATTCAGCGAATATAATACCAACGATGGGAATGACTTTATGGCGGCCGTTTCAGAACAGGTAACCACCTATGATTTTGTTGCGGAAGGAAACGACATTTACCTGACGTTCCCGGCACACACGCTGTTCCCATATATCGCCAACGACGATATTTACAATACTCCGAAATATAAGCTGGCAGGTATTTCACCTACTAAAATAGAGCTGATTTCGGACAACGGATCTATTGCGTGGCATTATATCCTGACAAGCGGTGAAGAAACAAAACCGGGCGGTTATGATCCGGATAATGATTGCAACATGTGGAAGACGGCAACGTTCACAAACGAGTTTTACTATGCCCCGGGTTGGAGCCAGATAGATGACCCCGGCTTTGCCGACAACGGTAATTCTTATCAGATTACCTTGCCCGAGGCCACCTCCGACCAGTGGCAGGCGCAAGTGAAATTCCTGACTGACTTATCTACTAATGCGGCAACGAATTATGATTTTTCGACTATCTTCAATTCTACCAAGGATCACAACAATGTAACAGTAAAACTGGTTAAGACGGGAGACGACGGAGTGTATTACTTTCAGGAAAGTATTTCACTGAAAGCATATCAAGATTATACCTTTATTCAGACAGATATGGCCGGCATTGACATGGAGAAGGTAAGCCTTGTGCTCGACTTTGGCGGTAATGCGGCAGAAACGGTCGTTACTGTGAGTCGTACCGTATTGAAAGAGCATAGTTGCGACGACGGCACTGTCATCGAAGAACCTGAAGAAGATGATGTGAACTGGCTGCCGGACTCGGACTGCAATATGTGGAAGTCGGTTAGCTATACGAACTTCTTTTATTATGCCCCGGGTTGGAACCAGATAGCAGACCCCGGCTTCGTGGCTGACGGCAACTCGTACAAAATCACGTTGTCCGAAGAAACATTTTCCCAATGGCAGGCACAGGTCCATTTCAAAACAGACAATATTGCGACCAGCGCTGCGAATAAGTATGATTTTCGCTGTATCTTTAATTCAAGCAAGGATATCAGGTCAGTAACTGTCAAACTCACCAAAGTAGACGATGACAATACGTTTTTCTTCACTAAGAATATTGATCTTACCGCGTATGAGGATTATGTGTTTAAGATGCCTGCTATGGATGGAATTGACATTGATAAGATAAATTTGGTATTTGACTTTGGGGGAAATCCTGCGAATGCCGAAGTCACCATCAGCAGCATTATCCTGAAAGAATCCGAATGCAACGAATAAAATAATGAATCTATAGCATAGTACGGCATCATGGTTTTGCCGTACATGCTTTTAATTATATGATTATGAATAAAATGAAGCTATTTTTTTTGTCGGTACTTGCGCTTGCTATAGTGTGCTGCAGTAGTAAAGACAACGAAATTGAAGCAAGCGGGAGCGTTACTTGTTCTCCCACCCAAATTTATGTAGGTTATAGTAAGGAGACTTCGACTATTGATGTTACGGCTGACCGCGAGTGGGCCGCCTATAGTAACGAAGATTGGATTACCTGCAGTCCTACGGGTTCCGTCAATACTACCGGAACGATAACGGTAACCATTGCTGCCAACACGAGTACTTCAGCGCGTGAAGGTGCGGTTGTCGTTAAAGCGGGAACCCAACGGGTCAGTATTCCGGTAGAACAGGAAGGCAAACCAGTGCCCAATGTCGAGGCTCCGGAAGGTTATACCCTGGTGTGGAACGATGAGTTTGACGAAGGCGATCGCCCCAATGCCTCCGAATGGTGGTACGAAACCGGTGGCGGAGGCTGGGGAAATGGAGAACTGCAGCACTATGTCAGCGGTGATAAAGATGGAGAGCAATTGGCTGTCGTAAAAAACGGTATTCTCACTATCACTGCAAAAAAAATAGACGGAACGGTTTATTCCATCCGTATGAATACGGATAAAAGCTGGATATACGGCTATTTTGAGGCACGCCTGAAATTACCGGTTGGGAGAGGTACTTGGCCCGCCTTCTGGATGATGCCGAAAAATTTTACCGCTTGGCCCGATGACGGTGAGATCGATATTATGGAATATGTGGGTTATGATCCCAATGTCGTGCATTCTACCGTACATACCAAAGCATACAATCATACGAATCAAACACAGAAAGGTGCATCAAGAACCATACAGAATGCTTCAACCGAATTCCATGTCTATGCTACTGAATGGACTCCCGATTATATCAAAGGGTTTGTGGATGGAGTTGAATATTTCCATTTTCCCAATGATAAGGCCGGGAACAAAGATACGTGGCCTTTTTTCAATCCATTCTATCTGAAGCTTAATCTGGCCTGGGGCGGATCCTGGGGGGGCGCCCAAGGGGTAGATGAATCGGCATTGCCTGCCTCCTATGAAATTGATTACGTAAGAGTATATCAGAAAAAGTAAAAAATTAAAAATGAAAAAAATCATTTTTTTTATCCTTACGGTACTTTTGGTGGTTGCCTGTAACGAGGGAAATAAAAAAGCATCTGGCTTGGGTTTGGATACCGGTATTGAAAAACGGATCGACAGTATCATGGCGCAGATGACCCTCGAGGAGAAAGTAGGGCAAATGGCGCAGTTCACGCTCGACGTGATCGGAAAAGGGGGAAATGTTTATTTTAGCGACGAACCTTTCGAAATCGATCCCGCCATGCTTGATACGGTGATCGGCAAATACAAGGTGGGTTCCATCCTGAATACGGCCAACAACCGGGCACGTACCACTGAAGTCTGGGAAAAAACAGTACAAGCTATTCAGGAGAGGGCATTGGCCGAAACAGGTATACCGGTGCTCTATGGCATTGATGCCATTCACGGAACCACTTATACTGCCGGATCCACCCTTTTTCCTCAGGGTGTGGGTATGGCTGCCTCCTTTAACCTCGACCTGATGAAGGAGGGTTCCCGTATCACGGCCTATGAGACCCGCGCCAGCAATATTCCCTGGACCTTTGCGCCTACTATGGACCTGGGGAGAGATGCCCGTTGGTCGCGTCAGTGGGAGAGTTACGGCGAGGATTCCTATCTCAATGCGCAGATGGGTTTGGCCTCTACACTCGGGTTTCAGGGTGATGACCGGAATAGTGTAGGGAGCCATCGTATTGCGGCCTGTGTGAAGCATTATATGGGTTATGGAGTACCGGTCTCGGGTAAAGACCGTACGCCGGCCCTTATTTCCGAAAGCGAACTGCGTGAGAAATATTTTGAACCCTTTCGCACTTCTATTGTAGAAGGAGGAGCGCTTTCGCTGATGGTCAATTCGGGCATCATCAACGGTGTATCCACACATGCCGATTACAGGCTGCTGACCGAATGGGTAAAAGAGGACCTCGCGTTCGATGGCGTGATTGTGACCGACTGGGCCGATGTGCAGAACCTGCTCTCGCGCGACAGGATTGCCACCGATTATAAAGGGGCAGTGAAAACGGCTATCAATGTAGGTATCGATTTAGTCATGGAGCCGTATAACCTTGCGTTTTGCCCCACTTTAGTAGAACTGGTAGAAGAGGGTGAGGTGCCTATGAAACGGATCGATGATGCAGTACGCAGGGTATTGCGTTTGAAATTCCGTCTGGGGCTTTTTGAACGTCCCTACTGGTCACGCTCCGAATATCCCGACTTTGGGAGCAGTGAGAGCGAAGCGGTAGCGAAAACAGCTGCAGATGAGGCGATCACTCTGTTGAAAAATGAAAACAACATCCTTCCACTGCCGGCCAATGCCCGTATCTTAGTGACAGGCCCTAACGCACATTCTATGCGTACCCTCAACGGGGGGTGGAGCTATTCCTGGCAGGGAGAAAAAACCGAAGAGTTCGCCCAGGATTACAATACCATCTACGAAGCGTTGCAAAACAAATTTGGTGCCACGAACGTGAGATATGAGCCGGGAGTTACCTATAAGATGGATGGCCAGTATTACGAAGAAAATCCGCCTGAGATCGGAAAAGCGGTAGCCGCTGCAGCCGGAGTGGATTATATCGTATTGTGTGTGGGAGAGAACTCCTACTGCGAAACACCGGGTAACCTGGATGAACTGGTGCTGTCGGAGAATCAGACAGCACTGGCACTTGCTTTGCAAAAGACTGAAAAACCGGTTATACTGGTATTGAATGAAGGACGACCACGCCTGATCCGTAAGATTGAACCCGATTCCAAAGCGGTACTTCAGCTTTATCTCCCGGGTAATTTCGGGGGAGATGCGCTGGCCGATATCCTCGCGGGAGATGTCAATCCCAGCGGGAAGTTGCCCTATACTTATCCCAAGTTCGAACATGGATTGATCACCTACGATCATAAGCCCAGCCAGAATATCGACGGTAAGATGGAAGGCGCTTATGATTACGGAGCACAGACTTCGGTGCAATATCCGTTCGGCTTTGGTTTGAGCTACACCATATTTGAGTATGCTAATTTAGCAGTGAGCAAGAAAGATTTTGTGTCGGGCGACCTGCTGACCGTGACCGTGGATGTGAAGAACACCGGAACGGTAGCCGGCAAAGAGGCGGTACTGCTTTTCAGCAGCGATATGGTGGCCTCCCTTTCGCCCGACGTACGCCGTTTGCGTGCATTCGAAAAGATATCTCTTGAACCGGGTGAAACCAAAACCGTTATGCTGCAACTGGCGGCCGACGACCTTGCTTTTGTGAATGAAAAAGGAGAGTGGACGCTCGAAGCGGGCGAGTTCAAACTACAGGCGGGCGATCAGATTGCCATGATCCATTGTGCGGAGACCCGGGTCTGGGATACACCCAACCGGTAACAAATACATGTCGGGTATGAGGACGTAAGCTCTGCAAAGGTATAACTGGCCGGCAATAAAACTTGGGATTATACAGTAAAAGAGAAAGAGGGTGTATCCACAACGGATTTCACCCTCTCTTTAATTAGCTTCCTATCAGGGAATAATTTCAAAATTTACTGATCACCAGTGTAAAGAACAATTGTACGGATTATCTTCGTAAGCAATCCGTACGGCAGCATCATGTCGGGATACAGGTTACTTCGGCTACCACCGATACCCCCGAAGTGATTTATACGATTGGGGAACTGGAAGAAATGCTTCATACTGCCTTGAAGCAACTACCCGAAAACGTGCGGAGAGCCTTTGAACTGAGCCGGTTTGGGAATATGACTTACAATCAGATAGCGGAGGAAATGTCCGTCTCTCCCAAAACAATAGAGGCTTATATCAGCAAGGCGCTAAGCGTATTAAGAGCCGAACTGAAGGATTATCTCCCATTCGTGTTGATCATATATAATATCAGCTAGATTTATGCAAAAAAGAATTATGCAAAAAAGCATAATTTACAATCGGTAGTGTGGAGTTGGTTAAAAGTTCTGCCAAAACAGGATTTTACTTGAAGTGGAAAACATTTATCCCTGAAAGAATTATTGTACCTTTGTGCCGAAATCATCATTATTCACCCCAATGTGATCATCCATTATGAAGAAGAAACAGAAGCAGTCTCCACAGATCCTTTCCCCGGAAAACTATATCCGCCAGAGAGCCCGTAACCTTCCTATATTCAAATGTTTTGTCAATGATGGATGGGATGAACAAGGTCTTGCACATGTTACTATTTCCCGTAAACATGTGAACGGGAATATTACTTATTGCTCCTATCTTGTCGACCTGAAATGCCTCGGGATAAAGGATACATTGTACCAATTCAATGTTCCGGAGTATGAGTTTGACGAGTATAAGGACAAACTGGATGATAATCTTGGCATGATTGAAAGCGAATACAATCTGGGTCACAACATCATTCATGCCGGGTGGGAATATGCCGAGGAAATCGGTTTCGAACCGCATAAGGATTTTCTCTCCATCACACAATACATGCTTGAAGAGGACAGTGACAAGATCCCTTTGATCGATATCCACTGTGGTGGTGAAAATGGGAAACCCCTGTTTGTGCAGGGGCCTTTGGAGGATGATACAATGGCTGGAATGATTATGAACAGGCTGGAAAAGACGCTTGGTGCCGGTAATTATGATTATGTGTTAGGGGGGGGTGATCCGTTTGATGACTCTTACGATGATGATGATGATGACGACGATATCTGGGATAACGAGGATGATTTTTTTGATGAATATTCCGGAAATAGTTACAAAGAGAATGTCGCAATTTTTCTGGAGTTAACCCAATATTTAGAAAACGTGGCTTCGGAAGACGGGATGTTTGAAAATCACCGTGACGATGAAGATCCGGACGAAGAGGAGAAATTCAAAAGAATTGGAGCGCTCACAAATCTGTTGTATGATGATCTTACGGATTTTAAGGAAGTAAACAGGTGGGTCACGAAATGGAACAAAGAGGCGCGTGATTATACCATCACCAATGCCGCTTACTGGCAGATGCTTGGTTTACAGAATGAAAATGATTTCACGTATGAAGATTTGTCGTATCTGACCAAAGATGCCAACGAAGCAAAATTGAGCGAATATATCCGTGAGCGTTGGGGAGAACTTCCTTACGTTGACTTTCTCGAAATAGATATCCTTGATGATCCTTCGGAAAAAAAAGCCAGGATAAAGAGGGCACTTAAACAATACCCTGATCATGCCCTTTTGAAACTGGAAGACATGGCGATAAAGATACAGGATGATAAGCTGAAGAAAACCGAACTCTCATTCAAATCATTGTTCGGAGAAAGAAAGGAAATCACCCCTTATGAATATGTGATGTGGCAGATGACGTGGCTTGACTACTTTGCGTCGAACTATGATTTGAGTGGTATGGAGGCCCTGTTCCTTTTTAATGACCCTGAAAACTATACGGAATACCCTCAGGTCACCATGTTCCTTTCTGCATTGTACGCCATGAGAATTTCCGTGTTAAGAATATTCCTGTTAGAGTCTTAATACCCAAAAACGTAAGGGAAAAGTTTAATTATAGAAATTGTGCGATTATGTGGTTATTACTTATATAACGTACTAATAAAATAATTTCTCCGGTATCTTCATATACATTAAAAAACACGTACCAATGTGTTGCCTTGGATTTTGTAAATACAGAGTATAACATTTTTTTTCCGTATCTGTCAAAAAAAGGAGGTGCGGGTCGCTTTATTTTGTTCATTAGATTTGTTCTTATATCATTCTCCAAATCTACAACATATTTAACCGCTCTCTCTTTAAAACCAAAATATTCTTTTTTGTACAATATTTCTGTTAGTTCAAAGAGATAGTTTTCAACTTCGGGTAAGAATAAAACTCTCATTTATCAAACAGTTTTTCCACACGGGGAATAAGTCTTTCCAGAAGTTCTTCCCCTGTGATAGCCCTTTTCAGGTCTTCGTCTTTTGTTTTAAGAATATATTCTTTAGGGATAAGCGTGGAATATTCCGTTACAGGTGTAAGGGCAAAGCTTCCGTTTTCTCTTGATTTCAGAATTACTTCCTCCCCATTTTTTACCAGTTTAAGGTATTTTCCTTGTTTGGCTCTAAATTCACGCGTACTTATAACTAACATAGCTTTTTTATAATGTGTACCAATATGGACGCAAAATTATGGTATTATTTTTATATAGCAAAAATATTCCTGATTTTTTGCGTTATTTTTGGTTGTTCCATGTTAAGTGGTCGATTATTCCTGGTAACCCATAAATCATATAAAAAGGTAGGTTAATTAACTAAAAATCTTTTTTGGCAAACGCCTCCACCTTATCCACACTGTATTGTCCCGACCAAATCCTAACAGCAATATCATGATCGGTTTCGTCTTCTCTATTGTCCCGTTGCCTGTGGCAGTTAGAAATTCGGTAAACGAGCATGGGTGCATGGCAAACTGATAGATTATTCACTTGGGTTGTTTTTATTGGAAATTACAAATAAATACAATTGGGATTATTTATTTGGGACAAAAACGTAAGATTTTGTAATATACTGTCTGTGTTATAGATGGAGTGAAATTTTTTTTACTACATTTGCTCGTGTATAATGATCCGTTAAGTAGTTTTTCTTGCTTAATAGTTTGATAAATGTTTCACAGTTTTATAACACATCTGAGAGAATGCTATATGAGGTTCCCTGTTTTACTAATCGGCCTTATTCTTCTTGCAGGCTTGCTTTGTAAGCAGCTTATTGATACGCCGCCATCGGGTAATCCTGTTAGAATTGGAATTGACGGCTTGTCGCATGATCATGTACACGGCCTTTTGAATCGATATAAGGAACGTGCCGATATCCTTATTGTCGGTATTGCCGAACCCAATAAAAAAAGAGCACAGGAATTGGCAGACCGATACGGATTCGATATGAATATCGTATACGATGACCTGGCCACAATGGTTGAAAAGACCCAACCGGAAGGAGTGGTCGCTTTTAATTCGATTTATGATCATTTAAGCACCGTAGAGGTATGTGCACCGAGAGGAATCCATGTAATGGTGGAGAAACCGCTGGCAGTGAGTACCGAACACGCCGAAGAAATGAAAAAACTGGCTCGGGAAAATAATATTCACCTTTTGACCAACTACGAAACAACATGGTATCCAGCTCATTACAAGGCTTTCGAAATGGCTGTCCTGAAGCAGGAAATCGGAGATATTAACAAAGTCATTATCAATGACGGACATAAAGGGCCTGTGGAGATCGGATGCTCTCCCGAATTTCTGGAGTGGCTTACTGATCCTGTCCTGAATGGAGGAGGGGCGGTAACCGATTTTGGCTGTTACGGAGCTAACCTGATGACTTGGATTATGCAGAATGAGGAACCTGAAACTGTTACGGCAATACTACAGACGATCAAGCCGGAGGTTTATCCCGAAGTAGATGACCAAGCAACTATTATTCTGACTTATCCGCACGCACAGGCAGTGATTCAAGGATCGTGGAACTGGCCTATAGACAGGAAAGACCTCTCTATTTACGGAGAGGAGGGGTATGTAAGTGTGCTCAATAGCCATGATCTGGAATACCGTTTAGCGCGTTCTACTCCAAAGCGCGAAGAAAAAGTTACCGAATCTCCTTTGGAAGCAAAAGAGCCATTTAACTATTTCGCAAATGTGATAAGGGGAGATGTCAAAGTGAAAGTCACAGACCTTTCTTCTTTGGAAAACAACCTGATTGTCGTGAAAATATTGGACGCGGCGAAACAAAGTGCCGCAGAGGGGAGAACAGTTCAGTTTACAAAGTAATTCTTACGCAGGGTGACATCGTTTCTTTAAGAATTTGAATATTCCGGTAAACAGTTCTCCATACGACAATATTTATTTTTAATAGTAAGGTCGTATGGAACTCCCATATTGTCATGTTCACTGAAGTTAGTCGTTTTGAGTCGGCTTCGCTTCTCGATTTTCAATTCTACCTCAACAGAGGAAAAACTTGTTTTTCTTCTGTATTCGCTTATAGAAAACGTTCCCGGGTGAGAACGGTTATCATACTCGTTTCAGGCTAAGTGAATAAAAATTGACGTACGTTCCTTTTTCTCTAAATTCTTAGTGCGGTGTCCTTTACCGGTTGTATCTTCCACCAAAAGAACTTCGCCGGTTTGAAATTGACGTACCTCTCCCAGGGATGTTTCGATTTCCACACCGCCGTCTAACAAAACAATATACTGGCGTTGCGGGGCATGATGGAAATCGTAGTCGTAATCGGGTGGGACTGTTCTGAATTGCAGAGACTTTACTCCGATATTTTCAGACAGGCGGCCAATTTCTCCACGGTCGAACAACAGTATTTCGATATCCTCAAACCGGGAATCACCGTTAGTATCGGTATAAATACGGGTTACTTTCATATCAAAAGATAATCCGGTTTACCTGTTCAATTTCGTCTTCGGAGATGGTATGCCCGCGGTTTGGATAGACCTTTTCGGTGACAGAGGCATTCATTTCCCGCAGGATATTGGTGGAAGCGTACACACGTTCCACAGGTACGTGGAAATCGGGATCGCTTGTCCCAAGGAAAACGGGCGTTTGTTCAAAATCCCCTTTGTTCATCATTTAAATTTGGATTAATAAACAGAATATGAGCAGCTAATCATGATGGAAAACCCTGCGAAGAAAGAAAATCCACCCTCACAGCTCATAGGGATGGAAAGCTCTCTTGATGTGGAATAAGAATTAAGAATAGTGAAGAAAGAGCAAAATTATTTGCCGATACAAATAGATTATTTTACATTCGTACCGGAATATGAGATTATTTTCAACAATTTTATATTCTGTTTGTTTTACTTGCATTAAAATTAATCATATGAACATAATAAAAAGAATTGGCGCATTGATCGCCGTGATTGTAACAACTATGAGTCTGAATGCGCAAACTATTGCAGGTGACTGGAAAGGCACCCTTTCGGTGCAAGGGATAGATCTGGAACTGATTTTCCACCTTACCGGGGAAGACGGGAATTTATCCGGTACAATGGACGTCCCTATGCAGGGAGCGGCCGGCATACCGGTAGATGTGGCAGAACTGTCGGATAATCGGCTCAAACTGGGAGTGACTGCGGCACAGATCGTTTATAATGGAGAACTGCAGGGAGACAGTATTACCGGAAACTACGAGCAGGCCGGAATGACTCTCCCGCTTACTTTAAGACGGTTTGAAAGTAAACTTCCCGGGAATCCCGATCTGGTGACGAATGAAGAAGAATTGCGTAAACTGGTCGACTTCGATAAGGGAGATTATAAATACAGTGTGGCCGATTACTTTGCCCGGCCCAATGCATCGGCATTCCAGTTATCACCAAACGGAAAGTATCTGTCGTACAAAGAAAAGGATGGACTTAAAAACCATGTTTATATAAAAAATCTTGCCTCCGGAGAGGTGATTCGTGCCATCGAAGAAAAAGAGGAGCCGATCAAAGGATACGGATGGATCAACGACGATCGTTTGTTTTATGCGATGGACAACGGGGGAAATGAAAACTACCATATTTACGCGACAAATATCGATGGGGGAAATAGCCGTGATCTTACTCCCTTTGAAGGTGTAAGGGCGGGAATCATCTCTCTCCTGAAAGATCAGAAAGATTACATTATCATTTCGATGAACAAAGATAATCCGCAGATATTTGAGCCTTATAAACTGAATGTGGTAACGGGTGAATTGGAAAAACTCTACGAAAACAGTGATGTCGCTAATCCTATCCAGGGATATGATTTTGACAAAGAGGGCAATTTGCGTGCCTATACCAAAATGGTAAACGGAGTGGAAATGGAGTTTTATTATAAAAATACGGAAACAGGAGATTTCGAGTTGAAGAAAAAAACGAACTGGGACGACAGCTTCTCGATCATCGCCTTTAATTACAATACGTCCGATCCCGATGATGCCTATGTGGTTACCAACCTCGACGGAGATAAAACCCGTATCGTTCTCTACGACCTGAAAAACAACCGTGAAATAAAAGAAGTATTTTCAAACCCTCATTATGATGTAGCCGGTATGGGGCTCTCTCGTAAACGCAACTACGAAATTGATTATTTCAGCTACGAGGGAGAAAAATCGGAAATTATCCCAGTGAGTGACCTCTACAAGGAAATCGATGCCGGAGTGAAGCAGCACTTCCCCGGAAAGATATATGGTATTGCTGATTATGATGACGATGAAAACACATTCCTGATCATCCTGCAAAGCGATAAGTTGTATGGAAAGTACTATGAGTACGACGTAAAAACAAAACAGTTTACCCTGTTATACGACCTGATGCCGCAACTGAAGGAAGAGGATATGGCGGAAATGCGTCCTATCACCTTTAAGAGCCGTGACGGACTGACGATCCACGGATATATCACACTCCCGAAAGAGGCACTGGAAGGTAGAAGAGTGCCTATGATCGTGAATCCGCATGGCGGTCCGCAGGGAATCCGCGACTCGTGGGGATTTAATCCCGAAACGCAATTGTTTGCCAGCCGCGGCTATGCCACCCTGCAGGTGAACTTCCGTATCTCGGGCGGATATGGTAAAGAGTTTCTACGTGCCGGTTTCAAGCAGATCGGCAGGAAAGTGATGGATGATGTGGAAGATGGTGTACGCTATGCCATTGCACAGGGTTGGGCAGATGAAAACAAAATCGCAATCTATGGAGGCAGCCATGGTGGCTATGCTACCCTGATGGGGCTTGTGAAAACTCCTGATCTCTATACCTGCGGGGTAGATTATGTGGGTGTATCCAATATCGAAACTTTCTTTTCGTCATTCCCGGAATACTGGAAACCGTTGACCGAAATGGTGAAGCAGATATGGTACGACCTGGATGATCCCGAAGAGAAAATTATCGCCCGTGAAGCTTCGCCGGTCTACCAGATCGATAAGATCATCAAACCGGTCTATGTGGTGCAGGGTGCTAATGATCCACGTGTGAATATCAACGAATCCGACCAGATCGTGACGGCATTGCGTGCAAAAGGCCTGGAAATACCTTATATGGTGAAATACAACGAAGGGCACGGCTTCTATCGCGAAGAGAATCGTATGGACTTTTATAGTACCATGCTGGGATTCCTGGCGAAATACCTCAAGTAGGATTGGACTACTGATTAGTTTGGTTGTCTTGTGATTTGTCAGATGATGAATGTATATGAATAAATGTTATTTACTGGGTGTATCTTTATTTTTTTAGTTTTTTATGTATCGGGAAAGGGGCATCAACCCGGCCCGGATAACGGTCTGAAAGAATGGCAGGTAATTTACTGGAACGGTGCAGAATGGGAGAATCATAAGATTGCCACATCCGACCATAATTATGACACCGGTAGTATCTGGGCCGATAAAAAGCAATGGACAGTGGTTGCACCGACTGAAAATACTCCCCAGCAATGGGGTGGTGGAGATAGTAAGGGAAATGTTTACCCTTTACCCTACAAAATGACCGGAGAAGTACAGAAAATGGAAAAAACCACTTTATTTATAAATCGGTGAAACCAATTTTTCGGGCTCTTTTTCCAAGCTTTGGGCAACCCATCTGATACCACGTTTCATGATTTCGAGTGCTTCGGGAACATTAAAATCGCTGGCAACGTGTCCCAATGAAGAGTAGAAAATGCGCCCTTTTCCGTACTGTTTTTTCCACACTACGGGCATTACGGCTCCTTCAATCCAATAGTCGTGCTCTCCCGAGAATGTGGTCGTTGCCAACACTTTTATGTTTGGGTCGATATGCATGTAATATTGTTCCGATTTCATGTCAAAATCGTTTAATCCTTTGGTAACAGGATCTTCTTTGTCGGTGATATTCACCGTGTATGATATGATATTTCCAGGGTGGGCAACCCATTGTCCGCCAATCATATATTGAAAATCAACGTTGTTCCGGAAAGAGTCTCCTGTCCCGCCGTGCCAGCCTGCTAACCCCACTCCCCGTTTCACAGCATTACGCAATGCTTTGTCTTGTGAACCGGATATTTCTCCCTGTGTATAATGTTGTATGATCAAATCGATATTGGCCATTAATGCAGAGTCTTCATAGCAGGAGAGTTGATCGAATATAAAAACTTCCGCACCTTCCGATTTTAACCAAGGTACGAATATATCCCGGCACTTTTCGGGTTCGTGGCCTTCCCAGCCGCCGTAAACGTACAACACTTTTTTACCGTGCAACGAGTTTTCGGTTATTTTCAGGTTATTGGTTGCCTTAATATTGGCTGCGCAAAACATTACTGCTACAAAAGCGATGATTATTTTCCTGTAAGATTGCATACAATTCATTTTTTTAGGGTTTCAATTATCACATTAACTCATTATCAAATCATCCTATCCCGATAGGGTAGTTTATAAGGATTCCTATATTCGTAGTAATATAAACGATGAGCTTCAGCCTCTTTGTCATCGAAATATCTCTTGGTTACCGGATCCCATTTTACCGGGCGTCCGAGTTCATGGGCGATATTCACATTACAGAAGAAGATATTGGTAGAAGCGCCTGCTTCAACAGGTGCGATAGGTTCTTTCCGGGATCTCACACTGTTGATAAAGTCCTGCATATGCGGGGCACTCACTTCGTATTCTCCCGCGGCAAAAATTTGTTCCGATTTTTGCAGAAGGTTCGGATCGGAACATTCAATATAGCCTCTTGCCACTTTCAACCACGCTTTTTCGCCGATGAAATTGATACCTTTATCATCCGGTTTGTCCTCACGGAAAGGTTGTTCGGTTACTACCTGTCCGTTGGTATATTTCATTGTGGCGTATTTCGTTCCATTATATCCGGCAGGTATGTATTCCACGGGCGTTAATCCGTCCATACCCAATGCTGCCTGTGCAATGTCGAAATGGTGAGCGCCCCAGTCACCGATGAATCCGTTGCCAGTCTCCCTGTAGTAACGCCATACTGCCCAGTCGCCCGTTTCTTTGAGTTCAGGGTAAGTGATAGGCGGACACATTTTGTGATTGTAATGCACTACCGGAAAGTTTAACGGGCCAAGCCACTGGTTGAAGTTCAGGTTAGAGGGTACCGGTTCCTCCGGCAGGTTAAAAGGTGCAGGTGGTTCACCGACTCTCACATGTACTTCTTTTACATATCCGAGACTTCCGTTTCTTACCATGGAGATGGCTGTTTGAAATTCTTTGCTTGATCGCTGTTGGCTGCCTATCTGTACAATGCGGTTATTGTGACGAACTGCTTTGACTACAGCCAAACTCTCGGAAATATTGTACGACAATGGTTTTTGACAATAGACATCTTTGCCGGCCTGACAAGAGTGGATTACATTCAGTGCATGCCAATGGTCGGGAGTGGCGATGGCAATAGCATCAATATCTTTACGTTCGAGGAGTTGTTCATAGAATTCGTATGTATCGCATCTTTCGGGCATGCCTTTGGATTTTTGCCATGCGGTGACAGCTTGCCTGAAACGATCATTTTTGATAGAATCCACATCACAACCGGCAACCACCTGTACGCCGGGACAGTGGGTGAAGGCGTGGAAGTCGCCTATACCTTGCCTCCCCAAACCAATGAAGCCCAAAACCACCCTGTCACTCGGTGCTATTCTAACCCCATTCATTGTCCAACTCGGTAATATCGTCAGACTTGTTAATCCCAATGCGGATAAACCCAGGAATTCTCTTCGTGTTACTTTTTTTGATTGATTTTGCATACGATTTTTTATTTTAGACACAAGAACCAAGACTTATTAAATTAAAAATTAAAATTAAAAGTGAAAGTGAAAAATTTGGGATCTCAAACTTATGTCATATTGATCCATTGGTAATTAGCAATTTGTACTGTTGCGTTTGTTAAAAATTTTCTCCTCTTCATATACAATGATATAGCTGATGGTTATTTTGCAAAAAATGCGTCAAAAGCATGTTTTGACATCTGGAAATCGATCCGTTTGGTAAATTTACAAGACTCACGCGCACCGTGTTCACGATCCATGGCACTATCTTCCCATTCTATTGAAAGTGGTCCTTGATAACCGATAGCATTGAGTGCACGGATAATTTCTTCAAAGTTGATCCTGCCTCTCCCTACACTTCTGAAATTCCAGTAACGCCGGGGATCGCCGAAAGGTACATGCCCGCCGAACACGCCTACTTGTTTGGGGGTATCACTCCAGTGCACATCCTTCATGTGGACGTGGAAGATACGATCGGGGAACTGGTAAATAAAGTCCACGTAATCCACGCCCTGGTATCCCATATGGCTCGGATCGTAATTGAAGCCGAAAGCAGGGTGATGATCCACAGCTTCCAATGCCTTGCGGGCTGAAAATGTATCAAATGCAATTTCGGTAGGATGCACTTCCAATGCAAAACGGACACCCAGTTTTTCAAATTCATCGAGAATGGGGATAAAACGGCGGGCAAATTCTTTATAGCCGTCATCAATCATGGATCCGGTAACAGGCGGAAATGAATAAAGCAAATGCCAGATTGGACTTCCTGTAAATCCTACCACCGTGTTTACACCTAATGACCGGGCCGCTTTTGCCGTTAATATCAACTCTTCGGCAGCACGTTGGCGGACACCTTCGGGATCACCGTCACCCCAGATGTAAGCGGGTAAAATTCCTTTGTGCCGTTCATCGATCCGGTCACATACCGCTTGTCCTACCAGATGGGAAGAAATTGTGTGTAGCTGTAACCCATTCTTTCCCAAAAGATCTTTGATACCTTTGTAATATTCCGGATCGGTTTGTCGCACATCCAAATGATCAGGCAATCCTAATTCAAGCCCGTCGTAGCCAAATTCTTTCGCTTTGGCACATACGTTTTCCAATGATAGATCTCCCCATTGAAGAGAGTAGAGTGTTACTGGTCGAGGCATTTTTATGTAAATTATAGGGTTAATAATCAGTTGTTTTCCGACAACAATAACTGTCCTTGACATTGCCTTGGATTGAATGAAATAAAGGTACTCTTTTTATCGGATTGACATCCTGTTATTAAATAATTTTAACTGTATTGATTTTTTATCATATGCTCATACAATTTGTGAATTTACATGCCGGCAAATTTTGCCACTTCACTCATGGCGGATTATCCGACACTTTGGACATTACAGTGCTCTATTTACCTCCGCTGTTTTTCTCATCTTTTCCCCGTTTTAGTTGTTTTTAATTCCTTCCGAGGGTGGCGCATCCTGCGGGGTGGCGCCCCATGACCTGTTGGCTTTATCGCCCATCACAAGCTCTAATGTCCCGCCGTTTCTGATGTCTTCGTGATTAAACCAGGGTTTTGTCCATTCTTTCCCATTCAGCCGTGCCGATTGAATGTATTTGTTATTCTCGCTATTGTTTTGGGCAACAATACGCAATGTTTTGCCATTACTCAACTGCATGGTTACCTCGTCAAAAAACGGGCTTCCGATATTGTATGTCGGACTACCCGGCGTTACCGGATAGAATCCCATTTGTGAAAACACCACGAAAGCCGACATTCCGCCGCCGTCTTCATCACCCGGAACACCCATCAGGTCGTTCCTGAACCATTCGGTTACCAGTTTGCGAATGCGCTTTTGTGTTTTCCAGGGTTCTCCTGCATAATTATAGAGATAGGGGATGTGTAGCGATGGTTCGTTTGCCATTGAAAATTGTCCTACATTTCCTGTTTGGTCGGGCAGTTGGGCATAGAATCCATATTTACTTTTTCCAAGTGGTTCGCGGAACGTTTGGTCGAGATTCTGAATAAATTTTTCACGTCCTCCCATCAGATGGATCAGGTCGGCCACATTATGTTGCACATCCCAACGATAGGTCCAGGCATTGTTTTCTCCATAATATTCACGTGCGCCCATTCCACCTGAAAATTTGTAATCGAAAGGCTCGATGAAGTTCCCCTGTCTATCTTTCGGGTGAAAGAAGCCAGTTTCCGCATTATAAAGATTTCGATAGTTGTATGACTTTTCCAGGAAATAAGCATAATCTTCCATTTCTCCTAATTCTTTGGCTATCTGTGCCAGACACCATTGGTCATAAGCTGTTCCGAGCGTTACGGCTACAGGTTGGCGTTTTTCAAAACCATGCACTTCAGGGATCGTTTCCTTCTCGCCCTCTCTTAGTGCGGGAATATACCCGTTCTCGTGATAAAACCGGTCCAATTCGCCTGACGGCTTTGCCGACCAGGGAGCCAGCGTTTTTTCCATTATGGCGTTTCGCATAGCCGGATATTTTTTAGCGAGGTCGATATTCTCCAGTCCCTTTATGTATCCGTCAATTACAGTGGCAATGCCGTGATTGGAGTTCATCCGGCGGCTATCGCCCGTAATTTCGGGGAAAGTAGGCCACCAAAATTCCGACATTTGTTCCGCCATCCGCAAGAAAGAGTTGAGGATATCGCTTTCCATATCGGCCTCTATCAGGACACGAAGCGGGTGTGTGGCACGGTAAGTGTCCCAGATCCAATCATCGGTGTAAAAAGGTGTTCCGTTGTCATTATGGATATTTCCGTCGAAAGCGCTGAAATAACGTCCGTCTTCCGATATACAAACCGGACGCTCGTAGGTTCGGTACAGTGAGGTGTAGAAAACAGCCCTGTCGTTTTCCGAACCTCCGTCCACTTTAATTTTTCCCAATGTTTCGTTCCACACTTTTCGTCCTTTTTCCGCTACAGCTCTTGCATCGAAATCCGGTATTTCCCGGGAGAGATTTTTCTTTGCCTGTTCGGCATCGATAAACGAAATTCCGTAACGTAAATTCAACCGCATGGTGTTCGGCGGGTAAGATAATACAATATGGGCATTTGTGCCCGATGCTGTTTCGTTCTTTACACTTTGAGGTTGCACATCGGGCTCCATATAGACGAAAATCCGGGTATTGTTTTGAAGTTGCTGATAACCCGAAAATGCTTTTCCATCCCATTTCAACTCACCTCTTCTTGAATTGAGGATCACAAACAAAGGATCTGTCCGGTCGAAATCCAGTTCATAGATACCTGATTGATTGGAGACGGCGTAATAGACGCTTGTTTCTTCTTCATCGAGATAGACAGAATAGTCATAAGGGGTGATTTTTTCCCTGTCATAGCTGTAAGGGATAACCGGTTTCAACTCCGATTCGATTCCATGGAAAGTACTTAAATTGAAAGCCGAACTTCCACGATGGCTTGTAACCGCGATCGGTAAACCATGCAACAGGTCACTGGTATAATCAGCCCGTTCGGGATATATACGCAACATACTGTTAGGAAGGTGAACTGTTGGATACGTGGGCACAAGCATATGACTGATATTACCCATATAGGGATTGACATAATCTACCAATCCCTTTGGTTCTGCAATCAATTGTACATTGGAGGAACATTTGAGCGATAAAGCGATCGTAATAAAAAAGAATAGTTTACATGCTCGTTTCATATGCTTAAAATTTTTGTTTTATTTCATTGCTTACATCATAAATCGTTCCCGCTGTGGTTGGGAAAGAGAACATTTTTCCATTGTATTTCACCCTACAGTTGTTTCCTGAACCGGAGGTGATCCATAGTGATATTATTTTTCCATTTTTCCATTCTGCTTCTATTTCAAAATTTCCCCGGGCTTTGATCCCTTTAAAGCTGCCGCTGGCCCAGGCATCAGGGAGTGAAGGCAATAATTCGATATAACCGCCGTGACTTTGCACGAGCATCTCGGTCATTCCTGAAGTAGCGCCAAAGTTCCCGTCGATCTGGAAGGGTGGGTGGGTATCGAACAGATTTGCCAGTGTAGATTCTTTCAATATTTCCTGCACCAGTTTATGAGCACGGTCACCGTCATGCAGTCGTGCCCAGAAATTGATTTTCCACGCTTTACTCCAGCCTGTACCCCCATCGCCACGCGTATCCAGTGTGGTTTGCATCGCTTTTGCATATAAATCCTCCTCCGCACTTCTGCCTGATACGATCCTGCTTCCCGGATGCAACCAGTGTAAATGGTTGACGTGCCGATGCCCGTTGTCGCCCGTAATGTCCATCAGCAACTCATCTTTCCATTCCATCAGTTGTCCGGCCAGCCCGATCCCGGGTCCGGCCAACTGATCCTTTGCCTTCTTTATCTCCTGTAATTCCGGAGTATCATATTTTAATGCATCGCTTGCCTTGATTACCATATCGAACAGCTCCCATATAATGGCCTGGTCGGCTGATGCGCCAAGCGAATAGGGGCCATGTTCAGGTGAATAAGAGGGATTCGCGACAAGAGTTCCGTCGCGGGAATCGCGCCAGAGGTTATCTACCCAGAATAATGCGGCATCTGCCATAATCGGGTAATAATCTCTCAGGAATTCTATGTCCTGATTGAACTGATAATACTCCCAGATATCCTGGCACATCCAGGCGGCGGCAGCCGGAAAATAAAATGCTGTGTACCAGTTTCCGGGGGCGGTATTACCCCAGATATTATTTTCATGATGAATGACCCAGCCTCTCACCGGACTTCCGTCTTGTTTACAATAATAATGTTGCGCGGTAAGTCTTCCCCGTGGAACAAGGCTTTTGGTGTATTCAATGACCGGTATATGGCAGTCGGACAGATTGGTTTGTTGGGCCAGCCAATAATTCATCTGGACATTAATGTTGGTATGATAGTCGGCATTCCATGGAGGGGTTAATCCTTTTGCCCAGATCCCCTGAAGATTGGCGGGCAATGAGCCTTTTCGGGAAGATGAGATCAATAAATAGCGTCCAAACTGATAATACAACTGCTCGAGGTATAAATTTTCTGCAGGTGTATTGGTACCGTCTTTATATCCTTTTAATAGCTCATCAGTAGTCTTATTGTTGATGTTAGCCGCATTGCCCAATGAAATACTCATCCTGTCGTACAGTGATTTATAATCCCGAATATGTGTATCCAACAATTGGGTATAGGTTTTTTGAGCTGCTTTATGTATTGTGTTTTCAACTGTGTTGCGGGGATTAATGCCGGAAAAATAATTGAAATCAGCGTTCATCGACTGATGGTAATTGGTTGCGGCCGAGGAGATCAGCAATATTTCGTCGGCATTCTCCACCTTGATTTGGTTACCGTCATTACTTATCGCTCCACCCGTAGGGATGATTATCATTTGCTGGACAAACTTCAAGCCGTCGTCACCATGGTCAGCCGGCCTCCCTTCCATAGTAATTATGTTATCTGTCACGTTCATATGGATGCTTTCCTGCGGTGATGTGAAATAAAATGTATGTGAAAGTGAACCTCTTTTATCAGCCGTAAGGCGAATGACAATTATATTGTCGGGATGGCTGACGAAATATTCACGTGTGTAATTTATTCCATTTTGGAGATACGTCGTTTTAGCAACCGCATTATCGATATCCAGTTCGCGCGCGTACCGCGAATAACCGGCAGATGTCGCCGGATTCGAGCCAATATGGATGTTGCTCAATTGCTGATAGGATCCAAAATCGTCTCTGTTCCCTGTCAGGTCTAGGATATGGCTTTTCAACTCGTCGTCTTCAGGAGCATAATCATGTGCGATAACTTTTCCGTTTGCATCTATTCCTGCGGACTGTGTAGCTGTGAAATCCGTCATTTTCTCCTGCAAAGTATTTCTGATATGTTGCAAAGTGCGATGGTTTTCAGCAGGCGTTCTCCGGTGCCCGCCGTTGTAACCGGGATTTTTACCCGGTCCGCCTGACCATAATGTTTTTTCATTCACAAGAATAACATCTTCGTCGACACCCCCGAAGACCATTGCACCTATGTGGCCGTTGCCAATCGGCAGAGCTTCATTTTCCCAATTTGTAGCGGGAGAATTATAGTGCGTCTTTAATGCGGGATTCTGCCCCCAGGCCAATACTATACTGCCTGTCAGGAAAAAAGATGTGATCAGTTTTTTTAGTTTCATTTTATTTAGAATTAAGACTCTTAGAGTCATGAATCAAGACTTCTTAAACTAAAAGTGAAAAATGAAAAATTTGGGATCTCGGACTTATGTCGCATTGATCCATTGGTAATTAGTAATTGGTAATTGCTAATTCAAATCACTTTTCCACTTTCCCACCTTTCCACTTCATTTAATGCTGCGGATGTTGGTTATTTAGCCGCAGGCCAAGGCCTAACATCAGGTAGTTAGGCGTATCGAAATTCTGCAGGTTATACCCGATATGGATGAACGAGTGACGCGTGACTTTTATTTTTAAAGCCAATATTTGATAAAACCCTTTAAGGTCACCACCGCCGTGCAACAGGTTGGCCCCGATACCCACTCCCACATCGAAATAGGGCATCACATATTCTGCCCGTGCGGAAAGTCCCAGCGCCAGTTGTTTATTCACCGCAGGTTTATAAAATGTATATCCGGGATTTGGGTCGCCGTAGGAGGTGATGTAATCTTCGGTATATATGTTGGCGCTGCTGTCATATATCCCGTCCAACGATGCCCCTACCCGAAGTTTGTATCCCACATTGTACATGGGGTTGATGTTGAATCCAAGCACGGTGTACTTGTCAGGCGAAGCCATTGGTTCCCCATCGAAGACTATCCCTTTGCGCCGCCAGGAGCCGAATAATACTACGTCGTAACTGATATGGCGGGGAAAATCTCTTATAAGAGAGGTGTAACCGGGCAAGCCTTGTGAGAGGTAGTTTACCTGCCGGTTGATATTATAGGTGATCCCCGCTTTTATGTCTGTCGCATTCAATCCTGCATTGGGGAATTTAGTATTTCCGTTGGAGAAATGGGTGAAAGTGACGCCGTAAATAAGATCGAAATACCGGGAAAGAAGATGCCTGAAATAAAAGTTTACGTTCATATAGGCGTTGACCTTTGATCCGACCATTCCGTTGTAAGGATTTTTGTCATAGTCGTAAGGATTCCATCCGGTCGACAGCCCGAAATTCCATTCATAATCGAACGACAAGCGAGGAGTGATCTCGGCAAGGGTAGCTCCCTGAAACAGATAGGCCGCTTTCGGGTTCCCGATCTCACGGGAATTTTCAAAGTTATAATAGGCAAACCCGATTCCTTGATAAGCGCCGCGGTAGATCTGTCCGGTACGGCTGTCGGGATGGAACTGAAAAGCATATTTCAGGTGAGAGGAAAAGGCATACCTGATCGGTCGGGATTGCTCATTCTCTCCCCTCAGGAATTTGTTGGTGGGAATGATGTAACCCGGACGGCCTCCTATTTCTAACCGGTGAATAAGAGTTGGCCGGTCGGAGTAAACCGAATCGGGATAGAGTTGTGACCGCACGCCTCCTGTGTTCCAGAAAAACAGGATGGTAAGAAGGAGTATGCTTCTATTGATCTTTGTTTTGCTCATAGCGCTTCCGATATGGCAGATCCCGGACTTCCGACTGAATCAATTCTTCAGTTAGTATTACATCCGTTCGGGTACATCTATGCCAAATAATTTCATTCCTTTTTTGATGGTCAGGGCTATATTTTTTGACAATAACAACCGGAAATCACGTAATGAGCTGTTCTCTTCACGAAGGATGGAGAAATCGTGGTAGAACTGGTTGAACTCTTTTGCCAGTTCGTACACATAGTTCCCGATGAGAGAGACATTGTATTCGGTGCCTGCCTGTTTCACCACCGCATCGAATTCCGCGAGTAACTGTACCAGCCCTTCTTCTTTCCCGGAAAGGGTGAGGGTGTTCTCCAGTCTTTCAGGAATAGTGATGCCCTGTTCACTGGCTTTGCGCAGGACGGATTGTATACGTGCGTGCGTGTATTGAATGAATGGCCCTGTGTTCCCGTTAAAATCGATCGATTCTTTCGGATTAAAGGTCATGTTTTTCTTCGGGTCTACTTTCAGTATAAAGTATTTGAGGGCGCCCATACCGACCATCTCTGCGATTTTATCCGCTTCTTCGGTAGATATACCATCCAGTTTACCCAATTCTTTCGATGTCTCACGGGCAGTTTCCACCATTTCGGTCATCAGGTCGTCGGCATCGACCACTGTCCCTTCACGCGATTTCATTTTTCCTTCGGGTAGTTCCACCATGCCGTAAGAGAAGTGCACGAGTCCCTTGCCAAATTCAAATCCAAGCATGTCGAGCAGGATGGAAAGTACCTGGAAATGATAGTTCTGTTCATTCCCCACCACATAGATCATGGTGTCGATGGGATAGTCGTCAAACCGTAATTTGGCTGTACCGATATCCTGCGTCATATAGACCGATGTCCCGTCGGCACGTAGTAGCAGCTTGTGATCCAGCCCGTAGGGAGTGAGATCGGCCCACACCGATCCATCTTCTTTCCGGTAGAAAAGTCCTTGATTCAGACCTCGCAGTACCTCTTCTTTTCCGGCAAGATAAGTCTCCGATTCATAGTAGATTTTATCGAATGATACTCCCATTCGGCGGTAGGTTTCGTCAAATCCTGCATATACCCACTCGTTCATCCGCTTCCACAGGTTGACGGTCTCTTCGTCCCCGGCTTCCCATTTACGTAACATTTCGCGGGCTTCCGCCATCAGTTGCGACTGTTCATCGGCATCCTCTTTCGACATGCCTTTGTCCTGTAATGAACCCAATTCCTCTTTATATTTTTTATCGAACAGCACATAATAGTCGCCGATGAGGTGATCCCCCTTTTTACCGGAAGATTCGGGCGTCTCGCCGTTACCCCATTTCTGCCAGGCAAGCATCGATTTGCAGATATGGATACCCCGGTCGTTCACGATATTGGTTTTTACCACCCGTTTTCCGTTGGCTGCCAATACTTCGCACAACGAATGTCCCAGGAGGTTGTTTCGCACATGCCCCAGGTGCAATGGTTTATTGGTGTTGGGGGAAGAGTACTCTATCATATAGAGTGGTGCATCATCCGCCACAGGTGTGAAACCGTAATCAGGTTCTCTGTCGATCTGTTCCAGTAATCGGAGCCAGGCTTCTGCCGTAATTTCCAGATTCAGAAATCCTTTGATTACATTGAATCCGGAGATGATATCTGTCTTTTCCGTTAACCAGGAACCTATTTCCTGTGCTGTCTCTTCCGGTTTCTTCCGGGAGATTTTTAGCAAAGGGAAGGTGACGAGCGTGTAGTGCCCTTTAAACTCTTTCTTTGTTTTTTGAAGCGTGATTTGCGACGTTTCCACGTCTACGTGATAAAGTTCTTTTATTGCGCGGATAATGACATCCTGAAGATTATTCTCGATATGCATGTCTTGATATTGCTGTTTTAGAGACACAAAAGTAGTAAAGAAATTGCTACTGAGCGAACTTTTCACTATTCACTTTTCACTATTCACTATTTGCTTCGCGCAATCTGCTCTCGCTCGGCAAACTCAAGTAAACTTATCTTTGCTCTCGCTTACTCGCAGATTTCATTTTCACAATATCCTGAATTACCAGGCCCGAGAGGGTGAAGCCGAAGACGGCGGTCACCTGCACCATGGTGCCGTTGGTCTGCGCTTTACGGAAACTGCCTTTCTCATCGGCATCGGGTAGGGCTTCTGTGCCTATGTTGGAGAGTCGTTCCTCGCTGTAGACACACAAGATCGGTTTTTGTAGTTTTACTCCTTTCCGCAGGCGGTCACGTAATGCCGATGCCAGCTTGCATCCACGTACTTTCCAGAACTCCGCTACCCTGATTTGTTGCGGGTCTATCTTGAGTGCTGCACCCATAGAGGAGAAGACAGTGGCTCCGCTTTCCGATGCTGCGGTGAGCAGATGCGTTTTGTGTGCGAGTGAGTCGATCGCATCGATCACGTAGTCATACTGTTCCAATTGAAATGACAAGGATGAGTCGGCACTGTAAATTTCCGGGATTGCATTGATAGTGGCGAAGGGGTTGATTTCCTGAAGCCGCTTTTTAAGTACCTCCACTTTCAACTGTCCAATTGTTTGGGTAGTAGCGGGTAGCTGTCGGTTGCTGTTGGCAATAGCCACTTTATCTGAGTCGACAATCGTAAGGTGCATGATCCCACTGCGGATCAATCCTTCGGCACACCAACTGCCTACACCGCCCACACCGAAAAGGATCACTTTTTTTGTGGCGAGCGACTGCATTGCTTCCCTCCCGATCAACAATTCGGTACGGGCAAATAATTCGTTGTACTCCATGTTTGTTTTCAAATCGCGCACAAAAGTAATACCAATGAAACAATATAGCGTTATCTCAAAGGTGAAAAACTATTGGTATTATTGATCGCGATCACTGAGCTCGAGCCAGCGCATTGTTTTCTCATCAATAATATCGATCAGTTCCGACAGGCGGTTCGATTTGTTCATCAGTTCTTCGGTAGAAAGATTTCCGGAGGAGAGTTCTTCACTGATCCGATCCTTCTCCGTTTCCAATTGTTCAATTTGCTGTTCCAGCGCTTCGAACTCCTGTTTTTCCTTGAAGGAGAGTTTTTTGTTCTCTTCAGGTCTTTTCTTGTGTGGTGGAGTTTCCTGCTGGCGTACAGATATCTTTGTTTCGGAGGACTCTTTCTTATCTTCCACTGCTTTCCATTCCCGGTATTGCGTATAGTTACCCGGAAAATCCTGAATCTGCGCGTTGCCATGGAAGACCAGCAGGTGATCTACCACCTTATCCATAAAATATCGGTCGTGCGACACTACGATAAGGCATCCCTTGAAGCCTGCAAGATACTCTTCTAATATATTCAGCGTAAGAATGTCAAGGTCATTGGTCGGCTCGTCCAGTACTAAAAAATTGGGATTTTTGATCAGTACCGTACAGAGGTAGAGTCGCCGTTTTTCACCCCCGCTGAGTTTGTATACATAATTATGTTGTTTCTCGGGCGGGAAGAGGAAGTGTTGCAGGAACTGGGAGGCGGTCAGGCGGTGGCCGTCACCCAGGTCGATCACTTCGGCAATAGCCTGTACCACATCGATCACTTTTGTCTGTTCGTTGAATTGTAATCCATCCTGGCTGTAATAGCCGAAATTGACCGTTTCGCCGATATCAAAACCGCCACTGTCGGGTTCTTCCACTCCCAGCAGCATCTTCACGAATGTGGATTTTCCGCTACCGTTATTTCCCACGATGCCCATCTTTTCATAACGGGTGAAGATATAGTTAAATTTTTCGGTGATCCTGACGTCGCCGAACCGCTTACTGACGTCTTTCGCTTCGAAGATCTTTTTCCCGATATAGCTGCCCTTTGCGGCCAGGCGGATATTTTGTTCATCCTTTTTCTGTTGGGCTTTCTCCTCGAGCGAATAAAACGCATCGATGCGCGATTTGGCTTTGGTGGCCCTAGCCTGTGGTTGCCGCCGCATCCAGTCCAGCTCTTTCCTCAGCAGATTCCTGGCCTTTTCGGTTTCGGCATTTTGTGCCATGACCCGCTCATCCCGTTTCTCTAAATAGTAGGAATAGTTGCCTTTATAGGAAAAGAGCCGTTTTTCATCGATCTCGAGGATCTGGTTGCAGACGCGATCGAGGAAATACCGGTCGTGTGTTACCATCAGTAGGCTGATATTATTACGGGTGAGATGTTCTTCCAACCATTCCACCATCTCCAGGTCGAGGTGGTTGGTCGGCTCATCCATGATCAGCAGTTCCGGTTCACTGATCAACACATTGGCCAGTGCCACCCGTTTTACTTGTCCGCCGGAGAGTTCTCCTGTTTTCTGATGAAAATCGGTGATCTTTAATTGTGTCAATATCTGTTTGACCCGCTGTTCGTAATCCCACGCGTTGTGGAGATCCATGTGGACAAGCAGTTCATCCAGCCCTTTCTGGTTGCCGGAAGAGATCATCTCTTCATAGCGGGCGATCAGCTTCACTGTTTCGCTATCGGTGCTGAAGCAGGTTTCCAACACCGTCATTTCAGGGTCGAAAACAGGGGACTGTTCCAAATAAGCCAGTCGTATATCATTGCGGAATACCACCCTTCCGCTCTCGTACGGCTCTTTGCCGGACAGTATATTCAACAGGGTGGTTTTGCCCGATCCGTTCGGGGCAATCAGCCCTATCTTATCCCCTTCGGCAATGCCGAAAGAGATATCACTGAATAATACCAGATCACCGAAGCTTTTGGTCAGCTTGTCGATTTGAAGAAGTGGAGTGGGCATGCCTTTTCTGATTTTGTGCACAAATGTACAAACTATTTCGTATCTCTAAAACACCCATCTGATATACGTGAAAATATCGGTACGGTTATTCCCGTCGATCAGTTCGGTGCCGGTTCCAATGGTGTCGCGGTTGAAATAGCGGGTATGTCCAAATTTCACGGAGAAAGAGAGATTGTCGGTGATCGCGTATTTTGCGGAAAATGCCAGCCTGTAGCCTTTTCCGTAAAAAGAGGGCATATAAAAGGTGTTCAGCAGGTTCCGTTCATAGGAATAAAGCCTTGCATCGTAGGTGTCGGCATTGAACCAGGCCAGATAAGCATCTCCGGTTAACGTTCCCTTTCCCCGGTAGCCGATATTTTGTGAGAGCATAAATCCGTTTTCAGCAGGGAAGTGTTTCTCTTTATAATGCGCCATATCCGCGGTAGTCCGGAAATTCCACCCGCTCCGGAGATCGTGGGAGTACCTGAAGCGGAATTTATGGGTGGCATAGGGGAGTACCGACCGGCTTTTTTCATCCGGCCAGGCGGTATTCTTCTCCTTTTGTTTGTACTTGTATCGTACTTCCAGAAATGATTGACGCGACAGGGTATAGGTTCCCAGAAAATAGAGGTCAACCGCATTCGACGGCGTATCTATTCCATATTTCAACCAGGGAAACCGGACGAAATCAGCATAAGCGGTCACTGAGAATTTTGAAAATGGACTGAATTCCGTGCCGATATACAATCCATGTTCGTTTTGTACGCTGCTCCCTTCTGAGAACGCCTGGGCATACAGGGCATTGTAAGAGACGGGGTAATACCTGTGGAGCAGGGAAAAAGAGAGGTTGCCGGAGAAGCGGTATTGCAGGGTGTTCAACGTGGCGACTGCACCGTTTTTAGCAATTGCTGTTTCTCCTGCAAAAATCAATCCCGGGAGTTGATAAGAGTAATCGATACTTGCGTTGAAATTAGAGGAATCACGTAAGTAGTAAAGATTGTAGTCCCGAAGTGTGGGATTATACATCTTGTCGTATTGATGGAATATACCGCTGATACCCAGTTGGAGGCGATTTTTCCGGAAATTGATGTTGCCTCCCGCCACCTGTTCCCGCGTATTCTTTTTCTTCTCGATTTCCAATGGGGTGCGATGCAGGCCATCCACTTTAAAAGAGGTGATATCGCCATCGTCCGACAGGTTAGCATCGATCTTTTTATTGGAATAAAAGCCGGTGACGGAGAAATTTCCAAATTCTGCTACTGCGGCAGCACCCCTGAAGAAACCATTTTCGGCGGTGGAGAAATGGCGTTTGGGTTGCAATGTCCGTCGGGCAATATTGGCACTGCTCCATGATTTGCTGATCATAAAGTCGTTGTTCAATACCAATCCCTGGCCAAAAGAGAGCCGGTAATCTCCCAGGGCGACCGTGCTTAGTCGCCCTATATCATTAATGATCAAGTGGGCGCCATAGTGGTCATATCCTTTAGGATAGTCTGGTTTGAAGAAAGGCTCTCCTGCGTCTTTTTCCGCAGTAAAACCCATCTGTATTCTGTTCCGGTAACGGAATGAATAGCGGAGAGAGGTGTAAAAATCTTCCCCTCGGTATTTCCGGTTGGGATACCGTTCAAGAATACTGTCCGAAAACTCTCCGTAGCCCGCACGCTGTGTCAACGTTTTGTCAAAACGGAATTGGGCTTCGTGGCGACCATACTTCAGTATATCGTTCGCTTGCAGGCGTGCTTCCCTTTTTTCTGCGTCGCCTGCCCGGAAAAAAGGAAGTATCATTTCTACGGTTTTGATGTCGAGGAGCGGTATGTTCCTTAATTCGAACACAGTGTATATGGGTCGATTCCTCTCTAAGAAACGGAAAATGGCACCGGCTTCCTCTATAGACAGCAACGGGAAATTTTCCAGTTGTTCACGGGTCACCATGTTCAGATTCATGGGGTTGTTTTCCAGTTGCAGCAATTCTTCATACATGTTTTCGATGGCGGTTTCATTCATTTCTTCTTCGGCCAGCTGTTCCACAATTTTACGCCAGTCGTTAAATTGTTGTGCGTAAGATATCTCTGAGAGACAGGAAAATAGGATAAAGATCCAGAGACAGGGTTTCATTGGTTTTGATTTTTGATTGTAACATCTTCATTTCATTTTCGATATTTGTTTCTCAATTCAAAGGTTTGCTCTAAATGGCACACTCATAGCCACTACTCAATTCGTACCCGGTTTCACACAAAAATAACGATTTTTTTTCTTATTCCATAAATATTTGATTATGAGTTGATAGATTGACTTTTTTATAGATAATAGCCCATTATTTATGTCTTAGTGTATATTTTTTTGAGATATTTTAATCAAAATGTTATGTTTTTATTTGTTTTATAATCTTTTTGATTACCTTTGCATCGTAAAAATATCAAAAGGATTTTATTTTCCTGTATTTGATTTCAAAAAGATTGTTTGTTTTAGGTTTTGGTTACATATAGATTAAAGATTGAAGGTTATTCATTTAAAAAGCAAAAAAGATGAAAAAGGTAAAATTATTTTTTGTGCTGATTGCAGTCTTAGGAGCTGCAAATGGGGTCAAAGGGCAGGAGGTGGCTGTCTCGGCAGGGGCTGATATTGTAAGTTCGTATATCTGGCGTGGTTTGTATAGTGGCCCGGCTTCAGTACAACCGGGTATTTCACTTTCGGCAGGCAATTTTTCAATCGGGGCATGGGGTTCGACCAGTTTCGAAAGTAGCTGGAGGGAGTTTGACCTGTATGCCGGTTACTCCATTGGCAATTTTTCGGTATTGGTGACCGATTATTTCTTTCCCAGGAATCTTCCGGACGGTGAAGGCAGTAGTTATTTTGATTATTCGGAGCATGTTTTCGAAGCCACGTTAGGCTATTCGTTCGGAGAAGCATTCCCCCTTTCATTGGCCTGGAATACCAATTTTGCAGGAGATGATGATTATTCCAGCTATTTTGAAGCATCTTATACCCTCCCGGTGGGGAGTGTCAATGTGGATTTGATATTGGGGGCAACTCCCTGGGAAGGCGCTTATTCAGATGGGTTCGCGTTGATCAATGCGTCGATAAAAGCAAGCAAAGAGATAACCATCACCGATTCATTTTCACTTCCGGTCTTTACCCAGGCAATTCTGAATCCTGATACGAAGGATGTCTTCCTGGTCTTCGGTATGAGTTTTTGATAAAATCTATTCTTTACACTAAATATTAATTATAACAAACACTTATGAAGAAAATTGAAGCAATTATCCGCAAGTCAAAGTTCGACGAAGTTCGGGCTGCCTTGCATGAGGCTGACATAGACTTCCTTTCATGGTGGGGGGTAAAAGGTCAGGGAACGGCAAAACAGGGTCTTATTTTCCGGGGGATCGCTTACGATGTCAATGCCATCGAGCGTATTTATCTCTCTTTCGTGGTCAGGGAAGTGAATGTGCAAAAATCGATCGACGCTATTTTACGATCCGCTTATACGGGTGAAAGCGGTGACGGCCGGATTTTCGTGTCAACCATTGAGCAATCCATCCGGATCCGCACAGGAGACCGTGGTGATGAGTCATTGTATGACAAAGAGCAGAAGGATGCTTAAAACTCCCAAAAGACAGAATGATTAAACAATAACTTTTACAGATTATGAAGCATAAAATAATAAGATATATAATGATGTTTTGCGCATTATTTGCCATGCCTGCCATTGCTTTTGCACAGGACGATGCGGTACCTGCTCTGGACAGCGGTGATACTGCCTGGATTATAGTAGCCACTATTCTTGTAATGATGATGACCATTCCCGGGCTGGCCCTGTTCTACGGAGGGTTGGTACGCCGGAAGAATGTATTGAGTGTATTGATGCAGTGTCTTATTCTGGCCGCTGTAATCATTATAGAGTGGGTCGCGATTGGTTATAGCCTGGCCTTTACTTCGCTGGAGGGAGGTTTGAATGCTGTTGTGGGTGGTTTCGATAAAATATTCCTGCAAGGCGTAGGAATCAATGATCTGCTTGACGGTTATACCATTCCCGAACTTTTGTTTGTGTCGTTTCAGGGAATGTTTGCCGTTATTACGCCTGCATTGATCGTCGGTGCATTTGCCGAACGTATCAAATTCAGTGGTTTTCTGCTGTTCTCCGTGTTGTGGGCGCTGGTGATTTATAATCCGTTAGCCCATTGGGTATGGGGCGGCGGCTGGATAGGTGAAATGGGTGCCATCGATTTTGCAGGTGGTACCGTGGTACATATCAACGCAGGGATATCAGCATTGGTGATGGCTGTCCTGCTCGGCAAAAGAAAAGGATGGAATGTGAAAGGAGCCACACCTATTACCCCGCATAATGTGCCGTTTGTAGTGATCGGTACGGCTTTGCTGTGGTTGGGATGGCTGGGATTTAACGGCGGAAGCGGCCTGGCGGCAGACGGCTTGTCTGCAAGTGCATTACTGGTTACCAATATAGCCGCAGCAACTGCGGCGCTGACATGGGCGGTGCTCGACTGGGTTATCAACAAGAAGCCGACTGTGGTTGGTTTTTGTACGGGCGTTATTGCCGGTCTGGTCGCCATTACGCCTGCTGCCGGCTCTTCCGGCGTATTGGGCGCTTTTGTCATTGGTCTGGTGGCCGGTTTGGTTTGCTTCTTTATGGTGGCATATGTGAAACCCAAGTTAGGTTACGATGATTCATTGGATGCTTTCGGAGTACATGGTATCGGGGGAATCGTTGGTTCCCTTCTCATCGGGATTTTTGCCACACAGGCGATTACTGGTGAAGGGGGAGCACAGGGAGCGCTCTACGGTGATTGGAACCAGTTATGGATACAGGTCGTGGCGACTGCTGCCACCATTGTATTCAGTGCGGTCATGACATGGATATTATTCAAGATCGTGGATGCTATGGTGGGAATCAGAGCGAGTGCAGAAAGCGAATCTGTCGGACTCGATATCTCCGAACACGGTGAAATAGCGTATGAATAAAACCACCCGTCATTTGATTTTTCTTAATTTCGGGACAAGCTGCCTCTACAAGGGCGGCTTGTTTTTTCTCTCGGCTTTCACTAAATTTCCATAATATAGGATGCGCCTCGGAAAAACCTAAGCAAGCTTGGCTTTTCTCTCGGCTTTCACTATATTTGCCCCGGTTTTTAACTTAAACAGGATATGAGCAAAGCTCTATTGTTTTTACTGTTTCCCGTTATCCTGTGCCTGTCATGCGGGAACTGGGGCAGGCAGGAGAGGACGTACGATTTTCCTCAGATTGTAGAGTCGGATACATTACGCATACTGACTCTGAATACATCCACTTCCTATTTCATATACCGGGATCAACCCATGGGATACCATTACGATATGATTCGTGATTTCTGCAAGCATCATGGATTAGTCCCGGAGATTATTGTGGCCGGGAATACAGGAACTATGGTAGAGATGCTACAAAACAAGGAAGCTGATGTAATTGCTTACAGTATACCGGTCACCAATGCTTTGAAAGATTCAATACTATATTGCGGGCTCCGGCAAATTTCACATCAGGTGTTGGTACAACGTGCGGGACAGGGAGATACCCTGTTGACGGATGTGACCGGTTTAATCGGTAAGCAGGTGACGGTGATTGATAAGTCGAAGTATCTCGACAGGATAAACAATCTGAATAATGAGTTGGGTGGAGGCATCGTGATAGATAAGGTTGACAGTGACACTATCGTGGTTGAAGACCTGATCCGGATGGTTTCGCGAGGGGAGATCGCCTATACAGTAGCCGACGATGACCTGGCTTTGGTCAATCATACCTATTTTGGAAATCTGAATGTAAACCTCCCGGTCAGTTTCGACCAACGCTCTTCGTGGGTGGTGAGAAAAGACACCCCCCTGCTTGCCGATTCCCTGAATAGCTGGATTGAAAACCGCTCTTCCGAATCGGCCTTCTTACGGATCGTTAAACGCTATTTTGAAGAAACAAAAGGGTACTCTAATATTGGCCGCCCCTCTTTCCGGGAGATTTCCGGCCATGGGGTTATTTCCCCTTTTGATTCCTATTTCAAACGATATGGGAAAGAGTCGGGAATCGACTGGCGGCTGCTTGCTTCGGTTTCCTATCAGGAGTCCAGATTCGAGACGGAAGGACAATCATGGGCGGGTGCTACAGGACTGATGGGATTAATGCCGGCTACTGCCGCTTCGTTGGGTGCAGAAGGAGGGCAACTTTTTGATCCTGAGAAAAACATAAGTGCAGGTACGGAATACCTGAAAAATCTGCTTCACATTTTCCGTTTTATAAATAATCCTGATGAGAGAATAAAAATGGCTTTAGCTGCTTATAACGGAGGCCTCGGCCATGTATTCGATGCATTGGCACTCACCGAAAAATACGGTGGTGATAAAGAGGTTTGGGAAGGGAATGTGGAACGTTATCTGCAATTGAAACGTTTAGAGCAGTATTACAGCGATCCGGTTTGTAAGAACGGTTATTTCAGGGCAGATGAAACAATCAAATATGTACGCGATGTGATAGACAGATGGGAGATATACAAGGAGAAGGTGAAAGAATGAAAATCCTGTTGATCATTCAATAAAAAAATCACTATCTTTGCCATCGGTGTAAAAATCATATTTACAGAAAATAAAACATGTCAGTCATAATCAATAAAGTCAGAACGAAAGATGATTTGAAAAAATTCATCCAATTCGGTATCGATCTCTATGAAGGGAATGAGTATTTTGTCCCTCCGTTGATCTACGATGAGAGAGCCACACTCAACTGGAGTAAAAATCCGGCATTCGATCATTGTGATGCGATCTATTTCCTTGCATATCGCGATGATAAGATCGTAGGCCGAATTGCTGTTATCATCAATCATAAGGCGAATGAGAGATGGAACGAACGGAATGCGCGATTCGGGTTTGTGGATTTTATTGATGATAGTGAGGTGGTGGATGCCCTTTTCGGTGCGGCTGAGAGTTGGGCCCGGTCGAGGGGGATGGACAAGATACACGGGCCGCTCGGCTTTACAGATCTCGACCACGAAGGGATGTTGGTAGAGGGATTCGACCAGATAAGTACCCTCTCTACCATATACAATTATCCCTACTATATAGGTCATATGGAGCGTATAGGGTATGTGAAGGATCAGGATTGGGTTGAATTTCTTATCACCATTCCCAAAGAGATGCCGGAGCGGTTCCTGCGCGCCTCGGAGATCGTAAAAAAACGTTTCGGGCTTGATGTGAAGCATCTCGAGAGTAAGAAGGATGTTTTGCCCTACGCGAGGGATATCTTTAAGTTGATCAACCGTGCCTATAAAGATCTTTATGGATATGTGGAGTTGACCGACCGGCAGATTGATTATTACGTCGATATGTATATCCCGATGCTTCGTTTGGAATTCCTCACATTGGTGATTCGCCAGGAAGACAATAAACTGGTAGGGGTGGGCATAGGCCTTCCCAGTATTGCCAAGGCATTACAAAAAGCCAGAGGCCGATTTGTGCCTACCGGCTGGTATCACCTCTACAAAGCGTTAAAAGGAAAAGATACCAACGTGCTCGACTTGTTAATGGTGGCGGTAGATCCCGAATATCAGGGTAAAGGGCTGAATGCGCTAATGTTCAACGAGTTTATCCCGGCAGCCAACCGATTGGGATTTGAATATGCCGAGAGTAACCCCGAACTGGAAATAAACAGTAAAGTGCATTCCATGTGGAATAGCCTGGAAACAAAGCAACACAAAAGGCGGAGAGCATTTATAAAAAATTTATAAAGGACTATTTTATAAGCCAAATGAGCAGAGTCAAGTTTGCTTGAGCTATACCATGGTGGAAAATAGTCTGATTTTAATGAAATAGAATAGTGAACGAAACGGAAAAAGACATACAAATAGCCGATAATAATTATAGGGAAGAGAATATTGTCACCTTAGAGTGGCAAGAACATATCCGCCGGCGGCCCGGAATGTATATCGGGAAGCTGGGCGACGGATCTTCGTATGACGATGGTATCTATGTCCTTCTGAAAGAGGTGTTGGACAATGCCATTGATGAATTTATGATGGGATACGGTAAGACCATCGAGGTGACTATTGAAAATGGAAGTGTGGCTGTTCGTGACCACGGGCGTGGTGTACCACTCGGTAAAGTGAAGGATGTCTGCTCCAAAATGAATACCGGCGCCAAATATGATTCCAAGGCATTTAAAAAGTCTGTGGGATTGAATGGTGTGGGTATTAAAGCTGTGAATGCGCTCTCTTCTTCTTTTGCAATGGAATGTTTCCGGGAGGGGCAAATGAAGGCGGTGGAGTTTGTGCAGGGTGTGCTCTCGAATGACAGGGAGATTGTGGCGACCACAAATCCAAACGGAACTTATGTGAGTTTTACCCCTGACGTGGAAATATTTGGAGAGTATCATTACCGCGACGAACATATTGAGCCGTTACTGAAGAATTATGTCTTTTTGAATATCGGCCTGACCATTGTTTTCAACGATAAAAAATTCAGTTCGAAAAACGGATTGGAAGACCTGTTGAACGAAAACCTCACCTCCGAAGAACTTTACCCTATTATCCATCTTTTCGGTGAAGATATAGAGGTGGCAATTACCCATACCAACCAGTACGGTGAAGAGTATTATTCGTTTGTCAACGGACAGCATACTACTCAGGGGGGAACCCATCTTGCTGCTTTCCGGGAGGCGACTGCACGTGTGATCAAAGAGTTCTACAACCGTAACTTTGAGTACTCTGATATTCGTAACGGTATGGTGGCAGCCATCAGTATCAAGGTGGAAGAGCCGGTGTTCGAGTCGCAGACAAAGACGAAACTCGGCTCCAAGGAGATGACACCCAATGGTATCTCAGTGAGCAAACATATTAACGACTTCCTCAAAAAAGAACTGGATAATTATCTGCATAAGAATGCTGATACTGTAGAGGTACTACAGAAAAAGATACTTGATTCGGAGAAAGAGCGTAAAGCCATAGCAGGTGTGACCAAACTGGCTCGCGAGCGGGCGAAAAAAGCCAATCTGCACAATAAGAAACTGAGAGATTGCCGTATCCATTACAACGATGCCAAAGGGGATGACAGGGATAAGACTTGCATCTTCATTACTGAGGGGGACTCAGCCAGCGGCTCCATCACTAAAAGCCGTGATCCCAACCTGCAGGCGGTATTCAGCCTAAGGGGAAAACCCCTGAACTGCTTCGGGTTGACAAAGAAGATCGTGTATGAGAATGAGGAATTCAACCTCCTGCAAGCGGCACTCAATATTGAGGAAAATATGGACGGCTTGCGGTACAATAAAGTGATCATTGCTACCGATGCCGATACCGACGGGATGCATATCCGCCTGCTGCTGCTTACCTTCTTCCTGCAGTTCTTCCCCGACCTGATCAAAAAGGGGCATGTCTATATCCTGCAAACACCTCTTTTCAGGGTGCGTAACAAAAAGAAAACTCTTTATTGCTATACGGAGGAAGAGCGCCTCAGTGCTATTGAAGAGCTGGGACCCAACCCCGAAATAACCCGATTCAAAGGGCTGGGTGAAATATCGCCCGACGAATTCCGTAACTTTATCGGTGAGGATATCCGACTGGATAGGGTGACCATGCGTAAAGAAGACCTTCTGAAAGAATTGCTCGAATTCTATATGGGCAAAAATACTCCTGAACGCCAATCTTTTATTATTGAAAATCTGGTTGTTGAAGAAGATGAGGTCGCTTGATTAAGGTGGAAAGGTGGTTAGGTGATTGGTTGATTTGTAATTAGTAATTTGTAATTAATCATTTTCCACATCCCACATCTCAAATCTCACATCCCCAATAAATATGTCTCAGATGGATGTTGCTAAATATAGAATCGCCTTGTTTCCCGGTACGTTCGACCCTTTCACCATAGGTCATGAGTCGCTCGTAAGAAGGGGATTATCGCTGGTGGATGAAATTGTGATCGCCATAGGGATTAATGAAGCGAAAAAGTCATTTTTCCCCCTGGATCAACGACTCAGGATGATCCGTGGATTATACGAAAACGAACCGCGGGTAAGGGTGGAGAGTTACGACTCCCTCACCATAGAATTTGCACAAAAGGTGGGTGCACAATATATTTTACGGGGTATCAGGTCGGTAATAGATTTCGAATATGAAAAAACGATAGCCGACATGAACCGAACTATTTCGGGAATTGAGACGTTTGTACTATTTACGGAACCTGCCCTGACCCATGTCAGTTCATCCCATGTAAGGGAATTGTTGCGTTACGGGTACGATGTGAGTGGCTTTATCCCGGAAGGGATGGAGTTATTTTAATGGACTATTTCGTTAAATGAAAACAAGGATAGAGATTGTCTGATGAATCGAATTAAAAGAATAAAACCTCTCAAAAAAATAAAAATGCTAAAAAGAATAATACCGATTGTTTTAGGTACACTGTTTTTAACCGGATGTGTTTATGCCCAATTCAGACCGTCACCCGAAGGTGTCAAGTTAGAGAGAACCCTCCAACTTATTCAGGGGCTGTATGTGGACGATGTGGATGCCTCAGGGCTGACCGAAGCGGCCATACGCGGCATGTTGAAAGAACTGGATCCGCATTCCACCTATCTCAATAAGGAGGAGGTGAAGGCCATGAATGAGCCTTTACAGGGGAACTTTGATGGGATTGGTATATCGTTCAATATGCTGACCGATACGCTCTATGTAATGGAGGTTATCTCCGGTGGCCCGTCGCAGAAGGTCGGTATTATGCCGGGAGATAAGATCATTTATGTGAATGATACGCTTATTGCCGGGGTGAAGAAGAATAACCAGGATGTCGTGTCTATGCTTCGGGGCCCTAAAGGGACTGAAGTGAATGTAAAAGTGCTCCGCAGAGGTGTGCCGGAATTGATGCCTTTCCGGATTGTCCGGGATAGGATCCCTATCACCAGTATCGATGCTTCCTATATGGTGGCCGATGATATAGGGTATATCCGTCTGAGTCGCTTCGGTATCACTTCGGGTGATGAGTTCCGGCAGGCGGAGCAGGAGTTGAGGTCGCAGGGTATGGATCACCTCATTCTTGACCTGACTGATAATGGAGGGGGGATACTTCAGACAGCCAATGATATAGTGGATGAATTTTTGGGAGACGGCAAACTGATTGTCTATACCGAAGGAAAGAATCAGCCGCGCTATACAATGAATGCCACGGGTGATGATGAACTGAAAGGGGGAAAGCTGGTGATATTGGTCAATGAGGCCTCGGCATCCGCAAGTGAGATCCTGGCCGGCGCCATTCAGGATTGGGACAGAGGTGTGATAGTCGGGAGAAGGACGTTTGGAAAAGGATTGGTACAACGCCAGTTACCACTTCCCGACGGGAGCATGATCCGTCTGACCGTGGCGAGGTATTATACCCCTACCGGCAGAAGTATCCAGAAACCGTATGAGAACGGGGACCAGGATACATACAATCAGGATTTTGTGAATCGTTACAATCACGGTGAACTGTTTCAGGCTGACAGTATTCATTTCCCTGATTCGCTTAAATACACTACATTGGTAAACAAACGTACGGTGTATGGTGGCGGAGGTATTATGCCGGATTATTTTGTGCCGATTGACACGACGAGAGGAACTATGCTGCACGCCCGATTGAACGGTATGAATGTGATCTACAAGTTGGCTATATCCGAGGTGGATAATCATCGCCAGGAATTGCTGCAAAAATATCCGGATATCAATAGCTTCAACGCGGATTATCAGGTAACGGAGGCGATAACTCCCAGATTAAAGAAACTTGCCGCCGACGAGAAGATAGAATGGGATGAAGAAGAATTCGCCTCTTCCCGTCCGTTGATATTTGCGCAACTAAAAGCATTGATCGCCAGGGATCTGTATGATTCGTCGGCATTTTTTCGGATCATCAATGAAGAAAACGATATCTTTATGGAAGGATTGAAGATTATCTCCGATGATAACCGTTATCAGGGACTACTGAAAGGGGTAGGCGGTAACGTGGGGCAAAACAAATAATATTGCGGTATGAATTTCGATTACAGTAAGTTCCGTGTGCAGGAGGGAGATGAAGTCACCCTGAAAGATTTCCCTACCTGCGAAGATGGAGGATATACCAAGAAGACCGCCAAAGAGGAGATTAAGCGGAACATCAAAGAGTTGAAGAAATTTCAGGAGATGTTCTATGCCGACGACCGGTATTCGTTGTTGATCATCCTTCAGGCGCGGGATGCTGCCGGGAAAGATGGAGTGATCCGTCACGTGATGTCGGGTATCAATCCGCAAGGGTGTCGGGTACACAGCTTTAAAACACCCACCAAGAACGAATTGGAACACGACTATTTCTGGCGTCACTATATCGCTTTACCCCAGCGTGGGATGATAGAGATCTTCAACCGTTCGCATTATGAGAATGTGCTGGCGACAAAAGTCAATCCGCAATGGATACTTAACGAACGTATCCCTGGGTATGGTTCGGTAGAAAATATCGATAAACAGTTTTGGAATGCCCGCTATGAAGATATTAATGCGATAGAGCGACACCTTTACCGCAACGGTATGCGTATCCTTAAATTCTTTTTAAACGTATCGAAAGAGGAGCAGAAAGAGCGTTTTATTTCCCGTATTGATGAACCCGACAAAAACTGGAAGTTCAGTTCGGCCGATTTGCAGGCCCGTGAGCAGTGGGATGATTACGAAAAAGCATTTGAGGAGATGCTGGAGAAGACCTCGAAGCCCTATGCACCATGGTATGTGATTCCTGCCGATAAGAAATTCTTTGCACGTGTGGCGGTGGGTGATATCATCCTTGAGCTGTTCAGGTCACTCGACCTGCGTTACCCGCCTGCAGAATCGCCCGAGATGCTGCAAAAAGCACGTGAAATTTTAATGAAGCAATAATTTTACCTGTATGCTATTTAAGTGCGGTTGATTGAATGCAGGCCGATTTACTTGTTCTCTATTTTTTTCTTTCTCTGTAGATGTGAATCAAGGCGTGAAATCAACCATAACAGGCTGAAAACGGACGCAACCAGGATCACTGTACCTAGGAATTGGGGACTGAACAGGTATTCCTGGCCGAAGAGGAAGTATGTTGCTGCAATCATCACTGCCAACACGCCATACATCGTGCCGAAGATCGATCCGAATTCTTTCAGTATATTGCCGGATTCTTTCCGGTCGCTTATTTTCGATGGAGTGAGTGCCTGCTCGGTCTCTATCTGTTGCATGATCCGATATTTCAGATTATCGGATGCTTTTAGTTTTGCACCCTGCATCATCCCACGGATAAGATGCTCCTCATTTTGTGTATGTTTCTTTTCTTCCATCATGTCTCCTCCATGAATAGTGCTTCTTTATAGCGTTTTACCCATAACTCCTTAAATATTTTCCTTGCCCTGAACAATTTCACTTTTACATTGGAATCATTCAGCCCGGTAATTTTGGCGATCTCTTTGACAGGATTCTCTTCCATATAATAGAGCGTAAGCAGTAGTGCGTCTCCTTTAGGCATTTTTTGCAGAATATTGGCTACCATCTCCTTGCGTTCCGTTTCTTCCATATCGACCTGCAGGCTGTTGTCAACCGGAAAGAGGGTACTTTCCGCTTGCATCTCCCCGCTATCCGTCCATATCTGTGTTTTTGTCTGGGTGACTGCCGTATTGTAGACAATGCGGTAAAGCCATGTAGAGAATTTACTCTCCGAACGGAAGCTATGAAGATTCTTGTATGCCTTTACATAACTCTCCTGCACGACATCTTCCGCATCCTGCATATTGCCGCATATCCGGTGAGCGATGGTAATCGCCATGTCCTGATAAGTCTCGACAAAATATGTGAATGCGGAAGTGTTGCCGGAGAGCACTTGTTGCACACGTTGATTCTCGTTCATCGTAAACGGTTATTCCTGTTCAGCTTCCTCCTTTAACCGGCTGACCGGTATTTTTTGTACCACCAGAAAATAGACCAGATAGCCAATACCGAGAAAGAAGACAATACTTGCTCCGGTCATCCAAAACTCATTGCCCCGACCGATAACGAGATATTCTGAACAAAGAAATCCTACCATGATCCCAATTCCAAGCGCGATTAGTACAATCCCGTTTCTTAGTGATACCAACCGGTTAGGATCCGATTTTTTTCTCGGACTGTCCGGTGGAATAATTCCCTGGTTAATAAGCCCCATTCGCTCGGCGTTGCGGCTTTTGATCCACTGTAATCCTAATACCCATCCGGCTACAACCGGAAGACCTATAGTGCACGTAATGGCAAGAGCCGGTATTAAATCTGCCCACATAATTGTTACATTTTAAAAGTGAATAATAATTTGCTTTCATTCATAGGACTGCAACTCTAATGGATCGGTTACAAAAATAGGAAAATATTTTTACAAAATACTTATTTTACCTGGGAGTCAATATGTTAATAACTTATTGACAATGATATGTTTTTTAAGATTTTAAATTCGTCAATCTGATTTCTATTTCTTTTCTTTGCAATCGGGTAAGAAGTAGCGGTACCCGTTTTACTTTGTCAATTCCCGATCCCGGAGAGCATTTTCTGAGAAAAGTGCCAAAATCTGTTGTATACAAAATGAACGAAAAGACGCTCGAAAAACTGAAGATCCTTGCCGATGCCGCCAAGTATGACGTATCTTGCGCATCCAGCGGCACCTCGCGTAACAATGTGAAGGGAGGGATCGGTACGGCAGCAGGATGGGGCATCTGCCACAGCTTCACTCCTGATGGGCGTTGTATATCGTTATTTAAGATACTGCTTACCAATCATTGTATATACGACTGTGCCTATTGCGGCAATCGACGGAGCAACGATGTGAAACGTGCGGCTTTTACAGCAGAAGAATTGGCAGGATTGACTATTGAATTTTATCGTAGGAATTATATCGAAGGACTTTTCCTCAGTTCCGGTGTGATGCGCAATCCCGATTATACGATGGAGCGGATGGTGCGTGTGGTGAAACTCCTGCGTGAAGTACATCGTTTCAACGGGTATATCCATATGAAAACCATTCCCGGGGCAAGTAGCGAGCTGGTCGCCCAGGCCGGGGTACTTGTCGACCGTATGAGTGTGAATCTTGAGATCCCGTCGGAACAGAATCTGAAATTGCTTGCACCCGAAAAGGATTATCCAAGTGTTTTCGCTCCCATGCGGTTTATCCAGCAGGGGATGTTGGAAAGTGCCGAAGACCGCAAAAAATTCCGTTCGGCACCTAAGTTCGTGCCGGCAGGACAGAGTACCCAGGTGATCATCGGCGCTACGCCCGACAATGATAAACAGATACTCACATTGGCTTCAGCTCTCTACAAACGTCCTTCTTTCAAACGGGTCTATTATTCGGGTTATATTCCTGTGAATTCCGGGGATAGTCGCCTGCCTGCGCTGGCCAAACCCCCGCTGGTACGTGAGAACCGATTGTATCAGGCCGATTGGCTGATGCGGTTCTATGAGTTCAAGGCTGCGGAACTGGTGGATGATACCCATCCCGATCTGGATCTGGATGTGGATCCCAAAATGGGTTGGGCGTTACGTCATCCCGAATTTTTCCCGATTGATGTGAACACAGCTCCTTATGAGGTGATCCTTCGCGTGCCGGGCATCGGTGTCAAGTCGGCTAAACTGATCGTCACCTCGCGCCGGTATGGCCGGCTGACTTCAGAGCAACTGAAGAAAATCGGTGTAGTAATGAAACGAGCCCGCTATTTTATAGTGTGTCGTGAACTACCGATGCAGACCGTCAACGAACTTACGCCGCAGTATGTACGCCGTCAGGTGTCGCAAAAGCAGAAGAAGGCCGCAGCGGAGTTGTTGCAATATTCAATCGATTGGGGTGAATAGAAGGTATTAAAACATATGTTACTACGATCTATATATCTTTTTCTTACGATATGTTTCTATGTGCCGGCTTTCGGTCAGAACATCAATTATCAGATTTTCGAGAATATCCATTTAGGGCCCGAGGCGTCTGTCGTGAACAGTTTTATTCAGGACCGGCAGGGAATGATGTGGATAGGTACGGATAAAGGGTTGTTCAGTTACGACGGGTATTCAGTACAACCTCATTTTTCTTACGGGGAGCGGAGCAATAGCCGGATCTATTGTGGTATAACCATTGGGGAAAACTATTTGTATCTGGGATCGGATAACGGATTACTGGTCTATAACTATCATACCGACAGATATGAAGATCCTGGCATCGCCTTCCCTACGGATATCCGTACAATGGTATGCCGTGATAAGGTGTTATGGATCGGGACGCTTAACGGATTGTATACCTATGATTTCGAATCGGAACGGTTGGAGAGGATCGATAGAACTACACACAAAGGCTTAACGCATGAAACGATTTACTCTCTTATCCATTCGACGGACGATCGTATATACATCGGAACCTACGACGGATTATCCTGTTATCTGCCGGAAAAGGATACTTTCGAATCCATTCCTCTTCCCGGTGCCGTCAATAAAAGTAATCTGTTCGTAAACTCATTGTTGGAAGATACCGTAAGGAGTTGTATCTGGATCGGTACGGAAGGGAATCTGTTCAGGTATGATCCTGCATCGAAGAAAGTGGAGCAATTAACGTTCTTCCATGAAAATTCGGTCAAAACATTGGCGTTGGATCAACAACAGAATTTATTGGCAGGAACGGATAACGGACTTTATATCTATCAGGCGGAAGGAGAGTTGCAGCATGTGGTCCACGATTCCCGTAACAGTTCTTCGTTATCCAATAATATCGTATGGACCATTTTTACTGATAAGGAAAAAAATAGTTGGTTAGGGACAGATTACGGTATTTCGCTCTCCCGTTTCAATAATGGTTTCCGGTATGTGCCGATTTCACAGATCACCGGTACGGGAGAGGGTAATCACTTTTATTCGCTTTTTAAAGATTCCCACGGATATTACTGGTTCGGAGGTACTAACGGGTTGATCCGTTCCCGGTCTGTTTCCGGACAAGATACCCGGGCAATCTGGTATAAAATGGGAAACAGAAGCGCCCCGCTGTCTCATAATCGTGTGCGGAATATTTATGAGGATAAAGACCGTAACCTCTGGATTGCTACGGACGGAAGTATTAATCGATACGATTATACGACGGAACAATTTATCCATTATAATATAGTAGACAGTACCGGAATGTATAATTGCAACTGGGCCTATTATTTGTTTGAGGATAATGACGGCTATCTGTGGATCGCCAGTTTTCTTGGCGGGGTGTTTATCGTTGATAAGGAAAGATTGATGAAAGCCCCTGAGGGGAGCTATGTCGCCGACTATCACTATTCTACGGACAATGGTTTGCCGGGCATGTTTGTCAACCAACTGATTCCCGATCACGAAGGAAATATCTGGATGTTACTCTACAACAAAGGAATGACAAAAATCAATATCCGGACTCGTGAAATTACCCGTATCCCGATCGACGATATCCCGGACAGTGAGAGCCTGAATTATATCCTGTGTGATGGTGAGGGTGTTATCTGGGCCGGATTTCGTCGTGGAGCGATGCGTTTTATGCCGGGGAGTGTAAAACCGGATATCGTTTTACTGGAAAGTTTCGGACAAAATGAAATATTATCAATGATCGAAGTGGAACAGGATATATGGGTATCTACCACTGACGGTTCGTGGATTATCCAAAAAGAGACGATGGATGTGCGACGCTTCCATGTCATGGATAAGGCTTTTACAAGTTTGTATTATAACCCCGGGGACCGGTTAATCTATATGGGTGGTGTTGACGGATTGGTGATTACCTCTCCCGAAATTGCCAGAATGCACAGGGTGGAACGTCCGGTAACGATTACAGCCCTGTATGTCAATAATCGTCTGGTAACCCCTGAAGACGGAATCAGTGAGGAGGGTATCCGTTATGCCCGGAAATTTATATTCGGTCATACACAGAATAACCTTTCATTCGAAATATCCGACTTGTCCTATTCGCTGGAAGAAAAAACCAAATTTATGTATAAGTTGACGTCGATAGATCAGGATTGGAATCTGTTGAAACAAAATACCAACAGGATCACTTATCATAACCTGAAATATGGGAGCTATCAGCTTTTGATCAGTGAACCTGACCCGTATGGAAAACCGTCGGATCAACCTTATACAATCGATATCCGGATCAATCCTCCCTGGTACTATACGGCATGGGCTAAAGCGGTTTATATACTTTTGACGCTGACCTTTATTTTCTGGATAATCAATTTTTTCAGGGTAAGAAACCGCCTGAAATTTGAACGTCTTGAGAAAGAGAAAATACTGGAACAGTCACAGTCGAAGATAGATTTCTTCACACATATATCCCACGACTTTAAAACACCTTTGAGTATGATTGTCGCTCCGGTCAGCAAACTGCTCCTCGAAGTGAAGAACCCGTCGGAGAAGAAGCAACTGGAGATAGTGCAGCGTAATGCCCGGAAACTGAACTCGCTGATACACCAGGTACTGGATTTTAACCGGATAGACGATAACGCCGGATCTGTCCTGATCCTCTCGAAAGTAGAGTTTATCTCTTTTGCCAGAAGTCTTTTGGGCGTGTATGAGGAGGAGATAATCAAAGAGAAACAAATCGCTCTTCTTTTCGAAAGTAATCTCCCGGAACTTTATCTGGATATTGATGTGCTTAAATTCGAGTCGATCCTCGGGAATTTGTTGTCAAACGCTTTCAAGTATACTTCCGAAGGGGGTGAAATAAATCTCTCGATACATGCTTCTGATACTACTGGAGAATTGGAAATTACAGTATCCGATAACGGAATAGGGATTCCCGAAAAAGATCTTCCATACATATTCCAACGCTTTTTCCAGTCTTCCAATACATTGGGAAAGAGAGAAGGTACCGGTATCGGGCTTTATCTGGTAAAGAGTTATACCGAGTTACACGGAGGAAAGATCCGTGTGGTTTCGGAGGAAGGCCGGGGTACATCAATCACGTTAATCCTTCCGTTACCGTTCCGGCAAACATTGCCAGAGGTACTTCATAAGGAAGAGGATCAGATTATTTCAGGAGATAAACCGTTGATCCTTGTAGTGGACGATAATGCTGATATTACCGGATTTATCTGTGAAACATTACAACCCCGGTACCGTTGTAAAGTGGCCGAGAATGGTAAGGCAGGGGTAGAACTTTGTTTCGAATTCCAACCTGATCTCATTATTGCGGATGTGATGATGCCTGTAATGAACGGCCTGGAAATGTGTCAGCGGATCAAGAAACATATTCCCACATCGACCATTCCGATTATCCTGCTCACCGCCAAAAACGATAAGGAAACCGAGCTCGAAAGCATTCATCTCCATATCGACGCTTTTATAGGAAAGCCTTTCGAGCCGGAGATACTACTTTCGCGGGTGGAGCAACTACTTCTCCGTAAACAGCAGATGGAAGCCAAAGCGCGTATGGAAATTATTTCGGAGCCCAGGGCCATCGAAGCGGTATCGTATGACGAAAAATTCCTGTCGAAACTCACGCGGATTATCGAAGACCATGTTTCCGATTCGGAGCTGAATGTAAATGCACTCAGTGAGCTGTCAGGGATAAACAATAAACAGATCTATCGCAAAACGAAACAACTCACCGGCATGTCACCTGTGGAATATATCAAATCCATCAGGATGAAAAAAGCGGCCATGCTGCTCCGTCAGAAAAAATTCACGGTGGCGGAAGTGATGTATATGGTGGGATATTCCAACCACTCTTATTTCTCGAAATGCTTCCAGGCGGAGTTCAGAAGGACGCCGCGGCAGTTTATGGAAGAACACGCTGACAACTGACCGGACAGGATAAAGGGTCATGTCCGAAATCTATCCATTTATGTCCGGGATGTGCTTTTAATCTCCTTTACACATGCCTATCTTTGCTGCATCATTGTTACTAAAAGGCAATACGTATGCAAAGACGAATTTTGACCCTTATTTTCTGTTTCCTGATTTTTTTTCCTGCAACGCAAGCAAAAGAAATACCGGCTATATACATCGACAAAAACGGTGTGATGCGCTGGGAAGATACCCGCGGGGAAGCCTCTTTTTTCGGAGTAAACTACACCCTTCCGTTTGCCCATGCCTACCGGGCAATGGGATACCTAGATATTGACCGTAAAGCGGCGATCGACAGGGATGTCTATCATTTTGCCCGGCTGGGATTCAATGCTTACCGTATCCATATCTGGGATGTGGAGATATCCGATATCGAAGGGAACCTGATAGAGAACGATCATCTCGACTTGTTGGACTGGCTGATCTATAAACTCAAGGAGCGGGATATCCATATTGTACTTACGGCCATGACCAATTTCGGCAACGGATACCCGGAAAGGAACCAACCGACCGGAGGTTTTTCGTATGCGTATGATAAGTGTGAGATCCATGCTAATCCCGAAGCCATCCGTGCACAGGAACGCTATATCGCTTCCCTGGCCATGCATGTCAATCCGTATACCGGAAAGGCATACAAGGACGACCCTTCGGTAGTCGGCTTTGAGATCAATAACGAGCCCTGCCATACAGGTACACAACAACAAACCCGTGATTACATCCACCGCATGCTTGCTGCCCTGCGTAAAGCGGGAAATCGTAAACCCGTGTTTTACAACGTGAGTCATAATATGGAGCAGGTGGAAGCCTATTATGCCACCGGCATACAGGGAACCACTTACCAGTGGTATCCCATCGGACTGGTGTCGGGATATACCCGGAAAGGGAACTTCCTGCCGTATGTCGATGATTTTCATATCCCCTTCAGTCATATAAAAGGATTTGAGAACAAAACCCGGTTGGTATACGAATATGATCCGGCCGATATCATGTATTCCTATATGCATCCTGCTATGGCCCGGACATTCCGCACAGCCGGGTTCCAATGGATCACACAGTTCGCCTATGATCCGATGGATATGGCATGGGCCAATACCGAGTATCAGACGCATTTCCTTAACCTGGCTTATACCCCGCAGAAAGCCGTCAGCATGAAAATTGCCGCCGAAGTGACTTATTCCGTTCCACGCGGACAATCCTACGGTGTGTACCCTGCCGATACACTCTTCGCGGATTTTACAGTAAGCTATACACAGGATCTGAGTATGATGAATACGAAAGAGAAATACTTTTATTCCAACCATACCGCCATCCCGCCTGTTGATGCCATTGCATTGGAATCGATAGCCGGATACGGCAATTCGCCCATCGTACAGTACGAAGGAACAGGCGCTTATTTTATCGACCGGTTGGAAGAGGGTGTGTGGCGACTCGAGGTAATGCCCGATGCCGTGGTGGTAAGCGATCCGTTCGCCAAGCCATCACTTCGCAAGGACGTGGTGACCATTGCATGGAACAGTTGGGATATGACGCTCCGCCTGCCTGCATTGCAGGATGATTTTGAAATCAGGGGGATCAATGAAGGAAACAGGTACAGCACCCAGGCTGTGGGCGGTGTTATTCCTGCTCTCGGCCCGGGTGTGTATATCCTGCAACGCAAAGGGTATGTCTCCCCGGTACAGTGGGATGCCGATACCCCGTGGAACACTATCCGGTTAGGTGAATATGTGGCACCGCAACCCCGCGCGCAAACATACAGTGTATCGCATCAGTCCGCAGCGGTGAGCGAAAGCGGTAAACCCCTGGTGATCGAAGCACAGATCGCCGGGCCGGCATTTCCCGACTCGGTATGGATATATACCGACCGTATCTCATTCTGGAGCGATAACAATCCCCGTTATCCCATGGAAAGGGTACACGGCTATACTTACCGGGCTACCATCCCCGCAGAAGTTGTCACACAGGGTAAGTTCAGGTATACTATCATTGTTTCACGGGACGGCAAGCCTACCACTTTTCCTGCAGGAATATCCGGGAATCCGCTCGATTGGGACTATGCCTCTCCGATATATTGGGAAACCAGGATCGTTGACGAAACAAGTGCGATACACCTTTATAGTGCGACGCATGAGTACAACCGGATAGAGACGTATACCATGCCCGAATGGAGCCGTGTACAAAGGGAGCTGATCGATACCTGTCCGGAGAGTAGACCAATGCAACGTTTTGTATTCGAATCGGATGATGAGGATCCCCGTTTCTTTCTCCGGAGCTATATAAAGGAGGAGATCGGGTTGCGGACAAAGCGCCTGAGAGATAGTAAGACCCTTTGCCTGACGCTACAGAATGGCCCCGACAGCGTCAGCATCGGTTTCGTTACAAATGCCGGTTACACCTATGCTGCCAAAATTGCCGTAAAGGGTAAATCCTTATACCGCATTCCCCTGTCGGATCTGCAACAGACAGCCACGGCATTGTTGCCGCATCCTTATCCGGTATTCCTGAAAAAATATTTCGACCCCGTCGTGCCTATCCCTTTCCGGCCTGAGGATATTGAACAACTGGAGATCGCGTTCGATGGCCGGAAGAATGAGCAGGCTGTTATTGAGATCGCCGATGTATGGCTCGAATAACGCAATATCCACTATTAAAATATCATTATACCATAAAAATGTAACGTAATTATGAATGAACGAAGATCACTTCACCCTATTATTACAGTATTCGCTATAGCCATACTGTACCTGATCCTTCCCGGAAGTACTTCCCCCCTGCTCGCACAGCAGGAAGGCGGACGACGGATTACAGGGGTTATTACCGATGAGAATAATGAACCTTTGGTCGGGGCAACAATCCTGGTGACGGGGACTACCATCGGAACAACCGCCGGTATAAACGGCGAGTATAGCCTGACGCTTCCTGCCGGAAAAACCGAAATACAGGTCTCCTTTATCGGCTATGAGACACAGGTCGTGCCGGTAGTTGACGCAGGACCGGTGAATATTCAATTGCAACCGGAGTCTTATACATTGGATAATCTTGTTGTCATCGGCTACGGTACGCAGCGTAAAAGCGACCTGACCGGATCGGTCAGCAACGTAAGCAGCAAAGATTTTAACGTAGGATTGATCGGATCGCCCGAACAACTGATCAATGGTAAGGTCTCCGGTGTGCAGATCATGTCGAACAGCGGATCGCCCACCTCCGGAAGCACCATCCGTATCCGTGGAGGTGCATCACTCAACGCCAGTAACGACCCGTTGATAGTCCTCGACGGAGTACCCCTGGAGAACGGGGGAATCAGCGGTAACTCCGGGAATTTCCTGAGCCTGATTAATCCTTCGGATATCGAAAGCATGACCATACTGAAAGATGCCTCTTCCACTGCAATCTACGGTTCACGTGCATCCAACGGGGTGATCATCATCACCACGAAAAGAGGGACGGATGACCGTCTGCGGGTAACGTTCAACACTACCAATTCGGTGCAGACACGTACAAAGATGGCGGATATGCTGAGCCGTGATCAGTTCGCCGATATCATCAATGGGAGGGGAACAGTTGAACAGAAAGCGCTACTTGGCACAACCTCGACCGATTGGAATGATCAGATCTTCCGTGCGGCATCCGGTACCGATAATAACCTGAGCATCGCCGGGCGTATCGCTTCGCAATGGCCGGTGAGAGTAGCGTTTGGATATTACAACCAGAACGGATTGATGAAGAGTGACAATGCCGAGCGTTTTACCGGTAGCTTTTCATTCTCACCCTCTTTCTTCGCTGATCATCTCAGGGTTACACTCAATGGAAAAGGTGCTGTGAACAATAACCGTTTTACGAATAACGAAGCCATCTGGGCTGCTTCCACATTTAATCCCACACTGCCGGTCTATTCAGGGAACAGTAATTTCGGCGGATATGATGAAGCGATCGATAACAGTGGTAACCCTGTGAATGGCGGTGTGCGTAACCCATTGGGACTGGTTGAACAGTACTATTCCGCGAGTAGGGTGAGCCGCTTTATCGGTAATGCCGATATCGATTACAAGATGCACTTCCTGCCCGAGTTGAAACTCCATACCACCCTGGGATATGACCATGCCGAAGGCAAGGGTGAGATCTATGTGCCGTCCGAAGCGGCGCAATATTATACCACAAAAGGGCGTGACTACGGGTATGGGCCTCAAAAAAATACAAACCGATTGCTTACGGCTTACCTGAATTACAATAAGTACCTTACTTCCGTAAAGAGCAGTATCGATGCGACGATGGGTTATGATTACCAGTTCTGGAAGAGCATTACAGCACCATACAGCGAGTTGAATACGATAGGAGAGGTGCAGACTACGTCGGCAGCCGGCGATCAACGCCATGCACTTATTTCCTATTATGCCCGTCTGAACTATACATTCGATAATCGCTATATGCTTACGGCAACGGTCCGCCGTGACGGAACCTCACGCTTCCACAGGGATCACCGCTGGGGTACTTTCCCTTCCGTAGCGCTGGCGTGGCGTATAAGTGAAGAGGCCTTCCTAAGGGACAATCCTCTGATCAGTACCCTGAAATTACGGGCAAGCTACGGAGTGACGGGACAACAGGAAGGTATCGGGAACTACAATTACCTGCCGGTATATACCTATAGTCAGGAAGGAGCGGAAGTACAATTCGGCGACCAGTGGCTGCATACCTATCGTCCCGAAGCCTATGTGCAGAACCTGAAATGGGAAACCACTTCGTCCTGGAATACGGGATTCGATTTCGGATTCCTGAAAGACCGTATTACCGGAAGTCTCGATTATTATACCCGTCAGACCAAAGACCTGCTGGCAACCGTACCTTCGCCTGCAGGAAGCAATTTCGACAAAAATATTCTTACCAATGTGGGAAATGTCGACAGCCGCGGAGTTGAATTCACATTGAACGCCACACTGGTAAATACCAGGGATCTTACATGGGATGTAAGTTACAATATGACCTGGCAGAAGATGAAGGTGAAAAATCTGTCGCTGGTGGAAGGGAGTGCCACGATGAATACGCTGGTAGGTCCGACGATCGACAGCTACCAGTTTCAGGTGCTTTCCGAAGGTTATGAACCCTATATGTTTTATGTGTATCACCAATTATACGACGAAGAAACGGGAAAACCCATCGAAGGTGCGTATGCCGATCTCGACGGCAACGGAGTGATCAATTCCAATGATTTATACCGTTACAAATCGCCGGCTCCCGATTTTATTTTCGGGCTCAGTACATCGCTCCGGTATGACAGATGGACACTCGGTATGAGTTTCCGTGCCAACGTGGGTAATTATGTATACAACGGGATGGCAATGAATACAGGAGCATGGAGTACGGTAAGCTATAATTCTTTTCAGATCAATAACCTGTCGGCAAGTTACCTGGAAACCGGATTCAATAACCGCCAGTACCTGTCGGATTACTATGTGAGAAATGCTTCTTTCCTGAAGATGGACAATATCACACTGGGGTATAATTTCGGACGTGTGAACAAATGGTGTGCCCTTAATGTGAGCGCTATGGTGCAGAATGTATTCTGCATAACCGGATATGATGGTGTAGATCCCGAAGTGCCGAACGGTATGGATTTGTCATTTTATCCGCGGCCGCGGACTTTCTCACTGAATGTCGGTCTTGAATTTTAACGTTAAAAAATATTACAATGAAAAAGATCATATATATACTATTCTCTAGTTTATTTTTATTGACAGGCTGTCTGGACGATCTTGACCAATATCCGAACATTGAAACTACCAGTTCGGATGTATACAAGGACGCGTCCAATTATAAGGCTGTATTGGGTAAACTCTATGTTGCTTTTGTGATCAACGGACAAGAAAAAGGGGGAGGAAACTCCGACCTGTCCAGCAATAACGGGCAGGATTATATGCGTAGCTTCTTCAATCTGCAGGAATGCGGAACCGACGAACTGGCATCTACCTGGTTGGAAGGCGATAAAGTGGGTGACCTGACTTTTTTGTCATGGGACGCTAACGATCCGTGGGTAGCTGATATGTACTATCGTATATTTTATAACATCGCCCTTTGCAATGAATTTCTTCGTAATGCAGGTGACGAGCAAATAGCCCGTTTCACTGAAAGCGAACAAGCCGATATTCGCGGTTATCGTGCCGAGGCACGTTTTCTCCGTGCGCTGGCGTATTATCATGCGCTCGATCTTTTCCGCAATATTCCGTTTGTTACCGAGAATGATCCGGTAGGAACGTTTATCCCACCACGCTATGAGGCGAAAGCAGTATTTGAATTTATTGAATCGGAATTGCAGGCTATCGATGGTAACCTGCCCGACAAAGAAGAATGCGAGTACGGACGGGCATCGAAAGCGGCGGCTTATGCCCTGTTGGCTAAAATGTACCTGAATGCGAACATATATACGGGAACGGAACGATATATTGACTGTATTGACTACTGTAAGAGGGTTATACAACAGGGGTATACTCTTGAACCGGAATACAAGAAACTGTTTAACGCCGACAATCATAAACGGACGAACGAAATTATATTTTCTTTTCCGGTGGATGCAACGCATACTGTCTCCTGGGGCGCTACCACCTATATTATTTGTGGAGCGGTAAGCAACACGTCCGATTATCAGAAACCTGCGGATTACGGGGTGACCAGCGGATGGGGAATGTTCCGCGTACGCGGCGAAATACCGGCGTTGTTTGACGAGAAAGATGGCAGGGCCCTTTTCTTTACCGAAGGGCAAACCCAATATCTCGATATAATAGATAACCAAAGCAACGGTTATTTTGTGGACAAATGGACAAACCTGACTGATGAAGGTGAAATGGCGTCTAACACAGTGGACGGCGGAGTGAATACGGACTTTCCGGTATTTCGTCTGGCGGATGTCTATCTGATGCTCGCCGAAGCTGTCATCCGCGGCGGTACGGGAGCCACTGTTACAGAAGCATTGGCTTATGTGAACGGGTTGCGGCAACGTGCTTTCGGCAATGATTATGAAACCTATGGGAAGCTGACCGCCAATGATCTGACGGTTGATTTCTTTCTTGATGAGCGTGCGCGTGAGCTCTATTGGGAATGTACGCGTCGGACCGATCTGATACGCTATGGCAGGTTTACCACGGCCGATTACTTATGGCAGTGGAAAGGGGGAGTGAAAGAGGGAAGAGCAGTAGATGGAAAATACAATATTTACCCCATCCCCACCACAGACCTGACTGCCAATCCGAACCTGCGTAACGATAATTACTAATCTAAAATCATTTATCAGATTATGAATATATTACATGTACTGAAAAAATATCCGGCCGTCGTTCTACTGCTTCTGCTTTTGATCGCCTGCGAAGAAGACGGAGATAAAATATATCTTTCGGGGCTGGAAGAGAGCCAGTTTGTTCTTACCGAAACGGATATCCTTCTAAGTAAGGAAAATGCTTCGAAGATCGTGCTCTCCGCCGCATGGAAAAACAGTACGCTGGTAGTGAGTAACCCGAATATGGGAGCTCCCGATCTGTTTACGGCATACCTGCAGCTATCGACGAAGGAAGATTTTTCGTCGGACGTGATTGAAACCGAAGGTACCGGCGAATCGAAAGCTTATACCGGTGCAGAGTTGAATGCCATCGCCAAGAACCTGGGACTTACGCCCGATGTGGCGACTCCTGTCTACTTCCGTCTGCGCGGAAGCATAGCCCCCAACATCGAATCGGTATACAGCGAAATAAAGAAAGTCAATATCACGCCCTATCTGATCGATATGACGATCGGGTTTATATTGGATAAGGACAAAAAACAAACAGGTCTTACACTGGCTTCTCCAGATGCGAATGGGGTATATGCTGGATTTATCGGCGCTACTTCGTGGTACAACTTCTTTATGGAAGAGGGTGACGGAAAGGTATGGGGAAATCTTGCGGCAGACGGGTCTACTTTCCTGGCTTCTTCCGAAGAAGGTAGCTGGAACTTCTGGTATCCCGAGCCGGGCGGCTGTTATTATACAGAGGTCAATACTGTGCGTAAACGCTGGTCGGCTATTTATCTGCCGGTATTGGAGGTGAGTGGGGATATCACCGGCGAGATGACGTTTGATCGCCCCAATACGAGATGGTACTATGTTTTCAATGCCGCTTCTGCCGGTACGGCAACGATCCGGTTGAGCGGACAGGGAGATGAGTATAATTACGAGACAGGTGACAGCGCTCCCGCTACCGATAAAGTGACCATCGCTTTTGCACAGGAAAACGGGAAACTTGTATTGGCCGGAGTGGCAGGTGCTGTTTCCGTACAGATCCCCGCAGCAGGGGAATGTACGTTGATCCTGGACCTGAGCGATCCGAAAAACTGGACGTGTGAAGTGACGAGCGGTTCGGAAGAGCCTGATCCCGTCAGCCAGGAGGTTTATATGATCGGTATAGATGACGGTATCACAGGAGGAAGCTGGAATTTCGATAATAAGTTGTATCTTTATGATGAGGACAATCTGGCTTATGCCGGCGTGCTGAATGTACATTCACTATGGGGATACCAGGTTGGAATAGAGAAAGACAATTGGGGTGACGTGTACACGCAAGCCGGAGGCGATGCCTATTCCGGAACGCTGGAATTCCAGGGCCAGAACAATATTGCCGCTCCTGTACCGGGTGTTTATTTCTTCGACCTGTCGTTGAAAAACCTCGCCTATGCACTGACTGAGGCAGGCGACCATGTATATGTGAACGGATTGGACGATAAATGGGAGTTCGATCAGACACTTGCGGCGACCTCCGTCCCGGGTGTCTATTCCGGAAGTATTACCGTGAGCGGCGCTTCGACCTACGGATTTAAAATTTACCTTATCCGGAATAACTGGGATATTCTCTTTGGCGGCAGCGACGGGAAATTACAGTATGGTGGTAACGATATTCCCGACAGTAACAGCTGGTCGGCAGGGACTTACACTATTACGGTAGACCTTGTCAACCGGACATACGCCATCCAGTAACCATATTAAAATAGAACAGAGATGAACATAAAAAATATATTCCTGGGTACGGTATGGGCGTTGATCGCCCTTACCGCCTGCAGCAGCGACGATAAGCCGGTATATCCGGAGCCTCCTCTATACGATATGAGTGGATTTGCCAAGGGGGCGGATGTCAGTTGGCTCACCGAAATGGAACGAAGCAGTATTAAATTTTATGACGGTAATGATCGTGAAAAAGAATGTATGGCTTTACTCCGTGAATTGGGTATGAATTCTATCCGGTTACGGGTATGGGTCGATCCCGTCGATGGATGGTGCAACAAGAGCGACCTGCTGGTAAAAGCGTTCCGTGCGAATAACCTCGGCATGCGCCTGATGATAGATTTTCATTACAGCGATACGTGGGCGGATCCCGGACAGCAGACAAAACCTGCTGCCTGGACGGATATGGATATGGACGAGTTGCAGGAAGCTGTGGGCGACCATACAAGAGAGATACTCAACGAACTGAAAGCGCATGATATCACTCCCGAATGGATTCAGGTAGGCAATGAGACAGGTAACGGGATGCTTTGGGAAGAGGGAAAAGCTTCCGTAAATATGGAAAATTATGCTGACTTGAATAATGCCGGATACGATGCCGTAAAAGAGGTGTTTCCCGATGCGAAAGTTATTGTACATTTGCATGGGGGGCATGATAACGACCTTTATCGCTGGCTATTCGACGGACTGAAGAATAACGGCGGAAAATGGGATGTGATCGGCATGTCACTCTATCCTGCAGCGGACTCGTGGCAACAGACGAACGCTGATTGTATTGCCAACATACGGGATATGATCAGCCGTTACGACTCGGAAGTGATGATCTGCGAAGTCGGTATGCCATGGGATGAGGCGGAGGTCTGCCATGATTTCCTGGCAGACCTGATCACCAAGGCGAAAGCCATAGAAGATGATCGCTGTTTAGGTGTCTTCTACTGGGAACCCCAGTCGTACGGAGGTTGGAAGGGATATACCCTCGGCGCTTTCGATGAAAACGGACGCCCTACCGTAGCATTGGACGCATTCAAGCTTTGAATTGAAATTATTATTGTATGAGACTGACATGATTATTTCAGTCATCAAAGGTTCCATATACCGAAATATAGAAAATAAAATAATCGTATGAAACGAGCCGTATTGTCTGTATTTTTTATCATTTTCTTTTTTCTGACAGTTTCTCTTTATGCTCAACAACGTACCGAATTCCTGTTGGAAAAGAACTGGAGATTCAGTAAAGGAGATTTCCCCCAAGCGATAAGCGACGATTTTAATGACAAAAACTGGGAGGAGGTAAGGATCCCTCACGATTGGGCAATCTACGGACCATTCGACCGGAAGCATGATCTTCAGGAAGTAGCTATTATACAGAACGGGGAGAGGGTGCCGACGGTAAAGACCGGCCGCACGGGTGGCCTTCCCTATATGGGAACTGGCTGGTACCGTACTTTTTTTGATGTGGAAAACTTCCAGTCCGAAAAACAAATCGTTACCCTGAAGTTCGACGGTGCGATGAGCGAAGCAAGGGTATATGTAAACGGGAAAGAGGTCTGCTTCTGGCCTTACGGGTATAATGCTTTCCATTGCGATGTCACTGAAGTGCTGCATGTCGACGGTAAGAATAACCTGCTTGCCGTACGGCTTGAGAATAAACCGGAGTCTTCTCGTTGGTATCCGGGGGCCGGACTTTACCGCAATGTGCATGTGATACAAACCAATAAGGCTCATATCCCTGTCTGGGGAACGTATATCACGACGCCTTTCGTGTCAGAAGAATATGCCTCTGTACGCCTGCGGACGGAAATAGCGGGCGATCATGCAAACATACGGATTGTTACGGAGATCAGGGATATGGATAACAAGGTGGTGGCAACGAAGGATAATACACAGCAACTCGACCACGGACGCCCGTTTGAGCAGAACTTTATCGTGGAGAATCCCAGGTTATGGTCGCCCGAAACGCCTTACCTCTATACGGCTATGTCCACCCTATTTGTTGACGATACAAAGAGTGACGAATATACGACCCGTTTCGGTATCCGGGATATCCGGTTTATCGCCGACAAGGGATTTTTCCTGAACGGTGAGCAGCGGAAATTTCAGGGAGTTTGCAACCACCATGACCTCGGCCCTTTGGGCGCGGCTATCAATGAAGCTGCTCTACGTCGCCAGCTGACACTCCTCAAAGAGATGGGATGCGATGCTATACGAACTTCCCATAATATGCCTGCGCCGGAATTGGTCAAACTTTGCGATGAAATGGGTTTTATGATGATCGTGGAGAATTTTGACGAATGGGATGTTGCCAAATGCAAAAATGGTTACCACCGGTTCTTCGACGAATGGGCGGAAAAAGATATGGTGAATATGTTGCGCCATTTCCGGAATAACCCTTCCGTAGTCATGTGGAGTATCGGTAATGAAGTACCGACACAATGCAGCAGCGACGGTTATAAGGTGGCTCGTTTCCTCCAGGATATTTGCCACCGGGAAGATCCTACCCGTCCCGTCACTTCCGGGATGGACCAGGTCAGTTGTGTGCTGGACAACGGGTTTGCAGCGGTGGTTGAAATTCCCGGATTCAATTATCGAACCCACCGTTATGTGGAGGCATATGAAAGACTTCCGCAAAATCTGGTGTTGGGTTCTGAAACCGCTTCCACCGTCAGTTCCCGTGGCGTATACAAGTTCCCCGTGGAGAAAAAAGCCGATGCGCTTTATGACGATCACCAGTCCTCTTCCTATGATCTCGAATATTGCTTTTGGTCGAATATCCCCGATGAAGATTTTGCGCTGGCCGACGATTATCACTGGACACTGGGGCAATTTGTCTGGACAGGTTTTGATTACCTGGGAGAGCCTTCGCCCTATGACACCGATGCATGGCCTAATCACAGCTCCATGTTTGGAATTATAGACCTTGCAAGTATTCCTAAAGACCGCTATTACCTGTACAAAAGTATCTGGAACAGGGACGAAGCTACGCTACATATTCTCCCGCACTGGAACTGGAAAGGACGCGAAGGAGAAGTAACCCCGGTGTTTGTGTATACGAGTTATCCCTCCGCCGAACTTTTTATTAATGGGAAAAGCCAGGGAAAGCGTACAAAAAATAATAATTCCTTAACGGAAAGATATCGTCTGATGTGGATGGATGTGTGTTATGAACCAGGGGAAGTGAAGGTCGTTGCTTACGATGAAAACGGAAATAAAACAGAGGAGAAAATGGTTCGTACAGCAGGTGAACCCCATAGAATTGAGCTGATCCCCGACCGGCATATATTATCGGCTGACGGAAAAGACCTGGCTTACGTGAATGTGCGTGTAGTAGATAAAGAGGGTAATTTATGTCCGCTGGACGACCGCGTGATCCGTTTCACGGTAACCGGAGCTGGGGAGTACCGTGCTTCTGCCAATGGAAACCCCACATGTCTGGACATGTTCCATCTTCCACAGATGCCGCTTTTCAACGGGCAACTCACCACCATTGTGCAGGCTGGAAAAACTGGTGGAACGCTTACCCTGGAAGCAAAGGCAAAAGGAGTTCAATCGTCAAAAATCTCTATAAGGGTGGAATAATGATTGTTTTTACATACGATAATACTTTCGACGGATTGCTTTCGTGCGTGTTTTTCGCGTATGAGCAGAAGAAATTTCCCGATCTGATCCTCTCCGAATCCGACCAGAAGCCTCTGTTTATAGATGAGCAGTACTATGTAGATACCGAAAAAGAGAAATCGAAGCGGGTCTGGAAAGGACTGGAGAAAAAAATATCGAAATTCGCACAAAATATGTTGCTGAGCGTTTGGTTATCGGAACTACCGGAGACAGCGATGTTGTTATTCCGGTATATCCGTAAAAATATCGATCATCCTCAGGGGATTGAAATGAATTTCGGAGATGATGATGTACTTCGTATCAAGGATATAGCACAGAAGGTGGGTACCGATGCCCGGAAACTGATCCAGTTCGTACGTTTTCAGGAGACGGCCGACGGCATCTGGTTTGCCCCTGTTTCTCCACGTTATAATGTGCTTTCATTGATCGTGCCGCATTTTAAATCGCGCTATGCCGGCCAACCCTGGATTATTTACGATACCGTGCGAAATACAGGCCTATACTATGATACGCATACAGTGCAGGAGATAACCTTCTCTCAAAAAGACCTTGTGGAACTAAAATCAGGCAAACTCGACAATGAGAAGCTCTCTGACGAAGAGGCTTTTTTTCAAAAAATGTGGAAAGAATATTTTCAGAGTATCACAATTAAGGAGCGTATCAATCTTAAACTGCAACGGCAGCACATGCCAAAACGTTACTGGAAATACCTTCCGGAGATCCAGTAATTCTTTTGCGGATTATCAGCTACCCTGTCCCGGGGCGTTGCGGATTTTCAGTTTTGGTAAATTTATTGGCCCGCTTCGCTCCGGATAACATGGTATGCTTTTTAACTACTTGTTCTTTAACAAGTCACGGATTTCCGTCAATAATGTCTCTTCCTTGGTCGGTTCGGGAGGAGGTGCAGGGACTTCCTCTTTCTTTCGCTTCAGAGAATTCATTGCTTTGATCACCATGAAAATGGCCGTACCGATGATCAGGAAGTCGACGATTGTCTGAATGAAAGCACCGTAATTCCAGGTAACGGCAGGTGTAACCACTTCTGCTCCGTCCATTACTGCCTGTCTTAAAACAAGTTTAAGGTCTACGAATTGTCCCTGGTTTGAGATCAATGCGAGTGGTGGCATAAGGATGTCGTTCACGAAAGATGTAACGATCTTCCCGAAAGCGCCGCCAATCACGATACCCACGGCCATGTCCACCACGCTGCCGCGCATTAAGAATTCTTTTAGTTCTGATCTGAATGACATAGTTTTTGATTAATTGGGTTGAAAAATGCTGGATTATAAACTCGTTTACAAGCCTGACATCGTCATCCGCTAACTGGCGAATGGCATTTGTATATGCTTGACGAAATTATTCATTCTGCAAAGTAAATAAAAAAAGTGTAAAAAGCCCTGTTTTAATAAAAAATCTCCGCCAGCATGCACCGTGCCGATCCTCCTCCATTTGTCTCGATGGTAGATAATGGTGCGGACAAAATGGTATTATAGGTTGATATGACAGTTTCTTGTGCTGCCGTCAGGGCACTGCGGGCAGAAGTCGACATCACCATAATTGGTTGGCCGTTTCGGCTTTTTACTTCAAGCATATTTCCCGCGAACCGGACTACCTGATCCAAAGAGATATCGACAATGATCTTTCCCCCAGAGATCAGTCTGGAAACCACTTTCTGTCGTTCATTATCATCTTTGATCGACTCGAGACAGACAATCGCCACCTGGTTGCCCACTGCCATCATCACGTTGGTATGATAAATATGGTTCCCGTTTTTGTCGGTTGCATTGAATACTACGGCGTCATAATTCAATCGTGCGCAAAAGTCCGCCAACACTTTCTCCGAAGTGCGTGGTGAACGGCAACAATATGCAATCCGTTTGTCCCGGTCGAATACCATACTTCCTGTACCTTCCAGAAATTCGCCCTCCTTTTCCCAGTGTGTCAAATCAATCACTTTGCGGTGATTCATTTTTCGGGTCAGTAAGTCCAACACCTCCCGTTTTCTTTCCTGCCTGCGGTTCTCGGCGAACATGGGGTAGAGCACCAACTCCCCCGAGATATGCGACGAAAACCAGTTATTTGGGAAAATCGAATCGGGAGTCCACGGCTCGGGTGTGTCCTGTACAACCGTCACATCTACATCTTTGCCACGGAGCTGGCTCACGAAAGCATCAAATTCTTCAAGCGCTTTAACGGCTACAGAACCGGACTCCCCCGCCTGTTGGAAGTAGTTGTTCTGTGCTGTCTCTTCGTTAAAGGCAAACCTGAAGGGACGAACCATCAGTATTTTGGATGTTGTCTGCATAAATTTATTCCAATGATTTAATTGATTCTCTGATGATACCGATTGCTTCCTTCAGTTCCTCTTCAGTGATCACTAATGGTGGAGCAAAGCGGATAATATGATCATGGGTCGGCTTCGCCAGCAGCCCGTTTTCAGCCATCTTCAGGCAGACATCCCACGCATGCTTATCGTTATACGGTTCGATCACAATGGCATTGAGTAATCCTTTCCCCCTGATCAGCCTGATGAAAGGACTTTCTATCTTTTTCATCTCTTCACGGAAGATCTGTCCCAAATATTCGGCCTTTTCAGCCAGTTTTTCCTCTTCTATCACTTCCAAGGCGGCGGTTGCTACTTTGCAGGCCAGAGGGAACCCTCCGAAAGTGGAGCCATGCTGGCCGGGTTGGATGGTAAGCATGATTTCGTCGTCGGCCAACACTGCTGAGACGGGTAGTACGCCACCAGAGACGGCTTTTCCCAGGATTACTATATCGGGGCGGATCCCTTCATGATCGCAACAGAGTTTCCGACCGGTTCGGGCAATACCGGTCTGCACTTCATCGGCAATGAAGAGCACATTATGCTTTTTACAGAGTTCGTAACAACTCCTCAGATAACCGTCGTCCGGTACATTCACGCCTGCTTCCCCCTGGATAGGCTCCACCAGGAATCCGGCAATAGAATCTGCTTTCTCCTTTAAAGCAGAGGCTAGGGCCTTCGGATCGTTGTAAGGAATGACCTCGAATCCAGGAGTATAAGGTCCATAATCGGCACGGGCGTCGGGATCGGTGGAGACAGAGACAATAGAGATAGTCCTACCGTGAAAATTGCCCTCACATGCTATAATGACTGCTTCCGTTTCAGGAATTCCCTTTTTAAGATAACCCCATTTCCTGGCCAGTTTCAATGCCGTTTCCACCGCTTCGGCGCCACTATTCATCGGTAATACCTTATCATAACCGAAATAATCATGAATAAACTTTTCGTATGGCCCCAGTGTATCGTTGTAAAAGGCGCGGGAAGTAAGGCAAAGTTTCTCTGCCTGCTCCTTCAGGGCCCTTACAATCTTAGGGTGACAGTGTCCCTGATTTACCGCGGAATAAGCCGATAGAAAATCGAAATATCTCTTTCCATCCACATCCCAGACATAACACCCTTTCCCACGGGATAGTACTACCGGCAGAGGATGATAATTGTGTGCCCCGTACTTCTCTTCCAGGTCAATATACTGTCTTGTTGCAGCTGATAAATTCATGATTATAAGTGGTTAATTATTTTTTATTCTTATTCTATTCTGTCTTTTTTCTTCTTCACTTCTTTTCCACCTTTCCACCTTTTCACCTTTTCACCTTTTCACTCTCTTATGCTTCCCTGAGCACCAGATTACGAAATTGTACCTCTTTACCTTCGCTCTGGAGACCTATGTGTCCCTCTTTCACCTTGCTGGTCGCTTCGTTTTGTAATACATCGTTGATATAGACCGAGATGGCACCGTCTATTACTGTAACCTGTACTTTGTTCCACTCTCCGTCAGGTTTTTCGCTCGAAGGATGTAGTTTCTCGATCACAGGAAATTTTGGTCGCTCCGTTACTCCTTCGGGTAGCGTGTACTCGTTCAGGTCGGAGCCATTCAGTAATACGAAATCACCAGCCTTTCCGGCCATCAACTGGCATTCTATCCCCCTGGGGAATGGATTCGCAGGATCTTCAATCAGAATAAAAACTCCGCTGTTGCTTGCTTCTCCCGCCCAACGGTATTCCAACTCGAGCGTGAAATTGCGGTACTTCTCTTTTGTATACATATAACCGAGCGGCTCGCCTTTTATCGAGATCACTCCTTCTTTCACCGTGTATACCTGGTCTCCCGGTATCGCATTGTTTTCGACGACAAAATTCCAGTTCGACAGGTCTTTACCATTGAAAATCTCACCGGACTGTTGTCCGCAACTTACTGCCAAAAAGGCCAGTAGGATAACAATTGATAGTCTTGTTGTTTGCATCTGCATAAATTTAAATTATATAGTTTATTAAAATTGATCCTCATCTGCGTTCGGTAAACCAAAGCAAGTCTTATTTCTGCTCTAATAGTTCAATAGCTACAAATATAAGCTTTTTCATACGATAAATAGAATGATGATCTATAAAATTCCGTATAGTCAGGATGGAGTCCCAAAAAAAGTAAAAAAATTGTGAGTTACCGTGGAAATAGATACATTTGTTCAATCTTCGATAACAAGTAGATTAAGAGGACTCAAACGGATGGTCAAAGCACGATTGCTCTGGGTAGATGATGAGGTAGATCTCCTGAAACCATATATTCTTTTTCTGGAAGAGAAGGGATATGGGATGCAGTGTGTCAATAACGGCCGTGATGCGATTGAACTATGCCGTTCACAACGGTTTGATATTGTTTTCCTGGATGAACAGATGCCTGGCTTGTCAGGACTGGAAACCCTCGCGGAACTTCATTCATCCTATCCTGAAATGCCGGTGGTGATGGTTACCAAAAGCGAGGATGAAGGTATAATGAATCGCGCTATCGGAAAAAAGATCACTGATTACCTCATCAAACCGGTCAATCCCAGTCAGGTGCTGATGAGTATAAAGAAAATACTTGAACAGGGTGAACGTATGACGGAAGTGGTTACACAGGAATACCGGGATCTGTTTAACCTTCTGATTGCCGAAATAGAGGATTGCAGGACGGCGAACGATTGGATATCTGTGTATAAAAAACTGGTGTTTTGGGAATTGAAGCTGGATCAGACACAGAGCCCGATGCGTGAGATGCTGGCAGCACAGAAAGCAGAGGCAAATCGTCTATTTGCAAAATTTATCCGGAGAAGCTACGAAAGGTGGATTATAGACGGCCGTGATCATCCTGACCGTCCTGTGATGAGCCCCGACCTGTTTGAGCGGTTTGTATTCCCCACTATAGATAAGGGAGAGAAGCTCTTTTTTATACTGATCGATAATTTCCGATTCGATCAATGGCAAGCTGTGAAAGATATTGCAGGCGAGTTTTTTACCTGTAGGGAGGATATCTATTTTTCTATTCTACCTACAGCCACGCCTTATGCAAGAAATGCTGTTTTTTCGGGATTAATGCCGAGACAGTTGTCGGAAATGTTTCCCGATTTTTGGGTAAATGAATCGGAGGATGAAGGGAAGAATCTTCATGAAGAATTATTTGTTAAGACACATCTGGAGCGACAGGGGAGAAGTTGCCACTTCTCCTATCATAAGGTCAACAGGAATCTGGAAGGTGAAAAGTTGGTCGCCCGATTCCCGGAGCTGGAGAAATATGACCTGAACCTATTGGTATTCAATTTCATCGACCTGCTTTCTCATGCTCGTACAGAGTCGAGGATGATCAGGGAACTTGCAGCCGATGAATCGGCTTACCGGTCACTTACCAGGTCCTGGTTCCTGCATTCTCCTTTATCGGCTCTGCTGGGAAAAATAGCAGAGAGAGGCTATAAAGTGGTGCTCACTACCGATCATGGCTCTATAAGGGTGAAAAAAGGGGTGAAGGTGGTCGGAGACAAGGAGACCGGAGTAAACCTCCGTTATAAATTAGGAAAGAATCTGGGATATGATCCCAAGGTGCTATTTGATATTATTCGTCCCGAAAATACCGGATTGCCATCCCCAAATATGAGCACTCGTTATATCTTTGCAGTGAATGATGATTTTTTTGTCTATCCCAATAACTATAATCATTATCAGTCCTATTATGAAAATAGTTTTCAGCATGGGGGTATTTCTATGGAGGAGATGATGATTCCGGTTGTCACGTTAGATTCGAAATTACCAATTACTAATTACTAATATTCGTATTGGCAAATCAGTACATCATCACATCATCAAATCAGTACATCAATTATCATGCAAATCGAAATAAAGAATTTAGAGACACTTCAACCGGCAGCACGGGAATTCATCGATCAAATGAGCGATCGCACTGTTTTCGCCTTTTACGGAGGCATGGGGGCTGGAAAAACTACTTTTATCAAGGCAGTCTGCAAAGAACTTGGAGTAACGGAAACTGTTGCCAGTCCTACGTTTGCCATTATCAATGAATACAAGGGGGAGAACGGAGAGCCGATCTACCATTTTGACTTTTATCGTATCCACAAACTCGAGGAGGTGTTTGATTTCGGTTATGAAGATTATCTCTACAGCGGGCATACCTGCTTTATCGAATGGCCGGAACTGGTGGAGCAAATATTACCGGAGAATACCGTCAAGCTATCCATACGGGAAACGGATAGTGGAAGCAGGATTATAGAGTGTATATCGTAAGACAGACAGCATTCGTTATGCAAAATGGGATAAGTTCTATTAAACGAATTGAAAAAGAAACACTCAAATAGGCGAATCGGGACAAAAAATGCGGAAAAATCTATATATTCGCACATTGAAAAGACTAAAGATGAAGAAAACGATCATTGCTGCCTTTATTTTACTTACATCACTCACTACATCTGCGCAGGTCAATACCGACCGCGTGATGATGATCGGGAAGAATGCGTTATATTTTGAAGATTACGTGCTGGCAATACAGTATTTTAACCAGGTGATAACGGCCAAGCCTTATCTGGCTGACCCTTACTATTTCAGGGCGGTAGCTAAGTTTATGCTCGACGACTTCCAGGGAGCTGAAGAAGATGCCAGTAACTGTCTGGTGCGTAATCCCTACTATACCGCTGCATATCAGCTTCGTGGTGCTGCCCGACAGAATCAGGAGAAATATGAGGAGGCTGCAGTAGATTACCAGAGAAGTCTCGAATTCTATCCGGAAGACAGGCTTACACTGGTCAATATGGGTATCGTTAATATTGAACTGAAGCAATATGATATTGCAGAGAAGTTTTTTGATGTGCTTTTACGACGTTTCCCGGATTATACCCCAGGATACCTTGCCCGTTCACACATGTATATCCAGATGGAGGATACCACGAAGGCGATGGCCGACCTGAATACAGCGATAGAGAAGGATCCATATACTGCACAGACCTTTGCAGCCCGTGGATTGCTTCATTTTCAACAGGGAGACTATAATAGTTCTCTTGCCGATCTGGATGAAGCGATCAGGTTAGATCCCTATTTTGAAGGAAATTATATCAACCGGGGATTGGTGAAGTATCATCTGAATGATCTGCGTGGAGCGATGGCTGATTACGACAGGGTGATAGAAATGGATGAAAACAACCTTATTGCCCGTTTTAACAGAGGTCTGTTGCGTGCGCAGGTTGCCGATAATAACAGAGCAGTACGCGATTTTGACAGGGTGATTGAACTGGATCCTGAAAATACTATCGCCTACCTGAACCGGGCGATGCTGCACAACGAGATAGGAGACAAAGCCAGTGCCTTGAACGACCTTAATGTTGTACTGGAAGAACATCCCGATTTCTTTACCGGTTATTATATGCGTTCGCAGTTGAAGCGTGAACTCAATGACTTGCGTGGAGCCGAGCAGGATTATATGCTTGCGCGGGCTGAAGAGTCTAAAGCCCGTAAGGTGGCGACAGCAAACCCTGAGCCTTTCAAGCAGGTGAGAGAAAGATCGGAGAGCAAAGATACCCGTGAACAGACCGACCGGGATATTGAGAAATTCAACCTCTTAGTAGTAGCCGACAGGGGAGAGTCGGAAAATACAAAATACCAGCGCCAAAGCAGGGGGCGCGTGCAAAATATTAGTGCTCCGATTGAACTGGAGCCACGATTCGTGCTGACTTATTACGAGCGTGATTATGAAGTGCGCCGTCCGGTATATTATTCCGAAACGATGGATCAGGCGAATAGAGAGCTTGGCCTCACCTGGTTGCTGAAGATGACAAACCGGGATGCGCCGCTGAATGAACTTCAGGTACAGACCCATTTCCGCTCAATCGATAACTATTCTGCCAGGATCGACAGGGAGCCGGGCGACGCTTCGCATTATTTCGGACGAGGAATGGATTTTATGCTGGTGCAGGATTACGAAAATGCATTAAAGGACATGCGCCGGGCTATCGAGTTGAATCCGGACCTGTTGGTGGCTCATTTTGCATGGGCTGTGATCCGTTCCAAGCAGATTGAGTATGACCGCCTGCAAAGCGAGCCACTTATGATGGACAGGAATATGGGAATTGATCTTCCCGGATCTGCCGGGAATGGGATAGCCGGTAAGCCCAGATTACCGGAGATCTCTACCAAATCGATTGAATATGAGGAGATACTGAGGGAATATGAAACAATTATCCGTCTGAATCCCAATTTTATGTATGCTTATTACAACCGGGCAGAGATTTTCAGTCTTGAAAAAGATTACCGTGCAGCCATTGCCGACTATACGAAAGCTATCGAGTTAGAACCACAATTTGCCGAAGCTTACTTTAACCGGGGAATATCGCGCTTGTCTATCGGTGAGACACGGGAAGGGCTTGACGATCTTCGTAAAGCGGGTGAATTGGGTATCGTACAGTCGTACAGTATCATTAAACGGATGCAGTAGTATATAAATTCATTAAAAAACGAAAAAGTTTCCTATCTTTGCGAAGTGATGCAACGGAGTGTTTCCATATTTCTGGGTATATTCCTTTCCGCCCTCATTGTTTACGGCGGATCGGGAGTGAACGCTTATTTCTACTGCTGCGGCGATTGTCGTGTGGAAGGGCCGAGCGCCGTTATGGAACACAAATGTTGCGAAATACACCACCATCACCATGACGGTCGCATCGTTACTCCTGGTACAGGTCATGAGTGTAGCCGATTCGTCAGTGAATCTCACAGTGAATGCGGCGTAGACAGGATCAAATTCGACTGGCAGTCATCCCAGGGGAACCAGATACAGCTACAGCCGGCGGTTATTGATCTGAATAATACCCTCTTTTCCTGTACTGCACGGGATACTGCCATTGTGGAGCTCCTCTCCCCGGCATCCTGGGGGAACAGACAAACACAAAAACCACCTGACCTTAGCAAACAGGATTACTTTTCTTTGCTCACTACCCTTATAATTTAGTGAATAGCTTTTTCTCCGGCCTCTCTACAAAGGGAAAGTATGGAAATTGCATGCTTTAGTGCATGCAGATCTTTCATGTTTCACTAAATTATATTACAAATGCAAAAGATTATATTATACTTATTCATATCTGTCCTCACATTTCCCCTGACGGCAGCCGATAAAATACGCGGCTATATATTTGATGAGCAGAATGAACCTGTGATCGGTGCGAATATCTATTGGGAAAAATCAAACAAAGGAGTTACCTCGGACATCAACGGATACTTTGAGATTGATGCGCCTGGTGATCACGAGCATCTCATTATCACATATACCGGATATGAACCGCAAAGCCTGCATATCCACGATGCCAATAATGAATTGAAAGTGTATCTGAAAGAGGATACGCAACTGCTTGACGAACTGGTTGTCAGCAGGCGAACACCCGGAACGGTATCGCAACGGTCGGCCGTTGCGCAAACGCAGAAAATCACACTGGGAGAGATCCACCGTGCGGCATGCTGTAACTTAGGAGAGAGCTTCGAGACTAATCCCTCGGTGGATGTGGCTTATAGCGATGCCGCTACCGGCGCCAAACAGATAAAGCTACTCGGCTTGGCCGGCACATACGTGCAGATGCTTACGGAGAATTACCCCAATTTCCGCGGCGTAGCCTCGCCATTCGGCATGGATTATATTCCCGGTGCATGGATGGAAGGTATTTATGTCTCCAAAGGCACTTCATCAGTGAAGAACGGTTACGAAGCGCTTGCCGGACAAATAAACGTGGAGTACAAGAAGCCGCAGACGATGGATAAGTTTTCGCTGAACCTTTTCGGAAGTGACGCCCTGAGAATGGAAGCTAATGCGGATGCAAGCGTTCACTTCAATGATAATCTTACGACCGCTCTTTTTGCACACTATTCGAATGACCGGCATCCTCATGACCGTAACGAGGATGGTTTTCTGGATTACCCCAAAACGCGGCAATTCAATTTAATGAATCGCTGGAACCACGAAGCCGGAAAATATGTGGCCCAATACGGATTCAAGTATATTAAAGAGGACCGTGAGGGCGGACAAGACCTGTCGCACCATTCATTCGACGATCCGTACCGGATCACATTGAATACGAACCGCGGGGAGTTTTACACCAAACAGGCCTATGTTTTCAGGGCCGACGAACTGGCGGAGAGCGTAGCGCTGATTGCATCAGGATCGGTACATGACCAAAAGTCGCTGTACGATAAGACAGTGTATGACGTGAATCAGAAGAACCTTTATATGAGCCTGCTGTACGAAAAGGATTTCTCTGCCATGCACAATCTCAGTACAGGATTAAGCCTTAATTACGATGGGTTTGACGAAATGCTGGACACAACACCCTCCGACAGGGAAGAGACTGTCACTGGCGCTTATGCCCAATACACATTCAACTTCAACAACAAGTTCATTGCTTTAGGAGGTATCCGTGCCGATTACAGCAGTCTCTACGGCTTCTTTGTAACTCCACGCCTGCACCTGAAGTATAACCCTGTGGAATGGATACACCTTCGTGCCTCCATCGGCAAGGGATTCCGTACAGCCAATATCCTTGCCGAAAATAATTACCTGCTAGCCAGTTCGCGGGAAATCAATATCGCCGATAATCTCCATCAGGAAGAGGCCTGGAATGCCGGGGTAAACGCCACGTTATATATTCCTGTAGGGGACAAAGAGTTAACTTTGACGGGAGAATATTACCATACCCGTTTCAATAAACAGGTGGTAGTGGATGTGGATAGCGATCCGCATGCCATCAGCTTTTACAACCTGAATGGCGGGAGATCCTATTCCAATAGTGCGCAGATAGAGGCAAGCTATCCTTTCTTTACCGGCTTTACATTCACAGCAGCCTACCGTTACACACAGTCTATGTCGGACTACAGGGATTGGCTCACTGGAGAGATCCGTTTTCTCTCCAAACCATTGATGAACGATTATAAAGGGTTGATCACCGCTTCGTACCAGACGCCGCTGAGAAAATGGCAGTTCGACCTGACCGGTCAGTTCAACGGTGGCGGGCGTATGCCTTTACCCGATAGGGACAACCCGTTGTGGGACGAACGTTTTGATCCTTTCACCATTGTAAACGGACAAATAACCAAATTCTTTCGGAATTTCTCTGTATATTTGGGAGTGGAAAACCTGTTCGATTTCCGTCAGGAGAACCCGATCATCGATGCAGCCAATCCGCGCAGCGGGAATTTTGATGCTACCATGGTGTGGGGGCCTGTACACGGAAGGAAGATCTACGCCGGACTGCGGTATAATATACCGAGATATTAATCGATTTGCTGATGTGATGATAATTGACAAGTACAAACTATTAAAACAAAAAAATGAAGAAGATAATTGCATTATTTGCAGTGATTGCCTTATCCACAGGCATTGGTTTCGCCCAGAAACAACAAAAGAAAGAGAAAAAACAGGAAGTGATCGAGTTCACACTCAATGAAGAGATCTGTCAGAATTGCAAAAGGAAGATCGATAACAACATTGCATTCGAAAAAGGCGTGACCGGTATTACGTACGGCAAAGACGGAAGCACCGTGCAGATCAGGTATCGTGCCGACCGTACCGATCCGGAAAAATTGCAGTTGGCGTTTGAGAAGGTGAAGTTAGAAGTGGTCGAAGCAAAACCCATAGAACAACCGGTAAAGAAGAAATAATTCATCTACCGTTTCTTTATAGAAAAAACGATCTTTTTTTCTTTACATAGCACAAAATCACTATTTTTGCATTCTTAAACTGTTCCGATAAGAGAGAGCAGAACGAGTTTACTCGTTTTGCCGAACGCAGGAATAGTCTAATGTAAATTGAAATAGTGAATGAAACTATTTCGATAAACTGAACAGGCAGAGAACAGGCTTGCCTGGAACCAATTTCACAAAGTATGAGGTAGATAGTTTCATTTTAATGGATACAAATATGATAAAAATTACATTTCCCGACGGATCTGTCAGGGAATATGAAAAAGGAGTAACAGGAATAGAGGTCGCAAACAGTATCAGTCCACGGCTGGCACAGGAGGTGCTTGCCGCGAGTGTGGATGGTGAGACGTGGGACCTGACAAGGCCCATAGACCATGACGCCTCTGTCCGGTTGCTGAAATGGGACGATGAAGAGGGTAGGCATGCCTATTGGCACTCGTCGGCCCACCTGATGGCCGAAGCGCTGCAGATACTCTATCCGGGTATAAAATTCGGTATAGGTCCGGCCATTGAGAACGGATTCTATTACGATGTGGATCCGGGTGAAGGTGTGACCATCAAAGAGACAGATTTCCCCGCCATCGAAAAGAAAATGATGGAACTGATCGCGGCCAAAGAAGATATAGTACGCCAGAGTATATCCAAACCCGATGCTATCAGTATGTTTTCCGGCCGGAATGAAAACTATAAGGTAGAGCTGATCAACGAATTGGAAGATGGGACCATCACCACCTATACCCAGGGAAGTTTTACCGACCTATGCCGAGGGCCTCATCTTCCCAATACATCCTATATTAAGGCAGTAAAGATATTGTCTTCCGCCGGTGCTTACTGGCGCGGTGACGAAAAGCGTCCCCAGTTGACAAGACTTTACGGGATCACTTTTCCCAAGAAGAAGATGCTGGATGAATATTTAGTGATGCTCGAAGAGGCAAAAAAACGGGATCATCGCAAGATAGGTAAAGAACTGCAACTCTTTCATTTCTCTCAGACTGTGGGATCAGGGCTTCCTTTGTGGTTGCCTAAAGGTACCCAATTGCGTCTCCGCCTGGAGGATTTCCTGAAGAAGATACAACGTGAGTTCGATTACGAGCAGGTGATCACACCGCATATCGGTCATAAGCAACTCTATGTGACATCAGGCCACTATGCCAAATATGGTAAAGATTCATTCCAACCCATCAAAACTCCCGAAGAGGGAGAGGAGTTCCTGCTGAAGCCAATGAACTGCCCGCATCACTGCGAGATATACAAAGCTTTTCCCCGTTCCTATAAAGACCTGCCGTTACGGTTGGCGGAATTCGGGACGGTGTACCGTTACGAGCAGAGCGGTGAATTGCACGGGCTGACCCGCGTGCGCGGCTTCACACAGGACGATGCACATATCTTCTGTACTCCCGACCAGGTGAAAAATGAATTCCTGAAAGTGATGGATATCATCTTCATCATCTTCAATGCATTGAATTTCGAAAATTTTGAAGCGCAGATATCCCTCCGTGATCCCAATGATAAGGAAAAATATATAGGTTCCGATGAAAATTGGGAAAAAGCCGAACGTGCTATCGTGGAGGCTTGTGAGGAAAAAGGACTGAAAGCAAGAGTGGAATTGGGTGAGGCTGCATTTTATGGTCCCAAACTCGATTTTATGGTAAAAGATGCATTGGGACGCCGCTGGCAGCTAGGTACCATCCAGGTGGATTATAACCTGCCCGAACGGTTCGAACTGGAATATACCGGAGCAGATAACCAGAAACATCGTCCCGTGATGATCCACCGTGCACCGTTCGGATCGATGGAGCGTTTTGTGGCGGTATTGATCGAGCATACTGCCGGCAAGTTCCCGCTATGGCTTACTCCTACACAGGTGGTGGTACTTCCGGTCAGCGAAAAATTCAACGGTTATGCCTTCGATGTAGTGAAAGAATTGAAGAAATTCGATATCCGTGCCGAGGTGGACGACCGCAATGAAAAAGTAGGGCGTAAGATCCGTGATAATGAATTGAAACGCATTCCTTATTTACTGATCGTAGGCGAGAAAGAGGTGGAAAATGAAGAGGTTTCGGTAAGAAAACAGGGAGGGGAAGACAAAGGTTCGGTAAAATTGCTTACATTTGCCGAAGAAATTTCCCGTGAAGTAGAAGAAATGATGAATCCCGGGAAATCAGGATTATAAATATTGATATAAAAAGAACTAATTTAGAGATCATCAGTAAAAGAGAGAACATTAAAAGTTTTTGAATGAGAAAAGACTCAAAAGAGCAACATCGGATCAATGAGCGTATCCGGGTACCGGAAGTCCGGTTAGTAGGAGACAATGTGCAGGAAGGCATCTATCCCACGAGGGAAGCTTTGAAAATTGCCGAGCAGCAGGAGTTAGACCTTGTGGAAATTGCTCCTACGGCAAAACCACCTGTCTGTAGGGTAATCGACTACCAGAAATTTGTATACCAACAAAAGAAAAAGTTAAAAGAACAGAAGGCGAAATCGGTAAAGGTGACAGTAAAAGAGATCCGTTTCGGCCCCCAGACCGACGATCACGACTATAACTTTAAACTGAAACACGCCATGAACTTCCTGAGCGAAGGTTCGAAAGTGAAGGCATTTGTATTTTTCAAAGGACGCTCCATCCTGTTCAAAGAGCAGGGCGAAGTATTGTTACTGCGTTTTGCCAACGATCTGGAAGAGTATGCTAAAGTAGAATATATGCCCATCATGGAAGGTAAGCGTATGTCGATCATGCTCTCCCCGAAAAAGGTAACACCTGGAGCAAAAAAAGAAAATAAAAAAGAGGAAGAATAGTTGGTTCTTCCTCCTTCTCTTGCCAAATCTCTCCGGTAATTTTTAGTATTTATTTTCCGATAACCTGTTTTAAATTCAGATTCGGATCAATTTTACGTGGGGTATAAGCCAGTTTATCCCACATGACTTTCTATTGCCTTGAAGCTACTGATAATTTGTCCAGATATTACCAAAAATCCCTTCATACAGAATATAAATACACCCGATAAGAAATAACATAATTGTATCGTATCTGTTTATAGTAAATATTTTTCAATGAGCAAGATATGCAAATATAGAAATTATTCATTTAAATTGGTTTAACAGTATTGTCTTTTTTGAGATATTTTTTGTGCAACTTTCTGAAAATAAGGGGGAATTTGCATGAAATTTTTGTTAAATGTAAATTTATGTAAGGTTAAATCAAACTACTTTATCTACCTTTGTGGTAAATTATAACGATCTGTTTCTGGGGCAGAGATAGGAATTTGTAATTTATTTATTTTTTTGTATAATATTTAAAAAACCAGCATTTTTTGGTAATTCTGGTGTCCCCAAGGAATGTCTTTAATCGAAGTTTGTCATGAACCTTCATTAATTTGTGTGAAGCCAAAAATATGACATCGTATGATGAGTCATATTGGTATGCATTACGGGTTACCTATAGCCGGGAAATGATCGTAAAGCAGTACTGCGATGCCAATCACATCATTAATTTTGTGCCTATGACATACAAAATTAGTGAGAAAAATGGTGTTAAAGTCAAGAAGTTAGAGCCAGTAATTCATAATCTCATTTTTATAAAATCCAACCAGCTGCTCATTAATGAGTTAAAGTTGAAATTCCCATTACGTTACATTATGGATCAGGGTACTGGTGAGCCTATTACTATCCGTGAAGAAGAGATGTTTCATTTTATGGCGGTGGCCGGTAATTATGATGAGGAAATCGTGTATCTGAGTCCCGATAAATTAAAATTCAAGGTCGGTGCCAGGGTGCGTATCACGGGTGGTCCATTCAAAGGAGTGGAAGGGACATTGGTCAGGGTGAGGAACAATAAACGGGTCGTAGTACAGATCAGAGGATTCCTAATGGTAGCTACACATTATATACATCCTTCCTTGCTGGAAAATATAGAGTCATAAAGTTTCAACGATCGAGTCTGGTTATTCTTGGAAAAAGAAAACCGCTACACCAAAATTTCATCAAAATGGAACTATACATCAGTCTTATTGCTGCTTTGATTGGCAGCGGGCTTTTTTCATGGTTTTTTCTTCCCGAAATTCAACGTATTTGTTTTGAAAAAAACCTGTTTGATTCGCATGATGACAGAAAAGTGCATGATGGGATCGTTCCACGGTTAGGTGGTGTCGGTTTTTTCCCGGCCATGATACTCTCCTTTCTTTTGGTGGTGAGTGTCAACATTCTTTTGCATACATCCATAATTTCATCTATTCACCAATCATCCTTAGTGGAGTGGACTCTGGTATTGTCCGCTATTATTTTCCTGTATCTGACGGGTATTGCCGATGATTTGATCGATGTCCGTTACCGGAGCAAGCTATTGATCCAGGTAATAGCCGCAGTGTTATTTATAGCATCGGGTGTATGGGTCAACAATCTGCACGGCCTTTTTGGAATGTATGAAATCAGTCCGATATTAGGTATTCCCCTTACCCTCTTTATTATCGTTTCCATTATCAATGCTTTTAACTTTATCGATGGTATCGATGGATTGGCGGCAGGCATAGCCATGCTTGCCTTTCTTTTTTTCGGGTTTACTTTCCTTTATCTTCAGCTATATATTTATAGTATATTAGCTTTTGCCGCCTTGGGTATGTTGGTTCCATTCTTTTATTATAATATATTTGGTAAGGCGAGCAACCACAGTAAGATATTCATGGGCGATTGCGGATCGTTAACCATTGGCATGCTCCTCTCGGTGTTTGCCGTGAAAGTATATCACTTTGTTTCAGTCGGTTCTGATCAATCGCCCCAAGCATTGGTTTTGGGTTTCTCTGTATTGATTGTGCCATTGTTTGATGGACTGAGGGTTGTATTATTCAGGCTGTTTAAGCGTAGAAATCCTTTTAAGCCCGATAGAAGCCATATGCATCATCAATTGCTGGACTTGGGATTCTCCCATAGGGTCGCTACTTTGATCATGCTGACGAATGTGATCTTCTTTGGAGGCATTACCGTCCTTCTCGTATCCTTCCTTGACATCAACCTGCTGTTGGGAGGTATTATCCTGCTATGGATTTTTCTCGATTTCTTTTTAAGGCGGGGAGTGAAGCGGGCTGCTCGTGCAGCTTCTCTTCAAAATAAAATAACGGTGGAACAGGTCGGTCAAATAAAAAGCGACCAACTATTTTAAATAAGGCATTTAAAATAATGGAATAAAATTCAAATATCTGCATTTATAAAGTAAATTTGAATAATTATTGAATGTTTTCGATAAGATTTGAAGACATCTGTATTTACGGAATCAATTTGAATATCGATCTTGCAAATGAAACGAATAAAGACTTACTATGTTTTGGTGCTGATCATAGCAGTGGCATGTTTTAGCTCATGTATGTCCGTAGGGAAAATCAGCTATTTCCAGGATCTGGAACCCGGTGTGGCGGAACAAATAGCCGTCCCACTGGAAATAAAGGTACGTCCCAATGACAAGATATCCATCGTGGTGAATAGCAAGGATGCGGAGTTGTCCAACCTCTTCAACCTTCCCATTGTGTCACACCGGATCGGTATGTCTTCCGGAGTGTCTCAAAGTTCCGGTTCCCAGCAAATATCTGGTTATACGGTCGATGAGCAGGGCGATATCGACTTTCCGGTCGTAGGAAAGGTTCATGTGGAGGGATTGACACGCACGGAGATCGCCGCGCATATCAAACACACGCTTATCACCGGAGACCTGGTTAAAGATCCGGTAGTGACCGTTGAATTTATGAACCTGAGTTTTTCGGTGCTGGGCGAGGTGAACAGGCCCGGGAGGTTTGCCATTGACCGCGACAGGATGACCCTGCTCGATGCGATCGGCATGGCGGGCGACCTCACCATCTACGGAAAACGTGAAACCGTGTATGTGCTGCGTGAGGAGCAGGGTGTGCAGGTGCCCTACCGGGTAGACCTCACCTCCGCCGGGCAATTCTATAGTTCCCCGGTGTACTATCTGCAGCAGAACGACGTGGTATATGTAGAGCCCAATACTGTGCGGGCGCGCCAATCCACGGTTAACGGCAATAACGTGCGTTCCACCTCCTTCTGGATCTCGCTGGCATCTCTCCTTACCTCCATCGCTGTGCTGGTTGTCAGGGTCAAATAATTTTTCACTTTTCATTTTTCATTTAATTGTATGGGTTTCGAAAAACAAAAGCAGGCCGACGATTTTATCCGGATCCAGGACTTGTTCCACCTATTTATCTCCAAATGGTATTGGTTTGCCGCAAGTGTATTGGCCGCCCTGGTGGTGGTGGCGCTTTATCTGCTGGTTACGCCGCCCATATACACCCGTACCGCTTCCATACTTGTCAAGGACGACTCCAAGGGCGGGACATCTGCCGGAAGTGTTGCGGAGTTCGAAGACCTGGGTATTTTCAGGTCCAACACCAACGTCAATAACGAGTTGATTACCTTGAAATCTCCTTCCCTGATGAAGGAAGTGGTTCTCCGGCTCGATCTTGATAAGAGATATATCGTCCAACGCGGTTTAAGGAAAGTCGATCTCTATAAAGAATCACCTGTACTGGTGACTTTGAAAGACCCAGGCTCACAATCCCTTCAATTCGATATAGTTTTCCAGCCCGGGAAAAAAGTGGAATTGTCCAACTTTGCCCGTTCAGGAAAACCTCTCTCTGGAGAGATTGAAGGTGCCTTGTCCGATACCATTGTTACCCCCGTGGGTGTGGTGATGGTCACCCCTACGCCAAATTACAACGAGGAGGGGAATAATGCTGATGTACGTTTTGTTAAAAGAGCCCTTCAAAGTGTAGTAAACGGATATTCGAATGCGTTGCAGGCCGTACTGGGAAGTAAAGACGCCACCGTGATCGATCTGAGTATCAAGGACCAGTCCACCCGGCGGGCGGAAGATATCCTCAACACCCTGATCGCCGTGTACAATGAGGACTGGATGAACGACAAGAACCGGATCGCCATCAGCACCTCGCGGTTTATCAACGAAAGGCTCAATGTGATCGAGCATGAACTGGGAGACGTGGACCAGGATATTTCGAGTTATAAAAGCGAGCATATACTCCCTGATGTAAATGCGGTATCGGGTATGTACCTGTCACAATATGCCGAGAGCGGGAGAGAACTTTTAGAGCTTAATAACCGGCTCTCCATTGCGGAACAGATCCGTGGGAATTTGGGCGATGAGTCCGGCGACCGATTGTTGCCCGCCAATTCGGGTATCGATAATGCCAACCTGGAAGGGCAGATTGGCGAATACAATGCCCTGTTATTGCGGCGCAACAGCTTGTTATCCAATAGTAGCGAGAGAAACCCGCTGGTCATCGATATGACCCAGTCATTGGCCGATATGAGGCAGGCGGTGATCCGTTCCGTGGACAACCTGGTCGCGTCGTTGCATACCCAGATCGACAATGTAAAGAAGCAGGAAGCGCGTGTGACAGGACAGATCGCTTCCAATCCCAACCAGGCAAGGTACCTGCTTTCAGTGGAACGCCAGCAGAAAGTGAAGGAAGCTTTGTATCTATACCTGTTGCAGAAGCGGGAAGAGAACGAACTTTCGCAGGCTTTTACGGCATACAATACCCGTATCATCATGCCTCCGCACGGACCGCTCAACTCCACGGAACCCCGGCGGCCCTTCCTCCTGTTAGTCGCGTTGCTGGCCGGGACATTGCTGCCGTTGATCTTCTTTGTGGTGAAGGAGAGGACCAATACCACGGTACGGGGGCGCAAAGACCTGGAAGGGATGACCATCCCGTTTGTGGGTGAAATACCGATGTACCGCAAAGGGAAGAAGAGTAATAAGGTCTCACGGAAAAAAGAAGATCCGCCAGCGATCATGGTCAGGGAGAGAAGCCGTAATATCATCAACGAAGCATACCGGGTGGTGCGCACCAACCTTGAATTTATGTCGGTAAAGGACAACGGCGCTAAAGTGATCATGCTCACTTCGATGAATCCCTATAGCGGAAAAACGTTCATGACCATGAACCTGGCCGCCAGTTTCGCCGTGAAAGGGAAAAGAGTACTTGCCATCGATCTCGACATGCGCAAGGCGTTGCTCAGCAAGTATGTCCGGTCGCCCAAACCCGGCATTGCCGATTATCTGGGGCATCAGGTGGGCGACTGGCAATCCATTATTGTAAACAGCGGAAACCGTGAGAATCTGGACGTGCTCCCTGTGGGCACCATTCCTCCCAATCCCACCGAATTGCTGTTCGACGAACGGTGGGGGCAATTGATCAGGCAGTTAAGGGACGAATACGACTATATTTTCATCGACTGCCCGCCGGTAGAGATCGTGGCCGATGCTTCTATCATCAATAAACAGGTGGACATGACGCTCTTTATTGTCCGTGCCGGATTGCTCGACCGCGCCCTGTTGCCTGAAATTGAAAACTTTTATACTTCACATAAGTACAAAAACATGGCGCTGATCCTGAACGGGACCGACCGGGAGAGCGCCCGTTATGGCTACGGCTATGCTTACGGCTACGGATCAGGGTACATCGATGAAGAGTAGTGTGTTGAACGAAGATGCGGCACAATAATAGAGAAAAGGGTAAACATGATAAGTGATAAAACTATCCTGGTAACCGGCGGCGGCGGTTTTATCGGATCCAATCTGGTGGAAGAATTACTGGTTTCAGGAAATAAAGTGATCTGTTTCGATAACTTTTCCACGGGAAAACGGGAGAATATCCAATCCTATTTGGACGATCCTCATTTTAGGTTGATGGAAGGGGATATCCGGAACATGGATGATTGTCGTAAGGCAGTAGAGCAAGTCGATTATGTGCTCCATCAGGCGGCCTTGGGATCCGTTCCCCGCTCCATCAAAGACCCGGTCACTACCAACGAGGTCAATGTGTGGGGTTTTCTGAATATGTTGGTTGCCGCCCGCGATGCCGGGGTGAGGCGCTTTATTTATGCCGCCAGTTCCTCCACGTATGGCGACAGTGAAATGCTGCCCAAGACAGAGGAGAAGATAGGGCGGCCGTTGTCGCCCTACGCCGTCACCAAATATGTGAATGAATTGTATGCAGATGTCTTTTCCAGAACCTATGGAATGGAATGTATCGGCTTACGCTATTTCAACGTATTTGGCCGCAGACAGGATCCCAATGGGGCATATGCCGCCGTGATCCCTCTTTTTGTAAAAAAACTGATGCAGCATGAGTCGCCTGTCATTAACGGTGATGGGGAGTACAGCCGCGACTTTACTTATATTGACAATGTGATCAGGATGAACCTGCTGGCGATGGAAACAACCAACCCCGAAGCGATCAACCAGGTATATAATACTGCTTACGGCGAAAGAACCACCCTCAACCAATTAGCGGCCTACTTGAAAGAATATCTTGGTGAGTTCGACCCCGAAATTCGGAAAATAGAAATCATCCACGGTTCTAACCGGGCAGGAGATATTCCGCATTCTTTGGCCAATATCGATAAAGCAAAACGGTTGTTAGGTTACGATCCGCCATACAGTGTACGCGACGGACTGAGAGAAGCTGTAAAATGGTACTGGAACAACCTTTGATTTGAAATAAACGTATGCATATATGCAAGGAATAAGAATAGCCGTACTCGGTTTGGGTTATGTAGGATTGCCCTTGGCCCGCCTGTTTGCCACGAAATATCCCGTAGTAGGTTTCGATATCAATAGTAAGAGAGTGGATGGATTGATGGCGGGGCATGATCAAACTTTAGAGGTAGAAGATGAAGTCCTTCAATCTGCTTTGGTAAGGGAAAATCCTTTTAGCAGCCGTAACAATGGCCTTTACTGCTCTTCCGACCTCAATGATATCCGGGAGGCCAATATCTATATTGTAACGGTTCCTACTCCCGTAGATAAAAACAATCGTCCCGACCTGACACTGCTGGTAAAAGCCAGTGAAACGGTGGGTAACGTAATTGGTAAAGGCGATATCGTGATTTACGAGTCCACCGTTTATCCGGGTGCTACGGAGGGAGATTGTATTCCTGTCGTAGAGAGAACTTCAGGTCTGGTTTTTAACCGGGATTTCTTTGCAGGCTATTCGCCGGAACGTATCAATCCCGGAGACAAGGAACATACGGTCGAAAAAATCAAGAAGGTCACTTCCGGCTCCACCCCTGAAATAGGAAATAAAGTAAATGATCTCTATCGCTCCGTAATAACCGCCGGCACCCATTTGGCCCCCTCTATTAAGGTGGCCGAAGCTGCCAAGGTGATCGAGAATTCACAGCGCGATATCAATATCGCTTTTGTGAACGAATTGGCAAAAATCTTTAACCGTATGGGTATCGATACCCACGATGTATTGGAAGCCGCCGGCACCAAGTGGAATTTTCTACCGTTCAAGCCGGGATTAGTGGGCGGGCATTGTATCGGCGTGGATCCTTATTACCTGGCGCAAAAAGCGCAGGAGTACGGCTATCATCCCGAGATCATCCTTGCCGGCCGCCGGATGAACGATACCATGGGAGAGTACGTTGCTTCGCAGGTAGTGAAGTGTATGATAAAAAAAGGGATTTGTATTAAAGGAGCCGATATCCTTGTATTGGGGATTACTTTCAAGGAAAACTGTCCCGATGTGCGCAATACCAAAGCAGTAGATGTGGTTCGCTGCTTGGAAGAATACGGTACGACCGTTACCGTTCACGATCCCTGGGCCAATCCCGTCGAAGTTGCACATGAGTACGGTATTGAATCGTTAAAAGAATTGCCTGCCGTAGCAAGCAACCGATACGATGCGATTGTTCTGGCAGTAGCGCATAAGGATTTCCTCGATACGGATTGGTTTCAATACCTGAAACCGGATGGAATAATATATGATGTGAAAGGAGTTTTAAAAGGAGGGATGAGCGGGAGGTTGTAAAAACCATGAGCAATGATTGACCATTGGCTAACAGCATGACGGAAACAAACACAGAGGAAAACAATTACTTGGCATCATAAAGTCTTAAAAATTGGAAGAAACTACGCCAAAACCAAATTCATCGCAAAAAAGTAAGCGTATTGTTAAAAATACGTTGATGCTGTATTTTAGGCAGATACTAATTTTATTAGTCAGTCTATATACAGTTCGGGTCGTACTTGACGTACTGGGCGTTGAGGATTATGGAATTTACAATGTGGTTGCGGGTATTGTTACGCTTTTCTCATTTTTGAATGGTACAATGGCATCGGCCACGCAACGATTTTTCTCTTTTGCTTTAGGTAAAAATGATACTGAGCAATTAAGAAAAATATTTTCTGTAAATATCGTTATCTATATTGGAATTGCAATAATAGCCATAATATTATTGGAAACGATTGGTTTATGGTTTGTAAATGAGAAACTGGAAGTCCCGCCTGATAGATTTGGGGCCGTTCGTTTTATCTATCATTTCGCGGTATTTACGTTTACTGCCTCTATTCTTACATCACCATTCATGGCTATTATTATTGCACATGAAGATATGCAAATTTACGCGTATGTATCAATCATAGAAGCCATTTTAAAATTGGGGATCGTTTTTTTGTTGATGTGTATTGATACAGATAAACTGGAATTATACGGGGTTCTTCTTTTTATTGTTTCATTAATCAATGCATTAATTTATATTTCAATAGCATTACGTAAATATGAAGAGTGTCAGTTTAAGAAGTTTTATTGGGATAAATGTTTAATTCAAGAAATAATAGGATTCACAGGCTGGACCCTTTTTGGTCAAATTACTACAGTTTTTAGGAATCAAGCTGTAACAATTCTTGTCAACCAGATCTTTAACCCTGTGATAGTGGCATCAAGAGCGATTTCATTGAGTGTCAGTGGTCATATTGGAGTTTTTTCCAACAACTTTAATATAAGCCTTTATCCCCCTATCATAAAATCATATTCGAGTAATAATAAAGAAGAAATGTTTTCGCTTATTTTCAACGGATCGAAACTTACTTTTTTTTTGATGTGGATAATTGCTTTGCCTTTACTGTCTGAATTAGAAATGATTTTAAGTATCTGGTTAAAAGATGTCCCGCCAGATGCAGTTCTGTTTACACGATTATCAATCATCGAATCTTTAATTCTTTCTCTTAGTTTGCCACTCACGACGGCAGCACGTGCACCGGGTAAAATGAAGACTTACGAATTAACATTAGGTATCATTCAATTATCTATTTTCTTTGTATCTTGGATAGTAATAAAAATGGGATATCCAGCCTACTCGGTATTTGTAGTAGCCATAGCAGCTAATTTTGTAATGTTTTTTGTCCGCTTGGGCATAGTAAGTAATTTAATCGCTTTATCAAAAAGGCTTTTTATAATGAAAGTCGTAGTTCCTGTAATAAGTATTGTCTTTTTATCGACAATACTTACCCATCTCCTTCAAAAATCATTGTCCGAAGGAATAATGTATTCTATTATTGTGATTATATCCAGCGCAATAATTTGTACAATTACTATGTATTATATAGGTCTGGATAATAATTGGCGAAAAAAAATTCGCAATTATGCCGGTATGAAGGTTAGGAGAATTTTTTAAATCGGGTTGTGATGAAAATTTTGATGCTTGGTGGTACAGGTGCAATGGGAAGCCATTTAGTGAATTTACTAGAAGATACAGATAACGAGGTTATAATAACATCTCGTGCAATCCGAAAGTCTTCTCAAAATGTAAGCTACCTACATGGAAATGCTAAAAATGATACTTTTCTCAATAGAATATTGCAAGAAAGTTGGGATGTAATCATTGATTTCATGGTATATTCCACCACAGACTTCAATAATAGAGTATATAGTCTTTTAGGATCTACCTCTCAATATCTTTTTTTAAGTTCTGCACGGGTATATGCCGATTCGAAAGAACCAATCAGAGAAACGTCGTCAAGGCTACTTGATGTCTCGAAAGATGGTGAATTTTTATCTACAGATGAATATTCTTTAGCCAAGGCCAGGCAAGAAAATATATTAAGAAACTCGGAGAAAAATAATTGGACAATCATCAGACCCTATATAACTTATAGTAATCAAAGGCTTCAATTGGGCATTTTAGAAAAGGAAGATTGGTTGTACAGAGCATTGAATGGGAGAACCATTGTCTTTTCTGAAGATATAAATTCCAGATTAACTACGATGACCTATGGATTGGATGTTGCAAAAGGTATAATCTCCTTACTCGGCAAACCGAAAGCATTAGGCGAGACATTTCATATCACCTCTCAACCGTCTTATCATTGGAATGAAATTTTAGAAATATATTTAGATGTTTTGGAAAAACATCTTGGATATATTCCGAAAGTAATGCTTGATAGTATGGACAATTTTCATTCTTACCACCCGGCCACATATCAGATAAAATATGACAGGCTTTTTAATCGTAAGTTCGATAACTCGAAAATATCCGAATATGTAGATACGCATGATTTCATTTCAACTCGAGAAGGACTAAAAAAGTGTTTAGAAGAGTTCCTAAAACATCCATCATTCAAACACATTAATTGGCGTGCAGAAGCTCTGAAAGACCGTAGGACAAATGAGTTTACGGAACTAAGTGAAATTCGGGGAGCTAAACAGAAACTTAAATATTTACTTTATAGGTTATTCATCAAAAAATAAGCATGTTTTATGGCAAACTACTATACAAATGAAAAAAATGCACAAATAGTAATTTCATTACTCAAGCAACATGGTATAAAGAAAGTAATTGCTTCACCTGGAACAACTAATATGGCTTTTGTTGCCAGTATTCAACAAGACTCATATTTTGAAATATATTCTTCTGTAGACGAACGCTCAGCTGCATATATAGCATGTGGATTATCCGCAGAGTCAGGAGAACCAGTCGTATTAAGTTGCACAGGAGCTACAGCATCTAGAAATTATTCCCCCGGTTTAACCGAAGCTTATTATAGAAAATTGCCTGTACTTGCAATTACCTCAACGCAGACTATTTCAAAAGTCGGACAGCATATTGCACAAGTAATAGACCGAAGTTCTTTGCCTAAAGATATTGTAAATTATAGTGTTTATTTGCCTTTGGTGAAAGATGAGGAGGATTTATGGGACTGTGAAGTAAAAGTAAACAAAGCTTTATTGGAATTGGCAAGACGTGGAGGTGGCCCTGTCCATATCAATCTTGCCACCGGGTATAGCACAAATTATGAAGTAAAAGAATTGCCAAAATATAGAACCATCCATCGAATTACTCAATCTCAAAAATATCCAGAACTTCCGGATGGTAAAATTGCCATTTTCATTGGTTCGCATAAAATAATGAGTTATCGTTTGTCCAATGCTATTGACCGATTCTGTGCTGCAAACAATGCCGTCGCTTTTTGTGACCATACAAGCAACTATCATGGCAAATACAGGATCTTATATTCTTTGGTGGCCGGGCAGAGATTATTTGATAAGACTGAATCATTCCCTGATTTATTAATTCATATAGGAGAAATTTCAGGAGACTATTCTTCTTTAGGAATTGGGGGTGAAGAAGTATGGCGTGTAAATGAAGATGGTGAAATAAGGGATACATTCAGAAAATTAGAATATGTGTTCGAGGTGCCAGAGGCTGTTTTTTTTGAGTATTATGCACGGGAAAATAATAATGGCAACGATAGTTATTTGCAATTTTGTACATCTCAATTGAATGACACAAGGGCGAAAATTCCGGAATTACCATTTTCCAATCTATGGTTGGCATCAAAAATGGCGCATTTGATTCCCAAAGATTCTACAATTCACTTCGGTATCTTAAACAGCTTACGGTCGTGGAACTTTTTCGATCTTCCAGCCTCCGTTACATCCGCTTCTAATGTAGGCGGATTTGGAATTGACGGTGATGTATCTTCCTTGTTAGGTGCATCTTTTGCAAACAGAAATAGATTATTCTTCGGGGTAATTGGCGATTTGGCGTTTTTTTATGATATGAACGCCATTGGCAATCGCCATGTAGGGAATAATCTGCGTATTTTATTAGTTAATAATGGGAAAGGTACGGAATTTCGTCAATTTAATCACAAAGCGGCTCAATTTGGTCAAGATGCTGATGAGTTTATCGCAGCTGCAGGACATTTTGGGAATAAATCTCCGGAATTAGTGAAAAATTATTCTCAAAACTTAGGTTTTGAATATATGTGTGCTTCCAACAAAAGCGAGTTCGAACAAGTGTATGAGAGATTTTTAACTCCTGAAATCACAGATAAACCGATGTTATTTGAAATTTTTACAGAAAGTGAAGAAGAAAGCAAAGCGCTGGAAATAATCACAAGTTTGGAAGTTACCACTGGTATTCAAGCCAAACAATTTGCCAAACAATTATTAGGTAAAAAGGGGGTCAGTATTGTAAAAAGAATGGTTAAGAGATAATTTCAATAAACTGATATCTGATTTGTATAATTTTGTTATATAACACATAATCATTGATTGAAAAGTTATGCTCTGAAAAATATGAAATATTACAAAACACTTAAAATTCAAAGACCTTTCGCAAACAAACTGATAAGCTTGTAAAAGTTGAAATAAATCGTAAAACGAATACATGAAAGTAGAGTATGTCTCTTAATAGGTTAGAGCTCATGTTAATTTTAACTGTCAAATATGCTACACGGAAATATATGTTTTTTTTCAGGAGACATCACACGTAGTGGAGGAACTGAACGTGTTACTTCGGTTATAATAAATAATTTATACAAATTAGAACGGTACACCATCAGCATATTAAGTCTTGAGATGGTAAATAATGAACCTTTTTTCTTTATCAATAAGGAAGTTCGGCTGGAAAGCCTATATAAGAAGGGAAATAACTTTTCTAAGAATCCTATAAGGACAATAGTTAAATTGAGGCATTACATTAAGAGTAGAAAGATTGATGTTTTGATAGATATCGATACAATATTAGATGTCTTTAGTGTACCCGCTACAAGATATACAAAAACAAAATTAATTGCGTGGGAACATTTTAATTATTATGAAAATCTAGGAGTAAAATACAGAGACTGGGGAAGAAAACTTTCTGCAAGGTTTGCAGATGCCATAGTTACAATAACCAAAGAGGATAAACAATATTTAAAAAAAGAATTAAATCCGAAGTGTCCTATTTATCAAATTTATAATCCGATCGACATTCAAGAAAGGTCAAACCCATATTCCGTCGAAAGTAAAATAATTTTAAGTGCCGGACGGCTAACTTATCAAAAAGGATTTGATTTATTAGTTGATATAGCAGAAATTGTGCTTAAGAAATATTTTGATTGGAAATGGATTATTTTGGGAGAAGGAAAAGATCGACAACAGATTGAAGATAAGATTAATAATTCTGGTTTGCAAAATCACGTGATATTGAAAGGGAATGTAAAAAACATAAATGAGTTCTATAACCAAGCATCGATTTTTGTGCTAACCTCCAGATATGAGGGATTTGGGCTCGTATTAACGGAAGCGAAATCATTTAAACTCCCCTGTGTAAGTTTTGCATGTAAAGCAGGTCCTTCTGAAATAATAGAGGATGGTGTAAACGGGTTTCTTGTAGAATGTTTTAATATGGAAAAAATGGCAAATAGAATAATGACTTTAATTGAATCAAAGGATCTACGATTAGAGTTTTCTAAATGCGCATTATTTGAGACAGAAAGATTTTCAATAAATACAGTCATAGAAGAATGGGGCAAAATAATAGATTCCATATTGCGGAAATAAAAGAAATATTCACTATTTCAATTGTTATTCCGGTATATAATAGTGAGAAGCTCTTGGGAAAAAGTGTAAAAAGTGTTATAGATCAGAGTAATAATAACTGGGAGCTAATTTTAGTAAATGATGGTTCAACAGATAATAGCGGGAAAATATGCGATGAATATTCAAAATCAGACAAACGTATCCGAACAATACATATAGAAAATGCAGGATCCGCTAATGCAAGAAATGTAGGTATTGAGAAGTTAACAGGCGACTATTGTATTTTTATGGATAGCGACGATTTTTTAGAACAAACTGCTATAGAGAGGCTAAGTGTAATTCTATCAAATGAAAAATATGAACTTGTTTTTTATGGTTACTTCTGTGATACATTATTGGATAATAAATACTTAACGAGCGATAGTAGGAGTGCTGATAATATGACTTATATTTCAAATATTGAGTTTAAGAATAATTTTTTTTCTTTGGACGCGATTAATTTCACCCATCCTGTGTGGAATAAAATGTATAAAGTTGAATTAATTAGAAATAACAATATTCTTTTCCCTGAAAAAGTCAATATGTCCGAAGATTATATCTTTAATTTGCAGGTATATGAAAAGGTTTCTTATATTCATATTTCGTCAGCAATATTGTATCATTATGTGTCCCATCGTTATGGGAGTATTACTACGAAATTCGATATTAGTAGAATCAACTCCGCCCATCTGGCATATAAAAAATCCTTGGCTATTATAGAACGGTGGAATCCTTTGTATATTAATCAAGTAGAAAATGAATATGTCAAAAATGTAAGCGTTTATATTAATAGCATGTTCAATAAAGAGTGTTTTTTATCATTTAAGAATAAAAGAGATATTGTTAAATCAATATTGAATAATCAAGATTTAAATAATTGTATCCGGACTTTTAGGCCGGTTGATTATAGAAATAAAATTTTCTCGATACTTGTAAAAAAAAGGAAGGCAAATCTAATATTAGTAATTGTGATATTGCAGAGATTTATAAGTCAGAGCTTATCTCTTAAAGTAAGCAAAAAAACATCATAGAAATTCTCAAAATGAAAGTAGGTATTTTGACATTTCATAATGCTCATAATTATGGAGCCATATTACAAAGTTATGCTTTATTACATATTCTTAAAAGTTTGAAATTTGAAGCAAGTATCATTAATTATAGAGTGAAATCAATCGATGAATATTATAATTTATGGAAAAAACCGAACATTTATTTAAGGGGGCTAAAAAAATCTCCATTTCATTTCATATATAGGATTTTTAAAACAATAATTGAAATACCTTTTAAGTATTTACGAAGGAGAAAATTTATTTCTTTTCAAAAATCGTATTTAGAATTAGCCTCAATTGCTGATAATATAATTTGGGATGCAATAGTTTGTGGAAGTGATCAGATTTGGAATCCTCGGCATACAAAGGGTTTAAGAAAAGAATATTTTGGATATTTTCCAAAATCCCCCCAAAATATATCTTATGCAGCTAGTATAGGAGAGCATGATTTCTTTGATGAAAAAGAACAAATAGAATTTAAAAATCTATTAAATAATTTGGATATTATCTCTGTAAGAGAAATAAAGACGAAATTAATTTGTCAAAAGTTAACGGGGAGGGATGTGAAATTGGTACTAGATCCTGTTTTTTTACTATCAAAAAAAGAATGGGATTTATTAGAAATAAAACCAAAGATTTCCGATAGGTATATACTTATTTATGATTTGAATAAGGACCCATTAATTATGGAGAGAGCAATTCATTTATCTAAAAAGAATAAATTAAGAATAATAGAAATAGAAGTTTCTGATTTTTCACCTTCTAAATGGAAAAAGATATATTCAGCAGGTCCTTTAGAATTTATAGGTTGGATCAAAAATGCTGAATTTATATTTACGAGTTCCTATCACGGAACGATATTCTCTATATTGTATAATAAAAATTTTTATTCATCTGACATTGCTAGGATAAATGATTTGCTTAATCAAATCGGCTTATCTAGTAGAATATTATCTGATTTCAATAAAGAAATATTACCTATTAATAATGCAGAGTATGAATTGGTAAATAATTTAATTAATCGAAGGATTGACGAATCGAAGTCGTTTCTGATAAATTCATTAAAAATGAATAAAAATTAAAATGTACTTTTTAGCATGACGAATAATTTAGGAATATCGTGGTTGATTTTATTAGTAGAAATATTAATTCTTTCATTCTTTAAAAATATTATTACGGATTATGCTACAGTCGGTTTTGGAGTTGTCGGATTACATGTACTAGTCACAGTTTTTCTTTTGTTCGGATCATCCGACCGTTTTTCCGGACTGATTGTAACCGCTTTTCTATTGCGTTTTTTAGTGATGCTTTGGGATATCTATGGAAAATCCGTATTTGTATTGCCGAGTAGTGGGTTCGATACTGAATTTTATTATCAAACAGCCATAAAGATTTCTGAAGACTTGAACTTGGTGTTCTCAGGTATAAGGGGAGGAGTGTACGCTAAAATATTGGGGATACTCTTTGCTCTAGTGGGACCAATGAGGATTTTAGCTCAATATATGAATGTGCTTATAGGTTTGATGACGGTAATAACGATTTATCAAGTTCTTGATGAATTAAAAATAAATAGTCGAGTTGCCTATATTGTAATAACGATAGCCTCTTTTTTTCCTTATTCGTTAATCATGTCAGGCGTTTTACTAAGAGAGATTTTTCCTACTTATCTTATTGCCATATCTTTATTGTATTTTGTGGGATGGTATAAGAATCAATCAATCGTCAGTTTTGTATCATCTCTTCTGCTACTCGGGATTGGCAGTATGTTTCATTCGGGGGTTATAGGTGTAGCCGTGGGTTATTTATTCATGTTTCTGTTTCTCAACCAGAGTACTCAAAAGTTTGAAATCAACGTTCAAAATGTATTGAAGTTCTTACCAGTAGTGGTTCTTATATTCCTTTTCGCTACACAATTTGGAGACGCTATTTTTTTTAAATTCAGGAATTTACAAAATCCTTCAGACATATATGAGAATGTAACATCTGCGATGGGAGGCTCCGCTTATCTGGAAGGAATGGCCATTAACAGCCCCATGCAGCTAACCCTTTTTTCTCCAATTCGGGCTTTTTACTTTTTATTTTCTCCCTTACCCATGGATTGGCGGGGAGGAGTGGATATTTTTTCATTCTTCATGGATTCTCTGTTTTACTTTTATGTTGTTTATTATTTCTTTAAGAACCGAAAATGGTTTGTTGATAACAAGAAACTTATTATCGCGCTTCTTATTATCATTTTAATAGTTGCATTCATATTCGGAATCGGGGTAAGTAATGCCGGAACCGCTATGCGGCACAGACAAAAAATTATACCGGTATTTATGGTTATGCTTGCACTAATGATGAATGAAAAATATAAAACGGTGCAATTGAATGGAGAAATAAAAACTCGAAAAGTATCTCAAAAAGAAAAATGAAGATGAATAATGAAATTCCGAGAGTTTTGCAGGTCTTTACCATTTTGAATAGAGGTGGGGCCGAATCCATGATAATGAACTATTACCGGCAAATAGATCGAAGTAAAATACAATTTGATTTTTTAGTTCACAGAGAAGAGCGGGGTGTATTTGAAGATGAAATAGAAAAACTTGGAGGCAATATCTATCGTATGCCGGAAATCAATCCATTAAATCCCTTCTTTTATTATAAACAACTTAATGATTTTTTTAAGGCTCATAATTACAAAATAGTGCATTCTCATATAAATACGTTTAGCTCTTTTCCTTTGAAAGTAGCCAAATTAAACGGCATTCCCTGTAGGATAGCACATGCTCATACAGCCTTAGAACCTGTTAAATTGAAAAACATTTTCACTCCGAAATTCGAAAAAACAGAAGAAGTAAAGAAAATTATAAAATTGTTACTTAAAAAAACGGTGTCCACCTATGCTACACATTTGTTTTCATGCGGTATAAAGGCAGGAAAATGGTTATTCAATGATAATGAGTTTGTTGTTATGAACAATGCAATAGACCTTCACTTATATCAATATGATGAAGACATTTCAAATGAATTAAGAAAAAAATTAAACCTGCAAGATGTTTTTATTTTAGGTCATGCAGGAAGATTTTCTGAAGAAAAAAATCATTTTTTTTTACTTGAAATCTTTCATTCTATCAAAAAGAAGAAGCCAAACTGTAAACTGATGTTGCTAGGTGACGGCATATTGAAAAATAAAATAGGACAGAAAGCGAAAGATTTAAATATAATTGACGATATTGTTTTTTTGGGGGTGCGGAGTGACGTGTATCGGTTATTGCAAATGATGGATGTATTTGTGTTTCCCTCATTTTTTGAAGGCTTACCTGTTACTTTGGTAGAAGCGCAAGCCGCAGGACTAAAAGTTTTTGCATCCAATACTATTACCCGTGAAGTCGCTCTGACTGACAATATTGAGTTTTTATCGATCAAACAATCACCGGATTATTGGGCTGAAAAAGTATTGGCTGCTATGCCATATGTGCGAAAGAATAATTGCGAGATTATCAGAGCCAAAGGTTACGATATAATTGAGAATGCCCGTAGGCTTCAAAATTTTTACCTTGGACAAATTAATAAGGAGAATAATGAAAGAAAAAATATATAGTATTTTGCCCCATTTCCTTCAAAACTGCATGATTGTCATGTATAATGTACTGGCATACAAAACACGATATGGTGGTAAATACAAGAGATATAGGCGAGAAAATCAAAATAACAGTACCCTATCACAAGGAGAATTGAGAGCTTATCAGGCAGAGAGGTTCAAAAAATTTATTGCATTTACCATAGAGTACTCTCCCTATTATAAAGAGACGTTAGGTGATATTTCTAATGCTACGAATATTGAAAATATACGACAGTTCCCCATAATCAATAAAGAAATCTTACGTCAAAATATAGGTAACATTGTAACAACACAAGATAAAAATGCTATCCACATGAAAACCGGTGGGACAACTGGAAAATCATTGGAAGTGTTGTTTACTCCGGAAAATATGCAGGAGCGTTATGCAATACTTGATAATTTTCGTTCTCGTTTTGGTTATGAATTGGGACGGAAGACAGCGTGGTTTTCAGGAAAAAATATTTTAACGCAGAGAGATATTAAAAAAAATCGCTTCTGGAAAACAGATTTTATACACCATGTGCGTTACTATTCGACTTTCCATATCAAAGAAGAATATTTAAAATATTACGTGGAAGATTTAATAAAATATCAACCCGAATACTTTGTCGGGTTCCCTTCCACTATTTTAGAGATTGCTAAATTTGGGTTGAAAAATGGATACACCTATCCTAAAGGTGTCACGAAAGCAATATTCCCGACCGCCGAAACTATTACGCCGGAAATGAGAGAAGCAATCGAATCTTTTTTCCAAACGGGGATGTACAATCAATATGCATCCTCTGAAGGTGCGCCGTTTATATTTGAGTGCGAAAATGGGAAACTGCATTTGGAATTACAGAGTGGCGTATTTGAAGTATTGGATGAGAATGATCAACCGACCAATTCAGGAAGATCAGTCGTGACCAGCTTCACAACGGAAGGAACGCCGTTGATCCGCTATGATATTGGTGATCGGATAACCTTGGAGGATGAGAATGTAACATGTAATTGTGGAAATAAGAATCCTCTCGTAAAAGAAATACTCGGACGGATAGACGACTATATTTATTCTCCGGAAAACGGAAAAATCAATTTAGGAAATGTGTCCAATACATTAAAGGGAACACGAGGAATTATTCGTTTCCAGGTAATACAAAACAAATTGGATACGATCGATATATTCATTGTCATAGATGATAAAATGTATAATCGATCCGTGGAAAATATTTTTATTCAAAATTGGAGAGACCGAATTGGGAGTACGATGACACTGAACATAAATTACGTTCAGGAAATCCCCGTGGAAAAAAGTGGAAAATACCGCATTGTGAAGAATAACATTAAGCATCTGATACCCGTTTGACTAACCGCCAAACAGAATAGTAACCGCTATTCGCTATATGTTCCATAATCCTTCATTGGACTTGGGGGCTAAAATTTAAATGATTCTATAATTGAAAAAGTGTCATGAGTCGGAAACTTTTGATGATTACCACAACGGATTGGTTTTTGATATCCCATCGGCTTGTAATAGCAAAAGCTGCGGTTAATGCCGGATGGAATGTGTATGTTGCTTGTGAGGATACAGGAAGGGGAGATGAGATTGCTGTAAATGGAATTACATTTATCCCGTTTTCTTTTTCGCGATCAGGCACAAATGTATTCAGTGAATATATGTCGTTTAAGCAATTTGAAAAGCTTTATAAAAGCATTCGCCCCGATGTCGTTCATCTGATTACGCTAAAACCTGTTGTATATGGAAGTATCGCCGCGAAGCAATTGAGAATCCCGAAAGTAGTCAATGCTATTAGTGGTATGGGGTATGTGTTTACCAATAAAAGGTCGGGATTAGTACAGAAGATAATCCTACGTTTGATGAAGTTCGGGTTCGATAGTCCCAGTGTGTCTTTAATCATCCAAAATAACGACGACAAAAATGAGTTGATTAAAAATAATGTTTTAAATGAGAAACTAAAGACGTTTTTAATTAAAGGTTCGGGTATTGAATTAGACTGGTTCCCTTTTTCTCCTCTGCCTGAAGGCGGCAAGATAAACATACTGTTGCCATGTAGGATGTTGTGGGATAAAGGTGTCAGGGAATTAAAAGAGGCGTCTGATCTTTTAAAAGAAAAGTATAAGGGAAAAATACAATTTGTTTTATTGGGAATGGTTGATAAAGAGAATAAGGCAAGTGTCCCGGAATCCTATTTGAAGGAATGGGAAGAGGATGATTATGTCGTTTGGGAAGGTTATCACCCCAATGTATTAGATTATTACCATGCGTGCCACATTGTTGTTCTGCCATCCTATCGGGAAGGTTTGCCCAAAACCTTGATTGAGGCTTGTGCTGTTGGAAGACCTATTGTTACCACCGATGCGATTGGTTGTAGAGACTGTGTCGATGAAGGTGTAAATGGGTTTAAAGTGCCTGTCCGGGATAGTATTGCATTAGCGAAGTCCTTGGAGACATTAATCAATAACAGGCAACTAATGGAAGAGATGGGAAAAGCCGGAAGGAAAAAAGCTGAGGCGGAATTTGATGTGAATGAGGTTATACGGAAACACTTGGATATTTACAGAACATTGTAGGTAATCGGTCGACTACAACTAGGAATCAAGGATAAGGATAAATTTCATCCAGTAGAATTGTTTTGCAACGAGGTTGCCGCGAATGCTTTAATGACGGAAGAGATAGTGTTGGGTATTGATCTTTCTTCATTCAAAAGTTCAAAAAGTGTTTTTCAGGCCGCTAGACAACTTGGCGTGAGTTTATTTGCATTGTTAGTCAGAGCTTTGAATCTGAATCTTATTTCGATCACAAGATATCAGTAATTAAAGAAACAGATTGGCCATGGCTTTCTGGAATTCTTGAAGAAAGAGTAAGAAAAAAGGCTAAGCAAAAAGAAAAGGAAGGGTATCCTAATTATTTTTTACTTCAGTTAAATCGAAACGGCAGACTCTTCACTCAAACCGTATTCGATTCTTATCGTGGTGGTTTTATTAAACCCTCTGTGGCGAGTAACCTTTTAAATGTTCAGGTCAACAAATTTCATAAATTAGAAGCCCAATTATATAGATGAGTACCACTGCACCCAAATATTGTTTGGATGCCAATATACTGCTACTGCTACAGGCTTGGCAAAAATTGTGAAGAAAATAAAATCACCTAATTTTACTACGATGGACTTTTTATATCAAGCGATAACCTCTAAGGTAATGAGTGAAAAAGAGTGCGATAAATTTATTGCTGAACATTGAATTTTTTTTGTTCTCGAAAACACTCCATTCTCAGTTTCTTGCGCTTTTTGGATAAAACGGTTTGATTTGTGCCAGTGATTTCGGTCTATGTGTGCCACCTTTTTCGGTTCAAACCGTGCCACTTTTTACGGTTCGATTTGTGCCACTTTGAAAAGATCAAGTTATCTTGTCCCTAAAAAAGGGATGCGGTATGGCAAATAAACTTGATCCTATGGATATAAAACAAATTTTAGTCTTAATCAAAGACGGTTTTAGTAACCGCAAGATTGGTGCTACACTTGGTATATCTCGTAATACCGTTAACAGCTATGTACAACAGTTTAACTCAAGTGGTTA
>NZ_KB905697.1 GCF_000380985.1 Proteiniphilum acetatigenes DSM 18083 | reverse complement strand
ACTAACAAGTCACCCAGCCAGTGGGCGGAGACACTGGATGATGAAGTGTTAGCCACAGCCATCCTGGATCGACTGCTATATCGTTGCGAGGTGATCAGGTTCGAGGGAAACGGTTACCGTATGGACAACCGGAAAACTTTCCTTGAGAAAGAATAAAAAAACAGTTGAATACAATAAAAAAAAGATAGTTAATGTAATGTTAAACCTGTACATTGGATATTGCCAAAAGTTGTACACTCAACATTGCCATTTTTTGTACATTGTAAATTTGCTAATTACATACAGTCGGCTTATAAGATGAATTCATAAGAACGCTATCTAAAGTATAGGCAAATATCTTTTGTTTTCCATGATCTGTGACATAAAAAACGCCTTTCTTTTCATTTACTCCGATATGTCCCAAATTGGTGATTTCATTAGGACCTTGTCCGTGAGGTGCAGTTTCTGCCAATAATTTAAAATTGGTTTTATCAAATAGGTATACGTGATTTTCCAACGATTTGTAATCACTGATAATTAGGTAATTGTCAATTGGATAGATTTTAGCGAAATTGCTGAAATATATATCCTCGAGTTGTATTTCTTTAATCAGGCTATGTATATTGATAATATTATTACGGTTACCATGACGCTTCTCCGTTTCAGAATGATGTTTGCAGTTAGAGGTTATCAAAACAAATATTAATAGGATGAAATAATATTTTATTCTGAAAAAAACATTTAATGTTTTATTTTTCATATGATTCAGTTTTTAATATTTCAATATATTAAGGAGAGCTGTTATAATACATAATATGGAATCCTCCATTTGGATACTTGTACTCTCTGACGATTCATCATTTGTCAGTTTTTTCCAAGTGTCAATGTAAAATACGAACGATTATTGACACTCTTGTTCATATTTCTTGTTCAATCCATTACACATGATTGATAGGAGGGTGAGAATAAATAGTTTCATTATTATTTTTTTAGTGTAGTTCAAAAGTGAAATTTACTCATAGATGGAAAAAATTCCCATCTATGAGTTTTTTACATTTTACATATAGCAATAATTCGGTCATTTTTTTAGAAAATTGGAATATAATACCTTGACATCAATTAATTGTTGTAGATTGAATAATTGTGTGATAATCATCTGATTATAAGCATAATTAACTAAAAAACGAACTATCACTATCAGTAGACTTCTCTACCATATTTTCTCTTCAAAAGGAAGAGAGCCTCTGCAATAACATAGTCCAGGCGCGTCTAGACAGCCATTTGGACAATCTGAAGATTCTCCATTAGCCAAGGCTTCCACGTTATTCAACGCCAAATATGAAAGAACGACATCGCCTTTCATGCTTTTGTTCACTCCGTAGCCTGTGGCTACCAGAAGTGAAAGGGCAAATATGCCCGATAGAATTTTTTTCTTCATACCAACGAAATTAAAAGATTTTATGCATTATTGCAACCATAAATATATCTGAACACTTGGTTTTGACCAATTTTTTTTGCTCACTTATAACTCACTTTTTACATGTGTCTGTAAATAAATGTATTAAGATTGAATTGCCCTCTGTCCTTTTATGCAACTTTTTTGATTTATGGAGATCTTTGTTCTCTTGAACAACAATGAGAAACCCGACCAGGGCGCTGATCTAATCACCGGATCAGGAAAGGATACTTTGAAGGATGCTGTCTGTAACTACTGGATTATGAGCTTTTAAAGGAAAGTGAGTTATAAGTGAGTTTAGAATGGCAGGTCAGAACAGGAAAATGTATATATTCACAAGTTGAAAGCATTCAAAATTTTAAATAGGATGAAAATTCAATCTTCTCTAAAATCAGCCTTTGAATCAATAAGCACAGCACGGCTTGTTTTATATGTTTATTTATTTTTCTCATTATCCTGTTCAAACGATAAAGACCGAAAAGAAATTGAATTTGCACTGACGCAGGCCGGTGATAATAGAGGCGAGCTTGAGTATGTTCTTGATTACTATGGGAAAGATCCGGGTGACAGCCTGAAATTGCAAGCCGCGAAATTTCTTATTGTCAATATGCCCTATTATTATGCATTGGAAGGAAGTAGCCTGGATAATTTTAAAAGGGGATTTATCAATACCATAGATAGCGGTTACCAGGGAAAGGAAGCTTTGGACATTACCGAAAGGAAAGTCGGTTTTCCTGATTTACGTCGGCTTACTCCTGTTAGGGATATTGAAATTGTCAAAGCGCAATATATCATTGATAATATTGAGCGCTCGTTTAAAGTATGGAAAGAACAACCGTGGGGTAAATATATATCCTTCCGGGACTTTTGCGAATATATTCTGCCGTATAGGATAGAGAATGAACCGCTTGAAAACTGGAAACAGAGCTATTATGATCGTTATCAACCGGTGTTGGATTCCTTATTGAAGAATGACAATGTGCTGGATGCCTGTAAAATTATTTACGGTCATATTGTAGAAGATCCCTGGTCGTTTATTCTGGAGATGCCTGAACCTCACCTGGGTGCAGGCTTCTTGTTCGACAGGCGGATAGGAAGCTGTAGGGACCGTTGTGACCTGGCGATCTACGCAATGCGTTCTTTAGGAATACCGGTAGGAACCGATATGGTGCTTCATAGTCCCGACCAGGCGAATCGCCATTTCTGGAGTTTTATATTGGACAATGAAGGCAAAACTGTTGAATTTACATTATGGGAAGAGCCTCCTATTCCTGATCTTAAAACTGAATTGGAGAAAAAACGGGGTAAGGTGTATAGGAATGATTTCAGTTATAAGAAGGAAAACCTAGAGTTATATAAAGCGGAAAAGAACATCCCGGGACTATTGAGTAAAATGAATCTGAGAGATGTATCGGATCAATATTTCAAAAGCAATGAAATAGAATTTACCGGTGAAGAAATAGACGGATTATCACGGGGAGTTCTATATTTGTGCGTTTTTGATATAAACGGCTGGTATCCTGTGGGATGGGGGAGGATTTCAAATGGAACATTGAAACTCCCTGATGTGGAAGACAATGTATTATTTACCCTGTGCTCACTTACCGATAACATGTTACAACCTGTATATTATCCTTTTGTTATCGGAAAAGACAATTCCAAGGGATATTTTATCCCTTCTGCCGATAGGGAGACAATACATCTCGAACGGAAATATACCATGAAATTCATGGAACAGCATATGAAACGCTTTCGCGGTGGGCGATTTGAAGGAGCGAACGATCTCCATTTTACAGATCCAATCATATTATATACGATCGATAGCATAGATTCTCCTAAATTTTATGCAGTAAAGCCCGGTACAAATGTTCCGTTGCGCTATATCCGGTATTATTCTCCGGATCATTCTTTGTGCAATATGGCAGAATTAAGTTTTTATGATAAAGAGGGGAACGAATTAGACGGAACGATTATCGGATCGGCTGGAGCCATCTTTAATGAAGAAAGGTTGATGAAGCAGGCTGTATTCGATAAAGATCCGCTAACATTTTTCAATGCACCCGATACAACCGGTATGTGGGTTGGTCTGGATTTTGGAGATAAGAAAGAGGTGGAGACAATTGTTTTTTTGCCGAGGAATGACGATAATTTTATCAGGGAAGGAGAAATTTATGAGCTTTTATATTTTGAACAATCCGGCTGGGAATCAATGGGCACACGAATAGGTCCAGATTCACAGGTTCTGGTCTATGAAAATGCACCGAAAAACGCGTTGTACTGGCTTAGAAATCACACCAAAGGCAAAGAAGAACGGCCATTTAGCTATGAAAACCATACACAGATATGGTGGTAAAAAACAGCTTTAATATTTGGGTGTATTACCTGATCCTTTTCAGGAACCTATTCCAATTGTATGCTCCTGAATGAGGATTCGCCGATTTCCAAACCATTGATGCTTTACCTACGATCAGGTCGTCGGGAAGTAGTCCCCAGTAACGGGAGTCTTGTGAGTTCTCCACTTTATCGCCTCCCATAAAATAATAATTATGGCTAAAGGTATATGTTTGTAAAGGCTTTGCATTATCCCGCAACGTATCATTCTCAAACGAAAGGGAATAGCCTTTTTCCCACTCGATGATCTTTTTGTAGATCAATATATTTGTCCTGTCCAATATAATACTGTCTCCTTTCCGGGGTATATAGAGAGGGCCGAAATTCTTGATATTCCAGTTCAATACGGAATCCCAGGGAAAAGTATTATATACTCCTCTTGGTAATAACTCTATCGGTTTATCACTCAACGCCAGTTGCTCCAGATAATTTCCCAACCGTTTCGCCGTATCGGAGTTTACGCTATAGATGCCGTTCACAATACGCAGGGTATCCCCCGGTATGCCGATACAGCGCTTGATAAAGTATTTGGACATGTTCATCTCGATCTTATTCCATGTATTGGGGTGGGGGATATGAAAAACAACTACATCGTTATTTTTAATACGGGTAAAACCCGGCATACGTTTGATTTTTACTTCTTTCCCTTCTACAGCACTGAACAGATCGAACAACCGGGCGCCGTAAGCCAGCTTGTTTACCAGTACATAATCACCAGGAACAATGGCAGGTTCCATGGAATCCGTCGGTATTTTATAAGAACTGAATACGAAAATGCGGAGAACGATAAAGCCGAATACAGCGATAGAGGCATAGTAAAATATGTTGAACATGATCTGGCCGGGTCTACGTAGTACTTTCTTCAATTTATTCATGTACAACTCCTCTTTCTTTTAATATTTCCCTTATTTCGCTGAGTATTTACCCGATAACCATGTGATTAATTAAATAGGTTTCGTTTTAATTGTTCCATTGGGGGAGACTATTGTTTATATTAATATTTCGGAAATTCTAACCAGATACTCTCTTGTCCTTTCGAAATCCATTTTATTTACGACATGAATTGACTCAACTTTCATATCCATATTTGTAATTATAAAAAAAGGAGGTTGAAACCCATCTTCTATAGGAAGTCCTAAATTTTCGTTTTTTAATTTCAGTAACTTTTTTCCATAACAATTATTCGAATATCTCAACGGATAATCAGGTGATATGAATATTATTTTTTCATTACTTTCATAATCATTAAAGATCTCTTTGATAATTTCTACGCTTTGATCAATACAGGGAGGACATGTATTGTTTGAGAAATAAAAAAATAATCTGGGAATATTTGTTAGTTCATGGAGAGTTGTTTGATTTATAGAGTCAGTTCCAAAATAGACTTTAGTATTTACTATTTGCTTCCCCATATTCTCATTTTCCATTTCTGTAATTGTGTTGTGAATGAAAATTTCAATATTCTCATTTTCTGTTTGTTTTTTTCTTCCACTATTACAAGAACAAACACTTATGGTGATAAGAAAGGATAGGCACAACGATACTGTTTTTGTTATATTCATTGGCATAAACTACATTTTAAAATAATATTTAACAAGAATCGGATTGTCGTATTCTGAAAGATTTCTCTTTATTTGAATATTTTCTTCGTCCAGTATATCGTCCGGTATAATCTCATTAAAATCAGACACTATTGGAGGGATGTAACCAATCATGTAATCATCCGACCAGAAAAGAGGATATAGTTTGGACTTCTCCAAAGTTTGATCAAAAATATATGTTTTTTTCGATGATTTATGGTGGAAAATATTCAACAGCTTGTTCTTGCGATTTAACATGGTATATGCATATTGAGAATTACCACCCCCACTTGTAAAATAATAATTTACTATTTCCGAGGCATTTAATCTGCCAATTAATTCCATGAATTCATCTCGTGATTTTGCTGAAGGAGCATTCTCGATCATTTTTGGAGTATTATTCAGTTTGCCAAAATCCCATTTATAAGCTTCTATTATTTCTCCATTACCTGTTATTTTATACACGCGGTTATCATATACTCGTATGAAGTGCCGGTTATATGGGAAAACTTCTATTCCAATATTTGTAAATATATTATCTTTCTCAGGAAATTTTTCATTTATAATTTCACTTGTAGACTTGGAATATATTTTTAACCTATTGTCATAATCATAAGTCCAGAAAGTGATAGTCTTATCGTCTAAATCCGTAAAGGATTTATAAGCTCCTTTGATAAGCGGGAGGGGTATATCCCTAATAAACTCACCATTCTTTTTATCATAAATATACAACTTGTTGTCAATTGCAGATAATATGGATAGACTGTCGTTGAAAATACTGAAGTCGGAAGTACTTGTATATTCTCCCGGACCCATTCCTCTGTTGTTGATCTGATACAAGTAATTACCGTCCTTGTTAAAAGCAAGTACTTTCGACATATTGTAATCATGGATATATAATGTGTCATTATTAACAATTAATTTAGAAATAGTTTTAATCAATGATGAATCATTGGTCTCTAAGGATATAATATCTATTTTCGAGAATATGTCGAAGAAGGATATTTCTTGCCTATTATTTAAATCGACTTTTATAGAATTTGGATCTGCTGACTGTTTTTCCTTACACCCCTGAAATAGGAATAAGAGGAAAGTTAGATAGAGAATAAAAATGTATTTGTTCATAATGATAACTTAAAAAACATTACTCAATCATAAATACATAAACTCACCTATAATCACATAAGTAAGTTTATGTATTTATCTAATAATTACCAGCAAATACAAGTGTCATATTGATAACCAGAAAAATAACAATCATTCCCCCTATGATAGGAGTATAATAAAATTTCCAGCACCATCCAGTATAAAGACATGTTCTGCTGCATGTTATACCTCCTTCTTCACTTTGAGCTAATGCTTCGGTACTGCCTAATGCCAAATCCGAGAGATTGGCATCACTTTTCAGATTCTCACTCACTCCATAACCTGTGGTTAGCAGAAGTGCAAGGGCAAACAGCCCGGATAAAATCTTCTTTTTCATAGAACAGAAATTTAAATTAATATGATTACTCATAACTCCTTCTTCAGAAGTTTTTGCTTTTTTGTTTTCGATGAGTTCATTTTGTTCATGTTCCAAAGGTGGCAAAGTTCATAAATAAAACCAATTTTTTAAACTCATTTATAACTCACTTTTTGTAAATGCCTGTGATATAGGTGTCTGATCCTTTTATCGAGCGCTATTGTTATTACATTACAAAGAAACGAAGGCATACGTTTGATTTTCACCTGTTCCCCTTCCACTGCGTCGGACAGATTAAACAACCGGGCGCCGTAAGCCAAGTTATTTATCATCACATAGTCGCCCGGTAGAATGGCAAGTTCCATGGAGTCGGTGGGTATTTTGTAGGACCCGAAAACAAAGATGCGGAGAGCGATAAAGCCGAACAGAACGATAGAGGTATAATAAAGCAAGTTCAGCAGGATGCGGCCTGTTTTGTGTATAATTGTTTTTACTCTATTCATGAGCCACTCCTTTCTCTTGTAATATCTTTTTTACTTCAGTGCGCATTTCCCTTATAGCCGTGGAATGGATTTTCGGTTCTTTTTCAAGAACGGCAACCGCAGCCCGATACATCTTTTCGGGTTGATAATTGGCAGAGTCGGCATATAGTTTTGTCAGTAAATAGTAGGGGTAGATACGTTCAGGTAACAACAAGGTAGAATTTATATAACATTTTTCAGCTTTATCGTATTCCCCCATTTCGTGATAATTACGCCCTTTCACGTTATAGAACATCGGGTCGGAACTTCTTTCAAGGCCCCGGATAAAGACACTGTCGGCTTTTTCCCGTTGTCCGGTTGCGTTTAGCACAATTCCGTACTCAAAAACGAATTTCGGCTCGTAATTCAGCACAGGGTAAAGTGCTGCGTAATCGTCCGTCACGCTGTCGTATGCTTTCACGGTGTAAAGAGGTTGGAGTTTCTTCCATTCTTTTTTTGCCTGAAAAAATACTTTTTGCCGTGAAGCGCATATAACAGAAACGAAACATAAAACTCCCAGTAACAGGACGGAGAGGACTATTTTTTTCGATCTGTAATGATATGTCCGGGCTTTTTTACTGCCTGATCCGGCTGTGCAGATGCTCCCTAACAATACCCAAACAACCGGAAACTGCCACAACTGAAAGGGATAGGACGCAAAAGCGAATACCGATAAAGTTACGAAACTGCCGGTTGCTCCAATCTGTTTATTCTGAATCCCCGATTTAATAATCAGAAATGAAAGTAAAAGAAACAGGATGAATCCGAATAACCCTTGTTCCAGGAATATCTGCAGATATTCATTAAAGGCATATTCCGGACTTCCCGCCACTAATTTCTCGGTTTCGTTTGCTCTTCCACTTTTAAAATATTCTATTTGTGCTTTTGCATAAGCGGCAGGAAATCCGCCCAACCCGGTTCCTTTCATGGGGGAATCCTGTATAGCCAATGTGGTGATCTTCCACATAAACAGGCGTCCATCCGCTGAATCTTTTTTGAGATGATAAATGCCGTAAGCAGCTACAAACAGAAACAGACTTAGAATGGTTGCACCAAGGATACACTGTCTTCTACGGCGTTTCCAAAACAGGCGTAACTTTACAATAATGCGTTTGTCTGACAGCAATACGACCGCACATCCTACTATTGCCGCGACCCATGCCGTACGGCTCAATGTAGCGGGAAACACCATAAGGCAAACAGCTCCGGCGAAAAGGAAAAGATAACCTATCAATTTGTTTTTATATCTGTAAAATAGCCAATAGTGCAGGGCTAATGGGAATATCAATGCAATAAATCCGCCGTACGGCCCGGAATTGAAGAATGATCCGGTGGTTTTGAACAGGGCATGTTTTGTCGGGAAATAATTATATAACTGCCCCAATCCCCATACGGCTTCACTCAGTCCCCAAACCAACAGCCCAATTAATACAATCGCTTTAGATTTTGGAAAAAACAGGTAGGTGATTTTTAAGATAAACCAAGAGAGCACTATTTGAATAAAAAACAGGAAAAACTCAGGAGAAAGATTCTTCCCGTATTGGTAAGTTGCAAATACTATTCCTGCGAATAACAGGATTGTTATATCACTTGCTATAAATCTGTTTATTTTATTGGGGGGATGCATATATCTATTAGAAAATATTCTAATTGATTAATTTCTAGATGCTTGTGCTTAATTGATATACTTTCGATAATTTGTTTAAAAGATTGGATAAAATCGGTTAGTTGACATTATATTTGAAAAAATTCATTGATTTTGATTTTTATAATTTCCGGATTGCTATTATGATTTATTGTTTCATCGCTATTTGCAATGTCATATCCCAAAAAATATATCATATCATCAGTAGTCAATATTTGAGGATATAATAAATATGATTCTTCAATAAAATCTTTTATATGTATAATAGTTTCCTCTTCATTTGTTTTATTAATTATCCAATAAAATAAGTCAGGCTCTAGTTTTTTAGGAGTATATTTCATTACTAATAGAAAAATATATTTTTTATTTTCCATATATGAGCGGGCAATACAGTATTCAATATTATCTAATTTTTCCACCAGCATCATTTGATTGTCTAGCAAATTATCAGCTACCTTAAATTTACCAAAATCTATATTGTATGAGTTGACTAATTCATTTTCATTAATTGTATAAAGATCAGAGTTGAACGATTCTCTAAAAGTTAGGTACTCACTTTTATTAAAATTATTCTCTATTAAAGGAAGACCTTTTTTTTCGGCAAGGAGATAGTCATTCCTTTTAATGAAATTTGTGTCTGTCTTGATAAGTTTATAATCAGAGAAAGAAATATTATTTCCCAAATAAAACCAATAACTATCGTTATCAGAACTAAATGCGAATGCCGGATAGGGGATATCGTACTTCTTTATAAAATTTCCTTCAGGATTATATTTTAATATGGCTTTGTTGTCGAGAACTTCTATTTGATTTTTATCAATGTTATATCTAACATCTCTCATTTCTATAAATTCATCAGGTCCATTTCCCCTTTTGCCTATGAAGTTAATAAAATTCCCATTATTAGCGAATCTGAAGATTTGATATGTTCTATTAGAAAAGATGATAAAATTTTCATTTTCAAGGATTAAGTTGGAATAAGCCGGAATGAGTGTTGAATCTGAAAAGTATAGTTCAATATATTCTTTTTTTAAGAATTTACTTTCATTTATTCCAAGTTCCCGAGCATCCGTAATATTGAAAACAATTTTATTTTCTGAATTTTGCCCTTTTTCCTGAGATCTGTTGCATGACAATGGAAGAATAAGATAAATGAGAAAAAATAACACGTATATTATATTTGATGCTTTCATTTTTTATATATTAAGATATAATTAAATCAATAAAATTGGGAACTATCGTATAATAACAATAAGATAGTTCCCACTCACACATAGTATTAACAATCATCTGTACAAGCATAAGTCCCTGTGCTTGAACATGCATTCTCTAATCTCCACATAGTACAATAAGCTTGACTTTGATAAGGACGATTTCCAGACTCACTTTGTGCTAATGCCTCTACATTTCTTAGTGCTAAATCCGAAAGATTTGCTTCACTTCTCTGATTTTCAATCACTCCGTAGCCTGTGGCTGCCAGAAGTGCAAGGGCGAACAGTCCCGATAGAATTTTTTTTCTCATGTTTGAATTTTTTAAATTAGTAATATGATTAGTTATTGCTCCCTTTCAGTGAAGGAGTTTCTGTCGTGTCTTTTTTCGGTTTTATTTATTGTTCTTCTACCATTTTACTATATTGTGGAGATAAAGATGCCGAAACATGTCATTAGAACCAATTTTTTTAACTCACTTATAACTCACTTTTCATAATTCATTTATTATCAGAGTTACTCTAATGCCATAATACTTCATTATTCCGGTAGATAAAAGGCCTGGCTCCGGGAGAGTTATTAATATCTTGATGTTTTAACAGGAACAGGGCGTCTTTCGGTACGTTTTTAAATACAACATGCTTGTCCGATCCGTTTTGTTTTCCCAGGGATTTCCATCCTTCATTCCAGTAAAACAACTCAAAATTCACTTCTTTTTTTAATCCGGCTTCGTAATACGGCGCGAAACGAACGGATGTGACCGTGTATTCGTCCCCCAAGTCTATATCAATATGGTTCCTGCCCAGTTCCCGCCTGTATCCCGTGGCAATGTACTCGTCGAATATATAATCGGTTATTTCACCGTTTTCCGTAGAGTCCAACGGATGGACCAGTGTTACGGTTTCTATCTTTTTTTCTTCTCCCGCCGGATCATTATAATAAAAGGCAAGGTTACTGAATGCTACTTTCCGGTAGGGAAGCGATACCCGTATGTATCGTACCGGCCTGTCATACCGGGAATCGATCTTTTTGTTATAAATCTCAATGGAGTCAGGAAATATGCCGATTGTATCGCCTCCTGAAAACATCGGTGATAAACTGCCGTAAACAGATGTTTGTTCTATGCTGGTGTTGTTCCATTTATTTCCATAATGTAACGGGGCGCCGGCGTAATGCTTGATGTACAGATCTTCCGTATCAGTCGTATCGTTGCGGAACGTTTCGATCACACCTTCCGCATTCAGTAAAAATGGTTCTCCGGCATATATCAATGAACCGTGTTTATAGTAACAGGGAAGATACACAACATCTTTCCCAATCCCATGGAAAACGGCTTTGCCCTTTTCTATTTTTCCCCATTGGACAGGTTGCCACTGATGATAGTTCAGCACGCATAAATAAGTATAATGCGTGTCATGCGGGATATCCTTTAATTGGAGTGCCACATGAACGGTATCGAAGTATTCATGGGAAACATCTTTTTTCTTGAAGTTTTTAAACAGGTCGGGAATATCTTCCGGTTGTACCCTTCTATCCGTTATGGGACCTTCCAGATAATTCTTAAATGAATGCCTGTACACTTTGGCCAACCGGAATCGGCCCCAGTCGTAATCGAACGTTTTATTGTTGTATATGCGTTTGTATTTCCATCGGTCATTATCCCAGAAAGCTTCAAAAGCGTGGGATTTACCGTCTTTTATCAATACGTTCCATGTATGGTTGTTATTCCGGTTTCCCCAGGCCGGTACAAAATCAACAGCGACACCCATCCCCAAAGAGGAAAACAGCAATGAATTATACCAGCAGCGATGTTCACATAAACCATGACGGAGATATTCGAAAGTTGACGCCGTAAGGATCGGTATCCGGATACCCCAGAATTGGGAATGTGTCAGGTGACTGTATTCATACAGCAACGAATCCGATTCGTCAATCATATCCTTTCCGGGTTGGGTAAAATAATTACCGTGATGCCGTTCATAAAAGGTTTTTCGTGCATCGTCGATCACCAAACCGTTCATCCGCCGGTAGGGAAGAATATATTCACAAAATTCGTCAAAAGAGCAGTCATGCGTGTATACATTCTCCTTCCATGCATTAAATGCTAAATCAATTTCGGATATAAGTTGTTCCGCCGATATGTTTTCCAGGTCGGACTGAAAAGGCAAACCAAGCAATTTGAAATGTCTATTGGAGAAGTTATTCCAAAGGCTATCAATTTTTTGACCTCTTCCGGTATTCATTTCATACCCATACTCCTTTGCCAATGAGACATAATCGTTATAAAATGGAGTGCATATACCGATGATTTCTTCGTTCTGTGCAAAAGAACCGGGCATATTCATTATAAGAAACTTGGCCGCTTGTAATTTCAAAGTGTCATTTTCATAATGTTTGAGTACTTTCTCTAATTCAGTCCGGTTATTTCCCGCGAGTGTCAAAGACTGATTGTATATCTTTTCGTCGTTTTTCGACTGACACGATACAAAGAGCAGTATTGATAACAGTAGAAATATTGTGCCGTTTGAGAGGGATAGATACCTTTTGTTTTCAATCATTGTGATTCACTCTTGTCTGAAAATGATTTTTTAGTAACTGTTAATTACATTGTATTACCTTTTACCTTTAAATTATCTAATTGATACTCTACAAAAACGCCTTCGGGATTATATCCTATTCCGTAAATTGTGTTTTTTTCATTGTCAAATTTCATTGAAAAGAGCGGGGTATCTAAAATATAATGTTTGACAGGATTACCATCCCAGTCATATACCAGTAAATTTTCACAATGATGACTCTCCATTCCATGTTCCGTAAATGTTCTTCCGGAGTATAAAGCATACACGTAGTCATCATCACAGTCCAAATCGCAAAATCCAATTGGACCATCTTTAGACCAGGCAATGCCGCCTCTCTCCAGTAAAATAAATTTTGGGCCGTAATATTTTATCTGCTTATACTCTTCTAAAATCGATCCGTTGATATAATTGAAAAAAGATATTACCCCAAGGTCTTGCGTCGCGGCGACCACTTTCTTATTATCCGGTTTATTTACTATATGCGTACTGATATATAACATGGATAATTCCATCCCGGTTGTATTGCTGGTTTCTTCAAAACTCGGGAAGTCCACTTTTGATATTATCTCTCCATTCCCTTTCAAAGAGGCAAACCAGGCATCATCAAATAGTCCGGTAGCTATGATATGTGAGCCCTGGTAGTTTATTACAAATAGTCTTGTATCGAAATTAATATCTTCGACTTCTTTTAACGTTAATGTTGTATCGGATGATATATCGATCCGGCTTATTTTTTCTCTGTCAGTATCGCATATCAAAAATCTGCCGTCTTTAAGTTGAAGACTGCTTGGCGATATAATTTCACCGGGGCCATTACCTATCTTTATACCCTTGATTACTTTCTTTGAATCGAAATTAACAAGGTGGAACATCTTCTCATTCTTAAGATCCCAAACCATATATGAGTCATCCTTCCGAATTACTTGACCTGGCCTTAATATGTCAAATTCTTCCAAATCAATCACTCTGGAGTGAGTTAACCTCTGTTTTTGGCTTTTCTCGAAATGCTGGATCGGGTTATTGACTGTTTTATTACAGGAGAAAAGAAGTATCGCATTAAAAATGATGAGTATACGTGTTTTCATTTTACATAATTTCTTACCATATAGTAGGGCTGTTCGTAAAAAAACTCCACAGCTTTTGCATGGAATTGTTTGTAAACTGATAAAAATAATATTGGACTAAATTTTTTATTGAATTACTCAAGCATACTCTCGTTGAGAGCTAAATATCCGAACTGGATCATATCGTCAAAGGCAAATAACAACCTGTCATTTTGTATATCATAACAGAAATCGACTATTTTATATCCAATATCCAGGGTTTTTATATAATCACCATTAATATTGAAAACCAATAGTTTATCAGGAAGGGTATTTCCATGCATATCTCTTCCTGAATAGGAAGCTATTATTTTATCACCCCTGAAAACAACATTATTAAAATGGTAAATTTGGATAATTTTACCATCGTTCCAGTTACTTCCATATACATTGCATTTCAGATTTCCGTCCAGGTCCATAATTGTCATAAGGTCATGATTAGCGTAACATTCCACAAAAGTTTCATGTTCCATGGATACAGCTATGCCAATACGTTTTGTGCGTACTTTGGGATGGGTGTATCTCATTTTCACTACCTCCCCTGTTTGCATATTCCATTTTCCCGCAGCTTCGTTATGTCCCACATTCCCGGTGGGTTCTATAATTCTTGCATAACACAAGGTATCATTGATATATAGGTATTCACTGGGAAATTGGATGTTATTCAATTCTTTCTTTACTTCCGGCACATAATACGGGTTATAAAGAATACTGTCAATAGGATAGGTGAATATTTTTAATTTACCATGATCTGACATATAGAATTCTTTTTTATCTTTATTTACCGCGATATGTCCGGAAACGGTGATTTCTCCGGGACCCTGCCCTCTGGGTATGGCGCTGGTCAGGTATTGATAATTGTTTCTATTGAAGAAATGAATTAACATGTCGGTTGACTTTATATCAATTATAATTAGGTAGTCATCTGTGAGATACAGTCTGGAAGAAGAACCGATCAATACATCATCCTTTACGATTTCTACAATATTATCTTTTACATTTGTTGTATTATTTCGATTACTTTGATATTTCTCCGTATCGGTACTTTTAGAACAACTCAAAAAAATAGTGGCTAAATAGCAAAATATGAGAATATATATTTTGTTCATAATTTATTATGGTTATAATTGATAGTGTATGATAAAGGCTTGGAAGAATACGATCGCCTGTAAGGGAGGATATATTCACAAAATTCATCGAACGAACCATCCCAGGCATATTCATTGTAAGAAACCTGGCAGCTTGTAATTTCAAAGTATCATCTTCATAATGTTTGAGTACTTTTTCTAATTCTTACCCACTAAATGTAAGGCGTGGCTCAAAACTCTCTTGTTTTCTTTACTGCATGAAATAAAGAACACAAAAAGAGTGAAAAGAGAAACTATTACTCTAAAAGAGAGATATCTTTTTTGTAAATACATTGTACTATGCAAAGGAACATTGTTATAACCAATCTTAATAACCTGTATTTATTTTTTATATTAATCTGTAAAGAACCAGAACAAAATCCCCATTGTAGAGATGTTCCTTTACATCTTGTGGTAAATCATTTTCTTCTGCTCTTTCACTTCCGGGAATGATGAATTTTATTAATGTCTTATTATCAAAACCGGCTACATTCCCAATATCTCTGTCAATTGTAGAATTGGAAACAAACAATTCATTCTTTTTTCTATCAATGAAAAAAGATTTTGTCTCCCTGTTTTCCCAAAATGTTCCAATCAAATAGTCATCTTCAATAATTGTAATCCATTTTAATAGATTGTATGAATTAAATTGATTTAAATTTTTCTCAATCTCTTTTCTATGCTTTGGAGGAACATTCTTTCTCCCGAAATCAAATTCAATAACTTTTTCTAATATACCTTTTTTAGACAGTACGAGAATAGTGTTATTTATGGGTTTATTGTATAGTATATTTTTACTTGTATTTACGAATGAATAATGTGAAACCCAAAATGCATTATCAATATATTTATCATAGTAAGAAACGATATTCAATGTATTTAAATCTTTATCTGTAACAATTATACTTGCTCCCTCATTATTCCCTTTATTCCAGTCAGATAAGCCAAATATTATTTTATTATTTTCCACCACACTTATTATATCAGCTTCAAAAGGTAATGCCATTACTTTTTTTAGAGAGTAATCCGGGTTATAAATGAATAGCTTATCCAATCTTCCATCAATAGTGTAAATAGTACCCTCTTTATCAACGTCAAAATCAGCAATATCAATGTATTCATTAGGTCCATTTCCTTTTGCCCCTATTGCAGCTACTGAAAGACCATTTTTATTAAACACCAATAGTTTTTTTAGCCTGCCGTCAAGTATAAATATTTTGTCGTTGATAAGTCTGATTTTATTAATTTCTTTAAATAAAAAGTTATCATGAGTGGAACGTAGTTTTATGTACTCTTTATTTATTATGAATTCTTCAGGAATAAATTCATTGATATGATCGAAGCGTTTTATTCCGTTTATATGCACGATCTCCTTATTGTCTCCAAATTGAGAGTCTCTCGTATGCTGGTTACAAGAGATGAGCAATAATAATAAGAGCAGAATATATGAGTTTTTTGTTCCCATTTGATTTTATTTTTATTGGATTATATGGAGTAGCATAGTTCTTCCTCCTCAATATTATGAAGGAGTGAAAAATGATGGATCAAAGATTAAAACGTTGTTAAGGGACTGATTAATCATTATTTCACTCCTTTGTTGCTTTTGGCTATTGACAACCAGATAAATCTTTACAATTTACTTGATTCCGAGATTCACAATCTCCATAAGTTTTAGGGCCACCACATGGAGTTCCGGTTTCGCCTTGAGCAAGAGCTTCCACATTCATTAACGCCAGATCCGAAAGATCCGTGTCACTTTTTACATTTTGACTCACTCCGTAGCCAGTGGTTACCAGGAGTGCGAGGGCAAATATGCCCGATAATAATTTTTTCTTCATACTTTGAAAATTAAAATTAGTAAATAAATTGATAGATAACAACCTCTTTGCAGGGAGTTTAATTTGTATTTCCTTTCAGCCTTATGATTAAGGGCGAATTATCCATGTTTCCATAAATGGAAACTGTTCTGTTAAAATAACCCGGATCTTCGGCATTATAGGTTATTTCTATTTCTAATGACGACCCGGGCACAGTGGGTTCTTTTTTGTAACTTACACTTGTACAACCGCAGGATGCCTTGGTTTCATATACAACAAGAGGAACTTCTCCTATATTTCGGATCAATGCGGTTACTGTTGTAGGATTGCCTCGTTTCAGTGTTCCGAGGTTGAATTCCGTTTGATCTATTTCAGTGATTGTGTTTCTTGATGGGGTTGTTGGGATATGGGCTTCCGGAGCGATCCGCGATAAATACATTTCCCTGATACGGATATTATGGATGGGATTCCCGATATAGACAACTTTATTGTCTTTGTTCAGCAGGAAGCATTGAAAATCATCACGGGACGGAAACCGGTTGATGGAATTCAGTCTGTCGTTCTCATCCAGGCAAACCGGAATCGTGACGCCATCCCGTTTAAGCAGGTAGGTTAATTCACGTTTATCTTTTGGGTGGAAAAAGAATAATACAGGCACGCTTCCGGACGTCAGGGAATCCACTTCTGCAATAAACTCGTTCCATTTATGGAGCTGTAATTTACAACCGGTGCATCCCACGGAATCTACATACAGCAGGATTTTATAGTCCGATTCCGGCATTTTATACTGTATAGTATCTTGTCCATACCGTGTAAAAACCACGTCCTCCGGAAAGATGATCTCTTTGTCCTGCCATTCTGTGACAATTTTTGTGATCTTTTCTTTTCCATTCTCTTTGCAGGAAAACAGGAGGATGCACGATCCAATCAATAGTGTAAAGAAAGGCAATCTCATTTCATCAATGCTTTAATTTATATTTGACAACAGGTTGATTTGAATTGACATCTACGGCATATATTTCCCTCGTTCTTTCGTTGACATCTATACCGTAAATAAAATGATCCAGCGTGTATTTGTAAAGTGGGTCTCCTTCCAGCGAGAAAACGTAGATATACTGCCCGCCGTCGGTCACTGGTTGTCGCTGTTGAGCGATCTCTTTAAAACTCCTTCCGTGAAAAACGGTATAGATATACTTGTCAGTTACTTGTACATCACTGAATCCCATGATCCCAGAGGGAATAGCCATACCGCCCGACTCATTATATTCCGGTTCCCCGTGGGGCCCTATTTTTACGATATGGGTGCTGTCCTTCAAATTATAGATTTCCAATACTTCTCCCAATTGAGTCACCATGGCGAGCGTGTGATTTCCCGGATTATAATCGATAAAACTCCTCCAGGCCTGAGCCAATGCTATGTTGCCCTTTTTATGTTTCCGGGAAGGTATTTTTCCGTGGCTGGACCTTATATTCCCGTTCCTGTCAATAATATGGAACCGGTATTTACCCGAATAATCCGGAATAACAAAACAAGAATCGTTATATAAGGCAAAATCCAGCGCACGGATGATCTCTTTGTCCAATGGTGTCTCTTTTTCGTTTGTCGACTGGGCAATATTTCCGACCGACATCTTGGTAAGTAGATGTTTATTGGCGTCCAGCCCCCACATGCCGTTATCCGTAAGCCTGAAATTTTCCGCCGATAGGATTTCTTCAGGGGCCTGCCCACGTTTCCCGAAAGAAAAGAGGGGCTCAAATCGTGGATAGGTAAATGCATGATAGAAAAAGTCGGGATGATGCAGATCCATAATAATAGCCAGGCTGTCTTTATGTTCAATTCTGAAAGGATAGCGAAGCATTACCGAATCTGTTTTTAGCGTTTTTCCTGAAAGGGAAATGTCGGTTGTAAACGAATCGTAATAGACTCGTTCATTTATATTATTACATCCTCCGTTGATACAGAGTAGATAATAGGCAAGCATCAAATATCGATAGATAATCTTTTTTTTCATCTTACTCGGGCGATACTATATATGCTATAGGATGATGCTATAGGGTGTTGCTATATATGCTACTTTACTACCGGAAGGACAATCGAGAGAACCGGTCCCTAAACATGTATGGCCCTCTCCGCTTTCAGGCGATGCCAGCGCTTCGATATTTAAAAGAGTCAGATCGGTTTCCACGAGATTGTTTTTTGTTTTTAACCAAATAAAACATAATAATGCCACTGACATCAGGCAGCTCATGATAATTTTTTTTGTGTTCATAGACTTAATTTTTTAAGTGATTCAGATATTATTTGATGAAGATAGAATTTAAGGCATTCTTGCGCAAAAATCTTAACTCACTTATAACTCACTTTTTGTAAATTGCTTGTTTTTAATAATTTATGAGATTGTCGGTTTAATGAAAAATTAAAATTCATTTTGCGTATTCTCTCGATTATTTTATATTTGTAGTCAAAACAATCTGGAGATGATTTACAGTAAAACTACATATAAGAGGATAATAGTATTTCTCTGGATTATCGCGGGTTTGGTATTTATCGTGCTATCGGCCCTCGGGATTGTGGAATACAGGATATCTAAGGCAAAGATGGAGCGGGAGTTTCCGTTACTGTTGGAGCAAGCCATTAAGGATGAGGTTGATTTGAAAATGAACGATGTGTTTATGGACATATATATGATAAATGACCCTTATTCAAAAAAAGAAAAAGTAAGAAAGCACACAATTACCATGGAAGATACCACTTTTGCGAAAGAGGCACAGACTGAAGAAGATTTCAATAAATATTTATTGAGAAATTATCAATCGTATCTTTTACATGTAAACCGGCTGCAACCGGATACGCTACAGCAACTGTTCGATACGAAACTGGATGAAAATGGTATCAAGGCGCGCTCTTTCATACTGGTGTATCATGAGCATAATACCGAATTGAGCGAAGACACTATGGGATACCGCATCAACTATCGGACACCGATTATAAAGGGTGGAGTATTCGGTGAGATAACTTACCAGGGGCTGCTCAACTATTCACCGCTCGCCGTATTCCGGTTGATGCCTAAAGAAGCGATCATCTCACTGCTTATTTTGGAGGTGTTGGTGCTTGGTGTAGTTTATTATTTGTACGTCGAGAAAAGAAAGATCAGGCCGGATAAGATCGTTAGAAAGGGAAGGTATTATTATATCGGGGAGACAATGCTGGATACCCGTAAAAATGAATTGATCGGACAAAAGAAGATCACAAAAATTCCTAATCAACCGGCAAATATACTTTTGATGTTTCTCGAAAGTGATGATCATTCACTTGATAAAAGTGAACTTAGAGAAGAGCTTTGGCCTAAGATTAATACAGCTAGTCAAAGACTGATGAGTGCGATCAATAAATTGAGAAGCTGTTTGAAAGAAGTGGACTGTAAATTTAATATTATCACAACAAAAGGGGATAATTCTTATATGCTGGAATATATAAAAGAGGGTATAGATACAGATGCCGTAGAACAATGACAATGATACCTCAAGACCCGGCGATATATAGATATACTATTTAGCCGTTATCTGGAATTTTTTAGCTAACTATTATTTTACTTTTAATATTTCAACATATTAATCGATATTTCATATTGCTACCTGGAAGGTGAAATTTATAGAAAACAAAGTGAAGAAAATTATGTCCAAGGCAAAAATAATGCCGTTCCAGAAAAGAATCTAAAATAAAAACGGAGACTTTCGCAAGCCTCCGTCCTCGAAATTTTTTGTAATTAAAAGTAGAAGTAGAGTATTTATTGAGTAGTCAAGGGAATTAATTCCCTGCTTTTATTTTTCCTAATCCTTCTTTATTGAGTTCTTTCTTAACCGGGTTGCCATAATAGGTGACGTTGCCGATGCCTTCTGAACGTACTTTGAGATATTCCGATGCGTGGCAGTTTACGTTGCCGACTCCCTGCGACGTGACCACGGCGCTTCGTGAGGTGAGCTTCGTAGTATTGACGTTTCCCACACCCTCGGATTTAATCTCCAATTTGTCGGTCTTACCACCTAATGTGGTGTTACCCACTCCCTGGGAAGAGATATAAATGGAACCGGCTTCGAGCCTGTCCGCCCTGAGATTGCCTACTCCCTCGGAATCAATAGTCAGTTCGGGAGTGGAGAAGGCGCCATCGATCTCAATATTCCCTACACCATCGAAATCGAGCCTGGTCAGGGTAGGAGTGGAGATGGAAATAAGCAACTTCTCAGAACGTCCTTTATTTCTTCTCAGATGACGGTCTTCCATTGTAAGGATCAGTTTGTCGTTATCCATCCGAACATCGAGGAGATTGAGCAGTTCTTCACTACCCTCTGCAGTCACACTGACAGTAGGGGATTGCTTGATATGAATGTTGGCTATTACCGATGATTCGATAGCCGTAAATTCACTTACTTCAAATTGATCCGCAGCCTGGCGCGATTGCGCTCCTACGGAAATGCAGGCTGTGAATAGCACTGCGATCAGAGTTAATGTTGCTGAGATTTTCATTTCTGTTGAATTATGAGTTATGAATTATAAGTTATGAGTTATGAAATCTTGAAATTCGGAATCCTGAATCAATCCCTCAACAATTCCAGTATTTTCAGACGGAATGCGTACTCGTATTTGGCCTGTGCCTCTTCTCCCAACACCTGAGTGAGGTTGTTCTTGGCAAGAAACAGTTCATAGGAGTTAGCACGGCCACTCTCGTATTTCTCTTCCGCAAAACGGTAGGCTTCCCGGCTGGCTTCGATCGATTTCCGGGCGGCATCCCAGCGGCTTTTAGCTCCTGTGGCATTGTAATAAGCCTGCTCGATCCGTTTGCGCAATTCGACTTTCGTTTTGTCCATTTCCAGTTGTGTGTTGGCGATGGCGAGTTCTGCACTGTGAACACTGTTCCTGATCTGAAACCTGTTGAAGATGGGAATGCGGAGGCTGAAACCGAGCGAATTACTCATGTTGTTGCGCAATTGCGAACTGAAAGAGGTGTTGTCCCTACCGCTCATCCTGTAGTAACCGGTTCCCATATTCACTCCGAACGAGAGGGAGGGATAATATTGTGCCTTTGCCATCAACAGTTCTTTTTCACTGCTTTCCAGCCGATAGCGCATGCCTCGTATCTCCGGACGATTCACCAGTGCACTTTCGTATACCGCTTCCGACTGCAAAAGGGTGGCTTCGTTGATCAGTGTTTCAGCGGGGGGCGCTGTAATATCGAAATTGTTGAATTCCTCCAGTTCCATAATTTGGGCGAGATCGAGCAATGCCAGTTTGAGGTTGCTCTCTGCCTGCACACGGTTCAGTTCTTCCTTGGCCAACTGTGCTTCTAATTCATAGAGTTCCCCCTGTGCCATCTTGCCGCTTTTCACTAATTCACTCCGTCGTTGCAGGTTGGCCTGGGTGGTCTCGATCTGGTTCTCCGCGATCTGCAGCAACTCCCGGTTGAGCAATGCCTGAAGGAAGGCGGTAGAAACACTCATTACCACATCGTCGCGCATCTTCTCCAGATCGGCTTCCGACGCCTGCATGTCGGCCTTCCGTGCGTTGATGTTGTGTTTCATCCGCAAACCATCGAAAAGGGTGATATCACCCCCGATACTGAAACTGGTCTGCGATGAGTTGGTGTTCTCGTAAACGTTGTCGAGGCCGATGGAGCGGCCGAATACGAAATTCTGCCCTGCCGAAGCGTTCAGGTTGGGCAGCAGATCTGCACGTGCCTGGCTGTAAGCGATCTCCCGCTGTTGCCTGCCGATTTCCTGCTGTTTGATGTTACGATTGTTCTCCAGCGCAATATCGATGCACTCCAACAGCGTATATTTCTGTTGTGCCGTTGCCGGCAATAGGGAAGCGCTGAAGAACAGGGCGATGATAATAGTTCTGATATGCATAGTCGTTACTTTTTCTTGTCCTCAATGATCTCTGTTCCACGGATCTTGTCATTCTCTTTCAGCCCTTCGGTCACTTCGATACGGATCCCGTCCGACAGGCCGATTTTCACATGCTTCCGTTCGAATTCCTGTGGTTTCTCGCTCTTCACCATATAGACGAAAGCCGAGTCGCCACTAAATTCCACTGAACTTTCAGGAATGGTTACCACATCTTTACGCTGATCTAAAATAATATCGGCGTTAGCGCTGTAGCCTGCCCGGATAAATAAATCCTGCGGCAATTGCAGGGCGGCTTTCATTTCGAAGAGGATGGCTCCACTCTCTTCTATCCCTTTAGGTGAGACATACTCTAACAAGGCGGGTATCTTCAGGTCCTGAATGGCGCCGATGGTGATCTCCATGGGCATTTCCACCGAGAGTTTACCTACTTCCGTCTCGTCGATCTTGCCGACGAAAAGCATGTCCCCCAGGTCGGCTACCGATGCCACGGTGGTACCATCGTTGAAGTTATTGGACTGGATCACCGAGTTCCCTGCCTTGACAGGAACATCGAGGATAGTACCGCTTACCGTGGAACGTACCAGCGTGTTGCTGGTCTGTGCCGAACTCTTGGTAATCCCGGTGCGCACCAGGCTCAGGTTGTCGTTGGCGGCGCGCAATTCTTCCTGATCGTTTTTGTACTGTAATTCCACCTTCTCGAACTCTTCCCTTGAGATCACTTCATTTTCAAAGAGTTTTTTATCCCGCTCATAATTGATCCGGCTTTGATTGGCAGCCAACCGGGCCCTTTCGACACGCGATTCGGCACTGCTTTCGTTCACCATATCGGGTACTACCTGTATCCTGGCGATGATATCTCCGGCCTTTACGGTTTCACCTGCCTCTTTGTAAACCTCGGCAATGATACCCGACATCTGCGGTTTGATTAGTATCTCATTGCGTGGTTCTACTTTTCCCGTAGCCACAGTCCGTTTTTCGATATCACCTTTAGTGGCCGCCTCTATTTTGTAAGTCACAATTTTCGGGCGCGATTTCTGCCAGAGAAACACAAAGGTGGATATTACCAAGAGCCCTAACAGGGTCAATCCTACAATTCGCAATACTTTCTTCATATTATTCTATATTTCATATTCAAAATTTAAAATTCAAGATTTCATTGTCAATTGTCAATTATCCATTGTCAATTGAGTAAAATCAGTAAATCATCACATCAAATCGACCTTTCCACCTTCCCACATTTTTATTACTCCTCACTGATCGCTTCTACAGGTTTAATCATTATAGCCCGTTGTGCAGGTATGTATCCCGCCATAGCACCAATCACAATAAGGATAAGGAAGGAACCGACAGCCATACCGAACGAGACCTGGGGATCTTTGAAGAACTGGTCGCTCTGGCTGAGTACGATCCCGACTCCCCGGAGCAGTCCCACTCCCAGCACAATACCGAGCAGCCCTGCCAATACCGTGAGCACTACGCTCTCACTGAGAATCTGTCCGATGATATTCCGGGGGGTGGCTCCCAAAGCTCGCCGGATGCCGATCTCTTTGGTGCGCTCGCGCACGGTGACCAGCATGATATTGCTCACGCCGATGGCACCCGCGAAGAGCGTGCCCAGTCCCACGATCCATATCAGGGCGGCTATGCCGATACCCAGGTAGTTGAACATCTTGAATTGCTCCTCAATATTCATGCTCCATACCGCATCCTTGTCGTCGGGTGATATCTGGTGTTGTTGTCTGAGTATCTCACCGATCTGGTCCTGCACTCTTTTTACCGGTACACCCTCTTTGGCGGTAACTGCCAGCAGGTGGATGATATTTCCCTGGTTGAAAGCCTGCTGCATGGTAGAGAAAGGGAGTACTACCGATTCGGCTGTCTCGCCGCCTATATTCACTCCCGATGAACTTCTGGCTACCCCCACCACCTGGAAATAGATACCGTTTACGCGGATCTGTTTTCCGGTAGGATCTTCACCCTTCTGGAAGAGCACTTCATAGATACGTTCTCCGATGACACATACTTTCCTCTTTTCGGCGATATCGATATCGTTGATATACCGTCCGTAGAGTATTTTGCTTTTTTCTATCAGGTCGTATTCCGGAAAACAGCCTTTTATCCGGTAGGAGCCGTTTTTGTCACCTCTTACCACATTCTTTTCATTGCCGCCGCTGAACAGCATGGGGGAGATGTGCTGCAATTCGTGCACCTTCTCTTTGATCACGGGAATATCGCTATTGGTCATATCCCATCGCCTTCCTTTCCGGAAGCCTTTGTAGGGAACCGTTGTCCGTTGTGATTCGAAGAAACAGGAATTGGTGGCAAATCCCTCGATCTGTGAAAAAATTCCTTTTTCGAGCGCGTTACCTGATCCCACCATCAGCACCAGCATCAGCATTCCCCAGAAAACGCTAAAGGCGGTCAGCACACTCCGTGATTTATTGTGCGTGATAGTGATCCATATTTCATGCCACCTGTCTAAATCAAACATATATACTGATTTGTTAATTTACTAATTTGTTGATTGGCCGATTTACTGAAATCATCACATCAGTAAATCATTACATCATTACATCGGTCATTCCTGTCTCATCGCTTCAATCGGTTTCACCTTTACCGCTTTGCGGGCGGGCAGGTAACCTGCGATCACCCCTGAGATGATCAGTATGATCGTCGCAAACAGGGCGTATCCCACTTCCACCGTAGGGTTGGTGAATATCGACATCTGCGGTTCGTCGGACACAGCTTGCGCATTGGCCGCCTGTTCCATAAAGAAGTTGATCGTTTCGGTCAGCCCGATGCCCATCATCAGCCCTATATAGCCGAAGATGGTGGTGATGATGATCGACTCCAGGATGATGGTTTTCAGGATGGAAGCCGGCGTGGCGCCGATGGCTTTGCGGATCCCTATCTCCCGCGTACGTTCCTTTACCGACACCAGCATAATGTTGCTTACGCTCACAATTCCTGCGATCAATGTGAGGACACCGATAAGAGCGACTATGAAGGTGATCACGCTGAAAATCTTCATTGTCTCCACATAGTCCGACTGTGCATTATATATCCAGAGTGCCTGCTGGTCTTCCGGGTTAAAGTTCAACCTTTGCCCCATCAACGTCCTGAGCGATTCATTGAAGCGGTCATTTTCTTCTTTTGTCACCAGTCCGTCCACGGTAAAGGTGATCTGGTAGAATTTCCGGTTGGGATTGAAAATGGCCTGCGCGGTGGTAAAAGGAATGTAGGTATTCGATCCTCCCCATTGTTCTTTTTTGGTGTTGACCCCTACCACCTTGAACATGATTTGCCCCACTTTTACCTGTTTGCCGAGCGGTGATTCGTCCTTGAAAAGGAGATCGGCGACTTTCTTATCGAGTACGATCACCTTGTTCGTCTCTTTCATATCGAGTTGATTGATGAAACGCCCATCTTCCGGAGCGATGATCAGGTTCTCGATATCAAAATAGTTGGGCATTACGCCCCTCACCTGGTAAGAACCGTATTCACTCCCGTAAGAAATGGTCTGTGAGGTATTGCTGCGGGCCGTGATGAGCCGGCTTTCCTCCAGCTCATTCCTGATCAGTTCCACTTCGCTCTCCGTGAAATGGAGGTTCCGCTCCGATTTCAGCCCCTTGTAGGGCATAGAGGTGGTGCCGGGCCACAGGCTGATGCGGTTGACCGCCCTGGAACTGAAATTCTGCATCACTCCGTTTCTGAGTCCGTTGCCCGCTCCCAGCAGGACGATCAGGATAAAGATACCCCACGATACCGAGAGCCCGGTGAGGGTTGTCCGCATCTTGTTTTTCTTCAGCGTTCCCAGTATTTCATGAAGCTGGTCGGTCATACCATTTGCCGTTTTTGGGGATGAGTGGCGATATGTACGCCGTTATCCTTACGTGTTTCATATTCGATCATACCGTCCTTCAGGTGGATGATGCGGTTGGTAGCATCTGCGACCGACGGTTCGTGGGTCACGATAATGGTGGTGATTCCTTCACGATTGAGATTAGTCAGCACTTCCATCACCTCCACGGTGGTCTTGCTGTCGAGGGCGCCGGTAGGTTCGTCAGCCAGAATAATTTTTGGATCTGAGATCAGCGCACGGGCAATGGCCACACGTTGCTTCTGTCCCCCGGAAAGTTCATTGGGCATGTGGTGCGCCCAGTCTTTCAGTCCCATCCTGTCGAGATGCTCCAATGCGATAATATTCCGTTTCTTGCGGCTTACTTTCTTGTAGTAGAGTGGGAGAGCCACATTCTCCAGAGCATTTTTAAAGTTGATGAGGTTGAACGACTGAAAAACAAAACCGATCATCTCATTGCGGTAAAGCGCAGCCTGCGTCTCACTGAGATTCTTTATCAGTGTACCGTTCAGGAAGTATTCGCCCGAATCGTAGGTGTCGAGAATACCCAGGATATTGAGCAAAGTCGATTTTCCCGAACCCGAAGCACCCATGATGGAGACATACTCTCCCGATCCTATTTCCAGATCGACTCCTTTCAGGACATGAAGCGATAACGCTTCTGTCCGATAGGATTTATGTAATTGACGGATTTTAATCATATGATGAAATTTCTTGTGACCTCTATTTTATTTGTCATTTTTGTTTAGACTATCGTTCAAACTGAATGGTTACAGAATAATGAACGTTTTCGTTAAACGAATACAGAGGCAAAACTTGTTTTGACTATGTTGAGCGTAGAAATAGTCTAATGCAATTGAACGGCACAAATGTATGCCAAAACATTGTACTATGCAATACATAATACTGTATTATTTTAAATTTTAACTTTGTTTATATTTTTGGAGTAAATTGCGCCATACGTAAGTATATGACTATGAGAAATAAATCTACAATGCCTGCTTCATCCCGAATGACGATCAACAAGGAGCAGTATAAGTATATAGGTAGAAATATGAACAGGGCCTGAAGCGACTTTTATTGTCCGGAGTTTTTACATGAATATGAAAAGTTTTCGATTAAAGGCTGGCAGTGTGGCTGACAGGCATGGGATTTACAGCCGGGATTAATTCGAAAGTATAACCTTCTTGCTGCAACCATTCGATGGCACGCGGAAGTGCGTATCTCAGGTTTTTCTCCGCTTTCAGGGAGTCGTGAAATACAATGATGGAACCGTCGCGCGTATACTTTTTCACGTTTTCCAGTACCTGTTCAGGATTCATAAAACGGCTGTAATCCCTTGTTACTACATCCCACATTATCACTTTATAACCTGCCTGTAGCAACGCTAAATTCTGAGATATACGCATATGCCCGTGGGGAGGACGGAAAAGGGATGAATCGATCAGTTCAGCTGCTTTGTTGGTATTCTTCAACAGAAAGGATGTCCTGTTCTTCCACCCCTGTATATGGTTAAAGGTGTGATTACCCGTCAGATGCCCTCTCCCAAGGAGCTGGCGGTACAGGTGGGGGTATTTACGTACGTTGTCTCCCACGCAAAAGAAAGTGGCTTTTATATTGTAATGATCCAACAGATCCAGTACCCAGGGGGTCACCTCGGGTATAGGACCGTCGTCGAAAGTGATGTAGACCGTTTTTTGGCCGGGGATACTGATCCGCCAGCGGGCTTCCGGAAAAAGAAGCCTGTATAAGTATGGTGGTTGCTCAATTAGCATGAAATGTGAATGTATGTTGAAAAGAGATACGGCTGTGAGTCGACTCACAACCGTATGTTATTTTATCTGTTACTGATCTGACTGCTGGTATTGTTCCAGCAAACGGGGGCTGAATTGCTGCATCATGTTGAGTGCCTTCTGCATAGTCTCTTCTTCCGTAGCCCGGTGTAATGTGTCGTCGGCAGAAGTGGAATAGTATCCGCGTACCGAACCGTCGGTGATCTCTTTTAAAAGGGTATCTCCGACATAGGGAACGCCGAGCGTATAGAAAGTCTGCGCCCGTTGCAGCAGGTCGTCGACCAGTATCGTATATTTCTCCTTATTATATTGTTGATAAATACTTGTGATAAGCATCATAGGATTGATGTTGTTCCAGATCACATCAGAGAGTGAATTCGATAGCTGTACGGTATTTAACCGTACGTACCAGTCGAGGTTCCTGTTCACCCTGTCGCTGATGTCCGCAATAAGCGCCTCGGCTTTCTCTGTCTCGCCCAGGCGGTAATAGGCTCTCGCGAAGAGTAGCCCGTCGGTACCGTAAGCCACTGCCGACGAGGGTATCATCGTGGTGACTTTATCCAGCGCTGTGAGCGCTTTTTCGTTTTCTCCCGCACCGATCAGCGCGTCGACAAGTTGTGTGAAGTAGAGACGGTAGGTGGAAAGCATCCTCCGGCTCGTTTCATCAAGATAGATGTCGGGATTGTTTTCGAGTCCGCCCCATCTGAATTTGTTCACCATGTTGTCGTACGCTGCTTCTATATTTACTCCATCATAAAGAGGAGTTCCCGGGACTACCTGATAGGTGAGTCCGTTGAGCGAGAAGTTACGGTTCTGCAGGTTCATGTACAGGGATGGAGTGATAGTGGTTGCGAAATGGATAGGACGTTGCCAATGGCCGTCGTTGATATTGTCGAGCATCTCCAGGATCATTTGCTCGTTAAAATATACGGCCGACTTCCCTGTCATGTCAATATACATCTTATCGGATGGTTTTGCGGCCAGGCCTTTCCAGTCTACCCGGGCAGTATCCACATTGAGTGCAAGCACATTGCCGGGAATGACGGGCATATCTCCTGTGTTGAACGGATTGGCCGGGCGGGTGTTCTGTCCCGTCCGCAAATTCTCCATGATTTGCGTCAGGGAAAGCGTGTCTTTAAAAGCACCCATATCGTAGTACGACCCGAAAGAAACGGGAGGGACATTGTTATGGCGGAGCACATCTTCTATCTCCTTTTTAGTGATGATATATGCCGCGCTTCCGGCCTTGCCTGAGTACTGCGGGCGAGTCCATCGGATGGGCAGGGGTTCGGACTCATAAGCCGGACGTAACAACTGGTCCACATACCATTCCGTCTGGAGGAAGCTGAGGTTGGTGACCCGCACGTCGGTACGGAAGCCTTCTGTTTCCTGCACGTACCAGAGAGGATAGGTGTCGTTGTCGCCATTGGTGAAAAGGATGGCGTTCTCACCCACGCAGCTCAGATAATTCATGCCGGTGTCCCTTGCCAGGGTCCTTCCCGAACGGTCGTGGTCGTCCCAGGTCTGCGAGGCCATCTGTACAGGGACGCAGAGGGTTGCCACTGTGGCAAGCGCCGTAGCGGCAGTGGTATTCTTTATATATTTCCTTAAGAAGTAGCTGATACCGGCCACTCCCATCCCGACCCAGATGGAGAAGGCATAGAAAGAACCTGCGTAAGCGTAGTCCCGTTCCCTCGGCTCATATGGCGTCTGGTTGAGGTAGAGGATGATGGCCAGACCGGTCATGAAGAAGAGCATGAAGACTATGGCGAAACTCTGTTTTCCCCTCTTTTTCAGTTGTAGCTGGTAAAGGATACCGATAATGCCGAGCAGCAGGGGCAGCATATAGTATTTGTTATGCCCCTTGTTGTCGACGATATCGGGCGCGATATTATCCTGAGATCCCAATCCCAGCACATGCTCATCGAAGAAAGGGATTCCGGTGATCCAGTTGCCGGCGGTAATTTCACCGTGCCCTTGTATGTCGTTCTGCCTGCCGGAGAAGTTCCACATGAAATAGCGCCAGTACATGTGGTTGACCTGGTAGCTGAAAAGGAACTTCAGGTTCTGCCAGAAGGTGGGCTTTTGGTTCAGGTCGGTCACACCTCCCCATTGTTCGTATCCCATGCTATGGTTCCTAAACGACGGATTCCCGGAGTGCGAGTGCATCCTGGGGAGCAACATGGTATTGGTGTATTTATAGTTGATCGATGTCACTTTCTTTTCGTATCGGTCTTTTTGTTCGGGCGAAGTTTTCACTACCGGCCGATAGGACGTACGTTCACTCTCTACAATATACGATCCGTCGGCATTCCTTGCTGGTTGAGAGGCATAAGTAGTTCCATAGAGAAGAGGTCTCTGTCCGTACTGTTCACGGCTCAGCATACCTCCGAGCGAAAAGATATTCTCCGGTTTATTCAGGTCGAGTGGAGGATTGGCGTTTGACCGGATAGGAATCAGTGCATAGGCCGAGAACCCGACCAGAATAACCATCAGGCTTGTGACGGCAAGATTGATAAATTTGACCTCTAATTTTTTATATCTGAATGCAAAATAAGCGCCTGCGGCAATGAGTAGCACCCATAGCCAGGCACTGCTGCCGATGAAAAGGATCCCCGTCATACCCATGCTTAAGAAGAAAGAGGTACGAGCTCTGTTTTCTTTTCCTTTGGGAGACAAAGTCTCATAGAGCGACCATCCGATCACGCCTACCAGAAGAATAAGGTAAACGAACAATCCTGTATGATAAGAAAATCCCAATGAATTCACAAAGAAGAGTTCGAACCAACCTCCCACTTTGGTAAAACCGGGGATGATCCCCCACATTAATATAACGATAAGTCCGAAGGACAACAGAAGGGCCTTGATCCCGCCTTTCCAGTCGGGATTTTCATTCTTCTTGAAGTAGTAGACCAGGACAATTGCCGGGATACACAACAGGTTGAGCAGGTGCACGCCGATTGATAACCCCATGACATAGGCGATCAGTACGATCCATTTGTCGGAATGGGGTTTGTCGGCATTATCCTCCCATTTAAGGATCAGCCAGAACACCAGGGCGGTGAGCATGGATGAGAAGGCGTATACTTCACCTTCTACGGCCGAGAACCAGAATGTGTCGGAAAAAGTGTAGACCAGTGCACCCACAAGGCCGCTGCCGATCACTGCGATCGTTTGGCCCATACTGAGTTCACCTCCCTCTTTTGCAATAATGAGCTTACGGGTCAGATGGGTGATGGTCCAGAAAAGGAACAGGATGGTGAATGCGCTCATCAATGCCGACATGCTGTTGACCATTTTGGCCACCTGCGACGGATCCTGTGCCAATTGCGTGAAGAGATTACCCACCAGCATGAAAATAGGTGCACCGGGGGGATGGCCCACTTCCAGCTTATAGGCCTGGGTGATGAATTCTCCGCAATCCCAGAAACTTGCCGTGGGCTCAATGGTAAGCAGGTAAACCACTGCTGCAACGGCAAATACAATCCAACCTGTAATGTTATTGATAAGCTTGTACCTGATCATTATTCTTTTTTTTGATGATTGATGTATAGTTTCAATTATAACCCGAATCGTGCTGATTGATTGCGAATTTTGGGCAAAGATACTTAAATCTCTTTATTCCGGTTGTGGATTGAAACTCCATTTTATAAGAAGGGTATTAAAAAAAGCAAAATAAGAAAGTAGAGGCAAGTTTAATTTTTTGCCGACAAAAGCTAAAATAATGGTTAATAATTGTCTATTGCGCTTAATATCAGCAAAATATGTTATAAAACATATTTTCATGTAAGTTTCTGTAAATCTGTATGATATGAGCCTGTTTTACTGCTGGTGTGTAAATTCTCCTCAAAAAAAGGGAATAGATTATTTGGATGAGAAATAATAAAAACTTTACTTTGAAAGTGATTTAAAGAAAAAAATCAGTAATTAAAAGGTCGTTTTCATTATAGTTTATCATTTTTATCATTCATGGAGCTTACATTAGTAATTCTAAAACCATCTGCTGTACAGCGCGGAATCATGGGGGAAGTTATCTCCCGTTTCGAAAGGAAAGGAATCCAGATTGTCGGTATGAAGATGGTAGAATTGACTGATGAAATTCTGAGTGAACACTATTCCCATTTGGCCGGAAAATCCTTTTTTGGTCGCGTCAAAGATGCTATGCGTGTAAGTCCGGTGGTAGTGATGGCTCTTAAGGGGCTGAATGTGATAAATGTAGTTCGCGAAATGGCAGGTGTTACAAACGGTAGAGAGGCACAACCCGGTACTATAAGGGGTGACTACAGTATGAGCGTGCAGGAAAATATTGTGCATGCATCCGACTCTCAGGAGACAGCACAAGCCGAGTTGAAGCGCTTCTTCTCTGAGAACGAGATTTTTAATTACTCCCATTATCTCATCCCGTATCTTTATGCGAATGATGAGATATAATGACAAAAGTGTTTTTTAATGGATTATCAAAAAATTCAGTGAAGCAACAATGGAGAGAAATCATTTTTTAGCAAAAGCAGGCACATTATTATCTGCAAGCTTGATGTTCGTAACATTGAACGCATTTTCACAATTGTCTCCGGAATCAAACGGAAATACCAGACCTGACCTCACATACAAACAATTACACAGTTCTACCCTGAGTGAACAGCCGGGGCTTTTTGCCGACGGACTGAAGCTCAAGTTGGATTTGTCTGTCCTGGATGAAGTGGAAGAGGACCGGTTCGAGTTTGATCCCGAAGCCATTCCAGCCGACGATATTTATGGTGGGATGTGGGGAAACAGGTATGTCAATACGTATGGTGACCTGAAAAATGCACCGGATACGTTTATCGTGGATCTGGAGAATTTTACCATGCCGGTGGATGGGTATATGACATCCAATTTCGGGCGGAGAGGCAGCCGCCGTTATCATTACGGCGTTGACCTGAAAGCCCAAACCGGGGATACTATCTATGCCGCGTTCGATGGTAAAATAAGGGTAAAGCAATATGAGCGGAGAGGATATGGGTATTATCTTGTGATACGCCATTTGAACGGACTGGAAACCGTTTACGGACATCTTTCCAAATTCCTCGTGGATGAAAATGATTTTGTACAGTCGGGACAACCAATCGGACTGGCAGGTAATACGGGCCGTTCATTCGGATCGCACCTGCATTTTGAAACCCGCTTCCTGGGTAAACCGATTAATCCCAATTTTATTATCGACTTTCAGAAAAAAGCACCCCATAAGGAGGAGTATTTGGTGACTAATTCAAGTTACAGGAAGACATCCAACAGCAGTAGGGTGGTTGTGAAAAGTAATACGGACAATACTGTTGCCACAGCCAGTGCTTCAACCAACAGGGAACCCGCTAAAAATGCCAATACAAATAAATATGTTTCAGGTGAAGTAAATTACCACAGAATCCAGAAAGGTGATACGTTGGGAGCTATCGCCAAACGCTACGGCACTTCTGTGAATAAAATTTGTTCATTAAATAATATTACCCCCAGAACTACATTGCGTGTAGGTAATTCTATTCGCATTTCATAAATTGTAAACCGGACAGGTAGATTGAAAAAGGTACAGGATAATGAACTTGTGCCTTTTTTTATTACCTTTGTTCGGTTCAATTACATTAGACTATTTCTGCGCTCGGCATAATCAAAGCAAGCTTTGTATCTGCTCTTGCTTAACGAAATAGTTCAATTGCATTAGACTAAATGAAAGTAACCCATCATCAGTTTGACGAAGTACTCGCTATCTGCCGGGGAGTATTCGAGAAGAAGCTACAGGATTACGGAGCCGCATGGCGAATACTCCGTCCCGGTTCAGTGACCGATCAGATTTTTATCAAAGCGAAACGGATCCGTACGCTTGAAACAATGAAAGATAACAGGGTCGATGAAGGTATCTTCCCCGAATATGTAGGTATCGTGAATTATGGTATCGTAGGGTTGATTCAACTGGAATTGGGTTATGTGGATGTGGTGGATATTTCGGCGGAAAAAGCCCTGGAGCTTTACGACCGCTTCGTGGCGGAATCGAAAGCGCTGATGGAGGCAAAGAATCATGATTACGGAGAAGCCTGGAGAAGTATGCGGATAAGTTCCTATACCGATCTCATCCTGATGAAGATACAGCGTACTAAAGAGATCGAAGCTAACGACGGGCAGACTCTTATTTCCGAAGGGATTGATGCTAATTACAAAGATATGATCAATTATGCTGTTTTTGGGTTGATCAAACTGCATTTCGGAGAGGAGTAGGTGGGAAAGTGGGAAAAGTGGAAAGGTCGATTTGATGTGATGATTTACTGATTTGTTGATTTAACGATTTATGGAATTTGAATTGGAAATCAGCGTAGCTAAATCTTGAATTTTGAATCTGGAATCTTTAAATTCTGAAGAAAGATGAGTTCAAAAACCAAAATAGTGAAATTTTTGCTCGAATTGTCACGTATTATTGTCGGGGTGACCTTTGTATTCTCCGGTTTCGTGAAAGCTGTCGATCCACTGGGTTTCACCTATAAGATAGAAGATTACCTGATAGAATTGGGTCTTACAGGGCTTTTTCCGTTGGCTTTACCTGTAGCTGTTTTTATGGTGACGGCTGAATTTGCCTTGGGTGTTTTTCTGTTATTAGGAATTTACAGGAAATGGACTGCCCGGCTGATCACCCTGTTCATGGTTTTCTTTACGCCACTCACCCTGTGGATTGCCATCGCCAACCCTGTGGAAGATTGTGGATGCTTTGGCGATGCATTTACTATCAGTAATTGGCAAACTTTCTATAAGAACGTAATACTGCTGGCAGGAGCAATACTGTTGCTCTTGAAATGGAGGCAGATCACCCCGCTCTTTTCAAAGAAAATGGCGCCTGTGGCAGGGCTTTTGACATTGCTCCTGGGTGTGCTCTTTTCTCTTCATAATGTATACCGCCTGCCGGTCATCGATTTTCGTCCTTACAAGATCGGTGCCAATATTCCACAGCAGATGTTTGTCGACCCGGAGAAGGCAGATGTGCTGGAGACCGTTTTTATCTATAGGAAAGATGGGATAGAGAAGGAGTTTACTGAAGAAAACTATCCCTGGAACGATTCCACCTGGACATTTGTGGATATGAAGACAAAAGTGGTAAAAGAAGGTGAGAAGCCTGCCATTGAAGACTTTGCGGTAGAGGCATTGTATTATGACGAGGCTACCGGTTCATGGGATATTGGGGGCGATATTACCGATATCATCCTTTCCGAACCCTCTTATACTTTCCTGATGGTTGCCTATTCGTTGGATAAGATGAGTCTGAACCATCTTGAACGATTCAGGCAAGTGCACCATTATGCTGAGGAAAACGGATACTCCTTTTACCTCCTCACTTCATCGCCGACCGATGTGGTAGGGGAATGGGAACAACATCACCGTACCGGTTTTCAATTTTGTCATGCGGATGAGCGGGTACTGAAAACAATGATTCGTGCAAATCCCGGATTGATGTTGCTGAAAGAGGGAACGGTAATCAATAAATGGGACGATAGCAGAGTGCCTGGCAGGAGGTGGTTAGATGATAATGTGGGAGAGTAGCTGGATTGACTGGATTGACTGGATTGACTGGGGGACTGGGAGACTGGGGAGACCGGGAGACGAGGAGGTTTGAATTCCAATATCCCAAATCCCAAATCTGAAATAACGTGGCTAAATTTGAAATTTTAATTATATATTTTTTTGTATGAGAAAAAACATTGTAGCAGGTAACTGGAAAATGAATAAAAACCTGCAAGAGGGAGTTGAACTGGCAAAAGAGTTGAACGAGGCGTTGAAGAATAAGATCGTGAACTGTGATGTCGTGATCGGTACGCCTTTTATTCATCTGGCAAGTGTGGTGAATGCCGTTAATACAAACAAGATTGGCGTTGCCGCACAAAATTGTGCTGATAAGGAATCGGGTGCATATACCGGAGAAGTGTCTGCCGCGATGGTAGCTTCTACCGGGGCCAGGTATGTGATTCTGGGACATAGCGAACGTCGTGCTTATTACCACGAAACTTCCGAAATCCTGAAAGAGAAAGTGAAGTTGGCGCTTGCCAACGGACTTACCCCCATCTTCTGCATCGGAGAGGTGCTGGAAGAAAGAGAAGCAGGTAAACATTTCGATGTGGTAAAATCGCAGATTGAAGACTCATTGTTCGAACTTTCCCCTGAAGATTTTGCTAAAATAGTACTGGCTTATGAACCCGTATGGGCAATTGGTACCGGTAAGACAGCTACAGCCGATCAGGCACAGGAGATACATGCTTTTATCCGCAAAACATTGGCTGAAAAGTATGGTCAGGAGATTGCTGACAATACCTCTATCCTCTATGGTGGAAGTGCCAACGCCGGCAATGCAAAAGAACTTTTCTCCAATCCCGATGTGGATGGCGGCCTTATTGGCGGTGCTTCACTGGGAGTAGATAAATTTATGCCCATTATTGAGGCATTCTGAACCGATTAACAGAATTTTACCACAGATCCGCTCCGGGTCTGTGGTATTTCTTTATCTTTGTAAAGTTAATATGACTAATGAGCCAATATCGGGAAGTAGTGCCAATCGGAACGTAGTGAAGATTCCGACTTGACGGGATGTGACTGATCTATTAATGTCTTAATATTGGGTTAATTGGTAATTAGTCATTGGTAATTAGTAATTAATTATTTGTAATTAGTAATTTTGAATAATGAACTATCTCTTTCACTATACAATTCTCCTTCTGTTATTGGTTGTGTTTGCAGACGGAACCTATGCCCAGTCGTCATCACAAAAGAAAGAAATACTGCGGGAACTGAATTCCGTAGTGCCCGGTAAGGGGCGTGTTTCTGTTTATGAGGATGAGAGCATCGCGCATGTGTTAGGACGTCCTATGGCCCCTCCCAGGACTGTATATACCAATGCCGACGGATCGACGCAGTATTACCGGGTACGAGGATACAAGATACAGGCTTTTTCCGGGAATAATCAGCGTACTTCTAAGAATGAGGCGCACCAAAAGCAGCAGCTTATCAATAATATATATCCCGAACTCGAAACAGTTGTCCTTTTTGAATCGCCGTTCTGGCGGTTAAGAGTGGGGAATTTTGAGACCCGAAGCGAAGCCGAAGAGACATTGAAGGAGATGGTGAAATCATTTCCCTCGTTCGGTAAAGAGATGTATATCGTAGTGGATGAGGTGAAGATCCCCGTTCACCAGCAGTACAATGGTGAGCATGAGTAATAGCCTGCAATAGAAAGAACAGATGTCTTCCGAAGAATTAGAAAAAAACAGATTGGTAATTGCTGATCATATGCGGGATATTCTCTCATTATTAGGTGAGGATGGAACCCGCGAAGGATTGATGAGAACGCCGGAACGGGTAGCAAAGGCTATGCAATATCTCACAAAAGGATACTGGCAGGATCCGGAAGCGATTCTGCGTTCTGCTTTATTCAGGGAAAATTACCGGCAGATGGTGATCGTGAAGGATATCGATCTCTTTTCTTTGTGTGAACATCATATGCTGCCATTCTTCGGTAAGGCTCATGTGGCTTACATTCCTGATGGTTATATTACCGGCCTGAGTAAAATTGCCCGGGTGGTTGATGTGTTCGCCCGACGCTTGCAGGTGCAGGAACGCCTCACTACCCAAATCAAAGAATGTATTCAGAAAACATTGAATCCGATGGGAGTGATGGTGGTGATCGAAGCACAACACATGTGCATGCAGATGCGGGGTGTGGAGAAACAGAATTCTATTACCACTACTTCCGATTTCACCGGTGTTTTCCGCGAACAGAGAACGCGTGAAGAATTTATCGCATTGATAAAATAATTAGTATAACCAACTTCCGGTTTGAATTTTTTTACTGAGGCCCCTTCGCTGAATAAATTAAAAATATTATCCCAACTATTTCACAGGCAAATAGTTGGGATTTTTGTAATTTGCCCGGCATGAATGTTAACTCTAGGGTGTAAGTCCCGAACACGTTACTTATTGATGTATTTTTGGTATTTATTGATACGGAAGTTTTAATGCTTTCAGATAAAATAGTATTATTTTTGAACTTCCTGTTCCCAGATAAGATTAATGACAAATGTGATCTTTGTATAAAATATATAACGCTATGAAAATAAAATTTCTGTTTCTTCTTTCACTATTGTATTTGTTTCCTTCATATGCAACCTCCCGGCAGCCTCAGGATATCCGGCAGGAAAAACAGATGATGTTCGGTGACACCTCACGTACCGGCGTACCTTTTTCAAAAGATCCTCATGTAGTTTATTTTGGCGAACGTTATTTGATGTATTATTCCATACCTCCGATGAAGGGAGTAGAGAACTCCGGCTGGAATATAGGAATTGCGGAAAGCGAAGACCTGATCACCTGGGGAAAAATAGGAGAAATCGTTCCTGACCCGCAGGCAGAGTATGAGAGAAACGGATTATGTGCTCCCGGTGCATTGGTAAGGGACGGGATGGTACATCTCTTTTATCAGACTTATGGAAACGGAAGAGATGATGCTATTTGTCACGCTTTTTCAGAAGATGGGATCCATTTTGAGCGAAATGCGACAAATCCGATTTTCAAAGCTGAAGGTGATTGGAATTGTGGTCGCGCAATTGATGCCGAAGTATATGAGTTCAATAATCAATATTATCTTTATTTTGCGACCCGGGATCCCGATTTTAGAATACAGATGCTGGGGGTAGCCGTGGCATCAAAAGAGACCAGCTTTGACAGAGACGATTGGATCCAGCCGGTTGATGCACCTATTCTGTTCCCGGAATTGGCCTGGGAGGGTGAATGTATAGAAGGAGCTTCCATCACTATACAAAATGACAGAATGTATATGTTCTATGCCGGAGCTTACAATAACTGGCCTCAACAAGTAGGAGTAGCGGTCAGCGACGACGGGCTCGTATGGAAAAGGCTGTTTGATGAACCATTCCTGCCTAATGGAAAACCGGGGGAATGGAATGAGAGTGAATCGGGGCATCCCCATATATTTACTGATTTCGATGGAAGGACATACCTGTTCTTTCAAGGAAACAACAATAAAGGAAAGAGTTGGTATATCTCGAATAAAGAGGTTTTTTGGAAAGAGGGCTTACCCTCATTTTGACAATGATTTATAAAATTTTCGTTTCAATAACTCATAATATTGATTGTAAATAAAATGCGTTACCTGAATAAGATATTACTCATTGGAGGAGTAAGTGCTCTTCCCGGCCTGGTGAAAGCCCAACAGGCCAGCGATGAAAAACCCAGGAATATTTTGATGATCCTGGTTGATGATTTAAAACCCAACCTGGGATGTTATGGTGATAAGGTGGCCGTGAGTCCGAATATCGACAGACTGGCCAGTCAGGGTGTCAGGTTTGATATGGCCTATTGTAACCAGGCTGTCAGCGTAGCTTCCCGTTATAATTTGTTAACAGGAGCCCGGTCTACCACCTCGGGCCTCTATGATTTCGGATTTCAACTTCGCGATGTTTACCCTGATGCGGTCACCTTACCGCAATTTTTTATGCGAGCGGGTTATCATGCCGAGGCTATCGGCAAAGTATTTCACGTAGGTCACGGCAATACGAATGACGAAGCTTCGTGGAGTATTCCCCATCATCCGGATAAGCTGATTGAATACCTGTTACCGGAAAGTACCGGTCGCCGGTTGACCCGTGAGGAGGCGCTTTTTGAGAATACCCGGCTTTATTTTCCCGACCTGCCTCCTATCGGACAGTTACCCCGTGGTGCTGCCTGGGAGGCGCCTGATGTAGTTGACGAGGCATATGCTGATGGTCGGGTAGCCAGACATGCAATTGACAGATTGCGGGAATTGAAGAGAAAGCCGGATCAGCCTTTTTTTATGGCTGTCGGTTTTGTCCGCCCTCATCTCCCGTTCAGCGCCCCAAAAAAATACTGGGATATGTATGATCCTGCAAATCTTCCTATGCCCGAATATGAAAAAGATGCAGAGGACGCACCGGAAATGGCAATCAAAAGAGGAGGAGAGATCGATCAGTTTACGCCTATCCCTGCAGGACAATATGTTTTTCCGGATTCATTGACACGCAAATTGATACATGGATATTATGCATCCATGAGTTATATGGATGCCCAGGTCGGTCGTCTGTTGGATGAACTTGAACGGTTGGATATGCTTGATAATACCATTATAGTGCTTTGGGGGGATCATGGATGGCATCTTGGCGACCATGGCTACTGGACAAAGCACACCAACTATGAGCAGGCCAACAGGATTCCGCTGATCGTGGTTGCTCCCGGGTTAACAGTTCAGGGAGGATCAACCGGGCAGCTTGCCGAGACAGTGGATATTTATCCCACCTTGACAGAACTGGCCGGATTAGGAGAACCTGCAACGCCGCAACCTATCGACGGGTTAAGTCTGGTTCCGGTTTTGAAAGATCCGGAAAGAAGAATAAAAGATCATGTCTATCATGCTTATCCTCACGGTGGATATATTGGACGAGCCATTCGTACGGATAGGTATCGCCTGGTAGAATGGAAAAACTGGAATGATCCGACAGATGTAGAATATGAGTTATACGATTACAAAAACGATCCGTTAGAAACAAAGAATATCGCGGAAGTTAAGCAGGATGTAGTTGAGGATCTGAAAGAAATTCTTGCAAGACATCCGGAGGCAAAAAGACTATATCCTAATCAATAGGAGGATTATAATATTTAAGAAAGGGCGACTGATATCAGCATCTGTCGGGTCTGGGTGTGCACTGCCTGTTTCTGGGAAGAAATAGGCAGGGGTAGATGGTTCCTTTGTTTTATTTTATATTGGAAAATTGATAATGAGGAATAGATTGGCAATGTGTAGACAATCAATATATTAAATACCGTTAAAAACATAATGATGAATTTTTGCTATTTTTTGAGATGAAAATGGCATTAATTCTGTAAAAAAAAGAAGACTTTTGCCAAATAAATATAATAATCAAAAGACCTGGTTTTGCAGTTTTTCATTATCTACATTAGACTGAGGTTATAAGTTATTCACATTTTGTAAGTCGTATGTTTGCAACTAAATCCTCCAACTGACGAATGTTTTATGCCCCATAATAGTCCTCGTTCAATAAAGTTAGATATTTGCCCGCCATGGCATAGCTCAAGCAAGCTTGGTTCTGCTCATTTGGCTTAACGCAAATATTCACTAAAAGAGTAGAACCCGCTTCGCTCAGACAACTACTCTTTTTACGTTCAACTCGCACTATGGGTCCCCACAAAATATCTGAATATCTCCGATTTAGTTGCATACATTCCAAATTTACAGGCGAAAATTGAGTAAGTTATTATGTAGAAAAGACCAGACCGTTAAGTAAGTGAAATCTAATTTTTAATTTAAAAAACGCAAAAGTTGTCAATTGTTTCTTGTTTGATGTGAAAGATGAAGTGCAAGATTAAGTGCACTTAAATTGTTGTGTGTTTATTTTTATTTTATAATCTAAACAAAATGAAGGATGAGAAGAAAAGTTTCGTTTAATTTAATGAAAAGTATACTATCCATATTTTTGGGGATAGTATGTTTTAGTGTGTCTGCTCAGAATATTAATGTGAGCGGTACGGTGATTGACACCTATGGTGAACCTCTTGTGGGAGTGACGGTGCAGTTGCAGGGGAAAGCTATTGGTACGGTTACCGATATAGATGGTAATTTTATATTGTCCAATATTGCACCGGATGCTGTGTTGGAAGTTTCTTATGTGGGTATGCGAACTCAGGTTGTGAATGTTAACGGAAGACATACGTTGAGTGTTACTCTTGAAGAAGATTCGGAAGTTTTGAGTGAAGTGGTTGTGACCGGATTTGGATTGGCGCAGAGAAAGGAGTCATTGACATCTGCAATTGCTGTAATTGGTGCCGAAGATATCAGCAGGTCTAAAGCTTCCACTTCATCGGGTGCCCTGGTCGGTAAGATTGCCGGTATCAATTCACGCCAGACGGATGGTCGCCCCGGCTCTACTACCAATATCCAAATACGAAATATGGGAAGGCCATTGTTTGTGATAGATGGTATACAGTCAGACGAAGGTCAGTTCAACAATATTGACTTCAATGATATCGAATCAATATCAGTGTTGAAAGATGCTTCCGCATCTATATACGGTGTGCGTGCTGCCAACGGGGTAGTTGTGGTAAATACCAAGAAAGGGTCACGTAATACCAAGAATACAGTGACTTTGAATGCTTATTACGGAATGCAGAGCCTGTATGATTTTCCAAGACCGGCAGATGCTGTTACCTATATTAAAAATTATATACAGTCTGAAACTGTCCAGGGACGAACTGATTACAGGTATACCAAAGAAGACTATCAGAAGTGGCAGCAGGGTACCGAGAAAGGATATGTACCTTTTGACTGGTATGATTACATTTGGGAAACATCACCGCAGACCTACATTAACGCGAATGTATCCGGTGGATCAGATAAAATAAACTATTACCTCAGTGTGGGGAATCTGAACCAGGATGCCATTATCGTAAATTATGGAGGATTCAACCGTACCAACGTGCAAATGAATGTGAATGCCAACATCACGGATCGTTTGAAAATTGGTGGGGGAATGAACGGCCGTATCGAGAGGCGTGTAAATCCCGGCGTACCCGGTGGAGATGATTATTGGTTGCCACGCTTTGGTACGTTCCGTAACCTGCCTACCAGAAGGCCGTTTGCAAACGATAATCCACTTTATCCGACCATGACTTCCACAGAAGCAGGAACTAATTTTGCCTGGTTAAATTACGATTTATCCGGAAAATATGAGGAAGCCTGGAGGGTTGTACAGTTGACTTTCGATGCTGAATATGAGATTATGGATGGTTTAAAGGCTCGTGCTTTGGCAAGTTATTACCTGGCAAATCAAAAGTTGGATAACCAGGAATATACTTATAAGTTGTATGATTACGACGAAAAAACAGATACCTATCCGGTGATGTTTGAAAATACCAATCCCTGGAGAGAAAGGCGGCAAGGTTATAATGAAGAGGTGACCTCTAATATTCAGTTGTCTTACAATAAGAGATTCGCCGATCACAATATCGCCGCAGTGCTTGGTTTGGAAGCCATTAAACGTGATGAACCCTCAACATGGGTACACTCAATTCCTACGTCTAACGCCCTGCATCTGATCGATTACGAGACCATGGATACTTATGATGACAGAGGCAATAATACACAGGCTCGGTTAGGTTACATGGGACGTATCAACTATGATTTTGCCAATAAATACCTGGTAGAATTATCCGGACGTTATGACGGCTCATGGAAATTTCCACCAAACCACCGCTGGGGATTCTTCCCTTCAGGTTCTTTTGGATGGAGAATTTCTGAAGAAAATTTCTGGCGTGACAGCAAGGTATCCGGGATATTCAGTGATCTGAAACTGAGGGCGTCTTATGGATTGGTTGGAGATGACAATGTGAGCGGTTATAATCCATTTGACTATATGAGCGGATATAATTACAAACAATACCGAAATAATAATGGAGATTGGGTCGGTACTGCCTCCTCCGTGATTGACGGAGTATATACGATAGGTACGCAACCCCGTGGCCTTCCCGTTACAACACTCTCATGGATTAAGGCTCGAATCCTGGACGTGGGATTGGATGCCAGCTTCCTGGGCGGAAAACTCTCTGGTTCTTTCGACTTCTTCCGTCGTATGCGTACAGGATTACCTGCCTCAAGGTATGACATTTTATTGCCATCGGAAGTAGGATTCAGTCTGCCAAGTGAAAATTTGAATTCGGATATGCACATGGGATATGATTTTGCTACTAACTGGAGCGATAAAATAAATGAATTGACTTATTCCATTGGAGCCAATGTGACCTATTCCCGTTTTTATGATTGGGAACAATATAAACCCCGTTTCAGTAACTCATGGAATGTATACCGGAATTCCATTAACCATCGTTTTGGATACCTTAACTGGGGATTGGAAGCTGACGGACAGTTCCAGAGCTGGGAAGAGATTGCATCGTGGCCGATCGATAACGACCGACAGGGTAACAGGACACTCCGTCCGGGTGATATAAAATACAAGGATGTGAATGGCGATGGTGTTATTAACGGGATGGATGAGCGTCCGATAGGTTATCGCCAGGATTCTACACCTGTTTTAAACTTCGGATTGAATTTTTCATTCTTATGGAGAGGATTTGATCTTGCATTTGACTTGACAGGTGGTGGCATGTCTACCTGGTATCAGGAGTGGGAACAGAGAAATCCATTCCACGATGGAGGAAACAATCCCCAGTATTATATGGAAGATACATGGCGCCTTACCGATATTTGGGATGCCAATAGTGAACTGATCCCGGGTAAATATCCCATGTTGTTAATCGGTAATAGCAGCCATAGTAATTACTGGAACAGTACTTTCTGGAAGAAAAACGTGAGATATATCAAAGTAAGGAATCTTGAGTTTGGCTATACGGTTCCCAAATCCATTGTAAATAAAGCTTCCATATCCGATCTGCGTTTGTATCTTGCGGGACAGAACCTGTTTGGATTGACCAACTTAATTAATGTTGACCCGGAAATCCAGGATACAAATGGTTTGGCATATCCGACTATGCGGATTATTAACGTTGGTTTAACTCTCAAATTCTGAAAATTATGAAGATAAAAAATATATTCGTAGCCTTGGCTATAATTCTTTTCTCGTTCAACAGTTGCAGCGATTTTCTGGAACGGGAACCTGATACCATCTTATCGGATGATCAGATATTCGGAGATGCTGTAATGATCAAATCTGTACTTTCCAATTTTTATGGCAGAATAACCTGGGGACAGCATATAGATGACTCTTATCCGTATACTATTCTGGATGAAGCTTCCAAATCGGATGGAGGTCCGGATACCCGTCAGGATTTTGAAAATGATCGTTGGCGGGTATATGACTATACGTTACTCCGCAATTTGAACCAGTTCCTAAAAGGGGTACGCGCATCGACTGTGTTGGATGACGAAACCCGGAATCAGTTGGAGGGTGAAGCCCGGTTTATCAGGGCATGGCTCTATTTTAATATGGGACGGGGAATGGGTGGTATGCCTATTATTGGTGACGAGGTGTTTGAATACACGCCCGGTATGGATATTACTACAATGCAATATGCCCGTTCCACTGAGGCTGGCCTCTATGACTATATCATTTCCGAATGTGAAGCCATTAAAAATTTCCTGCCGACAGATCCTTCTACTAATGCCGCAAGGGCCACCAAATGGGCTGCCTTGATGTTGAAAGCCCGTGCTGCCGTCTATGCCGGTTCAATAGCAAACTATAACAACAAAATGACTGCTCCGGTCCGGACTACCGGTGAGGAAGTGGGCATTCCGGCTGATTTGGCAGCAGGCTATTATGGAACTGCACTTGCAGCTGCTGAAGAGGTGATAGCCAGTGGCAAATATGAATTACAGCTGACTAAACCTGACGATAGGGGACGTAATTTCTATGAAGCCCTTTCGGTAAAAGAGAATAATAAAGAAGTGATCTGGGCACGTGATTACAAATACCCCGGACAAACGAACGGATTCACACAATCTAATATTCCTGCTTCGCATGCAGAAGATATCGACCGTGCATATGCAGGCCCAATATTGAATCTGGTGGAGGATTTTGAATATATCAATGACCGGAACGGACAAATCAGGACGAAAGAGGCTAACGGGGATTATGTTTATTATGACAATCCGGAAGATGCCTTTGCCAATAAAGATCCACGTTTATGGGGTACTGTTATTTATCCTGGTGCTATCTTTAAAGGTACGCCTGTAGTATTACAAGCCGGACAGAAATATTTGAGAGATGGAAAATGGGAAATAAGAACCAGTGAACCGGGTGAAAGAGATAATAATGACGTTCTTATCACATCTGTGAATGGTCCGACAACTACCAACAACCAATTTGTGAATAAATCAGGTTTCTTCTTCCGCAAATTTATGGATGAAACACCCAGTGCCTCTACCCGCGGACGCAGGAGCGAAATGTGGTTTCCCCGATTCCGTATCGCGGAAGCTTATATGATCGCTTCTGAAGCGGCACTTGAACTGGGACAATCAGGAAAAGCTTTGACATATATCAATGCAGTGCGTAATAGAGCCGGCATACAAGAACTTGCAACTGTAACCTTCAATGATATCGTTCGCGAGAGAAGGGTGGAATTTGCTTTTGAAGATCATCGTTATTGGGATTTGAAACGTTGGAGGCTGGCGCATCAAATCTGGAATGGAAACGGACAAAATGAGTATGTTGGTCAACAGTATGCCCAACAGATGGCTTTATTCCCTTATCTGATTAATGATCCCGGTAATCCCAACAATGGTAAATGGGTTTTTGATAAGTTCCCCACACACATGTCGCCTTATCCAAGACGTTTCGAGATGAGGAACTATTATAATTTTATTGATCAGGGATGGATTAATAATAATCCTAAATTGGTAAAGAATCCTTATCAATAAAAATTCAAATTGTAAATTTGTAAACGATGATAAATATGAGACTTTATAAATATTTCGTAATAATAATGGCAGCGGCTACACTTACCGCCTGTGGATTTGATAACTATGATGCTCCTCAATCGACATTGCAGGGCAAAATAACATACAACGGAGAGACATTGGGATTACGCGGTACCGGGGAAGCGATACAGTTGCAGCTTTATCAGGACGGGTATGAACTGAGAGATCATATACGGGTGTATGTGAAGCAAGACGGTACTTTTCAGGCAACACTGTTTGACGGTGAATATAAATTAGTAACCAGAAACCAGAATGGACCCTGGGTGAATACGCGGGACACGCTTGTCGTCAATCTCAAAGGATCGACCAATGTGGAAGTAAAAGTAACTCCCTATTTTACCATATCCAACGAAAGCCTGTCTCTTAGCGGTTCTGTGTTGAATGCAACCTTCAATGTAACCCAGATTGTGAATACGGCTGAAATAGACTATGTTTGTTTATTGGTCAGCAAGACCTCTTTTGTGGATGATGTGTCTTATCTTGCCCGTAAGGATTTCACAGATCTACAGGCTGGTACATTAAACTTGTCAATGGATATGTCCGGTAATAATAATTTTACTTCTGCTAAACATCTCTATGCAAGAGTAGGTGTAAGAGCCAAAGGTGCAGACCAGGCCATTTATTCCAAAGTTGTTCAATTGAAATAAAATAAAATCAAGAAACGAGGGTTGTAATGCAAAAAAATTACAACCCCTCGTTCGTTTTACTATTTTAATAATAAAATAAAAAACTGATCTCTAATTTTAAAAAAAAGTTATCGTTTTTTCCTGGACAGTATCAAAAAGCGATATAAAAACTTAAAGTTTTTGTAAAACAGTTTTTGGCACTTTCGTACATTCTGTAATAATATCACTTTCAATTCCTTTTTCTCTCATTTTCTTTGCAACTTCCAGTATTTTGTTGTCAAATGGCGACATGTTATCGAAGAAGAAATTTCCCATAAATTCGATTGCTTTGCATATTTTTCCATGTCCCTCCTCTGAATTTACATCTATACCGGCGAAAGGAGTTAAGTTTGCATGCAGCACAAGATAATAGATGCCTCCGATAATTAATGCTGAAATGACTTCTATCTCGAACGGGGCGTTTTTGAAAATCTCTTTGTATTTCTCGACTAAGGGGATTGTATGAAATTCTCTTAATCCTGCAGTACGTCGGGTCGTATCATTATGGTTGGAAATTTCCCAACGGAGTAACTGCTGCATCACCTTGTTCTCTTTTAAAGAAATGAAAAGATTCTTTATTATATGAAGATATTCCTCTTTATCGTTAATTTCCCCATCAGTTTTGGCGACATTCGTAAACCAATAGTCATATTTTTTTACAAATTCATCGATGTAATCTTCAATATTGCTATATCTGTTATAGAATACAACTGCTTCAATTTTTGCTTCTTCGGCAATGTTCCTTACTGTTACGTTTGTAAACCCTCCGGATTCGATCAGCGCAATAGCCGCTTTATTTATTATTTCGTCTATTTCTTCTTTTGATCTTCTTTTTCTTCGCTTAGTTGACATCTCGATAGATAATATTAAAATGCACCAATAATATTCTTGCTAACATTAATGTATAGACCAATTTGTCCATCGAATTTCGGTGACTTCCCATTTTCGACATAATTGCGAATATTAGCTTCGCTCGTCCCAACCATCGATGAAGATCGTACCGATCGCAGTAACTACAAGGTATTTGCTGAATTCTCAGGAGGGGAGACCGGTGGTGTTATCAATACGCAAATTCCGGATGAAGACCAGGCCATTGAATAGTAAATGACGAGTGTTACATAGGAGTTCTCTGTAAAAAGGGGGCTCCTGTGTACTTATTTCTTTATCTTTGTGGTAGCTTTGCATGAATAATTTTTCTAATAATTTAATTCTTTTAATCTCAGGAACGTATGAACAATAAATTTTTAGCGGTACTACTTTTATCAACTTTCATTTTATATGCATGTCAGCAAAATACATCCACAATCAATATAGTTTCCACCGATCTTATCACTGGGCTCCGTGCACCGGCCTATCCACTGGTTACGGTGGATCCTTATTTTAACGCATGGTCATATACCGATAATCTCTATGATGACCAGCCCCGCCATTGGACCGATAAAGGGTTTCCGTTGTTGGGAGCCTTAAGAGTGAATGGCGAAGTGTATAGGTTTATGGGAAAAGAAAGTCTGCCGTTGAAACCGCTTCTTTCAACGGTCCGTGAAGAAAAATGGGAAGGCAAATATACTTTTGATGAACCTGCGGGAGAAGGATGGAAGAGCCTGGAATTCAATGATGTATCCTGGCAAACGGGTAAGGCTGCTTTCGGCACGCCAAATGAACCCCATCTCTCCACTCTTTGGGAAACAAAAGATATTTGGGTAAGACGTACGTTCAATCTGGACGAAGACTTGAGCGGTAAAACCATCTATCTGCACTATTCGCACGACGATGATTTTGAGCTGTACATTAACGGGATCCCGGTTGTAAAAACCGGCTACACGTGGAAGTACAACGTGATAGAGGAACTTTCAGAAGAGGTGAAAGCTACACTCAGAAAAGGAGAGAATATCATTACCGCCCATGGTCATAACAGAACAGGTGGAGCCTATGTGGATTTCGGCCTGTATGAGAAAGAAGAGAATAAGGTATCGTTTGAACGTACTGCAGAGCAGAAATCGGTAAGCCTGCTGCCTACGCAAACCGTTTATACGTTTGACTGCGGCCCGGTAGAACTGGATGTAATCTTTACCACACCCCTACTTCTGAACGACCTGACACTTGTTTCACGGCCGGTAAGTTACATCACTTATCAGGTAAGATCTAACGACGGAGCATCGCATGATGTGCAGGTCTATTTTGAGGCAACCCCTCAGTGGGCGGTACACGATGATAGCCAGCCGGTCAATTTTGAGAAGATCGAAAAAGAAGGAAGAACCTTCCTCAAAACCGGCACCGTTGAACAACCCATGCTCCGGAAGAGTGGTGACGCCGTGCGCATCGATTGGGGGTATTTTTATCTGACCGGTACCGGTAATGACGGCGCAACCCTGAATTTCGGTGATAATTGGGATACCAAGGAAGCCTTTCAAACGACCGGACAGATCTCCGGGGCATTGGCCCAAGAACTTTCCGCAAATATGACGCAAGAGATGACGGTACTCGCTTACAGCCGTGATCTGGGTGAAGTGACATCCGAAAAGAGAGCCGGATTCATTATGCTGGGTTACGATGATATCTACTCCATACAATATTTCGGGAAGAACCTGAAAGGTTACTGGACTAACGACGGAACTGTGGATATTTTCCAGGCGTTCAAAAGTGCGGAAATTGACTATATATCGATCCTGGAACGTTGCGATGATTTCAACCGGACCATGATGGCGGATGCCGAAAAGGCAGGAGGCAGGAAATATGCCGAACTGGCTGCGCTGGCTTACCGGCAGGCAATTGCAGCCCATAAGTTAGTGAAGGATGAAAACGGAACACTCCTGTTCCTGTCGAAAGAGAACAATAGCAACGGTTCTATCGGTACGGTAGACATAACCTATCCCTCCTCTCCCTTATTCCTGCTCTATAACCCCGAATTGGTAAAAGGGCTGATGAACCATATTTTCTATTACAGTGAAAGTGGAAGATGGACTAAACCCTTTCCCGCACATGATATAGGTACCTATCCCCTTGGTAATGGTCAGACTTACGGAGAGGATATGCCGGTAGAGGAGGCTGGTAATATGTTGATCTTGACGGCTGCCATTGCCGAAATGGAAGGAAATGCCGGTTATGCCGCCCAACACTGGGATGTGCTGACCACCTGGACCGATTATCTGGTTGAGGAAGGATTGGATCCCGATGATCAGCTCTGTACCGATGACTTTGCTGGACATCTTGCCCATAACGCGAACCTCTCTGTCAAAGCGATCATGGGAATTGCTTCCTATGGGAAACTGGCTTCGATGCTGGAGAAAACCGATGTGTCGGAAAGGTATTTGAATATCGCTGCTGAAATGGCTGTGGAGTGGGAGAAGATGGCCCGCGACGGCGATCACCACTATAAGCTCACTTTCGATCAGGCAGGTACCTGGAGTCAGAAATATAATTTAGTGTGGGATAAATTGTTAGGGTTTAATGTTTTTGATCCGGAAATTGCCCGGAAAGAAATGGCTTATTATCTCACTAAACAGAATGAATATGGCTTGCCTCTGGACAATCGGGCCACGTATACCAAATCGGACTGGATCATGTGGACGGCGACTCTTACAGGTGATATGAATGATTTTAATGCATTGGTCGATCTCGTCTATAAATATGCGGATGAAACTTCGTCCCGTGTACCTGTCAGCGACTGGCATGATACGGTGACCGCAGAAAGAATGAACTTTAAAGCCCGCTCCGTGGTCGGCGGATATTTTATGAAGATGCTGGAACAGAAATTATTGGAGAAAGGTAAATAGTAATTATCTGTAAAATAAAATATAAACCCCAAAAGTTGGTGAAATTTTTGGGGTTTATCATGTTTGAGGATATCGGCATTCCTGTGTATTCCTTAAACAATTATTAATCATGTACATGTGAATTTATGATAAATTTTTAATACATTTTGAGACGATTATGACATGACAAGTGTAAAGAAGAAGGTTCTTTTGCTAATATAATAATTGCAAAAAATGAAAGGCGAGGCATTAATCTATTCCATCCGGAGGAAATCCATTTATTTCTTCAAACAATAGAGAAGATAAGCGTCTGATTAGCACTTATTTTTTGTAAATCTTTTTTACTTAATTCATAATCTAAACAAAATGTGAGAATGAAAAAACAAATTTTCAATTTATCGAATGGGGTTTTGTTCGTACTGATGTGGACATTATCCTTATGTTTGTATGCACAGGGAATTACCGTAAGAGGTGTGGTTACTGATACCAAAGGAGAACCACTGATCGGCGTAACAGTGCAGGTAGAAGGTACATCTACCGGAACCGTAACTGATATAGATGGTAATTTTACCTTGCAGAATGTGCCTTCAAATGCAACATTGGAAGTATCCTATGTAGGAATGACAACGCAGGTTGTCGCTCTTAACGGAAGAACATCCGTAAGCATTACATTAGAAGAAGATGCAGAACTGTTGGAAGAGGTAGTAGTCATCGGTTACCAGACAATCCGTAAGGCCGACCTGACAGGATCTGTTTCCGTATTTAATCCTGACGAGATGAAAAATACGATCGTAACCGGTACGGTGGGTGACGCATTGGGTACTCTTCCCGGGGTAACCGTACGTACTGCCGGTGCACCGGGTAGGGAAGGAAAAGTGGAAATTCGTGGTACGGGTACATTTGGAAATAGTACTCCACTGTATGTTGTCGATGGGGTTGTCTCCGGTGCAAACCGGGATTTCAATTTTAACGATATTGAAAGTATTCAGGTATTGAAAGATGCATCAGCAGCAGCTATTTACGGATCAAGAGCCGGTAACGGGGTAATTATTATTACCACCAAACAGGGGAAGGAAGGCAAAATGAAGATTGATGTATCTTCGCGTGCCACCATGCAATGGTTACCCAGATACAACCTCACGAACCGGGATCAATGGATTGAGCTGAACGACTTGGCTTTTGCCAATGCCGGACGGCAGCCGGCCAACCATTTCGATGGAAATACCGACTGGCAGGAAGAGGTATTTAAGACCGGTATCGTACAGGATCACAATATATCTTTCTCGGGGGGTAATAGCGGTAGCCGCTATTTTATTTCAGGTAACTACCAGCACAATTCCGGGACAACTATTGGGACCCAAAGCGAACGTTTTACTTTGCGGTCAAATACCTCGGCTACACGTGATTTTGGGGACAATGTTACGTTCCGTATCGGGGAAAATATTACGTTAAGCCATTTTGCTGTAGATGAACTGAATACGAATCCTATTGTCGATGTATATCGTATGCTCCCCACCATTCCTGTTTATGATGAGAACAATGCAGCCAGGGGTGGATATGGTTACGGTGATGGAAGCAGGGATGTTACTTTTGGAACAAATCCTTTTGCAAAGGAAGATTTTGAAGATACCAAAAACAGCAACTTACGCGTCAGGGGAAATCTCTTCACTGAACTTGAATTGCTGAAAGCCTTGAAATACAGGTTTAATCTCGGATTTGATTTCAGTAATGACAGACATTCTTATTTACGGAAAGAAGGCTATTGGACATACAACCAACCCTATGACCCTTCTTCTTTAAATAAAAACCAGGCTCAATACCAGGGATTGGTATTTGATAATACGCTGGAGTATAACAAAAAATTTGGCAAACACGATATCTCTGCGGTATTGGGTACAAGCTATTTTACCTCCACCTATGAGCAAATCTGGGGAACAAAGAACGATGTGTTGATGACGAGCGATGGTCGCTATTTTGATACGCTTGATGCAGCGCTTTCAAATCCAAAGACAGGAAATTACAGGGACTTACAGAAATTATTTTCGGTATTCGGCCGTGTAAACTATAACTACGACGAAAGGTATCTGTTGAGTTTCACTATGCGTCGCGACGAGTCTTCTAAATTTTCGCCTGACAACAGGGTAGGATATTTTCCTTCCGTATCGGCAGGGTGGAGGATCAGTAATGAAGATTTCTTTGAATCTTCCTGGATAGACGATCTGAAGATAAGGGCCAACTACGGGGTGCTGGGTAATTCAAATATCGGTGTATGGGATTGGGTGTCATTTATTACCACATTCCCTCAGGCTGTCTTCGGAACAGGCCAGAATGTACACACCGGTATGACGCAGATCAGACTGGCAAATAATGACTTAAAGTGGGAAAGGCTGACTCAGTTGAATGTCGGATTCGATGCCATGTTGCTTAATAACAGGTTGAATCTTGCAGTAGATTACTTCCTGAAAGAAACAAAGGATGTACTGGCTCCTATGCAGATACTGATGGTGACCGGCAATAACGGTGGAAATCCTTATGTGAATGCTGTTACCCTGCAGAATACCGGTGTGGAACTTTCTGCTACCTGGCGCGACAGGATAAATAGCGATTTTGGTTATAGCATTAATGTAAACGGTTCTTTCCTGAAGAATAAGATCACGGAGATTGCCTATAATTTGAAACAATTCACTCAATGGGATACGAAATCTCTTCCCGGAGAGCCGATAGGCGAATGGTATCTGATCAAAACAGATGGGTTATTCCGTACCCAGGAAGAAGTATATGCCCATACCAATAGTGAAGGGAAAATCATTCAACCCGATGCCAAACCCGGTGATGTGAAGTATATAGACTACAATGATGACGGAATAATAACCGATGACGACAGGCAGCACTGCGGATCTACCATTCCGAAATTCGAGTTAGGCATGAATCTTGGTTTTGAATACAAAAACTTCGATCTTCAAATCCAGATGGGAGGCGCGTTCGGACATAAATCGTTCAATGGCCCGAGAAGCGCGTTCGACCGTTTTGACGACAATTCGAATTACCGCGTGAGTTACGACCCATGGACTCCGGAAAACCCGAATGCCAAAGATCCACGTCCCATTTATGCTGATTCCCGTAATGTGCGAGGCAATCAGGACCGCTGGTTAGAGAACGGAAGCTATCTCAAAGTAAAACAGATGGCGTTGGGATATAACCTGCCGAAATCAATGCTTGGCAGTACGTTCAGTAATATTCGTGTATATGTAAATGCACAGAATCTGATCACATTTACTTCTTATACGGGATTGGATCCTGAGTTCCTCAATACCAATATCTGGGATCGCAGCTATGATGGCGGATATTTCCCAAATCCCTACGGAGTAACTTTTGGAGCACAAATATCATTCTAACCCTCAGAAAACTTATTACAATGAAAAGAATCATATATTTATTATTTGCTGTTTTCTTGTTAAATGCTTGTGATGTGACTGTGGAGAATCCGAATACCATCACTACGGCAACATTCTGGAAAACGGAGACCGATGCACAATATGGCATCAATGCAGTGTACAATATGTTTTATAAACCGGGAACATATAGCCGGTGGATATGGTTCCGGCTGGATCTTACCTCGGATGAAGGGTTTAGTCAAAGTCCCTGGGCAGAATTGAAAGAATGGACCGATTTCAGGTATAATAACTACAATTTCTGGGAAGGTAACGCCTGGACATACAGGGATTGCTACGAAGCAATATTCAGAGCCAATCAGGTATTGTATTTTGTACCTGACATAACGTTTGCCGACGAAAATGAAAAAAACAGGATTCTTAGCCAGGCATACTTTCTGAGGGGGCTTTACTATTATAATCTCGCTTTGTTATGGGGAGGTGATAATAAGAGTCTGGCTATCGTACTCGAACCGTCTACTCCAGGAATGCAACCCGAAGGGCATACTGGTTCCGAAGTATATCAACAGGCTATAAGTGATTTTACTGAAGCGCAGAAATTTTTACCGGAAGAGTGGGACGATGCCAATAAGGGACGCGCAACAAAAGGAGCGGCATTGGCTTTCAGGGCAAAATGTTATATGCAACTGCACCAATGGAATGAAGCCAAGAATGATTTACAATGGTTAGTGGAAGGTGAAGGCCAGAAGTACTACGATCTTACCGCCAATTATGCCGATAATTTCAGGAGAGACACTGAAAATAATAGAGAGTCTGTATTTGAGATTCAATATTCCGATGTGAATAAGGCGCCCGCAGGTGATGGTGACTTTGATGTAAATCCCAATCTGGGATTGAATCGCGGACAATTTTTCGCTCCTCCCGGAATAGGATGGACGGATGGTGAAATACGCCCGTGGCTCGTTGCCGAATTCAAAAAAGAGAAAAATCTGAATGATGGGTACGATATCCGTTTGAGGCATACTGCATTTTACAGTGAGCAACATCTGGATTTTCCTGATAACGAACGGATATATGGTGAGGTCAGCAACGAAGCAACGTGGAACAGGGACAACTGGAAAGGGCGTGTGTTTTACCGGAAATACAGTTCGGAGCATTATCGTGATTTTGATGATTATCATAATCCGACCAATGTAAGACTTATCCGTTTTGCAGACGTGTTGTTGATGTATGCAGAGTGTATCGTTCAATCGGGAGGAAGTGTCTCTGATGCTGTTGCACATGTCAACCGGGTAAGGGCAAGGGTGAATATGCCGGCACTTGCTGTAAACCACGCTGCTGCGACTTCCGATAAAGATGCTTTCCTGAAGCGTTTGCAGATGGAAAGAGCGCTTGAGTTGGCCACGGAAGGTCAACGCTGGGCCGATATCAAACGTTGGGGATTGGTCGACAGCCAGGCTGGCATAGACGAACTGAAATCGCGTGATTCCGATTTCAACAATTTCGTGATCGGCCGTCATAGCCGTCTGCCTATCCCGTCTGATGAAGTGAGTAATAATCCTAATATTGAACAAAATCCTAATTATTAAATTAATGATAAACCTTCCTGGCTTTCGGGTCAGGAAGGTTTTTTAAATTACAATAGAGATGAAAAAATACCGGTATCTGCTGTTTATATGTTTCTTTGTCGTAGTGTCGTCCTGTAAAGGAACTGATAAACCGGAAGAGACTATCCATAATCCAGCCCCCGTAAGATTGGCCGACCCGTTCATTATGTTACACGATGATGTCTATTATGCTTACGGCACCAATGCCAATGACGGAATTGAAGTATATACATCGGATGATTTGAAAGAGTGGAAAAAAGCGTCGGAACTGGCTCTGCATAAAGATAATTCATATGGTGACAGATGGTTTTGGGCACCGGAAGTCTATTATGTCAACGGAAAGTTTTACATGTATTATTCGGCTGAAGAACACATGTGTGTTGCAATAGCAGATTCACCTTTTGGACCTTTTAAACAACCTGTTCAAAAACCCATGCTCGAAGGTGAAAAAACGATTGATAATTCACTGTTTATTGATGACGATGGCAAACCATATCTGTTTTTTGACCGGTTCAACGATGGTTTAAATATCTGGGTTGCAGAATTGGAAGAGGATCTGATGACCATCAAAACGGAAACATTGCATCCCTGTATTCATGTTTCTCAGGAGTGGGAACAGGTCTGGCCCCGGGTCAATGAAGGAGCTTTTATTGTGAAGCACAATGGAATATACTATATGACTTACTCTGCAAACAGTTATGAAAGCCAGTTTTACGGGATCGGCTGTGCCACCGCCACAGATATTTTCGGTGAATGGACAAAATATACTGACAATCCCCTTTTGCAAAAACCCGGAAATCTGGTCGGGGTAGGGCATAGCGCTATGTTCCGGGATAAACAGGGTGATTTGCGTATTGTTTTCCATGCACATCATGATGATAAGAATATTCATCCGAGGGCAATGTATATCGCAAGAGCCGGATTTAAAAAGGTCGATGGCGTGGATAAGATGTATATTGAAGAACAATACGATACGCCGGTGATGGCTGAATAAAAATATTTCCTTATCTTGTTGTCGGAAAATTGCTGGATGCTTTCCGGAATATATGACAGGTGGTTTGTGCTTTTGGTTCAATGAGTAAGAAGAAACAGAATTTACACCATATTATTTTGTTGTTCATTATTTTGATGATGGACAGCGGGAAACTGTTCTGTTTACCAGGCTATTCCTTTAAACATTACAATATAAATAACGGATTATCCCAGAATACTGTTTTTACCATTTTTCAGGATAATCAGGGATTTATGTGGTTCGGTACAAAAGACGGTTTAAACCGTTTTGACGGTACTTCATTCAAGATCTTTAAATTCTCTCCCGGTGGGAACCTGCGTGACAATGTGTTCCACCGTATTCTTCAGGATAAAAATGATAACCTCTGGGTAGGGACTGATGACGGGATCTATATTTATAATCCCCGTAGTGAGGAGTTCAACCGTTTCGAAAAGACTCCGGCCGATCATGTATCGATGGATGGTGTTGTCAGCGATATCTTGTTGGATAACGACGGTGATATGTGGATTTCCGTAGAGGAAAAGGGTGTTTTCTGTTATAATTTCAGGGCAGATACGCTTACCTATTATCCTATACCCCAGACCCCGGGAGGGATGAGAATGATAAGTCTTTGTCTTGGCCGGGACGGACACATCTGGGCATTTCCTTATAATCTGCCTTTTATCCGGATCGATAAAAAAACGGGAGAGGTTTCCGAGCATCGCCTGAGAGACGACGAAGATCTGGTATATAATACAGGGGAGATATGGAAAGTGGTGGCAGACGAGTATAACCAACTGCTGATTGCTTCATCTACGAAAGGTATTATAAGTGTAAATACCGTTAATATGACACATCGTGTTTTATTGGATGAAGACGCATATGGTGAACCGATATTTGCCCGGTGTTTGGCGAGGATTGATCCGCAGACGATCTGGATCGGTAGTGAATCTGGATTGTATATCTATAACACTGAAACCGGAGAAGTCAACAATCTTCGTCACAACAGGTATATCCCATACTCCTTGTCCGACAACGCGATTTATTCCATTTATAAAGACAGGGAAGGTGGAATTTGGATCGGCTCGTTTTTTGGAGGAGTCGATTATTATTCCAACCAGTATAACCAATTCGAGTTATTCTATCCTGTTGCCCAGGATAACGGTATGAAAGGTAGCCGTGTGCGTGAATTTTGCAGCGCTCCCGACGGAAAAATATGGATAGGTACGGAAGATAACGGCCTGAATTTGTTCGATCCGGTAAGGAATGAATTTTTGCCGTTACCGTCTGCCTTGCAATCGCTTTATACGAATATTCATGCTCTGTATGCTGATGGAGATTATCTATGGATTGGTACCTTTTCGAAAGGATTGAACCGGTATAACCTGAGAACAGGAGAGTTGGTTACTTACATACAGTCTGATGACCCGAACTCTATCAGCCATAACAGTACTTTTGCCATCCATAAAGACCGCCAGAATACATTGTGGATAGGCAACCTGTCCGGGTTGAATATTTATAATTATAATGAAGACAACTTTACCCGTATTGAGGAATTTCAGGGAATTTATATTCAGGATATTTTTGAAGACACAGATGGGAAGATATGGGTATCTACTTTTACTAAAGGTCTTTACCGGTATGACCCTGCTACCCGTGAGTGGGACGTTTTCCTGTATGATCCTTCCGGTGCAAGAAACACGTTATACAATAAGTTGACAAGCGTTTTTGAGGATAGCCGGAAACGGTTGTGGGTTACCACGGAAGGCGGAGGATTTTACCGTTTCGATAAACAGACTGAAGAATTTATTACATTCAACAGTGCCAAAGGATTGCCAAACGACGTGGTGTATCAAATAGTAGAGGATGATAATGCCAATTTATGGCTCTCTACTAATTCAGGGCTTGTCTGTTATAATCCTTTATCGGGAACTTTCAGAAATTATACAGTGGATAATGGGTTAAAAACCAATCAGTTCAATTATAAATCGAGTTACAAGGCTTCCGATGGAACGATCTATTTCGGTTCTACTGATGGTTTTGTTCGTTTTAATCCTTCTGCTTTTAGTGAAACAAAACTTGATGTACCCATTGTCTTTACGGAATTATTTGTGAAAAATGAGCGGGTAAGTCCTGCAGACGAAAGATCATTATTAAAGGGAAGTATTCTCTATACCAATGAGTTGATCTTACCATATAGTAAGAATTCTTTCAGATTGGAATATGCCGTACTCAACTATTCCAACTTGAATGCCAATAATATCTTATATAAACTGGAAGGGTTTGATAAAGAGTGGATTCGTGTAAAGGATAAACAAGATATCATATATTCAAATCTGATGCCGGGGAAATACAGACTTATAGTCAAATTGAATGGAGATGAAGAAAATGAAAATGCGGGGAATATAAAGACGCTTGCCATTCAGATACGTCCGCCATTCTGGTTAAGTGGATGGGCTTATTTAATTTATTTCTTGCTGCTTACATTTTCAATTATACTATTATTCCGTGTTTTAAATATGCGTGAACAACGTGTTCAACGACGTAAAATGAGGATATTTGAGAGTGAAAAAGAACGGGAATTATACCGGTCGAAGATCGACTTTTTCACCAATGTGGCGCATGAGATACGTACACCGTTATCATTAATTAAAGCACCACTCGATCATGTGATCATGACTGAACAGGTCTCCGATAATGTAAAGGAGAATCTTCAAATTATGAGTAAGAATACCGATAGACTGCTCAATCTGACCAATCAGTTATTAGATTTTCGCAAGACTGAATCGGATGCTTATTCTCTGAACCTCCGCAGGCAGAATGCTTCGGAACTGATCAGGGAGACATTTCTGCGTTTCACCCCTCTGGCAAGGCAACGTAATTTGACCTTTGAACTTGATCTGCCAGATAATGATATTTTTGTGCTGCTTGATAAAGAAGCTTTCCTGAAAATAGTCAGTAATTTAGTGAATAATGCCATTAAGTATTGTGACAGTTGTGTACGGATGAAGGCGTATATTTCAACCGATGAACAGAACAACATGTTTCATCTGCTTACAGAAAACGACGGAGAGAAAATTCCGGATGAATATAGGGAGGAGATCTTCAAACCTTTTGTGCATCTCGATAAAGAGAAAGATGGTAAAACTGCAGGTACAGGTATCGGGTTGGCGCTCTCCAAATCTTTGGCTGAACTGCATAAAGGAAATCTGGTTTTGGAAAATGAGGATGAATGGATCCTTTTTCACCTTACACTGCCGGTTGGTGAGACCGATAAAGCTGTATCCGAAACAGAAAGAGAATTGGGAAAAAGGGAGCCGGGTATAAATGTTGAAAAAACGGTAGCGGCTTATACCATACTTTTGGTCGACGATGATGTGGAATTGTTGCGGTTTGAAGAAAAGTTTCTATCGTCGCATTATCATATAAAGACGGCAGAAAACGGGATGCAGGCACTGGAAATACTCCGTGAGGAAAATGTGAGTCTTATTGTGAGCGATATTATGATGCCGGAAATGGATGGTCTGGAACTGACCAAAAGGGTGAAACTCGATATTGAATTCAGCCATATACCGGTGATACTGCTCACGGCAAAAGTAAATGTAGAATCTAAAGTACAGGGATTTGAGACAGGCGCCGATGCCTATATTGATAAACCCTTTTCTTTAGAAGTGCTGATGGCGCAGATCGCTAATCTGCTGCAGAACCGGGAAAAACTGCGTGAAACATTTCTGAAAAATCCGTTTATCGGTGCCAACAGCATAGTACGTACCAAATCAGATGAAGAATTTGTTAAAAAACTACATGCCATCGTACAGGAAAATCTTGACAATTCCGAATTCATTGTGGAAGATATATCGGAACAGTTCAATATGAGCCGTGCCAGTTTTTACCGAAAAATAAAAGGTGTGCTGGATCTGACCCCTAATGAGTATATCAGGGTAGAGCGTCTGAAAAAAGCAGCACAGTTACTCAAGGAAAAAGTTTACAAAGTAAATGAGATCTGTTATATGGTTGGATTTAATTCACCTTCTTACTTCACCAAGTGTTTTCAACAGCAATTTGGGGTTTTACCCAAAGATTTTGAATAAAAGAAATCAGAATGAGATTGTATTTGTACTTTTTGACTAATTTGTACTTTTTTGTTTATTTATAAACATCTATTTTCGTAAACTCAAAATTATAATTTTATTTAAAATAATATCAACATGAAACGAGCAGGAACATTATTACACTAAAGATAATGATTAAATGCGAGTTCCATATGACTTTAATGTTAATAATAAATATTGTCTTATGAAATCGAAACTAGTTTTATTTATTTTACTTGTAACAACTTTTTCTGTCTCAGCCCAGTGGCAACCGGCTGGAGACAAGATTAAAACCCGGTGGGCAACGCAAATCGACGTGAATAATGTGTTACCCGAGTATCCAAGACCCATTATGGAGCGCGGTGAATGGCAGAATCTTAATGGGTTGTGGAATTATGCCATCCTTCCGGTTGGAAAACAAAAACCGACCAATTTCGACGGCCAGATCCTGGTGCCGTTTGCCGTAGAATCAAGCCTCTCGGGAGTACAAAAAAGGGTGGGCAGCGACAATGAACTATGGTATCAGCGTGAGTTTACCGTACCGTCTAAATGGAGAAACAATAAGATACTCCTTCATTTTGGGGCGGTGGACTGGAAAGCGGATGTATGGGTAAACGGTGTGAAAGTAGGACAACATACCGGTGGATATACCCCTTTCTCTTTCGATATTACTCCCGCACTTGTCAATGGCAATAACACACTCGTTGTAAAAGTGTGGGATTCCACTGACGAGGGATACCAACCACGCGGAAAACAAGTGAATAAACCGGAAGGTATCTGGTATACGCCGGTGACCGGGATCTGGCAGACGGTGTGGCTGGAGCCGGTACCTGAAACACATATCGAAAATATCAGGATTACGCCTGATGTAGATAAAAATATATTAGCAGTCCAGGCTATCACTAATGTGTGCACTTCTGCTGCTAAGGTAGAAGTGAAAGTAAAGGAAGGTTCCCGTGTTGTAGCAACCGGGCAGGCCATCAACAACCTGCCGGTGGAAATCACGATGCCGGAAAATGTAAAACTCTGGTCGCCTGACAGTCCGTATCTCTACGACCTGGAAATTACCCTTTGGGATGGTAATAAGCAGCTCGATAAAGTGGCAAGTTATGCCGCTATGCGTAAATATTCCATGAAGCGCGATGATAAGGGAATTGTACGTTTACAACTCAATAACAAAGATCTTTTCCATTTCGGCCCCCTCGACCAGGGATGGTGGCCCGACGGACTCTATACAGCACCTAGCGATGAGGCTCTGGAATACGATGTGGTGAAAACCAAGGAACTTGGGTTCAATATGATCCGTAAGCATGTGAAAGTAGAGCCGGCACGGTGGTATACACACTGCGACCGTCACGGAATAATTGTATGGCAGGATATGCCTAATGGTGACAGGGGCCCCGAATGGCAGATGCGAAAGTATTTCGACGGTGCGGAAAGGGTGCGTTCCGCCGAGTCGGAGGCCAATTTCCGTAAAGAATGGAAAGAGATCATGGATTATCTCTATTCTTATCCGTCGATTGGCGTGTGGGTTCCTTTTAATGAAGCGTGGGGACAATTCAAAACCCAGGAGATTGCCGAGTGGACAAAACAATATGACCCCTCCCGCTTAGTGAATCCTGCCAGCGGTGGTAATCATTACACTGTGGGAGACATACTCGACCTGCACCAATATCCCGCTCCCCAACTCTATCTGTACGATGCCCAGCGTGCTACCGTGCTTGGTGAATATGGCGGAATCGGATGGGCTAACAAGGAACATCTCTGGGAACCCGATCGTAACTGGGGTTATGTGCAGTTCAATAGTTCCAAAGAGGTGACCGATGAGTATATCAAATATGCCGAGCAACTGAAACAACTGATCCGTCAGGGATTCTCCGCCGCTGTTTATACCCAGACTACCGATGTCGAAGTCGAAGTAAACGGATTATTGACTTATGACAGGAAACTGGTCAAAGTAGATGAGGATAGAGTGAGAAAAGTGAATCAGGAGATATGCAATATATTAAGCAAATAAATCTATTTCTGTTCCTGTTTTTCACTTTCATTACTTGTCAAAGTGAGGAAAAACAGGGAAGTGAAGATTATTTCATTGCATGGGAAAAGAATACCCTCATCTGCATTGCAGATGAGGGTGGCTATCCCCGTCTGCGGAGGTTAAAGGATAACTCTCTTATCGTGGTGTATGAGAACAGGAGAGGTGATCTGATGGTGAAAAAAAGTACCGATGAAGGTACAACCTGGAGTGAACCGGTGATGGCATACGAAGCATTTAATTATACAGATGAACAAACCGGTGAAAGTACAAGAGTGAATATAGCCAATCCTGAAGTAATCCAACTGGACAATGGTGACATCCTTCTTGCCTCTAACCTGCGTCCACGTGATGAAGGTGTTTTCCCTTTTTCTATCGCATTGAAAAGGAGTAGGGATAATGGAGCTACATGGACGGAGGCGGATATTCTTTACCAGGCCGGAACTTATTTCAGGGACGGATGTTGGGAGCCTTCTTTCCTCATATTACCCAACGGTACATTACATCTTTATTTCGCCAATGAATCGCCTTATCGCGATTCCGATGAGCAGGAGATCTCTATGCTCTATTCCACTGATAACGGTGCTTCATGGTCGGAAGAACATACCACAGTCTCTTTCCGGAAAGGGAAACGGGATGGAATGCCTGTGGCAGTACATGATGGCAGTAAAATATATGTGGCTATTGAAGACAACTTGTCAAAGCAGTTTAAACCCTGGCTGGTACAGAGTCCGGTTGAACAGGCCTGGGCAAACCCTGTTCTGGAAGATTCACCTTATCGTTATTCGGCTTTGAGAGACCCACTGGGGAGTGAGGTCTATGCCGGAGCTCCTTATCTGGTACTTACCGATAAAGGGGTCTATGTGCTCTCTTACCAGACTACGAAAAACAGGTCTTCCGATTGGGAACTGTCTACCATGGAAGTTGTAGTGAGCGATAGTCCCTCTGGTTTCAGGAATCCTTCGCAGCCTTTTGATGTACCACTGTCGAAAGAGGCAAAATGGAATTCATTGTATGATTTAGGAGATAATACCATTGCTGCTCTGGCTTCTACAAACTTTAATTCCGATAAGATCGGTGTATGGATGATCAAAGGAAAAATTATTAAAAAATAAAGAATGATCCGCTTAGTTACATTTCTTTTTCTAATCACCGTGTTTACTTCTTGTAAAAGTGCTGAACCGGTAGATAATAAGCCAGTTAATGATAAAGAGAATATTTATAAAAATCCTGTAGTTAATTACAGTCTTCCTGATCCCACCATTATACGGGCAGATGACGGTTATTTCTATCTCTTTGCAACAGAAGATACCAGGAATATGCCTATTCACCGTTCTGAAGATCTGGTCAACTGGGAAATGACAGGTACCGCATTTACCAATGCAACCCGCCCTACGTTTGAACCCAATGGCGGATTGTGGGCACCCGATATCAATTTCATCGACGGAAAGTATGTGCTGTACTATTCCATGTCGGTCTGGGGTGGTGAATGGACCTGCGGCATCGGTGTTGCGACAGCGGATAAGCCCGAAGGACCTTATACCGATCACGGTAAGCTTTTCCGCAGCAACGAGATCAATGTGCAAAACTCTATCGATCCTTTTTATATCGAAGAGGAAGGGAAAAAATATCTCTTTTGGGGAAGCTTCCGCGGCATTTATGCCATTGAACTTTCGGATGATGGCCTTTCCCTGAAGCCGGGAGCAGAAAAACAACAGGTGGCCGGGACAGCATACGAAGGAGTGTATATACACAAACGGAACGGTTACTATTATATGTTTGCTTCCATCGGATCCTGCTGTGAAGGACTGAACAGTACCTATACTACTGTAGCAGGTCGTTCCGATAATCTTTTCGGCCCTTATCTTGACAAGCAGGGCAGGTCGATGATGGATAATCATCATGAAATAATTATTCAAAAAAATCAGAAATTTGTGGGAACAGGGCATAATTCCGAGATTGTGGAGGATAAGGAGGGACAGGACTGGATCTTCTATCACGCTGTATCCGTAGATAATCCCAAAGGACGTGTGCTGGTAATGGATCAGGTGCAATGGGAAAACGACTGGCCTTATATTGAAGGGGGCAGCCCCTCTTTTGAAGCCGAAAAACCCATATTTAAATAAGATAAATTTTGTATGAAACGAGCATGATAACCGTTATCACATAAGTACATGATTAAATTGTCTTGGTTCTTGTGTCTTGGTTCTTGTATCTAAATTTTAATCGTATGCAAATCAAAAAAATCACTTTATATTCTATCGCTATTTTGTGTCTGCTGAATGTGAGATACATAACTGCTCAGATTCCTGTAACCAACTTAGATGCTTCAATAGCGTTAAAAAATCCCGGTAACAACGCCGTCCACTATCCATTGAAAGGAACAACGGGAGAGCGGTCAGTTCAATTAAAAGCAGATAAGGATATTCCGGTTGTCATTACACGGACAGTGGAAAAGAATAGAATAGAAGTGGTGATCTCAGCTCAGGAAGATATCTATTTTAATTTCAAACAGCGGATCAATACCACTTACTCTCATGATGATTGTCAATTCTATATGCCCGGATTTTGGTATCGCCGTAATCTGCGTTCACCCAAAGAAGCGCCTTCTTTTCATACATCTGATAGCTGGACGGTACGTGAAGACCGGTTGAGTGTGCCGATGACCGCTGTTTTCAATGAAAGGACAGGGGAGTATCTTTCAGTTATGCGAATGGACGATTTTAAGGAAGAAGCGCTTACAACACATAAAGAAGGAGAAGTGATCGTTTCCGGTAAAACATCGATTGGTTATACCGGATTTGAAAATGTGAACAGTAATGCCAATATCTCTTTCGGGTTTCCCTATTATGAAACTCCGAAGACGTATATCAGGAAACTTACGTTGGCGCCGCCGGTAGAAGCATTCCAATATCTTGAAAAAGGAGAATCGATCAAACTGGCATGGCTCCTGCAATCGGGTAAAGTTTCTGATTTTTCGGGACTTATCCGTCAATTATGGGAATACAGTTACGATACCTGGCGTCCAGAACCAGTGGATATCCCTTTCAGCGATGATTTCGTAAAAGAAACCCTTACCGGATTTTTCACCCAGAGTTTTGTGAGCGACCATCCCCTGAAATTCAATTCGGGAGAAGCAATGGTCGTGGCTACCTGCGAAAGTGTAGGCCGGGCGGAGATAGGTTTTGTAGGGAGGGTGCTGTTGAATGCATTCAATGCATTGGAATACGGACAGCAGAATAATCGTGCCGAATTGGTATCCAATAGTTATTCCGTTTTCGATAGTTATCTGGATCATGGTTTTACACCCAACGGGCTTTTCCGTGAATTTGTGAATTTTGATGATGACAGGGCGAAACCCAATACACTTACACTTAGTATTCGTCGTCAATCCGAAGGCTTATATGCTATGTTCCATTTCCTTCAGTATGAAAAAGAGAACGGCCGAAAACATCCGGAATGGGAGAGTAAAATGAAATCTCTATTGGAGAAAATCCTGCTTCTGCAAAATGAAGACGGAAGTTTTCCACGTAAGTTTAATGATGACCTGACTATCGAAGATGGAAGCGGTGGTAGTACGCCTTCGGTAACGGTACCATTGGTAATGGCTTATAAATATTTTAACGACAAAAAATACCTGAATGCCGCTAAAAAAACAGCTGATTATCTGGAGAAGGAAATTATTTCCAAAGCCGACTATTTTTCCTCTACCTTGGATGCTAACTGCGAAGATAAAGAGGCCTCTTTGTATGCTGCAACGGCAATGTACTATCTGGCACTGATTTCCAAAGGGAATGAACAACAGCGCTATTCCGATCTCTCTCTTAAAGCATCCTACTTTGCTCTTTCCTGGTATTACATGTGGGATGTGCCGTTTGCCCAGGGGCAGATGATAGGTGACATCGGTCTGGAAACCAGAGGATGGGGGAATGTATCGGTAGAGAACAACCATATCGATGTGTTTATCTTCGAGTTCGGTTCAGTGCTGAACTGGCTATCTAAACGATATGATGAACCTCGTTTTGACGATTTTGTCAAAGTCATCTCTTCATCGATGCGTCAGCTGTTGCCGTTTGAAAACCATATGTGCGGTGTAGCAAAAACAGGATATTATCCCGAAGTGGTGCAGCACACCAATTGGGATTACGGACGCAATGGAAAAGGATTTTATAATGATATTTTTGCTCCGGGATGGACGGTGGCATCGCTATGGGAATTGCTCTCTCCCGGCAGAGCTGAAAAATTTTTATCGAAGTAAATCATAGGTACATAAATAAAATCATGTAAATTTGCGAAAGAATTTATTAAATATAAAGGAAAAATGATAAAAATCAATCGATTAATCCTGCTGCTGGCAATCATAGCCATAGCCGGATGTACCAACAAACAAAAAGAGGCTCCCGCGGAGGAAACAACACTCTCGGGATTGAAGAAGAGCGACTTTCAGGCAGTCGTAAACGGTGACTCGGTCAACCTTTATGTACTGAAGAATGCGAACGGTGTGGAGGTTACCGTAACCAACTACGGTGGAAGAATTGTCTCGGTGATGGTTCCCGACAGGGATGGTAAATTACAGGATGTAGTGCTTGGGTTTAATAACATACAGGACTATATCAATATCAACAATAATTTCGGTGCTACTATCGGTCGTTACGGCAATCGGATTGCACACGGAAAGATTACTGTGGACGGTGTGGAATATGAATTGCCCCAGAACAATTTCGGACATACCCTGCATGGGGGGCCGGAAGGATTTGATTCTAAAGTTTTTGATGCTGTCCAGCCGAATGAGCAATCAGTGGTATTAACTTACCTGTCGGAAGACGGAGAAGCCGGATTTCCCGGTAACCTGAATGTGAAGGTGACGATGACGTTGACAAATGATAATGCCATTGACCTGCAATATGAAGCTGAAACGGACAAGGAGACGGTGGTTAATCTGACCAATCACTCTTATTTCAATCTGTCGGGTGATGCCAATAACACTATCCTCAATGACCTGTTGATGATCAATGCGGATGAGTACACTCCGGTGGATGACACATTTATGACGACAGGGAAAATCGAAAAAGTGGAGGGTACGCCGATGGATTTCAGGACACCTACTGCTATAGGTGAGCGTATCGACCAATATGATTTTGATCAGTTGAAAAATGGTGATGGTTACGACCATAATTGGGTGCTGAATACCAAAGGCGACATTTCGCAGGTGGCAGCTACGGTTTATTCGCCTGTTACCGGTATTCAACTGGAAGTATACACAATTGAACCGGGAGTACAGGTGTATACAGGAAACTTCCTTGATGGAACGATAACCGGTAAGTATGGTGCCGTATATAATAAACGCAATGCTATTTGTCTGGAAACACAAAAATATCCGGACTCTCCTAACAAGCCGGACTGGCCATCACCCTACCTTAAGCCTGGGGAGAAATATACCAGCCGGTGTATTTACAAATTTTCAGTTCAATAATTTAAAACATTTTTAATTATGCCCGACAGCTTAGCAAATCTCCCGATTTGGGGCATCATTGTAATTGTGGTGCTTGCACTATTCGATGCAGTGATGAAAGTGATCGCTATGTGGAAATCGGCACGAAACAATCATCTGGTGTGGTTTATCTTTATTGCGATATTCAATACCGTTGGAATTCTGCCGATCGTGTATCTGGTGCTGCATAGGAAAAAAGAAATACCTAACGCAGAATAGACTAAAAAATTAAGGGCTTATAGAGGAGGGATTTATCGTAACACCAGATAACCCTCCTCTTTTTTTCTTGTAATACTTACACCATGGGCTGAGACCGCAGATCTCACATTTCGGTCTTCGCGCCACGCAGATGTATCGCCCATGTAGGATAAGCCAATGATGTGCTTTTGAGAGCAATTCTGCCGGAATATATTTCACCAGTTCCCGTTCTGTTTCAAGTGGTGTTTTGGAATTGTCGGTCAATCCGATGCGGTTTGCTACACGGAAAACATGCGTATCTACGGGCATGGCAGGTTTATTGAATGCGACAGCCAGCATCACATTGGCTGTTTTACGGCCAACGCCCGGGATGGTAAGCAACGAGTCGATATCGTTAGGCACTTCACCCCCGAAGTCGGAGAGCAGCTTTTTTGCCATCCCGACCAGATTTTTTGCTTTGTTATTGGGATAGGAGCAGGATTTGATGTATTCGAAAACTGCTTCGGGGGTTGAAACAGCCATCACGTCAGGTGTGGGAAACGCTTCGAACAAAGCAGGCGTGACCATATTCACCCGCCTGTCGGTACACTGCGCGGAGAGTATTACCGCTACCAGCAATTGATAATCGTTCTGGTAATGCAATTCCGTCTCGGCTGATTCCGCATTTTCTATAAACCAGTCGAGTACCTTTTTGTAACGCTCCTTTTTGGTCATTATTCAGCTAATTAATTCTGCAATATCATTTTTCCAAATCACTTTATCTTTTTATTTCGTCTGAAAGAGGAATAAACCGTGCACTGAGATCGGGATCTTCCATATCCGGGTCAAGCGGATAGATCGGGCGTTGAACTCTCTCATACGGTAACCTCAACAGATCCTGATCCACACCACCGGGTGTAAGCGCCATCACCCAATCGCCGCGCATATCGTACAATTCTGGCACAAGGTATCCTATCTTCACCACTAAAATATCAGTTTCTCTCGGATTTAATCCCAGGTCGGTGAAGTTCTTCTCGTAGTGATAGGCCGTCCTTTTTTCCGTTACAATGGTGTAGATATTGCCACTTTTCACCACAGCTTTGGCATTGTCTTCATCTTCATCAATGGCCGTCACCTCTCCCTTCAGGCGAATTGGCGGCGCATAACGATTATCCACTTCGGCACCCGCCATACCATCTACCTGTCCGCCAATCCCTGCTTCAATGGCTTGTCTGACCAATTCCGGACCGGGAATGGATGCATAGATCAAAGTTTTGTTCCCGGACGACCGGAACTCGGGGCGTTTGAAAAGCTCATGCAATGTCCAGGTGACATCTCCCGCACCACCGGCAGTAGGATTATCTCCCATATCACTAATGATAAATGGTTTTTTATCGCTTGCCAATGCTTGTGCCAATGCATTATCCAGATAAGTAGTGGGAGCTACAAAATCAAATTCTTTCCTTACGTTCCAGAAATGATGTGCCAGCTTTTCAGCTACCCTGGCTACTGCTTCTTTATCGTCTCCATATGCCATTACCACTCCATGGTTTCGCGGTGCATCAGCCCAGGGGTAAGATAACCAGACGGAGGCATCGATCACCTTATCCTCTTCAAGCAGCCCGGGAATCTGGCCGGTAAGAGTTTTCCCCGGTTCGATGCGGGTACTTGTTTTTTCACCCGGGAGCAGAATAGGAACAGGAATCCACGCTTTATAAGCTGGTTTTCCCTTTCCGCCTTCCAGCCTGTCGAGCAGGTTGGTGACGGCCCTTTTTTTCGTTTCGATAGCATCTTCGTGGGGAGAGAGCCGGTAGCTGGTTATCAGGTCGGTATTCTGTGCCAGGCGGGGTGAGACACTTCCGTGCGGATCCATCGATGTGGAGATCAATACATCAGTGCCTACTACGTCACGAATGCGAACCAGAAAATCACCTTCCGGATCATCTAACCCCTGTACACTCATTGCGCCGTGAATATCGAAGAAAACTGCGTCCAAAGGCAATATCTCTTTCAACATGTCCAAAGTCTTTATCACCAACGATTCATATGCCTCGCGTGTGACAATACCTCCAGGCATGGCATGTCCGCGGAGGGTGGGAAGCCATTCGGCACGGTTAATTATTCCCGAGTCGGGGGACATAAAGGGATAGTAAGAGAATATCTCTTCTCCTGTGCGCGCTCTGAAAGCCTCTTCATGTGTCACCGCCGGTGAAAATGTGCTGGACTCGATGGCAATGCCCGCGATGGCAATTCTTGGCAACTCTTTTTTCGCACTGTCAACATTACAACCTGTTGCAAGAAATAACAGGCCAAAAGCGAGGATAAGAAGGTTCTTTTTCATTGCAGTAATACCTAAAAAATTAATAAAAGTTGTATGTTTCGGGCAAAATTTTGATTATCAAAGTGCTGAAACGAAAAAAATATTTACCCAAGCATAATATTAAGACAAAAATACAAAAAAATATCATTTCTTCCTGCACGGTAAAGAAAGAAGTCTGATAAGGTCAAAAAGAGACAGACTTTACTCTATGGAAATGTAAAATCCGTCGAAACCTTTACTTTTGTCGGAAAAATGCCCTATATTTGCCTTAGTGATTGATAATAAATTTCTTGTATCATGCAAAAGTTAATCTCCATCCTTTTTCTTTTGAGTATTTCCGGGATTATTTTCGCCCAGGAGCCGGATGAGGTGACCAATCGGTTTATGGAACAACTGGCAAGGTTTTCCCATGAAAAAATACACGTCCAAACGGATAAATCTGCTTATTTATCGGGCGAACGTGTTTGGCTCCGAAGCCATCTGGTTGAAGCGACCACCAATATGCCTGCTTTTTTAAGCAGGTATGTGTATGTTGAATTATTCAGTCCTTTTGACCAGATGATACAGCGGATCAAAATCAGACCCGACAGCATCGGTGTTTATTCGGGTTATCTCGATCTGGATGAAGAGCTTCCGGAAGGCAATTATACCATAAGGGCATACACCCGGTATATGAAAAATCAGGGGAACGAGGCTTTCTTTAAGAAGACAATTCAGGTGCTGGATCCTTATTCCTTACAGATTGAGCCTGTCCCCAATTTTGTGGTAAACGGAAACAGGGTAAATGTGAATTTCAAATTTGTAGATACTGCAGGCAAAGATACCATAACCCCCGACATTGTGACTTTTCAACTTTTAGATGAAGCTGAAAGAAGAATCTCTCCGGATAGTAGCAGCAATTTTAAATGGGATTTCTTATTCACAAGGAAAAGGAATAACCGCAATTTGCTGTTAGGTGTTGTACATAACGGAAGAAAATATAACAAATATTATCCGATACCGTATGATACAAACGATTTTGACATCACCTTCCACCCCGAGGGAGGTTATCTCGTTCCCGGTCAGACATGTCAGGTAGGTTTTAAAGCCATTAATCCTTCAGGATTGAGTGAAGAGGTGACCGGTACCCTGTTCAATTCGAAAGACGAGGAGATTGTACAATTCAGAGCCTTGAAATTCGGTATGGGTTTTTTTAATTTTATTCCCCAGGCAAATGAAAAGTATTACGCTGTCTGCAAGACGAAAACCAGTGATACAAAACGGATAGATCTCCCTATTCCCGACTTTCGCTCAAGAACGGTTTCTGCCAGGCTTACCGGCGAAAATAGAATCGTAGTCTCGATGCTGAGAGGGAATGCGGTGCCGGATGATCCCGTATATATCCTGGTACACAACAAAGGCGTAGTTTATTTCCATCAGCTTTGGGAAAACCCATCAAGAACCTATTCCTTTGCTGCTAATAATTTCCCAACCGGAATCATAAGCATTCTCCTCTTGAGTAATAAGAATGAAATTCTCAGCGAGCGGATGGTATTTAATTTGAATCCGAATGATTTTGCTGCTTTGGATACCGAATTATCATCCCCGGCATACAAGCGGAGGCAACTCATCCGTCTCAGGCTGCGACTGGCAGATTCCGACACAATTGCCTTCTCCGACAATATAGCAGTGGCTGTGACCGATAAAAACGCTGTTCGCCAGGACACGACAACCAGCTTGCTTTCTACTCTTTTACTCTCTTCAGAACTGAAAGGTTTTATAGAATCACCCGCCAGTTATTTTAAAGACTATGCTATTGCGGATAAATATGCACTCGATGCATTAATGCTGACCCAAGGGTGGAGACGATACGATATCCCTGAAGTGCTTAAGGGAAATATAGCTGTTCCCGATCAGTTTCGTCCTGAGGAATTTCAGGAAATAAGTGGAAGATCAGAAGTTTTATTTGGAAGTCTGAAGGAAGGAGAGATTAGCCTGTATGCCACCCTGGATTCACTGTATAGCGGGGAAACAACGAAGGCAGATGAGAAAGGGCGCTTTATGTTTAAAGTGGAATATCCTGAAAACACCGAAATTACGGTACAATCATTGAGCAAGAAAGGAGGAAGACGTAATATTATTCATTTAGACCAGGAAACTTTTCCTGATTACACTTTTTCTACTATTCCCATACGCAGCCTGGCGACTGGTCAGCCGACTGTTGATTTAGACGCTTATATGAAGAAAGCCAATGAAGAGTATAGTTTGAAATACGGCATACGTACAATTATGCTGGAAGAGGTTACTGTCTCTGCTCCAAAATTAGAAAAATACAAAGAATCAATGTACTATTCTTCTCTCTATGCATCGGGACTGGTTACTGCGGAAGATCTGGAAAAACGGAATTACAGTAGCTTCCGATCGTTGTTGGTCTCCAACCCCAGTCTGGTTGTCAGTGGCTTCGATAAAGTGACCACTACTCAATCTGATAAACCCGTGTTATTTATTATTGATGGTGTAAAATACGAAAATTTCCAGATTGAATCGATTGATATAGGTGATGTCGATAACTTGTTTGTTCTTAAAAATAATTTGGGCTTGTTTACTTATGCTCCTAATACCGAGGGTGCTGTTGTAATAACGACAAAACGTGGCTTTGTTCAGAAAAACGTAAAATCGTTGAATATCGACAGGATAAAACCCTTGGGCTATCAGCTTCCTGCAGAATTTTATACACCGGCTTATGAAACGCAGGAACAGAAAGAGTCATCATCACCCGATCTCCGCACTACAATCTATTGGAGACCGAATGTGCAGTTCTCTAAGGAGGGAGAAGCATGGGTGGAGTTTTATTCTGCCGATACGCCGACCACTTATCAGGTCATTGGCGAAGGTGTTACCAGCGCAGGCAAAATAATCCGGTTGGAAAAAGAAGTTACGGTAGAAAGCACATATTAAGCTGCTGTGGCAAGATGATTTGTCTGGGGATAGATTATTATAGGGAGTTTATCACATGTATAGTCTGTACTGCCGCAAGGCAGGCAGTTTCAGTCCGAAGCCGCGATTCGCTTAGGGTGACAGGTTCAAAACCGGCAGCAATTGCTTCTTCTACCTCCTCCTGGCTGAAATCTCCTTCGGGCCCGATAAGGATAAGGACATTTTTACCCTTTTTGTAGTGTTGTGCCAGTGGTTCTTTGGGAAGATCATAGCAATGGGCAATAAATTTTTTACCGTTAAACGGCCGGGATATGATATCCTTGAATCCTGTTAACTTTTCAATCTCAGGAAGGAAAGCCTGTTGTGATTGTTTCATTGCCGAAACGGCAATTTTTTCCAAACGTTCTGTTTTGATATCTTTTCGTTCGGAATAGTGACAGAGAATCGGTATAACGGTATCAATCCCTACTTCTACGGCTTTTTCCACAAACCATTCGTTCCGTTCCATCTGTTTGGTAGGGGCAAAAGCCACCCGGAGATTATAATCCCACCCTTTAGGTTTCTCAATGCTGTTTTGAATACTCACCATGCATTGCTTTGGATTGGCCTGGATAAGTATGCATTCGTAAAAGAAACCTTTCCCGTCGGTGACGGTTAACTTGTCCCCTTCCCGCATACGAAGTACTTTTACACAGTGCTGTGATTCCTTTTCTGGAAGTCGGCAACTTTGCAGGATAGTGGGTGAATAGAAGAGTGTGTCAGCCATAAGCCTGGGTTCAGGATTTATTTTCCCTTCGGTTTATTTCATCACGCAGGCGGGTCGCCAGTTCGTAATTCTCCTCCTTCACTGCATCGTTAAGACGATTCTTAAGAGTGTCCAATCTTAGATCCGATAATTCCTCGTCCCCCTGAACGGGTTCACTACTTTCCAACTCTGTTGAACTTGCGGGTGCCTGCTCATCGAAAACGATTGCCATCTTTTGCATGATCTCCTCAGTCGTGAAAATCGGGGAGTGGGTGCGGATCGCTAATGCTACTGCGTCGGAGGTGCGGGAGTCGATGCGATACTCTTTGCCGTTTTGTAATAGTAGTAATTCCGAGAAAAATGCACCGTCTTCAAACTTATGGATCAAAACTTCCAACAATTCAATCCCCAGTTCATTCCAGATAGAACAAATAAGGTCGTGCGAAAGAGGTCTGGGTGGGATAATCCCTTCCATTACAATGGCAATGGATTGTGCCTCAGGTGTACCAATGACAATCGGTAGCCGGCGTATACCGTTCTCCTCCGCAAAAATAAGTGCATAAGCTCCGGCCTGCACCTGACTGAAAGATATTCCCAATACGGACAGTTTGACTTTTTTTGACACAGTCTATTCGTTTTTTGATTAAAACAACTTCAAATATAGTGAAAACCGAGAGACAAGCCAAACTCGTTTGAGCTTGTCCGAGGCGCATCTAATATTCTGTAAATATAATATTTTTTCGTGCAAGAAGAATATATCAGAGGAAATTTTACTGTTTTGAAGCATAAAAATCTTATGTTCGCAGGTATTGGTTCAGGTTGTTCTTCGCAATCATAATCTTTTGATTTTTGTGAATGGGTAAATTGTCAATATATTTCCATAGATTGATTAAAAATATATAAAAATTTGTTTTTGTCGTTTTATTGCTCTATATTTCAGCCACATTGTGCCTGGTTAACTTTTAATAAAAAATGATCTTCCGTTAATCTTGAAGGTAAAAGATATATCAACTTTTTAAAAGAAGTAGTATGAAACACATTATTCTGGTCTTGTTAATTGCTTTCGGATCACTTTCTCTTTCTTCTCAAACGAGAAATTACGATCAGGAATTGGTAGATATGTTATACAGATCGCGATTTGATGAGGCAATCAATTTTTACGACCACCACAAAGACAGTATTTATCACCCTTTTACTACAGATTCTTATAGCCTTCTGACAAGTATGCATCTGGATAGGCCGGATAGCTTTTTCCAGCAGTTGCCTTTGTTTCTGGAAAAATATTATGGAAGTGTGTTTGAAGATGATATGATACCTTTCTTGCAGTCTCTGTATTTCAATAAAGGAGATAATGAAAATGGTTTGAAAACGGTTGAAATTCTGGATTCGTTTCTCTTGATACAGAAAGAGAGAAAGAAGCAGAGGATGGAAGAATATGCCGGCACAATAAATGAATTTAAAGGTGACATTTATGAACTCGCAGAGTTGAAGAATATAACGCTTCCATCAATTCCCTGGCATCTGATGGTGCTCAGTTGGGATTATGCAGACTCTATACCCGATTTCCAGCGGATAGATATGGATATAACGATTGACCGGGACGTGTCGACAGATTATTTTCTCTATATAGCCCCTTTTAACGGCGCTTTTAACGGTGAGACATTTTATGCCGGGATTCAGACTAATATAGGAGGATTTACTACCAAAGAGATGACTAAAAGGGTAGGTGGAGGCAAAGGAGGTATTTTCTCTCGTTGGAGTCGTGACCACGTAACTCCCATAGGCCTGGAATACGTGGAGATGTACGAGAACGGACTGTGCGAGAGTGCGGGATATGAAGGGGAGTTTTGCAGTGTAAGGCGGCCTTATGAATGGACGGAAGGAACCTATACGCTATCATTGGTCAAGGAAGAGACTATAGAGTTCAAAGGGGAATCCCATTCCTGGGTCTGTATGATGGTAACCGACAAAAAGGATGGCACGGTAACTCGGATAGGGCGTTTGTTATTCTCCGGTGAAAAGCTTGAATGGAGAAGTGGAAATCATGCCTTCGTCGAAACATATGATTTTAAGGATGGCTTTAGGCATGTGCCTGAAGCTGCGATAACATTTCATCGCCCGATGATCGGTGATAAAACAATTCCATTGACATACCTTAGGGCTCATCAACCTATCTCTGGTGTTGAGGAACCAAATGGAAATACCCCAAATTGCGCTTATATCACCTCTGAAAATACCGATGTAACGGTGCATATTACATCAGATGTGAGGCCTCAATCCAAGAATGAAATCTATTATGTTATTATACCTGACGGAATTGCAGCAGATTTTTAATGATCGCGTTTATAACGGATAGCGATGATATGTTATTAAACGCTGGTACATGTGGTAGATAACCATTATTGTGAATTTAAAAATTTTGGACTGGAAATTTTTGCTGATTTGTGTGAGAATTTAGAAAAAAGATGTACCTTTGCACTCGATTTGAAACACGGTGGATGTAGCTCAGCTGGTTAGAGCGTCGGATTGTGGTTCCGAAGGTCGCGGGTTCGAGCCCCGTTCTCCACCCACTCTCACGGAAGTGAGTTTTTATCCTTTTTAGATTTGTTTTAGGTGATCACGTATTTTACATACGTGATTTTTTTTTTTGCTTTATCCTGTGTATAGCCGAGCAGGGGGCGGTTATCCGGAAAAACTACCGTGCCCTACGCCGAAACTCCGCACAGGTGATAGCCGTGGCTGCTGCCACGTTCAATGATTCGGAAGTAGCTCTTCCTTCCGGAAAATTCGGGATAAAAAGTTTTTTGTTGATCAACTTCTTCGTTTCATTGCCAATACCCCTGCCTTCACTTCCCATAACAATGAAACCGTTATCGGAAAGCGTAGTAGAATAAATATCATCCCCTTCCAGGAAAGTGCCGTAAATGGGAAGATGCGATTGTTGTCGCAGGAACTCAACAAGATCGGTATAAAATACAGTTACCCGGGCAATGGCTCCCATGGTAGCTTGTACGGTTTTAGGGTTAAAGATATCCACCGTATCGTAAGAGCTGATGATATGTTCAATTCCGAACCAGTCGGCAATACGGACAATGGCCCCCATATTGCCCGGATCCTGAATGCCGTCGAGTACGAGGCATAACCGGTTATCGAAATCAATTTTTTCAATCTTTTGCGATGGATGATAAAAGACGGCTATGATTTGCGGTGCTGTTTTTAAAAAAGTAGCCTTTTTTAATTCGTTTTCATCCGCCGTGATAACCTCTTCTGCCTTTAATTCGGGATGAGACGATAAGATGGAAGGTAGTGCCGCAATAAGTTGACAACGGCAGGTGGCTATCAGGTCGAAAACCAGTTTTGTTCCTTCGGCCACGAAAGTATTGTGTTCGTTGCGAAATTTCTTTTCATTCAACGACCGGATATATTTTATTTTGCTTTTACTTAAACTCATCACACGCAAAAATAGCAATATTCCCCGGTAAGATTGGCAAGCTAGCATGAAAATCCGTGAAATCATGCCAAAAAAAGTCTCAAACATATCAATTATTTCAGTCTGAAAATTAAAAAAAGAATTACCTTTGTGAATAATAACCCTTTCGATATTAAATTACATGTGAATTGTAAATTAAGACTTTATATTTTACCGATATTTTATGAACGATAACACCTTAATGAACAAAGCGGCCGATAATATTCGAATTCTTTCGGCATCGATGGTAGAGCGGGCAAAATCAGGCCATCCCGGCGGACCAATGGGGGGAGCCGATTTTATCAATGTCCTTTTTTCTGAGTTTTTAGAATATGATCCCGAAGATCCGACATGGGAATCAAGAGACCGGTTTTTCCTTGATCCGGGACATATGTCGCCGATGCTGTATTCTGTGCTTTGTCTCAGCGGCAAATTTTCCCTGGATGAATTAAAAGAGTTTCGTCAGTGGGGTAGTCCCACACCGGGGCATCCTGAGATCGATGTGATGCGGGGTGTAGAGAATACCTCCGGTCCGTTGGGACAAGGTCATGCTTTCGCAGCCGGGGCGGCTGTTGCAGCCAGATTTTTGCAGGCGAGGTTGGGAGATATCGTAGATCATACTATTTATACCTATATCTCCGACGGAGGCATCCAGGAAGAAATTTCTCAGGGAGTAGGGCGTATTGCCGGCCATTTGGGATTGGGTAACCTGATCATGTTTTATGATTCTAACAATATACAGCTCTCCACTACTACGGACGTAGTCACCAGTGAAGATGTGGCCAAAAAGTATGAAGCATGGAATTGGAAAGTGATATCTATCGATGGTAATGATGTGGAGGAGATCCGCAGTGCATTGACAGAGGCGAAAGCCGAAAAAGAGAAACCGACACTGATCATAGGGGATACCGTGATGGGACGTGGCGCATTGGCGGCAGACTGTACTTCGTTCGAATGCCAGGTATCTACACATGGACAACCATTAAGTGCTGCAGGCGCTGATTTCGACCAAACGATCAAAAATTTAGGCGGTGATTCCGAAAATCCTTTTGTGATCTTCCCGGAGGCGGAAAAACTGTATGCCGGACGGAAAGAGCAACTGAAAGAAATAGTATCGGCAAAAAGGGCGAAGCAGGAGGAATGGGCCAAAGCCAATCCCAAACTGGCGGAGAAAAAACGTAAATGGTTTGCACGCGAACTGCCGCAAATCGATTGGTCAACTATTCAGCAAAAACCGAATAGCGCCACCCGTGCAGCTTCGGCTGCTGTGTTGGGCGAATTGGCTAAACAGGTGGAAAATATGGTGGTGGCATCTGCCGACCTTTCCAATTCCGATAAAACAGACGGTTTTTTGAAATATACGAAAGCTTTTGCAAAGGATGATTTTTCAGGCGCTTTCTTGCAGGTTGGAGTTTCTGAATTTACCATGTCCTGCTTGTGCATCGGAATGAGCCTTCATGGAGGTGTTATTCCTGCTTGCGGAACATTTTTCGCTTTCTCCGATTATATGAAACCATCCATTCGGGTAGCAGCGTTAATGGAAACACCAGTCATTTTTATCTGGACGCATGACGCGTTCCGTGTGGGGGAAGACGGACCTACCCATCAACCGGTAGAACAAGAGGCACAGATACGCCTGCTGGAGAAATTGCAGAATCATCACAGTAAAAACTCCATGCTTGTGCTTCGTCCTGCCGATGCCCATGAGACGACCGTAGCCTGGAAAATGGCAATAGAAAACAGTGGGACGCCGACAGGTCTGATCCTCTCCCGTCAGGATATCAAAGACCTTCCGGCCGGTGAGTCGCGTTTCAGTGAAGCGCTGAACGCAGCAAAGGGGGCCTATATTGTACAGGACGATACAAATTATGATGTGATATTGCTTGCATCAGGATCGGAAGTGGCTACTTTGGTAGAAGGAGCGGACCTGTTACGCGCCGATGGAGTGAAGGTACGCATAGTTTCCGTTCCTTCAGAGGGATTATTCAGAGCTCAATCCCCTGAATACCAGGATTCCGTGTTACCCAAAGGAAAGAAAAAGTTTGGCCTTACTGCAGGACTTCCCGTGACCCTGGAAGGGTTGGTCGGTTCTGACGGAGCAGTATGGGGAATGACGTCTTTTGGATTTTCTGCGCCTTATAAGGTCCTCGACGAGAAACTGGGATATACCGGTAAGAATGTTTACGAACAGGTGAAAAAACTGTTATAATAAAAAGGCACGGACGGTTGTCGGCGATTATAGCGGATGACCGTTCCTACTTAAACTGATCAACATGTCTTTATTCGATAATTCAGAAAAGCCTATAGGATTGGCATCCGATCATGCGGGCTATAAAGTAAAGCAATTCATCATCAAAGTGTTTGAAGAAAAAGGAATCCCTTACAGGGATTTTGGGGCCTACTCTGAAGAAAGCAGTGACTATCCCGATTTTGCGCATCCTTTGGCAAAGGCCATCGAGAACGGCGAATGTTACCCGGGAGTGGCTATTTGCGGAACAGGAATAGGAATCAGCATTGCGCTGAATAAACACCAGGGAGTCCGTGCCGCTTTGTGCTGGAATCCGGAAGTGGCTTTCCTGGCAAGAGCACATAATGATGCAAATGTACTCGCACTGCCGGGCAGATTGCTCAGTGAGGAGGAAATCTATGAAATACTGGTGATGTTTCTGAATACACCTTTTGAAGGAGGACGCCACGGAAGGAGAGTGAGTAAGATCCCTTGCGGATAAACTTTATACTGTCCGGCTCATATAGCCCGGGACATTCTATAATTGGAACTGTCTTCCCCTATTCAATATGCGCATGAAGAAGAGGAGAATGTACACTGCACTTTTATTATTGCAACTTGTCTTTTGGCTGGGTTGTAGTGATATGGGTATGCAATTCGATAACCATCCGAAAGGTAATTTCGATGCATTATGGACTATTCTGGACAGGAATTACTGTTTTTTTGAATATAAGGATATCGATTGGGATGAAGTGTATAAGGAGTACAGCGTGCGCATTACTTCCGAGATGGACAATGATGCCCTCTTTAAGCTCATGGGACAGATGCTCGCAGAATTAAAGGACGGACATGTAAATTTATCTGCTGCCCATGATGTAACCCGTTATTGGGAATGGCAGGACGATTATCCTGCTAATTTTGACTCATCTATCCAGGAATATTATCTCGGGAAAGATTACAGTATTGCCTCCGGAATGAGGTATAAGATACTGGAAGACAACATCGGTTATCTCTATTACGGAAGTTTTTCCAATGATGTGGGACATGGGAATCTTGATCAGGTGTTGAACAGGATGGCTATTTGCCAGGGACTTATTATTGATGTAAGAAGCAACGGAGGAGGGAGCCTTACCAATGTGGAAAGGATTGCAAGCCGCTTTTTTAACGAACGCCGGCTTATCGGTTATATTTCCCATAAAGTCGGACCCGGTCATAACGATTTCTCCTCCCTGTATCCGAAATATGTGGAGAGTTCCGACAGGGTACGTTATCAGAAGCCGGTGGTCGTTCTCACCAACAGAGGATGTTACAGTGCTACCAATGAATTTGTCAGCATAATGAAATACGCCCCGAATGTAACTGTCATGGGCGACAAGACAGGTGGAGGCAGTGGATTGCCATTCACCTCCGAACTGCCTAACGGCTGGTCGGTCCGTTTCTCAGCTTCCCCCATGTTCAATGCGGAGAAAGAGCATATTGAATTTGGAGTAGAACCCGATATCTATGTGGATATGCTGGGAGAAGACAGGGAAAAAAACCGGGATACGATAATCGAGAGGGCACGGACATTGTTAAAAAATCAGTGATCCCGGGTAATAGCGGTTCGTGATGTGGCTTCACCGATAGAAGGATAATGCACTTCGTGCGATAATGCTGTGTGATAATGGATTTCGCCAAGAGACCATAAAACAAATAATATAGGTATGTTTGCAAAAGAAATTTATGTCGAAAGAAGAGCAAAACTGAAAGCCCGGTTTCAAACAGGAAAACTGCTTTTTCTCGGGAATGATGAATGTGGTATCAATTACGCTGATAATACCTACTATTACCGTCAGGATAGTACATTTCTATATTATTTTGGAGTCAGTAAACCCGGTTTGATCGCACTGATCGATATCGATGAGGATAAAGAATATATTTTCGGTGATGATCCTACGATCGATTCAATTGTCTGGACAGGCTCCCAGCCTAAGATCAGTGAACTGGCCGAAAAAGCCGGTATCCGCTATACAGGCGATCTGTCAGTGTTCCGGAAGAAAATTGCCGGATTCGACAAACAATCGGTAAAATATCTGCCGCCTTACAGGGCTGAGCATTTTCTCAAACTCAATGACTTTCTCGGGTATCCGGTAACGGAAGCAACAGCTAAAGTGAGCAAAGATTTGATCGTGGCGATCGCCGACCAGCGTAATATCAAATCGGAGGAAGAAATCGAAGAAATTGAAAAGGCAGTCGATATTACGGCCGATATGCATTTTACAGCCATGCATTATGCCCGTGCAGGCATGACGGAGGCGCAGGTAACCGCCAGGGTGCATGAAGTGGCTATCGCAGCGGGAGGCAATCTTTCTTTTCCGATTATTGCTACCATCAACGGACAGTTTCTGCATAACCATTATCACGGAAATACACTCAAAGAGGGAGACCTGTTTCTTTTGGATGCAGGATATGAAACGCCATTGGGATATGCCGGCGATATGAGCAGTACCTTTCCTGTATCCAGGAAGTTTACAGAAAGGCAAAAAGATATCTACCGGATAACGCTTGATGCACATCATAAAGCGATTGAACTGGCGAAACCGGGTGTCAATTTCAGGGATGTACATCTCCGGGTGGGTGAGGTAATTTTCGACGGACTGAAAGCATTGGGATTAACCAGGGGAGATAGCAAAGAGGCGGTAGCCAATGGTGCACATGCACTTTTCTTTCCGTGCGGGACCGGTCATCTGATGGGATTAGATGTACATGATATGGAAAATCTCGGCGAACAGATTGTCGGTTACGCCGGTGTGCCGAAGAGTACTCAATTCGGGCTGAAATCGTTACGCCTGGGACGGGAACTGCAACCGGGTTTTGTACTGACTATTGAACCGGGGATTTACTTCATTCCGGAATTGATCGATCATTGGGAAAGTAATAAAATAAATGCCGATTTTATAAACTTCAACGAAGTGCGTCGATATGGCGATTTTGGAGGGATTCGCAACGAAGAAGATATTCTGATCACCGAAACAGGGAACCGCGTGCTCGGAAAACCGCTGGCCAAGACAATTGAAGAAGTAGAACTGGAACGGGAGAAAGCGTGGATTAATTAATGTGCCAATATGCTAATGTGCTAATGTGAATAATGGATTAATAGGTAACTACTCATCCATTCCCAATTGTCAATTATCAATTATCAATTAACATGTACCGTACTCAACACATAATATCCCTATACCATAACAACGGGAAGCGCTTGTTCTCCTGCTGGATGTGTTGATCTGCTCTCTTTCTGTTCGTTTTTTATTTACTCGGACCCTTCCGGGTAATTTTCTGCTTATCTATCTATTTACCCTTAAAATTTACGAATATGTTTGAAGAGCTTAAAATAAAAAATAATGTCCCTGAACGGAAAGCATATCAGGAGGGCAATTTCTATACAGGCAGTACTCCGAAACCGGGAATGAACGACCGGATACGTACTCTGAGGGAAGAGAGCGTCTCAACTCCGGCATCTCTTTCCATCGAGCGTGCACTGATAGAAACCGCATTCTATAAGGAGAACGACGGGAAATATGCTATTCCTGTGATGCGTGCGTTGAATTTTTTAGAGATCTGCGAAAAAAAGAGCATTTACATCGGAACGAATGAGCTGATAGTCGGTGAACGCGGAGAGAAACCCAAGGCAGTATACACATTTCCCGAACTGACCTGCCATTCTGTGGAAGATCTGCATGTGTTGAATACACGTGAACAGCAACGTTATGTGATCAGTGAGGAGGATATCGATATTTACCGGCATGAGGTGATCCCTTATTGGGAAGGCCGTTCACAACGTGACCGTATTTTCAACCATGTTCCCGGTGAGTGGAAAGCGGCTTACGAAGCCGGTCTGTTCACCGAATTCATGGAACAGCGAGCACCCGGACATACCTGTATGGATGGAAAAATCTACCGGAAAGGGATGCTCGATTTCAAAAGGGAGATAGAGGAAGAAATAGCAAAACTCGATTATTGCAATGATCCGGAAGCACTTGACAAAGAAGACCAGTTACATGCCATGGCCATATCCTGCGATGCCATTATCCGACTGGCCGAGCGTCATGCCGAAAAAGCCGAAGAGATGGCCCGCCATGAAAAGGATCCGGCACGGGTAGAAGAATTGAATCGTATCGCCGAAGTATGCCGGAGGGTGCCCGCCCATGCCCCGCGTAACTTTTGGGAAGCGATCCAGATGTATTGGTTTATTCATCTGGGGGTGATTACGGAGCTGAACGGATGGGATGCCTTTAATCCCGGACATTTTGACCAGCATCTGGTGCCGTTCTATCAAAACGATCTTGAGAACGGTACATTAACACGTGAAGAGGCAAAGGAACTGCTCTGCTGTTTCTGGATCAAGGTGAACAACCAGCCGGCACCGCCAAAAGTGGGGATCACAGCCAATGAAAGCGGCACCTATAACGATTTCACCAATATTAATATCGGAGGTGTTAAACCTGACGGCTCGGATGGTGTGAATGATGTTTCCTACCTGATGCTTGAGGTGATCGAGGAGTTGCATATCCTTCAACCGGGCAATTCGGTGCATATCGCCTCAGTAACCCCTAACCGTTTCCTGCATGCGGCTATCAAAGTGATCCGTCAGGGACATGGTTATCCGTCGGTGTTCAATCCCGATGTCTATATCCAGGAGATGCTGCGTTCCGGAAAATCTTTGAAAGATGCGCGGGAGGGGGGATGTAGCGGATGTATTGAGGTAGGTACGTTCGGAAAAGAGGCTTATCTGCTGACTGGCTATTTAAATGTTCCCAAGATACTGGAAATTACACTCTTCAACGGCGTTGATCCGGTAACCGGAAAAAAAGTAGGTATCGAGACAGGTGATCCGCGGAATTTTACATCCTATGATGAGTTATATCACGCCTTTCATGCCCAATTGAAATATATCATCGACCTGAAAATAAAAGTCAATCATTACATCGACCGGATGTATGCCCGCTATTTTCCGGCTACTTTCCTGTCGGTGCTGATCGATGACTGCATCAAAAAAGGACGCGATTATTATAACGGCGGCCCGCGGTATAATACTACCTACATCCAATGTACCGGTCTGGGAACAGTAACCGATTCTCTCTCCGCCCTCAAAAAACATGTTTTCGAGGTGAGAGATATCAGAATGGATCAGTTGCTGTATGCGATTTCCGTCAATTTTGAAGGAGAAGAGGTGTTGCGCCAGCGGATCATCAACCATACGCCTTTCTTCGGAAACGACAACGATTACGCTGATGAGATCGCGGTGAAGGTATATGATGATATGTTCGACCTGATTGATAACCGTCCGAATGGAAAGCCAGGCGGTAAATACCATCTGAATATGTTGTCCACCACCTGCCACAACTATTTTGGAAACGTGATGGGCGCCATGCCTAACGGGCGTCTGGCAGGAAAAGCCATTTCCGATGGTACGTCCCCCTCACACGGATGCGATACGCACGGCCCTTCTGCGGTGATTCGTTCCCTCAGTAAACTGGATCAAATAAAGTCGGGGGGTACGTTGTTGAATTTACGATTCCTCCCCAGTCTGCTTCGACGTGACGAAGATGTAGCAAAACTCGGGAATCTTATCCGGAGTTATTTTGCCCAGGGAGGGCACCATGTGCAATTCAATATTGTGGACACGGCTACGTTAATTGCTGCCCGCGACAATCCCGAAGAGTACAAGGATCTGTTGGTACGGATGGCGGGGTACAGTGATTATTTCAATGATATGCACGAAAACCTGAAACAGGAGATCATCGAACGGACCGAAAACGAATCGTTCTAAAAACGGAAGTCGATGCCATTCCTCTTCGACATAAAACGGTATTCGATCAACGACGGCCCTGGAGTACGGGTTACGGTCTTTTTCAAAGGCTGCCCACTCTCATGTCGATGGTGTCATAATCCTGAGAGCATCTCCTTTAAAACCGAAAAGCTGTATAATAAAAGCAAATGCATCGGATGTGGATCGTGTGTGGCTATATGCCCGGAAAATGCGTTAACGCTGACAAAAACGGACGGAGTCATTACCGATTTCGATAAATGTACCCTTTGTGGAAAGTGTGCCGAAGTGTGTCCCACCAAAGCCATTGAGATGAGTGGGCGGGATTATTCCGAAGAGGAAGTGATGACTGCTGTCTTAAAAGAGACCAATATAATGGATGCTTCGGGCGGTGGGGTTACTTTCTCAGGCGGTGAACCGTTGATGTATCCCGAAGCATTGAAAAGCCTGCTGATCAGGTGCGGACGGGAAGGGATTCATCGGGCGGTCGATACCTCAGGTAGTGTGAGGTCGGCGGTGGTGGAAGATATCCTGGACCATACCGACCTTTTCCTGTATGATCTGAAACTAATGAATACACAGGATCATCGTAAGTGGGTGGGAGCGGATAATACACTCATTCTGAAAAACCTCAAACTGATTTCCGGTCACGATAAAGAATATCATATCCGTATTCCTTTGGTGGAAGGGGTAAATACCGATAATGAAAATATCATGGAGACAATCGCTTTTCTGAACGGATTGCAACGAAAACCAACCGTTGTGGGATTGCTGCCTTATCATAATATTGCTTCAAAAAAATACGAAAAACTGGGGAAGACCTACAACGAAAACGGTATGGCAGAACCATCAAAAGAAAAGATAGCATACATCCACTCTGTTTTTATTGAAAACAGATTGAATGCGGTTATCGGGGGTTAATCTTCCGTTTTTTCATCCGGATCGCTGATAAAATCTTTTGGGAGTTTTCTGAATTGTTTCTGGAAACATTTTGCAAAATAAGACGGGTTGTTGAAGCCTACCCTGTAACACACTTCATTTACCCTGTATCTTCCTCCACTTAACAGTTCAGCCGCTTTCTTCAGTCGCATGGACAGAATAAGCCTGTTGGGCGTCATTCCGGATATCTGTTTTATCTTTGCAAACAATCCCGAACTGCTGATGCCCATCTCTTTCGCCAGATTATCGATAGAGAAATCGGAATTTTCAATATTCTTTTCAATGATCTCGTTCAATTTTACCAGAAAATCTTCATCTGTTTTGTTTCCTGCGATACTTTTCAGGGAAGCATGCGGTGTCTGGGAGAATTTTTGGAACAGTAATCTGCGTGATTCCAGCAGGTTCCGGATGCGTGTGGACAAATAGGAAATATGGAAAGGCTTTTCCAGATACGCATCAGCGCCCGTCTCAAAGGCTTCGATCTTTGATCCGACATTTGTTTTTGCCGTCAGCATAATCACCGGAATATGGCTCCATAAAAAATTCTGTTTGACGGTTTTGCAAAATGTGATGCCATCCATATTCGGCATCATCATATCTGTAACGATGATATCTATTGGATGATTTTCCAGGATGTCAATACCCTCATTTCCATCGCTTGCCGTATAAACGAGGTAATTGTTCAGGAACTGTTTCCGGATGAACGCCTGCATATCTTTGTCGTCTTCCACGATCAGCAGCGATGGTTTTTCATCATTACCCGAATCGCAACAAATGTTGCCTGAATCGCAACTTTCGGGTTCTATACCGGAGCTCATTTGTGTTTCCGTAGAATATTCTCCGGGGGGAGGATATTCTACCTGCCTGTTTATTTTAGGAAGAACGACTGAAATGGAAAAACTCTCACCGGGATTATTTATTAGTGCTATTTTTCCGTCAAGTGCATCCACTATCGATTTTACCAGGAATAATCCGAGGCCTGTACCGGAGTTGTATTGTCCCGGCGCCTGATAAAACGGTTTGAATATATGCTCGGTTTCCGATTCAGACAAACCGGCACCGTTATCTTTTACCGATATTTCATAGTAATCCGCGGAGAGATGTGCATTCAATTTCAGTAATATGTGATCGGTCGTGTATTTCGATGCGTTGCTCAACAGGTTGCTTACCACTTTTGTGAGGTTTTCCGCATCGGTCATCGTCTCGAAATCCGTATCATTACAGATGTATTCAAACAGAATGTGTTTATGTTCGATGAATGGTTTAAACCGTGGATAGATCTCTGCCAGTAAGTGATGAATGTTCTGATTGGACAGTGAGATCTGGATACACCCCCCTTTTTCAATCTTTGAAAAATCGAGTAACTGATTGACTAATGTTAAGAGGCGTTGACTATTGCTTCTCATGATATCCAGATTCTCCTTGATTGCATCCGGCATCGCGTCCGAGGCTTCGATTACCTGTTCCAAAGGAGCAATGATCAAACTTAGAGGTGTTCTTATCTCGTGTGCCACATTGGTGAAAAACTCTATTTTGGAACGATACATCTCTTTTTCCTGTTCGCTTCTGATCCTGGAGATTTTTTCCTCGTTTTTCCGTTTGTCTTTTTCCCGAAGGAAATGAAACAGATAGAGGATGCCGGTAATGAGAAGTAACATATAGAGTGTGATTGACCATCCGTTCCACCAAAGAGGTGGTTTTATGATGATTGCCAGGGTATAATCTTTGTCGTTCCAGATACCATCGTTATTCGATGCTTTTATCCTGAAAGTGTAATTTCCGGGTGGGATATTCGTGTATGTCGCCCTCCGTTCTTTACCGGGAGCATTCCAACTCTTGTCGAATCCTTCCAGCATAAAGGAATACCTGTTTTTCTCGGGAGCAAAGAAACTCAATGCCGTAAATCCGAAGCTGAATGAATTTTTATTGTGTGGCAGTGTAAGAACGGGTTGATTTTGTTTATTTCCGGTGACGAAATCGTCCATATTCACCGGTTTGTTGAACAGTTGAAAATCCGTTATCGCGATAGGAGGCACGTGTGTGTTCTTAGATATTTGTTTGGGGTAGAAGGCATTGAATCCGTTGGGTGTTCCTAGGTAAATTTTGCCCGAAGAGGTTTTGAATCCGGAGTTTGGTGTGAACAGGTCGCTCAGCAATCCGTCGCTTTTGGTGAATTGACGGTATTGCTTTGTAGAAGGTGTATAACAGATCAATCCCTTCAGCGTTGCAATCCATAGGTTTCCGTTTTCGACAAAGACCTTACAAATATAATTGCTCTGAAATTCCACTTTTTCATTGATAAAAATATCATTTTTTGGGTCATACCGGCATAATCCGTGGTTGGTACCGATCCATAACTGTTGCTTTTCATCGGTCCCCAGGCAAATCACATCGTTACTGATTAATGAATTTTCGTTATCGGATTCGAACAGGTATTCCGTCCATTGGCCGGATTCGAGATCGAATTTTTGTAATCCCCTATTGATCGTCGCAAACCAGATATGGTTTCCTGTCTGTAAAATATCCATTACTATTTCATTCAGGTGACGGGCACGGGTGAAATTATCCGATTGCCGGTTATACAGGTTTATTCCTGATGAGGTCCCAATCCAGATATTTGCCAGCGAATCACGATATATCGAATAGATGTTATTCGCATCCAGTGTGTTTTTATCTGCATGATCCGAAACATAATGTTTGATCTTCTTCGTGTGAAGATCCATTACATTGAGTCCTCCCGTATATGTTCCGACCCACAGGTTGTTGTTATCTATCAGGAGAGCATGCACATTATCAAACGACAGGCCATTCGTCTTATCCTTATAACTATATGCATGAAATTTTCCGGTTTTTACATTCAGTTCGTTCAGTCCGCCGTCTTCGGTTCCGATCCATATATTTCCTGACGGATCTTCGCAGAAACAGCTAACCACGTTTCCCGTAACAGAATTCTCGTGTTTGATATATGTATATCCTGTGAAATAGTTTCTGTTGGGCGACGCATAATTTATTCCGCCGTAATATGTTCCGATCCAGAGACCCCCTTCGTTATCCTTATAAATGGGATACACAAAACAATTGGAGAGCATTGGCTCCCGGAAATGTTGATCCGGCCGGTTGCCGGCTATGGGTGATATTTTGAAGGAAGTAAGCCCGTCATTCGACCCGATCAGTAGGGTGCCCGGATCGTACTCCGTTAATTGATGGATATGCAGGATTCTGTCTTTACCGGGGATATGTAAATGTCTTTCGGTGATGATCCCTTTGTGTTTATCTACTGCGATCAGGCCGTTTGTCCATGTTCCGAACCACAATGTCCCGAAAGTATCTTCCAGCATGCTGTAGGCACGCAATTGCTTTTGTTCATCGAAACACATATCCGGAAAGCCGGGAGTAAATTTTCCCGATTCCTTATTAAACCTGTATATCTGATGTCCGGTATTGTCCACCGAAGCCCAGATAATATTTTCTTTGTCTTTATAGATCCCTGTTACCCATATCTGTTCGTCCGGGTTTATTTTGAATTCCTCGAAAGAATGCAGGGATAGCTTATTATTTTCATACACAAAAACCCCCTGCCTTGCAGACGTGATCCATATTTTCCCGTTATCGGGAATCAGATTTTGAATTCTTCCTGAGACCGGAATGCCTTTTTCGGTTTTTAATATAAACGGACTGAACCCGTCTTTTCCCAGGTCAAACGTACATACACCCCGTTCGGTTCCGATCCAGAGTGTTTGATCCCCATCTTCAATAAGACAATATACATAATTGTTTATCAGGGAATTTTCATTTCGTGGGATATTCCGGTAGGCGGTAAATGTGTAACCGTCGAATCGGTTCAACCCGTTTTCGGTCCCGAACCACATAAATCCTCTCGAGTCCTGGAGAACAGCATACACCGTATTCGAGGATAAACCGTCCTCTACCTTGTAATATTGGAAATTCAGTTCAATGGAGAACGATTTCAAACACAATATCCAAAATATGAAGAATATGGAAAGTATTGTTTGCATGGATTTTTACGTCTATATTCAGGCTTATTTTAAATTCCCCTCAAAGATATAGTGTTAAATTGACACTTAAAATAGAATTGTGTTATTTTTTTGGATTTTTTTTGTATTACAAGTTCTTTTTTCACCTCAAATTTGCAAACAGAACCAGTGGGTTACACATTACTTCGAATATTATTTTTTACTTTTTTATATTTTAACCCTATGAGAGCAAATTCAAAAAACAACAAACACGGATTGAAATGCTATGTCTGTTTTATTTCATTTTTACTACTATTCTTCATCTACCCGGAAGGATCGCTATTTGCGAATAGGAATGAATATCTGCAAGCTTCTGTGAAAATCGGGGGAATCATTGTGGATGAAGCAGGGATTCCGATTATCGGAGCGAATATTATCGAAAAAGGAACCGCTAACGGTACGGTAACCGACACGGAAGGAAATTTTTCACTTGATGTGAAAGATTCGAATGCGGTATTAGTCGTTTCCTATATTGGGTATAAAACGGCTGAATATCCTATTGAGCAGGATCGGCTGATGACCATCACGCTGATAGAAGATTTAAAAATTATGGAGGAGGTTGTCGTGATTGGTTATGGTACCCAGAAAAGGGTGGATGTGACAAGTTCCGTGGCAAGTGTGAAATCCGAAATGTTTAATAAAGGAGCCATCCTTGATGCGGGACAATTGGTACAGGGCAAGGTGGCAGGGTTACAAATCTCACTGCCCACCGGTGATCCGTCGGCCAGTACTTCCGTTATGCTTCGCGGTAATTCCACCTTAATGGGATTAACGTCTCCGTTGATATTGGTGGATGGTGTGCCGGGATCATTTGCTACGGTTGCGCCTGAAGATATTGAGTCGATCGATGTTTTAAAAGATGGTTCCGCAACCGCTATATACGGTACACGGGGTACCAATGGGGTGATTATTATCACAACTAAAGGCGGAAGACGCGATGCTCCGGCAACCATTGAATATAACGGGTATGTATCGATCTCCCAACAAGCAAGGGTTGCCGACTTTATGAATGCGGGTGAACTGAGAGCGCGATTTCAGGAAGGTTATGAATTCTCGGGGGCAAATGATCAGGATTACGGGCATGATACGGATTGGCTAAAGGAGGTAAGCCGGACAGGAATTTCCAACGTGCATAATCTGACATATAGAGGTGGTAGTTCCCAAACAAGTATCATTGCCAATCTTACGTATGACAAAAAAGAGGGGACATTCAAAAAATCCGATTCTGAAAATATCAGAGGACGTTTAGAGTTTGCACATCGTATGTTTGATGATAAACTGATCTCAAATATTTCCTTAATAGCAAATGAACAAAATACCGGCCCCGGATTTAATACCAATGTGTACCGGTATGCATGCATTCAAAATCCGACACAGGGAATTTACAACGACGATGGGTCTTATGTTGAGCGTCCCGTTTATTTCTATGACAACCCTGTTTCATTATTGAATGAAACAATAGGGATGACGCGTTCACGTAATATCCGTTTTACGGGAAGTATGGAATTTCGCCCTGTCGATAATTTTGCCGTAAAAGGAATGATAACGCGTAAAGGGCAAAGCTACCTTAACGGCTATTATTATACGAAACAGCATCCTACGACTACTGAAGGGGGGTATAACGGATATGCATCGCGCTATACTTCGGATTATATAAATAACCTTGCTGAAATTACCGTTGACTGGAGTCATACATTTAACAAACAACAGATAAATGCCATTGCCGGATATAATTATGAAGATTCTTCGAGCGAGAATTTCAGCGTTTCAAACAGGGATTTCCCTACGGATAGTTATACCTATAATAAGCTGGAATCCGGATTAGCACTATCCAGAGGTGAAGCAAGTATGACTTCTTACAGGAAAACCGAAAAACTGATCGGTTTATTTGCCCGGGTAACATACAATTATGATGACCGTTATCTATTGATGGCTTCTGTACGACGGGAAGGATCTTCGAAGTTCGGCGCCGATCATAAATGGGGGAATTTCCCTGGAATATCGGCCGGGTGGCGTATCAATCAGCAATCCTTCATGAAGAACTGTGATTGGCTGGAAAATTTAAAACTCAGGGCCGGGTTTGGCATTACGGGAATCAATATCAGCAACCCGTATGTCTCCCTTGCTTCGTTAAATTATGACGGTTATTTTATGTATGGTGGAGAATGGATAAATACGTTGATACCTGTCAGGAATCCGAATCCCGATTTGCGTTGGGAAAAAAAGTATGAATATAATGTCGGGCTGGATTTTGATGTATTCCAGGGACGCTTAGGAGGTGCGTTTGATTGGTACTTAAGGCAGACAAAAGACGCTTTGTGGGATTATTCTGTACCGGTGCCTCCCTATCAATATGGCACTATCACGGCCAATGTGGGGCAGATAGAAAATACCGGATTTGAAGCATTGATACGTGCTATTCCGGTACAATCGGGAGATTTTGAATGGAATACGAGTGTTACCTATTCTAATAATAAAAATAAACTGATATCCATATCCAATGATCAGTTCTCCATGTCGACAGACTGGTTCACGACAGGGCATACGGGAGAACCTATCCAAACGACTACCCATCGTGTGAAAGTGGGTGATCCCATAGGAAATTTCTTCGGACTCAAATCGGTCGGGCTGAATGAAGATGGACTATGGGTTGTGGAACGGTTGAAGAAAAACGATGCAGGAGAAGTGATCGAAAGATATTATGATCTGGCCAAAGATGCAACGGATGAAGACCGCCAGGTGCTGGGAAATGGTGTTCCCAAACACAATCTTAACTGGAGCAATCAGTTGAGATATAAGAATATTGACGTATCTATAGGAATGCGTGGAGCTTTCGGTTTCCAGATATTGAACTATCAGAAAATGTATTATGGAAATCCGACCATCCAGTACAATGTCCTGAATTCGGCCTTCGATCAATATGATGTTGTTGACCTGACAACAGGTAAGCCGACCGGAAAGAAAGCGACCATTAACGACTCTCAACGCTATATCAGTGAGTTTGTGGAGAACGGTGACTACTGGAAAATTGACAACGTAACGGTAGGTTATACTTTTAATGTGAAGATTATTAAGTATATAAGGAATTTACGCCTTTATGTGTCCTGCTTAAACCTGGCAACCATTACCGGATATACAGGTATTGACCCTGAAGTGCAGATAACGGGGTTGGAAGCCGGTACCGACAGCAGGGATAAATATCCCACAAACAGATCATATACTTTTGGAATCAATGTAACATTTTAAAAAAACAATCATGATGAATAAATTTAAGATTGGATTTTTTGCTTTGACAGCACTTCCGTTTTTCACACTCTATAGTTGTTTTAATCTCGATGAACAAGTTTTTTCGGAAGTAACGGAAGATTCTTTTATTCCAACGGAAAAAGATATGGCTGCTTTGTTGGCAAGCGCATATTCCCCGTTGACCTATATTATGAACTGGCAGGGATATTTCGATTTGCAGGAAGAACCCGCCGATTGTATTATTACTCCCACACGTCCGAACGGGTGGGATGACGGAGGTACTTATCGCAGGATGCATCAGCACCAATGGACTTCGGAACAGTGGCAACCTTATAACACATACTTAACAGCCTATGAAGGTATCAATAACGCAAACCGGGTAATGGATCAGGTGAAAAGCGGCTCGTTACCGGTAGGAGATCTGGGCGATGCGACCATTGCCGAATTACGGGCTATACGTGCTTTATGGTATTCTATTCTTTTGGATACCCACGGGAATATACCCTTGGTTACGGCTTTTACAGATGAGATACCTGAACAGGCCTCACGACAGCAAATATATGAATTTGTGGTTACAGAGCTTACGGAAGCCATGCCCGATTTAAGTGAGAAGAGCGACCAGGATACATATGGACGTATGAATAAATGGGCTGCATATATGGTGTTGGCAAGAGTCTATCTAAATGCCCGGGTTTATACCGGAACAGAACAATATGCAAAAGCCCTTGATTGTGCAAATAAAGTAATTGAATCGGGATTATTTGAACTTAGTACCGATTTTTCTGATAATTTTGTATCCGACGTGGATTATAAAAATAAAGAATTTATTTTTGCAGTTCCTTATGATAAGATTTATGCGGGTGCTGCCCAACACGCAAAATGGTATCCGCCAACAGCCCGTTTCCATTTCGGATCGACATTTCAGACCTGGGACGGATCATGCGCCAATCCTCAATTCATCAACTCTTATCAGGAAGGAGATAAACGGCTGGAAAAGACCTGGCTGATAGGGCCTCAATATAGTTATACGGATCCTACGGAATTAGTCTGGACTTGTTTAAATTATCTTCCTTCTTTGACATGTTTTAAAGGGACCGTCAACCATACCAGTATCGATTACGGTTATAGAGTGGCAAAATGGGAATTTGACAATACGGCGACCTTTAATTGGGGACATGATTTCCCGTTTTTCCGTTATGCCGAGACATTGTTGATCAAAGCCGAATGTTTGCTCCGGTTAGGGGAAGACGAGGAAATTGCCGCAGACTTGGTAACTCAAATACGAAGACGCGTATTTGATGATGCGGAAAAAGCAAAAGTTACGGTTGCCGGTTTAAAAGCCGATACGAAAATAAAATATGGCACACTTGACTGGGATAACAACCTGGATGTATTGGGTGATCAGACGCCTGTTCAGTTTGGAGGATTATACGATGAATGGGGATGGGAGTTTGCTTGCGAAGCACAACGTCGCATCCATATGATTCGTTTCGGGACATTCTCCACCAAGAACTGGTTTAATCACACTGCGGTGATGGATGGGCATACAGCCATTTTTCCAATCCCCTATGAAGAACTACAGTCAAATAGTAATTTATCCCAGAATCCGGGATACTGAATATAACCGATGAGAGTAAATGATGATGAACAGGTCAAATCTTATAATCGCTGCATTGGGCGGCGTATTGTGGCTGATACCATTGTTTGGTATTGCTTCAAATTCTTTCGCTGTAAAAACCTCCAATCCTTCCGGGACCAGGGAAATTATCCGGGTTGAACCGGTGTTTGTTGAATGCCCGGTTGGTATGGCGCCGAAATTACCTTATCGGCTTTGGGTGACTTATTCCGACGGGAAATCGGAATTCCGCCAGACCAGATGGTCTAATTCGGCGCGTAACGTGGAAGAAGACCAGGCCAATCCGGATATGAACCCTGTCGGCCATGAATATACGGTCAGTGGTTTTATTACAGGCGATCATACTACACCCTACGGTTATCCGATCATAGCCAAAGTTAAAGTGGTTTCAGGCGGGCAGGCCGCTCCATCTCCTGTTCCGGTGGCAGAGGCGGTTCCGTTAAATAAGGTCATGATAATCGGGGACAACAGGCTGACTTCCAACAGGGAACTGGCGATCCGTGAAATTATAAGCTGGGATGTTACCCAGCAACTTTATAATTACAGGGATACGTATGGACTAAGTACAGAAGGGTACACGAAATCCGATGGCTGGGATTCTCCCACCACCAAGCTGAAAGGACACGGGTCGGGACATTATATGTCTGCGCTGGCTTTAGCTTTCGCCAGCGCTGCCGACCCGGAACAAAAAAAGAAACTGCGTGATAATATGACCCGGATGGTCAACGAGTTGCGGGAATGCCAGGAAAGGACGTTCGTCTGGAATGAAGATCTTGGAAGGTATTGGGAAGCACGTGACTTTGCGCCCGAAGCCGAACTGCGGGACATGAAGGGTACCTGGAAGGACTTCGACATTCATAAAACGGAATGGACGAAATACGGTTACGGTTACCTCAACGCAATTCCTGCACACCATGCGGCCCTGATAGAGATGTACCGCGCGTATAACAACGAGAGTTGGGTGTGGGCGCCCTATTATTCCATTCATAAGCAGTTAGCGGGACTGATCGATATTGCCACGTATGTCGATGATCCGGAAGTGGCGGCCAAAGCCCTTCTTATAGCCAAAGATATGGGTTTATGGATATGGAACCGGCTGCATTACCGCACCTATGTGATGACAGACGGGACGCAGGAGGAACGGAGAGCCCGTCCCGGCAACCGCTATGAAATGTGGAATATGTATATCGCTGGCGAAGACGGTGGAACCGGGGAGTCGTTGGCGCGGCTTTCCGAAATGGTGGACGATCCCGTTGAGAAAGCACATCTGCTCGAAGCGTCGAATTTCTTCGACAGTCCGGCTTTCTATGATCCGCTGGCAAGGAATATCGATGATATACGCACGCGGCATGCTAACCAGCATATTCCCAAGATCACCAGCGCGCTTCGTAGTTTTAGAGGGAACCATAAACCGTATTATTATCATTTGTCTCAAAATTTTTGGGAAATGATACAGGGACGTTACCGCTATTCTACCGGCGGTGTGGGTAACGGTGAGATGTTCAGGCAACCTTATACCCAGATACTGAGCATGGCAACCAATCCTACTCCCACTTTAAACGAGACATGTTGTGCTTATAATCTGGCTAAACTGACCAGAGACCTAAACTGTTTCGATCCCGGCGATGCCCGATATATGGATTACTACGAGCGTGTCCTGTATAACCAACTCGTGGGTTCACTCCACAGTACCTGCTACCTTACAATCTATCATTATGCAGTGGGACTCAACGCTTCAAAGCCCTGGGGCAATAGAACTCCCCAATCCACATGCTGCGGGGGTACGGGTTCCGAAAACCATGTCAAGTATCAGGAAGCCACGTATTTTGTGTCAGAGAATACGCTTTGGGTTGCATTGTATATGCCGACTGTCCTCCAGTGGGATGCCAAAGGTGTTACTATCCAGCAGGATTGTTTGTGGCCGGCCGAAAGTGCTACCATCAGGGTTACGGACGGTAAGGCGAATTTTGAGATGAAGCTGCGTGTGCCGTATTGGGCTACCGAAGGGTTCGATATCCGGCTGAATGGTGTTCCGGTCGCTTCCTCTTATCAGCCAAGTTCTTACGTGACTATTCCTGCACGTGACTGGACCGACGCCGACATCGTGGAGGTCATCATGCCTTTTGGAAAGCATATCGATTACGGGCCTGATAAAATGGAGACAGCCACCACAGGGGAAAATCAACCCGACACCCAGTTCGATCCCATGTGGGCGGGTACCATCATGTACGGCCCGCTGGCCATGACCGCTACAGGTGTAAACAGTTGGGAAGAGGCAAGGCTTGCGATCGATCCTTCTTTGAACAATATTGTGCTCAACGGTCCCGGCGGTGGTTCGAACGGCACTGACGGTAACCTCTATACATTGACGGTAGGCGATAGAACGTTTGAACCGGATTATTACAGGGATAAGAATTCTACCCACTATTTCAGGATCGATCTTGTGGACGACCTTCTCGCCGAGTTCAGGAAGATGCTATCGGAAAAATTACAAGAAGCAACGGTGTTCCGGCCTGAAAACTATTCGAAAGAGTCTTATGAGGCACTGAAAGCATCTGTTGAGGCCGGTAGAGAGCTGAGCCGATCCGAACAGGCTACCCAGGAGCAGATCGTTGATCAGATCGCCGCGATAGGACGTAGCGTGCAAGAGCTACAATCTGCCAAACTGGATAAATCACAACTGTCTGAGGCTATACAAGAGGCTGAGACGAAAGAAGAAAAGGATTTCACATGGGATAAATACCTTGCCCTCCGAATAGCGATAACTGCGGCGAAAGAGGTGGAAAAAACCGGAGAGTCGCAGTTAGCGGTCGATAAGCAGATACTGCTGCTGCGCAAAGCTGTTAAAGACCTTGTATTGGCAAATAGCGTCGATAAAAGTTACCTCGGCGAAGTGCTGGACCTTGCCATCGAGAGAAAAAAGACGCAGGATGCCTGGAATGCCCTCACGATAAAGATACCGGAATATTCGCCCTGGGCCCCGCATGCTTTCAGGCGTCTTGTGTACCAACTCGGGGAATCGCAAAAAGTATGCGAGAACAAAGACAAGAACTACAGCCAAAATGAAGTCAATCTGGCTGCTTCTGCTCTCAATGCGGCTATCAACACAATGAGGCCGGGTAATTTACCTGAACCTGAGGATCTTTATCCGCTGTCTACTCTGCTCCGGCAGGCCGACAGGTTACCCTCCAAAGAGATGTCGCCGGACGTGATAGAGGCTATTGAGTATGCCCGGATGGTTGTATCCTATGTAAACGATGGCAGCGGCACCCATGATATGATACAAAACGCGACTGACAAGTTAAAGGAAGCTATTAATTAAATATTGAATGTCAATGGCGCTCAATTACCGTTTGACAGTCGAATGGAAAGTAAACAAATAATTGGTGTTTTTGAATTATGAGAGATAAGACAGCTGTACTTATAACGATTTTACTGCTTTTTTGCGGATACGGATTTGCACAAACAAAGGATAAGGTTGGTTCCGTCCCGGCGGGATTGGGAATCGATCCGTTTTACAAAAAGCATCTCGATGTGGCCGGTATCCCGGTGGTTGCATCGGAAAATGTTTCAGACGAAGCACTTATCCGTGCCCGGCATGTGATTACGGTTATGCTCTCCAAACGGCCGGATGTGAGACAGGTCATGGTGGAGAACGGCTGTAAAGTAATGATCATCGGCCGGAATGAAGAGGTTTGCGATTTGCCCGAGTACGCCCACATCTGCGATACGCCTGAAAATATTGCCCACTGGAATAAACGGGCGCGCGGTTTCGGCGGTGCCCCTGAAGATGCGTTCAGCGCGAGTTGTGGGGAGGAAAATGTGCTTTGTATGAAGGGTGACCGGTATAAAGGCGAAAGCATTCTTGTACATGAATTTGCCCATCTTATCCATACGGTGGGTATTGTCGGGGTAGACCCCGGTTTCAATTCCGAACTGGAAACACTCCGTCAACATGCCATTGAAAAAGGACGGTGGGAGAATACGTACGCGATCAGCAATAAAGAGGAATATTTCGCGGAAGCCGTACAGTCTTTTTTCGACTGTAACCGTTATTCGGAAAAGTCCAATGGAGTGCACAATGACGTTAATACCCGCGAAAAGCTGAAAACATATGATCCGGAAATGTATGACTTGCTTTTGCGCTATTTTCCCGAATCGGAACTGGATCTATGCGATGAGAACTATAAACAAATTCAATGAGACAGATCATTTTAAATTATCATTTTTCAAAATTACCAATATGAAACGAGCAGTAGAAATTATTTGTCTGTTTTTGCTCATTATGAGTTGTCAAACTCGGGAAAATCAAAGATCGGCACCATTGAATGAGACAAATGCCCTGAATCAATTGGTGGATACACCAGAGATAACAACACCACCGGCCGCTTTGAACCTGGACCCGTTTTACAAAAAGTATATGAATGTAAACGGAATACATGTTATTAGCTCGTGGAGGGTTCCTGACTCATGCTATTATGCTGCATACCTTACTATTAAAGCGCTGACGGATATATTGCCCGGAGAGGTGTTGGAATCAATGACAAGCAGGGATACCCGGATCGGGATTATGGCGCGTTACGAAGGAACGACCGATATACCCGAACATGCCTATCTCGCCAATGATACTTCCCTGAATTGGGATGTTCGTGCTCGGGGATTGGGAGGAACACTCGATTTACCGTTAACCACCTGTGCCGAGGAGAATATTCTGGCATATCAGATCGATAAATACCATGCTGAAGATATTCTGATCCATGAATTCGCGCATACGATCCATGATGTAGGAATTTCACCGATAAACCCTGAATTCAATGATAGTCTGGAGGCATTACTGGATGCCGCTATCAAAAACGGACGATGGATCAATACATATGCTGCTACCAATATCTGGGAATATTGGGCGGAAGGTGTACAGAGTTGGTTTAATGTCAATGCTGAAGTAGATAATGACGGAGGTGACGGGAAGCATAATAAAGTGAATACACGGGAAGAACTGAAAGTATATGATCCCGGATTGTACGGGATCTTATCCGAATACTTTCCTGAAACGGATAAAAGGATCAGCCGTCATAAAAAGGTAAATTTGTACAATTGGGAAATCTCAAAGAATAATTAAAAGTTAAAAGTGAAAAATTAATAGTGAATAGCAATAAATCACTTCTAGTTCTTCACTTTTAGTTTTTAGTTTATAAAGTCTTGGTTCTTATATCTTGATTCTTTGCTCTTGCATTTTGTATCTAAAATTATATCTTATGAAACGACTGATAATAACAGCTTGCATTGTTTCTGTTTTAACTCTTCTTCCCGCTTTCGCCCAATCTCCCTGGGAAAGAATTGCACAAAAGCCCTCCACGCTTTTTATGGGGATGGGGGAGAAGACGTTTACAACAAAGTCCTTCTCTCTGACGCTGGTAAATGCCTCTCAAACAGTGAAACATCTGAAACTGCTTTCGGATACATCATTTGATTATACACCGGGCGACAGGATAGACCAAAGGGATAAAGACGGGTTGTACCATTTGGGAGATATCAATATCACGCTGAAAAAATCAGGAGAAGAGGGATGGAAAAAGTATTCTACCGCATATGCACGTGAACCGGTTGCGAAGTTGACAATAAGCGGAAATGTAGTTGCTGCCGCTGATCTTGCCGCTACTTTGCCTGCAGATATACCTGTGAGGATAAAAAGATTCTGGGAGACTGATAAAGGGGATCTGGTGCTGCGGTTTGAGATTACCAATCTCTCTTCGGATAATGTGGAAATAGGGTCTTTGGGTATCCCTCTTATTTTTAATAATATACTGGAGGGGAAAAATCTGGATCAGGCGCATCATGACAATGTGTTCTTTGATCCTTACATAGGAAAAGATGCGGGCTATCTTCAGGTAAATCATTTACATGGCAAAGGCTTTAGTTTATTGGTATTACCTCAGGAAAACGCTGCGTTTGAGGCATACAATCCACTTAACGAAGATTCGACGCCAAAAGGTGTGGTATTTGAGGGATTCCATGAATGGCTTATCCATAGCAAAGCAAATGCGGAAACGGAGTGGAAAGATGTTGAACCCTGGAACGAGCCAACCTCGGCCAAGCTGGCTTCGGGAGAATCGAAGAACTTTTCTCTCAGGTTTGTGCTTGCTCCGTCTGTCAGGGAAATAGAAGATGAATTGATTCGTCGGAAGAGACCCGTTGCAATAGGGCTTCCCGGGTATGTTTTGCCCATGAACGAAATAGGCAGGTTGTTTATAAAATACCCGAAAAAGATAAGTAGCATTTCCGTTCATCCGGAAAATGCACTGACATTGACAAAAAAAGGAGAGACACCCAATAACTGGTCGGAATATGAAGTGAAAGGGAATAGTTGGGGCAGGGTCCGGGTTTCCGTCCGTTACGAAGACAATACGCTGCAGACGATTAATTATAAGGTGATTAAATCGCAGGAAGAAGTGGTGGATGACCTGGGGAACTTTCTTACTACGGCACAATGGTATGAAAACAGGGATGACCCTTTCGGACGTTCACCATCCATCATGAACTATGATTATGACAGGAAACAGATCCTTACACAGGAGAGACGTTCCTGGTTTGTTGGCCTGAGCGACGAAGCAGGAGCCGGAAGTTGGCTGGCTGCTGTGATGAAGCAGCTTGTACGGCCCGACCATCAGGAGATTGAGAAAATAAAAAGATTCATCAATGAAACAATGTGGGGCAGGATCCAGCATAACTCCGATTCAACAAAATACGGGGTAAGAAAGAGCCTGTTCTATTATGAGCCGGAACTGATGCCGAAAGGGACATATAGCGATTCCATCCGGTTCCGTGGATGGGAAGCCTGGTCGAAAGAAAATGCCGAAGACCTTGGCCGTTCATATAATTATCCGCATGTGGCCGCAGCCCATTGGGTGATGTATCATTTGGGTAGAAATCGTGGTTTTACCGGTATCGACTGGAGACAAAGCCTGGAAAATGCTTATCATACAGCCATAGCGATGATGAAATTCGCTCCTTACTATGCGCAGTTCGGGCAGATGGAGGGTTCTGTTTTCCTCTATATCCTTCTGGATCTGCAACGGGAAGGATTTACGGAAATGGCTGTTACCCTGGAAGCGGAAATGAAAAAGCGGGCGGATCACTGGCGTTCGTTGAACTATCCGTTCGGAAGTGAGATGCCGTGGGATTCGACCGGACAGGAGGAAGTGTATATGTGGACATCCTACTTCGGTTATGCCGATAAAGCGGGTGTTACCCTCAACGCAATCCTCGCCTATATGCCAACGCTTCCCCATTGGGGGTATAACGGGAGCGCCCGCAGATACTGGGATTTTGTATATGGCGGGAAACTGGCCAGGATTGAACGCCAGTTACACCATTACGGTTCAGGATTAAATGCAATACCCGTACTCTCTGCCTACAAGGATAATCCGGATGATTTTTACCTGTTGAGGGTGGGGCATGCCGGATCAATGGGGCCATTGGCAAATGTGACTGAAGACGGCTTCGGCCCGGCCGCTTTCCATTCCTATCCTTCTACGCTGGCTATCGACGGTTATGCCGGAGACTACGGCAGCGGATTTTATGGGTATGCGGTCAGTTCAGGTACCTATATCTCTCATCATCCTGAATTCGGATGGGTTGCTTTCAGTGGCAATATTGAAAAAGATGGAGAATGGATCAGGACAGAAATTACAACGGCCGGGAAAAACAGGGTCTTTATTGCACCGGAATCCCTTCACCTGACAACTGTTTCCGGACAGATGCAACAAGTTGATTATAATCCGAAAACGAGAGAAACGATTATCGAATTTAACGGAGATGCGTTGTTAGAGGTCAAGGTGCCTGAGGACAAAGAAATAATGCTTCCAACCGGAATTATAAAAAATACAAGAGGATATTATGAAGTAAAATCCCAAAAAGGAAAGAGAAATATTTTGAGTATCGAAATTAAATAACGTTTTCGTTAAGCTAAATGAACAGAAAACAACTAAGTTTACTCGAATTCACCTATTGCGAAAAAACGACTAATGTAATCAAATAGATAGCTAAACAATAAAATCATAAACAATTAATAAAATGAAGCCTGTATTTACCTACCTTTTTTTATTCCGGATTTTTTTTGTATCATCCGTTGCAGCACAAAACGCAGATAGTTTATACCAATTGGCAGATCGTTATAATGAACGGTTCACCTCAAAATTTTATTACAATGCAACAAATGTTCAGGCTGTAAATGATTCACATTGTTTTGTCTATATGACACAAACCCCCAAGGGGAAAGAATTTTATCTGATCGATCCCGAACAGAAAACGCAAAGAAATGTATTCGATCAGGAACGTCTGGCCACTTCCTTGTCAAAAGTATTGGATAAAAAAACAGATGCATATAATCTTCCTTTCCGGCAGATCCGATTGAGTGACCGGCGGGATTCCATTTTTTTCCGCATTGAAACAACCGATTATTACGCCCTGTTGGCAGATTATAAAGTTGCCAGGAATCCGGTTCAGAGCTTCCGTGAAGAACCCTATTGGGGCAATATATTCAAAGAAGATTCCCGGGAAAGAATCCCCTCTCCGGATGGCAAAAAAGAAGCCTATATCTCGGAAGGGAATCTTTGGGTAAAAGATAAAGAAACAGGAAATATCCGGAAATTAAGTAACGATGGTTCACCTTACGAATATTACTCGTCGAATATCTACTGGTCGCCCGATTCGAGAAAGATCGTGTGTTGCAAATATCGCCCCGGAGGGGATCGCAAATTGTTGTTGATCTCTTCTTCTCCAAAGGATCAATTACAGCCTAAAACAGAGACATATGATTATCTGAAACCGGGAGATGCACTGCCTGTAAGACGTCCGGTTGCTTTTTTGATTGATGAAGAAAAAGTAATTCATTTTGATGTGCCGGATGTTGACTCCCAGTATGATCTGACCAACATAAAATGGAATAAGAAAAGCGATTTCTTTACGTTCGATTTCAATAAAAGAGGACATCAGCAATTCATCGTATATGCTGGAGATATTCTTTCCGGAACACTGCATCCGGTAGTAAAGGAAGAAAGTCCTACGTTTATTCATTACTATAATCTTTATCAATATTGGTTTAAGGAGAGCGATGAACTGTTGTGGATTTCGGAACGTGACGGATGGCGTCATATTTACCTGTATGATATAACATCCGGGAAAGTGAAAAAGCAACTTACCCAAGGTGAATGGGTTGTGAAAACTGTTATGAAGGTGGATGAAAAAAAGAGGCAGATCCTTTTTAAGGCGTGTGGTCTGGATAAGAACGAAGACCCTTATCTGGAAAAATATTATACTTTGGAGATGCATAGTGGAAAAATAACGCCGCTTACTCCTGAGAATGCCCATCACAACGTTACTTTTTCGCAGGATTACCGGTATATGTTCGATGTGTACTCAAGAGTAGATTTACCGCCTGTAGTGGTAATACGTTCCGTTGAGGGTGGAGGGAAAATCATATACAAACCCGCTATGCAGCCCGATATTTCCGGAGTTACCGCATCCGGATGGCGAATGCCGGAAGTCTTTTCTGCGAAAGGACGGGACGGTGAAACCGATATCTGGGGGATGATCATTCGTCCCTCCAATTTCGATCCGACAAAAAAATATCCTGTAATCGAATATATCTATGCCGGACCACACGATTCGCATGTGCCCAAATCATTTGCAGTGGAATACCGGCCCAGTGCCCTGGCCGAAATGGGATTTATCACGGTGATGATCGACGGGATGGGAACAGCAAACCGGTCCAAGGCTTTCCACGACGTATGCTGGAAAAACCTGAAAGATGCCGGTTTCCCTGACAGGATTGCCTGGATAAAGGCGGCTGCAGGGAAATATCCGGAAATGGATATTGAACGGATGGGAATTTACGGTGTGTCAGCCGGTGGACAGAATACCATGGCGGGACTTTTGTTCCATCCCGATTTTTACAAAGTGGGTGTGTCCGCTTGTGGTTGCTACGATAACCGGATGGATAAGATATGGTGGAACGAGCAGTGGATGGGATATCCCATTGGAAAAGAATATGAAGAGAGTTCCAACGTAGTGAATGCACATCTCCTGAATGGAAAGTTAATGTTGATCCTCGGGGAGATGGATAATAATGTAGATCCGTCGAGTACATTGCAACTCGTGGATGAATTGATTAAACATGATAAAGAGTTTGAATTTGTGATGCTTCCCGGTGCCAGACATACTTTAGGAGAAAAATACGGAGAAAGAAAGCGCCGCGATTTTTTCATGAAACATCTTTTAAATGTTGAAACCCCCGAATGGAATACCAAAAAATCGAAGTGAGTTTTACTCCATTTATTTATATATAGAGAGATTAAGTCCAGGGTCATGAACTCTGGCTTTTTTTGTTAAAAACGTCCGTTTGGTCGTTTATCCACTTTATTTTATCATTTGTCCACCTTGTTTCTTTCAGGAAAAAAGATATTTGTACCTTAAATAAGTTATTTAAATTTAAAGTAAAATTATGTTTGGGTGTGTTGTGGAGTCCATATGCCCGGAGTTTTACTGAACTACCTTGTGTTTTTTGACTATTAAATAATATCTGTTATAGTAGAACGGCTTTAGAGAAGCTCGTCTGTATTTTATCGTGAAAGAGAGAATTATCGTGAAAGAGAGAATTGTTGTGTAGGATTATTTTAATTTTTTAATCTTTAGTTGTGATATGCAAACGAAAAAATTAATTGTTTTTTTACTTTCACTGCTTATCTCATTGGTATTCAGTGTGAAGATGATGGCGCAAAATGCTGTTGTCGGTAATGTGGTTGATGGAAATGATACGCCATTAATCGGGGTAAATGTGATTGAAAAAGGAACTACAAATGGAACCGTAACGGATATTGACGGTAATTTTACCCTCAATGCAAATAATGGATCAATTTTAGTTTTTAGTTATATTGGTTATATAACACAAGAAATTACTGTATCCGGCGGAAAGTTGAAAGTAGTTCTTCTTGAAGACACAGAAATGCTTGAAGAAGTTGTGGTGGTAGGCTATGGAACACAATCGAAAAGGAATATTTCAGGTTCTATCAGTAGTGTAAAATCTGAAGATATTATTCGGTCGACATCCACAACTTTAAGTGGTGCCCTTGCCGGTAAGGTACAGGGTATAACTACCCGAGCCGCGGATGCAAGACCGGGTAGGGGAGTGAATCTGCAAATCAGGAATATGGGAAATCCATTGTATGTGATCGATGGCGTTCCCTATGGAGGGATTACCGGCGCCGATGCCTTTGGTATGTCGCAAGGGTCCGGAGAAGATATCTTTAATAATTTGTCGTTAGAGGACATTGAAAGTATTTCAATCCTGAAAGATGCTTCCGCAGCGGTTTATGGACTTAGAGCAGCGAACGGGGTTGTTTTGGTTACGACAAAGAAAGGTAGAAAAGACGATAACATAAACGTGAATATAAATGGTTATTACGGCCTTCAGAATTTTACCCGATATCCCCAGCCCGCAAATGCATATCAATTTGTGAGGGCAAGGGTGGAGTCTGAGCAGAATTACGGTAGGAATCCGGCAGCCCTCTACAGTCCGGAAGAGTTGGCTAAGTGGCAGGCGGGGACTGAACCGGGGTACAAGAGTTATGATTATCTGGACATTGTCACACGTCGCAATGTTCCCCAGTATTATTTAAATGCGAATGTTTCGGGTGGAACAAATAAAGCGACCTATTACCTGTCTGTGGCACACACGGATCAGGATGCGATACTGAGAGATTTCTATTATAAGAGATCTAACGTACAGGCCAATCTGGAAGCCAATCTGACAAGCGGATTGACTGTCGGTACCCAAATGAGTGCTATCCTGGAAACTACACATAATGTGGGTGTACCCGGATTAGATGATTATTTTAATCCCTTATTGAGTGTTTTCACGATGTGGCCCATAGAAAGTCCTTACGCCAATGATAATCCCAACTATATTCACCAGACACATAATGTAAATGTGAATCCGGCAACCTATAAAGATGATGTGACCGGTTGGGTCGATCAGATTAACCGGACCATGAATGTAAACCTCTATGCGCAGTATAAATTTAATTTTGGATTGACATTGAAAGGAATGTATGCCTATAACTACAGGAATGATGATTTTGACGGATTCGAATATACATATGACGCTTATAGATATGATCCCCAGACGGATACCTATTACACGCAGCCCGGATGGGGTAATCAAAACCCCTGGCGTGAAAAGCATAAAAGAAATGTAGTGCAGCGTTTCCAACAGTTTTCAGCTGCATACGACAACGTTTTTGGAGATCACACCGTGTCGGCTGTGTTGGCGTATGAACAGTCGGATTACGATAACACCTACCTGGTTATTCACACGGTTCCTTCTAACAACTACATTGAAAAAATGTATCTGGACGAGCAGGATTATCTTGCCGATGACTGGAGTTATCAGGCGCGTGCAGGCTATATCGGGAGGATAAATTATAATTATAAGGAAAGATACATCCTTGAAGTACTCGGTCGTTATGATGGATCGTATCTCTACTATACGGACAGTCAGTTTGGTTTCTTTCCCGGGGTCTCCGCTGCATGGAGAATTTCCGACGAAAGTTTCTTTGCTCCTCTCAAGAGTGCTGTGAGCGACCTGAAATTCAGGGCTTCTTATGGTGTTACCGGAAGTGAGATCTGGAACACGGCTAACTTCAATGAACAGTTCCCGATGTTCAGTTATCTGGGAGGATTCAATTTTGGAGACGGAAATTCCGTTTTGGATGGGAATTTTGTCAATGGGTTAAGACCAAGAGGATTGCCGGTGCGTAATCTGTCATGGGTAGAGAATAAGACAACCAATGTGGGGATTGACATTTCCCTGTTAAACTATAAGCTGACTGCAAGTTTTGACCTTTTCGAAAGAAGACGTACAGGGTTGCCCGCTGCGCGTTATGATGTTAAATTACCTTCTGAGGTAGGTTATAGCCTGCCGAGGGAAAATCTGGAATCAGACGCCCACCGGGGTATTGAAGGTTTGATCTCTTATACCGACCATGTCGGGGATTTGCAATACAGAGTTGCGGCAAATGCTTCCCTTGCAAGGAGAAGATGGCTGGAGGCCTATAAGCCCAGATTCGGTAATGCATGGGATGAATACCGGAATTCCAGCGAAGACCGTTGGACGGGAATTACGTGGGGACATCAGATTATAGGACGTTTCCAGTCAATGGAGGAGATTGCAAATTATCCGGTAAATATAGATGGTAGAGGCAATACGGACTTACTGCCGGGCGACTTCATCTATAAGGATATAAACAATGATGGTATTATCAATTCTCTCGATGAGAGGCCGATAGGTTATGCGTTGGGTGCCCAGCCATATATCAGTTATGGATTGAATATCGGATTGAATTGGAAGAACTGGTCTCTCACTGCCGATTTTGCCGGTGCGACCATGCAGAGCTACAGGAGAAACTGGGAGCTTAAATTCCCTTTCCAGAACAACGGTAGCGCACCGCACTACATGTTTGAAGACCGCTGGCACAGGGAAGACCCTTACAACCCTGACAGCAATTGGGTCTCGGGAACATATCCGGCTATCAGGCAAAACCTGAGAGGCGATCACCCGATCTATTGGACAAATGACTTTTGGGTAACCAATGTGAATTATTTCCGGTTGAAGAATGTGGAGTTGGGATATGTCCTGCCTAAGAACTGGAGTGAAAAAATAGGTTCTTCCCATGTCCGTTTATATGTCAACGGAACAAACATATTCTCATTGGATAATGTCGGGAGATTTGAAATCGATCCGGAAATAGCTTCGGAAAACGGACTGGTTTATCCGCTTCAGAAAATGCTTTTATTCGGTGTTAATCTAACGTTTTAAAAATTTATCTGTATGAAAAGAAATATTCAATACTATAGCATAATAGCTTTGTTCTCTGTTGTTCTTGTATCGTGTCACGGGGATTGGCTTGACAGGAATCCTAAAACGATTATCACGGAAGAACAGGTTTGGAACGATCCGAAACAAATCGTGGGTCTGCTGGCCAATTTCTATAACCGATTGCCGGTATTTACCGGACTCGAAGGGACCTGGAGAGATATGACAATGTTTGATGACGCTATGTGGTCTGGTTACTCAGGAGAGGAGTGGCGGAATCAGATGTCGTCTTACGGAAACAATCTGGGAGAAATATGGGATTACGGACTTGTACGTGATATTAATCTCTCGCTTGAAGGCATTGACGAATATAGTACAGTCCTTAGTGAAAGTGAAAAAAACCTTTACAAAGCAGAACTGAGATTCATAAGAGCCTATTATTATTTTGAAATGGTAAGGAGAATGGGAGGAATACCGCTGATTACCGAACAGCTGGTATATGACTTTAGCGGCGATCCTTCTTATTTGCAACATCCCCGGGCTACGGAAGCGGCTGTTTATGAATTTATTGCCAAAGAAATGGATGAAATCAAAGATCAACTCGGCAATGAAGGGAGTACGACGAGAGCCAACGAGTTTATTGCACTCGCATTGAAGAGCAGGGCTATGCTGTATGCCGCATCCTTGGCAAAATACAATAACCTTATGGCCGTGCCCGTTACAACTCCCGGTGGGGAGGTCGGGATACCGGCTTCTAAAATTGAGGAATACTACAATGCTTCTTTAGAGGCTTCGTTGGCAATTATTAATTCAGGGAAATATTCATTATACAGAGGCAACCCTCATTTAGGTGAGAACTATTATGAAATCTTCGATAAGAAAACAGGTAATAATGAAGTGATTTGGGTAAAAGATTATAAAGCGCCTGATAAAAGACACTGGTTTTCTTACGATAATATTGCCCGCGGATTAAGAGAGGATAATCTGGCTTCTTCTTGTGTAACCCCATCGTTGAATCTGGTGGAAAGCTATCCTTATCTCGACGGAACAGCCGGTACGCTGAAAAACAGGACCAGTGATAACTCCGATTACATATATTACGATGACCTATCGGATATTTATGCCAATAAAGATTGGCGCTTATATGGAACTGTCCTCTTCTCGGGAGCATCATTCAAAGGTTTGTCGGCAGGCATTCAGGCCGGAGTGAAAGTCTGGAATGGCACATCATACAATACTGTTGAAGGGGAAGACATCGGAACAATGTATACCGATGGTGGAGTATTGGTCGGAAATTCAGGACCTCACCGCTCCATGCAGGAAGTTTCCAATACTGGCTTTTATTTGAGGAAACTCATCCAATCAGGGGCAGGGACAAGTACCCGTGGTATTTTGAGCGATAACTGGTGGATACATTTCCGTCTTGCAGAGATATACCTGAATGCCGCGGAAGCTATGATGGAACTGGGCCTTCCGGATGCGGTCAGGTACGTGAATGAATTGAGGGAAAGAGCAGGACATCCTGCTAACAGTCTTTCGGATTTGAATTTGGATATCCTGATGAATGAGAGACGGATCGAGTTGGCGTTTGAAGATCACCGCTATTTCGACCTGAAGAGATGGAGAAAAGCACATACTGTTTGGAATGGCGATGCAAATAATCCCAATACAATGATTTATGCCCTTTATCCTTATCGGGTAGTAGGTGGTCCTCAAGATGGAAAATATGTATTCGATAAAATGATCGCACCGCGTTTCAGGAATCCGAGATATTTTCAATTGGCTAATTACTATACATTTATTCCTCAACATGCAAGGGATAATAATCCTAAAATTGTTCCAAATCCATTTCAATAAAAAAATGAAACCGATGAAAACGAAAATATTTTTGACAACATATATCAGCGCTATTCTCCTTCTGCTGCTTTTTAGTTGTGAGAAAGATAATTTTAGTGCTCCGGAGTCCATGTTATCCGGGAAAATAACTTATAACGACGAATCAATAGGTGTCAGGTCAAACGCCCTGCAATTAGAGTTGTGGCAACATGGTTATCAGAATTTCACGAAAATTCCCGTACATATTGATCAGGATGGAACTTTCTCCGCCATGTTGTTTGATGGGAATTATAAATTAGTCCGTATGAACGGGGCTCCGTGGGAAAACAATACAGACTCTATAGATGTTGTAGTTAAAGGAAATACTGTAGTGGATGTTCCCGTTGTCCCTTATTTCACGATAAGTAATGCTGCTTATTCCAGAAATGCCAAACAGATAACAGCCACATTTACGGTCAACAGGGTAAGTAATCAGAGAGAGTTGAGGGCGGTTCGTCTTTTCCTGGGAAAGACCATAATTACCGACAATGGGTATAATATTGCGAATGCAGAAAAACCGGCATCCGAAGTTACACTCGGTACAACGGTTACGTTAACCGTTACTATACCGGATTCCCATACTGAAAAGTTCTTATATGCAAGAATAGGAGTGGAGACAGAGGGTATAGGCCAATTATTGTATTCTCCTTCGGAAAAAATTCAATTGGATTGATGATGTAGAGAAGATTATAAATTAAGTACTTAAAGGGCATGAGCAAGGTAAATTCTACCTGTTCATGCCCTAAATTTATTATTACTCTGATATTTACACCTATTATCTGTCATAAATTTTGTACTTTTGTGCAAAAGTTAGGTTATAAGCATTTTATGGTTAAAGCAATATTTTTTGATATTGACGGTACATTGGTCAGTTTCAAAACACATCGGATACCCGATTCCGCCCGGAAATCGATCGAGATGATCAGGAATAAGGGGATTAAAGTATTTATCGCCACCGGCAGGCACTTTTCAGTGATCAATAATCTGGACAATATGGAGTTCGACGGATATATCACGATGAATGGATGTTACTGTCTGCAAGGTAACGATAATGTTATATTTAAAAAAAGTATCGACCAGGCAGATGTCAATAGCTTTATCGATTATTTACAACAGAAAAGGGAACTTCCCTGCCTCTTTGTAGAAGAACTCCGTCTTTCTTTTAATTATATCGATGAAGATGTGAAATTTCTGATGAGCCTGTTGAAACAGGAAATGCCTCAGATAAATGATCTTGATTATTACCGGGACAAGGAATTATTCCAATTAACGGCGTTTTTCAAAGATTCTCAGGAAGAGGAAGTGATGAGTCTGTTGCCGAACTGTTCAGCTATGCGATGGTATCCGACTTTTGCCGATGTCATAGCTAAAGGGGTGGATAAAGGTGTCGGAATAGACCAATTCTGTAATTATTATGGATTCTCCCTGGAAGAGACGATGGCTTTCGGTGATGGAGGAAACGATATTGAAATGCTTCGTCATGCGGGTATAGGCGTGGCAATGGGAAATGCAAAGGAAGAGATCAAACAGGCGGCAGATTATGTGACCGACACTGTCGATGATGATGGTGTACTAAAGGCATTACAACATTTTGGGTTGGTGTAAGATCGAGTATCTATCCTATCGAAATTAATCAAGATACTAAACTATACAAACGACTAGTTGTCTATATTATAAAAAATGCCTCGCAGATAGGTGAGGCTCTAAATTACTTAATAATCATAATTCCTCAAAATAATCATGCGAAAACTTTGCAAAATGTAAAGTTTTCCATATATTTGCATATATGACCAGAAGATCAGTAGAAGATAATGATTATAATTGAGAGTCAAATACTCGATGAATTTGTAGAGAAGCATGCCGATTGTCGGAAAGCAGTCCAAAACTGGATTAATAAAGTGGAAGATGCTGAATGGAAATCGCATACCGACTTAAAGATGGACTTTCCTTCTGCCGATTATGTGAAAAACGGACGATATGTATTCAATATTCGGGGTAATAAATACCGGTTGATCGTGGTTGTTGTTTTCGTAGCAGGTCAATTAATTGTCCGTTTTATAGGTACTCATGCTGAGTATGATAAAATTAATGCAGAATCTGTTTAAAAAAGGAGATGAGTTATGAAAATGAAATATTTAGATCTGAAAGAAATAAAGGATTTATCTCAATTCAAAGAGATAAAAGCATATTATGAAGATATATTGCAGAAAGCTACGGAAACCGGAGCCCTGGAAGTGCAGGATGCTGATAATGAATATATCAAAGAATTAGACCGTATAGGCAAAATAGTATATGCGTATGAAAGGTTACATTTTCCCGCGAAGAATTTGAAGTTTAAATCTCCTTTGATTATCTCAATCGAAAATGAACTCGACAAGAGGCAATTAAAACAACGTCAAGCGGCAGAACTGTTGGATGTCAAAGAATCAACATTCAGCCAAATTATGAAAGGAAAGCGGTCTGTTCCAAAGATAATGGCTAAGAAATTGTACTCGGAATTCAATATTGACCCGGTACTTATTTTGGAAAATTTATAAAATTAGAATAATATTACATTGCCCGGTTATTACGATTTTGTTTTTGCTCTGGGCTCTGGGTATCTACTTAACTAAAAACTCCCTTACGAGAACAGTGTCGTAAGAGAGTTCAAAGTTTGAATGTCTTCTTTATTTTGATGCTTCTGTGAGTGCCCTGAAGAGCGGCAGGAATGTGTCGTCTCCTTTGGATACAAATCCTTCGGGGTGGAATTGTACTCCTACAACGAATTGGTCTCCCTCTTTTTCAATAGCCTCTACCACTCCGTCTTTTGCTCTTGCACTGATCTTAAACCCTTTGGCAATATCTTTTACCGCCTGATGGTGAAAAGAGTTAACTACTACCGACTCTCTGCCGAGTATTTTATAGAGTTTTGAGTTCTTATCAATATCGATAGTATGCGTTCCGTAGCTGCTTGGAGCATTTTGAGAGTGCTTCACAAATGTACCTTCGACCTGGGATGGGATGTCCTGATAAAGTGTCCCGCCAAAGGCAACATTCATAGCTTGTTCTCCACGACAGATTCCCAATACAGGTAATCCCTTTTCTACGGCCATTCTGATAAGAGTTATATCGAACTCGTCTCTTTTCGGGGCAATACCGCCCATGGCACGTACAGGCTCTTCGTTAAACCATTTTAGCGGGTCAATATCTTCTCCTCCGGTCATAACAAGACCATCGATTACTTCCAGAACACGCGTAAGCTCCTCCTTATCGGAGGTCATAGGGATAACAAGAGGAACACCCCCTGCTCTTTTAATCGAGTTGATATAGGTAAGTGGAGCAGATGTGGAGCTTTCGCTTGCGACTGAGGATACACCGATAATAGGCTTTTTCTGGGCATAAGCAGATATAAGCGTAAATATCAGTACAATGGATAATAGAATTCTTCTTTTCATACTCAAGACTTTACAAGTTATCCAGGCTAATAGTATAACTGTATCTGTATTCTTTGTCTGAGAACCTGTACTCGTTCAGCGGTTTAGCTCCCCATGAATTTAGTCCGGCTACGCCGCGCTGGAACAGATCGACACAGAGAACAGTCTCTTTACGGGGAAGTACATCCGACCAGTGTTGTTGTTTCTTGGTCATTCCCGGATCAAGGTCTTCCGGACGGTAGTTGGTCGCACTTACCGACAACGGTTGAGGTCCGTCCACCCTTATGCCTTTACCTGCTTCATTCTGGAGTGTCAGCCAGCGGACATCGGTTTTATTCCCGGTTTCCTGTGGACGGTAATAGGTATAGGCCTGGTCCTTTACAAGACCTTCCCAGATACCCATAAATGTATCTGTATTGCGGTCGACGTAATTCTCCCACGGCCCGCGCCCATACCAGCGGAATTGATTGTATTCTTCCGGCAGGACCATCAGCATACCGAAACGCATCATCTCCGGAAGCTCGTTGCTCTGTGCCTGATAATGGAGGTCAGTGGTAAGGCTTCCGTCGTTATTGACAGTGTAAGTAATATCCACCAAGGCTTCTATCCCTCTGAGTTTGGCCCGGTACATAAATGATACGCCGTTGTTGTTTTCTTTCATATCGCGGTAACTGTAAATCACATTATGACTTGCTGCGTCCCAGAGACGAAGATTGTATTGCTCTCCCGAACCGAAGTCATTGTCGATCGGAGCCCTCCAGAAATTCAGGCGGGGCAGTTCCTTAAAGATATTTTTCCCGTTTACTTTTGCACTGATCAATGACCTGCCATCTCTTACCGAAAAGACGTACTCTTTGTTGCCCGATGTTACGGTTACGTTTTCATCTTTCCGGGATACATTAAGAGCTCCCGTATGTTCACCGGAAACAAAATAGTTATTGGCTTCGAAAGCAAATTCTTCTTTGGCCACTTCAAAACCGGGTTTAATAAATTCATTTCCTTTTTTGTCATAAGCGAACAGTTGGAGGAAATACTCTGTACCCTTTTCAGATTGCAGTGAAGGGAGTTTCAATTGGACATCCTTGCTGGAGTTCGCCGGGACTTCCACGTTGAAATCCCCTTCCGCAACTTTTTCACCGTTTTTCAGTAACACCCACTTATAACCGAACGTATCGTTGGTCAGATTGATAAATTTAAAATCATTGATTACTGTGATAAGGCCTTTGTCCAGGTCTCTTGCCGCAAAAAGAATGTTTTGATAAACCTTCTTCACTATATGAGTATGGGGCATATAATTCTGGTCAGGAGTAACAAGTCCGTCCATACAGAAATTCCCGTCGTTCATTTTGTTGTAGCCTTTCAGATCACCTCCGTATGCCCAGTAAAAGCGTCCCTGTTCATCATGGGTCGGATATCCGTGGTTGTACCACTCCCAGATAAATCCGCCCTGCATATTTTTGCTGCTGCGCATCAGATCCCAATATTCCTGCATATTGCCCATACTGTTACCCATAGCATGTGCATATTCGCACATGATGTACGGTCTTCCGAGATCCTGCGCTGCATCCCGTTTCATACTTTCCCAGGAGGGATACATGGGACAGATGATGTCGGTATTCCTATTACGTCCGGCCTGCTCATACTGCACCGGGCGGCTCGGATCGCGTTGCTTAGCCCAGTCATACATGTCGAAGAAAGCTTTTCCGTTACTGGCTTCGTTCCCTAATGACCATATAATAACCGAAGGATGATTCTTATCTCTTTCCACTAAGCGGGTGACGCGATCCATATGCTGTCCGTGCCATTCCGGAAAGTTGGAAACATTGGCAGGTCCGTAACCTAGTCCGTGCGACTCCAGGTTGGTCTCATCTACCAGATATATGCCGTATTCGTCACAGAGTTTGTACCATAAAGGTTGTTGAGGATAATGGGAAGTGCGGACAGCGTTGATATTCAGCTCTTTCATTAATTGCAGGTTTCGCATCATGATCTCTTTATCCACTACCTGTCCTTTATTGGTATTGAATTCATGCAGGTTGACACCCTTCAGGAATACTTTTTGTCCGTTCACCAGGAGTTGTCCGTCTTTAATTTCCACTCTGCGGAATCCGATTTTGGAAGAGGTTGCTTCAATCAGGTTGCCTCTTTCGTCTTTAAGGGTTAGCAGAAGGGTATAGAGGTTCGGTGTTTCTGCCGTCCATTTGGCCGGATTGGATATCCTTCCTGCGAGGCTGATCTCCTCGGAAAGAGAAGCACCTATGGTTGCATCTTTTGTCTGTCGGAAAACATTTTTTCCGTTTTTATCCAGGATGGAAACTTCCAGTTTGCGATTTTGAGCCTGATCGGTATAGTTTTTCAGCCCTACTTCTATACTGAACTGTCCATGCCTGTAGGAGTCGTCCAGATCGGGATGGGCAAAGAAATCCTGTATGCGGGTGTCAGCCGTACTATACAGGTAAACGCTGCGGTTGATGCCTCCCAGGCGCCACATATCCTGGTCTTCCAGATAAGAACCGTCACTGAATTTATGTACCTGGCACGCCAACAGGTTCTTTCCCGGGCGAATATAGGGAGTAATGTCGAACTCCGCCGGACTTTTGGCATTTTTATTGATACCGACCTGTTGTCCGTTCACAAAAACATACATGAAATTAGTCCCCCCTTCAAAATGAAGGAATACCCTTCTGCCATTCCATGTTTTGGGAATGGTGAATGTCTGCCGGTAAGCGCCCACCGGAGAATCATTCCGGTCGATATGAGGAGGATTGGCCGGAAATCCGAAGCCGATATTCACATACATAGGAATACCGTAGCCATTGAATTCCCAGTTTCCGGGTACGGGCATTTTGCCCCAGGCGCTGTCATCGTAGTTTTCATTGAAAAATCCTGCGGGAACTTCATCAACTTTCGGCACCCAATGAAATTTCCAGATTCCGTCGAGAGACTGATAATAAGGCGAACGTTCATACTCATCGGCGATGGCAGTCTGTTCGTCAGCATAAGGAATAGCAGTAGCCCTTGTTTTTTCGGTATTTACTGCAAAAATTTCCGGATTTTCCCAATCAGGAGCCTTATCCTGTGCCTGAACTCTTCCTGAACCCTGATCCTGCGCATGGATAAATGCAATATGCATCAACATTGTTAAAAAAATAACATAAGAAAATGACTTCATGTGTATATACTTTTATACTTTGGTGAATAAATTTAATATCTGTTTTCTGTTTTTCCTTGCAGTGCAAATTTACATGATTTTCTTTGAAAAAACCATATGACCAAGTTGTGATTTTAAGGAATTGAAATAAAAATCGGTGTAAGCGTTTTTTTATTTTCATAATATTTTTGCATCTTTGCAAAAATATGTTCATTAAAATTAGTCGTTTTCTCGCAATGGCATAATCCAGGCAAACTTTTGTTTCTGCTCTTGCTTATCGAAAACGTTCACTGAAGTTTGGCTTTGCACTCGTTTAACGAAATAGTCCTGTTTTGATATCCTGATAATAATCTATGAGATCTATCCCCTAGGGGAACTCTCTTTTTGCATGTGAGTATTTTTACATGGATAAACAACTTGAAATAGAATGCCTGACAAATCTTTCTGAGGGAGACCATCGGTCGTACGAATTATTATTTCTTGCATATCACCCTAAGATTTATCATTTTTTATGTGGTTTTATAAAAAATGAAGAGGACGCGTATGATATGACGCAGGAGATATTCTATAAAGTGTGGATGAACCGTGAAATGATGAAAGAAGTCAAATCGTTTAAAGCATATTTATTTACCATGGCAAGGCATATGATCTATAATCACTACGAACATAATCTTGTAAAGGAAAAATATACCCTCAGCCAGTTGGATCGGCCCGAGACGTATGAGCCGGAACAGGATATGTTTGCCAAAGACCTTTCTCTATTAATCGATCTGGTGATTTCACAAATGCCGGAACAGCGTCAGCGAGTATTTAAGATGAGCCGAAAAGAAGGCTTTTCAAGTGATGAAATTGCCTCCCGTCTTAATATCAATAAACGAACGGTAGAGAACCATATTTCCAATGGGTTGAGCGATTTGAGAAAAGCGCTTCAACATGTTTCTTTTTTATTTTTTTAAAAAATGTACATTGGCCTGTGCGTACTTCCCGATTTTCCTGTCTACCTTAATATAGAGAATGAATCCGGCATGATTGAAATGATCTTTCAATAGTCGGTATAAAGAATATAATAGTATATACAATGGATAAACACCATATCCGCATATTGATAACCCGTTTTTTTGAGAATGATTTTCCTAAAGAATCTGTTCTTAAATTTCAACAATGGTTTATACGTAAAGACGACAGCGTAGTAAAGAACGAGGTCCTGAATGAATTGTGGGAGCGGGAAGAGGCTGAAACCGATTCTCACACCCTATTGGCTTTAGACGAAATAAATAAAAGGATAGGTAAGAATAAGAAAACGGTAAAATTACCCTTATCCCAAAGGCTGCTTCGCATTGCTTCTATTTTGCTTTTGCCTCTTATAGGCGGGTTGCTTACCTATTGGGTCATGCATGATCAGTCTGGCTCATCCGCCCCAAAAATGGAAATAGCAGAGCATGTTGTACCTGATGGGGAAATGAAGCAAATTCTTTTACCTGATGGTTCTGAGGTGTGGCTGAATGCAGGTTCCATGTTACTGTATTCCGATGACCTTTCGGGATCGATCCGACGTTTATTCCTGAGCGGCGAGGCAACTTTCCGGGTTGAGAAAGATCCCGGGCGGCCTTTTATCGTGAAAACCCAATATATGCAGGTAGAAGCACTGGGAACGACATTCAATGTAAGATCATATGTAGACTCAGGTACTGCGGCAGTCACCCTGGAGGAAGGATCGGTGCGGGTGGATGTCGACGGAAAGGTGAAAGTTTCAGAAGTAATCAGTCCCAACGAGCAGTTCGTTTATGATCATCGTCAGGGAAAAACATCCAGGTTACAGGTCGATGCGGAACTTGTCTCCAGATGGAAAGAAGGATACCTTGTGTTTGAAGAAGCTTCCTTTGAAGAGATTATACGTACTGTGGAACGCCGTTTCAATGTTACGGTTTATTATGATGTAAGAAAATACGGAGGAGGACGTTTTTCTGTAAAATATACACCTTATGAGGATGTCCGGCAGGTGTTAACTATTTTGGAAACATTGAATCCCGGATTGAAATGGACGGCAAATAATAATACTATTTACATAAAATGACATAATTGAATTAAGATAAGAGAAGGAGAGCTTGCCCATGAAAAAAAGAGCCGGGAAGCCTGTGTCGTAAAAAGCTTCCCGGTTTGAAATCGTTACATACTACAACAATTAATATCCATGAAATGAAGACAGGGATAATTGCATAAAGTACTAACTATCAATTTACAAAATTATGAAAATATATCTAATAAAAAACAGATTGAGAATAAATTATTTGAACCGACTTCTCTTTCTGTTCATTACCTTTTTCTTTTTTCAGACACAAATCTCACAGGCACAACAGGTTTCCTTATCCAATTCCCGTCTGACTCTCAGAACGGCTTTTACTGAAATAGAGAGGCAAACCGACATGTCGGTCGACTATAACCGTGAAATTATTGATGTAAATAAAACAGTATCCATATCTCGAAAAGAGGGTTCTTTATCCGAAATTATGACCGCTTTACTGCAAGGTACAGGATGTACGTATGTGGTACGCGAAAATCATATTGTTATTTCTAAAGTACAGGTAACAGCTCAGCAGGCCCGGAAAAATGTGACAGGTATAATTACTGATCAGCTGGGAGAACCTATTATCGGCGCTAATGTTGTAGAAGAAGGTACCACAAATGGTACGGTAACCGATATAAATGGAAATTTCTCACTACAGGTGGGTGATAATGCAACACTCCATATCTCTTACATTGGTTATCTGGCTCAAAGTATTAATACTGCAGATAGAACGTCTATTGATGTGCTTTTACAGGAAGATACTAAAACTTTAGAAGAAGTCGTGGTCGTTGGTTACGGTACAGCTCGCCGGGGTGATCTCACCGGTTCAATATCAAGTATACAAGGAGCCAATTTGACTAACCGTTCGACACAACAGATCTCCACCGCTATGCAGGGGCAGATTGCAGGGGTTCAGGTAACCCGTGACTCAGGAGCACCGGGCGCTTCGGCTACTGTACGTGTCCGTGGTATAACTACGCTCTCAAACAATGATCCTTTGGTAATTGTGGATGGTGTTCCGTCGTCTCTCAATGACGTGGTGGCAGCAGATGTAGAGACCATGACTGTGTTGAAAGATGCTGCTTCGGCTGCTATCTACGGGTCGCGTGCGGCTGCGGGTGTTATTCTTATCACTACCAAGCGTGCCAAGGATCGTCAATTCTCATTCGATTATAATTATGAATACGGAATTGACAGACCCACGACTCGTCCTAAAAACGGTGATGTGATTGACTGGATGAATATACAGAATGAAGTAAAGTGGAATGACGGCGCCTCAGATCCTTATTCTCAGTATTCACAGGAGACTATCTCTACGTGGCTCGATAAAAATGCGACAGATCCATATCACTATCCCAATACGGACTGGGTCAACCTGATGCTGAAAAGTTCGACTTCACATGAACAGCATATGTTGAGTGTTTCGGGGGGTACGGAAAAGCTGCGAACGAAATCAACCTTCAACTATCAAAAAGGTGACGGCTATTATGAAAACAAATCCTATGAGCGTTTTACCGGCCGTGTTAACAACGATTATAATATAACAGATTGGCTTCATGCCAATATCGATGTTGATTTCTCGAAATCAAATTCGATCGCCCCGTCCCAAGTGAATGCCATGTACTGGGCCTATTTGGCATCACCTTATTATAGCCCTTTCTGGGAAGATGGCCGTTATGCAGACTCGAAGGATGGTGCTAACGGGCTTGCCGGTCTTCAACAAGGAGGGACAAATAGGACGGACTACTATAAGTTCGGAGGTAAGGCACAACTCGATATTACTCCGATGAAAGGTCTTACGTTGACAGCTGTAATTGCACCTCGTTTTCAGTTTACCAAAGGCAAGAAATTCTCGCGTGCGGTTCCTGTTTACTACGAAAACGGTTCCATGACCTATATGCAGTCGCACAAAACAACGAATCTTGAAGAGAAGCGAGACGATAATAACAGCCAAACATACCAGTTTTACGGTAACTATCAGAATACCTGGGGTAATCACTCGTTCAACGCCATGGCTGGTTACGAGGGGTATTCTTACAAATGGGAGGAAACGGGAGCTTCACGTACGAATTACCTGCTTGATACATATCCTTATCTCAATATTGGTCCGGAAGATTATCAATATAATTCAGGTAAGGCCGGACACAACGCTTATGAGTCGGCATTTGGGCGCCTGATGTATTCCTATAAGAATAAGTATATGCTTCAGGGTAATGTCCGTACCGATGGTTCGTCACGTTTTGCAAAAGAAAACCGTTGGGGTACATTCTACTCGACTTCTGCCGGGTGGGTGATATCTGAAGAATCATGGTTTAATAATAATCTGGTGGATTACCTGAAAATACGCGGCTCTATCGGTCAACTCGGTAATGAGCGTATCGGTTCGGAATTTCCTTATCAGGCTGCTATTACTTTTGGCAACAGCTATATGTATGATAAATCGTCACAATCAGTAACTGCTTTGCAGAATGCCGCTCAGGTATATTATGCATTTCAGGATATCACTTGGGAAACTACTACAACATATGGGGTAGGTTTAGATTTGACGATGTTAAAGAACCGTCTGCGCTTTACGGGAGATTATTATTACAAGAAAACTTCTGATATGTTGCTTACGCTTGGTTTTCCCTCCTATGCAGGATTTTCGGCTCCTTCACAAAATGCCGGTGATATGTACACCAAAGGCTGGGAACTGGATTTAGGCTGGTCCGATAAGGTGGGTGATTTGTGGTATAGCGTTTCGGCAAACCTGTCGGATTATCGTTCAAAAATGGGTTATTTGGGCGATAAGCGTACTATTGATGGTAACCGAATATATGAAGAGGGTTCATATTACTATGAATGGTATATGTACAAAAGTGATGGCCTTTTCCTGACTGATGCCGATCTCTATGACACGGACGGTAAAAAGTATCCAACGCTTACGGCAAACGACAAAGCAGGTAACATTAAATATGTCGATGTGGATGGAAATGGAGTCATTAACGCCGATGATAAAGTACTTCTAGGTAACTCACAGCCGGAATACCTTTATGGGGGAAATATCTCATTAGGTTGGAAAAATTTTGATTTCAGTTTATCATTTCAAGGGATAGGACACCAACGTGTATTATTTAATTCGGCATGGATACAGCCTTTGAAGGAACAATGGGGCGCCGTTCCTGAACTTCTATTGGGCAACTATTGGAGTCAGCACAATACCGAAGAGCAGAATCGGAATGCCAAGTATCCACGTCTGACCTATACCAATACAGCAAACACTTATGCAGGTTCAGATTATTGGCTTTTCAATGGCGCCTATTTCCGTGCGAAGAATATTACACTTGGTTACACGCTGCCTACAGATCTGGTGAATAGACTAAGAGTCAATGATATGCGCTTATATCTTAGTATAAACGATTTGCCTGCCATCAGCAACTTCCCTAAAGGATGGGATCCTGAGGTCGGCTCATCGTCAGACTTTATATCCACCTCTTTCGTTTTAGGCGTTAATATTAAATTTTAAATACTTAATTATATGAAGAAGATATTATTAATTTTCACTATAATACCACTATTTATCTTTTCAGGGTGTATTGATCTTGATCTTAATCCGTTGTCTGAAGGATCGAGTGGAAGTTGGTACTCATCGCAGCAGGAGATAGAAATGTCGTTGAACGATTTTTACCGTACTGATTTTTTTCCTATCGATACCTGGACATGGAGCGACGATATGATATGGCGTAATTCCACTACAAATGTACAGAATGGAACAATGACCTCAGAAGATGGTACTGTAGCCACTCGCTGGCAGAATTTCTATAAAGGTATTGCCCGTGCATTACGCATACTGAATAATATGGATAATGCGCGTGCTATGGGAGTATCGGAAGCAAATATCACCCAGTATGAGGGTGAAGCCTATTTTTATATAGGATATGCTTATGGTATGTTGGCGTTCCACTGGGGGGATGCTATCCTTGATAAGTCAGGTATGACACTTGATGAAGCCTACACTATATCACGTTCGCCTAAAGCTGAAGTACTGGCGTATAGTTACGAGTGTTTGGATGAAGCTGCCAAGCGTCTACCGACCAGCTACGCAGGAATACAAAGGGCTACAAAAGGTGCGGCTCTTGCATTCAAAGCACGTATTGCCCTCAGAAACGGTGATTACGAAACGGCAGCAACGGCAGCAAAAGCTTGCATGGATCTGAATGTCTATAAACTCCATGATAATTACCGGGATTTATTCACTGCCTCGTGGTCGGATGAATGGATATTTTTCTTCCGTGGTGATGTAACGCTGAAAAAATATTATTGGGCTGCTTCCGACGTACTGAACTGTATTACCCGTCTTGCAGGAGGATGGGGTGGCGTGGCTGCTCCCTCTTTCGAATTGGTATGCGCCTATCCCTGTATCGACGGCAAACCTATTGACGAGTCGCCACTTTACAACCCAAAAGACTTTTTTGAAAATCGGGACCCACGTATGGCTATGACCATTGTACCTTTTGCTACGGCTTACAATAAGAGCGTTCTCGACGGAACTTATGACCCCAGAGATTATGTATGGCTTGGCTATGAATATTCTCCGGATCCGACCCGGACTACTGTGTACCGTGCTTCAGACGGTGCGCAGGTGAGTAACACCGATTCGAAAGCACGTGCTGAACACGCTGCTTACAATGGCTTTTGTTTTAAAAAGTATATTGATGAATCATTCCTTGAAAACGGACGTGCAGGAGCACCAACCACATATCCCATGTTGCGTTACGGTGACGTGTTGCTGATGTATGCCGAAGCTATGATCGAACTTGACAGATGTACTCAGGACGTGCTGGATGCAACAATCAACAAACTGCGTGAAAGAGCTTATGCAGGTACAGGACTTACATACCCGCACGTTACGGTTGGTTCTCAGAGCGCTATGCGTACGATTCTCCGTACTGAACGCTTCATCGAACTTGCCTGGGAAGGGCATCGCTATGCCGATTTGATTCGTTGGAAATTAGCCGAAAAGGTTTACAATACACCCAGTTATTTCCTGCGCCGTGCATGGTCGGGCTCTACTTCATGGGATGGCAACGAGACTTCTGTGTCTGCTGAATACCGTCAGTTGATTCAGAATTGGAAAGACGGGAACTATCCTATCGGAGGCATACCGGAGATTGACGAAAACGGTATTGCTGATCTCAGTTATATGGTGAATGCAGGTTATATCGTTGTGGCGAGTGAACGTAAGTTCAATGCTGAACGAGACTACCTGTGGCCCGTACCTGCTGCTGACCGCCTCATCAACGAAAATCTCGATCAAAATCCTAAATGGTAGTAATGTAAACTAAAGAGTAATATGTAAAATATTAAGATTTTGTAAAAATTAATCAATAAATATAGATCCCTCTATTTATATTCTTAAATTTGAGGGATCTGATATTTTCTAAATTAGAAATTTTATGGGCTTAAAGAAATTGTTTTTTGCAATTGGAACGACATTGATCTTAGCATGTACGACACAAAAAAATAATACAGGATTATCTGGTTCTATTTCAGGTGTTTATCCTCGATTGGCTTATTATAATGACGAAGGCGAATGTGGTACAGGGGCAGTGGTCCCCTGGGCGGGGAGCCTGTGGGTGATTACCTATGGCCCTCATTTGCCTTACGGTTCATCCGACAAATTATACCAGATCACGTCCGGTTTGGAGAAGATAGTCCGCGACGAAAGTATCGGTGGTACTCCTGCCAACCGGATGATACACAAAGAAAGTAACCAGCTTTTTATCGGACCCTATGCCATTAGCGCGGAAGGGAACGTACGTGTTATTCCATATACCGTTATGCCCGGAAGGCATACGGGGAACGCGTGTCATTTGACAGACCCTGCCAATAAGATCTACTACGGCACAATGGAAGAGGGATTTTATGAAGTGGATGTAAATACGCTGGAAGTGAAAGAACTATTCCGAGATGGTAATGTGGATCGCAAGCCCGGAGAAATGGCTCAGGAAGCAGCGTTGTTGCCCGGTGCGCATGGTAAAGGCCTTTATTCGGGGCAGGGAGTACTGGTCTATTCCAATAATGGGGAAGCGACACAGGAAGCGTTGCATAAATTTGATGTGGAGGCCGGATCCCTTTCCGAATGGGATGGAAAAGAGTGGAAATTAGTACGACGGAATCAGTTCGTAGAAGTAACCGGCCCCGGAGGAATATATGGTAATTCGGATCCTGAAACTGACCCGATCTGGGCGACGGGGTGGGACCATAAGTCCCTTCTGCTCGGTGTACGGGATGCGACGGAGGGATGGAGTTTTTACCGTTTACCGAAAGCAAGTCATAGTTACGACGGTGCGCACGGATGGAATACCGAGTGGCCGCGTATCCGCGATATAGGTACGGAAGAAGAACCGGATTATCTGATGACCATGCACGGTATGTTCTGGAATTTTCCAGGTACGTTCACAGCGGTAAACAGCGCCGGTATTCGTCCCCGTTCCGCTTACCTGAAAGTGATCGGTGATTTTACAAGATGGGACAACCAACTGGTCTTTGGCTGTGATGATTCTGCCCAGAGGGAATTTCTTAACAAACGTAAGGCAAAAGGAAATATTGAGGGTCCCGGCCAATCCAATTCCAACCTCTGGTTTACCTCCGTAGCCATACCGGACGAATTGGGGCCTACTACGGCAGGAGGAGCCGTTTGGGCCAGGGAAAAGGTAAATGCGGATGAATATTCAGAACCGTTCCTGTTTACCGGTTGGCCGCATCGCAGCAGTTGGATAAGAAATGAAGGGACAACTCCGGTAACCGTCACCTATGAAGCAGATAAGAATGGAAATAATGAATGGAGCAGGCTGAAAAGTATAGAACTGGCTGCCGGAGAATCAATCCATATTGATTTTTCTTCATCGGAAACAGGTGAATGGGTACGTGCCAAACCGGACAGGCCGGCTACACTTACTCTGACCTTTACCTATAAAGATAACGATACAAGGAGTACTGTTCCGGATAAAATTTTCAAGGGATTGGCTGATGTAGGGTCGGAATCTAATCTGGGCGGATTGTTATATGGCTTAGGTGAAAACCGCCGCGCACTCGGCGTATTGGCGAATACAACTACCGACGGAGAAGTGTGGGAAACCGGATATTATGAAATGGGAGAAGAACTGAAACTGGAAAGAAAAGAGGACATTACGACAGCCGATTTTATCCGTGACCGGTTTGCTATACCCCACCAGGTAGTAGAGATAGAGAAAGGGTCCGTTCTGGTGGTCGATGATAAAAACCGGCGGTGGAGATTACCATTGGGAGAGGATGCTTACAGTTCTTTGACCGATAAAGGACTGTTGCGTATATGCCGTGAAGTCGCCACTGAGCGGGATCTGTTCAGTTGCCATGGAACCTTTTACGAACTGCCGGCAGAGAATGCGGACGGGTATGCCAAGATCCGGCCGGTAGCTACCCATCATTACCGTATCAATGACTATGCTTCCTACCGTGGAATGCTTATCCTGACCGGTATTACTCCGGAGGAAGGAAAGGGGAACCCGCATATTATTGTTTCGCAAGACGGCAAAGCAGCCGTATGGGCAGGCGTCATCGATGACCTTTGGAAATTAGGAAGACCAAGAGGAAAAGGAGGCCCGTGGGTAGACTCAGATGTAAAAGCACAGGTTGCTTCTGATCCTTACCTGATCGGTTTTTATGATCAACGGGAATTAACCTTGTCTCATTCGTCGGAAAAGGCGGTAAAGATCTCAGTCGAGGTAGATCCGACGGGAAATGGTGACTGGATGGAATATGCGGTTTATACCGTAGAACCGGGACAGCAACAACATCATCAGTTCCCCTCCTCCTTCCATGCACGCTGGATACGGTTTATTTCCGATACCGATACAAACGTAACCACATGGTTGGAATATAAATAAAATAGCATTTATTATGAGAAAATATGGTTTAGTTTTATTGTTCGCGATAGTAGCGAATATGGTAATAGCACAATCGGCCTCTCTTCTGGTGGAAGCTGAGAACTTCAGTAAGAAAGGAGGCTGGGTGGTCGACCAACAGTTTATGGACCTGATGGGATCACCTTACCTGATGGCACATGGAATGGGCGTGCCGGTAGCCGATGCGGAAATGTCTGTAGAGTTCCCTGCAACCGGAAAATATGATGTATACGTCCGTACATTTAACTGGACTTCACCATGGTATGAGGGTGAGGGGCCGGGAAAATTCCAACTCAGGTTAAATGGGGAGAAAGTAGGATCGGTACTGGGTTGTACTGGGAATGAATGGTATTGGCAAAAAGCAGGAAAAGTAGATATTAAGAAAAAGGAAAATGTGATTACCCTGCATGATTTGACCGGATTTAACGGTCGGGTGGATGCAATCTACTTTACCCGAGATAACATTCCTCCTCCAAACGAATCGGAAACTTTAGCTCAATTCAGAAAGCAACTGCTCAATATACCCGGAGAACCGCAAAAAGCCGGCGAATTTGATCTGGTGGTAGTGGGAGGAGGAGTGGCCGGAACCACTGCTGCCATATCTGCTGCGAGATTAGGATTGAAAGTGGCCTTAATCCAGGATCGGCCCGTACTTGGAGGAAACAACAGTTCGGAAGTGCGTGTGCATCTTGGCGGAAGAATTAAAGTGGAACCTTATCCGGCATTGGGTGATGTGGTCAAGGAAATCGGCCCCTCCCGTGGGGGGAATGCCCAGCCGGCGGATTATTACGAGGATGAGAAAAAAATGCAGATGGTGCTGGCAGAAGAGAATATTTCGCTCTTTACCAATTATCGGGCATTTGCCGTCAAAACAGAAGGATCATCCATTACCGAAGTGCAGGCACGGCATATTGAAACGTCAGAAGAGCTCTCCTTTACAGCACCATTGTTTGCGGATTGTACCGGCGACGGGACGATCGGGTTTCTTGCCGGCGCCGATTATGCCATGGGACGAGAGTCCAGGGATGAGTTTGGGGAACCGACTGCTCCCGAGACACCGGACAAGATGACCATGGGATCGTCCGTACAATGGTACTCGGCGGAAGAAAAGCAACCTGTCGGTTTCCCGGTATTCCAATACGGTGTGGAATTCAACGACGAAAGTGCAAAACAGGTGACCATGGGTGAATGGACATGGGAAACCGGAATGAATTATGATCAGATCAATGAATTTGAGCGGATACGTGATTATGGTCTTATGGTGGTCTATTCCAACTGGTCGTGGTTGAAGAATTTCAGTACAGAAAAAGAGAAATATGCCAATAAAAGACTGGATTGGGTCGCTTATATCGCGGGTAAAAGGGAATCACGCCGATTACTAGGTGACCACATTTTAAAAGAACAGGATCTGACAGATTTCGTTATTTATCCCGATGCTTCCGCACCTACCACCTGGACAATAGACCTGCACTATCCCGATCCTAAGAATACAGAACATTTCCCGGATAAAGAATTTTTATCCATCGCCGTACATAAACCCATTCATCCTTATCCGATACCTTATCGCTGTCTTTATTCCCGGAATATTGACAACCTTTTCATGGCGGGTAGGAATATCAGTGTAACCCATGTAGCGTTAGGTACTGTAAGGGTAATGCGTACTACAGGGATCATGGGAGAAGTGGTAGGAATGGCCGCATCGATAGCTGCCCGGAACAATACAAATCCGCGCAGTGTTTACAATAGTCATCTCGATGAGTTGAAGAAGCTGATGAAAACGGGCGTAGGTAAATATGAGATTGAGGATATGCAGAATTACAATTTAGGCGGATCATTGGGTCCAAAGGTGGATACGATAGATATACCCCCTTATGATAAAGATTAAATTATTCATTCTTTTTTGTCTTATACTACTGGGCGGATCAAAGGTTCCGTCCGGTAGTTCGGTATTGCAAATTCCCGAAAAAGATTTTTTTAAAATGGAAGGTGTTACTGTTACTCACCTTCTCGAAAATTCAAAAGATAGTTTATCGGATAATAAAGTCATAGAATTACAGGATCAGAATGGATTAACTGTCTGGTTCGGACGTTATTTTTTTAAAGATATATGCACTACAGGTATCTGCAGGATGGTACGGTTGTGGATTTTCTGGGATGGAACCGGCCATTATTTAGGAATACAATTGGATGAAAATGACCCTCTGACCAAATCAGACCATACTCCTTTTGGCCTTCAGGATTATACCAGGCTGGACGAAATTATGGCCGATACCGTCTCCATTTTAAAGGATCTCCGTTATGAAGACCTGACGGTGGAACAGAAAGTCGATAAGGAAGAGAAGGGGATTTTTGAGGTCGACGGATATTCAAGCGCTACTGCTCCTTCGCTGAAAGAATACGTCGTTGACGATGCGGTATTTACCTGCTATACGTTATGGCATACGGTATATGGTGAAACGAAAACTTATATAGACGGCCTGTTACAAGACCGGATCAACCCTACATATATTGCACGGTTGATAAACGGAAATAGCCGCCAGCAATTATTTGCATTGGAGAACATCCGGTATCGGAATGAATATTTTCCTGAATTTGAATCCCGGATTTTAGATTTCATTACTTCAGAAGACAAAAATATTGCCGAGAAGTCCCTTTCATTAATTACTTCTGAATATTTAAGCGACCCGAAAAAACAACCCGGTTTTGTAGGATTGATCAAAAATGCACGCCCTGCAATAAAATATGAAATTATATACAAGATGCAATCAGTGGACGATGTATCTCCGGATGCCATCGTTCTTTTGCTCGACTTGTTTTATACCGGTGACATCAGTCAGGGAGCCCTTAATCATATTTTTAGGATCGTTGAAAAGCAGATGGCTACCGATAAATCGATAAAAGAAAATAAGCCAATAGAGGAACGACTGGAAAAACTTGTTTCGCATCCTGATCCGTACACGTCGAGGCTTACCAAAAATTTTATAGAAAACACAAGCTGGTTACGTTAGTAGCTATACCTTTACAAGCTTTTCACTTTAGTTGCATACACTTTCCAGAGATACGAGGTAAAATTTAATTAATAATCGCTTACTCAACCTACATAGGTTTTGAGAATTGCTTGTCAGTATGCAGCATCAGTTTGTCCAGCGATGCAGCTACATTGCGGACAAAAGGAGTGGCTTCGGGACGTACCCGGATCTCTTCCTCATCCCGGTCGATCAGTCCGTCTTCCTCCAGTTCGTGTATTTTTTTCTCATCATAATGCAGGATGGCTTTCACTTTTTCCGGAGTAGTCTGAAAAGATGCTGCGATCTCTTGCCAACTGACGTAGTTATTACACATGAGCGAAGAAATAACCGCCCGGGTGATTTGCTCTTCCGGGTTCAATGCATATCCTTTCAGAACGGCCAACTCCTTTTTTTCAATCTGTGAGATATAGGTTGGGATGTCTTTTGTGTTCTGGCTGTATGAAGCGGCCAGTTGGCTGATCCCTGTCACCCCGAACGCATACACCTGTCCGGTGGTCCTTCGGGTGCAATATCCCTGGAAATTGCGGTGAAGCGTTTTCTCCCGGAACGCTTTATAAAGTTCATCTTCCGGCAATACGAAGTGATCTAACCCGATCGACCGGTACCCCGCTTCATGCAGTAAGCCGGAAGCCGAATTGAAAAGCTTTTCCTTTTCCGTAACGGTCGGCAATCCGGTTTTTTCAAGTTTCTGTTGCAACGGATTCACCCAGGGTACATGTGCATAGGAGAAAGTAACGATCCGCTCGGGTTGTAAACTGATGGCTTTCTGGATGGTTTCGGCAAACGACGCTTCCGTCTGTAACGGCAAACCGTAGATAAAATCCAGGTTTACCGACACTTTCTGCTTGTGAAGCCCGGCAATTATTTCACCTATTTCCAGCCGGGACGGTTTGCGGTGGGAAGCTTTCAATACCTCCCGGTTGAAATCCTGGACGCCGATACTTATCCGGTTGAATCCGATCTCCGGTAACGTCGCCCAATATTCTTCCGACATATATCCGGGATGGCATTCGATGGCGATTTCGGGATCTTTTATGCAGTCAAATTCACTAAAAACCAGATCATTGATCTCTTTCAGCACGGTGACGGAATACGTTGTCGGAGTACCTCCCCCATAATGGATTTGCGATACTTTCCGGTTTTTGGAAAGCATCGGAAAGATCAATTGCATTTCTTTTTTCACCGCCTCCACGTATTTGGCGGCTGTTGATTTATCTGTCAGCAGGAAAGCATTACAACCGCAATAATAACACATCTGGAAACAAAAAGGCAGATGAATATACACCGAAATATGAGACGGTTCCCTGCTGTTTGATTCAATGACCGCGCGCCGGTGTTGTTCCGCAGTATAGGACGGCGAAAAGAAATTGGCCGGGGGATAACTCGTATACCTGGGGACCGGCACGCTGTATTTATCTAAGATGCTTTGCTTCATTTGATTAAAAATTTAGACACAAGAGCCAAGAACCAAGAACCAAGACATTGTAATCGTGTCGATTACTTCGTAGTTCATGTTCGTTTCATATGGAAAGCAATAATAATATAGATCAGTGAGAGAACCGCAATCCCAATCTCGATCAGAAAAAGATTGGCATATCCGAGACTCCCGGCTAATTTTCCTGAAAGCACCGCGATGAGCATACTGCTCAGGTGAGTGATAACCGTCTGGATCGTGAAGTCGGTTCCTTCATACCCTGTGCGCACACAATCCATCGAGGTGGTATAAACAATGATAGTGGACATCCCGTAACTTGCCCACAACAGTGTAATTCCCAGGTGTAACGTAGCTATATTGACGGGAAGGAAAGTTACCAGGCAATAAAAATAGACCGCAGTAACCAGTGTCAGGCAGGCAAATAAAATACGGGAGGTGTTACGGCCGATCCGGCGTACTATAAATCCTGCGGCAAATGAAGCCGCACATCCCATGGATGTACCGATTATCCCGGACATGATACCGATTTCTCTCATACTATATCCGTAATCTACCAGCATCGGTTTAAGCATTGTCAAAATGCCTATCAGGCCCATATAATACAGGAACAGGAAAGGAATTTGCCTCCGGATACCCTTTTGTTTAAAAAATCCCAGCAAATCATTCGGGTGGATTTTTTCCATTTTCTTTTCAGGAATAGGTGCTTCCATATGTCTCTCCTTAAAGAAAATCAATGGGAAAATTGATATCACAGTAAAAAGAGCCAGGAAGGGGAGAAGCGTTTCCCATCCTAACCGGTTATATATTAGGAGTAACAAGCCTCCGCCGACCATGGCGCCAGCGAAACTGCCCATCGATTGCATGCTGTTGACCAGGCTTTTGTTTTTCCTGCTGAATGAAATAACTGCCAGAGCATCGGTGGCAATATCCTGTGTGGCGGAAGCAATGAACGAACACAAGATCAGTCCGATAATTAAAAGCGGTGTGGTTTGAAAATCAAGGAAAGAGATAACGAGAATAATGGCGGCATAGATCATTTCCGAAGAAAAAATCCAACGCTTGTAATGGCTTAACCGGCTGCTCGAACGATCGATGGCCGGCGACCATAAAAACTTAAGGATCCATGGGAGTTTCAGTAATTGCAACATGCCAATTAACTCCAGGGAAAAATGTTGCTGGCGCATAATCACAGGCAATACCGTCGAGAAAAAACTCATCGGTATCGACTGTGCGATATACAGACAGAAAAAAGTAAACAGCTTGCCTCCTTTTTGAGAATTCATATGATACGGTTAAAAGGTCAATTGTATATCCGTTCCTATTGTGAAAGGTTTACCCTGTTGGGCAAATTCATTCCCCATCGACTCAAAGTAGTACGCGATATATGAATCGTTTGTTATATTCTTTGCCCAGAGGGACAGCGTCATCCTCTTGTGCCGGAAGGATATTTTCCCGTTCAACGTATGGTAATAGGGTTGTTCCGCGACATTATTTTCACTCCAGAAAAGTTTACCGATACCGGTATATTCCATATTAAACCCAATGCTTTCGAGATGCCTTCCCTTTATATTTAACGTGTAATCTCCCGCTGCGCTAAAGGTATTACGGGGAACCAGCGGCAGGAAGTTTCCCCCGTAATCAATGTCTTTGCTTTCGTCATACAGATATTCCCGGAACCTGGCGTGGGTGTAGCCGTAACTTAGCAGGAAGCGTAAATGGTCAACCGGACGGATGTGTGATGTGATCTCGATCCCTTTGCTGACGGATTTTCCGGCATTCCTTAGCTTGAAGCCTTGTTCAGTCGCTTTCTTTTGGGTCACCTGCTGATCACGCCAGTCAATATAGAATAAACCTATCTCTGTGTGTAACCGGTTTTCAAAAGCGCTTCCCTTCCATCCGATCTCGTATGTCCAGCTGTATTCGGGCTTAAATGTCCAGTCTTCTTCGCGGTCGGCCGTGGTGTTAAATCCTCCGGCTTTATAACCCTGACTCACGGAAAAATAAGTCAAATGGTTCTTGTCCGTCAGGTATTGTATTGAGAATTTCGGGGTCAGCCTCGAATAGGTATCCTTCTTATATATGGGATCGAGGATCTGGCCGGCAGAACCGACAGTTTTTGTCCGGTTTTCCATTTTTATTTTTTCCCAGTCATACCGTAAACCGAGTGTGACGGACAGCCCGTCTGTCAGTAGGTCGTTGAAAGTGGATTGATGGTACACGGCAATTCCCGAGGATGGGTTTTTGGTATCTGTGACCATACCGTTTCCCGACTGGCGGTATTCGATATTATTATTCTGGCCGTAATGCTGATAAAAACCAAACAGGCCTGTCTGCCATTGGTAAGGCGTTTCTTTCAATGACCTGGCATTGATCTCCTGCGAAACCATTTGCTGCTGATGCGAGAAAGTGACATAATAGTGGTCGGCCGGCGTAAAATCCTGGTCAATTCCCTGCTTGCCGTCAAAGTATTGGAAGGATGATTGGGAGTCCAACTGATAATCCGCTGTTGTATATTTAAGGTGTAATCCGTTGTTCGACATTTGGCGCCGGTAATAGGATCGTTCGTTATAATTGACTGCTTCCGCTTTATTGCTTTCCGTGTCATACAGTCCGTACGGGTATCCATCCTGGTCGGAATACTCATACGCAGTTGTCAGATAGGCTACCAATCGTTGGTTGATCTGCCATCCCAGACGGACCCTTCCTGCCAGTGCATCCGATCCATCTGCTTTATTTCCGGTATAAAGGTTATTGAAATACCCTCCCCGATGCGTGTAATTGGCTGAGACGATATAACCCAGCGCATGATTTATTTGTCCCACTTGGGATCCTTCCGCCTTGTAATGATTGTAATTCCCGGCTGTTGCACCCACGGTTGTTTCCCTATGCTGAAAAGGAGATTTCGTATATACATTGATTATCCCTCCCATCGTATTCCGGCCGTAAATCGTCCCTTGAGATCCTCTCAGCACTTCGATTTTCTCAATGTCAGTGATATTAAAGTCATAGGAGGAGCGGTCGAAATAAGGTATCCCATCCACATACAGCCCGACGGATGGGGCATTGATCCGTGAACCGATCCCCCGTATATAGATGGGAGAAGTCAATCTGGATCCATAGTCGGGCATGAAAAAATTCGGGACAAAAGCCGAGATCTCTTTTATAGTCATGAAGTTGTGATTTTTCAGCACCTCTTTCGTCAGGGTAGTTGCGGAAACAGGTTGTATGGCCAGATCTTTATTGGCTTTGAATGCAACAATTTCTATTTCCCCGATAGAATAGGTAGGGATTGAATCTTTATCGATGAATGGCTCAGAAGCCCTGATCATAGATGAAACCAGACATAACGAAACAATAAAAAAAACGGATCTGTTCACGAAGAATATTTTATATGATTTTCGCAGGCAAAGATAGGACGGAAAATCTTATTCTACAATCACTATATCTAGTGATATTGACCTGTTTGAAAAAACCGTATCGGTCCTCTGTAAAAAAGATTTTCATTTTACACGCTTGGAAATACGAGATTTTTCATGTTATTTTGTCGCATGGAAACAAACGGAAATCCCACTCATTTATATGACTGTATCGTTATCGGCGGGGGCATAAGCGGTATCTCTTTCGCCCATAAGCTGCAGGAACGCGGTGATGATATACTCCTTCTCGAGAAAGAACAGCGTCTCGGAGGGCAGATACAGACCCATATATCTTCCCATGATCCGTATTTCTGGTCGGAGTTGGGAGCGCATACCTGCTATAATTCCTATACCCGTCTGTTATCGATGGTCATGGATCTGCATATTGAACAATATATCCGGCCTTTGGAAGGATATAAGTATATGCTTTATGCCGACGGGAAAATAAATAATGTGATGAGCAAGGTATCGGTACCTTCCTTAGTTATGCATGGTCCACGTCTCTTTTTTACATCTAAAAGTGGAAAAACAGTACGGGAATATTTCAGGCCGATAGTCGGCTCGAAAAATTATGATCGTTTATTTTCAAACATGTTCAGGGCAGTTATCTGCCAGAAAGCGGATGATTATCCGGCCGAACTTTTCCTGAAGGGGCGGAAAGAGCGATTGAAACAATTCCCACGGAAATTCACCTTTGAGCGGGGACTTTCGTCTTTATTGGCACACATTGTCCAGACGAGTGGTTTCAATCATTTAAAGGATGAAGAAGTCTCCGAAGTGCGATACGATAATAGGACTTATTCCGTTACCACCCGTAAAGGGAATCGCTTCCTGGGTAAACGCATCGCATTTGCTACCTCCCCACACGTCGTCTCGCGCTTGTTACGGGAAATAGAACCGGAGATGGCGAAGCTACTATATACTATTCCCATGGTTGAATCCGGAACATTGAATGTAGTCGTTAGGAAAGATCATTTACCGGTGCAAAGAGTCGCCGGCATTATCCCTGTTACGGATGATTTCTTTTCGGCCGTATCCCGGGATGGTGTCGATCACCCCGCCCTGCGTGGTTTCTCTTTTCATTACGGGCAACATCAACAGGATCCTGAGCGTATGTCCGATCTTGCATGCAAAGTGCTCGGGATTAGTCGGGAGGATATCGTGGAAACAAAGTTCACTTCACATATACTACCTTCACTGAGAATGCAGCATAGGAATATGGCGCGACAGATTGAAAATGTGCGCTCGAATGATTCGGTTTTTATGCTGGGAAATTATTTTTACGGCCTATCCTTGGAAGACTGTGTTCATCGTTCATTTGACGAGTATATCCGTTTATCAGGTCAGGTGCCTGTTTACTTATAATTCTTCAGATAAAGAAAGTTAAATATATTTCGGAGTGTTTTTATGGATGCTAATAATATTTTATTTGTGTTATTTATAGTTGAAATAGTTTCATAACTTATTTCTATATATTTTTATTGTTTAATTTTTTTTTATTTTCTTTGTGAGGTGAGAATTTTCCACTCATACATGAAATAAAAGTTTATAATACCGTAATAATGAAATCTTATTCGATGAGAACAAGTATAATAGATAACCAGTTTACCACCCCTGGTTTGTTAACTTATGTTAACGGGGGGGGGGGGCATTCTCCTTATTTGATCCTTATTTAGCTCTTAATATACTTTTAACCAGATATTTACCTGGAAGACAAAACGTCTATTCCTTATTTTTTTCTTTTCCTTTTGGAGACAAATCTTTTCTTAATATTTGTCGAACTTTTTCTACTCTATACAAAAAATATTTCACTAGTACCTAAAGCTATCCAAATTGCTGTTTGGATAATGCTTGTTTTTTGTATGTAATTTGTTTAAGAGGTTTTTTAAAGTTCTATGATAAAAGATTTGATAATGGGAAACAATAATAAGAAAACACAACTCTCCCTGATGATGTTCTTTCAGTTTTTTATTCAGGGATCATGGTATGTAACCATGGGCACTTACCTGGGACAAACCCTTCATTTCACGGGAGTACAGATCGGATTGGCGTATAGTACGGCAGCCATCGCAGCCATTATATCTCCTGTCATCGTAGGTATGCTGGTTGGGGGGTTCTTTTCCGCCAACAGGGTACTGGCGTTTTTAAACATAACGGGGGCAGTATTATTAGTCTGGTTGACACAAATTAATAATTTTTCGTTATTCTTTCCTGTGTTGTTGTTATATACAATTTGCTTTATGCCGACCATGTCGCTGTGCAACTCCATCTCTTTTGACAACCTGCTGGAGCCGTCGAAGGAATTCTCCCGCATCCGGCTGTTCGGGTCTTTCGGGTGGATTATTTCCGGGATACTTATCAGTTCCATGAATCTGGAACCATTGTCAACGCCTTTCCTTAGTGTGGGTGCATCTTTCCTGGCCGGCTTGTATGCTTTCCTTCTGCCCTACAAGGCGCCTGAAAAGCGTGCGGAAAAGGTGACTGTCGGGCAAATACTCGGGTTCGATGCCTTTAAACTTACCAAAGATAAATCGTTCCTGGTATTGCTGGTGTTCTCGGCTCTGACCTGTATTCCACTTGCTTTCTACGATTCTTTTACCAACCTTTTCATAGTCAATGTAGGGATCAATAACGCTGCCGCAGCCATGAGCATGGGTCAGGTTGCCGAAGTGATCTTCCTTTTTGCGTTTCCTCTTCTATTCCTTAAGTTGCGTTACAAGGGAAGTATAGTGTCCGCTATTGTCGCCTGGGTGCTGATGTACGGGTTCTTTGCGCTGGGAGCTCATACGGGACAGACCGGATTCATCTATGCCGTACTGCCGCTCCACGGGTTCTGTTTCACGTTCTTCTTTGTTTCGGGGCAATTGTTTGTAGATGAAAAGGCTCCATCATCATTACGGAATTCGGCACAGGGACTGATTGCCTTTGCCACTTATGGAGTAGGGAAATACCTGGGAACACTGGTTGCCGGGAACGTAGTACATCAATACACTACAGCCCAGGGTGCATACAACTGGGTTGCTGTCTGGATTGTGCCTTTTGTTATGGCTGTTGTCATCCTGATCGGGTTTGTTGGGCTGTTCAGGGAAAATAAAAAGTATAACTCAGTATGATAAATATTCAAATATAAAAATAAACAACTTTTCAATTTTATAATGTGAGTATTATGCCAATGTCTTTGTAAGATTCTTTAAATCATTAAAATATGAATAAATTAACAACTGTAAGTCAAATGAAAAGTTATTTTTTTCTTTTATCGGGAATCCTCATTCTTATAGGTTTCTTAATTTCTTGTGAAGAAAAAAATCAGACGGAATATCAACCATTTGATCCGTCAAAACCTATAGAAGTGACAGAATTTTATCCTGATTCGGGAGGTATTGCCACGCCGATTATTATTGAAGGGCATAATTTTGGAAGTGATACGACAGGGCTGAAAGTGTATTTTCAAGATTCACTGGGAGTAAAGCATCAGGCAGGATTGGTAGGCTCAAATGGGCAAAAGATTTACGCCATGGTTCCCAAATTGACTTTCTTACGTAAGATGAAAATTATTGTGGAACGCATGCAAAAAGACGGGAAAACAATTTCCGGAGTGGCGGAGGATCTATTTTTGTATAAAACACAAACTACGGTAAGTACTGTTGTAGGGAAACCGGAGACAGACAACGATGGAATGCCTACAGTCGGAGGAGATTTTTCAGCCGCAACGCTTTCAGCCCCCCATGCTATTGTACTGGATGATGAAGATAATATTTTTATTGCTGAGCGAGGGTTTAATTACCAATCGGGAAGCAGTCAGGGAGCAAAAAATGAAAAAGGAGAGGGCGTAAGCAGCAATCTTGTGATTGCCGATACGAAAGGCCAGACAGTTACGGTAATCGCATATGGTACCAGTAGTGTCAATGCCCCTACTTTCTCGGGAGAGGATGGAAATGAGTCTGTTTATATGCCTGAGGATGCTGGATTATATTATTATCAATTACCTAAAAGTTTGAGCTATGCTCCTCGTCGTCGCTCGCTGATCACCGGTTCCGATACCAAAGATGTTATTGAAGGGAATTGGAAATATTCATTTGTGGCAAACGAAGTTGATCACATGATCTATTCCGTGATGTGGAAAGGACAACTCGTGCGTTTTAACCCTTCTACCCGTAACGTTGAATTATTACTGAGGAAAGTCCTCCCCGATATTCCTAATGCAAGAGGGGATATTGGTAGTAATACTTATTGTATTTTCTCTCCTTTGGAGCCCAACATGCTCTATTTCTGTATGGAAGATTACAATATAATCGGACGGGTGGATGTATCGCAACTGGGCGATAAAGATATTGAAACCTATAAGGGTGAGTATTATGCAGGAAAATCTATCGTTGACGGGCCTGTAAATGGCAGGGGATGGGAGGACGGATTGCTCGAAAGTGCTCGCTTTTATGCGCCTAAACAGATTTGTTTTACGGCGGATGGTAAGCTTTATATTGCCGATACCGGTAATCATTGTATCCGTGTGATCGATACTACCGTACCGAAGGATAAAGCCACCGTGAATACGGCTATCGGATTACCACAAAGTCCCGGATTCAGGGATGGGGGACCTGAATTGGCGAAGTTCTATTTTCCGACCGGTGTTGCAGTGAATGCTGACGGTAGTATCGTGTATGTGGCCGACCATAAAAATAAAGTTATCCGTAAACTTTCCATAGAATAATTCTTAGATATAATTGATATGAAGAAGAAATTAATATGTGTCATTCTACTTTTGGTAGCTTTGTTTCCTCTGGTAAGTTATGCCCAGAGTAGTGTAAACAGGAACCTGGAAATCACAGGTGTTGTGAAGGATGCTTCCGGTACCCCGCTTCCCGGGGTGTCCATATACATAAAGAATGTGCCCGGTGTGGGAACAACTTCGGATGTGGATGGTAAATTTCAGTTGAGAGTCGGCCTCAGAGAAACGGTGGTTTTTCAAATGATTGGTATGACAACAGTGGAGGTATTCGTCGATGAGAGTAGGAATGATTTGGAGATTATCATGGAAGACGATGCGCAACAACTGGATGAAGTGGTCATTACCGGATTAACGTCACAAAAAAAGGTATCGGTAGTAGGTGCTATCACCAGTGTTAATGTGGATGAACTGAAAACTCCGGCCGTATCTCTTAATAATATGTTAGGTGGTAGGGTAGCCGGTGTGATGTCGATGACACTCTCGGGTGAGCCCGGGAAGAATATTTCCAACTTCTGGATCCGTGGTATTGGTACTTTCGGAGCAAATTCCGGAGCATTGGTATTAATAGATGGCCTTGAAGGACGACTTCAGGATGTGGATCCCGATGATGTGGAGTCATTTCAGATATTGAAAGATGCTGCCGCTACTGCTGTTTATGGTGTGCGTGGAGCCAATGGTGTAGTTATTGTAACTACCAAACGTGGAGCATCAGGAAAACTGCAAATCACCGGACGAGCCACCCTTCAGGTAAATCAACTCAGACGTTTGCCCGAGTACTTGGGCGCTTATGACTACGCTAAATTGGCAAATGAAGCGAGAGCCATGTCGGGAGACCCCGACCTCTATACCCGTCTCGATCTGGATGTGATCCGTTCGGGGCTTGATCCTGAATTGTACCCCGATGTCAACTGGATCGATGAGATTATGAAAAAAACCTCCATGCAACAGCGTTATTATGTAAGCGCAAGGGGTGGAGGAGACCTGGCCAATTACTTCGTTTCTGTCGGTGCTCAACAGGAATATGCTGCTTATAAACAGGAAGAGTCTAAATTCAAAAAACCCGTTGCATATAATAAACTGACCTATCGCGCCAATATTGATATGAATTTAACCCCGCTTACCAAACTTTATTTTGGGGTGGACGGAAATATAACTGACCATACGTTACCCGGATCGGAAAATACCAACACCTTGTGGAGTGCCGTCCGGCAACTTACTCCGGTAATGTTTCCGGTGAAATATGCAGATGGTACCCTCCCTACGTATGGTACATATGACTTGTCGTCCCCATACACCTCACTCAACTATAGCGGCTATACACGGAATAATAATTCGCGGAATATGATCACACTGAGTCTGACACAACAGGTGAAAGGTTTTTTTGAGGGATTGACCCTGTCGGCACAGGTAATGGCTGACTATGAGAACTTCTTTACGGAGTATCGACGTTTATGGCCTAATATGTATCGTGCTTCCGGTCGCGATGCAAAGGGAAATCTTATTAAATCGCTACGCATAACCGAAACGGCACTTTTTTACGGAAATTTTAGTGACTTGTGGAGAAAATATTATGGTGAGGCAAAAGCTGATTGGTCACGTTCTTTTGGTAGCCACGACCTTGGTGCATTGGTGTATTACTATATGGAAGATGTGTCGGATACACGGTGGAGAGATTTTTCTGACAACTTAGGGATAAGCTCTATTCCCGCTCGCCGACAGAATGTTTCGGGGCGTCTCTCTTACGGATATAATAATACCTATTTTATCGATGGAAACTTCGGTTATACCGGTTCATCACAGTTTGAGGCCGGACGGCGTTTTGGGTTTTTCCCCTCCCTTGCCCTTGGGTGGGTACCTACATCTTATAAATGGGTGCAAGACAATGTTCCGATACTTTCTTTCCTGAAGTTTCGCGGATCGTACGGATTAGCAGGGAATGACCAGATAGCGGGTGCAGCCCGTTTCCCCTATCTCACACTGATAGATAATCGAGCCGGGAGTTACTGGGGGTATCGGGGAGCTGGTATTGTTGAAGTACAGCAAGGTGCTGATAATCTGAAGTGGGAGGTGTCAAAAAAAGCCAATCTCGGTGTTGAGGTCAACTTTCTCAATGATAATCTGAAATTTGTGGTGGATGTATTCCGTGATCAGCGTGACAATATCTTTATGCCCCGTGTTACCCTGCCCAGCTATCTGGGATTGGTAACCACTCCGCAATCTAATGTGGGAAGTATGCATAGTTACGGTTCGGATGGTAATGTGTCCTATTTCCATTCTATCAATAAAGATATGGATTTCAGTGTGCGGGCTAATTATACATTCTCTCAAAATATTATCGACTATTTCGAAGAAAATAAACTGCCGTACGATTATATGAGTGTGACGGGAAAGCCGTACGGAATTATCCGGGGGTATATATCAGAAGGGCTTTTCAAAGATCGGGAAGAGATTGAAACAAGTCCCGACCAGAGTGGATTCGGCAGGGTACGTCCCGGTGATATAAAATACCGTGACGTAAATGGCGACGGGATCATCAATGAAGATGACAAGGTGCCTCTCTCTTACGGTAATCAGGTGCCACGTGTGATGTATGGTGCGGGGGCCGACTTCCGCTATAAGAAGTTCACTTTTGCTTTTTTGTTTAAGGGGGCTGCCAAAGTTGAATATTATCGTGCAGGAATGTATATCGATAATTTTGGGTTAAATGCTCCGGGATGGATACCGTTTTATAACGGTGAATTAGGAAATGTACTCAAGCTGGCAAATAATCCTGCCAACAGATGGACACCGGCATGGTATTCCGGTACCACTGAAACCGAAAATCCAAACGCTGAATTCCCTCGCCTCTCTTACGGTCAAAACGAGAATAACTCACAACTTTCGACTTTCTGGAAGCGGGATGGTTCGTATATCAGACTGCAAGAGGTGAGTATGAGATACAAATTGGATAATTATTCCTGGATCAAAATGCTTGGATTACAATCGCTCGATCTCGAATTTGTGGCTAATAACCTGTTTACTATTGATAAGGTAAAGTATTTCGACCCGGAGCAGGCGACTTATAACGGAGGTGTATACCCCATTCCTACGTCCTATACACTTCAATTATATCTTAACTTTTAATAATTACTATATATGAAGATCTTACTAAAATTAATAATAGTGGTGGTTGGAATTGCAAGCATGATGCTTAGTTCCTGTAATTTTCTGGATGTCGATACCTATTTTGAAGATACTTTCAGGGAAGACTCTATTTTCAACAGTATGAAGAATGCGGATGGATATTTATGGAATACACCGAAAGATTTTCCCGATCCGGGAGCAATTTGGGGAAATTCCTGGAACCTTGGGCAGATGGCATCCGATGAAATCACTACCCGGTGGCGGACAGGTGAATTTCCCGGTGTCCTGTTTACCGTAGGGGAGATCAACGAAAGGAATGTACCCGGTACGATGAATATATGGTACCGAATGTACCGTGTAATCCGTCGCTGCAACACGATGCTGGCCAATGTAGATAAGGTAGGAGATATGTCCACTCGAGAAAAGCAGATTTATAGAGGGTATGTTCATTTCTTACGAGGATATGCTTACTATCACCTGTTGATGAACTGGGGACCCTGCCTGATTGTGGGGGATGAAGTGCTGCCTAATTCGGAATCGGCGGAATATTATGACAGGGAACGTGCAACCTATGATGAGTCGATTGATTACATTTGCAATGAATTCGCTTTAGCGGCACAAGTGTTGCCTACCGCGGCACAGCAATCCATCAGCCTATCCGATCGTCCTACCAAAGGAGCGGCTCTGGCGCTGATTGCACGGTTACGTCTCTATCAGGCTTCCCCTTTGTTTAATGGAGGCGATGCAGCTCGTAGAAGTTTCGGTACCTGGAAACGAAAGAGTGACGGTGTGTTTTATGTGAATCAAGAGTACGATCCCCGCCGTTGGGCTGTTGCCGCTGCCGCAGCAAAGGCGGTGATTGATATGAACTATTATCAGTTGCATACGGTTGATGCTGATCCTCAAAGTCCTTATCCATTGGCATCAAATGTGCCTACTGCTCCTTTTCCGGAAGGTGCCGGCGGGATTGATCCTTTACGTTCTTACCATGATATGTTTAACGGTGAAGGGATTATTCAGACAAACAAAGAATTTATCTGGGCAATGGCTTCCTCCAATGTAAGTAATTATACGCGTCATTCATTTCCTGTTTATTTCGGGGGCTGGGGTGGTATGGCAGTACCCCAACGGGTGGTTGACAGTTACCTGATGATGGACGGACGTACCATTCATGATGCCTCAGATGAGTATCCCTATGATCCGGTATTGACCAATACCATTGGGGGCAGCGGAAAAACATTGGGTTCCTATCTTCTTATGGCTGATGTGCCAAAGATGTATAATAACCGTGAAGCGCGTTTTTATGCTTCTATCGGTTTCCCCGGATCTTATTGGCCTATGAACTCCGCTTCCCAGGATCTATCGTATGCAAGGAGACAATTCTGGTTTTCGTATGACGACGTATCCGGTATTACCGGAACCGGAAATAATATCAATGACTATAATGTGAGCGGTTATACTCCTACCAAATATATCCATCCGGATGATTCATGGGCAAATGGTAAAGGAAATGTGAAATCCGCTTTCGTTACCAATCCTAAACCATTCCCGATTATTCGTTATGCAGAAGTGTTATTAGAATATGTAGAAGCATTGAATAACGTGGAAGGCTCGGAAACGGTGGAATATTTCGATCCGGTAGGGAACGAAACAAAACAGGTTACCATTACGCGTGATGTAGTTGAAATGGCTAAATATTTTAATATGATCCGTTATCGCGCGGGACTTCCTGGCGCTACTGATGCCCAGTTGGCAAGCAGGGAGGAGTTCCAGAAAGTAATTATGAATGAACGTCAGGTGGAACTGTTCAACGAAGGATACCGCTTCTTCGATACACGCCGGTGGGGAATTTACTTAGATGAAGATGCCAACTCCTCCAACTGGCGAGGACTTAACGTGGAGAGAGACAGGACGAACAATAACAATAACGAAGGTTTTTTTGAAATTGTGACCATTAACACGCAAAACATTCGTGATCGTATTGCTCTTCCAAGGATGGTATTATTACCCATACCGCACGATGAGTTGTTAAAGGTTCCTGCAATGGATCAGAACCCCGGCTGGGATAGATAATTATTAGAATCAAAAAATTATTAAACTGATTTTACAATGAAGAATAATATAAAAATTATTTACTGTATATTGCTGGGATTTGCTGTTGTTGCCTGTGACTCTTATGATTTTGAACAGGAGCAATACAGAAATGAGATTAATCTGTTGAGCAACTCTCAAATGATTTATGACAGGCAGGTTGCGGACCTGAGTAAAGACCGTGATACCATTTATCTGGTAGCCGGATTAAGTGGAACGCGAAACTCAGATCAAAATTTCAGGGTAGCACTTATGGAAGCCGATTCACTGATCCAAGCCTATAATAAGTCGAACTTTGATATAGAAATAGATCGTTATGCACGCTTTCTTCCTGAGGAGTGTTATACTATTCCTTCTTTGGAAGCAGTGATTCCGGCAGGAGAAACACAGGTAAAGTTCCCCATTTATTTAAACAACCTGGATAAACTTTCTCCTGATTCGATCTATTTCTTGAATTACAAAATAGACCCCACGAAAACGGATGTGTTCAACCCCAGAAAGGATGAAGTATTATTGCGTATATTCAAAACGAATGAATACTCCACTACCCAGCGGAATGTTTTTTATAACTACACCTCTTCTTTTGTAACGACCCTCGATTTGAATAATCCTTTAATACGGCGTCCTACCAGTTCTAACCAGGTGTTTCCTTTAGGAGAAAATTCGGTCAGGATGTTGGCCGGTGATGAGGAAATGGGAGAATATAAAACCGCTTTGAATCGTATCAACGAAAGAAGTATCAAGGTAGTAATGGGAGAGCAGACATCAAAAAATCCGATGGCGCGTCACGTGACTATTGAACCTTATAAAACGATTGATGTAGTTCAGCTCACGCCGACCGATATTTACGATAATACGTTTTTGATCAATATTATCTCAACACCTGATGGCCGTAGTACCTACTATAAAGAATTTCGCTTGCACTATAAATACAGATTAAGAGAAACAGACCCATATAGAGAAGTGAAAGGTATTTTACGTATGGAATATAGCCCAAGAACTGACTTGTTATAATAATTGTTAAATGAAACAATAAAATAATCGTATGAGAAAAAATATAGTATTATTCGGATTAATCGGAATATTGATCAGTGCTTTGGGAGTCAATTCCTGTGCACCCGATTATCAGACGGATTTCGAAGTGAAAACATTGATTGTTCCCGATAAAAGCCTGGCTCCCGTATTTCTCCCTGTGGAAGGTGGAGAGTCAGTCGCCAATGTGGAGACGAATGTGGCATTAGCTGACTGGTCCACCTCTTCCAATGCGGCCTGGTTATCGGTTGATAAGAAAGAGGGCCGGGTGACTATGACCGCCGAAAATAATGATACCTTTGCACCTCGTCTTGCCCGGGTGACCATTGAATACGGACACCAAGCCTATTATATTAATGTTACCCAGGCTGGTAACTCTCCCTACTTGTTGGTAGATGGTGAACGGACGGGTGTCGTGAAATCTTTTACCGCAGCGGAAGCGACTACTTCTGTCGTGGTGAAATCGAATATGGCACTGGATCATATCCTGATCCCGGATACTGCCGACTTTATCAGTGTCGATGCTATCACAGACATTCCGGGAAGTACGGATGAGAAGATGGTATCTTTTAAAATTAGCCAGAATTTTGGACGGAATGTACGTTACGGCGGTATAACCTTCCAATCGTCTGATAATTATGACCATACTGCTTCATTCCTCATTATACAGCAGGGAATGGTATTGGCGGAATTGCCATTGAGGGTTGATATGCTTTCTACCAATGCGCAGGAACCTAATGAAGGACCCATTGCCAATCTGTTGGACGGTAATCCCGGATCATTCTTCCATTCCGCCTGGTCTTATAGCATTAGTGAGGCGCATTATCTTCAGGTAACATTGGATGACCCGATTGCCGGATGCGTTTTCTGGTATCAAAACAGGAATAACTCGAACGGTAAACCAACCGATGTATCCATTATGGTAAGTACCGATGGGGAGACTTGGAGTGAAATGGTTCACCTCACTTCGGGATTACCGACGGGAGCAGGCTCGACCTATGAATCTGCTTTTCTTATGTTGGAAGAGCCGTTTAAGTATTTCCGGTTTATTGTCAATGGAACAAATGGAGGTACAGCTCCCACATACTTCAATATGGCGGAATTTAGAATGTATGCTCCGGAGTGAGTCTGGCCAATATATTTACAGTCAATTTTTAAACGGGAGGGAATGGAGATCAATCTCCTTCCTCCCTTTCGTTTTAGTTAAACAGATGATGAGATGAGAAAATTATTATATAGCCTTCTTTTATTAATATCATGTCTCTTCTATCTTGCGGGATGTAGTTCAGGAACAAAGATAGACATCACTCCTCATCAGATAGATCCCGAAGCAGATGCTTTTTATCGGCAAGCACTTGAACTTGCTCCTGATTACGATGTGGATAGCACCCTTAAATGCATTCAGTTGCTGGATAATGCCTTATCTATTGATAGTATGAATCCCGATTATTACGGTCTTAAATCGAAGCTGTTATGTGAGTTGGGTTATTTAGATTCAGCCTTAGTCGTACAGAGTGAAGCTGATCGGCTTGGGGCAATTACAGGTGAATACCTTTTTCAATTGGCTCTTTTTCAGGCAGCCAAAGAAAGTTTGGATGAGGCTAAGGAGAATTTCAGGCGGAGTAATGAATTCCAGAAAGCCATATTGAAGCAATATCCTGACAGCTTGGGGGCTTTTATTATTCAACAGGCGACAAACGCCTGTTATCACGGACAAGACTCTTTATATATGACAGATATTAAGTCTGTACGGGAGCGCTTTCCTGATCGTTTAATGGAAATAGAAAAAGCAAGACGGCTAAAACCCCAGAATCTTATAAAACAAATAAAGTCATTGGAAATAAAGACACCCGATGGTCACTGAACGTTTTGTTATCATTAAAACGCTTTTACAATCGGAGGCAAAGGGTATCTATAGGTGTTCTTTATACACTAAATATTTTTATAATTTGTTTTTATATATGTTTGTTGTTTAATTTTTTTTATTTCTCTTTGTAAGGCTATAGAAAAAGCAAAACTACTTACTCCAAAATAAGAATATTAATGCCATAATGATAAAATTGTAGTCAATGAGAACAAACACAGGCAAGAATAAATTCAACCCCTCTTTTGTGTTAATTAAAGTTAACGGGAGGGGGCAATCCTTCATATATAGCTTAGAACCCTTATCTCCAATCATTCTTTTCTTCTTTCTCTATAACAGATATTTTAATAATATTTCTCGGGTTCCCTTTATTCCATATAAAAAAACATTCCCAGACAGCATTAGCTACGACTGTCTGGGAATGTTTTTTTATGAATGATCCGGTTATAGGAGACTTTGCAATATTAAATAATTAATGATATAAAATTTAATAATGGGAAACAAAAATAAAAAAACACAACTCTCCCTGATGATGTTCTTTCAGTTTTTTATTCAGGGATCATGGTATGTAACCATGGGCACTTACCTGGGACAGACCCTTCATTTCACGGGAGTACAGATCGGATTGGCGTATAGTACGGCAGCCATCGCAGCCATTATATCTCCTGTCATCGTTGGTATGCTGGTTGGGGGGTTCTTTTCCGCCAACAGGGTACTGGCGTTTTTAAACATAACGGGGGCAGTATTATTAGTCTGGTTGACACAAATCAATAATTTTTCGTTATTCTTTCCTGTCTTGCTGTTGTATGCAATTTGCTTTATGCCGACCATGTCGCTGTGCAACTCCATCTCTTTTGACAACCTGTCTGATCCGTCGAAGGAATTCTCCCGTATCCGGCTGTTCGGGTCGTTCGGGTGGATTATTTCCGGGATACTTATCAGTTCCATGAATCTGGAACCATTGTCAACGCCTTTCCTTATCGCTGCCGGCATTTCTTTCCTGGCAGGGTTGTATGCTTTTTTGCTACCCTACAAGGCACCTGAAAAGCGTGCGGAAAAGGTGACTGTCGGGCAAATACTCGGGTTCGATGCCTTTAAACTTACCAAAGATAAATCGTTCCTGGTACTGCTGGTATTCTCTGCATTGACCTGTATTCCCCTTGCTTTCTATGATTCTTTTACCAACCTTTTCATAGTCAATGTAGGGATCAATAACGCTGCCGCAGCCATGAGCATGGGTCAGGTTGCCGAAGTGATCTTCCTTTTTGCGTTTCCTCTTCTATTCCTTAAGTTACGTTACAAGGGAAGTATAGTGTCCGCTATTGTGGGTTGGGTGCTGATGTACGGGTTCTTTGCGCTGGGAGCTCATACGGGACAGACCGGATTCATCTATGCCGTACTGCCGCTCCACGGGTTCTGTTTCACCTTCTTCTTTGTTTCGGGACAATTGTTTGTGGATGAAAAGGCTCCATCGTCACTACGGAATTCGGCCCAGGGCCTGATTGCCTTTGCCACTTATGGGGTAGGGAAATACCTGGGAACACTGGTTGCCGGGAACGTAGTACATCAATACACTGCCGCCCAGGGTGCATACAACTGGGTTGCTGTCTGGATCGTACCCTTTGCTATGGCTGTTGTCATCCTGATCGGGTTTGTTGCCCTGTTCAGAGAAAACGGTAAGACTAAATCTGTATAATACCTTATTAATTTTTTTGCCTATGGATAGATAGATCAGATACCTTTTCAACCGGAAAAGAATATAATAATTGTCATTGAAAAATTATTCTTAAAATTATCTAAATCGTTGAAGCATGAATGAAACATTAACTGTAAATGAAATGAAAACAAAATTGAAACAACATTTATCAAAATTTTTGATGTTCCTGTTTTTTGTGTTGTTGACGGCTTCCGTATCAGCGCAAAAGACCGTAAGGGGAACCGTGAGCGATGTGAACGGGGAACCCTTGATAGGAGTGAATGTAGTAGTGAAAAATGCTGCTACTACTATTGGAACCGTAACGGATGTTGACGGTCAATATTCATTGGAAGTGCCGGGAGAGAATTCTATTCTCGTTTTTTCGTATATCGGGTATAATACCGTGGAAGTGACTGTCGGTACGCAGACCATTATAGATCAAACACTAACGGAAGAGACTCATTTGATTGATGAACTAATTGTAGTCGGATACGGGGTTTCAAAGAAGGAAACGGTAACCGGATCGGTATCTTCTATAAAAGGGGAAGAGCTGATTAAATCGCCTGTTACCAATTTATCAAATGCTCTAGCCGGTCGCTTACCGGGTGTGATCACTTTCCAGAGATCGGGGGAACCCGGATATGACGGATCTACTATTCGGATTCGTGGATCAAATACACTTGGAAATAATGATCCTCTCGTTGTTATCGATGGTGTGGCCGCAAGGGCAGGAGGATTGGACCGGTTAGATCCTAATGAAATAGAAAGTATTTCCGTATTGAAAGATGCTTCCGCAGCTATTTACGGAGCACGTGCGGCAAATGGTGTAATTCTTATTACCACAAAAAAAGGTAAAACAAGTCAGAAACCGCAGTTAACCTATTCTTTTAACCAGGGATGGGCTCAGCCGACACAGTTGCCGAAAATGGCCGACGCCGCGGAATATGCGGAACTCAGGAATGAGTTGATCGTAAATAATGGATTGCAGAATCCTAAAACAGGTATACCGGATGTAGTGGGTGAACCATGGAAAACAGCGGAAGAGATACAGAAATACCGTGACGGATCTGATCCATGGAGATATCCTAATACAGACTGGTTTAAAGAGACGTTTAAAACATGGTCTCCCACATCTGTCCATAATGCGACATTGGAGGGTGGTACAGAGAAATTAAGCTATTTCTCTACATTCGGATATAAATTCCAGGATGGTTTATATCATAACTCTGCAAACAATTATGAACAATTTAATTTGCGTATTAATCTGGATGCGCAATTGAATGATTGGGTAAATATGTCTGTAAATATGTTAGGACGTCAGGAAAATAGGAATTTTCCCAGTCAAGGCGCCGGCGATCTGTTGTGGTTTACTTCCCGTGGCCGTCCTACAGATCCTGCCTATTGGCCTAACGGTTTGCCTGGGCCTGCACAGGAATACGGACGCAACCCGGTTGTTGCAGTAACCGATGAAACCGGTTATACGCGTGACAAAAGATATTATGTGCAGACAAATGCAAGAGTGGAGGTGACGCAGCCATGGATCGAAGGACTGAAATTGACGGCTTCCGTATCTTATGATAAAGCATTCGGGCAGACAAAAAGTTGGTTTAAACCATGGTATTTATATACCTGGGATAATCAGAGCTATGAAGCTGACGGCGTAACACCAAAATTGGAAAAAGCATTGAGTTACCCTTCTCATCCTGATCCATCGTTGAGAATGAATAACTTTGATCAGACAAATATGTTATTGGGAACATTTATCAGCTATGATAAAACATTGGGAGATCATACCCTGAATGCACTTTTGGGTGCTGAGAGTGAAATCGGAGACAAATCCTTTTTTGAAGGATACAGAAGGTATTTCTTATCTTCAGCTCTTGATATTTTCAATGCAGGAGGTGATAAAGAAAAAAATGCAACCAGCGGGGGATGGAATGATAACTGGGAACGTGCCCGTATGAATTATTTCGGACGTTTTTCCTATAATTATAAAGAAAAATACCTTACTGAATTTGTATGGAGGTATGACGGATCATATATGTTCCCAAAAGAAAACCGGTTTGGATTTTTCCCGGGAGTCTTGTTAGGTTATCGTATTTCTGAGGAGGATTTTTGGCGCAATAATCTTTCCTTTATAAATTATTTCAAGCTAAGGGCTTCATGGGGACAACTTGGGAATGATCAGGTATGGTATGATGATCAGTTGCGTGAATATCAATATCTTCCTACTTATTATTACGAGTGGGGATATATCATAGATAATGAAGATGTAAAAGGGCTCAGGATCAGTAGGTTCCCTAACGAAAAAATTACATGGGAAAGAGCAAATAATTTCAATATCGGTTTTGACGGACAAACTTTGAAAAACCGTTTGTATTTTGAATTTGACTATTTCTACAACAAACGTTCGAATATCCTGTGGAGAAGAAATGCCTCTATTCCTGAAACGGCCGGTTTAACGCTGCCTGCTGAAAATATTGGTAAAGTGGACAATACCGGTTTTGATTTTAATATTTCATGGTCAGATAATATAGAGGATTTCAAATATAATATCGGTATTTCGGGTGGTTATGCCAAGAATACCATTAAATTCTGGGATGAATCAGCCGGCGCACCCGAATGGCAAAAATCAACAGGACATCCGATGAATACCGGATTATATTATGAGTTTGATGGTGTTTTTAAGGATTGGGCCGAAATTAATGATATTGCCAATCGTCCGAATTATGACGGTATTACCGATGATGCCAGCCTGCAACCCGGAGATATGAAATTCAAAGATATAGATGGGGATGGGAAAATTACTCCGGACGATAGAAGACGTTTTGATAAAACCAACGAACCCAAGTGGACTTATGGATTGAATGCTTTTATGCAATACAAAAACTTTGATCTGACGATTTTGTTTCAGGGTGCTGCTGACGCATGGACAAAAGTTTATTTTGATTCCGGTGATATCGGAAACTACTCGAAAAGAGTTTATGATAATCATTGGTCGGTCGATAATCCAACCAGTGAACATCCCCGCGTACATGAACGTCAGAAATATTACTGGGATAGTGGGACAGGAGCCAACAATACCTACTGGATGGTGAATACGGATTATTTGAGATTAAAAAATATTGAATTGGGATATACATTGCCACGCCATATTGTAGATAAAACTCTGTTCTTTAGTCATATGCGTTTATATGTAAATGGTGTGAATCTTTTTACCATCTCTCCGTCTAAAGAGATCGATCCGGAAAGTACCAGTGCGAATGCGACCAATTATCCGCAATCGAGAGTTATAAATCTTGGTTTTTCATTAACATTCTAAATTTTACAAAAGATGAAAAAGAATATTATATTTTTGTTTTCTTTTTTCCTTTTTGTATTGGTAGCATGTGATCATGACTTCATGGATACCAAACCCAAAACGGAAATAACAGCAGATGATATCTGGAAAGAAAGCAGTTTGGCTGAGGCCTATATGTTCGATATTTATTTTACTTTCCAGGATGCGGGTTTTACTGAAGAGCTACAAGCATCGGCTACCGATGAAGCATTATTTACCCATGGCCGTGAATTTCGTGAAACCAATGCAGGTGCAATAACGGATGTGAATCTTGGTTGGTTTGGTAAGACCCAGAGCGGACACCAATGGGCAAGGCTCTATAGGAATATCCGATCCTGTAATGATTTTATAGAAAATATTGATAATGCAGAGTTTGATGAAAGATATAAGGTTCAATTGAAAGGGGAAGCCTATTTCTTACGTGCTTATTTCTTTCACCGTCTGACCAGGGCTTTTGGTGGCATTCCATTGCAGTTAAGAGTCACCCAGCTGACAGATGATCCTGAAAGTTTTCTGATTCCCAGATCTTCATACACAGATTGTATAGATCATATTTTAAGTGATCTCGATGAAGCTGCTGATTTATTGAAAGACAGAACATTTGCCAATACCCAAAAAGGACGTGCAACACTGGCTGCCGTGAAAGCTCTGAGGGTACGTGTGCTGACTGATGCGGCAAGCGATTTGCATGATGAAGCTACGGCAACAGCCAAAGTGCCCATCTTTAATTCTTATCCCAATAAGGAGTTGTTGTTTTATACCAAAGGGTCAAGGGCCGAGAGATGGAATGCTGTGAAAACTGCTGCAAAAGACTTAATGGATAATCCGTTGGGGCATGCTGTCCCCGATTTCGGAGGACCTGGTTTGTCTGTAGAGGAAAAAGCCGATGCAATCTGGTCTTTTTTCCTGAAAGATAGTCCTGATCATATTTTCTCACGTTACTTCATTGATACCAAAGATGAAAGCGGAACGAAAATGCCACTTTTCAATGGCCCTTCCGGATATCATGCATGGGGCGGTAATACTCCGATACAGGATTTTGTAGATGCTTTTGCTATGGAAGACGGTAGCAAATTCGACTGGAATAATCCTGAGCATAAAGCAGCTCCGTACAAAAACAGGGAGCCCCGTTTTTATGCTACGGTAATGTACGATGGTATGCAATGGATACAACGTCCCTCCGATTATGCCGTGGCTGATCCTACCGGTACCATCCAAACAGGATATTATCAGTTAGATCCTGCTTCAAACGATTTATACCCAGGTATGGATACAAGGACAGGTGGTGGTGAAAACTGGAATGCTACCTATACCGGATATTATCTGAAAAAATTTATCAATCCTGCTGCTGGGGATCACCGTAATAAGATTAATGCTGTCTTTCCGTTTATCCGTCTTTCGGAGGTATATATGAACTATATTGAAGCATGTATTGAATTGGGAGAATTGGACGAAGCCAAAGAATACCTGAATCAGATGCGTGAAAGCGTAGGGATGCCGGATGTTACGACATCCGATCAGACTGAGTTACGTAGGATTTATCAAAATGAGCGGAGACTGAATTTTTATTTCGAAGAGCATCGTTACTGGGATGTCCGTCGTTGGATGATCGCTCCGTCAGCTCCCGGATTGAACAGCCTGACGGGAATCCGTGTAACGGCTATGTTAAAATCCGGCGTAGGAAAACAAGAGCGGTATGCACATGATGAATCGCGTTGGAATTATACGTATGATGTTGTACCTGTTACCCAGGAAGGGAGGAAATGGGAAAATAAATGTTACTTTTTACCTATCCATCGTGATGAGATAAACAGAAATAAGAATCTTATCCAAAATCCGGGATACGGGGAATGATAACTGATTCAGACTGTCCGGAAATATAATAGGATTCAAAACAATTCTTAACGCTGTTACTAATAATTTTGTATCTTTGTTTTCGGACAGTCTAATAAATAATAATATCGGATATTATGAAGCATAAAAAACTTAAAATGGGCATGGTCGGCGGTGGGAGCGATGCCTTTATCGGAGCTATACACCGTCGTGCGGCGTTCATGGATAACCTGATCGAACTGGTCTGTGGTTGTTTCAGTGCCAATCCGGAAATATCAAGAAGTTCGGGAAGGGAATATTTTCTTCCGGATCATCGGATTTATGACAACTACCAAGAAATGTTTGAACGTGAAATGGAGCTGCCTGAAGAAGAACGGATGGATTTTGTGACCATCGTAACCCCCAACAAATGGCATTTTGAACCGGCCATGATGGCACTGGAGAGAGGCATTCACGTGGTACTTGACAAACCGATCACCTTCTCCCTCGAAGAGGCGGTGAAGCTAAGGGAAAAGGTAGAGGAGACCGGTCTGGTACTGGCACTCACACACGTCTACTCGGGATATCCTGCTGTCAAAGAGGCGAAAGCCCGGATTGCCAACGGAGAGTTAGGCAAACTCAGGAAAGTGTATGTGGAATATACCCAGGGGTGGCTCTCACAACGTATAGAATTGCAGGGCGGTAATAACGCCGGATGGAGGACAAATCCCAACACTACCGGCAAAGCGGGATGTATGGGTGATATTGGCACGCATGCCTGGCATTTGGCCGAATATATGACGGGGCTGAAGGTGCAGGAAGTATGCGCCGATCTGCAGACTTATGTGGAGGGACGTCCGGTAGATGATGACGGTGCTTCGTTGCTGCGTTTGGAAAACGGTGTGACCGGTGTGCTGATGGCTACCCAGATAGCTACTGGTGAAGCCAATAATATCCGTATTCGTGTGTATGGTGATAAAGGAGGACTGGAATGGAGGCAGATGGATCCGAACCGGTTAATCCTTAGATGGGACGATAGACCTACACAAGAGCTTTATATGGGGAATAACGAATTCCTGAGCGATCTCGCCAAATGGAATACAAGAACGCCTGCAGGACATCCGGAAGGTTTTATAGAAGCATTTGCCAATATTTACCGGAATTTTGCTTTGACTGTGATGGCCAAAAGAAATGGAGAAGTACCAGTAGGTCTCATTACCGATTTTCCTGACGTGTATGACGGTGTCAGGGGAATGCAGTTTGTGGAAACTATGGTAGAAGCAGGCAAGGATAACGATACAAAATGGTTCAAATGGATAGAATAAAAGATATTTTTGCTAAAAAAGTGTATTTTATAGGTGCATTTTTTTTAATAGAATAAAATTTCGTACTTTTATAGGCAAATAACGGTAATATATAGATAGAAACTATAATTTAAAACTTCTTATCAGGAACTACAATGTCGAAACGTGCCAGGAGGGAACAGAGAACAGGTAAAAAACTGCACCAACGAAAAGGTTTTTTCCTTCTCATCGGAATATTCATCGGAATTGTCTTTGTTGCAGCCTTGTATCAGACTTCAGTTTATTTTTCCACGAATGAATCGTGTATGATGTGCCATGTGCATCCTCATGCGGAAGAGAGTTGGATGTTGTCGGTACATGTGAATAACTCGAGCGGGGTGATGGTGAACTGTGTGGATTGCCACCTTCCTCCCAAAGACGACACATGGGCTCATTATACGGCAAAAATATCGTTGGGGGCCCGTGACCTGTGGGGATACCTTACCAAGGATCCGGCAGAGATCGACTGGGACAGAAAATCGGAATTGGAACATGCCATAAAATATATACCCAACGAATCCTGTGTGAAATGTCATCAGAACCTCTTCCCCCAGGGAATCAGCGATGATGGTATCACAGCACATCTTTACTATGAGGAAAATGCTGAAAAGCTCGATTTGCAGTGTATCAGTTGTCACCTTGATGTAGGGCATTACAATCCGAATTACTCCCACGGCCAGATGGTCGGCATTCCCGGGCAGACCGCAACCGCAGCTGTAGATACGAGCTTGTTCTATAAAGAACCTGCCGAGGTCGCCAGCTTTACCAACTATACGGAACAGATCCCCGGCACAGCCGTTTCGTTCGGGATGATCGCGATCAAGGGAGGAACTTTCAGGATGGGAAGTCCCGAAAAGGAACCTTTCCGTAATCCGGACGAATCGCCGCAGCATGAGGTATCTCTGAGTCCGTTCTTTATGGCGGAGGTAGAAACCACCTGGGATATGTACTGGGCATTCTATGCGGAGACGATGAGCGAAGGGCGTACTCCTCCTGAAACAGTCTATGCGAACAACCTGAATGCTATGGGTGTAGATGCCATATCAGGCCCTACACCGCCATTTGGTTATCCTGACCAGGGTTGGGGACAGGGTGATCGTCCCGCCATAACAATGACCCATTACGCTGCCGAAACATTCTGTCAGTGGTTATCGGAGAAGACCGGTAAGAAATACCGTCTCCCTACCGAGGCTGAGTGGGAATATGCTGCCCGTGGAGGTACGGAAACACCTTATTTCTTTCCCGGAAGTCCGAAAGATTTTTCAGATCAGGGATTTATGCGGAATGTTTTCAAGCCGAAGACCGACGGTATCACCTCGTATGTGGTCTATGACAAAAATAGTAACGGACGTACGCAGCCTCCTTCCGAAGTGATGGCCAATCCTTTCGGATTAAAAAATATGCTGGGTAATGTGATGGAGTATACGGCTGACAAATATGATCCGCAAGCATATGCTAAACGGTCAGGAGTTACACATAATCCCCGCGTGACCGAAGGTGACGAATGGGTGGTACGTGGAGGACTCTATTCTTCCGATGCGGCTGATGTGCGGAGTGCGAGCCGTAGACATACGCAACACGAAGCATGGTTGAGGACGGACCCGCAACAACCAAAGAGTATCTGGTGGTATTCCGATATAAAAGGGATCGGATTCCGTGTAGTATGTGAACCGGACTTATAGTGGTAAGGTGAAATGGTGGAGAAGTGATAATAACAATAAAAAATCCTAAAACAATAATCTAAAACAATCAAAGTAATGAAGAAAGAAAACAATCTAACCAGAAGGTCATTTCTGAAAACTTCTGCCGTGGCGGGAGCAGTCGGAGTGATCGGTACCGGCTCCGCGGGATTTCTGACATCCTGTAGTGGTGGAGGAAAAGAGGGTAATGCGCCTTTGAGAGAGCCTGGTACTTATTATATCCCCGAACTTCCTGACCTGTCTGCCGACGGGAAAGAGTTGAAAGCAGGTGTCGTAGGCTGCGGCGGACGTGGCTCCGGAGCAGCATTCAACTTCTTGAATGCTGCCAATGGCGTAACCATTGTAGCTTTAGGCGATGTGTTCCAGGACAGGGTAGACGGTCTGGCGGAAAAATTGAAGAATGAAAAAAATATAGATATTCCTGCCGACAAGCGCTTTGTGGGGCTGGATGCCTACAAACAGGTGATCGATAGCGATATCGACGTGTTGATCGATGCTACACCTCCTTTCTTCCGTCCGGAACATTTCAAATATGCGGTAGAAAAAAATAAGCATAGTTTTCTGGAAAAACCGATCTGTGTAGATGCAGCCGGTTATCGTACCATCGTAGCTGCTGCCAGACAAGCCCAGGCTAAGAATCTTTCTGTAGTTACCGGAACACAACGCCATCATCAGCGCGCTTATGTGGAATCTTATAAACAGATTATGAATGGCGCTATCGGTGAAATTACCGGTGGAACAGTTTACTGGAACCAGAGCATGTTGTGGTATCGCGACAGGCAACAGCAGTGGAACGACTTTGAATATATGGTACGCGACTGGGTCAACTGGAAATGGCTGTCGGGCGACCATATCGTGGAACAGCACGTCCACAATATCGATGTATTTACTTGGTTTACCGGATTAAGGCCTGTCAGCGCTGTCGGTTTTGGTTCCCGCCATCGTCGTGTGACGGGTGACCAGTACGATAATTTCAGCATTGACTTCACCATGGAAAATGGTATTCATATGCATAGTATGTGTCGTCAGATCGACGGTTGTGCTAACAATGTAAGCGAATTTATCCAGGGAACAAAAGGATCGTGGTCGAGCAACGGCGGACATGTGATTAAAGACCTTGCCGGTAACGTGATCTGGCAATATGATAGTGAGGCTGAAAAGACCAGTTTCCAGCAGACCGATCCTTATACATTGGAGCATGTCAATCTGATTAACTGTATACGGGGTAACAAACCGATTGAACAGGCATCCGAAACGGCTGTGTCGAATATGGCCGGGATTATGGGACGCGAAGCAGCCTATACCGGGCAGGAAGTGACATGGGATACCATGACTGCCGCTCCGCTCGATTATACGCCGGCCGATCTGAATATCGGTAAGATGGATATGTCCGGATTTACAGTACCTGTACCGGGAAGTGGAAAGTAAAAAGTTACGATTATGGCACTCGACAGGAGAAGATTTTTGAAAACAACCCTCGCCGGGTCTGCGGCCATGGCTATAGGCGGATGTACCTCGTTTGCTTCGGCAAATGGAAAAGAAAACGCTGCTTCCGGTAAGGCGAAACTGAATATCTCTTTTCAGGAAGGGATTGCTCCCGGAGCTAACCTGAATGAAAAGTTCGATTTCATGGAAAAGCATGGCGTGGTAGGTTTTGAACCTCATGGGGGAGGAATCCGTGACCGGATGCAGGAGTTCAAAGATGCCCTTAAAGGGCGTGATATCAAGGTGAGTGTTATCTGCGCCGGTTTCGAAGGTTTCATCCTTTCTACCGATCCGGAGATCCGGAAAAAGTGCCGTGACACGATGGAGGTGTTGATGATTGCTGCGGGTGAACTCGAAGCCGAAGGCGTAATCATCGTTCCTGCATTCAATAGTCAGGTACCCGTGATGCCCCATACGCAGGAGACCCGTGACTTCCTCTGTGAACAGTTCGATGAGATGGGTACCTTTGCACAACAACACGGAACGACCGTTATTTTCGAACCGCTGAACCGCAAGGAGGCGTTTTACCTTCGCCAGGTGGCTGATGCCGCTTCCATCTGTCGCGATATCAATAACCCCGGCGTGAAATGTATGGGTGACTTCTGGCACATGACCTGGGAAGAAAATTGCGATATGGCTGCTTTCCTCTCTGCCGGAGAATACCTGCAGCATGTGCATGTGGCCAGTAGGAAACGTCGCAGCATGCCCGGGGAAGACGGTGAGGCTGATAACTATGTAAATGGATTCAAGGGGCTCAAGATGATGGGGTATGACAAGTATGTCAGCTTTGAATGCGGAGCTCAGGGCGACCGTAACATAGTGGTGCCAGCGGCACTTGAATTACTTCGTAAACAGTGGGAAGAGGCGTGAGATCGTTTCTCACGTTGATGGATAATACTACATAGATAATAATGAGTGAGAGATTGATTTCTTTCACTCATTTTTTTACTTCCAAACCAAATTTTGATATTTTTGTAGTAAATAAGAAGTGAAGAATTTCACTTGTCACTAAGTAAATTAAAATAGTCTGAAAGAAACAGAATAGCCCGATTAAAGAATCATTATGGACAAATTTGTACGTTTTCTCTCATCATATAAAGCCTCTATTGTATTGTTGCTCATCTATGCGATTGGTTTGGCAATAGCTACTTTTATCGAAAAATGGATGGGGGCGCAGGCAGCCAAGATGTTGATTTATTATTCCCCACTGTTTTTGTTCCTTCAATTCCTGCTGGTGATGAATTTTATCCTGATCCTTTTCAGTCGTAATTTCATCCAAAGAAAAAAATGGGCCATGGTGGTGATCCATTTCGCCCTTGTGGTTATCCTTTTAGGAGCGTTGACCACATTCCTGTTTGGGAAAGAGGGACAGGTGCATATCCGTGAAGGTGAAAAAACAGATCAAATGGTGATGCATACCTCCAAAGGTATTAAAACCGAAACTTTACCTTTTATGTTGGAGCTCAGGGATTTCAGATTGATCCGTTATCCGGGTTCCCAGAGTCCATCCTCCTATGAAAGTGATCTGCTGGTACATGTTGATGGAGAGGTACGCGAAGCGAAAGTGTTTATGAACAACGTACTGGACGTAAAGGGATACCGTTTCTTTCAGGCATCCTACGATCAGGATGAGATGGGTACTATCCTCTCGGTGAACAAAGATGTGGCGGGACGTACTGTTACCTATACCGGCTATCTCATGCTCGTAGCAGGTTTTATCCTTATCTTTTTTATGCCTAATTCACGATTCCGTAAGTTGCAGCAACAGTTAAAGGAAGTCAGGAAAGGCATACTTATTCCGGTTCTTCTGATTATCACGACATTTGGTTATGCGCAGGATATGCCGGACGGCCCGATGAGCGGTACAGTACAGGAAAACAGGATACCACCGGAACACGCGGCCCGCTTCGGTACATTGCCCGTACAATTCCGGGGACGGACGATGCCTATGAATACATTCTCTTCCGAGATTCTCCGTAAGGTACATAAGGAACAGGCATTTGGTGATCTCAACTCTGACCAGTTTCTGCTTGGCCTGCTTGCTATGCCACAGATGTGGATGCAAGTACCTCTTATTGCCCTGTCGGATAAAGAGATAAGTGCGCAGTATAACCTTCCGGAGGAATACATACCTTATTATCATCTTTTCGACCAGCAGGGAAATTACAGACTGTTGCCCCGATTACAGGAAATCTACCATCGGCCGGCGGACAAGAGAACCTCTTCTGAAAAAGAACTGATTAAGCTCGATGAGCGGGTTAATATCCTTTATCAGTTGTTCAATCATACTATGCTGGGAATTTATCCTGATCCGAATGATCCTTCACATACATGGTATGCACCGGGCGATGATCTTTCAGTCTTTTCCGAAACAGATTCGGTCTTTATTACACAGTCGTTCGAACAATATCTTGCGGAAGTACGGCAAGCGTTGAGAAGTGGTGACTGGAGTAAGGCCGACCAGGCTTTGGAAGTAATTGAGGCATATCAATCAGACAACGATAAGGCTTCTTTAATCCGGCCGGATAAATTGCAGGCTGAATTCCGTTATAACCGGCTGGATCTCTTTAACCGCGTTAAAGTAGGCTATTTTATTTCCGGCGGATTGCTGCTCATTATTGCCTTGATGCAATTGTTGCGTGAAAAACGATGGAAGCGTTATGCAACTGCTGTGCTCACCGTCTTTATCGTGTTATTGTTCTTTTGCCATATATTCGGTATGGGAATGCGTTGGTATATATCGGGATATGCACCCTGGAGCAATTCGTACGAGACAATGGTCTATGTGTCGTGGGCTACTGTACTGGCCGGTTTTATCTTTGGACGGAAAAGTACACTCACACGTGCACTTGCCACGCTTTTCGGTGGGGTTATCCTTTTCGTTGCCGCCCTTAACTGGATGGATCCGCAGATCAATACGCTGGTGCCTGTGTTGAAATCACCCTGGTTGATGTTCCACGTAGCGGTGATTGTCGCAGCTTACGGATTTTTTGGTATTAGTTTCCTGTTGGGTATCACCAATCTTTCAATAATGGCTTTTGCGAAGCATAGCCCCCGTTTGCCCTATCGTATCAAGGAATTGAGTATTATCAATAATATGTCGTTACTGACCGGAGTTGTCCTGATGACTACAGGTACATTCCTGGGCGCCGTTTGGGCTAACGAGTCGTGGGGCAGGTACTGGGGATGGGATCCAAAGGAGACCTGGGCGTTGATCTCCATAGTGGTTTATACGATGGTGACCCATATGCATTTAGTGAAGAGGTGGAATAGTCTGTGGCTTTTTAATCTGCTCTCGGTTTTTGCTTTTGCCTCCGTCCTGATGACTTTTCTTGGGGTTAACTATTTCCTTAGTGGGATGCATTCCTACGGACAAACCGAAGGTATATCTTCCGTTTTTATGTATATTGTGATCGCTTTTGTAATGCTCGGTATTTTGGGTATTATTTCTTACAGGAAAAGAGAAAAAGTGATTTAAGGTGGGAAGGTGGGATTTAAGTGAGAAACTAAAAGTGAAAAGTAAATATTAGAACCAAGAGTCAAGAACCAGGACTTTTAAATTTCTTCACTTCTCACTTCCCAGTTCTTAGTTCTAATTTCTCAGTTCTAATTTCTAACTTCTAAATATTATGCTTCATTGGGGATTTATCGGTTGTGGTGCTGTCACCGAAAAGAAGAGTGGCCCGGCTTTCAGTAAGGTTAAAGAATCGGATGTGGTAGCAGTGATGCGCCGTGACGGTCAAAAAGCAGAAGACTATGCTCGTCGGCATGGGATAGGGAAGTGGTACGATCATGCCGACGACCTGATTAACGATCCGGCAGTAAATGCGATATATGTAGCTACTCCTCCGGGTTCACATGTCGAATATGCGGTAGCTGCCATGAAAGCTGGTAAACCTGTTTATGTGGAGAAGCCGATGGCCGCCTCTTACGAAGAGTGCCTTCAGATAAACCGTGTCTCCCAAGAGACCGGTATACCCTGTTTTGTGGCCTATTATCGCCGTACGTTACCCTATTTCCTCAGGGTGAAACAATTGATTGATGACGGACTCCTGGGGAATATCTCTACGGTGCAGATTCGCTTCGCCATTCCTCCCTATAAGGAGGATTACAATCGGGAATCATTGCCGTGGCGGGTGAAAAAAGATATTGCCGGAGCAGGGTATTTCTATGATCTGGCATCCCATCAATTTGATCTGCTTGATTATCTTTTCGGCGAGATTACCGATGTATACGGATTTACCAACAATGTGGCGGGATTATATGAGGTAGAAGACAGTCTGACCGCTGCTTTCTGTTTCAAATCCGGCGTGACGGGCAGCGGAAGCTGGAGTTTTGTGGCACCTGAGAACAGCCGTACCGACCTGATCGATATAACCGGCACAAAAGGTAGACTGACCTTTGCCACTTTCGATTTTGCCCCTATTCTCCTGGATACAGCCGCAGGCATACGGGAGTTTCGTGAAGAGAATCCGGAGAATATCCAGTATTATCTGGTTGAAAGTATTGTCAATTACCTGAACGGATTCGGTGCAGAGCCTGTCAGTACAGGTATCTCGGCAGCACGCACCAATTGGGTAATGGATAAAATTCTGATAAGTTAAATATGGAGTGTCCTAAATTTGTATATGTAAATTCACTTTTTTGTCTGATTTATTTCAATTATTTGTTTATTTTTGTGAACAAAGTGATATCTTTTTTGTTCTAATTCCAATCATAGCAGATATTTCTGTATTTCAGCCTTGCAGGGACTGATAAAAGAAGATAACTAATTTAATTAAAATGTTTAACTTGTAAAAAAAAGACAACAATGACAGCAGATCGAGATCAGAAAGAAGTGAAAGAGGCTTACGAAAAGCCTGCAATAGAAGTGATTGAAATGGAGACGGAACATCCCATACTGCAAAGTAGTGGTGATGGATGGGATAATGGTGGAGTTTTTCCGTAGTTTATTCTCTACATCAATCTTTTTAATTAGAGGAGAATGAACTAATTTGTAACAATTAAAAAATCGACTAAAATGAAGAAAATATTTTACCTCATGGGAATTTCTGCATTATTCCTGGTAACCTCATGTAATAACGATGAAATTCCCCAATCATCTGTTCCGGAGGCAAAGAAAACATATTTGCCCACAATTCAGGGAAATCTTGGTAAATTCATAGAAACCACTACGAGAGCAGGTGTTGTTGAAGAGAACGACGATCCTGTAGGAAACGGGGAAAATTTTTATTGGAGTAACGAAGATCAGGTGAAGTTACTGTTCTATAAAGATGGAATTCTTGAAAACGACCCCATCGAAATTATTTACCAGGCAGTTGTTGAAGGAAACGAAAAACCAAACCGGTGTGAATTTGTTCCCGTAGATGCAGCTGAAGGTCTTGAAGAAGGATCCTATACCGTATATGGGCTTTATCCCGCTTCAGGATGGACCCTGGGGAATGTCACTGGTCCAGATGGTGAACTCTTGAGCGGTGAATTCTACAAGGCTACAATGGTTTCTATAGCACCGATTGAAAATGAAGAGTCGTCATCCTATTTGACTCCAAATATATTTATGAAAGCAAAAGCGACAGATGTAGTTATAGGTGATGAAGGATCTTCGACACCTATCAGCCTACAGTATAAACAGCTTGGAGGTATTTTACGGATTCATTTAAGGAATGAGAACCAGCCGTTGTTCCCCAAATTATCCGAATTTCAGATAGCTAAAGTGGCAAATGGAGGGGAGGGAGGTCTTATTCCGGAAGATCTTAAACCTTTTTTCAATACACAAGGTTATCTGCAAAATATAGATGATGAGGCATTGACTCCCGCAACTTATTGGCAGATATCTACTGTGACCATCGATATGCATGAGAATGTCTCGACTGAATTTGACTTTTTTATCCCGATATTGGCTACTGATCCATTTGAAGGAGATGATGTATTGTATCTTAGAGCTATATATGTAAATTCGGAAAATGAAGAAATGGACCCGGCTTTTCTGCGGATATTTCCAAGCACTAATTCCGTCTTACAAAATGGATTTAAAGCCGGGAAGAGTTACTATTTCAATCTGACTGGATGGTCGTAAGTAATTAATTAAACGAGCCAACAGCATATAGATATTCATTATTTTGAAGAACAATTTTTTCTATCAGATAGCCGGGCATCGTTTCCGGCTATCTTTTTCTGAAGAGGATTTCGGAAAGGATGCTCTGGGTAACTATACCCCCTTTCTCGTGCCGGAAGGGAAAGGCGACTATCTCTTCCGCCTCTCCGTTGTAGACGATCTTCCTGATAAATACGTTTATGAACAGGTAGGGCAATTCGATAACGACATCGCCTCTATTGGTGTTTTTAAGTCAGAAAACGGATATTTTCGTTTCCACATTGGTTATCCGGGAAACAGAAGTTATTGCACGATGGATGTCGATGCTGCTTTTCGGGTGGCACAGGTGAAACTTCCCGCCGGCGATAAGCACCGTTTTTTCTGCCTCAACAACTGCCTGATGTTACTTTATGCGTTTTCTACAGCGAACCTTGATACGCTGATGGTGCATGCTTCAGTTATTAAAAATGGAGCCGATGGTTTTATGTTTTTGGGTAAAAGCGGTACCGGAAAGAGTACGCATAGCCGGTTGTGGTTAGATCATATAGAAGGGAGCGAATTATTGAACGATGACAATCCGGTAGTACGCATATTCAATGGAAAAGCCATTGTTTACGGTACGCCGTGGAGTGGTAAAACTCCCTGTTACCGCAATGAAGAGGCTTTGTTGAAAGGGATTGTAAAGTTGCAACAGGCTCCTCAGAATCAAATTAAAACGTTATCTTTGTTGCAGGCTTATGCCATAATGCTCCCGGCGTGTTCGAGTATGCGGTGGGAAGAGGAGATTGCATCGGGTATACATCGTACGGTGGAGAAACTAATCGGTATGGTATCCTGCTACCAACTGGATTGTTTGCCGGATAAGGCCGCGGCAGATTTGTCGGCCTCCACGATAAAGGAATAACAATGCGGAGTGTCACACTATCCAATGAAATAATGCTCCCGGAAGTGGCAAGGATGCTTTCCGAAGGTAAACATGTTACTATTAGGGCTAAGGGAAATAGTATGCTTCCTTTTATTGTAGGGGGAAAAGATAGTGTGGTGCTGGAAGGGAAAGGTCTGTATAGTGTGGGAGATATAGTGTTGGCGGAAATAAGGCCGAAGCTGTTTGTCCTGCACCGTATCCTGAAGATAGATGATGAACAGGTAACCCTGATGGGAGATGGCAATATTTCAGGAATGGAACAGTGCCGCAAGGAAAATATTTGCGGTCGAGCCATAACCATTATCCATAAAGGAAAGCAGATTGATTGCAATAGCAAAAAGGCACACCGCAAAGCCCGCCTGTGGAGAAATCTCTTGCCGGTAAGAAGGTATTTATTGGGAATATATAGACGAATTATATAGCCGGTGATGAAACGTAACATACGTATTTTATCACATAAATAAAAAGTAAAACAACTGCATGCGAATAAAACAAGGATTTAAACTCCGTACCGTGGGCAAGGAGCATATTGTAGCCGGGGAGGGGCTGGCTCAGATAGATTTTAATAAATTGATTTCCCTAAATAGTTCGGCGGCTTATTTATGGCAGGAAGTCGAGGGAAAGGATTTCGATGAACAGACCCTTGCAGATTTATTGGTGTCGAAATATGACATTCCAGCCGGACAGGCGTTAGCTGATGCTGCCGATATAGCAACAAACTGGATCGAAGCCGGTATTGCAGAAAGATGAGTCGTACAGAGGAACAATTTTTCACCCTGCTACAGTCGGGATTATGGGGTAGTCCGGTAGACATCTCCCTGTTTTCCGACGATACGGACTGGCCGGCAATCCTGAAAATTGCCGTTATGCAAACAGTAAGCGGTATTGTTTTCGATGGTATATCCCGTCTCTCTTCTGAACTACAGCCTCTGACTACAATCATGCGTCAACTCTATCAGACGGTTATCCGCATAGAACAAAGCCATGAGTTGCTCAACGAACGGTTGACCCGCATAATACCTTTGCTTCAATCTGAAGATATCTATCCCATACTGCTCAAAGGACAGGGAGTAGCACAGAATTATCCGAATCCTGTCCGTCGCCAGTGTGGCGATATAGATTTATACATCGGGAAGAAAGACTACAAAAGAGCGTGTGAATTGGCTGTTGGGAGGGGAATTGTTTCAAATGACATATTAGAAAGCCATAAACATTTTCATTTCGACTGGGATGGCGTGGAGATTGAATTTCATCATATCGTTGAAAAGCTTCCTGATCCATTCAAAAATAAAAGATTTCAGTACTGGACTCAATATCATTTGCAAAAAAATAAATTGAATGTCTGGAATTTGAATAATACAGAGGTGCTGCTTCCGTCGGCAAATTTTGATGCTTTATATATCTTTAATCATGCTTTCCATCATTTTATTTCGGATGGAATAGGGTGTCGTCAATTGTGTGACTGGGTAATGTATCTCCATAGATTTCATGCTCAAATAGACAGGCAGGAGTTAATGAAGGACCTTAAAGCTTTTGGGTTATTACGTGCATGGCAAATTTTTGGGTGTATAGCCGTACATCAGCTGGGTCTGACAAAAGAAGAATTTCCATTCTATACTGACAAAATCAGAGAAGTATCTCAAAAAATAATATTGAAAGATATTCTGTTACTGGGTAATTTCGGGCGTTATGATCCGAAATGGAAGACACGTCCGCCCGGTTATCTATCCGGGAAACTACACAACTTCAGAATGAAAAACCGGAGAGCACTGAAACTATTTTCGATAATCGGGGAAAATGTGTCACTCTACTATATTTATTATTTAGTCATTGGCATACAGCAAATAGTAAATGACAAATTTAATAAACATTGAACCGTGATAGTCAACAATATACGACAGATCCTGAAATATTTGCAAGGCATACGTTTTCGCATTGTACTGAATAGTCTGGCAGGTATCTTGAATGTCTGTGCCGGACTATTCTTTGTATGGGTCTCAAAACAACTGATCGATATCGCCACCCGTTCTATAGAAGGGAATATGACCCACTATATAGTGCTGCTGATAGCAACTATGTGTAGTCAAATTATCCTGTCGGTATTGAAGAATCGCCTGGAAACAGAGACGGATATATATTTTAAGAACAAATGGAGGCATAAGCTTTTTTCCCATCTGATGATCAGCAAGTGGAATGGCAAGGAGAGTTTTCATAGCGGCGATGCTGTCAATCGTATTGAAGAAGATGTGCGTGTAGTTGCCGAAGGTATCTGTAAATCGCTTCCTGCCGTAATTATAACCTCTTTCCAGTTTCTGGCCGCCTTTCTTTTCCTAAGCAAACTCAATACGCAACTGGCGTGGACGCTTATTTTCATTATGCCTGTATTTTTGATATTGAGCAAAGTATATATAAAACGGATGCGCCGCTTTACAGAAGAGATACGTAACCTGGACAGCCAGGTGCAATCCCATATTCAGGAGAAATTACAATATAGGGTCTTGATCCAAACCCTCGCACAAAACATACCGGTAAGCGACAAGCTGGATACTATTCAATCCATATTGTATAACCGGGTGATGAAACGCACAAACTTCACTGTCTTTTCACGTATGCTGATCATGGCCGGATTTGCTACAGGTTATGTCATTGCTTTCCTCTGGGGAATAAAAGGTATCTATGAAGGTGCCATCACATTTGGTATGATGACGGCCTTCCTGCAACTGGTCGGACAGATCCAGCGTCCGCTGGTAGAACTCAGCCAGTATATACCTTCTTTGGTACATACGATTACCTCTGCTGAAAGACTGAACGAACTGGATGATCTGACCACTGAAGTGCAGGGTGAACAACAGATGCTCGACGGACAGGTGGGTATACGTCTTGAAAATATTTCGTTTGCTTATCCCGATGGTAAAAGACAGATAATAGAACATTTATCGTATGACTTTACTCCCGGTAGCCGCACGGCAATCGTGGGTGAAACGGGGGTAGGTAAAAGTACCCTTATCCGGCTGATGCTTGCCTTACTGCAACCCCGCGAAGGAAGGGTCTATTTATATAATTCCATACAGGAGCTCGAAGCCAGTCCCCTTACACGGTGTAATCTGGTATATGTTCCGCAGGGAAACACTTTGCTTAGCGGAACCATACGTGATAATCTGCTGTTGGGTAATCCGAATGCTACAGACCAGGAACTCCGAAAAGTGTTAACGACTGCGGTTGCTGATTTCATATACGATTTGCCTGATGGGTTGGATACCCTTTGCGGAGAGCGTGGAACGGGCTTAAGCGAAGGCCAGGCTCAACGTATCTGCATAGCACGCGGATTGCTTCGACCGGGAAACATCCTGTTGTTAGATGAATTCAGCTCTTCTCTGGATACGGAAACTGAACGTTTGCTTATGGAACGCCTTATCTTCCAGACCGAAGATAAAACCCTGGTATTTATCACACACAGGGAAATCGTGGCACAATATTGCGACCAAACAATCAAATTGGAGCTGAAAGGTCGGTAATCATCCTACGCACAACATGTAACCTTTCCGTACTACCGATACGATTTTCAGTGATTTATCGGATTGCAACGCATGACGCAAATAAGTTACCTGTACATTCAATGCAAGCGAGTTGGTATAATTATCGGCGCCCCATACCCTGTTGAGAAGGAGGTCACGGCTTACTGTTTCATTGATATTTTCAGCCAGAAGACGCAATATATCGGCCTGACGGGATGTGATGATAGTTTTGGTATTTCCGGTAATAAGTTCGTTAGTGGTATAGTGGAATGAAGTATTCCCCAATTTGTAAATTTTTTGAGTCGTTTCGGAAGGATTACCCAGACGCTCCTCTATCCGGGCCAATAGTTCTTCCGGATAAAACGGCTTGGAGAGATAGTCGTTCGCTTTCAATTGAAACCCTTTTAACCTGTCGTTTTTGTCGCTTCGGTCAGTCAGAAAAAAGATAAATACCTTGCTGTTCTTTCGGCGGATCTCCCCTGCTACCTCGAAGCCGTTTAGTTCCGGCATATTCACGTCCAGAAGGACTAAATCGGGTTTTACTTTATCGAAAAGATCCAGAGCGATACGTCCGTTACCTGCGTAGGTTACGTCGTAGCCATTGCGTGTGAGGAAATCTTTAAGTAAAAGCGCATACTTGATGTCGTCATCGGCAAAAAGTATTTTCAGGTATGTTTTCATTGCTGAGGGATTTTTACGGTGACCGTCGTGCCATGATTGGGTCTGGAAATGACCTCTACAGTTCCCCGGTGAGCCTCTACCGCCATTTTTACATAGCTCAGCCCGAGTCCCATCCCGGGGAGCGATGCCACGTAAGCATTCTTTGAACGGAAGAACGGCTCGAAGATATGGCTTTGTTCCGACGCCGGAATGCCGATCCCATTGTCCGATACGCTGAAAAATAACTGGTTATCATCTCTGCCGGCATGAATATGGATAACCGGCTCCTCTCCCGAATACTTTACGGCATTTTCCAGCAGATTGATCACAATATTGCTCATTATCATTTTGTCAGCAGTCACAGAGAGAGGAGTCTCTGAGAAATCGGTTTCAATATGGATTTGTTTTCCCGCATTTTTTCGTATGTTTTCGGTACAGCCAGTGATCAAAGCAGTGAAGTCGAAAAAAGAGAGATGCAGGCTCCCGGCAATTGTTTCCGCCTGGTTTACTTCCCGCAGCTTTTGCAAATAGGAGGTCAGGTTATCAGTTTCAATACGGGCACTGTTCAGCATATCCTGTTCTTCCGGAGAGGATTGCTGAAGGTATGAAACAATGGTTTTGAGTGTCTGTATCGGGCGTTTCAATTCATGAACAGTCGTATTCACGAAATTCTGCCGCAGTTTATTGATCCGTTGTTGGCGGGAGATTGTCTGTATCTGCAGCAACAGGCAGACAATAAGTACTAAAACCAATACTACGCTTATGACAATCTGTATTGCCATCGTTTTGATGATGCTCGCAGGAGCTACCGTGACGGTAATTGTAGCCACTTTTCTTTTCAGTATATTATAGGGTATTTCTACCTTGACGGATGGATTTATAATGGATAACTGTTTCACTGTTTTTGGTTGCCATAATACGGAATCGCCCGGTAATGATAACGTATCGATCCGGGTGGTTGAATTGCCTGTTTTTTGATGCACAATACTGTCCATCTCGCTTATTTTCAAGGGTGAGTTCATGTCGGCAAGGAACAGGTCTACCGCTTCGTAGACATTTTGTTGACTTTCTTTGGTCTTGAAACGGAATGTACTGGTAAGCGTGGAGTCGGTTTCCAATATCTCTTCCTCCCATCCTTTTACGGAATCTTTCTGTAATACCGTTATCGTTGGGGCTTGTTGTAAATTTCTATCCACTTGTTCGAGGATGTATTTATATTGTGTACCCTCTTCCGTTTTTTTGATACTGTCCGGTGAGATCCGTACCGTTGGTTTATCAGAGTTTTTGATTGTGTAGATAGAAATGGTCCAGTCGGTAATGTTTTCCTTTATATCGGAAATGTAGATAGTAGAGGTGTTTTGATTCAGATTGGTATTGTAATTTTTCAGGTTTTCACGTTGCGTTTTCAATTTTGCTTTTCGCCATGCTTTATAATCGTCCCAGGCCGACAAAATCTGCCCTGTTGTTTCATTGGCGGTTTTTTCGAGCGTAAAGCGGTATTGATTGTATAGCCAGTACCCCTGCAAAAGAATGACGAATAATGCCGCGGTAATACTTAATGACCAGATCAACTTTATCTTTCCCGATTTCATGCAACTGCTCCGTTATGTTGTGTGAATTGTTTTCCTGTTTGTGAAACAAAGATACGTTTTAACACGAAGATCGGATGGGTTTTGGCGGGCGATTTTTCAGGGAGTAATATTTCAGTAATATCAAAATAATCAATGGATACCGATGAACCCTTACTTTTGCCGAAAGTATAACGAATAAAAAAGATGCTTTATGAGGAAAATACTATTTCTTGCCACTTTGTTTTTACTGGGAATGACAGCCTCCGCCCAGCGTGTCACAATTCCCGATCTCAACGCATACAGTAAACTGATTCCGGTCGATTCCCTTGTTTTTACTGTACAGTATGACGTCTCGATCGTGGAAGATACAAGTTATCCTGACAACCTTACCAAAGAGACAATGATGCTGCGTGTGGGAGAAACTGTCTCGGAGTTTTACTCTTATACTTCTTTTATTGCTGATTCCGTACTGCGTGCGGATGTGCAGGCAGGTGCATCACAACTAATCATGAGCGAACATTTGCAGCAGTATGGTTTTGGAGTGATTTCTCACCGGATCTATAAGCACTATCCCAGGGGACAACTTACATTGCTCGACCGGATAGCAATGGATAACTTCGTCGTAGAAGAACCGATGCCGAAGATAGACTGGACTATCCATCCTGATACGGTTATAGTTTGTGGTTATTCCTGCCAGAAGGCTACTGCCCATCTTTACGGACGTGAATACGAAGCATGGTTCGCCCCTGAGATCCCGCGTAGCGACGGACCATGGAAACTGCACGGATTGCCGGGGATTATCCTGAAAGCGGAAGACACACAAAAGCATTACCGGTTCATAGCTACAGGGATTGAACAAAGTCGGACTGCCTCTCTGATTGAGATGCCGGAGACTTCGCGTAAGAAAGTATCCCGAAAAGAGTTGAACAGGTTGCATGAGCGTTTTAATGCCGACCCGCAAGGGTATATAAAAGTAAATGCCCCCAATGTGAAACTTACCGTAAAAGACAATATGGGTAATGATATAAGAAAAATGAGCAATCCCCATAATCCGATAGAACTAAATTGATTTGTAGATTTATTGATATGTTGATTAGCAGATGATTATTAATCATCAAATTATGAAATTATGAAATCATCAAATCTCATATATCAACAATTATTCTGCTTTTTTTTCTGCGTAGCGACACTTCTCTGCCCCTTTCAGGGAAACGCCCAGCACAAGCTTTCCGGTACGATAAGCGATAGCATGACCGGGGAATTGCTGGATGCCGCCAATGTGGTTGTGCTAAGGGGAGAGCGAACGGTAGCGTTTACCATTAGTAACGAAAAAGGAGAGTTCTCCATCCCTCTTGCTGCTTCTCCTGATACACTTACGCTCTCGGTTGCCATGATGGGCTATGCGTCTTATTTGGAGAGAATTGGGCGTACAACGGCCTTTGATGTGAGATTGATCCCTTCACCTATCCGGCTAAAAGAGGTCACCATTCGTCCGGGCAGGATATGGGGGCGGAGCGATACTGTGCGTTATGACGCATCGAAGTTTTTGCGTGAAAATGATAAAACAGTAGAAGATCTGATGAAACGTCTGCCCGGTATTCAGGTGGATGACGACGGAAAGATCCAGTATAGAGGGAAGGAAATCGGAACAATGTTTGTGGAAGGATTGGATTTGATGGATAACCGCTACAAAAGTGTAAGCCGGAATCTTTCCGCACAATCGGTAAAAGAGGTAGAGGTGCTGGATAACCATCAGCGCATAAAATCGTTGGCGGGAAAAATACCGACCGATATTGCCGATATCAATATCAAACTCAAGGATAATTTTAAAGATAAATGGACTTTTAAACCCAAAGTGTCGGCCGGTTTTTCGAACGATGATCTCTTGTACGAGGCGGAAGCGAATGCATTGCAAATCGCACGTAAAAGCCAATCCCTTTACGCGTTGAAATTATCCAATACCGGCAATGGCATCACCAAAGAAGCGGACAAGGGAATGGATGATATGTCTGGATTGCCCGATTATCGTTTGTTGCAACCCGCTATCATCTCAGCACCTTTGAAGGAAAACCGGTGGCTTTTTAATGATGCTGCACTTGCCACAGCCAACCGATTGTATCGGTTAGACGAAGATGCGCGATTGAAGGTAAATGCTTTTTATACGCAGGATCACATTACGCAGGAGACAAATTCCGTTACATCTTATTTTAATCCGGATGACACAGTGACGGTGGAAGAAAATAAAAAAAGCCATCTGAAAGGAAGGAAATTGAATCTGTCTGCCGATTACGAAGACAATACGGTAGCCCACTATTTACGGAATAAGTTGGATTTCAACTTTGAAAAGAACCGGATCAATACCGGTATAGCCGGTAGTTATAGTGTTACACAACATCAAAAGGATGAATCGCTTAGTCTGCAGGATAATCTTAGTATTACCCGCACGTTGGCCAATAAGGATATATGGCAGTTGAAAGCGGTGATGGGTTATTGGAGACGTTACCAGCAACTGGATTTTAATGAGTATAACCAGCCCGTAAGGTTGGACGGTTTTTATGCACGTGCAGAATCGGGATGGATCATCCGCCGGACTAAGATCGGTCAACACTATACTGCCGGAGCATCAGTAGATTTGAACAATCTGAGGAATCATCATCGCCTGTGGGTAACGCCTGCCTATGAATATCTGTTCAGATCTCTTACATTCAGGCTCTCCACGCCTCTACAGGCCGTGTTATTCCCCGGGGATAGAGAGATGTTGTATCTTCCCGGGTTTACTTTCAGGACAGACTATAAAATAAATTACGCATGGAATGCCCGTTTGTCGGCGCGATACGGTAAAGAGCTCAATGATATCACTGCATTTTACCGGCAACCCTATTTTACTGATTATCGTACGATATTCGGGAATGAAACCGGTATACCGGTTACCGAGAAGCAACTTTACTCATTGAGGACGGAATATAAAAACACATTGCAGGAGTTTTTCGTAACTGCTGATCTGGTGGCATCGGCTAGCCGGGTAAATCATACTTTAGAGCAAAGCTTCACGGATAATATATTCCGGTGGACTCGCCGTTATATACCGCATCATGAATCTTCGTACGGCATAAATACGGTCATCTCGAAAGGATTTTTCGATATAAGTACTAAGGTGTCGGCTGAAGTATCCTATTGGTACAATCAGTCTGCGCAAATTTGTGAAAGTAAACTGTTGCCTTTTTCATTCCGGACGCTGATAGTAAAACCCTCTTTCAGTGTATCTCCTTCCCAACAGATAGAAGTAACATATAACGGAGAACTGCGGCGGCAATGGTCTTCTTTCGGAGATAACATGTCATTAAATGGCTTGTGGAATATGAGCCACAAGGGATCTTTTTATTATATGCGGCAGCGGTTTGATCTGTCTGTTTCGGTTGAGTATTTCCGTAATGAAATAACCTCAGAGCATTCTGTAAATCTCCTTTTTGCAGACTTGATAGCTACTTATAAACTCCACCGAATGACATTACAACTTCAACTGAATAACTTATTGAATCACCGTGATTACCGTTATACAGTATATCATCCGTTGTCCCTCTATTCGTCACAAATAGCTATTCGCCCACGGGAAATCTTATTTCGTGTAGTAATGGATATTTAATTGTACTTTTTAAAATCTGCCTTTAAAAATGGTGGGATTGATGGTAAGGCTCACATAGGCCCAATCCTGCCACGAATCGGGATTGCCGGGGCGCTCTTTCGCGATAGGCATGGCGTCGGTGGCTAGCATAAATGAATAACCTCCTTCGAGCATGATATTCTTGCGGATGGGGTAGGTGAAAGTGAAATCTATTTCCGAACCTAATACCTTTTTATTTGTTCCGGCTACATCAATCGGTTGCTCAGAAGAGAAGTGGTGGTACCTCAGGTCTAACCCCAGTTTCTTCCAGGGATTCCAGTTCAGGCCGATATATTTATCCCATACACCGTAATAGTCGTATCCCCTGAAGTAATCCATTGAGCCCATGAACGAGTGGTTGGAGCGGTACAACAGATCCATCCGGGTTATCTTCTCCGAGTCGGGGTCGGGATCCTGACCGGGGTGGAACTCCGTTCCTCCGTATAGAGAGAGGCCTGGATTGAACGCGTAACGTCCCCTTAATGCCAGCATATAGGCATTTACCTTTTCGTCATTGCTGTTGGTACCCGTTTGGTAATAGAATGTACCCATTATATTCCATCTATCATTTTTGTAACCGATATTGGTACCCATGGTCTGCATATAAGCTTTCTTACTGATTACGGGCCCTTCCTCCGGAGTAGGATCCCCTGTTTCAAAACCGAGATTGATAAAAAGTGCTGATGCGGTGAATCCCACCGGATTGCGGTACTGGTACCAGAGCGTTTGCATATTCTGATAAGGCTGTCCCACTTCTTCGTAAAAAGTACCTTCGTTGGTTTTCTCGCGTGACTGATTATAAGCTAAAATCAGATGCACAGTATTCATCGGATTTTCGTAACCTAATTTCACTGCATCATGCCAGATACCGGTGGGTGTCCAACTCGATTCAGACAAGATGCGCCCGTCATCATAACTGAGCGATTGGCGTCCTATTTTAGCGAAGAACCCGTTATGTCTCATTTGTGCCCATGCTTCATGCATGGTAGTGCGTGCACCGTCGTTATCGTTCTGACGCTTTTGTCCCCAAATAGAGACATCCTGCGCGGCTACCCTGGCGGAAAGGAATCCGTTATCGAAATTGACGCCTATACGTGCCCGATTGGAGATAAAGGCTGACGGTTTGTCGGTTTCCAAACGAGGATAAGAATATCCATTGCGATATTCGAACCGGGGGCGGAGATTGATATCTATGGCGAATTCACCTCCTTTTTCTTCCTCTTGTGCACTCATAGGAAGAGGAAAAGCGAATATTACCAGAATTACAATAGTGATGAATTTTTGCATGATAAATTGAGTTGAGAGTTTGTTATTTACCCATTTGTTATGGTTGGTAAAGATACAAAATTTTATAAACTAAAAACTAATTGGAAGATAGAAATTAGAACTGAGAACTAAGAACTGAGAACTGAGAAGTTAGAAGGGGGAAGTGAAGAAATTTAAAAGTCTTGGTCCTTGACTCTTGTTTCTAATATTTACTTTTAGCTTCCCACCTTCCCACCTTTCCACTTTATAAATCCGTACATCATCGAATTATTACAGCAACACATCAATTTCTCCGTTTTTCCCTCCATATCTGCCAGGAATTGACGAGATTCTGCCAGAGCACATACATTCCGGGGCCGAGTGTGGCAAGCGGGTTCAGATAAGTTTGCGTAAGCCAGATGGCGAGTACAGTATTTTTCTGTCCCAGTCCCTGTCCTCCGGCTACGGTCTGTCCGAAACGTCGACCGATTTTTCGTCCGAAATAGAATTGCAGGAGGCAGATTATCAATGAAACGACACCTATAATTATCTCAAGGCGATAATGATCATCGCCTTGCATCCGCACGTAATAAGTAATATTGCCTATTACGATAGTGAGGGCAACTGCCCATAGGTAGAAAGAGACGATCTGTGCCGATTGGATTTTTTTGTGTATTTGGGGTGCCGTTTTTCTCAGCAACAATGCCACCAGGAACGGTAAAATCAGTATAGGTATGACACTACGGAAGATATGCCAGAAAGAAGCAGCCAATGGAATGGATTCACTGCTTTTCCCTACCAGAGAGAGAAACAGTGGGGCGATAAGAGCCACAGTGAGGTTACTGATAATGGCATAAGCTGCGGTCACTGCGATGCTGCCTCCCAACATTCCTGCTACGACGGGTGCAGAGGTTGCCGTTGCTGTTAGCATACAGATCATGGCCGCCTGTGCAAGTGTCTCGTTGAACGGACGGAGTGCAAGGTAGATAAGCGCACTCCCTACATATTGGATAGAGAGCAGGATATAATGAAATTTGGTAGGCCTGATATCGCTCCATCTCACCCGGCTATATGTAATGAAGAGCATCATTGCCAACAGATAGGGAATAGAGGGGGAAAGTACCGATAATTGCGTGTGAAACGCAATCCCCAGCACCATCGCGATGGGGAGCAGGTATTTCTCTATATATTTCCGCATATATTTATATAATGTGAATTACCAATCATCAATTACTAATGACTAATTGATTGTTGTATTAATGTGCTGATTGTTAATTATTTGTAGCTATGGTTGGAAGTTCCTGATTAGTAATTGGTAATTTGTAAAGTAATTAGTAATTAATTATAGTAATTACCCGGTGTGGTAGAAGTGTCCGACTTCCGGAGCATATCTTTGAAGTGGATATCAGTCATCCACTGTTTGCCGTTGAATACATAGTCGGAGATAAACCGGTCGATCTCCGGCAGAAACTCCTGCATGGGATATTCCGACACTTCGTGTCCGATATCTTCGATACTGTAGAACATGTAAGGATACCGTTCGCTCCTGAATTTCTTCGCCAATGGTTTTGAACCAAACATACCGAGATTGAAAAACCGTGTCTTGTCATAGGGTACCAACCTATCGGCAGTGCCATGGAAGAAAAGGGTCGGAGCAGGCGGTTGGGTGTAGGACGGTACTCCTTCGGTACTAAAAATAGCACCGGCGAAGGAGATAACACCTGCATAGCGAAAATCGTCCGGCAACACATCAGCAGAGGGATGGTTATCCCTGTTCTCATAGTCGGCCTGTAATACGGTGATGGCGCCTGCGCTTGATCCGCTGATAATGATAAGTGACGGGTCAATATGTAACTCTCTTGCATTTTCGAGCAGATAGTTAGTGGCCGAATAGAGATCATCGACCGCCATGGCAATAGCGTTTCGTAGCGGCTTGGTATTGAATACCCCCGGCGCCTTCTGATCTTTCATTCCCAGGCGGTAATCAATGGAAACGACGGTGAATCCCTTTTTAACGAAATAATTGAAAAAGGGATGATAGAGTTCTGCAGCCCTTTCTCCATTTTTGAATCCGCCACCGAAAACAAACAGAAGACAGGGTTGTGGTTGCAGGGTCGTGGAGTCGCTTTTATAAATATCCATCCTCAGTTCTTGCCCCGTCTTTTCAGCATAGAGACGTGTCTCTTTCTGCACTGTTTGACCGAAGAGGGTCAGGGTCAGGAAAAGGAGGGCACTAAAAAGAAGTAGTTTATTAATCATAGAACTTTTTTTAATTGATAATTGACAGTTGACAATTATTGATTGTGATTTTATAATTAGTTGAATGTTAATTAATTATTATGTGAAGCTGTAAATATTTAATTTTCAATTAGCAACAAACTGCCACATTTTTGAATTGTCCATTGTCCATTGTCCATTGTCAATTATCAATTATCAATTATCAATTATCAATAAAATCGGTAACCAGTTTCAATACTTCCGCTTTCGCCTGATTGTAATCGCCGTTATAGACCGTCACGTCGAATTGCGGAGCAAAGCTCATTTCATATTCTGCTTTTGCGAGGCGGTGTTCGATTACTGCCGGAGTGTCGGTTCCTCGTTTTTCAAGCCGTTCACGCAGTACTTCTACCGATGGTGGCATCACAAAAATACTCAGGGCTTGGTCGCCGTATATCTTTTTAATGTTTAATCCGCCAATACAATCCACATCAAAAACAACATTCATCCCCTCGGCGAGAATGCGGTCTACTTCACTTTTCAGTGTGCCGTAGAATTTATCTTTGTACACCTCTTCGTATTCGAGGAACTCGTTGTTAGCAATACGTCTGCGAAATTCTTCGGGCGTGAGGAAATAATATTCAACACCGTTTTTTTCTTCCCCGCGTGGTTTACGGCTGGTTGCTGAGATAGAGAACCGGATGTTCAGTTCCTGTTCCAGTAAGAATCTTATTAATGTTGATTTTCCTGCACCTGAAGGTGCTGAGAAAATGATCAGTTTGGCCATCGTCATTCCGTTTTCCGTTATCGGCATTCAAAGCCTTACCGGTAATTATAGTACATTTAAAATTTGTTCTTTCATTTGCTCCAGTTCATCTTTCATTTGTACCACGATCCGTTGCATTCCCGATTGGTTGGACTTTGAGCCGAGAGTATTGATCTCACGGCCAATCTCCTGCGCGATAAATCCGAGTTTTTTTCCCTGAGGCTCTTCCTCTTTCAGCGTGGTGATGAAATAATCGAGATGATGTGCCAGTCGGTTTTTTTCTTCATTCAAGTCCAGTTTCTCGATATAGTAGATCATTTCCTGTTCAAACCGATTTTTATCGTACTCGATCCCTTCCAGCCCGTTTAATCCTTCACGGATACGGCTTTTGACCTTTTCTACCCGTTCTTCCTCAAAAGGTTCCACGGCTTCCAGCAGGGAGCGGATATTGCTGATCTTCGTTGCCAATACCTGTGCTAACATTTCCCCTTCCTGCCTGCGGAAAGCAATGGTATCGTCCACCGCCTGGTCGACGGCCTGTTCAATAACGTTCCACTCCTCGTCGCTCAACTCCTCCTGTTCCTGTCTCATTACATCCGGGAGGCGCAACAGTACCGAAAACCATTCCTGTGGTCGGGGGATATTCAATTCGGCCGCCAGACCCGAGATTTCCCGGTGATACTGGCTCAGTACATTATGATCGATCTTCGATGTCACATCTTTGGCAATCACCTCCACATTCATGGAGAGATCCACTTTGCCACGCACAAGACGGCGGGCTAATGAATTTCGCAGAGCAATTTCTTTTTCGCGATAGGCCGAGGGAAGACGTGTAAACAAGTCAAATTGCTTGCTGTTTAATGACTTTATCTCAACTGTTATTTTCTTGTTCGGGAGTTCTGCCACGGCTTTGCCGTATCCCGTCATTGAATGTGTCATTCTTTTTTAGACACAAAGGTAGGGATTTTCGCCATATTTTGGTCTCTTTGCGTGGTGAAAGTTAGAGGATATCATTTAGGCATTCTCTATCCGTTTCTTTTTGTATTCTTCCTCTTTCATACGACGGTCGGCTTTGTCGCGCTCGTCGGCTAACCTTAAAAGTTTGCGTGCTTCTATAAGATTGGATACCAGAAGTACGATGCAGGCGACAGTGGCGAGATATTGTATAGACCCGGGGATAAATACTTCGACAGTGATAATGGTACCTAATACCAATCGCACCTCTGTGGGGCCAAAAATCCCTGAATCGATAGAGTACTTATTGCCTATCTTATACCGTAGTTGGGCGGTAATCATCTCCCATCCGTACAGAATGACGAAGAAAAAGCCTGCATATTTCCACCATCCGGGAGCATAAATAGTATAACCGAATCCGATAAGGAAAGTACCGATCCAATCTACCGTTACATCGAGTGAGAAGCCGTACCATTTGCGGGGTTTGTTGCGGTAGTAGGCTAACCGTCCGTCAAGTGAGTCGCCTACCCAGTTGACAAAGAAGCCGAGAAGGGATAGTAACAGCCAATAACGGTTCAGGAAGGCTCCCATCACAAAACTTGCAGCTACCATCGTATTACCGAAAAAACCGATAGCTGTGAGTCCGTCGGAAGATATCCAGGAGGGTATTTTTTGTACCAGATAAGCAATCGTCTTCTGTTCCCATTCACGAAGGATATTTGTTCTCTGGCGATCAGTTGAAATCAACCTGAGGGATTTGACCATTCTAAATTTGTTGCTTTTCATTTTGAACCTATCTTTATTTTATCCATACCTTATTACAAAAGTAGTCAATAAATTGAATGTTACGGTTCTGTTACGAGAAAAAGTGCAATAAGATTTGAAATAGTCTGGTTTTTTGAATGAAAAAGCCGCTCCTTACGGAAGCGGCTTTTGTAAGATCAGAAATCGTATTTATTGTTCACTATTTTCATTTTCATCGGTAGGAACAATCAATTTGTAACCTTTACCGTGGATATTGATAATCTCGATATTAGGCTCAGGTTTTAGCAATTTACGCAACTTAGTGATATACACATCCATACTGCGTGCATTGAAATAGGTATCCTCTTCCCATATTTGTTTCAGGGCATGATTCCGTTCCAGGATATCATTTGCATGCGCGCAGAGGAGCGAAAGCAACTCAGATTCTTTGGTGGTCAGTTTTGTCTGGGTATCACCAATAGAAAGAATTTGCTTTTGGGTATCGAATGTCATTGTGCCAAAGCTATAGACTTGTTGTTCTTTGCTCTTCTTGCCTTTCACACGGCGGATGATCGCTTCAATACGAAGTACCAACTCTTCCATACTGAATGGTTTGGTGATGTAATCATCGGCACCTGCTTTGAACCCTTCCAACACATCTTCCTTCATATTTTTTGCAGTCAGGAAGATCACGGGGATTTCTGTATTGATGGTTCTTATTTCTTTTACAAGCGTAATTCCGTCTTTTTTAGGCATCATCACATCCACGATGCAAAGATCATACTTCGTCTTTACAAATCCTTTGAAACCGGCTTCCCCGTCGGGAAACAGATCGGTGTCAAACCCTTTTGCCTGGAGATATTCTCTCAGCAACATGCCAAGATTCTCATCATCTTCGCATAAAAAAATTTTTAACTTCTCTTCCATATCATTTTTGTGTTATTACGGGTAAACTTATTATAAATTTTGTTCCTTTTCCTAATTCACTATCGGCACGAATGGTACCGTCCATGTCAGTCACGATTTTTTTTACGTATGCCAGTCCCAGGCCGAATCCTTTTACATCGTGACGGTTGCCGGTAGGCACACGGTAAAACCGGTCAAATACTTTCTTCGCATCCTCCTTTCTCATTCCGATTCCATTATCCTCAATACTGATAATGATCTTATTTCCTTCGTTTCTTGTTCGGATCATTAACTCCGGCGGAACATCCTTCTTCTTATATTTCAGCGCATTGTCGAGAATGTTGAAAATCACATTGGTGAAATGCATCTCGTCCACTTTAATAGTAGATTCCTCTGCCTGAAGGTCGATATCAAGGGTCCCTTCCAGTTTTTCTACTTTCAACACATGCGTATTGGCCACACTCACCACCAGATCGTTTGCATCGATCTCTTTCATTTTCAGAGTGGCCTTCTGCTTGTCGAAAAGTGACATCTGCAGCACCTTTTCTACCTGAAAACTCAATCTTTTGGTTTCGTCGTGGATCACACCGGTGACATGTTTGAACACTTCGGGTGATTTCAGTATCGATTCATCCTTGAGCATCTGTGATGCCAGCGAGATGGTAGAGACGGGTGTTTTAAGCTCATGCGTCATATTGTTAATAAAATCGTTTTTCATTTCAGACAAACGCTTTTGCCTGAAGAGTGATACCACCGTAAATATAAACGTTATCAGCAGGATAATCGTGAATATAAGCGACGGAATAAAGAAAGAAAGTTCGCCGTACACATAATTACTTCTCGTCGGGAAATAAACCCTTAGCCTGTTTAATTTTGCCGGTGGGTCTTTGGGAAACAGAATCTGATTGTAGATCGCGTCTTTCTGCTTTGTGGAGAACCCCGGTGAGGAGTAGACCACTTTATTGTTGAAATCTACAATCTGAAAACTGAAAGGTACATTCAACCCATTGTAAGCCAATTCATACCGGATGTATTGCTCCACTTTGTTGAAATCTACCCTTTTCTCAATCGGTTCATCACTTGCCCGGGTCATTATGTCGAGCACAACTTCATCCAGCAATTGACGTTCATGCAGATAGCGTTTCGACAAAGATTGCTGCAAGTCGTACTGTGTTCTGGAGATGGTGCTGGAACCCTGGTTAGGGGATAAAAACACACTCTCCCGCTGTTGTTGCGGGCGTACCGACTGCTGTGCCCTGCTCAGTTCGATTCTTGTTTCACTTCCATCGGGGCTGGTAATCGTTGTACTACTGCTTTCACTCGTGATACTTTGTGAGATTTGCGGTCTGTTGTATTGTGAATACCTGTTTTCCGATTCAATCATATCCTGTTCCAGGTATCTTCGCGTCTGATCCTTTTCCAGGTCTTTCATCACGTTATACAGGCTTCTGTTTACCTGTTCGTCGAATTGCTGAGTACGAATATCCAGACTGGTACTCATATACCTAACCTGCAGGAATAACAATACAAAAAACGCAGTGAACATCACAATAGCAAGCAACCAGATAGTCGATTTTTTCATACACTTCTTTTACTTACCTCCGTTTTAGTGATAATCTTATTTCAAAGATCGTCTCTCTTCATTTTAATTTAACAAATAAACCTCTTTTTTGTTTAACACTTGTCCTTAAAATTAAAAAAAATCGTAAGGAGGTGCCTTTTACAACATAAATTAATAGAATGTCTCCGATCAGGTTTTCATTTTAGGATTTGTTTAGCACGTTCGAGATTTAAAATTTAGCTTACGCTGATTTGCAATTCGGATTTGACTTCGTCGATTTGCAATTCAAGATTCCATCTTCCATCAATCTCCCCATCCCCAATCTCTTGTCAATCTCTTTCGATCAATGAATCATCAAATCAATTTTGATCCATATTGAATCGGAGGCTTATTCCTGCACTTGTGGTTGAAGTGGGGTAGGAACCTGATGAAACAAGCGGCCGGTGAACCATCTTGTCAAAAAAAGCACGCAGGGTGACCAACCTGCTTAATGAATAGTCGGCTGAAAAGCTGATAGTGGTTGTCCTGATGCCGCTTGTGGCCTGTGTAAACCCTTCTTCAATTCTTCTGATCATCGCATGGGTGATTTTCCGTGAAATATCGAGGCGGATATTGAGATCGTTACTGAACGCGGCCGTCCTGTCGTCCGGTTGTGTATCGCCGGTCGTTTTACCTGCGGAGGGTCTCCGGCGCTCTCTTTGCGTAGAATTTGCCCCAAGACCAATGATGCGGTTGAAGTGCTGGATACGGTATCCCAGACCGGTCACAATATCGCGGTCACTCGTCTCCACAATCTGATAGGAAGCAATGTTGAGGTTGAGCGCTCTGCTTCTGTTAATCCTGAAATGGAGGCTTATGTTGTTATCCCATACTCCCCGGGCTTCGATCAATGGATTGAAACTCTCCTGAATACTCGCAGAAGATATGTTGAATGGAGAGGAGGGAACAGGAGAGCCGGATACCGCGTCACGTATATACCCCAGATCGCTTCCATCGGAGAGAGGTACCCAGCTCATAAAGGATTCGAACGATCCGATCCTGTACTGGGAAAGGTATTGATGGGTGAGGGTGAGCGACTGCATATGTTCACCCAGTTGAGGCAGCAGTCTTATCAGGTTATACGAGACAAGCCAGTTGGGTAATAGTGCGGAGATATCCGGAAAAGGAGTGAGTCCCACCGATCCCGGGTCTTTACCTGTATAAGCGGCCAGGAAAGCGGGGATAAGTACATCGGCCGAGTTGATATCCACGTCGCCCGTGCTGCTGTCGAAGGGTTCACCCTCGTAGTCGCTCCCGGTAAGAAATCCTCCTGTCGGGTAGTTTGTGCCTGCGTATTGTTGCCTTGTGCGTTCCGCGATGATCTGTCGGTTCCCGAGGAACTTTTCGAACGCAGGTGAACGGTAGTTGTTGTCCGCTTTGGATGTTTCAAAAGCCGAAGAAAGGGTCTGTATGGTCATGGCGAAACTGCCTCCCCTCTTTTTGGGCATATCGTCGAACATATATTGGATTTCTGTCCGATGATTTTTTTCATACAAGGCATTCAGGTCTATCCTTAGCCCCGGAAGCGGCTCTAAGGAGGCATCGAGCCGCAGATTCCTTGTTTCATTATAGATCGCCGGGGTGATGTTGTTTTCGTTCAGCACAAGAAGGTTATTGGTTTTCAACTTCTCGACGAACCGCTCGCCACCCTCAAAACCGAAAGCAAATTTCCATCCGGGTTGTAGCCTTCCCGGCATATGAGCCTGCCCGAAAAAGTCGCCGATCATTCCCTCAAAGCCGGGGATATCGCTACGCGACCGGTATCCCCAATTGATGCTGACACTCCGGAGCATCATCAGCGTCTGTGCAGCATACCGGGCAATATCCTGCCCGGTGCTGTTCCATGCTCCGGGAGGAGTGCCGGCCTGGCGTATGTTTCCCTCGTTGCCTTGCCTGTTGTCCTTTTGAGGATGCCATTCACCGGCAAAACGGTTGTTGATCTCCCGTAAAAAGGGAATTTTATTGTAGAGCGATATCATGTTGAAACGATTGTTGAGTGTGAACGAAAGGTCGTTCTGCAAAAAATTGCCAATCCTCTCGTCCTCTATTATTGCGCCTCGTTCCCAGCGGTAGCGGGAGTGATAGGCAGCACTGGAGCTAATCCAGTCGAGCAGTGGAATATGAGCGAACGGCAGGGTGTAGGTCACATCGGCCGTCTGTGCATAGTTCAACGGTTTTCCCAGTTCGCGGATGCTCTGCATCACTGAGTCTTTCCATATCGAGTAATCGCTCCTGTTAAGCTCTTTGTTCACCTGCAGATAGGGTTCCTCGATCTCGGCGACGGTACCCGACCGGAAAGCGGTTCTCAGGTTGCGCGTCAGATCCCAGGTAATAGAGATATCCCGATTCCAGAAAAAATTACGGCTAAATGACAAGTATTTTTGCTCTGCTTGTGTGATCCCCTCAGCATAGGCGTTCAGGTCGCGTAACTGCACCTCTTCATAATGGCGCACGAGATCGGAGCTAAGCCGGATATTATTGGGCAGGTAATTGAGGTTCATTGCCCGGAGCGGTTTTGTCCAACCGGAATTGGAGTTGCTGTTCCTGAATGGTTCCCAGGTCTTGGTCTGTGGTGTGTAGTCATAATTGGCCTGGATCCTGAAATCTCTCAGAGTAGCATATTCGGTATCGGGGCTTCGGCGTTGGTTTTCGTTGCGGGCGTAGGTGAAACTGAAATTGGCCGGGTCATAAGGCATCGGATGTTTACTTTTGATATCCATCTTCACGTTGCTGAGGCTGAAGCTTACATCTTTGATGCCGGTGGTAGCGATTCTCCGTATCGAGTCGCGCAGGAACGGTGTGGCGGAATGTTGAAGGGATTCTGAGAGTAGTATATCCTGGTTGAACGGATCGTAGAGGGGTGCCGTGAGCTGGTTGGAGTAGGAGAAATAGAGAGGTGCCGACAGCTTGAACTGTTTGGGCAGAAAGCGTCCCATCTCCAGATTCAATGCCAGTTGTACCGATGTGAAATCATCGTCGCGTCGTTCCAATAGGCTTTGGCTAAGTGCTCCAAAGCCGGCCGTCTCTTTCCGGCCGGAGAAACTGACTGTCCCGATGTCGGACAGCGCCAGTTGCACATTTCCTTGTGCTGCCCAGCCTCCTTTCTCGTCGAATTCGCTCAGACGTAGTTCGTTGACCCATATTTCTGCTGACCTGTGACTGTCGGTGTTATTTCTGATGCCGATCATCAGCACTTTTACTTCGGCCAGTGACGGATTGCCGGTGATGGTGATCCTGTTTTCCTGCTTTTCAGGATCGGGACGTGTGTAAGGTATAAAAAAGGATACTCCGTCATCGTGTTGTTTGTCTGCATTACGTGCTAATTTCAGGTTGGTAAGCAGCGTGAGCGGGAAATCGAGCATATTCTCTCCCGGCCATACCTTCTCCTGATCCGGCAGGTTATTGGAACTGTATTGCCCCTCGGGGGTGAGTCGTAGAGGGATCTCGTATTCATAGTAATTATTCCTGTAATCCGATCCCAGTCGCAGGAAGATAGAGAGGTCGCCATCCTGTAGGGTTCCCGGATCTTCAGGCAACCGTTCCGCGTGGACAAACATCTGCAGGCGTTTGTATCGACGCAGGTCGTACATGCTGCCCTTATAGACTGCGCGGCTGTCATCCGGATCGAGATCAGTCACTTTCAGAGAGAGCGACTGTTCATTTTCCTGCCGTAGTTGGGGTTGTCCCGGATCGAGAATACGGGTAACACCCGGCGGAAGGACATAGTTGACCGGCGTGCGGCGGCCGTTCTCCTCGATATTGACCGTTGAGATATCGAGGTTGCCGGATCCGGTAACCGCTCCACCGGAGGCGAGATCATTCCGGTAGTTCCTCCATTCGCTTCGTTTCAGTTCCAGTGTGGCAAAGCGCAGGAACTGCGGCTCTTCGAAACCGGTAAGGAACATCCGCATAAAACGGATATTATTGAACCCCTCTATATTGCCTGTTTTTACCTGGTATTCCCGGATAGGGATTTTAAATTGATACCAGGTGACTTTCCCGTCCGTTCCGTTTCGTAACCGTACGCTCGTTTCCCGTTTGTCCGCGATGAAATTGGTACCCACCTCCAACGCTTCGGGGCGGAGGGAGATTTTGTACTGGTAATAGGACTCATTCTCATTGAGGGTGTTGTCATTGTCGATATCCTCGATATCGGGAGTAGCCCGTGAGGCTGTGGAATAGGGATTCCCATCTTCCGGAGAGAGTGAATTTCCTTCTGTGCCGTTGAAGTACTTATACCGGTCGAGGATACTCAACTGTTGCCTGTCCTGTTCTGTTCCCCGATAATGGCGGAAACTGTCCCCGGACGGATCATTGAGTGGCGAATGGGCATCTTCCTGCATCCGCGAAAGGGTTTCACCCGACAGGCGGGGACGCAATGTTTCCAGATAATCCCTGTAAGCGGGATATGATTTTTCTTCTTCGCTGCTCAACCCGTTCAGCCCCACATCCTGTAGCCGGCGGGATTCGTCGCCCCGGGAATTGTCGAAAGCATAGACGGTAGACTGGCGCCTGGGGTACTTTCCCCATACCGAATAACCTACGGCTGTGGTATCCCCATCGACCGGCAGTCCGTTCTCAAAGAATTTCTTGCCGTCTTTCAACACATCTTCCGATATTTCCCCCAGGTTAAAATAGAGGTCGCCCCCTTGTGAGGTACCCAACGTATCATTCACGAAAGGATCCATCAGCCAGAGCTCTATGTATTCGATATTGGCTGCTTCAAAATCGCGGACATCCATCCGGCGGGTAATGCCACCCCAGCGGTCCTGTGGATTGAGCAGCCTGCCCTCACTGTCTACGTTGGTGTCGAGGTTATATGGCCCCCGCTCGTTAGGATAGTAGGAGAGATTGAGTACCGGGATGGTGGCGGGTTGCCCGAAATAGGCATCCCTGCCGGGGAATATCTCCCGTTCATAGATCTCGCGCACGCGGTGGTCGGAAAGCTGTTCGGCGTCGTTCCTGATATGGGAGGGGGTGAGTCCCGAGTTTCTGTAGGTGAACATACCGTCGATATAGAACCACGCCAGTTGCGCCCGGTTTTTGCCGTATTCGATATTGTTGGAAAGAATCGCTTCGGGAAATAACCCGGTAGAGGTGTTGTTATAAGGTGTGGCGGCAAGCGACCAGCCGTAAGGGTTGCGGAGGTCGATCCCTGAAGCGGAGGACTCGAAATCGTCGAGATAGGAATAACCGCCCGTGTATTTGTTTTTGTAATGTCCCGCGATCAGATGGGCAAATTCCAGCCTGGCCGAGAGTTGGGAGGGAGCGGTAGCTTCTACGAACGGCAGCAGGTTGAGCAGGTTGGTCAGGGCGATGGATTCTTTTTTATAATCCATGTTGAGTCCCCACAGGGTGTTTTTTGCCGACTCATCGCCAAAAACGGTTTTCATGATAAGCGGTTTTTCATAATAGTGCATCAGCGTGGCACCGGCGGAGAAATTCTTTGAGAAATTGTAAAGTAGATTCACCCCCATCAGTGTTTTGCGTTGCATCTGTGATGCCATCCGGTTTTCGAGTGTGACGCTCACAGAGGTGCCGGCATCGATGATTGACCGGTTGATAATACGTACTACGCCGGAGAGATAATCCACAGTATAATCCACCCCCTCGGTCAGGGTAATGCCGCCGGCAGTTACCCTGACCGATCCCCGCGGGACATTCATTGCGTTCAGGTTGATCTCCGCCCCCGATGAACCTCTGTACTCACCACTCATGCGGAATTTGTTCTTTTCCGGCACCTGGCGGGCAGTGGTGAGTGTGGAGTCATATAACTCCTGATAGACAAAGCGGTCAGCCACGACATCGTTACCGATTCTTTCCCGGAGGTGCGAACCAAATGGCTCCACCACGGGGAAGATAATACGTCCGTTTCCGCTGTCAATGGTGTAGCCGTCCAGAAAGTCGAAGATCCCGTCGGGATAGGGATCATTGCGTGAATTGAGCCTGTCGAGGTTCATCACCTGTAACAGTAATTTTTCCTCGATCCCGCTGTTGGGAAGATAGTTCAGATAGATGCCGGTAGTATCGCTCTGGTAGGTGATCTGCAGTTTGAAATGTTCTTTCTGTAAATCGTAAGCGCTGTAACCTACGGAATAGATATTTTTCATCATCAGGTCCCAGGTGTAAGATCGGGGGGAGAGAGAAACCGGTTTCAGCAGTTTCATGAAGAGCGCACCTCCCCCCACATCATCGGAAAATTCTCCTACCTGGTATACCTGTCCGTTGCGGGTGTATTCAAAAGCGACCGCCAGTACTTCGTCCGCCTGCAACGGCATTTGAAGCGAGATATACCCTAACTGCGTCTGGAATGTGTATTCCGACGGATTGAGAAGACGTGCATTTTCGAGTTTCTCATAATCGATACCACGAACTATGTTGTCAGGTAAAGTATTGTCGGTAGCGGTAATATCTCTTGCGCCGGCATAAGTAGTAACAAGTTGCTCGTACATGGAGTTGGCACGGTTATACGGGTACTCTTCACCCCCCTGCGGTGTCCAGAAAGGGTTATGTATGGTATTGTACTCCCCCAGGTCGGCAAATGCGACCAGGTTTCTTACCTGGTCGTAATTGCCCTGTTTATTAGTGACCCATACCTCCATCCGCGTGATCGAGACCGGTGACTGGACGTAGGGTAACTTGCCCAATGCGTGGTCGTATGACTCACGGAAATAGTAACCCAGGAAGAAGTGCCTGTTCTCATCATATTGGTCGGCATTGAATTCGAACGGCGTAGTTTGTACCCCTCCGCGGCTGTTCACCGTCTGTGTTTCCGATTGTTGCTGGGAAAAAAGAGTATTGATATGTAGTTTGCCGAACTGCAGATCCGCTTTTATACCGAACAGTGCCGCCCCGCCGTTGATAAGTGAATTGGTGGTGGTCATGCTCACATTCCCTGCTTCGATATTCCGGATGATCTCATCTTCATCGCCCCGGTATGCCAGTTTTATCTGTCTGGCATCCATGTCAAAAGTGGCGTCGCTGTCGTAGTTGATATTGAAATCAATCTTATCGCCTACCTTCGCGTTCATATTGAGTTGAATCTGCTGATCGAAATCGAACCGATTGCGTACACGTGCCCGTTGCGGCAGAGTGGGGTTATTGGTTACATCCCTTTTTAATCCGGCAGAAATTTCTATAGACCCTTGTGTGGTCAACCGTACCCCTCCGGGACCGAAAATGGTAGCACCCTGATTATTCCTCGCCCGCTGTCGGGAGAGTGGAGTGGGGCGGACGGGTGGTGGACTGCTATCGCCTGAAGCATTACGATCCCTGAAATGACTGTTTTGCATCTGCTTCAGACGATACTCCATATACTCCTTCGGTGTCATGACAATGGGTATGCCGACAACCATATCGCCGATCATCCGTTCAATAATATAGAGGTTAGTATGATGATCGTACCGGACTTCTGTTCGTACAGAGGGTGGATCCTTTAAATGGGCGGGAATAATATTGGGAGTAAGGGTGCTGTCGGGCAGTTGGGGAGACTGGGGAGGTAAGGATTGTGCATATAGGCCCTTACCGTCTTGCATCAAAGGAAGGAACGGGCATATAGAATAATATGCACATAAGAGAATGAGCATACGAATTCCATACGACCATCGTGAGAAGAAATGAAAGATTGCCGTATGGATAAGAAAGAATATGTGACTAATTTTTCTCAGAGAAACAACAGCTTAACAGGATTCATCTATTCAAATCCGTATTACGTAATCAGCCTGTTATCATCTCTTCAAAGTCTCATTAATCAGTTTATGCCGGAGTGACGGGAGTTGGTTGCCGACAATGTCAACAATGTTATAATCTTTTCAATGCTTCTTTGATCACGCTTTCTACCGGTAATGTAGGCGATTCTTTCAATATCTTTGACACTACTTTCTGTGAAGCGGTCTGTACAAAGCCGAGCATCACAAGGGCAGAAACAGCCGCATGACCTGTTTCGGAGAGGTCGCTTTTCGTGGGAAGTTGAATGGTACCGCTCTCATCAGTCATTTTGATCTTGTCTTTCAGATCGACAATAATTCTTTGTGCTGTCTTGGCGCCGATCCCTTTTACGGATTGTAGTACTGTAGTGTTCTCCGTAACGATCACATTTTCCAGTTCCCTTGAATTGAGGGATGAAAGGATTATCCTTGCTGTGCTGGGTCCTACACCCGATACGGAGATAAGATAAAGGAACAGTTCCCTTTCATGTTTATCCCTGAACCCGAATAACACATGGGCATCCTCACGGATGGACTCATACACGTAGAGTTTTGCCGTGGGTTCCTGACTGATCGCACCGTAAGTGTTCAGTGAGATATTCAATTGATAGCCGATACCGCCACATTCCAGTGTTACATAGGTTGGTGTAAGTTCCGCTATCTCTCCTTTGATATAATCTATCATTTTAATGCAATAGGTTGATTACGTAATACCGCTGTTATAACGGTGAAATTTATAAAAAAGTATATCCGGGACACAAAAAGATCCACCTCTCCATTGAACTTTTGTAAGTCGTAAGATTGCAACTAAATCATACGACTGAGATATTTCATGAAAAAGTATGTCCTTTGGCCAATCCCCCTTCGCCGGTCTCCTTATAGAGTGATGGCAGGTCGTGTCCCGTTTCTTTCATTACATTCACCACGCGGTCGAACGAAACCCGGTGGATCCCGTCTGTAAAAGACGAATAGAGGTTGGCGTCCAATGCCCTTGCGGCAGCATAGGCATTGCGTTCGATGCAGGGGATCTGTACCAGTCCGCATACCGGATCACAGGTCATTCCCAGGTGGTGCTCCAGCCCCATCTCCGCGGCATACTCAATCTGGGCAGGACTTCCCCCAAAGAGCTGACTGGCTGCCGCGGCTGCCATGGCGCAGGCAACGCCTACCTCTCCCTGACATCCCACCTCGGCACCCGAGATAGAGGCATTCTCTTTTACGATATTACCTACTAAACCCGCAGTAGCCAATGCACGGAGCATCCTGTTCTTACTGAAACTGCGACTCTCTTCAAGATGGTAAAGTACAGCCGGTACTACTCCACAGGAGCCGCAGGTAGGTGCCGTAACAATTTCTCCGCCCGAGGCGTTCTCTTCCGATACCGCCAGGGCATAGGCAAAGACCCGTCCCCGCGATTGTAATGACGCTTTGTATCCTTTGGCTTTGATAAAGTAACTTGCCGCTTTACGATGCAGACTTAAGGGTCCGGGCAATACCCCTTCATTATCGAGCCCCCTTTCCACGGCAGCCTTCATTACCTGCCATACCTCTGCGAGATAATCCCATATCTCTTTGCCTTCGTGCTCTTCCACATATTCCCAATAGCTTCTTCCGGTTTTTTCACACCAATCCATTATTTCTGTCAGAGTAGTCATCGGATAAATATCTTTACCTTCGTTCCCTGTGACCCCGATCGTTTTTTCTCCATCGGAAATCTTACCGCCACCTACGCTGTAGACCGTCTGTGAACCTGTTACCTTCCCGTCACTATCGTATGCCTCCAGCTTCAATGCGTTGGGATGAAAAGATAGGAATGTCTTCGGTAGCCATTCGATGGTGGTCGGTGCGACCGGCTCCAGGACGCTCAGGATTGCTTCGTCGGTCAAGTGTCCTTTTCCCGTAGCAGCTAAACTACCATAGAGTGTGACGATGAATTTCTTCGCTTCGGGGTGATTTCCGGCGAACATAGCTGCTGCTTTTTTTGGCCCCATAGTATGGCTGCTTGATGGTCCGTTTCCGATACGGTAAAGTTCTCTGATTGATTGCATAAAATAAATGTGAAATTAAGTTCCTGCAAAGTCTTTGCAAAGGTAATGATTAATTTCATATGATTATTTTATTGTTTTATTTCGGTATATGGAACCTTTGATGTTCAAAGGTATCGTATGACAATTGAGCGAAGCGAAATCGCCGACTTCCTCTAAAAGTATTAGCCGAGCTTGTCCCGATTTATCGGGAAAGCAACTCGCTTTTAATCATGTATTTGTGTGAGAATGATTCTTATGCTCGTTTTGTGTGGAAAAAGAGTCCTTACAGACTGATGCCGGCTAATAGACCATATCGACAGATCAACCGGAGAGTTAAATTCGTTTTTGGATATTTTTGTACCTTTGAAGTTTTTAAAAACGAAATAGTTGAAAGGGAAAAATGAGTGCAAAGAAAAAATACAGTTACGATATTGAGGCGCAGGATATCGATTTTCGGCGTAGAGTTTCACTTAGATCGCTCACCAATATGGTGTTAATGACTGCCGGCAGGAATGCGGATGAAAATGGTTTCGGGCTGTTGGAGTTACAGGCGGAGCATTATACCTGGGTGCTTTCACGCTTAGTGATCGATATGGAACGGTTCCCTACCGAACAGGATTCCCTTTCTATCGAGACCTGGATCGAGCATGTGGGAACAACATTTACTACCCGTAATTTCCGGATGAGGGATGGTGCCGGAACAGTAATCGGACATGCGAAATCCTCTTGGGCGGTCATCAATATGCAGACACGCCGTAGTGTGCGGTTAGATACTATCCCTGCGATGCAACAATTTATTGTGAACGAAAGTATACCGTTAGATGAGCCGGCCAGGATTGCCAATGTAGAAGGGGAGGCGGCCAATAGTTTTATCGTAAAATACAGTGAAATAGATGTCAATGGCCATGCTAACAGCTTGAATTATGTGCAGTGGTTATCAGATTGTTTTTCGCTCGATTTTTACCGTAAGCATTATATCCGGCGGTTTGAGATCAACTTCCTGAAAGAGATCACTTATGGCGACAGAGGAGAGGTTCACCGGCAGATGATTGCCCCCGAAGATTATCTTTTCCAGATTGAAACAACAGAAAAAGGAACTGCTTGTCGTGCACGTATACTGTTTGAAAAGGCCACAAATAAAGAGGCGGGAAAATAATTTCCCGCCCCGGCTAATCGGTTTACCTGTTAATTTTTTCCTGATCCGTTATCTTTTCCTCCAAAATTAAATACTACAGGAATCGCTGCAGGCGATTTAAGGACAGTATTTCCAACTGTTAATTTGGGCCATAACTTCACAGTGACGGAAGTCTCATTGGGAGTGATTCCCAGGAAAGCGCTCATCTCATTGGCGACCCGCTGCTGTGAATAGCGGTTCATCACATTTCTCAGATCAACGCTGATGGGGATGGGAACCACTTTGGTCTCTCCCGGTTCAATGCGGATAGGGATATCCATTTTTCCTTCCACAAATTCCATCTCATTGATCTGGATGGCATAATCCAATGCATCAAGGAAAGCAGCGTTTTTGTTGGGATTAGTCACATCCATATTGAGGGTCATGCTGAACGGTATGTTTTGCATGGTGGATACCCCGGCCAGTGCAGTGGCGATGGATGCCAGTTTCGATACGGAGATGGCGGAAGCATTTCCCAGATTTATTCCTGCCAGTTGGATGTTGTCTAACGAACGATAGCGATATTCACTTTGTGAAAGTTGGTAGGCTCCTCCGATTTTATTCACTACGTCGCAGCCGTTGAACAGAAGGGCCACGCTAAGGAGCAGGATCATCTTTTTCATACGAGATTATTTTATTTGTTTTTTATTTAATAGTCACCATTGTCGCTCCATAGCCGTATTCTCGAAAAGAGGCGTCCTGGTAAAAACATTTGGGATAATTCTTTTTCAACTCTTTGATGATGGCATTTCTGAGTACGCCATCCCCTTTCCCGTGGATAAACACAATTTTGTGGTTTTTGCGATGGATATGTTCATTCATCACCTCATTGAATTTATTCAACTGATATTCCAGTATTTCTGCATTATTCATTCCCACGGTGGTGTCAAGCAATGCATTAGTATGAAGATCGACTTCGGTTGTCGTCTCTTTTCTTGCTTTTTCGATCCGTGCTCTCTGCGGTCGATCGTCCTGCCTCTTTTTTTCTTTCATTGCCTGCTCCAGATCACCTGTGGAAATGCGAAGCTTATCTTCCGGGATATCATTTCGCATGATAAAACAGGTAAGCGCATTGTCTTCGAAATAGTCGTTCTCATGAAAACTATGCAGCTTATAGAACTTCACCGTATCGATACGCAGTTCTACCGAGCAGGGATTCTTGGCACTGAACGGTTTGTTCCGCTTGAATGCGATGAACTGCACGGTCACCTTCTCTATTTCATTAAGATCTCCTTTTTCGAGTTCTTCCAGAAATATTTTGGTGTTCGGTTCGATAAGCCCGCTATAGCGTATTTTCAGGGAATCTCCTTCCCGGCTCATGTAATTAAAAAAGAGATAGTAATTACTGTCGTTCACGAAATAACATTCGTAGGTTGTGGATGACAGATTCTTTATATCCATAGGAAGCCATGCCAGACAGGCTGTAATCTTTTCACCTTCCGGAGTTTCTTCAGGCAATTCTTCCTCCTTTTTCTCTTCTACTGATGGGTTGAATCCTGAAGTGGCGGGAACTGTATCATAAGATAGCTCCTCCTTTTCGGGCAATTTCGTCAGCTTTTCATTACCTGCCGGTTGTACCACAACACATTCCGAAATCAGTACCGGTACGTCGAAGCCATGTTCATCTTCAACGATTACCACCTGTTTATTCCGGAATCCTTTTACGATCCCTCCCCCTACTGTATTGAGAAAACGGACCGTGTCTCCTATTGTTAATTTATTCATTGTAAAGTGTCAGCGTGTTTCATTTGTCAAGGCGTGTTTATGACGGAAGCGCCTGTTTGACTCTTTTATTCTTGTTACGTATTGCAAAGTTGACTAATTTTGCGGAATAAAATCATTAATTATTACGAAAAATCATTTTTGTGATAGTAAAAAAATGTAAGAGTTTGATGGAGTTGAAAATTGAAAGTTGAAAATTGAAAATGAAGAGTGAAGAGGAAGCCCACTTCAATTCCCCAATCTCCCCCAATCTCCATCAATTTTCTCAATAAAATACTCGTATGGAAATAGAAAAAACAAGACAACTGCAAATATCCCAATATAATTATCATCTTCCCGACGATAGAATAGCGAAATATCCCCTTCAACAAAGAGATGCATCCAAGCTATTGCTGTACAGTGGTTTGCAGATCAGTACCTTCCGATTCAGTGAACTGCCGGAGTTGCTTCCGGAAGGGAGCCTGCTCCTGTTTAATAATACCAGGGTGATTCATGCCCGTTTGTTGTTTCAAAAGGAAACCGGTGCTCAGATTGAAGTATTTTGCCTCTCGCCGCATTATCCGACCGACTATGTGGTAAATTTTCAGCAACGCCGACAATGTTCATGGAATTGTATGATCGGGAATGCCAAGCGCTGGAAAGGAGAGCCATTACAGATGCAGATACCCGTCAATAAAGGTATAGTGGGGCTGAAGGTTGAAAAGGCCGGGGTTACGGATAGTAATGATACGGTGGTGCAGTTCTCCTGGGACAATGAGGAGTTTACATTTTCGGAATTATTGGAGATTGCCGGGAAGTTGCCTATTCCTCCTTATCTGAATCGTCCTTCGGAAGCAAAAGACGATGAGACTTATCAAACAGTCTACTCCCGTTTCGAAGGGTCTGTGGCGGCACCCACTGCAGGATTACACTTTACGGAAGGGATGATGGAGCAGCTTCGTCAGAAAGGAATCCGAACGGCAGAAGTAACCCTGCATGTAGGTGCAGGTACCTTCAAACCGGTGAAAAGCGAAACCATAGCCGACCATGAGATGCATACCGAATTTATCTCTGTGCCGAAAGAGACTATTGAGCAGTTGCTGCATCATTCAGGGAAGGTCGTGGCGGTGGGAACCACCTCTATGCGTACCGTGGAGAGTCTTTACTATATAGGAAAGAAACTGGGTGTTAATCCCGGGGTATCGGGTCATGAATTGGACGTGAAGCAATGGGAACCGTATGACGGTACCCCGGATATCGCCCCCAGGCAGGCGCTCCACAATATTCTCCGTTATCTTGAAGAGACCGGGCAGCAACGTCTCATCTCTTCCACGCAACTGATGATTGTCCCTGGTTACGAATTTCATTTTCCCAATGCCATTATTACGAATTTTCATCAGCCTCAAAGTACACTCTTGCTGCTTATTTCAGCATTTGTGGGTGATGATTGGCATAAGATATACGATTATGCGCTGGAGAATGATTATCGGTTTCTGAGTTATGGTGATAGTTCTTTGTTGTGGAAATAGTAGAATAAAATTCAAAAAGCCTATTTTTGGTTAAAAACTTCCTAATATACGGTTTTTTACCCTCTTTTTTTTGTATTATTGCATCGTTTAATAATCGAAAGTCTTTCATTTATAATATTTCAATTAAGTTGGTCGCTAAAATTGCACGCATATTCGCCATTATCATTGTCAGTATTATATTGTTGAATATAATACTTTTCATTGTTTTCAGCATTCCAGCAGTACAGAAGAGTATGGCGAACGTAGCGTTGGAAAAATTCAGACCACTCATCGGAACGAAAGTCGATCTGGAGAGTATCCGTATCCGTCTTTTTAATACCGTGGAACTTGAAGGGGTTTATGTGGAAGACCTGCAGCAGGATACATTACTTTATGTCGGCAAGATCGCAGTCCGCATCCATGCACTGGATCTCTTAAGGAATAAGGTGACGGTACACAAGGCGGGTATCGAGAATTTTACAGCCAATGTTCATCGTGAATCACCCGACGACCCATTTAATTTCCAGTTTATTATTGATGCTTTTGTCAAAGAGAAAGATACCACGCAGGTGGAGAAGGATAAGAAACCATGGCGTATTACTGCCAACGAGGCAATATTGAAGAATGGAAAACTCCGGTATAATATTCTTTCGATGCCTGAGACTCCGGGAGCCTTTAATGTCAGTCATATAGATATTGAAGATTTTAATTTTAGGGGAAACGTGGATTTTCTGAGCCCGGAAGATATGCAGGCTGAAGTGAATCATCTCAATTTTCTGGAAAAGAATGCGGGCCTTACACTTAATAATTTGAAAGCCCGGATGAAGGGAGAGGGCACTTTGCTCAGCAGTGACGGGGTGACTGTCGCTTTGAACGAATCGCGTATCCAAGTCAAAGATGCGGCTTACGATCTGGAATCAAAAGTATTTTCTCTTACTGCAGAAAGTAATCAGATCGATCCGCTTGATATAAATATTTTTGTTTCCCGTTTTGCTCATCTCGATAAGCCGATCTCATTTGAAATCAGCGCAAAGGGTACGTTGCCTCAGGTTGAGTTGAATAATCTGACTTTCCGGTATGGTCCCGACACCGAAATCAATGTCTCCGGATCGATCTCTGATTACGGTGATATCAACAACGGGGAATTGCATGTGAATCTCCGTAATCTGTCTGTCTCCCAGGAAGACCTGCAAGCATTGATCCGTATCGGTACACCTGAATTTGCTTCTCCCGAACAGTTGGTGGCCATGGGCGACCTCAATCTCCGGATGAAGGCTGACGGCCGTTTGAGACAATTCCTTTATGACGGAGAGGCGGTTACAGATCAAGGCAATGTAAAACTCAACGGGACCGGGCGTATAGGTAATGAATTTAAAAGTCTTGTTTTTGAAGGGCCTGTGACGGCCAATAATATAAAAGTGGGCAATATCATCGGAGAGGATGCCGGAATAGGGAATACTACCATAGATACGGATCTCAAATTATCTATCCTTCAGGACTCAACGATTACTGTGGCAGCCGGTGGGCGGATCGTATCGACATCTTTCAGGGACTACCATTACAGTGATATTTTCTTTGACGGGGTGTATAGCGGCAATAGTGTCGTTGCTGATATCCGTTCCGATATGGAGAGAAATAAGTTTGATCTCTCCGGGGACATCACATTTGGGGAAGCAATGAAGTTTGATGTAAAGGGAAATGTGGAACGACTTGATCTGTCGCCCTTCGTGGCGATCGAGAGTTGGAAAGATCCTTATCTCAGGGTGAATATCGATGGAAATCTCTCAGGTAGTTCGATAGATGACCTGACCGGAATGGTCGTGATTGATAACATTTCGCTGGCTGACAGTAATTTCTTCTATAACCCTGGCGCGATCTATCTGCAGGCATTGCCCGATGAGGGCGAGGGAAAGAAGATTGAATTCATGTCCTCTTTTTTTGAAGGTAATATCACGGGTGATTATTATTTCTCTACTATCGGTGCAGAGTTGATGCGGGCAATCCATCCTCATCTTCCCTCCGTAATCGTTGAGAAGGAGGAGCAGGAGCAAGTGCAAACCGGCAAGAATAATTTTCAGTTCAATATTCAACTTCAAAATACCGAGGATATTTCCTATGCGCTTTCCCTTCCGTTTTATAATGTGGAGCTGGCGACCATTTCCGGTCGTGTGGACATGACGGCGGACGAATCGCTACAGATCGACGCACATCTTCCCCGGATAATGGTAGGAAGTAATGATATCCGGGAGACGAAGATGAGCCTACGTAACCGTACGTCTGATCTCGGACTGGATCTGAACAGTTACCTGGTACAGAATAACGGATATATTAATGTAAAACTGGATAGTGATGCGGCGTCGGATTCGGTGAATAACCGCCTGTCGTTCGATATGAAGCAAAACAATACCAACTCCAACGGGGAACTGATGATCACAATGGGATTCCGGCGTGATATTGACGACCAGTTGGCGGCAAACATCCGTATACCACCTGCCACGATCATGTTCAACAATAAACAGATCGACTTTAGCGATGCTGCTATCGCCTACAGTACAGACCGCATCGCCATCTCCAATTTTGGAATCAGTGAAGATAACATGCTTTTGCTGGGAATTGACGGGGTTGCATCCAAAAGTGAAGCCGACAATATACGGATCTATTTCAATAATACGGAACTGGCAAATATTCTCAACGCGTTTAATGTAACCAACTTTACCGGTTCCATCAATGGCGATATCTATGTACGGCAGGCACTGGATAATCCGATGATACGCACCGAAGAACTCCGGGTGGATAATATTACCGTGCATGGTGACACAATTGGTACTTTCCGGATCGATGCGGATTGGGATAACCTCCTCTCCGGCCTTAATTTGAATGCCTGGCTTGAGGATGGAGGAGAACGCAGCCTCGATATCAAAGGATATATTCCTACCGGTGATGACAGCCCGTTTCCGATGGATGTAAACCTCTCTATTGCTGATTTTAAAATGATGGCAATCCAGCCGCTTACCACCGGTGTTTTTAGTGAATTGAACGGACGTTTAAATTCTAATATACACGTAACCGGCACACTTTCCGAACCAATAACGGAAGGATGGCTCGGAATTGATGATGGTATGATGAAGGTGGCATTTACCAATGTAACCTATTTTATATCCGATACAATAGAGATTAGCAGGGATAATGTGGGATTGAAAGATCTGGTGATCCGTGACCAGAACAATCATACAGCCACTTTGAACGTAAGCCTGTCACATACCAATTTCGGGCGTATGGTGTATAATGCCGGTATCCGTCTCAACGATTTCATGCTGCTGAACAATGCGAACCGGACCGACCTGATGGCCTATGGCAACCTGAAACTGTCGGGAGAACTGAAAGTGACGGGGTCTCCCTCCGGAATTTTTGGCAATGGGAATTTGACCAGTTCAAGCAAGTCAGATGTTACCGTGGTACTTCCACAAACAGCGACAGCAACGGAATACAGTGGTATAGTTTATGTTAGCAGCAAATCCCGGGAACCCGATTCACTGGCATTTCTACGTAAGAATGAAGAGGCCGGAACACAGCTTAACACTAATGTGCCCAGAGGTATTCCTATTGTGATGGCAATTACCGTGAACCTGAATCCGTTACTTGAAGCGGGTGTGGTACTCGATCCAACTACCGGTAATGCGCTTGAAATAAGTGGAGAAGGTGAATTAAATGTCAATTTCAACTCCCGATCTACACCGCCGGTATTACTTTATGGAGACTATGTTATTAACAGTGGAAAGTTTCATTATAACCTCCAGAATCTTCGTACGATAGAGTTTAATATTCGTGAAGGGAGCAGGCTCTCCATGGTAGGGAATCCGATGAATACGCAGTTCAATGTTACTGCTTATCTGCCTGTAAAAGCAGATCTGGCAACACTCCACCCCTCATTTTCCACACAACTCGCCAATACACGGGTAGCTGTGAATGCGTTACTTCAGATCAGAGGAAATCTGGAAGGGATGGATCTGCAATATGATATTGAACTGCCGGAAAGTTCCAATGATATTCAACAACGGGTAAACGGTTTTCTCTCTAATGAAGAAACAAAAATCCTTCAATTCGCCTATCTGGCTACTACCGGTAACTTTATACCTTCGGAAGGGTCTCCGGACATGAACTTTGGTTCGTCTGTATTTACAAAATTTGCGGCCAATACCCTCTCCCGGGGGTTGGATGCCCTCTTTGCCAGCGCGCTGAGCGACAACTGGTCGATTAGTACCAATCTGGAGTCGGTCGACGGTAGCCTCGATAACGTGAGGATGGGAGTGGATGTATCTACCCGTTTGATGAATAACCGGTTGCGTATCAATACTAACCTGAGCTACGGGGAAAACAGTATGGAAGCCGGCCAGCAGGCATTTCTGGGGGAGTTTGAATTGGAGTATGATATCAATACCTGGCTTATGCTGCGGGCCTTTAACAGGGCCAATCAACGGTTTTACCGCCGCGCACCCACCACTCAAGGGGTGGGGATCATGGTTACCAGGGAGGCTAAAATATTCAGAGAGTTATTTGATTTCAGGTTTGTCAGACCAAAGGAGGAAGAAGAGTAATGATTTGATGCGATGATCCCGACAGGTCGGGACAAGTAGTGACGATTTATTGATTAATGTGCCAATCCCGACAAGTCGGGATAATTTGTCCCGGGAAGTAATGATAATGTGTTGATTATTAATTGGTAATTAGTAATTTGAAATTTTACTCTGCTGATTATATGAAAAAATATATAGTCCTTATATTGTGGATATTTATATTAGGCGCTTGTAATATTACCAAGAAAGTGCCTGATGGGAGTTATCTTCTCAACAAGACTGATATAAAATCAGATGTGAGAGGTATCGGCTCGTCCGCCCTGAACCCTTATATACGGCAGAAACCCAACTCGTCGATGATCTTGTTGGGAAGGGTGAAGCTACATATGTATAATATCCCCAATGATACCTCCACATGGATGAACAGACTGCTTCTCAAATACGGTGAACCGCCGGTACTTTATAATGAGCAGTTGGCCGTTATTTCGGCAGAACAGATCCGGTTGCACCTGAAAAATAAGGGATATCTGAATGCCGAGGTGGATACTGCCGTGGTGAAAAAGGATAAGAAAGCCAATGTTACTTATAATGTGACGGGCAACGAACCTCATCGTATCCGCACTTTTACCGATACTATTCATTCGGCGGATACTACTATTTATAATATCCTGAACCGGAGCAGACAGCTCGAGTTGATGAAGGAAGGCGATATTTTTGATCTCTCCGTGTTAGAGGAGGGTAGGGAAAGGATGACCACCATACTGAGGAATAGAGGATATTATAATTTTTTGAAGGATAATTTCTATTTTATTGCGGATACTACTGTGGGAACTAACCAGGTGGATGTGACGCTTGCCCTGAATAATCCTACCGATTCTACATTCCATCAGCAGTACTATATGGGAAATGTAACTGTGATCAACGGGGTGGATCCGACTCTTTTGCAAGATTCGACCCGCCATATCCCTTTAGATACAATTGAATACCGGGGGATGCAGATCATTTCGGAAAAAGATCGCTTCCTGCGTCCACGGGCCATATACTATAACACCTTTCTCCGTCCCGGACGGCTTTATGCCGACAGGGTGGTGGAGCGAACCTATTCTTCGTTAAACGGGATGGGACCGGTAAATCAGACAGCAATCAATATGACACCTGTTGTACGCAATGATTCCGCCTATATAGATTCAAGAATCACCCTCTTCCCGGGAAACCTGCACTATACACAGTTCGGGGTGGATGGTACCAATTCGGCGGGCGACCTTGGGGTTGCCGGTAACGTGACCTATGAACACCGTAACTTCCTGAAGGGAGGAGAGACATTCCGTCTTCAGTTGAATGCCGCTTATGAATTTATCACGGCTTCCGACAGCCTGAATCTCATCGATAACAGTTACTACGAGTACGGAGTCGAGGCGTTCCTCTCCATTCCGCAGTTGCTGCTTCCATGGTTGATGAAGCGGCTCAGGGATCAGCCGTCGGCATCGACGGAATTTTCCGGGGGGATCAACTATCAGAACCGGCCGGATTACCTGCGTCAGTTCTTTAACCTATCCACCCGTTTTCAATGGGCCTCTATGGAGTGGCGATTACAGCATATGCTGGAACCGATAGGTATCACCTATGTAAGAATGCCCCGGACTTCTGAACGATTCAGAGAACTTTACATGAGTGACGATACTCCTATTTTGCGTTACAGCTACGAGGAACAGCTTATTGTGCGAACGGCTTATAATATTACTTATACTAATTATAACCAACTTGGGAGACGGAGTATGCCTTCTATTCCGATTCGGGTTCGCTCGGGAATAGAAGTGGCCGGGTGGCTGCCCCGTATCATTACCGGTCTGGGTGGAACCCAAAAGAATGAGAATGGATTTGAGACAATTTTCAAATTGCCTTATTCAGAGTATGTGAAAGGAGATTTCGATATTGCTGCCTCCCATGCTTTTGACGATAGAAATACTATTGCAACTCATCTTGCCTTAGGATTGGCATATCCTTATGGGAATTCTGATGTATTACCTTTTGAGAAGCGTTATTTCGGAGGAGGAGCTAACAGTGTGAGAGGCTGGAGTACCCGTACTTTGGGACCAGGTACTTACAGCAGTGATGCTGCTGCAGGCTCCGATTTCGGCCGTAAGATAGGAGATGTGAAACTCGACTTCAGTGTAGAGTATCGGCACAAGTTGACCAATCTGTTTGAACTGGCTACTTTTGTCGATGCGGGGAATATATGGACTATCAGGGATTATGTGGAGCAACCGGGCGGTATGTTCCGGTGGAACAGTTTTTACAAGGAACTGGCCGTGGCATACGGACTTGGTCTGCGTTTAGATCTCAATTTTCTGCTTATCAGGGTGGACGGTGGGATGAAGGCGCATAATCCTGCTCTTCCTGAAGGTACCCGATGGACCATCTTCAAACCGGACTTCCGTCGCGATTTTGCTTTTCACTTTGCCATCGGTTATCCGTTCTGATGTGCTAAACCGCCCTGATATGCTAAAATGAGAGTTTGGCCCCGCCATAATAATTTCTTGTAGGTGCAGGATTGAAAAAACGATTGCCAAAAGCATTGATATCATTTCCTAAGCTATATTTCTCATTCAATAAATTGTCCACTCCTGTAAAAAATTCTATTTGGAATAATTGATTTATTCTCCAGTTCCAGCTTCCTTTCAATTGAATCAGATGAAACTTGTTTGAAAAGACACTGTTTGCATCGTTCAATGGCATAGCCGAAGTAAAATTATGGGAAATATTCAATCCCATCTGTTTAGGGAAAGTGATAAACAACGAATTTGTCCACACCCAATCCGGTACGGCGGTTACCTTATTCCGGGAAAAATCGTTGTCGTTCACCTGATAGTTTCCAAATCGGTAATGGTTGTATGAGGCGGCAGATTGGAAACTCAAAGTTCGTATAAACCTATCAGGTTGCATAGGTAACAGGTAAGCCCAGATCGAGACTTCGATCCCTTTTTGTTTTATTTCTCCGGCATTTATATAAAATTCGGCGCCATTGTCACGAAGATGCCGTACAATTCCGTTGTCCATATTGTAATTGTAGAGACTTACATCTGCGATAAACCTTCTGGCCGTAGTTTCCCAACGTATCCCGATCTCGTAATTTACCCCTGTTTCCGCTTCCAGATCAGTATTGATGATGTTATCCGAAGAACGCACTTCGGCAATAGTAGGCGGTGAATATCCCTTTGATATGGAACCGCGGAGGGCTAAGCCCTCTCTTAGTATATAAGAGGTGGCAATTCTCGGCATCCATATATTTCCGAAACCAATACTGCCATCAGGATCTGAAACTTCGGGATAGCGTTGGGTATAGTTGATTTTAACCCGGTTTAAGCCTAATGAGGCTTCAATCGTCCATCGTCTGTGTAAATTGATCATTGCCCGATAAAAGACACTGCTCTGTGTATTATTCAGATTGTCCTTTGCCTGTGGAACTGTAGCTGTACCCTGTTCATTATCATAATTATCAATCCTGTTCCACCCCTTTTGCCCTTCGAAACCAAATTGCATCTGCCATTGAAACTGTTCCTGATCCACATTTCTATAGGAAAAGTAAGTGCGGATACCCAGATTTTTCTCTTCCCGGAATTCATAATTGGTAATAAACGGATTTTCAAAATCGGTGTGTGAACCGAAAACACTAACGGTATGGGATAACCTCTCGCTGATTCGTGCGTTGTGGGCAATACCTCCGAAAAATGTCCTGTTATATATACCTGCTTTTTGTTCTGTGGCGGAAGGCATGGATCCGCTGGCGGGACGGGCCATCCTCGGATTTTCCTGCATTTGGCTTTCGGTCAATCCGCCCGGAGTGAGATAACCTAAATCGGTATATAAGGCAATAAACTTTAATTCGTTGTGTTTTGTATACTGCCATTTGTGAGCTGTTTGAAAAGTCTTTTTGTTTAATGTTGTATTTTCCCGGTAACCATCCGAACGCGTGAATGACTGGTCTATTGAAAAAGCATAGGTGTCGCTTATTTTTCGCTGTATGGAAAGTTGCTCCTGGAACAATCCGAAAGAGCCTCCGTTTAATAATAAGTAACCTTGATTTTGTTGTATGCCAAATCCTTTAGGTTGAATGCGGATAACACCCCCTGAATTGGCGCCATAAAGCGAGCCGTCAGGTCCTTTTAGTACGTGTATCGTAGATATGGAAGCAGGATCTATCAAATTCAGGTAGGTATTACCTCCTGCATCATTAAAAGGTTTGCATACTCATCAAAAATATATACCTTTGTTTCAAATACAAAAAACTAAAGAATATGGAAACGAAAAAAGGTGCTATTTACGCAAGGGTATCAACTGATAAACAGGAATATACCAGACAATTAGAAGAGTTAAAAGAATATGCTAATCGGAATAATATTAGTATTGAATATATTTTTGAAGAAACAGAATCAGGTCTTAATTCCGAAAGACCGGAGTACAATAAACTCATTAATCTTACAAAAGAAGATATAGATATAGTATTGATATGGGAGTTATCCAGATTAAGTAGAAAATCTATAGAGATACAGACAGATATTAGAAATTTTAAAAATAAAGGAATCAATGTATTTATTTATGATAGAGGTATAAGCATTTTTGATTCTAATGGTGAAGAAAACAGCTTTATAAATATGCTTATTGGTATGCTGTCCGCTGTAGCTGAAGAAGAAATTAAGACAATGAAGAAAAGAGTAGTAGCTACCAAACGGCACAATGTATTTATGAAAGGATATAGTTATACTTCACATCCACCATTTGGTTATACAAGAGTAGAGAAAAAAATGGTAATTAGTGAGCCAGAAGCTAAAATAGTAAAAGAAATATTTGATTTATCTATTAATGGTAGTTCTCAATATAGCATAGCAGTTAAGTTAAATGCAGATGGTGTTCCTACTACAAGTACAAAAAACGCTCTATGGTCTGCATCAACAGTTAGTAAAATGTTGCAAAATACTGCTTATTATGGTAAAGCTAAGTATTTAGACACTTTTATAGATTGTCCTGCTATTATTTCTAAAGAAACATTTGATCTTTCACAAATTAAAAGGAAGCAAAGACTAACAAGAAGTGCTACAAAGGTAGGAAACACTTTTTTACTTCGGAATCTTATTAAATGTAAACATTGCGGAACATATTTTACTAACGCAAAAGATAAAATACATCACCAGTATAAATGTACCAGACTAATGAATAGAACTTTTCAAGAATCTAAATGTACATCACCAGCAGTTAATTTCCATAATATGAATTATCTTATTTGGGATATTGTAAGCAGGTATTTTAGAGAAGTATATGTTGATGATAGAAAACGGAATAATGAAGCTAATTTATTAGAAGCTATTGAAGATAAGAATAGAATTAAACAATCTATCGACAATGAAATAAAGAAAGAAAACAAAAAAGTAGGTATAATATATTCTGGATTACAGGAATTAAAAATTGAATTTCCTGATCTTATAGATTTACAAGAAAGAGAGAAAAAGAAGCTATCAAACATTCAATCAAACATTAAACGTCTTAATAGTGAAAAAGAAATGTTAGATAATGAAATAGCATCATTAAAAAGTAGAATGAAAGATTTATCTGATGTTGAAAATATGGATTTAACAACACTCGATTATAATACTAAATATGACTTCTTACATAGGTTTATAGATTACATATATATTACTAAAAATGTACCAGACAAAAGTAAATTGTATTATGGAGAAAGCGATAAAAGATATAAGGTAGAAATATTCCTAAAGAGCGGGAATAAGGTAGAATGTAAATATCATCCACAAAAAAAAGAATATACAATCAACGGAGTAGTAAATGATATGTCTGAAGTTCCTGATGGTGCTACTGCTTATCAGGTAACAGATAAAACAATCCTGATAGAACAAACTATAAAATTTCCATCGGTTGTACCGAAGATAGAACCAGAAACAGAAAAAGCCGGATGATTCCGGCTTTCTTTTTATTCTGGATATTCTACCCTGTATTGTTTCATCTGATTTACAATGTATTTTAGTTCTTTAGAAGAAGTATAAATAGGAATATCATCCGTTTCAATCTCGATCAGATAAGCACCTATTTTCTTTTTAATAGAAACGTTTGTACCGTTAATTTCAGTAGTAGAATTTACATCTTTGTTATCTTCTCCAAACTCTAATAGCTGATTGAAGAAATCATTCATTTCATCATACGATCCAGATTTAACCATAACTGTAACCATTTTACCAGTCCACGGTTTAGCATAGGTATTAGTGTAATAAATCTGTTCGGAATCATCTTCAAAAATAGCTGTAATACGGTTGTGAGTTAACTGATCTTCATAGATTAAGACAGGTTTTTGTGCTTTTACTGTTACCGCTAAAAGTAACATTGATAGAATGATTAAGTTTTTCATTATTATTTATTTAGCTTTATTGTTAGTTCTATTTTATCTGCAAAATTATCATATATTCTTTTAATTCCTAAATATGTTGGATAATAGAGGATTGTTACTAATCCAATCATTATAATTATTTCTTTGTAGTTCTTTCAGAGGTGCTTTATTAAGCTTTTAATTTTATTCATTTGTCGTTTTCCTTTTTAAATATTTGTGCTTTTTCAGTTGATATTTCTATCATTGTTTTATTCCTTCTTCCATTATCTTCAGCAGAGGTAACTGGTGCGTTTATAATGCTGATCTGGTTTTTATCTATTCTGGATAAGTTGTAGATATATAAGTAATCATCACCAAAAAAGTTTGCATATATACCTGAATCAATCAAATTATTATCTATTAATTCAGTCATTCTATTGTATTTATCCAGTTCCATAAAATGAGTAGGATAATCTTTGAACTTTATATCTCTTACTTTTATTTCTGCTGCAAATGTATAGCTTTCATAGATAAAGTTACAATCTATGGTGCTATAAGTATCTTCTGTAAATTCATAGTCTGTAACTCCAATAGCTTCTAATCAACTTTTGAAATTATTTCTACCTATGTTTTCTGCTTCTGTAAATTTATTCATTATTTTATTATTCAAATGAAATAGAACATTCTTTTTCATCTACATCTGTATGTATTTTATCTATTACTTCATCATTTAATCTGTGTAAATCTCGATCTTTAATTTTTATTGTTATTACTTCTCCAATTAGTTCTAAGCATTCTTTTAATTTGTCCGTTGTCATATTATTTGAAAATTATTTTGGGTGTTATTATTATATATCCTTTATATACTTTATTATCTATTCTTTTTGAAGTTTCTTTTACCTCATAAAATGTTTTAATATCTGTTGCTTTGGCTGCCTTATTTAACTTCAATACTTTGTATATATCAGTAAGTTTATTTTTAAGATCAGAAGATTTATAAAATTCTCCTTTTGTTAGTTTTAAAAGTTTCATTACTTTCATTTCATCCGTAGTATTTAATCTTGAAACTAAATATTTATTTATATTACCTTTATGATAGTCCAGTTCTTCTAATTTATCTATTCCTAATATATCTACTGCCTCTATTACTTCTTTCGGGAAATCAGGAACATAACTAAAGGTCATATCTGAAAGATTAGCATATAATAAACATTTTTCTTTGAAGGATAAACTATTAAACTTTTCTTCTTCAAACTTTATATATTCTTCAGCCCAAGGTTTTTCAATAATAACAGAATAAAATTTATCTGATTGATTTAGTTTTCTATTTAAGTTAGTTTTAAATGAATAGGTTTTAGACGTTTCAAAATTAGCTTTATCTACATTGAGCAATACTTCTTCAAATATAAGTTTATCATCTTCAATAATTAAATATCTATCATTAATTTTCCAATCTGATAACACTTCTATAGTATCTTTACTCTTTACTTCTTCAATTATATTTCTTCCTTTTTGTATGTTTTCATCTACCTTTTTATTAAATTCTTCCTCTGTAATATCAATATATCTACTCGATGAATAAATAAGATTAATTGTTCCATCTTCTATATCTCTGATTCGACCTGCTATTTGTGGTAAAGTAGTAGATATATCTACAAGTGAATGTGCTTTATTTCCATTACAGATAACAAATATTTGTCCGTTCCTATCAAATATATCACAACCTTCAAAACAAGTAGAAGTATAAAAATTTATAGGTTTTACAGGATCTTTTGTACTCTCTATATCATATCCAGATAATTTATATTCATTTTTTTCTTGTTTGGAACAAATGATTCTCACATCTGATTTATCAATATTCAAGGTCTTAATAACTGATTTAATCATATCAACTGAATTTATAAAGAAATGAAGGTTCTTAGAATCTTTACTATTAATAATAGCTATTACTTCGTCAATTACATTTCTTGATTTAAAATGTTTTACTATTGTTGGTTCAATATCATATTCAAGAACGAGTTCTTCAAGTCCTTTTAATTCTTTAAACCAATAATCTTTTTTAATTGGAGTTGCAGTCATAAAGCATTTATTACTAAATAGTGTAGATTGTTCAAGTAAGTACTTCATTACCTTTAATCTAAGTCCATACTGATTAAATATTACTTGCCACTCATCAACTAATAAGAAATCATCATAAGGATTAATTTCAACTGCTTTATAAGCTTCTAATATTTTTGAAAGTCCGTCATAAGTAGAAACTATTTTTCTTACTGGTGTGGTCTTTAAATACTTCTTTATAGCTGCAATAGTAACTCCTTCTTTTACTGTAAATACATCTTCGTTATATCCTTCTTTGTTGTTTACAACCTCAACAAACGGCATAACTATTATAATATTCTCTTTACTATCTAAAGCTAATGATGTCCCACCTATACCAGTTACACCTTTATTAAATACTGTATTGTATAATATTGATAAATTATTATCTTTAAATTCATCTAAATCACTTAGATATATCTTTTCATTTTTAAGTGCTTTTTGTTCTATTAATTCATTCGGAACGGTTAAAATTTTCATATTAAGTTATTATATTAATGTTTATATTGGTTATTTGTATGTCACTTTTTTTGAACATATTTTTTCTTAGTACCCTGTGAAAATTTGGTTACATTCTTTTTCAAAAAATAACCTATCTATGTAGGTTTTATGTATAGTATTTTATAGTTTTATCTGTAATTGTTTTAATTAGTATAGTAGAAGATGATATTTTATTTTTGTAGTCAAACTCCCTATTTTTACCTGTGGTTATAATGATGTTTTCGGGGATTGTGCTTTTCTAAAAAAGAAGATAAGATCAACCAGAGTTGATTTAGCTGATCTTATCTTAACAAACATACTAATTTTGTGGTTATCTGTCGGTAGAAATCTACTTTTAATAATAAGTGTTTGTAGCGTTTTGTTATATTACTTAGACTATTGATAATCAATAAGGTTTAATCGGTTATGAAAATTTGTTAAAAATAATTTTCTGATATACCGGAGTATTGATTTTCTTGTCTAAAAAGCTATTATTATGTAGCTATTGCACGGATGCAAGGTTTTAAGCCCTGATAACTGTAGGTTGGAATTACAGCTTCTGATTTTGAAGATCAGTCCTATTATCAAATAGGTAAACATCCGCAAATGGTTTAAAGATCGTTTAATACATCTTCTAACTGATCTATTTTTCCGTGATAATATCTTAAATCATATTCAGGATCACAATATATTTCAAATTCACCATCAGATATTCTTAGAGTGAATGTATCTCTTTCAAATATAAGACCGTTATATATATCTTTAAATCCGTATTTTAGTATTATTGATTGTGTATTTTCTGGTGACATTTCTTGCAAAGTGATTGTAGGTTATTAAAATCATAGGCTATCTCTAATCTTCTTAGATTATCTGTAATATCAACAAAAGAGATGATGTGGTGAATATCGCAGGCTGCTGTAATTATACCATTTTCAAAACACTTTTCACAAAGTGGATTCTGCATTAGTTTAGCTTTTCGGAGATCTCGTCATTTTTTAGTATCATAAATACTTCTTCTTATTTGTTCGTTAACTGTTGGAGTATTTTTCTTTTTAGTTGGTTTATTTATTGTTGGCATAAGTGTTATAGTAAATCGGTAAAATCAATTTGTTCATCTAATGGAATAAATTCTAATTCTTCTATTATAAATATATGAGTGTTAAGTTTATCGGATCATATTTTGTTTATTTCTAATATTTCTCTTAAGTGTAAATTTAAGTATTTACTTACTTCTAATAGATTACCAATGAATAGTAATTCTTCTGTATTATAGTCATATACTGTATATCTTTGATTAAAATTATATTCTTTTTTAGCTTTCTTTTTACTTATCTTTACCTTCGTATCATAAGAATGAATTGGACGTTTACCACATTCTTTTAAATTTAATGCTTTCTTGTGTTTATTCTCATTAGAGTATTTATTAAACCATTCTTTTTCTTTAATCTCTAATTCCGATTCAAGACAATATTCTAAAACTCTAAAATCAAAGTCATATCCGGCATTATATACATTCTGCATATAATCATTACGATGTATAAGGTTAATAAGTTCATACCAATGTCTTTCTTCTCTTTTATCTAATTGTTTGCTACATCCTATATAAAAATGGTATTTTGTCTCAAATACATAAATTCCTGAATTATTCATCTTCTTTTTCTCCATCCTGATTATCATATTTAATATTTTTCTCCTTCTTTCTCATTTCGCTATTTTCTTTACTATTTCTTCATTTGATTGTTTTAAAGGTTTTATCAAATAGCTTTAATATTGTTTCTTCGGTCGGATTAGAGAGATCAGAACAGACTTTTATAAGTGCATTATGAAATATATCTTCATCATTCTGATAGAATATATCTGTAGTTAGATTCTTTACATATTCAGCGTGTAATTTGTTATAATTCTTTTCTACAAAATCCGATATTACTGGATTGAGATATTCTACTTTTGCATTTCTATTTAAACAGGGTTTATTTCAATCTTCAGTTACTTTATCTGATATAACTTTATTTAATTCTATTCTTGTTATTTTTAATAACTCTGCTGCTTTATCTACTCCATAATCATAGATGTATTGTAAAGCTATTTCTTTAGTTAAATCTTTTTTCATAGGTCATATATTAATGTTCTTACTATTACACTTTTATCTTTTTTGTATTTCTTGGATAGGTCTTCTAACATTTGTCATTCATCTGCATTTAGTCTCATTCCTCACCTTTTGTCTCTTAGTTGTTCCATAGATTATAATTTTAAATAGTTATAGTTACCACACAATTCATTATTTAGTGTACGTACATTATCACTGGCTCTATCGTAGAGAGGATAATAATTGTAGAAATTCAATCAAATATATAGAAACACGTTTTAAATGATTTACTGGAAAATAATACAGTTATAATACTTTAGGTGTGTTTTTGATGATAAAAAATCATTGCTTAATTTGATAATACAAAGATAGTGAATCGCTGAAATTAAAAGTATAAACTATTGATAATCTTTATATAACACACCAGAGACACTATTAAACCAGATAATCAAAATATAAAAACACAAAATACAAATATTTAAAGGGAAATGGAATATACAATGAGTAAAGGTCTAACACACCGTACCAGAGACTTTATGAAAAGCGTTTTAGAACAAGTACAGGGATTGGAAGGTATAGATTCCGGTGCGCTAAGTATGTTAGAATATAACTATGACGTATTTATAAGACAATCTGATATTTTGAAAGATGAAGATATGGTTATCACTAATGTACAGGGTAACTTAAATCCAAACCCACGAATTAAAATTATCAAAGATGCTCAAATACAATGCTTATCTATACTTAAAGAATTTGGATTAACACTAAAATCCAGAACATCGGTAAAAGCAAAAACAAAAGATTCAGAAGATTCACCATTAGAGGAATTTATTAAAGGTAAAAAGGAAACAAGATAATGAGTATTATTAACAGTATAAACGGAAAAGATTATTATAATTATGCTGTTGATGTTATTAGTGGTAAAATAGTAGCTGGTAAATTAATAAAGTTAGCAGCACAAAGATTTTTAGATGATCTTAATGATGATAGATTTTATTTTGATTATCAAAAAGTAGATGAAGCTATTGAATTTATTCAGATATTCAAACATTATACCGGATCACATAATGGAAAACCATTTGTATTATTATCGTGACAAAGTTTTATTACTGCTAATTTAATTGGCTTTTATTGGACTAAAGATAATAGGAGAAGGTTTACCAATGCTTACATACAAGTAGCAAGAAAGAACGGAAAGAGTTTTTGGGCGGGTGCGCTTAGTTTGTATTTTTTAATAGCGGACGGAGAACCAGCAGCGGAAGTTTTATTATTGGCAAATTCGAGAGAACAGGCTAAAGAGGTTGATTTTAAAATATGTGATACTCTTACAAAACAAATTGATCCTAAATCTAAAAACCTTAAAGTATATAGAGATTCAATACTATTAAATCTAACTAATTCAAAGTTAAAGGTATTATCCAGTGAATCTAAAACCGGTGACGGATATAACTGCTCTTTTGGACTGATAGATGAGTTCCACGAAGCACCAGACAATAAAATGAAGGATCTTATAGCTTCATCACAAGGTATGAGGGATAACCCGTTATTGGTAGTTATAACAACATCCGGTTTTAATAAGTCTTATCCCTGTTACAAATTACGTGAAGTAGGTGTAGAAATTCTGAATAAACTAAAAGAAGATGATTCATTCTTTATTTCAATCTATGAATTAGATGAAAATGACGAATGGGATAATGAAAATAACTGGATTAAAGCAAATCCATCATTAGATATTACCGTATCGAGAAAATTCCTTAAAGAACAGATTCAAAAAGCAAAGAATAATCCGTCTGAAGAGGTAGGCGTAAAAACAAAGAACCTTAATATCTGGTGTGATTCTTCAGAAGTATGGATACCGGATTTTTACATAATAGAAGCTACTGAATCAATAAACATAGATGATTATAAAAATCATTCTTGTTATTTGGGTGTTGACTTAGGGGCAACTTCAGACCTTACAGCCTTATCTATCTTAATACCACAAGAGGATAAATTATTATTAAAGGTACATTATTATTTACCAGAATCGGCATTAGTAGAAAAATCACTTAAAGAGACATATAAACTCTGGAAAAGATTAGGCTGTTTAACCATAACACCGGGGAATGTAACGGATTATGACTATATAACTAATGATATTATGAGTATTAAAAAAACACTTAATATTCAAAAGATATTTTATGATCCATACAATTCTACACAGTGGGCAATAGATTGTACAGCTAAAGGACTACCATTAGAACCTTATGCACAAAATATAGCCAATTTCAATAGACCTACTAAAGAATTGGAAAGATTAATATTGTCAAAGAAGTGTACAATTGATAATAATGAAATAACCAGATTTTGCTTTAGCAATGTTACCATTAAATCCGATCATAACGGAAATCTTAAACCAGTAAAGTATTTAGATAGTAAAAAGATAGATGGTGTAATATCTATATTAATGGCTTTAGGTGGTTATTTAACAATACCAAAATATTCAAACACAATTTAAAATGAGTAAATGAAGAGATTTTTTCAGGTCTTATAAACCTGAAGAAGATAAACAAATACCTGAAGTACCGGAAACAAGGAACTATGATACCGCTACTGTATCATTAAATTATTTAGGCTCTAATAACAACGGGAATCAGGCACTAAAATTAAGTACAGTATATAGGTGTGTAGAAGTAATCAGTTCTTCAGTAGCACAATTACCTATAGAATTATATTCTGTAGATGAAGAAGGATTTAGAACTAAGAACAGGGATCATCAAGTTGCAATATTATTAGGAACAGAACCTAATGAGTATATGACAAGATATACCTTTTTTAAAGTGATAATTGCTTTAATATTATTAAAAGGTAATGCTTTTGTCAAGATAATAAGAGATAAGAACACACAATTACCTATTAAGTTAGAATTAATAGATAATGATGATGTTACAATAAAATCAGGAAAGTATTATATAGATGATAAACCAATTAATTCATATAATATATTACATTTCTTAAATTATTCTACTGATGGTGTAAATGGCATATCAGTACTTAAACACGCTGCTAATACTATTTCATTATCAGCTAATTCTGAAAAACACGCTTCAGGATTTTTTAAAAATGGTGCTAATCTATCTGGAATATTAAAAGTAGATACAGCCTTAACTGATAAACAGAAAAAGGATATAAAGAATAGCTGGCAAGATACATTTGACCCGATTACTGGTACACCTAATGGAATAGCGGTATTAGAGGGTAATATGGATTTTCAACCGATAACTATTAATCCAGCGGATGCACAATTATTAGAAACAAGGCAATTCAATGTAGTTGATATTTGTAGATTCTTTGGAGTATCGCCTATTAAAGTATTTGATCTTACTAAAGCTAATTATTCAACTGTTGAAGCTACACAATTAGCTTTCTTAACTGATACCTTATCACCACTATTAGAGAACTTAGAACTGGAATTAGAGCGTAAATTATTGTTGCCATCTGAAAGAATGAAGTATGATATTCAATTTAATGAAACAAGTTTATTGAGAGTTGATAAAAACAGTTTAGCTGAATATTACAATAAACTATTTAATGTTGGAGCAATAACAATCAATGAGATCAGAAAAGAATTAAATCTACCAAAACTGGAAAACGGAGATAACAACTTTATTCAAGTAAATACAAGTACGGTAGATAATATTATTAATCTAAAAACAAATGAATAAAGAAAAGAGAAGTATAACATCTGATATTAGTGTATCAACTGATAGTAGATTAGTTGAAGGTTATGCGATTTTGTGAAATACCTATTCTAAAGATTTAGGGGGTTTTATAGAAACTATAGAACCTCATTCATTAACAGGTGTAATAGAAAGATCAGATGTTTTTTGCTACTTAGATCACAATGAAGATAGAGGTGTTTTAGGTAGAAGTAAATACGGTAAAGGATCTTTAGTTTTAGCTGTTGATGATATAGGATTAAGATACTTATTTGAAGCACCTAAAACTGCATTAGGAGATGAACTATTAGAATATCTAAGGAGAGAAGATATTACCGGAAGTTCATTTGCTTTTACAGTTCAGGATGATGAATGAAAACCATTAGATGATGGAATGTATTTAAGGACAATTAAACAGTTTAATCTATTGTTTGATGTTAGTCCTGTATTTAATCCTGCTTATGATGAGACTACTGTAGCTCAAAGATCATTAAAAGCAATTGAAGAATCTAAAGAATTAGCACTTAAAAAAGAGTTAGATAATTATTTTATTAACCTTAGAAATCAAATACAATAATGGAACAATCTTTATTACAGGTTATAGATCAGCGAAATCAAGTGCAGGAAAAACTTAATAATCTTATTAATTCTGCTGAAAAAGAACAAAGGAAATTAACCGAAAAAGAAGATACAGATTTTAAAACACTAACAGATGAATTGAGAAATCTAAATGACACAATTAATCAACTTAATAAAGAAACAAAACAAACAATTATGGAAAAATTTTCATTAATTAAAACTATTAACAACGTAGTTAATAAAAGAAATCAAGATGAGGCTGTAGAAGAAGTTATAAATCTTGGTAAGGAAGAATTAAGAAAAGCAGGACAACCAGTAAACGGGGATGTAGTTATTCCTATGGAATTAAGAGCAGATATTACTGCTGCTTCCGGTGCTGGAATTGAAAAAAATACTGTTGATCTTGTTACAGCATTAAAATCTAACTTGGTTCTGGTAAATGCCGGTGCTACTTATATGGGTGGTTTAGCCGGTAATGTTGGAATCCCCACTTATTCAGGAACTAATGTAGCTTGGGCTGGTGAAACTGCTTCTGCTGCTGATGGTGCTGGATCGTTAGCTGAAGTTATCCTTAAACCTAAAAGATTAACGGCTTATGTAGATGTATCTAAACAATTCCTTATTCAAGAATCGGCTGATGCTGAAGCTGTATTAAGAGATGATATTGCTAAAGCTATTGCCGTAAAATTGGAATCTACTATTCTTGGTTCTGTTGCCGGTTCTGACACACAACCCGCTGGTATGTTTGTAGGTGTGACACCTGAAACAGATCCTGCTGATGAAGAATTAGTAAATGGATTAGATGAAGCATTGGACGAAAAGAATGTACAAAACAAAAAATACATCTTGTCCCCTAAAGCAAAATCTGCTTTCAAAGGAATTGAAATGATTACCGGTAGAGCAGCATATCAAGATAATGAAGTAGATGGTTATCCTGCATTTGTAACAACTGCTGCTGTAAGTAAAGGTGTAATTGCTGGTGATTTTTCTGATCTTGTCATAGCACAATGAGGAGGGTTAGATATTACTGTCGATCCTTATACTGTTGCAAAAGACGGAAAAGTAAGATTAGTAGTTAACGCTTACTTTGATGCTGTAAAGAAAAGAAATTCGTTTGTAGCTAAAATATTGGCTTAATTATGTATCTATCAATTTCTGAAGTAAAACAACATCTTAACATAGATCAAGAATTTACTACAGATGATAATTATATAGAATCTTTAATTTTAGTTGCCAAAGAAGCAGTTGAACATTCAATCAATCAAAATATAGATGATTTAATAGTGGGTGGCAATCTTCCACCTGCTATTAAACATTCTATGCTGCTGCTTATCGGGAACTGGTATCTTAACAGAGAACCTGTAGCTTATTCTTCAGTTAGTAAAATACCATATACATTAGAACTATTAGTATCAATCCATAAAAATTATAATTAAATATGATAGCTGGAAAACTTAACGAGACAATAACTATAGTACGGTCTACTGTTACAAAATCCGATTCAGGAGCAACTACTACTATTTGAAGAGACTATATAACCACAAGATCATCTGTATATCAAAGCACAGGATCACGGACTGTAGAAAATAATGAGATAGTAAATAACTATACGGTTGAATTTGGAATCAGGTTTTACCATAATGTAAACGAATTTGACAGGATCAGATGGAATGATAAACTATATAGGATTGAATCGATAGTTCCAGATAGACAAAAGAATCACAAAACTATTATAGCAAGTTTAATCAATGAATAACATAACCGTAGACGATAAGCAGGTACTTGGTTTGTTTGCCGATTTAACCAGCAAGGAACAGAAGAATGTCTATAGGCAAGCATTAAGAAAAGGTTCTGCTATTCTTATCAATCAGACTAAATCAAATCTAAGGTCTATTATCAAAGGTTCTATTACTAAAAGATCTTCTAAAACGGGAAAATCTTTAGCATCTGGAATAAAAGCATCAATAGATAGGGATGCTACACAATCTACAGTTCATATTATGGGTGATTTTAGGTTGAAATTCTTTGAAAAGGGTACTAAGATAAGAAAGACAAGAAAAGGTTATAATAGGGGCGAGATCAAAGGTCGGTATTTCTTTAGGGATGCACAATATCAGACCGAAAGTCAAATATTTACTGAAATGGATAATATTATTTTAGAATCCATTGTAAGAGTAAGATTAAAACACAAATAATATGATACAAATAGGAAAGACCATATATAATTTATTGTCATCTGATACAGATGTTACTGATGTAGTTGATGATAAGATTTATCCACTGGTAGCTGATATTAATACTACATTTCCTTTTATAGTTTATAGAAAGAATAGCTATAATCCCGATTATACAAAAGATGGTATATCAAGAAAATGAGCAACTGTAGAAATAGTAATAGCTTCGGATAAATATGATGAAAGTGCTGAATTAGCAGAGAAAGCATTCAAAGCTATTTCCAAGAACAGGAATTTCAGGTTAGAAAGTAATACTGAAGATTTTATAGAAGATACATTTATTCAAAATTTAATATTTAACGTACAAAACTAATATGGCAAATAACATAGTAAAAGGAACTGATCTGATGGTGTTTCAAGATGGTAAATCATTAGCCTATGCAACCAGTTGTAGTTTAACTTTAGGGTCTACTACAAGTTCAATCAGTTCAAAAGATCACGGCAAGTGAGAAGCAACAAAACCAGTTAAATTTAATTGGGAGATGAGTTCTGATAACCTTTATACAGAAGAAGATTTTACAGTATTATTCACAGCTTGGAAAGCTGGGACAGCAGTAGATGTAGTATTTGATATTGCAAAAGAAGCACCTGTAGAAAATCCTGATGGTACAGTAGTTCCTTCTGCCGGATGGACTCCAAAAGGTGGAGCAAACGGTAAAGGTTTAAAAGGGAAAGCATATATTACTAATATTAGTGTTAATGCACCGGACGGTGATAATGCTACTTATTCTGTAACGTTCGCTGGATCTGGAGAACTTTCAAAATATACACAAGCATAATATAGAAAGGGATTAAGTTCCCTTTCTTTTTAATTTGAATATTATGATTACAATCAACAATAAAGAATATACCCTGAAATACACGATAAAAGCATTATTCATTTATGAGAGAATAACAGATAAACCATTCAAGTTTGAAGGTCTATATTCTGAATATCTTCTTTTCTATTGTGTGTTACTGGCTAATAATGAATTTAACTTATCATTTGATGAGTTTATTGATGTATGTGATGATGATCCTGCATTATTTTCAACCTTCAGGGAATGATTGGTTAAAGAGTTGAACAAACAAACCTTATTTAAAAGTGAAGAATCTGAAGATACGGATGATTCAAAAAAAAAGAATTAACCATCACGGAACTATATAAGATCGCTGTTATAGAATTAGGTATCAGTCCAGATTATTTTCTGAATAAAATGGAGTTTTACGAAATCCCTGTTATAGTTGAAGGTATAAACCGGAAGTATAAAGAAAGCTGGGAACAAACCAGATTTATTAGCTATATAACAGCACAAGTTAATTCATCAAAACAACTAAAACCCACTGATATATTAAAGTTTGCTTGGGATGTAGATACTAAGGAAACTTATATCAGCAAAGATGATATTGAAAGATTAAAAAACAAAAGCAAGGAAATTGCAAAACAATTAAAATAATATGGCTAAGAAAGGGGATTTACAAGTCACTATAAAAGCTGATAGTAAGGAATTTGACAAGACTATCAGTAATTCAACAAATCAAATTAGAAAGTTCACTAAGGACACTGAACAGACAAACAAGTCCATTCAGGGTTTTCAAAATAATATATCTTCACTGGCTGCTGGTGCTTTATCTAAATTAGCTGGTGGTATTGGTGTAGCAGTAACATCTTATGAAACTTTAATGGGTGTTATTAAAAGTACAGAAACTACACAAGATGCTTTTGAAATGGCTATTGCTAAAACACAAGGTGCTTTAGATTTTTTCTTTACCTCTATTGCTACAGCAGATTTTTCTAACTTTTGAAATGGATTATCTGAATCCATAAGGTTAGCAGAAGAATTTAAATTAGCTTTAGATACATTAGATGATAGGAGGTTAGGATTTTCAATAAAAAATACTGAATTAAGAGAACAAATAGCTGGTGCGAGGGCAACCTTATCTGATCCTAATGCTACTAAAGAACAGAAAGATTCTGCAATGGATATTTTAAAACAATCACAAGCGGAATTAAAGAGACTTACAGAAATAATAGTAAAAGATGCTACCAATGCAAGAAATAAATTAGTATCTGATGCTGCAAATCAAAGAATATCACCAGAAGCAATTGAATTAATTCCAAATGCTTTTGCTGGTGCAAGTCCTGAATTTGATAGTTATGAAAGAGAACGACAAAGATTAGAGAAAGAATCAAAAGAAACTACTTCTTTCACACAAGGAACAAATTATGGATCTGTAACGACAACAGTTAAAACAGAGGGTGCACACCAAGCAGAAAAAGAATTAGAAGCTTTAAATAAATTATATCCTACTCTTAAAGAAGTATATGATTTTAAACTTAAATCATCTGATGAAGAAAAGAAAGCATACAAAGACTTAACACAGGAAGTATCTGGTTATAATTCTTCTTTAGATGAATTAAATAGAACAATTAATAGGGAAGAGAATAAATTTAATAAATCCTCTGGTTCTGGTGGATCTAATAAAATAAAACCTGAAATTGAAATACCGGAAGGATCTATTGCTTATATTGATAAACAAATATCTGATCTTAATAAAAAAATATCATTGTCTATTGATCCTGAAGAACAAAGGAAATTATATCAACAAATAGAAGAATTGAGAAATCAAAAAATATCTATTGAAGTTCAGTATAAACATTCAAAACCGGATGATATAGGTGTAAATACAGATTTTTCTGTTAAACCCTCAATCGATATAGAAGGTGATATTGCTGGAATGAGTGATTGATTCAAGGGTTATCAGTCCAATCTGAAGAAGATGGAAGAAGAAAGTATAACAAGTGCTGATAATATCGGACTTGCATTTTCTTCAATGGCAAACGTATTTGGGACTTTAGGTAGTGTTTCAGATGATACTACTTCCAGAATGTTAGGTGGCTTCCAAACTATTTTAGGAGGTATAGCTACACTTATTCCGGCTATTCAGTCACTTGTGGTAGCAGAACAGGCTGGTGCAATTGCAAGTGCTACTTCTTCCGGAGCGAAAATGCCATATCCGTTAAACTTGGTTGCTATTGCTTCAGGTATCGCTGCTGTAATAGCCGGTTTTGCTCAAATGAGTAAAATTCCGGCTTTCGCTGATGGTGGTTTAGTCTATGGAAATACAATTGCCCAGGTCGGTGAATATCCTGGTGCATCTAATAACCCTGAAGTAATTGCACCATTAAGCAAATTAAAAAAGATCTTATCTGATTCAAATGAAGGTTCATCTTCTGTAGATTTTAGAATATCAGGTAAAGATTTAGTTGGAGTTCTAAGTAATTATCAATCTATTAAAAAGAAAAAATAATGTACAGGGAAATATATAATCTTCCGTTCAAATCGATAAATGAAAATAGTTATAAGGTTGTTATAGAAAAAGATGGATTTACTGGTTCTTCTACTGAACTTATAGGTGCTGAAAGTCCTTTTACAATAGAAACATCACTGGATAATCCTTTATCTCCTTTTCGATTGTCTACAGCTACTCTTAGAATATTTGGTGGGGATTACCTACAGAATTTATTTACATCAAATCCACAAGGTGTAAGGGTAAAGTTATTAAAGAACAATCAAATAGAATGATTAGGTTTTATAACCAATGATACATATAGTCAGGACTACAGCAATATAGAATTTGTGTATGAAATAGAACTGGTAAATCCTATATCTACTCTAAAGTATAAGAAGTTTGTGAAAGCTGGTGAAACGATCACATTCATCAATCTTATAAAGGATGCAATCAGTAATACCAATTCTGAAATCAGTAAGATTTATTTACCTACTTCTATTACAAATGCAACGAATCAAAATATATATAACCTGATTGCCATATCATCATCTAATTTCATAGATGAACAAGGTAAAGAAATGACTTACTATGAGATATTGGAAGAAATAGCTAAATATTTAAGCCTTACTGTTACAGTAGACAAAGATTCTGTTTACTTCATTGATTACATTGGAATCAAGAACGGATTCAACCAATATTATTTGTATCAGGGTAGCACAACTACTACCGTTACTTTATCAGACAGTAAGACAATTCAAAATATAGGGTATAGTGGTGACAGTTCAAGATTATCTATCAATTCAGGAAAAAACAAGGCTAAAGTAACTTGTTCATTATTTGATATTGATGAATTACTACCTGAATTTGATGATGAAAAAGCTACTTATTATAAAGATGTAGATACTACTAATTTAAATGATAATAATTATTATTTAGTTAGGTATTATAATCAACCTAAATTTAAATTTTATTATGATTTAGATAGTAAAGAAGGAGACAGAATACAAAATAATAATGATAATTTAGGATCAGTTTTTGTTAAAACTACAAATTATAATATTAATAATAAACCCTCAAAATTATCTATGGTTAATGAGATTCAAATAAAAAACTATATTAAAAATTCATACGGTTCAATTACAAATTATTTGAATAATGATAATAAAGTTATAACATTTAATTCTAATAAAGGATATACTTTTAATAACAATGTATATTTTTCTTTTAATTGTAGTATTAAGGTTTGCAGAAAAATTATAGAATATGATAATACTATTATCAATTTTGTATTAGGTGATTTTTTTATACCAATTAAATTAAAAATAGGAAATTATTATTATAATGGAACTGAATGGACTACTAGTGAAAGTAAATTTAACATACCCATATCAGTAAATGGAACTCACGATTTAAGTAAATATATTACTATTGAAAATGAAAATTCATTTGAATTAGGATTAAGTAATTTAGAGGGTTTTGTATTTAAAGCCCCTGACTTTCCAATTTCTGGTACTATTGAGTTATCTATATATAATTTTTCAAAAGTAAGTTGATATGGATATTTTAGTAATCAATATAATTATATTAAAGATATATCATTTAATTATGCTATTCCTAATCAAAATGAAATATATGGTGATTGAGTAGATGAAAAAAATGATATAACTTATGAAAATGTTATTGAAGGTGATTATGTTGAAGAAGCTGATGAAGTAGAATTAAAAATATGTACATTTCCAGATGATTATTATAAGCTATGTAATTCAACTACTTTTATAGGTAATAATCTATTATCAACATTAAAATATAAACCTTTAGATATACAACTAAAACCAGAAGAAATAATATTACATAGAACAGTAGATTATTATTCTAATCCAAAATATCAGGTATCAATTCCGGTTAATAACGTTGATTTAAAACCTTACACTTTAATCACAGATAATAATTTAAGTGATAAAACATTTATTTATGCTGGTAATGATATAGATTATGAATATGAAAAAAATAATATAACATTAATAGAAATATAATATGCAAATAATAAGTAGAATAATACCAGCAAAACCTAGAAATAAAGAACTTTATTTTGAACGTGGATATGGTAGTTCAAGTAGTGGAACTACTATAACAGGTGGTTCAGGTGGTGTTTCACATTGGGAACTAATAACTACTGATGAAGAAGGAAATATATTAGATGATCCATATTTATTAGCTGGTTATCCTATAGCTTCATATTCTGATAAAGAAGATGGAAAGAATTTTGCTATAATTGGTGATGCTTTATTATCTTATGAAGATGGAGTATTATTATTAAAGAATAAAAATGATTTAACTCCTATATCATTTGCAGCTACTGGTGAAGTTAGTGCATTTGGTCTTGGATCAGGCGGTGGTTCTGGTGGTGGATTGATTGAGACTGTTTATAAATATTCTGATCTTAGTGGTACTTTCAATGATAATAATTTAACAGATACATTTAATGCTTATACTACTAAGCAATTATATAATAGAATAGTAGCTTTAGAAAATGCAGGAGGTACAGCAGTAACTTGGGGAACAACTTCAAATAATTATTCACCACTTACAGTTAACGGAGTATCAAAAACTGTAGCTCTAAGCGGTCATACACACGATTATATTCCTTTATCTCAAAAAGGATCAAATAATGGAGTTGCAGAATTAGGATCTGATGGAAAAGTATTATCTTCTCAATTACCATCTTATGTAGATGATGTATTAGAATATTTAAGTTTATCAGCATTTCCATCAAGCGGAGAAACAGGTAAAATATATATAGCTATAGATTCAAATAAAACCTATAGATGATCCGGTACAGCCTATGTTGAAATAAGTGCAAGTTTGGCACTTGGGGAAACTTCTTCTACTGCTTATAGAGGTGATCGAGGTAAAATAGCATACGATCATTCACAGAGTTCAGGAAATCCACACGGAACAACCTTTGCGCAATTAACAGGTACAGCTTCTGTAGCACAAATACCTAATTTACCTGCAAGTAAAATAACTTCTGGTATTTTTGATATTGCCCGTATTCCTACCGGAACTACTGGTACAACGGTAGCTTTAGGTAATGACAGCAGAATTAACAACGGTCAAACCGCTTACAGTTGGGGAAATCATTCTTTAGCGGGTTATATTACTATAAATGGTACTCAAACAATTACAGGAGCGAAAACATTCACCAACAATACCAATTTCTTTGGAAATATACAGAGAAGAATGTCACAAGATACCTCCAATGCAATCAGATTATTAAGAGTTACCAATGTAGCGGAAGAAAATGAAATTGCTTATATAGGATACCATAACACAGTACAGAGAATGTTTCTTTCACCTCAGACTAATACTGATTTTTGGGTTGATACAGTAGGAAAGTATCAGTTAGTTTTAACTCCGTCCGAAAGCGGTTTAACTTGGAACACAAGAACGGTTTATCATTCAGGCAATTTAACTTTATCAACATTAGGGGGTACACCATCAACAAGAACAATAACAGCAGGTAATGGCTTATCAGGTGGTGGAACATTGGCAGCAGATAGGACAATTACACTTGGTACACCATCTACATTATCGGCATCATCTACTAATGGTGTGACAGCAAGTTCACACACTCACTCAATTACAACAACATCTACAGGTGCTGCAAATACAATTGTACAAACAAATGCGAGTGGTGGAACTACATTTACAGGTACTGTTACAGCACCCACTTTTTCAGGTGCTTTATCGGGCAATTCAACAACAGCGACAACCCTACAAACAGCCAGAACTATCAACGGAACATCATTCAACGGCTCAGCAAATATAACTACCTCAAATTGGGGAACAGCCAGAACAATAACTATAGGAGGTACAGGAAAATCAGTTAATGGCTCTGCAAATGTAAGTTGGGCGACAAGTGAAATAGCTGCTCAAAGTGCTGTTCAATTAGCTACAGCCAGAACAATTTGGGGACAATCATTTAATGGGACAGGGAATGTAACAGGGGCGTTGTCTGGAGCAACCACTGGCAATTTTAGTTCTACTTTAACCGCTCAAACATTATTATTAAATAATACAACAAATAGGGCTATAAGTTTATCATTAGCTTCATCAAATTATATTGCAGCAACAGCCACAAATGGTTATTTGGGTTTTACTGTTAATGGAACAGAATCTAATTTATCAAATGCACCGATGGTTATTCATTCAAGTGGTAATGTTAGAGTAGGTTTATCCGGTGCAGGTGCAACAGTTCCTACACAAGCTTTGCACGTATTTGGTAATGTCTTAGCAACAGGTGAACTTACTGCTTTTACTACTTCTGATGCAAGATTAAAAGAAGATATTAAGCCAATCAAATCATCTTTGGAGTTAATAAACAAACTCAATCCTGTTTCTTATAAGTGGAATGATAAAGCATTTGAATTAAATTCAGGTAAAACTAAAGATACGGATTATGGATTAATTGCGCAGGAAGTTGAAGAAATATTACCTGAAGTAGTACATAATATGTACGATGGAGAATATAAAGGTATAGATTATATTAAACTTGTTCCATTTTTAATTGGAGCAATAAAAGAACTAAAAGAAAAAATTGATAATTATGAAAAAAATAATTCTGTGATTGGCTAAAATCTTTGATGTAGATTTAGTGATAGAAAAAGTTATAATCAAAGAAGTAATTAAAGAAATTCCAGTTGAAAAGCAAGTAGCTTTATCTGGTACTATTAAAGGAGATGTGACAGTAAAAGGTGATCTTACAGTAGAAGGTTCACTTATAGTAGATGGTGAAGTAAGTTGTTTTAAAATTAAATAATATGGCACTATCAAATAGTAATATAACTGTTTCTATGGTTAAATCTGCCATAGGTTCAGGTAGTAATGATGTGGGTACTCTTTGTACTCATCAAAATATAAACAAGTGGTCGAGGTGAAAGCCAATCAGACTTAATAAAGTAACAGGTATTACCGAATCGGAATTACAAAATGCTAATTGTGGATTATTGGTTTATAATGCAACTACTAATTATAAGTTATTAATTCCTTCATCTTTAATGTGGTTTTGAATAAAACCGAGAGGTGGTTCTTTTAATGAACCTTTTAGATTAGGAGATTTTAGAAACTATAATCACGATGGTACACCGCCTGTTACATCTATGCCGGCATCTACTATAACAGTTAATAAAGCTGTTAATGGGTTGTTAACTATGCAACCAGTTTATAGAACTAAAAATACTGCTCCAATAAATGATCCCAGTATTATCAGAATTGATGATTTAAATACATCTATTGGTAATTTATACTATACCGTAGTATTTGAATGGCTTAATCAGGCTTATATTAAAACAGCACCACAACGTGTTTCAGAATATGGTAATACTGTTACTTTTAATTTCAACAATGAATATCCGCTTAGTAATATGTCACCACAATCACTTGATTTTTATAGTGTTCTTTGTGATACAAGAATAACAGACTTAACATTGTTAGATAACATTACACCGGCAGTATTATTTAGCCCTTTACCAATAGGTGATAATGATAATAATGTAAGTAGAATAATATTAAGAGATGAATCTGGTTTAAGTTTTCGTCCTACAAAAGTATCTGCAAATGATGCTGTTTTTGCAGAATGAGGACCGTTTATTGATATACCTTATTATCCATCTATGGGAACACTTGTTGCAAATAAAGGTTTACAATTTAAAGTAAGAGTAGAAAATTATACAAATCAAAATATTACAATCCCCCTACAAGGTTGGGAAATGAATGCTAATCCCACATATTGGGGAGCAAATACTAATTACTTCTCATTTGGCTTAGTTAATCCTGATACTGGTGGTGTATATATACAAGCACCCGTAGTTCCTGCAAATAACGGAGTTATTGAAATAGGTTTTAGGGTTCAAAATATTTTAGATAGAAATGGAACTAATATACAGAATGTTAATGACAAACGAACTGAAACAGTTTCTATTAACTTTAGAAATGGTATGTACGAAGGAAATACATCTGTTAACGTTACAAGTATGATATAAACGAAATAATTATTATAATGGATTGGGGAAATATAATAACAACAATCATTACTACACTTATTATTAGTGGTGGATCGATCTTTGTCTTTTTTAAATTCTTAAAGCAAAGAACACAGAAAGAAAATTCTGATGTTGTAGATAAAGATGCTTCTGCTGCTAAAAATATGTTGGAGTTTGCAGATAAATTTCAGGACTTTGCAGAAAGACAAACTAATACCTATCAAAAGAAATTAATCGAGTTAGAAATAAAAGTTGATGAACATTCTAAGAAGATCAAACACCTAACACTTCTATTAGTAGGAGAACAACGAAAAAAACAATATGCTGAAAAGCATATCTGTTTAGTTGAAGATTGTAATTTACGACAACCAGATAAGGGGACTTATAAAACTGATGACGCAATAAATAAGGATGAAACAATATAGAATAAATACCGATATTATTGATTTAGAATGAGTAATATTTAGAAAGTACGAATTACCAGAGAACTTTGATGATCCTGATATTATAAGATCAAGTATAAAGTTAGAAGCAAGGCATAGACAAAATAAAAATATAGTAATTGAATTACCTTTTGTTTATAAAGACAATAATAGATTACAGATAAAAATATTAGCCGAAGACCTGAATGTATCTGGTGAATATGATCTATTCTTACAATATCAAATTAATGATGATATAGTTAGAACTTACACAAAAGATTATTGTAAGGCTTTTGAATTGGTTGATAAAAGCTGTAAAATAATTGTTCCTGAAGATAAAGTTGTATATGAGGGAATAATGGAGGAATTAAGAGGTTTATCTGCTTATGAAATTGCTGTAAAGAATGGTTTTCAAGGAACTGAACAGGAATGATTAGATAGCTTAAAAGGTGGTGCTTCTGGTAGTGGTGATGTATCTTCAGTAAATGGAAAAAAAGGAGATGTTATATTAAATGCTACTGATGTGGGTGCTTTACCTGTTAATACTCCTTTGTTTTCCGGTAATTATAATGATTTATCCGATAAGCCAGTTATTCCTACTAAGGTATCTGAACTGGATAATGATTTTGGATATATCGTAGTAGAAAGTGATCCCACTGTTCCAGATTGGGCAAAACAATTAACAAAGCCTACTTATTCAAAGGCTGAAATAGGATTGGGGAATGTAGATAATATACAACAAGCATCTAAATCTGAATTTGATTCACATTCAAATAATAATTCTATTCACGTAACAGATTCAGATAAGAATAACTGGAATAATAAAGCTAATGTTGGTGATATTCCTTCTTCCATAAGTCAATTAGATAATGATGAAGAATTTATAAAGAACACTGTTGGTAATCTTACTAATTATTATTTAAAGTCTGAAACATATACAAGGCAAGAAGTTCAGGATTTAGTAAGTTCAGTTCAATCTGTTCAAATTCAATCCGTAGAAGTATTACCAGCAATAGGTGAATCGAATATAATTTATTTAGTACCTAAAGCGGGAGGAACAGCCAATAATGTTAAAGATGAATATATCTGAATAGATAATAATTGGGAACACATAGGTACTACAGAAATTAATTTAACCTGGGATATTGTTACAGGAAAACCCAGTTGGATTACTGAAAATAAACCATCATATAGTTATAGTGAAATAACTGGTACAAAACCACCCACCAATGCACAGAAAAACTCTGATATTACTAAAACGGAGATAGAAGCTAAGTTAACTGGTAATATTGTTAGTCATTCTCATACTGTTACAAAATCAGATATAGGATTATCTAATGTTGATAATACTTCAGATTTAAATAAACCTATTTCAACGGCTGTACAGGCAGCTTTAGATGGTAAAGCTAATACTTCCCATACTCATAGTATAGATCAAGTAACGGGATTACAGACAGCCATAAACGGTAAATTTGATATTCCTACAGGAACTACTTCTCAATATTTGAGAGGTAACGGAACTGTTGATTCATTTCCTGTTGTAATGGGTGAATCAGAAATTAATACTGGTACATCTACTACAGGTAGATTAGTATCGGCACAAAGGCTAAACAACTGGTTAAATAGTAAGAATATACCTAAACAAGTAGTAGTTTCAGAACTTCCATCTTCACCAGATCCTGATACGTTTTATTTTATAACAGAATAATTATGATATATAAGGGAAATGAAAAGATAAAAAGTATTTACTATGGGAATCAGAAAATAAAAGAAGTGTATAAAGGGAATCAATTAGTTTACAGTGATGAATCTGTAGGTTATTGAATCCATAAAGACACAGGAGTTACAACTCCTATTGGACTAAATGAGCCGTTTATTTCTGGAACTACATTTAACAGACCGTCTTGGTATATTGATGCTTTAGAGATAGAAGTTCCAGAGGGAATAGCAGTATTAAATGGATCATTTAATGGTTGTGATAACTTAAAGATAATAAGATTACCATTAACAATTACAACTATTGGTGATCTTACATTTAATCAAACTCCATACTTGGAGGGATTATATATTAAAGCTACAGTTCCTCCATTTCTTAGTTCAAATTTAGGTGCTAATATAGGTCACATAGGAAATGTGAAGATATATGTACCTGCTACATCTGTAAACGCTTATAAAACTACTCCTGTATGGTCTAATTTTTCATCAATAATATTAAGTATGTAATATGAAAAAATTTAGTGACTTTATATGAAGTGATACCGCTAAACGGTTGAAGATAGATAATAATCCTACTGATCCGGTAATAATTCAGAATATAAATAAAACTCTCCAGTTTATTAATGAATTAGAAATAGACTTTAGAATAACATCTGGATATAGATGTCCAGAACTTAATAAAGCTGTTGGTGGTGTTGATAGTTCCCATCATTTATGAGGATATGCAGCAGATATAACATCTGATAATATTCAGGGATTATTATCTGAATTAAAAGAGAGGATAAACGAAATAGATCAACTAATCTATTATCCTAAACGTAATTTTATACACGTTTCTATTCACTCAAATAATAGAAAAAAATACTTTGAGAAATAATATTTAAAAGACTGGTAATTATTTATCAGTCTTTTTTTGTTGTATAATAATATAATTATATATTTGTAATTATAATTTTTAAAACAAAATATTATGGCTAAAAGAAATCGTTATTCAGAAGAAGAGAAAAAGCAACTTATTAAAGAACATAAGAATGATTACTTAAGTAGGAATAGAGCTAAAGTTAATGGTAAAAATGCTACTGAAGAATTATTTAATAAACTACCTTTAAAAGAACAATGGAGTAGAATATATCTTTTTATAAGACGAAATAAAACAGTCGTCAATAATGAGATTAATAATACACAAATTAAAGATCCATTGAAATCTATCAAATCAATTATTGATAATTTAGATCTTGAACAAATAAAAACGCTATTAGATGAATTTGATTCTTTGAGAAATTATGCTCAAATACATTTACAAAATCAAGTAGAGGTAGAAAAGAAAAAGGTGCAAAATCAGGTTAAAGATATACTTAAAAATCTCGATTTAGAAAAAGATGCTTTTCAAAAGATAGTGGATATAATTAATAAGAAATAATGACTTACATTGATGAAAACTGGGATTTTATGGGAAAGTAGTAATCCGGTAAAAGCCTTTGATTAATTCAGAGGCTTTTATATTTAATCAGAAACACTATGATTATAGGTGAAGATGGAACTGTAGATCTGGAAAACGGGGAATTTGATAATGTTTATATTGAGAATTTCATTTATAAACTAATACCATTTAATAGAGGTACAGCAGAAACTTGGGATTTTCCACAAGTGGAATCAATAATAATTCATTTTGAATATGCAGTTGTTGAGGGTAGAATTAAATTACCTATTTCTTATGAAGACTTTTCAAAGGATCAGGAACTAATAAAGCGGGTAGATAAATTCAATCTCGTTTATAAGAAAGACTATAAATTGAGATTAGAGCCTCTTTATTATCTTACTCTGTTTGTCTATAATCTTGCTACTAATGTTACTGTAGATAGTGTTTATATTGGTGAAAAACGATTGAATCAATTAGCAGAAGCATTAGAATTAACCGAAGAATCAGATTGTGAGATCACAATTAAATCAGGAAAAGGAAAAAAAAAGATTATTGATCGGGAATTGATAAACCTGATTTTTAATATTGATAAGATTAGGGAGAGTTTAACGGATGAAGATAGAAGAATGTTGCGTTCAAGTGATGTAGACCTAAAACGAAAGTCTGATAAATTCTCTTTTACAGATAGAGCAGCCGTTTTTGTGGGTTATCTGTTTGATTACTTTGATAAGGATAATCAATCAAAGGAACTTATTTCTTATTTGACTTATATATCAGAGATCGTAACAAACGATAGTATTATAGTAAGTAATGACTATATGAACATTCTTTTGAGGAACTATAAATCAATAAGAGAGAATGACAAAAAACAATTAAATCCGCTTTTATATGTCTGATTATCAAATAGTATAATTTTTGACTTAAAACTTATACCTGATAGGATTTTAGCCTTTACCATACCTTTGTATCAGATAAACGAAGTTGTTTATCGTAAAAAATATATTATGATTACAAAAAAATTTCTTCGCGAAAGCGAAAAAGTAGAACAGATTGAGTTCTACAAAGCTACTTATCTTAGTAGCAACAGAAGAAAAAAAGTTGATGGTAAACTTATTACCGAAGCACAGTTTGATGCACTACCATTAAAAGATCAATGGAGTATTATCTACATCAACTATGTTAGAAAAGGTGTAAGGACAACCAAAGACACTTTCAGAGTTGCTACGTTGAAGAACAATCTAAAGACTTTTAAAAGTAAGATGGATGATTTGGATGATAAGGACGTAAAAGAGATAATTAATCTATTTACGGAACTTACGGAGTATCACGAAAAGAAAGCTGAACGGACTTATCAGCAGAGATTACAAGCTGCTGAAGAGAGATTAAGAGCGCAAGAAGAAGCTGCTAAAAAGGCTTCTGAAGAGTTAGAGAAGTTACAAAAAGAAGGTAAAACTATTAATAACTAATGATTATGAATCAAAATAAAAAAATTAATCCTAATGGTATTGGTTGTTATCCAGTAAACACAGCAGCAGTTGATAAAAATAGTGCAGACTTAAAAAATTTATTTAGTAAGCTTGATCCAGCGGAATGTTTAGCTTATGCCTATGAATTAAAATATACTGCTGAAAAGTATGGTTATAAATGGTTCTATGATAGAGCAAATGATATAACTGAAGAAGAAGATGAATTAGATGGAAAAGAATATCAAGCAGTATTAGATAGAGTAGATACAAACCACGCTAATATTTTAGACTACTATAATAAGGAAGCCAAAGAGATACTTAATAGAAACTTTAATTGGAATCTAAATGATGATGATAATCTTTGGGAATCTATAAATGAGAAAGCAATTTGGTAATAATATAAGTTTGAAAGTACCGGCAATAGTCGGTACTTTCTTTTTTATTATTCTTATCTGTAATTGAAAATAAAGCTATATATTTGTGGTTAAACATTAAATATATAGAGTTATGGAAGACGAAGCTAAACAGATAATATCAACACAGTTGTGGGATTTATCAAAGAATAACAAATTAGAATTTGATGATCCTTTTAAAAAGAGAGACAAAGAAAAATCTATTGGTCTAAGTGAAATTAAGGAAATAAATCAGGTTGCAATAATTAAACCTCAAGAAGAAAGTATTTATTCATTTACAGGTCGGGGAAGTATAAAATTTACAGATAAAATATCTGGTGGATATACTTATGATATATGTGATTTTTTTGGTTTAGCTAAAATAAAAACAAATATCGATAATGAAATTGAAAGTATGGAAATAGTAGATAAAATAATTCTATTATCCTGATTTATAGCTATAAAGATTTACTCCCGCTTAAATATTTTATCTATGAAAACTTTTATTCTTAACTCCATCAATCGGCTAAAGTCTTATAGTCAAAACTTAGATGCAGAAAGCACCTTATATAGTAAATCTTGGGAAGTATTTAATGAAACAGGAGATAAAGAGCTATTTATTTTCCGACCAAATAATGATTTACTTATTTCCAGAAATGGAATAGTACAGAAAGGAAAATGGGAATTATTAAATATAGCTACACTATTAATTGATATAGGTGAAAGATCATATCTTTTAAATGCTGCATATATAGAAGATCAGTTTTTAGCTTTAAACTTAGACGGAACCAATGAATTTATGGTAATGATTGAAACGGATATGAAAGATCGTTTCTCATTAAACACTATTGGATCAATAGAAAACTATCTGGAAGATCGATATAAAAGGATTGAGCAGGAAAGAATAGATAAGGAACAAGCGGAACAGAAGATATTAGAAGATGGAAGAATAAGAGAAGAACAGATAGAGAAGGAGAAAGAGAGAAAAGAATTATTTAGGTTATTTGAAGAAGAGAGAAAGAAAGAAAAGAAACAAATAGAACAAGAAAAAAAGGAGGGAGAGAACAGAACAGAGAAACTGTATTATCTTAAATATAAAATGAAAAAATATAAACAATATACAATTGGGAGTTTGATATTTTTTATTTTATCAATACTTACATTGATATTTATTGCAGTATTATTATTTACCCCAGTGAGTGATAACTATAGTTTTTTGATTTTCCTTGCGATTATTTTCATAATAATAACTATGGTATTATTAAAAAAAATGAAATCATATAGTGATGTATATGATGAATATGAAAAATTAAAATCTAAACAAAATCAATCGTAGTAATTGTTTAGGCTGTTAATCAACTTTCAATAATAATAATTTATATATAATTAACTATAAGGTTATCAGAATTTTAATTAACAAGAGGGATAGGGGGATGAAATTGTTTTTAAGAGGGTGAGTTAACCTCCCCCCTCCCGACTTTCCGCAAAATGGAAATTTTTTGAATCTGAAATGTTCTGAATATTCCTGTTCACATATTCACCAGACCGATTTTAAGGCTCTTTGTTGATTTTAAATAATTAATTGATAGCGTGTTTGAGAAGTATGAGTGTGCAAGTATTAAACATCGGTTAAAGGAAATTCATCTACATATATTTTGACGTTGCGAATACCAAATGGAGACCGGATCAGACTGCCACGCATTGTCAGCCGGTAACTTCCCGGCGAACGCTCTTCCATACGAACACCGGCTACCATATTCAACGCCGGTAAAAGTGTAGTGGTCTGTTGTGTTTCTATAAGGTTTGAAGAAACGGACTGTGCCGAAGCAGTTAATCCTAAAATAGGTTGCTGGTTGAAATAGGCAATTATTTCTACCGGTTCAAGCGTAAGTGCTTCATTTTGATATATACTGTCAGTCGTTTGTCCATAAAGCGTTGAGGAAACAGCAACGCAAAATGTAATAAGCAGAAGTATAACGATACGGGTCATGTAGTCTTATTCTTACCGGATAAATCCTTTATGGACAGGCATTGTCCGTATTTTGTATAAATAAAAAATTGAAAGAGTCTGATGAAATCGACTAATTTTAATGAAGGGTTTGTCTCTGTTTTTTATAGTTTACCTCCAATTTTCAAAGATAAGTAAAAAAGGTTTGAAATCAATCTTCGGTGATGTGAAAAATAAACTCAGTAGATTAAGCAGTGCCGTTAGTCATTATATTCCAATCACGCATGGGGTGTTTCTTTTCTTTATATTTTTCAAAAGTCTGAATGTTAAAAAGATTATTTTGTCAATGTAAATCGATTTTTATTGATAGAAATGATTTACTTTTGCACTATTATATATCAAAAAGACGATTGTTTTGGTTTTTGGAGAGAAGAAAGATATTCGTATTTTCTTTAAATCATTTAATTTAAAAAAAAGTAGAGTATGAAAAGAAAGCTAATGATGTTATTGGCCCTGTTCTTTGTTGGAGTAGGGATTGTTGTGGCTCAGACACAAGTGAGTGGTACGGTTGTAGATGAAGCAGGTGATCCTGTGATCGGTGCTACCATCCAGGTGAAGGGTACTTCACAGGGAACCGTAACCGATGTGGACGGAAATTTCAACCTGTCTGCTCCTGCCGGCGGCACTCTGGTGGTCTCTTATGTGGGAATGCGGACAGAGGAAGTGCCTGTCAGTACCAATGTGCGGGTAGTGTTGGCATCGGATACGGAGTTGCTGGATGAACTCGTGGTAACGGCATTGGGTATCTCCCGTGATAAAAAGGCGTTAGGGTATGCCGTAAGCGAGGTTGCTGGAGAGGAGATGATCAGGGCGCGTGGCGGCTTATCGAATCCGGTAAATGCTTTGCAGGGTAAAGTTGCCGGATTACAGATATCCAGCGGCTCAGGCTCTATGGGTGGATCGTCTAAGATCCTGATTCGCGGGGTAAGTTCCATTTCAGGAAATAACCAGCCGTTGTTTGTGATTGACGGTGTGCCGGTGGAAGGTACGGATTATAATTCTACCAATACGCAGCGTGGTGCTGGTGGATATGACTATGGTAATCTTGTGCAGGATATTAATCCCGATGATATTGAAAATATATCTGTATTGAAAGGGGCTGCTGCTTCGGCGCTTTACGGTTCCCGTGCAAACAACGGTGTTATTATGATCACGACCAAGAAAGGTACGAGAGAGGAGGGATTGGGCGTTTCGTTCACAAGCTCCGTCGGCTTTGAGACGGTCAACAAATTGCCGAAATTGCAAAGGCTCTATGGTGGCGGAGCCAGTTCATCATTTGAACAAGTGATCATTAATGGCAAAACATATAATTATCCGGATTATGCTACGGATGAAAGCTGGGGACCTAAGCTGGAAGGACAGGAGGTGCTTTCCTGGTACGATCTGGCAAAATGGGAAGCCGGAGGAAAAGTAGGGGATCCTACCACCTCCCGATGGGTAGCCCCCACGCATGATGTGGAAGATTTCTTTGAAACAGGGATATCCTATACGAATAATCTCTCCATTTCACAGGCTACGGACCGGGCATCTTTACGGTTGTCATTCACGAACACCGATCTAAAAGGGTATCTGCCGAACAGTTCAATGTCCAGAAACGTATTCAGTATAGCGGGAACGACAACAAGTGCCGATCAGAAACTGGAAGCCTTTACCAATGTAACTTATTTTAATTCGCGTGCTAAGGGACGTTCGGAAATAGGTTACGGCGATAATAACGTGATGGTGAAATTTGTACAATGGGGACATCGTGAACTGGATATGGCTCAGTCTAAAGATCTCTATATTATGCCTGATGGCTCGCAAGCTACATGGAACCGTGCGGCATGGGATGATCCGGCTCCCGTTTACAGCAATAACCCGTACTGGAGCCGTTACATGAACTACCAGAATGATTCGCGCAACCGTATATACGGAAATGTGGGACTTTCATACAAGATACTGCCGGAACTTAAATTCCAGTACAAGACGAATCTGGATTTCTTTGTTGACAAGCAATACGAACGGAATGCCATTGGTTCTCAGGAACAATCCCGGTATATGGAAATTTCCCGTCAGCAATATGAGTTAAACCATGAGTTTATGCTGATGTATAGCAATCATTTCGATGATTACTCATTGAATGCCAACGTAGGGGGCAACATTATGAATCGCCGCTATGAATATGTATATGGAGAAACGGAAGGCGGGCTTGCCATCCCTCTGTTTTATAATTTAAATAATTCCATCTCTCCTGCGGCCGCTTATAATCTTTTGAGCAAGAAAGGAATCCATTCCATCTTCGGGAATGTGAGCGCCGGCTGGAAAAATATGCTCTATCTCGAAGCTACGTTGCGTAACGATAAATCGTCCACGTTGCCGGTAGGGAATAATTCATATTGGTATCCCTCATTAACCGGAAGTTTCATTTTTTCTGAACTGTTGAAAGAACAGTCCGGATGGCTTTCTTTCGGAAAACTGCGTGCCGGCTGGGCAAACGTGGGGAATGACACGGATCCTTACCGGGTGCTTACCACATATACCCAATACACGAATATCGACTCATCAACACCCGGTTATCGTTTGCCGAACACTTTGAATAATTCAGAGTTGAAACCGGAATCCACCACTTCCTTCGAAGTTGGTCTGGAAACCTCTTTCTTTAATAATCGGCTGGGATTTGATGCCACCTATTATGCAACGGAAACGAAGGATCAGATTATTCCATTGTCCGTATCGGGGACGACCGGTTATATTTATCAGGTCATTAATTCGGGAATCATTACGAATAGAGGAATCGAACTGGCATTTCATGCTACCCCCGTACAGACCCGGAGCTTTAGTTGGCAGACATCGTTGATGTTGTCTTCTAATAAGAATAAAGTCAAAGAGTTGATCGATGGAGTAGATTATTACCGGATTGTTGCCGCTCCGTTCAGAGTGGAAATCGGTGCGATGAAAGGCGATGCTTACGGCGTGATTATGGGAACGAATTATGTATTTGATGATCAGGGAAACAGAATGATCGATCCGGAATCAGGATTGTATCTGGCAACAGATGGCAACGAAAATCTGGGAAGTATTTATCCCGATTTCAGCGGTGGTTGGACAAATACATTCAAGATAGGGAATGTAGATGCAAGTATCCTGCTCGATTTCTCCAGAGGTGGACATTATTTCTCCACGTCATATATGTTTGGAATGTATTCCGGGATGTTGGAAGAGACCGCTGCCAACGGTATCCGTGAAAATGGAATTATATTGGATGGCGTGATCGATGAAAATGGCACGAGAAATACAACTGTTGCCGATGCACTGGATTATGCCAGTCACTTTTATACGGGGCCGGCGGCACAATCTGTTTTCAAATCGGATTATATTAAGCTTCGTGAAATAAATGTAGGATATACTTTTCCTCTGAAGAAAGACAAGTTTGTAAAATCCCTGCGTATTTCCGCTTATGGCCGCAATCTGGCGGTGTGGGGGCCGGATACAAAACATTTTGATCCCGAAATGATCGTCACCAGCTCCGGAAATATACAAGGGATAGAGGGAGGAGCCATTCCTTCCGTAGCTAATTTTGGCGCGAGCGTAAGTTTAAAATTTTAATTGGGAGGATTAAAAATGATGAGTAAAATATATAAATTTCTGCTCTTAATAGCATTAAGTTTCTCTATTGTATCCTGTGAAGATCTGGATACATTGAATCAGGATCCGAATAACCCGGAAGAAGTGCCTTCACATATGCTGATGAACGGTGCGCAGAAATGGATCATGGATAACGTTTACGACAACTGGTTCAGTGGCCGCCAGAATCTGGTTTATGCGCAATATTGGGCACAAAGGAACTATACGGAGGAAGACCGTTATCAGATCCGTGAATCCACCAATAATAACTATTTCAATTATTTGTACATGGGAATTGCGAATCTCGAAAAGGTGGAAAAACTGAATAGCGATGAGACAACTGCATCCGAAAATGCGAAATACGGGGCGAATGTCAATCAGATAGCTGCTGCCAAAATATTGAAAGTGTGGCTTATGAATGTCATTACCGATACATGGGGAAATGTACCCTATACTGAGATTGCAGGGTTGGAAGATGGCGTATTGTACGCAAAATACGATGATCAGAGCGATATTTATGCAGGTATGTTAGATGAGTTAAGGGAAGCGGTGAATATGATCGACGAATCTCAAGTGGCTTTTGTTTCAGGGGATGTCATTTACGGAGGCGACGCATCTAAATGGAAAAAATTCGGGAACTCGTTGAAATGCCGTCTGGCCATCCATCTCTCTAAGGTTGATCCCAACTGGCATACCTATATAGAGGAGGCCGTTGCCGACGGAGTATTTACAGATAATAGTGATGCCGCTACATTCAAATACTCCACCACAGGATCGGATTATTGTCTGTTTTATTCCGGTTTCTTTGTTGACGGACGGAATGATTTTACGATCACCAAACCTTTTGTCGACCTTCTTCAGGGAACGAAAGACGATCTGAACAGTAAATCTCATCCGTGGGAAGGAGTTGTGGATCCGCGGCTGGAGATGTATACTACTGCGATAGACGGGGTTTATAGGGGAATTCCTTATGGTATCCCGAATGCGAGAACCGCAGCACTTCGTGTCGGAACCCCTAACTGGTACAACGATCCTCCGATGTTTCTGGAAAAAGACTTTGCTGTTCCGCTGATGACCTATGCCGAATTGAAGTTTATTCTGAGCGAATACAACGGTTATTCCGTCAGCGATTACAGAGAAGGGGTAGAAGCTTCCATCACTTATTGGGCTTCACAGGCAGGAGTTACGGTTTCAGGAGCGGCTCTGAATACTTATGTGGATGCCGTTTCCCAGAGCGTGGATGCCGAGGCTGTTGCCGTGCAGAAATATATCGATCTGTTTATGAACGGTACCGAAGCCTGGACGGAGATCCGCCGCACAGGTTACCCTGAACAGGTCCTCCGGCCCGGAGAGATTTCCGCAGTCGTCGACGGTACCCAAATTCCATTTACACCTTTGTCCGATGTGAAAGGAGATATTATCGCCCGGGTAAAATATCCTACCAATGAAAGTACGTTGAACGGGGCTAACTGGGAAGAAGCGGTTTCAAAATTAGATGACGGAACCAATAATTATTATACGAAAATGTATTGGGATGTGCGTACTTCCACATACGACCATCCGGCCAATCAATAATCAATCAGTACCTTTTTAATGGGTTTATCATACAATTCTGTATAAACCCGGCACTATTGAAAGGGAATGGGACAGGGAAGGGAGTTATTCTCTACCCTGTCTTTTTTTATACTGGTCAATGGGGAAATGCGATAACACAAGGAATAAACAAAGAGCACGATAAGTTGAGAATCGGAGCAAATCAAGAACAGGATAAATAAAAGCCAATATAAATTTTACATTGGATCAGGCTGTTTCTTTCTGTATGCGGACTACACGTGCAATGGCATCGTTCATTTGTGCGGTGCTTTGAAATCCGAGTGTCATGCAGTGTATATTTGATTCTGTCAGGGCGTAACGCAGCGATTGTTCACGCTCTTCATCTTTCACGCGACTGCCTTCACCGAATATTTTCATGCCGATCACACCTTTCCCGTTCTGGCGTGCTCTTTTTAATATCTCCCGTATTACTTCGGGAGTTCCGTCCATATGCGATTGGAATGGATTAATACGGGCAAGTATTACATCTACCCAGGGCGATTCGACGGCTTCCTGAAGCGCTTCAAGATTGTGTGCGGAGATACCGACCGCTTTTATAATGCCGTCTTCTTTGGCACGGGTCAACCCTTCCATAGTTCCCTGGCGGCTATTGGCCCAACCTCCTGAAGTCATGCAGTGCATCAGTATAATGTCGATATAATCTGTGCTGAGTTCCCTGCGATAGGTGTCGATCTTGGTTCGTGTGTCTTTTGCTGAAATCCCGTCGGTTTTTGCTATTTTGGTAAGAAGTGTCAGCTCTTCGCGTGGCAGACCTTTCATTGCTTCAGCAAAAAAAGGATGAGAACCGTACGATTCAGCCATCTCATAGAATTTCATTCCCCTGTCGTAGGCATTTTTCGCCAGCCTGACAAACTGCTCCATTCCCATCCGCGTCTGATTGGAAGAGTTGTTCCAACCGGAAGTGCCGGATCCCATGGCCATAAGAGATACGGTAAGTCCGGTAGATCCCAGTGCTACTTCACTATCCAGGTAGGCGTCATCATGAATGTTGTTTTTACTCTTTATGTCAAAGGATCGTGCATAACTGACATTCAGCATATCTGCACCTATCAGTGTCCCTGCTGCGATTCCGGTCTTTATAAATTTACGCCTGTCCATATTTATCTCCTCCAGTTAATACATTATTGATACAAAGATATTTTCTTTTGAATAAAAATAAAGCGATTATTATACTTTAACTTGTTGCAGGATTAATTGCCTGACGAAATAGTTCAATTTCATTAGACTATTCTTCGCCATGACATAGCTCAAGCAAGCTTGGCTCTGGGCATTTGGCTTAACAGAATAGTTCAATTTCATTATTCAAACTTATTTCACATTTAGTTATGATTTTGTAGGATCACTTCATGACGTTATATCCATACAGACATATTATTTCTTTTCAGGGACTATCCAGAGATAAACAGTACTGCCATTCACCGAAATCTGCTCGTCGGGCTTCCAGTTGCCCATGTCGAATGCATGAGAAACCACCCGGCTACCGGGTTTCATCTCAGACAAGATTTTCGGCATCAACTTTAGATTCACGTCCGGAAGAAGATATAGCGTCAGTACAGAAGCTTTACTAAAGTCAAAATTAAAAAGATCACCTTCATAGAATGTTACCTTGTCTTCTACTCCAGCCTCCCTGGCGTTCTGGCTGGCTTCTTTTATTCTTTCCGGATTGAGGTCTACACCTATTCCGGTCGCTTCGTATTTTTTCGCTGCAGTGATCACAATCCGTCCATCCCCGCAGCCGAGATCATAGACAACATCTCCTTTGCCCACGTTGGCAAGGTCGAGCATACCTTCTACCACGTTCTGCGGTGTGGGTACATAAGGTACATCCAGTGTAATTTGCTGTGCATTCAGTTGTAGTGCTCCACACAGGAATAATAAAGCAAATAAGTAATTGATTGATTTCATAGGTTCTGTAATTTAGAATTTTACATGTTTGGCGTGTTTCTGTTTTTTATTTAATATATAATTCAGTTACATAGTTATTTGTTCACTATGTTCACGTTATTTAGCTTCATTGTGATTTACGCTTTGCCTGTCAATATACAAAATTGGCCAACCTGTCTTTTTTCTTATTTGCCAGAAAACTCAAATTATTTTGCTGTGAGACTCACAGCCTCCGTTATTCGATATACGCAACGATGATCACCGGAAACAATATGCTGCACCCTTTCAATTTCAAATTCATTGCCAATCAATTGCTTAAAACTGGATAACTCTGCTCTGCAGAATTTTTGACATTCGGTAGCCGCAGCGCAGATAGGGCAGTGGTTTTCAGTAAAGTAGTATACTCCGGCTTCTTTTGTCCATTCAGCTAGATATCCTTCATCGGTCCGAATTTTACTCAATATGTTTAAACGCTCCTCCAAAGAAGAGGCATTCTTCATTTCTTTTTCATAACGCTCATAAACTTGCTTTTCCCTCTCACCTATCAGTAAATCCAATGCATTGTCTCCCAGCAGTTTTTTTATGGAACGCAATAGTTCTACTGTAACAAGCGCATGTGTATCCGGAAATTTAGACAATCCTTTTCGGGATAAAGAGTAATAGGTTATGGGTCTACCGACCCCTTCGATTTTAGTATCACTCTTTACTAGATCTTCTTCTTCTAATTTCAAAAGATGTAAACGAACCCCTTCTTTAGTTATTCCTAACTCGGTTGCTAAAGTTGCGGTGGAAATCTTGCCCCGCATTTTTAAAATCATCAAAATTCTATCAACCGTAGTTTTTTTCATTTTACAATCATTATATTGGTTTATTATCTGTCGCAAAGTTAAATAAATATATGAAACAAGCATAATATAGTTCTCATTCCAGTAAATAATTAAAAGTAAATTATTTAAATACATTTAAATCAATAATTTAATCATATGAAAACATGCTGAAAATATAGTTTAATGATTACAGAGAATGATGCTGATTTGTTAAATGAATGAAATAAAACAACAAAATAATTGTTTTATTGTTGATTGGTATATGTATTTACAGAACTATATAATAGTAAACATCTAAAAAGTAAAATTATGAGTTACACATTACCTGAACTGCCTTACGCTTATGATGCGTTAGAGCCTCACTTTGATACCGCAACGATGACTATCCATCACCAACGTCATCATCAAGCGTATGTTGACAATCTAAATAAGGCTATTGCAGGAACCGACGCAGAGTCTAAAGAGTTGAAAGAAATTCTGAAAGAGGTAAGTAAGTATGCTCCTGCTGTCAGGAATAATGGAGGTGGACATTACAATCACTCTCTTTTCTGGAAAATTTTGTCGGCAACACCAAAAACTGCTCCTGAAGGAAAATTGGCGGAAGAAATAAATAAATATTTTGGAAGCCTCGACGAACTCAAAGCGCAGATCAAGCAAGCCGGTTTAGGCCAGTTTGGATCTGGTTGGGCCTGGTTAATAGTAAAGGGGGACGGATCTCTGGCTGTTGTTGCAACTCCTAATCAGGATAATCCCTTAATGGATACCAACCCGGCTAATCAAGGCTGTCCGATCCTGGGTGTAGACGTTTGGGAACATGCGTATTACCTGAAATATCAAAACAAGCGCGCCGATTATCTCGATGCTTTCTGGTCTGTTCTCGATTGGGCGGCAGTTGAAAAGAATTACGAAGAAGCACTTTCAAAGGTGCAGTAATCTTTTGTCTCTTTTTTCAATTGGTTTCGTCTTCTCCTTAACCCAAAGGGGAAGACGAAACTGTAATTATGAGCGAAGATGATAATTTGTAAAAACAAGCACAATAATAATTAATGAAAGCATTGATATTTACAGGTGCATTGGAAAGAAGAGAAGATTCTACATCGGAACGTCTTTCCAATTATCTAAGTGAACAACTCAAAGCACTTGGAGTTGAAACCAATATATTTAAAATTGCAGATTCAGGTATACCGTTATTTGATATTACACTGAAAAATAAACCTGCTGCAGTAGAATTAATGAACATACAGTTTCTCGAAGCTGATGTCCATATCTGGCTTACACCTCTCTATCATGGAAGTATGACAGGTGTGATGAAAAACTGTTTGGACTGGTTGGAGTGTACGGCCACATTACCTAAGCCTTACCTGACCGGAAAGAAAGTCGGTCTGGTATGTTGGGCAGACGGAGTGCAGGCTATGCAAGGCATCAACGCCATGGATGCTGTCGCTAAGTCGTTAAGAGCATGGACACTTCCTTACAGTGTTCCTATCCAGCGCTTTGAGCTTTTTGATGAAAACGGGAATATAAGCGACAATTATAAAAGTCGCTTAGCAATACTTTTGCAACTTCTGGTACAGTAATTTTCACTATAAAAAATGTCGGACCGATGATTTATCAATCCGACATTTATTCGCATCTTTCAAAAAATATTGATTTCCAGGTAATTTGTTGTCTTACCAGGACTCGAACCTGGACAAACAGGACCAGAATCTGTTGTGCTACCATTACACCATAAGACAATTGGACTGCAAAGGTATAAAAAATTGTCACAACAAAAAAAGTTCTACAAAAAAATAATTTGGCTTACGTCGTTATTCATTCGCTTCGCTCACATTGTTCGGCTCCGCTGTTGTTCTCAATTTGTGCGTTGTTCACTCACTTCTTTCGTATTTTACCATTGAATAACTACCGAACAACTACCAAATAACTATCCTTTTCCTTGTAAAAATCGAGTAGGGCAGTATAGACCGGGGATTCACGCAGGACAGTGGCATTGCCGACAAGAAAAAGTTGCCGGCGTGCACGGGTAATCGCTACGTTGAGTTTCCTGTCCACCGTTCCGTCATGGTTCGGATTACAGAGAAAATCCATCTGATAGGGTTTATTTGCACAGAACGAAATCAGGATTACATCGCGCTGGCTCCCCTGATACCGTTCTACTGTATCGATCATGATTTTCTCCCAATGAGGAATTCCTGCTAATGACAGCTTGTGTTTGATTAAGGCGATCTGGTTCCGGTAGGGGGCGATAATCCCCATTGCCTGAGTGTCGAATACATTTCCATTTGCTTCATATACATTACGGATAGATGTCAGAAGTGTTATGATCAGATCTGCTTCGGTTTCATTGATCTTGTCGGACGGAGAGGCACGATTAATCTTTTCCGTCGAAAAAAAGGCGGTCCGTTTGGCGGCTATCCACCGGTCGAAGAGGTTGTCTGACGGGCTGTGCAGTTTCCACTCTTCCAATTGCCAGTCGAGTGCAGGGAAAAGGTTTCCGGAATAAAAACTGGTTGCCGGAAAAGCGGCGATATCGTTGTGCATCCGCCCCTGATGGGTGAGTTGCGCATAGGCATGATGCCATCCTTTCGCTTTGCAGAGGCGCAACAGTCGTTCAAATAAAGAATCACGGCAATCAATAAATCCCGCTTCACACAATACCGGCTCATCGATGCCTGAAAATTGACGATCCTGCAATACGATGGTAGATAGCTGATGGTGATCACCGATCATGATAAACCGGTCGAACCGGGGGAGAAGTCCGATGATCTGTGGTTCCAGTATCTGTGAAGCCTCATCAATGATGGCTACATGAAAATGTTTGAGATTGAAAAGCTCCATCCGTCCGTTGATGGAAGCGAGGGTAGAAATGTATATACGTGTCCGCTCTATCTCATGCCGTAACGACTCCCTATCTTTGGCTTTCTCCGAAATCCTTTGCAGTAATCGGTGTCGGTAGGTTTCGGTACAAGAAAGCTCCGTCCCTACCCGGATATAGGCGTCACATTCTCCCTTTTTACATCCAAAAGCAGCGTTGATGGCTTCACACAACTCGTCCACAGCACGGTTGGTATAAGCCAGTACCATGATATTTTTTCCCGGTTGTGTGTGATATTCTTCGATAAGTCGTCGGGCAAAGATCGAGGTCTTCCCGGTACCGGGAGGACCCACGATCAGGAAATAGTCCTGGGCGCTCATCGCTTTCCGAATGATATTTTCCGGATAACCTGCCTCTTGAGAAGTTTCTATTGGATGATTTTCTTCTCTACAAGCTTTACTTTCCTCCGATGCGTCATTACTTGTTCCCGGAAGTGCCAATCCCATCAGTATCTTTTTCTTTTTCGGAGATGCACCCAGAAAAGAGAAGAGACTTTTGTACATGCTGTTGTAACTGGAGTCCAGCGAATCGTGCTCTATAGCCCAGAGCCGGTTTTCTTCAAAAAAACGGCGGTTTTTCTGCTTATAGCGAAAACGCACCTCTACTGTCTCCACTGTGATCCGTGCGATAGCACCTTTCAGTATCTGCCGGTTCAGTACCGTATCATTGTCATCTTGTCTTGGATAGACAATACATATCTCACCTTCCCTGAAATTGACAATATCGTTTTCTGTATGGTTACGGGTGAATAAGATCGTCATATCATGTCCCGAATCATCTATGGTCAGGATAGTAAGATTGAAAAGTACGTCCAACGCCTCGGCCCGTTCGCTGAAAGCACTATTCCATAATGATGCCGTACCAGTCGGCGTTTCATAGGCTATATCACCGATTTTGTGATGATACAATTCCCTTGAGATAAACCGGATATAGCGATAGAAAAAGGTGAGTTCCGTTTCGCTGCAACCTGACAACAGCGTGCGTATCCGTTCAATTTTCCCGGTGAAGAATTCAGGCAGTTTTTTTTCTGTCTGGAGAAGATTGATCAGTGATTTGAACAACGCCTCCGTATCTCTATTTTCTCCACGGATCAGAATCTGCTCATTGGCCACGATCAGGTTACGGATATTCAGGATCGACTTTTCCAATTCGCCATTTACCGTCGCAGTACGAAGGTTCTCTCCCGGACGGGATCCCGTTGAATAGAGGATGGAGGCATCTATTCCCTGTACCTTCTTTCCGAAAACAGTCTCTATCATCAGACGGTACACGGCGGTCTGTACTTCATGATTAAGTGTGATTTTATTGCTGTCGGAGGAAGGGAACGGTAACCTGCCCGATTTCAATTCCACAATCCGGGCATCTGTCTCTTCGGATTGGGGTTGTAGCAGGTCGAGTCGCCCCTGGAATCCGAACCGTTCGCTAAAGAATGAAGGTTCCAGCGTACAGTAATGTAGATTGATACCCCGACCGGGGAAGTCCTCACGAATTACCCGTTTGATATTTTCAAACTGACTTTGCGCTTTTTCCATGAATGCCCGGAAATCACTGTCGGAACGGATATCTTCACAACTGGTATATTCGAAAGGCGATTGTTTAAACGATCGCAGGAATACATCCCTGAAGGAAACCTCTTCGGGATTTTCAGCAAATACCAGTTCGTCGAGGAAGAAGTTCGCTAAATTCCCCAGTAGCAGATAAGAGCGGTTTTCCTTTTCTTCAAATTTGTTGCGGAAATAGTGAAGCGGGGATATCAAATAATCCTGAAAACACTCTGCGATTGCGGAAGCATCGATCAGATAATCAGGCTCAAGGATGATATAGTTAGGGATAAGGAAACCATCCCCGTCGATAATACAATCTATCAGGTTCAGGTTGGCTCCCTCCTGAAATCTATCTACCGAACTGTCAAAAACGCTGTTCTCAGGCGAAATCCCATATCTGGCAATCAGTGCCGTACCCGGATTCTCCATGGTCATGCAGATAAGTAATTTCCTCTCACGATCAACTTTAAGTAGTTGAACACGGATAGCATCAGTGGAAATACCTGCAGGAAAAGCGGAAGATTCGGTCATACAATATCAGAAGATTTTAGGTAGAAAGATGATAATCCCCACTGCCAATGCTGCCAGAGCGGCGATCAAAACTGCTGCGGCTGAAAGGTCTTTCACTTTTTTGATAGCGGGATGGATCTCTTTGTTACAAGTATAATCAGATAATCTTTCCAGGGCGGTATTTATGGCTTCCATAGAAAACACAGCACCGATAACAATGATAATGGCAAGCCATTCGTTGTTGGATATATTGTATATGAATCCTAACGAGATCGCAATAAATGTCACTATCAAATGTATCAGCGTATTAGGCGTCTCTTTGAATAAAAAACGCAGACCACTGAAGGCATATGCAAAAGATTGGATTCGTTTTTTTATATAGGACATTTTGTTGATTGGCTGCTTTGTTGATTAGCTGATTTACTGATTGCTAATCTACAGATTAGTTGATTTACAGTCCACTTTCATATTGGAAATCTGTACTCAAATGTACAAAAAATGTCTGTTTTGGCAAAACAGTCTCATTTATTATGATGAACGGTAAAGTTTATAAGCAGATAGTTCTATACTTATAGAAATAATTTGTAACCGTCTTTCTGATTGATTATTTCTGTTTTTTGATTTTATTGTACTTATTGAAAAAAGTAGTAATATTGCGTCTGTTTTAAAATTGGTAACCGTGCTGTAAAAAACTGGACAATGAAAGGTAAAATAGTTTTACTTCTATTAATCATCGGTTTTATTGTAAGTTGTAAACCTGACAAATCCATCCCGAAAGAATTAAAAATCATACACGCAAATTCTACGCAAGTGGATATTAAAGAGGATGATGTCGTTAGAAAGAATGCATGGCGAATTGTTCCCGAAGAAAATCCTGATATTTTCAGAACGTCAGCCAAAAAGGTCACTTTCTATACAGATGTAGACTCCATTTCATTTGATATAGAGCCAAATGAACAATATGATTTTGTGATATTGCTCAATGGGAATGACTCTGCAAGGACACGAATTGTTTGGGAACTTTCGAAACTGGAGATTCTAAGGCAAGGAAAAAAATATAACTATTCGGATAATCGTCCTATTCCAACCTTTAGTTATCAATCGCAGGATGATCCGAATCTTATCAGGGTAAGAAAAGAGTTGAAATTGGACTCTATTGCCGGAAATGGAAGTGAACTTTCCCAAATTTTCAATTTAATGCATTGGATTCACAATCTGATAAGACATGACGGAAGCAGTGATAATCCAACGTCGAAAAATGCGATTGATTTGATAGAGATTTGTAAAACTGAAAATCGGGGCGTGAATTGCAGGATGTTGGCGACGATATTGAACGAATGTTATTTGTCAATAGGGATAAAATCCAGATACATAACCTGTATGCCAAGAGACACAGAATTTGATGATTGTCATGTTATCAATATGGTATATAGCAGTGAATTAGATAAATGGATTTGGATTGACCCAACCTTTGATGCTTATGTGATGGATGACAAAGGACGCATACTTGGTATTCAGGAAGTCAGAGAAAGACTTGTCAAGGGAGAACCTTTGGTGCTTAATGCAGATGCTAACTGGAATAGGACGATGTTGCAGACAAAAGAATACTATTTAGACTATTATATGGCGAAAAATCTTTACAGACTTCAAACGCAGTTAGTAAGTGAATATAATACAGAAACCCGGGAAAATGGAAAAGAGGTGATATATGTAGAGTTATTGCCGTTGGATGGCATTGAGCAAACACCTCAAAAAAGAGAATGGGGAAATGAAAAAACCGGAGTGAAATTTATTTATTACAAGACAAACAACCCTGATTTATTTTGGACAAGACCAGAATAATAGTACGACAAAGGTATTTTTAGAAGAGAATCAACCATGAGTGGAATACAGTAATGTGATAAATGGAAGAATAAAAAAATGGTGGTGTAACGTCTAAGGGTGATAGGAATTATGCCGGTTTCAAAAAATCTTGTAAATTTGTAGATAAGTAAGAGTTCCCATTAATTCTGGAAAAATATGTCTCAATCTTGTCCCCTTTGTGGAAAAACCAAGCCGGAAGAAGCGCTTTTTTGTGATGATTGTACGAGGAAGATCCATACTGAATATGAAGTAGAGATTCCGAAGGAAATTGAAGAAAAGAATACTTCTGCTGCTGAAAATTTGCTTATGCAGGAACAACTGGAGGATAGGACCGGCAATTCCGCGTTATCCCAAAAAGAAATAGTCAATCAGGATCATAACGGTTTAAATCATCCTGATGAAGAGGAAGAGCGTGAATGGGAAGTGGAATCAAAAATAGGGGCAAATGAGGAGGAAATGGAGACGGAAAAAACGCTACCGAAGAAGAAAAAGAAGGTAGGGGCGCCGGTTTTATTTGTACTGGTGACTGCTCTTCTGGCAGGAGCCTTTTTTATGTATAACGCTACCATACGGAAGAGTAACCTGGATCGCAGCGGATGGGATGCAGCTGTAAAAGTAAATTCGGTAGAGGGATATCTGGCTTATATGGAAGCACATCCGCGGGGTGCGCACTTTGACGAAGCACAGGCCGGCCTGCGCAGACTGAAATCGGAAGAAGCCGCCGCATGGGAAAAGATGAAAGAAACTGACAACGTTACCGAGTTGCGTGATTTCTTAGACAGGCATACCGATAGTCCTTACGCCCCGTTAGTAAGGACAAGACTCGATTCACTTATATGGATAGGCACTTTGCAAATGAATACGCCAGAGTCATACTCTGATTATATCATGTTGGCTGAGAACGGTGGTATTGCAGGCGATTATATTGCAGAAGCACGAAAGAGATATGATTTGCTTTCCCGGCCGCAATCGACCGATGCCGTTACATTGGATAGTATACGTGCTACAGTAGGCGGATTTTTTATAGCCCTTTCTGCCTTAGATCATAATGGTATGGTTCGCTATCTGGCACCTACTGTGTATCGCTTCTTCAATTCAGGTGCCGCTACCCGTGAAAGAATTGCCGGTGAGCTGCTTGTGACGGGTGCACAGACAGAAGGTGCCACTCTGAAATTTACTCCGGATCTGGAGTCACTACAATATGAAGTGACGAGCAGCAACCATTACAAAATCAATGTCCCACTTCGGAAATCTTATCAGAAAGATGGTGCCACGGAAGAGGTACATGGCTATATTGCCCACATTGAGCTGGATACACTGTTTCAGATTGTCAGCATATTTGAAACAAAGCCTTATCCTGAAGCGCCTTAGTGGTAATGGTTACAGGCGTTGTCCAAGACAGCAATCCCGAAAACTAAATTCAATTCTGTTTGTTAAAGAATACCTATGGATTTTCAACTTACATCAGCATATCAACCTACCGGAGATCAACCGGAAGCAATCGCGGCACTGGTAGAGGGACTCCGGCAGAAAGTCCCTTATCAGACCCTGTTAGGTGTTACCGGATCGGGTAAGACTTTTACGGTGGCCAATGTGATTGCACAGATAAATAAACCCACCTTAGTGCTGAGTCACAATAAAACACTTGCAGCACAACTTTATAGCGAGTTCAAGAGTTTCTTTCCAAATAATGCGGTGGAATATTTTGTATCCTACTACGATTATTATCAGCCGGAGGCTTATATCCCTACGACCGATACCTATATAGAAAAGGATCTTTCCATCAATGATGAGATTGAAAAACTGCGGCTCGCAGCCACCTCCTCACTGCTTTCGGGAAGAAACGATGTGATAGTGGTTTCTTCAGTTTCCTGTCTGTATGGTATCGGGAATCCCGAAGATTTTAACAAGACGACTATCGATATCCGTGAGGGGCAGGTGATGGAGCGCGACCAATTATTGCGCCTGCTGGTAAACAGTCTTTATTCACGTAACGAAACGGCCGACTTCAACCGTGGGAATTTCCGGGTGAAAGGCGATACGGTAGATGTTTTCCTGGCATACCACGATTATATCATCCGCGTTATCTTCTGGGGGGATGAGATAGAGAGTATTGAATCGGTAGATCCCCTCAGTGGGATCACCATTGAACGGTTGGATTCTTACCGGATATTTCCAGCCAACCTTTTTGTCACCACGCAGGAACGTATTAACAGGGCGATAGATGAAATACAGATCGATCTGGGAAAACAGGTGGAGTTCTTTCAGTCTATCGGAAAACCGTATGAGGCCAAGCGACTTTACGAAAGGGTGACCTATGACCTGGAGATGATCAAGGAGATAGGTTATTGTTCCGGGATAGAGAACTATTCCCGCTATTTCGACGGCCGTGCCGCCGGTACACGTCCTTTCTGTCTCCTCGACTTCTTTCCCGAAGACTATCTCACTGTTATTGACGAAAGCCATGTCACCATCCCGCAGATCCGTGCTATGTACGGGGGCGATCACTCCCGCAAGATCAATCTTGTAGAATTTGGGTTCCGGCTTCCGGCAGCGATCGATAACCGTCCGCTGAAGTTCGAAGAGTTTGAAGCGATTACCCCTGAGATTATTTTTGTGAGCGCCACCCCTGCTGATTATGAACTGGAAAAATCGGAAGGGATTGTGGTCGACCAGTTGATTCGTCCTACAGGGTTGCTCGATCCGCCTATAGATGTGCGTCCCAGCCTGAACCAGATCGACGACCTGATGGAAGAGATCCGGCAGCGCGTGGAGGTCGATGAGCGGGTATTGGTGACTACCCTCACCAAACGGATGGCCGAAGAACTGACCGATTACCTGACAAAGAATGGTGTACGGTGTAATTATATCCACTCCGATGTAGAGACATTGGAGAGGGTGAAGATCATGGATGAATTGCGTAGCGGGTTGTTCGACGTGTTGATCGGTGTGAATCTGTTGCGTGAAGGGTTGGATTTACCCGAGGTATCGCTTGTGGCAGTACTGGATGCCGACAAGGAAGGATTTCTCCGCTCCCATCGATCCCTTACCCAGACAGCCGGTCGTGCGGCACGTAACGTGAACGGAAAGGTGATTTTCTATGCCGATAAAATGACCGATAGTATGCAGATGACTATCGACGAGACCAATCGCAGGCGTGAAAAGCAGATAAAATATAATGAAGAGCATGGCATCACACCGCAGCAGATAAAGAAGGCACGCTCATCGGTATTGACCAGAGAATATAAAATAACAGCTGAAGCAAAAGCATATATAGAACCGGATTATTATGCTTTGGCGGCGGAACCGATACCTGAGTATGCTTCGACCGACGACCTGAAGAAAAAAATTGAGCAGACGAGGAAAGCAATGATGGCAGCAGCAAAAAAACTGGAATTCTTAGAGGCGGCACAATTGCGTGATCAGTTGATCATGCTGGAAGAAAAACTGAAATAAGGTGGGAAAGTGGGAAGGTGGGAAGGTGAAAACTAAAGAGGGAAGGATGATGTGATGATTTGTTAATCAGTAAATCGTTAAATCAACAAATAAGTAAATCAATTTTAGATGAAATCAGACATTCAAATTGCGAGGGAAACACCCCTGAGAAAAATTAAAGATATAGCAGAGAGTATAGGGATCGATCGCGAAGAAGTGATCGGTTTCGGAAGACATATGGCAAAGATACCTCTCCATCTTATCGATCAGGAAAAAATTAGCCGTAGTAATCTTATATTAGTGACGGCGATTACCGCTACCAAGGCGGGTATCGGTAAGACAACCGTTTCCATAGGGTTGGCGTTGGGATTGAACAAGATTGGGAAGAAAGCTATCATTGCATTACGTGAACCCTCATTAGGCCCTGTATTCGGGATGAAAGGCGGTGCTGCGGGTGGAGGATATGCCCAGGTGCTTCCTATGGAAAACATCAATCTCCATTTTACTGGTGATTTCCATGCTGTGACCACAGCCCATAATACCATTTCTGCGCTGCTCGACAACTATATCTTTCGCGTGCAAGGTACTGGCGAGGCGATCAAAGAGGTGCTCTGGAAACGGGTACTGGATGTAAACGACCGAAATCTGCGTTATATTGTTACGGGACTCGGACCGAGTAACGGGATACCTCAGGAAGGAGGTTTCGATATTACCGCTGCATCAGAGCTGATGGCTATCCTTTGCTTAGCAGAAGATGAACCCGATCTCCGCAGACGGATAGAGAATATACTCCTGGGATACAGGATCGACGGTGAACCATTCACTGTAAAAGATCTGGGCGTGGCAGGCGCTATCACCGTATTGATGAAAGATGCCATCCATCCTAACCTGGTGCAGACTACTGAAAATACAGCTGCTTTTATACACGGTGGTCCGTTCGCCAATATCGCGCATGGATGTAACTCGGTCCTGGCTACCAAAATGGCGATGTCATATGGTGATTACGTGGTGACTGAGGCAGGTTTCGGGGCTGATCTGGGTGCAGAGAAATTTTTCAATATCAAGTGCCGTAAGAGCGGATTGCGTCCCAAACTGACCGTCATTGTTGCTACAGCGCAGGGGTTGAAGATGCACGGAGGCACACCGGAGAAGATGATCAAAGAGCCCGATATGGAAGGTTTGAGAAAAGGATTGGAGAATCTGGGGAAACATCTTGAAAACCTGGCTGGTTTTGGTCAGTCGGTCGTGGTGGCATTTAATAAATATGCTTTTGATACCGCTGAAGAGATCGATATGGTACGTACCTTTTGTCATGATCGTGGAGTGTCGTTTGCTGTCAATGAGGCGTTTACCGACGGAGGTGCAGGTGCCGTGGAGTTGGCCGAAGCGGTAGTAGATGCCGTCGAGAACAGACCATCAGGGGATTTGAAATTTACTTACGACGATGAGGATGATATCGAAACCAAGCTTACCAAGATTGCCACGCGGATTTATGGTGCACGCGATGTGGTAATGGGTGAGAAAGCATTGAAAAAACTGAAACTGGTTGAAGGAACACCCCTCGAAAAGATGCCGGTATGCATCGCTAAAACACAATACTCTTTCTCAGCCGACCCCAAATGGTATGGAGTAGCTAAAGATTTCCGGTTTAAAATCAATGATCTGGTGATTAACCGTGGTTCGGAGTTTATCGTTGCCATCGCCGGTGAGATGATGCGTATGCCCGGATTACCCGCCGATCCGCAGGCCAAACGGATAGATATCGTTAACGGAGAAGTGGAAGGATTGAGTTGATATCATTTTTAGGTGTAATATTTTTTGGTATATCATCTTTTTTTTCGATATTTGCAACAAACAGGGGTGAATACCAAAATTTTTTTTATTGCACTATCGATCTAATCATATTATCTTCAAAAAAGATAAGATAATTTTTATTTTAACTTTATTCTTTTGTCTCTCTTCATGTAATTTGAAAAATAAAGAGAGTATATCTACTTATACCGTTTCCAAAACGGATTTTGAGAATTCGATTTTAATTGAAGGTATAGTCGAGCCTATCCGGTTTACAACCTTGGCTTGTCCGGGTAATGTAGACGGGATAGTCACCTTCCTGATTGATAATGGTACATATGTCAACGAAGGAGATATAGTATGTATTATTGAGGATAATAATCAACAGAACAACTATGACAACCTGCAAATTGCATTGGAAAATGCTACGGCTGAATTGAACAAGGTCAATGCCGATTTGAAGATGCAATACGCTCTCTTGGAAGCACAGGTGAAGAATAACGAGGTCGATACGGACATCGCCCATCTTGATTCCTTGCAACTCAAATTTGCCACGCCAACCCAGAGAAGAATCAAGGAATTAGAACTTGAAAGGGCATACATAGAAAAAGTAAAATTCGAACAGAAACTGAATGCCCTTGATATCATTAATCAGTCCGAAATAAGAAAGTTGGAAATAAATATCCAGCAGTTGACCAACCGTTTACAATCAGCAGAAAAAATTCTTGAAGAGTTGACTATCAGGGCTCCTAAAAAAGGATTGGCTATTATTGCCGATTCCCGCATGACAGGCGCCAAGTTAAAAGTGGGGGACAATGTCTGGAATAATATGCCGGTGGTTATTATCCCTGAGATGTCGGAAATGAAGGTGAAAATGGCTGTCAATGAAACAGATTTCAAACAGATCAATGAAAACGATTCTGTGGCTTACACCTTTGAGGCCATGCCGGGGAACAGTGCATATGGAAGAATAACCAAAAAATTACCCGTCGGACAACCCTATAAAAGAGATTCAAAAGTGAAGTTTTTTGAGGTAGAAGCATCTATCGATAGTGTGATACAGCTTCCCGAACCGGGATTTACAGCAAACAGCCGTGTAATTACAACCTATATCGGAGATACCATCGTAATTCCCCAGATTGCCATTTATGATGTTGATTCGATGAAGGTCGTGTATGTCAGGAATAATAATAAATATGAGATGCGCCAAATTGCAACCGGCCCGTCGTCAATAAAAGAATCGATAGTTACCACAGGTTTAAGAAAGGGAGAAGTAATTTCTCTGATTAAACCGCCCGCTTCATTTATAAGAGGGAAGAGGTTCCTCTCGGACTCAATTCGTTAGGGTGTGATATTGCTTCAATGATTTTACAACAATAAGATAAATACTGATAAAATGAGGAACAAGTTTAATACGCTTTTTTTTCTCCTTTTTTGTTTGATATTCTTTGCTGCATGCGGCCGGAAAGAAACTCAGCAAGTACCTGTAGGAAAAGTGGCAAAAGGAACTCTTTTTCTTGATTTGTATGAAGAAGGAGAAATAGAAGCTGTACAATCTATCAATATTGTGGCGCCTCTTATCTCATGGAGATATGGTAATCTGAAAATTACCGAACTGGTAAAAGATGGACAGGAGGTGAAAGCAGGAGACACACTCATCGTTTTCGACCCGTCGGAAGTTCTTAAAGGCATTGTAGAAGCGGAGTCGAGTCTGGAAATAGCCAAGGCTGAGTTTGAGAAGATGATCGCTCAGCAGAAATCCGATCTGGAAGAACTGAGAGCCGGCTATGAGGTGGCGCGAATTTCCCATGAAATATCTAAAATACGATTTGAGTCGGCAGAGTATGAATCGGAGATAAAGAAAAAAGAGATACAACTGAATCTTGATAAGGCAGATATTGCTTTGGAAAGAGCCAAAGAACAGATAGATAACCGGATAAAAATACAGAGGGAAGAAGTGAAGCAAAAAAATCTTTCCATCATGCAATTTCAATCCCGGCTTGATGAAGCGCATGAAACACTGAAAAAATTGTCTGTGGTTACTCCTTCATCCGGAATTGCCATCATCTCACGGAACTGGAGCAGTAACAATAAATTTCAGATTGGCGATCAATGCTGGGGTGGATTTCCCATTATCCAGCTCCCCGATCTGGCCGTGTTAAAAGCAACGGTAAGGATTAACGAAGTGGATGTAGCGAAAATCAGTAAAGGTCTGAAAGTCGAGATAAAGCCGGATGCATTTTCGGATAGTATCTTCACCGGGACAGTCAACTCAATTGCCAATCTTGCCGTGAATAAAGACGGATCATCGAAGATAAAAGTATTTCCGGTTGAAATATTGCTGAACGAGTCGGACAAGCACCTGCTCCCCGGCCTTACCGTGAGTTGCAGAATTATTATAGACAAGATAGAAGATGTGCTTTATATTCCTTTGGATGCGGTGAGACCAGAGGGAGATAAGAACTTTGTCTATAAAAAAAGTACAAGTGGTTATGATAAAATAGAAGTTGAGACCGGCCAGAATAATACCGATTACGTGGTCGTTGTCAATGGACTCAAAGAAGGGGATGAAATTGCACTGGTGGATCCCTTTGCAGTAGAACCCGACGAGAAGAAACCGGAAAGCAGTGAGGCGGGATAATTGACAATTGTCAATTAATAAAAAATGATTGTATGAAAAAAAGCATTATATATAGTCTTTCGGTAGTGTTTTTCCTGCTGTTGTTTTCTATTTCCTGTAAAAAGGGAGTTTGGTCGGAGGGTAATGAAAGAAGAACATCGGATGGAAGTACCATTATAGAAACGGGAGAGCTTGCTGCCGTCAATTCCATATCCTTTGTCATACCGAGGTACGGGCGGCATTGGTATCAAATGAAGATCATCGGGCTGCTGAATCATGGAGAAATAGTGAAAAAAGGAGATTCGATTGCTCAACTGGATCCTGCAGATATCAATAAATTTATCCTGGATCAGGAGAGTAATCTGGAAACACAATTAGCCGTGTTGGAAAAATTGTATGTGGAACAGGAAAACAGGGAACAGGAAAGCGAATCGAGAATCAGAAACGAACTGGCGTCATTCGATTTAAAAAAGATCGAATTGGAAGCATCCCGTTTTGAATCGGAACGGTTACGACGGATAAAAAAACTGGAGTTTGACCAGGCAGAGATCAATCTTGAGAAAGAGAAAAGGATCTATGAGTTGAATAAGGTCATCAATGCTAACGATTTAAAAATTCAGGAGATCAGGGTCGAACAGATTAGAAAAGAGATAGAAAATGCAAAAGCATTGCTGCCGACACTTACTTTACGGACACCTGTATCAGGCGTATTTCAGATTGAATTGAATCGGCAAAATATCAATCCTACTTTATACAAAATAGGGGATAATATTTATGCGGGAAATAATTTGGCCAAAGTTCCCGAACTGGAGTTTATGAAAGTGAATACCCAGGTGAATGAGACCGACTTTCTGAAAATAGAGGTCAACCAGAAAGTATCAGTTCGTTTAGATGCATTGCCAAAGGTGGTCTTTGAAGGTGAAATAGCCTATATCGGGAAGTTATGCAGGTTGAAAGACCAAAAATCCCGTCAAAGAGTTTTTGATGTGGAAGTCAGGATATTAGAGCCGGATGAGAGATTAAAGCCGGGGATGACAGTGAGTTGTGAATTTTTATAAAACAGCATATGCAATACGGTGAAAATATTCGCTTGGCACTTCAGGGACTGGTTGACCACAAATTTCGCTCTTTCCTGACAATGCTGGGAATCATATTTGGTGTGGCATCGGTGATTACTATGTTATCGATCGGGGAAGGTGCAAAACGCGAGGCTATTGCGAAATACCAGGATTTGGGGGTAAACAATATCATTGTCAGGGAAAAATCACTCTCCGATGAAGAGCTGGAAGAGGTGCGGGCTAAATTCTCCCAGGGTCTTTCCATTCAGGATGCCAATGTCATTAAGGAAATTGTCCCGGGAGTTGAAAGGGTTGCATCGCAGGCAGAAAAAAATACCGAAGTGAAGTTTGATGACAAATCGGTAAAATCTACTGTTATAGGCATTACACCCGATTTTCTCAGTTTGATGAATTATAAAGTCCAACAAGGCTACTTCATCAATGAAAAACATTACAACGAACGATTAAAGGTCTGTGTCCTGGGTGCGGGTGTGGCTGCCAGTTTTTTTAAAGGTGAAGATCCTATCGGTAAGCTGGTAAAGATAGACGACCAATGGCTGGAAGTGATTGGCATACTGGCATCGAAAAGTCTTTTTACTGAAACCGTAGGTGAACTGGCTGCAAGGGATCTGAATACGGATGTCTATGTGCCGTTATCTTTGTTCCTGAACCGTTTTACACGGGATAATATCCTCTCCAGTGAAATACAGCAGATCACGGTGCAGATCAATAATTCGGATAAATTGATCGAGGCTTCCAAAATTATTGATGAAATATTAAAGAGACATCACTTTAATAATGACGATTACAGTATTGTGATCCCTTACGAGCTTCTTAAACAGGAAGAAAAAGAACGGCAGATCTATAACTTCCTTTTGGGAGCCATTGCTGCCATATCGTTATTGGTAGGAGGCATAGGTATTATGAACATTATGCTGGCAACTGTAATGGAGCGTACACGCGAGATAGGGATCCGAAGATCGGTAGGAGCCCGGAAGATCGATATTATGAGCCAGTTTGTCACCGAATCGGTGGCAATCAGTATTACCGGTGGATTGATAGGTGTGCTGATCGGTGTAGTATTGTCGTTGATCGTTACCCTGTTTACGGATATAACCACCTTTATCAAACCCTACTCCGTTTTTATCGCATTCTCCTTTTCGGTAATCGTGGGGGTGAGTTTTGGCTATCTGCCGGCAAAGAACGCCGCCAATTTGAAACCTGTAGACTCTATCCGTTACGAATAAAATAAAATGATATGTTGATAGAAATAAAAAACCTGAAGAAGAGTTATTCCCTCGGAGAAAGTGAAATCCCTGTCATACACGGTATCAACCTCTATATCGAAAAAAACGAATATGTGGCGATCATGGGGCCTTCCGGTTCGGGTAAGTCGACATTAATGAATATCCTCGGTTGCCTGGATACCGCATCGAGCGGGCATTACTATCTGAACAATATTGATGTGAATACTTTGGATGATGATGCCCTTTCGCTTACCAGAAACAGGGAAATAGGTTTTATTTTTCAGAATTTTAATCTGCTGCCTCGGTTGAATGCCATTCAGAATGTGGAATTGCCGTTAGTTTATGCGGGAATACCGGGTATTGAGCGCCGGGAAAAGGCATTGAAAGCTTTGGAAAGGGTAGGGTTGTCTGACCGGTTGCATCATAAACCTTCGGAATTGAGTGGCGGACAGCGACAGAGAGTAGCTATTGCCAGGGCTCTGGTAACCAATCCCGGGATATTGTTGGCGGATGAACCTACCGGAGCGCTCGATTCTAAAACAGGGGTAGAGATCATGAGGTTGTTCGATGAATTGCACAAAGAAGGAAACACCATTATTTTAATTACGCATGAACAGGAAATAGCAGACTATGCCCATCGGAATATTTATCTGAAAGACGGGATGATCCATTCCGATAAGCCGAATCTTAAAAGAAAACAATTAAGTTGATAATTAGAATTAAGAAATTAGAATTAAGAAATTAGAATTGGGAAGTGAAGAAGTAAAGAAATTTAAAAGTCTTGATTTTTGGTCCTTGACTCTTGGTTCTAATATTTACTTTTCACTTTTAGTTTTTCACTTTTCACTTTTTATTAATTCCCAAATCAATAGAATCTTATGAAAAAATTGTTTTTAATCTGTACATATTTATGTGTCTCTTCACTGTTATTGCATAGTCAGTCGGTGCATACCCTTACTTTGGAAGAAAGTATCGAGATAGCTAAGAGCAAAAGTTACAGTATGTTGAAATTAGGAGAAGACCTTAAAATTGCCGAATATAATTTGAAGTCCGCTACCAGCCGGTTGAAGACGCATATTGATATGACCATTGGAGCTCCTCAATACACTGAAACTATTGAAAGCTGGAAAGATACCACGGGTATTACCTTTTATTATCCTGTGAAAGAGCTGGGTTATTCCACCATATTGACTATCAACCAGCCTTTGCCGACAGATGGTAATATATTTATTCAGAATATGTTATCAAGTGGAGAAAATTTAAATAGCAATTTCCGTTCTTCCCGTCTGCGTTCCCGTATTGGATTTAGTCAGCCGCTCCATTCTTTTTATGCATACAATAATATCCGGTCGACACTTAAAAGAGCGGAACTTGATTACGAACGCTCCAGCAAACAGTATAAAAGGGAAGAATTGAATCTTGTATATCAGGTAAGTAGCGCATATTATAATTTATTGTCGCTCCAAAGAAGTACGGAGATCGCCCATCTCGACCTGGAAAGGCAAATGGATGCACATGAAATATCGCAGAATAAATATGCTGCCGGATTGATACGTGAAGTAGATGCTTTACAGATGGAGGTCGATTTGGCCGAAGCGCAAAATAATCACGATATTGCGGTTTTAAATGAAGTGTCTGCCAAAAACTCCTTCAAAGAATTGTTAGGGTTGAATTTGGATGATAGCGTGACATTGAACAACGAGTTAAACTATCAGATTATAATAGTCGATCCTGAGAAGGCTATTGAGATGGCACTCAAAAACAGGTTGGAGGTCAGAGAGCAGGAGATACAGATAGAATTGCAGAAGTTGAACATAAAGCAGCAGAAATCAAACGGAATGATCAGAGGGAGTATCGACGCTTATTTTGAAAGGGCCGGTATAGATCAGCAAACCGATATTGGTCTTTTCCCTTCCATTAGAAATTCATACAGAAACCTGATAGATAGAAATTCCAGTTATGGTGTGGGGTTGACCATTACAATACCCATCCTCGATTGGGGAGAAAACAAGGCTTTGGTAAGAGCTTCCGAATCTCGGTTAAAACAATACAATTATCGGAAAGAAGAGGTTGAAAGGGAAATAGAGACCGAAGTGAAAAATCTTATTGCCAGCATCAACAGCAATTTAAAAAGATTGCAGGTGCTGGAAAAAAATGTGGTGGTTGCCGAAAAAAGTTTTGAGATAACACGCCAGCGGTTTTCTGACGGGGACATTGACAGTCAGGGGTTGGCGTTGGAGAGGAATCGTCTGAACAATGCTTATACATCCCACCTGAGAGCGTATATCAATTATCAACTGTCATTGGCTGATCTGATGAGGAAAACCTTTTATGATTTCCAGAATCAGTTGGAAGTAGAGTAATCACTTAACCGACCCACATCAGGTCGCTCATAATACCGTCAGATATAAAGATACCGTCGCGGGTCAGTTTCAACCTGTCGTCTTCGGTTTTGAGCAGATTCCTGTCAAGGTACTTTCGTGCATTTTGTAAGCAGTAGCGGTAAAATTCATCACCAAAGCGGGTTATAAGTTCCCTAAGATCGAGTCCCCACATAGTACGCAGACCAGTAAGCACGGTTTCATTATATTTTTCACTGAGGCTCAGATATTCTGTTTCACGGTTCAATATGCCCGATTCTATACCTCTGATATACCGGATAAGTGACGGCACATTCAAGGAACGGTTGTCACCATCGAACGAATGGGCTGCCGGCCCTAAACCGAGGTATTTCTCGTTCTTCCAATAAGAACTGTTATGTCGTGAAAAGTAACCCTCTTTCCCAAATGCTGAAATTTCATAGTGGATATATCCATGCGAGGTGAGCTGGTCAATCAGCATAGTGAACATGGTGGTGCTGACCTCTTCACCTATCGGTTTTATTCTGCCGGCTTGTAAAAGCCTGTACATTTTTGTTTTCTCTTCATAGATAAGATGGTAGGAGGAGATATGAGGGATATCGAGGGCAATGGCCTGTGCCAGATTATACTGCCAAATCTCCTCTGTCTGTTGCGGTAATCCATACATCAGGTCGATGCTTATATTCCCGAAACCATGTTGCTGGCATCTCTTCACGGTGTCGATGGCCTGCTGTGCTGAATGCCGCCGACTCAGGAATTTCAACTCTTCGTCGTCAAAACTCTGTATGCCGATGCTGAGGCGGTTGACAGGTAATTGGGAGAGCATCTCCACATACGCCTCCGAAAGATCGTCGGGGTTTGCTTCCACCGTGATCTCCACCTCCGGGGCAATGAAATAATGGTGCTGTAGTGCATCGAATATCTTGTCGAAATGTTCCTGCCGGAGTCGTGAAGGGGTTCCACCGCCAAAGTAAACGGTCTTCACCTGTTCCGGAATCTCATCTTTTCTTATCCTGGCTTCGGCACAGAGTGCATCGACGAAAGCATCCATCTGCGTTTCGTTGGTACCGGTGTAAAAATCACAGTAAGTACACCGGGTTTTACAAAAAGGAATATGGATATATATGCCCGCCACTTTTTTACTCTTTTGCAGTCCGTTTCAAAATCATTGTGCCTGTAGTATCTCTTTTACCAGCAAAGGTTCATCGGTGGTAATATAATCTACTTTCAGGTCAATGATCTTTTGGATATCTTCTGGTTTGTTCACCGTCCATACATTTACTTTTTGCCCCAACGCGTGTGCTTCCTTCACCCATTCTGGTTTTTGATACAACACGTTGAAGTGATAGTCGAATCCGCTCAACCCCATTTTAGCAAGCACACGTGGTGACAAATCGCCATTGAGATAATAGACCGGTGCGTCCGGATCGAGTTTTCTGACCTGCTGTACAAAATTAATTCCGAAAGAAATATATTCCACTCTATCCTGCAGTCCGCGTTCATGTATCATATCGATCACTTTCTTCGCCAGATCATCCTCCATCTCTTTTGATCTGTGCGTTTTGAACTCAATGATCAGTTTGGTGTGCTTGCATTGGGAGAAAGCATTCAGGTACTCTTCCATTGTCGGGAGTGGTTCTCCGTTGGCAAGTTTTACCTTTCTGAGCGTAGCGGCCGGTGTGTCCTGTACAATCAGCTTCTTTCCCTCCAGAGTGACATCAGCATCGTGATTTACCACCGGAATACCATCAGAAGAGAGCCATATATCTACCTCAGAGCCATATACATGGATGGAATCGGCTTTCATCAGGGCTGCAATGGAGTTCTGTGCCGAACCGTCGGTCTTCCAGTAACCACGGTGGGCGATGATCTCAGTTTGTGACCAGCCATAAACGGCAATAAATAAGATAAATAAGAGACTTAGATAAATTCTTTTGTCCATACTGGTAATTGTTTGTAATATTATTAAAACAAATATACATTATTAAATCCACAAATCCGTTACATTTCTGTGAATTTGGAGAACTATAGATTGATTTTAGCTGAGAAATCCCGGCTCTAAAACAACCTTTATTCCTGACCCTTGATGTTTTACTCTTGATTCAGAGGAGTGTTATTCAATAGAAAAACAAAAAGGTTGAAGGTAAGGTATGTTGTTATATAAATGAGGTGAAACTCTTTTTGTTCTTATTAACGATATAGTGTTAAATTTTGTGCAAGGCAAAGAGACGGTGATTAAAATGGAAGAAGTATGCAATTATTATTCGAAATAAATCCTTTCTTTTATATTATTGAATATTAATATTATATATAGGGGTTGTATTTTTTATTTTTAGAAATAAGAACCTTGATTAAAAATTAATGCATTTTTTATTTGCATAAATTGATTAATATATTTATTTTTGTTTTAATTAAAAATGTAAATTTGTACCAAAAGGTAAAACAAAATGACTTATAGCGTGAAAATATCAGCCTCTTATCCTTTCGTTTTCTGTATGTTAACGAATATTAACGGACGGGGGGGGTATTTTACACTATTTAACCAATTTGAAGAGATTTTTAAATCCTTCCCTTATCGTTTAAAATCAACAAATCCTTACTTCGAGACGGCGAGAGCCAGGTTATTTCATTTCCGGCTTGTTATCCGTTATAGATACCATTCGCATATTCCCCGAAAAAAAGAGGATTGTTCTATTTTCATCAGGCTCCGTAAAATATTTCGGGACATTTATTGGATGTTCCGGATAATATCATATTGCCGTGATTCAAAGGAATACGGCAGGTGTTTGTCATGTCTCTGCTTATCTGCTGTCTGTTTCGAAAAACTGTTCGGAACAGGTTTTGTAATACTGTTATTCACTTATCTAATTTTTTAAATTATGCTTAAAAACCATTTGATACTCTTGTTTATCAATAAACCAACTTAAAGCTGACTGGCTGATTTATCCTCTGTTCCACAGGTAATCTTGATGTATTGTCCGGTTTTGTGGAGAAGGGAGAATTAATAGAATGAAAGCATTCAATATCAGCGGAATGAATATTGAGGCAAAACTATTTTGCCTGGTACCTAATCAAATACACATTTTTAATTATTAATTCAAACAACATGAAAGTATGAAACAAAGAATGTTAAATCTAATGAGAGGGTGGTTATTCGCATCTGTGTGGATAATATCCCTGGGAATGTTTGCGCAAACACGTATTCAGGGTACGGTTACTGATGTCGGCGGCACTCCGATGATCGGGGTGAATGTCGTCGAAAAGGGAACCCTGAACGGCACGGTTACCGATTCCGAAGGGAATTTCACATTGAATGTGGCTTCCCAAAATTCGGAATTGGTCTTTACCTATGTGGGTTATATTACGGAAGAAGTGCTTGTAGGGAGTAACCGCTCCATCACCGTAGTGATGGTAGAAGATATGGAGAGTCTTCAGGAAATTGTAGTGGTCGGTTATGGAACGCAGGCCAAGAGAGATATCACCGGTTCGGTAGCGGTTGTGGATACGAAAGAACTTCTCGCTTCCTCCGGCGCTTCGGCTGCGCAACAGTTGCAGGGTAAAACGCCGGGGGTATATATCGGACAGACCGGTTCTCCCGGTTCGGCTACTATGGTACGTATCCGTGGAATTAATACGGTAAATGATAACGGGCCGCTGTATGTGATTGATGGAGTTTCTACCCGTAATCAGAATCTGAGCAGTCTGAATCCGAATGATATAGAGAGCATGCAGGTGTTGAAAGATGCTTCTTCGGCAGCTATTTACGGTGCACAGGCCGCGAACGGTGTGATCCTGATCACCACGAAAAGAGGAACCGGATCGGGACAGCCGAAACTTACCTACGACGCCTATTATGGTGTGCAAAAGACAGGGAAAAGGTATGACCTGCTGAATTCCATGGATAGGTTAGCTATAGAGTGGGAATCGCAACAAAATTCGTTTGACCTGCGCGGTGAGACAGGTGTTCCCGAGCATGCCCAGTTTGGTTCAGGGGCTCAACCAAAAATTCCGAATTACTTGACTACAACAGGTGCCCAGGGAAGCCAGAACATCAATATCAATAATTATAATTTCCCCGATAACCAGATTGTTCCGTTCTCAGATACCGACTGGTGGGATGCTGTGGACCGGGTAGCACCAATGCAAAATCATCAGTTGACGCTCTCTGGTGGAGGAGCAAAAGGTCGATATCTGATGGGATTGAATTATTTCGATCAGAAAGGGACGGTTATTCATTCTTATTATACACGTTATCAAACCCGTCTCAATACATCTTTCGATGTGCGGCCGTGGTTACGCGTAGGTGAAAACCTGCAATATACATGGACGAAAGATCAGGGACTGACCAGCAATTCATCCGAAAGCACCCCGTATTCATGGGTATATCGTGCCTCGCCCTGGGTTCCGGTAAAAGATACTTTCGGTAACTGGGGTGGTTCGAAGATCACCGGTACGGGTAACTGGCAGAATCCTGTAGCGATACAGGAGAGGAATAAGGATAATTACTGGAGTAATTCACGTATCTTCGGAAATATATGGTCGGAAATCGATTTGATGAAAGAACTGATGTTCCGCACCAGTTTCGGATTGGATTATACCAATGCTTACAGTTATTATATCAGTAAGAAAAATCTTGAATTCTCTGAAAGTCCCGGTAACAACCATTTTCAGGAGGCAGCTTCTTTCAATTTCCGGTGGGTCTGGACCAATACCCTTACCTATAACAAGGTATTGGAGGATGTCCATTCGTTGAACGTGGTGCTGGGAACGGAAGCCATTCGTGACGGATTGGGAAGGGGTATGGAAGCGCGCCGTTATAATTATCTGTATGAAGACAATCCCAATACATGGGTGCTGGCAATGGGTGAAAACGACAATCAACGGACCAATAACTCCTGGTACAATGGGGAATTCGCCCTATTTGGTGTTTTTGGACGTGCTGATTATGCTTTTGCAGATAAATACCTGTTCACCGGGATCGTTCGTCGTGACGGTGTATCACGTTTCTCAAAAAAGAACCGTTATGGAACATTTCCTTCCATGTCTGCCGGTTGGCGTGTATCGGAAGAGGAATTTATGGAAAATACTAGAAGCTGGTTGGATGACCTGAAATTGCGTGTTGGTTACGGTCATACCGGTAATGCCGAAATACCCCGTGCGACTAATTACGCGATGCTTTTTGGTACAACTCCCGAGAATACGAACTACGATTTGGGTGGTGCGAATACCGGGTCGAATCTGGGATACAGATTGGCTACTTATGGAAATGAAGACACCCGATGGGAGGCAACCAAGATGACCAATATCGGTGTGGATGCTACTTTCGGAAGAGGGCGGTTTTCCTCCACATTCGAATTTTATAATAAGATTACATCGGATATGTTGATCCAGGCTGCTTACTCGGCATTAGCCAATACGGAGATCGGACGACCCTATATCAATTATGGGGATATGCAGAACAGAGGGTTCGATTTCAGTTTCAACTACCGTGATAGAGCCGGCGATCTGGCCTGGGATCTCGGATTAAACCTTTCCACCTATAAGAATAAAGTACTGAAGTTGTCCGATGCTGATGATTATGCATTATATGGAGATGGATTCCGTCTTTCCACTTCTGCAACCAGAACTATTAAAGGGCGTGCAATCTCTGAATTTTTTGGTTACAATATCATTGGTTTTTATGAAAACGAGGATGATGTATTGAATTCGCCGGTACCATACGGAACGGACAAAGCCAGTATAACCGGTAATCCCGGGTCCTATGTCGGTAAATTTAAGTTTGAAGATGTAAGCGGCCCCGATGGCGTACCTGACGGAGTGATCAATTCGTACGACCGTACGGTAATCGGAAACCCGCATCCGGACCTGGTAGCCGGCCTGAATGCTTCATTGACCTATAAAAACTGGGATTTTACCATGTTCTGGTATTCTACCATTGGGAATGATCTGTTCAATAATACCAAATATTTTACCGATTTCCCGTTGTTCGGAGGAAATCGTTCGACCACGATGAGGGATTATTCCTGGCGAGAAGGAGCGGACAATTCCAAAGCTAAACTGCCGGTGCTTGACTCTAAAGATAACTGGGGTGGCGCCGTTGCTTCATCTTATTATGTGGAAGACGGTTCATTCCTTAAATTGAAAAATCTCGTACTGGGATATACTTTCCCGAAACTTTTACTGGAGAAAGCAACCATTTCCAACCTTCGGTTGTATATTCAGGCGGAAAATCTGCTTACATTCACCAAATACAGCGGTCTGGATCCCGAGATCACTAATATGGAAACGGGAACAGGTAGTGGTTCGGACCTCCGTAGAGGACTTGATGCCGGTGGATGGCCTACGACCATGAGGTTCCTCTTTGGTGTTAATTTTGAATTTTAATCACATTAAATTACAGAGCAATGAAGTACAAAAATAAATTATATATACTGGTTATTTCGGTAATCGTTTTACTGGGTTCTTGTGGGGAAGACTTTCTGTACAAAGATCCACAGGGAAGTATTAATCATGAAGCTTTGAAAAACCAGACGGGTATTGACCTTTTAACGGTGAATGCCTATGCAAATCTGACTGAAAACGGATGGGGTGCTACCCCGTTTAACTGGACATTCGGAGGAATGTACGGTGGAGATGCCAATAAGGGATCTGATGCTAATGACCAGTCGGTATTGAATGAAATGGAGATGTATAGTACATTGCCTACCAACGGATATATTAATGAAAAATATCAGTGGGTATATAAAGGGGCAAAACGGGTGAATATTGCCCTACAGACAATGGCAGAGGTGGAAGAACTTCCCGAGGCTTTCCAGAAATCAAGGAATGGCGAATTATATTTTCTCCGGGCATTGTTTTATTTTGAAGGAATCAAGGTTTTTGGACCTTATATCCCCTGGGTAGATGAAACCATTACCGACAATGATCCCAAGGTGCATAACGATATTGATATTTATCCCAAGGTAATTGAAGATATTGACATTGCCATTCGTGACCTGCCCGCCACACAGGATAGCCCTGGCCGGGCCAATCATTGGGCTGCCAAAGCATTGAAGGCGAAGATTTTAATGCATAAGGGTGACCTGGCAGCTGCCAAGCCTATTTTAAAAGATGTGATAGATAACGGGGTGACATCCAATGGGCTGAAATATGCTTTGGAAGATGACCTGAGTGCCAACTTTGAAAGTTATCGCGATAATGGAAGAGAGTCCATATTTGCAGTACAATTCTCATCCGATTATAATAATGCAAATAGTGGATTGTCGCTTTGTTATCCTCACGGAGGAGATGGATCGCCCGGTGGTTGTTGTGGATTTTACCAGCCTTCCAACGAACTGGCCAACTCTTTTAAAGTGGGAGCGGATGGACTACCGTTGCTGGATAATTCATACAGAAGCGTACCCTATGTAACCGTGAGAAATATATCGAGCGATGAAAAAGCCCCGATATCGGTGAACAATAATGTTCCGGTAGATCCCCGTCTCGATTTCGCAGTTGGACGCTTCGGTATTCCATACAAGGATTGGGGGTTACCCCAAAATAACTGGGTGCGGGATGTGGCCAATGGCGGATACTTTCTGCCCAAGAAACATGTGTACACCAAAAAAGAACAGGATGAGGGTTTAGCCGGAGGAGCTTTGCACGACGGATGGGCACCGGGATCAGCTATCAATCTTCAGTATTTGAGCCTTCGGGATATGATACTGTTGTATGCTGAATGTCTGGCCAATGACAATGAACTGGCAGCAGCAATGGATCTGGTGAATCAGATACGTACCCGTGCTGCATTAGAGGTGAATATCATTAAGATAGATGGTGCACCTGCTGCCAATTATAAGATTGAAAACTATCCTTCAACCCATGCGGCATTCAGCGATAAGGAAACCTGTATCAAGGCTGTTCGTATGGAACGTAAGCTGGAGTTGGCAATGGAAGGGCAGCGTTGGTTTGATCTGGCTCGTTGGGGTGGAGAATATATGAGTAAAGAGCTGGCTGATTATATTCAGTTTGAAAGGAATTTCCTAGCCAAATTTGCTACGGCTTCCACACTGAGTAGTGCCAGGACCATGTTCCCATTACCGGAAGGGCAAATACAGACCATGGGAGAAGATGAGAGTGGTAACCCGTATTTGGTGCAGCCGGCTCCCTGGAGATGAATAGGATAATTTCAAAAAGAGGGTATTGTCACATTGGGATTGTACCCTCTTTTTAATCGTTATTCAGTCTGATTGTAGTTTAAGTGAATTTATTATTAGTATTTTGGTCTCTTTTTAAGGCGACTTCCCAATATAAAAGAAACAATGATGTCAAAAATATTCAACCTGTGTCTATTTGTTTTATTTCTATCCTGCCTAATCGGTTGTAGTCACTCTTCCGGCCTGAAAGATTTCACCTATAGATATAGTATGGAGAGTATCAATAATTTTAAGGTCGAATTCCAGTTGAATCCGGATTCCACTTACCGAATCGGCCGATATAACTATTTCTTTGATAAGTATGAAGGAAAGGCAAGGCCTCTCATTGAAGAAGGTAAGCTGACACAGGAGGAGTTTGATATATTTGCCAAATTGATAGCCGGAAGTAAGTTGGAAAAGATGGACGATTCGTATGGTTTCGACCGGGAAGATGATACCGATAATAATATCATTTACGTGATCGAATTAAAACGGGACGATCAGAGCAAGTTCATTTCAGTCAATAACAACACTGATGAACATCTACCGGATGGTTTCAAGCGTCTGATCGCATTTACCGGAGAGTTCATCAGTGATAAAGTAGAGATGTTGGAGTAGTATTTACAGGCTTTCTCCGAAATCTTCCTTAAATTTGGCAATCAGTTTCTGAGGCCAGTCACTTACCGGTTCCAGTCCTCCCATAAAGAAACGGAGTACGGGTGGCTCGTATACGAAACGGAGTCCGCCGATCAATGCACGGTTTTCGTATAACCAGGTCATCCGGTCCTCTACATATTTGATCTGCGATAAGGTGAAGACCCGGCGCGGTATTGCCAGTCGTACCAGTTCCATATCGGCATAGGTTTCGTTGCCATACTCGTCACGTTGGTTGGAGATAGAGCCTCTTTCCATCCCTCGGATCCCTGAAATAAGAAAGAGCGCTGCGGCCAATGCTCCTGCGGGATATTCTTTTTGCGGGATATGCTCGCATACCTTCATCGCATCTACGTGGGCGCCCAATACGCCGGCCGGTTTTACTACCGGCACACCGTGTGCATCGAGTGCATTCACCAGGTAAGCAATAAAGTCGGGACTTTGACTAATCATCGTTTCGTCGAGTGTTTCATATAGCCCTACTGCCATTGCTTCAATTTCACGAACAGAGATACCTCCATAGGTCAGAAATCCTTCGAACAGAGGGACAAGTGCTTCCAGCTCACGGTAAATGTCGGTATTATCTGTGCAGATACCACCTCCGCGGGAAGAGCTAAGTTTCCGCGCTGAAAAGTAGACAATATCGGCCAGCCCGGTCATGATCTTCATCACTTCACCCATTGAACTTCCTTTAAATTCTTCCTCGCGCTGTATCACTAAGTAGGCGTTCTCGCCCAGTAAACTGGCATCGAGCACAAGCCGGATATTGTATTTATCGGCAATAGCCCTTACATCTCTCAGATTCTGTACAGAAAAAGGTTGTCCCCCGATAAGATTTGTAGAGGCTTCCATGCGGATGAACGGGATGTTCTTGGCGCCATGTATTTTAATAACTTCTTCCAGTTTTTCTATATTCATATTTCCCTTGAAAGGGTGGGAAGAGTTGATTACGTAAGCTTCGTCGTACAGTAGTTCAGCGATCTTGCCCCCATACTGGGTGATGTGTGCCATGGCAGTGGTAAAGTGGTAGTTCATCGGAACCAGATTGCCCTTCCGTACATAGGCGTTCGACAGGATGTTCTCTGCGGCGCGACCCTGGTGTACCGGAAGATAATATTTCTTACCCAGTACATCTTCTACCGCTTTCTGCAGGCGGAAGAAACTTTGTGATCCGGCATAGGCGTCATCGGCCTGCATCATGGCGGCCATTTGATTGTCACTCATCGCATTGGTGCCGCTGTCGGTAAGCATGTCGAGGAATACATCCTTGGTATTGAGCCGGAAAGTGTTGAATCCTCCTTCCTGTAATGCTTCTAATCTTCTCTCGATAGGTACTAAATGCAACTTCTGCACTACACGTACTTTGTGCAACTCCAACGGAATCTTCTCTCCGTTGTAAAATTTAATTTCATTCATGGGTTCTGTGTGTCTGTCTTATAGTTAGTAATTATTTAATAATTCTTGAAGATTGTTGTTAATATCAGGTTTTTCCTGATAAATTTAAATTTGAAGCTGCAAATATAGTGAAAGCCGGGAGAAAAGCCAAGCTCGCTTGAGCTTTTCCGAGGTGTATCCTATATTATTTTTCGAAATATAATGAAAGCCGGGAGAAAACCAAGCTTGCTTGAACTATTTCGTTAAGAGAGAGCAGAACGAGTTTACTCGTTTTGCCGAGCGCAGAATTGAAAATCGAGGAGCGAAGGCGACTCAAATAATCTAACTTGTTGAACTTTTCCGAGGCGCATTTTATATTCTTCGTAAATAAAACGAATACATCAAATAATAAACCATATCTTTGCCGAATGTACGAATACTACGACAACCAGTTAGGACGTATTCTGATTAAACCCAATGTGAGAGCAAAGAACATCATTGCCCGAAGAAAAGAGGGTAAAATACATCTGACTGTCCCATATGGCTTTGATTTTAAAAGACTTCCTCGGGTATTGGATGAGATGCGTCCGCGGATGATCAAAGTTGCAATTACCGCTGAACCGCTGATTACTGAGGAATCCGTTATCGATACTTTTACGTTTCAAGCCCGAATATCGAGAACCGATAAAATGAAAAACGTTCAGATGAGATTGAGGGATGGAGAGTTGATGATTTTCATTCCTGATGGATTGGATATGATGAGTGGGCAACTGCAGGATACGGTCAAGGAGATGATCAGGCACGTCCTGCGGCATGAGGCAAAACGTGTTCTGCCACAAAAGGTCGCCTTTTGGGCAAAAAAAATCAATTTACAATTTAGTCAGGTAAAGATCAACAAAAGTACAACCCGGTGGGGAAGTTGTTCCCGCCAAAAAAACATCAATCTCTCGTTCTATCTGATGTTATTACCTGAAAAACTGATCGATTACGTTGTGCTTCACGAACTGGCACATACTGTCGAGATGAATCATGGTGAGAAATTCTGGGAATTGTTGGGCAAATTATGCGGGGAGGACGCCAGGGCAATCAGCCGTTCTGTTCGGAAATTCAATTCACCGGATTACAATTTGATAAAACCATAATCAGGATAAGTATGATCCTGTTTTGCCTATAAAATACCCTCTCGGATAAAGCATGACAAAAATGAAATAATTCTGCGAGTATGAAATCGGTTTAATGAAAAAAGCCTATATTTGTGCGCATAAAATTCTAATAATCATCATTGACTAACTTTTAATAAACAAATCTATGGATAAACCCTATGTAATAGGTATTGATGTAGGCGGTACGAACACCGTTGTGGGCATCGTGGACAAAAGAGGACAGATTTTAAAGAGCGGCAGCATCAAGACAGCTAAACATTCCCAGGTGGAAGATTATCTGGATGAACTTACCAACCTGATCGAAGATCTTATCACGGGAACAACGACCAAAGATCAGATCAAAGGGATTGGTGCCGGTACACCCAACGGTAATTATTTTACCGGAAGTATTGAGTTTGCTCCTAATCTCCCCTGGAAAGGAGTGATCCCTTTTGCCCAACTGCTGGAAGACCGGGTAGGTATTCCTGTAGCACTTACCAATGACGCGAATGCGGCGGCTATCGGTGAAATGACCTACGGTGCGGCCCGAGGGATGAAAGATTTTATTGTGATCACACTGGGGACAGGTGTGGGTAGCGGTATTGTGGTGAACGGACAATTGGTGTACGGACACGATGGTTTTGCCGGTGAACTCGGGCACGTGATCATGCGTCGGCACAATGGCCGCTTGTGCGGATGCGGCAGAACCGGTTGCCTGGAAGCCTATGCATCGGCCACCGGTGTGGCGCGTACAGCACGTGAATACCTCGAACTGAAGCCTGATACCCAGACACGCCTTCGTAATATCCCGGCCGAAGATATAACTTCCAAAGATGTGTTCGATGCAGCTATGGCCGGAGATGAACTGGCGAAGGATATCTTCAAATTTACCGGAGAGATGCTGGGTGAAGCATTTGCCGACTTTGTGGCTTTTTCCAGCCCCGAGGCTATTATCCTCTTCGGAGGGCTTTCCAAAGCGGGAGACCTCATTATGAATCCTATCCGTGAGAGTATGGAGAAAAATATGTTACCCATCTTTCAAAATAAGGTGAAACTAATGTTCTCCGACCTGAAAGAGAGCGATGCCGCCGTATTGGGCGCCAGTGCACTCGGTTGGGAAGTGAGAAATTGACCGGGTACCGGAAGTAAGAGTCATTTTTTGACATATAAGAGGGGCACTGCTAATAAGGCAGCGCCCCTTTTCGATTTTGCTTTTTTGTTTCGGACAAAATAAATACGTATAGATCGGTCGCTACATTGCGGAGTCAGGATCAGCAGCTTGAATTGTAATTTTTTTGTAGTAAAAACTTCATTTTAACTTAACCCGAAAAACGCCTTTATGTCCGGTTTTCAGTGTATTTTCGCAGCGTGAAAAAAGATAGACAACATCACAGCATGACGAAATATACGACATTCGCTCAAAAAGCCAGGATAGGCATTCTCACCGACCTCCACTACACTCATCCATCCCTCATCGTGGAAAAGGGGAAAGCGCTGGAAGATTATCTCAACCGGGACAGGAAATTACTGCTGGAAAGCGATGCTATTCTCCGTCAAACCGTGAAACAGCTATTACAAGAGAACGTAGATATTGTGTTTATCCCGGGTGACTTGACGAAAGACGGAGAAAAAGTAAGTCATCACGGGGTGGCACAACTCTTACACCCTCTGCGCAGGCAAGGGATAAAAGTGCTGGTGATCCCTGGAAATCATGATATAAACAATCCTGACGCCGTCAGTTTTCACGGTGATGTTACCCACAGGGAGGCGACCGTTTCGGCTGATGATTTCGAGATGATATATGCCGATTACGGATACGGCGATGCCGTCAGCCGGGATGCGCATTCGCTCAGTTACGTCAGCGAACCGGTAGAAGGATTCAGGGTACTGTGCATCGATTCCAACAAATATGACGAGAACAGGTTTATTTCGAATGGCGATAAGACCGATTTTTGTGTGACACACGGCGCTATCAGATCCGGAACTATGGCGTGGATTCGCAATGAGATGCGGGTCGCAAAAATACTCGACAAGCAGATAGTGGCCATGATGCACCACAACGTGGTAGAGCATTTTACGCATCAGGGCCTGTTTGCCGTACCCTATATGGTGGATAACTTCACAGAGGTACAGAAAAGATTCTTAGAGTATGGAATCAACGTATTATTCACCGGGCACTTCCACTCGTCTGATATTGCAAGGGTTGAAGATTCATTCGGTAACTATCTCTACGAAATAGAGACCGCCTCACTAGTCACCTATCCGTGTCCCTATAGGATTGTGGAGGTTGCAGGAAGAAAGCTCGATATCGAAACGAAATATATTGAGGAGATCGACTATCCGCTTTCCCACGGAAAAAATTTCCAGATTCATGCCCGACAGACTATTGAGCATGGAATCAATGCGATGCTGACCGGTTTTGTCAGCGAATATCGTCATAGGTTCGTCGATTATCTGCCCGTATGGACAAGATCATTCATCACTATTCCCGACGCCCGGACACTAACAAACCTGTTGATGTCAAACCTCTCAGCCCAGATAGTAGATCTGATGCTTGCACATTACAGCGGCAACGAAGAGTTGTCGGAAGATGCGGCCGGACGCAAGGAGAGCTTACTTGCCGGGCTCGACAATTTTATCCGTGCCCTTACCCGGGCTTCCGCCGGAAAGTTCGCCTACATCGTGGAGGGATTTATCCAGCGAATGGCCGTTATTAAAAAAGCAAAAGAAGCTGTGACCGGTATCTGGGATAATAAAGCTGTCCATCGGCACGAAAAAGGACTTACTTATAGTTTGGAAGCGGTGAACGACCTCCGGATGACAATAGAACTGAATCCCGTTAAAGAAACTCAGATTACTGAATATACACATTTTTCATTCTCTCTATTTGGCGGGTAAAATACTCCTTTTACCCGTATATGGTTCAGCCTGCAAGTGATTGCCGGCTGTTTTTTTCAAATTTATGCAAAACTAACAAGTCGATTGACAAAAAAGAGCGATAGATTTTATACCTTTGTACTCATTTTATAAATAACGACTTAAACGGACGCATAATGTCAAAAAAAATTCAAACAGCCCTTATTTCGGTTTACCATAAGGATGGGCTGGAGGAAATACTTCGGGAATTACATAATTTACGGGTCAAATTTATTTCTACCGGCGGCACGCAGGAATTTATCCAGTCATTAGGTTATGAGTGCGAGGCGGTGGAAGATGTCAGCGGCTATCCCTCTATTCTGGGAGGTCGGGTAAAAACTCTTCATCCGAAAATCTTCGGAGGGATACTTTACCGGCGCGATAACGAAACCGATAAGAAACAGGTGAAATCATATGATATTCCTTCTATTGACCTGGTTATTGTTGATCTGTACCCTTTTCGGGAGACGGTTGCTGCCGGTGGTTCGGAAGAAGAGATCATTGAGAAAATAGATATAGGAGGTATTTCGCTTATACGTGCTGCTGCAAAGAATTACAAAGATGTGCTTATCGTTGCTTCGAAAGATCAGTATAAACCTCTGCTCGATCTCTTAAAAGAAAAGGGAGGACTTTCAAACATAGACGATCGTCGCCGGTTTGCCAAAGAGGCTTTTATGGTCTCCTCCGGTTATGATTCGGCGATATTCAGTTATTTTGATGGTGATGATAATTCGGCACTGCGTATAGCCCAGGACGGTGGAAAACAGCTTCGTTACGGTGAGAACCCTCATCAGCAGGGAGTATTTTATGGCAATTTCGACGAAATATTTGAGCAACTTCATGGCAAGGAGATTTCCTATAACAACCTCCTTGATATTGATGCGGCTGTTTCATTGATCTCAGATTTCAACGAAACGGCTCTGGCTATTCTCAAACATAACAATGCCTGCGGCATGGCTTGTCGTCCGACAGTGAAAGAAGCATGGGATGCCGCATTGGCTGCTGATCCGGTATCGGCTTTTGGTGGTATCGTGGTGACCAACGGACGGGTGGACAAAGAAGCAGCCGCAGCCATTAACGAGATCTTCTTCGAGGTGATCATTGCACCGGAATACGATACAGATGCGCTGGATATTTTGTTCCAAAAGAAAAATCGTATAATTTTGGTATTGAAATCGAGTGAGAAAGCTACACAACGTTTGCAATATCGTTCGGTGTTGAATGGCGCTCTGGTGCAGGATAAGGATCTGAGTGTAGAGACTGCTGCCGGTTTGCAGGTGATGACAACCAAAGCTCCTACGGCAAAAGAAACCGAAGATTTGCTGTTTGCCAATAAGCTGGTGAAGCATACCAAGTCGAATGCCATTGTGCTGGCAAAGGATAAGCAACTGATCGCGAGCGGTACGGGGCAGACTTCGAGGGTTGACGCATTGAACCAGGCAATAGAGAAAGCAGGCACATTCCATTTCGACCTACAGGGAGCAGTGATGGCCAGCGATGCTTTCTTCCCCTTTCCGGATTGTGTGGAGATTGCACACAAAGCCGGGATTACAGCCGTTATACAACCCGGCGGTTCAGTCCGTGATGGGGAATCAGTAGATTACTGCAATCAAAACGGCCTTTCGATGGTGAAGACCGGCGTAAGGCATTTCAAACATTAAACACAAAACATAGTTACTATCGAATAGCTTAATATTATACATTATGGGCTTATTTTCATTTACACAGGAGCTGGCAATGGACCTTGGTACCGCCAATTCCGTCATTGTGAACAACGCGGGAAAGATACTCCTGGACGAACCCTCTATCGTGGCGCTGGATCGCAAGACCGATAAGATGATTGCTTTGGGCGAAAAGGCAAGACAGATGCACGGTAAGACACATGAGAATATTCGTACGGTGAGACCGTTGAGAGACGGTGTGATCGCCGATTTCAACGCTGCGGAGCAGATGATCCGGGGTATGATCAAAATGGCGAACAAAAACAGAGGAGGGTTGTTCTCTCCTTCGCTGCGTGTGGTCGTCTGCATCCCCTCGGGAAGCACCGAAGTGGAGATCCGTGCCGTGCGTGACTCGGCAGAACATGCCGGAGGCCGCGATGTCTATATGATCTTTGAACCGATGGCGGCAGCCCTCGGGATCGGTCTCGACGTGGAGGCCCCTGAAGGCAATATGATTGTGGATATAGGTGGCGGCACCACTGAGATCGCCGTGATCTCGCTCGGAGGCATCGTTTCCAATAAATCGATCAAGATTGCCGGTGATGATTTTACCGAAGACATCCAGGATTATATGGGACGTCAGCACAATATCAAGGTGGGGGACCGTACTGCCGAACAGATCAAGATCAATGTGGGATCTGTACTTACTGAGCTCGACAATCCGCCTGAAGATTTTATCGTGCACGGACCTAACAGGATGACCTCACTGCCCATGGATGTGCCTGTATCTTATCAGGAGATTGCACATTGCATCGAGAAATCGGTATCCAAGGTCGATTCGGCTGTGCTGAGCGCACTGGAGCAGACGCCTCCCGAATTGTATGCCGATATTGTACGCAACGGTATCTACCTGACCGGCGGTGGTGCTTTGCTGAGAGGGCTCGATAAAAGGTTGACCGAGAAAATTGGTATCCCTTTCAGAGTGGTGGACGACCCGCTGCATATGGTAGCCAAGGGAACCAGTATCGCACTGAGGAATATTGATAAATTTACCTTTTTGATGCGGTAATTTACCGTGAGTTCTTAGCTGGTAGCTAAGGGAAGGGAATAAGACATAAGGCATAGGTTTATATGCGTAATCTTTTTAACTTTATCATTCGGAATAGTCACTGGTTGCTTGCCGCACTGCTGGTAGCATTCAGTTTCTATCTCGTTTTTACGCATAATTCCTATCAACGCAGCGTCTATCTTACTTCAGCCAATCAGGTAACAGGATGGTTTTACTCGCTCTCCAGGGATGTTACATCGTTCTTCCATCTGAAGAAAAATAATCAGTTGTTGTTGGAACGAAGTGCTGAACTGGAGAAACAGATCCTTGCACTCAAAGACCGGATTAATATCCTTACCGCTGTCGATTCCTCGGAAGTGAATGCATTTGTAAGTGATTCCGTTCCGATGCCACAATTCGGTTATATCCCTGCCGAAGTAGTCAACCTGAGTTTTTCGGGTGTAAATAATTTTATCACGATCAGTAAAGGATCTCAGCACGGCATCAAACCCGATATGGGGGTGATCTCAACAGGTGGTGTGGTAGGTGTGGTGTCGGTTGTGTCGCCGAACTTCTCAGTGGTAATTCCGGTTATTAATCCCAAATTCCGGTTAAGTGCCAGGCTGAAAAATTCTGAAAATTACGGTTCTGTCTCCTGGGACGGGACAAGTATCGGGGAAGCGCAATTGCAGGAGTTGCCTAAGCATGAAGATTTTCATAAGGGTGATACTGTGATGACCAGCTTTTCCCGCATCTTTCCCAGAAATACTATCATTGGTTTTGTGAGTAGTGAGGGACAGTCGAAGGATGATAATTTCAATACATTCAATATTCAACTGGCCACCAATTTCTATACGTTGCAGGACGTGCTGGTGATCGATGACACCTATTATGAGGAGCAGAAACAGCTTGAAGAGACGTTACAGGAATGAAATTGAGTTATATATACGAAATAGTGCTTTTTGTGGCGCTGATCCTGCTTCAGACGTTGCTGCTGAACCGGATCAGCCTGTTTGGTATTGCCACTCCTGTTCTGTATATCTATTTCCTGCTGAAGCTGCCGGTAGGCAGAAACCTCTATTATGTGATCACTTCCGCCTTTTTGATGGGGTTGATCATCGATATATTTTTAAATACACCGGGAATGAATGCGGCTGCAATTACTATTGTGGCGGCTCTTAGAAAGAATATCCTAGGACTTTTCTTTGAAAGAGAAGGATACGATGATTTCGTACCCGGTATCAATACTGCCGCCGGCCCTTTCGTGCGATTCACTATTTTCATGGTACTCCTGCATCTCACGTTGTTATTTTTTATCGAATCGTTCACACTCTTTAATCTGAAGAATACTCTGTTGCGGATCGCGACCTCATCTGTCATCACGATTCCGTTGATTATTGCGTTAGATAGTTTAATGTTTAGGAGAAAAGCCGGTGAACAATAATGCTAATCCCCTTGCCAAAAGACGATATGTTATTGCCGCAGTAGTGGTAATAATCGTATTGGTGTATGTGGCTCAACTCTTCAAGTTGCAGTTGATGAGTCCCCAATACAGGGAGTATGCCGACAGTAACGCTTTCCTCCGTAGAACTCTCTATCCGGCAAGAGGTGCCATATACGACCGGAATGGTAAACTGCTGGTCTATAACAGGCCTACATATGATGTGATGATGGTGGTCCGGGAGATGAAACAGTTCGATACGCTCGATTTTTGCCGTACACTCAATATCGATATGGAACGGTTTTATACCCTGGATGCCGATATGAGAGACCGCCGAAAGAACCCGGGTTATTCATCCTATACCCCGCAACTGTTCATGACACAGCTTAATGTGGAGGAGTATGGGCTATTGCAGGAGAAACTATATAAATTTCCAGGAGTTTATATCCAAAGCCGTACGGAGCGGCAATACAATTACCCCAACATGGGACTTATCCTCGGTTACGTAGCCGAAGTTGATAAGAATAAGATGGCAGCCGATCCCTATTATGTGAGGGGTGATTATGTCGGAAAATCGGGTATTGAGTTGTCGCATGAAGAAGATCTTCGGGGTGAAAAAGGGGTAGAAATACTTCTCCGCGATGCACATGGGAGAGTGCAGGGAAAATATGAAGATGGAGCGCATGATAAAGCGCCGGTGTCGGGGAAAGACCTTACTCTGGGTATCGATATCGATCTGCAGGCATACGGTGAGAAGCTGATGCACAACAAAGTGGGAAGTATTGTGATGATCGATCCAAAAACGGGTGAGATACTCTGCATGGTATCGGCCCCTACCTACGACCCCGTACTTCTTACCGGAAAAAGTTTCAGCGCGAATTACCGGCAGCTTGAAAGCAATCCGTTTAAACCGCTTATCAACAGGGCTATTGCCGGTACATATCCGCCGGGATCAACCTTTAAACCTACACAGGGACTCATCTTCCTGCAGGAAGGTATTATCACGCCCGAGACACGATATGCCTGTTATGGCGGATATCCTCCGCTGGGAGGACGTCCCGGCTGCCATCCTCACGCTTCACCGTTATCTCTTCAGTATGCCCTCACTACCTCCTGTAACTCTTTCTTCTGTTACGGATTGAACGGCATGTTGAGTAACAGGAACAAATATGCAACGGTAGGGGCAGCTTTCGACGTATGGCGCGACCATATGGTGGATATGGGCTTTGGTTATCCGTTGGGAGTAGATCTCCCTTCCGAGAAAAGGGGATTTATTCCCAACAGCAAGTTCTATACAAACGTCTTCAAAACGGAACGTTGGAATGCACATAATATAATCTCCATCGCCATCGGGCAGGGTGAGATCCTTGCCACGCCTTTGCAGATCGCCAACCTGGGTGCTATGATCGCCAACAGGGGATATTATTATACACCCCATGTGGTAAAAGAACGCAAAGGAGCGGCACTGGAGGGAACCTATACTACGAGACATGACTCAGGTATCAACAGGGAGTATTTCGATATAACTGTCGAGGGGATGGCTGATGCGGTGACGATGGGTACCTGTCGTGGTATTAATCTGGCACCGTTTGTGGAAGTATGCGGTAAGACCGGTACGGCTGAAAACCCGCATGGTGATGACCACTCGCTCTTTATGGGCTTTGCGCCGAAAGATAATCCGCAGGTGGCTATCGCCGTCATTGTGGAGAATGGACGGTTTGGTGCGACAAATGCTGTCCCTATCGCAAGGTTGATGATGCAGAAATTCTTCAGGGGAGAGATACCGGAGAGTGATCAATGGTTAGAGACCACTATCATGAACCGTGAAATACTACCCTATGTGTACACCAGAAATCTGCCTGTCAGTAAGTCTCCTAACAATTAATAAAGAATAAGATATAATGATCTATCAGGGAAGAAACGAAATAGAAGAAAAGGGGAAAGTAGACAAGCCGACTGTCATTTTCTACCTCGTTTTCGTGCTGCTTGGATGGCTCAATATCTATGCGGCCAGTTTCGATCTGGAAAATGCTACGGGACTGTTCGACCTTTCTTCCAGGGCAGGGATGCAGTTGATCTGGATGGGTACTTCATTCCTCCTGGCTTTTGTACTGCTGAAAATCGATACGGCTTTCTACGAAACTTATGCATTTCTATTTTATCTGGCAGGTATTCTATTACTGGTAGTCACACTTTTGGTGGCGGAAGAAATCAATGGCTCCCGTTCATGGCTGATTATCGGGCCGGTGCGGCTGCAACCCGCAGAATTTATGAAATTTATTATTGCCCTTACATTGGCCAGGGTATTCAATTCATATAGCTTTCACCTGATGGAACGGAAGAATCTCTGGTTGGTAAGTGCTATCATCCTGTTACCGGTGATCCTGGTAATTGCACAGAGCGAAACGGGTACGGCGCTTGTCTACCTGAGTTTTATCCTGGTGTTATACAGAGAAGGGTTACCCGGTGGATTCCTTTTTATGGGGATCGCAGCTATCCTCTATTTTATTCTGGGTATCCGATTCTCTGATGAACAGATGGGTGCCCTTTCCGAAGGAGAGTTCGTCACAGTCATTCTCATTATTATTTTCTCGGCAGCCATGATATGGAATTATATCAAACGGCGTAACACGTTCATCACTCTTCTGCTGTCGGTAGCTGCTATTTTTTTACTGGCTTTTGTGGCTTCATTTTTTTCCGTAAATGTAGACTGGGGAATAGTTGCTATCATAGCATTATCGTATACTGCCCTTTATCTGTTGTTCCATTTTTTCAGGTACGGAAAAAGAACATATCTCTATATTTTTCTGTTTCTGATCGGCTCTTTTGCCTTTCTTGAATCGGTGGAGTATGTGTTTTACGATGTGCTTCAGCCGCACCAGCAAATGCGTATTAAGGTGACTTTGGGAATGGAACAGGATCTGAGTGGAGCGGGATATCATGTGGGACAATCCAAAATCGCCATCGGATCAGGAGGGTTGACAGGAAAAGGATTCCTCAATGGTACACAGACGAAGCTCAAGTATGTTCCCGAACAGGATACCGATTTTATTTTCTGTACTATAGGTGAGGAACACGGATTTATCGGCTCCTCCGTTGTACTGTTGCTCATGATGTTCTTTGTGCTCCGACTGTTCCGTCTGGCAGAGCGGCAGACAACAGTTTTTGGTCGCACTTATGGTTATGGTGTGGCAGGCGTCTTCCTGTTTCATATGATCGTCAATATCGGTATGGTAATCGGTATTATGCCCGTTATTGGAATTCCGTTGCCTTTTTTCAGTTACGGAGGATCTTCGTTATGGGGATTTACTATTTTACTCTTTATTTTTCTTCGGATCGATAAATCGAGAAAACGGAGTTGAAATAAACAGTGAGCGTATCCTGATTATCACAACCTGAATACGCTCCATCAATTAGAACCCAATTTAATTAATATTGCAGAGTGTTTGCGATGGAAAGCTGGATTGTGGCCTTCCTCTCTGCAATGCCTTGCCATTCAATTTTCCTGACTTTCCACACCTTCACTTCTATCTTTTATCGTGCGAAGCATACTATCCTTTATCCATCTCCATTATCATATCATTACATCATCACATCAATTTATCCTCCATATTTGACAGGTAAGCAAAAAAATAGTTTAATTTTGCCATAAATTGGATGGAGTAAAATAATCGTATGAATAAAACGGCATTGATCACGGGAGCATCCAAAGGGATAGGGAAGGAATTGGCTTTCCTTTTTGCAGAGAACCGGTGCGATCTGATCCTGACCGCCCGTAGTGGTGACAGGTTGCAGTTGTTGAAAGAACAACTGGAGAGCCGGTATGATATTTCCGTATATCTGTTGGTGAAAGACCTCTCCCGTCCCGGTGCTGCAGGAGAACTTTTTCAGGAAGTGAAGGGAAAAGGTTTCGACGTGGATTATCTGGTCAACAATGCCGGCTTCGGTGATTACGGAGCATTTTCCGATACGCCCTGGGAGTGTTACGAAGAAATGATAACCCTGAATATAACTTCGCTTACACACCTGACCCATCTATTTGTACAGGAATGGAAAGGACGAAAAGGGGGGAGGATATTAAATCTTTCTTCCACAGCAGCTTTTCAGCCCGGACCTATGATGGCGGTATACTTTGCCTCTAAAGCATTTGTCCTTCACCTGTCGGAAGCGATTGGAAATGAACTGAAAAAAGATCAAATTACTGTTACCACTCTTTGTCCGGGACCTACCAGCACCTATTTTGGTGAGGTGTCGAAAATGAATGCATCCCAATTGGTGAAGAACGTGAAGATCGCTGATGCGAGGGCGGTGGCCGAACTGGGATTCAGGGCTATGATGAAAGGCAAACCCATGATTATCCATGGTGCTATGAACAAATTGGCTCCTTTCGGTATTCGCTTCCTGCCAAGAAAATGGGTTACCCTGCTTTCCGCAAAAGTGATGCGGAAATAAACAGAGCCGGCTTACCCGCGAAATGAAAATGAATAAGCTGTTACCTAAATCGTAAAGCAATGAAAATGCTTACAGGCATATTGTTTACGGGTCTGTTCTCTATGATCATGACCGTACAGGCGTCGCACTATCCTGCGGACTCGCTCTTACTCTACTTCCGACAAGTGGAGGAAGCCACCTTTCTGCATCAGGGGTTGTGGGATAAAGATATTTACGGTCCTATCCTCCTTGTAGATACCGCGACAAGAGAGGTTTATGCCAACTTGCCCGATGCACGGGGTGTCTTGAAATTCGATAAAGGCATTTACAAGGGCATATTACCCAAAGAAGTAACCTTTTCCAATACCGATATCCAATGGAGCGGTACTCATTGGGCGATGATAACATTACCATTATCTGCCAACGAACATGATCGTGTTGATCTTATTACCCATGAGTTGTTTCACGTAGCCCAACCTTCACTTGGTTTTCAGATCAGGAGGGAAGAGAATAACCATTTGGATATCAGAGAAGGGAGGATATACTTACGTCTTGAAATGGCAGCGCTGGAAGCGGCATTAAAAGCCCGAAGATTTAACCGGGCAGAGGAGCATCTGAGAAATGCATTAATTTTCAGGAAATATCGTCAAATGCTATACCGGGGATCCGAAACAACAGAAAATAGTCTCGAATTACTGGAAGGATTGGCTACATACACGGGGCAGATAATGAGTGGACGTAATAAATGGCAGTGGAGAGAATATCTTATCCGGCGGATCGAACAGTTTGAAAAAGTACCCTCATTTGTACGCTCATTTGCCTATGAAACAGTACCGGTGTACGGATTTTTCCTCTATCAGAAGGATAACCATTGGAATAAAAAAGTGGATGGAGAAACACAACTCACCGAATTCTTCTCAGAAGCATTCGGAGTAGATAGGCGCATCCTGTTGCAATCGTATGTAAAACAGGTTGCCGAAGATTATCGGGGCCGCACAATTGCCGATGAAGAGAGCAAACGGGAAGTATCCAATAATTTGCTACTTGATATGTATCGGGAGAAATTTTTCGAGGAGCCGCGTCTCGAAATACGATTGGAAGAGATGAATATGTCTTTCAATCCGCAAAATCTCATTCCTCTTGATGAGGATGAGGGAACAGTTTATCCTACCATCACGCTTAGTGATAATTGGGGCGTCCTTACCGTAGAGAAAGGAGGGGCATTGCTCAGAAATGATTGGCGATGGGTAATTGTTTCGGAACCGTTGGAAATAACCGGTAAGAGGATTGTCGGAGAGGGATGGGTGATTGAACTCAATGAAGGATATGAGGTAAATAGAAATTCGCAGGGCGATTATCAAATTTTAAAAAAGACAACAGTGAAACCACCGCCGGATAAAGAGGACTCTTTTTATTAGACTATCGATTTGGTTGCGAAAAATAATATGGTTAATTTTACACTTTAATTCTATTAGTCGTTTTCAAGTTTATTGCACTATTTCTACGCTTGACATAGTCAAAACAAGTTTTGCCTCTGTGCTCGCTTATAGAAATAGTTCTCGCAACGGCATAATCCGAGTAAACTCGTCTTCTACTCGTATTGCTTAACGAAAACGTTCGTTTTGAAAAGGAGTATAGATGAACGAAGGAGAGAAAAAAGTTGTCAGCAGGATGATTGCCATTTACTGCCGTTCTAAACACAGTTCAGGTAAGGAGTTATGTGCAGAATGCAGGTCATTGCAAGAGTATGCCTTGCAGCGATTAGAGACTTGCCGTTTTGGGGAAGAGAAGCCCACCTGCGCCAAATGTCCTGTCCACTGCTATAAGAGCAGCATGCGCATGAAAATCAAGGAAGTAATGCGTTTTGCAGGGCCACGGATGTTATTTGTGCATCCTGTGGCAGCTATTCGTCATCTTTATCGTGAACACAGGCATGATCGCGATTTTACCGCAAAAGTCAAATCAAATCAAAACAGATAGTGGCTTTATTGGACCAATATAGTGTTATGGCCGATGTGCTGATGGAGCACAATGAGCTTGTCCCTGTACTGAACCGTTTCGGAATACGGCTTGGCGTGGGAGATAAGACTATTTTGGAACTATGCGATGAACATACTCTCAACCCCGACTTCATTCTTACTATCCTGAATGTCTATCTCGATGAAAACTACCTCCCTGAGGCTTCGCTGGCTCTGTTTGATGCCCAATCGATTGCCGATTATTTTCAGTGTACGGTGGAAAGTTATATTCACGAACTGATACCTAACATCGGAAAACACCTGAATGCTTTTATTGCCATCAGTGGTTCCGAAAATGAAGAACTGCAAATACTTAATAATATCTTTCAGAAATTCAAAGAGAAAATGACGGAACATCTTCAGAATCAAACTCTATTCGATGATGATTTCCCTTATGAATTGCTACATGATCTGAAGAATATTTTAATCAGGCATCTCTCCAAAGAATTCAATCAAAATCTTATTTATGCAATTATCTTCTCCGTCCATTCTTTTGAAAAAGATCTTGCCATCCACAATAGATTACGAGAGAAAGTACTTCGACCCAAACTTAACGAATTGGACTCAACCGGTATCCGACACCTGCATCATGCCATTTCCGGAGATCATGCGCAGCAGCAACCCGACCGGCATGTTCATCAGCTTACCAACCGCGAAGAGGAAATCCTGCGGCTTATAGTGAAGGGATATCTTAATAAAGAGATAGCGGAAAAACTACACATCAGTCATAATACAGTCCTCACGCACAGAAAGAATATCATTTCAAAAACAGGAATTAAAACCGTGTCGGGACTCACTTTTTATGCTATCCGTAAAGGGTTGATATCCATGTAGTCATCTCTCAAATAACCCTGGTGTGTTTCAAAATGATTTTCATCGTTTCTTCATCAATCATAATGGAGGAACAGAGGAGCATTAAAAAGATGGAATAAAGCCGGTAAATACTTTTAAAAGAGAATAAAAAGAATTATTTTTGTTCTCTTTTAGAGCCGGAGGATACGGTTAATTACAACCTGTCAGAATAAATAGGGAAGGAAGTTTTCGTTAAGCAATACGAGATGAATGAACCTCAAAATAATAAATAAAATAGTGAATTATGAGTAATCAGAGAGAGAAACTTTTCACAGGTTTTCCTCCCGTTTCCACTGAAGAGTGGATGGAAGTCATCACAAAAGACCTGAAAGGGGCCGACTTCCAGAAAAAACTGGTATGGAGAACCAACGAAGGGTTTAATGTGAATCCTTTTTATCGTGTAGAAGATATAGAAGGATCCCTTGCAGCCGAAAATCTGCCGGGGCAGTTTCCTTATGTGCGCAGTACCAGAAAGGATAATAAGTGGTATGTGCGTCAGGATATCAATGTGAAAGACTTTGCGGAGGCTAACAGGAAAGCGCTTACCCTGCTGGAAAAAGGCGTTACCTCTTTTGGTTTTCGTCTGCCGAAGAATGCACTTTCGGCTGAAAACGTAGAGATACTCCTTCAGGGGATTGCCCCTGACAAGGTAGAGTTGAACTTCAGCACCTGTATCTCGCGCACCATCGATCTGGCTCGCCTGGTCACAGAGTATGTCCGTTCACAGAATCTCAATGTGATGGAATGCTTCGGTTCTATTGAATTCGACCCTTTCAGGAAAATACTGAAAAAAGGAATTGACGAACCCAATTGGGTGGAAAAGGCAGTGGAGATGGTGAAAATTACGGCACCGCTTCCCCGCTATCGTGCTATTACCGTGTCAGGTGACAGGATGAACGATGCCGGGGCTTACAGCTATCAGGAGCTTGGATACAGCCTATCCTACGGAAACCAGGTATTATCGGCCTTGATCGGGAATGGTATCGATCCTTCTATGGCTGCAAAAAAGATAAAGTTCGAAATGGGGGTAGGAGCCAACTACTTCATGGAGATCGCGAAATTCCGTGCGGCACGCTGGCTGTGGGCCGAGATCGTGGATGCCTACAAACCGCCCTGTGCACATGACTGTGATAACAAAGCGCCCGACGGTACCTGCCGCTGTGCTGCGAAAATGAATATCCATGCCTCCACTTCACGATTCAACCAGTCGTTGTATGACCCCTATGTGAATATGCTGCGTACCCAAACAGAGGCGATGTCTGCTACCATCGGCGCAGTCGATTCACTTACCGTGCGTCCTTTCGACGAGGCATTCGAGACACCTACTGCTTTTGCGGAACGTATTGCCGTAAACCAGCAACTACTGCTGAAAGAAGAGTCTCATTTCGATAAGATCACCGATCCTTCATCAGGATCATATTATATTGAAACACTCACATCTGCACTGGCCGAACAAGCCTGGAAGTTGTTCCTCGAAACCGAAGAGACCGGTTTCTACGAAACGCTTAAGGCCGGCACTGTACAGGATGCCATCAATGCTTCTGCCAATGCCCGCTTCAATGCGGTAGCCAATCGGCGGGAAATCCTGCTGGGTACCAATCAGTATCCTAACTTCGGGGAGGCCATGAGCCAAAAGATAGAAGATACCGCAGCTCACTGTGGTTGCGGAAGTGATGAGGGCCAAAACAGCCCGCTCAAGCGGCTCAATACACGTCGTCTTTCCAACGCTTTCGACGAATTGCGCCTGGCTACCGAACGGAGTGGTAAACGCCCCAAAGTATTTATGCTTACCATCGGTAATCTGGCCATGCGTTTGGCACGCTCACAGTTCTCAAGTAATTTCTTTGCTTGTGCCGGTTACGAGATCATCGACAACCTCGGATTCAAAACTGTAGAAGAGGGTGTCAATGCAGCCCGTGCCAAAGGTGCCGACATAGTGGTGCTCTGCTCTAGCGATGATGAATATGCTGCTTTGGCTCCTGAAGCTTATAACCTTCTCAAAGGAGGAAAAGAGATTTTCGTGGTGGCCGGTGCTCCCGCCTGTGCGGACGATCTGAAAGCAATCGGTATCGAGCATTTCATCAATGTGCGTAGCAATGTACTGGAGACGCTGAAAGCGTTCAATGAGAAAATTTTGCTATAGAACAAAGAATAAAGAGTTGGGAAAACTAAAAAACTGGATCATCGTAGCGCATCCGTGGGCGTTCCCTGCATCGGCATCGCCGGCGCTGATTGCCATATCCTATGTCTTTTACCTCTATAAAAGAGGGGAGATCGCTGGATTAAACTGGACATATGGTATTTTGGCTTTTTTCGGCGCGGTCATTTTCCATATGGCGGGAAACCTGATAGGTGAGTATCATGATTATGTGAGTGGAGTAGACCGCAAAGAAAAGACCGGACCGCCACGCCTGATCGTGATGGGGATTTTCAAACCGGAAACGATACTCTATTATGGCTATACGGTGCTCTTTATCGGTATTTTATTAGGAATTTATCTCCTGTTAAATACCGGTCTTCCACTGCTGTTTATAGGGATTATCGGGATCATCAGCTCTACGCTTTACTACAAATTCAAGTATATAGCGTTAGGAGACCTGCTTATCTTTATCTGTTATGGCTTGTCGATTGCATTGGGAATGGCTTATGTCATGACCGGGCAATTGTTGTGGCCTATACTGCTCGTAATAACGCCTGTGGGGTTACTCATCGTAGCCATATTGCATGCCAATAATACGCGCGATATGTTACAGGATAAAGAAGCCGGTATACGTACTCAGGCAATGAATATGGGACTGGAAGGGTCTCAGATTACCTATCAGACATTGCTTTTGGCCGCTTACCTGCTGGTTGCGATCATGGTGATGATAGAGATGCTGGATACCTGGGTGTTCATGGTACTTCTTAGTTTTCCGCTTGCTATCAAGAATATTAAACTGATGAGAAAAGCGACAATGGACGATCTGGGGATTATCCGCTTTCTGGATACCCACACAGCCCAATTGGTGCTGTTATTCAGTCTGCTCATGGTGGCCGGCAATGTAATAGCTTCTTTTATATAAAAACAAAGGTGATTTAAAATAAAAATGATCGAACCAAGTCCAAAAGTCCTGATTCTTGGTTCTTGATTCTAAAAGTCTAAAAAAATGAAACCAAATTTTAAAGATATTGATATTCACTCAACCGGTTTCACATCGACCGATGTGGCCGGATGGGCTGAAAAAAACGAGATCAAAGCCGATTGGCTTACGCCGGAACAGATTCCGGTGAAGCCCGTCTATACGAAGGAAGACCTTCAGGGCATGGAGCATCTGAACTATGCCGCCGGCTTGCCACCTTATCTGCGCGGACCCTATTCCACGATGTATGTAATGCGTCCGTGGACTATCCGCCAGTATGCCGGATTCTCCACGGCTGAAGAGTCCAATGCTTTCTACCGCCGCAACCTCGCATCGGGACAGAAAGGGCTTTCCGTGGCGTTCGACTTGCCTACGCACCGCGGTTACGATGCCGATAACGAGAGGGTAGTGGGCGACGTGGGAAAAGCCGGTGTCTCCATCTGCTCGGTGGAAGATATGAAAATATTGTTCGATGGTATCCCGCTCAACAAGATGTCGGTATCCATGACCATGAACGGTGCCGTGCTGCCTGTCCTTGCATTCTATATCGTAGCAGCACAGGAGCAGGGAGCACAACTGGAGGAGATGGCCGGTACCATCCAGAACGATATCCTGAAAGAGTTTATGGTGCGTAATACCTATATCTATCCGCCGGAATTCTCGATGAAGATCATTGCGGATATCTTTGAGTTTACCTCGCAAAAGATGCCCAAATTCAATTCCATCTCCATCTCCGGATATCACATGCAGGAGGCGGGTGCCACCGCCGATATCGAGTTGGCCTACACTCTGGCTGACGGTATCGAGTATCTGCGAGCCGGTATTAATGCCGGTATCGATGTGGATGCCTTTGCACCCCGTTTGTCGTTCTTCTGGGCCATCGGCATGAACCATTTTATGGAAATAGCCAAGATGCGGGCCGCACGCCTGTTGTGGGCAAAGATCGTAAAGAGTTTCGGCGCCAAAAATCCCAAATCGATGGCATTGCGTACCCACTCACAGACATCGGGCTGGTCGCTCACCGAACAGGATCCGTTCAACAACGTGGGACGTACCTGTATCGAGGCGATGGCTGCCGCGCTGGGACATACCCAGTCGCTCCATACCAACGCGCTCGACGAGGCTATCGCACTGCCGACCGATTTCTCGGCACGTATTGCCCGTAATACACAGATCTATATACAGGAAGAGACGCAAATCACCCGCCAGGTTGACCCGTGGGCAGGCTCCTACTATGTGGAATCACTCACACAGGAACTGGTAGATAAGGCATGGACACTTATTCAGGAGGTTGAAGAATTGGGAGGGATGGCTAAAGCCATCGAGACCGGTATCCCCAAGATGCGTATCGAAGAGGCGGCGGCACGTACACAGGCGCGTATCGACTCGGGTGTGCAGGCTATCATCGGTGTGAATCGCTACAGGCTCGATCAGGAAGATCCTATCGATATTCTTGATATTGATAATACTGAAGTGCGTAAACAACAGGTAGAACGCCTTAACCAGTTGAAGGCTAATCGTGATAACGAAGCAGTACAAAAAGCGCTCGACGCCATCACCCGTTGTGTGGAGACCAAACAGGGCAACCTCCTCGAACTCTCGGTGGAAGCTGCGCGGGTGCGTGCCACGCTGGGAGAGATCTCCGACGCATGTGAAAAAATAGTTGGACGTTATAATGCAGTAATCAGAACAATTTCAGGCGTGTATTCATCAGAATCGAAAGAGGCGCCGACGCTCGAGAAAGCACGTGCCCTCACAGACCAGTTTGCCCGGAAAGAAGGGCGCAGACCGAGGATCATGGTGGCCAAGATGGGGCAGGACGGCCACGACCGTGGTGCCAAGGTGGTCGCTACCGGTTATGCCGACTGCGGCTTCGACGTGGATATGGGACCCCTGTTCCAGACGCCGGCCGAGGCAGCCCGTCAGGCCGTGGAAAATGATGTGCATGTGTTAGGGGTGTCTTCCCTGGCTGCCGGACACAAAACACTTGTGCCGCAGGTGATCGAAGAACTGAAACGGCTGGGCCGTCCCGATATCGTGGTGATTGCAGGCGGTGTGATCCCTGCGCAGGATTACGATTTCCTTTACCGTGCCGGTGTATCGGCCATCTTCGGGCCGGGAAGCTCTATCACCGAATCAGCTTGCCAGATCATGCATGTATTGATGAATGAATAAGTAAGCCTGCACTTTTTTATATTTACAGATCCGCTCTTCAAGCCTGTCCTGACCAGACAGGGTAGGGAGCGGATTATTTTTTTTAATTAATTTGTAACCAAATGAACCCATGAGATGTCATATTTCCAAAAAACGATTATGAGTTGGAAATTATTTTTTTCGTTATTACTTTGTAGCTTCGTGCTACCGCTCAGTGCGCAAATAAAAGGAATCGTGACAGACACCGACAACAATCCGATAGGGTATGCCAATGTGGCTCTCTATTCTCTGCCCGATTCGGTATTGATAGCCGGGACAATCACCAATGAAACAGGACAATTCTCACTTACCAACGAGATAAATTCGGACGCTATTGTAAAGATATCCTTCATCGGTTACCAACCCCAAATACTGCCTGCCCGTCCGGAACAGCAGATATATCTACAGCCTGATACGACCATGCTCGATGAATTGGTGGTGAAAGGAACATTACCTCAGGTCAGGTTGAGAGACGATGCCCTGGTCACATCGGTACAGAATAGTGTGTTAAGTAAAGCCGGTACCGCCAACGATGTGCTCAAGCGACTTCCGGCCGTGACCGGTGATAAAGGCGATTTTACCGTTTTGGGAAAAGGTAAAGCCAAGATTTATATTAATAACCGTGAATTACGTGACGAGTCGGAACTCGATAACCTTAGTTCGGCCGATATCAAAGAGGTGGAGATCGTACACAATCCTGGTGCACGATATGATGCTTCGGTAAAAGCTGTCATCCGGATATATACCGTACGAAAAACGGGTGACGGATTCGGTTTTGATCTGCGTTCTACCTACCTTCAGACGCAAAATACCGATCTCAGGGAACAACTGAACCTGAATTACCGCTATAGGGGATGGGATATCTTCGGGACACTCAAATATGAGAGATACGCCTATATACAAGACAGTAGAATAGAGCAAAAAACATTCGCCGATACGCTCTGGACACAAAATAATAAATTGGATATCGACGGAATAGGAAATATCCTGACAGGGATCGTGGGGGTGAATTACGAAATCTCACCTTTGCATTATGTGGGAATGAAATATACTCATACATCCTTCCCCGGTAAAAACGGCATGAAGTCAACCACCCATAGTGATGTATATGCCGACGGGGCCTTTTATGATAGATGGCTGAGTATTGATGATAACCGTTCGGCGAATATGCCTGCGCATAGGATGAATCTATATTACAACGGTTCGGTGGGAAAATTGACAGTCGACCTTAATGCCGATTATTTCAGGAGAAAACAATCCTCTGAGTCGATCATTACGGAAACCAGCCAGGAATTCGACAATCGGACAATCTCCTCGGAAAACAGGCTGGATAATCGCCTGATTGCTTCCAGGCTGGTATTGTCCTATCCGGTCTTAGGTGGAAAAATCTCTTTCGGCAATGAATATACCAACACACGGAGGGATGACGAATATATGACCGATATCAGCATGATACCTTCATCATACACCACAATCAGGGAGCAGAACGGAAGTTTTTTTGCAGAATACTCCCGACCGGTGTCTGTAGGACGGTTTACCGCCGGACTGCGTTACGAGAATGTGCGTTCCGACTATTTCAATAACGACGTGAAGATCGATGAACAGAGTAGGAACTATTCGCAATGGTTCCCCAACTTTTCCTTTGCAACAAGCATCAAAGATGCACAGTTACAACTGAGTTATACGGCGAAAACCGCACGTCCCTACTATCACCAGCTTCGAAGTAATGTACTTTATGTGAACCGTTTTACCCTGGAATCGGGAAATTCTTTTCTCAGGCATACGGTCATTCACGATGCCACATTGACAGGATCATGGAAGTTTATCCAATTAATGATGAGCTACAAGAATGAAAAAGATGCTATTATTGTCTGGACTGAGCAAATGGAAGAGAATCCAGCCGTAAGCCTTGTTACCCTTCGTAACCTGGAGAAATTGCCTTCGCTTACCGCTTTCCTTACGGTCTCTCCAAAATTTGGAATCTGGAGTCCGCAAGCCAGTGCCGGATTTATCAAACAATGGCTTACTATCAGCAGTAATAGCAAACCCGTAAATATGAGCAGCCCCATGCCGGTAGCTTCGCTAAATAACTCTTTCACGTTACCGAAGGGATTTATACTGACATTAGATACACGCTTTCAGGGTAAAGGACATAATCAAAATCTTTATCTTTCCGAAAACCAGTTTATAGTGAATGCCGGAATAACCAAATCGTTCATGAATGATCAGTTATCCGTTGTACTGAAAGGACATGATCTGCTTAACAGGCAGATAACCGGAGTTACTTTCTATAACGAAAAAATGGAGATATACCAGTTCAATCGTTGGGATACAAGGGAACTGGAACTCACTCTCCGGTATAAATTCAATACGGGCCAGAACAGGTATAAAGGTACGGGTGCCGGTGAGAACGAGATTAACAGGATGAGGTAGATGAAAGTTGAAAATTGAGAATTGAAAATTGAAAATTGAAAATTGAAAGAGGAAAGTGGATAATGGTTAGTAATGAGGAGTTTACCGGAATGTTGATATTTGTACATTCCGGTAATAACCAATATTTGTGCCAAGAGTTGTACGCAATTATTTCAGTAACCTCGCATTATGAAAAATAATGACTGTCAGATAATCCTATGAAATATTTTCTTTGTTTATCCTTTCTGATTCTGATTAACGGATGTGTTGATTCATATAACGGTGAACTGATATTTGTCGAACCCGGTGTAAATAATCAATTCGAATACCCCTATTTTTTATTTATTCCGAATGGCATTTCTGAATACGAAGAGAATTATCTGATTATTGAACCGAATAATTCAGGTTTTGTCGATGACGACTTACAAAAACATATTGAAAAAGCAAAAAGGATCGTGACTGTCGATTTTTATTTGGGAAACTGGGTCGCACAAAAATTAAAATACCCGTTGATTGTCCCTGTATTCCCTCGTCCGAAATCAGAATGGAAAATATATACTCATGCTTTAGATAGGGATGTGATGTTTCAGAAAGGTAACTCTTTGGAAAGACTCGATATTCAGCTTCTTGAAATGTGCGTGGATGCTCAAAAGAGGTTGGAAGGTAAAAATATCCGGATTGGGAATCGGTATCTTCTGACCGGATTTTCTGCATCGGGAACTTTTGCGAACAGATTTACCATCATGCATCCGGAAAAAATACTGGCTGTAGCAGCAGGAGGATTAAATGGCTTATTAATGCTTCCTATGGATAGTATTAATAATGAAATAGTGAAATATCCGGTAGGTACGGGTGATTTTGATGAAATAACAGGTAAAGAATTTCAGAGAACATCATTTTTAAAAACACCTCAGTTCTATTTTATGGGAAGATTTGATGATAACGACGCAGTTCCTTATGAAGACGCATTCGATCCGTATGAAAGGGATCAGATCTTTAATCTTTTAGGAGAACAAATGCTACCGGATCGATGGGACAGATGCAGGAGTATATATTCAGCCAATAATGTAAATGCTGTTTTTAACACCTATGATAATATCGGACATGAACATCCGGAACTGATTAAGAATGATATTATTAAATTCTTTGAAACCTGCATCCATCTGGACAGAAAACGGTAGTGTTTTATTTTTCTTCATATAGGCTGTATGCGGCACGCAGGGTATCTGAAATTCTGTGTCTTAACCGTGAAGGAGAAATTACTTCAATGCAGTCGCCGAAGCCCAAAAACAGGCGTTCAAGTTCTAAGTTGAGTTTTACTTTAATTTGAAAAACCGTACCGTTTTCTTGCTCTTGCACAATACGTTGAGAAACATGAAATGGTTTTGTAATCACATAAGGTGTATTTTCTTTATTTACCCGAAAAACCACATTCTCGGCCCTATTGCCCCTGTTTACGGTCACACCGATCACATCTTTATAATACTCGTCTGCATTGATATTCTCTTCGTGATAGGGAACTTGTAAGTCGTAGTCGATGCTGATGATACGGTCTAAAGCCAATGTAATCAGGGGAGAATGTGGTCGGTGTTTTCCCAGTAAGAACCAACGGTTGTTGTATTCTTTTAACAGGTATGGATGAAACAGGTGGGTTTTGGATTCTTTCGATTTGAAAGATCGATACTCTATTTTCAACACGATCTTCTTTAGGATAGCCTGATAAAGCGTGTCTAAGAAGTGGATGCCTTTCAGATGTTCATTTTTATCGAGATGGATGATCGGCTGATTATTGGTTTTCTCCACATAAATTTTGTCTTCCAATCGCTGAATAATATCCGATACTTCCGAAAACAGCGAAAAGTCCTTGAATTGCTTTAATACTTCCATCGTCTCCGTAAGTACATTCATATCGGTTTCCGTCAATGGAATATCGATAATCGTGAAGTCTTCATCTTCATACCGGTAATATTTCTTGTCATATACTTCGATGGGAGCATTGTATCCCAGTTTTTCGCTACGCATGGTCTGGATATCGAGTTGGACGGTACGTTTGCTTACATTGACCTTTCGGCCTTCATACTCGTAAAGCGCTTCGGAGCAGGCCTCTATCAAATCTTCCAACGTCCATTGGCGGTATCGGTTTTGCAGGCATTTATCGATGGTACGGTAACGGATCAACGCATTTTTGTTTTGTGGCATCTGGTTCCAATTTATTTATAATCAGAAAATAACCACAAATATAAAAATAAATTTTAACTGCGCAAAATGGTTGCGTAGTGCTGTGATTATCTTTGCAGAGTAAACAAGAAATGAGGAGTTCATTAAAATATCAGGCGGGTCTTGTTGGGCGTTTCTGTATGGCGCTATTGCAGGATAATTTGCCCGTTAGGGTATCATTTGTTTCTGTTCAGCTTGACTTGAAGGTTTCGGTTGTTTCCCAAAAAACGGCCATCAAGCGCTAAGTGTCGCGGGTTCGAATCCCGCTCCCGGAAACGGGATAACTCAGTGGGTAGAGTATTAGCTTTGTCGCAGGTTCGAATCCTGCACTTGCCTGTGGAGCAAGTTAGCTCAATGGTAGACCGCTACACTCGTAGTGTAGTAAATCAGATCTTTGAAAATAATGGTTTTAGCCGGTTTATGATGTTTTCCCCGGAAAACGGACTGAACGATCTGGTGTTTGCCTGTGAATTGAATCATGTCTTATTTGTAGGCCGGAAAAGAGGTTGGCTTTCTCTGGTTCAATCCTTGTGAAGTGTTTCATGATGAGATGAATCAGGAAAAAAGATTTTCTATCCTGTAGACAGTATGGCTCATTCTTTTCCCGCGAATACCGGATGGCGAAAAACCATTATTTTCATTTAAGATGAAAATCGTTAAAACAAGATATTATGATGAAGAGAGTAAAAATTGAAGCCTACAAAGTAGGTTTGGTCGTGAAAAACGGATCAGTTAAAAGAGTACTGGATGAAGGTGCGCATTGGTTGTGGGGTGGAGAAGTGAAGATATTCGACACAATGGTTCCATTCAGGAGTGAATTGGATTTGGATATTGTATTGAAAAATGAGGATGTGATTTCCCGGCTGGAGGTGATCACCGTAAAGGAAAACCAATTATTGCTGGTGTATGAAAATTCGATCCTGAAAGAGGTTTACATAACCGGACGTTATGCTTTCTGGAAAGGTGTAAAAGCGTATGAATTTTTACTTGTCGATACGGATAGCCTGACTATTGATGAGCGTATCCCTAAATCGTCTTATGAGAATGCTAAATTGCGGGTAGTTCTGCGTAAATTTACGGTAGGAGCTTTTGAGAGAGGACTGCTTTTGATTGATAATCAGTTGAAAGAAGAATTGAAGTCCGGTACCTATTATTTTTGGAATAATAGCACACCCGTTGAGATAAGGGCAGTAGATCTGCGTGTACAGCAGATGGAGATCTCAGGCCAGGAATTGTTGTCGAAAGATAAGGCAACGTTGCGTATCAGTTTCTTTGTAAAATATCAGGTAGATAATATCCGGAAAGCGCTGATCGATAACAAGGAATATGACAAACAACTGTATGTGTTGATGCAATTGGTGTTGCGCGGATTTGTAGGTGCGTTGACGTTGGATGAACTGCTTACGCGGAAAGATACGCTGAGCAAAGAGATTCTGAACGAGAGTGTTGCCAGGGCAGAGGCGCTTGGTGTAAAGGTTTTGGATGCAGGTGTGAGAGATATTATTCTGCCCGGTGATATGAAAGAGATCATGAATCAGGTACTGGTTGCAGAAAAGAAAGCGCAGGCAAATATCATTATGCGTCGCGAAGAAACAGCTTCCGTACGGAGTATGCTCAATACTGCCAAATTGATGGAGGAGAACGAAATGTTGTGGAAACTGAAAGAGATGGAATACGTGGAGAAAATTGCCGACAAGATCGGTGAGATTACCATATCCGGAAGTGGAAATATTGTAGGGCAGTTAAAAGATATCTTTTCGAAGTAAATGATTAAAGCAAGAAGGTAAAACCGCTTTGGCATATGTCAGGGCGGTTTTTAATTTATAAGGGATTTTACTTTTCAAATAAATACTGTATATTTGAATCCCTCAGATTATCACTAAAGACGATTATGAATAAACATCAGGATATACACATTCATCCGGGAGAAATTTTACTTGAAGATGTAATCAAACCCGCCGGAATAACTATCAAAGAAGCTGCTGGTATGTTGAAGGTTAGCCGTTTGACATTATCTAAAATACTGAATCGGCGGGGAGGTATTACCCCTAATATAGCATTGAGGATAGAAGCTGTTTTCGGAGGAAAAGCTGACTTCTGGTTACGTTTGCAAAGGACTTATGATTTGGAGGAAGAGCGTCGGAATTTGCTTCTCCATCCTGTTCATTTGGAGAAATTCCGTTATGCTTAAACGCAAAGAAGATATAGGACTCTCGCCGTACGAACTGAAGTTTCGTGGCCGGCATCGTTCCGGAGAGATCCGGATGACACTTTTTGAGATCGATTTTGAGAAAGTGAACGAGTCGACAATCCGGTCGGTAGAAGAACTCCTGCCTTATAAAAACAGTGAAACACTCATTTGGTTGAATATCGACGGATTGCATGATGAGAAATTGATGGGAGAGTTGGTAGGTACCCTGCAAATCCCGGCCGATATTTTATCAGATGTGATGGAACCGGGTACACGTCCTCAGATGGAAGAATTCGATAAGGGCCTTTTTGTTTCCATAAAGATGATGGAACTCAACGAAGGGAAAAACCGGGTATCTGTCGACAACCTGAGTCTTGTGGTAATGGATAACCTGCTTGTCACTTTTCAGGAAGAGAAGAGCGACTTGTTTAATCCGGTCAGGGAGCGGATCAGGAAGCATTCCAAGAGATTCAGGACATTGGGCGCCGATTATCTGGCCTTTGCCCTGCTGGATGTAGTAATTGATAATTATATCTTTATTTTGGGAGGACTTGGCGAAAAGATTGAAAACCTGGAAAACGAGATGATTATGGATCCCGGTAGGGAGACACTCAAAATAATTAATCTTCTCAAGCGTGAACTGAGTAATTTAGGGCGTTATATAAGACCTGCAAGGGAGATGATCATAGGGCTTGTGAAATCGGAAAGCGATTATATTGCCCCGGTAAACGGGAAACACTATAAAGAACTTCAAGATAATATAAACCAGGCTGTAGAACTGCTGGATTACTATCGTGAACTATTGTACGATGAGTTAAATATTTATCATTCTTCCATGAGTACCAAACTGAGTGATATAATGGCGCTGCTTACCATCTTCTCGGTAATATTTATCCCGCTCACATTTGTAGTGGGTGTCTATGGAATGAATTTTGACAATATACCGGAACTACATTGGCGGCATGGTTATTTCATAGTCTGGGGAGTAATGTTGTTGATCGCCATCGGGATGCTTTGGTATTTTAAAAAAAGAAAGTGGTTTTGACAACCACTTTACATTTTTCCTCCGCCGCGTGAACTCACATGATCAATAACGGGAGCAATATTGAAATATACTCTCTCTACGCCGAATCGGTTATCTCCGAGGGTTAGATAATTTATCTTTTTGCTTGAGATAATTTTATCATTACCACCAAAGTTGTAACCCAGAAAAGGAAGGATGTCATATTCATGAGCCACCTTGATCACGTAAAACGGAGTTTTATCCGACATCCCGTCACCGGTGCCCGCAATAGCATTCTGCACTACTCGCCGTTGTTGTGCCACTCTTTTATACTCTTCGGTATTGTTCTGTTGTGCATACACCAGCAATTTCGCGTTCAATGCACGCAGGTTGAACGGATCTTCGAGCAACAGTGCATTTGAGTATTCCAGGATATTGGTATAATCATTTGAAGTGAATGACTTTTTGGATAATACTTCTGCCAGTTTATTGTTATATGAGGAGGTGTCAACCGGCATGTATTGCGGCTGATAGATAAAACCGAAATAGAGATGTCGTCCTTCCTCGAGGGTCATTTTCTCGTCTCCGGCCATATATTTCTCCATCAATTTGGGATAATAGTAGGTAGAAGTCGGCTCTTTTATGTTTCTTTCGATCTGCGCAAAATCGGGAGCGCTGAAAAACTCTTCCTGTGCGTGTGCCGAAAGTGTCACAGACGCAATGAGTGTAAATATGAACAATAATTTTTGCATAGTTTTCTGTTTTCTGTGTTAGTAATCGCGTTACAATACAAATGTATTTTCTAAATTCGATTTTAACAAAAAAAATTAGATAAGAAACCTTAATGGACATTGAAAAACCGGAGTAAGTACTATATCCTACTCCGGTTCAAACTCATTTAAATACCTGAAATTTATTGTTTTCCTGAGACGGTAACGTTTCTGTCGATCTTGGAGATAAGTCCTTGCAACACGCTGCCGGGACCAAGTTCTACAAACTCCGTGGCGCCGTCGGCAATCATCTGTTGTACCGATTGTGTCCATTTTACCGGTGAGGTAAGCTGTGCAATCAGATTCTGCTTGATTGTGTCGGGATCTGTTTCGCCTGTGGTGGATACATTCTGGTACACAGGGCAGACGGGAGCCGAGAAACGGGTCGATTCAATGGCATCCGACAATTCTACACGGGCAGGTTCCATCAGCGGTGAGTGGAAAGCACCGCCTACCTTCAGGGGTAAGGCACGTTTAGCGCCTGCCTCTTTCATCAGTTCGCAGGCTTTTTCTATTCCACTATTGGAACCGGAGATCACGATCTGTCCCGGGCAGTTGTAATTGGCGGGAACAACCACATCATCAATCGATGCGCAGATCTCTTCCACCTTTTCGTCGGGAAGCGCAAGAATGGCTGCCATGGTGGAGGGATTGGCTTCACACGCCTTTTGCATGGCCAACGCGCGGGCATATACCAGTTTTAGGCCATCTTCGAACGATAAGGCTCCCGCAGCTACCAATGCTGAAAACTCTCCGAGCGAATGGCCGGCAGTCATATCGGGCTGGAACTCTTCTCCCAGCGTTTTTGCCAGAATCACCGAGTGGAGAAAGATAGCAGGTTGTGTAACCTTTGTCTGTTTCAGGTCTTCATCCGTTCCGGCAAACATCAGGTCGGTGATCCGGAATCCCAGTATTTCGTTTGCTTTTTCAAATAACTCTTTCGCTAAGGGCGATGTTTCGTACAACTCTTTGCCCATACCCACAAACTGGGCTCCCTGACCGGGAAATACGTATGCTTTCTTCATATAATTAATTTATTTTTAATTTCAGATTTGACTACGTCGATTTGCAATTCAGATTCAATATTCCAGATTTAGCTACGCTGATTGTTAATTGACTACGCTGATTTGCTATTTAGATTCAAAATCTTAAATTTTAAATCTTGAATCTTGAATCTATTTCACAAAATTACATCTTTTATACGAGATCACTCCTGTTTTCCCGTTCTTTCGCGTATCTCCACCCGTCGGATCTTTCCGCTGATCGTTTTGGGTAGTTCATTTACGAATTCAATCAATCGCGGGTATTTGTAGGGAGCCGTTACATTTTTTACATGCTCCTGAATCTCTTTAGCCAGTTCATCGCCCGCTTGCGCTTTATATTCTTCTGCCAGCACGATGGTTGCCTTGATGATCTGCCCCCTGATCTCATCGGGTACGCCGGTGATGGCGCATTCCACCACGGCAGGGTGGGTCATTACAGCGCTTTCCACTTCAAACGGGCCGATGCGGTAACCGGAACTCTTGATCACGTCGTCGGTACGCCCTACAAACCAGTAGTAGCCGTCCTCATCACGCCAGGCCATATCGCCCGTATGATAAATATGATCCGCGTATACTTCCCGGGTAAGCGTTTCATCACGATAATAGCCTTTGAACAGAGAAAGAGGACGCTTTCCGTCGGTATAGAAGACGATCTCTCCCTGTTCCCCATCTTCGGCCGCACGTCCATCGTGGGTCAGAAGATCCATCTTGTAAAGAGGGTTGGGGACACCCATCGCGCCCGGTTTGGGTTCCATCCAGGGGAAAGTGATGATAGTAGGGGCTGTCTCAGTCTGCCCGAATGCCTCCATCATCTTAATACCGGTCAGTTTATAAAAAGTCTCGAATACTGATGGGTTGAGAGCTTCTCCCGCGGTGGTGCAGTATTCCAGTGCCGAAAGATCATATTTGGCCAGGTCTTCACGGATCAGGAACCGGAAGATGGTCGGGGGAGCACAAAACGAAGTGACTTTGTATTCCGATATCATCCGGAGCATATCGTGTGGAATAAAACGGCCGTCGAAGTCGTAGACAAATATGCAGGCGCCCACAATCCATTGTCCATATAGCTTTCCCCATACCGCTTTGGCCCATCCGGTATCTGCCACGGTCAGGTGTACGCTATCCTCATGCAGGTTATGCCAGTATTTGGCGGTAGTGATATGTCCTAAGGGATAGGTGAAATCGTGTATCACCATCTTGGGTTGCCCCGTAGTACCGGAAGTAAAATAAAGGAGCATGATATCGTCGTTATCGTTTACCTTTTCCGGTCTGATGAACGGAACCGCTTCTTCCACTCCCCGGTGAAAGTCGATCCACCCTTCGGGAATGGGATCACCCACCATAATACGGTGTTGTACCGTAGGCGATTTAGCCATTGCCAGATTCACATGCTCAATCAGGTTTTCATCCTGTACGGCTACAATCGCCTTTATATCTGCCGCATTGTTACGATAAACGATATCTTTATCGGTCAGCAGATGGGTTGCCGGGATCGCTATGGCTCCGATCTTGTGTAGCGCCAGGATGGCCGGCCAAAACTCGATGCTTCTTTTCAGGATAAGCATTACCATATCTCCTTTTCCGATGCCGAGCGATTGGAAGAATGAGGCTGTCTTGTCTGACAGCGTTTTCAGTTCGCCGAACGTAAGATCCCTGTGTGCCCCTTTGTCGTTAGTCCAGCAGAGCGCCCGTTTTCCGGGGTTTGTTCGCGCCCATTCATCTGTCACATCATAAGCAAAATTGAAGTTTTCGGGAACCGAGATATCGTAATGGTCGATAAAATCCTGATGCGAACTGAATGAGGTTTTCTTTACAAATTTTTCTAGCATGATAACCGTATTATGACGTCACGATCTTTGATTGTGGAAAGATTTCGACGGTTGAAGGAAAATATTTTGTTTCTCGATTGATTATGGGTATAGGATGACGGCAAGAAATTTCACCGGTTTGTCGTTAAGCGCCTTCATACCGTGTGGCAGCGACGAATCGAAATAGATGCTGTCGCCTTCTTCAAGTACCAGGTTCTTGCCGTTGATATGCAGCATCATACTTCCTTCCAACACCATGTTGAATTCCTGTCCTGCATGGATATTCTGGTAAAAATCGATATCCAATGGCTTGGGTTCTACCGTGACGACAAAAATCTCTGCCACATTATTGGTGAAGCCGGAGGTGAGTGATTGGTATTTATAGGCTGAAACCCTTTCCACACTTACACCTTTGTCTTTCCGGGTGATAAAGTAAGAATTCATCCGAGGCTCCGTGCCAAACATTAAGGTACCCAGATCCACATTGAACTCCCGCTCTATGCGCTGTAAAAATGAGACGGAGATATCTTTCTCTCCTGCTTCGAATTGCAGGTAATCGTCCGTATCTACTTCCAGTCTATGAGCCATCTCACCGGGGGACAGGTTGATCGCATCGCGCAACCCTTTAATCCGTTCACCTATTTGTCTAATATCTGTAGTCATCGCTGTTTGTGTATGAGTATTGATGGATCTGTAAAAACGTGAAACAAAAATAATCTTTTTTGTTTAGATGAACAAATAGAGGCTCAGTGCCATAATCGCCATGCCAATCATCAACCCGATAATGGAGAGATGGTGTTTACCGTATTTTTCTGCGGTGGGTAATAACTCATCCAGAGAGATAAAGACCATTACCCCGGCAATGGCCGAGAGAATAAACGCATCCAGCACCGGATTCCAGAAAGGAAGCAGAAACAGGAAAGCGATGAACGCACCCAGCGGCTCCGCCAGCCCTGAGGCAAATGAAAGCCAAAATGCTTTCTTTTTGCTTCCGGTAGCGTGATAAATAGGAACCGATACTGCAATCCCTTCGGGAATATTGTGGATGGCAATGGCCGCTGTAATGGGGATGGCTACTTCGAAGGAGTTCATAGCCGACATGAAAGTGGCGATCCCCTCCGGGAAGTTGTGGATGGCGATGGTAACGGCAGTGATGATACCGGTCTGTTTCAATCTGTAGTTTGTCTTCATCTCTTCCACACCATGTATTTCGTGTGGGTTTTGGGATTTGGGAACCAGGAAGTCAATCAGTGCGATCAGTGCGATACCTCCGAAAAAACCAAGGATCATATAGAACATACCTGTTTTCTGGCCAAATATGCCGGTGAGCGACTCCAACGAATTAGGCATCAATTCCATGAAAGAAACATAGATCATCACACCTGCGGAAAGTCCCAGTGAGAGGCTAAGGAAATTGGTGTTGGTGCGTTTAGCCAAAAGCGATCAAACTGCCAATACCGGTTGATAAGCCGGCAAAGAGGGTCAGCAGGAATGCTATTAGAACAGTCTGGTTTTCCATTAGTTTCCCTGTATGATGGTTTCCATAATTTCCTGATGAATAATACCGTTTGAAGCGACCAGTTCTTTATTGAAAATGTAATTGTCACCTCCGGAAAAATCGCTGCATTTTCCACCGGCACATTGCAGGATAAATGCTCCGGCAGCTACATCCCATGGTGAGAGGCCGCTATGAAAGTAAGCGTCACATACACCTGCCGCTATGTAACAGATTTCCAGTGCTGCCGATCCCTTGATGCGGAAACTGCATTTGCGAAACTGCTTCATGGCATTTCTGAGGATCTGTTCACCCCTCTCATCTAGGCTGTACGGAATGCCGAAGCCTATATAGCCGTTTGTCAGGGTGGATTGGCCGCTCACTCTTACCGGATTATCGTTTAGAAAAACTTTTCCCGCTCCGGTGGCAGAATACATCTGTGCAGCCAGCGGATCATATACCACACCCAGGATAATTTCATTTTCTTTCATCAAGGCGATACTCACCGAGAAAGGAGAATCGCCGTGCACGTAATTGGTAGTGCCGTCCAGCGGATCGATGATCCATGTGTACTCTTTCTGTTCAAACCCCACTGTTTCCTCTTCTGTGAGGAATCCCGCTTCGGGAAGTAACCGGCTTAATCCCTCTACTAACCGCCTCTCTGCTTCTTTATCGATATATGTCACATAGTTGCGGGTACTTTTTAACTCAATATCCCTCTTACGCAGGACAGTTTGTTCTGTTTTCAGATATTCCCCCGTAGAGCGTGCAAGTTCTTTTACCTCATTACAAAGTTTTTCCAGATTCATATTTTAGAATTACTAATTACCAATTACCAATTCTTCATTTTCAATTTTCAATTATCCATTATCAATTATCCATTATCAATTGTCCATTATCAATTGTCCATTGTCAATTGTCCATTGTCAATTGTCAGGAAACATCGAATCCCACCAGCGGGAGTCATCTTTCAGCCATTTGGCAAACCAGGCATAGATAGCGTTATTCCAGGCGATCCGCTTGTCGTAATCATAGATAGCATGGTTTTCACCTTCCACCTGGATAAATTCTGCCTCCTTGCCGAGCAGTTTCAGGGCGTTGTACATCTGGATGCTTTCACCGATAGGCACGTTGGTGTCGGCCGTTCCGTGCAGTAGTAGCAACGGTGTATTGATCTTGTCGGCAGAAAAGAGCGGGCTTTGTTTTACATAGAGATCCGGATTGTTCCATGGATAACTTCCTGCACTTGCTCCTGCGCTGTAAGAATAACCCCAAAATCCTTCACCCCAGTAACTGGTAATATTGCTGATACCGGCATGCGATACCGAAGCGGAGAACAAATCAGTTTTCGTGATAAGGTACTGCGTCATAAATCCGCCGTATGATGCACCGATATTACCGATCTTTGTTCCGTCCACAAAGGGGTGGGAGGCTATGAACGCTTTGGTTCCTTCTATGATCTCCTCGGCAGTCTGGTCGCCCCAGGCATTCACATGGCGGGCAGAGAACTCCTGTCCGTAGCCGGTAGTACCGCTCGGTTGCAGCGTATAGACCACATAATCCTGCGCGGCATAGACATGTAACGGATAAGTGCTCTCAAATGTTCGTGATGTAGGGCTGGTTCCGCCATAGTAATAAACGATCAGCGGATATTTTTTCTTCGGATCGAAATTGGGAGGCAGGTAGTAACGTCCTTCGATCACATCGCCGAAAGAACTGGTGAATTGCCAGTCTTTCACTTCTCCTAATTGCAGTTTACTCAGTCGTTCCGCATAAGGATCGGAGATCAGGGTCGATTCCATCGTCTTCAGGTTCAGCAGGTAACTCCGATTCGAATTCGATGTGCTTACCCCTGTATAAGTCGCCCATGCGGCATTTTCGGCAATATTGAATGAGCGGATCACATCCTCTTTGAGCGGTAGTTTGTCGAACTTTTTCCGTCCCGGATCATAGCGGTACATATTTGCACGGTCACCCTCTTCTACGCGGTAATAGATATATCCGTCCTGCGCATTCCATTCCTGTGCGCTAATGGTAGGATCGAAGTTTTTGGTGACCGATTCCACCTGCCGGGTAGCCAGATTCATGATAAACGACTGTGTATCGTAGCTGTTGGCAACCTGCCCCTCTTTGATATTAAGCCCGATACCTCCGAATGCTTCGGGAGCGCCGTGGATCAACAGTTGTTTTCCGTCGGGTGAAAACTGGGCGGAGTAGGCGTACGTTTCATTTTTCCAGATCGTATCCACCTCCATGGTCTCCAAATCCAGCATATAGAGCGAACTTCTGCGGAAAGGGCGTTCCAGAAGATATTCTTCAGAAGTGGAAAAGAGCAGTCTCTTTACATCGCCAGTCACATCATTGAGTGAAGCGGTTTGGCGTCCGAAGGTGAGTTGTTGGGTGAGGCCCGTATCGAAGAAATGCCGGTATAAAAAATAGCGGTCACGGTAACCCGGCAGCCTGTCGTCGATCCCGAGCAGCCGTTTCAACCCCCCGGGATTACTGATGGTAATGCTTTCCTTTGTGGAGAAGAAAACCGATTGTTCATCGGGCGCCATATGGAAATTCTCTTTCGGTAATCCTTCGGCAATAATTTTAGTTTCTGCTGTGAGCGGATCCAGTGTGTAGAGTGTCCGTCCGCTGTTGTCATCGGCCACATAATAGAGCAGGTCTGATTTTGGCATCCAATTCAGTTGTGCTCTGCCGCCCGGTTCCGAAAGGATCATCCGTTTCTGCTTGGCATCATATATCTCTGTATAACTCCGGCTATTCCCACCGGACAACGTCTCCCGCAGGCTTAGCAGCACGAATCGTCCACTGGGTGAAACTGAAGAGCTATTCACCCTTTTTCCTTCAAGAATATCTTTGATATTGATCCTTCGGTTGTCTATGTTATTAAATGTATAGACGAGCAGGGAGTCTTTCTCATCGGGTTTCAGTTCGATCTTCACAGCGGGATCTGCCTTATATTCTGCCGAGGTGAGCATCTTAATGACAATACGCACATTGTTCGCCGGCCCGTTCAGGTTCGTATCTACTGATCCCGACTGGTGCAGGCTATCGTTTACCTGTGTTTTGGTTGCCCGTTTCACATTATCGATCCACAATTCCAGCGGGTTGGGTGATGTTATGGTGAGTTTCCCTTTACCATAGCGGTCACCGGTGACAAAGAAAGAGAATAGTTGCAATGCTTCTCCCTGTTGTGGTTTTGTCAGGTTGAAAAATCCGGCCGTATCCGGAGTCAGCTCTGTGGTAAACCGTTCCTGTGCCGGAAAGGAGACCGGATAGGCGAGTAGCTTTTCATCCGAAAAGGTGGATTTGTCGAGGTTTGTACTATCCAGCATTACCGGTCTCTGTACCGGAATCGGGTCAAAAGAATAGATCTTGTCCGGCATCAGCGGCTGTTGCGCCTTTGTGCTTATTACCAGCAGTAACCCGCTAATGATGTAAAAAAAAGAATATCGTTTCATATTTTATAAACTAAAAATCACCTTCCCACTTTCCTACTTTCCCACTTTATCACTGTTCCAAACGAAATGACCGCCGAATGCTCCCCGCCAATCAGGTTCCTTTTCAAAGAGGCCGAAGACGGACGAGCCCGACCCGCTCATGGAAGCATATACCGCCCCCATTTCATAAAGTTTTTGCCTGATCCTGCAAATTTCGGGAAATTTTTTGAAAACAGGAGGTTCAAAATCATTTTTCAGTAGCTCTCTCCATGTTTCAGGTGGTTTCCGGATAATCTCTCTCAGCGGTAGATCCGGTTTTCGCGGGGTGATCATCGCGTAAGCCTCTTTGGTCGAGACCATTATATCGGGCTTTACAAGTAAAAGTATGTAGTTGCTTAGGTCTAACTCTATGGGTTCCAGTTTGTCGCCGGTACCTGTAGCAAAAGCAGGCCGGTTCAGGATGAAGAAGGGGCAATCGGCTCCCAAACGGGCAGCACGAAGCATCAGTTCCTCTTTTGAATATCCTAAATCGAAAGTCTCGTTGAGTAAGTTGAGCATGAAAGCTGCATCCGAAGAACCGCCGCCTAATCCAGCACCGGACGGAATCTTTTTGAGCAGGTGAATATCTATTTCCGGCAGTTTTTTCTCAGTGGCTATCAGGTACAGCGCTTTGATCACCAGGTTATTTTCCGGTGCTCCCTCAATCGGAATGCCGGTTGGGAAAAAACGGTATTTACGGGGAGAAAACTCATCCACAGTTCCCGTTGATTCCCCGGTTACCGTAAATTCCTCTATCTCCGCATCTCTTTCTGCCAGGGGTATTATCTCCAGGGCGTCTTTTAGTCCGATAGGATAAAAAATAGTCTCCAGGTTGTGATAGCCATCTCTGCGGCGGGAAACAACGTGGAGCCCTAAATTAATTTTTGCGTTGGGAAAACAGATCATTCGCAGTTTAACTTTTGTTCTTGCAAATATAGTGAAACTTATCCGAGACGTATCCTATATTCCGGAAATATACGGATTTTATTTTTAACTTTTTAATTTGTTCTTATCACAGGGATTATCTCATCGTTAAATCATCAAATTACCACTACTTCCCGATAGATCAGGACAAGTTGTCCCGATTGGTTGGGATCAACCTTTCCACCTTTCACTTTAATCACCTTCTACAGTTCAAACGCCGCCCGTACTCCTACCTGTCTGAATCCGGTTTTGTGGAATGAGGTGAAGAATCCGGCATTGAAAAAACGGTTGCCGATACCATATCCGAGTTCGGTATAAGAGACGATTTGTGGAGTATATAACTGACTCAGGTAAATTCGTTCATTCTCTGCAAAGTCAGAGATAAACGGAATATTTTTCAGTATCAGGAAAGGAGCTTCAAACATGGTATGCGCTTGAATGTATGAGTCGGAGGCGTTATACAGATCACGGCTCAGCAGGTTGAAAATGCCGCCCAGACCGTCATTCCAGTTTTCGGGGAAGTTGCTTTTGGAGAAATAGACAAAGTCGGCGAAATACTCGGTTTTCTGGTTGATAAATTTACCCGCGCCTACATGATATTGAAAAGAGTGTCTCAATCCGAACTGAATATTCTGGCTGATATCGAACTCAATACGGTCGTATTCTGTTGTGCTCCCAAGGATATGCTGGAAACTTCGGGATAACTCCAGTTTGAAAGTGGGGAAGGGTGACCGTTCATAGATCTTTTGTCGTCCGTCATACCGGTAATATTGTCTCGGAGTCCAACTGATGCGGATAAACGGGGCAAATGATTTCCGGGTACCGAACATGTCTTCTATCGGTTCACTATCAGGGGTGGTAGAGCGTAGTTTGCTCATGTTGTCCTTACTTTTTCTGATATGGTAATCGATTCCAGTGTGTAAAAGTAATCCGTTGGTCACTTCGTAGGTATTAAAGAGTTTCAGGTAATAATCCCTGTAGTAATTCACAGAGATATCCTCGAAGTTGATCCCCCGGTTATTGAGGCTGTCTTGTATCTGGTCGACGAAGAGTGAACTGTAAATCGGATTACCGTTCCCGATGGAGATGGTGGCGCTTCCCAGCCGGTAAGGATCATAATTCCACGTAGTAGTCACGTCGGTAAAGAATTCCTTGCGTCGGAACATATATCCTGCGAAAGCATTCATCTTTACTGTACGGTTTCGTTTCAGGTCAAAATTAAAAGACAGTTTCTGGCGGTAGGTCACACCATCTCGTGAGGTATATCCGACCATCAGCGGATTCAACAGTCCCGAATAACCTATTGCCGTCGAACGGTACTTATAGTTGGAGTTCATCACCATCCGCTGGGCTACTTGTTGTGCAATATTCGGGCTTCGGAGAGAATCTCCGTTGGCCTTCCGGACAGTTTCCTCTGCCTGCCGCTGCAGATGTTGTGCCATCACATCCTTTTCTATGGCTTGCAGAGGTATGGGACGGCGCTCATTCCAAAAGGCAGAGTCACTCTGTAATGGCACCGAGTCCAGCCTTATCTTATAAAAGTCGCTGATGTTGAGAGAACGCGCCGGTTCCATAGTTCTTCTCAACTGTATTTCCTTATAGTCGATCGTGGCAAGGTGCCTGCTTGCCAGTACATTTCCTAAATATGAAGATGTTTCATAAATAGTGAGCTGCACCGGTAAATAATGAGTGACCCAATCGTCTCCCATAGTTATCTCGAACGAAAAATTGGAAAAAATATCAATCCCTTCACCCATGAAAAAAATCACGCGCCAGGTTCCCTTCTCAATAATAAAATTGCCTTTCAGGAGTTTGCTGTTTTCATAAATGGGACTATAGTTGATGCTGTAATAGGTTTTTTCATTTTCGATAAAGGTGCGTGTCAGGCTGTAGCGGTAGTATTTCGATGTTTTGAACCTGATGGGCATGAAAAAACTCTCATCATTGGTCGTTTCGCCGTAAATATTGATATTCAATAACTCGAAAGGTATCATGTCTATGTCTTTCCTGCTGGTAAGCGTGCCGGTCACATGCCGTACATCTTGTACATAATTATTCGGGTAATCGAATCGTAAATCGCTGATAGTCTCAATTAAAGCTGTCTCATTGTGAGGATCGTGCAGTACAAAATCGGGAATAAGATGAGTATGTTTATAGAGAAAATTCTTTTTCAGGGTTTCTACATAAGTGCGCGTATATACTTCCGCTGAAAAACTTTCTACCAGATCGTTATATTTTTCAGCGGCACTCATTGCCCTCCTCATAATGGTGTCCACCGGCAGCTCGGTCGCTAAGGCGAAATTCTTGAAGGAAGCAATTAACAGAAACAGGATGTATAGAGTGACTTTCCCTTTCATTTATTACAAGTTACAAATGTAATGAAAGCCGAGAGAAAAACCAAGCTTGCTTGAATGTTTTCGATAAGCGAGCACAGAGGTAAAACTTGTTTTAACTATGTCGAGCGTAGAATTGAAAATCGAGGAGCGAAGGCGACTCAAAACAACTAAGTTCACTTGAACTTTTCCGTTAAGTGAGAGTAGAACGGGTTTACTCGTTTTGCCGAACGCAGGAAAAGTCTAACTCGTTGAACTTTTCCAAGACACATCCTAATATTCTCCAAACTTACATTTTTTTTAACCATTGAAAATTTTTATAAGAAGGATGATGTAGATAAACCGGTTTTTTTACTGAAAAAAGATTATTGCAGAACCCTTCTGATAGTAAAAAAGATGTTTTTTACGGTTATTTATAAAAAAAACCGGTATATTTGTGTTTTAGAACATAGTTCTATAACATTCATGGCCGGAAAGAAGAAAGATGTAATCGATATATCCTCCTCATTACCCGATATTTGGAGGATGTTGACGGACGCTGAACGCGAAATTTTGCGTAGTAACGCCCGTATAGTTCATTTTAAAAAGAATGAACTGATTTATCTTGAAGATGATACGCCTAGAGAACTGATGTGTCTTTTTTCAGGAAAAGTAAAAATTTTCAAAAGCGGAGTAGGCGGGCGTAGTCAGATTATCAGAATTATACGTCCGATACAATATTTTGGTTACAGGGCTTATTTTGCCCGCGAGAATTATGTGACTGCCGCCATGGCTTTCGAATCCTGCACTGTCTGTATGATCCCCATGGAGTTGATAGAGAAGTTCCTGCGGGAAAATGGTAATTTGGCCTTTTTCTTTATCCAGATGTTGTCGGTCGACCTTGGTATTGCCGATCAGAGGGTTGTAAATCTTACACAAAAACATGTACGGGGAAGACTGGCAGAATCGCTGCTGGCTTTGAAGGAAAGTTATGGCCTGGAAGAAGACGGTGCTACCATTAACATCTATCTGGCGCGTGAGGATCTGGCCAGCCTCTCTAATATGACCACTTCCAACGCCATCCGGACCCTTTCCAATTTTGTAAATGAACGCATCATCGCCATCGACGGAAGAAAAATAAAGATTATAGATGAAGAGCGGCTCCACAAAATAAGCCGCATGGGATGAACTGTTTTTTAATTAAATTGTGACTTTGTTTTTCCTATTTTCGAATCTCGTGCCTACCTTTGCGATTCAATTCATTATAGAATGATTCAGAAAATAACCCGCTCTATACTCACCGGCTATTATAGGCCGGTGAAAAAATTTGTAAAAGATCCGCTAGGAACACAACAACGAACCCTTGACTACTTGCTCGGGCATGGGCAGAATACACTTTACGGAAAAGAAAACAACTTTCACTCTATTCGAAACAGCAGTGATTTTACTACCCGGGTGCCGGTTATCTCGTACGAAGAGTTGCGCCCCTGGCTCGATAAAATAATCATCCATAAGCAGCAGGATGTGCTCTGGGATACTCCGGTGAAGTGGTTTGCCATGTCGTCGGGCACTACCGAGGACAAGAGCAAATATATTCCTGTTACCAGAGAGTCTTTATACAATTGCAACTACCGCGCCGGTTATCATATGCTGGGAATCTACGCACATCATCATCCTGATACCGCATTTATATTGGGTAAGACATTGGTATTAGGTGGAAGCCAGCAAATCAACCGTATCGGCGGCGATATCTATACAGGCGATATATCAGCAATTCTGATGAAGAATCTTCCGGCAGCAGCGAAGAGAAGAAGAACACCCGAAAGCATTGCCTTGTTGCCCGACTGGGAAGAGAAATTGCAAAAGTTGGTGGACTATGCTGTGAAGGCTGACATCCGAGCTATGGTGGGAGTACCCTCCTGGATATTGGTGTTGTTGAAAAAGATCGTGGAAGATACCGGCTGTGCCATCTCCGAGCTATGGCCCCACCTCGAGGTATTCTTTCATGGTGGTGTCGGCTTTCTCCCGTTTCAGGAACAATATGAAAAACTAATACCGTCTGAGAAGATGCGATACTGGGAAACCTATAACGCTTCGGAGGGATTCTTCGGTGTGCAGTTTTCACCTGCTTCCAAAGATATGTTATTATTGCTCGATAACGAAGTGTATTATGAATTTATTCCTTCCGGGGAGTGGGATAAGAATAATCCGGTTGCCGTGCCCCTGAGCGGAGTGGAGATAGGTGAGCAGTACGCCGTAGTAATTTCGACCAGTGGAGGGCTTTGGCGTTACAGGATAGGAGATACTATTCAATTTACCTCCGTCGATCCTTATCTTTTCAAGATTACAGGTCGTACCAAGCAGTTTATCAATGCTTTCGGTGAGGAGCTGATCGTTGATAATGCCGACAAAGCCATTGATGAAGCGTGTCGCCGTACCGGAGCAAAAGTGACTGAATATACTGCGGCGCCGGTCTATTTTGGAGAACATAGCAATGGCGCCCATGAATGGCTCATTGAATTTGAAATCCCGCCCGCCGGCGATCCTGACGAATTCACCCGTATTCTCGACGAGAGCCTGAAGCGGCTTAATTCCGACTACGAAGCAAAACGTTCTTATAATCTCTCATTGGGTATGCCGGTTGTGAAGGTCATGGAAAAAGATACTTTTTACAACTGGATGAAATACAGGGGGAAAGCAGGAGGTCAAAATAAAGTGCCCAAGCTCTCTAACGACCGGAAATATGTAGACAGTATCCTCGATTTTATAGTAAACAACACTCAATAAATGGCAATTTCTAATTAGTGATTGGTAATTTTTTAATTGTATCAAATCCTAAAATAGAATAAAAACTCCCGATCTGTTATCCATTAATGAGAAAGATTCAGTAAATTTGCATCCTAAAACCCACATGTGACGTAATGAGAATAAAACTGTGCTACTTTTTACTGCTCGCTTTGGTATTGAGTTCCTGCAACGAGTACAATAAGATTCTGAAAAGTACTGACAGAGACTTGAAATACAGTTATGCCAAAAAGTATTTCGAGGAAGGAAAATACAACCGTTCCATCACATTACTTGAAGAGCTGGTCACCTTTATGAAAGGGACGGCCCAGGCCGAGGAATCACTCTATCTCCTGGCTCAGAGTCATTACAACTCAAAAGATTATTATTCGGCCACACAGTGGTTTACATCTTACTATAACACCTATCCCAATGGTGAATACGCCGAGCCGGCTCTTTTCTATTCAGCTTACGGCATGTATCTCGATTCGCCCGAACCCCGTTTGGATCAGACAAAGACTTATACAGCCATAGCCGAATTTCAGAAATATATCGAACGCTATCCACAGACAGAAAGAGCCGAGCAGGCGAAGAACTATCTTTTCGAATTGCAGGAAAAACTGGCATATAAAGAATTGCTGGCTGCTCAACTCTATCTGAACCTTGGTAATTATATGGGTAATAATTACGAGTCGTCTGTTATCACTGCCCGTGAGGCGATGAAGAGCTATCCTTTCTCAAAATATCTGGAGGAATACCAGATGACTATCCTGCGCGCCCGCTTTGAATATGCACAGAATAGTACGTTACGGGCACAACCCGAGCGTTACCGTTTGGTGGTCGATGAATATTTCAATTATAAAAATTCATTCCCCGAAGGTAAATATATGGCTGAAGCCGATAGGTATTACCGTGAAGCACAGCAGAAAATAGATGTGCTTCCGACTTCCTGATCTATTAAACTATTTCGTTAAGTGAGTGCAAAGTGAATTTATTTACTTTGCCGAACGCAGAATTGGAAATCGAGGAGCGAAGGCGACTCAATTAACAATCGAGGAGCGAAGGCGACTCAAATAGTCTAAATGTAATTGAATAAAATAGAAAAAACAAGACATATAATAAAAATGGATTACAAGAAAATTGCTGCAAGCACCAACACCGAGACGCGCGATGTAATGAAAATGTCGGATCCGGTGGGTAACGTATATGAAATGGTGATGATCATCAGTAAGAGGGCAAACCAGTTGGCCGTTGAAATGAAACAGGATCTCGATGCCAAACTGCAGGAATTCGCTTCTTACAGCGATAATCTGGAAGAGGTGTTCGAAAATCATGAACAGATAGAAATATCCCGTTTCTACGAAAAATTACCTAAACCCTCTCTGTTGGCTATAGAAGAGTGGAAAGAAGGAGAGATTTATTATCGCAATCCGTCCAAGGAAAAAGAAATGTTCGGATAATATGTTGCAACGTGTCCAAACGGTTTTTCTCCTTTTGGCAGCAGCAGCTATGCTGATTGCCTCCGTAACGCCTTTGGCGCTGTTCCTCTATAATGCCGACCAGGCAGTGTTTGAGGCAATGGGTGTCTATCTGAACGGTCAACTCAACGACTCTACATGGGGACTGTTTGCCATAGGTGGCGCCAGTTCGGTACTGGCACTTTTTACGGTCTTTCTCTACAAAAAAAGGATGTTGCAGATACGCTTCTCCATCTTCAATATTATCCTCATGATAGGGTTTTATCTCTATTTCGGATTTATTGTATACCAACTCGCATCAGTAGAGAGTCTCCACTTTCAAAAAGTGGGTATAGGAATTATCATGCCTGTGATTGCTATTATTCTCACCATCCTTGCTATTCGAAGAATAGGCGCCGACGAAGCACTGGTGCGGTCACTCAACAGGCTTAGGAAGTAAGAGCGAAAATCTCGCACAATACCATATTGTAAGGATAGCTTGTCAACTATTTATTGACGGGCTATCCTTTTTTATGGGGATTCACACCATTTTAAATTGGATTTTTTTATACTTTTGCCAAAATTGATTTAATGATTTAATGATTTGTTGATTTGATAATTTTGAATCTTGAATTTTTGAATCTTGAATCCAAAAATGAATAGTATGGAACAAAAGAAATTACAAGGAACAATAAAATTCACGCTCGTGATATTTGTGGCGGCGCTGTTCTTAGAGTCATGCGGGAGCGTACCGTTTACCGGAAGAAGGCAGCTCCAGTTAGTATCCAATGAAGAGGTGATGGCATTGAGCCTGCAACAATATCAGGAGTTTATGCGCACAGCTCCTGTTGAAAGAGGTACACCCAATGCACAGATGGTAAGCCGTGTCGGCACCCGGATCGCCAATGCGGTTAAAACTTTTTATACCAATAACGGTTATGCATCGGAACTCGATAATTATGCATGGGAGTTTAATCTGGTGAAAGAGAATAGTGTGAATGCCTTTGCTATGCCGGGCGGTAAGGTGGTCGTTTACACCGGCCTGCTCTCCGTCACCCAAACCGAAGAAGCATTGGCGGTGGTTATGGGACATGAAATAGCCCATGTGCTCGCCCGCCACTCCAATGAGAGATTGAGTCAACAAGTGGCTCTGCAATATGGAGGTGCCATTGCAGGAGGACTTTTGGGTAATTCGCAGGTTATGCAACAACTTGGAAGTACCGTCTTTGGTCTGGGAGCACAATATGGAGTGATGATGCCCTATGCACGGAAACATGAGTATGAAGCCGATGAGATCGGGCTCATACTGATGGCTATAGCCGGTTATGATCCCCGGGTTGCAGTTCCTTTCTGGACAAGGATGGCGCAACAATCAGGCGGATCCCAGATCCCTGAAGCCTTGAGTACACACCCTAACGACAATAATCGCATCACACGTATTGAGTCTATCATGCCCAATGCATTGCAGTACTATAAAGGTGCGGGAGTGCAGAATAATACCAAAGAGCCCATTAAAACCAACGTAACGGTACCGGCGGAAACCGGTAAGGCGAAGACATCCGAAGAGTGGACTTTCTAATTTGGCAATTCTTCTTAAAATTGTTATCTTTGAGCAATAATTTAATATGCCGATGTGCCAATCCTGACAAGTCGGGACAGGTAATGACTAATGTGCCAATGTGATTAACAGGCAAGGGATTGTTGGCTCTGCCGGTTTGTAATTTTTGGCATATTCGCATATTGATAAATTAGCACATTATAAAAATATATGTCTCCCAAATTACCTAACGACGACGATATAAAAGAGAGAGAGGAAAGTATGGAAGAGGATGAAACCCTTCTTTCCTCCGAGTCTTTCTCCGGCTCTAAAGTGCCGGTAAGGCTGGGCGACGACAGTTCGCTCAACCTCTCCAAGATGTATCAGAACTGGTTCCTCGATTACGCTTCCTACGTGATCCTCGAACGTGCTGTGCCGCATATCTTCGATGGTCTCAAGCCGGTGCAGCGCCGTATCCTACACGCTATGAAGCGGATGGATGACGGTCGCTACAACAAGGTCGCCAATATCATCGGGACGACCATGCAATACCACCCGCACGGCGATGCTTCTATTGGCGACGCTTTGGTACAGCTTGGACAGAAAGATCTGCTGATCGATTGTCAGGGTAACTGGGGAAATATCCTTACCGGTGACGGTGCTGCCGCACCTCGTTATATCGAGGCACGACTCAACAAATTTGCCCTTGAAGTGCTCTTCAATCCGAAGACTACCGAGTGGAAAGCATCTTATGACGGCCGAAATAAGGAACCGGTCACGCTCCCTGCCAAATTCCCTCTCCTTCTGGTGCAGGGAGCTGAAGGGATCGCTGTAGGTCTCTCTTCCAAAATATTGCCCCACAACTTCAACGAGGTATGCGATGCCGCCGTAAATTACCTGCAAGAGGAAGAGTTTACATTATATCCTGACTTCCAAACCGGAGGATATATCGACGTTGAGAAATACAACGATGGTGAAAGGGGTGGTTCGGTGAAGATCCGTACTACCATCTCAAAGATAGATAACAAGACGTTAGTCATAAAAGATATACCTTACGGAAAGACTACTGCAGGGCTGGTGGACTCCATCCTTAAGGCTAACGACAAAGGGAAGATCAAGATCAGAAAGGTGGATGACATCACGGCGCAAAACGTGGAGATTCAGGTACAACTGGCGCCCGGCGTTTCTTCCGACAAGACGATCGATGCCCTCTATGCCTTTACCGATTGTGAGATCAGCATCTCTCCCAACTGCTGTGTTATTGACGACAACAGACCACATTTTCTTACTGTGAGCGACGTATTACGCTCGTCCGTCGATACTACACGGGAACTGCTGCGTCGTGAACTGGAGATCGAAAAAAGTGAAAAACAGGAAGCGCTGCTTTTTGCATCACTCGAAAAAATATTTATTGAAGAAAGGATCTATAAGGATAAGGAGTTCGAGAACGCAAAAAACATGGATATTGCCGTAGTACATATCGATCAACGTCTCGAGCCCTATAAACCCTCTTTTCTTCGTGAAATCACCCGAGAGGATATCCTCAGGCTGATGGAGATCAGAATGGGACGTATCCTCAAATTCAACTCCGACAAGTCGGATGAGTTGATTGCCAAACTTAAGGAAGAGATCGGGGAGATCGATCATAACCTCAATCATTTGGTTGATTACACTATCGCATGGTTCCTGATGCTCAAAGAAAAGTATGGAAAGAATTTCCCGCGCCGCACCATCATCCGCAGTTTCGAAAATATCGAAGCCACCAAGGTGGTCGAAGCCAACGAAAAACTCTATATAAATCGTGAAGAGGGTTTCATTGGTACCGGCATGAAGAAGGACGAATTTGTCTGCAACTGCTCCGATATTGACGATATCATTGTCTTCTTCAAGGACGGCAAATATAAGGTAGTGAAGGTGAGTGATAAGATGTTCGTCGGTAAAGGCATCCTCTATGCAGGTGTCTTTAAACGGAACGATAAACGTACCATCTATAATGTGGTGTACCGCGATGGCAAGAAAGCGCCGCACTACATTAAACGGTTTGCTGTTATCGGCGTCAACCGCGATAAGGAATATGACCTTACCCGTGGTAAACCGGGTTCGCGCATCGCTTACTTTAGCGTTAATCCCAACGGAGAGGCCGAAACTATCAAGGTAATCCTCAAGCCTAAGCCGCGTATGCGTATCCTTCAGTTCGAGAAAGATTTCAGTGAGATAGAGATCAAGGGGAGGCAAGCTATGGGGAATATCCTTACTAAAGCCGAAGTATACCGCATTCAGCTTAAACAGAAAGGGGTATCAACGCTCGGCGGTCGCAAGGTGTGGTTCGACCCCGACGTCTTCCGCCTCAACTATGAAGGCAGTGGTAAATTCCTGGGTGAATTCCAGGGTGACGACATGATCCTGGTGATTACTACCGTAGGCGAATACTATATCTGTAATTTCGACCTCACTAATCACTTTCCACATAATATACTCCATATCGGGAAGTTTGATGAACATAAGGTATGGACGGCAGCACTCTTTGACGCCGACCAGGGTTATGCTTATCTTAAACGGTTTACCTTTGAACCGTCTGAGAAACCACTTCACTTTGTGGGCGATAACACCAACTCCCGCTTGTTCTTGCTGACCGATACGGTTTACCCCAGGGTAAAAGCCATCTTTGGAGGACATGACGATTTCCGGGAACCACTGGAGATCGACGTGGAGGAATTTATCGGTGTGAAAAGTTATAAGGCAAAAGGTAAACGCATCTCCAATTATGAGGTGGTGGAGGTGGAGGAACTGGAACCGCTCCGTTTCCCCGAACCTGAAGAGGAGCCACAACAGACAATGAAAGTGGAGATCGGTGAGGAGAATGGTGAGAATGGTGAGATTGGTGAGACGGGGGAGAATGATATTTCCGACGCCGATTTACGTGATGAGATTACCGGCCAGATGAAGTTATTTTAATTGACTACAATGAAGAAAACAGCGCTACTGCTTAGTATATGGATCGGTATTCTTTGCGTGACGGTTTCACAGGAGAACCGCTCACCTATACTTCCGGTAAGCCCTGTCAACCAAGCTACCCTTTTGGGTGTCGGGAAAGCGTTTCTCAACGACAGCTACCTCTCACCACTTAAATATAGCGGAATTAGTATATCTCTTATGCATGACCGGATTAAGGGAACTTCCTGTTTTAACGGTAACCTGCTCCTGCAGCAACAGTTCCTTATACAGACGGCCATCACCAAAAATCCTACAGCCTCGGCTTCGGAGTATTACGGTGATCTCGATTACCGGCTTACCGGGTTTTATCCACTGTTTGCCGGCTCCAATCTAAGGCTCTATGGTGGCGGAGGATGGGAAGCCTCACTGGGTGGTATATACAACGTGCGAAATTCCAATAATCCCGGTTCACTGAAGGTGTCTACCAATCTCAACCTTTCGGCTATGGCTATCTACAACTGGAAGATATTTACCTTCCGGTGGCAACTCGCTACGCCTTTTGCCGGTATGTTCTTTTCACCTGAGTACGGACATTCTTATTACGAAATATTTACGCTCGGAAATAACAAAGGAACTATCCATTTCGGATCTTTCCATAATCAACAGGCTTTGCGCAACTATTTCTCGGTCGATGTACCTGTATATAATATGACCATCCGTGCAGCCTATTTGGGTGATTACTATAACACTCACGTGAATGAACTTACCACCAGGATTATATCCCATCAGTTCATGATCGGTCTTGCAGTGGAATCTCTCAATTTCGGAGGGAAAAAGGTGCGTAATAATCCCTCGCTTCCGTCCGTTTACTATTAGTGGATATGTGCTGCGCACGATAGAGTATAATATGAAGAGAAGATGATAATTGACAATGGATAATTGACAGTTGACAATGGACAATGGAGAGAATTGGTAATTCCTAATCAGTCTTGGATCTTGATTCTTGGCTCTTGGCTCTAAAAATAGAAATATGCAATATAATTTTGATGAAATAGTAGACCGTTCGGGCAGTAATGCCGTCAAACTGGAGAAATTGAAGCCTGTCTTTGGGTATGAGGATCTTATCCCATTCTGGGTAGCCGATATGGATTTCAAGTCCCCGCCCGCTATCATAGAAGCGTTGAAACAACGTGTAGAGCATGGTGTCTTTGGTTATACGCTTCCTTCGGATGCGTATACTTCTTCTATTGTCAATTGGCTCGAAAGACGTCACCGTTGGCAGGTAAAAGAGGAACATATCAACTTTGTACCCGGTGTGGTCAAAGGATTTGCCTTTGCCATCGATGAATTTACAGAGAAAGGTGATAAAATCATCATCCAGCCGCCTGTGTATCATCCATTCCGTATTGTCACCACGTCTCTTGGGCGTGAGGTGGTCAACAATCCGCTTATTCTCGAGAATGGGCAGTACAAGATGGATTTCGAAGGTTTACGCAGGATCGTTTCAGATAGCGACTGCAAGATGTTAATCCTTTGTAATCCTCATAACCCCGGTGGCAGGGTGTGGTCACCCGAAGAGTTGGAAGAGTTGGCAGATATCTGTTACGAAAATAATATACTGGTTGTTTCCGATGAGATACATGCCGATATGGCGTTACCGGGATACCAGCATACACCTTTTGCTTCAGTTTCTGCAAAGGCAGAAGAGATCTCGCTCACACTTATGGCACCCAGCAAAACATTCAATATTGCCGGCATTGTCAGCTCATTCGCAGTCATCACCAACAAAACGATCAGGGAAAGATACCTTGCCTATCTCGAACCGCGTGAATTGCAGCAGGGCACCATCTTTGCTTTTACAGCTACCCGTGCCGCCTATGACGAATGTGAGGAGTGGCTCGATCAGATGCTTGATTATGTGCAGACCAATATCGATTTTGTAAATGATTATCTAAAAGAGAATATCCCGGAGATAAGGGCGATTATGCCCGAAGCCTCTTTCCTGGTATGGCTCGACTGTCGTGCACTTAGCCTGTCACAACAGGAACTTGTAAATCTTTTCGTGGAAAAAGCCCACCTGGCGTTGAACAACGGTACTATGTTCGGTCCGGGCGGAGAGGGTTTCATGCGTCTTAATGTAGGATGTCCGCGAACCATCCTTGAAAAGGGATTAAATAATTTAAAAAAAGCAGTACACCCCTAAACATCGATGCCGTTCAGTTGTTAGAAAAAGATGGAAAGGTGGGAAGGACTGGGAGAGTGGGAGACTGGGGAGAAAGGGAGAGTGAAAAGGAAAAATTGAAGGATAATGAATAATTAGTAATTCCAAAATCCTAAATCCAAAATATTAAATTATAATTTATAAATAAGAAACAATGCAAATCTCAGACAACAAATATGTTACCGTTACCTATGACCTTAATGTAGGTGAAGGTGAAGAACGGGAATTGATGGAACGGGCAACAGCCCAGCAACCGCTGGAATTTATTTTCGGCACTAACTCCATGCTCGAAGCATTCGAGAATCAACTAAGAGGGCTTTCCCAAGGTGATAAATTCTCTTTCCGGCTCACTCCTGAAGAAGCTTATGGTGATTACGACGATACCAAAGTACTTGAACTGCCCAAAAATATCTTCGAAATTGATGGGAAAATCGATGAAGGAGTGCTCTTTGAAGGGAATACCCTTCCTATGATGGACTCCTCCGGAAACCGCCTTGTCGGGTCTGTAGTTTCAGTCGGCGATGATGTGGTTATTATGGACTTTAATCACCCGCTGGCAGGTGAAATCATGCATTTCGAAGGAACCGTTATGGGCGTGCGGGAAGCCTCTGTCGAAGAGATCGCTGCTCTTTTTTCCGGTGGCGGTTGTGGTTGTGGATCCGGAGGTTGCGGTTCGGGAGATGAAGGTGGCTGTGGCTGCGGTTCTTCCGACGAAAGTCAGGCCGGAGGCTGTGGTTGTGGTGCAGGTGGTTGCGGAAGCTGCTGATTCCGCTTTAATCACTTATCGAGATAGTGCTGGCTATGGCAGGGGATTAGTTTATCGAAAACGCTCGGCCTACCTGGACTGCAAGTAGAGTCAATTTATACAACCCAATGTTATTATCATTAGATTTATCACTACCTATCACTAATCCTACGGTGCAGTTTCTGATCCTGTTCGTGATCGTATTATTTGCACCTATCCTGTTCAATAAGATCAGAATACCTTCTCTGATCGGACTTATTATTGCAGGGGCTGTTATCGGTCCCTATGGGGTAGGGCTGATGTTACGAGACAGTAATATGATCATGTTGGGTAATGCAGGGTTGCTCTATATCATGTTCCTTGCCGGCATAGAGATTGACGTAGCCGAATTTAGGAAGAACAGCTCAAAGAGTTTGGTATTCGGAATGCTCACTTTCTCTATTCCTATGATCATCGGTACGTTTGCGGGCTTGTACCTGCTCAACCTCACACTTATTTCATCTATACTGCTGGCAAGTATGTTTGCTTCCCATACGTTGGTGGCATATCCTATCATCAGTAAACTGGGAGCGGGAAAGAATAGGGCCGTTACTGTTGCGGTAGGAGGGACAATGATCACCGATACGCTGGCACTGCTGGTACTGGCCATTATTGTTAGCATGAACGAAGGACAGGTTACCTCGGCCTTCTGGACACAGATGACCCTCTCGTTGATCCTTTTTTCACTGGTCGTCGTTTTTCTTTTTCCCGTTGTCGGAAGATGGTTCTTCAAGAAATTTCATGACAGCACGTCGCAATTCATTTTTGTGATGACGATGATATTCCTTGGCGGGTTTCTTGCCGAACTGGCCGGAATTGAAGCGATTATCGGGGCTTTCCTCGCCGGACTTTCCATGAACAGGCTTATCCCTCATGTTTCTTCATTGATGAACAGGATCGGCTTCGTGGGAAACGCCATCTTTATTCCCATATTCCTTATCAGTGTGGGAATGCTTATTGATTACCATGCCTTTATCACTGGATTCGAAACTCTTAAAGTGGCAGTGGTAATGACAGTGGTAGCCATTCTTGCCAAGTTTCTGGCTGCATGGGCTACACAAAAGATTTACGGCTATACCAAAGCCGAACGCATGCTTATCTTCGGACTCAGCAACGCTCAGGCAGCTGCTACCTTAGCTGCAATAATGGTGGGACACAGAGTGGGGTTACTCGATGATAGTATCCTCAACGGTACTATTGTCATGATCCTTGTCACATGCACTATTGCCTCTTTCCGTGCACAAAAGGGGGCTGTGGAAGTTTCTCTCTCAGAGGGGATGGTAAAAGAGGAAGAAGGGAATCCGGATGAACGTATCCTTATTCCTGTCGCCAATAAAGATACGCTCAGAGACTTGATCGATCTTAGCCTGATTATAAAATCCAAGGCTAATGTCGACAACGTTTATGCACTCAATATCATCAAAAGTAATGAGTCTACACCTGACACGGAGAAAGCTTCGGAAAAATTACTTGAAGAGGCTGTTGTTCTGGGTGCCGGCGCCGACACAGTCATTCAGCCTCTGCAACGTTACGATATGAACATACTCAATGGAATCCTTGGAGTAGTAAAAAAATATGCTATCACCGATATTGTGATGGGACTTCACGTAAAACAGGAGATATCGGAGTCTTTCCTTGGGAATCTTGTGGAAGGAGTACTTCATAAGTGTCAATCCACTCTTTTCGTATATAAAGCCATACAGCCATTGGGTACGATTAAACGCAGGCTGGTTATCATTCCACCTAATGCCGATAAAGAGGTCGGTTTTTCACTCTGGTTATCCAAAATATGGAATTTAGGTCGTAACTCAGGTGGGAAACTAAGTTTCTATGCTACCAATGAGATACTCGATACCCTTCGCTATGTATACAAGATACATCCTATAGATGCGGAATTTAATGAGTTTAGTGATTGGAAAGAACTTGTCAGACTGGCAAAAGAGGTCGGAAAAAATGATGGATTGGTTATTGTGATGAGCCGCCAGCGGAAGATATCCTATAATCCTGTTATGCGTAATATCCCCGATTACATCAACAAGCATTTTAAAGATACCAATTTTATGTTGCTTTATCCGGTACAATCAACCTCCGTGGAAGACTATCACAACGATATGATCAATGCCTCACTGATAACGCCTGTTCGTAATCAGGATGGATTTGGTGTTACTCCTTGATAAGGGATAATACTTTAATATACTGCGCACGACAACTGGTAATTAGTAATTTTGTAATTAGTAATTTTTAAAATGAATACATTCGGAACAATATTCAGGTTGACATCATTCGGAGAGTCACATGGTGCAGCTGTGGGAGGTGTTATCGATGGCTGCCCTCCGGGATTGGAACTTGATATGGATTTTATACAGTCGGAGCTCGACAGACGTCGTCCCGGTCAGTCCCGTATCACTACTCCGCGTAAGGAGGCAGACAAAGTGGAATTTCTTTCGGGAGTATTTGAAAATAAAACTACCGGCGCTCCTATCGGTTTCATCGTGAGGAACGAGAATCAGCAGTCGTCCGATTACGATAACATCAAAGAGGCTTTTCGTCCTTCGCATGCCGATTTCACCTATCAGGAGAAATATGGTATCCGCGACTATCGTGGTGGAGGACGATCGTCAGCGCGGGAGACTATTGCCCGTGTGGTGGCCGGGGCTGTGGCAAAACTCTACCTTCGGCATCTGGATATACATATTACAGCCTATACTTCACAGGTGGGCGATATTGCATTAGAGAACGATTACAGGATATACGACCTTTCACGTACGGAAGATAATTTTGTACGTTGTCCTGATCCTGATATCGCGGAACAAATGATCAGGCTTATTCAGGAGGTACGCTATCAGGGAGATACCATTGGCGGGACTATCACCTGTGTGGTCAAAGGGACACCGATAGGATTGGGTGAACCGGTATTTGGTAAACTCCATGCTATGCTTGGCTCGGCTATGTTGAGCATCAATGCTGTCAAAGGCTTTGAGTATGGCTCCGGTTTCGATGTCGCTGCACGTGGTTCCGAGGTGAATGACTCTTTTTATAACGATAATGGCAGGGTGAGTACCCGCACTAACTATTCGGGTGGTATTCAAGCCGGTATTTCCAATGGGCAGGATATCTATTTCCGTGTAGCCTTCAAGCCGGTTTCTACTATCCTCCGGGAGCAGCAGACGGTGGATATGCATGGCAACGATACGATCATTAAAGCACGCGGACGACACGACCCTTGTGTGCTGCCCCGTGCAGTCCCCATTGTGGAAGCCATGGCGGCTATCACCCTTCTGGATGCTTATTTGCTCTCGAAAGCTACAGCACCGCTTCATCCGTAATTTGGACGATTAAACCGGGAATTCCCTGGAATGGGGAGTAAAACAGAGAATCATGGGAAAGATGGTAATTGTATTTTCGATCATGATGTTATCTACAGTCTTTGCGGAGGATATCAGTATGCCTCCTGAAGCGGTTTATACTGCAGAAGACCGGCAGATATTCGATCGTTACATTGCCTATATCGACCCGTGGCGATCAGCGCCTACTGACAGCCTGCTTGAAAAGACAGCTCTTTTCTTTTTGAATTTTCCTTATGTATCCCATACGCTGGAGATGCCCGGAGAAGAGAATTTGGTCGTCAACCTGCGCGAATTTGACTGTACCACTTTCGTCGAATCGGTCATTGCCCTGGTTCGTACCACCCGTTCGGAGAGCCCTGGTTTTAATACTTTCCTCAACGAGTTACAACGTATCCGCTATCGCGACGGCAATCTGCAGGGATATGCCTCGCGACTTCATTATACATCCGACTGGCTTTATGATAATGAGAAGAAAGGGTTCTTGAAAAACAGTTCCGCCGTATTAGGCGGTATCCGTGAGGAAAAAACGATCGATTTCATGACTACCCATCGTAATGCTTACAGGCAATTGAAGAACGACGAAGTGCTGCTTCAGGAGATGCAAGTGATAGAAAATGGTATCAATGAACGGAATGGATTTTATTATCTGCCCAAAGAGTCTATAGCCGGTAGGGCGTCTAAGATCCCGCATATGTCTATGGTTGCCTTTACTACCAGTATTAAAGGGCTGGACGTCACCCATATGGGATTTGCCTTTCAGGAGGAGGACAGGCTCACTTTTATACATGCCTCATCCACACGGGAAAAAGTGGTGATCGATCAAAAAACGCTCAGTGACTACTGTGCCGGTCAATCTTCCTGTACCGGCATTATCATTGCAGAAGTGCTATAGTCTTAGACTAAAAACATCTTTCCACCATTCCACCGTTCTACCTTTTTACTTTCCCAAGAATACTGATTTTCCGGTTTTTCCTTTATTTCTGCTGTAGGTGGTACCTTTGCCGGTAGCGGCCGAAGTATCGAGCGGTACATCTCCGCGTTCCGGAGTACCTCCACTGCCTTATCGTACACCTTGTCGTCCGACAATTGATGCAAAAGTACTCCCTTCTTATAATAGAAACGCTGCACGATCTCCGATTCGATCATGCTGGTAATATCCTCTTTGAAGAGTTCCAGGTCCCGATCCAGATTTGCATGTAACTTTGCTTCCAATGCTGCGAATTCTTCTTTGGCTACATCCATATATCCTTCGAATTCCATCATACTCTTCAACTGTTGCAGCGAACGTTCGCTCAACTGGTCGTATTCGAAATCCCGATTCTTTACAAATTCCTTGAACGCTTCGTAGTCGCTCTCCGAAAGCCTGAACTGGTGGGGTGGAGCAATCTCTTTATGTTGTTGCGTCCACTCTGTCACATAATCAAAGATTACATTGTCGGCCATCAGATAGTATGCAATTGTTCCCCCGGCAGGCTGCGGAATGGTAATATCGGGCGTAATTCCACCTCCGTCACGTACTTCACGCCCGTTACGCGTTTTAAATACATTTGTCAGTGAGTCGGGTACCCGTGCCACACTTCCGTCGGGGTTACGGTGCGAGTAATCCAGCGCCTGGATACAGCGCCCACTCGGAATATAATATTTTGAAGTGGTAATTTTGATATTTCCACCATATGGCAGATCGCGTGGCGTTTGCACCAATCCTTTTCCGAACGACCGGTTACCGACTATCACCGCCCTGTCGAGATCCTGAAGTCCTCCCGCTACGATCTCTGATGCCGATGCCGAGCCGGTATCAATCAATACTACGATAGGTATAATTTCATCCAACGGCTGATTGCGTGTCAGGTAGGTTCTGTCCCACTGTTTTACCTTTCCTTTGGTCGATACGATCTCTTCTCCTTTCGGGACAAACAGGTTCACTACATCCACTGCTTCGTCCAGGATACCCCCGCCGTTACCGCGCAGGTCCATGATCAACGATGTGGCTCCCTTCTCCTTCAGGTCCTGTACTGTTTTCTTTACCCGGTCGGCACTTCGTGTCGTAAAACTCCCGAAATGAAGATAACCGATCTTATCATCTGTGACTCCCGAGTAGGTAATGGGGTCGACTTCTATCTTCTCTCTCACGATCTTCAGTGTCCGATCCTTCTTTTCTCCGGGCCGCCGGATCGTCAATTCAAGCGATGTGCCCGGTGTTCCTTTCAGTTTGTCGCTTACCTCTTTCACCGTCGATTTCCGCATATCTTTTCCGTCAATCTCAAGGATGGCGTCACCCGCTTTCAGGCCGGCCTTATCTGCCGGCAATCCCTCATGGGGTTCATTGATCACTACCTGCCCGTTGTTATAAGATATAATCGCCCCGATACCTGCATATTCGCCTGTCGTCATAAACTGAAGGTCTTCCATATTCTCTTCCGCGTAATATTCGGTATAAGGATCCAGACGTGTTAACATGTTGCGGATACTGTTCTGTACTAAATTATTCACCTCTACACTGTCCACATAAAACATGTCCAGTTCACGCAGTACCGAGTTGAAGATGTCAATATTCTTATTGATGTCGAAATAACGTTGATTTTTATTATCAGCCGGTGCCTGCGCCTGCGCTGCCGCTTGCAATGTTGTAAAAACCGCCAGCATACAAAGAATAATCTTTCTCATATAATATAATTGATTCATTTTTTACTTTCAAAATTCAGCTACGCTGATTCGCAATTCACATCCATGATTCGTGATCTCGGATCTCGGATTTGGAATTCCCATCTCCCTTTCTCCCCAGTCCCCCAATCATATGTCAACTTTCCCTCCTTCTCAAGTGGCAAAGGAACAAATTTTTGATGAGAATGAAATATAGTTTTAGTTATATGTTTATAAATCCATGTTTCTATTAGGATATAACTTCCATTTGTTGTAGTCTGTTTTTTATTTTGCATGTAAACTACGCATGTCTCGCAACAAAAGCAGTTGGTTTGTTGTTATCTTTGAAGTTTTTCAGATTAATTCTTGTTTATGAAGACCCTGCTCCGTTATATATTCCTGCCTCTACTTACAGTATTGCTTATTTTTATTGCTACCTGTCTAATTTCATCTTCCCGGATGCCCGGTATGCCCGAAGGTTTTCCGTGGGATAAGTTGGTACATTTTGGTATGTTTTTTGTCCTTTCCGCCGTCTCGTTGATCGATTATTACAGGTTGTGCAAGGGAAACCCGCCTACTTTACGATGGATTTTCTGGGGCTTTTTTATTCCCGTACTTTATGGAGGAGGTATTGAGTTAATGCAGAAATATTTCTTCGTATCCCGCAGTGCGGAATGGGCTGATTGGATTGCTGATATTCTCGGTTCGCTGGTCGCGACTGTAGTAGTAATTATTTCCCTCAAAAAACGACGATATTCGGAAAAAAATATATCTTTGTAAAGTCGAACATGTTTAAAAAGGTTATAATATCCGAAAGTATAACTAAATTGTCTTGGTCTTGAACTTTAGTTCCAAATTCCAAATTCTAAGTTCCAAATTCTAAGTTCTAAGTTCTAAGTTCCAAGTTCCAAGTTCCAAGTTCTAAGTTCCAAGTTCTGAATTAATAATGATTAATATGCGTAAATTTTTTATACTCTATAGTTTTCTGGCAGCTGGATTGCTGATATCATGTACCGCTTCTTCCGAAAAAAAATCCGCAGTATCCGACACACCATCCGATTCTGCTGCTGTAGCACAGGAACCACTTAGTGACGGTGATCGGCAGTTTTTGGTGAAAGTGGGCGACCAGGCTCCCGATTTTACAATGGAACTGCCTGACGGTAGTCATGTCACACTCTCCTCTCTACGGGGGAAAGTGGTGATGTTGCAATTTACCGCCAGTTGGTGTGGTGTATGCCGTAAGGAAATGCCCCATATTGAATCGCGTATCTGGCAGCGTCATAAAAATAATCCGGAATTTGCACTGTATGGAGTCGATCGTGAAGAGCCGGTAGAGAAAATTCAGGAACTCATTGAGGCCACCGGAGTGACCTATCCCATAGGTTTGGATCCTGATGCCGGTATCTTTGGTTTATATGCCGAAAAGAAGGCTGGTATTACCCGTAATATCATTATTGACCGGGAAGGGAAAATTGTGATGCTTACGCGTCTGTTCGAAGAAGAAGAATTTGAACGAATGGTGAATCTGATTGATTCGTTATTGTCAGAATCCTGATGGTTTTAGATTTCAAATTCAAGATTTCAAATCATTAAAATCGCTTTTCATTTTTCACTTTTCACTTTTAATTTGTTTATTGTATGAAATACGAAGATTTAAAAATTCTCGATGAGTTACGGGAAAAAGGGAGTATTTCCGAAGAGGAATATCAACGCGAGAAAGAAAAAATTCTCAATGATCAGGAAAATATCTTGAGTAATACCGGTAAGAAGCCTTTGTTTGGGCTCGAGGAAAACACTTATCTGATGCTTATGCACCTCACTCAATTTGCAGGAGCTATCGTTCCGTTGGCCGGTTTCATAATTCCTATCCTGATGTGGACTACCAACAAAGATACTAATGCCAATGTTGATAAGCATGGTAAGAATATTCTCAATTGTATGATCAGTTACGCTATTTATGCCGTCGTACTCTGTATCACTGTGATCGGTATCCCTGTGGCTGTCGTATTGGGTCTACTTTACGCCGTTTTTGTAGTGATTGCTACTGTCAAAGCCAATAACGGAGAGTACTGGAAATATCCGTTTACTATTCAATTCATTAAATAAAAAACAATGGTGCAGGAACAACTTGTTAATTATTCCAATGTACAACTCAACCGTGAGGAAAATATTATCCTTCGCAATGTCAATCTTACTGTCAATCGCGGCGATTTCCTCTATATCATTGGCAAAGTCGGTTCCGGAAAAAGCACCCTGATGAAAAGTATGTATGCCGAGCTTCCCATCGAGGAGGGGAGTGCACGGGTATTCGATTATGAACTGGCCGGCATCAAACGCCGGCTGATTCCTTTTCTTCGTAGAAAGATAGGAATTGTCTTTCAGGATTTTCAACTGCTTATCGACCGTACTGTTGAGAAGAATCTCGAGTTTGTACTGCGTGCCACCGGCTGGAAGAACCGCCGTGAGATCAGGGACCGGATTAATGAGGTGTTGGTGCAGGTCGGTATGCAGAATAAGACCTATAAGATGCCGCACGAACTGTCGGGTGGAGAACAGCAACGTGTGGTGATTGCCCGTGCCCTGCTCAATTCACCCGCCCTCATACTGGCCGATGAACCGACCGGCAACCTCGACCCCGAAACCGGAAGCCAGATTGTCGCTCTCCTCCAGGAAATATCCAGCCGCGGTACTGCCGTCATCATGTCCACCCACAATTACTCCATCGTACAGGCCTTCCCCGGCAAGATCATGCGTTGTGAAAATGCCTCCCTTATTCCTATGTGATTCAAGATTTAAGATTCAATATTCAATATTCAAGATTTAAAATTCAAGAGCCAGAACTTTTTTAGATTTGAAATATGGAATTTGAGATTTGAAATGTCTTAATTACTAATTACCAATTCTTCATTTTCAATTATCAATTATCCATTGTCAATTATCCATTGTCAATTATCCATCATCCCTTTCCACTTTTCCGCCTTCCCACTGCCCATTATTCCTAATTTTTTCCTACCTTTGCAACTTCGAAAAATTCATTTACGTTAAACAATTCACAATCGTGGCCGATACAAAGTATATTTTTGTTACAGGTGGAGTAGTTTCCTCACTGGGAAAAGGAATTATTGCTTCGTCGTTGGGTAAGTTGTTGCAGTCAAGAGGTTATAAAGTCACCATTCAGAAGTTCGACCCCTATATCAATGTCGACCCAGGAACCCTTAACCCCTATGAGCATGGCGAGTGCTATGTAACTGTGGATGGGCATGAGGCCGACCTCGACCTGGGACACTACGAACGTTTCCTCAACATACAGACCACCAAGGGGAATAACATCACCACCGGACGGATTTATCAGAGTGTGATCCAGAAGGAGCGTCGCGGCGACTACCTTGGCAAGACCGTACAGGTCATTCCCCACATTACCGATGAAATCAAGCGCAATGTCAAATCGCTCGGCGTGAAGAGTAAGTTCGATTTTGTTATCACCGAGATCGGGGGAACTGTGGGTGACATCGAATCCACCCCTTTCCTTGAGGCCGTACGCCAGCTTCGTTGGGAGCTCGGACGCAACTGCTTCTGCCTCCATCTCACCTATGTACCTTATATCGCAGCTGCGGGAGAAGTGAAGACCAAACCTACGCAACACTCCGTCAAGGAATTGCAGTCACTCGGTATCCAACCCGATATGCTGGTACTCCGCACGGATCGTAATCTCAACAAAGATATTCTCGACAAGGTAGCCCTTTTCTGTAATGTGGAACAGGGCGCCGTGATGCAGTCGGTAGATGTGTCCAGCATTTATGAAGTACCTATCATGATGCAGAAGCAGGGCATGGACGAGGTGGTACTGCGCAAAATGAATATGCCTGTCGAAGGCAGCGCCGACCTGGATGCATGGAATGCTTTCCTTCAGAAACGTAAAAGCGCCAGGAAAGAGGTCTGCATCAAATTGGTAGGGAAATATGCCGAATTGCCCGATGCTTACAAATCGATCAACGAAGCGCTTTCTCAGGCGGCTATCTATAACGACAGGAAGCTAAAGTTGGATCTCTGCCATTCGGAGAAGATCACTGAAGAGAACGTTGAAGAGACACTGCAGGATGCCGACGGCATTGTCGTTGCCCCCGGCTTCGGCCAGCGGGGTATCGAAGGAAAATACCTCGCGTTGCGTTATGCGCGTGAAAATGATATACCTACTTTTGGTATCTGCCTCGGTATGCAATGTATGGTCATTGAGTATGCCCGCTCTGTCCTGGATATTCCGGGCGCCAACTCCACCGAGTTCGATCCTAAGGCTGCTGATAAGGTGATCGACCTGATGGAAGAGCAGAAGCATATTACGAATATGGGGGCTTCCATGCGTCTCGGGGCTTACGATTGTTCCATTAAAAAAGGATCGCTGGCATACAAAGCCTACGGTAAGACCAAGGTGAGCGAACGTCACCGCCACCGCTATGAGTTCAATAACCTTTATAAAGAACGGTTCGAGGCTGCCGGCATGAAATGTACCGGTATCAATCCTGATTCGGAACTGGTGGAAGTGGTAGAAGTGCCTCATCTCCACTGGTACCTCGGTACCCAGTTCCACCCCGAATACAACAGCACCGTTATTTCACCCAATCCGCTCTTCATGAGTTTTATGCAAGCTGCGGCGGAATTACACGATGCACGAAAAAAATAAAAACTGATAATGGATAAAAATACAGTCACAGGATTGCTGCTTATCACAGCCATCATTATTGCTTTTACTATTTATAACAGGCCCAATCGTGAACAGATTGAGGCACAGCAGCGCATGCGCGACTCCATTGCAATGGTGGAAGCAGAACGTGCACAACTCGAAGCACAACAAAAGAGAGTAGATACACAGGCTGACACAGCCCTGCCGGGTACAGGGGAGAATGCCGTAGCTGATTTTTTTAGTGCAGGTTCCTTATCATCGTCTGCAGATACTTCTATCGTTTCTGTATTGGAACAAAGTGAGGATTCCGTAACTTTAGCGATGCAGCCAGGCGCCTCTTCTTCGGTTCAGGAAGAAACCGTTGTTCTGGAGAACGAAAAGGTACGTATTCTTCTCAGCACACGTGGTGGTTCCATCCAGTCTGTACAACTTAAGGAATATCTTCACCACACGGGGGAAAATCTCTTATTGTTCAATGGATCTAATGAAGCGCGTTTCAATCTTAACCTGTTCAACCGCAACAGTGTCCATCTCTCCACCGAAGACCAAATCTTTACTCCTGTTTCAGGTGGTGACAGTCATTCTGTCACTATGCGCCTGCAACAAAGTCCCGATCAATATATTGATTTTGTATATACCCTTCCGCCCGATGAATACATGATGGATTTCGAGGTGCGTCTGGCTGGTATGAAGAATGGTCTTCACCCGGAAAGCCTCACCAATTTCCGTATGAACTGGGAGCAGAAGATCCGTCAACAGGAGAAGGGACGCACCTTCGAGAATCGTTTCACTCGTATCCACTATAAATATGACAAACAGGATGTACAGAAGATGAGTGAATCCAAGAACGATCGAAAGGAACTCTCAGAACCGTTGAAGTGGTTCTCGTTCAAAGATCAGTATTTTACTTCCATCATTATCGGTAAGCAACCTTTCAGTAACACTATACTTAGTTCCGAAGTGCTTAACGATCCCGATTACACCAAATATTACAAGGCTGAAGGGTGGGTACCCGCTATAGTAAGCCCAGATAGCGACCTGCTTACTGCAGGCTTTAACTACTACTTCGGACCGGTACACTACAATACACTCAAGGCATACGACAAGGATGTCGCCAACAGTACAGACAAGCTGCAACTCGAGGAGAATGTATATCTCGGTTACCGTTGGCTTAGTTGGGTTAACAAGTGGTTTGTGATCCCTGTTTTTAATTTCTTCCTCTCCCTCAACTGGGGTATGGGATTGATTATCCTGATACTCACCCTTATGGTGAAACTGATCACCCTGCCGCTTACTTACAAATCGTTTATGTCATCGGCTAAGATGAGGGTGCTTCGTCCGCAGATACAGGAATTTGAGAAGAAATACCCGGGTAACGACCAGGAGATGATGATGAAGCGGCAACAGGCTACTATGGAGCTTTACAACAAGGCGGGAGTCAATCCCATGAGCGGTTGTCTTCCCATGTTGATACAGATGCCCGTACTGCTGGCTCTCTTCTTTTTCTTCCCGGCTGCCATCGAGTTGCGCCAGCAGGGTTTCCTTTGGGCAGATGACCTGTCCACCTACGACTCCCTTATATCATGGAGCGGCAATATTCCCCTGATCACCCGTTTCCTGGGTAATCATATCAGCATATTCTGTCTGCTGATGACCGTGGTCAACGTCTTCTATACCAAGTACAACATGTCGATGACCGACACCGGTTCGCAGGCAATGCCCGGAATGAAGTACATGCCCATCTTTATGTCCGTCTTCATGTTCTTCTTCCTCAACTCTTATCCTGCCGGATTGAACTATTACTATTTTCTTTCCACGCTGATCACTATCGGGCTTACTCTTGTCATGAAGCAGGTGATCGATGAAAATAAGATCCTGGCGCAGTTAGAAGCCAACAAGAAGAAGCCCAAAAAGAAATCGGGCTTTATGGCACGTCTTGAAGAAGCACAGAAGATGCAGGAGAAGATGGCACGCGAGAAAGCCAAGGAGAATGCTAAACGCAATGTTCGCCGTTAAGAAGAATCTTCGGATAAGCAGGTATCACCCTTTTATCCGGAGTTTTTTTATTCCCCGGGGAGAAATGCTACACACACCCTGAATTTTTAACAATAGACGAATGTCATTGAACTTATTTTTCCCATATTTGTTTTTTATTTAGTAAGAAGACATTTACTTTTTAAAAAGATATCCACATGAGTCAGGAAGATAAAGTACTTGAATATGATGAGGACGATTCTCTGCGTTTCATACGTGAGAACCTGCCTGAAGAGATGCAGGACGAGTTCTCGGATGACGAGATCAATTACATTGTAGATCTTATTTATGACTTCTACGAAGAAAAGGGCTATCTCGATGAGAATGACGACGACGATGATTCCGAGGTTGAAATCAATGAGGACGAACTACTGGAATATATCGGCCGGAATGCCCGGAAAAATAAAGAGGTATTAGGAAGAGATTATACTGATGAGCAGATTGAAGCCATCGTGGCAGGTGAGTTGGCCTATTGCGACACGCTCAATCTGTTCGATTAACCAAAATAAATTATTAAAATAACAACGAACTATGAAACAATTTTCTAAATTATTTGCCATCGGCCTTTTAGGAGGCGCATTGGTGTTATCGGGTTGTGGAGCAAGCAATACGGTGAAAGGTGGAGGTATTGGCGCCGGTGCCGGTGCAGCTGTCGGTGCAGGTATAGGGGCTATTGCCGGAGGGGGTAAAGGTGCCGCTTGGGGTGCCGGTATAGGGGCTGTACTGGGAGGCTCTGCCGGAGCTATTATCGGTAACAAAATGGATAAGCAGGCTGCCGAACTCGAGCAGATCGAAGGAGCTCAGGTAGAGAAAGTCAACGAAGGTGAAGCCATCAAGGTTACTTTCGAGTCGGGTATCCTTTTCGCCACCAATTCGAGTACACTGAACACCGCTTCACGTACTTCACTCGATAAGTTTGCTACTTCGCTGCAAAACAATCCCGATACCGATGTGAAGATATACGGTCATACCGACAGCACAGGTAGTGATGCTATCAACAATCCACTGTCGCAACGCCGGGCCGAATCGGTATATAATTATCTTGTATCTAAAGGAGTTTCCGGTGCCCGTATGGTATCCGAGGGCTTCGGTTCCACACAGCCTGTGGCCGACAACAATACGGTAACCGGTCGTGCACAAAATCGCCGTGTGGAAGTGTATATTCTTCCTAATGCCAAGATGATCCGCGAGGCACAGGAACAGGCACGATAAGTTTTACTGTGTGGTTTAATTTACTTAACTTACTTTTTCTAAGTTTACGTTTTTGAATCGCGTTGCCTTTACCGGCAGCGCGATTTTTTCACACAGATAGAATAAAGGCTATGGCAGAAGATTTACACATCCCGTATGGGGCATCCAAAGAGGAAATATATAAAGCGTTATACCCCCAGTTGCAGGCATTGATAGAAGGGGAACCCGACCTCATTGCCAATATGGCGAATATTGCATCTGTACTCAAGGAAGCGTTCCACTTTTTCTGGGTCGGTTTTTACCGTGTGTCAGGAGAACAGCTGGTACTCGGCCCCTTTCAGGGACCACCGGCCTGTACCCGAATCAATTATGGAAAAGGAGTCTGCGGCACTGCCTGGAAAGAGGAACGTACCCTTATTGTCCCCGATGTCGATAAGTTTCCCGGCCATATCGCCTGCAGCAGTTTGTCGCGTTCAGAGATCGTTGTACCGGTGAGACATAGAGGTGCTGTTACCGCAGTGCTGGATGTCGACAGTGACCGGCTCGATCATTTCGATGAAACCGATGCTTTCTATCTAGGGGGAATAATTGAACTATTTCGTTAATTTTCCCTTCCGATATTTTGCAGACACAAAACAAAAAAGTATCTTTGCACTGCAATTCCGACGCGTGCTCTCGGTTGGTAGAGCATAACCTTGGCAAGGAGTACCGGAACAGAGGTTTCGGTAAAAAGAACTAAACATTATTGCGGAAGTAGCTCAGTTGGTAGAGCATAACCTTGCCAAGGTTAGGGTCGCGGGTTCGAGTCCCGTCTTCCGCTCAATCTCTCAAAGACATGAGAGAGAAAAAACGAGGATAATAGCTTTCCAGTCAACAGATTAGGGGCTATTTTTTTTATACTTATTCCATTTAACAGACTAAGAAAAGCCCCTAACAGACAACAAATCGGTACTAAATCGGTACCGATTTGAATTTACCCTAAATTGGTACCGATTCGTTTACTTAAGTCATTGATTTGTCGAATTATGTCCGTCAATCTGTCCGTCTTTCGAGACAAGTTGAGACTATTTTTGTGATTTTAAAATTAATGAGTATGAGACGAAGCACTTTTAGAATTCTCTTTTATATCAAAAAGTAAGCTTTTATGCTTAACTCTGTGTCCCAATAAAGTTAGTAAATCCATACAATCAAATATATAGATGCGAAAAGTAATTTTGAATTGCTGTAATTTTATTGGATTTAGTTTTTCTTGTTGGTTTTTATATATTATATTTGTGGTATTGTAAAGAAAACCAAATGAAAAACAGAAAATTTAAGAATCAGTTGTTCCTGGTAATAACGCTTGTTTCAGGCTTATTATACAGTTGTGAGGAAATCCCTTTGGAGGACAGTCTCCAAACCTTGGATATCCCTTCCGACTTAAGCGGAATCATTTCTTCCGAGGAATCTTCTTTCAAAGATAAGTTTGGATATATTGAAACATTCTTTGGGTTCTCTCCTGTACCGAAATGGAATAACCCCAGAATAATCCGGTTAAATGAAGAAGATGCGAATATTTTTATTGATTGCACAACTAACGGATCTGAAATTGGCAACAAGTTTGTTTTTGTGATTTCAAAAAGGGGGGATGATTATTTCTCTTACATAAAAATGCTTCCGGAGAAAGATAAAACAATTCATAGACTGGTTGCTTCCGTAGAAGAAGAGAAGGTGTATTTAGAATTATTTACCAAACAAGCAGACGGGGGAACTATTTCTCAACAAATGGGATATCTGACATCCGGAAACGGACAGCCTGAGACAAGGAGTAACTGTTTTAACCAGAGTATTGATATTATGGTCGGTATTCGTTCCTACGGGGACGGACAATATTCACCCATATATAAAACAATGTTGAAGCTCGTTTGCATAGACTCCGAAGGTGGCGGTGGCGGTAATTGGGTACCTGTTGAACAACCGGATTACACGGGTGTTATACCTCCTTACAAATCTCCAACGGGAGATGGTGGAAGCAGCGGTTCCGGTGGAAACAATGGTTCTGGAGGAAGCAGCGGCTCTGGCGGGGGCTCCGGATCCGGTGGAAGTTCCGGTACAGGTGGTGGTTCGGGTTCCGGTGGAGGCTCCGGCTTGGGTGGGGGTAACGGCGGAGGAGGTAACGGTGGTGGCAATAACGGCCCTATTCCCAGTTGGGGAATTCCGGACTCAGAGGATCCCGGCGGTATAGATTTTATACCATCTCCCCCTAAAAAGTGGATTGAAGACCCTTATGCCGATGCCCGAAAACGCTTTGCAGAAGAAATGTATCAATTGTTGGATGAAGTAAGAAAATATACCCCAATACCCGATGGTACGGAGACAAATCTTGTTGAAAACTGCGCTTCAAATGCAAGGGTAAAAGACGGGAATATAGAGGTTTGTTATCGGTTTTACACGGATGAACATCTTACCAATAAAGACCGTGTTTCCATCCTGTATCATGAGGTGTTGCATATAAAAAACCATGACACTGATAAAGAACCTGAAGTATATAAGATGAAGACAGCCATAACCCTTCAAAATGTGCCTTCCGAATTTAAACAATATATAATGGATCATGTTATTATGATAGGATATCTTCCTTCGGATCAATGGGAGCAAGAGTATCTGAGAGAAATTACGTTTGAATCGATTTACCCTCCGGAATATTACAAGAACGAGATTGAGGCGTATGAAAATGAAATCCAGACAATAACAGGTGTCTCTGCGTATTATAATACGCAACGGAGGTATAAATTATGGGAGCATACACAACTATATGATATATCTAAAAATTATTACGGAAAATGAAAACTTTATTATTTATTTTATTCACCATTTTGCCTTTTACCCTTTCCGCCCAGTTTACGGTAAAGGCATTCAGGACAACGGACGAATATAATAGGAAGGTTATTCGTATAGAGGTAAAAAACACAAGCAATTATGATCTTCGAATTCGCAATCGGGTTGGTGGAGGTCCAGAAAACGGGACATTGTTGTTTTTTAGTTCGACAAAGGAAATTGAGAACAATGCTAGTTTCAGTTTTTACCCCAATCCGTTTGAACCCAAATTATCAAAATTGAGAAACGTAATCATAGAAAAAGGGAAAACGGAAAAGGCAGATATCTCTTTAGACGAGGTTGCAAATGATATCCCAATTGACAAAAAAATCTATTTGTTGGGACATATTGAATATTCTTTCCTACATGGGGACTATGAATTGAAATGGAAAGATATCGAGTTAGAGGTTGAATAGTAAATATTCTCTATATGTATCGGCTAAAAAAGGTATTTCTATTTTTACTCGCATGTATACCCCTGTCCCTTTCTGCCCAGTTTACGGTAAAGGCATACATGACAACGGACCAGTACAACAGAAAAGCCATCCGGATAGAAATAAAGAATGCTGGAAGCCAAGATCTCATGATTAGTAATTCAATCTCTGGTCCTGAAAATGGAACAATATTTCATTTCAGTACTACCAAGAAACAAGAACGCAATGTATTCTTTAGTTTCCATCCCGATCCAACGGAACATAGGAAATTCAGAGTTATAGAAAAGGGAAAGAGTGAGAAAGTCGATGCACCTTTAAACGAGGTTTCAAATTATATTCCGATTGACAAGGATATTTATCTTTTAGGACGAATTGACTATTCACTTCGCGACAATAAAGGTTTCCAAACAAAAGAAATTACAATAAAGGTTGAATAGCAAATATATTCTGAATGTACTGGATAAAAACAATATCTTTACTTTTATTTGCATGTATGCCTTTGTTACTTTCGGCCCAACTGGATGTAAAAGTGTATAAACTCTCCGAAACGACGGATCAAATCACTCTCCGGATGGAAGTAAAGAACAACGGTAAAGAGGATATTACAATTAGAAATTATCCTACTTTTGCCAGAGACTGGCATGGGACATTTATCTATTTTGTAACTACAGATGAAATAAAACAACTGAAAAGCGGTAAAGTAATTTCTTCTGCCTTTCCGTATGTTTTTTGTCCGGAGAAATACGAGGATAAAAACAATCCGGAAAAATCAACTTTCATTCCAGTAAAAAAAGATGAAACAGAGAGAGTTGATTATGTATTGAATAAAAAATGGTACGCCGATCGGACGATTCATATTTACGGGGATATTTCTTACCGCATCGACAATCAAAAGGGAGGTGGAAGAACGCCGATTGATATGAAAGTAAATTTTTGATGATTAGAACAATAACGGTTGAATAGTAAATATATTCTGTATGTACCGGATAAAAAAGATGTTTTTACTTTTACTGGCATGCATACCTCTTTCGCTTTCAGCTCAACTAGATGCCCAGCTAGATTTCAGAGTGTACAAGCTCTCCGAAACTACGGATAAAGTCACTCTCCGGATGGAAGTAAAGAATAACGGCAAAGAGGATATTGTAATCCGAAATGTTCCTAAACTTGTCAGAGAAGAACATGAAACATATATCTATTTCACAACTACGGATGAAATAAAACAGTTGAAAAGCGGCAAAGTAATATCTACGAGCTTTCCGTTTGTCTTTTGTCCGGAGAGATACGAGGACAAAAATAATCCGGAAAAGACAACGTTTATTCCGGTAAAAAAAGGGGAAACAGAGAGAGTTGATTATGTATTGAATAAAAAAAGGTACAGTGATCGGACGATTCATATTTACGGGAGTATTGGTTATCGCAAACTCGACGACCCGAAGATCGCTGGCAGAATCCCGATTGATCTGAAAGTAAATTTTTAATACATTCTATTTCATACTGTATAAAAGAGATTCTCTTGTAGCACGTTGAAGCGATACTTCCTATGATACAATACAAGTAAATGAAAGTTTTATTATCTGTTTTATTCACTATTTTGCCTTTTACGCTTTCTGCTCAATTTAGCGTAATGGCATACAAGACAACGGATCAATACAACAGGAAGGTCATCCGTATAGAGATAAAAAATACCGGAAATCAAGATCTCAGAATACGCAATGCAACTTCTGGTCCTGAAAATGGAACGATATTACATTTCAGCACAAGTAAAAAACAAGAAACCAATGCGTTTTTTAGTTTCCAACTCAATCCAATGGAAGATAGAAGGTACACGAATATACAAAAAGGGAAAGCTGAAAAAATCGATGTTCCTTTAAACGAGGTTTCAAACAATATTCCGATTGACAAGGATATCTATTTGCTGGGACATATTGAATATTATTTCCCCGAAGATAATGAGCGACATATCAAAGAAATAGCAATAAAGGTTGAATAGCAAATATATTCAGGATATATCAGTTAAAGAAGATGTTTTCACTTTTATTTGTGTATCTGCCTTTGTTACTTTCTGCCCAACTGGATATAAAAGCGTACCAACTCTCCAAAACGACGGATAAGGTGACGTTTCGGATTGAGGTATAATGTAAATTTCATTTTATGGAATTCGTTCACTTGAAAGAAAAAAAGAGGGTTGAAAATCAACCCTCTCCAAATTTTGAGTATTTTTGTTCTAACTTGGTACAATCAAATATATAGATGCGTTTTTTTATATTGGTTCTTGTATGAATTCTATATGTGAAAAGAAAAAGGAAGAAATTTGATGCGAAAGTTGTGTAATAGAAACAAGAGAGACTACTTTTGAATTTGAAAAGGAAACAGGCTGCCAGAGGACGCTTGTGTGACAATTTAAGACAGAAAAAAGGTACTAAAGCGGTACTTAGTCGTTAAGTTGATTTGGAAAGATTTTATTCTCAATGATATAGTGAATGCGGGTTCGAGTCCCGTCTTCCGCTCAGATATATAAACGTCCTAAAGTAAAATCTTAGGGCGTTTTTTTATACCGTGTACATTTAACATTTGGCCGCGAAAATCCGTACCAGATCTTACTTCTCGACTATTTACCTATGACAAGCGTATCGGCATTCAACAGGTTCCGATGATTGTAATTTTTTCTCCTGTTAGGTTTTATTAGTACTGCTCTGTAAAACAATAAGAAAAGACATTTGTTTCATTTATATACAGTGCACTGTGGATTCGATTATCAATTAAAAAAGAAAGGACTCAATTATGAATTTAGAAAAACAAGCAGAAACATTGAACGATTTGATATTAATCAATAACGACAGAGTGGAAGGTTATCAGAAAGCCATTGACGAGTTAAAACCTGAAGATTCCGATTTGAGAATCTTATTTCAGGAAAGGGTTGAACAGAGCAGTCTGAATCGCGATGAATTGGCTCCTGCAGTGGTTCGTGGAGGAGAAGAAATTGCCGAAGGCACCATGGTGTCGGGTAAGATTTACCGCGCGTGGATGGATGTCAAAGCCTTTTTCTCGGGAAATAACCGGAGAGCTATTCTCGATAACTGCGTATTCGGCGAAGAAGCAGCTTTGCGTGCTTATGAAGAAGCATTGAACAGCGAGGATCTTACTCCCGAACAACGTGCAATAGTAATCCGTCAACAAGCGGAAATACAGGTCTCGTACGATGAGATCAGGGCCATGCGTGAGATGCTTGGTTAAATTTATTAAAATGATAAGGGTGGGTGCCTGAGGGCATCTACCCTTATTTTTCACGATCTCCGGTTTGGGCTTTCACCCATTCATCATTTTCATTACAGTACTCGCACACATTCCTTTCCCCCTCGTTCATTATACGTGTATATCCGCAATAAGTGCAGGCATACATGCCGTGGTGTTTTATCTGTTTGGTTTTTTTCTCCAGATAGTTTGGCCATATTGGTAATCCCGCTTTTATATCCGGAGAGTTATAGAATAAAATACTTAGTTCACCGCTTGTTTCCAATATAGCGCTCTCTACTTGTCCCAGATGAAAAATATGCTGGTTTCGAAGTACCGAGAAAAATTCATCCATAGCCAATTCTTTATGTCTTAATGATTCTTTCGATGCTTTCCCTTCATGGATGATCTGATACGGTTTTCCTTCAAGGATCGTTTCTATTTTTTTCGAATGTTCGATCAATTTAGTGATGAGCCAATAAGTAAAGAAAACGATAATAAAAACCACCAGGGCATATACAATGCCTATTTCTTTGTAAATCATAGGATCGCCTGCTGCAGAGCCAAGTGCGATAATGATCAGTAGTTCAAATATAGAGAGTTGCTTTACTCCCCGTTTTCCCGTGATGCGCAGACCCGCAAAAAGAAGGAGGAACATTATCAGGGAGCGAAAAGCAATTTCTACAAGAAACATAAAGTCTTCAGCGCCGAATAAAATATCTTGCCAATTCATAATTTCCATTTTTTAATTTAAGTGGTTATTATCCATTGTACTCCATCTTCTAACAATAGATAATAAACGATTGTTTACCATTGAACCTGCCACACATGTTTATTATTGAACCAAGCCTTCTTTATTACTGTTCTATATAAAAACGATGGTATAACATGGGTATAAGAATAAAGTCATATGAAATCTATTTGGAATGGAGCTATCGGATTCGGACTGGTTAATATTCCCGTCAAGATGTATTCCGCAACAGAAAGCAGTACGCTCGATCTGGATATGCTGGACAAGAGCGATCTGTCTAATATCCGCTTTAAGCGGGTGAACGAAAAGACCGGTAAGGAAGTGGAGTGGGATAATATTGTGAAAGGCTATAAGCTCAATGACCGTTATATTGTACTGGATGAGGAGGATTTTGAAGCTGCAAGCCCGGAAAAAAGCAAAGTGTTTTCTATTCAGCAATTTGTGGATGAAGACGAAATAGACAGCGTGTATTTTGAAGCTCCTTATTTTTTGGAACCTCAAAAAAACGGGGAAAATGCTTACTCGCTACTGTTACAAGCATTGAAAAAGACCCGCAAGGTAGGTGTAGGCACATTCATTATGCGCAACAAGGAAATATTGGGTATTGTAAAGCCCTATCACGACGTTCTTATTATCAATAAGATACGTTTTCCTGAAGAACTTCGTGAATACGAAGAATTGAATATCCCTCCTAAAAAAGTTAAACCCAATGAGTTGAAAATGGCAGTTGCCCTCATCGATCTAAACTCGGAAACATTTGACGGAGAACAATATAAAGACACTTATAGCGCTGATTTACTGAAGATCATCAAACAGAAAGCGAAGGGACAGAAGCTGAAAGTGGCTAAAGGAGCGGAACCCACGGATAGAACCATCGACTTGATGGAAAAACTGAAAGCAAGTCTGGAAAAATCAAAAAAGAACATCTCCTGATGGCACTGGATAAATATAATAAGAAGCGTAACTTCAATCAAACCTCCGAACCAAAAGGGGAAACTGTTTCAGCGGGTGCTGATTCTTTGGATACAACTTCTGCGGATACCGCTTCTTCTGACAATAGGCATATTTTTGTTGTACAACGACATGCGGCTACCCGGCTGCATTATGATTTCCGGCTCGAGATGGAAGGTGTGCTCAAGAGCTGGGCCGTCCCGAAAGGCCCCTCACTCAACCCTACTGATAAACGGCTGGCTATAATGGTAGAAGACCATCCTTATTCTTACCGCACCTTTGAAGGAACTATTCCTGAAGGCAATTACGGAGCGGGCGAAGTGGAAATTTGGGATGAAGGCACCTATGAGCCCCTGCTTCGCCGGGAAGGTAAGACGGACGAAGAGATTTTGCTGGAAGGATTGAACAAAGGTTCTGTTAAAATTATTCTCCACGGAAAAAAGCTAAAAGGCGAATTTGCTTTGGTAAAGATGCATACAGCGAAAGAAGCTAATGCGTGGCTGCTCATCAAGCACAACGACTCGTATGCCGTACATGAAAATTACGATGCCGAAAATTACACATCCTCAAAATCCAAGATAACAAAACTGGTTGGAAAGAAATATAAAACTTCCGCTCCTTCCGGAACAGCTTCGAAAAAGAAACGTCCTCCGGCTTTGTCTCTTTCAGGGCAGGAAAAACTTTCCCAGTATATCAGGCCCATGCTGGCAATTACCGGTGAAGATCCGTTCGACAGTGAAGAATGGATATTTGAAATCAAATGGGACGGGTACCGTGCCATTGCCGATCTTACCGATGGTTTACAGTTCTACTCTCGTAACGGATTATCGTTTCTCGGCAGATATCCCCTTATTGAGGCCGGACTTGGACAACAGACGCATCAAATGATCGTGGACGGAGAGATTGTGGCATACGACAAGAACGACAAACCCGATTTTCAGACCTTACAACACTTTGCGGATAATCCGCAGACGCCACTCATTTACCACGTGTTCGATTTGCTTTTCCTGAATGGGTACAGTACGAAAGAGCTTCCTTTGCTCCAGCGCAAAGAACTACTGAAAGAAGCACTCACCGAAACATCGCATGTGAAATTTTGCGATCATGTGGAAAACAAGGGTAAAGAATTTTATAAAGCCATACAACAAGCCGATTTGGAGGGAATGATCGCAAAGAAGAAATCGAGCCTCTATATCGAAGGGGTACGTACAGCGGAATGGGTAAAAATAAAGAATCATCAGACAGATGAAGCTGTCATCGCCGGTTACACCGAACCGCGCGGTTCGCGAAAGTATTTCGGGGCACTTATCCTGGGTAAATACAGAGAAGGAAAGCTATATTACGCGGGACATACGGGAACCGGATTCAGCAAAAAATCGCTCAAAGAGATACATATCTTGTTGCAACCTATGGTAACCGAAAAAATACCTTTCACAACCAAGCCTCCTACCAATGCCCCGCCCACGTGGTTAAAACCGGAAACGGTGTGTACCGTGAAGTACTCCAGAATAACCGAGGACGGTCTTTTTCGCCAACCCGTATTTATAGGTATCCGGGACGATTTGAGCGCTATAGACCTCTACCACGATAGTCTCCCGGGGACTACTGTACAACCACAGGAAGGGGAATCGGCTCCTGCTTCGTCGGCCGGAACAGTAGACAAAATGAAATACACTCATCTCGATAAACTCTACTGGAAAAAGGAAAAGATTACCAAGGGTGAGTTAATTGATTACTATCTGTCCGTGAGCGAATATATTTTACCGCATTTAAAAAACCGCGCGCAATCATTACACCGCTTTCCCGACGGTATAGACGGATTGAGTTTCTACCACAAAGATGCCGGAAAAAATGCGCCGTCATGGGTGGAAACAGTCTCTGTTTTTTCGGAATCCAATAACAAGGAATTGGAATACATTGTCTGTAACAACAAAGAAACACTCGGATATCTCATCAATTTAGGCTGTATTGAGCTTAATCCATGGAACAACCGGATAGAAAATCCTGGTAATCCCGATTACCTGATCATTGATCTTGATCCCTCGGAAAAAAATAGCTTCATTCAGGTTATCGAAGCAGCCCAAGTGACCAAAGAAATACTGGAGATATGCCAGGTACCGGCATATTGCAAGACATCGGGAAGTACGGGCATTCACATTTTTGTACCCATGGGTGCGCAGTACACTTACGACCAGGTACGCGATTTTGCCCATATTGTCGTCCGGTTCGTGGAGCAGAGATTATCCGGTACCACTACTTTAGAACGCAGTCTACGAAAGCGTGGCCCGAAAATTTATCTGGATTACATGCAAAATCGGGAAGGACAAACCGTGGCAAGTGCTTACAGTGTCCGTCCCAAACCCGGAGCTACAGTTTCTATGCCGGTTGAATGGGATGAATTGACGAAGGATCTGTCCATAGGTGATTTTTCCATTCACAACGCCCTTTCTCGTTTGGCAAGAAAAGGTGACATCTTCTTACCGGTATTGGAAAAAGGTATTGATTTAAAAAAAGCAATAGACCGATTGGTAATGTGATTTTCACGTCATCCGCCAACCTCGTCGATTTATTTACTAACGATATTTATATGAATATTTTTGATCATAATAAAATAAACCAAATCAGCCGATTATTGCAAAAGAGGAAGCAAACCATTGCCGCTGCCGAAAGTTGTACCTCAGGACTAATACAAAATGCTCTTTCGCAGGCTACAGAGGCTACTTCTTTTTTCCAGGGAGGTATGACGCTTTATAATTTGGGACAAAAAGCGAAACACCTACATGTGAATCCGGTTTTTGCCGAGGCTTGTAATTCAGTGAGTAAAGAAATATCCGATAAAATGGCAGTGGAAGTAGCATTGGCTTTCAATGCCGAATTAGGGCTAGCCATTACAGGATATGCACAACCCGTATCCACTCTTTCTATAAAGGATTGCTATGCCTATCTAGCTATAGCGGAAGACTCAAATATAATTTTATCCAAAAGAATCAAGGGAGATCCTTTAAAATCCCTGTTTGAAAATCAATATATTTTTATGGAGAAATCGATGGATGGATTATTGGAAATTTTAAAGAAAAAATAAGTCGATAAGGCCCATTTGAACATTTTCGTTAAGCTAAATGAATAGAGACCGAACTTGTTCGGGCTCTATCATAGTGAGGAAATGACTAATTTGAATGAATAAATCCTTTATGAAGCGAACAGATAAAGAGGACGATCTTACCCACGCAATATCGTCCGGAAAAATAGCCCGGATACTCTATGATCCCCAAAAAACGGCGAAGGCAGTCAACCTGGTATATGTTACCGATGATCGGCCGGGAATAATACGTAAAAAACGAGGGAAAACGTTTCGGTACTTTTTGGACGGAAAAGAAGTGAAAAATAAGGAAGTGCTGGAAAGGATCAGGAAACTGGTTATTCCCCCCGCCTGGGAAGATGTATGGATATGCGCGTTGGAAAACGGCCATCTTCAGGCTACCGGTATTGATACTGAAAAGCGAAAACAATACCGGTATCATCCTGCATGGGTTGCATTGAGAAACCATACTAAATATTACCGCATGGTACAATTTGCACATGCTTTACCTCGCATAAGGGCGAATGTCGAAAAAGATCTTGCGCGTCACGGGCTTCCGCAGGAAAAAGTACTGGCTGCGGTGATCAGTCTTATGGAACGTACCAACATGAGGGTAGGGAATAGCAGTTACGAGAGATTGTATGGCTCGTTCGGACTTACCACGCTTAAAGACAAACATATTGATGTAAAAGGAAATGCGATCAGGTTTTCTTTTAAAGGTAAAAAAGGCGTGCTCCAGGATATCACTCTGCGGAATGCAAAACTGGCACGAATTGTGCAACGATGCAAGGAAATTCCCGGTAAGGAATTGTTCCAGTATTATGATGAAGACGGGAAACGCCAAACCATTGACTCCGGAATGGTAAACGATTATATAAGAGAGGTTGGCGGAGAGGATTTTACCGCCAAGGATTTCCGTACCTGGGGCGGAACGGTGAACGCTTTTTTGGCATTCAGGGAGTTAGGCTGGGGTGAAACGCAAACGGAGCAAAAGAAAAAAGTAGTGGAAGCACTCGATAAAGTAGCTGCATATTTGGGAAATACGCGCACAGTCTGTAAAAAATATTACGTGCATCCACTTATTATAAGTTTGTACGAAAACGGTTCGCTTCATGAATATTTTGATCAGCTCGATAAAATCGAAGAAAACGATAACCGGACAGCTCTGACCAAAGAAGAAAAAATTATCCTTTCTATTTTGGAGAAAGGATAATTTCCAGGATAACTTCATATCCTATTTATTTGTAGGCTTCATCATCCTCTTCTTCGTACAAGTCTTCATCTTCATCGGTGTGCATCGGGTATTCGCTGTCTGAATCACCCTCACGATAGTCGCCATGTTCTCTTGCCGGATTATAATCATTGATTTGTTCCTCGACTGGATCATAGGGGCTCCCAACGCCATTTCCGCTTTCTTCTCCTTCTTCTTTTGCTTCTTCATTTACCGATTCAACCGCCAATTCCGTTAAGCCTACATCGGCCGACTTTTCTTCTTCGAGTGTCTCTTCAAGAATGTCGGCCGCCTCATCCAAACCGAGTGTTCGAGCCAATTCGGCAAGACTCCCGTAAGTGGCGATTTCATAATGCTCTACTTTTTGGCAAGCAATAATAATTGCCACATCGCGCACCATGCTGCCCTCTTCAGTATCTTCGAGCATGGTTTCCCCTTCTTTGAGGATACCGATGATAGCTTCGCATTTCTTTTTGGAAGGTTCTTCGCCGACAAGTTGAAATACTTCTTTCAACCTTTCTATTTGTTCTTCGGTTTCTGTATGATGGTACCGGATACTTTCCTTGAGGGATTGAGAGATGGCGGCTGACTCCATCTTGTCAAGACCTCTTAAAATTTCACCTTCCGCAAAATAAATGTCTTTCAATTCTTCCACGAAAAATTCTTTTAATTTTCCTTCAAATTTTTCGTTAAAACGAGCATTTTGTCTTTTTTTTGTAATATCTTTGCTCTGCGATTGGCTACTAGCCGATTGATTAATTGAGTCCATAGATTTGATAATTTTTGGATTTTCAGCCGGAGTACAGCCGAGAACTGCACTCCGGCTTCTAATTTATTGGATTGATTAAATAATTTGATAATTTGGATTTATCCCTATTATCTGTTTTTCGGCCCGGATTTGTTATCCGAATTTTTGTTACTCCTTGAACCAGATTTATTATCCTTGTTCTTGTCAGTGTGGGACGTAGAACCAGATTTGTGGTCCTTGTCTTTGTTTGTTTTTTTTGAGTCCATAATTGATTTTCTAATTGAAATACCTGATTCGGTTCAGATACATTTATACAACTATTGAGAGAAATGATTTGTTCTGTGAGAAATTTAAGATTGAATTTTATTAAGTATTCAGAATGATCATTTTATCTACGGCTTAATTTATTTGTTGTGGGTCCTATCCTGCAAAATAATAGATTATATCTTTGTATAACTCTTTTTTCCATTAATCTTATCTAACATATCTATTTTAATATATAAGATTCTTTTTACGATAAACTGCGACCTGAATTTTCTCACATTAACGAAATTATCCTCCCTCTCACTTTCTTTCAAATAAGTGGCTTTCATACGGAAGGCCGGATAAACGTATCTCAATTTTTTGAATATTCCTGAAAAACCCGAAAAAGGGGGTGAAATTGAATATTTCACTCCATTTATTTTTGTGTCGACAATTCTATTATTTATCATAAAACCGGTGTGATGAAATAATCATGGAAAGTGCATGGAATATACACTTTAATAAAAAATAAACTAATCGTATGAACACAATTCAGAGAGCTAAAAACATTCTGAGGACTCCCAAAACAGAGTGGGATCTGATATCGGAAGAAAACAACGGACATGTAAAATTACTGACCGGCTATTTGATTCCGTTGGCATTGATACCGGCAATAGCTGGTTTTATCGGGTACGGCCTTATCGGTTATAGTGTGATAGGTATTCAGATCGGGTCGATTGGTTTTGGAATACGTCAGGCCTTAGTGTCATTTATTTCTACAGTGGGCAGCGTTTATCTGTCAGCATGGGTCATCTCTTTCCTGGCTGATAAATTCGATTCATTGAAAAGTTTCGATAAAGCGTTCGAACTGGTAGTTTATTCCTATACGCCGATGTGCGTAGCCGGCATTTTGCTGATTTATACCCCTCTCTCCTTTCTGGTTAGCCTCGGTGGGTTGTATGGCCTGTATTTGTTATACGTAGGCCTGGTGCCTATGCTACAAACGCCCGGAGAAAAGAAAACACCTTTCTTCCTTGTCAGCCTGCTGGCCATAGTTCTTGTATCTGTGATCCTGTCGGCCATATTGGGCGCCGTGATTATTTCTTCAATGAGAACATTTATCTATTGATTATTTAAAACAAAGCATCATGAAAAAATTAGTATTCTTCATTTCCCTGTTTCTCCTTATCGCTACACAGGCCGATGCGCAAAGCTGGCTCGATAAAGTGGGGAAAAAAGTGGAAAACGCAGCGAAGCGTACCGTAGAAAGAAAAGCCGAGCAAAAAACAGAAGACGCAGTGGGTAAGGCTGTGGATAAGGCGATCGACAAAGACACTTATAAAGAGTCGGAAAAAGATAAAGACGTGGAAACGATCGAATGGACAGAGATGGAATCGGGTGAAATCGAAAAATCTGCCGGCAGCAAACAGGGTGGGGCGCCTAAACTGGAAGCTTATTCCAAATACGATTTTGTGCCCGGCGACCAGATCCTTTTTTATGAAGATTTTTCGCAGGACGCCATCGGCGATTTTCCCGCACTGTGGACAACTAATGTCAGCGGGGAAGTGAAGACCATCAATATTGCTCCTGGCAAGTGGTTGCAGAACACAACCAGCAGCGGGGAATTTGCCTACCTCAAAAATCTGGACCTGCCTGCTAATTTTATTCTCGAGTTCGACTACATACCCTATTTCAGTGAGGAGGCCCAGCAAAAGAATCCAAACAGGAGTAACTGGTATGCTACCGGCGCTGTGAAGCTCTACAGTGATAAACCCGGGAAGGAAAAAGAGTTTGATGGTGGTCTGTTTCCGGGCGATATGGGATTGAGAATACATTTTAGAAAAGATTGGTGGAGTATGGACGCTTATGATTATAATACAGAGTATAGAAGTATGGATGCTAAAAGCGAGAGGAATTGTGTCGTGTCCGAACAGGTCAACCATATCATCGTATGGGTGCAGAACCGCAGGGTAAGGGTTTATCACGGCGGTGCGAAAGTAATGGACGTGCCTACAATGCTTGCGCCGGACACAAAACTGACACGTTTGCGCCTGGACAATGCCCACGAAGACAACCGGCCCTTCTTCTCAAATATAAAGATCACCACTGCTTCGCCCGATACGCGCAGCAAACTTATCACCGAAGGAAAATTGATTACCTATGGTATCACTTTCGATGTGAATAAGGATGTAGTAAAACCTGAATCCTACGGTACACTGAAAAGCATTGCCGATGTACTGGCGGAAAATCCCGATGTAAAGGTGAAGATTATAGGGCATACCGACAGTGATGGTGCCGATGATGCCAACCTCGACCTTTCACGCCGCCGCGCCGCTTCGGTAAAGAGCGAATTGTCCAAATCGTTCGGCATCGATGCTTCACGTATGGAAACCGAAGGAGCGGGCGAAAGCCAACCCATAGCCCCGAACGATACCTCGGAGAACAAAGCCAAAAACCGTCGCGTAGAATTTGTGAAGCAGTGAGAGCAAAGCTGAGCTTGCTCAAGCTTTGCCGAGTCGCGAAACAAAAGGACGAAGTCAATTTGTGAAGCAGTGAGAGCAAAGCCGAACTTGTTTGAACTTTGCCGGGTCGTGAAGCAAAAGAACAAAGTTAACTTGTGAAGCAATGAGAGCAAAGCCGAACATATTTGAGTTTTACCGGGTAGTGAAACAAATGAACGAAGTTAATTTGGAAAACTGTAAAATCATGAAATCAACTCCTAAAAAACTATTGACTGCGGTAATGGTTGTCACCGCCTTATTGGGCGGAGGGAAAGCCGGAGCGCAACCGGAAGTGATCCGTTCGCCGCAACCGCCGGAGGTATTCCGTCAGTTGGTGCCGCAAGGCGCCGTTATTGATGTGGCCGAAACGACCAAAACACCTGAATACGGAATGGGAACGGTAACTTTCGCTGCCCGCCGGACAGGAAAAAATGGACGTTTTGAAACAAATTATCTCTTTGAACTTACCATTGTAACGGCACGAACGATTGAATCGGCCGAAAAATGGCGCATGATGTACCGGCAGGATCTGGAAAGTAAAGCCGGCAGCAAAATGAAGGAAGAAAATTCAACCGTAAACTGTGAAAACGATCCGCCTGAATTAACCGGATATCCATGGGGATCAGGAGTCAGGCAGCGATCCGTCTGCAAAGATACAGACGGGAATAACATCCGGAACGAAATATATTACGACGGTACTTATTATGGCCTGATTGAGGAGGACGGCGGAGTCTTCAAATTATTCACACTGACTGTGAAATATGGTGAAAACCCCGGAGAGGTTGGCGAATGGACGGAAAAAGCAGTGCAATTGATATCGGAAACCGGTCTTGATCAACTATAATAATATGCCGGATAACATTCAATAGTTATCACTATAATAAACGTCACAAATAATCGAATCTTTTTAAAGTGCAAACGTTTGAATAATAGTAGATTGTCTTCGATCTTGATTCTTGACTCTTATGTCTTTTATTATATCTATTGATAAAGTTTAATAAAGAGGAACGTTTTCGTTAAGCAATACGAACAGAAGACAAGCTTGCTTGAGCTATGCCATAGCAAGAAATAGTCTAATTTTAATGAACTATATAAACTTCAATTTTTTCAAACATATGAAACACAAATCAATTTTACTCATAACGTTCTGTCTTACATTAATTACGCTCTGTGCGTGTAACGGAAAGAAAAAAAATCACGACGGACAGGATGTGTCGGTTACTGAAATGAAAGCCGATGTCAAAGCAAAAAAATATCCTTTCGAAAAAGGAATCGTCTATCAGAAAACAAGCGCCATGGGAATAGAAAGTAATCCCGTAGTTTATTTTGACAAATGGGGTGAATGGGAAGCAACCGAAACCGTGATCGAAATGGAAATGATGGGACAAAAAATGGTCACCAGGGAACTTGAGATCACGAAAGGCAACGACTACTGGAAAATCAACCTCGAAGAGAAAACAGGTGTTCATTTCAACCGGCCGCCGGCCATTAGCCCGATGGGCATGGATATGGAAAAAATATCGAAAGAAATGTTGGGAGAGATGAACATAGAACTTCTCGGTGAAGAGACTTTTCTGGGTTATCCGTGCAAAAAGTACCGCTTGCAAAGCGACAAAAACACTTTAGGTATGGAATACCTGCTCTACGGCAACCTGATGATGAAAATGAAAGGTGAAGCCATGGGGATGCCAGTTACTACCGAAGTAATCAAAATAGAAACCGTGGCACCTCCGGCCGAAAAATTCGAAGTGCCGGCGGATGTCGAAATTACGAAATATTAGATAATTTATCAATGTACCAATCCCGATGAATCGGGACAACTTGTCCCGATTTTTCGGGAAGTAGTGACAAACAACTGTTGGCTACGCCGATTTTAACTACATCGATTGTTAATTCAACTCAATGGAACGAGATGTAGTTAAATGTGGTATAAGGCAAGAACTGGAATGTGGTGAACAACTGCGAAATACTTAATGGAGGAAGTTTATGAAACGTATATTCATTCTTTTATTGCTGTTCTCTTTCACGATCGTTTCGGTTTTTGCACAAAGCGCGGAGATCAAAGCAATTATGGAAAAGGCGCGATCCGGAAAACAGCTTTCTGACGACGAAATGCGAAAGTTACGTCAGAATGGCAAAAGACCTGATGGCGGTCTATGGGACACGTTCGGGACAGGAAGAGGAATTAAATAAATTGTTGGAGTCCGCTTCCAAACCTACCGACGGCGCCGATATGGGAGGTATGCTCATGGTTGTCGGCGCTGGTTCCGCCTGTGTTTATACCACTGCATGGAGCGCAGTTCAACAACCCGACGATATTTTGACCGCGAACAACCTCGGGGTCGCCCTCAAAGACATGGGTGAACTCTCGCAGGCGCTGCAGGTACTCAAATATGCGGAATCACTCAAACCAAACGCTGCGCTTATTCAGGGTAATCTGGGATGGGTCTACTGGGAAGCGGGTGAACTGTCGCAAGCCGCAACTCAATTCAGGAAAGCATTGAATATTGCTCCCGACATGGTTTCGGCAAACCTAGGTATGGGGTTGTCGCTGAACTGCCAGGGCAAAAAAGCGGAAGCGGAGGAATACCTGCGTAAAGCTTTGAAAGAACGTCATTCTACCATGGGTATCATGGCTTACCGCCAAAACGTACAAACCGGCAAACCGGGACAGGATGCCAGGTACCGCTTAGCAGGCAGGGATTAAGTAGAGTAATGTTGTCAATAGGTGAAATTAAAATACTGTAAATCAATGAAAACAGCAAAATTCCACGATTTGAAATCTCCCCGGAGGGCGTTTACTTTCGGGAGAGTGAAATGGCTACTGGTGATGGCGGCGCTACTGCTCGCGGTTGCACCGGCTTTGGGGCAACCCGCCAGACCGCCCGCGCAGAAAGTGGAGTCAATCTCTGTCAGCCCCACCACGATGCACCTGAAAATGGGCGAAAGCGCTCCGTTGAACGTTACCATCGTGCCTACCGATGTGAAGTTGGATTTCTGCACAAGCGAAGATGCCCGCATCGCATACGAGCGGAATGGCAGGATATATGGCGGCTCCGTGGAGGGCACCACCGTCATCACCGCCTATGCCGGCCGAGGTGCCAAAAGTGCCACCTGCACCGTTACCGTCACCAAAAAGGAAGAGGTGAAGTACCCGTTGTGCTACGAAGTGAGGATAAACATCACGGTGCGCACGGTCACGATCTCTCCGTCGGACAGGAATCCCGCGCCGAAACGGGAGGAGATCATGCAGATAAAAGGCTCAGTGGTGGGCGAAGTGGTGAGGGGAAGGATTGAGAAAATCGCCTCCGACACCGACTACTGGTGGTATTTAAGGGATAAAGGACACACCCCCGTTTTTATCGCCAACAGCGATTATGAGGTAAAGGACGACGATTTTAACGTGGTGTTCAATAAACGGTGCCCTTTGCAGGTAAACATAGAACGGACGGAATGGGACTACAAGGATTTCTCCCGCGACGGTATGCAATACGTGAAGACGCTCGATTACCGCGCGGCGGGGATCAACGACAAGCAAACCATCCAGATGGGTATCCACCCTTATTATGAAATGGACGTCCATGACCCTGATCCGGTATTAAGGCCGGTAATCAGGCAGTATGTCGTTGCGCTGAACGTATTAACCTATACGGAGCATTTCGCAAAACCCATCCCGGGCAACGGGCGTATGCTGAGATGGGACGACCAAAAGATGAAGCTTGAACCGTACGGCAATGAGGTGTCGGTAGATGTACTGGGGCGGATATCAAGCCGGGAATACGATGAGCATGTTACCCCGCCCCTGATTGGCGAAATCCCGCTGAATCAATATTTCCTGAACCCTTCGGGCGGCACCAAAAAATTTATCCTGACCGGGAAATCCTACGAAGAGGGGAACAGGAGAAGCACTGAGATAAATGTGACGCTGGAGTTCAGGTGCATCGCCGACGTGAAAGCCACTTCCACTATTGATCCACCCCCGCCCCCGCTGGAAGATTGGGAACGCTGATAAAGTTCCATTGAATTGATCATTCATCAATTACTTAAAACAATTCAACGACTCAACAACTTAACAATTCAACAAAAATGACTAAACAACACCTACTCACCTTGTTGTTCCTTGCCGGTCTGTTATTCGCAGGCTGCCAGAACGACGACATGGCCGTGCCGGCACCGGAAACCGGTAGCGTGCGTACTTTGAAGATCACGGCATCGATGCCTTTGGAAGGGGATGTCGGCACCCGTGTGACCGCTTCGCAGAAAGAGGACAGCAAAAACATCGAATTGCGCTGGAAAGAACGCGACGTCATTCAATTCTACTTCAAACAGGAAAATAAAATTATTAAAGGCGACGCGATATTGCTGCTGAATTTTTCTGCTGATGGTAAACGCGCTGAATTTACCGTACCCATTCCCGGCACGGTAAATACGGCATATCCTTTCGATCTCTATGGCGTGCATGGCGCCCAATCCGCCATTTTGGACAATGCCATCGTACTGGATGGCCGCCCTTCCGGCTTCCAACCTCTCGACAAAATAGCCGTACCCATCTTTTTCAAAGCGCAGGACCTGACGGATGTTACTGCGCTCGATGTGACGTTCCGCCATTACGGTGCCTTGCACGTGGCTACGCTCAAAAATAGTTCCCCATTCGGGCTGTCGCCCAGGAACATATTCCTGAGTATCACCGGTAACCCGTGGTTCCATCTGGAAACGGAACAAACGATCCCTGTATATGACCTGGTCTCAGAAACGGTATTGCAGAAATTAATCACGTTTGATCCACTTCCATACCAACCCCTTGCTCCCCTTGTGTCGGGCGACAATGCAAAACTCGCGCAATGGGTAATGCCCAACGGGCAAAACCCGCCCGGATTTGCCTTGGCGATGACGTTGGACCAGGGCCAGACCATACAGTCCGGAACCAAACCGGCGCGTACCCAGCCATTGATACCTGGGCACGCCTATCACCTGTATACCCTGTGGAACGGAAGCTCTTTCGCTTTTTCCGATGAAGCGGCAACCAAACCCTCTTCCATTACTTTTACGACAGCCAAAACCGCCGGGAATACTATTGAATTAATAATCGGTGCATTTGCACCCTCTCTCGACGGCATATGGCTGGATTTGAACAATAACGGTAAAAAAGAGGAGGGGGAGTCCGTGACGCAATTAAGCACCAAGGTTGCTTATACTATCGGCGCACAAACCATCACCCTCTACGGAAATGTCATGGAGTTCCACTGCGACCACAACCAACTTACCAGGCTGGACATCAGCAATAATCCGGTACTGACCGGTTTGTTCTGTTACAGTAACCAACTTACGGAATTGGATGTATCGAAGAACAGTGCCTTGTACTCGTTATATTGTAGTGATAATAGGCTCACCGGACTGGACGTGACTAAAAATAACGACCTTATGTCTTTAAGCTGTGGTCACAACCAACTCACGACATTGGATGTGACACAAAATACAGGGCTACAAATTTTGAATTGCATCGGCAATCAAATCAGTACGTTAAATGTTCGGAGCAATACCGCTTTAGAAAAATTGGAATGTTCCAGAAATCGACTTGAGACATTGGATATAACAGAAAATGCAGGGTTGATATTACTGGATTGCAGCCGAAACCAACTCACGGCATTGGATGTGACTAAAAATCCCTCCTTATCCACATTGTATTGTTATGAAAACCTGCTCACGGGGTTGAATACCACGAATAATACCGGTTTATCAGCATTGAATTGCATTGACAATCAACTTACGGCATTGGATGTAACAAAGAATACCGTATTAAACTCATTGTCTTGTAGCAGTAACCAACTTACGGCGTTGGACGTGACAAAGAATACCGCACTGAAATCTCTATATTGCTCCGATAATCAGCTTACTACGTTAAATGTTGGCGGCAATACCGTGTTAATTACATTGTTTTGTGATGGCAATCGTCTTACGGAGTTGAATACCCTTCATAATACGGATCTGACCGTTCTGTACTGCTACCGTAATCAACTCACCTCGCTGGATATAACGAATAACACCAAATTATTCCATTTAGCGTGTTACCTGAATAAAATCAACGCGACGGAAATGGAGAAAGTGGTCAATGCCCTGCCCGTCCATTCGGAAAATACTACCGGGGTTTTTACGCCGATTCAAACCGGAAGCAGCAACCCCGCCGAAGAGAACGTATGCACCAAAGCACAAGTGACAACCGCAAAAAGTAAAAACTGGAAGGTAATGAACGCGGGTACCGGCCTGGATTACGGGGGTAGCTGAATGGATTACTTACCGTATGGGTGGACATCACAAATATCTAAAATCTTATTCGATACAAACACTAATTTATAAAAAAATAGTATGAAAACGGAAAAAGAACAAACGACAGGCCTTCGGGAAGAGAAACAATACCAGAAGCCGGCTATCGAAATCATCGAAATGGAATTGGAACAGCCTGTCCTTGCAGGCAGCACACCGCCTGACATGCCGGGCGGCGACTGGTAGGATTAAAAAGCCCATGTTTATTTATCAATTATTCGAACAAATGAAAACCAAACAACATCTATTCAACCTGTTGCTCTTTACGGGCATATTGCTCGTCAGTTGCAACAGTGACGATGTTTCAGTTCCGGTACTAACCCCCGGAACCGGGCATACCCTGAAACTTACGGTATCCATGCCTTCGGAAGGGAATCCTGCTACCCGTGTAGCCGCTTCGCAGAAAACGGATAGTAAAAACATCGAACTGCGCTGGAAAGAAGGCGACAAAATTCAGCTCTACTTTAAACAGGGGGACAATATTAAAAAAGGAGCCGAAGTAACCGTGCAAAACTTCTCCAACGACGGAAAACGCGCCGAATTTGACTTGTCCATTCCTGAGGGTATAGATACGGCCAATCCTTTTGACCTCTACGGTGTACACGGTGTATTATCTGCCATTTCGGACAATGCTATTGTATTGGACGGCCGGGCTTCGGGTTTTCAACCCCTGGATAAAATAGCCATACCCATCTTTTTCAAGGCGCAGAACCTCACGGGCGTTACGGCACTCGACGTAACGTTCCGCCACTACGGTGCTTTGCACGTGGTTACACTCAAAAACAATGCTGCTTCCCGTTTGGAACCGAAGAGTATATTCCTGGATATTGATGGTACCCTGTGGTATCATGCAGCTTCGGAACAAACGATTCCGGTATATGACATGGTTTCGGAAACATTATTGCATCAGGCAATATCGTTTGAACTGCCTGCATCCCAATCCCTTGAGCCCATTGCCTCCGGCACCAACACCAAACTGGCGCAATGGGTAATGCCCAACGGGCAAAATCCGGCTGAATTTAATCTGGCGGTAAGGTTGAATGATGATCAGATAAAATATTCCGGCATTGTATTGTTACGATAACCGGCTGATGGCATTGAATATAAGTAATAACCGGGATTTAGATATGCTGGAGTGTAACGGGAATCAACTTACCGCGTTGGATATAACAAATAACACAAAATTACGCCTGTTGACTTGCTACATGAATAAAATCAACGCGACGGAAATGGAGAAAGTGGTCAATGCTCTCCCCGACCTCATGGGAAATTATGAGGGAAGTTTTACGCCCATTCAAACCGGAGGCATCCCCACTGATGAGAACATATGTACCAAAGCACAGGTAACAACGGCAAAAAGCAAAAACTGGAGGGTCACAAACGCGGGTACCGGCCTGGATTACGAGGGAAGCTGAACAACATTGAAAAATTCAAAATAAATAGATGAATTTAATTCTTTTCCGGGCAACAACGTATTGATAATTAGCATATCTTTACGGCAAATCCTGGATTAACGAAATACTGTGACCGCAATGAAAAATCTGGCTTTTATCCTTCTGTTATTAGCTGCCTGTGTAGAAGCGCACGGCCAGAATATTGATTCGCTCCTTCGCGCCGCAAGGGTGAATCCCGACACCGCTGTTATCAATCGGCTGTATGAAATCGGATATGAAGTGGAAATGCGCGATCACGGAGCGGCGAAAAGAATTTACCGTACGGCCGGAGAACTTAGTGAGGAGATAGACTATCCGATGGGGCGCATCCGGTTCGCTTCCAATTACACCTACTTGCTCAACTTAGAAGGGAAACTCGATTCTTCCCTCACCATCAACCTGAAGGCATTGGAGCTGGCACGTGAAATCGGCAATGAAGAAAGAATCAATGTCGCCTTGGTCAATATCGGCAACGTATACCACTACAAGCGTTTGTACAATACAGCGCTGGAGTATTATATCCGGGCGCTTCCCTGGTTCGAAAAAGCCGGTAACCGTAAAAACCTTGCGACGCTGTACGATGTAATACAGGTGTTTTACCAGCGTACCGAACGGCCCGAACAGGGGATTGTGTACGGAAAGAAAGCGTTGGAACTGATGAAAGATTATCCCGATGACATCATCCGCGGACATATATTAATTAATCTTGCCTCGCTCTATTCGAACTGCGTTCCGAGAAGATGGGAGGAGCATCTGGAGTGTCTGAAAGAGGCATTGCGCATTGCGGAAGCAACCGATTATATAGATATGAAAGCTTCTGTGCTGAACAATCTGGGGAATTATTACCTGCAAAAATTTGATTATAAAACCGCGGAGCTATACGGGCAGGAGGCGTTGGTATTGCACGATTCCATAGGAGATATGACCGGTTATCTGGTAAGCCTCAGAGGACTTGCTCTTTGCAATTTACAGAAAGGCGATTATGAAAAAGCCGAGGCATACGCTCAGGAAGCCTTGATACTCGCACAGGAGCAGGAATGGGATGTCGAAGAACGCAAATGTTACCAGATCCTTGCCGACCTTGCCCTTCTGAAAGACAGAGATTATGTGAAAAGTCAAAAGTTGATTTTCAAATTCGATTCTCTCGGCAATGAGATTTTGAACGACAATATCTGGCGCGCCAACGAAGAATTGAAGATAAAATACGAAACCGAACAAAAGGAATTTCAGATCGCAACGCTTAACGAAAGGCATAAATCCACCATTTTGATAGGGATTATCGGTGGTGCGGCCCTGGTATCGGGAGTGTTGGCGCTGCTCTTTCTTTGGCTTTGGACTAAACAAAAACGCCGAAAGACAGAATTACAACTGAAACAATTGGAACAGGAGAAGCAGTTAGTAGCCACTCGTTCTGTCCTTGAAGGAGAGATGCAGGAACGCTCCCGCCTTGCCCGTGACCTGCACGACGGATTAGGGGGGATACTCTCTGCGGCGAAGATCAATATGAGTGAACTAAAGAACGGGGCTTTGCTGGAGTTTCCCGATGTAGAAGGTATCAACCGGATCATGGGTTTGCTGGACGAGTCGTTACGTGAATTGCGGCGGGTTGCCCACCATCTTATGCCGGAATCGTTAAGCCGCTATGGATTAAAAACAGCCCTGTCCGATTTTTGCCGTACCGTGGAGAAGATCGAGTTTGCCTGGTTCGGTGAAGAAGAACGTTTGGAGCATCAGTTGGAGATAGTGGTGTACCGCATTGTACACGAGTTGGTGAATAATGCGTTGAAATACTCGGAAGCGACCCGTATCCTTGTGCATATTGTCCAGGACAGGGATCGTATTTCATTGACAGTGGAAGACAACGGGAAAGGTTTTGATATTTCTGCAGCCACGACCGGTACGGGATTGCAGAACATTCGCACGAGAGTAGCTGCGCTGGAAGGGAATATGGATATCTTTTCGACCGAAAATGAAGGGACGGAGGTACATGTCGAATTAAAAATCAAAGCCGATGATACGGGTACAGATAGTTGACGACCATCCGTTGGTGGTGGAAGGGTTGGAAAGGATCATCAATGACTCCGGAATAGCGAGGATCATCGGGAAGGCTCATTCTTTGAAGGATTGTTGGAGAATGCTTGCCCGCGCCACTGCCGATGTGTTGCTGTTGGATATCGGGTTGCCTGATGGCAACGGGATCGATGCCTGTGCGCAGATACTGAAAAAATATCCCGGCGTGAAGATACTGATGCTGACAAGTTATGCCGAGTTGAATGTCATCACCCGGTCACTGGAAAACGGGGCACTGGGTTATGTGCTGAAAAACTCCACTGTGGAGGAAATTATCGAAGGGATTTGTACCGTAGCTCTGGATGAGCGGTTTTTATGTGAAGAAGTAGATCTGCTGTTGCGTACCAAAAAGGAAGACACCATATCCCTTTCCCGGCGGGAGCGTGAACTGCTCAGACTCATTGCCGAAGGGCACACCATGAATACTATCTCCGAGATAATGTGCATCGGCTACGAAACCGTTAAAAGCTACCGTAAGAATATCATGACCAAACTACAGGTTCCCAATACTGCCGCCCTGATAAAATATGTAGTGGAAAGGAAGATTGTGTAGAGGTTATCCACCTCCTTCAATGGCGTTCTTCTCACCGTATGGACAGAGGATCGGAATTTCCAATGATCGCATTGCGTATGCCGTTATCATAAAAATACCATTTGCCTGCTTTTGTAATCCCGCCATGACATTGTTTGCATCTCCAAATTACAGATTTTCCTTCAATAGAAAATCTCTGATATAAAGATGCTTTACTCCTTCTATAGAGTCTCTCCAAAAATCGTCCATCGTAACCACATATTTAGGATATTGGTCATTAACAGACAAAAGGTTCCCAAATTCCCTTTCTGTTGTTTGTTCGTTTTCTAATTTATATGCTACTTGTACATATATTTTTTCGCCTTGTCTTTCGGCAACAAAATCAATTTCGCTGTTTTCTAATTTTCCGACATATACGCTATATCCTCTTCTCTTCAGTTCCAGAAAAACGATATTTTCTAATATTCCGCCAATCATTCTGTCACGGTTTCCCATTGTTGCATACATAATAGAAATATCGCCTACATAGAATTTCTCCTGTGTTTTCAGAATTTCCTTTACTTTAATGTCGTATCGGGGAACACGGTACAGGATAAATGCACCTTCCAAGGCATTCAGGTAATTATAGACCGTATTGAGGTCTATTTTACGTTGCTGGCTTTTGAAATAATCCGCTACATTTTTCCCCGAGAAGGTATTCCCAATATTGTCAAATGCGTATTTTATGACACGTTCCAACAACTCTACATCCCGGATTTTATACCGTTGATAAAGGGGGTAAGCTGTGCTATGTAAGTAGGCCTTAATATCATTTTTTTATGGTTATAACCGCAAAAATAATAATTTAAATTCATTTGTTGTGGGTGTAACCCTAATATTTTTTCTTTTACTTCGGAAATCACGGTGCTGATTTCCAGACGACCAGTGTGTGCCACTGTCCTGCGGGGATATGGATGCCGTGCAGATTATACTGTTTTCATTAATCGGAATTTCATTCCGTAGATGCCGACTAATGTGACTGCCAGTATCAGGAATATCCACCATCCCACAATGGGGTAAAGGGCAATGATCAGTGTGGAACAAAGCAGTTGAGCCATGAAATAAGACAAGGAGACCGTCCTGTGCCCGGTTTTCTGTTCATTAGCCAGTATCTGGTAGAAATGCAGTCGGTGCGCCTCCATGATATTCTGTTTCAGGTAAATCCGGTGTAGTATTGTGCAAACCGTATCCACTCCATACACTAACAGGAAACCGATCCATACCAGGTTTTGCGTTTTAATGATCAGTAGTAGTAACAGGATTACGATCCAGAAGGCGATGCCCACGCTTCCCACATCGCCCGCGAAGCATTTCGCCCTTTTCCTGAAGTTGAAGAACAGGAATACCAGTGAAGCGAGTAGGGGAAAAAGCAGGAAATCGTTATCGGTGAAAGGTTGTATATATATGTTCACATAGATCATCGGGAGCAGTACCGCCAGCGTGTACAATCCCGTCATGCCGTTGATGCCGTCCATGAAGTTGTATGCGTTCATAATGCCCGTAAACAGGATATATCCAATCACAATAGCCCACCAGGGATAGCCCCCGAATATGTCTGTCATGTAAAACACACATGTCATGGCCAGCAGGGGGATTATTAACCGGATATTTTGGCTCAGGCCTTTTATATCGTTCCAAAGGCTGATTCCTGCAATGATGGTGATACCTGTAAAAAACCACACCGCCGCTTCCGATGGATTGAGCAACACGTAAAGCAGGGCGGCGACCCAGTAGATAATACCTCCTCCACGCAGAGTAACCTGCGTATGCGAACTCCTCTCATTGGGCCTGTCCACAATGATATAATGATTGGCGATACGAAAGTAAAAGAGTTCCGCGGCGAAAAGAATAACTATAATTAAAAGGTACACCATTATTGTATTATAAAATTTTCCAATACGCTTAACGGTTCCCAACCCAATATTTTTTTTGCTTTTTCATTGGAGAAAGTAAGTGATTCGGTCATCTTTAGCAATCTCCGGCTGTTAAATGGGGCTCTCTTGCCTAACAGGTCTCCCGCCAGTGCCATGCCACGGGCTATCGGTAAGGAAATAGAAGAAGGAGGTCTTTTCTTTAGCTGTTTGGCGATCAGTAATTCCAACTGCCTGAACGATGGATGATCACTATCGCAAACATTATATATCCCCCCATTTTCAATCAGTGCCGGTAATAAACGGGCAATATCCTGTACCATTAAGATACTTTTTCTCACGTTGCCTCCTCCAATCGAAAAGTATTTGCCCGTTTTTATACCGTTAATCATTGCTTCGAGGTTTCCCGGCGGATTGGGACCTGCGATGACAGAAGGACGGATAATACTTAATTTAACGTTGTGGTAAGTGCACCAATCCGTCAAAAACTGTTCAGCCCGGATTTTGCTTAAGGCATAGGGAGTCGTCCCGTTAAGCGGATAATTTTCGGTGATATTTTCACCCTTGTCCAATCCGTACACCGCTACCGAACTAATATAGACAAGTGCTTTTGGAATGCCGCTTTTATCCAGTGCCCTGCAAAGATTCATTGTTCCCCTGTAATTGATATTGAAAAAAATTTCATTTTCGTCTTCACTCTTAGGAACGGTATGCACTTTACCGGCGGCATGGAGCACCACGTCGAAATTCTCCTGCAAACGGGGAACGGTAGTTGATAAATCCAGCCTGTAATCGCCTTCCCTGGTTAATCCCATCGTCTTTACCTCGAAAGAAGCGTTTCGAAGCAATGGTATCAGGTTGACACCTACAAAACCGGATGCGCCTGTCAGTAAAAGCCTCCTCATCGTTTTATATACTGTAATAATTTGGGAATTAACCGGTACACAACATAAAACCGGGGAGGAGCAAAGCCATTAAGTGCAAAAGCTTTCATGCATTCAAGATTCTGCTGTCTTATATTTTTCCAATTCTTGTTCGTAGCGCCCCCCGATCGCATTTTGACAGAGGTATAGTCGATATATTTCGTTTTGATTTTATATTTCTCAAAAAGGCGCAGCATCAGTTCAAAATCCGCAGCCAGGGGGAGGGTTGGTGTAAACAAGCCATATTGTGTGTACACTTCTTTTTTCAGGTAGAGTGTCGGATGAGGAGGATGCCAACCTTTAAAAAAACTGTTTTGTTTAAAGGGATTCGATATCCAGTGCCTTAAGATGCTGTTGGGGTTATCACGTTTCACGTAAAATAAATTACTGTACACCCCATTGATAGAACTGTCAATAGTAAATTCCGCTACAATACGGGAGATGACATCGTCGGTAGCGAAAAAATCATCCGCATTCAGGAATCCGATAACCTCTCCGGTAGAAGTTTCTATTCCTTTATTCATGGCATCATAGATACCTTTATCGGGTTCCGAAATAACATGGGCTATTCTATTGCCATAGCTCTCGACAATATCCATTGTATTGTCTTTGCTATCCCCGTCCACGATGATGTGTTCAATATCGTGATAATCCTGCGCGAGCACGCTTTCAATCGTTTCGCGTATGGTTGCAGCGCCATTCAACACTACGGTAATCACGGATATTTTCATCTGTCGTTGATTTATGCTTTTCCTGCCGTTTCCCGGACGACATCAGCCACTCGTTGGATATCCTCGTCGGAGAGAGAAGAGCCGGAAGGAAGGCAAAGCCCGTTATCGAACAGTTTTTCCGCAGTATTGCCGCCGTAATAGGGAGTCCCGGCGAATACCGGTTGCAGGTGCATAGGCTTCCATAGCGGGCGCGTTTCGATGTTTTCCTCTTCCATTTTCATGCGGATATCCTCACGGCTGAAACCCGCCACATCCGGGTTCACGACAATGCAGGTAAGCCAGTGGTTCGAGTTGAAGTCGGCGTTTGGATTCACGAGGAATGAAACGCCCGGCACATCTTCCAGCAACTTCCTGTATAACGCGTTGATCTCCCTCCGGCGGGCGACATGATCCCGGAGCACCAGCATCTGCCCCCGTCCAATACCCGCGCAGATGTTACTCATACGGTAGTTGTAGCCGATATGCGAGTGTTGGTAGTGAGGCGCCTGATCCCGTGCCTGTGTGGCGAGGAATTTGGTGTGTTTTGCTTCCTCTCCGGTACGGCATACCAATGCACCACCTCCAGAAGTCGTGATCATCTTGTTGCCGTTGAACGAAAGGCAGGCAAATTCGCCGAAAGTGCCGCATTTCCGGCCTTTGTATTCCGACCCGATCGCTTCCGCCGCGTCTTCAAGTACCGGGATCTCATACTCCCGGGCAATCGCCATGATTTCATCCATTTTGGCCGGCATGCCGTACAGGTGTACCGGGATGATCGCTTTGGGCTTTTTTCCCATTTTGGCGATCCGATCTTCTATGGCTTCCCGTAAGAAACCGGGCGACATGTTCCACGTGTCCGGTTCGCTGTCCACGAATACAGGATCTGCGCCCAGATACTTTATCGGGTTTGCGCTGGCGCTAAAGGTAAAACTCTGGCAGGCCACCTCATCGCCGGGGCCAACACCCAGTTGGATCAATCCCAGGTGAATTGCCGCCGTACCCGCACTCAAGGCTACGATATGCCTCTCCTGTGCAAGAAATGCTTCCAAATCCTTTTCAAATCCATCCACGTTAGGGCCTAAAGGCACCACCCAGTTTGTGTCGAAAGCCTCCTGAATAAATTTCTGTTCATGTCCCCCCATATGGGCCAGTGAAAGCCATATTCTCTTATTGTTCATATATTTATTTTCTTTACAATTCTCGCAGGATTTCCTAAAACCAATACATTATCCGGTACATTTTTCATTACCACCGCACCGGCAGCAACCAGACTCCATTTTCCAATTTTTATTCCGGGAATTACTACTGCTCCTGCACCTACCTGGCTTCCTTCATCCACTGATACAGCGCCGCAAAGTGTCGCATTGGGGGAAATATGTGCAAAATCTCCTATTACACAATCATGATCTACAGAAGAGGAGGTATTAATGATACAATGCTTTCCGATCTTTACACTCGATTGTATAACAGCCCCTTGCATCACCACTGTGCCTTCACCGATGGATGTGTATTCAGAAATAATTGCTGACGGATGGATCGCCTGACCGTAATTGATGGTCTGAGGAAGTTTTTCAGCAATCTTTTTTCTAATATTATTTAATCCGACGGAGATAATTAATTCGTCGTCTCCTAACCGCTCCGCATCGAAAGATCCGAACACAGAATAATCCAGAAGTGATTTTAGGTCCGGATCATCATCAAAAAGCCCTGAAATAATGATTCCAGAAGCTTTTAACGAATCAATAATAACTTTGGCGTGGCCGCTTGCACCGTAGAGATACATCTTGTTAAATATAAAATGACGAATATTAGCGTGTAAAAATACAATGGAGAGTTATGTTGAATCAGTTCCCTTTGAATATCTCCATCGTGGCGTTGGTATCCGAATTGATTCCTTCACGTTTGAATACTTTTTGAATTGTACGTGCTAATATTTTCAAGTCCAAAGATAATGAAATATGATCCACATACCATACATCATATTCAAATTTCTGTTCCCACGATATGGCATTTCTACCATTTACCTGCGCCCAACCGGTAATGCCGGGGCGTACTTCGTGACGGCGCCGCTGAAATTCATTGTAGAGTGGGAGATACTGTACTAAAAGGGGGCGTGGCCCGATTAGTGACATGTCCCCCTTTATCACGTTCAGCAATTGAGGGATTTCATCTAGAGAGGTAGAACGTACAAAGCAGCCGACCTTGGTCAACCGCTCTTTGTCGGGTAATAAATTGCCCGATGCATCCCGTTCGTCGGTCATTGTTTTGAATTTGATCACTTTAAATATCTTTCCTTCCTTACCCGGCCGTTTCTGGGTAAAGAAAGCACCGGCACCTTTGTTAACGAAATGCAATCCGATCATCAATGCCAAAAATACCGGACTTAGAATAATCAATCCGGTCAACGCAATTAGAAAATCGACTAGGTACTTAAAGAAATATTTGTACATAATCTCATTTTTTAGCGACCTGTCAACGATTGATATTCTTTTAATAATGCTTCCCATACATTACGTTGTTCATAACGGGAAGTAATACATTCACGCGCATTGGAAGTCATGCGGTTTACCTCCTCCGGATTATCTAAGAAATACAACATCTTATCATAGATCGCTTGTTCGTTTTTTGGGGGAATGATAACTCCATTCTTTCCTTCTATAATGATCTCGTTACAACCATTAATATCAGTTACGATACTTGGTAGCCCCATAGCACCGGCTTGCATTACTACATTGGGAAAACCTTCACGATAGCTGGGAAAAACCAATGCGTCGCTAATAGCAAAATACGGGCGTACATCTTTTTGAAAACCCACTGATATTATATTAGAATTGACTTGAATTGTTTCTAATGTTTCCGGTTCTAAAGGATCTAGTTCTTGCTCCACTGACCCAACAAGCACCAGTTTCAGATTCTTAATCTGCTTATTTACAGATAGCGTATATCTTTCTTCAAGTCTGCAAAAAGATGCAACTAATTCATTAATACCTTTATCTTTCACCAATCTGCCTACAAAAATGAACACAAAATCACAGGATTGTATGCCTAACGTTCTTCGAAACTCCTGCCTATCTTTTTCTGTATATAATGCTGGGCTGAAAGATGAACAGTCTATACCGTTGATACTACCATTCAATATCTTCTTTAATGGTTTTCGAGTTATTTTTTCATTTCGCAAAGTAGAGGCAACACCATTTCCTTCGGGAATCACTTTTGTAGCGCATGCGCAGGTGATCTTTTCCATTAGTATTAATAAACGTCTGAAACTACCAGTTGCTGTTTCAAATCGTAATCCTGTCACAGTATATACTCGATGTGGGACACCACACAATTTAGCTGCCACCATGCTTAAGAGACTTGCTTTAGGTGTATTAGCATGGACGATATCCGGTTGTTCCTTTCTGAACAACCTAATAAATAAGTAAATAGATTTTAAATCATTACGAATACAAATTTCTCGTCTCATGGGAATATATACTGTCCTAATACCTTCTCTTTCTGAAACTTCTTTTAATTCTTCTTCACCAGAAGCTACGCCTATGACCTCATAATAACCGCTTAAAAACCGTAGTTGACCATTCAAAAGACTGTTCAGACTAACGGAAACTGTCGTAATTCGTAAGATTTTCTGCATTTTATAATAATTTTAAAAGAGTAACCTACAATTACTTTGTTTTCTTCTTAGAAATGTATATATCTTTTTTGGTAATAATCCAATTAATATGGGTCTTAACGTGTAAAATTGATAATAAAAAGGCAGATTTAACATCTTAAATCCTCTTGAACGGATCAAACTTTCCATAATTCGATATTTAAATTTCCGTCTGCTTATGGCATTTTTATCATCTCTCATTTTATATAACGGCTCATTTATATTGAACCCTTTATGTCCCTTTGCATACATTCTAAACCACAAATCATAATCTTGTCCTCTAACAATAGTTTCGTCATATCCCCCCACATCAAAATAAGCAGAACTCCTTACCATACAAGCTGCATGTGCAAAAGGAGTACCTCTTATAAAATCTTTTTTATTAGGATATTGAATTGGGGTTGATTCTCTATAATCTCCAAATTCATCGAAATAAATCATAGCTGAGCTTACGATTGAAATATGAGGATTTTGATCTAAAAAACTTATCTCTTTTTCAAATCTGGTTGGCAAAGAAATATCATCTCCATCCATACGGGCTATATACTCTGTATCCGCATATTTGAGACAACGATTAAGTGTGGCAGCCAGTTTCATGTTTTTTTTGTTTTGCAATAAGGTGATATTATCATACCTTTCTATATATTCTCTGGCAATCTTGTAGGTAGAATCTGTTGAGGCATCATCACAAAGAATCAACTTAAAATTCTTATATGTTTGAGCGTATAGTGAATCAAGGGCTTCGTGAAGAGTAGTTGCGCAATTATAAACAGCCATAATTACTGTAATTCGATATTTGGGGTTTAAATGAAGTTTTTCCATAAGGAGTTCCAATTAATATCATTTTTACTTTGATTGCAATATATTATGCAACATTTGATTATTCGGTAATAAAGTTTAGTAATTTCCTGGAAATAATATTTTTATCATATTTCACCCGGTTTGTGATAGAGTTTTGCATCAATTTTTTTCTTAAATCTTCAGAGTCCATAAGCTCTTTAAGCTTTTTTCTATATTCCGTATGGTTTCCTAATGGAATTAACAGACCATTGTATTTATCTTCTATCAAATCTCTTACTCCCGCCGGGCAATCATAAGCTATGCTTGCCAATGGAAAAGCCATAGCTTCGTTTAAAGCGTTAGGAAAGCCTTCAGATAGAGAAACGAATGCAAAAATAGAACCTTTCCCCAGCCATTTTTCGATATTATCAGTTTTACCTACTAAAATGACCTTCCCATCCAAATGAAGAGAAGAAATATAATGAGTAATCTCTTTTTTTAAAGGTCCATCACCTACGATATAAAGCTTCCAGTCGTTCATGTTTATTTCATTAAAAATATCGATAAGTTCTTTTTGATTTTTTGATGGTATTAGTCGGCCAACTGTTATTATAGCTTTTTTGTTTGGCCTAATATCAAAATTTTTGAACTCCATTAAAGGGTTTGGCAATATCAATATATTGTTATTAAGTCTTCGGTCGCTGATTTTCTTTTTTGACAATTCAGTTTGAGCGATCATTCCATCAGCCAACGGATAAAACAATTTTCTCGCGATTTCATCTCGTTTTCTATGTTTCTTTAAAGGATTGCTCCTGTCTGAAATAAAAACTTTTAGATTATTCATCTTTGCAGTAATAATGGAAACAGGATTAAATACTTCTCCAAAGCCTATAACAACTACTGGTTTTATCTTTTTGAGAGAATAGTATAATTGTTTTATTATATTAATTCTTGCAAACATTCCACCGTTATAAGAATTACTCATATGTAAAATGTTAATTCTGTCATCAATCTCATACTCTACAGCATCGCTTGTCAAAGTAATAATAGCAATTGGGTAATCATATTTAACCAAAACATTAGCTAAGATAGAAATTACTCTTTCCATTCCTCCTTTTCTTAAACTTGGAGTTACAAAACATATTTTAACCATTATGTCAAATCAGTTAGAAGAAATTATTCTTATCTAAAAAATAGTCACCGTCATTTATAAATACAGAAAGCCCTAAAATATACCAAATTGTAGATACAATACTATTAATTATTTAAATAATAATTATTGGTTTGATTACTTATCAGGTAAGCGAGTAGCATCGCTTGTGTATAACTTAACATAGAGTTGTACCACATAGAAAACATCGAGATAAATAACCAAGCAATAACAATAGAAAACATTAAATATCTTTTCTGAAAAGGAAAAAACTTATTTCGTATATATTTGAAAGCAGAGATAACGAGAAGTAAATATATTACTACGCCAGTCAAACCAAAATTTGAAAGTAGCTCAAGCCAATCATTATGGGCATAACTCCCCCCTGTCATTTTCAATGAAGCAGCAAAACCATAACCAAATAAGATGTTTAGTATAGAATCACTATTATACCATTTATTCCAGATAGAAGTAAAAATAGTATCTCGTCCACTACTTCCCCCTTCCGTCATTAGGTTCAAACGTGCTATCAAGAATTCATTCTCCATCAGAGTAGTATAAATATAGTAACTCATAAAGGCTGCTGTAGCTAAGATAATGAAGTAATACAATACTCTATATTTCTTGTTCACATTTTTAAATTGGTAAAATATGTAAAGGACAAAAAAGACACTACCGCTAATAATAGCACCGCGTTTAGCTCCATTAATTATAAAAACCATACATATTAGAATAATAATTGCTCCTACGAATTTTCTCTTCTCTATCAAAAAAACGAAAGGTAATAATCTTACAAAGGAATATGATACATTATTTACTATTTGACGGGAGGATCTATCACCTAATATATTTTCCTGATTAGAAAAAAAATTTAGTATGGTAATAGGCAACATAATTATTAAAAAAAATATCAAATGTTGCGGCCCTAAAATACCTTTTTGCGAAAAATAGTAAAATGGATAAAAAGTTAATAAACATACAAGAATTTCTTTAAACAAGTCAAAATGTAATTTATTTCCATAATCTGCAGTAAAAATAAAACCTATGATATTGAGTGAAAAAAGTGTGGTCCATGCTACGAAGAAGAGTGATTGCTTATTCTTCAGTAGTAGAGATCTAATGAAGAAATAAAACGATAGTGCTATAATCACAAATAAACACGATTGGGAAATAATAGATCCCTGCTCATATAACGAACCTTGTAAAAAATATATAGCATATAATACAAATAATATATTACGTACCGTGCTAATGCTAAATAACTTTACCCTATTGAATCTTATATTCATATTGACCTCAATTGTCTAATGATTAATTTTCTTCATAACAAATTTTTAAGTTGCATATATTATGCTTCAAAAAGAATATGTAAGTTGAGAATTCTTTCGATAGAAATTACCTATATTGTATTTTCTCTTTGAGGGCTCGCAAAAAATAATTCGTTAATAACGAAAAAGTAGAATGAGAGGAAACGGAAACATTTTCTACTCCTAGTATTTCGTATTTTTCTACCATTTTTGCCACACTTGCCAACCAAATAATAATTTCGGCATAACGAAGGTCTTTTAAAGGGTATGTTTCACACAATTTTAGTAATTTAACAATAACTGGCATATTAAATATATTGAGTTTTTTTAAATAACCAGACAGGATCATCTCTTTTATTTCCTTGAATATATCATGATGAATAATTTCCGCATAAGAATGATGATTTTTAATAAACGAATCAGGTATCCCTTCTTTTTGACCATATGGTAATCCTGTTCGTGACCAAGGAATATCCGACAGATCTGTTTTAAACTCTTTTAACATGTGTTTATAGACTAAATCTGTCCTTCTAGAAGGAGTTATTGACCACATATAACCAAAAATATCAGGGCTTGTAAAAACTTGATAAAACTCAGATCTTTCCGTAAGTAATTCCATACAGGGATTCAACATTCTACGCATGTAATGTAATTCATAATCCATTTCATTCTGCATATATATTGCTTTAGTAGGAAATAAAAAGTGATATTTCATGATATCTTCTTTGATGTATTTTTGATATTTTTGATAAATTTCCACATTTATCAATCCCAGCACATTCATTATTTTATTATTAATTGGTAAAAGCTTTGTTACTTTTCGCCCAGAATATTCAGCTCTACCTACGCTATCACCGTAACTTCCAGCAAGTATAAGATCTAACTCATTATCATCACATATTTGCGGAATCGCATGCAAATGTATAGGAGAGTATTCACAACCATTATAGGCTGTTTTTTCTATATTTTGTAGTAATTCTTTCGCCCCAACTATATAGTGTTTCCATTTCCAACCAAGACGTCTAGTAATTTCTTTTGCATATATTACATCGCGAGTTCCTTCATTTCCCCAGGTTAAACCAGTGACTTCATCCACCTTCAAATTCCCTGTCTTTTGTAAATAATCAATTGCACCAGCAACCATTCGGCTGTCCATTCCTCCACTAAGTAATACTCCGATCTTTTTTTTATCACCTATATATCCTTTTATTTCTACACATATTTTTTCAAATAATGTTATGGCAATTTCTTCTTCAATAATATTTCTATGCCCGTGCTTAGGAGGTGTTGCGTACTTCCATTCTGTGTAAGTTTCATTTGGTTCAGCATACCAAGGTGTTCTATGTATCTCCTTTATCAGACTTCTATCACCAAAAATATAACCTTTATTTAGTAGTTCGATAATGGACACAGGATCGATGACTTTATCGTTATTAGATTTACTTAATATTGACGAAAAATTTCTATCTATAATAAATGGCTTTTTACCATATAAAAAATATGGATTATGAAATCCTAGATGCGTATAATAGCTAAATAATTTTTTCATTTTTAATTTTTTTCATTTTAAAATCTTAGACAATCTTCTTGCTTTCAACATCGTACTTACTCCTAGAATGCCTCTAGCAATTGTAATAGTTATAGCAGCTCCAATAAAATCAAAAAAGTAAACTAGTGGAAAAGAAATAGCAAAGCCAATTAATGAGCATACAACTGTAATATTTCTTAATTGTTTTTCGTATCCTTGAATAATCATATAATTGATACCGTAAGTATCACTAAAAGATAGGAATAAAAAAGAAAAAGCCATAATTCGTAAAACCACAACTGAATCGTTAAATTCATCAGTAAAAAACAATTTTATGAGTAATGGAGCTACTAAAAAAAGGAGAATAGAAACTATTAAAGAAATAATAATATTGATGTTTTTATAGATATGATGTTTGTCTATTCTTCTTGATAATAAAGGGAAAAAAGATCTTGATATCATAGACATGAACTGTTGCGTAATATTTACAAATTTATTTCCTGCATCTAAAATACCGTTTGAAATGGGACCCCCAAAAAAACCTAATAAAAGAATAGAGAAACTATTATAAAGATTAGGCATTAAGTTATTAATAAACACATCTGTACTCTTTTTAATTGTACTTCTAACTTCTGTATACTTAGGTCGCAATAATTTAATTTTCCATTTTACTAAAATGTAATACATTGCTATTATACCAGAAAGGAAAAAACCCAATGCAGTAAATAAAGGTTGAAGTAAATAATCCGATTTTTCTTTAATAAAAACGAATACAGCAATCGTAAATATAAATTTAGATACTAAATTTAGAATTGTTATATATTTCATCTTTTCCATCGCTTGGAAAAACCAATCAGGGAACATTATATGACCGGGGATAACTAAAAAAGTTATGACCAATAATAATGATATTTCTCTAAATTGAGGAATACATATAATCATTATTATCAGAACAATAAAGGATAATATCATTAAAGTACATCTTGCCCATAAGATGAGTGAGAAAATTTTCGAAACTATTTGCTTATTGTCTCTATTTTTGGCAATGTCTCGAGTTGCAGTATAATTAAATCCCCAGTCAGCCACTGTGTTGAAATATCCAATAACAGCTGAAGCAAATGCTATTTTCCCAAAACTATCTACACCTATTACTCTTGCGAGGTACGGTATCGTTACTAAAGGAAAAATATAACCAGCTATTTGAAGTAATGAAAGATAGGCAAAGTTTTCTACTAAAACTTTGCCATCTTTACTTTTTCTAGCTTGTTTAAATTTATTTAGAAGATTCAAATTCTATATCTAAAGAATTATAATTTAGCATCTACAATATCTTTTGAAAACAGCCCTTTGACATCGTACACTACAGCATTTTCCTTTGTCAGACTGCTGACATTCAATTCAAAGAATTCCTTATGTGCTACAGCCAAGATAACAGTATCAAACTTCTTATTTGGTAATTTATTTAATAAATCCACGTTATATTCATTTTTGGCAATAAAGGGGTCTGCCCAAGGGTCATAGACGAAAACATTGACATTATATTCCTGCAAAGTATCCACAATATCAATAACTTTAGTGTTTCGTACATCAGGGCAGTTTTCTTTAAAGGTAAAACCCAGAACCAATATCTTTGAGCCTAACACCTGAATGCCTTTCTTCAACATTAACTTCACAACTTGGTCGGCCACATATTCACCCATGCCGTCATTCATCCGCCGTCCGGCCAATATGATCTCTGGATTATAACCGTACCGTTGGGCTGCTTGTGCCAGATAATAAGGATCTACGCCAATGCAGTGTCCCCCAACCAATCCGGGTTTAAAAGGCAGAAAATTCCATTTGGTGCCGGCAGCTTCCAGTACATCTTGCGTATCGATGCCCATACGATTGAATATCTTTGCCAATTCGTTGACAAAAGCGATATTAATGTCACGCTGCGAATTTTCTATTACCTTCGCTGCTTCAGCCACCTTAATCGTGGGCGCTAAATGAGTTCCGGCAGTGATTACAGATGCATATACTTTATCTACAATCTTACCGATCTCTGGGGTGGACCCGGAAGTGACTTTTTTGATTTTTTCTACTGTATGTTCTTTGTCGCCCGGATTTATGCGCTCGGGTGAATAACCTGCAAAGAAGCCTTTATTGTAGGTAAGTCCGCTCACTTTTTCCACTACGGGAATACATTCATCTTCGGTTACTCCGGGATAAACGGTCGATTCATATACCACGATATCGCCTTTGGATATTACCTTTCCCACGGTTTCACTGGCACCATATAATGGTTGTAAGTCGGGATTATTGTTTTTATCGACCGGTGTCGGGACCGCCACTACGTAAAAATTACAATCCCGAATATCTTCTATTTGTGTGGTGCAGGTAAATCCATTGTCGAGAGCCGACTGTAATAAGTCGTCGCTCACTTCCAGCGTACTGTCGTGTCCGCTCATTAATTCATTCACCCTACTTTGGTTTAAATCAAACCCTACTGTAGCGTATTTTGTGGAAAACAGGCGTGCCAAGGGTAACCCTACGTATCCCAACCCGATTACGGCTATTTTTATTTCTTTCATTTTATCTATAGTTGGTTTTGTTTAAAGATTGTTCCAATACCACTTCACTGCCTCTTTGAGACCGTTACGCATATTGTATTGCGGGTCGTATCCCAACAGTACCCTTGCCTTGTCCACATTGGCAAGCGAGTGGGGGATATCGCCCGCCCGGTTGGGGCCGTGAATTACTTCGACATCCCGGATTGCCGGGTCGAACTCGCCCAAGAACTCTTTCAGGGAATCGACCAACTGGTTGAGCGTGGTTCTTTCGCCGAATGCGGTGTTGTATACTTGGTTCACCGCTTCGGGATTCGTTGCCTCCATTGCCAGCAGATTCATCTGTATCACGTTATCTATATAGGTGAAGTCGCGGCTGTATTCACCGTCACCATTGATCACGGGCGATTCGTGCCGCATCAGCTGCTTCACGAAGAGAGGGATCACGGCGGCATAGGCCCCGTTGGGATCTTGCTTCCGGCCAAAGACGTTGAAGTAGCGGAGCCCGATACATTCCATCCCATACATCTTTGCAAAGACATCGGCATACAACTCGTTTACATACTTAGTGATGGCGTACGGTGACAAAGGTTTCCCGATCACCTCTTCCACTTTGGGCAACGATTGGCTGTCGCCATAGGTGGAAGAGCTGGCTGCATAGATAAACCGTTTTACACCCGCATCACGGGCGGCCACCAGCATATTTAAAAATCCCGACACGTTGACTTCGTTGCTCGTGACGGGATCTTTAATGGAACGGGGCACAGAGCCCAATGCTGCTTCATGAAACACATATTCAATGTCTTCAACTGCTTTGGTGCAGTCTTCCGGTTTACGGATATCACCTACCTGCAATGTGAGGCGTTCGGGATATTGCTCCAACAGAGGTAAGAGGTTTTCTATCTTTCCCGTGGCAAAGTTATCGAGTACACGCACGTCGTGCCCTTTTTTTAATAATGCTTCTGTAAGGTTGGAACCGATGAATCCGGCACCCCCTGTAACTAATATTTTCTTATTATTCGGCATACTCTTAATTCAAAGTTCTACGAAGATTAATTTATTCTCTGTTATTCTTATAGCTCTTCTGTAAATTGTCTGGTGGCAACGATAAGATTACCTTGTCCATATTTATTTAGTTCTTTCTCTAATCTTACTTGATTTGTTTTGTAGTACTGAGGATTGCGACAACCCGAAGAGATAATTCTCGCATCCAATTTTCGGGGACGGATACTATAATTCACCACCCAGTCCCTGATACTGTTGCTAATCTGTTGAATGGCTTGTTCTATATCGCTTCCTTTTAACTCAATAAAAATGAGCCTGTCATCATCTTTTGCCTGATTCTCATCGTCGTAAACATATAAGGCGTAATCGCACCTAATCCCTTCAACAGGATGCTCCGGATCGTCGAGATGGTATTTTGCAATAACCTTCTCATCATTGTTTATTCCAAGATAGCGTTTCCCTTTTTCTTTTATGGATATTCGCTTTCTGCGGTCGCACTCAACCCGACGGGTATGTATTTCATGAAATCTCTCCATATCCGGCCACTCACAAGTTCTGATGTTCCAGTTCGAATAACTTGTCGAATTGGCTGTTGATAATCTCCGAAACATCATCCAATTTCTCGGCTTTCAACATCGCGAGATCATCAGCAAGCATATTTTCAAGCTCTCCGGTCTCAGCATTAATTTTCCATGCGGAAATATCATCCATATCAATCCATAATGATTTGGGGATAATGTTGTTGGTTTTGTTTGGATGCTCTTTTCCCACCTTTCCTGCGTATATCAGATTGCTCAAACTAGTGAGATTATAAATGCTATGGGTGGTGATGAACAAGGTGTGCTGCTTCTTGTTTATCATTTGTACCATGGAATTCATCAACGCATATTGCGAAATGGGATAAAGGTTGAGTTCCGGTTCTTCGATGAAAAACGAAGTGGATTGAATAATCCGGTAAGAAGTGGCTAATTCAAAATATTTATTCATGATCTCGTCATTAGGGTAGAGAAGTGTGTCCCTTAGATGCTCAGGAACAGAAGAAAAGTCTTTATACTCACTGTGTATTTTCACCCTCTTTTCTTCCCATGATGCTCTCTCTTCCGAAGAAAGGGTCTTAATAAGTTGTTGTAAAATGTTATCGTATAGTCTATTGATTTTTTGTTGTTCGGTCACGTTGGTCTCGGCGAAACTCAATCCGGAGGAATAGAAATCGTTCGCATAGTACTGCAACAACGCTTGTAAAGGAGTCAGGGTTTGCAATCCGCTGGAAGCGTTACCCAATAAAACATCTTTGCCCTCTTTGGTAAGGATATGGTCGGTATTGTCCGATGGATTATGGTAATATTCCCCAAAGTCCAATAGCGAGAGGGGATGTTCTTTTGAGAAATGTTTGCGTACCCTTTCCCAATCGGCCAAAAAGCTGCGGGTGCTGTTTTTTCCCAGATTCACCTCAAACCAGTTGGGAATTACCGAAACAATATTCCGCTCAGCCGGAATGTAAAGGGTTTTGTGACGTTTATAATCTAATCGGCCACTGTTCCATTGAAAAGTGAATTTTCGCTCTGAATACGCAAAAGAGAGCACATCGGAAGAGTAAGCAATAAAGGAGTCTTTGGATATGAACCCATTGAGCTTATGAAATTCTTCAAGATGGTTGATGAAGTAACCCTCTTTTTGAAACTCTTCGGGGCTTTGGGTGATGGAAATCTCTTTTTCCACCCAGGAGCAGTAACATGCTATTTTTGCCAACGTACTTTTGCCGGTACTCTGTTGCCCAATTAAGATGTTGAATTTTTTCAACTCCAAATCAGCTTCTTTTATAGGGCCAATATTTTTAACAATTATCTTTCTTGTATTATTCATAAACAAAAGTTGCTTTATCAACAATTATTACTTTGTCAAACAAACATAATAACCAACGTTATAATTGTAATTATTTGTTTTTGATTGAGCTTCATCGATATTATGTAGTTCTGTAGTATCCCAATAAAATATTTTAAAGAAATCGGTTTTGAATAGGTTTCTCGATCAAAAGACGCAATAACTTCTGAATTAGTCTGATAGGGATCCCTTACACCCCGATGCAATGGTAGGCAAAGAAAGCTTCAATTTTGCGATATGCAAATAGCATCCTTTCCAGATGAATCTTTGATATAGGATAAGCCGATTTGAGTTTGTCTTTTTCTTCGTGTAAAAACATGATAAATCATCATTTATCTGTTATCAGGATATAGTTTCTCGTAATTGACCGATAAAAGTTTTGTTTAGAGCGCATCTGAGTTTAATTTCTGCCATCGCCTTGCGCCCTTTTCGTGGATAGAGCCTTTCTCGATTTCTTTGAAATCCATTTTTTGTTAAGTTCCGGGCACACTTCGTGACTACCTGCCACATCCTGAAATGGGGGTAGTCCAAAATTGATTTGGTAGACAAAAATACAACAAAAAAACATATCTCCGGCTGTTTGGGAAACGAAATTAGGGAAAAGCACGGACGTGGGGTTAAGTTTTTGTTATCCCGGCCGGATAACCCGCATCGGGGCGCGGATGACAGTTCATGTACATACTGTTGGAATTATACCGCAGGTCGGGTGAGGCGAGGTAGATCCAGAAATGGGTGGTGGCGGGCTCCCAGCCTTCGGGAAGCGTGACGGATGCTTTGCCGTCAGCACGGGTGGCACGGCTGAGGGTTTGCACTTCCGCAGGGTGGGCGGTATCGAAACAAACGATATGTACCCTGTCGTTATCGTTTCCCGGTAGGGACGGATTGACAGGTTGTGCGTTCCAACTGAAAACGGCCGTGTGGGAAAGGGGATCGAAGTGAAGCCGTATATCCGCGGGCAATTGGAGGGTACCCTCGGCAATTTGAATTTTGCCGTAATCGAGGTATAGGTCGGGATAGGTGCCGGCAACCGCTTCGCGACAGGCTTTGCCGATCAGGGTGCGATAGACGTTTCCTTTGTCGGGATATCCTTGCTTGATGACTTTGCGCAGGGGGGCAAGCCCTTTATTCACAATCCCCAGTTTTGCCCGTTGCGCCAGTTGTCCGGGTGTCTTCGGGTCTGCCGGTTTGATATAACTCCTGAATACCTGCTTGCCGTCTTTGGTCAAATAAGCAACCACGGGACCTATCCTGCCCGACATCCCTCCTGATTTTGAAAGATCTATCCTTCCCATGATAATCCGTTTAATGGCCGTATGATGCCGCAATGATAATAAATTTCCGGGAGAAGAGCAAGACTTGGGCTTAAAATCGGCGGGAAGCAGAGTCAAGCAGCAAGTGCAATTTACATTAATTGTTTGTAAAACTCAACTTTTGGTGTGCTGAAGCTTAATTTTTCTCTTGGTCGATTGTTCAATTTATGCTGTATTTGCTTTAATCTCCCCGGGGGATAGTCCTTGAATGATGCCCCCTTGGGGATGTATTGCCGGATGAGTTTATTAGCATTTTCAATCGCTCCTTTTTGCCACGATGAATAGGGGTCTGTAAAATATACGGGGACTCCCAGTCTTTTAGTTATCA
>NZ_KB905696.1:200220-427890 GCF_000380985.1 Proteiniphilum acetatigenes DSM 18083 | reverse complement strand
AAGGCTTCACCGGACTGATGCAATCGCAGGCAAGGGACGTAGCAAAGCTATCGTTCAACTTTAATGCGTCTCTTACCTCAATAAACCTGGCAAAGGTGCTGGCAAAGGAGAAAGGCATCCCCTTTTCGATGGCATCATGTAAAACAATGATACACAATGCCTACCTGCTTGAGCGATTTATTTGCGTGTCCGGCATTAAACCGAACAGAAGATTAAATGATAAACTTGTTAAAGAACTCGTGGAGTTTGCAGCCATTGCTGCATGACTCATATAGTAAATTTTTAACGGACTATTGTAAAGAGCATTAGGTAATTAAAAAATGCACAGAAGATAACAAGCAGAGCTACGATGGCAAATAATCGAAGATGATGGTACTGAATGGATACTTCAGTATCAGGATGAATAGTACGTAATTTTTCAAGAGGAACTAATTTACACTGGTATTTCAGTGTATACATTTTCTCGCCTGTATAATCGCGGCTTACACTGATATCTGCCAGTTTATTTTCTAAACTCGTTACATTTACTCCCTCCTTTATCCGGATATAAGTATAACTTGATGAGTATCCCCATGCCATATCGTACTCGGGATTGAACTTTTGAAGATAAATAACATCGAACGGCACATTACTGTGAGTAGGTTTATCGGGAACAATATCTAACAGATGAATATTTAATGAATCTATTCTTTGTCCGGTATGTTGTGGCCCTAATCCCAATTTATTTGCCGTATTTAGAGACAAGATATTATATTCCTTTTCTATTATACCAGGGTATAATATCTTAATTTCAGGATAGAAGACATGAAAAAAAGAAGTGTCTGTTTTAACAAAACGGCATTGACTAAGAAATGCCTTATTCTTTAGATTCCAATCTGTCTTATAAGGATACACACCTGTAGCAGCTTCTATTTCAGGATAGTTATCTTTCAAATAGGAAGCCAGGGCATTAGGAGAATATTGACTAACACCGCCTATTTGTGTAGAATCTTTGACAAACACCCGATAAATTCTGTCCGCATCCGGGATATGTTTATCATATCCTCTTTCGTACCGTATCCACGACATGGTAAAGGCAAACGCGGTAAAGCCGATCGCCAGTCCCAAAATACTGATTATACTCTGCGTTTTGTACTTCAGGAGATTCCTCCAGGCTATTTTTAAGTAATGCAGAAACATTTTTTTACTTTTCAAATCGTTTAAAATATAATTTATTGAGCCATTTCTCAACTCTTTCACTTCTTCACGTCCCAACTTCCCCACATTAAAATCATCAAATTACCAAATCATCAAATCAATAAACCGCCGTCCCATCATTCTACACTCCCAACACATTGGCACATTATTCTCATTGGTACATTATTTTAGTCGTTTATTCCGACCGCAAACTTTTCACCGGATTTGCTCTTGCCATGCGCCAGGTATGCCATATTACGGTAATCACCAAAACCAACGTAACGATTACCAGTGCAACCAGACAAGATACGAAAGAAATATTCACCCGGTAAACGAACTGTTGCAGCCAATGTTCCATAAGCCACCATGCCAACGGCACGCCAATAACAAAACCAACAACAATCCAGACAAATATCGGTTTGAGCAGTAACCATAGTATCTGATACGTTTTTGCACCGTTGATCTTCCGTATACCAATCTCTTTAGTTCGTCGACGGACAGCATAGAATGAAATACCAAACAAACCGAAACAGGTAAGTAAAATACTGATCAATGAATACATTTGCAGTAAATCCGACATCTCGGTTACTTTACTATTCCGACTTATAAATGTATGATAAACATCGGTATAGGTGAAGTATTCATCGGGATAAGTCTGTTCCCAGAGTTGCCGGATGTTTTTTATTGCTAATCCGTTATCATTTCCGTCTAACCGGATTTGCATAGCTGTAAGCCTATCCTCGAGGGACGAAATCCGCGTCATCTTTACCGCCATCGCTTTCTTTTCGAGTGAATTGAAATAGAAATCTTCTACTACTCCTGCAATCACAGACACTGAATCAAGCGAATTCATATACTTTCTCAACGGTTCTCCAATCAGTTCTTCTACGGGTTTTTCCACCAGATTGGCAAAGGTTTGGTTCACAAACACAGCCGATCCATACTTTTCGGGTAATGTCTCCCACTCGCTTCCTGCAATCTGATGAAGCTGAAGGACACGAAACAATCCTTCATCGCCTGACAGTCCGAATACAGTGGTCTGGAACTTCTCACCGTTTTCCTTCTGCATATCGGCATGCATAATCCATACGTTCATCAGTGACATATTTCCCAGTGAAATACCCGATACACCCGGGACAGATTGCACCTTTTGTTTAAATAGGCGTAGGTCGGTTTCAGTTGAGGTATTCCATATCTCTATCAGATTCCTGTAACGCTCTCCGGCTTGCTTCACCAAACCCATTTGCCGGTTAGCAGTGATCATTCCCATAATCAATGCCACGCCAATTACAAACTGTGCTGTCACCAGTACTCCTATCCAATGGTTCTTCTTATTCACAAACAACTGACGCACATCACCTCCCGATAATCGATTGATCCTATTACTGATAAGCAAAGCAGGAATCACTGTAAGAAGAAGGATAAGCAAAACAAAAAACGGGAAGAACGACGAACTGTAAAAGAAGGAGGGACTAAAGTCTGCCGACACAATTTGATTAAAGAGAGGTAGCAAGTCGTGCATTAGCAACAGTGATAGCAGGAACGAGACAAGTACCATCAGGAACATATCGGCGAACAACTGTAGTCCGATATCGGACGATGTGGCACCCATTAACTTCTGCGCATGAATGCTTTTTACCCGTTGTAATACACTGGAAGAGCCCATATTCACATAGTTAAAAATGGCAATCAGCAAAACCAGTATGGCAGATATCAGTCCCACAAGCAGTAAATTATCTTTCCGGTAATGCCAGGAATACAAGCTCTGTTCACTATAATTCTGGGAAATAGCGTCATCCAACGAGATGAAATAGTATTGCCCTCCGGCCAGCGTAGGTATCTCATCATTCTTTACCTTTTCTTCGAATTGCTGCAGATCGGGTTCTCTTGTCATCATCAACAAGGTAGGTCCACCCCAGGCATTCTCGGGATCACAGATCAATGCATCGAATAAGACTGCCGACTGTGCCCTTTGCTTCGTTACTGCGCCAACCGTATACTGTTTCTCAAACGTACCTTCGTAAAAATCCTCCACCAAAGTAATCTGTTTTCCCAAAGCATTTCCATCACCAAATAATTTTTTAGCCTGCTTCTGACTGATAATGATAGATTGGGGATTGTTAAATGCCTCCCACGAGCCATACAACAATTCAAACGGGAAGAAATAGGGAAAGGAACGGCTGACATTCAGGACCTCTATCGGATCGAACTTATTCCCGTTTACCTCTATACTAGCATAACTCGAATTTCCCAATTGCAGAAAATTTTCTACCTCAGGATACTTCTCTTTTAACTGATCCGGAATACCTTTCACCATATAAGCCACCTTTTTTCCGGGATCAGAGGGCAAATCCTGCATCACCCAAACCATCCGTTTCCAGTTGGGATTCGATTTCTCGATACCCCGTTCATAGGTTACAAACGCGCCGAGTAGATTGGTGCAGGCAATACCTACCGTAAGGCTCAGTAGGGCAATAAGTGTAAAGGTTTTGTTACGCCACCAGTTACGAAGAATTAGTTTGAGTGTTGTTAGAAGCATATCCTAAAGGTCTCTACAGTTGATCATTTTCATTTTGCGTCATGAACATTCCAAGCAAGTTCTTTACTCATCAACTTAAATAAAACGTTCAACCTAAGTCTATCACAGCACTATCCCCGGCACTACTTTACCGTCGAACAGGTTGATAATACGTCCGGCGTAACCTGCATCATGCTGGCTGTGCGTAACCATCACGATGGTAGTTCCTTCGCGGTTGAGATCACCAAGCAGATTCATCACTTCGGCTCCATTCCGGCTATCGAGGTTTCCCGTCGGTTCGTCGGCAAGGATCAGCTTCGGATTGGCAACTACCGCACGGGCAATGGCCACACGTTGCTGCTGACCACCCGACAGTTGTTGCGGGAAGTGTTTTTCACGGTGCGATATAGCCATACGGTTCATCGCCTCTTTCACCCGTTGTTTGCGTTCGGAAGCGGGAATCCTCATATAGAGCAGTGGCAGTTCGATATTTTCATACACATTCAACTCATCGATCAGGTTGAAACTCTGAAAAACGAACCCGATCACCCCCTTGCGAAGGCTTGTCCGCTGGTTCTCGGTGAATTTCGACACATCGGTCCCGTTCAGGAAATATTTTCCTCCCGTGGGATTGTCCAACAAACCCAGGATATTCAGTAAAGTGGTTTTACCACATCCCGACGGACCCATTACGGCAACAAACTCGCCATCGTTAATCTCGATGCTCACTTCGCTCAATGCCCACGTTTCCACTTCTTCGGTACGGAAGATCTTCTGAAGATTTTCTGTTTTAATCATAGCTTATACAATTTATTTAAATAATATATGATTATCCGCAATAGTTCCTACTGTAAATTCTTGACTTGAAATCAGGAGCATACGTTACAGCGGCTATCAACAGTCTTTCAAACTGGTTTTTCCCGAAGTAACGCCTGTTGAATTTATAACAGAACTGGTTGAGGTAATATTGCAAGTATTCTGGTTTTATCTTGTAATACACGCCCAAGAGCTGTCGTTTGGCATTGCTGATCGCGGTATGCACCCAGGGCAGCACCTTGGAAAGATCCTCGTGTGGAATAACAGATGCCGTATGTGAATGAACAAGCTCTTTCAATTTAGTGTAAGATGTCGAGTCATCGGTGGTCAGATCCGCCGTGCTTTCAACGTGCTCTTTGACATTCCTTGTAATTGTACCGGACTTCAAGTCACTGATCACTTTCATTTTCAGGTATCTGACCTTCTTGGGTTTCTTACCCGGCTTGGGGTTCTCAACGGTTTTGCTTTCAGCCATTACCAGCACTTTGGTCTTTTTTTGGCTCCCGCGGCCGCGCTTCAACGGTTTGTCCCCCTCTTCAAGGGATATTTCGGTGGAAAAGAAGGCGTCGTCCAACTCGATGGCTCCCTCAAGGGTGTACTCATCATCGCGTTTGCCCATCACGTCACGCAGTTTATTGACCATTTCCCATATGGGCTGGTAACGCTTGTGTCCCAGCTGGCGCTGCAGCTCCGCCGCGGAAAAGGAGCCCTTGGTCGCCGTGAGCAGGTGCATGGCCACGAACCAGTAACGGTAGGGCAGGTTGGAGTGCCGCATGACGGTGCCTGAACGCAAGGTTTGGCGGGCATGGCAACGCTTGCATTCGTAGGCTTGTTTGTTTTGAAGCCAGTAATGTTCTTTACAATTACAATGACGACAGGTTACTCCCATTTGGTCTCTTTGTTCTTTGAATTTTTTCCGACAGGATTCCTCATCGGGGTAAATTATGGCAAAATCCAGGATATTCATAGCTTGAATCTTTATATCGTTAGCGATATAAAGATAATGAATATCAGTGAATTGTACAAGTGTTTTTGAAACTTATTTATAACTTTTTCCCGTTAAATTCTTTAGGAATAACTGCGGATAATCATTAAATAATATTTTCTTGATTGTTTTATCACTCAGTGTTTCTGATAGTTCTTTTATTATATTTAATCTCACTTTATCTTAGACCTATATCGTCTTCACAATTTCCTCAAACATTCCCTTTCTGTATCCCATCCATATTTTTCCGATAATCCCGTCAGGGGAGATCAACACATAAAAGGGAATGGCGTGCACTCCATAGAAGCTGGCATACCCTCCGTATTCAAGAAAATCGTTCAGGTTCAGCCACGGTAGACTATGCTTCTCCAATCCCTCCATCCACACACTATGACTATCGACACTTATACCAATGATAGTGAGTTTGTCGCTATGGGATTCATGTATTTTCTTCATTTCCGGAAATGCTGCAATACAGGGTCCACATCCTACTCCCCAAAAGTCGAGTAAAATATATTTACCCTTGTTTGTATAATCAGTGATACGGTGTTCGTTGCCATCAGGATCAAAGAAATTACCTTCAGCCATAAGATCGCCTTCACCGACCTTCTCCACCGGAAAAAGATAGGAATAGATCAATTCTCCTTTCTTCGTTTGTTTTTGTTCTTCACTCAGATGATTATATAATTCATATAATTGCTGCATATTCTCTTCTGGATAAGAACTCAGACTTCTAAAGGTAGAAGAAATCATAGCATACACCTCCAACCGGTCGATCCATTGTTCTGTGACCGGTCGACCAGCCATCACATCAAAAATTATCCGTTGTTCAATAAAATTGATACTGTCCAACTGCTGCCGGATAGCACGGGCTACCTCTCTTTGTTTCAATTTCTCTTCGTCGCTTCCCGCTTTTTGTATTTTATCACCTTCCCGGTAATACACCCAACGTAATGAATCCGATATGACGGATAGATGTCTCGTAGCGTCCCTATAAATTTCAGCTTCCTGCTGCTCTTTCACTTTGCTTTGAACACGCCACGAAGAGGGATAGTAACCGTTTCCTGTAATTCTTGTTTTGCTTCCCGGTCCAATCCAGATATCAATATATACTAAAGGGTATTTCTCCCCCATCGGTGTCAATTTAATATTTTGAAGAGAATCTTCTTCTCCTTTAAAGGAAAACCTTCCGTTACGAATGGTGTCCTGCATAAAAAGTTTTCCGACCCGCCCTTCTACTTTATGGAGCATGACTATATCTCCGTCTTGCACCCCTTCTATGTGCCCGGTAATACTAAATTCACTCGATGTTTGCGAACATGCCATAAGTAATATTAGAAACAGGGTAAAAAAGAATAGTTGCGCTGTTTTCATAACAATAATATTTATTCTGATTTCACTACTTTTGCCGGATTTTGACCGGCAGCACGGATCACCTGGCTTACTATCGTGACAGATACGATGATCGCTACAGCAACTATCACAAGGATAAACATCCACCATGAGATGCTTATGCGGTAAGCAAACGTTTCCAGCCACCGCTGCATGAAAAGCCACGCCATCGGAAGAGCCACGACACAAGCCCCCAATGTAATCACCATGTATTCACGGAAAAACATGGCAACAATCTCCTTTGTTTTAGCCCCTGTCGTTTTACGGATAGCAATCTCTTTCTGCCTATGCTGCGTTTCGCGTTGCGATACGGAATAAATACCAAAAACAGCAATCAGGATACATAATAGAGCCAAGGTTACAAATAATCTCAACAGGTTTTTCTCACTTTTACTTAAATCACCCAACAATTGGCCCATTGCCTGAACAAGTGTTTCGTTTTCATCATCCGGCCTGAACTCGGGAATAAGTGTACTGATGGCTTTAACGGCTTCCTCTTCCATTCCCGGCATTACACGTACATAGTTAAAATACCCGCCATTTCCATGCTTCTCTCCTTTGATGATAAGAGGAGGTATTTCACTCTGCAGGCCAACCGTATGAAAATCTTCCACTACTCCCACAATCTCATACTCCTCTTTCCCTCTCCCTTCTGCCGAATACCAATTGGCAGGAACTACAATTTTTTGCCCTATAGGATTATCCATCTCCATGATACGTTGAGCTGTTTCATTGATCATCACCTTATCGGCTTGCCATCGCCGGGTAAAATCTTCGTTAATGATACCCCTTCCCTTTATTATTTTTAATTTCATCTTTTCAGTGAAATCTTCCTCAACTCCGAATGTCTGAAAAAGAGGACTAAAATCGATAGGCTTATTCTCCCACTCGACACCCGATACACTTGTGGGACCCATTTTATCAGTATTAGGAATCACTGTGAAAAAACCGGTATTGATAACACTTTCTACCATCGGTAGCTTCTCAATCTCTTCCATAAGGGGCAATCTGTCACGAACTTTCATAGTAATCTGTAAAAGGTTTTCAGTATCAAATCCCCAATTGACATGATTCATAAAAAAAACCTGCCTCCAAAGAACAAATGCACTCATTATAGCAAAAACACTGATAATGAGTTGTAGCGACAATGTAATTCTGCCGGTCACAAATCTTCTCTTCACGGGACGGTCTTCATTAAATGCTGATCTTTTAATAAATCGATATAGAAAAATAAAGGTTGTGAGATATAGGAGAATCGCTGTGATAGAGATCGTACACAGAAGAATGCTATTCATTACAGAAGAAAATACAACTGTCGCGAATATGCTTTCGAAAAGTCGGGATGTAATCTCTATGCAACAAAACGAGAGTAGCGCCACGATAACGATAAATAACGATATCTCTATAAACAATTGCCAGTATATATTGGAGACTGAAGCGCCCGTTACCCTCCGCAAATTGATCTCCCTAACCCGAGCAATGGTATTGCTGAGAAGAATATTCAGGTAGTTAAAGAAAGCGGCAAAGAGTAACAAAACTCCGGCAAAAATGAACATACGGATATATTTTATATCATAGACGATGATTCTTTCGTAGGAATCAAGTATGGAAAACCGGACAAGTGTAAGAGGGATTAATTCGAACAGCAAGTCATCATTATACCCGTTATCCACCGCAAACGTCAAAAGCTTGTCACGAAAACTTTTCATATCTGCATTTTGGTTTAACTTAACATACAAACGCACATCATGAAAATCTTTCCACTGTGTTTTCTCATCCGCTCTCTCAAAAATATTAGCTCCTGGCATGACAGGCATATAACCTTCTCTTTGAAAGATGGAATTAGCAGGAGGATCGGCAATTACAGCCCGTATAACATATGATTCATCGTATCCTGAAATCAATGTCTCCCCCAACGCCTCTTCGGGAGTTCCAAAATGCTTGCAGGCAAAAGATTCGGTAACGATCATTTCATCGCTATTCTTCAACGAGTTTTCATGTACAACTCCTGCTATTACCTGAGGAGGAAACATACGGAAGAAACGTTCATCGACAAATTCAAACAGAGGATATCCTAAATCACGGTCGCCATGCTTAAGAGAAGACCCGTAATTAGGAAGTAATACCGCTACAGATTCTATTTCGGGGAACGCCTGTTCCAGTTTATTTACGGCAATATGGGGTATCTTTCCCTCTACAACCTGTTTTCCCGTACTTTTCAATTTTCCGTACACATGATATATCCTGTCGGAATCCGGATAAAAACTGTCATATGTTGTCTCATACTTATACCAATGGTATCCGTATGCAAAAAATACCACACCGATTGTTAATCCCAGGATACTGATAATGGTCTGGGTTTTGTATTTGCGCAAATTACGCCACGCTATTTTAAGGTAATGAACGATCATGATAATTCCGGTTTATCAATTGTGAATATTTTTTAACCGTCAAAAGATTTGAGACCTTTTGACGCTCCAGGGACTATTATTCCCCCAACGCTTTCTTTAGTTCCTTTTTCATGGTATCTGCACCCGGGAAACCGACGGAATGAAATGTTTGGTTACCTTCCTTATCCAGTACAATATAAGTCGGTACACCTTCCGATTTTAACGACCGGCGCAGATAGTTCCAGCTTGTCTCATTCACTCGATAATGATGTCCTTTGAGGTCGGGGATCATATTTTGCCAAGTCTTTTCCGGGGAATCCTCGCCCGCCAGGTACAGATAAATAATGTCTATATCGGCCAGTTGTGCTTTCAGCGGCTCCATCGCCTTGTTGGCTGCCCTGCATGGCCCGCACCACGTAGCCCACACATCAACCAGCACCGCTTTCCCTTTGAACGGTTTGATCATCTCGGCAAACAGGCTTTCATCTGCTACATTCGGCACATCGAGTACCATGTAACCTGTTTTCTTCTTATTCTCTTCTATCTTAGCCAACAGTTTGCCGTTCTCTTCGAGAATGACTTCCCGCATAACCGGGTCGAAATCTTCTATGACCGTTTTCTGTTCATCAGTTAACGGATAGAAATCCTCCATTTTCCGGGAGATCTTATTGGCTGTCATCAGATCAAAAAGAAAACAATCGTCGGTATTCCAAATTTTGGACAGGTAGTTTATCCCGGTGCTTTCTTCAAAGTATTCTTCCTGCAGGTTCCTGTGTGACCTTAAAATAGAAATGATCAATGAATCCGGTATGACCTCTTCCTGCTGCGTACGCAGCAGGAAGTTGGAAAGGATTTCCCGATCTCCCGGTTTCACTTCATCGGAACCGGCAAGATAACGGAACAATCCGAATTGATCTTCCTGCGGATTACGGACATAACTTAACATACTCATATAATAGGGAAGACTTTGGACCAAGAGTACATCCGGATCGTTATAGGGATAGGGGATCTGTACCAGATAATCGTTATAGCCAGGGTACTTCGTAAGCGATCCGACTGCTTTTGTCGCTTCACCCCACGATACCTTGTTTTTTTCCATATATGCCTGTATCAAATAACTATCTGATGACATCAGGTAATTATTCACTTCGAAAGCCAGTTGCATATTTATAATCTTCTTTGCCTGCGAAGAAACGTTTTGGGCATTGTTATTAAGGACTGCACGATCGTATTTATCCATAATATAATCATGGTATTCACGAAGATACATACCAACAATAGCTGTCATAAAATCTTCGGTATAAATATTTCTGACGAGAGAACCATTATTCAATTCGTCATTCAACCTCGACTGATAGTCGGCAAACATCACTTTCCTGCCATATCCGGGCGACTCCTTGTGCAAGCGACTTCTCATTCTGTTGGCTTCGGGCAGGTTAATGAGGATATTCGTTTCCTGACCGGGTGCGGCAATAAACCAGAAGTTGTCGGATTGCGGGGATTCATAGGTTAAATAAATGTAGGAAGGGCTATATATTTCGATTTCAGCATGGAATGTCCCGTCCTCCTCTGGTGTAATGGTAATCATATCCTCTTTCGACGTGACAGGATTAAAATAAACCAACCGGGGTTTCATTTCATACCGTGGAGCATAGCCCATGAACTTACCATTTACAACAGCCTTTCCCCTTTCCCATCTGACCGCTATATCCGTCTCTGTTGGATGGGTTTGACGGTATTTCGACGGTATTTCGGGTAAAGAGACGCGTTCACTGGCAAGATATACACCCCATATCTTAAAACAGTCGGCACAATCGCTTTCAACAAAATCGAATGTTTCTGTGTTTTTGGGCAATGGATCAAATACTAATTTGAAAGAAGCTTCTCCCGATGCAGGCATCCAGAAGAGTGAGTCAAGTTCTATTCCTTCCCCGCTGCGGATCATGTACTTCTTGCCGTCGGCCATTAAATAACTGTCGGATACGACCCTGATCCACCAACCCGGGCGAAAGAAAGCATCCATATCCAGTACAGTAGCAGTATCGGTGAGTGTTACCCGATGTATTTCCAGTGTGGTAGTATTGCTGTGCATACTAACCGGTTTCTCCACTACGTTGTGTTGTGCCTGCATGGCTATACTTGCCAGGATAAACAAGGCAATAACTGTCATTTTTGTTGTCTTCATACGATTATTTTTTATAATATTTCTTCGATATCATTATTTATCAAATATGATAATCTTTCACTCCTCCCTTTCTCCCCAGTCATTTCCACCTTATCACTTTATCACCAGTTCCTCGGCATCCCCAAAATTGGCATAACCGCTTACCACCACACGGTCGCCAGGGGCAAGTCCGCTCAAGACCTCATACTGGACTGGATTCTGACGACCAATGGTAATGGATACACGGATGGCTTTATCACCCGAACTATTTAACTTGTAGATCCACTGTCCACCGGTAGTCTGGAAAAAATCACCCCGCGGGATGACGATACCCGCTTCGGGCTGTCCCAATTCCACCTGCACACGGAAACTACGGCCGATACGCACATTGTCAGGCATATCCCCCGTGAACACCAAATCCACATCGAACTGGCGCTCTTTCACTTCGGGGACTACTTTCGAAACCCGCAACGGATATTTTTCACCCTGATAGGTGACCGAAGCAGGTAGTCCTACTTGCACCCGATCGATATAATATTCGCTCAACCGGATATGTATCTTGAAGTTGTCCATTACTTTTATTTCGCCGATATTTTCAGATTGTCCTACACGCTGGCCGGGAGTTACATTCAGGTAGCTCAATTGCCCGTTTGCCGGGGCGCGTACCACTAAGTTTTCCATACGTGAACGGGCATGTGCCGTGTTCTTCCGGGCACGTTCCAGGTCATTATCCATCAACTCACGACGCAGGTGTGTTGCAGCACTATCGTGCCTGAGCCCTTCAAGTTGGAGGCTCGTATTTTGGGCCTTATAGTCGTATTCTTCACGCTGCAGGTCGAGTTGCGCTTTGCTTTTCACTCCCATCCTAAATTCTTCTTCACCCAGGGCGAAATCTTTTTCGAGCCGGCTTAATTCGTATCGTGCCTGTAAGGATTGCTGACGTAAAAGTATGGATTTTTGTTCCATTTCCACCTTTTTCTCTTCATAAAGAATGCGCTGTTTTTCCCATTCGTCCTGTTGCTCTTCGATGATACGTTCCAGTTCAGGATTCTGAAGTTCCAGGATAATATCGTCCTGTCGGAGCATCGATCCCTCTTCGGCCACAATCCGTTTTACCGTACCCGACTCCAATGCATTGAGTTTGATGGTAAGGTACGACTGCACGATTCCTTCGGCATCCACATAATCGAGAAATGGCGCCTGAGACACATCAGCAATCACAACCCGTTCACCATCCACCCGCAATTTCCGCGCCCCCGATACGCTTATCAGAACATACACTAAAAAAGTAACGAAAGCAGTTCCGCCAAGCAGATAGAACCTGTATTTCTGAAAAAAGGGTTTCTTCGGCAGCCGCTTGTCCATCGAAGAATCGCGCGATTCGTGGAACGCACCCCCGTTTCCGGTATGTTGAGAATGATTTTCCATCTGATTTTTACTATTCTTTTATACGTCAAACTTTAGATATTCATGAAAATACACGAAGTGGACGCACTAAAATTCTTCCATCGGAAGATTTAGCGGGCTATTTTCCTCAAAATCCCATCCCGTGATACTTCTTAATCCGTAATACAAACTCCAGTAGTTTTGCAGTTCACGGATATATGCTCTCTGAGATCTGTCTTTTTCTTCAATGGCGGCATTCAGGTCGAGTACAGTCGACTTTCCGAGCAGATATAGACGGTAAGCCACATCATTCCGACGTTGGGCACGCTCATTGGTCCGATAGGCGATATCCACCTTATCAGCCTGCAGATTGAATTGTTTTACAAGCTTTATCACGTTGGCATCAAAATCTGTTTGTGCCTGTACCAGTTCTATTTTCACTTTCTCGAGGTTACTCTTTGCTACTTCTACACGTCCTCGTCCCACACCCCAGTCAAGAATAGGGATACGGATTCCCAGGCTTATCAATTGAGAGTTCAGCGGATTATTATACACATTGGAGAAATTAGGGTCGGTCTGCGACAAGCCGAACTCAAGATACAGGTCGGCTTTAAATCCGCGCGATGCTTTGGCGTTAGCTACAGCACTCTCACTTTGCAGTTTCTGCAGGTAAAACAGCTCCGTATCGGGGCTGTTTTGATGGGCAAGTGAAAGAGCTTCTTCCAGGAGGACAATAAACTCCGGGACATCGTGGCTTATTTCAGCCACAATCTCCACATTGTCAGTGATCCCCAGAAAACTACGCAGATCCAGTATATAGTCATCCATTTCAATGCGTGCATTCAACCGGTTAGTCTGTTCGGAGAGATAGTTAATCTCCAGTTGCAACATTTCGTTCTCGGTGATGGTACCGATCTCGTAACGCCCTTGCGCATATCGGTAAAGCGTATCGGCATTGGCATAGTTATAGGTTGCCGACCGGAAATTGCTCTGTGCTGTAGCCAGTTGAAAAAACTTCATTGCTGTAGCCGAAGCCACCAACTCAAGCGTTTCACTATATTGTTTCCGTGCATGTGTGTAGCGTGCCGGCTCTATACGTTTATTCCATTTCAGGGAATTGTATCCGAAAAGATTCTGGGAATATCCGATCACGACAGGAGTAGATTTAAAAGACACCTGGTTATCTGAAAAGACATCGAGTCGCTGGAGACCGGTTTGCATATATACACTCCCTCCAAGTAAAGCAATATTCTGGTTCACGGTAAGCATACCGTCGTTCGACAGTTGATCGCGAGGCACGAAACTGTCGCTCCCGTCGGGCCTGGTCACTGTTCTGATGGAGCGGTTTAATTCAGAATAGGATGTAAATGACAGGCTGGGCAGATAATCGGCTTTGAACGAACGCCAATTCCAGTATGATGCCCTATACTGGTGGCGTGCCGCCACTGACTGGGGGGATTGCCGGCGGGCAAGAGCTACTGCTTCGTCTAAAGTAAGACGAAGCGTGTCCTGCCCATTGACCATCCATATCGGTAGCAAAAATAACAAAACAAGAAAAGTATTCCTCATACGACAAACCTATATCAAAGGTCATGCCATCTAATCAAAATATTAATTATAAGACACTTACAAACAGAGCCCCAATACAATCAGGTGCGATTACGCACAAAACATGTTCGATTTCGCACGTCAACAGAAAGGAATATTGTTATATCTTTGTAGTGGTTGGGATTCAAGATTTCAGATTCAAGATTTCAGATTTAATTTAATTGGCATATTAATAAATTAGCACCTTAGTTTATTCGTTCTGAACTTCTTGATTTCCTGGACTTCTTCACTTCCTACTTCTAATTTCTCAGTTCTTAAAAAAATGCATAAACAAGGTAAAATACTGATCGTAGATGACAACGAAGATATTCTCTTCGCGCTCAATTTACTTTTGCAGCCGCATGTGGAAAAGGTAAAAGTGACTACACAGCCGGAGCGGATCGAGCATTTCATGAAGACATTCCAACCCGATGTGATCTTGCTGGATATGAATTTCACCAAGGATGCCGATAGCGGACAGGAAGGGTTTTACTGGCTCAAAAAGATAAAGAAGAGTGATCCTGATGCGGTAGTGGTTTTCATCACTGCTTATGCCGATACCGAGAAGGCGGTGCGCGCCATCAAGGCCGGAGCGATCGACTTCATACCCAAACCGTGGGAGAAGGAGAAATTACTGGCAACGGTTTTTGCGGCAATAGAACTACGGAAAAACCGTACCGAAGTAACACATCTCAAACAGAAGGTAGCAGCTTTCGAAAGCAATAGAGGCATGCCCGAAATCATCGGTGAGAGCGAACCCATGCAATCGCTTTTCGAAACCATCGACAAGTTGAAGGAGACCGATGCCAATATCCTTATCCTTGGTGAAAACGGTACGGGAAAAGACCTGATCGCCAACCTGCTCTGTTATTGCTCACCCCGTGCGGATAAACCATTTGTACACATAGACCTGGGCACTATTCCCGGACAACTGTTTGAGAGTGAACTTTTTGGACATGAGAGAGGGGCGTTTACTGATGCCAGACAGGAAAAACAGGGACGTTTTGAGATTGCATCCGGCGGAACACTCTTTTTAGACGAGATCGGTAACCTGACTCCCGATATGCAGGCAAAACTACTGACTGCTATTGAGAAGCAGCAGATCATCCGATTAGGTTCCACTGCACCGCTTTCCATCAACGTGCGACTTATCTGCGCAACCAATGCAGATATCCATGAGATGGTCGCTAACGGTGAGTTTCGTCAGGATCTGCTCTACCGTATCAACACTATCGAGCTGCATATTCCGCCTCTGAGGGAACGGGGAAAAGACATCGACCTGCTTGCCGAACATTTTCTGCAACGCTGCAGTAAAAAATACAAAAAGGATATCCGGAATATTTCTGGACCGGCAATGAAAAAACTCCGTGAATACAACTGGCCCGGAAACGTGCGTGAATTACAACACGCGATAGAACGGGCGGTGATCCTTGCTTCGGGATTTACACTTACTCCGGATGACTTTATGCTGAAATCGGCTGCCTATCGGAAATCGAAAGCCGAAAACCTGAATCTCGACCAACTGGAAAAAGAGGCTATCGAGAAAGCGCTTATCCAAAGTGGAGGGAACATGAATCGGGCAGCGGAATTATTGGGTATCTCCCGTTTCACTCTCTACCGGAAAATCGAAAAACTCAGCGCGCAATAACTTTACGTGGCCTCACAACACTCCAACAACAATGAATATTCAGTCCAAATATATCTTCCTCAGCAAAATAGCAGCCATTGCACTGTTATCGCTTGCCGTCGGATGGCTTTTCTGGCAGGAATACTATTTCTCGTCTGTCTTAGTGTTGACGGGCATCATCCTATTGGCGGTATCACTCTATTACGACCGGAAAAACCTGATAGAACGCATGGGAAGAATGATAGGGGGCATCCGCCATTCCGATTTTTCCACCCATTTTCCCAGTAATCGCTCCAACGACGAACTTAACCTGTTACTACAGGAAATGAACGAAGCGTTGGAAACATTCCGAAGCCGCACACACGACTCCGTAATGGAAGAGGCCGAAACCAAAGCGTGGCAAAAACTGATCAGCGTGCTTACCCACGAAATCATGAACAGCATCGCCCCGATTATCTCTTTGTCGGAGACGCTCAGTGAACAGGAAGACCAGGAAAAGGTGGATCTGGAAAGATACCGGATCATGCAACAAGCCATGGAGACGATCCACCGGCGAAGCAAGGGATTACTCTCTTTTGTGGAGAACTACCGGACACTTACCCGGTTACCGCAACCTGTCAAGCAACCTATCCAGATGCATGCCCTGCTCAAATCGATACAACAACTAACCGCTTCCAACGGCATCGATTTTTTCTGGTCCGTCTACCCTACACAGCTGATCTTAAATGCCGATAAGACCATGGTGGAGCAACTGCTGATCAACCTGCTGAAAAATGCCCATGAAGCCTGTAGCGGATTACCCGAAGAAAAAATAGAGGTGAAAGCAGAAATGGTGGGCGATAAGGTGGAGATTACGGTTTCCGACAACGGACAGGGTATCGCACCCGAAGCAATAGATAAAATATTCATTCCGTTCTACTCGACAAAGGCAAACGGATCCGGTATCGGCCTCAGCCTCTGTCGGCAGATTGTTGCCCGGCATAAAGGAAAAATATCGGTGCAGTCTGGCAAAAACGGAACTTGCTTTAAATTGGAATTTCCGGCATAAAAATTTGCACTCTGCGAATAAACAATTTATAAAGAAGCACCCCGCAGGCGGGGAAGTAAAAATGTAACAAAAATTTAATCGTCCTTCAGAAGATATCTCGTTATTTATTCATAATTTTGCGCACTGATAATCAGCGAAATAATAATCGTATGAAGATTTACCTTCTACTCGCTCATCCCAACAGTGACAGTTTTAATGGAAAAATTGCCGAGACCTACTACAACCAGGCCCTACAATCGGGACACGAAGTGAGATTTCAGCGTCTCGGTGAGATGCAATTCGACCCCATTTTATGGAAAGGCTATACGGTCATCCCGGAGTTAGAACCCGATTTGAAAACGGCACAAGAAAATATCCTGTGGTGCGAGCATTGGGTGATTGTCTATCCGATGTGGTGGGGCAGTGTCCCGGCTTTATTTAAAGGGTTTCTCGACAGGACGTTGCTCCCCGGTTTTGCCTTTAAGTATCATAAGAAAGATCCTTTTTGGGATAAATACCTGAAAGGCAGGAGTGCTCACATCATTACCACCTGCGACGCCCCCAATATCTATATCCGGTGGCAATACCACAGGAGCGACCTCAATACCGTGAAGCAAGCCACCCTGAAATTTTGCGGGATCAAACCGGTAAGAGTAACCCGAATCGACCGAATGAAGTATAAAAACACACAGCAGTGCGAAAAGATTTTGAAGAAAATTGCCGGAATGGTAAAATAATTACGGCAAAAAGCTCCCTAAAGGGCTGCAATGCGTTTCTTGAACACATCCGTATCCATTCAAACAATTTATAATAATGCCTGCTCCAAGTCGGCTATCAGATCGTCTGCGTCTTCAAGGCCGACAGAAAGACGGAAGATACCTTCCCCGGCAAATCTGTTCCAGGAATCCAGTTGCCCGGAAGTTGAAAGGTGGAAAGATGTCTGTTGTAAATTCTTGCTATCCATATAGAAGATAAGAGAACGGTGGTGTCCCAGTGAGACGGCATAGTGGATGATTTGTAGTTTTTCCGCTAATTTCTGCGCCATTTCCCTACCGTTTACCACCTGAAATGTAAGCATGCCCGAGAAATTTTTCATCTGTCTCCGTGCAAGTTCATATTGGGGATGGGAAGGCAATCCGGGGTATATGACACGTTTTATCCTTGGATGCTTCTCCAGATATGCAGCTATCTTCAAAGCATTTTCCTGATGTGCACGCATACGTATCGGAAATGTAGCCAGGCCTCTTAAAATCAACCATGCGTTGAATGGGCTTAATATTCCTCCCAAACGTATCGCCGTCTTTTTCCGCAATGAGAACAGATCTTCTTTTTTACCCAATACAATCCCTCCTAAAGCATCGCCATGTCCTCCCAGATATTTGGTGAGGGAATGGATCACAAAGTCGGCACCCAATGTCAATGGTTTTGTAGCCATGGGAGTGGCAAAGGTGGAATCCACGACCAACTTGGCCCCGGCGCTATGTGCGATCGCCGCTACAGCCGTAATATCGGTCAGACGAAGTAACGGGTTACAGGGTGTTTCAATATATACCAGCCGGGTATTGGGTTGAATCGCCTCCTCAATCGCATTTAGATCGGAAGTATCTACTTTGGTGATACTGATACCCAGACCGGGGATTACCTCATTGGTCAACTCCGAAAGAGCCGCATAGGCTACATCAGTCACCACAGCATGATCGCCGCTCTTCAAGAGATGAAACAGTAACGCAGAGATCGCTCCCATACCGCTGTCAAAAGCTACGCCCATTTCCGCCTCTTCCATCACAGCTAATTTTTCTTCCAACTGATGTATAGTGGGATTTCCCCAGCGGGTGTACATCCATGTATCATCTTCCTTCATATTCTCTGCTGAAAAACCTGAATCGGCATCAGTTACAAACGTAGTGGACATCACTAAGTTGGGAGAAGAAGCCCGGGTTACGGGATCGGGAAATTCCCCGGCGTGGATCGCTTTTGTCTGTTCTCCGGCTTTTGAAAATTCTATTTTTCCTGACATATCAGTAAACCTTTAAATATATTATTTTTGAAACTCATATTTATCTATAACGAAAAACTCCCCCGAAAATGTATCGGAGGAGCTTCTATATCATTTTTAATACGGTATTTTCTATCCGATACAACAGCAGAGGCATGGCATAGCCATACAACGACACATCGACATATGTGATGTAATGCACCAGGAACTGTTATATTGAATAAACGTATTATTCATTCTTTTGGTTCTTTTGATCATGCTGCCAAAAAGCAATTAAAAAGCACGACTGAATAGCAAAAGTAGCATTTATTTCTCATTGAACAAAAGGAATGTCATTTTTTGAAGAATTCTCTTTTCAGGGAATCATTTCGGCTTGATCGCTGCCCGATTCTTGCTTATAGACTGCATCAATAATCTGCGAGATTCCATCGACCAACATTGATTTACCTTTATCCGTATTAAAATCAATACCACAAAACGATGATCTGTCACGTCGTAAAATAAGATGATATATTCCCCCGATCAAAAGAGAAGTAAAGATATTGAAATCAACATTGGCAGGCATATTTTTTCTGAAAAAATCCAGGACGGGAAATGTATGTACCTCCCGGTTTAATGCGTTCCGACATGTCACTATATTATTTTCGGACACTTCCCAGACTATTATCTGTTGCATAACCGGATTGTCATATAATGAGACTGCCAGTTTTGTCAAAACACTTTTCATGGAAGCTATGGGATCATTCTCATCCAGGTTGTATTCAACAAGATCGAGCAGCCAGTAATCGTAACGTCGTATGAATTTACCATACAGTTCTTCAATATTGCTGAATCGCCTGTACATGACCTGAGGCTCAACTTCAGCCAGTTGCATAATCTCCGTAAAAGTTACATTACTGAATCCTTTTTCACTCACCAGCTTCTCAGTAGCAAGAAAAACCGCCTCTTCAATTTCCCGGGGAGTCCGCCTTTTTCTTCGTTCCGGAACTCTATTTTGTGCCATTTGATTATTTTATATTATTTCTTATTCTCATAATCGAAGCCTCGATATAAGATCACTCTCAACCTGTTGAAAGATAACTTTTTCAACCTCCCTGTAATATTTTATCTTATCCGTACCTTTTTCCAATATTTTCAGATAATAACTGTTCATCTCTTTGGCTATAGAATCCCCTATCGCTATATAGCCGATACAGTCCCCTTTTATCAAATATAATTCCTCCCCAATTCTGCAACCATTCCCTTCCGGTAAGGAATAAATTTCTTCCACGGTCCCCCGTAGCTCTGTTTGAAAAAATTGTTTATTAGGTTTCAAATAAAGATTATGAATACGGGTTACCATTAAAATACCAACAATAATAATGAATAAATATATTGATAAAAGTTTTCTGAATGGCATAAAACTTACAGTATTGAGCAAAGCCATAGTTATGTTTTTAATTACAAAATCTAAGAACAGAAATATCTCTTCTTTTACTTCCCTCCATGGGAAATTGCTTGTTGAGCAGCAGCAGGTAATACTAACAACCCACAAAAAACTACAAGTGTAACTAAATAGATTTGTTTCATAATAAATTAAAGCGAAGTCTATATCTACTCTTTATTAAAACTCTTATTGTATAACTCCGAAAAAATTATGTGCATATCCCGTAACAATACAATCTGATCAGTTCATTGAAACAGAATAAACAATTATAATTGTCTATGTTTAATAAATGATTTAATTCGAGAAGATACAAAAGCGATAAAGATAGTTTGTTTCATGATCCCCGTTTGATAGAATAGTCATATTATAGTCTTATTTTCAACATAATAGAATAAAAAATTAAGAGATTATTCATTTAAAAAAATTATACTATCATTAAGATCACAAATATATGGATTAAGTTTTTTTCGAACAAAACATGTCAATAAAATTAACTTAAATTAATTTTGAATTCAATTAGAAAAACAACTCTTTTTGACACTATATTGGTTGTGATTTTAACTACCCATCGACTGAGCACCTTTGTAAGTACGACGGAATGATAGAGATCATTTCTTTTATTGTCAGATTATCAATATGGGCAAACCTGTTTTCAAAATCACGGGAGTTCTCCCGGTTAACCACATACAGCACTTTAGCTGTCTTAATGCCTTCCAGTTTTTTTAGGAGAAGATCCATTTCATCCGATTCTTCCCTAAAATATATTGCAGTAGTATTTTCATCATTCCCAAACAATTGAAAATAGTTAGTACGCTCTACCTCATCCAGCGTATTTTCTGCCAAAGCCAACAAATATCCGGCTTTCTGTGCCTGATTCACTTTCTCTTCATCCGAAACAGATGAAATATTATTATTCCCGACAAATGAGGTTTTATAATACTTCAAAGAATTACCCAATCCGGGGACTCTTTTCCCTTTTTTTATCACACCGTAAATAGTGTACTTGTTTTTTCTTACCTCTTCTTTTATCTCGTCGTACCGCGATTTATACTCTTCCGAAAAAAAATGGTCTCTGGCAGCACGGATTACACTATTATCCAATAGCAATTTGGTATTTAGCGCAACCTCATATAGTACCTCTTTCTGATTCTTACTCTGCAAATACCCCTGAATGATATTTTTAATCCTGGGATAGGTCACTTCATTGGCAATATTATTTTCGTTATTGGTACATAATATTGCCTGCCGTTGACCTCCATCAATGTAATTCTGTTCCATTACAGCGTGCCCGGTTGTACCACTTCCGGCAAAAAAATCCAGTATAACCGCATTCTTATTGATTGAGCCGATGGAAAAGATGAATTTCAGGAAATCAACGGGTTTTTTCCCGTTTCTAAACTCGACACCACCCTCATATCCCACATTATTGAACGCTTCTTCAAAATCTAAATAATTGGGGTACGGAACTTCTTTTACTTCTTTCCTGTTCAAAGGGATCCCCTGAAAGTAGGAACCATTTACTTTAGTTGACGATTCCCGCGTGAGAAAATACCTGTAGCCACACATATCTCCTCCCATATCGGGCACTTTATATAAATAACCGAACAGATGATTCCTCTCTTCCAGATATTTCATATGGAAACGTCCGGAACTGTTTCCTTCTTTTAGTGAACCCCGGATATTGATTTTCTGGAACTTATCGGCAGAAGGGGTTGATTTGGTTATTCTGTATTCTCCGGGTCTAAATACTGAGACTACTTTTGAACCCATTGTGATCTGCTCCGGATTATCAATCAATTCTTCTATCGTATATATATATTTCTCAATGGAACTGTTATCCTGAAGTCTTTTTATAGACTTAAACTTCGGGGATTTCCGGTATAGTAACAGTTGTTCGGTGGTTTCATGATAATCTTTATCCCCCTTAAGTATCCTGTCTTCATGCCTTACCTTTACAGTAAAGGTGGTCATGTAATTCGACACTTGAAAGATGTGATCACACAACAACTTCAATTGCGCATATTCGTCTTCGTTGATCGATATAAATATTACACCGTCAGGTTTTAGCAGATTATAAGCCAATTCCAGGCGCTTATTCATAAACGACAACCAATAGCTATGTCTTAATGGATGATCTTTGGGTACATCGGAACCATCAGGAAACTTATCGAGTATCCTTTTATCCCTGTATCTGAATTCATCTGATCCGGTATTATAAGGAGGGTCTATGTATATAATGTCTATTTTTTCCTTATGGGTATAGTTCAGGCAAGTCAACGCGTGGTAATTATCTCCTTCAATGAGAATATGGGTCGGTTTCTTATCTTTATTTCCAATAGATTTCTCTTTCACCTCCTCTATGACGGGCAATTGATTTTCAGATTCATCATCAAAGGTTTCAGGCACTTCCATCCAGACAAGTCCATATTTGACTGTCTTGGCCCGACTATTAGCTATGGCCAATTGTCGTTTCAATTTTCGTATTTCTGAAACGAGTTCCTGCTCCTTATTCATCTCACTCATATCCATATTCTTACAAAGGAAACCTCTTTCCTTTATTTTTACAGAATTAGAACCGTAATATATTTCCGGAGGTGTTACATCGGGCATATATGTTGATCTAAATGCGCAAAATCAATTTTATTTGAGCTTATACCTTTTGCCGTTCAAAGTTAAACTTTTTTTCACTTTCAGACGTATTATCCTGAAGGGTACTTACTCTTAACAGTCCAAAATGAAAAAGGACGTATTGTTAAACGGCAGATAGAATGTTATTATCTGGATGTTATTATTTAATTAACCGATTCCAATCTTTTCCCCTGTTTTTTTACACCTTTTCAAGTGAAATTTGTTATATATATATCAGCATTAAAACCCATGGTTATGAAACAGATATTTTATTTATTCGCAGCTTTGTCATTTATGGTTGCCTGTTCGGGCCCAAAAGGGATTGTAAAGATCGAACCGAACGGAAATGAAGTAGTGCAGGAAGATTCTGTCGAATACGAGTTGATTGTATTCGATACGGGATTCGAAACATGGTATGTGCTTCAGAATTCTCCGGCGAAATACCGTTCACAACAATATTATGAGAACTGGAACCACCAATATGTTTCGGCCTGGAATTATAATGCTACCCAGCCCCGAAGAAGATCATTCTTTCAGCCAATTTACGGGTATGAGCGGGGGGTGGATTATGGTTTTGAACTGAACCATAAATTGTTTTATTATTTTCAGTATGTAGAACATGTTTTGGGAATAGAGATTATGCCAAACGGTCCCAAAGGTTTAACTTTTTAAGGAAAGGGTGGAAGAAAATAGTTACTTTTGTTCAAAAATAGATCATTATGATAAGACGATATTTTTTTACAATAGCTGTTTGTGCTGTTTCCTTTTGTGCCGTTCTGGCCCAATCAACACAAAAGCCTCCCTTGCATGGTAAACATTGGATGTCCATCACAGGAAAACCTTTAGCTGCCACAGCAGGATCGATGATTTTTCAGCAGGGAGGTAATGCGGTTGATGCGGCTTGTGCCATGCTGGCCGCCACCTGTACCATGTGGGATGTACTGAGTTGGGGAGGAGAAACCCAGGCATTGATTTATAATCCGAATAACGGTAAGATTTTGGCAATAAATGCTTTAGGCGTAGCTCCCTCCAGCGCGACCGTTTCCTTTTTCAAGGATAAAGGATATGCTTTCCCTCCCGAATACGGCCCTCTGGCCGCTGTAACCCCGGGAACCCCGGGCGGATTGTGCTATATGCTGGCGGAATACGGTACGTTGAGCCTGAAAGAAGTGCTGGCGCCGGCTATGGAGATGGCCAGGGGCTACCCGATTGATGCCCAAACGGCAAACAGTATAGAACGAAACAAGGAGCGCATTAAAGAATGGCCGTATAGTAAAGCCGTTTTTTTGCCTCATGCAGGTGGGCAAAGGGAAGCTCCGGTAGCCGGGGAGATCTTTGTACAGGAAGATCTTTTGCACACATTGGAAAAGATGGTGGAAGCGGAACAGGAAGCCATCCGGCAGGGCAAGGACAGGAAAGAGGCGATCAAGGCGGCACAGGATCGTTTTTATAAAGGTGATATTGCCGAGGAATTCGTACGTGGAAGCCGGGAACAAGGCGGACTAATCACGTTGGAAGACCTGGCAGGATGGAAACCGATAGAAGAAGTTCCCCTGCATACAACCTACAAAGACATAGAGGTCTATAAATTGCAGGAGTGGACACAGGGGCCCATGTTATTGCAGGCACTTAATATTTTGGAAAACTTCGATCTGCAGGAAATGGGATATAATTCGGCCCGGTATATTCATACGATTTATCAAAGCATGAATCTGGCCTTTGCCGATCGGGATTTTTATTATGGAGACCCTTATTTCTCACCTCAATCGCCGATGCAGGGGTTATTGAGTAAAGGGTATGCCCGTGAACGATCGAAAGAGATTCGCCGGGATAAAAACGATCACCGGGTCATGCCGGGAAATCCTTACGCTTACGAAGGGAAAAACAATCCGTATGAAGCCTTACTGAAACAACGGAGTCATCTTACAGACACTACAATCATCGATCCGGAAGTAAAAGATTTTGTCCCCAGACATGATGCCGGCAGATACATTGTAGATGATGAACGGTTCTATCATGCGGAGATCTCGTCTGTCAACGGATATCAGGACAGCCTTTACCAGGACAGACTTACCCGGGGAACGACCAGCATCGTGGCTGCCGATAAGGAAGGATGGGTGGTGTCGGTAACACCCAGCGGCGGATGGATACCCGCCTGTATAGCAGGACGGACGGGCATAGGTATGAGTCAGCGGATGCAAAGTTTTGTACTGGATTCCGTATTAAATCCTTTTAATGTGATAGAACCCGGCAAACGCCCCAGAGTAACTCTCACTCCTACCCTGGCACTTAAAGATGGGAGGCCTTTCCTGGCTTTCGCGGTACAGGGAGGGGATACACAGGAACAAAACCTACTCCAGTTTTTCTTAAATGTCGTCGAATTCGGCATGACTGTGCAACAAGCGTCCGAAGCAGCTAACATTAATAGTAATCAAATGTGGCTTTCACTGGGTGGGAGCCAATTCAAAGACCGTATGCCCAGACCCGGAAGCATACTGCTTCGCCAGGATACAAAGAAAGAGGTGATTGACGAATTAAAGAAAATGGGATATGAAATACAATTAGGGAATCGCACGAGCGGCCCCATTAATGCCATATTCTTAGACAATGAGCATGGATCCTTTTGGGGAGGGAGCAGTAATCATGGAGAGGACTACGGCATAGGATGGTAATGGCTCTACGCTATGCCATTGAAAAAATGCCTACCGGGTTGAGGGCAAGGCAATGGAAAAGTAAACCAGTAAAACAAGTTCATTATGCAAATACCCGATAGCAATCAGATATACCCATTGAAAGATTACAACCGGTTGGTTTTTCTAAAAAATATCATTAAATCGCCCAACATTATCGTAGGAGATTATTCGTATTATGATGACCATGAAGATGGGTTGAATTTTGAACAAAATGTCTTATATCATTTTGATTTTCTCGGAGACAAATTAATAATAGGAAAGTTCTGCGCCATTGGCTCCAACGTTCAATTCATAATGAATGGAGCGAACCATAGAATGGATGGAATATCGACATTTCCTTTCAATATTTTCGGTGGAAACTGGAGTGTAATTACACCAACCCTGGAACAATTACCTTTCAAGGGGAATACCGTTATAGAAAATGACGTTTGGATTGGGTATAAAGCTACTATTATGCCTGGAGTCAACATCGGGAATGGCACCATTATAGCTGCACATTCTGTTGTTACAAAAGATGTAGAACCCTATTCAATTGTTGGTGGAAATCCTGCAAAGTTAATCCGTAAGCGTTTCACTGAGGAACAAATAAAGAAATTATTGGATATAGCATGGTGGGACTGGAATATTGAAAAAATTACTTCTGCACTTCCATTAATTGTTAACGGTGATATCCGTAAACTGGAAGAGTTTTATAAATCTTCATAACACCCTGGATGCTTTGCCGTTTCAATTAACCAAAGAAAACCGGAAATTCATTTATCGTATCGTCCGGTCGGAGCATGTACCCGCGAATATTATTTATCACCTTCTTTTGATTTTAATTGTAACAACTCATATTACAATTAAAAAAATATACTTATATTTGCATCCGAGATGAATAATACAAGATTTGCAACAGCAATACATATTTTGACCCTTCTGGCAACCTTTCCTGATGAATGGTTAAGTTCCGACTGGATTGCAGGAAGCATTAATATCAATCCTGTCATTGTCCGAAAGGAACTGGGTATATTACAGAATACAGGCCTTGTGATCAGTAGAAAGGGTAAAGAAGGCGGTTCGAAATTGAACAAGCCAGGTCATGAGATTTCATTGGCGGAGATTTACCTCTCTGTGAAGAACTCGGAAGTTTTGGGAAAAAAGAATTTATGCCCCAATCCTAAATGTCCTGTCGGTAAGGATATGAATGAGAATTTAAAGAAACTCTTTGCGGAAACCGATCAATTGGTGATTGATTCTCTCAGGCATAAAACATTGAAAGATTTTGTAAAACAATTTCACTGATATTTTTTTAATTATAAATGTAACAGTTAATATTACAATTTGAATCGTATGAAAACAGGAATTACAGGAGCTACCGGACAGTTGGGACGTCTGGTAGTAGAGAATTTGAAAAGAAAAGTGGCTGCAGAAAATCTCGTGGCATTGGTACGTTCACCTGAAAAGGCATCGGATTTAGGCATTGAAGCCCGTGCATTTGATTACGGAAAGCCAGAGAATTTAGCCGCGGCATTGCAAGGCATCGACCATTTGTTACTCATATCGAGTAATGAAATCGGAAAACGCAGGCAACAACATGAGAATGTAATAAAAGCCGCACAACAGGCCGGAGTAAAATGGATCGTGTATACCAGTCTGTTATATGCAGACAGATCGACTTTGAGCCTGGCGGAAGAGCACAAAGCTACGGAAGACGCTTTAAAGACATCAGGAATTGCCTATACCATTTTACGTAACGGATGGTACACCGAAAATTATACGGGCTCTGTTCCCGGAGCGGTGAAAGCCGGAGTCTTACTCGGCAGTGCCGGTGAAGGAAAGATATCTTCGGCAACCCGTGAAGATTTTGCTGAAGCAGCAGCAGTTGTATTGACGAGTGAAAACCAGGAAGGAAAAATTTACGAATTAGCCGGAGACGACTATTTTACATTAACAGACCTGGCAGCAGAGATCTCCCGCCAGACCGGTAAAGAAATTCCTTATAAGAATCTTCCCGAAACAGAATATGCTGAAATGCTGAAAAGTTTCGGGCTACCGGAAGGGATGGCTAAGGTTATTGCAAGCTTTGATACCGGAGCAGCCAATAACGATCTGTTTGACGACAGCAAGCAACTTTCGCGGTTAATCGGCCGTCCGACAACTCCTTTGGCTCAAGTTGTAAAGGAGATATTAGCCAAATAGAGCCATCTTTTCTAGCGTACAAAAATTAAAGATGTATTTTTGTACTCAATGAAGGTAACAAACATATATCTGAACAGATTGATTCCTATTGCCGATGAACTTATCACAGCAGAGGTAGATTTGTATGAAAATCCTGTCCCCGCAGGATTTCCCAGCGAAGCCTTTAATTATATTGAAAAAGGGATCGACTTTAATAAACTACTTATAAAAAGTAAGGAAAGCACTTTTTGTCTGTATGCCGGGGGAAACAGCTTGAGCGGGGATGGGATATTCGAGGGTGACCTGTTAGTGGTAGACAGGCTGGAAGAACCGTACCAAAATGCCATCCTGATATTCTCCATCGACGGGGAGTTCACGATGAAGCGGCTTGAATACCGCAAAGACCATATTGCTTTGGTCTCTTCCAATCCGGATTTCCCTCCAATGATCGTGAAACCGGGAGAGGAGTTGAAGCGGTGGGGGGTTGTACGTTATGTAATAAAAAAGTTTTGAACCATGTATGCCTTATGCGACGGAAATGATTTCTTTGTATCCTGCGAGCGGGTATTTGACTCTTCGTTGGATGGCAAACCGGTTATTGTGCTTTCAAACAACGACGGGTGCATAATATCGAGAAGCAGTGAAGCCAAGGCATTGGGTATTAAAATGGGAGTCAAGTTCTATGAAGTGGAAGAGTTTGCCAAACAGCATGATGTACAGGTCTTTTCAACCAATTTTGTACTGTATGCCGATATGTCCATGAGAATGAGAGGTCTGTTATCCCGTTTTACCCCGGAGATCGAAAATTATTCAATCGACGAAGCATTTTTGGATTTTACGGGCTTTGACAAGCAAACACTCCGAGCTCATTGCCTGGAGATGGCCCGTACAGTCAGACAAGGCATCGGCATTCCGGTGAGTGTAGGTATCGCCCCCACAAAAACATTGGCGAAGCTGGCGAATAGATTTGCCAAGATCTATCCCGGATATGAAAATGTCTGCTTTATCGATTCGGATGAAAAGCGAATAAAAGCATTACAGAAAACAGAGATCGGCGATATTTGGGGAATTGGAAGGAGACACACGCGAAGATTGTCGATAATGGGAGTAAAGACAGCCTATGACTTTACTCAACTAAACCTGAGTTGGGTAAGGAAACATATGACAGTCATAGGTGAACGGACATGGCGTGAACTCCGTGGTGAGCCTTGTATTCAGATGGAAACGGTAGAGCCGGACAAGCATAGTATCCTGGTCTCCCGCTCTTTTGGAAAAAAGACCGAAGATCTTTCCATCATAAAAGAAGCCACGGCGACTTATGCTTGTATGGCAGCCGCCAAACTCCGTAAGCAAAAATCCTGCGCCAAATCCCTGCTTGTCTTCCTGGAAACCAGTCCATATCGAGAAGAATTATCTCATGGCAACCAGCACACAATCCTCACTATGCCGGTGGCGACTAATTCCAGTATGGAGATTGTGCATTATGTATCGGAAGGGCTGGACAGAATATATCTTCCCGGCATTAAATACAAAAAATCGGGAGTCATGTTGATGGACATCACCAGTGATAGTTCGGTGCAAATGAATTGCTGGGATAAGATAGACCGGGAGAAACATAAACGATTGATGGAGGTATTGGATAGAACCAACGACACATACGGCAGAAATACATTAAAACTGGCTGCTTTGGGCGATGGCAAAGAATGGAAGATCAAACAGGAACGGCTTTCACTTTACTATACAACACGATTGAGTGATTTTCCCAGGACAAAAGAGTGAAGAAGAATGCCTATCTTTGCACCCTGAAAAATAAAACAAGATATGGTATTAGTCGACGGATTGGCCGTAGAGTTCGGGGGTACGGCATTATTTTCGGATATCTCTTTTGTAATAAATCCCAAAGACCGCATTGCCCTGATGGGTAAAAACGGTGCGGGAAAATCCACATTGCTGAAAATTTTGGCAGGCGTGAGGCAACCGACCAGAGGGAGAGTTTCCACACCCAAAGATTTCACCATTGCGTATCTTCCGCAACACCTGATGACCGAAGATGAACGCACTGTTTTCGAGGAAACAGCACAGGCCTTTTCGCGTATCCATCAACTGGAAGAGGAAATTGAAAGCATCAACAACCAACTTACCGTACGCACCGATTATGAATCGGACGAATATATGCGACTCATCGAACGCGTTTCCGCATTGAGCGAAAAATTTTATGGTGTCGAAGAGATCAACTACGATGCAGCCGTGGAAAAAACGCTGCTTGGATTAGGATTTGTGCGAAGCGATTTCAACCGGATGACATCGGAATTCAGCGGCGGATGGCGCATGCGCATCGAACTGGCAAAAATCCTTTTGCAGGATCCTGACCTTATTTTACTCGATGAGCCCACTAACCACCTCGATATCGATTCCGTTGAATGGTTCGAAGATTTCCTTATCAACAGTGCCAAAGCAGTGGTGGTTATTTCGCACGACCGTGCATTTGTAGATAATATCACCAACCGCACCATAGAAGTTACCATGGGGCGTATTTACGACTACAAAGCAACCTACTCGCACTACCTTGAATTGCGGAAAGAACGCCGCGAACAGCAGCAAAAGCAGTATGACGACCAGCAAAAAATGATTGCCGAGACCAAGGAGTTTATCGAACGGTTTAAAGGGACCTATTCGAAAACATTACAGGTGCAATCGCGTGTGAAAATGCTGGAGAAACTGGAGTTGGTGGAAGTGGACGAAGTGGATACATCGGCCCTGAAACTGCGATTTCCTCCGGCGCCGCGTTCGGGAAGTTACCCTGTTATTGCTGAAAATGTAAGCAAATCCTACGATGAAAAATTGATTTTCAACGATGTGAATTTTACCATTGAACGGGGAGAAAAAGTGGCATTCGTCGGTCGCAACGGTGAAGGGAAATCCACACTCGTAAAATGTATCATGGAAGAAACCGGTTTCGAAGGGAATCTGCAATTGGGACATAACGTGAAGATCGGCTATTTCGCACAAAACCAGGCATCACTTCTGGACGAAGAATTGACCGTTTTTCAGACCATCGATGATATTGCTGTCGGCGATATCCGGACAAAAATCAGGGACATTCTGGGGGCATTTATGTTCGGACGGGAAGATATCGACAAGAAAGTGAAAGTTCTCTCGGGAGGCGAACGCACCCGCCTGGCGATGATAAAACTGCTGCTCGAACCGGTTAATCTGCTTATTCTCGATGAGCCGACCAACCACCTCGATCTGAAAACCAAAGATATACTGAAGCAGGCGCTGATCGATTTCGACGGAACACTGATTGTGGTGTCGCACGACCGGGATTTCCTGAATGGTCTGGTGAAAAAGGTATATGAATTCGGCAACCGGAAAGTAACCGAACATCTCGAAGATATCTACGGATTTCTGGCGAAAAAGAAGATGGAGAGCCTCCGGGAAATAGAACGGAAATAGTTCGTTAAACAAGTGCAAAGTGCATTTATTTACTTTGCCGAAACCTGTTTTTTACGAAGCAGTGGGTTGTTTCTCGATTTATTAAAAATCATTCGTCCGCGATCAGTCCCTTTCCGCAATTTTCTACTTTCTTCTTCCGGTAGTTGAACCACCTGTTTGCATTCGTCGGAACAGCATCCGTCCATCTCTGCCGCACATTTTTCGCATTGGATAAATAACAGGTGACAGCCCTCGTTTTTACAGTTGGTATGTGTATCGCACGGCTCTCCACACTGGTGGCACCGGGCAATCACATCCTCCGTAATACGTTCGCCTAACCGTTCATCGAACACGAAATTCTTCCCTATAAATTTCACCGGAAGATTTTCTTCACGCGCTTTGCGAACATATTCAATAATACCGCCTTCCACATGGTACACATTTTTGAATCCGTTATGAAGCATATAGGCGCTCGCTTTTTCGCAACGGATACCGCCGGTACAGTACATCACAATATTTTTATCCTTGTGCTCCTTCAGTATTTCGACCGCCATCGGCAACTGTTCGCGGAAAGTGTCAGATGGGACTTCAATCGCATTTTCAAAATGCCCCACTTCATATTCGTAATGGTTACGCATATCCACCACAATTGTATCGGGATCTTGTGTGATCTCATTATACTCCTTCGCCTTGAGGTACTTTCCGGTTCTTGAAGGATCGAATGCCGGATCGTCGATACCGTCGGCCACCACTTTATTGCGTACTTTCATACGCAGCACCCAAAACGATTTGCCGTCGTCATCCACTGCCACATTCAAACGGATACCGTTCAGTGCCGGATCGGCGGCATACAGCATATCACGAAGAGTATCTTTATTGCTTTCAGGAACAGAGATTTGTCCGTTAATCCCTTCATGCGCAATATAGACGCGGCCGAACACCTTTATGGCGTCGAACTTTACATAAAGGTCATCCCTGAATTGACGCGGATCAGTAATATAAAAATATTTGTAGAATGAAATCGTAATACGAGGTTCGGTTTCCCGCAACATCCGCAACTTAAGTTCAGCGTTGGAAATACGATTATGAAGTACAGGCATGATAAATAAACTCTTTTTAAAAACTATTCCCACCGGACAGGTGCAGTCCAATCAGTCCAAAGTGTACCATGGATGAGAACAGCCGGAAATTCTGTAAATAAAATGATAAACATACATTTGCCGGATTAACCCACTTACCGGGCAATTATAAATACGGCACGACAAAAATACAACAAGAATGTCTAATTATTTAGTTTATTCTGCAAAAGTTTATGATTTCCCATCATATAAAAAGAACAAAAAAAACAGGCCGTCTTTTTCATTTTGTATCTTTGTAGCAGTTTGATTACAACGCATGTACAGAGAATATCCACCCGAAACTCGTTTACAAGACCTTATCGAGACCTATTGGGTTTCCGATAGTATAGTCGATTCGCGCAGCACACATCGAATCCTTCCTGACGGTTGCGTGGATATTATTTTCAATTTTACCAACAATGACGGAACAGGCAGGTTACTCCCTTATATACCTCACCTGGTTGGTACAATGACCTCATATCTTGATATTGCCTACTCTCCCGGGATAGTACAAATGCTTGGCATCCGTTTCCGTCCGGCCGGAATAACTGCGTTTACCCGGATCCCTGTGTATGAACTGACCAATAAAACGACAGAACTGGTATTGACTGAAACCCTTTTCGAAAAGTCGTTCTATGACAGGCTTCCTGAATTATCAACCATGCAGGAACGGATAGCACACATTGAAAACTATCTAATAGACCGGTTGCAATGCCTCTTTATACCTGAAAAACGGATCAACGACGCTATTAAGCATATCAGTAACGGCAACGGACTGACGTCTATCAAGCAAATTGCCGAACAGGTATGTCTGAGTGAGAGACAATTCGAACGTAGGTTCAAAACAGCTGTCGGGATCTCACCAAAAATGTTTAGCCGTATAACCAAATTCAAACATACTGTCAACTTTATCCAAGCCCACCAGGACGACAGCCTTCTCTCCATCGCTTTCGATTGCGGATATTTCGATCACTCACATCTCATTAAAGATTTCAGAGAGTTTGGAGGAACGCTGCCTTTGGAACTACTTTCATCGAAGTAGCATTAAAATGTCGTTTTTTTACACAATCTGATCGAACCGATTCCATACTTTTGCATCATAATAGAATATGATCAGGAAAACCTGCGAGCAAACTCCCGTTTTTCTTCCGGCTTTCCTTTTTGTAAAAACAAAAGAATATGAAATATCTTACATTAACCCCAAATATCGGAGTAGAGAGTGTAGACGAAACAGTGAAGTTCTACACTGAAATATTGGGTTTCAACCTGGTTATGAGTGTCCCTTCCCCGAAAGGAAATCTGCAATGGGCAATGGTAGCTAATGGCGGAGCAACGGTGATGTTTCAGGAAACCGGCAGCCTGACCGGAGAATATCCGCAGATAACTGAACGCCCCGTGTTGGGTGCAATCACCTTCTACATTAAGATGAAAAATATGCACGTTCTTTACGAACAGCTTCGTGGGACGGAACATATCGCCAAGGAAATGAATAAAACATTCTATGGCGCGGATGAATTTGCCCTCTTTGACAATAACGGACATATCCTGACGATAACGGAAGACACGATAGAACCAACCACAATAAAGAACTATGACAATCTTTTCCTTCCGGCGAACGACTATCAGGAAAGTATCCGTTTCTATTCGGAGGTATTGGGATTGGACAAGAAGTTCGAATTTGCGGAACAGGGAATGGTTGCCTTCAAAGTAGGTGATGAAGAGCCGGCAATTATCCTGAAAGACAGAACCAAAATGCCGGACACTCAACCGGCTATCTGGATCGAGGTCGAAGATGCAAAAGCAATCTATAAAAAGTTAAAGGACAAAGGCGTTGTATTCTGTTCCGAACCTTTCCGTATACGTACAGGATGGGTGGTCGAATTTACCGACCCTTCGGGGAACAGATTAGGATTCACCGACTATAAATCAGAATAGCATTATGAAACGAGCATGAATTGCTTTGCAATCGACGTAGTCAATAATGAAATAGAAAATAAATAGTTTTAGTCATATGAAAATTAATGATTTATCAATTACATTCCATACCGATAAAATAAAGAAATGTGTAGATTTCTACAGCAAGTATTTTAGGGCAACAGTTGCTTTCGATGCCGACTGGTATGTAATGATCCGTCTTCAGAGCGATAGTACTACCCCGATATACCTGTCATTCGAGGACAATCCGTACAAAATGTCCCGAAGTAATTTTGCCGGAGGCATTATGCTTAATCTGAAAGTGGATGACGTGGATACCTGTTACGAACAACTTCGGCAGACAGATGTCCGTTTTACAGAAGAGGTTACCGACCATGAATGGGGCGACCGTGCTTTCAGCCTCTACGACCCTATCGGAAATCTGGTATATATCTATTCCGAACGCCCGTTACATGAAAAATATAAAGATGCGGTAAAGGAATAAGACAGGGAATAATCCCTGCTCCCGGTGTGGAGGTACGATCGTAAAAGAAGCATATTTATACGGATCAGTTTACTACTGCCTCGAATGCCAAAGAATTGAAGAATAAACATTACATTTGTAATAATATCAAAGAATATAATTCCTCAAATACAATCTTTATACAATAGTAAGAAGTCATATAGTATAATAAAATGTTCTTTACTGCAGTCCGTTCAAATATTTAGTATTCTTTATTTGTAAATAGCTTATGATATACTTTGAGAAAGTTTATATGTCATATTAAATCCTAATATAATAATTCGATGAAAAGAGCCGGAATAATATTAGTAATAATGGGATTAACCATCGATTGCTTTGCGAGACGACCAATAGAAATACCTGAATTGAAGAAAATATTTGACAAATACAAAGTTGATGGATCCATCCTTATTTATAACCAAAATGAAAACAGATATACCGGATATAATCTGGAAAGATGCAACGTCCCATTTTGTCCAGCCTCCACTTTTAAAATCCCAAATACTTTAATCGCTCTCGAAACAGGCATTATAACACTTGATTCCGTTTTTTTATGGAATGGAGAAAGGAGAACTTTTCCATCATGGGAAAAGGATATGAATATTGAAGAAGCATTTAAAGCATCAGTAGTCCCTATTTACCAGGAAATAGCACGAAGAATAGGTGTGGCTAAAATGAAATATTATACCCAACTTTTTAATTACGGCAATTTGGATATAAACGAGGATAATATCGATAAATTCTGGTTGGAGGGAAAATCTTGTATAACTCAATATCAGCAAATTTACTTTTTGCATAAACTATACAACCTGCGGTTACCGATCAGTGAAAATGCAATGATTTTAACAAAACAACTAATGCTGCACGAAGCAAAAAACAATTATAAAATTAGTGGCAAAACGGGTTGGGCCGTTAGACAACAAGAGAACATAACATGGTTCGTGGGTTTTGTCGAAACAAATGAAAACGTATATTTTTTTGCCACGAATGTTGCATCCAACGAAAACACTGATTTGAAATCATTCAGTACGACAAGAATCGAATTAACAAAAGCTATTTTGCAGGAATTAAACATTGTAACAAAATAACAGAGTTACACCAGATTAACGCACTACGATATGTGGGTCCCGAACCTTACACTGAGATATCTTGAAAAATATCATCGGAAATGCACATTACAATAAAATTGGCAGGATTGGACAACGTTTATCATATTGAATTGCATATCTTTGCTTTAAATAACAAAGAAGTATGCGTAATACCACTGAGAATATATATAATCAAAAGGTAAATCAAGTGATTGATTATATCAGCGCAAACTTGCATACTCCTCTGCAATTGAATTTAATAGCCGACAAGATTAATGTCTCCCAAAGACAATTGGTTCGCATCATGCGATCTGCATTAAATGAATCATTACATTCCTACATAGCAAGACAACGTATAGAACGGGCTGTTCTATTTATGCAGATTGAAGAAATGACGCTAAAAGAATTGTCTGCTATGGTTGGATATGATAATCCTCAATCTTTTTCTAAAGCTTTCAGGAAACAGATGGGAATATCACCCAAAACTTACATAAAGTCACTGCAATCACGATTAGAAAGCTATGTACAAAGCAGCGGTAACAATAACAACCTGCAATCCAAAATAATCAATTTTGAAGGATTGGAATTAGTCTATATCCGCATATTTGGTAAATATGGCGAAGAAGAGCCCTATGAAATGGCATGGAATAAGTTAATAGAGTTTCTAAAGGAAAATCAGGCATTGACTCCTGACACACGCTTTGTCGGCTTAAGTTTTGATGATCCTAACGTGACCGATCCAAATCAATGCCGCTTCTATGCCTGCGCATCAGTAGAAAAAAAGATCATGCCTACAGGAGAGTTTGGGACAATCCTGTTACGAAAAGGTAAATATGCCGTTTACAGGTTAACAGGCAGTTATTCAGGATTACAAGAGTTATATAATAATATCAGCGTTAATTTTGAATATACCATACGTTATGGAATGACATTCGAAGAATATATCACTTGTTCAACAGAAAACAGCAAGGAACAGATAACGAAAGTTTATATACCAATAAAATAGAAAATCATGGAAAATAATTACATCACTCTTACAAAGGAAAATATTGATAGAGAGCATATTTGCTGTGCATTTTCTGATAAAAAATGCAGGGAAGGCTATGAACATAAAAAGGCATGGCTGAAGAAGGAGTTCGACAACGGATATATTTTCAGGCGACTGGATGTACACGCAAAAGTCTTCATAGAGTATGTTCCCGCTGAAAAAGCATGGATTCCGGTCAGTGCACCTAACTACCTGATGATAAACTGTTTTTGGGTATCGGGACAATATAAGGGCAAAGGCCACGCCAAAGAACTGCTTCATTCTGCTATTTCCGATGCAAGATCACAAGGTAAAAACGGGTTAGTTACCGTTGTCGGGACAAAGAAATTTCACTTTATGAGCGACACTAAATGGCTGTTGGGACAAGGGTTCGAGGAAGTGGAAAGATTACCAAATGGTTTTTCACTTTTGACATTGAAGATAAATGCAGCAGCACATAATCCCTGTTTTAAAGAATGTGTCAAAAGTGGAGTATGTCCGGAGAACAATGGTTTGGTGGTTTATTATACCAACCGATGCCCTTTTACAGAATTTCATGTACACAATTCCTTAGTGGATGTCGCCGCAGAAAAAGGATTGCCTTTGAAAATAATAAAATTAGAAACATTAGAACAAGCACAAACATCCCCTACTCCTGCAACAATATTCTCATTGTTCTACAATGGAAAATTTATCACTACAGATCTTAGTGTATGTATTGCCGGACGTTTTGATAAGATAGTATCAGGGAAATAAAACCTGACCCAGTATAATTTTTAAATATTTGCTGAACATTTTATTAAAAACCTACTAACTTAAAACAACATTACATTATTCAAGTTTGTCTGGTTTACATTCGTGGCATATTTTTATTGCAAGATATAAAGTTTTCAAGATAGGGACAAATTTATTTCTTATCCCGCAGGATTTCCTGTAACATCGCTACTTTCTCCTGCTCTGACTTTAGCAAACGTTCGTAGAGCTCAGCCACCTTGTCTATCGGATTGAAAGAGGGGTGATAGTTTTGTGCAACGGAGTTATCATTCCATGTCCCGGAAAAGATGTTTATAGAACTATCATTGTCAACTTCGGTAATCGCTTCCACGGGAATATCGAGCGCCTTCGCAATCTTTTCCAGGATTTCCTGTTCCAGTTTGTCTTTTTTCTCATACCCTGAATCTGTATCACATACTATCAGCACAAAAAATATAGGGATAAGGTGATAGAGATAGTATCTGGTACAGATGTTCTGACTTGCATATTTGATGAAAACGACGTTTACATCAGTGCATCGCTGTTTCCGGATGACAGGGACAACATGAAACCTTACATCGATTATTGCAATAAGGCATATGAATATAGCTACCTGGTGGGAGGGTGGCTGATTGAAAACCATTGCTTACATATCAAATCCGGCGAAGACGGTTATTTCTTTGCCTTACTGCCGTTACCGCCGCTCAGAAATATAAAAACTGTTTATTAGGCTCCGCAAGGGCCCCGCCTACCGGATCACTTTTCATACTTCATTCAACCCTGCATCATATAGTGAAGATTGAAAGGTTTTCCGATACTGGGCGGGTGTCACCTCAAAGAAATTAAGGAACTGCCGGCGCAGGTTTTCGCTTGTTTTCAGTCCACAGTGATAAGCAATCTCATCGAGAGACAATTGTGTTTCGATCAGATGCCGGCCGGCATTTTCCACCCGTAGTTTATTAATGAATTTTGCAGGGGTAATCCGCAATACCCGTACAAAAACACGGGCAAAGTTACGTGGACTCATCGCGGCCTGTTCTGCCAGGTCTTCGACCGTGATATCTTCCCGTAAATGGTCCAATATCCACTCGCATACTTTCCGCATGGTAGGGTGTCCTATCTTTTTACAATCCAGATATGTGTTGAACTGGGATTGATTTCCGGGACGTTTCAGATATAGAACCAACCATCGGGCCACATTTAAAGCGAAAGACTGTCCGAGGTCTTCCTCTATCAATGCCAGTGCCAGATCCATACCCGAAGTAATTCCTGCGGCAGTGTAGATATTCCCGTCTTTAATAAAAATACGGGCTATTTGCACATCCACCGCAGGAAAGGCTTGTGCCAGTTCCTCGTTTTTCGACCAGTGGGCCGTTGCTTTCCTGCCGTCAAGCAGGCCCGCTTCGGCAAGGACGAAAGCGCCGGAACATACCGAACATATCCGGCGAATACTCCCGGATTGGCTTCTCAGCCATTCCAACATCTCCCTTTTCCGGTCAGGATCGATATGACGTGCCAGCCCTGTTACAAGAATCGTATCAATAGGATAATCTATTTCAGTATAAGAACCTTCACTCAATACCGCTAAACCGGATGATGTATTTATCTGTTTTCCTTTATCCATCGATACTACATGCGTCTGATAAATGAAACCCTCATTGCCCCGCACCGGGCCGAGCTGTTCTATTGCCCTGGTAAACACCTCTAACGGACCGACTGTAGTCAGTAAAGTAATATTTGGCGGAACCAGGAATACGATATGTTTTATTGTTGATTGTTTATCCATATATCATCTGTTCTAATGGGTAGAAACCATACCCTCTCCGGCATCTCCGGATTTCGTTTCTTAGAAATTCAAGTTTCGCATGTAATTTCGAAATGTATGCAACTAAAGCGGAGACATTTAGATGATTTGTGGGGGCCCTTTGCTCGAGATGAGCGTAAAAAAGAGTAGCTGTTTGAGCGAAGCGAGTTCTACTCTTTTAGTGAACGAGAGCTATAATGGGTCACAAAACATCGTCAGACGGATGCTTTAGTTGTAATCATAAGACTTTCGAAACTTCAGTTAGAAACTGTTTTGAATTTTACGAAAATATGATTTCGCTTCTTAAAAGTAGATATTATTTCCTTGTAAGCTGTCTTTTTTGGCAGGAATTGCATATTTTTTGTCATTTCAGACAACAATATTATAATGTACCTTTGTAGCATAGAAAAAATATTTTATCACTCAAAAAACAATTTATTATGAATGCAATTAAAGTAGGTATTAACGGTTTCGGACGCATCGGGCGTTTGGTATTTCGTGCTGCCCAGAGCAGAAATGATATACAGATAGTAGGGATCAACGATTTGATAGAGGTTGAATACATAGCTTATATGCTCAAATATGACAGTATTCATGGTCAATTTGACGGAGTTATTGAAATTAAAGACGGCAAGTTAATTGTAAACGGTAATACGATAAGGGTTACGTCGGAAAAAGATCCGGCGAATCTGAAGTGGAATGAGGTAGAAGCCGAATATATAGTAGAATCTACAGGATTGTTTCTTACAAAAGAAAAAGCACAAGGACATATTGCCGCAGGTGCTAAATACGTGGTTATGTCAGGTCCGTCTAAGGACGATACACCGATGTTTGTTCCGGGAGTAAATGACGACAAATATGTTAAAGGGACGCAATTCATTTCAAACGCCTCTTGCACAACTAACTGTCTGGCACTGGTAGCAAAAGTACTGAATGATAAGTTTGGCATAGAAGAGGCTTTGATGAGTACCATACATTCCACAACAGCCTCTCAAAAAACGGTAGATGGCCCGTCGATGAAAGACTGGCGGGGAGGGCGCGCTGCTGCGGGTAATATCATTCCCTCAACCACAGGTGCCGCAAAAGCAGTAGGGAAAGTTATACCGGAACTGAACGGAAAACTTACGGGAATGTCGTTTCGCGTTCCGACCCTTGATGTTTCTGTTGTAGACCTGACAGCCCGTTTATCTACACCAACGACTTATAACGAAATCTGCAAAGCCATGAAAGAGGCTTCGGAAGGTTCTTTAAAAGGCTATCTGGCATATACAGACGATGAAGTAGTGTCATCTGATATAATCGGCAATTCGAACACAGCTATTTTCGATGAAAAGGCCGGGATTATGCTAAGCCCTACTTTCGTTAAAATAGTTGCCTGGTACGACAATGAATGGGGTTTCGCCTCTAAACTGCCCGATTCTATTGCAATCATGAAAAAAGTGAACGGATAGGGATAAAGAAGTCTATTATAAAGAAAGCGAAAGGATTAAAGAAACTACAACATAATATAAATTACGCAGAAGGTTCTTACTCAATTACAAAAAGTAAGAAAAGAGAGTATTATGAGTTGGAAGCCATAAATACGAATGGAGAGGACGGAAAGTGGAAAGGCAAATTAATTCAGGATTGTGTGAAAGGCTGTTGTTGCTTAATCACCGAAATCAAGGCATATAAAATCACACATGCTGATATCGAATAAATTATGTCTTTTATAGACGCTGATTCAGAAAAAATTTTTACATATGCAAAATTGCTTCTAACAAGAGTTGCCTAAACGGGATTTGTCAGAGATAATCCAATAGGATGATGGAATTGCTTTGGAAATATTCTGTTTGTACTACTTTTAATCTAAAAAGGAAGAATTCACATGTTATATACGCAAACAATAAACAGGGTGAATAAGTTTAGATCGGATACATTTCTTGTAAAACTTGTAACCATATTATAATATCCATGTCATATCATATTGTAACAGGCTTCGAAAAGTATTTTTAATTTGATAAGTAATCATAGTATCCGTAATTATAAATTTAGAGATCAATCAATGAAAAGAATAATTTTAATTTTATGTATAGTTACACCATTTAGCTATCGGGTTCATGGTCAGGAACAGAAAAATGAAGAACAAAGTATCACCAACACTGACAAAATATTTTGCATATCCAAATTTTGGTCTGATGTAAAATATAATTTTGTTTATTATGATAAACTAAAATTTGATTTCGACAGCCTTTATCATGCATCTTTGGAATATATATTAAATACCGAAAATGAAATTGACTATTATCGTGAGCTTATGCGTTTCGCTGCAACACTTAATGATGGACATACGGAAATAATCCCTCCTTTGCAGGTTTACAGTAAATATTGGGCGACGATTCCTTTAAGGACAAAGATTATCGAGGATCGGATATTTGTACGTGATGTAAAAAATGATACGCTTATAACCAAAGGAATTACAAAAGGAACTGAAATATTGAAAATAAACGGAATGGATGTCCACCAATATGTCCAAAGGTATATAATACCATATATATCGTCATCAACCGAACGTTATAAAAAAGTTGTTGCATACAACAGTGAATTGACTAAAGGTGACATTAATGAGCCGGTTATAATTACTTTTCGGGATCAAGAAGGACAAATATTTGAAGAAATAATTAGTCGACAAATGACAGAAAAAGAAGATTGGCTTACCAAATATAAAGGATCTTCGTTTGAAGACATGCTCAATCATCCAAAATTTAGGAGTATACAGGCTCTTATCGATTGGGATTTAAGTACCCCTTATCATTTCAAGAAATTAAATGATAATATCGGGTATCTACAAATAACCCACTTTATGGGAAATACTAAGGATTTTGACCATCTTTATGGACAAATAAAAGAGACGAATGCGCTTATTATAGATTTAAGAGGTAATCTGGGAGGAAATTCCGATATAGTTGATCATATCTTAAAACATTTTACCGATAAGCAATATAAATCTTTCAGATGGATTAGCCGCAAACATATTCCGGTTCATGTCTCGTGGGGAATACAGTCCGAATGGATTGAAAGTAATACTAATCCCATTCAACCATTTACTAAAGAGGATAATAAGGAAATATATATGAAACCAGTCGTTGTGTTAACTGACGAAAGGACAATATCCTCTGCTGAGGATTTTTGTGTAGGCTTTCGCAGCATGAAACGCGGCAAGATAATAGGCGGAAAAACAGCAGGTAGCTCGGGTAATCCATTACAACTTAAAATGCCCGATGACTCTTTTGCATGGATATGTACGTTAAAAGTAACCATGCCTGATGGAACCGACTATATTAGTGTCGGGGTATTACCCGATATTGAAGTAAAAGAAACTATTGAAGCTTTTCTCGCAGGTAATGATCTGGTCTTGGAAGAAGGTTTAGCGATTATAGTGAAAAAATTCTAATTCTCCAGATGGCTGTCACGTTCGAGTCGATACAGGTATGCAATACAACCCATCTAAACATAAAAACAACCCATTGAGAAATCAATGAGTTGCTTTTAATTGAGGGCGGTATGGACGGGACTCGAACCCGCGACCCCCTGCGTGACAGGCAGGTATTCTAACCAACTGAACTACCACACCTTTTTTGGTCGCTATTGAAGACCTTCACCACTGTGAACAGTATCATTTCGATAGCGAGTGCAAAGGTAAGGATATTTTCAGAATTACAAAACTTTTGAGGGGATTTTTTCTGCCAAAAATTCACTTTTTTACACTCGCTATTAAAAATGGAGCCGTCTTTCACAAAAACAATCTATTTTATACCAAAACAATCCCGCAGAGAGGTCGTGGGTTACTTCAACCACTCATCAAACCAGCGGAAGAATTCGCGCTGAAACAGGACTCCGTTCTGAGGCTTGCTGATCCAATGATTCTCGTCGGGGAAGATAAGCATACGCGACGGAATACCTCTCAATTGGGCGGCATTGAACGCCATCATTCCTTGCGATGCCAGAATACGATAGTCATATTCACCATGGGTAATCATGATCGGTGTATCCCATCTATCTATGAACTTATGGGGAGAATTGGCATATGTCCGTTGTGCAATGGCATTTGACTTATCCCAGAACGGGCCTCCCATATCCCAGTTGGCAAAGAACATCTCTTCCGTCTCCAGATATTGCGCTTCCAGATTGAAGATACCTGCATGCGACAAAAACGCTTTAAATCGCCCGTCGTGATTTCCGGCAAGCCAGTAAGTAGAGAAACCGCCGTAGCTGGCTCCGGTACAACCAAGCCGGTTCTCATCTACAAAAGGTTCTTTCGACACAGCATCGATGGCTGCGAGATAATCCTTCATATTCTGTCCACCGTAATCACCACTGATCTGTTCGAGCCATTCCTGTCCGAATCCGGGTAAGCCGCGGCGATTAGGCGCTACCACGATATAACCATTGGCTGCCATCATCTGGAGATTCCAGCGATACGACCAGAACTGGCTTACCATACTCTGTGGCCCTCCCTGACAATACAACAAAGCCGGATAGCTCTTTTTAGGATCGAAATCGGGTGGATAGACTACCCATGTGAGCATCTCCTTACCATCGGTAGTGGTGATCCAGCGCTCTTCCACCTCTCCCATCCGTAGCCGGTCGAGTATCTCTTTATTTTCAAACGATATTTCGGTAGCCTGCCCCGACGCAATATCCACACTGTAGATCTCCGCCGGTTGCGACATGGACTGCCGTTTCGCGATCAGTTTGCCATTTCCCAGGGCAACAGAGGTATAGTCGTATTTTCCCTGAGTAATAGGAGTGATCTCTTTGGTAACGATATCTGCTGTATGCAGCTGAGTGGTTCCTTTTACGGACGACACCATATAAATAGTACGGTTGTCACTGCTCCAGACAAAATCATCGGTATTGTAATCGAACTGTTCCGTTACATAGGTCTTTTCGCCTGTGGCCAGATCCGTTACGAACAACCGGTTCTTATCAGCTTCATATCCGTCGCGTTCCATACTCTGCCAGGCAAGATATTTCCCATCGGGCGAGAACTGCGGATTCACGTCGTACCCCATCATCCCTTCAGTCATATTTTGAGTCTGACCGCTTTCCACATCGTAAAAATAGATATCGGAATTAGTAGAAAGAGTGTACTCTTTTCCTGTCTTTTTGCGGGATGTGTAGGCTATAGTTTTGCCGTCGGGGCTCCAGGCAAGTTGCTCTATACCCCCAAACGGTGCCATCGGCGCTTCATAGGGCTCTCCTTCCAAAAGATCTTTTATATTTGATAACTTATTACCTGAAAGATCAGCCACAAAGGGATGGGGCACGCTTTCCACCCACTTGTCCCAATGCTTGTACATCAGATCATCTACTATCCTACCCGATGCATCCGGCAGGTCGGGATATTTTTCGGCTGCCGTCTCCACCGTTTTCACACTTTTGATGAACAGCACTTTCTTCCCGTCAGGAGAATATTTAAATCCATCGATTCCTCCTTCTACGTTGGATATCTGCTTCATCCCTCCCCCATCAGGATTAATAGTCCATATCTGCGAAGAACCGGTTTCATTGCTAAGGAAGACTATCTTTTTACCATCTGCGATCCATTGCGGGTTATTTTCCTGCGTATTGGTGATGGTGAGTTGTTTCTTCTCCGAGCCGTCGCTTTTCATGATAAACAACTCCGAGTTGGTTTTATTCTGGGGAATACTCACATAAGTCACCTGATAGAGGATATGCGATTTGTCGGGCGAGACCTCCACACTCCCTACCCTGCCAAAACTGTAAAGGATTTCAGGCGTCATGATACCGTCCTTTATAGTGGGTTTTGCTTTGCCTATCGTCTCGGTCAGCTCTTTATTTCCTTTTTTACCCGTCTCTTTGGAAGCCGGCGTCTGGGAAGCTTCGTTGCAGGCCAGCATGCTCCCGGTAATAATAATTGCCATAAATAGTGATTTACTCTTCATACGGTTTGGATCGATATACTTGATGGTTATACTTATGATTTTTATTGATCGACTATCTGTCCGTCTATCATATGGATGGTTCTGTCGGTGATCGATGCCAGCTGCTCATCATGCGTCACAATGATAAAGGTCTGGTTAAGCTTGTCCCGCAGTTCGAAAAAAAGCTTGTGAAGCTCCTCCTTATTATCGGAGTCGAGGCTACCGGAAGGCTCATCGGCAAACACTACAAGGGGATCGTTTATCAATGCACGGGCTACTGCGACACGTTGTTTTTCACCGCCGGATAATTCCGCCGGCTTATGGGTGATACGTTCTGAAAGTCCCATCATACACAGCAGATCCTTTGCTCTCGCTTCTGCTTCGACATGTTTCGCATGCCCTATCAGCGCCGGGATCATCACATTTTCGAGGGCGGTAAACTCAGGCAGCAACTGGTGAAACTGAAAAACAAATCCGATATTCCTGTTCCGGAAATCAGACAATTTTTTTTCACTCAGTGAACTTAATTCGTGATTATCGATATAAATCCTGCCTGAATCGGCTTTCTCCAAAGTCCCCATGATCATAAGCAGGGTAGTCTTACCCGCGCCACTCGGCCCCACGATAGATACTATCTCTCCTTTCCGCACCTCCAGATCGATCCCTTTCAGTACCTGAAGCGGGCCGAAGCTCTTATAAATTTTTTCTGCTTTTATCATCTGATCCGTTTACCACAACATAATCAATCTGCGAAGATAAGAAAAATGCATAACTATTTAAAAGAATCAGCGTGGTTTTCAGCAGAAAATCATGTACTTTTGTGAGGAGCAAATGTAGATTTCACAGCAGATGGACGAATTAAGTAGAATGAGGCATGAATACCTAGCAGGAAGCCTTAACGAAACAGAGATGGCACCGAATCCTTTCGATGAATTCAAGGTATGGCTGGAAACAGCCATTGCCTCCGGTTTGTCGGAACCCAACGCCATGACCGTAGCTTCAGCCACTCCCGACGGAAGGCCTTCAGCGCGTGTGGTACTTTTAAAAGAGCTGAATGAGAAAGGATTTGTATTTTACACCAACTATATGAGCCGGAAAGGACAGGAGTTACTTGCTAATCCTTTTACTGCGGCCGTTTTCGACTGGCATGAGATCGAACGGCAGGTAAGGATCGAAGGTATTGCCGAGAAGGTGGAGGACGAAGAATCGGATGCCTATTTCAACGTACGGCCCAATGATGCCAAGATAGGGGCATGGGCATCACCCCAAAGCAGGATAGTAAGGGGACGCGAAGAACTGGAAGAGCTGGAGAAGAGGTATGCAAATCAATTCTCCGGCAGTGAAATACCACGACCTCCTCATTGGGGCGGTTTTCTGATTCGACCGACAATGATCGAATTCTGGCAGGGACGCCCCAACCGAATGCACGACCGCATGGCGTATTATAAAGGAGACAAAGGCTGGAATATGCAACGATTAGCTCCCTGAAATCCTGAATTATGAAAGAATTCTATTTAACTCACTCCGGGTTAACTACGGAAATACAAAAAGAGGAATGATTAGCTTTTAACGTCAATCACCTTATTCTTTGGTATGGTAGCTACAAACTCTTTCAGGTAAAAAGGTTCAAAATAGGCTACATCCACAAACGTTTTATCGGCAAAGGCCTTTTCGGCCAGAGACACCATTGCCGAAGCCAGCGGATGAACATCATCAAAGAACAGCGCATTGGGATGAGTGATGACGGTACGGCACTTCTCGGCACCGTTCCCGAAAAAGATGATCTTCTGTTTCTCAAGAAGGTCGCTGTAACTGTCCTCTTTCACTATGTCGGCCGATGTTGCACGGATCATATTCAGCGACCGGTCGAAAAAGGTGGCATAGACTTCCATCCGCCGGGCATCTATCATCGGGCAAAGCAGCGTATCTTCATCTGCTTTCTCTTTCATCATCGAAGCCATGATACGGGCCGTGGGAATGGCGATCATCGGAATATCCAGACCGTAACTCAACCCCTTGGCTTCCGACACACCGATACGCAATCCGGTATAAGAGCCGGGACCGCTACTCACAGCGATAGCGTCCAGGTGGATATCCTGTTCTCTGGCATACTCCATTATCTCATGGACAAACAGACCTACCAGGCTTGCATGCGACCGGCCTTCATAATTCTCTTTATTTATCAGGATCACCCCATCACGCGAAAGCGCACAGGAACATACGGGAGTGGATGTTTCAATTGTAAGCAGCGTACACATAAGAGGAATAAGGGCAAAATAGTTTAACGGCGTAAAGATAACAAATTTTCTCCCGGCAGAACCGAAAGGGCATAAAAAAACTGCATCGGTTGTGATGCAGTTTCTCTAAATCTAATAAAAGATCAATACCTGTTCCTGTCGCGGTTTCCGTAACCACCTCCACGGTTGTTATTATACCTCGGACGATCTCCCTCAGCACGAGGGCGAGCTTCAGAAACGGACAATGTACGTCCGTCGTATTCAGCATCGTTGAGTTCTTCAATGGCGCGTTGTCCATCACCTTCGTTGGACATTTCTACGAAACCATAGCCTTTTGAACGGCGGGTTTCACGATCAGTAATAATCTTGGCAGAAGAAACGTCTCCGTATTCTTCAAACAGTTCTTTTAAATCGGCATCAGTAATCTGATAACTTAAGCCAGCTACAAAAATGTTCATGTAAAAAAAATAAAAATAAAAAAATAAATAAATTGTGCAGAAGTCCTTTCAATTAAAGAGGAGTTAGGAAATAACTTAACAATGAGTGAAGAAACTAAATAACGGCCCGCTAAAAAAATACTTATGCACAACAAAGATAGGGATAAATTAATTCCGACAAAACAAATCAGCAATAAATTTGCAAAAAAAATATCAAACACTATTTTAGTTATCAATACCACTTCTTCTGAGTAGGGCTTCCACACTGGGTTCCTGACCACGGAAACGAATAAAAAGCGTCATCGGATCTTCAGTGTTTCCTTTCTCTAAAATATTGATTCTGAATGAACGGGCAGTTTCCTTGTCAAAAATACCATTCTTCTTAAAAACGGAGAAAGCATCCGCATCCATCACTTCCGACCATTTATAACTATAATAACCAGCCGCATAACCTCCTGAGAATATATGACTGAATGAAGCAGACATACATGTTTCGGGAACTACCGGCAGGAGTTGTACACGTGCCATGGCATCCTGTTCAAATGCACGGACATCTCCTTCAAACGGTGCTTCCAAAGAATGCCACGCCATATCGAGGTATCCGAATGAGAGTTGACGCAAGGTAGCATAACCGGCGTTATAGTTGGACGCATCCACTATTTTCTGCAACAGCTCTTCAGGCATCTTTTCACCTGTTTGGTAGTGGAAAGCGAACTTGTCGAGATATTCCTTCTGTACCAACCAGTTTTCCATGATATGCGAGGGTAGTTCTACGAAATCGCGGTAAACACTGGTACCTGAAAGTGTTTCGTAAGTGCATTTCGACAGCATACCATGTAGCGCATGACCGAACTCATGCAGGAATGTCTTCACCTCGTCGAAAGTAAGCAACGCCGGTTTGGTCTCGGTTGGACGGGTGAAATTCATTACAATGGAAACATGGGGACGGCTATCTTTACCGTCTCTCATATATTGCTCTTTAAAAGAGGTCATCCATGCACCGGAACGCTTGCCATCGCGGGGATGGAAGTCAGTATATAAAACGGAAAGGAAATCGCCGTTTTCATCAAACACCTCATAGGCCTCCACCTCGGGATGATAGACCTGAATATCCCTGTTTCTCACAAATTGCAAACCGTAGAGATCCGCAGCCAGTCCGAAAATGCCCTTTTTCACATTTTCCAATTCGAAATAGGGACGCGTCATCTCGTCATTCAAATCAAAACGATTGTCTTTCAGTTTATCGGCATAATAGCTCCAGTCCCACGGTTGCAGGTCGAACGGTTTTCTTTCCATCTCTGAGGCAAACGACTTCGCATCTTCCAGTTCCTGGTGGGCTGTCGGCGTAAATGCCTCTGCCAGCCTGTCGAGCAATCCAAAAACTGCCGCCTCATTCTTCGCCATCCTGTTCTTCAATACATATTCAGAATAGGTATCATACCCCATCAGACGGGCGATCTCCAGACGGAGATTCACGATCTTCCGTATATTTTCCTGGTTGTCGAATTCTCCACCGGCTACACCTTTCGTGCTGTAAGCCATATAAAGTCTCTCACGAAGATCGCGGCGCGAGGAATATTTCATAAATCCCATATAGCTGGGCGCCGACAGATCAATCAGCCACCCTTCTTTTCCTTTCGACTTTGCTTTTGTGGCGGCAGCATCTATCAGACTCTCCGGCAATCCCGTCAGATCGGCCTTATCGGTAAGTACCATCTCAAAAGCATTGGTTTCCCGGAGGTTATTCTGCCCGAATGCAAGGCTAGTCTTGCTCAGTTCCATCGACAACTCGCGGTATTTCTCTTTTCCTTCGGGAGATAGTGTAGCACCACTGTTCTCAAAGTTCTCGTAGTATTTCTCGGTCAGCCGGATTTGCTCCGGAGTAAGTCCGGAAGTATGGCGTACGTCATACACCGCTTTCACCCGTTTAAAGAGTTCTTCATTCAGGCTGATATTGTTGGAATGTTGTGATAACTTCGGACTTAACCGTTGTGATATCTCCATCATCTCATCATTGCTCTCGGCGCTCAGCAGGTTGAAGAAGACACTGCTCACCCGGGTTAACATCTCACCGGAATATTCGATCGCTTCGATGGTGTTGCTAAAAGTAGGGTTCTGGGGATTAGCGACAATTGCATCAATCTCCGACTGATGCTCTTCTATCGCTTTTTCGAAAGCAGGTTCATAATGCTCTATTTTGATTAAATCGAACGGAGCCGTTCCATAAGGGGTAGCAAAAGGTTTAAGAAAAGGGTTCTCTTTTGCCGGGGTAGTCATCATTATCATTGCACAGCTGATTGTTAATAATATTTTCTTCATAAAATTCGTTACATTTGTAGAATAATAGGGTGCACCTCGGATAAGTTCAACAAGTTAGACTTATCTCTCGGCTTCTACTATATTTATAGAATGTAAGATGCGTCTCTGGCAAGTTCAAGCAAGATTGACTTGCCTCTCAACTTTCATTACATTTGCAGGGAGTAAGAAACGGCAAAGATAGTTTTTTTGTTCCAGCAGAGCAAAAAATCATACCAGCCAAAACATTCTTCCCTGAATTGTGTTTTTTATTACAATGGGTAGCGACAAACAAAGAATAGGATCTGAATTACACATATTAAATTAGAAAGATATGGCAACAACTGAGAGTAAAACCAGCGAGAAAACAAAAACCACCAAAACAAAAAGCAAGAGTAAGACCAATACAAGACCTACAGCAGCAAGTGCCAAGAAAAACTTTATCCTCGACACGAATGTGATCCTGCATGATTTCAACTGCCTCGACAATTTTGAGGAGAACGACATCTATATCCCTTTCGTGGTACTGGAAGAGCTGGACAAGTTCAAGAAAGGAAGCGACCAGATCAATTTCAATGCCCGCGCTTTTGTGCGTGAACTGGATCTTATCACCGATGACGACCTGTTCACCAATGGTGCCGATATGGGAGTCGGCAGAGGTAAACTCTATATCGTAAACGGTTCAAAAGATAACAGAAAGATCATCGACGCTTTCCCCGAAAAAACGCCGGACAACCGTATCCTTACCGTGGTATCGGAAGTGGCTGAAAAACATCCGGAGATGAAAACCATTCTGGTATCGAAAGATATTAATTTGCGGATGAAGGCGCGTTCCCTTGGCATGCTGGCCGAAGATTATATCAACGACAAGGTGACGAATGTCGATATTTTCTCCCAGGGCGAAGAGGTGATCGAAGGTATCAATCCCGACCTGATCGATAAGGTATATGCTCAGGCAGGCGGTGTGGATATCGATGAGTTCAATTTCGAGATCCAGCTTGATCCCAATCAATGTTTCATCCTGAAAAGCGAAAGAAACAGCGTGTTGGCACGTTACAACCCGTTCACACAAAAAATAAAAAAGATCGAGAAAGAATCCAATTTCGGCATCCAGCCACGAAATGCGGAACAGGCATTTGCTTTCGAGATATTGAACGACCCGGAAATAAAACTGGTAGGTCTTACCGGAAAAGCGGGTACGGGAAAAACCCTGCTGGCATTGGCATCCGCTCTGAAGCAGAATAAAATCTATAATCAGATATTACTGGCACGCCCGATCGTTTCCCTGTCGAACAAAGACCTTGGTTATTTACCGGGCGACGAGAAACAAAAAGTGGCTCCTTATATGCAGCCTCTTTTTGATAACCTGAACGTGATCAAATCGAATCTGGGACAGAACAATCCCGACCTCAGGCTGCTCGACGAAATGCAAAAATCCGGACAACTGGAAATAGAGGCGCTGGCATTTATCCGCGGACGAAGCCTTACCGGCACATTCTGCATCATTGATGAAGCGCAGAACCTCACTCCGCATGAAGTAAAGACTATTATCACCCGTGCCGGAGAAAACACTAAGATGGTATTTACGGGCGATCTTCAGCAGATCGATTCGCCATATCTCGACACACAGTCTAACGGATTGGCCTATATGATCGACAAGATGCGGGGACAAAACCTGTTCGGACACGTAAATCTCGTAAAAGGTGAACGGAGTGAACTCTCCGAGTTGGCGAGCAACCTGTTGTAAAGTTAAAAATGAAAAATGAAAAGTGAAAAATGATTTTGTGAGTCGAATGATGACACAAAATCTACGGAGTGAAAAGTGAAAAATTTTTAGTTTTTCACTTTTCACTTTTAGTTTACTTATCTTTGTAGCCCTAAACAAAGATCAAGAGAATAATGCAAAAACCTTCCATACCCAAAGGGACAAGGGATTTTTCGCCCGAAGAGACGGCGAAACGGAATTATATTTTCGATACGATCAAAGAGGTGTATCGTCTTTACGGCTTTCGCCAGATTGAAACTCCTGCGATGGAAAACCTCTCCACCCTGATGGGAAAATATGGCGAAGAGGGTGATAAACTGCTGTTCAAGATACTCAACTCCGGCCATTTCCTAGGAGATTTGAGTGTGGAAGATATTACCGAAGGTAATTCTGCGAAGACAGCCAATAAGATTTCGGAGAAAGGACTCCGGTATGACCTTACCGTTCCCTTTGCCCGCTACGTGGTAATGCACCGCAATGACATCACCTTTCCCTTCAAACGCTACCAGATACAACCGGTATGGCGTGCCGACCGTCCCCAAAAAGGACGTTACCGCGAATTTTTCCAGTGTGATGCCGATATCGTAGGATCTGACTCTCTACTCAACGAGGTGGAGTTGATCCAGATCATCGACGAAGTCTTTTCCCAATTCGGCATCCGTGTTTCGGTGAAGCTGAACAACCGGAAGATCCTTTCCGGTATCGCCGAGATCATTGGTGAAGCCGATAAGATCACCGATATCACCGTCGCCATCGATAAACTCGACAAGATCGGCACGGAGAAGGTGAATGAAGAGCTGGTATCAAAAGGGATCACACAAGAGGCGATAGAAAAGTTACAACCTATCCTGTTACTGAGTGGCACCACCCGGGAAAAACTCGGTCAGTTGAAAGAGGTTCTGGCATCCTCTCCCACCGGATTGAAAGGCGTGGAAGAGATAGAATATATTTTCGATAAGACGGATCTGCTTTCACTGAAAAATGAGTTAACACTCGACCTGACTCTGGCACGGGGACTCAACTACTATACAGGTGCCATCATCGAAGTGAAAGCGCTCGACGTTGAAATCGGAAGCATCACCGGCGGTGGCAGGTATGACAACCTGACCGGTATCTTCGGGCTACCGGGCGTCTCCGGCGTGGGTATCTCATTCGGTGCCGACCGGATTTACGACGTACTGAACCAACTCAACCTTTTCCCGGAAAGTTTCACACACACTACCGATTTACTGTTTGTCAATTTCGGTGAAAAGGAGGCCGCTTATCTTCTTCCGGTAATGCAACAATTGAGAAACGCCGGTATCCGTTGCGAACTTTATCCCGATGCAGCCAAGATGAAGAAACAGATGTCGTATGCCGACAGTAACCATATCCCTTTCGTGGCTATCGTGGGCGAAAACGAAATGAAAGAGGGAAAGATCACGCTGAAGAATATGGAGACCGGAGAACAAAAGCCGGTAACCATTCAGGAGATCATCATGGGTCGTAAGACATCAACAGGCGAATGATTTAGTCGCAATCACAAAATACAAACGAACAAGATATAAATGCTCAGCATAGAGAACCTTACCGTTGAGTTCGGCGGTTTCACCCTACTTGACCGTATATCATTCGTCCTGAACCGGAACGAGCGGGTAGCCCTTGCCGGCAAGAACGGTGCAGGGAAATCGACGCTCCTGAAGATTATGGCGGGATTACAACAGCCTTCGGGTGGCGTGGTCTCCTTACCCAAAGGCGTCTCCATCGGTTATCTGCCGCAGCAGATGAAGCTGAGCGACAGCCGCACTGTACGTGAAGAAGCTTCCCTCGCTTTCTCTCACCTGCAAAAGATGGAGAAAGAGTTAGAGCAATTACACACCGAAATGGCCGAACGCACCGATTACGAGACAGAAGCCTACCAGGCAGTGATTGAACGGGCGACCGACCTGCAGGAGCTTTTACAAATGTCGGGGATCCACAATTTCGAAGCCGAAGTGGAAAAGACGCTGATGGGACTGGGGTTTCTGCGGAGCGATTTCGACCGCCCTACACGTGAATTCAGCGGTGGCTGGCGTATGCGTATCGAATTGGCGAAGATATTATTGCAGGCTCCGGATGTGCTGTTGCTCGACGAACCGACCAACCACCTCGACATAGAGTCGATCCAGTGGTTGGAAAATTTTCTCACTACACATTCCAACGCCGTCATGCTGGTATCGCACGACCGTGCTTTCCTGGATGCCGTAACCAACCGGACCATAGAAATCGTACTGGGTAATGCTCATGACTATAAAGTGAATTACTCCAAATATTTGGAGTTGCGCCGGGAACGGCGTGAGCAACAGCAGAGGGCCTATGAAAACCAGCAGAAGCAGATCAGGGACACCGAAGAATTTATAGAACGATTCCGTTATAAGGCGACTAAATCGAACCAGGTACAGTCACGTATCAAACAATTGGAGAAAATAGAGAGGATCGAGGTGGATGAAGTAGATAACTCCCGCCTCAACCTGAGATTCCCTCCCGCACCACGCTCAGGTTCCTACCCCATCGTCATGGAAGAGGTATCGAAAAGCTATGGAGATCATCTTGTTTTCAAAAATGTCACCCTTACCATCGAACGGGGTGAGAAGGTAGCGTTTGTAGGAAAGAACGGCGAAGGAAAGTCCACCCTCGTCAAATGTATCATGAACGAGATCGGTCACGGCGGAAAACTGGAATTAGGACATAATGTGAAGATCGGTTATTTTGCCCAGAACCAGGCGCAGCTGCTGGATGAGGATAGGACGGTATTCGATACCATCGACTATGTGGCAGTAGGCGATGTCCGCACTAAAATACGGGACATCCTCGGCGCCTTTATGTTTGGCGGAGAAGCGTCGGACAAAAAGGTGAAAGTCCTGTCAGGAGGTGAACGAAGCCGCCTGGCAATGATCCGGCTGCTTCTGGAGCCGGTCAACCTGCTTATTCTGGATGAGCCTACCAACCACCTCGATATCGCCTCGAAAGAAGTACTGAAAAAAGCGATCAGTGAATTCGACGGCACTGCTATCATCGTATCGCACGACCGCGATTTCCTGAACGGACTGGTGAGCAAAGTATATGAGTTCGGCGGAGGAAAAGTGACGGAACACCTGGGTGGCATCTATGACTTTCTGGACAAAAAAAAGCTGGAAACCCTGCAGCAATTGGAGCTCTCCACAACTGCGGCAGCTAAAATGGAGAAGAAACAGGAGCAACCGTCGGAGAGCAAACTCTCTTATCAGGAACAAAAAGAGCTGAACCGGAAACAACGCAAGTTGGAGAAGCAGATTGAAGAGGCGGAAAAGAAGATAGAAGCGCTTGAAAAGAAGATCTCAGAGATGGAAGCAACACTCTCCACGCCGGAAGGTGCATCGGATATGGATTTGCTGCAGAAATACCTGGACACCAAAGCCCGACTGGATCAGACAATGCATCACTGGGAACAGTTGCAGAATGAACTCTGACCTGCAAATCAAGGATGATGCTACGGTTGTACGGGGCCCTACGGCGACCCGAACCGGAACAATCCTTCAAAACGGACTCCTACAAGCATACTAACCATTAAAAGAAACTGAGAGAATGAAACGGATCAGTAAATTTATCTTCAATAAAATCCTCGGCTGGCGGGTCAGGGGCGAATTTCCCGTTCTCTCCAGATGCGTGATCGCCGTGGCACCTCATACCAGCAACTGGGATTTCCTGATAGCAAAACTGGCTTATTCCTCTATCGGCAGAACAGCCAACTTCCTTATTAAGGCAGAATGGTTCGTCTTTCCTTTCAACTTATTTTTTAAGAGTTTAGGAGGTATCCCGGTAACCAGGGAAAAGAATTCCTCACTCACCGATACCCTGGCATCGGAATTCAACCGACGCGACCAGATGCAATTGGCCATTACTCCGGAAGGGACACGTAAGCCGGTGAAAGAGTGGAAAAAGGGATTTTACTATATTGCATATAAAGCGGGTGTGCCGATATTGTTGGTCGGTCTGGATTACAGCACAAAGGAAGCCCTGTCTCTTGGGCTCATCCATCCTTCCGGAGATTATGAGAAGGATCTCAAGGAGATAAAATCCCGTTACCAAGGTATTCAGGGCAAGAAACCCGGGAATTTTTTACTATAGGATATCAAGGCAATCAAAAATCCCGCCTGTTTACCCAAAGTTTAACTCCATATTTAAGATGGATACTATGACACCGGAAACAAATTCTGATCTAAAAACCAGACTATCTCAGCGGATAGGAATGCAAGACATTCATGAAATCACCTTTCTTGTCCAAAATAATAATCAGAAAAAGCAGGAATTGTATGAGTGCCTTTTCGACAATGATGACCGTATCGGTTATAATGCAGCCTGGGTGATGACGCATTTCTCCTCAGGCGAAAATATATGGCTGTATGATAAACAGGATGAATTGATCGACGCCCTACTGGTATGTGAACATCCGGGAAAACGAAGGCTGATCCTCTCTTTACTGTTCCGGCAACCATTACACAATCCGCCACGGATCGATTTGCTGGATTTCTGCCTGGAACGGATGATCTCGAAGCGGGAACTACCCGGCGTACAGTCCCTTTGCATGAAGCTGGCTTATGAACTTTGCCGCCTCACACCGGAATTATTGCAGGAACTTAAAACAATACTCGAAATGATGGAACACGATTTAGTTCCCGCTATACGTACTGTCCGCAAAAATATACTGAAAGCCATGCCGAAAGGGAAAAGCCTGCAATCTTAACTCCAAAATATTACCTTTACCGAAAATTGCATTCAATGAACTACACTGCCTACCTATTCGATTTCGATTATACGCTGGCCGATTCATCGCAGGGGATCCTTATATGTTTCAGGAATGTCCTTGATCGTCGACAATTCAGGGATGTCACTGACGATGCGATCAAACATACGATCGGAAAAACCTTAAAAGAATCGTTTTCTATTCTTACTGGCATAACCGATCCGGAACAATTGGCGTCCATGCAAAGAGAATATTCTGAAGAGGCAAATATCCATATGAATGCAAATACGGTTCTCTTCCCCGCAACTATTGCTGTTTTAACCAGACTGAGGGGACAGGGAGTGCAGATTGGAATTGTTTCCACAAAATTCCGTTTCAGGATACAGAGCTTCCTGAAAGATTATTTCCCCAATGATTTTTTTGATGTGATCATCGGGGGTGAGGATGTAGAATCGCATAAACCTTCGCCTGAAGGTATATTCCTCGCACTTGAACGATTAGGTTGCACTCCGGAGAAAACATTGTATGTTGGAGACTCTCTGGTCGATGCCGAGGCGGCACAAGCGGCCGGCGTGGATTTCGCCGGCGTGCTGACCGGAATGACAACAGCCGGGGAACTACGAGCCTTTCCGCACCGGGTCATATTGACTGATTTAAACGATTTGCTGTTCCCTCCAACACGGAAAATTTGGAAAAGTATTTACCATAGATACTTTCAACTCCGGAAATGGGTCGCATTCCAAAGGATGATCCACATCAAACAGATCAGGGGACGTTCCATATCTGAGGCTGCTCCGAAAGAAACCACCATTTGTAAAAACTGCGGACACACATTCACCGGAAACTATTGTAATCATTGCGCCCAAAGCAAAGAAGTACAGCGATTCAACTTCCGGTCAGGTATTTTACACGCATTGGGCGGATTAAGTAATATCGACCGAGGTTTCGGATACACATTACTTGAATTGCTATACCGGCCGGGATACATGATCAATGATTTCATTGCAGGAAAACGTGTCCGGTATTTTCGTCCTTTTCAGACACTTTTTGTATTGGCTGCCGTATATATTTTGCTGATTCAATTTATTGATCCTGATGCATTAAAAAAGGAAAATACTGTTAAATCGACAAAACAACAGGAAATAATAGATGCCAGAGATCAGTTACAAATGCAGCTGGACACCATGCAAGATGAAACCGGTAAAAAAGTATTGGAACAAGCTATCAGATATTTAAACAGACCTGTTGAGTTGGAATCCGGTCAATCAGGTACCCAAAAGTCCCAACCGGGCCATGATGGGAAAGAGAATACTGAACCCTCTCCTGATTGGATAGATAACATTGTAGATAATACAGTACATATTTCTGAAAGAAAACTGATAGAAAATCCTTTCATACAAAGGGTATGGAATATTCTGAAGAATTGGGCACATGGGAACAAGGCCGTCAGCATCATTTTTACTCTTCCTCTTTTTGCGTTGGCTACCCGTATGGCTTTTCGCAAACGGGTCTATAACCGTCATTATAATTATACTGAACATATTTTTGTGCAAACATATATTGCCAGTCAGATACTGCTTGTCAGCAGTATTTATTTGTTATTTCGCGGGAAGGCTGAAGTTGGCAATTTATATGATCTTTCCCTTTTGGGTATCTTTGTATTGTTTGTATGGGATTATAAGCAACTTTTCCGTGGTACCTGGTGGCAAACTATCAGACGGACAATGTTGATGTTCTTTTATAGTCTTCTGCTCATTATTTTCATAGCAATCATTCTCGTTGTTTTTATCATCGCAGTGGCATATCTTCTAAAATTATTTGGCTTTGGAAATGGATAATGGACAATGGATAATGGACAATGGATAATGGACAATGGACAATGGTAATGACAATGGTAATGACACTCGGTAACTGGTAATTAGTAATTGGTAATTGGTAATTAGTAATTCTTAATCAGTCCTTAAAATCGAGTGACAACTGAAACCCATCAATCAGAGGCTGAGTTGAGTCGACATCTGCATTTTTCAAGGTAAGCCCCATCAGCCGGATCTTTTTCTCTTCCAGATCATCGACCTGTAATAACAGTTCTTTACCCAATTCGAACAACTCACGGTAGGTCTTGATATAATAGCTCACGGTTCTGCTTCGGGTTATGATGGTAAAATCGGCATATTTGATCTTCAGCGTGAGTGTCCTGGCAAGAAATTTCCGTTTCTCGGCCCTTCGGGATACTTCCCGGGCAATCTCATCGAGTGCTGCCAGCATATCCACAACTTCATTCAGGTCTTCCAGAAAAGTCTCTTCGGCACCCAGCGATTTACGGACTCTCTCCGACTCCACCTCCCGGTCATCTACACCTCTGGCAAAATGATAATAGCCAATCCCTGCCTTCCCGAACTCGCGTACAAGATCGACTTCGTTCCACTGCTTCAGGTCGTATCCCGTGTTGATACCCAGTTCCACCATTCGTGCCGCCGTCACTCTCCCTACCCCGAAAAACTTACCTATAGGCAATTTCTCTATAAAATCTTCCGCCTTATCCGGTTCAATGACGAACAGCCCGTCCGGTTTATTATAGTCCGAAGCGATCTTTGCCAGGAATTTATTGTAGGAAACACCTGCAGAGGCAGTAAGGCGCGTACGGTTAAATATCTTTTGTCTGATCTCCTTCGCAATCATGGTCGCAGAACGCAATCCCCTATGGTTCACCGTCACATCAAGAAATGCCTCATCAAGAGAGAGAGGTTCCACCTTATCGGTATATTCAAGAAAGATCTGCATGATCTGGTTGGAGACGCTTCGGTAGACATCGAACCGGGGCATAACAAAAATAATATGAGGACATTTGCGGAGAGCCGTCACCGAAGCCATCGCCGAATGAACCCCATATTTACGTGCTTCATAACTCGCCGCCGCGACCACACCCCGTTTTTCACCATATCCCACCGCTACAGGCTTACCCCGAAGTTCGGGATTATCGCGCTGTTCAATGGATGCGTAAAAAGCGTCCATGTCGATATGGATTATTTTTCGGTTCATAGTAGCAAATGTAGTTTCAATTTATTAAAAATCAAAAAGAAAGAGAGAAAATAATTCAGATTTCAGTTCTGACAATTCCGGGTTTTCGACTATCAAGGTTTCATATTTGCAGGGAAAAGATTACCTTTGAATAGGAATGGTTTTATTTTCGTGTTTTATCAGAATGAAAAGAAGAAATATTATACTTTTTTGCTGTTTATTGGTATTGTCATATTCCTGTTCCAACAAGAATGAGATCAGGGATGGGGATCTTTTATTTATAGTGGCAGAGGATCACGGACTCTCCTCTGCCATCAGCCGGGTAACACAAACGGAAATGAAAACAAATTACGAACATGTCGCCATTATCCGGATCGATTCGGACACTATTTGGGTACTGGACGCTTCCCCGAAAGAGGGCACACGAAAAATATTATTGAAAGATTTTATGGATGAGCGGGGATCTGCCGTTTATCGTTACAGGTTAAAAGGTGAATATAGCAATAGTATCAACAGAGGATGGCCTCTGGCTGAGGAGATGTTAGGAAAACCCTATAATTTCTCCTATGTATGGAATGATACAAGCCACTATTGTTCAGAATTTATCTACAGGATGTTTGAAAATGACTCGATCTTCAAGTTGAACCCCATGACTTTTATCGATCCGGAGACAGGAGAATTCGATGCCACCTGGGTGGCACATTACGACAGCCTTGGAATGGCAATTCCGGAAGGGGAACCGGGATGCAATCCCAATGGATTGGCTGCAAGCGACAAACTGGAATTCTTAGGCCGGTTTCACCTTTGAGATGAATTGCCGGCCCTCCCGGCACTTATTCTATCTTTGACCCGGGAAAAATCAATATCCCCGATCAGGCCAGCAGGTATCTGAAAGCTTCATACACCAGGAATGCCGGCCATACAATCGCTTTCAGGAATCCCAGCACTCCCATCCAAAACGTCGTGGCGGTGGAGATAAAATAGATAGCTGCACCTATCAGCCCCAGTCCATAGACGGCATCGCTCGAAGAACCTGTTTTTCGCGTTTTCTCACACATAATAGTTGTATTTTATATTATTGATAATTAATATATTACATATCAACTTCCACAGTATGTAATCGCTACAAATTTAATCAAAATTTGGTAAAATAATCCAATTAACAAGTCTATCATTTAAAATCAAGCGCCGGAAATGTCCAAATTACGACGCCCCATTCTACATTCATAAAGATGAACCAAAGGATTACTATTCTTTAGAATAAAAACTCTCCAAGCGCTTTATTTCGGATTTGAAGAGGTCTTGTTTTCTTTTAGGTGTCTTTTCGAAAAAAGAGAGTTCTATGCGGGGAGAACCTTTTTGAGTGACTTTCCTCCATGAACCGATAATCTCCCCATTCAGTATAATCGTAGGGGAAAAGAGGCCGTTTTTTGTCATCACTTTACCATAGTGTGTGTCATCAATTATTTCGGAACGATCTTTATAACTCACTACAAATTCATCGAACGGAGGAAGCAACAAAGCATAGTTCTCATCCGCAGGTGGATTTTTAACATCGTTTTTCATCCAAAAATCGCGTCCGTTTATTGTCTCGCAAATAAAGTCTGCCTTTATCATTTCAATGGCTTGTCGGCATTGTGTCATAGTCAATCCCGACCACCAGACGAAATCATGGATGGTAGCCGGACCGTGGCTGGTAAAAAATCTCCGTGCCAAATATTCTAGTTCCTCTTCTTTGCTCAGAGTTTTCCGACGGGGAACCCACTCTTCAAACAGAGTGAAAGTCTGCTTATTTCCTTTTAGCCGGCCGTTAATCAGGATTCCTTCCATCTCGGCATAAGATATGGTTAACTGCAGGTGTCCGTCATCTAATATTATATCCTGTTCAAGCAAGGCATCTCCGATTTCCTGTTTAGTCAGGTGCTTCCCTCCTATCAGGACCCTTTCCAGTACAGGTACAGCCCGGTATATCAGAGACTCGTCTGCACCGAATGTTTTCGCATAGGAACGATAAATGGGTTTCAATCGTGGATTGGAAAGGTCGAACATCCAGTGAATATCTTCTGCCGACACAAAATGCCAGGTCGGACGTAAAATATGGGTACGGATAATCTTCCCTGCGTTCAATGCTTCGTCAATATCCTTTACATTCCTGTTTTCCAGGCGTGTACCAATCGCCCATTTAGCCATATCAAGCGCCTGGGACTGCATAGCTCCCATCCATGATACGATTTCGTGAGGATCTCCTATTTCATGGGATAAAAGCAACTGGTTATATAAACGGATATTGAGTAATTCTGACCTGTTCATTTGTATCTCGATGAATGCGTTTTGCAAATTTACAATTTAAATCGGGAAAACATCATCAATCTCATTCTGAGTTTAGACAAGACGGTAGACCTTGTGCATTTCCTCACCTTGTGCATTTCCTCACGACACATGCTCTCATCAGAAAATAAGCCGGAACAGAAACTCATTTTAAGTGAGTCTGCTTTAACCATATATACTATTCGTTCTTAATGCGGACGTTTAATGAATTTCTTTCTTTACATTCAAAGATACTGAATGTTTGAAAAATAGCAATGATCACACCTTAAAAACCTTTACTTTTACCAATTTCCAGTTTCAGTTTAACCTTTTCCCTATTACTTCCTGAAACTTCCTCTATTTTCTCTTGAATAATCTATAGGATATCCTGTCAATAATATTGCTAATTAGCTATGCTGCTTTACACCAACCTCTTGTCTCGTTGTCATTTATTCTTTATCAAAAGTTTAATTGAAACATGAAAAACATCAATAAAGTTTTATACTGTTCTATTTACGTAGAGCAAATAGAACCACTAATATATTACTTTAAACCATTCTCGTGTATTGTTCGCTATCCTGACAAGCATAAGCATAACAGGAACTTCGACTAATACTCCGACAACCGTTGCCAATGCCGCACCTGACTGCAGCCCGAAGAGTGAAATGGCAACAGCAACAGCCAGTTCAAAAAAATTGCTTGCTCCAATCATTCCTGCAGGTGCAGCAATATCATGGGGCAGTTTCCACCATTTTGCCCATCCATATGCTACAAAGAAGATGAAAACGGTTTGTATTATCAATGGGATGGCTATCAACAGAATATGCAGGGGATTATTTAATATGGTTTCTCCCTGAAAAGAAAAAAGAATGATCAGCGTAAGTAAAAGTCCGCCAATAGTGAAATTATTGAACTTATTGATAAAAACGTTATTGAAATATACTATCCCTTTTTTCTTTACCACGGTAGTACGGGTGATAACACCCGCCAGGAGGGGTATTACAATAAAGAGAAGTACTGAAATTATTAATGTATTCCAGGGTATGGAAATTCCGCCTATCCCCAATAAAAGCGCTACAATCGGTACAAATGCCACCAGTATAATCAAATCGTTTACAGCTACCTGTACAAGTGTATAGGCTGCATTTCCTTTGGTGAGATAACTCCATACAAACACCATGGCCGTGCAGGGCGCAGCTCCAAGCAATACGGTCCCGGCCAAATAATCTTCCGCTAATTTAGACGGGATGAATGCTTTGAATATTACAAAAAAGAATAAATAAGCTATCCCGAACATGGTAAAAGGCTTAATCAACCAGTTGGTAATACAGGTGATGATGATCCCTTTCGGACGTTTACCCACATCCTTGACGCTCTGGAAATCAACTTTGAGCATCATTGGAAATATCATTAACCATATCAAAACAGCTACCGGAATTGATACATTGGCATATTCAAACTTACTCAACGTTTCCGGGATGACCGGGAACCATTGTCCTATAGCAATCCCTACGACAATACAAATAGTCACCCATATGGTAAGGTATTTTTCAAAAACACCTATCCCTTGTTTCTTCTCCATTCTACTTATTATCAATTATGGCTGGATAACTCCGGCTTAATCTGATTTATATATAATTCCTGAAAACGCATCTTTATCTCATCCCTAACCCGTAGAAATTCATCCTTAACAAACTCAGGGGTTCCCGTAGCTTCGGAAGGATCATCAAACCCAATATGTAAACGATGTTTTACCTTGCCGGAAAATACCGGGCAGCTCTCTTTCGCGCTATCACATACCGTTATTACATAATCCCATTCCTGATCTTTGTATTTCTCAATACTCTGCGGAACGTGGTTACTGATATTTATACCTATTTCAGCCATCACCTGAATAGCCATTGCATTCACTTTTTCTGCAGGTTTGGTTCCTGCAGAAAGACTTGTAATGTATCATCAAAAGAGTGTAAGAAACCGTGAGCCATCTGGCTTCTGCAACTATTGCCGGTGCAAAGAATTAATATCTTCATTTGTTATATATTTTTTCAATTAATACAAGAAATATAATTGTACTTACCCTATTTGCTTACGACTTTCTGAGCTCCATTCATACCTTGAGCATCCTGTATCGAATACTTTTATTTTCATACAATTATAAATCGTAATTCGCCGAACAACAAACATTCTCATTAAAAAATATATGCTATTAACAGCATATATCTTTTGTGGCATATACACTAAAAAGGTCTGCGAACAGCTTACTGGCTATTTCCCAGTTCTCCTTATTAATGCAATACCTCACTTTTGGGGTTTCTATCTCCCCCTGAATTAAGCCTGCTTCCTTGAGTTCTTTCAGATGCTGGGATACGGTAGCCTTTGCTATCGGAAGTTCATCATGAATGTCACCAAAAAAACAACTTTCCTGCGATGCTAAAAATAGCAATATCGCAACACGGGTAGGATGTCCCATTGCCTTGGCAAAACGGGCGATAATCTCCTGTTCTTTAACGTTATTATTACTCTTTATCATCTGAAGCCCCATTAAATTGTTCGTAAAATTACGAACAATATTTTTAATGAGCAAATTTTCAATCTATTTTTTTTACGATTTTCTCAACATGATTGCCTGTAAATTTACTGAAATACAGCGCTTCGTCTAACTCATTTACTTTAATCTCTGTTGGTTTTTCAGCTATTGCCTTTATATTTTTGGTACGGGAGAGACAGACAATGAATGTTTAACTCCTCATCTGTTACATCTTGCCCCGTCTTCTTCTGAATATCAACAACTATCAATAGATTGATATATTCTAATTTTTTCTTCATTTATTCTCTTGTTGAGGATAGCCTCCTGAATAACGCTCGCCTACAATTTCTACTGTTGACAGATCATCAGCCAGTTTTTTCAGTTCATCGGGGGTGAATTTATATTCTGCCGCCCACATATTTTCCTGTAAATGGGCCAGTTTGGTCGTCCCGGGAATAGGAACGATGAATGGCTTCTGTGCCAGTAACCATGCCAGAGCGACCTGCGCTACGGTCAACCCTCTATGGTCACCAAACTCTTTCAGGATATCGATAATACCCCAGTTAGTAATGATATTTTCCGGCTGATACCGAGGTAACCCTGGCCGGTTATCATTATCGGGATTATAGCGGGTACGTTCGTTGATATACCCCGTAATAAGCCCGCGACTCAACGGACTATACGGAACAAAACCTATTCCCAGTTCTTCACACAGATCCAACACCTCGTTTTCAGGTTGACGTGTCATGGGGGAATATTCGCTTTGCAGTGCAGTCACAGGTTGTACCGCATGAGCCTTGCGAATAAGTTCAATACCATCGATGGTGTGGTTGAAATCTCTTTCACTCATTCCGAAATATTTCACCTTGCCTTTGGCAATCAGATCTTTTACAGTTCCGGCAACCTCTTCAATCGGCACATTAGGATCGACACGGTGTTGGTAGAGCAAATCAATATAGTCTGTCCGCAAACTTTTCAGCGAATGATCCACTACCTGTCTGATTCTGTCAGAACGACTATCAAGTCCTAATTCGGGTCTACCATCCTTGAATCCAAATTTGGTAGCAATAATAACATTTTGACGCACAGGCTCAAGTGCCTCCCCTACTAATTCTTCGTTGACTAATGGGCCGTAGGCTTCCGCTGTATCAAAAAAATTAACACCTATCTCCACAGCCCCTCGAATCATAGCGATCATCGCCTGTCTGTCGGGAATAAAACTCCGGTGATAGCTCATTCCCATGCAACCCAGTCCAAGTGCCGTCACTTCAAGTTCTCCCAATTTTCGGGTAGGGATATTTGTTTTACCGGTATTTTTTCCCGGTTCTTTATCAGCGGTCGATTGACTGTTACAACCTGAACCAAGTCCAATTGTACCGAACGCCATTGCAGAAGTAGCCAATGCCCCTGTAGTAATAAATTTGCGGCGATTTACATTCATACTTTTATCTTTTTCTATTTATAATTATAAATTGATGTGGATAACTATCCTTTTTGCAAATCAATGTTATAAAAACTCCTTTATCTCCAATTACCCATAACACAAAATTAGATTTAATTTCTCCACTTATCCATAGATAAATTACGGTTTCTTATACCATTATTACTGATTTAAGATATTGCATTACACTTCTTTGAATAAAAAACCATATTTTTGCCATGGTAAAAAGTTAAGAATATGACTAAAATTTTGAAGCTGGATTCTATTCAGGATTATCTTCATTTTCTTGGGATAGAAACGCTCCACTCGCTTATCAGTGTGATTGATTTCTCGACAGTAAAACCTTTGCGGCATATACGGAAAAATTATGGCTTCTATGCGGTGTTTCTAAAAGATGTTGATTGCGGCAACTTGCAGTACGGGCGCAACTATTACGACTATCAGGAAGGGACACTGGTATTTGTATCTCCCGGACAGATTGTAGGTAATGACGATACCGGGGAGGAGTACCAGTTTCAGGGATGGGCATTACTGTTTCACCCAGATTTGCTTCGGGGCACGTCTCTCGCTACCAGGATGAAAGAATATACATTCTTTTCGTACGAAGCCAACGAGTCGCTACATATGTCTGAACGTGAAAGGCATATTATCCTCAATTGCCTTAAAGAGATAAAAGAGGAGTTGGAACATTCCATCGACAAACACAGTCGATCCATTATTACAGCCAATATCGAAGTGTTTCTCAACCACTGTATGCGTTTTTACGACCGCCAGTTCGTAACACGCGAATATGTGAATAAAGATACTCTAAGCAGTTTTGAACAGCTACTCAACAGTTATTTCGAAACAAGTAAACCAGAGACAATAGGACTCCCGTCCGTGCAATATTTTGCGGAACAACTACATCTGTCTCCCAATTATTTTGGAGATCTGATCAAGAAAGAAACAGGTAAAACAGCACAAGAATATATTCAGCTGAAGTTGATAGAAAAATCAAAACAGAAACTTTCCGACTCCACCAAAACGGTTAATGAAGTCGCTTATGAGTTGGGATTCAAGTATCCGCATCACTTCAGTCGGTTGTTCAAGAAGGTGGCCGGTTGTTCTCCGACAGATTTCCGGTCACAGAATTAATGATGGTATCCTGCCATTTTCCGACATTCATCGGCGCATTTCCTGCAAGCCTCAGCACATTCCCGACAGTGATCGTGGTGAGAATGTTTTTCACATTCAGCTGCACATTGGTCGCATATTTCAGCGCATAGCCTGCATATTTCTTTCGACTTATCGCTGCCCAAACTCATCAATTGGGCGGCGGCATAACATATTGCAGCGCATTCCATATCCGTTTGGATACATTTTGCCATCATTTTCACGTCTTCCTCTTTCGTACATGAAGAAGCGCAATAATTACACGTGCTTGCACAGGCAAGACAAGCGTCAATACATGATTTATAATCCTGATATGCTGTCATAACTTTTGATTTTTTGGTGAATGGGTAAAGGTGTATTCGATAAGATAATAAGGGTAATTGCTCCGGTGGCAACTACCCTTATCGCTATAAAGTATCTGATTTAGAGTTTGTCTATTTGCCGGTTAAACCAGTCTCGGATTTCATCTCTGGCTTTACCGGTTTTTTGTTGGATTCTTCCATACAGTTCTTCTTCTTGGCCTTCTTCGTAAAGAAGATCGTCATCTGTCAGATCAGCCCATTCTTGCTTGGCACGACCTTTCAACTCATTCCATTTTCCTTTAAACCTTAAATTATCCATAACTATAGCCTTTAAAAGAGTTTCTTCATTGAAAGCTCTGTATATAAACAAGGCCAACTTTATGAATGTTCGTCTCTTCAGGCTCCTTAACCAGGTTCCATTTTATTTAACTTTTCTCTCCTTATAAACCAAAACTGGCAGGTGTTTCCTGTCGCAAAAGTAACCGGGCGGACAAATTGCATCCCGTGTCTTTCGTGATCGATACCGTTTATCCAAGCCAAATCCATTTCACACAGGATCGGCTGTAATTCTCTCCTGTCAAGCACTTTGAGAGTTTCATGGAACAGGCATCTTTTGATATGCAATACATAACCATATTCGTCGTCTATCGGGCGCTCAAACTCAAAGCTATTTCCGAAGTAATTCTCTTCCCTGTCTTTTGACGACTGTACAAGAGTCCGGAACGGATCCGCTGATTCGTCAAACTGTTTTTTTATTCCATGTACAAGATAGTTATACATAGGCTTATTGATACAATTATCAGTCAAAAGTATAGCCTTATTTTCTGTAATACCTAATGCTAAAAATGATTCAAAAGTAGCTACAGTTGTCAGTACAAAGGAAACATTACCTCTATCGGGATCACTTGTTATCAAATGTTCCACTCTATGCAGAGCACTCTCAAATTTTTGATAATAAATATCTCTGAATTTACTTTGTTCTCCATCATTTAGCACAGACTTCTCCTGCAAATAGCCAAATACACCCTGTTCGATCCAACGATAACTATCCATAGGCGAAAATGAATGTTTCTCGTCTTTAAAAAAGTTTTCTTTTTCCATGTTCTTAATTTGTTGATTATGACACAAAGTTATCATGGCTGAAAAAGAAAAAAGTTGCTCAATGGCAACTTTGCTATTATCGGACTTTTTTTCGCAGGCGGCTTAGTGAGTGTCGGGTTACACCAAGCATCGAGGATAAATCTTTCTGTTTGGTTCGTTGAATAAATTCAGGGTGACGGAATAATTTCTCGTATCTGTCCTGTGCTGTTTGAGCCTGAAATGATTTGACGGATTCGATCAGCTTAATAATGATTTGTTCCTGATTGTACAAGAGAAAATCCTTCCACCAATCATATTCTACTAATAGTCTCTCCATATCGGTTTTAGTTATTTGCAGAATTTCAGTATCTTCTATTGCAACAATACAGTATTTCGAAGAAGAAGCACCGGTATAGCTTTCCAGTTCGGTAAAAAAGTAATTATCAAATGCAAACCAACTCGTATATTCCTTTCCATCATTCAAAAAGAATATCCGCAAGGCTCCCTTGTTGACGAAATAATAATGACGACAAACCGTATGAAAATTGAGTAATATTTCATTCTTTTTCAGTTGCCTGCAATCAAAACATGCAGTTAATACGGATTCGTCAGGTATAAGACGAGGATTTGCCTTTTTGAGTTGTTGTATCAGTTTTTCTATCATAATTCAAAGCCAGTGTTACCATGTCGTAGCTTTGTCTGCAATACAGTACGAAGTTATTGCCTGTAATTTATTCCCGTAAAATTCATAGATATCATAAGTGAAAACGCAATCTAACTTTTCACACTATCCATCCAGTAAATTCTGCAAAATCCCTTCCATTATCCAATTGCAGTTATCAGCATAGATCATTGTTCCGGTTTTTATCTGCTCTCTGGTTTGTACCCAAGGGTTTTCACAGAGCTCATCGGCACAGTTTTCCGATATTAACCCGACCGTTTCTTCCGTTACTTCCAGGTGAAATTGCAGACCTATTACATTTTCATTGTAATAAAACGCCTGGTTGGTATTGGCGTCGGATGAAAGCAGGTTGAGTCCTTCCTTCGGTATTTCAAACCTGTCGCCATGCCAATGAAAAACGGTCGGATTGTCTTTGAACAACTCGTAAAACCATCCTAACTGCTTACTTTCTTGCGTGCACATTACAGGAAACCAACCGATTTCCTTATGTGCAGCTTTATCTACGTTAGTACCCAGACACTCAGCTATAAGTTGAGCGCCCAGACAAATACCCAATACTCTTTTACCGGATTGAATGCAGTTACTGATAAATGCTTTTTCTTCCTTCAACCAGGGGAAAGAGTCTTCGTCATATACACCCATCGGTCCGCCCATAACGATCAATACGTCTATATCTTCCGCTTCGGGCAAATGATAGCCAGATTCGTAAAAACGGGTGGATGCAATCGTGTGATTATTTTTCGTCAACCAGTTTCCAATATAACCCAATCCTTCAAAGGGTACATGCTGCAGGGAATGTACTTTCATATTACCTTTCAAATATAAACGGGATTTTTATTTCATCGTCTGCAATCTCCGCATTCAGTATATTATCTGTTTTCCAGTACCTGATCGTTTTAGGGAATTCATTCTGCCTGTTCTCACAAGTAAAAGAATTGTTTTCATAATCGATCACTTTGAAATCGGTAGATTCCTTATCACCCTTCATTTTCACCTGATAATACCAAACTCCATCAATGGGTGACAGGACCGTATTCTCTTTCCAAATCGTATCGTTATCTCTTAATGTAAAGCTCTCTCCTATATAAGTTGAGTCGTTCTCCTTTTTCCAATTTTCAAAAGTCCTTTTTCCCTCCTCATCATTGGTTCTATTCCATTCACCAAGTAAAAAATCAAAATCATATCCTGTATAGGATAGTGGTTTATTTGAGTTTTCGCTCTTATTGGAAGAACAGGCAATCATAAAGAGGGAGAGAAAGAGGATCATTATTCGGCTGATTGTTTGCATTTTATATCTATTTTAAAAGGGTTGTTATAGATATTGAACTCTAAACTGTCGGTTGTCGACAGTTTAGAACCGGAGTTTCAATTTATTAGGAACATCTGCAAAGTCGTTTTTGTTTTGTTGATTCAGAAAAAATCGTCAGATTTATATAAAGGAGATCAACCCGGCAAAGATGACCGGAGATTGCTTTGCAGAACGAGTACAAAACATTGCTTAACAGCGCTATATGCGATTATCCCCTTTCAGGCGATTGATCTCTTTTTGTAATGTTTGTTTTTCCATTTTGGATTTTGTAAGCCGGATGGCTTGTTCATATTGATTGACAGCCTTTTCAATATTTATATCGGCATACAGGTAACCCAACAACTCGTGATAGTGGTTGTTACCCGTAAGATTCAGCTTTTCTGCTTCAACAATGGCTTTTTCGTGTCCGTACACTTTAGCGAAAGCAAATGTCCGATTCAATGCAGCAACAGGAGAATATTCAATCAGAATGAGTTGATTATACAATTGCAGAATGTGCTGCCATTTGTTTTCATCAGCGGAGGCTGTATGCCAGTATGCAATACCCGCCTCAAGATGATATTTCGAGATTTCATTTCCATTGGTAGCACTTACCAGATAATAATTGGCCCGTTCAATCAGTGATCTATCCCAGAGACTTTTATCCTGTTTGTCGAAAAGAACGGTTTCTCCACTTCCATCTATCCGTGCGTCCAATCGTGAACTTTGAAAACACATCAACGCCAGTAGGGCATTGGTTTGAGATGTATCGGTTAAAGAATTTTCAGTCAATATAAGAGCCAGCCTTACAGCTTCGGAACATAACTCTTTCCGGATTAACCGATTATTGGTTTTGGAGAAATATCCTTCATTAAACAACAGGTATAACGTTTTCAAAACAATATCCAAACGCGATTTTATTTCGGCTTCACTTAAAGGCTTGATTTGAAAACTATCATTGCGGAGATTGGTTCTTGCCCGTTGTAACCGTTTCTTCATGGTTTCGGTTTTAGTCAGGAAAGCATTGGCAATTTCCTCCACGCTAAAACCACAAAGGATTTGCAACGCCAGACAGATTTGGGACTCCACTGAATTGACAGAATTGCAAACCGCAAAGATCATCGCCAGTTGGCTATCGGAAATAGTTTGATCGTCAAAATCAAAATCCTGACCTGCATCATCAGGACCTTTGAGTTTCACTGTTTCTCTGACTTCTGTTTCAAAAAAGGCAATACGTTTGAGATAATCTCTTGCCTTATTTTTAGCAACTGCATAAAGCCATGCTTCAGGATTTTCGGGAACACCATCAATTGCCCAGTTCTCCGATGCTTTCAGAAATGTATCGCTTGCAATATCCTCAGCAACCTCGATATGCTGTAAACCGAAACGGCTGCATAGCACAGCTGTCATTTTCGCATATTCCCGTCGGAATAAGTGAGGCAAAATTTCATTATACGATGGGATATCTCGCATGGAAGGATTTCAAACTATTTCATTTATTGTAAAAGTACAAAACAGCCGATATTGAGTTGGCTGTTTTGTCAAAAATTTCTCAACAACAGGATTAATCCCGTTTTAACACCTCGCGCACTTCAATATTTCCGCCGATTTTATAAATCGGATTGGCTTTTGCCATTTCCACCGCGTCATCGATGTTCTCTGCTTTTACCACTACATAGCCACTGATAAATTCTTTAATTTCAGTATAGGGTCCGTCCGTTACCAAATTACCTGGTTTCACGGTTTTGGCGCTCCCCTCCACAGGCAACAAGGTGTTACCTCTGTCCGCCAATTTATTCTGCGCAGCAATGCCGGCTAGCCAGTTCATCCGCTCCTGCATCTGTTCGGGAGAAGGCTTGAAATCCGAAATGTCTTTCAATCTAAAAATCAATACAAATTCTTTCATCGTTCAAAAATTTTATTGTTACTACATGATAATAACGATTGGTTTTTGGATATAGGGACAAATTTATACTGTTTTTTCAAGGAAGCATCTCACAGGGATAATATTTTAAATTTGTAGACTAATTTAGAGATAATGTAAACTCGGTTAGTTATGGTATATTTTAGATGTAAACTTCGTTAGTTAAACCTCCTAATATCTGTCAACCTTTTTCAGTTAAAGGCAAACCAGACCGGGAATTTAGATCATAATCGAAAGATTACGCCTAATATTTAGATTATAATCGAAAAATTACGCCTATATTTTAGAATAGAAAGTTTTTTTGCTACTTTTGAGGTTTAAATTGGTTAATTATGAAACTTCGGGATTTACAGCAAACTATTCAGAGCAGTTGCTTTAAAGGGAAAATCATACTTCTTTTAGGTGCTCGTCAGGTGGGAAAAACGACATTATTGAAAGAGGTCATTTCTCAAATTGACATACCATCCATCTGGTTGAACGTAGATGAGGCTGATATTTTACAGGCTTTTGAAACGGCAACCACCAGCACACAACTATTACAACTGATTGGAAAAAACAACAAACTGGTTGTAATAGATGAAGCCCAACAAATTACGGATATTGGCAAAAAACTAAAATTAATTTACGACACTAACCCCGATATCCAGATTATTGCTACCGGGTCCTCTTCTTTTGATTTACAGAATAAGATGGCAGAACCACTCACCGGGAGAAAACGAACATTTTATCTGTATCCTCTTAGTTATAAGGAAATAGCACAGGATCAGTCTGTTCTGGAAGCGAGAAGACTTTTGGAAACACGGCTGATTTTTGGCTCATATCCTGAAGTAGTAAACAATCCGGGTAGTGAAAAGAGTACACTTATTGAGATTGCGAATAGCTATCTGTATAAAGATATCCTGAAACTGGACAATATCCGTAAGCCTACTCATATTGAAAAATTGCTACAGTCTTTGGCGTTCCAGGCTGGCAGCGAAGTCAGCTACAACGAATTGGCCCAAACCATCGGGAATATAGATACTGCGACAGTAGAAAAATACATTGATCTACTTGAAAAAGCGTTTATCATATTTAAATTACCTGCTTTAAGCCGAAACCTGCGCAACGAAATTAAAAAAGGGAAGAAGTATTATTTTTACGACAATGGTATACGCAATGTACTTATTAATAACTTTTCCGGTATTGATTTAAGACAAGACAAAGGTGCCCTGTGGGAAAACTTCCTGATTTCGGAACGGATAAAAAACAATCACTATCAGGGACGATATACCAATATGTACTTCTGGCGAACGCATGATAAGGCGGAAATTGACTACATTGAAGAAGAAGACGGATTGCTGAGCGCTTTTGAATTTAAGTGGAAAGCACAAAAGGTTCGTTTTGCCAATTCCTTTCTGGAAGCATATCCTAACCACGAGACAGCAGTAATCAGCCGAGAAAATTTTGAACACTTTGTCGGCTTGTAATTATAATCATAACCTTCCAATCTCATATTTTGCCATCTTGAAAGAGCCTTTTAATAATTTGACCGTCGGCGGCAAATCATCTTTAAACCAGATTGAAACAGCTTTATTGGGCAACATAACGGGAAAGAAAATTCTGCACCTGCAATGTCATTTCGGGATGGATTCTATCTCACTATCCAGAATGGGTGCAAGTGTCGTGGGAGTTAATCGTTCATTAGCCCATACTAAATAGTCCGGATCACATTTTCCATATCCAGACGGAATTTAGGGGTTATCGAGGGCTGGTTGGCATCTTCTTTATCCCTGTAACCGATAGCGACAGCAAACAGTGTTTTGTACCCGTCCTGTTGTAAAATACGATCGTACGCTTCCGTTTGGATCCCTTCCATCGGGGTGGAGTCAATTCCCATGCTTGCACAGGCACTCAAAAAGAATCCTAAAGAAAGATACACCTGACACGATAACCACGATTTAATTTCCGACTCACCTTTGGGTTTTACCATACGGTTATAATAACCAGCCTTTTCAGATCCCAAAAGGGTAAGATTCCCGTTCTCAAAATCTCCCACATTCTCAATCACACTGAAAACAACTATATGACTGGCATCATTGATTTTCTGTTCGTTATGATAGGACACCTTCGACAACTCGCTCTTCGTTTTCTCCTCCGAAATAAAAGTAAATTTCCATGGCTGGCTGTTTATCGAGGAGGGACTTAATCGCAGGATCTCCTTCAACTGTTCGATCGTTTCATCGGCGATTTTCCCATTTGGATCATATTTTTTGGTGGTGTATCTGCTCTTTGCAATATCTAAAAAACACATATCATTAAAATTAAATTATACTATATTTTTTGCAGATACAAATATAGTGAAAGTTGAGAGGTAAGCCAAGCTTGCTTGAGCTTATCCGAGGTGCATCCTATATTCTACAAATATAACCCTAGTACACCTCCCGGCACAACAAAAAAGAATGATCAGGTGTAAAGGCCGCTACGTCATTCCGACAAAAGGCTATCTATCAAAGAATTGAAATCCTTCTTAAACTCTTCATAGAAAAGTCCCGTTGCCGGGCCGTTGAAACCGGTATGTATTTTACGCACTTCTCCTTTCTTGTCGATAAACAGCGTGGTAGGATAACTTGAAAAATTCTCCACTTCGGGAAGTGTATTGGCTACGCTTTCTCGTCCGACTTCCCCGCCAAACAGAATTTCGTAATTTGTACCGTATCTGTTCTTTAACCGGATCAAAGCGGTCTTCGCATAGTCGAAATCGTTCTTGCGCTCAAAAGCGATTCCTATAACCTCAACACCTCTGTCTTTGTTCTCATCATACCAGGGCGCCAGAAACTCCATTTCATCCAGACAGTTGGGACACCAACTTCCGAGAATGGATACGACCACTACTTTACCGCGATAGCGTTCATCGCTCAATGATATGTTCTGACCCTCAAGATTCGGCAGGTTGAAACCAAGGGAACTGTATCCCGGCTTTAATTTGGCCAATGAATAAGGATCTGCCAATTCGGCGTAATCATTTCTCGCACCAATGATTTCCGTCACGCCACGGGTAGTATAAAATTTCCCGTTAAAAGCCGAATCGTTTGAAAATTGAATCTCAATAAGGTATGGGCTTAAACCGCCGAAAGCAGAAAGATCAACACCCGATCCGGTATAGACTCCTTCCAGAAAACGCAAATCTCCCGAGTTAGTAAGGATAGAACCGGTTACAACATTCTTTTCCGATTTAAAAACTCCCACATTACGGGTCGTATCGCCTTTTTCACTGATGAAAAGTACATCCCATTTCCCATCGATACGGGTATCAGGTGTTATTTCAGCCGGACTAAAACGTTCTTTCACTCCGAATGTAGCATGGAATGGAACTCCGGGATCGTTCTCGATATAGTTTTTAATAAATTTTCCTTCGATAGCATCACCGGAAATAATCCCTTCTATATAAGCATCATAAGCTGCAATAGGGATGATAATCGTATCGGATTGAAAGCGGACGCTATCTAATTTCACCCGTTCCACGCCGTTCAGCAATGTAACCGAAGCTGTATCTGTACCGGCATCACTGACTTCAAAGAGAAAAGGAGCTTTCTTATTTTCTGCAACGGAAAGTTCCCCCTTCCAGATTCCGTTTTGCAAGGTATTTTGCTTTTGGCAGGACACTATCAAAAGCGCTGCCAATAAATAAACCGTCCATTGAATTTTTAGCATGATTTTTTCTTTTTTATTTAGAGAATATAAGATGCGCCTCGGAAAAACTCAAACGAGTTTGGTTTTTCGCTCGGCTTTCATTATATTTTACAAAGCTAAGAAACTGTTTTCAGTTTTACGAATGTCCGTTTTAAAAATTTCCTCAACGATCATTTGAAAACCCACAACCTGGTTTCAATTACGTCATTCCCCTGGGCTGCTATTGCATCCTGATAGCTTTGCAGATTGACGGTCTGCTCTTTGATTGGATAATATAATCTGGACGGAACGCCTCCATCACCGAACAAAGGTGAGAATGTATAAGTGACCGGCTGACCTTCAATCACTCCTGAAAAGATCACATCATCCTTTTTTATCAGGAAATCGGGATAACCGGTTCTGCGATAATCACTCCACGCTTCGAGAAACTGGGTGAACAGGGCAATATATTTCTGATTCAGCACATTCCGCTCGTTGGCCGGCGGCAGTTGCGACACATAAGCATTTATATCAGCAGAGGCAACACCCCATTTTTCGAGAGATGCTCTTACTCCGTTCACATAGTTAGCCTGACTCCAGTTATTGTATTCGGAGATTAAAAACTCCACTTCGGCATATTCCAATAATACCTCTCCATAATCAGCGGCGCTGTAGATACTTCCGGGAAGGCTGACATCACCTGCCGCAAAACTGCCTGCCTGCGCTTCAGTCAACCCGTAAGCCAATCCTTCATAAACACCAAGGTTATTTACTGATGCGTACTTACTTAGCCGCGGATCAGCAACCGGGAGCTGGTTGTTTTCACCTTTCAGCAAATCTATAAATGGTTTCGACAGGGCAAAATCGCGCCTGTTTGCAGTGACAGTAGCACGATAATAAGGTGCCTCGTTGGGTGCAGCGGCGGCATACTTGTAAACAGCATTGTCCGCATTGCTTGTGAACACGCCTTTCTCTAACGCATCGGCAAAATGTGATTGATAAAGGGAGTTGTTTTTTGTCTTTAAGCGGGTGGCAAACCGCAACCGCAATGAATTGGCAAACTTTGCCCATTTCGCATTGTCGCCACCATAGATAATATCCGATACACCAAACGTTCTCTCTTCCGAATATTTCAACAAAGTATCGCCCGCTTGTTTGAGTTCGTTGAGGATATCCGTATAGATCTTTTCCTGCGAAGCATATTTGGGCGTAATATTATCGGGATTCTGTTGCAATGCCTGAAAATCGGGATCATCGCTGCCGTAAGAATTATAAGGTACATCGCCGAAGATATCGGTGAGCGCATAGTATGCATACGATTTCAGGACACGACTGATCGCTATCTGGTTAGCATTCCTGCCCGCTCCGTCCGCCGTGACCAGATCTTTGGTGGCAGGATCAGTGTTCAGGTTGATAATTTCCTGCAGATTGTTCAGCACACTGTACAATCCGCTCCAAATATCCGCCGAATAGCCGAAAGGAATATCATAACGCGATTGGCTGGTATAGGTAATCTGGCTGATCTGTTGGACAAACAATGCCGAACTTCGTAACGATGCCTGTTCGCTTCTCACATTATCAGTCAGATGCTTTTGCGCCGTTGAGATCAACGAGGTAGTCGGAACCGACGAGGGCCGGTTAGGGTCGATATTCAGGTCTTCATCGATGCAGGATGTAAATCCGATTGCCGACAGGATAAAAAGTATATATAATGGTTTCATATGATTATTTTATTTCGGTATATGGAATTATTGATTTGCTAAATATCTTGAACTTTAAATTTTGAATCTTAAATCTTGAATTTTGAATCTATTTAAAACTTAATACTCAGATTAATTCCGTAAGTAAGAGGAGTCGGCATATTTCCGCCTTCAATTCCCTGTACGTTTCCACTGCTGTTCGTGAGTTCAGGATCGATAATTTTACTTTTCCTGTACAGGTAAAACAGGTTGCGTGCATAAAGCGAAGCCCCGATACTTTTAACCGGCGCATTTTCGGGTAATCTGAAATCATATCCTAACGACAATTCCCTGAGTTTAATAAATGTGGCATCGAAAATATCGAATGCTGTCGGCCCGTTGTAATGGTTTCTTGCCCATGCCTGCGCTGTCACATTTTGTGTGTTCTGGGCTGTATTGGTTACCGAATAAGTTCCGTCAGGATTGAATGTTACATCAGCAGTCACACCATCAGCGACAACCCCCGTTTCACGGATTCCATTGGCTGCCGTTTCCGGTAGGATTCCCGAATACATCGCCACCTTATAAGTTTGCGAGAAGAATTTACCTCCCACACGGGAGTCTATCAGGAAATTGAACCGCAAGTTCTTATACCGCAATCCGTTTTGGAAACTCCACAGGAAATCAGGTAAAACGCTGCCAAGTGGCACCAGTTGTTGTGTACGCATATAAAGTCCATCGTCACCGATCACCTTTTGTCCATCAGGAGCATACACGAAATCATAACCATACAATTGTCCGTAACTTTCACCCTCCTGGGCAACCAGACTGACCAGTGAAGTACTTAAATCGAGACGGCTTACGGCATCGGAAAGTTCGATGATCCTGTTGCTGTTTTTAGAGTAATTGACTGAAAAATTCCAGTCAAGATCGCGGGTTCTAACCGGATTCACTCCAAGAATCACCTCAACACCTTTGTTATTGATCTCACCGGCGTTAATCAACTTTGAAGAGTAACCGAACGCGTCGGAGGTAGGAAGCGAAATAATCTGATTGCGACTTGTATTGTTGTAATAAGTGAAGTCGATACTCAACAGGTTTTTGAACAGTTGGAGTTCTAACCCGGTTTCAAGTGAAGAGGTAATTTCGGGTTTGAGATTCAGGTTGTTCAACTGGTCCGGTAACGTATAGGCAATATTCCCGTTAATGGGTGTGATAGCCTGATATACTTTATAGAGCCGATAGGGATCGGTATCGTTCCCAACCTGCGCCCATCCCAAACGGTATTTTGCAAACGACAGCCATCTTTGTTCTCTCAAACCGGGTAGTTCACTCAGGATAACCGATGAAGTTACCGAAGGATAAAAATAGGAATTATGCCCTACAGGCAAAGTCGAGGACCAGTCGTTACGGAATGTACCGTCGAGATAAACAGTACTTCTCCATCCATAAGAGACACTTCCGAAAACAGAAGAGAGTTCTTTTTTGTATAATCCTGTTTCAGGGCTGATGACTGTAGAGGTAGCGTTATTCAGACTGTAGTAATTAGGCACAATCAATCCGCCCGAAGTAGATATATCGCTGATACGACGGTTCCTCTGTAGGAAGTTTGTCCCTAAATTGGCAACCAGTGAATGGACATCCCATGAACGATTGAGGGTAGTCAATAATTCGTAATTAAATTCGCCATACTTTTGGCTATATTCCTGGTACATGGATTGCGAACGGGAATTATACGCAATCCTGTCCTGAAAGTTGTACTGAAAAACATCGGCATAAATACGGCCGGTCACCGAAAACCATGATACGGGGGAGACTTGTATTCCGAAATTTCCGTACAATCTGTCCCTGTCTTCCTCAAGATAACTCTCATAGGCAGACCAGTAGGGATTGTCGATATATTTTGTCTTTTCATCTTCAACCGTGTTTCTATAACCGGTACGGTTCCATGCACGGGGCGTTCCGTCCGGGCGTTTGTATTCACTCAGTTTCTTGTAATCCACCTGCACCGCTCCCCATTGGTACGCTTCGAGGATGATATTCCGGTTGGATGCACCTGTCCACGGACGGCCTTTGGATACCGTCTTCAGGTAATTGGCACTTGCAAAGAACGAAACATATTCTCCGTCCACGTTTCCGGAAAGAATAAGCGAGTTCTTGTCGAGTGAAGCATTCGGAATAGTTCCCGTTACGTTTTTATTGGTGAACGATACCCGGAAAGCAGAATTTTCATTTGATTTGGAGAGCGAAATATTGTTTGTATTGGCAATCCCGGTTCTAAAGAAATAATTCACATCGTTCTCGGGATATACCCATGGTTCCGGTCTCAGGTATTGATCCGGATATTCGGGATCGAGATTGTACCAGTGCAACACAGGGGTACCGTCTAATTTAGGCCCCCAGCTTTCGTCGGCAGCATAATCCACTATATTATAGGTCTGGCCGTCGATGGTTGCCGTGGCAAAACTCATATTATACCCGCCACCGTATAATTTCTGGCGTTCCGGCAATCGTACCACATTTTCAAATTCCAGACCGGTATTGAGTTCAATAGCAATCTTACCGGCACTACTCTCTCCTTTTTTAGTGGTGATCAGAATCACCCCATTGGCAGCACGAGAACCGTAGAGAGCAGCTGCAGACGGACCTTTCAGCACGTTTACAGAGGCAATATCATCCGGATTAATATCCTGAATAGTACTACCGACATCTTTCCCTGCACTGCCGTGGATTGTAGAGGAGCTGTTCAGATCGCTGTTATCCAACGGAACACCATCAATAACATACAAAGGTTGGTTGTTTCCGGTGATGGAATTAATTCCGCGTAAGGTTATTCGTGAAGAACCACCAAGGTTACTTCCACCCGAGATAACCTGCAACCCTGCTATCTTACCGGAAAGGGCTGTCAACGGATTCGTCGGCCGCGTCTGAAATGCATCGGATGAAACATTCTGCACCGCATAACCAAGCGCTTTCCTTTCTCGGGGGATATTCAGGGAAGTAATCACCACTTCGCTCAATGTCGTAGTGCTTTCCTGCAGGATGATATCGATTCTTTCCGATTTTGATACCTGAACCTCCTGACTTGTAAAGCCTATGTAGGAAAATTCAAGGACTGTTCCACTTTCAATATTTATACTGTAATCACCGTCAATATCAGATACCGTTCCTACCGCGGGATTACCCTTATCCACAATGGTAACACCGACAAGCGGAATTCCTTGCGGATCAGTCACATTTCCGGTAACGGTAACCGTGCCTCTATTCTGTGCCGAAAGACTAAGCACAAAGAGGCTGAGAAATAGAACTAGACTTGCTTTGATAACCTTCATCTTCTTTCAATATTTATGTTAGAAAAATATCTTTAAATTCTCTGTTTTAATAGTTTGTGGAGTTTCTCTTCTAACTGTTGACTACAAATTGTTACCTATAAAAAACGGCTGACTCATTTTACTGATCAGCCGTTTCTTTTTATATACCTATGTACATAAGAGATACCGACTGTCGGGTAATTTGCGACAATTCATCATCGTGATATGCATACGCTTAGCGTTGAACAGGTACATCCGGTTGTTATTTAAAGGGTTTATTCTTAAATTTTGTCAAGTGCCTGCTGCAGGTCGGCTTTGATATCTTCGATATTTTCAATACCCACAGAAATACGAAGTAATCCGGGTTCCACACCGCTTGCTCTTTGGGCTTCAGGCGATAATTGTTCATGCGTAGTAGCTGCCGGATGAATGATAAGCGACTTAGCATCTCCAACGTTGGCAAGATGGCTTAACAACTGTACACTATCGATCAGTTTATCAGCATCCTCAGGTGCACCTTTCAATTTGAATGTAAGCACGGCTCCCGGTCCTTTGGGGAAATATTTCTGTGCCAAAGCATAATATTTACTGCTCTCCAATCCCGGATAGTTTACATATTCTACCTTCGGATGCTGCTCGAGCCATTCGGCCAGCGCCTGCGTATTCTCCACATGACGTTCCAGACGAAGCGACAGGGTTTCCAATCCTTGTACAAGGAGGAAAGAATTGAACGGGCTGATCGTATTTCCCCAATCGCGCAATCCTTCTACCCGCGCACGGATATTGAAAGCAATATTTCCAAACGGGCCATTCGCACCAAATACATCCCAGAAAACCAATCCATGATAGCTTTCAGACGGTTCGGTGAAGGAAGGGAATTTACCATTTCCCCAGTTGAATTTACCGCTATCCACAATCACTCCTCCAAGGGAGGTCCCGTGGCCGCCAATCCATTTGGTAGCCGACTCTACCACTATTGCCGCACCGTGTTCTATTGGACGGAAAAGATAACCGCCCGCACCGAATGTATTGTCCACGATCAATGGAATATCGTGTCGATGGGCGACCTCGGCAATGGCATCGAAATCGGGAATATTCAGTTCCGGGTTACCGATCGACTCCAGATAAATGGCTTTGGTATTATTGTCAATCAGTTTTTCAAACTCTTCAGGATTTTCATTGGGAGTAAAACGAACTTCAATACCCAATCGCTTGAACTGCGATTTGAATTGATTATACGTCCCACCGTAAAGGAAAGGAGTCGAAACAAAATTATCTCCCACCTGTAAGATATTATTCAGCGCGATAAATTGCGCCGATTGTCCGGAAGAGGTGGCCAATCCGGTCACACCACCCTCTAAAGCTGCCACGCGTTTTTCAAAAACGTCGGTCGTTGGATTTTGCAAACGGGTATAGATATTCCCGAATTTGCGAAGTCCGAAAAGATCGGCTCCGTCCTTTGCATCTTCAAACACATAGGATGATGTCTGATATATCGGTAAAGCACGGGCATGCGTTGTTTTATCCACTTCTTGTCCCGCGTGTACCTGCAGGGTTTCAAATTTATAATTGCTCATATTGGTAATGTTTTAAATAAAATACAATGTGTAAATAGAAAAATATTGAAGTTTTGCGATTGCAAAAAGGGTATGTAGAATTGCAGGTGTGCTGTCAGCAGCACATTCGGCTTAACGGGAGAGAAGCCTTATGGAGGTTGTTTGTATAGGGAAGAGAAGCAAAATAAATGTCTGTCGTTTTCATTATTTTTTTACTTTTAGTCTTGTTTAACGATGCAAAGATAGGGCAAGGGATAAAGTATGGCAATACCATAAATATAGTATATTTAAAAAAGAGTATCGTAGGGAGATATTTTTCGTTCTAAAGATGGATAAGTAGAATAGCATATCCGAAAGATTCGAAAAAATCTACATATCAAAATCACCGGAGCGGAGGCGCTTCTTCCCGGATTGTTGTTTTTTATCATCCAACCGTTTTTGTATGGATTGAAATGTCGGTTTGGTCGCAATCCGTTTCATTTCCGGTTTCAGGGCCTGACGGATAAGAAGCCGGAATTTTCCTATTGCTGTTTTTTTGTTCAGCCACTGGGTGCGTTCGGAATCGCTACTGACCTGCAATACTCCGTTTTTATTGATACGGTTGGATAATTTCCCGAGGATCAACTGTTTCTGGACATCAGTAAGGGCTTCCGAGGCGTTCACATCGAACGAGAGCACGACCTTCGAGGCTACTTTATTCACGTTCTGTCCCCCACTGCCACTACTCCTTACAGCAGTAAAAACACATTCCCCGACCACCTTCTCTATATCGATATCCATCATTACTACGGTTTGAAAACTGAATCACAAACATAATAAAAGCCAAGACGAGGCCCATCTTATGTTCTGCAAATATAACCTTATTTATACAAAAACTGAGCTTCCATAAAGGATGTTTTGAAACTTTTGTTTAACTTCGTAGTCAGTTCATTCAGAATAATAAAATGCGTACTTATCTCATCGCCGATAATCAGGATATTACACGGGAAGGACTTATATCTGTACTTAGATCACAGGATATGAAAAACCGTGTGGAAACGGCTCGTACCCGCAGCGAGCTGCAGGCACGATTGCGCAGCTATCCCGAATCGGTTGTGATACTGGATTACACGCTATTTGATTTTGTTTCCGTCAATCAACTTTTAAACATGAAGATGGGAGCAAAAGCATCGTCATGGATTTTGTTCTCTGACGAGTTGGAGGAGCGTTTTTTACATCAGATATTGTTGATCGATCCCAGTATCAGCGTAGTGATGAAGCACAATCCACTACAGAATATCCTCGATGCCATTACCTGTGCCACCTACGGTGAAACCTATTTATGCGATATTGCAGAGTCGGTACTAAAGGACGGAAACTTTCAGAAAAAAGAGTCGGATACTCTGACCCCCTCAGAGAAGAGTATTCTGCGGGAAATAGCCCTCGGGAAAACCACTAAAGAAATAGCTTTTGAGAAACACCTCAGTTTCCATACCGTAAATACCCACCGCCGGAATATTTTCCGGAAACTGGCCGTAAATAATGCGCACGAGGCCACAAAATATGCGCTGCAAGCCGGTTTACTCGATTTAATGGAGTATTATATTTAGAACGAAGAGACCGCCAACAATTTATAATCGAGATTATCGGTCGTAAGATCAAATTCCAGTGCGTGGTTTTCCTTAATACCGGATTATATTGTAACTTTTACTTTACATTACCCCATTTATCGTCATTTTTTTCTGACTCCACGACTACCACTACTACGAACATTTATAGTTTAATATTACAACAAACTAAATTACCGAAATGTTGTTATAAGAAAAATAAGTTTAAATTTTATTCATTCTTAAAAAATCAAAGCCTTATGAATACAGAAAATTTAAGTAACCATGCCGCCATTGACAAATTGAAGGAACTGATGGATAAAATCGACATCGGCAGGGAAGGGAAATTGTACTCATAATATATTACCACTTTAATACCAAGTAATATGGATGTAAAATCTAACGAACCATTCTGGTTGGTAAAGAACGGATTACTGGCATCTTATCCCTCGCTTCACAATGATGACGAATGCGACGTGCTAGTGGTTGGCGGCGGTATTACAGGCAGTTTGATAGCACACCAATGTGTTGGAGAAGGATATAAAACGATACTGATAGACAAGCGCGAGGTATGCAACGGAAGTTCTTCCGCTACCACCTCAATGCTCCAATTCGAGATTGATACTCCTTTGTATAAATTGATTGAATTAGTCGGCGAGAAAGGAGCCGTAGCAAGTTACGATGCTTGTTACAAGGCAATAGACCAATTGGGAGAAATTGCTTCGAAGATAAAATCGAAAGCCGGTTTCAAGAAAAAAGACTCACTCTATTTTGCCGCCTTTAAAAAAGATATGGATTGGCTCAAGAAAGAACTTGAAACAAGAAATAAGGCCGGATTTGAGGGAAAATGGCTCGAAGCAGAAGAAATCCTGAAAAAATATGGTATACACGGAACATACGGAGGCATTCTTTCTAAACAGGGAGCGAGCATAGATGCTTTCTGCCTGGCACACGAGTTGTTGGAATACAATCACAAGAAAGGATTACAGGTCTATGATAAAACCGAACTGACCAGTGTCGAGTACAAAAGAGGGTTCAATCACTGTACGACTGCTACCGGAGCGGTTATCAAAGCGAAAAAGGTCGTCTATTGCGTAGGTTACGAAGCCGTCAATATGATCAGGGAGAAGTTCGTGGACCTGCTCAGTTCCTATGCCATTATTTCGGAAGTGGACGAAAAACTCTACTGCCAATATAAAGATATACTCATCTGGAATACAGCAGATCCTTATTTATACATGCGTACTTCGGATGACGGCCGTTTCCTGATTGGAGGCGAAGACGAAGAATTCCGGAATCCATCCAAACGTGATGCACTGATCGGCAAGAAAGAGGAAAAGCTGGTCCAAGCATTCAAAAAACTGTTTCCCGATAAATCATTCTATTCCGATTTCGCATGGGCAGGTACTTTCGGCGAGACCAAAGACGGCTTACCCTACATCGGTGAACACTCCGATTTCAAAAACTCTTATTTTGTCTGTGGTTTTGGCGGCAACGGTATCACCTTCTCCGTAACTGGAATGGAGATGGTCTCCAACTGGCTTAAAGGGAAAAAGCATTTGTTATCACCCTATTTTGCTTTTGGACGCTAAGCAGTTTATGGAATATAAAAAAGCCAGTTTGAATTATTATTAACCGGAATTGTTTACCGGACGCACTGCGCACAAACTCCTTTCATCACGAAATTAACATTCTCAAGACGAAAGTTCCGGGGTAAAGGTATATCAGGGATGGAAATACTTTCCATACAGTAAGTGTTTCCACATTTATTACAATGGAAATGTACATGAAGGTCGCCAAGGGAGCATTGGCAATCGTCACGGCAGACCGAATATTTAATGGAGCCGGAACCGTCGTCTATGCTATGGATCAGATGATGTTGATGGAAAAGGTTTATCGTTCGCGATAGCGTAGACTTATCGACTGTTCCCATTTCACCCTCCAGATCGGAAAGGCTGAAAGCTGAATCATGATGAAGCATGGCTTCCAATACCAGCATCCTGATGGCGGTCGGCTTTATTTCCCTATGGTGAAGTATCTTTTCTATATGTTTCATATCCATAATTTACCAGTTCAACTTTCGCAAGTTGGTTTATTGCAACTAATGTATTTGTGAAAATATAGTTACTAATTATTATCCAATATAAGAAAGTATAAAGATAACCATTCTAGTCCGACTAAAAGCAAGATAGCACTAAAACTTCTTTCGCATGATACGGATGGCATTGAGTATAGCCAGTAACGATACGCCTACATCTGCAAATACCGCTTCCCACAAAGTGGCCAGTCCTCCGGCTCCAAGAATTAGCACGATAAGTTTAACACCAAAAGCCATTGTGATATTCTGTATTACGATCTGGCGGGTAGCTTTGCCAATACGGATCGCCATAGGGATTTTAACCGGCTGGTCGGTCTGAATGACTACATCTGCCGTTTCGATAGCCACATCACTCCCCAAACCTCCCATCGCGATACCCACATCACTCATAGCCAGCACAGGAGCATCGTTTATTCCATCTCCCACAAAAGATACCTTATTGCCCGGATTAATAGAAAGTTCCTCAAACCGTTGTACCTTGCCTTCGGGCAACAGATCTCCGTAAGCACGGTCGATGCCCAACTCTCCGGCCAACTTCGAGACGATAGCTTGTTTATCACCCGAAAGCATCACGATATCTTTTATCCCGGCTTTGCGTAACTCTTCGACCGCCACTTTTGCATCCTCCTTAAGCTCATCGGCTACAACAATGTACCCGGCATACTTCCCATCTACTGCACACAAAACAGTAGTTTCGGGAATATCTGCCACTTCCGGAGGATAAGCGATACCATTGGTCTCCAACAGTTTCATGTTTCCGGCTAGGATCTTCTTCCCGTCGAGTTCAGCCTCCAGACCTTGTCCCGCCACCTCTTTGACATTTACCGGTTGTGCAAAGGGTATTCTTTCTTTGGGTACCGAAGAAACAATGGCTTTGGCTATCGGGTGGTTGCTCTGCGTTTCCACAATAGCCACGGCGTGCAACAATTCTTCTTTCGAAAAACCCTCTTCGGGAATGATATCCTGTACCTCGAATACACCTTTGGTCACCGTACCGGTCTTGTCCAACACCACAGTATTGATCCTGGTAATAGCATCCAGATAATTGCCGCCTTTGAACAGAATCCCCTGACGCGATGCGGCACCGATCCCGCCGAAATAACCTAATGGTATACTGATCACCAATGCACATGGACAGGATATCACTAGAAATACCAATCCACGGTATAACCAATCATTGAACAGATACATAAACTCAGGGTCAATCAGCGACCACATCCAGGGCAATACCACAATCAGCACAGCCAACATAGTGACAACCGGGGTATAGATACGGGCGAATTTACGGATAAACTGTTCGGCCGGAGCCTTACGTTCAGTGGCATTTTGCACGAGTTCTAAAATACGTGCAAGCGCACTTTGCCCGAATGGTCTGGTTACTTTTATCCGGCAGACGCTATCCGTAGCGATCATACCCGCCAGTACCTCTTCCTCTTTTTTGATATTTCGGGGAACACTTTCACCCGTCAGCGCAGAAGTATTGAACGATGCCGAATCAGTGAGCATAATACCGTCCAACGGAACCCGTTCGCCGACCTTTACCTCGACCGTTTCACCTACACTGACCTCTTCAGACAAAACTGTCTCAATACCATTATCCCTGATCACAGATGCTTTCTCGGGACGGACATCAAGTAATGCCCCAATATTTCTCTTGACCCGATTGACAGCCGCTTGCTGGAATAGTTCCCCGATGGAATAAAACAACATGACCGCTACGCCCTCCGGGTACTCTCCAATAAAGAAAGCCCCGATTGTGGCAATACTCATCAAGGTGAATTCATTGAAAATATCTTTTTCCTTCATGGCTTCCCAGGCTTCTTTTAATACGGGAATACCTACCGGAAAATAGGCAATAAGGTACCACACCAATCGTACCCATTGATTTTCGAAGAAGGAAATATTCGTAGCGGACATGGTTATTCCACCAATCAACAACACAAATGATATCACAGCTCTTGTAATGGGGCCTTTCTGAGATATCTTATCTGTTTTATTGGCGCTTAAAGTGGCCGGAGTTACCGAACAAGAGCCATTACTACAACAATTTGCCATAATATCGTATTTTGCTATTCAACTTTCGAAAGTTGAATAATTGTCACTAAATCATTCTCTGAATTTTTTCGACTTAATCGTATATTTTCATCTGATGTACTCGCGAAAGTTCAGTTTTAATATATCTAATGCAAAAGTACAACCAATCCGGTGCAACTGGGTTGCAATCTCCCATAGTCTTATTCGTTTTGTGGCTTTTATTTGCCTAAAATAATTATCTTTGCTGATAATAAAACCCATTCAATTTCAGCAAAAGGGAAATTAAGATCACAGATAATTAATGAGTTCAAATCAGGAAAGCGCTTCACAATGGCTGGGTAAGAGGATAGCAGAAGCAAAAGGAGCATATTTAGCTGCCTCGGTATTTACCGTTATTAGCGCGGCATCTTTTGTTGTTTTTTGCTGGTATTTGTCGGAATTCGCTGCAGCGTGGGTCGACAAGGGGATTGTACAACCCCATAGATTGCTGTATGCATCACTGTTTCTCACCGGCAGGTATGTTTTCGCCCATTTTGCTTCACAGTTCAACTACAATGCCGGCAATATAATCGTTTCCAAAATCAAGAAAAAAATATATCCTCTGTTACTTAACAACAGCCAACTGGACTCCACCTCAAGCGCTTTGTACGTTACGAGGATAAGCGACGACCTGAAGCCTTTTTACGCTTTTTTTATCCCCTATTCCGTGGCTACGGCTTTGGTCAGTACAGTGTTATTGATCGCCTGTTTCTGGATTGAAAGATGGGTAGGGATTATATTACTGGTATCGTTGCTGGTCATCCCCATGCAGATGGCGGTCATCGGTATAGGCGCTGAAGCGCTTCACAGAAAACATACCAATCTCTTCCTTAAATATTCAGCTGTGTTTTATAACCGTCTTCAAACCATTGCGGAGATCGTCAATCTGGACAACTTCAAAGCACAGTACCGCTTTTTATCGGGAAAGAGTAAGGAACTGAGTAAAGCGACAACCAGTGTCATGCGGGTTGCATTCCTATCGTCCACAGCGCTGGAACTTTTCGTTACAATTGCCATTGCCGCTATTGCCATTTACCTGGGGATGAGCTTACTTGGGATTATGCCCGGTCCCAATTACGGGAAAGGTTATGATTTCGGTACTGCATTGTTTTTGCTGACTATTACACCTTATTTTTTCTTCTATTTGCGGAAATTCGTAGGTGCTTATCACGACCGGAACAAGGCTTTGGCCTCGGCAGAACTATTGATGCCGATACTGAACCAGGAGATCATCCCTCCTTTATCCGACCTAAATGAAAAGATCAATAGTTTTGAGATCAAAGGTTTGCATTTTGCTTATCCCGATTCGCCGGTCAAAGTGCTGAATAATATCAACCTGCAACTGCCTGTAAAAGGATTGGTATTGGTGAAAGGTATTTCGGGTTCAGGAAAATCCACCCTGCTGAAAATCTGCACAGGTAGCCTGTTCCCGCAGGAGGGTATGGTTTCAGTCAATGGCAAGGACAACGAGTGGTCTCACCAGTGGTTAAAAGAGAACTCGTCGTATATGAACCAGTTTCCATTCATTTTCGACGGAACGCTGCGATACAACGTCTTCCTTGAGAAAGAGGCAGAGAAACAGGCCTGGTATCCTGAATTCCTGGACAAGATACTTGCTAAAAAGGAGGATGGATGGCAGACCGAATTGAGTCATAACGGAAAACAACTTTCGGGTGGAGAAAGACAACTGGTGACGCTTGCAAGGATGATGTTACATCCCAGGCCGGTAGCGATCATGGACGAACCGACGGCCAATTTGGATAGCGATACAATCGAAATCATTCTTCCTCAAATTGTTAAATTGGCCGAAGAGCGGTTGGTAATTGTTGCTTCGCACGAGAAAATGTTCGACGCTGTGGCCGATGTCACATTAAACTTAAACTGGGGGGAACAGATTTAATGTGCCAATATGCCAATGAGAATAATGTGAATAATAGAACTGATGGGACAATGGGACTAATGAGCCGCCCGATATCTCATTCAATTATGGTCAAAAAAGTAAATTAACCGTATGCATAAGTTTGTTGTAGAACATATATTGCAACCCTTCGCAGGTAAATGGGTAAGAGGTTTCTTGCTGCTCGCCCTATGGACGGCGGCATTTATAGCCCTTCCGGCTATCTCGGGGTGGTTTCTGGCCATCTGTAGTGTAGCATTCATCACGGCCAGCACCACATTCTCCTATCTGATCCCGTCTGCCATCATCCGTCTATTGGCGCTGCTACGCACTGCGACAAGGTATTTCGAGCGGATAGAAAATCACAAAACCACCCTCGACGCACAGCAGCGTATCCAGTTAAGGATATTCCGGGCGGTAGCTAAATTTCCCTATTTCAAGAAACAGGTCAACAACAACTCGACATTGTTGGAGAACAGCACACAAGGTGTTGAACAGATACTGAATTACATCCTCTTATGGCTTTTACCGCTCACGGCATTGGTAGTTACCCTTATCATCTACTTTGTTTTTCTTATCCTGTTCTCACAGGTCATAGCCATAGAGTTTTTGATTTCTGCCGCCATACTCCTGTTCATTGTCCCCCAACTCTTTTTCCGGAAAAACGGAAAACTCTACAAGTCATTGAAAACATATCGGGACGAAAACAACCAGGAACTTATCCAAAGTTTCCGGGGGCGGATAGAGATCTCAAAATACAATATGGAGGAAAAGGTGATCGGACAATACGAGCAAAGATTGGGACAACTTGAACGATTGGAAAATAAACTACAAACCAACTCATTCTATCTGCAACTGATTGCCGGACTCGGATTTAGCTATATAGCCGCTTTCCTTCTCTGGAATTCGGGTAATTACGGTATTGAGGCTTCCACCGCCATCGGGATATTCTTTGGTATCATGGCACAGGCCGAATTATCGGAGATGCTTTTCTCAGGAAAATCGGAAAAAAGCTCGGTCAAGCAGCAGATCAGTGATGTGGAGTCGATTATCAAGCAAGGTGAACAACCCGTTGAGACGGTACAGGTAAGTTCTGCCCTGGAAAATCTAACCCTGAATGGTGTAAGTGCGAAAATCCCCGATACGCCCGTACGCACTGCTGATGTGTCGTTAGAGATTAAAAAGGGAGAATGGATTGCACTCTTTGGCGAAACGGGAAAAGGGAAGACTACCCTGCTGAACAGCCTTTTTTACCCTGAATACCGGCGTAGCGGCTCATTGACCTGGAACAATAACAAGGAGTTGACTCATTTACCCGTGCCTGAAGCTGTCTATGTCACTCAAAAAGCCTATCTGCTTACCGGCACCTTACGTGAAAATTTCGAAGGCTATCCAGATGAAGCGATTGAACAGGTATTGAAAACAGTCGATCTCTCAAGCTGGCGGTCATCACTTCCCGATGGTCTGGGAAGCTGGCTGGGTGAAAACGGCGAAACGCTGAGCGGCGGACAACGGAAGAAGTTACTGTTGGCACAGGCACTTCTCAAAGAGCCGCAACTGCTGGTCGTTGACGAACCCACCGCCGGTATCAGTTCCGAAAACGCAATTGATATTTTCCGTAATATTAAATCACAGTACCCTGACATCACCATTCTGATGGCTACCCACCTGAAAGACTTTGAAGGGGTGGTTGATAAAGTGGTAAGAATTTAAGACAGAGTTTCTTTATCTATTTTCCTGTTTGTTGGCTGCCTCCCAACCGTAATCAATATAATTCCATGACATATTCCCCTCGTTATCCACCCGGACGAGCATATATCCCTCTTCGGTATCGAGCAGCGGACCTCCCCACCATCCTGCAGAAACAGCTCCACCTGTCACAAAATAAGTATTGTTCACCAACAACTCTTCATGTAAATGCTGGTGTCCCTGAAGAATGACTTTCAAATTATAATCCAGCAGGATATCCCATACCTCCTTGAAATTGGAGAACATATCCGCATCTTTGACTACGCCTTCCATAGCAGGGTAATATAGCGACTGAAAAGGAACATGCGTAACAACCACCAGCGGAGTTTCCCGGGATATGGTTGCCAAATCGGATTTTAGCCATTCCACCTGTTCGGGACCTACGCAGTATTTCCCCGTTGAATCATTGATTTGCACGCTGTTTAATATCACAAAATGAACTCCCTTGTGATCAAAAGAATAATAGGTATCACCAAAATATTTTTCGAAAAATTTAGATCCCGACACATCGGGTTCATTATTAAACGTATAATATCTATCATGATTACCAATAGTTAAATAAGCTTTTACGCCGGATCCGGTTACGGCCAATTTAAATACGCTCATGAGAGAATCGGCTCTGAGTGAGTCCTGAGGTTGTAAGTGATCCAGATCTGCAAGGTCACCGCCAAAAATCACAAAATCTATGTTTTGCGATTTTGCATGTTCTAATGCCTGTTTTAGTCCGGCAGCACTGACATCCATATTATTGCTGTTCATATGCACATCTGTCAGAAATGCAAAACTGAACGCTACTTCTTTTCCCGGGTTGCTGTTTTTTCCGGAATTTTCTGTACAAGAAAGGAATAAAGCTATTAACGAAATGGCAATAATTAATTTTTTCATATGACTATTCTATTTTTTCCGGGATATGTTTCACACCCATTTCATCTTGATATTCATATTCAATATTACAAAGTTAATTCAAATAAATATTGTTAGTACTAAAAGAAGCTTTTATATTACTTTCAATAAATGATGAAATACGCAATTACATTTTTTGATAGTTTAATTTTACTTACATTTGCATTTTATTAGAATAATATCGTATGCGAATTTTTCAAGCAATAGTATCCAATCTTCTTTCATTTAGTTATCCACCGGATTTACAGCAATTGTTCCTTAATAGATTTTTATCAAACCTTTTCGTTATTCTGATACTGCTCTTCTTTCCGGCAGTCACAAATATCTTTGCACAAAGCAACGGAGCTTCATCAATCTATCAGGTAAAAGGCCGGATTATCAGCAAGACCGACAATACGCCCGTAGAATTTGCCAGTCTTGTTTTATATAATGCAAATGACAGTACACCTGTCGATTATACAGCTACCAATATCTCAGGAAATTTCAGCCTTACACCCAAGGACAAAGGAGGGTATTTCATCGCGGTCAGCTTTATCGGATATGAACCACTCAAAACCAGTCCATTTGAAATTTCAACTGAAAAAAGAAAAATTGTATTACCCGATATCCTGTTAGAAGAGAGCGAGCAACTCTTATCTGAAGTTGTGGTAACGGGACGCAAGCGACAAGTCGTATATAAGCTGGACAAACAAGTGATCGAAGCGGCAGAATTTCTCTCTGCTGCGGGAGGCACTGCTGCAGACATTCTGATGCAGACTCCTTCAATTCGTGTAGATGCAGAAGGTGAAATAACCTTCCGAGGTAGTTCCGGGTTTAAAGTATATATCGACGGAAAACCGGGTTCCTTGAACGGTGCTGCCGCCCTGGAACAAATCTCTGCCGGACAGATCGATAATATTGAAGTGTTAACGACTCCCTCGGCAAGAAACGATGCGGATGGTGCGGTCGGTATTATTAACATCAACACAAAGAAAAGTGATATAGAAGGATGGAGCGGAATGGTCAATCTCATGGGAAGTTCCGTTTGGTCGCGAAATATAGATTTCCTGCTTACCCTCCGCAAAAAAGATTTCCGGTGGCAATTATCAGGTGAAGCGTCACGCCGCTTTGTTTTGAGTGATTACGATCAGATGAAGACGATCATCATGCCGGATTCATTGACAACAGACCATTCCACCGGGTTGAGGAAAAGACATACAGCATGGTATTATCTTACCTCATCGTTCGACTGGTTCAGGAAAAATACCATCTGGTCCGCAGGTATTACAGGAGGTTACAGAGACCGCTGGAGAGGCGGAGAGCTTCATTACGAAGACACATATGAATCTGTAGCTACAGGAGAAAAAACATACGGATCATTCAACGGCAAGGATTTCGTAAACCTGTACGAATATCACTTAAGAGGCGACCTGGGCGTGGAACATAACTTTCCAAATAGAAAAGGGCATAAACTGACAGCCTCTTTATATGGATTATACGAAGGAGGTGCAATGGAAAATTTTCAGACCGACCTATGGGACATGCAGGGTAAACAGGTACAAGGGCATCGTGCATGGGAATATGAATACCGGTTTACCGGACAGGTAAATGCGGATTATGTCTATCCTTTTGATAATGAAACCGGAAAGTTCGAATCTGGCTACCAATTGTTTTCATATACGGAAGACGGGGATTATACGATTGATATGTTTGACCCCCAACAGGATGAGTTTGTCCGCCGGGACGACCTGTACAACAAATACCTGTTTCGCCGGGATATACATGCAATGTATGCATTGGTATCCGATGTACACGAACGCTTCGGATACCAGTTAGGTTTACGGGGAGAATACACCTATCGTAAACTCGGGAACAACTTCGAATGGGCACGTCATAGTCGCCACCGTTTCGACCTCTTCCCGTCGGTACATGTTTCCTATACTTTAAATGATCATTCACAGATACGGGCAGCCTATACACGCAGGATTACTCAACCGGAACTGTTTTACATGGAGCCTTATGTGGTATATGTGGACTATAACACAGCCCAGATGGGAAATCCCTTTATCAAACCGGAATACACAAATTCTGTGGAGACAGGCTATAATTATAATTTTAAGAATGGCAATACGATTTCCGCTACGCTCTTCCACCGTGCCCGTAAGGATAAAATCGAACGCCTCCGGGCCCCTTATCATTCAAGTGTCACACTCGATTCTATGGCAAATGTCGGTAACGACTATTCCACCGGTCTGGAATTAGCCGCGAACCTGCAATTCAATAAGTACTGGAACCTGGACGCAAACACAAGTTATTATTTCTATAGGATAAAAAACCAGTTTAAGATAGATGATGACGAGGAGAGTTGGAACTGGCAGTTAGCCATAAACAATAACTTTGATGTAGCAAAGAATACACGCGTTCGGCTGGAAGCCTATTATGTAGGACCGATGGTGAGTACACAAGGACGTGTAGACGGATTTTTCTATCTGAATATCGCTGCCAGACAGCAATTCCCAAAACAGAAATTAACGGCCAGTCTTGTAGTCAGGGATATTCTCTCAACTGCAAAGTATATCAACACACGTTCCGGCATCGGAATGGAAACGCTTACTAAAATCTATCCGCGTTCCCCGTTGTTTACAATGACATTGACCTATACTTTCAATAATTTCAGACAACAGCGAAAAGCAGAAGGTCCCAATCACGATATGTTTGAGGGAACCAATAGATAAATTTCTAACATAGAAACAATGAACTCTGAACAGAATTATATAGAAATAAACCGACAATCTTGGAACAACAGAACTGATATACATCTAAAATCTGAATTTTATGACCTTGATGGATTTCTGAATGGAAAAACTTCTCTAAATGATATTGAATTAAGCTTGCTTGGTGACATAAGAGGAAAAACAATTTTGCATTTGCAATGTCATTTCGGGCAAGATACGATTTCGTTAAGCAGGCTTGGTGCAGACGTTACAGGTGTTGACTTATCAGACAAAGCTATTGAAAGTGCAAGGCAAATTGCAAAGGATACCCATTCAAATGCAAAGTTTATTTGTTGCGACATTTACGACTTACCAAACCATTTAGACGAAAAATTTGATATAGTTTTTACAAGCTATGGCACTATTGGTTGGTTGCCCGACTTAAACAAGTGGGCAAAAATTGTTTCTGAATTTCTAAAACCAAACGGACAGTTTGTGTTTGTAGAGTTTCACCCTGTTGTGTGGATATTTGACGACAATTTCGAGAAAATCAGTTACAGATATTTTAATTCAGGAGCAATTATAGAAACAGAAAGCGGTACTTATGCTGACAAAAAAGCAGATATAACCCAATCATATGTAATGTGGAATCACAGCATTAGTGAAGTGCTGAACAGTTTAATAAAAAACGGCCTTGAAATAAAATCGTTAGACGAATTTGATTATTCACCTTACAATTGTTTCAACAAGACAATAGAATTTGAGCCAAGAAAATACAGAATAGCCCATTTAGACAACAAAATCCCAATGGTGTATTCAATAAATGCGACAAGAGAAAACAACAGCTCATATCGCATTGGCAACACCGAGGATTAAACGAAGGTTGAAAGTTTCTTTATGGAATAACATTGATAAGAATACAAAATAAAAACAAAACATCCAACTTTACATTTCTAGATGTAAAATTGGGTATTAATCTTTTAATTCTCGGATTATCATATATTTGAGGAGGGAGAGAGTCTGAACCCGTACGGGAAGTCTATTATAAGGGAAATCAGCGGATTGATGAAGCAGCACCTAAATACGCTTTATTAGGAACACATGCCAGACGGAACATATCCAATTGCGTCCGCAGTGCGGTCGCAATTCAACTGGTCGCAATATAAACTCCTTATGCAGATTGACAATGAGGACAAAAGAGAATACTACGTAAGCATTCGGCAGTCTGTGCAAAAACTCTATTTTTTAGAAATTCCCTATTAATGGGATCAAGGGCTTGTTACCGTGTAGTTTATTTAGATTTGAGGGCAAAGTAGGCTTGTATCTTGTTTCGCTGCTGCAAATTAAAGAATGAGTAGGAAATGTAGGCTAAACTGCGTGTTGGCAAGGCAAATAATAATATTCCCTTAACCTTCTTTTGAAATCATCGCCGAAAATAGTCATGCATCGCCGAAGGTTATAAATAATCATCAACAGGTTCACTTCACTCAGGACATTTGCCTTGCCTCTCATTAAAGTATATGTAAAACCCCACTGTCGTTTAAGAACGCCGAAGGGATGTTCTATTATTTGTTGGCGAAGCTTATAATAATCCTTATTTCCCTTTACCCTAAGATTGTTCTCATCAATAATATCCTGGTATTCACTCCGCTCGATTACCCGTCCGAGCTTGTTTTGAGTACATTTCTCCCGGATTGGACAGTCTGTACATGCTTTGGTCTTATATATCTTTGACTTGTAATTGGGACGGTGTGACCAACCTTTATACGCCGTCATTTCTTTTCCATCCGGGCATATATAATAATCTCCTTCCTTATAGTAAATGAAATGGGAAAGTGGATAGCAATTTTTGCTGGGGGAAGTACTGGGCATAGGTGAGGAATATGTGGTTATGCCGGCTTGCTTGCATAGATATAACTGGTCTCCTGTTGTGTATCCGGCATCGCTGAGTGTTTTAAAACGTCCTAACCCAAGCGCCGCCTTTATATCCAATGCAGCTTGTGCAAGTTCCCGTTTATCGGTTGATTCTCCTATATGGGCGTGTACAAACAACTTATGTTTACCATCAGTGGCCGCCTGGATATTATAACCAACACCGGAAATATTTTTTGAAGACATCAGGTTACGGGAATCCGGATCGGTAAGACTGATCTGATTTTCACCATTTTCCTTCAAGGCTTTATCAAGTTCCTCGTACTTCTTTTTTCTGGCCAAATGGGAAACAATCCTCACTTTTATAAGTTCCTTGTCCTTCGCATCGGACTCGTTTAACTCTTTCTCGTATTCTTCTATTTTCCTGTCTATGTAATCAATATGGCGATCTATCTTTTTTTGGTTGAAGTTATTCCTCAAACCGTCTTGAGCAAATATCTTGAAAGAATCAATGGCGATTGTCTCTCCTTCTATTATATCCAACTCTTTAAGCATGAGGACAAATCTTCTGAAAGAAGCCTTAAAAGCATCCGCATTTTCCTTCCGGAAATAGGCTATAGTGCGGAATGAAGGGGTCAGTCCCCTTAGCAGCCACCATAATTCAACGTTTATCTTACGGGAGTATGCCATTTTTCTGGATGACCTGATGGAATGTTTATAACCGTACAAATAAAGCTTCAACAGTGTGGAGGGGTTATAAGGAGGACGTCCTTCTTTTTCCGGATTTGCATGTTTGAATCCTGGTTCATCCAAGGACAACATATCTACAAAAAAGTCAATTACTCTTGCCCAGGAATCTACCGGAACAACTTGTTCAAGCGAAAGGAATTGTAACTGATTGCGGTCTTCACCAAGAATGTGATTCATTATTCTAACGTTTTGAATACACGTTAAATATACAAAAAATAGTTTGAACTAGAAAGTTATTATCCTATTATTTTGAGTTTTTGCACAGACTGTCGGGGGCTTACGTATAATTAATATGTAAATGTTCTTTCATATAAAAAAAACAATTATCTTTGCCCGGTCTGGAAACAGCAATTTATTTCCCAATCACAATGAAAAATCAATAAATAAAAACACTACTGTCCAAAGAAATTTCCCCATAGGTTCAGTTGAATTGAATCGGGATTATTCATCGAACACTTTGGTTTAACAAACAGTTCACCTGAAGGCTTCCTCTCAAAGAGTACTTAGCCTATGACGGACGGTAAAATATAGAGTTCTTAATCAACATGAAACATCTTCTTCTTTGCAATAGCAAGCAGCAGGTAATTGCAGATGGCAATCCATATCTGAGAGTAAAACTGCATTCTGGCTCGTTCCGTAGAACGACTTAATGTGCAGATGTTGCTTAATCCATTTGAAGAAACATTCCACTTGCCAATGTCCCCTATAAAGTTCAGCAATAGTCAGGTAAGAATGTGTAAAGTCGTTGGTCAAGAACCGATAGACATTTATTCGGCTATAATTAGTCCCTTTATGCAATAACATAAATAGAATGAGAAATTATTACATCATAATAATTACTTTTTATAGGTATTAACAAGGGTATCCATAATAAACTTATATGATATTTCTTTATCTCAAAATCTATTTCCGCAATATGTGGAAATATAAAGTACAGTCGTGGGTTGGTATTCTAGGTTTGGTGTTTGGCTTAGGGTGTTTTGTCTATGCATTTTATTGGCTACGTTACGAAACGTCGTATGATAGTTTTTATCCGAATGCCGCGCATATATATCGAGTCTATTCTGTGGAAAAACAATCGGGAAAGGTAAATGAGTACGTTCCAGGAATTTTGTCAAGAAAACTGCATGAATACTTCCCGGTTACAGAATTTTCTACCGGATTTGTTCCCGATAAAATTGACTTTAGAATCGGTGTTATGCCTGATATGCAGTTAAATACAATTTCTGCAGACAGTTCGTTTTTTCAGGTTTTCCCGCAGGTATTTATTCACGGTGATACAAAGCAACCGTTGAAAGTACAGCACAATATGGTTCTCACCGAAACCGTGGCTATTCGCTTGTTTGGCGATGCGGAAAAAGCCATAGGGCAGCAGATTACAAATTTATGGTCTGAGGATTATGGACCTTGTACGGTTACTGCGGTTATCAAAGACCCACCGCCAAACACCAATTTATCGTTTGAGGCACTTCTTAATTATCCAGATATTCAAAATGTTGCGATTTCAGGAATGCCTGAGGCGGAACAATGGCATTTGTTCAACAATGAAATGTATGTCAGGTTTCATCCCTACGCAAACATAAACGAACTGTCAGAACAACTGCGTGATTTTACTTCACAAATTGATGGCAATGCCAATATTGAACTGAGGATACTGCCTATAAGCGCCATCCGCCACCACTTAAATACCGACTTGCCGTTTACATTAAATTTTATACGGATTATTACTGCCGCCGGAATATTGTTGTTGTTCAGTGCACTATTTAACTTTTTTAATTTGTATATCGAGTTTTTCCTCCAACGAAAAAACGTTTTCCGTCAACATGCCATACATGGTGCTAAACAACTGCGGATAACGGGGCAGATATTATTTGAGATGACACTTAGTATAATCCTGTCGTTGGGATTTACATTTTGCTTTGTTCTCCTGCTTCGTCCCATGTTTTCCGGGCTGTTAGATATTGCGATGCCTGTGTCGAAATTGATTTATCTTTTTGTTTTGTGTGGAACAGGTGTGATGGTTTTGATCTTATTGATAGGTCTGATTCTTTTCGGGTGGTTAAGCCGGATGATCATTCGCCACTTGTCGAAAAGAAATACAACAAGAAAACCAACGTTTCGACGTATTACTGTCAGTTTGCAATTGGCAGTCAGCATTGTATTTATTACAGCTTCTTTAGTAATCATGATGCAAATGCGTTTTCTCAACCAAAAAGATTTGGGATTCAATCATAAGGGAATTATACAGTTGTCCGGTCCCCAGGGGCTGTTTTCTTTATATCGTGAATCTTTGATGAATGAACTTACAGCTATCCCACAAATTGAAAGTATTACTGCAACCGCTTTCGAACCACAGCACAACGCTAATTGGATGGGTACCTCTTTAATGAATTCTGAAGTAGAATGGATAGGCAAAGACCCATTCGACAAGCATGTTTTCCAACATGTCTTTACCGACAGCCAATTTGCCGAAACTTTCAGATTAGACATGGTAGCAGGAAAATGGTGGGAAAAAGGTGAAAAACGAAAAGTAGTCCTTAATGAAGAAGCCGTTAGGGTGATGGGATTGAGTGAACCGGTAGGTGCCATGATTTGCATGTCCTATGCTTTTTCTTCAATGGGATTGAAATGTCAAGAGTACGAAGTGGTTGGCGTGGTAAAAGATTTTCATACGCTATCGCTTCGCAATCAAATCTATCCAGCTATCTACAGCGAAATGATGTCAGATAAATGGTATGTCCGCGTTGTATCCGGACAGGAGCAGGATGCGATTCAGAAAATCACTACTACCCTTTCTAATATTGATTATCGTTTGACTGATACTCGTTTAATGCCGCTCAAAGAATTATACGACCAACTTAATTCTTCGGAACAAGCCGGGTTAAAACTGTTTTCCGTATTAGCGACGGTTAGCCTGCTGATTTCACTATGCGGTATTTATACTACAGCCGTTTCCGCAGCTCAACGCCGTCGCAAGGAAATAGCCGTCCGAAAAGTATTCGGCGCCCGAGTAAGCGATATCATCCGTATTTTTTTCCGCGAATATACCATGCAAGTAATTATAGCAGGCGCCATAGGGTTGCCGTTGGCAACATACGCAATGCACAGATGGTTGCAAGGATACGCCTACCGTACAAACATCCCCTGGTGGTTACTTACAGGGCTTATTACAGGAGTAGTCGCAGTAGTTTTGCTCACTGTGCTTGGGCAAGTACTGAAAGTAGCCAATAGGAATCCGGCAGGTGTAGTAAAATCAGAATAATATTTAGATAATTGGGGACATGACACTTACAGAGAAAGATTTTTATTACTTGGATAGAAATAAAATAGAAAATTTAGTCACTTTGATTTATGATAAATTATCAAGCAATAAAGAGAAAATAATAGATCACGAACTTTATTCGGGAAAATTAGGTTTGGTCTTGTATTATTTTTACTATTCTCAAATTCAAAATAAAATCATTGATGAAGATATAAAATTATTAGATGAGATATTGGACAATATTTCGACTTTAAATATAAAAGCAATAGATGACATATTTTTATTTTCTCATTTAGGTTTAGTAATCCAAACATTGTTGGATGAAGATTCATCTAAATTTAGTCAATATAAAAGTTTATTACTGGATATAGACAAAATATTATTTCCATATATGGAATATTGGGTGAATAATTCAAATTTTGAGTTTTTAAGGGGTGGTACTAATATTGCATTATATTATAGTTTGAGAAAAAGAGCAAAATATGTATCAATCTATATTGATGGTTTATATAGAAAATAGATGAATACATTCTCAGCAATGCAAATTTGAATTACGGCATTGCACATGGGATATCCGGAATAATTTTATATTTAGTAAATTTTCCTTTGACATGTCAACGAAATGAAGTAACTAAAATCAAGGAAATATGCACAAAATGTATAAATCGCCTACTTGATGCCAATAATCCAAACAATGGTGATATTTCTCTTTTTAGAAGAGATGAAATTACACGTACTTATGATACTAAGTTAGGCTGGTGTCAAGGTGATTTGAGTATTGGTTACATGTTGTCTAAAGTTTATACACAATTCCCTGATATCGTGCCTGTAGAAAAGTTGAATTACATTTTGGACAGGACTTTAGTAAGAAGCAATAATGAAAATATTGCTGATTTTTGCTTATGTCATGGAGCCATAGGCATTTCATTGTTGTATTACTTGCAATACAAAGAAAGAACATCTGAAAATTATCTTTCGATGTTTACGTATTGGCTTAAAAGAGCGATAGAATTATATCAAAGCGGAGTAAGAAATCCAATCTACAAAGAATATGGATTGGGATTAGGATTGTTATTGGGGGAAGTTGGCATAGGATTATACTTAATTGGGCATTTCTTTTCAAATAGAAAAGAACTTTAAACGTACTCTTCATAACATTCATTTTTAAATTACAAAATTACTATTAATAACTAAAAATGAAATGTTTACAGCACAGCCAAATTGCGACAACACTAAGCCAAATTCGGACTTTTTGTGACCTGTTTTGTCAGTTTTGGAATAGGTCACGAATTGGTCACAAAACTATGTCTTTTTTTGGCTTTTTAATGGCTTTCGCCACAGACAAAAAGCACTAAAAAAGTCCTACAATCATCTGATATTGTAGGACTTGTCTGCTTTTTGGTGCCTGTTGTCTTAGGCTTTCAGCGGAGAGAGAGGGATTCGAACCCCCGGAAGCTCTCACTTCAACGGTTTTCAAGACCGCCGCGATCGACCACTCTGCCATCTCTCCTTGCAATTTCTCTGAAAATGCGAGTGCAAAGGTATAATTATTTTCGGAAAGAAAAAATAGCTTTGTCACATTATTTTTCACCGATTTAGAAAAAATCAATTATTCATCGTATCTTTGTGTAAACTATCAATGAGTCATGTTATTTACCGAACTTCCCCTTTGTGATACCCTGCAGGAAGGCCTGCAGGCAATGAACTTCAGAGAGACTACCCCAATACAGGAGCAAGCTATTCCCGTTATCCTTGAAAAAAAGGATGTAATTGCCTGTGCCCAGACCGGTACAGGAAAGACTGCAGCTTTTCTGCTGCCTTTGCTGAATAACCTGCAGACTGACGCACACGATGAAGGGAAGATCAATGCCATCGTGATGGCTCCGACACGAGAACTGGCCCAGCAGATTGACCAGCAGATGGAGGGTTTCTCCTATTTCACACCTTTCTCTTCGGTCGCAGTGTATGGTGGTAACGACGGAGAAGCGTGGGATATACAGAAAAGAGGATTGATGAGCGGCGCCGATGTGGTAATCGCTACGCCGGGAAGGCTTCTGTCGCATATCAATCTATATAATATCGATTTTTCGGGGGTGAAGTACTTTATCCTGGATGAGGCAGACAGGATGCTGGACATGGGATTCCATGACGATATCATGAAGATTGAAAAGCTGCTTCCCAAAGAACGGCAGACCATCATGTTCTCGGCTACCATGCCGCCCAAGATACAGCAACTGGCAAAGAGCATCCTGCGCGATCCGGTGGATATCACCATTGCCATTTCCCGTCCGCCTGAAACAATCCTGCAATCAGCATACATCTGCCATGAGGCGCAGAAGATCAATATTGTCAAGTATCTCTTCAAAGAGAAAGCGCCCAATAAGGTAATTCTCTTTTCCGGTTCAAAACAGAAAGTGAAAGAGATTGCCAAGATATTAACACACATGGGATTGTCGGCCGGAGAGATGCACTCCGATCTTGATCAGTCTCAGCGCAACCATGTGATGCATGAGTTCAAAAATGAACGGGTAAATATCCTGGTGGCGACTGATATTGTTGCCCGCGGTATCGACATTGATGATATCACCCTGGTAATCAACTTTGATGTACCTTACGACGCGGAAGATTACGTACACCGTATCGGCCGTACGGCCCGCGCCGGCGATTCGGGTATGGCCATCACCTTTGTATCACCTGATGAGCAATACCGTTTCTCCAAGATCGAAGAATTTCTGGGGAAAAGGATCTACCGGATTCCCGTACCATCTGAATTAGGCGAGACACCGGAATATAACCCTGTCCGTGATAACAGAAGAGGCGGTACATCCTCTCGTTCATCAAAAGGAGGTGGAAAAAAAGGGAAAGAATCAGGTAAGAAAGGCGGAAAATTGTCGGGAGGAAAACCTGAGAAATCAGGAGACTCCGGAAATGCGGAAAAACCGGAAAATTCAAGAGGATCAGGAAAAAGCAACAAATCACGTCCGGATCGGAATACCCGGAAAGAGGACGGAGCGCCTCGACCGGAGAGACAAACCCGGGAAAATGAAGTATTACATCCCGAAGGCAGTTCACAACAAAACGAGGCACCTCGTACCGAGAGAAACCTGAAAGAAGGACAAGTATCACGAAAACAAGGTGCACACAAGAAACAGCGTGGACCTAAAAGAGAAGGAACTCCACAACAACAGGGGGTGTCCGGAGAAAGAGAGCAGGGATCATTCCGGAAACAAAGTAACTCAGAAAGCCTCCGTAAACAAAGGACACCACGGAATTCCGATTCTCCGGCAACAGATACTTCCAGGAAAAGTCCATCTACGAGGAACTTCTCAGATACAAAACGAGTTTCGGCACCCCAAAAAGCTGATGTAGCGTCGGAACAGGCTACTGATGGAAAGAAATCAAAAAGGTGGAGTTGGTGGCCATTTGGGAAGAAATAATGAAGCCGGTCTGACAAAAATCAGCCCGGCTCCAGATTGGGATAATACTTATTACACCGCTTTCTGCTCCAGTTGGATGATCTCCATCCCCCGAAGAATAGCCTCTTCGTTCATGGGCAAAAGTTTATGATGCCGCTCCGGGAGAGACTTTTTCAGGCCTTCCATCACATTTTCAACATCCACCATGGGCGATATTTTGAGCAATCCTCCCAAGACGATCATATTGAATACCTTGGTGTTGTTCATTTTCATCGACTCATCCATTGCATTGATACGAAATACGTTAATATCATTTCGTTCCACTTTCTTGTGGATACCGTACCCGTCGTAGATCAGTGCTCCACCCGGTTTCACTTTATCCTCGAATTTTTCGAGCGAAGGCTGGTTCAATACAATCGCAATATCATACTTGTTTACCACAGGCGAACTGATGGGTTCATCGGAAATAATGACCGTAACATTGGCGGTACCGCCCCGTTGCTCCGGTCCGTATGCCGGAAACCATGATACTTCTTTATCCTCCATGATTCCCGAATAGGCGAGAATCTTCCCCATCGAGAGCACACCCTGCCCTCCAAAACCTGAAATGACTATCTCCTGTAACATTATATCTTGTTATTGCTTTAGATGTTTTTCAAATCGCCAATAGGAAATACCGGAAACATATTGTCCACCATCCAGTCGTTCGCCGCGGCCGGGGTCATTTTCCACCCGGCATTACAGGTAGAAACTACTTCCACGATAGAGGTTCCTTTTCCTGCCATGGAATTTTCAAAAGCAAGCTTGATCATCCGCCTCGTCTTTTTTACAGCTGCTGCAGTATGAACACTAACGCGGGTAGCAAGACAAACGCCATCAAGGAGCGCCAGCATATCGAGTATCTTCAGAGGGCCTCCCATAGTTTGTACATCACGTCCGTCGGGACTGGTAGAGGTCACCATATTACTCAGGGTCGTGGGAGCCATCTGTCCTCCTGTCATTCCGTAGATACCATTATTAATAAAGATGATGGCTATATTCTCTCCACGATTGGCAGCATGGATAGTTTCCGCAGTACCGATAGCGGCCAGATCACCATCGCCTTGGTAAGTAAATACCATTCTGTCGGGTAATAACCGTTTGACGGCCGTTGCCAATGCGGGCGCTCGTCCATGGGCAGCTTCCTGCCAGTCGATATCGAGGTATTTATAGGCAAAAACAGCACATCCCACCGGTGCAATACCAATGGTCTTTTCCTGTAAGCCCAGCTCTTTGATCACCTCTGCAACCACTTTATGCACTACCCCGTGGGAACACCCAGGACAATAATGCATATGATTGTCGTTCATCAACTCCGGTTTTATATAGACCAGATTTTCAGGACTTACTATATCGCTTGCATTCATACGAATTTTTTATTGGGAAATTAGAAATTGGAATTAAGAACTAATAAATTAGAAGTGGAGAATCTATTTTTAATTTTTCACTTTTCATTTTTAATTTACAATGTCGTCTTGGCCCTTGGTTCTTTATTTTTTTGAGAATCTATATATAAGATAAAACAGGATGGCTGCTCCCCCAAAATACCAGGTGAGTTTCATATCCTGATTAGAAGAGAAATAGACTATTATTGTTGCCAGAAATGCAAGCATGAACAACACCATGAATATATTTCTTATTTTGGGATCCATATTTTGTAATTTATCTATTTGACCACTTTTTCTTTTAACGCATCAAGCACACTATCGGGCGTAGGTACGATTCCTCCCAATCGTCCGTAGTGTTCCACGGGTATTCTTCCGTTCACCGCAAGGCGCACATCCTCCACCATCTGTCCCGCATTGAGTTCCACAGTAAGCATTCCCTTTACCTTATCTGCATAACTATGCAATATCTTACCGGGGAAGGGCCACAGAGTGATGGGTCTGAGAAGTCCCACTTTAATACCTTCTTCCCGAGCCATTTCAATCGTCTTTAAACAGATGCGTGCTGCGGATCCGAAAGCGACCAACAGGTAGTCGGCATCGCTGCATTTTACCTCTTCATAAAGCACTTCATTCTCTTCCACGACACGGTACTTTGCCTGGAACCGCTCGTTATTCTTCTCCATCAGTGCCGAATCGAGTTCAAGGGACGTAATGATATTAGGTTCCCTGTCCGGTGTTTTTCCGAGGGTTGCCCACGGACATTGTGCCCTGACCTCGTCATCAGTTCGTCTACGCCGGAATTCGGGGAGTCTTACTTTCTCCATCATTTGCCCGATCACACCATCGGTCAGTATCATAGCCGGATTGCGGTACTTAAAAGCCAAGTCAAAACCGAGCGCCACGAAATCGGCCATCTCCTGCACAGAGTTGGGGGCAAGGGTGATTAACTTGTAATCTCCATGCCCACCCCCTTTCACCGTCTGAAAATAGTCGGCCTGTGATGGCTGGATCGTCCCCAGACCGGGACCACCCCGTTGCACGTTCACAATCAGGCAAGGTAATTCGGCTCCAGCCATATAAGAGATTCCTTCCTGCTTCAGACTGATACCGGGGCTGGAAGAGCTGGTCATAGAGTATTTACCGCAGGCAGCACCTCCATAGACCATGTTGATGGCAGCCACCTCGCTTTCGGCCTGCAATACCACCATCCCTGTCGTTTTCCAGGGAGCGGCTTCCATGAGTGTCTCAATTATTTCCGACTGAGGAGTGATGGGATAACCGAAATAACCATCCACCCCATAGCGGATAGCTGCATGGGCAATAGCTTCGTTTCCCTTCATCAAAGAAATTTCTTCTGACATAATATTAGTTTTGTTACTATTCTCTTTCGGAAAGTGATCATACCACCTTCTTCCGATAGACCGTTATACATCCTTCCGGACATACAAATCCACAGTTCGCGCATCCGATACATTCGTCGGGATTCTTCATATATGCATAGTGATACCCGCGATCATTTACTTCGCGCGGCTGTAAATCCAGCGTATCGGTAGGACATGATACAACGCAGAGATTACACCCCTTACAACGATCGGTATTTACCTCTACATAACCCTTGACTTTACCCATTATTAGATGTGGTTTTAATTGTCTGTTACAAAAGTAACAGTTGTTTTTCAAGAACTCAATTTTTCTATGTTAATTTTTCACCTTATGTTAATAGATTTCATCAGACATTCTGAGTCTCATTCGCTCCTCGATTTCCAGAAACTTTATGAATACTGCTACTTAAAAGAGAATAAATTTCTCTCTTCAGGGGATCTTTTAACAACTCCAGGTGTTTTTGCATTACTTTCTCATCGAACCGGACGGCAGGTCCGGTCTGGGCGGCCTTAGGCTCCATCACTGTCACTTTCGCAGCTGTTTCGTTAATCAATGGATTCAGCAGATGAAACGGAATTTCCTCTTCACTCATTATTTCCGACGCAAGCGTATACATATGATTGGTAAAATTACAGGCAAAAACGGCAGCAAGGTGCAGGATACGCCGCTTATCTCCGGAAAGGAAATGGACGTTCCCTGATATCGTTTCCGCCAGTTCTTTCAATAGAATTGCGGTTTCATCACTCTCTCCCTCTATAAACAGCGGGATATCCTGAAAATTCACCTCTCTCTCCCTGCTGAATGTCTGTAACGGGTAAAGGGCTCCCCTCTTCTTATGCGGAGAAAGCACTGAAACGGGAATGCTACCCGCTGTATGTGCCCATATACCTGTGGTCGACGGCATTTGGGCTACAATCTCCGGTAATATATCATCTTTTACAGAAAAAATATAAAAGTCGGCAGTACAATAGATATCCTCAAGATTGTCAATCGGCTCAGCTCCCACCCTATCAGCAAGCAATTCCGCATTCTCTGACGTACGGCTGTACACCTGTACAATCCCGTTACCAACTCCTTTCAGTGCCATAGCCATATGGGTAGCCACATTTCCCGATCCGATAAAAACGACCTTCATAATACGTCCGATAAAATATTATCAACTTTTCCCGCTCGTCTCAATGATCTTAATTCCTACCTTCTCGACTCCACGTAACTGGTCTTCATCCATCCCCTGGCGGATTGTCAGTCGGTAGTTGTATACTGAATCCCGTGGGATGAAAGTTCGATAAGGCAAAGACAGTTGGTTCAATCCTCCGGCACCGCCTCCCAGCCATTTTCCGTATTCATCGGCCAGAAGACAGCGAAGCGTATCTGTATGGGCAAGAGAATCTGTCAGATTCTGATCTATAAGCAACCAGAGATCGCGATAAGGATAACTGAGATTGGTCGTCAACTCCACCGTCACATCATATCCCGCACCGGAAGAGGGCACTAATGAGTCTATCGCAAAAATAAGCACAGAGTCCCGATACCACTTTCCATTTTCAATATGGTGAAACCGGGAATAAACCTCTTTCCCCGAGCAGGAGGCAAGAATGGTGAAAAACAGGCCGGCAAATAGTATAAAGATATTACTCTTTGTTCTCACCCGGAGATTTTCTGTTTCTGGGTTTTCTGTTTTCTAAGAGATTATCAGGCCGTCTTTTACGGGGTTTCCGTCTTCTCTTACCCTGATTCTCCCCCTGATCATCGAAACGGGTAATGCTTTGGTCTCCAAGGATATCTCCCGGATACGCTCCGTTACCGTCGGATTTTTCCTCCGTTTCTATCGTCAATTTCAGTGGTTTTTCCCCGTTTTTGTTCATCTTGATGATCTCGAATACGCGATCTTTAGAGATCGTCACCAAATTGACAGCATTGTGTTTGTCGGAAGAATAGGTCATCCTGCCGGAGAAAACATCGGTCTTGAAATGGTAGTAGCTGGCATCTTTCGTTTCGAGTATAATTTCACGTGAAGGCAGTGCACGTTGCGCCTCCACATAAGCATCTACTTCGTAGTTCATGCAACACTTCAGCTTTCCGCATTGTCCGGCCAGTTTCTGCGGATTGATAGAGATATCCTGGCACCTGGCGGCAGAAGTAGAGACCGACACGAAGTTCGACATCCATCGGCTACAACACATCTCACGCCCGCAAGGGCCAATTCCGCCAATGCGGCCGGCTTCCTGACGTGCACCTATCTGCTTCATTTCGATCTTTACCCTGAATTCGGAAGCCAGCACTTTGATCAGCTGACGGAAGTCAACTCTCTCGTCCGCAATATAATAGAAAATAGCTTTGTTGCCGTCGCCTTGGTATTCCACGTCGCCTATTTTCATTTTCAAGCCCAGTTCTTCGGCTATCTCCCTGGATCGGATCATGGTGGACTGTTCACGTGCTTTTGCCTGTTCGTACTTCTCCAGATCAGCAGGGCGCGCTATCCGGTAGATCCGCTTCAGTCCTCCGTTAGCATCGTCCCGGAAGTTGTATTTCTTCATCTGCAACTCGACCAGTTTTCCGGTCAGTGTTACAGTACCAATATCATGTCCGGGTAAGGCTTCTACGGCCACTATATCACCCTGTTCAAGTTGAAGGTCATTACTGTTGATATAATAGCCTTTACGCGTGTTTTTGAACTGAACCTCCACCATCTTTGTTGCTTTCTGCAACTCGGGGAAATCGTGTAACCAGTCGTAGACATGGAGTTTATTATTATGACGGGTACATCCCCGGCAACTCTTCGTATTTCGTACGGTTGTCGCATTCAATGGTGCGATATCCGCTAATTTATCCGCTAATTGTTCTTTGTCCATATATTAAACCGCCTTGTCGTTCCCGGCGGGAGAATTGAATTTGAATTAGCAATCGACACAGTCAAAATCTGTGCAGCTAAATCTTGAATTTTGAATATTAAATTTTAAATCTAAATGCAAGTTACAAAATTATTTTCTTAAAAACATCGTTACTTTCAGACAAAGATCAAGGAAAATAATTTTTGCATTACCATTTTGTTCAATCTGACGGTAAGCAAGCGAAAACTCATCGCTCAACGCTTCTATATTTTTTTCGTTGATAAAGGGGGCAAAACGCTCGCCGAACTGCCACTCGTCACTGTTCAGGTAGACCATTTCCGGTTCATGGAGGTTACTCACAAAATATTCCCTGAACAGCCTCAGCGAATAGAGCAAAAAACTTTTCTGCATCTCCCGCCCAATTCCTGCAATCTCAGTGGCTATCTCTTTTATGGCTTTGATCTTACCGGCAAAAGCATTACGCATCATTTGCCTGAACAGTTCAAAAAAATACTCCGTATGCTCCGAAGCCTGTATGATCTCAATGGCTTTGGTGAAACTGCCGTTGGCTATATGGGCTGTCGACCGGGCCTTTTCAACATCCAGCCCGAATTTCTGTTGCAGAGCCATCACCATCTCATCCTTTTCGATAGCACGGATATGCAATGGCTGGCATCGCGACCAGATGGTCTGCAGTACATTTTCCCGGTCCTCCGAGATCAGGAGAAAGATAGTATGTTCGGGTGGTTCCTCAACCAGCTTTAATAATTTATTGGCGCATGCCTCGTGCATCTTTTCAGGCAGCCATACTATCATGATCTTATAAGGCGCTTCATATACCTTAAGATTAAGTTTGCGGATGATTTCATCACTCTCTTTCGAGTAGATGATTCCCTGCGCATTTTGTGCATCAATAAAGTTAAGCCAGTCGTTGAGATTGAAATAACGGTGTTGGGACAGGAATTCACGCCATTCCGGCAGATACTGGTCACTCACCTTTGATTTCACCACAGGGAAAACGAAATGAAGGTCGGGATGGGCCAGCTTATCGAATTTATGACATGAAGGGCATTCTCCACAGGCATCTTCGGCATCCCGGTTACTGCAATTCAGATATCTGGCGTAAGCAATGGCCAAGGGCAACTTCCCCACCCCTTCCGGACCGTAAAAGATACGGGCATGCGGAATAAACCCCTGTCGCACCGAATTGATCAGGTGTTCTTTTACATCGTGGAGCCCTATGACATCGCGAAAATACATCAGTATATCTCCCCTGCTACCCTCCGGACACTTTCGGTAGCCATCAATGAATAGAAATGAATACTTAGAACATTATTCCGGATCAGTTCCTTACATTGTTCGATGCACCATTCAACCCCGACCTCTTTCGCTTCCTCATCATTTCTACATTTACGAAGGGCCGTAGCCAGTTCTTCGGGAATATCAGTTCGGAAAATACGAGGCAACACCGTGAGTTGGTTTTTCATATGGATCGGTTTGATCCCGGGAATAATAGGAACGGTAATCCCTACATCGCGACAACGTTTCACGAAGTCAAAATATTTGCTGTTATCGAAAAACATCTGTGTCACAAGGTATTCAGCACCGTTATCCACCTTCATCTTGGTATAATAGATCTCCGACTCCATATTGGGCGACTCCTCATGTTTTTCGGGATAGCAAGCCATCCCATAAGAAAACAGCTCTTCGGGAGGCGTAAAAGAAGAACCGTCGAACGTGATCCCTTTATTGAAATTGTTCACCTGTTCCTGAAGACCGGTAGCATATGGATGGCAATCCATTTTCCGTTGCTCCGCATCCAGTTTCTTGGTATCACCTCTCAGCAGCAACAGATCGGTAACCCCCAAAAAGGAGAGGTCGATCAGCGCATACTCAGTCTCTTCCTTCGAAAAACCCTGGGAGATAATATGAGGTACTGCCCGTATTCCATACTTGTTCTGTATGGCGGCAGCAATAGCTACTGAACCGGGACGTCTTCGTACATTTACTTTCCGGTAAGTACCGTTTTCATCTTCCTTATAGATACTTTCACTGTGGTGCGTCGTAATATTGATATATTTCGGGTCGAACTCCTTCAGGCGGTCGATAGCATTGTACACTTGCTGAATACTGTTTCCCTTCAACGGGGGTAATAGTTCGAACGAAAAAGCAGTCTTCCCTGTATTGTTAATTAATTCCGAAACCCTCATCTCACATTGATTTATAGATTTGCTGATTTACTGATTTGTTGATTGTATGCAACTAAAGCGGAGACCTTTAGAGGCTTTGAGCAGTGCTAATTAAAAATAGCCCTTACCACATCCATACCATTTGCATACAAGACCAGCGCCAGTAGCAGGATCATCCCTGCCACTTGGGCATATTCCATAAATTTCTCGTTAGGCTTCCGCCGGGTGATCACCTCATAAATAAGGAACATCACATGGCCTCCGTCGAGTGCCGGAATAGGCAGGATATTCATGAAGGCGAGGATTACCGACAGGAAAGCGGTCATCATCCAGAATGCCTTCCAGTTCCACTGTGCGGGGAAGAGGTTTCCGATTGCTCCAAATCCACCTAAAGAAGAAGCACCTGCTTTGGTGAATACATATTTAAATTGTGCTACATAATCTTTTAATGTCTGTATGCCCAATTTTACCCCTGCCGGGAATGACTCGAAGAATCCATACTCAATTGTAACGGTCTGATAAACCTGTCCCAATCCCATTGCATAGAAACCTAAAGTTCCGGCTGAATCCACCTCTATAGTTGCGGTTTGTAATGTTCCGTTCCGGTAATAATCGAGCGTAACCTGTTGGTTGCGATTGTCGTCAAGAACTGCCCGCAGGTCACTGAAAACCGGTGTAGCAATACCGTTCACTCCCACAATACTGTCACCGGTAGTCAGTCCTGCTCGATCGGCAGCACTTCCCTCCATTGTCTGATACACAACAGCAGGAATCCTCTCAACGGCAAACCCTTCCTTATCTTTCAGCAGGTTTTCCATCAATCCTTCCTGCATGGTTAGTTGCACTTCCTCACCATTACGCAGTACTGTCACCTTTTCTGCATTGGCTACATCAAGCAGTGTACGCACACCGAAGCGTTCCAGTTCCTTATTGTCGGCCCTGAGCAAAATATCCCCGTCCTGAAAGCCGGCCCGGTGTGCCGCCTGGCTGAACTCCATACCTTGAGTCACATTTTTCAGGGGAAGATAGGTATCATTCCAGGTAAATAGCACCATAGAGTAGATAAAAAATGCCAGCAACAGGTTAAATACTACACCTGCAACCATTACCAGCAGCCGTTGACCGGCAGGTTTAGAGCGAAATTCCCACGGCTCTGCGGGACGTGACATCTGTTCCTTGTCCATCGACTCATCGATCATTCCTGCTATTTTCACATAACCGCCCAAGGGTAACCAACCGATACCATATTCAGTATGGCTGTTTTTGGGTTTGTAGCGGAAGAGTGCGAACCAGGGATCAAAGAAAAGATAAAATTTCTCTACCCTTATCTTGAACATCCTCGCAAAGATATAATGCCCAAATTCGTGTACAACCACCAATATCGACAAACTCAAGATGAGTTGTAACGCCTTAATTAAAAATGTCTCCATTCAGTTATTATTACACACACCTTACCGGCGTGCTATTTTTATCAATTAGTAAATTCAATTATTTGTTCTCTCGCTATTACTCTTGCTTCTGCATCGCTTTGCAGATAGTCGCTTAACGACGGTGATTGCACGAATGATACTTTCTGCATGGTTTTCTCTATTAAATGGCTCATTTGCATATAGCCTATTTTTTCCTGTAAGAACAGTTCCACCGCCACTTCGTTGGCAGCGTTCAGTATACAGGGCATATTCCCGCCTGCTGCAATCGCCTCATAAGCAAACAAAAGACCGGGAAATCTATCCGTGTCGGGTGCTTCAAATGTCAGCTGCGACAGTTCGAGGAAGTTCAGTGGCCTGACATCCGACCTGAGCCTGACCGGATACGAAAAGGCGTACTGGATAGGCATACGCATATCGGGGTCTCCCAATTGGGCTATCACAGAGCGGTCTTCGAACTGTACCATGGAATGAATGATCGACTGCGGATGTACGAGCACTTCGATTTGCGACGGTTCTACTCCAAACAACCATTTGGCCTCGATCATCTCTAATCCCTTGTTGATAAGGGTAGATGAGTCGACGGTGACCTTTTCGCCCATACTCCAATTAGGATGTGCCAACGCCTCCTTGCGGGTAACATGCCGTAATTGCTCTTTCGACAGAGTACGGAAAGGACCTCCCGAAGCCGTAAGCAATATTTTTTCCACCTTATTGTCGCCTTCACCGTTCAGGCACTGAAAAATAGCGGAATGTTCCGAGTCGACCGGCAAAATAGGCGTTCTATGTTTCAATGCCAATAAAGTTATCAGTTCACCAGCTACTACCAACGTCTCCTTATTTGCCAGTGCGATGGTCTTTCCCGCTTTTATTGCGTTTATAGTAGGTTGCAAACCCGAGAAACCGACCATGGCCGTAAGAACCATATCAATCTGTTCGTCCTGCACCACCTGCTCAACCGCTTTGCTTCCACACCACACCTTGATGGGCAGATCACTCAGGGCATCTCTCAACTGCTCATATTTCGATTCGTTGGCAATCACCACCACTTCGGGGAGATAGGTGCGTGCCTGTTCAATAAGCAGCTCGACCCGGTTATTAGCGACCAAAGCATATGCCCCGAATCGGTCGGGATGACGTGATATAACCTCCAGCGCCTGCGTTCCAATAGAACCTGTAGAACCTAAAATGGCGATATTTCGTTTTCCATCTTCCATAGGGAAATGATCATCTGCAGTAAAGCATGCAAAGATAATAAAAATTCAGGGTGGTTTTTTCCCGGATCGGGCAAGGAATTACGATTATTCCGGTCATACCGGTTTCATTCTTCGATCAATCCTTCCGGGAGATACATTTCAATCAGATTGTTCTCTTCATCGATAGCAACAATAAAATCCTCCGTAGCCGGGATCAGGTATTCCTTCCCATCTTTTCTCACCACAAAGAGCACATTCAGGGTGGAATCATCTACCTCCTCTATAACACCTAATTTTACTCCATGCTGATCGATAACAGTGAACCCGGTGAAGTAATCCCAATCGGCCATTGTTTGCTCTTCCTGAGATTTCACCAATTCCCGCGGCAGATAAACATCGGTGTTGACGTATCGAGCCGCCGCTATCTCATCGTCGACATCTTCAAACTTCACCCGGGCAGTAACATCGGTTGAATAAGTAAACTCCTCAACAAAGAAGGGCACGGGAATACCCTCTATTTCCAGAAAATAATATTCTGTTTCCACATCGGCATACTCCGCCTTACGAAACCGGATAATTATTTCACCCTTTATTCCGTAAGGTTTCTGTGTACTTCCAACCTGAAGGATATCTTTTCTGGAAATCACTCTCTGTTATTTTCTGCGTTGATACTTGATATTTTTCAATTTATCCCGGTTGGTATTTACTTTTACCTCGGGGATCACATACTCTTCGGTATCGATCTTTATTTTGCCTTCCGACAATACGTGCAGGTCGTGAAATATCTTCCGATCATCCGCCTCTTTGTTCCATTGGGAATAGGAGCGTTTCATCTGGCTGAGTAATAACTTCACCAGGTAGTTTTTCTTATCGCCTTCCTCCATATTGGCAGCGATCCTGATCATCCTTTCCATGATTTTGCCATAATGGCGGTACTGCATTGTGGGGCGGCTGTAATCAAGATGTCCCGGAGGAGTATTCAGATCCTCCCTGGTGATCACTTCATAGGGATATTCGATATCGAGTTTAAAGTCCGACATAATAGCCAGATGATCCCATAGAATATGTTTGAAATTGTTGACATCACGAAGGTGGGGGAACATACTCCCCATAATATCGATAACAGTATAGGCACATTTTTTGCGTTCTTCGGGATCTTCAATGCCCACGCAGTGATCTACCATATTCTGGATATTGCGTCCATACTCCGGCAGTGCCAGCTTTTTCATTTGTGTGTTGTATTGCATCTCTGTATTACTTTATTATTTATCCGGAAATACCAGAAACATATTCTGGCACCCGGTTTTACTTTTGTTATATATTATTTATCAGATTTCATTTTAAAATTTGACTACGTCGATTTGGCTCCGTCAAACGTTGTTTCAATTTAAAATTTCATCATTAAATCGTTAAATCATCACATTGGCACTACCAAATTACTTTTCCACCTTTCCACTTCAAAATCATCTCAACTTCAGAATATCACCCTCTTCGGGGACATATTCATAGCTTTTTTTATTAAGCCGGTATAAATTACGCAGCTGAATACCATATTTCTGTGAGATACTGTACATGGATTCTCCTACTTGTACAGTATGGAATTCATACGGCTTATCAGCACGCGTTTTCTTCTTTTGAAAATAGACTATATCACCTTCGCTCAGCGGAAAATCTTCAGGCACTTCGTTGAATTTCAACAGGTCTTTTTCTTTGAACCCGAATTCCCGTGCGATACTACTGAACGTATCGCCATCAACTGCAATCACGTATACCAAATCGTGTGTGATATACGGCTGATGCGTCCAGGTTACCTGCGCCGCCTCTCTTTCTCGTTGCTCATTTCGTTCCCTGCGACTAACTCCTTTACGATACTTTGTATCATCAAAACGATACAACTCGTAATCCTCGATCAGCTTTATCAATTTGTTGGCATACGCCCTGTCGGTGGCATAACCCGATTTTTGTAATCCCCTTGCCCATCCCTTATAATCAGTAATAGAGAGATCGAACAAAGCTTTATAACGACTACTATAGGCCAAAAACTCAGAGTGATCCTGATAAGAATCCTCTACGCTTTTATACTTCCGAAAGCAATCGTTGGGCGTATCATCGGCAGCATATACCGTTCCCCCATTCCATCCTCGATGGCATTTAATTCCGAAATGGTTATTGGAGCGGCGGGCCAGATCACTCAATCCTGCTCCCGATTCGAGTATCCCCTGCGCCAGTGTAATGGATGCAGGGATTCTGTATTTCTCCATATGCTCTACCGCCAGATCACTGTATTTACGAATATAATTCTCATAAGTGCTTACTCTGACCTGTGCCGCCAGGTGATGAGCAGGCGCAAATAAAAAGGAGAAAACAACAAAGAGCGGTAAAATATATCTATATTTGTGAAACAATTTCTGTAATATGCGATAATCAAGCATGTAACCCATTTTAAAGAGACTAGTTTGATGTGCTGATTTGATAATGTACTAATTCACTAATCGATAAACAGATAAATCAGTAAATCATCTGATTATTCTTTGCTCCCTTAATCAAAAAAATAATTATATGAGAGAAATCAATTTAACCACAAAGATAGCTGTTTATCCGTTAGTGGAATGCTCCGAAATGGAAAAAAAACTTATCGAGGCGGCAAAAGAGGCAACAAAAAAAGCATATGCACCTTATTCGGGGTTCAGAGTAGGTGCCGCTGTCTTGTTGGGAAACGGTGAAATTATTTCCGGCAATAATCAGGAAAACGCCGCTTATCCGTCGGGATTATGCGCTGAAAGGACTACCGTTTTTTTCGCCAATGCCACCTATCCTGATCAGAAAATTGAAGCTATTGCTGTCGCCGCCTGGTATAACGGCCGGTTCACCAATGAGGTGATTACTCCCTGCGGTGGTTGCCGACAGGTGCTGTTAGAGACGGAGAACCGCTTCAATGCGCCAATAAAGATATTGATGTATGGCAACGAAGCCGTCTATGTGCTGGAGAGTGCAAAAGATCTGCTACCGCTCAGTTTCGGAGATGAGATGTTAAAATGACGCTTCATACAGTGTCACCAAATACCACTTCTTATCGATCAGTGTAAAGTAGTAATCGGCATAAATACCATTATTGATCCCGCGGATCTCCACTACAGCGGTATCTTTCCCGTAGCGCACGCCTTGATAATACTGATCGTAAGGGCGTGTCAGATAAGTGCTATCATAGGTAAGGTCAAGCAGTTCCCATTCATACCTCCCGATCGTCTCTTCCATGGGAGCCATTCCTTCATCTTCATCATCAGGGACGATCACGTTGATCGGAAATTTGATCCGCTCCAGTTGGAAAGACTCCTGGGTACTGAATTTACGAATAAACTGATCGAAATTCTCCTCTCCGGAGATGTCTTCCTGTCCGCTGTCTGCCCTGCTTGCTTCCGTTTCAGCCTTTCCTTTACCCGCCATACGGCCTTTCTTTTCCGTAGCCTCCGTACAGGAGAAAAGGAAAAGGGCGAGCAAGCAGAAAAAGATATGATCCGAAATTTTCATTACTGAGTAGACATTTTGTGTTATTTATCACACAAAGGTATAAAAATTAAGGTGATAATCAAACAGCAATCCCACTATTTTTATTTCCCGGCACTTCCATAGAGAGTAAAAGAAAATATCCTTATCTTTGCTTTTATAAAAAATCGGTACTGAATGGATCTTCAAAGGGAAATAAGCCATTTGTTTTCTGCACAACAGATAGATTGGGAGCAATTAAGAGATGGTATTTTACAGTTGGATAACCTGCGGGAAAAAGAGTTTACATGGGGTGGCGATTACCAGGTAAGACTACAGTTCAATCCGGCACGGATGGTTTCTACAGCGGCAACAATCAGCAAAGAGGCGATTGAAAAGCGCCCCTGTTTTCTATGTGAGATCAACCGGCCCGCCAGGCAAAAGGGAGTTCCATTTATGGGAAAATATATCATTCTCTGTAATCCATTTCCCATTCTAAGAAACCATCTCACAATCCCACTCCATTCGCATGTACCACAACGTATCCGTAAAAAAACAGGAGACATGCTCACGCTGGCGGAACAACTTCCCGATTACCTGATCTTCTATAATGGTCCCAAATGCGGTGCGTCCGCACCCGACCACTTCCACTTGCAGGCAGGACTCAAAGTTCCTTTGCTTATGCAGGGTGATAACGAACTTCGTTCATGCCTGCAAATCGAAAGTGAAAACAAAAACGAAGCCCAGGAACTTTTTGAGGATGTATACCAGTACCTCCATCATCTTCAGCCGGAAGAGACGGAGCCTATGATGAACGTGATAGCTTTTACGGAGGATAACAAGTATAAACTCCACATCTTTCCGCGTAAAGCACACCGTCCGAGGCATTATTACGAGAAAGGAAAAAAACAGTTGCTCATCAGCCCGGGTGCGCTCGATATGGCCGGACTGATGATCTGCGTAAGAGAGGAGGATTTTGAAAAAATCAGAAAACAGGACATTGAAGATATTTATTCACAGGTATCTATGCCTGTTATTTGAAACGGGAAAAGAGACTGGCAACGAGGTTCAATGCTATAACAGTACAATATTATCGTAATAATAATGGAAAAATCAGAAATTATTTTGCTCAATATAAACGGAGAGGATAAGCCTGGTCTGACAGCGGCACTTACAGAAATTCTGGCCAGGCATGGCGCATTTATTCTCGACGTCGGGCAATCGGATATCCATAGGAATCTGTCGCTGGGTATCTTATTCAGATCGAAGACCAACATCTCCGGAGAGATAATGAAAGATCTATTGTTCAAAGCGTACGAGATGGATGTGAATGTCCGCTTCACACCTATTTCGGACGAAGAATACACCAACTGGGTGGGGCTGCAGGGCAAGAACCGGTATATTATCACGCTTCTGGGAAGAATACTTACGGCTAAACAGATCGCCGCCGTATCGAAGATTATAGCTGAGCAAAATCTCAATATCGATAATATAGTGCGTCTGACCGGCCGCATCCCGCTTGACGAGAAACAGCGGGCGGCACAGTCATGTGTGGAACTGTCGGTAAGAGGTACACCGGTCGACCGCCAACAGATGCAGCAAGCATTTTTGGAACTCACCTCTTCGCTCAACTTCGACATATCCTTTCAGGAAGAGAGTATGTTCAGGCGCATGCGCAGGCTTATCTGTTTCGATATGGACTCTACCCTCATTCAAACGGAGGTGATAGATGAACTGGCCGAAAGAGCGGGTGTGGGTAGCCAGGTAAAAGCTATTACCGAGCAGGCTATGCAGGGTGAAATTGATTTCAATGAAAGTTTCCGGCAGCGCGTAAAATTGCTAAAAGGGCTGGATGTTTCCGTGATGAAAGAGATTGCCGAGAATCTGCCTATCACCGAGGGTGTAGACCGATTGGTGAAAGTATTACAAAAAGTAGGATTTAAAACCGCCATATTGTCAGGTGGATTCACTTACTTTGGCAATTATCTGAAAGAGAAATACGGATTCGATTACATGTATGCCAACGAATTGGAAATTGAGAATGGAAAACTCACCGGAGACTATCTGGGTGATATTGTCGATGGCAAAAGGAAAGCTGAATTATTAAGGCTCATTGCCCAGGTCGAAAGGATCGATCTTCGACAAACGGTGGCGGTTGGCGACGGAGCCAATGACCTGCCCATGTTGGGAATAGCCGGTCTGGGCATCGCTTTTCATGCCAAACCAAAGGTAAAACGAAACGCAGGACAATCACTCTCCACGGTAGGGATTGACGGCATCCTCTATTTTCTTGGATACAAGGATTCTATGCTCGATAGCGAAATTATCAACAGTTAATTTGTTCACTAAAAACAGGGTGGTATGGATTTTGCAGATATGTTATTAAATCGCTTCGACGGTGAGGCGGAAATGAAAAAAAACAATAGTGCATTGATCTGTTTCTCTATGTTGGAAACAGGTAAAATATTGACCAGGCTGGCCACCCGAATTATCCGGTCGAAATCGGAAAAATCGTCTATCACCCTTCTCTATTTTATCGATAAATCGGAGGAGATACGACTCAGTGAAGAGATGGACGAATATAAGCACAAGATCATCTCCGATCTTATCTCCACGGAAGAGAGGGAGAGGATTACTCTGCGCCTGTTCATTCAATCCTCCGACGATTACTATGCAGATATCATAAGGATCTCTGAAGAGCAGAAATCCAATCTGATTTTATTGGGTATCAATAACAATGAGTTTAACTCCAGCTTAATAAAAAAGTACGGACAACTCAAAAGTGATCCCAAGTACTCTGACTCCTTCATACTCGAACAATTCGAAGAGAAGGAAGCCGAAAACCTGAAAAGTATCAATGCTCTGTTCAGTCGGAATACAGTAGCTACCGGTCTGTTCATAGACAGCGGGATTACGCAGTTCAGGAAGTTATTTATTCCCATTCTGCAGAAATCCGATATACATATCTTCACTTATCTCTACCGGATTGCCCAGCAGGAAAATGTGAAGATCATGATCTGGGATGCGATCGGCATTATTGAATCCGATGCGAAAATGCAGAAACTCTACCAGTTCATCGCAAAGAAAACCGAAGGACGGATCTACTTATGGGACAATGACAAAAAGATAGGGTGCGACTTTATTAAGGAGCAGGATCTTGTTATCATCGGCACGGAAGGATGGAGTAAATTGATCTGTACCCCACTGCCATGGACAGACTGTCTCCCGTCGACGCTGATCATCAAAGAGACTACAAATTCAATCCAATTATGAATTCATCCGATATAAGGAAAAAACTGGCAACCATCTACTCATACATCGAACAAAAGCAACTGAAAGATGCCCTTGAAGGGATAAAAGAGCTTTCTACCATACAGCAGAGTTGGGCGGTTTCGGAAAAAATAGCCGAGCTGACTACCAATTATCAATTCATGCTTCACTATCTGATTGAAGGTAAAAAAGACCCGGAACAAAAACGTGTTTACAACAAATTGATCCGCGATATATATACTTTGGCGGAAGATGCAGCTGAACAACTACTCCTGCAGGAAAGTTCATCCATTTTCTTCGATAAAATGAGATTGATGGAAGTGCGTACACCTGTAACGATAGAGGAGTACAGGACTATTATCACCAAACAGGCAGACACCCTCTCTTTCATCGATCTGCTGGAGGATGGCCCGGAGAAAGAGTCCCGTATAAGGCAGACTACAATCACACGCGAAAACACGCAACAAGATCTGTTCTATACGGTCTTTGTCTCTCCCCGGGCAAACGACGATTTCATCACCTCGTGCCGTAATTTCATGGAAGACCAGTCGGTTCCGCAGCAGGATAAAGCGCTGTTTATCCCGGCACTAATGATGAATATCCTGCAACGATTCGACGCACGGAAAATTGAATTGTTGCTCGACCTCTGCAACCACCCGGAAGCGGAATTGGCTATCCGGGCGATAACAGGTATCATCCCCATATTCCAGATATATAACTCCCGGTTAGAACTGTATTCAGGGTGCTGCGACCGGCTGAAACTGCTGTCGGATGACAAAACCTTCGGACATCGTTTTATTGCAGCTATTATCGGCTTCATTCAGGCGCATGAGACGGAAAAGATCACAAAAAAACTGACGGAGGAGATCATTCCCGAAATGATGAAACTGAGTCCGATGATCGGTAAAAAGATAAAATTAGATGAATGGATGGGTGAAACCGGGTTCGATGAGAAGAATCCCGAATGGCAAAAGATACTGGATGAAACCGGGCTGACGGATAAATTACAGGAATTTACCGAATTGCAGTTAGAAGGTGCCGACGTCTTTCATTCTACTTTTTCAAATCTGAAGTCTTACCCCTTCTTTCAGCAAATGAGTAATTGGTTCCTTCCGTTCACACCTCGGCACAGCAGTATTCAACAACTCTTCGCCAACCGTTCCGAAAGAGATTCGCTCGTAGAAGCTCTTTCCGGATCGTCACTTATCTGCAATTCCGATAAATACTCATTCTGCCTTAGCATAATGATGATGCCTGAAAATTACCGGAAGATGATGGCTTCCCAACTAGGGGCCGAAAGCGATGAGCTGAAAAAGATGCAGACAGAAGAAGAGGCACTCAAGCCTTTCCAAAAAGAAGAAACGATGATCAAGCAGTATATTCAGGATCTTTATCGCTTCTTTAAACTGTTTCCCCGTCGCAGCGAATTCCCCGATATCTTTGAACTGCCGCTCAACTACCACCGTTTGCCGGCATTTCAACCGATAGTAATGCAACCCAATCATTTAGAAAAGATAGCTCTCTATTATTTCGAGAAAAATAATTTCAACGAAGCCCTCAGTGCCTATACCCTACTGGCAGAAACGGGAAGCGGCAAGAGTGAGATATGGCAGAAAATAGGCTACTGCCGGCAGATGCTGGCTGATATGAAAGGGGCATTAGAGGCCTACCTGCATGCCGATCTGATAGAAGAGAACAATACATGGGTGCTAAACCGCATTGCCTACTGCTACAGGGTACTGAAAGAACCTATCACCGCCCTGGAATACTACCGCCGTCTGGAACAGTTTCGTCCCGACGACCTAAATATTCAACTCAATATCGGACATTGCCACCTGGAATTGAAAGAGTACGAAAAAGCGCTCAACTATTACTTTAAGGTGGAGATGATCAACAGCAATAATACCCGTGCATGGCGCTCTATTGCATGGTGTGCTTTCCTGTCGCGCAAACTCGATGTGGCAGAGAGATATTACTCCCGCATATTGGAAGCTAAACCCAATGCTCATGATTATCTCAATGCCGGCCATGTGGCTCTATGCCTCGAACAGACGAAAAGATCGGTCGAACTGTATAAACTTTCGCTCGACAAAGCAGGCAGTTTTGAGATATTTCAATCGATGCTCGACGAAGATAAGAAGGAATTGAAAGAGGCAGGGGTAGATACTACCATACTACCGATCATTCTGGACAAGATCAGGTACGACAAGGAAGGATAAACCCATCTATCTTATTTCTTTCGGTATAGTCCGTTTTGGACTATAAAATCATACACTTTGGGAGGAAGAAAAGCGCGCATGTTTTTTCCGTCGCGGATACTTTCACGGATAAATGTGGAAGAGAGTTCAACTATGGGAGCTTCCACAAGCCGGACAGATACAGCGAATTCATCCGGGATCACCACCTCTTCACTCAGTCTCGGATAAACAAGGATCTGATAGTTTTTTATCAACCGGCCGGACTCTTTCCATCTGTGGAATTGCTTCCAGTTATCGCCGCCTATGATAAGGGTGAAGTCTTTATCCGGATACTTGTTCGTCAGTTTTGTCAAAGTATCTATGGTATAGGAAGGACGAGGCATATGAAATTCCACATCAGAGACAGTCATATGATCGAATTCTTCCAGCGCCAGGCGCACCATCTCCAGGCGCATATCATCATCCAACAGATCTCCGGCCTCTTTGAGCGGATTGTGCGGTGTGACCACGAACCACACCTCATCCAAATCGGTGAATTCGCAGATATAGTTTGCCAGAATGAGATGCCCGGTATGAACAGGATTGAATGATCCGGAAAAAATACCGATACGCTGTTTTTGCATAAATCGGGTTATCTTTTAAACAGAAAAAACCGATGTGCATACACTTACACATCGATTTTTTTATTATTTCTCAGGTGTTCCGTCACCTGTTCTTTTTAAAGAGGGAAACGATCCAGAGCAGCAATATAGCACCTACAAGCGCCGTAACAAGACTGCCTATGACACCATCTCCGGTACTGATTCCCAACAGGCCGAAGACCCAGCCTCCAATAACGGCACCCACGATGCCTACCAGGAGGTTCACAAGAAAACCAAAACCTCCGCCTCTCATCAAATTACCCGCCAGCCAACCGGCAACAGCACCTACAATAATCCACCATAACCAACCCATAACTAATTGTTTTTAATGTTAATACTTTTTGATTAATTGGAGAAAAACGAGCATGAGAACTATTCTCACACAAGAACACTTTAAAAGCGAAGCTTGTCCCGATACGTCGGGATTCCATATAATACCATTGAAAATAAATCTTTGAATCATATGAAATCAAGTTTCTCAATTTGTTAAACGCTATCAGTCTGGAAATTGTTTAAAAATATCAACGTTTTCGTTAAGCAATATGAACAGAAGACAAGCTTGCCTGGAATGTTTTCGATAAGCGAACACATAGGAAAAACAAGTTTTTACTATGTTGAGCGTAGAAAACAACTAAGTTTACTTGAATGTTTTCGATAAGCAAATACACCGGTTTATTTAACTCATCCTCTGTTTATAATCCTCATAACCGAACCGACGATAGAGTTCGAACTCTCCTTTTGTAGTCCAAAGTCCGATAGACGGGTGAGATACACCATTGAACATAGTAGTCTTTACGATCGTATAATGGATCATATCCTCAAAAACTATCCTGTCACCCACCTGTAGCGGTTCGTCGAAAGACCAGTCTCCCATAAAATCACCACTCAGGCAACTGTTTCCTCCCATCCGGTAGGTGGGTTTGCCGGGAACAGGATCCTGGCTGGCTCCACGGATGCGCGGCTTATAAGGCATCTCCAGGCAGTCGGGCATATGACAGGCAAAAGATACATTCAGCATGGCGGTCTTTATCTCCCTGTTTTCCACAATATCTGCCACCGTCGCCACCAGTACGCCGGTTTCCCAGGCGAAAGCACTGCCGGGTTCCATAATAATTTCCAGATGAGGGTAACGTTCCTTCAAGCCGGTCAGTACCTGTATCAGGTGTTCCACATCATACTGCTTATGCGTCATCAGGTGTCCTCCGCCAAGATTAAGCCACTGTATCTGCCGGAAAAGGTGTCCGAACTTTTGCTCCACTACCTCCAGTGTCTTCTCCAGATCGTAAGAGTTATTCTCACACAGATTATGCAGGTGTAATCCTGTAATACCTTCGGGCAACTGTGCTCCAATCCTGTCGGACGTAACACCGAGTCGCGAGCCGGGGGCGCTTGGATTGTACAGATCTGTATCCACCACCGAAAATTCAGGATTAATCCTTATTCCGCATTCTATTTTTCTCCCTGACGTTCGTACTTGCGGATAAAAACGCTCGAACTGTGATAGGGAATTAAAGGTAATATGGCTGCTATATTTCAGGAAGTATGGAAAATCGGAGTCAGTATACGCAGGCGCATAAGTGTGGGCGGGGCTCCCCATCTCTTCGAACGCTAACTGTGCTTCAGCCACAGAACTGGCAGTAGAATGCCCTATATATTCCCGTATGACAGGAAATGACTTCCACATGGCAAATGCCTTGAAAGCCAGAATAATCTGCACGCCGGCACGCTCCTGTACCGATCGTATCAACCGGAGATTATTGCGAAGTAGTTCCTCCTCCATAACAAAACAGGGAGAGGGTATTTTAGAAAAATCGATCATCAAATTAAATTATTAATTACTAATTACCAATGGATAATCAGCTAATTCTTCATTTCGTTATCAATTGTCAACTTTCAATTTTCAATTGTCATCCGGCCTATATGTTCCGATATGTACTTTTTCCCAATGAAGATTCTCCAGATCGGCCGGAGTTCTCTCCTTCTCTTTTTTACCAAAGGCTATCACACACAATACTTCCAATGGCATAGGGATCTCCAGCAGTTCATTGATATATTCACCTGCCGATATAGTGTCGGAATAATTCCGATTCCTCACCTGCACCCAGCAACTACCTATACCCAATTCTTCAGCCTGCAACTGCATATTAATGGCAGCGATGGAGGCATCCTCTACCCACGCATCGCTTATCAGCGGGTTTCCCAAAACCACAATGGACAGAACTGCATCGGTAATAAATGAAGCACTACCAGGCTTACAAACCGATAATTTAGCCAGAGTTTCTTTCTCTTCCACAGCAATAAACTCCCATGAGTGTCTGTTCTTGGAAGTAGGTGAAAGCAGGGCCGCCTCAATAATTTTCCGGATCTCATCGGGAGATAGCAGTTCTGCACTGAATTTCCTGATACTGCGGCGCCGGAGTAATAAACTTTGAAAATCGAACATTTTTTTTTAATTAGGAGCGCAATAATACAAAAAAATCCGGGATAAAGTATCATTTTTCGGAAAATCGAGGCGGCTTACCAGATATTAATATAGAACCATTCTAAATTACCATCTTTTTTTATTATTTTTGCACAACTATTTCACCAAATGAAGGCAGAGACAAAATTTATTCTAAATGTTTCCGCTAAGGAACAGGGTCAGAAATAGTGGGATATAATTCAAACAGCCTAACTTTAGTGAAAAAAATAGACTCCAAGGTATGTATCATTCTTCAAGAATAAGAGTAAAGCCATATATGAAAATGGCCGATCTGATTGACGGCAACCCTTACCTGTTGCTTATGTTGCAACATTTCAACATCGACTTCCGGGTAAGCGATCGCACCGTGTTGCAGCTTTGCAATCAGTATGATATCAGCGAGCGGCTGTTCGTCAGCATTGCCAATCTTTATAATGGCTCCGGAACCAGAGGAGAACAACCATTCACCAGAAAGGATCTGCTGCAGGTGATCGATTTTCTGAAGAGTAGCCACAACTACTACAGATTCGATAAATATCCGCAAATCAGCGCTTATATTCGTCAACTTCAGGAAAATCATCCCGAAAAAGAATTGAAGTTATTGGAAAAATTCTTCAATGAATATTTTACGGAGGTCAGGGAACATCTCGATTACGAAGATGAAGTGGCTTTTCCCTATTTCATTACACTCTTAGGCAGCGATAAATATAAGAACGACCAGGAAGTTTATTCCTCCAGAGAATACAGCGACCATCACACCGATATAGAGCTGAAACTGAAGGATCTGAAAAATCTCCTGCTTAAATATATAAAGATCGATAACGATTTGGATCTTCGTCGTAAATTGTTCATGTCGCTTTATGAACTCGAGTTCGATCTGTACATTCACTCTCTGATAGAGGAAACCATCCTGATTCCGTCGGGGGTGGATATTGAAAGGGAACAAAATGAATAAGTCTACACTCCATATAGCTATTTTGGAATCTTCGAAAATCATCTGCGAAGGTATACAGGCCATTCTTTATCAATCGGACATGGATTGCCGGATCCACAGGCTGGAAACATTGGACGACTTAATCGAACTTCTCGAATCCAATCCGGTTGACATACTAATAGCCAATCCGGTACAGTTTGTAAACCGGGAAAAGGAAATCAAGAAGATCAGGAAGAGTTATCCTTCCCTATCCGTTGCAGGCATCGATTTCGGCATGATGCATAAACCGTCGACACTGACCGACGTCACTTTCACTCTTTACGATTCAACCGAACATATTGTACACCTACTCCTGAAACTCGACAAAAAGAGCCAATCCCAGCCAAACGAAAAAGAGGGAGAAGAGAACCTCACCAAGAGAGAGATCGAGGTGCTGACCGGCCTTGTCAACGGAATGTTAAACAAGGAAATTGCCGATGCGCTGAACATCAGTATCCACACAGTGGTAAGGCATAGGAAGAACATTGCAATGAAAACAGGGATCCGCAGTCAGTCGGGACTCACTATCTACGCTATTTCCAAGAAAATCATCTCCATTGAGGATATTGATATTTAGTTTAACGAGAAAGTTATGATTTTGTTAAACAATTTAACGCAATGAAGCGTTCTCCATTAACACTATTGGATTTCTTAATTCAAAATAATTTAATAGCTTTACAACAATTTTTAATCATCATAAAATTATATAGGAAAAGGCCCCATGAAACGAGCATGACAATTGTTCCCTCACAGGAACGTTTTCGATAAACGAATACAGAGGAAAAACTTGTTTTTACTATGTTGAGTGCAGAAAACGACTAACTTTAGTGAACATGATTAAATGCGAGTTCCATACGATACCTTTGAACTATTCGCGTTAAGCTAAATAAGCAGAGCCAAGCTTGCTTGAACTATGCTATAGCGAGCGAATATCTAACTTTAGTGAAAATAAATAGTTTTAATCGTATGAAAATTCATGAATATCAGGCAAAAGAATTATTTGCAACGTATGGAATACCCGTCGACAGGAGTATTGTGTGCCGTTCAGTGGAGGATGCAGTCAAGGCGTACAGCCAACTGGATTCACAAAAGGTAATCGTAAAAGCACAGGTACATACCGGAGGCAGGGGAAAGGCCGGAGGAGTCAAGTTGGCTAACGGAGAAGTAGAATTACGCAAGCATGCCGCTGCAATTCTCGGGATGGATATCAAGGGATTCACTGTCGACCGTATCCTGGTAGGCCAGGCAATCAACATTGAAAAAGAGTATTATGTGAGTTACGTCATCGACAGAAAATCAAAATCCGCTATCCTCATGTTAAGCAAAGAGGGGGGGATGGACATTGAAGAGGTGGCCCGTATCTCACCGGAAAAGATCCATAAGTTCGTGATTGACCCTTCGACAGGTATGCCCGATTATCTGGCCCGCGAGGCAGCATTTAAACTATTTGACGACATCAAGCAGGTGCGCCAGGCTGCCGTAATCCTCCAAAAGCTCTATAAATTGTTTATCAGTACTGATGCCTCTCTGGCAGAAATCAACCCGCTGGTACTTACCAAAGAAGGAGAGATCATGGCCATCGATGCAAAGATGACATTCGACGACAATGCACTCTTCAGGCATTCCAAAATAGCGACTCTCAATGAACCGACAGAAGAGGAGAAAAAAGAGCAGAATGCCAAAAACAAAGGGTTCAGTTATGTGAATCTGGGAGGAGAGATAGGATGCATGGTAAATGGCGCCGGCCTGGCAATGGCCACCATGGATCTGATTAAGCTCTATGGCGGCAACCCGGCCAATTTCCTTGACATAGGAGGAAGTTCCAATCCGACAAAAGTGATTGAAGCAATGAAACTGCTGCTAAGCGACCAGAATGTAAAAGTGGTATTGATCAATATCTTCGGTGGCATCACCCGGTGTGACGACGTGGCAAAAGGATTGCTGGAAGCCTTCAAACAGATAAAAACAGATATTCCCGTTGTGATACGGCTTACCGGAACCAATGAAAAAGAGGGACGTGCACTATTACAGGGCAGCGGCCTTCATGTAGCCGAAACTATGGGAGAAGCTACCGAAAAAGCGGTCTCGATGTGCCAATGAGACTAATATACCAATAAGACTAATGTGTTGTGAATAATAACTTAATTGGCACTACTTGTCCCGATCTATCGGGATTGGCATATTAATAAATTAGCACATTTATTTTTGTTTTTCACTTTTAATTTACAAAATATGAGTATCCTGATAGATAGTAATACCCGAGTGATCGTACAAGGGATAACAGGCCGTGACGGAGGCTTTCACTCATCAAAAATGAAAGCATATGGTACCAATATAGTGGGAGGAACATCACCCGGTAAAGCAGGAGAGTCTGTAGACGGAATTCCTGTATTTAATACGGTAAGGGATGCAGTAGCAGAAACCGGTGCCGACACATCGGTCATCTTTGTCCCGGCTCCATTTGCGAAAGATGCCATGATGGAAGCTGCCGATGCCGGGATAAAACTGATCGTCACCATTACTGAAGGCGTACCTACACTCGATGTGATAGAAGCGTATCACTATATCAAACGCAAGGGTGCCAATCTCATCGGCCCCAATTGCCCCGGATTGATTTCACCGGAAAAGAGCCTGGTAGGGATTATGCCTTCCATGGTTTTCAAACAGGGAGGTACAGGTGTGATCAGTCGCAGTGGTACGCTTACTTATGAAGTAGTTTATAATCTTACCCAAAAAGGGATTGGACAATCCACTGCAGTTGGTGTAGGAGGTGATCCGGTGGTAGGGCTTTATTTTATAGAATTGCTTGAAATGTTCGAGAATGATTCTCAAACCGATTCCATCGTATTGATCGGCGAAATCGGGGGTGATGCCGAAGAACGGGCTGCAGCATATATCAGGGAACATATAACCAAGCCGGTAGCTGTATTTATTGCCGGTCAGCAGGCGCCCCCCGGAAAGCAAATGGGGCATGCAGGTGCCATCATTTCCAGTGGAAGTGGCACCGCAGCCGAAAAGATAGCTGCTTTCGAGGCTGCAGGAGTACCTGTCGCCCAAGAACCGAGTCAGATCCCGGAGCTATTGAAAAACAGGAGATAGGCTATAAATGCACATAACAGTAACAGAGGGAGGCTGATCATCAAAATGGTATAGCCTCTTTTGTTTTTCCTGTATGCACCGCTTCATTCACAAGCAAATTAACCAATTCATCTACATTACTCTGCTGTGGATTATGATCTGCGGTCATGATAATCATCTTCCATCCTCTTTCTCGTGCACGTTCAGCAAAAAAGAAAAAGTGATCCTCTTCCGGTTTCTTCCCTTGATCTACAGTTAAGATGTAAGTGGCGGGTAATGACAAGGCTTGCTGATTTTTACGGGATACCGGTGTGGTAAATGTCTTTAAAGATTGAGGTACGTCGCGGGGTAGTGGATCATCCTCTCTTATCCAGCCAGGAACCACAAAACCATTGGTTGATTCACTCTCAGGTCCGGTCTTTCCATCCATACGCGCACTTATCACACTTTCACCATCATCAGGCACAAAAGCATCTAAATAAATTAAATGTCTTATTCGTTCAGGAATGCTGTCGGCAACACCTGTGATTACCATACCTCCATAGCTGTGACCAACCAGTATGATGTCATTCAGATTCTCATACAAAATTGTATTTACCACATCTGAAATATGTGTATTAAGATCAATATCGGGCGAGGCAAGATGTACCCGTTCCCCCTGACCGGTAAGACTGGGGCGATACACGGTGTAACCTTTTGATGTAAGTATTGAATCTGTTTGCTTGAATGACCAGCTACCGCCCCATGCGCCATGTACAATAACGAATGCTGGTTGCCTCTGTCCAACAACAGTTATAGTTGCTACAATAACTACTACAATCAATAAAATTGTCCTCTTGATTATATTTTTATGTGTTTTCATTTTATCCATTTATTTTGATTTTCAAACATCATCCAGATGAAGGAGAGATTGGTTACGCAACATTACCATTCTATAAAATAAACCCTAAAAATTAAACTGAACTTTTAGGGTTTATTGTCGAATTCATTTCTTCAGATCATATCAGTCCACGAATGCGTGCCTGAATCCCCGGACTTTGTCCCAGTTGCCACGGGTGAAGTCGGGCACCTCCACCGGAGAGTTGTTGTTCTCTATCGAGATACGGCTCAACTCGGCTAGGCTGCACCATTCCGCCAGGTCATACACATCCATGTCCAACGGTAGTCCATTCCGAAGACAGTAGATCAACCGGTAATCCATGATAAAGTCCATTCCCCCATGGCCGCCCACTTCCTTCGCTTTCTCCTCCAACTCGCGGTGGATACGGTGCTTGTACTTGTCCATCAAGGCATCACGCACATCCTGCGATACGTAGTTATGGGCATTCAGCTCCTCATGGTTGGGCACATCCCCTTCGGCCAGGACATCACCCTGCAAGGCGTAACCCTGCGTCGGGTACTTGTTGGCAAAACCCTTCGTGCCGCTCACCTGGTACATCCGGCTGTAGGGACGCGGTGAAGCCACGTCGTGCTGGATATGGATCGTCTTCCCTTTTTCCGTGCGGATCATCGTCATCGTGTGTTGTCCGTTGGCAAACCGGTAAGCGCTGTCGCGGTCCACGCCCCTCTGTTCGATCAGGTATTCGGGGATATTCACCGGTTTGGTGTCCATCGACACCAGGGTGTTCATCTTGTCTCCACGGTGGATGTCCAGCACCTGGGCGGCAGGCCCCATACCATGGGTGGCGTACACGTCTCCCCGGAACTCCCTGTTGTACTGCAGGCGCCAGTCCCCTTCATAATAACCCCAGAAATCGCTCAGGTCGTGGATATAGGCGCCCTCGGCATGGAGTATTTCACCGAAAAGGCCCTGTTGCGCCATGTTCAGCGTGGTCAGTTCAAAGAAGTCATACACGCAGTTCTCAAGCTGCATGCAGTGTTTCTGTGTACGCTCGGCGGTGTTCACCACGTCCCATATCTCTTCCAGGGTCATTGCGGCGGGTACTTCGCAGGCCACATGCTTGCCCTGCTCCATGGCGTAGACCATCATCGGGGCATGCTTTTTCCAGTCGGTGGCGATATAGACCAGGTCGATATCATCACGCTGGCAGAGTTCCTTCCAGGCTTCTTCACTGCCGCTGTAGGAGGCGGCACGGGGCAAGCCGGCCTTTTCGAGGATGCCCTGTGCCTTCTCCACCCTGTCTTCGTGCAGGTCGCACAGGGCCACAATCTTCGTTCCCGGGATATGGGTAAAACGCTGTACGGCACCCGGGCCGCGCATGCCCAGGCCGATAAAGCCGACGCGTACGGTGTCCAGCTTTTCGGTTACCAGCCCCAGTACGTCTTTCTGTCCCGACGGCCGGCCGGGCACTTCCGTGCGGATGGGTTGGCACTTCCCGTCTTGTCCTTTTGTCCCCTGCGTACCGTTGGTACAGCTGAGCAGGAAAATAGTTGCCAGTAATATGGCCAATGTTGTCAGTTGTTTTTGCATAAGATTGTTTATTTAACGTTGATAATATAAATCCATACCATTTTATATCCGTCTTACCTTCATGAAAAGCTACAACATATACTTTAAATGACTACGGTTTGCTAAAACCTCATCAACACCTCATTCCCGAGGGATTTTGCTTTGGCAACCGAATGGGGGTCTGCCGCATTAATGGAATAGACAGACCTGTCAGGAAGAACCAATACCGTGCCCGCTGGGACTTTATTGGGATTAGGAATTTTATCTTTATTCTCAAGATAGATGTATACCCAGAATTCGCGGTCTCCAAAGATATCCAGTGCCAAAAGCCGCAACGTCTTACCTTCCGGTAGGGTTATCTTTTCCATTTCCTGTTCTTGCGGCAGGACAGCAACTGCTCCCCTCTGGGAAGGAATTGCTGACTGTGCTACAATCGGTTCCTTCTCAGAAAATGACACAGAATCCACTTGAGAAGTTACTACCTCCGCCTTACCTGTCCTTATCCCCTTTGAAAAAAAAAAGTGATGCCACGACAATGGCTATCCCTCCCGCAATCGGGATCCAAACAGATGATGTTCTTTTATTGTTCCTCAATCCTCGATGGGAGCGATATCGAGGTGGAGACTGCTCCGGACTTTTATCCGGTTCTGTAACTTCAACTGAAGCAACAATTCTTTGAGATTCTTTCGGAACAACAGGAGTCTCAACTTCAGGTTCCGGATGAGAAATTTCCTCAGGCAAAACATTTTGTTCTTCCCGCGAAAGCGACGACTCCGGGATTTCATCCTCTGTTTCCTGTTCCCCAACAACTATTTCGGGAATACCGGGAAACTGTACACCCTCATTCAATGGTGTCGGTTCGAACTGGGAGAAAGAGCTGTTTACTTCATTATATAATGTTTCATCCGGCGTAAAACCGGCATAGGATAATGAGTTTTCTCCGTTTTCCTGAGAGAAGGCTTCAAAAACGATCTCAACGGCAGGAGGCATCAAATGCCGTTCTTTGGTTTCCGGATTCACCAGAATATATTCCGGCTGAATATCGGTTTTCAAAGTACCAAAATTATCGAGGATCACGGAATTATTCATTTTCAACTCCGCGCTCACCACTTCCAGAATTGTCTCAATGATACCGGAAGTTTTTTCATCCGGCCACTCAAGGCGTCTGGCTACTTCAGCAATAAAATCTTCGTAGGTCATGTCAATCAAGATATTTTGTAAACAAAAACGCAGTTCTCAAATCCGAAATCCGAAATTCAGAATCAAACACTCACCGTTCCCATCAAGTCGAAAGGCATTGCAGCATTGATTTTCACATGGCAGAACCGGCCAATTTCCAACACTCTCGACTTATCGATCAACACCTCCCCATCCACTTCCGGCGAGTCAAATTCAGTTCGACCGACGTAGAACTCAGGATCTTCCCGGTCGACAATCACTTTCAGGGTCTCTCCCACTTTTGCTTCATTCACTGACAGGGCGATCCCCTCCTGCAGTTCCATCAGCTTGTTCATCCTTTCCTGCTTCACCTCCGCAGGTACGTCATCGGAATAATACTTGTAATTATGAGTATCTTCCTCGTGCGAATAGGGAAAAGCACCAAGCCGTTCGAACCGGGTCTTTTCGACGAATTCAAGTAGTTCCAGGTAATCCTCTTCCGTTTCTCCGGGATGTCCTACCATCATAGTAGTACGCAGATGAATACCCGGCACTTCTTCACGAAAACGTTGAATCAGATCAATAGTCTGTTGCCTGGTAATATTACGTCGCATGGTTTTCAGCATATGGTCGCTGATATGCTGTAGGGCAATGTCAAGATAGTTACATACATTATTCCGTTCGCGTATCACCCGTAACAGATCGGTTGGAAAATGAGTGGGATAAGCATAATGAAGACGTATCCATTCCACACCTTCTATGTCTGAAACACGTTCTACCAGTTCGGGTAATTTCATCTGTCGGTACAGGTCAAGTCCGTAATAGGTTAAATCCTGCGCAATAAACTGGAATTCTTTCACTCCTTTCCCCACTAATCGCCGGATCTCTTCTTCGACCTCTTCGATGGGGCGAGATCTGTATTTTCCGGTGATCAACGGGATGGAGCAGTATGAACAGGTCCTGTCGCACCCTTCCGATATTTTTACATAGGCATAATGAGGCGGAGTTGATAACGACCGATCAAACTCCCACTCCTTATAATAGGATTTACCCAGATCAGTAATAAGGCCTTTCCAGTCGAATTTACCGTAAAACCTGTCCACTTCGGGTATCTCTTCCAACAGTTCCTCCCTGTAGCGTTCCGAGAGGCAACCCATCACAAACAGTTTTTTGAGTTTGTTCCGTTTTTTGGCTTCGGCAAAAGAGAGGATCATATTGATCGATTCTTCTTTTGCATCGCCAATAAAGCCACAGGTATTGATCACAGCAATATCGCCGCGCGGTGTTTCAGGATCATGTTCCACGGTATACCCGTTAGCAATCAGTTGCCTCATCAGTAATTCCGAATCGACAAGATTCTTTGAACAACCCAGCGTAACGACATCTATCTTGTTATTAACCATATATTCTTATATTCATCACTCACCAAACAGGGAATCCACAAATTCTCGTCTGCGGAACACCTGCAGATCCTCTATTCCTTCACCCAGGCCGATATACTTCACAGGGATGCGAAACTGGTCGGAAATTCCGATCACTACACCACCCTTGGCAGTTCCGTCGAGTTTGGTGATGGCAAGGGCAGTCACTTCTGTAGCCGCTGTAAACTGCTTGGCCTGTTCAAAAGCATTTTGTCCGGTAGAGCCGTCAAGGATGAGAAGTACTTCATCGGGAGCCCCGGGAACGATCTTCCCCATTACATTTTTTATCTTGGTCAGCTCGTTCATCAGGTTAACCTTGTTATGCAGACGGCCGGCGGTATCTATGATTACTACATCGGCATCATGCGCTTTGGCCGAACTGACCGCATCAAACGCCACAGAAGCAGGATCAGAACCCATTTTTTGCTTGATCACCGGCACACCTACCCGTTCACCCCAGATGCCGAGTTGTTCTACTGCGGCTGCACGGAACGTATCGGCCGCTCCCAGATAAACAGAGTATCCTTTTTGCTTGAACTGATAAGCGAGTTTTCCGATAGTGGTTGTTTTTCCTACGCCATTCACACCTACTACCATGATTACGTAAGGCTTTTTCCCTTCGGGAAGGGTGAATTCCGACAGGTCGTCGCTGTTATTTTCGGTCAGGAGCAAGGCGATCTCATCACGGAGCATAGCGGTCAACTCATCTGTCCCCACATATTTATCCCGGGCTACACGTGCTTCAATACGCTCGATAATTTTGAGGGTAGTATCCACGCCCACATCGGAGGTAACCAATATCTCCTCCAGGTTGTCGAGCAGATCATCATCGACCTTCGACTTACCGGCAACGGCACGAGTGATCTTCGAAAAAAAGTTCTCCTTTGTCTTCTCGAGACCTTTATCCAGTGTCTCTTTTTTCCCTTTTGTGAATCTATCAAAAAAGCCCATAGAACAATTATTAAGATACCTTTGATTTTTCCATCTGTACGATATGGCAGGCAACCCGCACAATCTACAAAGCTACAAAATAGTCAATAAAAAACTTCCCTGCGTTTGAGCACAGGGAAGCTTTTATATATTTTTAACTGACTCTTTTCATCAAGCTCCCACAAAAAATAAACTTATCTATTTTGGCGAGCAGAGTAAAAAGTCTGAATGGAACAGATTTATTTCGAAAAATAATCTTTCACCTGGTCGTTCAGGATCATCTCTTCTTTAAAACTGTACGCACCGGTCTTAGGCGATTTTACCATTTTGATAACTTTGGTATGACTACGCCCGGTAGTTGTATTTTTGTCACGGAATCCCGCCACTGCTTTCTTTGCCATAGTCTATCTTGTTTTACTTGATTTCTTTATGAACAGTCATTCTTTTAAGGATGGGATTGTATTTTTTCAATTCCAACCGTTCTGTAGTATTCTTTCTGTTCTTTGTAGTGATATACCTCGAAGTGCCAGGCATACCACTTTCCTTATGCTCAGTGCATTCAAGGATCACCTGTATCCTGTTTCCTTTTACCTTTTTTGCCATTGCTGCTTCCTCCCTATCGTTAAGCGTTTAAATATCCATTTGCAGCGGCTTTTTTCAAGGCTGCATCCAAACCGATCTTATTGATGGTACGCAAACCGGATGCCGATATATTGAGGCTGATCCAGCAATCTTCTTCCACCCAATAGAATTTTTTTCTGAACAAATTGACGTTGAACTTACGTTTCGTTTTCCGATTGGAGTGGGAAACGTTGTTGCCAACCATTGCTCTTTTTCCTGTTATTTGACAAATCTTAGACATTGCTATATACTGTGTTTACTTTATTATTCACCAACATTTATATCCATGGATCACACCCACAGCACTTCACCGAAACATCATTTTCCGGTAAATCAGGGCGCAAAATTAAGCATATAATTTCAAATTACCAAAGCTTTCTGCAAATTAATTTGCAAAGAAAGGAAGCAGATAAATCGATCACGTCCAATTGTATGACTGTAGGTAGTTTATTAAAACAGCCCCGACACCTCTTTATATAGACTATTCAGAAACGAGAGGGTAGCTTTTCGTGTACTACTTCTTATTTGCCCCTCTTCTCCCGGAGCACCCACGGCCTGATCGGTAATGGTCTGTTCAGCAGTAATGGTCCTCGGAAAAGAAGATGTCCCCTGCTTTGGTGCACTTTGATAGGTAATATCTCTTACCACCAATACACATCCGGCATTGGCTACGGAGAGGTCGAACCGGTAATTCATTACAGTATTCCCCGGCACCCCCGTCAGCTCCGTTTTTGCACTTACCGTCGCGGATTGGTTTTTATCATCAAAACGAATACTCGACACCAATGGACTGCCGGTATACTTATCCTTCACCCATTTTTGCAGGGTGACATATTTCTGATTAGCCGAAAGTCCCTGATCCGTGAGAATAAACTGCTCAAAAACCACCTTTCCGTTCACCACCGGAACAGTATTAAAACCGGCATCCACCTGTCCCTCCATACGCGACAGGCCAATTATGAGCAGGCTTACAATCAATATATATTTCTTCATATCAAATTCTTTTTTAGAGTCAAGACAAACTAATGTGCCAATTTGCTAATTGAATGACTAATTATCGCATCAACATTACCACTTTTTCACCTTTTCACCTTTATAAGACTACAAACCTACGAAAAAGATTAAAACAACCTCTCATTTTTATAAAAAACAGGTGTTGAAATTTTATTTATCATTTAAAAAACTGTACTTTTGCATCTCGAAAAATAAAAACGTAACATTTTTTCAAAGAAATATGTCTGCTAAAAAAACAAAAGAGTCGAAAGCCGAAAAGAATTTCGAAAATATCGGAGAGGCACTTACTACTTCCGAACAATTTCTCGAAAAAAATCAGAAAATCATTGTAACAGGATTGCTGATTGTAATTGCCCTTGTAGGTGCTTTTCTCGCCTATCACTATTTACACAAAACACCCCGCGCCGAGAAAGCACAGGCTGCTCTCTTTAAAGGAGAACGCTATTTCCAGAATGGAGACGATTCTCTGGCTCTCTTCGGAAACGGCAACGATTACATAGGATTTGAATCCATCATAGATCGTTATAAAGGAACCAAAACGGCTGATCTTGCACGCGCCTATGCAGGCATCTCTTACAGCCGGATGGGCAATAATGAGAAAGCACTTGAACACCTGAAAAAATTCAAGGGAGGAGATTTGTTGATCACTCCGGCCGTCACCGGTGCCATAGGCGACGTATATATGAATATGGGGCAGGCAGATCAAGCTATAAATAACTTTCTCAAGGCAGCCAAAGAAGCCAACAACGAAATGCTCAGTCCCATCTATTATAAAAAGGCCGGCGAAGCATATTTGAGCAAAGCCGACTACGACAAGGCTATTGAGATTTTCACGCAGATCAAGGAGACCTATCTTAACTCTCCGGAATCACGGGAAGCGGATAAGTTTATCCAGCAGGCTCTTTTTCTGAAAGAAAATAACTAAGCAGTCATGGCAACAGCATTGAGTAACCTCTCGTCATACGATCCGACGGCAGTTCCCGATGGGAAAGGAAAACGGGTAGGCATTGTGGTATCCGACTGGAATTCGTCTGTCACCCATAGTTTGCTGAACGGAGCAACCAATACATTGCTGAAATTCGGTGTATCGGCCGATGATATAATCATTGAACACGTGCCCGGTAGTTTTGAGCTGACCTACGCTGCAAAGGTGATGATCGAGAAGGCGAAAGTTGATAGCATTATCATCCTGGGATGTGTCATTCAGGGGGAAACGCCGCATTTCACATTTGTCTGCCACAGCGTGACCGAAGGTACCACCCAACTCAACCTCAAATACGATGTACCGGTAATTTTCGGTCTGCTCACAACCCTTACGCTCGACCAGGCGCAAGCCAGGGCCGGCGGCAGGCACGGTAATAAAGGCGACGAAGCGGCCATCACCGCGTTAAAAATGATGGAACTTCAAACAAGATACAAATAATTTTTGTATCTTTGCACCCGCAAAGGGCAGTTACCAGAGTGGCCAAATGGGGCTGACTGTAACTCAGCTGGCTTACGCCTTCGGTGGTTCGAATCCATCACTGCCCACTTTAAATTGACAATGGACAATTGAAAATTGACAATGAAGGGAACACCCGATGAATTGAAAATGGACAATTAAATCTTGAAAATGAGTAATAGAAAATTGACAATGGACAATGATAGAGTCCCAATTTAATTGTCAATTATCCACTGTCAATTGTCAATTAAATCGCGGAAGTAGCTCAGTTGATAGAGCATTAGCCTTCCAAGCTGAGGGTCGCGGGTTTGAGCCCCGTCTTCCGCTCCAAAGAGGAGAGGGGAATTTATTCCGGTACACCGGAAAATCTCCTCTTTCTCTTATCTAAAAGCAGAGCCTAAGAGAGTGAATCACAAATAGAACTGCCCCCAAAAAGTTTTTATCCAACTTTTTGGGGGCAGTTCTATTTTTCCTTATTCCGTAACAAGCTTAATGTCTATTGTAAGTCATCTTTTTTAGTAAATATGATGGCGGTTCCTCCACCAGGAGCCTGCTTAATAACCAGTACCGAGTCGGCTGTAACTTCAATTTCCTCAATATTGAGAGTATAAGGATCCGTTTCATAGTGTGCACCTTTGCCATCTTTAAATATCCTGGCTTTGTAGGTAACTCCTTTATCCAAAAAATCCAGTTGCATGAACATTTCGCGCGCATTCTCAGCGGTAATACTTCCTGCAAACCAATTCTCACTATTACGGTCTTTTCGGGCAATGGTTACATACTCACCGATTTTCGCTTCCGCGACAACGGTTTCAGACCAATTTGCAGGACATTGTGTGATGAATTCGAAAGGGGCCGGGTTTGCTTCGTAATTTTCAATCATGTCCGATGCCATCTGTAACGGACTGAACAATACGACAAACAGGGCCAACTGCTTTGCCAATGTTGTTTGTACCCGTGTTCCGGGCATGGCTTTATTTGTGAAATTAAATGTTCCCGGCGTAAAATCCATTGGTCCTGCCAGTCCGCGTGTAAATGGAATGATAGTAGTATGCTCCGGCGGATTTCCCCCATCGTTCGACCACGCATCCCATTCCTGCCCTCTGACGCCTTCCATTGTCATCAAATTCGGATAGGTACGCTGCAAGCCCGTCGGCATTACCGGCTCATGATTATCGATCATAAGCCGGTATTTTACCGCTGTTTCAATTACTTTACGATAATGGTTTACAGCAAATTGCCCGCTGTGCATTTCCTTGCCGTCCAATAATGTACCTACATATCCGGTTTTCACTGCATTTACTCCATGGTCCCGGTATAAAGTGAAAGCTTCCTCCATCTGCGGTTCGTAATTGGAGACCCAGCCGCCCGTTTCATGATGCCCGATCAGTTTTACGCCTTTCTCGGCTCCGTAACGGGTCACCTCTACCATATCGAAATCGGGATATGATTCGGTGAAACTGAAACTCCTCCAATCTTCCCAACCTTTGTTCCAACCCTCGACCAATACGCCGTCGAATCCGTGTTTCGAAGCAAAATCAATATAACGTTTGGTATTCGCAGTAGTGGCGCCATGCTTTGGTCCCGTTTCCCAGGTATACTCTTTCATGTGCATCCCCCACCAGATACCAATATATCGTCCGGGTTGTATCCACGAAGTATCTTCTATCCTGTTGGGTTCGTTCAGATTCAGCATTAAACGCGACAATAACAAACCGGCCTCGTTATCGGCAATGATCATGGTTCTCCAGGGGGTAACGTGAGGTGCCTTCATAAAAACCTTCTCACCGGTAGACCACGGGGTGAGATAGCATTTTAATGTGGTACCGTCGTTCCGGGGATGCAGGTTCATCGCTGCATAATCCGTAAGATTGGCTTCATGGATCGCTAAAAACAATCCATCGGAAGTTTCCATTGTAAGTGGAGTACAAACTGTATCTAAAGCATTGATCGAAGATGGCCTGTATAAACCTTCATACGCTTCAATATCATAAGGGATCGACCATGTTGTATGATTACCGGCCAGGGCAAATTCGGTCAATTCGTCCATAATCACAAAGTCGTTCAGATTTTCCTGTTCGGGAAACTCGTACCTGAACCCGAATCCATCATTGAATACACGGAACAGGAGATCAAACCGGCGGGACATTCCGCCAGCTTCCTGTATGGAAAGCTTCATCTCGTTGTAGTGGTTGGTCACAAATCGTTCCTCACCCCAGACCTGTTCCCACGTTTCGTTGAATGAATCAAAAGTAACATCTGTGATTGTAAGCCCTTTATAAAGATCACTGTCCTGCAACACAAATCCCAGTAACGATCTGTTTAGAATTGGCTTGTCGGATTTGCTTACAGCATAATAGATCTGTCCGTCTTCCGAACTTACCTGTATCTTTATTTTTCCATCGGGAGACATGACTGTATCTTTAAATCCACCTGTACAAGCAGACAATCCTATTGCAAGATAAAAAATTATAGAATAAATTATTTTCTTCGGGTAATTAATCGTTATTATACTCATATCTGGTTTATGTGTTCGAAAGATCAGTGAGCAGAAAAGGCCTGACTTTAGTGAAGAGTTCTCAATCTCATTTCTTTAAAATATAATACTGGTAAGGAGCCAATTCAATTGTTCCGGTTACTGTAAAAGGAGCATCATTCATCATGTTGGTACGGTTTTCGCCGACAAATGTTTCCGGCAGGGTGTAGGAAACATTCGAATTCCTTACGTTGACAATGACCAGTACCTCTTCATTTCCGGTCGATCGGGTAAAGCAAACGACATCCGGGTTTTCAAAAGTAATAAGGCCTCCATTTTTGAATGCTTCTGTTGATTGGTAAACCTCCATTATCTTTTGGTATTCCCGATAGATGTCTGGATTATCGCTCCAGTCAATGTTCACATACCGGAAAAAGTTTATTTCAGAAGGATACCCTACTTCCTGTGAACCGTATATTAACGGGACACCGCCTAACATAGTGGAGATAACATAGGCCGAAACTGCACCTTCCTGGCTTTTGAACATTTTTACCGGGCTGTTCTCTGAAGCGCGGTCATGATTGGTTATGAAGCGCAACTTCTGCTTTCCTGCCGGGATCCGTCCGTACTCATTCAAATGCGATGTATAGAGTTCGGAGATACTTTTGCCGTTGTTGTAAACGCCTTCGAGCACATCACAAAAGTTCCAGCCATAATCCAGATCAAAACCGGCCTGGAGATTCTTAGGATCAGTGCCTTCCGCCAGCATCAATACTTCCCGTCCGGGCTGTAAATTCTTCAACTGGTAAACCGCATCCCTCCAGAAGTCACCCGGCACCCAGTCCGCCGCATCGCACCGGAAGCCATCGATATTGGCTTCGCGTATCCAATACTTCATTGATTCTATCATCTCTTCACGCATCTTCCGGTTATTGTAGTTTAAATCAACCACATCGTTCCAGTTAGTTCCTGCCGGGGGGCCGACATTTCCATTCGGGTCCTGCGTGTACCACTCTTTATGGTCTTTCAACCAATCATGATCCCATGAAGTATGATTGGCAACCCAGTCCATGATCACGGCCATTTCCCTTTTATGCGCTTCTTCTACCAACTCCCGCAAATCCTCCAACGTACCGTATTCAGGCTCTATCGTTCTGTAATCCCTGATACAATAAGGTGATCCGAAAGCTTTCTCTTTTCCCTGCTCATTCACCGGCATCAGCCAAAGCACATTGGTGCCCAATGACCGGATATTGTCCAGACGAGCTGTAATGGCTTTCAATGAGTTGCTCTGGGCAAAAACCCGTGGATTGGCCTGATACATTATAACTTCGTCCAACGCGGGCATTTTACCGAACGCTTCCCCATAGAATGTTTCGGTCTCCCCTGTCTGATCCGGAGTATCAGGCCCGTCATCATTGCAGGAAGTTATGAACAATAAGGCAAACAGAAGGTATATTAATAATGATATTTTATTCATAAGATAAATTTTATTCTTTATACTATCGACTTACATCTCATACGACCTTCCATAATTAATTACAATCGACAACTGTAAATGAACCGGATGTTATTTCAAAACAGATATCATCGGTTATCTGCATGGTAACATCAAACTGATTTCCCTCGCCACCACTGCCGTTGTTGAATATTACATTTCCAACAGTTTGTCCGGCGGGTACTGTTACGCTGCACCATCCTTCGGCATCGGGCTCTATCATTGTGCCGGGCCATCCACCGAAGGTATCGGCAAGCGGACTGCCTCCCCAGGCGTAAATACCGAACGAGGTCCAGTCTGTTCCTATATATTTCCACCGGATCGTTATCGGCAATGAGGGACAGTCTACGGCTGTAAATGAATTATCTTCGGTATTGAACTCATAACAGGCATCTCCGGTCGGATCACTTATGAAATCAAACTGTTTTCCGCCTCCATTGTTATTTATAATCAGATTGATCGGCCTGCTGACAGGCACGGTAAATGAATACCAGCCTTCTCCATTCGCCTCTAATTTTTTCCCGGGCCAACCGCCATAAGCTTCTTCAGCCCCCCAGGCATATACGGCAAACTCTTCCCAATCGCCGGCAGCCTGTTTAAACCTGAGAGTGACTTCCACCGGTTCCCAGGATGCTGCTTTTGATACGACCAGGATCACCGAATTGGAGATCAGTTTTTCGGTATTTCCATCGTAATCGGCAACAACCCGGAGTTCTATGTTTTGCGTTTCATCAAAATCCCCATCAATCAGTTGTTCGATGGCATTGTATAGTTTCCCGGAAAAAATATCGGCGAAAAGCTCGTCCGTCTCCGCAACGACTACCTCTTTGGCAAAGTTCTGACTTAAAATACCTGCCTGAAGAGTGTATCTCATATTTTCAACTTCAACCGGCAGACCATTCTCATACGAAATACGCGGGCGTGACCAGGACGTACGGAACAGGAATTGTCCGTCTACGTCATCTTTGGGCGCCTCAATGGTAAATTCATTTTCCGACAACGCGTTCAAAACCGGATTTGTCGATACGGTTTCGCCGCCGGGAGTGCGTTCATAGTTGTCTTCACATGCAAATAAAATAAGGGAAAGACAAATTAAACCGAACATATATTTACTATTTCTCATGATTATATTCATTTTACTGTTATTCTTGAATCATTACAATATAATGTCCTGTCAGGTCATTGAAACGAACATGATAATTGCCTGTACCCTGATTGGAAATATCAATGTTATTGTCGTGCGCCGTCGGGTTGAATTCGGCTATACCATAAGGACTGTCGGTCGGCACTTTCGGACACCATCTATTGTCCCAACTATTGTTTGCACGGAATTTCACTCCATATTCAATGGTATTCAGATTGATATCCAGGCTCCACTGATGGGGATCATAGCCTGACGATACCATATTCGGCTCGTTTACGGCTCCCCACTCGGAGAATGCTCCCACAAAATTCAGTATCTGCCAGGTAAGTGCGGCGCTTGCATCATATTCTTCTATAGACCAGGTCATAGCGCCAATATCGATTGTAAGCGTGTAATAGCCCTCATTCTCAATATAGAATGCGCCCAGATCTCCCTGTTCCAATACGCCGTTGGCACCCGCACAATACATATTATCGAATGAACCCAATGAACTTTCAGGACAGAATTTGAAGTAGGTATTGGCTTTGATCAGTCCGGTATAAGTGTATACATAATCATCCGATGCACTGCTGTTACGATACATCATAAACTCCTTGCTACTATTGTTCCAACCTTGCATATCGCCGATGATATAAATCGGTTCTATATTTCCCGGTGGTGTGTAGGTCGTGATCGTTATCGGGAGCGAGTTGGAAGAATTGACAGTTTGGGAAGTATTCCCCTCTCCGTAAGTCGTACGTATTCTCATTTCATAATTCACTGCCTGACCTGGTTCTACCTCAAACTCCCTTAACAGTAACGTATTAAGATCTGCGGTAAAGATATCGGTAAAAAGCCGCGAAGTAGAAGCAAGTGTTTTTGCACCCGCAAATTCATTTCCTTCTGTATCTATTTGCAGGTCATAGCTGAGCGGACCTGCAGGCATGGCTTGTTTACTTCCGTCCATATAGAAAAAGGTCTCGGTCCACGTAACCGTGAATACCAACGGATTGACACCTTTCTCCGGCAACTCCAGTTCAATCATGTTAGAAGGCAGCCAATTCAATTTACTTGCTTCTATATCGGTTAGCACGGGAGCTTTCTCATCGTCACTGCAACTGAATAAAATAATCGGCAATAACAACAGGCTCCAATATATAAGTTGTTTCATATGATATCTAATTTTGTTTTGTTTTTCTTTGACCATATTATTCATAGATATGTACTTTCTACAAAGCGATTCTCTGCCGGAAAAATCAATATCCGGGATTTTGCTTGATATTAGGGTTAGCGACCAGTTCGGCTGCCGGAATCGGGAATATCTTGTAAATATCGTCAAGTGCCGCAGTACCACTGTACACTCCGTTTTTCCACGGCCATGCATAATTTGCGGTAAAACGGTCAAAACGGATCAGATCGGTACGACGATGTCCTTCCCAGTATAATTCACGCGCCCGTTCTTCTAAAATGAAATCCAGCGTAAGTTGACTATCGGTGATCTGCGAAACACCAGCTCTTTCACGAATTTCATTCACATAATTCAAGGCAGTCGCCCGGTCTCCACCCGAACCTCCGCGAAGTACCGCTTCGGCATACATCAAATAAGCATCCGCCAAGCGATACATGGGAAAATCGGTATCGGGGAATTGGTTGTCCGATCCGAATTCACGCTCCTCAACCGGCACATTCAACGGATCACTGCGTTTGACATTGGTAAATTTGATGACAGAATATCCATAATTAAAGTCGTTCAATACGTTTGTTTCCTGCGTTCTTTTATCGGTCCAGAACATAGCACGGGCATCATTCCCCTCAAACAATGTACTTAAAGTTTCTTTGGCACGGAGTCCCGACCATGACTGTCCTAAACCGAAATTGCTGCCCGGCTCCATATCCGATCCCCAGGCTGCCGCCATTAAGTAGGTGGTACCTCCATAGGTGGTTGCCTTCTTACCATCGAAAACAACAGGGAAAATAATTTCCGGCGACAAATGGTTGTCTGCACCGAACATATAACTGTATCTGGTATCCAGCGAATAGCCTTCGTCCATTATTTTATTCAGGTAAGTCAACGCTTCGTTGTACCTGGCTTGTCCGATATATACTTCGGCATTTAAATACATTTTGGCCAGTACCATCCAGATTGTCCCGTTATTTACTTTGCCGTAGTTTAAAGTGTTTTTTACCGGCAATTTGTCTTCGCATGCTTTCAGTTCGCTTTCAATCCACGGGAAAAAGAAGTCACGTCCTCTTTGTTCGGGCAGGAAAGCGCCAACTCCCTCCTCTTCCGTCAGGAAAGGCACATTCGCAAACAGATCCATTAAAAGATAATACTTTATGGCACGTACGGCCCTTACTTCGGCCCTGTATTCCTCTATTTTGGTTTTCAATGCTTCGTCCACACCACGGGAATTCAGCAATTCGACTTCCGTTTCCCGCAAAAACTCGTTGCAAAAGGCAATGGTTATCAGGATCCGGTTGTAGGTCAATTCACAAAAACGATTGCTTGAAGTCCACTGACAGAAGGTCAGCCCGTTGAGCCCGTCATCCGACCAGGCGCAAACCGCTTCGTCGGTCGTAAGCTGCTGCAGGTTCCAGTAGGAGCGGAGGAAAGTGGCTTCACCCTGGTCGTCGCTCACAATATCGTCATAACCGTTGGGGCCCTGGTTTCCCGAAAGCGCAAAAGATGCATAAATTTTAGCGACAAATTTATTGTAGGTAGTTACATCGTTCCATGCTTCCTCGGCTGTAGTTTCCTTTCCTCCCGGCGGGATCGTATCGAGATCATTCAGGCAGGAGGAGAAACCGATCATCAGCGCCATGGCGCAAAGTATTGTTATTTTATTCATTTTCTTCATTTTTGTTTTATTTAAAAGTTAACATTGAGGCCGAATAAAATTGTGACGGGACGCGGATAAAAGTTGTTGTCCACACCCCCGAAGACTTCGGGATCAAGCCCCTGATATTTCGTAAAAACAAATGGATTTTGTACTGCCAGCGACAAACGTGTTTTGGCCTTATGGCCTAAAATTTCGTTGAAAGAATAACCCAATGTTATATTATCAATCCTGAAAAACGACGCATTCTGTATGTAATAATCCGATAGTACGCGTTTGTACTGGAAATTGGTATCGAACGCCGAAGCATGGCGGTTACTTAAAAACTCGTTGGCATACACACGCGCCGGGGCGAGTTCCGCATTATTGGCCGCTATCGCATTATAATTATAATTCCCGATACTTCCATGCGACGCGATGGACAAATCCCAGCTTTTCCAATTCAGTTTGGTGTTGAAACCCAATGTCCAGTCCGGGGTAAATTTGTGATACAGATACAGATCTTCTTCATTGATCTGTCCGTCATTGTTCCGGTCCACATACATTCCTTCAATCGGTTTTCCGGCTTCGTCATAGACCTGTTCATACACATAGTACATCGAGTGCGGATGTCCCACTGCATGCGCCAAGAGATTAAATCCTCCGTCGCCACCGGTATTTCCGAAACGGTTCATGGCAGATTGGTCGTTGTAAGTCAGTGCAGTAATCTCATTCTTATTATAAGCAAAGTTGAATCCCGCTTCCCAATTCCAGTCCCTGGTGGCTATCGGTACCACATTGAGTGAAAATTCAGTACCTATATTTTCCAACGTACCTATATTTGCTACTACATACTCACTGAAATTACTTCCTGCTGCAACCTTTACTTCACGATTCAGTAGATCCCGTGTTTCACGACGATACACATCAATTGTACCGTTGACACGGTTGTTGAAGAAGCCGTAGTCGATACCTGCATTCCAGGTGGTTGTCGTTTCCCATTTCAGGTCCGCATTGTACGACAAAGGTTTGATGAGCGTTACCCATTCTCCGTCACGGTAATAATTGGCCGCCTCCCCGACACTATTCTGATAAACACGTATGGCTGGATAGGTATAACCGATATCCTGCTGGCCGGTAAGCCCCCATCCCAGACGAAGTTTCAGGTTCGAAAGATTGGTGAAATCTCTCATGAAATCTTCTTCATTGAGTCTCCAGGCAAATGCCGCAGCGGGGAACAATCCCCAACGATTGTCCTTGTTAAAACGTGAAGAACCGTCCTGACGAACCGTAAATGTGAACAGGTACTTATTATAAACGTTCCAATTCAGTCGGCCGAAAAATGAAAGCAGGTAATACTCTTCAGCAAAAGGAGCATTGTCTTCGATCACTTCCCCATATCTTTCGGGAGCCGTGCGGATCGCCAGGTTGTTGTTTTCCCACCAGAAATGCTGCCAGGAGTATCCGCCCATTATATCGAGGTTACTTTCCAGGAAGTCCATATCGGTTTTATACTGCCCGTAGAAATCAAGCAACGAATTATTCCGTTTGTTTTCCCAATTATTTTGGTATCCGCCGGCATTTGCTTCGGCCGGTGCATTATGCGGAGTAGCATTTTCACCGTTCGTGTTGGAATAATCCATCCCGAGGTTCAGGTTGAAATTGATCTTCGGGAAGAAATGGAGTTTATAATCTACCTGCGCATTTCCTACGAATTGGTACCCTTTAGAAGTATCATGACGCATTTCGAGGAGCGAAACCGGATTTTTCGTGGAAACACCCAATATTTTCCCATCATTGCCGATCCATGACCAATAACCGCCATAAGGACTGTTCTCATCATAAACAGGCTGTGTCGGATCCATGGCTATGGCTGCTCCGATCGCACCCTGGTCGGCAAAACGGTTCTTAATATACATCCCCCTGGCGTTCAGGTTGACGGACAAATGTTTATCGAGCAATTGGGGATTCAATGAGATACTTCCGGTGAAGCGTTCCATATTCGATGTTTTCAAAATACCGTTCAGGTTGGTATAACCGAAAGAAGCCCTATACGGCATCATCTCCTTATAAGAACCAAAAGCGCTCAGGTTGTGTTCCGTATTGTAACCCGTTCTGAAAATAGCGTCCTGCCAGTCGGTATTGGCTGTTCCGAGCTTTCCGACCACTTCGGCTTCGTTCGATAATCCGGCAAATGTTTCCTGTATAAAACTCCGGAATTCATCACCGGTAAGCACATCCACTCCTTTTCTGCGTTGGCTGACGGATACATTCGCATCGTAATTAAAACGAACCTTACCGCTCACGCCTTTCCTGGTTGTAATCAAAATAACACCGTTCGAAGCGCGTGAACCGTAAATAGCGGTTGCCGAAGCATCTTTTAATACGGTAAATGTTTCAATATCGGTCGGGTTGATAGTACTCAACATGTTACCGACTCCGCCTGGCCCGCCAGCCAGGGGAATTCCGTCTACCACAATCAACGGGTCGTTGTTTGCCGACAAGGAAGATCCGCCGCGGATACGGATAGTTGCTCCCCCACTCGGCGATCCGCCGCTTGAAACGATTTGTACGCCGGGGATCTTACCGACAAGCATATCCTGTGGATTCGGCGACAAGCCACGTCCTTCCAGGTCGGGCTGAATAACCGCTACCGAACCTGTTAAATCGTCCTTTTTAACAGCTCCGTAGCCGATAACAACCACTTCGCCGAGCAGTTCGATATTCTCCTGCATTACAACGTGAATCGGGCTGGTTCCTGTAAATTCAACTTCCCGGGTAATGTATCCGATATAGGAAAACAGGAGAGTGGAGCCAATCGGTACATTCGTGAGGGTAAAAGCCCCATTGAAGTCTGTAATTGTCCCGTTTGTAGTCCCTTTTACCGTAACATTCGCACCGATAATCGCTTCACCGGCTTCGTCCGTTACGGTACCATTTATTGTCTGTTGCTGGGAAAAAGCGTTTACAGATAAAAGGAACAGAAATCCTAAGAGAAAAAATGTTCTGTTCATGATGTTAAACTTCATTTGTTTTTGCATGCCTTAATTTTTAGTAAATGAAAATGGTTTATTAAATCCCGCCATGGCAGAATTCAAACGAAAACGTTCATGGAATCAAATACGTAAATCGTAAAAGAAAACGTGTTGAATCTGTACAAAGGTATCCCGGTCAATACCCTCTTCCAATACAAGGTAACCCCAATGTAACTTTTTTTACATTGATTTTTTATAATATAATGATAATCAATAAGAAAACAAAGGCATTATCAGACGTTAAGTAAATCCGGTTGTCCTAAGGTGTGTTATTTTTAACTACAAAGTTGTCTTACTTTTTCTTCAAAGTCCTCTTTTTGGTTCAAAGCTTTTGATTTTACTTTGCTGCGGTAATTATAAATAGTACGTAAACTGTAATGAAGAAAAACAGCCATTTTATTACTGTCGTTAATACCCAGGCGTATTAGTGCAAAGATGCGCAATTCCTGATTTAAAGTATTATTATCATAAATGGTATACCGTTCTTCAGGGCGTAATAATTTATTAAACTCTTCTACAAAATCGGGATAAATATTCAGGAACGCTTTATCAAAATTCTCATATAGTTCTTTTAGCTCTTTGGTAGAATCGGCCGTGGAACTTGTCATTCTCAATATATCGTTCGTTTGGCCCACTTTCAATTTGATATGGACAGACTGCTTAAACTTTTCAAGTTTCCCTATGTATTCGGTACATATCTCCAAAAAGTTACTGATAAAATTTTCCTTTATGTGGTTTGCTTCAGCCAATGACTTGTTGGTGAGATGCTGTTGTTCATTCGCGTTTTTCAACTCCATATTCAATTCATTCAGACGCGCATTGATCTCCAGTATCTTTTTCTGGGCTCTGGCCAGTTTCCGCATCTGGCGTATGACAAAAAAAATCGTAACCAGTAAAATGAAAGAAAGGATACTGATTGTGATTAAAAGATTGGTAAGTTTCTTTTGTTGCCTTATGCGGTCCTGTTGATAAGCATTATCAATAATAGGCAGTATTCTGGCGGTTTGCAGGTTACGAAGGCGGGCATTGTAAAAGTTTGCATCTTCCATGCTTTTCTTTATATACCTGTTTGCTCTCTGTATCTCATTCTCATTGAACAACAACAAGGCTAACGTTCGTAAAGAAGTATTTTCCAGGATCGCTCCGCGTATATCGGATAATGCAGAAAGTGCCAGGAATTCTTTCTGTTTCTCAATATCTCCCTTCCGTTCATGCAGATAAGCCAGCAAAGAGGTAAGCACGGCATAGTCGCGGTTATCGGGTGTTAATTTTGAAAAAATCGATTGCAACACAATTTCAGCTTTATCGAACTCACCCCGTTCAATATATTTCGTACCGAAATGTACAGCATAATCATAGGAATCTATCGGAAGTATCTCTATCAGCGAATCCTGTGCAGCCTGCCTTTTCTCAATCAATGAGGAATTATCTAATCCGTCAAGATATTCCAACCAGTATATGTAAGTATCTGAGCCGGCTTTGTAATAATCTATCAATTGTTGTCTGGTAAGCAGGTGCCTGTCCATATTATCTAAAATATCAATGGCTTCCTGAAAAAGACCTTTCTGGGCTTCCACCAGAGCTAAATTTATTTTGCTGTCGACGATCCAGGAATAATTATTTATGGTCTCGGCAGTCAACAATCTTTCTGTTGAATATTTTTTCAAAGAGTCGGATTGGAAAGCTTTATACTCATTCACAAGCTGGGTATATATGATATACCGGCTTTCGGGTGTTTGTCCGGAATACCCCAGTTGAGACTTGATTTTTTGTATGTAATTTTCTTTTTGTCCTATATAGGAATTCTGGTTCTTTATTGCATTATCAATTTCTATCAATAAAGAATCCAGATTTGGATTATTCGCAGCAAAAAACCCGGTTGGATTCAGGATGAATAGCATTAAAAAAACAGATGCCAAAAATTTCATGGAAAAATCATCTTTTTGCGAAGGAAATAATGTACACTAAACTATGCAAATATACAAAATATGTTCGAAAAAGTATGAAATTATAAGGCAAAACAGCGGTTATTGTTTATAAGTGATCCTGAAAAACAGACAACATCATTCATGCAAAGGGTAAACAAATAAGAGGTCAAACATTTGCACATATTGAAAATGATAACTACTTTTGAACCCGAAAAAAGAAATCTGAGGGAGTAACGTCAAAGGTTACTTCCTTTTTTAATAAAGAGGGTTGCCGGTGGAATCTCAATCTTTACAAACATCTGCAGTGCGCGATCTTACCCGGGGAGGCATTTTCCGGCAGTTGCTCACGTTAGCCCTCCCGTTGATGGCGATCAGTTTTATCCAGATGGCCTACAATCTGGTGGATATCATCTGGATAGGACGGTTGGGCAGCCAGTCGGTCGCAGCAGTAGGCTCCGTCGGGATGCTCATGTGGATGATGAATTCGGTGGCGCTTATTTCCAAGGTGAGTGCCGAGATCTCCATCGGGCAATCCATCGGCGCCCGGCGATTAGACCAGGCGTCGCTCTATGCTTCGCATACTACCACCATCGCCATACTATTGGGACTTGCTTTCGGCATATTCTTCTTTCTTTTTCCCCAACCGTATATATCCTTTTATAAACTGGAACAGGAGATTGCGGTGGAAGCGACCGGATACCTGCAGATCATCACCTTAGGGATTCCGATCATGTTTCTGATCCTCAACTTCTCCGGCATTTATATCGGTTCCGGACGGAGTGATATTCCCTTTTATTTCAACGCCACCGGCCTTGCTTTAAATATTGTGCTGGACCCGCTTCTGATCTTCGGGGCAGGACCTGTTCCTGCTATGGGTGTCAAAGGCGCAGCACTGGCTACTATCCTGTCTCAGAGCGTAGTACTCCTATTGTTCGTCCGGCACCTGAAAAAGAAGAACGGATTGTTGGGGAAATTCCCATTCCTGATCCGCCCCCGCAAAAGATACACCCTGAATATCCTGAAATTAGGACTGCCAGTGGCCGCCATGAATACCTATTTCGCATTTATCAATATGAATCTCGCTCGCATAGCGTCACTATATGGGGGACATCTGGGTATCACCAGCCAGACCACCGGCGGACAGATCGAGGGAATCACCTGGAATACCTCCACCGGATTTTCCACCGCCCTGGGGAGTTTTGTGGCGCAGAATTTTGCCGCTCACAAGATAAACCGTGCCAACAGGGCTTTTCGTTACACTTTGATGATGATGGGAGCATTGGGAATTGCAGTAACCCTGGCATTTGTGTTATACGGAGAAGGGATCTTCTCGGTTTTCGTACCCGAAAAAGCGGCATACGAAGCCGGGGGCGAGTATCTGTTGATCATAGGGATCTCTCAGGTTTTTATGATGCTGGAGATCACCACCCAGGGTATGTTCAACGGCCTGGGCAGGACTACCCCACCCGCCATCATCAGCATTGTGTTCAACACATTGCGTATCCCGATTGCCATGATATTGGGCACCCGCATGGGTGTGACCGGCGTATGGTGGGCGCTGTCTATCACTTCCATATTTAAAGGGATCATCCTGTTCACCTGGTATCTGATACTGCAGAAAAGGTTGTCTGCCGAACCCGTTTCGGGAAAGTAGTTTATTTCATATCGATCTTGGCGGGGGATTATTTTTCCTCTCCAGTTGAATATTCAGTAAGTCAATCCAAATTGCCATAAGGGGATCACATCCAGATACATTTGCACTCACACAGTGCAATATTTCCACATTTTTGCACTATGGCAGTGCGATTAATTTCGAAGTGAGGATAAAATCCCCGTCGCGGTGGAAGATTGATAAAAAACTCATCAACAATTAAAAAAAGAGTATATTTACCGTACAAAATCAATTAAACAATAGAAAAAATGAAATATGTAAGAACAGTAATCTTGTGCATCACAGTGGGATGCCTCTCTTTTTTCCAATCCCAGGCACAATCGAATTCCAAATCGATATTAAATAACGTCCTGAACAAAGTAGTAGAATCCAAAACGGGGGTTGGGGATATCACCGGTAGATGGACTTATCAGGGAGCAGCCTGCAATTTCGAGAGCACCAATATCTTGAAACAGGCGGGAGGAGCGGTTGCCGCCGGTCAGGTAGAAAAACAGTTCGACGAATACCTCACCAAACTGGGAATCAGGGAAGGTGCTGGTGAATTTACCTTTAACGCTGACAAAACCTATTCGGCCATTCTGGGAAAAGCAAAACTAAACGGGGACTATACGCTCGACGAATCATCCAACACCGTTACCCTCACCTATTTAAAAGGCGTAGGCAAAATAAACGCTTCGGTTGCGAAATCGGACAATCACTTAAAACTGCTTTTTGACGCCGATAACTTACTGAAATTACTGAAAGTCGTCAGTTCCGCGACCAATAACAGCACGCTGAAAGCCATCACGGCGATTACCGACACATACGACGGCGTTCAACTCGGATTCGACCTGCAAAAACAATAAATCCTCCCGAACATCCAGTAAACAATATGACTTCGCTGTTGGCAATATCAATAGTGAATGAAATATTTCAATACCCCGGTAGAAACAGTCCGATATCGGTTACGGGAATATTGAAGTGGTTGCCTACATACCGGTTGACCATTTTGCCGGCGTAAAGATAGAAACCGCCGGCAAATCCGCGGTCGAACCGGGCAAAATGGTCGATCCCGCCACAGTCGGCCATGGCGGAGAACATCGACACGAAGATATTGCTCAAGGCGATGGAAGCGGTACGGGCTACACGCGAACTAAGACTCATCTCACAGAAATGCAACACACCGAATTTCTCAAAAACCACCGGATGGCCGGGCAGGCAGGCTTCCATGGTGGTTTCGAAGCATCCTCCCTGTGCCATCCGCACATCGATGATAACAGCCCCCTGCTTCATCTCCCTGATCAGGTCATTGGAAATGCGGTAAAAATGAGTTTTATTGATATATTGCATGGCACCGATTACCACATCGGCAGAACGAAACACGTTCCTCAACACATTGGGCTGGAGCGTGGAAGTAAATACTAAATTGCCCAGTTCATGACGAATAGTGCGCAGCTTCATGATGTCGTTGTCGAACACCTTTACCGATGCTCCCATGGCCAACGCCGCGCGGGCAGCCATAGTACCTGCTACCCCTGCACCGATAACGACCACCTCGGTAGGTGATATGCCAGGGATACCTCCCAATAAAATGCCTTTTCCACCGTGGGCATTGCTTAAGAGTTCTGCCGCCAGAGTAATGGAATAAGTACCTTCGATCTCGGATATGGAAGTCACAAACGGAGAGATGCCCGTATTGTCGTACAAAAGTTCATAAGCCAGCGCGTTGATCTTCTTCTCAGACATCAACTCCAACAAAGAAAGAGATAATTTATGGATATGGAGAAACGAAAAAACAGTAGCACGTGGCCGCATCATACTCACTTCTTCCAATGTAGGAGGTAATATCTTCAGGATCAGGTCGGCCTGGAAAACCTCTTCAGGAGTCTCGACTATCTCTGCACCCGATTCGGCATAATAGCTGTCGGTATAATTGATGGTCATTCCTGTCCCGGCTTCAAGTAGCACCCTGTAGCCCGATTCAACCAGCAATGATACGGTTTCCGGTGTCAACGGCACCCGTTTTTCATGTTTCTGGTCTTCCCGGGGAATCCCGATCACTAAGGATGCTCTCTGCTTTTCTACCTTTTGCAGCAATTCACGCACGACAAACGAAGTGCTTCTATGGGAATCGTATATCATTCTGCGTTCCTCCTTTCTAATTGTTCTTTAATTCCATGTACCGTCAAATGTATCTCATCCTTTGTGATCATGCGGTCTATAGGATAAACGATCTGCGCTTTCCGGTAATGACATTCCCTGCGGGCCAAATGCTCCGTAATAAAAGGAATAAGCTCTTCTCTCGACTTTCCGGTAATGAGTGGCCGCACGGTTTTCGACACCAGCAGATGATTGGCAAGATCTTCGGGGTGAGCCTCAAGATAAATGGTGAGACCGGCACGATTCATTATCTCCATATTATCAAAAAAACAGGGTGTTCCTCCTCCCGTGGAAATCACTACATCTTCAAACTCAGCGACCTCCCGGAGCGACTGGTTCTCTATCTTCCGGAAACCTTCTTCTCCTTTTTCCGCAAAAAGAGCCGGAACAGTCTTTCGATACTTATTCTCGATATAGGCATCGAGATCGACAAACGAGAGTGAAAGTAACCTGGCCAGCCGCTTCCCTATGGTGGTTTTGCCGGAACCCATATAGCCTATAATAAAAATTCGTTCCATTCTCTCTTGTTTTCTAATTTCTAAGTTGAATAAATAAGTAATTGTCAATTGTCTTTCCCACTTCCCAAATCCCTACAGCAAAGGCGCAAATAGACGCATAAAGGAGTCTACAAATCGCTTCGATACAGTCCGTTTAGACCATTCCCTCATGGAAACCGACTCTGAAAAGCGCTGATCTTCCACAAAAATACTATCTGCCCGCATACCTAATTTTTTATCATAGATAAAAGCCTCTACTTCAAAATTCTGCTCGAAGCTGCGTGAGTCGAAATTGGCTGATCCGACCAAAGTAAGTGAACCGTCAAATACCATCATCTTAGAATGCAGGAATCCTTTGTGATACATATATACTTTCACTCCGGCCTTCAACATATCCTTGATATAGGAGTAAGAAGCTCTTTGTGCCAGTACCATATCGGATCGTTTGGACATCATAATCCTCACGTCAACTCCTCTGATGGCAGCCGCCTGTAATGCGTCGGCCATCGCGTCGGGAGGCAGGAAATAGGGTGTCTGGATAAAGATCGATTCACGGGCATCATAAATAGCCTGCATAATCCCGTGAGAGATCTCGTTCTCTCCACTCAGAGGGCCACTGTTCACTATCTGCATGGGACATTCTCCATAATTTCCCAATATGGGAAAATAGTCGCGTGAAGTGATCAGTGTTTGTGACACAAAATACCAGTCGATCAGAAAGACCGACTGCAGTCCCTGTACTCCCTTACCTTCGATCCGGGCATGGGTATCGCGCCAGCATCCCCAGTCGAATCCTTTCAGGTAACGGTCAGCAACGTTCATTCCCCCCACATAGCCTATCCACCCGTCGATAACAACTATCTTACGATGTGTACGGTAATTAAGCCTTGAAGTAAGTGCCGAAAGGCTTAACCTTAAAAAAGGCTCGGTTTCGATTCCCGCTTTGCGGAAATCTTCAAAAAATTTCTTCTTTGCTTTCCGTGATCCGAAACTGTCGTAGATAATACGTATCTCCAACCCTTCTTTCGCTTTTCGGATAAGTGACTGCTGTAGCTTCAGCCCCAGTTCGTCGTCAAGCAACACATAATACTCTATATGGATATGCTTCTCGGCCTTTTCGATATCGGCAAAGAGATGCTCAAACTTTTCCTGCCCACTAGTGAATAAAGTCACATCATTCCCCCCCAGCAAAGGGGTATAATCCATATTCTGAAGCAGGTTGATAAGATTGGTATACTCTACGGGAAAAGTGTGTTCCACCACAGTCTCCATCCCATCGAGCGGACGTTTCTTCAGCTTACTGTACATCCGCCGGGAGATCACTTGTTTCTTTGTGGCATCCTGTCCGAAAAAGGCGTACCAGATAATACCGATGAAGGGCAGAAAAACCACTGCCAGTATCCATGCCACCGTTTTGATGGGATTCCGGTTCTCGGAGATTACCACCACAACGATACTTACCACAGTGAGCAGGTAGAGTATCTCAATAATCAGGAGCAAAGCACTGTTCAGTTGTATAGTCATAGCCGGTATTTTCCTTCCTCGATGTCTTCCAGTATATTCAGGTATGAGTTATAGCGGCTTTCACTGATATAATGTTTTTTCACCGCTTCCAGCACTGCACAGCCAGGTTCATTGAGATGCAGACAGTTGCTATATTTGCAGTTTTTCGAGATTTTGAATATCTCAGGGAAATAGTGTGATACCTCGGCCCGGCTCATATCGATTGTGCCGAATCCTTTAATACCCGGAGTATCGATCAGGAACCCTCCGTTCTTCAATTCGATCATCTCCGAGAAAGTAGTGGTATGCATCCCTTTATGATGGTAATCGGATATCTCCCTCACTTTCTGTGCCTTATACCCCACTAACAGATTGACGATACTCGATTTCCCTACTCCCGAGTGTCCTGCCAGTAAAACAATTTTCCCTTCGGCAAGCGCCTCTAACTGGTCTTTCCCTTCGCCGGTTACTGTCGAGGTTTTCAAACACTGGTAACCGATCGAAGAATAAAGATGTATCAATGCATTCAGGTATTCATTTTCCTCGTCATCATACAAATCTATCTTATTGAAAATAAGACAAACAGGCACCGAATAGGCTTCGGCAGTAGTCAGGAAACGATCGACAAAGACGGGAGTCGTTTCGGGATAACTCACTGTGATGCAAAGAAATGACAGATCTATATTGGCTGCCAATATATGTGCGTGTTTAGACAGATTGGAAGCTTTGCGGACGATATAATTTCTCCGTTCGGCTATATCTGTGATAAAAGCGGTACCGTCGGGATTCAGAGCCATAAAGACCCGGTCGCCCACTACAATAGGACTTGTACTCCTGATCCCTTTGAGTCTCAGGTTTCCTTTTGCTATGCCAATGATATCGTTGCCGTTATCATCACGCACCAAATAGGCATTCCCGGTATTCCTGACGACCAGTCCCTGCAACCCTATCCCATTGCTTTCATCACCTCCTCTTGCCATTAAACGGTAAGTATCTCCTTCTCTTTTTCAGCGAACATCTCATCCACTTTCTTGATATATTTATCATGAAGTTTCTGTAATTCGTTCTCGCTGTCTTTTCCTATATCCTCAGCCAAACCTTCTTTGACAGCCTTCTTCACTTCATCGATCCCCTCACGGCGTGCATTGCGGATACTGATCTTTGCCTCCTCTGCCTCTTGTTTGGTTTGCTTTACCAGTTGTCGGCGACGTTCTTCCGTAAGCGGCGGTATACCTAAACGGATTACCTCTCCGTTATTTTCGGGTGTGATACCCACGTCAGAGTCCAGAATGGCTTTTTCCACTACTTTCAACATCGCTTTTTCCCAGGGCTGCACCATAATGGTCTTTGCATCAGGAGTAGTCACCGTTGCCACATTCGACAACGGAACAAGACTACCATAATATTCCACACGTATGCCATCCAGAATACGGGCATTGGCACGGCCTGCACGAATACGTGAGAATGTTTCATCCAGGAATTCGATGGTCATCTGCATCTTTTCTTCGGCTTCTTTTCTGATTGTCGTTGTTTCCATATGTATCTTTCAATAAATTTAGTTGACTTCAAGTTTTGGGCAAAAATAGTGAAAAAATTCTAATCATCTCCTATTTTCAGCAGATACATAGCCTGACAAACAGTAAACAGTGATATTGGCACTATCAAAGCGCCGGACTAGACATGCACTAATGTTCCGATATCTTCGCCTTCGATCACTTTTTTCAGGTTACCGTAACTGTCCATATCAAACACGACAATAGGAAGATTATTCTCCTTACACAGGGTGGTAGCGGTCAGATCCATTACTTTAAGGCCACGGCTGTAGACTTCATCGAAAGTGATTGTCTGGAATTTAGTAGCGGTAGGATCTTTCTCCGGATCGGCCGTATAGACACCGTCGACCCGTGTACCCTTGAACATGGCGTCAGCCTCAATCTCAATTCCCCGAAGCGCAGAAGCAGTATCGGTCGTAAAGAAAGGATTTCCGGTACCGGCGGCAAGGATCGCTATCTCCCCTCTTTCCAACGATTCAATGGCTTTCCATTTGGAATAAAGTTCACCTACGGGTTCCATACGGACTGCAGTGAAAACACGATTTTTCTGTCCAACAGCGATGAGCGCCGAACTCAGCGCAAGACTGTTGATCACAGTAGCCAACATCCCCATCTGGTCGCCCTTTACCCGGTCGAACCCTTTGGTAGCGCCACTCAATCCCCGGAAAATATTCCCTCCACCAATCACGATACCTATTTGTACCCCTGTCTGCGCCACCTCATGTATCTGTTCGGCATATTCCTGCAGACGTTTTTCATCAATCCCGTACTGTTTATCGCCCATCAGCGACTCCCCGCTGAGCTTGAGTAAAATCCTATTAAATTGCATATTTATATTAAAGAAGTTTGAAATTAGAAATTAGAAGTTGGGAGTGAAGAAGTGGAGAAGTCAGAACTTAGAACCGGAAGGAGACCTTCCCACCTCCCACCTTCCCACTTTTCCACCTTTTCCACCTTTTCCACCTTTTCACATTCATTCATCTACAAAAGTAACCTCTTTGAACGCGTACGTTCGCACCTCCTCGGTATCCATTGTTTTCAGCACCAGATGACCGGAAGGAAGCACTTCATCGATCTCGGCCATAAAGCGCCCGTTTTCATCTTCATACCAATAATAACCGTTTGCGCGGTAGAGATCGAGCATATACTCGTCTTCAATAGCTTTGATGTCACCCTTCTGAAAATCACGATAGAGTAAGAAAAATTCCCTCTGAAAAATGTCGAGGATATAGTCCCGGTCTTGTATTGAGCCGGTAATCTGCCGGAGAGAAACAGGATTGGGGAGATCAGGCGGAAACAGTTTCTGATTAACATTGATACCGATCCCAATCACAGAATTTGTAATATGTTTCTCTTCTATATCGTTCTCTATCAGTATTCCTGCTATTTTCTGCTCTTTCCAGTAGATATCGTTTGGCCATTTGATGCGAATATCGTCCGTAAACCGGTCAAGCGTATTTTTGACAGCTAATGATGCGATACGGGAAATAATGAACTGTTCATTGGCCCGTACATCCCGGGGATAGATAAGAAGGCTGAATAGCAGATTTTCGCCTTTCGAAGAAAACCAGGAATTCCCCATCTGTCCCCGCCCGACGGTCTGAAAATCGGCTATAACCATTGAACCCTCTTCCAAGTGTTCCTCCCTGAGGAGTTGCTTTAAATAGAGGTTTGTCGATTCCGTCGCTTCCAACCGGATTATCCGGCGCTCTTTACTTAATTGTTCCATAATATTCACTATAGTTAGATATTTTGAGTCGCCTTCGCTAGTTAGATATTTTGAGTCGCCTTCGCTCCTCGATTGTTAATTGAGTCGCCTCCGCTCCTCGATTTTCAATTCTGCGTTCGGCAAAGTAAATAAATTTACTCTGCTCTCACTTAACGAAATAGTTCTACGCTCAACATAGTAAAAACTTGTTTTTCCCCTGTGTTCGCTTATCGAAAACATTCAAGCAAGCTTGCCTTCTGCCCGTATTGCTTAACGAAAATATTGCTGTTGCTGTTTTTTGGGCAATTTCTTTATAACCTCCTCTACAGAATGATCGATCCATACCTTGAGTTCATCATCGGGCATATCCCCGTTTAAATAAATAGTATTCCAATAGGTTTTGTTCATATGATAGGCTCCTTCTACGCATACATACTTTTCTCGCAATACAATAGCTTTTCCCGGATCACATTTGAGACTGATACTGAACCTGTCTGCATCCGTAGGTATCAACGCAAACATCTTCCCCATCACTTTCATAACAATGGTTTCCTCATCAAAGGGAGTAGTTGCCTCCGCTCCCTGAATAGACTGACAATAATCAAAAAGTTCCTCGATATTCATACCCTGTTTGATTGCCGTTTTATAAAATTAAAATTGTTCAGCCTCACTATATCCTTCCAAAGCTATGTTTTACAAAAAGGGTAAAAACGCATCTTCAATATGCTCCAGTTCGAAATACCGTTCATTTCCTATTACGGCAATAATATCAAAGCGAGCCGGTTTATCGATATGGTTTATTTTCAGATAGTGACTGGCAGCCCTTATCATACGTCGCATGCGCTGTTCAGTGACGGCATCGACCGGATCGCCCCACTCAGCCGAAGTACGGGTTTTCACCTCTACAAACACGATAAATTCTTCATGTTCCGATACTATATCGATTTCGTAACCGGAAAAAGACCAGTTTCGCTCCACAATACGGTGTCCCTTCTTTTTAAGACAGGCTATTGCCACTTCTTCACCTTTCCTTCCCAACTCATTGTGTTCGGCCATCTCTTTTTTGACAATACAACTTATAAACTTCGTAAAAATACAAATTTACACCGTAAACTCTTCTTTTTGGCGAAAATATTTTGTTTTTTTGCATCTGCAAAGGGAAAGCGGATATTTTTGTTGAATCTTTCCGTTTTCTATGAAGCAGAAATTTCAATGGATATTTGATGAGAACAAAGCAATACAAACCGCAGGGAAAGATAAAGCCTCGCACGAAAAAGGCTGTATTCATGCTCAGCGATGAGGAATACAGCATGATCCATTTTTATCTGAAGAAGTACAAGATCACCAACCGTTCCCGGTGGTTTCGTGAAACTGTTCTCAACCATGTGCTGAAAAATATGGAGCAGGATTATCCTACGCTGTTCGAAGAGAATGAAATGAGGAGATGAATTTTGATATGATGATTTGGTAATGTGATGATTTGTTGATTTCAGATTCAAGATTCAATATCCTTGACTTCTCAACTTCTTGGACTTCCGATTAGTAATTAGTAATTGGTAATTAGCAATTTACAAGTAATGTTAGACGATCAATATTTTATGCAGCAGGCCTTGCGGGAAGCGCACAAGGCTTTCGAAAACGAAGAGGTTCCTGTAGGTGCAATAGTCGTGGCGAACGACCGCATCATTACCCGTGCACATAATCTGACAGAAACTTTGAATGATGTAACAGCTCATGCCGAGATGCAGGCAATTACTGCCGCCGCCAATGTGCTGGGAGGAAAGTATCTGACTGATTGTACCCTCTATGTGACGGTAGAACCTTGTCCGATGTGCGCCGGCGCACTGCGATGGGCGCAGATATCACGTATAGTGTATGGGGCGTCGGATGAAAAACGGGGTTACTCACAGATTTCTCCTTACCTGCTCCATCCCAGAACAACCGTTACTTCCGGTATTCTGGCCGATGATTGTGCTGATCTGATGAAACTTTTTTTCGCCCGCTTCAGGAAATAATTTAAAGGCTAATCCTGACAACAGATTTTTTACTGCTTCTCTCTGCTGTTATTCCGAAACCGAGACCGATAGCCTATCAATATTTACTATCAAACAAAAGCCATGGAAAAAGCGTTAATACTAATACAGAAATTTTTATGTATAAATCTGCAAATCAACTAAAAAACAGGTGTTATGAGTAAAAAGAAAATAGCTGTCCTGGTAGGCAGCCTGCGAAAAGAATCAGTCAACAGAAAGTTGGCAAACGAAGTGATCGGATTGGCTCCGGAGTCTCTGGAGTTAGAGATCGTAGAGATAGGCCAGTTGGCCCATTACAACGAAGACCTCGAAGAGAATCCGCCCGTAGAATGGGTAGAATTCCGCAAGAAGATCGGTGAAGCAGATGGATATCTCTTCTTTACTCCCGAATATAACCGAACTACTTCAGGAGTACTGAAAAATGCGCTTGATGTAGGATCAAGGCCATACGGACAAAACAATTGGGGAGGTAAACCCGCCGGAGTGGCAAGTAGTTCTGTAGGGGCATTGGGAGGCGTATTGGCTAACCACACACTCCGTCAATCTATGGTATTCCTCAACGTTTATACGATGCAGCAGCCGGAAGCATATATCGGGGATTCCTGGCATTTGTTCGACGAGCAGAACAACCTGAAGAAAGAGGAGACCCGCAAATTCCTTAAAAGCTGGGTAGATGCGTTCGCCGAATGGGTATATAAGTTCTAAAATATCTTCATACTTCAAAAAAAATCGCTCCTAAAGTGATTATACTTTAGGAGCGATTTTTTTAATTTAACTGAACTTTCCCAAGTAGGCTAAGAAATGATTAAACTTTCGGTAATTTCCAGGGAGCCCGGTAATTGGCTTTGATTAACCTGTTGGCTTCGTCATTCCCTGTAAATTTTCCGGCTTTGTTATCCCAGTTCAGTGCAGTTCCCACACGACAGGAGATATTGGCTATATGGCTCAGTTTAGCCACTTCAGCACCAATGGCGATATCGGCATTGGGTAATTCACGCGTGCGCATACAATCAAGCATATTGCCCGCATGGAGGTAGAGGCCTTTCCCCGTACCGGTTCTTTTTTCCACGGCTTCCATCCGGAGCGTATTGGGTTTCCTCTCATCATCGCAGGGATAACAATAAGGAAATGTACGGCTATTGATAGCCTGCTCGGGCACTACTTCCCACCCCTGACGGGTAAGTATCAGCGTACCATTCTCACCGAAAAAGGCAACTCCTTCCCGCAGGCCGAACATCCCGGCGCCTATTCCGCAGGCATGATCCCACATAATATTGAAATCGGGATATTTATAAGTTACCATCAGCGTGTCGGGTGTTTCCATCGCATCATCCGGATAACCATACTTTCCTCCGGCACCATAGACATACGAAGGTAATCCCACATTCATACCTTTCATCGCATAATCGAGCAGATGCACCCCCCAATCGGCCATCAACCCACCGGCATAATCCCAGAAGAAACGAAAATTATAATGGAATCTGTTCTGGTTAAATGTGCGCTTGGGTGCCGGACCTAACCACATGTCATAATCCACACCGGCCGGTGGTGCCGAATCGGGAACTACCGGCAATGTCCACTTACTGGTCTGATATGCCCATACTTTTACAGTTCTAACACGCCCCAATTCTCCACTTTGTACGTATGCAGCCGCTTCGTCCCAATGCGGATCGCTGCGTTGCCACTGTCCCACCTGCACGATACGGTTATACTTTCCGGTAGCTTTTACCATCAGGTCGCACTCCTCGATAGTATTAGCCAGCGGCTTTTCCACATACACATCCTTACCTGCTTCACAGGCGGCAATTAACTGGAGACAGTGCCAATGGTCGGGGGTTCCGATGATTACCATATCCACATCTTTGTTATCGATCACCCTTCGCCAGTCCTTCACCAACTGTGGTGGTTTTTTACCGGTCAACTTCTCTAAATCGGCTGCTCGTTGATAGAGCCACTCATCATCCACATCACACATGGAGATACACTCCACTCCGGGATACTGAAGAAAAGCTTTCAGATTACTCCATCCCTGATTGCGGCAGCCAATCAGGCCTACTTTAATTTTATTGCCGGGGGCGGACTGACCGAAAACAGAAGAATAGGATCTTCCCATCAACGGTGCCAGACTTAACCCTGTGGCTGAAATGGCGGATTTCTTTAAAAAATTTCGTCTGTCCATGATAAAGTATTATTTAAAATTTATATTTGGTCTGTTTCGATATATTTGGTCTGTTTCGATCTGTACAAACTATCCATCGGAAAATTATCGGGTTGGCAATCATGTTCACGTCAACACCTCGGTACTGCAATAGAAAAGAAATAACACCAAAGTAAAAGCAAAGATAATAAAGTTTATATAAACACGACGCAGGAATCTTTTTTTAAGTGAATGTTTGATTTTTTAAATGAATAACTATATTTGTAAACTGTTCATCGATTACCCACCAAATAATCTGTTTTATGCAACAGCTCAACGAATTCTTTCTCTTTATACATCAATACATTGCAGGAAATAACTGGTTTATTTTTCTACTTTTGGGAACAGGCGTTTTTTTCACATTCTATCTGAAGTTTCCACAAATCAGGTATTTTTCACATGCTATCCGTATTGTAAAAGGAAAATACGACAAAAAGACAGACAAAGGCGACACATCCCATTTTCAGGCGTTGGCTACCGCCCTTTCGGGAACCGTGGGTACCGGGAATATTGCCGGAGTAGCGCTGGCTGTCCATTTGGGAGGGCCGGCAGCATTGTTCTGGATGCTGATGACTGCATTACTGGGGATGTGTACTAAATTTGTGGAAGTGACTTTGTCTCATAAATACCGGGATTTCGACGAAAAAGGGATGGTGGCCGGCGGGCCCATGTATTATATGAAAAAGCGGTTGAATATCAATCTGAAAAACGGGAAGCAAATTAAAACCGGATATTGGATAGGCGGCTTTTTTGCAATTGCCACCATTTTGTCTTCGTTCGGAACAGGCAACCTGCCGCAGGTCAACAGCATCTCCAATGCCATGTTTGCCACTTTCGGCATACAGCATATGGTGACCGGTACCGTATTGTCGGTTTTACTGGCATTAATCATTATTGGCGGCATCAAGCGGATTGCACAGGTAACCGAAAAACTGGTTCCCTTTATGGCAATTATCTATTTCGTAGGAGCTATCGCCGTTATTTTTTCCAACTATCAGAATATTATCCCTTCCTTCAGTGCGATGTTTCGTGATGTCTTTACAGGGACAGCTGCCGCAGGCGGATTTCTGGGAGCCGGATTCGCTTTTGCTTTTAATAATGGGGTAAACAGAGGTCTGTTCTCCAACGAAGCCGGCCAGGGTTCCGCCCCCATTGCCCATGCTGCAGCCAAAGCACATGAACCGGTTTCAGAAGGAATGGTTGCTATTCTGGAACCTTTCATCGATACCATTATCATCTGTTTTCTCACCGGTATGGTGCTCCTATCGTCGGGAGTATGGAACGAGAAACGGCTCAATCAGTTCCAGCAGACGGATATCGAAATCCTGGCAGATTATTATCATGAACATAACGAAGAAAATCTGACAGATCTCAAAAACCACTTGAACAATAAAGAAAAAGTAGCCCTTTTTTCAGGTATACTGCAGGTGGAAGAGGGCAAAATCCGGGATAAAATCTCCGTCATTCACGCACGTTCATTGGCCGAAAATATTGAAATACGAAGAGGCGGAGAACTATTCTCCGGAGAGATTCCGGTCACCAACGGAAAGATAACCGAGCGGTCAGGCAGTTTAACTTTTACAGGCCACTCGCTTATTCATAGCGCGCCTCTTTCCGCAGCAGCTTTTTCGAAGAGTGTGTTGGGTAACTCCGGACAGTATATTGTGGCTATCGCATTGCTACTGTTTGCTTTCTCTACTGCTATCGCCTGGTCTTACTACGGTGACAGAAGCGTTACCTATCTGATCGGTGCAAAATATGTTGTGGTTTACAGGGTCATATTTGTATTGGGATTTTTCCTTGCTTCCTTTACCGATACTACTATTATCTGGAATTTGTCGTTGATCACAATAGCCTTTATGACGGTTCCCAACCTGATCGGACTACTTATTCTGCATAAGGAAGTGAAATCGACTATCAAAGATTACTGGATCAATTTCAGGAAAGAACACCCCCGGGAAAAAATTTAATGTGCCAATGTGAGAATGTGCCAATGTATTAATTTAATAATGTGATGATTTGATGATTTAATGATTTGATAACTGCTAATTAGTAATTTGGCAATTATAATCTATTAATTGTTTATCAGACCCAAAAACAGGATTGTAGTAAGTTTCAAAAAAATCATGTAAATTTCCATAATATAGGATGCGCTTCGGATAAGCTCAAACAAGTTTGGCTTATCTCTCAGCTTTCACTATATTTGCAGGCTCTAATGAAAGGGGTGTTTGTCTATGTGAAAACGTTTTTTCGAAGCATGAGCACACAGTCCGTAATTTGAAATTCGAATATGTCAAAACAATTTAAACGCACGCTCATTACATCGGCACTACCGTATGCGAACGGTCCGGTACATATCGGACATCTGGCCGGAGTGTATGTCCCTGCCGATATCTATGCCCGGTACCTGCGCCTGAAAGGGGAAGAGGCACTTTTTATCGGCGGTTCCGACGAACATGGAATTCCTATCACCATCAAGGCCCGTAACGAGGGAGTTACTCCCCAGGATATCGTGGATCGCTACCATACGCTGATCAAAAAATCGTTCGAAGAGTTTGGCATTACATTCGACATCTATTCACGTACCACATCGGATATCCACAAGAAAACAGCATCCGATTTTTTTCGTACCTTGTACGACAAAGGTGAATTCTCTGAGCAGGAGAGCGAGCAATATTACGATGAAGAAGCCGGACAGTTTCTCGCCGACCGTTATATCACCGGCACCTGTCCCCACTGCGGTAACCCAAAAGCCTACGGCGACCAGTGCGAACAGTGCGGTACTTCACTCAGTCCCTCGGATCTGATCGACCCGAAATCAACGCTTAGCGGCAGCAAGCCTGTGATGCGAAAGACCAAACATTGGTACCTGCCTCTGGATAAACATGAAGCATGGCTGCGTCAATGGATTCTCGAGGATCATAAGGAATGGAAGACAAACGTGTACGGCCAGTGCAAATCGTGGCTCGACTTAGGATTACAACCACGTGCCGTGAGCCGCGACCTTGACTGGGGCGTACCGGTCCCTGTGGAAGGAGCCGAGGGCAAAGTGCTTTATGTATGGTTTGACGCTCCCATCGGATATATCTCCAACACCAAAGAATTGTTGCCCGACACCTGGGAAAAATGGTGGAAAGATGAAGAGACCAAACTGGTGCATTTCATCGGCAAAGACAATATTGTGTTCCACTGCATTGTCTTCCCCGCCATGCTGAAAGCAGAAGGTTCTTTCATTCTGCCGGAAAACGTACCGGCCAATGAGTTCCTCAACCTTGAAAATGACAAAATCTCTACCTCACGCAACTGGGCGGTATGGTTGCATGAGTATCTGGAAGAGTTCCCCGGCAAACAGGATGTCCTCCGCTACGTACTCACTGCCAATGCCCCGGAAACCAAAGACAACGATTTCACCTGGAAAGATTTTCAGGCACGTAACAATAATGAACTGGTAGCCGTACTGGGTAACTTTGTAAACCGTGCATTAGTACTTACACAGAAGTATTTCGACAATAAAGTGCCCGTACCGGGAGAACTGACCGAATATGATCGTGAAACGATTGCCGAAGCGGGAAAAGTAAAGGCAGCTGTTGAGTACAATCTCGATAATTACCATTTCAGAGAAGCACAAAAAGAAGCGATGAATCTCGCTCGTCTCGGGAATAAATACCTGGCGGACTCTGAACCGTGGAAGATAGCCAAAACCGATATGAAACGGACTGCCACTATCCTTAACATCGCACTGCAGATCACGGCCAACCTCGCCATTGTTTTTGAACCGTTCCTACCTTTCTCATCGGCAAAGATCAAGACTTTTATCAATACCGAAAATCTGGAATGGAACGATTTAGGCAACTTCAATATGCTTCCGGAAGGACACACATTGGGAAATTCTGCATTGCTGTTCGAAAAAATAGAAGATGAGGTAATTGAAAAACAGGTTCAGAAATTGCTTGACACAAAGAAAGCCAATGAGGCGAGTGAACACAAGACGAATCCAATAAAAGAAACTATTCAGTTCGACACATTTGAAAAGCTGGATATCCGTGTGGGTACGGTGCTGGAATGTGAAAAAGTTCCCAAGACAGATAAACTTCTCCGGTTCCTTCTCGACGATGGGCTGAAAAAACGGACTATCCTCTCCGGTATTGCTGCCTACTATCCCAATCCTGAAGAATTGATCGGTAAACAGGTGTGCTTTATTGCCAATCTCGAACCAAGAAAAATGAGAGGCCTACTCTCCGAGGGGATGATCCTTTCGGCTGAAAAATCTGACGGAAGTCTCGCCTTAGTCGCTCCTACGAAAGATGTACAACCGGGTAGCCAGGTAGTATGATTTTGATTATTTTAACTACGTATTTGGTTATTTTAATGCAGACCAGGTAACTTTTTTGCTGTATTTGCATCTTTATAAAAGATATTGTTCTTTTAAAAAATAAAATAATCAAATATGAAACATCTACTTACTCTTGCTATCGCGTTGCTGGTCAGCTTTACTGCTTTTTCCCAAAAGACACATCGGGTGATGGGATGGAAAATATCGAGAGATATTCCACAAAACGAAGTGAAATTAAACCTCGGAACTACTATTTTCGGGCTGTATCCCGAAGTTTCATACGAACGGATCCTCAGCGAAGACTTCAGCCTGGGGGTAACAGCGGGAATTAGTCTTGATGAGGACGAGTATCCTTTGAGTTTTGGACTAATGCCTTATGCACGTTGGTTTTTTGGAGGAAGTTCCCAAAATTTACAAAAGTATGGTGCCGGATTTTTCATTGAGGCCAACGGAGCCCTGTTATCTCAAAAAGAATATTACGACGGCGCCGGAAGCCCAACATCTGAATTTGGCGCCGGATTGGGATTAGCCTTAGGATGGAAATACCTTACACGCAATAACTGGGTAGGAGAATTCTATTTCGGAGCGGGACGGGATTTTGTCAACGACGGCGCTTATCCCCGGTTAGGTATCTCCATCGGAAAGCGATTTTAGAAGAACGGTTATAATAGGATACTTATCACAAACGATACCGCTTATTTTAAAAACATCAAAGGTTTGCGCCTGGATAATTGGGTGAAATAATTTTAAATACAAGAGGGTGCGTCAAGAGACTTTTTGACACACCCTCTCATCGTTTATCGGAAGAATGTTTGCTTCGATTTCACCAAAAATGCTTAAATTATAATCCTTTTGATTTCTTATAAAGGATATTGGCAATTTCTATTATCTCCTCCGGAGCATAGTTCGGAGAAAAAGCCGAAGCTATTCCTTCTAAATCCAGTTGCGGAGATCCTGTTGGAGGTTCATCCACAAACTCCAGCTTCCGGCTGTCTCCTATCCCTTCGCAATATACTTCAGGTGCTTCTCCGCTCCACACTAATTCAGATTCTTTAAAATCGTTCGGGGAGAATTTATAAAGCTTTAGATGCAATCCTTGTTCCATAAATTTTTTGGCTTCAGGGAATACTGTATTGCCAATATTCGGAATAGGTAGCATTTTGCTCATGTTCACTCCTGTCAACGTTTCAAGGGCTTTTGCATAGGCCAGGGCATGTACTCCACCCCGAACAAACAAATATCCCAGCATTTGGCGAGCTGCAGGATTTGTCGTCATTTGATATACACGTAATTTCTGGGTTCTGGCGCCATTCTCCAGGAAAAAATTGTGCAACAGGTCCAGGATCAGGTTACCTGATGAAAACACATAGTCGCCTGTCCATCCCACACCTCTTGAGTCTACCGGGAGAGCGGTCTGGGCAGAAGCAATGAAATGACTGCTTAACGAACCGGGGGGTAAATCAGACCATGGGCTATCTGCCGGATCTCCCGAGTCATCGAACTCCCTCCTTGGCCCTGTCAGGCAGGAGTTAATAGCCGCAGAAACAATTTCTATATGTCCTCCCTCCTCTGCTGCAATATTCGATATCAAAGCATAATAGGGGCGTATTTTCGATTTGCCTCTGAACGCAAACGATTGATAAGTATAATTCATTAACGTGGACATTTCTCCAAAACGTCCACCCAGCAATTCTTGCAAATTCCTGGCCGATACGGGGTCCACTTCTTTGGATACCGGTAACTCTACCGGAAGTTTATCAATTCTTAAAAACATAACTTTAAATTTTTAAATTGTTATTAATATAACTCTTTTGATAAAACCGAATACAACCATATCATCCACAAACATAATGAAAGCCGAAAGAGAAGCCAAGCTTGCTTGAGCTTATCCGAGGCGCATCTTATATTCTATAAATATAAGTAAATATCCACAAATGTAAGCATATACAATAATAGACACAAACTATAATATCTATTCATTTTAGATATAATCTATAACTAAACCTCTATCCGGTATCCTCACACGGCTGCAAATAAAGTACGTGCATCGGCATCCTCTTAGGAAAATGATTCTGACTTTACCGTTGCGAATTCCACAAAAAAGAACGGTCTTGTTTCCATTTTCATCCGTTTCTGCGGTTTTCAAAAGAAAATCATGTAAATTTGTAACCGCGGCTGGTAAACAATATGTTTAGTTACAAACGAAATAGTTCGTCAGGAAACAGCATGGAATAATCCCAACAGTAAACAAAATGAAAAATTCCGAATCTTTAAAAAAACTCCTACCCGATCTAATCGTGATCGCGGGATTCATCCTGGTCTCATTTATTTATTTTGCTCCAGCAGTAATGGAGGGGCGTGTAATCGCCCAGAGTGACTCACTGGCTGCCATCGGACAGGGACAGGAGCAGCGCGATTATATGGAACGCCACGATGGAAAACGTACAAGATGGAATCTCTCCATGTTCAGCGGAATGCCTTCCTATCAGATGAGCCCCACTTACGATTCATCCAAACCACAGGATGCTGTTAAAAAGGCCTATTCGCTCTTTCTGCCGAATTATGTCGGTCTGGTATTCATTATGCTGCTTGGGTTTTATATCCTGATGCGTGCATTGAAGGCCTCCCCTCTGTTGAGTGCACTGGGAGCTGTTATCTGGGCTTTCTCATCCTACTTCTTCATCCTTATTGCAGCAGGACATATATGGAAATTTGTCACGCTTGCGTATATTCCACCCACTATAGCAGGGATGATCTATATCTACCGAAAGAAATACCTCTTGGGCGGACTGATTTTCATGCTCTTCGTCGCTTTTCAGGTATCGTCCAACCACCCTCAGATGACCTACTATTTCCTGTTCGTCATGCTTTTTATAGCAATAGCCTTTTTTGTAGAAGCCATTCAAAAAAAAGAATTACCCGGTTTTGGGAGATCAACCGCAGTACTGCTGGTGGCCGGGATTATCGGTATAGCCTCCAATACGAGCAACCTTTATCATACCTACGAATACTCGAAAGAGACCATGCGGGGGAAATCTGAATTAGCCCATCATGGAGAAGAGAATAAAACCGGAAATGGACTGGAACGTGATTACATTACTGCCTGGAGCTATGGTATCAGTGAAACATGGACATTACTGGTTCCCAATACCAAAGGTGGAACCTCTGCCGCCCGAATTGCCGAAAATGAGAAGGCGATGAGCAAAGCACGCCCGGAATATCAGCAACTTTATCAACAGATCGGACAATACTGGGGAGAACAGCCATGGACAGCGGGACCTGTCTATGTAGGCGCCTTCGTACTGGCCCTCTTTGTGTTAGGACTTTTTATCGTAAAAGGCCCGTTGAAATGGGCACTGTTGGCCGGTACGCTCTTTTCCATCCTTCTTTCATGGGGGAAAAACTTTGTGGGCTTGACTAATCTTTTTATAGATTGGATACCGATGTACAATAAATTCCGGGCAGTCTCCTCTATCCTGGTAGTAGCCGAATTCTGTATTCCACTTTTGGCCGTACTGGCAGTGAAGGAACTGATTCAAAAGCCGGAAATACTGAAAAACAATATAAAACAACTCTATATCAGCCTTGGGGTAACCGGTGGAATGGCATTATTATTTGCCGTCGCACCAAAACTCTTCTTCTCTTCCTTTATCTCCGGATCAGAAATGCAGGCATTACAATCACTACCGCCCGAGCATATTCAGGCGGTAATTGCCAACCTGACCGATATGCGTGTTGCTATCTTCACTGCAGATGCCTGGCGCAGCTTTTTTATTGTTGCCATCGGAGGAGCTCTGCTCTGGATGTTCATCAATAAAAAGATAAAAGCAGAATGGACGGTAGCAGCCATTTTACTACTTTGTTTAGTGGATATGTGGGGAGTGAACAAACGCTACCTGAACGATAGTGATTTCGTACCGGAAAGCAACCAACAACAGTTATTTGCCCCATCACCTACCGATCAGTATATCCTGCAGGATACCACCAAATATTACCGTGTACTGAATATGGCGACCAATACCTTTGACGACGGTATTACGCCTTATCACCATAAAGTGATCGGCGGATACCATGCGGCAAAACTGCGCCGCTATCAGGATCTGATAGATGTACATCTTGGCACTGAGATGATGGATTTGCAGCAAGGTATCATCCGGACACAAGGAGAAATGGACTCGTTGAACGCCGACCAATTCAAGGTATTAAACATGCTCAATGCCAAATGGATCGTTATGCCGGCACAGGATGGCGCCACTATTCCTCTGGAAAATCCGTATGCCATGGGTAATGCATGGTTTGTAGATGATATACGTTTTGTAGAGAATGCTGATGACGAAATCGACGCATTGGGAGCCATCGATCTCCGGAAAGAAGCAGTAGCCGATAAAAAATATGAGTCAATCCTCACCGGCTTCCGACCAACACCGGCCGATTCGGCGTCAACCATCCAGTTGATCGACTACGATTCCGATTTTGTGACTTACGCTGTAGATGCAAAAAAAGATGAACTGGCTTTGTTCTCAGAAATTTATTATCCCAAGGGATGGCAGATTACTATCGACGGACAGCCGGCAGAGATGCTGCGGGCCAACTACACCCTGCGGGCACTCCATATTCCGGCGGGACAACATACAGTCGAATTCCGTTTCGATCCGCAAAGCATCAAGGTGACAGACAGCATCGCCTATGCAGCGCTACTCATCATGTTACTCACGGCTCTCTTCCTTGTGTATAATACAGTAAAACGTAAAAATCAACAATAATTTTTCGGGGATTCCCGCATGATATTGATGGAAGAGGAACGGGAATCCAGTCTGTAATTTCAAAATCAAATAATTAATACAAGCAAAACTATGAAAAAAAGTATTATTCTCGCATGTATAGTAATAGTATCACTTAGTGCATGCAATACAGGCAGACGTGGCAGCAACACTCAAACAACCGGGACAGAAGTCGCCGATCCCGCCCACAACAGCCGCAATTCACTGGATTGGGCGGGAGTATATAAAGGCATGTTGCCTTGCGCCGATTGTGAAGGAATACAGGAAGAGATTCGCCTGAACGAAGACCTGACCTATGAAATGGTCTCGATCTATCTGGGAAAGGGTGACAACCGGTTTTCAGATAATGGCCGGTTCGAATGGGATGAAGCAGGAAGCAGGATCAAACTCACCAGCGCCACCCTTTCCAACGATACAGACAGATGGTTCAAGGTGGGCGAAAACCAACTGATCGCACTTGATATCGAAGGGAATCCGATTGAAAGCAGCTTACCTCCGGAAATCTATATTTTCAGGAAAATAGATATGGATAACGTCATCACCGAAAAATACTGGAAACTAATCGAACTGAACGGAAAAGGGATTACTTTTGCTCCCGAAGGTCAAATCAGGGAAGCCCATTTTATCCTGAAAAATGAAGATAACCGGGTAATAGGTAATACGGGATGCAACAACATGAGCGGAAGTTATTCTTTTTCCGAAGAAGACAACGGTATTCATTTCACGCCTCTGGTAACCACCAGGATGGCCTGTATTGGTATTGATTACGAACAGGAGTACCTTCAGGTATTTGAGACGAGTGATAATTATACTGTCCGGAACGATACGCTAACGCTCAACAAAGGAGAAACATCTCTGGCCAGGTTTGTGGCAGTCTATCTGCAATAAGAAAGAAATACCGGGATACATTACATGAAGATTAAAAAAGTAAATGAACAAATAATCTGTGTCGTGGTTCATTCATTATGCAGAAGTTAGAGTTAAAGACAATTTTATTTGATATGGATGGTGTTGTGATTGATTCGGAAAAACTACACCTCCGGGCTATGGGTCTCACTTTGGAACAGCATGGTATCGAATATTCACAATCGTTTCTAAACGGTTATGTGGGGAGATCGGATGAATCATTCTTTCGGTATGTATATGAAAACATGGACAACACTCACTCCATGGAAGAGCTGCTGGAAGAGAAAAATGCCTTTTTTGAAGATCTTTTGAAAGAGTTGAAGTATGTAGAAGGTTTTACTGATTTTATTCAAAAAGTAAAACCCATAAAACTACAGGCCGGACTGGTTACCTCCTCCTCACTTTTCACAGTGCAAAAAGTGGACAAACTATTGAATCTGACTTCTTTTTTCGATATTGTCATCACGGAGGAGGATACCCAAAAACATAAACCAAATCCGGAGCCTTATCTTCTGGCGTTGGAAAATTTAGGGGCTAATCACAGATCGACCCTCATTATTGAAGATTCCATCAATGGGATACTCGCCGGAAAAGCGGCCGGATGCAGGGTAGCCGGATTGACAACTTCATTTGACGCTGCAACCTTAAAGGATGCCGGAGCAGATTGGGTGATCAGTAATTTTTCCGATTTCCCCCCATTCACCTATTACAAAGATCCTTAAAAGCACACCATTGGCAGTTTTTAGTATTCCTTGTTTGGGTAAACGGGATTTCGGGATTGAAAATCTCCTCAAGGCAATCGTTGAATAACAACAGAAATTCGTCCATAAAAACCGAGATATCAGATATAGGACGTTTATTACAGGTGACAGCCGGTGATGGATCACCAAAAATGGAACGAAGGTAATAAATGGCCGGTGATAATCGCACATCAGGATATTCCTGGGCGTAAAACAGTGCGTACACGAATACCTGCAGGATCTGGTATGGTCGGTTCGGTTTTGATCCGTCAAACAGGTCAGCGATCTGCTTGAAATCAGTCATCCCCGTTCCGGTCTTATAGTCGATGATACGATAACTATCCCCCACTTTGTCGATCCGGTCTATAATCCCCTTGAAATTCACCGAGAGTTCAGCGTTCACACGATATGATGTACGGAAACGGTATTCCGCCCCTACAAATTCAAAGGGTGTAAACTGCTTATCCGTTTCCAGGGTTTGTTGAACATAGCTCCGGAGAATCTCCCCGATCAGATAATGCTGTCCCAGCAACGGCCGGGGTTCATCCTTCTGTTTGAAATAATACTCCGCAAATGCCTTTTCGAGCAGCTTCGTCAGCAAAGCATCATCTTTCGCAATCGATGTCAGCACATCAGGCGTAACCGTTTTGGCTTTATAACGGCTATAGATCGTCTCCATCAACTTGTGGAAGATCGAACCGAACAGGTCAGACTCTACCGACTCCCGTACTTCATCTTCTTCGTAGAGACCTTCCACCGCTGTAAAGTAAAATTGCAGGGGACAATTGATGTAGTTGTTGATGAGCGAGGCCGACAGAAACAACTCCCCTCCCTTTCTGAATGCATCCAACTTCCGCAATACTTCCGGCGTTTTGGTGACCGATACCGGTAAGATTTCGGGTGCAGCCACATCGTAAGCCACCACTCGTTCCGAAACATTGAAATAATCGGGATAAAGATACTTCAACTGATAAAAATAACGGCTTACTTCGCCCGTCTGCATCTCTTCCGTACGTGTATCATACAGCATAAACACCCTCTTCGCACGGCTGATCATACGATAAAAATGATATGCATAGGTACTGTCCTGATGTTCGTATACCGGAAGACCGAATCCTTTCCGCAATGTGAACGGGATAAAAGAGTTGACCGGATCTTTCAAGGGAAAAACGCCTTCATTCATCGAAAGGATAATCAGGTTTTCGAAATCAATCACACGTGTTTCCAACACACCCATCACCTGCAAGCCCGAGAGCGGTTCACCGCTGAATGCCACACTGATGGAATGTGCCAGTTTTTTCAACAGCCGGAAACAGGTTTCCAGCGACATGTTTCTCGCAGTATGAAGCCTATCCTGCAAACGGGTCACGGTTTTATGATACTGTACGATAAACTCCCGTTCCAGATCTACCGGCCGTGTACTGTCTCCGGCCTCTTCCTTAACCCGTTTTTCATCTGTAAGGGTGTTGTAGATAAAGGTGAGGATGTTTTTTATATATTCAAAAATATCATGCCATGCAGTTAGCGGTCGAAATATCAGTTGAAGCAGAGGATGTTGCGGAAATTCCGAATCCGACACAACAATCCGGTTATTGGTAAGGATATATGTTTTTAGCGCTTCAACCTCCTCTTTGGCTGATGTATACACCAACGGATGATTCAGTATCGATAACACATTACGGTGATAAAACATCTTTTCTCCGGCCGATTCCCGTATATTACGCTGTAAACCGGCAATATGTTCCATCAGCGCCGAGATCGATGAATAAGAGAGCCCATACCCCATAGTGACGTTTATCTTTTCAATCTCTTCGGGAATGGAATAGAGTACCGGTAACAAAAGCCGTTCATCCGGCAGTACTATGGCCGTATTGATCGCCTCATCCGGATTGGGAATATTCCCAGACTCAATCAATCGCGAAAGAATTTGCGCAACATGTTTCGCCTGTCCTACTCCGGAGGGGATACCAATCACTTCTATACTTGTTTTCGCCTCCCTTTGCTTATTTCTTTCACCTGCCTCTTCTAAATTAACCGTTCCTGACTCTCCGCTTCTATCTTCCGAAAAATTTCTGCCAACAGATTGAGATGAAATGCTGGCTCTATCACTATCGTGTAATATAAACCGGGAAGGAAACCTCCGCAGGTTTTCTTTTACCCATAAAGATGCCCGGTTTTGACTGTCCTGGATCTGTGGTGATTCGTAATCCCAGTAGAAATCGGCAATTCCCCGGTGTTTCAAGTGTTCAAGCAATACTGTCTCTGCAGGCGTAAGGGCATTCAACCCTACAAATATGTAGTTCAAAGGTTCTTTTCCAACCGTATTACCACCATTGTCCATATTAGCCAACTCCCCGGCCTTAGCACGTTCCGCCACCTCACGGAACATCATACCTTCATAGGCAAGTCCTTTTTGTTGTAGTTCTGTACGGAAAGAGGTGTAGAGCTGATACAATATCTGCCATGTCTCCTGAAACTTTTTCTTGGTCTCGCTCTCCCCGACCGGCATAAAATTAGTCCAAAAACGACGGATGGCATCTTTCTGCTTTTCGGTAAGATGGGTCAGATCATCATCCATCGACCTGAAATCATGTACATTGCGGAATAGTTGTTTAGCATCCGCCATATACTTATCCACATCATTAAAATCGTTCAGCAACATCTCCCCCCAGTAGAGAAAGTCATCAAACGACTCGTCGGAACCACTGATCTTTCCAAAATGATCGTAGAGCATCACCAGCATTTCAATTTTGTCAGCAAGCCGGTATGAAGACATGGACGCGAAAAGTTCCTGAATAGTCATTACAGAAGGAGAAAAAAGCGGCTTACCGGCAATCTCTGCGAGATACTTCTGGAAGAAGAAACCGGCACGGCGGTTTGGAAACACAAACGTATGCCGATGCAGCTCATTGCCGTATTGCGCATAAAAGACTTCCGCTATTTTATACAGGAATGGGGTCATATAAGGTTATTGCTCAATAGTAGCTATTACTTTGTTATTACCCATAAGATGAATCTCCTTTCTTCTACAAATTTAAGCAATTTATTTTGTACCGGAAAAGATTTATTTTTTTGTTTTCCTTGAATATATTTTATTATTCTTTTATTTTTTCATTATTTTGCACATCCATTCGATCAACTGTAGGTCTTTTTTCAAATAATTATTCGTAACGGAGGGACTATTAGTAATAAAACACTGCTTAATAGGCACCTATTGACAATCTGCTTACAAGAGTACTGAAAGAGAATTCACCAACTATTATTCAATTATTGAAACTCCAAAAAGAGAATGATTCAGTTTTCAAATATAGCTTCTACTTACAATGAATACCTGGATACCCTCTATTCGTATGCCCTGCATCTGGGTTTTGATGAACAAACCGCCATGGATGCTATTCACGATGTTTTTTACAAGTTATGTACCCATCACTCCTCTTTAAATGAAATAAACAACCTAAAATCTTACCTTTTCAGGTCATTAAGGAACAGGCTGATAGATATAAAACGGATCAACAGGGAAAATACCACCCCTTTCACCGGACAGGACGATGTATCAGAAGGACTTCCTTTTCAGCTACATATAACCATAGAGGATGAGTTGATTATGAAAGAAGACACAGAAGAGATCTGCAGAAAGGTAGAAAACGTACTGAACCGGCTGACCGACCGTCAGCGGGAAATCGTCTATCTGCGTTATATCAAGGAACAGGGTTATGAAGAAATTGCAGAAATTATGCAGATCTCCGTAGCCGCCTGCCGCAATCTGGTAAGTAAATCGATCAGCAAACTGAAAGAATCGTCGCTAACGATCTCCCTGCTTCTACTGGTAGTTAAATGAACCTACTATTCAATATCCTTAAATATCTGTTTTATCTTCCTCAATCGAATAGCTATGTAGATTCTATAAAATCCCATAGTAAGGAAAGTAAAAGCAGTCCATAACACAATGGATATACCGGCAAAGGCAGGATTGAAAAGCATGATCAACGACAGGATCACTCCGAGAATAGCAACAATCATCAATGTTTTCCAATCAACATCATAATATTCTTTTATAGCCAATGCGATACCGATACCGGTCACAGAATAAAAGAGCAGCATAAAACCGACATAAAATGTGAGGGTAACTGCCGATAAGCCCGGATTGACCATCATCAGAAAACCGACGATAATACTCATAATTCCCATAGCCAACGACCAGCCCCACTTTTCTGATCTATTCGCAATAGCGAAGAAAGTTTCAAAAACTCCACTGAGAAAGAATCCTACAGCAAAAACAATGGCTAACGCCAAATAAGATGCAGCGGGGGCAACAATACACCAAATCCCGACCGCAACCAAAACGATACCCACAAGCAGGGGAAGATACCAATGCTTTATTCCACTCTCAACTTCTTTTAAAAATGTTTCCATAATTTATTTTAATTAATTAGTTCTTGTATAATCAATTAACAATATACTATTTTTTTTGTTTAAAAAATCATTCTTTCCGGGATTGTATCAATCCTTATTAGTACTAATTCAGATCTAAGACAGGCACGAGAATCGTCCATTACTCTTATTGTTAAATTCTAAATAAAATCAACTATTTCGTTAAGCAATACGAGCAGAAGACAAGTTTACTTGGATTATGCCGTTGCGAGAAATAGTCTGATGAAATCGAATTTTTCTTAAAAAAAGTGATGATATTTTCAATTGATGTTCGTCTTATTATATATAAACCCATAACAGGGATGAACAATTTCGACGAGTATCTATGCGATTAAAAACAGACAATAATTACTTTCTTCGGTTCCTGAAAGATGAGAAATTCATTGAATGGAAATTATTCCCTACAGATGAACTGAACAGATACTGGGAAGAATATCTACAGCGACATCCTGATGAGAAGGCTGATATCCTGCTAGCCGAAAAACATTTCCAAAGTATAAACATATCGTCTTTAAAGATGCCGCAGGAAAAGAAAAAGGAGGCGATCCAACGTCTGGAACAATCGCTCGGTGCCTATAACCGTAAACGCAGTATCCGCCGGTTTGCCTACATTGCCGCCGCATGTGCTGCCGCATTGATCCTGTCAATACTATATATCCAAAAAGAGATGAGCCAATCCGGAGACGAACTGGTTGCCTCGCCAGGTTATATTGTAGGGAGCGAACTGGAATCGGAAGATATTTTGTTTATTACCGGCAATAGAACTACTTCTTTTCAAAATAATGTGGATATCCATTTAGATGGCAATAAAACTGCGCAGATAAGGAGTGAAAACGAAGAAGATGAGGAGATTTCCATTGAACAACACACAATGAATAAACTGGTCGTGCCTTATGGGAAAAGATCGAAAATCGTATTGTCCGATGGAACGCAAGTATGGCTGAATTCCGGCTCTTCTCTGGAATTTCCTTCCGCCTTCTCAGGAGAGAGGCGCGAAGTATTCCTCACCGGTGAAATGTATATAGAGGTAGCTTCTGATAAGAATAAATCGTTTTATGTGCACACATCCGGTTATGACGTAAAAGTGTACGGTACTAAATTCAATGTATCTTCCTACGCAGAATCTGCTTCCTCTGTTGTTCTTGTAGAGGGGAGTATTGGCTTGCAAACGACGAACAGGGAAGAAATTCTTTTATCTCCCGACGAACAGGCAACATTCAATAATGATGGCACATTTGAGAAACGAAAAGTAGATGCCCGCAGCTTTGTCAGTTGGAAAGAGGGATATCTCATATTTGAAGATACTCCTATAACCGAAGCGCTCAAACAGATAGAAAGATATTACAACTTTTCATTCAACTATGGAGAAGATGTTTCTCTCCACGGACTCACATGTACCGGAAAGATCATCTTATCGGACAATCTGGACAATGTGATGACAGCCCTTACACTGATTTCCGCCACAAAATACAAAAGAGAAGACAAACTGATATATATCTACAAAGAATAACTAACCATTAAAAACAGATATGCCTATGGATGAATAAAGTGAAAAGTGAAAAACTAAAAGTGAATCTGCCAACGGCAGAAAAAAGTCGAACGGTAGTGCGAATACCGTCCGACAGGATAATTCTAATTACCTTGTATATCAATAATTAAAATCATACAAAAATATGAATAAATATTCTATTGAAAGGGGAAAACCTGTCAATAATTTCAAACATGCTCTAAAAATCATGAGAATAACCTTATTCCTGCTGTTTTTCGGCATCCTCTTTTCGCAAGCCGCTACCGGTTATTCACAAGGAGTTGAACTGACACTCAATCTGAAATCCACCTCCATCAAGGAGATTTGTGAAGAGATTGAAAAGAAGAGTGATTTCCGGTTTATTTTTGCGGGAAATGCCAAAAAGATCATCAATAAAAAGGTCGATCTTACGGCCAATTCCCAGGACATCAACGAAATTCTGGATAATATTCTATCCAGTACGGGTTTAAAATACAGAATATTAGATAATCAAGTGGTTATTTATCGTGATGATACAAAGATTATTCCTAAAGAAATTGACGAAATTGTTTCCGAATTGACCATCCAACAACAGAAGAAACAAATTACCGGAAAAATTATAGACCAAAATGGCGAGCCAATAATAGGTGCCAATATTGTGGAAAAAGGGACATCCAACGGAACCGTTACCGATATTAACGGAAATTTCGCACTGAATATTGAAAACGATGCCCTACTTCAAATCTCCTATATCGGTTATTTAGCACAGGATATTAATACGGACAACAAATCTTTATTTGAGATCGTTTTACAGGAAGATACCCAGGCTTTGGAAGAGTTGGTAGTTGTGGGGTATGGCACACAGAGGAAAGGAGAAGTGGCAAGTGCAATAACCAGTGTAAAGTCTGAAGACTTTGTAAAAGTTCCGGCTCCCGATGCCGCTCAGTTGATTCGTGGACAAGTTCCCGGTTTAGCTATTGTTTCCCCAAGCGCCGATCCGACAAGTACCTCTCAGATTATTCTTCGTGGTACAACCACACTTACTTCATCTATGAGCCCGTTAATCATTATCGACGGCGTACCGGGTGAATTGAACTCCATCTCTCCGGATGAAATCGAACAGATCGATGTACTGAAAGACGGTTCTGCCGCAGCTATTTATGGCACACGTGGGACAAACGGTGTAATCATCATTACTACAAAAAATATACGTGGAGACATACCAACTACGGTAGATGTAAACAGTTACATTTCAACCCAGCAGATTACCCGGAAACTTCCTTTTATGACTTACGACGAATATATGGATAAAGTGGCGAAAGGAGTACCGGGTGCCCAGGATAATGGTGGACGCACGGATTGGATGGATGAAATCCTGCAGACACCTATTTCTCAGGTGTATAATATCAGCTTGCGGGGAGGAAGCCGTAATACCAACTATACGGCAAGCTTTGAATATCGCGGACTGGAAGGGATTATAAAACGTTCCGATAATAAAATGATCTATCCGCGGATTGAGATCACCCATCGGATGTTTGATGATATCCTGCGCATAAACGGAGGCTTGAGTGGATACATGCAGGAATATCATTCGGGGGGAGACGGTGGTAGTTTTAATACTGCTGTCTATCGCAATGCTTTGAACTTTAGCCCGGCAGATCCTATTAAGGATGAGAATGGCAATTGGTTCCAAAGTCCATCCAAAACAGATTATTCCAATCCATTGGCTTTACTCTATGAAACCGAAGGTAAAAACCAGGCAACCACCTTACGTATGCATTCTGCCATCAGTCTTATACCGATAACCGGGCTTGAAATAAAGTATCTTGTTTCCCGTGTTGCCTATAATCAGGTACGTGGCTATTACGAAACCCAGAAACACCTCTCTACTGTAAAAGATAATCGAAATGGTTTCTCATCCAGGGGTACTACACGTACAATCAATGACCAATCCGAACTAACGGCACAATACAATACAACAATTGCCCGGGACCATAATTTAACCTTATTGGGAGGTTACACTTGGTTGAAACGTAATTATCAGAACTATTGGATGCAAAACTGGATATATCCTTCAGATGATTATACTTATAACGCCATGCAGAATGGACAAGCATTGCGGGATGGACGTGCGAATATGAATTCTGAGCAGAGTGAAAATAAGTTGATCAGTTATTTCGGACGTATCAATTATAACTATAAAGGGAAATATATATTTGCAGCTTCTGTCCGTTATGAAGGATCGACAAAGTTTGGGGCTAACCATAAATGGGGAACTTTTCCATCTGTATCAGGAGCATGGAATATTCTAGGCGAAGGATTTTTGGAAAACAATACTCTGCTCAGTACACTGAAGTTGAGAGCGGGTTTTGGTATCACAGGAAATGAACCGGGTGATCCTTACCGTTCATTGAATACATTAAATTTTGATGATTATATCTATTATAATGGAAGTTGGATCAAATCTATCAGGCCTAACGAAAACGCCAATCCCAATTTGCGTTGGGAAAAGAAAGAAGAAACCAATATAGGTGTCGATTTTGGGTTCTTCAATGAGCGGTTAGGAGGTAGTATTGACTATTACTACCGTTATACAAAAGACCTTCTTTGGGCTTATGAAGTACCTTCACCCCCGTACATCTTCAACAGTATGTATGCCAATGCAGGAAAAATGGAAAACAGAGGTATCGAGGTTGCTTTAAGAGCAACGCCGGTAATGTCTAAAGATCTCCGTTGGGATACTAATCTGAATTTTTCGACAAACAACAATAAGCTGATTTCTCTTTCCGATGATAAGTTCATATCGAAAGGATGGGAAGATCGCGGTGGTACGGGTGAACCTTTACAGCAACCCACACACAGGTTGGAAGAAGGTAAGCCTATCGGCAATTTTTATGGTTATAAAACCATTGATATTGACGATGACGGTCACTGGATCATTGAAGGCGAAGATGGTAATCCCAAACCTATTTCTCAACAACAGCCGAATGATAAAAAAATTATTGGTAACGGGCTACCAAAATACTATCTGAATTGGAACAACTCCATTCATTTCAAAAATTTCGACCTGGGCATTACCATGCGTGGGGCATTTGATTTTCAGGTACTCAATATACCGGCATTACAGTATGCCGCTCCGGTAATGATGTCACGCGGAAACGTGTTAAGAAAAGCTTTTGAAGATGTATATGGTAAACGGCCGTTAGCTTATGACCAGGAGTTACAGTATGTAAGCTACTATGTAGAGGATGGGGATTATTGGAAAATCGACAATGTAACTTTAGGCTATACCTTTAATGTTAACAGTAAATGGATTCAGAATCTCCGTATTTATGGTTCCGTAAACAATTTGGCTACAATCACCGGTTATTCGGGAATTGACCCGGAAGTCAGAATTTTGGGACTTGACCCGGGTGTAGATGATAAAAATCGTTACCCGATGGCTCGTACTTATACATTTGGTGTTTCACTCAAATTTTAAACTGAAAGTCATGAAAAGATATATCAAATCTATAATCATTGTCCTAGTATTATCCGGTATGTTCAACTGTAGCAACGACCTGGATGAAGTTGTGTATTCCAAAGTAACCCAACAAAGTTATAAATATACGACGGATGATTTTGGCCCTGTTATTGCTAACATTTACAGATATCTCAGACATTTCCCCGATCACTGGGGTTATTTTACTGCCCAGGAGATAACAGCTGATTGTATTGTTCTCGCACCAAATGCTTCGGGTTGGGATGATGGAGGTGTCTATCGCCGAATGCATTATCATACATGGAACTCCCAACAAGACCACGTGAAAAATATGTGGAATCAATTTTACAGAGGTGCTTTAATTTGTAATAATATCATTCATCAGATTGAAAGTGAAGCATTACCGTCTCCTTCCTCTCAGGAAAAAGAAGCCGGGTTGGCTGAAGTAAGGGCGATGAGAGCATTTTATTACTGGCTGATATTGGATAATTATGGAGATGCCCCTTTAGTTACCGGGATAGAAACTGATCTCCCGGCTAAAACTCCCCGCAAAGAAATCTTTGATTTCGTGGTAAAAGAACTCAATGAAGTAATTCCTATGCTATCTGAAGAGGTAGGTGGAAATTACTACGGTAGAATGACAAAATGGGCTGCCAAAGCGACACTGGCAAATATATACCTGAATGGTGAAGTATATAGTGGACAGGTATACTGGAATGAATGTCTTGCTCAGTGTAATGATATTATCAATAGCCAGAAATTTATATTGTCTCCCAACTTTAAAGATCCGTTCCGTGCCACAGGCGTGGAGACCAATAAAGAGGTGATTTTCACAATCCCGTTCGACCGTGATTTTGGTGGTGGAAATTATATCCACATGTTCTCCTGGCATGGTGAACTGAAAAAAAAGTTCGTGATAGAAGCTACTCCGTGGGGAAGTGGTGCTGCAATGGGATTAACACAATTCATCAATACCTATGATGTGGACGATAGCCGTCTGACAGACACATGGTTGATGGGACCTCAATACGATGCCAACGGAGAACAACTCAAAGGAACCTACGATAAACAAGGAGAACCTTTTGTGTATACAAAAGAAGTACCAAGCGCAAGCTATACCAGCGAAATGGAAGGCTACCGTATGAATAAATTTGAAGTTGCCGAAGGCAGTACTCACAATAGTACAACAGACATTCCCGTCTTTCGGTACACTCATGTATTATTAATGAAAGCCGAATGCCTACTTCGTACAAATCAGGCAGGCGCAGGTGAACTGGTTACCCAGGTAAGGCAAAGGGCCTTTAAGGATAACCCGACGAAGGCAACGGTTACCGATGAACAATTGAAACAAAACTCTGCCTATCAATACGGATATGTAGAAAATTATCAGATTGTAGATCCGGGTAACCAGGATCCCATCCAGTTCGGAAGATTACTCGATGAATATGCCTGGGAACTCGTCTGGGAAATGCATCGTAGAAGAGATTTGATCCGCTTTGGAATATATACTAAAAAAAGCTGGTTATCACACAAACCCCAGGGGGACTACCGCACTGTATTCCCGATTCCTGACGGTATTATAAATGCGAATCCGAATCTGGAACAAAACCCTAACTACAAATAATTTTTGATGTCATGAAACGTTATTTGTTATTACTCATATCCTGTGCAGCCCTTTTGGGCTGCCAGGAATCTCAAAAGATAAAAGAACAGCCATTCAAAATGATCGAACAGGTTGATTTTTCGAATGTGCAGATTACAGATGACTTCTGGGCTCCCCGGTTAGAGAAACATGCTACTACTACCCTAGCTGTGTGTATCGATCAAATCGAGAATCAGACAGGACGTATTCGTAATTTTGAGAATGTGGCGAAAAAACAAGGAGAACACTCAGGGATCTATTTCGATGACTCTGATGTATACAAAGCTCTGGAAGGTATTGCTTATTCATTAATTAATAACCCCGATCCGGCACTCGAAGCAAAAGCAGATGAATGGATCGACAAGTTTGCGGCTGCACAGGAGCCGGATGGATATATAAATACCTATTACTCTCTGACCGGATTGGATAAACGCTGGCAAAATATGTGGATGCACGAAATGTATTGTGCGGGACATCTGATAGAGGCCGCTGTCGCCTATTACCAGGCTACGGGGAAGAGGAAACTGCTGGATGTATCTATCCGCATGACGGAACATATGATGGATATCTTCGGGCCAGGAAAACGGCATTGGGTTACCGGACATGAAGAGGTTGAACTGGCGCTGGTAAGACTGTATAATGTTACCGGCGATGAACGTTACCTTGACTTCTCAAATTGGTTAATCGAAGAACGTGGTCATGGGCACGGACGGGGTAAGGACGATAATGACTGGAACCCGGAGTATTGCCAGGATGATAAACCTGTGCGGGAAATGACAGATATAGCCGGCCATGCTGTCCGTGCAATGTACCTGTATTGTGGAATGGCTGATGTAGCGGCTTTAAAAAATGATACAGGATATATTCAAGCTTTAGATCGCTTATGGAATGATGTCGTTTTTCGTAAGATGTACGTTACCGGAGGAATCGGTTCTTCCCGCCACAATGAAGGATTTACTGAACCTTATGACCTTCCTAACTACGATGCGTATTGTGAGACCTGTGCTTCTGTCGGTATGGTCTATTGGAATTCTCGAATGAATCAATTCACTGGTGATAGTAAATATATAGATGTGCTGGAACGTTCAATGTATAATGGAGCCTTAGCCGGAATCTCTCTGGAAGGCGACCGTTTCTTCTATGTAAATCCATTGGCTTCCCGGGGTAATCATCATCGCCAGGAGTGGTATGGTTGTGCTTGCTGTCCGAGCCAGATTTCAAGGTTTCTCCCTTCTATCGGGAATTATCTATATGGGCTTTCCAATGAAGCTATATGGGTAAATCTTTACATTGGAGGTGAAACAGTGCTAGATATTGATAAAAATAAGTTAACGATTGTTCAGGAAACCAATTATCCATGGGAAGGCGATATTTCATTAACAATAAAATCCGTATCTTCACCGATTGAGAAAGAAGTACGTTTGCGTATACCCGATTGGTGCAAATCCTATTCATTAGCGATCAACGGACAAACGCAGATATCTCCTGTAACAGAAAAAGGATATGCTGTTATAAAGAACAAGTGGAACACAGGTGACAAGATCTCGCTTTCTTTTGAAATGCCGGTTGAGATTATTGCTGCTGATCCGCAAGTGAAAGAGAATGTAGGGAAGCGAGCCGTTCAAAGAGGCCCGTTAGTGTATTGCATGGAAGAAACCGACAATACAAATTCTTTTGAAAAAGCTTTTCTCACCCCAAATACTACATTTTCGACGGTTTATAATCCTTCACTCTTACATGGAGTAGTTTCCATTACAGCCTCTACCCCGGGAAAGGACATCACTTTAATCCCTTACTATGCATGGGATAACCGGGAAGCAGGAGAAATGAAAGTTTGGATTAATTATAAAGAATAACAGACATTTACATCATGAAAATTAAGCAGTTATTAATTGTGACGCTCACAATTTTATCTCTTTCATTACCGGTAGTACAAGGACAAGAGATATTAACCCCAATACCATTTAATGAAGTTACGTTAGAAGATAATTTCTGGCTTCCTCGCTTGCATACGCAAAAAGAGGTATTGGTTCCTTTTGCTCTTGATAAAACCAAACCAGCGGTTGAGAACTTACAAAGGACAGCCAATTTCCTGAAAGGTATTCCGGATGAATTACCTTTTCCTCACCGGTTTGTTTCTTCCGATTTGTATAAGGTAATGGAAGGGGCTGCTTATTTATTGAAACTGGAACGCGATCCTGAATTGGAAAAGGAGATGGACCGGATTATACACATTATCTCCGAAGCACAACAGGAAGACGGTTATAACTACGAATCCCATATTACGGGAGTAGCTACACACGATGTGAACGGTATGGGGGAAAGACCTTACTCTTATGTAGTGCATAGCCATGAGTTGTATAATATGGGGCATATGTATGAAGGAGCTATTGCCTACTACCAGGCTACCGGTAAAGACAAATGGTTACGTGTAGCGGAAGCCAATGCCCGCCATATTAACAAAGTATTCTTTGAAGGTGATCCCAACTATAACGACGGTAAACCTGTCAATCAGGCGCCCGGACATCAGGAGATCGAACTGGCACTGGTAAAACTTTTCCGGGTAACCGGCGACAGCCTCTATCTGGATATGGCGAAGAAGTTTATCGATATCCGGGGCGTTACCTATCGCCCGGAAGGAGAGGGCACCATGTCTCCCGAATATGCCCAGCAACATCTGCCGGTAAGGGAACAGACCAAAGCGGTAGGCCATGCCGTACGCGCCACGTACCTTTATTCCGGAATGGCGGATGTAAGTGTGTACACCCAGGATCGGAGTCTGCGACCGGCATTGGATAGTATCTGGCATAATATCGTAGATACCCGGATGCATATTACCGGAGGTTTGGGAGCAGTACATGGTATTGAAGGATTCGGCCCGGAATATGACCTGCCCAATAAAGAAGCCTTTGACGAAACTTGTGCAGCGGTGGGAAATGTTTTTTTCAATCACCGGATGTTCCTGATGGAAAAAGACGGCAAGTATATGGATGTAGCTGAAGTGGCCCTGCTAAATAACGTATTGGCAGGTGTCAATCTCGAAGGCAATCGTTTTTTCTATCTCAATCCTTTGGAAGCCGATGGCATCAAACCCTTCAATCACGGAATGCGGGGGCGTTCGCCCTGGTTCGGGACAGCTTGTTGTCCTTCCAACCTGGCACGACTGATTCCTCAGGTTCCGGGTTTAATATACGCAACCACTCAGAATGAAATCTATTGTTCTTTTTATGCGGGAAGCACAACAACCCTTACATTAGAAAAGGGTAACGTTCACCTGAAACAGACCACGGAATATCCGTTCAGCGAAACAATCCGATGGGAAGTAACACCAGAGAAAGAGGGACAGCCCTTCACCATGCACCTGAGGATACCTACCTGGACAGGTAACCAGTTTGTACCCGGAGAGCTATACTCATATATAAATGCTGCACCTTCCGGCTGGACCGTCAAAGTGAACGGTAAAGAAACAAAAGCCGATTTGAGAAAAGGCTTTGCCATCATCGACCGGACATGGAAAAAAGGAGATGTCGTAGAATTGACGCTACCTATGCCATTGCGCTACTCCAAAGCAATCAAACGGGTAGAGGCCAACAAAGGACGTATTTGCCTCACCCGTGGCCCGTTGGTGTATGCTGCCGAGGGAGTGGATAATAACGACCGTTTGCCGAATGTATTTATTACCGACATGTCCGGCCTCTTCAATATCTCAACTTATTCGGACGGATTGATGAATAGAATTCCAAAAATAGAAGTCCCTGCATGGGAAAAAAAACCGGCAGGAAATAAAGAGATCAGCCTGGTGCTTTTGCCTTATTATGCCTGGAATAACCGGAACGATGGAAGCATGATGGTCTGGTTCCCTGAATCGGATACTGTTCAACCTTATGTCGACCGTTATATGGCAACTCACGGTAAATACAAGGCATTAGAAGCTTCTTATACCCATAGGGGTGATAATCTGGTAGCGGTGGCCGACAATGACGTTCCTTCGTCTTCTTCCGACCGGGAGGCGTATCGCTGGACCAGTTGGGGAGAACAGGGAAAAGACCAGTGGATCGTGATCACACTGGATAAACCTACCAATATACAAAGCGTTTCTGTCTTTTGGTTCGATGATGGGAGGGGAACTAAGGTTCCACAGGAGTGGTCCTTAGAGTACGAATACCAAGGGATATGGGAAACATTCCCCCTGTATCTGACGGATGCTTATAATGTTTTTAAGGATCAGTTCAATATGGTTCATCCGGGACGCCAGGTCATTGCCGACAAAATACGGTTATTGCTGAAACCCCAACCGGAATGTGCGGTAGGCATTTTTGAAATAAATATTGAAGAAATAAAGTAAACCAATGAAACATAATATATTAGCATTACTGCTATTGATACTTCCATCAATAGCAGAAGCACAGTTATTATCTAAAGACCAATATAAGCATTATATTGATAGGTTTAATGAAAACGATTATGAACTCTATCGTTTAGGGAAATATACAAATGAGAAGGCCTGGGACTTCCTTGCGGAAAATATACCTTTCTTCAATTGCCCGGATAAACAATTGGAAGAAACTTATTACTTCCGTTGGTGGACTTATCGTAAACATATCCGAAAGACTCCGGAAGGTTATATTATTACGGAGTTCCTTCCCGATGTAAGCTGGGCCGGGCTATATAACTCAATCTGCTGTCCGGCCGCGCATCATTTTATGGAAGGTCGTTGGCTGAAAGATCCAAAATACCTGAAAGATTATGCCCGTTTCTGGTTTAACGGGAAATCAAGCCCCCGTGCTTATTCTTTCTGGTCTGCCGATGCAATTGCCAATTTCTGTAAAGTTCATCCGGATGATCCTTTATTAGAAGAACTATTCCCTTTGTTGGAAAAGAACTATGAAGCTTGGGAAAAAGATAAATTGCATGAGAACGGCCTGTTCTGGCAATATGATAACCGTGACGGGATGGAAGTTTCTATTTCAGGTTCGTATGCTGAACCTTACGGACACGGATACCGGGCGACAATCAACAGTTATATGTATGCCGATGCACGTGCTTTGGAAAGACTGGCTAAAAAAATGGGTGAATCGCAAAAAGAAACCCTTTACCGACAAAAAGCAGAAAAGATCAAACAGAATATCAATACCCGTTTATGGGACTCTAATGCAGAATTTTTTAAAGTAATTCCTTTGGGAAGGAATATGAGTTTTTCCGATATAAGGGAACAACACGGTTTTACACCGTGGTATTTCAATATACCTCCTGATTCCTATTCGGTTGCCTGGAAATACTTAATGGATACAAACCATTTCTTTGCTCCTTATGGTATTACCACAGCCGAACAATGTCATCCAAAGTTTATCATTGCTTATGAAGGGCATGAATGCCGTTGGGATGGCCCGGTATGGCCTTTCTCTACCTCGGTTACACTAACAGCATTGGCTAATTTACTGAATAACTATAAGCAAGAATATATATCAAAGAGAGATTACTGGACATTACTTTCGCAGTATAGCCATTCACACCGTATCCATTTTGATAGCAGCAAGTCAGTTCCCTGGATCGATGAGAATATTAACCCATATACCGGAGACTGGATTTCGCGTACCCGGCTAAAGAATGACTTCGAAACTTCCTGGCCAAAAAACAAAGGAGGGGAAGAGAGGGGTAAAGATTACAACCACTCAACCTTTAATGACTTGATTATTACCGGTCTGATCGGCGTACGCCCTTCGGATGACAATATCCTGACCATTAATCCTTTAATACCGGATCAAACATGGGAGTACTTCTGTCTTGATGATCTTCTCTACAAAGGAAAGAAAATATCTATCTGTTACGACCGGACTGGAAAATATTATAATTTGGGAAGTGGCTTTTTCATTTTTATCGACGGAAAAAGAGTCCACCATTCCGACAATCTCGCCAAAGTAATTATTAATTTAGAAAGCATTTGATTTTCAAACAATAATAATTTTCACATTGATATAGTACTATCATATCACATAAACTTTAAATAGAAATATGAAAAAGATCGGATTAGCATTTCTTTCTTTATTCACTGTGGCGGCAATGACCACAGCAGCATCCCCTCCGGGGAAAAACCTGAGCGGCAATTACCGGAATAACCGTGCTCCTTTGTTGACAAAGCCTTATATGGAACTACCCATTGGCAATATCAAACCTTCCGGTTGGCTGGAAGAGCAACTCAATCGTATGGCAACCGGAATGACAGGACACATGGATACTATTTACGAACAGGTCATGGGATCACGCAACGGGTGGCTCGGAGGAGACGGTGATGTATGGGAACGCGGCCCTTACTGGATCGACGGACTACTTCCTCTGGCTTATATTCTGGAAGATAAAACACTGATCGACAAGGTACAACCCTGGATCGAATGGACGCTGGCCTCACAAAAACCGAACGGCTATTTCGGGCCGGATACCGATCGTCCGCATGAACACGGACTCCAAAGGAATAATTCACAGGATTGGTGGCCTAAGATGGTCATGCTAAAGGTAATGCAGCAATATTATTCCGCAACCCGCGACCAACGGGTCATTCCGTTTATGACCAATTACTTCAGGTATCAGTTGCAGGAACTACCCAAAACTCCACTCGGACACTGGACTTTTTGGGGACAACAACGCGGAGGGGATAACCTGATGATCGTTTATTGGCTCTACAATATCACCGGCGATAAATTCCTCCTGGAACTGGGAGAACTCATTCATAAACAAACCCTGGACTGGACCGATATCTTTCTCCATCAGGATCACCTGAAACGCCAGCATAGCCTTCACTGCGTGAATCTGGCACAGGGTTTTAAGGAGCCGGTGATCTATTACCAGCAGAATAAAGAACCCAAACAGATACAAGCCGTAAAAAAAGCCGTAAAAGACATGCGTACTACTATTGCTTTTCCTACCGGCTTATGGGCAGGTGACGAGTTGCTCCGCTTTGGCAACCCGAATCTGGGTTCGGAATTATGTACCGCTGTAGAAATGATGTTCTCGCTGGAAAAAATGCTTGAGATCACCGGTGATGTCCAGTGGGCCGACCATCTGGAACGGGTCACTTTTAATGCCTTGCCGACCCAGATTACGGATGATTTCTCTGCCCGTCAGTATTATCATCAGATCAATCAGATAGCTGTCAGCCGCGAATGGCGGGATTTTGTAACTCCTCACGAAGATACGGATAACCTTCACGGTATCCTCTGCGGCTATCCCTGTTGTACCTCCAACCTCCATCAGGGCTGGCCGAAATTCCTGCAGAATCTATGGTATGCTACAGCCGACAACGGTATTGCGGCATTAGTGTATGCCCCTTCCAAGGTAAAAGCCAGGGTAGCGAACGGTACGGAGGTATATATTACCGAAGAAACTGCCTATCCGTTTGAAGAAGCCATCCATTTCAATATCTCCTTTACAGACAGAAATGTAAAGAAAGCCTTTTTCCCATTTCATTTGCGCATACCGTCATGGTGCAAAGAACCGGTTGTCCGCCTCAATAGTGAGGTAATCTCGGTCGACGCTTATCAGGGGGAAATTTTGCGTATTAACCGGGAATGGCAACAGGGTGATAAACTAACCCTCGAACTTCCGATGCATCTCGAAGCCACGTATTGGTTTGATGGGGCTGCAGTAATTGAGCGCGGACCACTGGTCTATGCTTTGAAAATGGAGGAAAACTGGGAAAAGAACAAAATGGAGCCTGAAAAAGTGCGTGAATTCGGAGAATGGTATTACGAGGTAACTTCCAATAGCCCCTGGAATTTTGCCCTCAGCAGTCGTCAACTCCGCCCGGAGGTTATTAATGAACACTTCAAAGTGGAGAAAACGCCTATAGTTGCCAACTATCCCTGGACATTGGAAAGTGCTCCGATCACTATCAAAGCGAAAGGTCGCCCGATTCCTACCTGGAAAGAATACAGAGGTTCAGCCGGTTCCGTTCCCTATTTCACCCAGCAAGGCCCCGACACCACCGAAGAGGTGGAAATCGAATTGATTCCGTTTGGCTGTACGACCCTTAGGATTACGGAGTTTCCAGTCAGAAATTATTAAATAGTAACGTTTTGCGTATAAAAACAATTTCCACCAATCAGATAGGAGAAAACACCCGAATCTGCTAAATATCTGATGTATTACCAGACAGATGTTACATGCATATTTCAATATTTCCGGAAAATATTATTTTGAATATACAAAAAACAACTATATTTACACCCTATAAATAGCACAGCATATTTACCTCAGCCTGGCACAAACAGGCTGAGGGAGTTTTCGAAACGTGAAATACGTAAATGATGTTTAACTTATAAAAAAGAATTATGGAAATTGTATTGTCAAAAAGAAATGGAACCCTGTTGACTTTTGCCTTATTGGCAACGGTTGTGTTGTTGTCATGCAACAATAAACAGAAGGATGGACAGAAAACAGAAGAAGTGAAGATAGAAGTCGCCACTTCAGAGGGAACGAAAGATTTCACGATTTATTCGTACGAGCAAAAAGAAGAAGCTGTTCGTGAAGCCAATGACGAACTCGACAAATTGAACCGGCAAATAGATGAACTTAAGGCCGATGCCAATGCCAAAGGCGATGAATTATCGACCGATGCCAAAGCTGAATATGAAAAGGCCATTGCCGATCTCGAAAAAACAAGAGACAGTTACAAGGAGGAAGTGGAAAAATTGCAGAACAGTACTCAGGAAAGCTGGGAGCAGACAAAAAAAGACATCAACAGCAAGTATGAAGACGTGAAAACAAGCGTGGAACGCGGATGGAAAAATTTGAAAAAAGATGTAAATGAGACAGTGAAAGAAGCGGAAAAAGTGCTTCAATAAATTTGTCAACGTGATTTATACATATGGAGGAGGCAGCGATTGCCTCCTTTTTTATAAAAACACAATACCGGAATACTACTGGTGAATTTCAACAGGATCTAGATAGGATAATTCCGGAGATATTGTATCTTCAAATCTTCTTAAAGCCCTGATCTGCGTATGAGTACACCTATGATTATTACCATTTCAGTACTGTTTGTTACGGCGGCTTTGTTTGTATGGGGAAAAATCCGTGCGGATATTGTTGCCCTTTGTTCTTTGCTTGTGTTGGTACTGACGAATGTCATTACAACGAATGAGGCGCTGGCGGGTTTCTCCAATCCGATTGTGATCATGATCCCCGCCCTGTTTATCATAGGAGGGGCCATATCCCAGACCGGCCTGGCAGGTTCCCTCAGCAATACCCTGCTTAAGCTGGCCGGCAATAGTTCTTATAAACTGTTTATTCTGGTAATACTGGTAACAACGCTGATCGGATCGTTTTTAAGCAATACCGGCACAGTTGCCATGCTGATGCCTATTGTGGTAAGCCTGGCTGTAAAAACCCGTTCGAACGTGCGGCGGTTACTCATGCCGATGGCTTATGCCAGCAGTATCGGTGGAATGATGACGTTGATCGGAACCGCCCCTACATTGGTCATACACAACGCATTAATAGAGGCAGGGTATCCGGGCCTGGAATTTTTCACCATACTTCCCGCGGGCATGATCCTGTTGGTGACCGGTATTCTGTTGCTATGGCCTTTGACTAAAGTACTCGAAAAGAAAGGGGACAAAGAGGCCGGAGAAAGAAAATCCGTCGTGAAATCCCCCGATCAGCTTGCATCGGCATACCAGGTGATCGATAACCTGTACCGGCTAAAAATCCCTGCAAACTCGCCTGTCATCCACAAGAGGCTTTCGGATCTCGATATTACGAAACGCTATGAAGTGGTCATTGCAGAGATCCATGCATGGTCTTATACTCCCCTTACCCGGAATATTACCGTACGCCTCCCTGAAGCCACAACGGTTCTGTTGCAGGATGAAGCGCTTTACGTGATAGGGGAGTATGAAGATGTTCTCAGGTTTGCAGAGGAAAACGGATTGAAATTTATGGATGAGATGGGCACCGGAGAGGTGCAAAAGCCAAAGTTTGCCGGAAGATTCAAGTTTGATGAGATCGGTATGGCGGAAGTGGTAATCCTTGCCAACTCCCATCTGCACAACCGGGCCGTCAAGGATTCGGGATTCCGCCGGAATTACAATGTAAATATCCTGGCCATACAACGAAAGGACCAGTATATCATTCATGATGTAATGGACGTGAAAATGCAGGCGGGAGACATGCTTCTGGTTCAGGGAACATGGGAAGATATTGACAGGCTGAGCCGGTTGGAAACGGATGTGGTAGTCATCGGACAGCCGGATTATGAAGCTTCGAAGATCACGTTGAGTCATAAAGCCCCCATTGCCGCAGCTACGCTTGTGCTTATGGTCCTGTCGATGGTCTTTAACTGGCTCCCGCCGGTCATAGCCGTTATGCTGGCCGCTGTAACTATGATCCTTGCAAAATGTTTCCGGACAGTAAAAGATGCGTATCGTACCGTTAGCTGGGAAAGCGTCATTCTGTTCGCCAGTATGATGTCCCTCGCCGTTGCCATGGAGAAAACAGGTACGTCTGCCGTAGTTACCAACGGCATTGTCGACACATTGGGCACTTACGGCCCGTATATGGTACTTGCCGGAATTTTAACGGCAACCTCCTTCCTTACCATGTTCATCAACAATACGGCAACAGCTATCCTGTTTGCTCCCATTGCCTTACAGGCGTCCGCTTCATTGGGCGTGAGTCCTTACCCGTTCCTTATCGGGGTAACGATAGCGGCAAGCATGTGCCTGGCGAGCCCGTTTTCCACACCCCCGAACGCAATGGTCATGTCGGCGGGAAAATACAATTTCATGGATTATGTAAAGGTAGGATTGCCTTTACAGGTGATTTATATCATTATCATGATTTTTGCATTGCCACTGATTTTTCCCTTTTAACCGGTGGAATTTCCAACATTTCCCCACTATCTGACGAATACCTATAAAGAACACGGACAACCAAGCGAGTCATCCGTATTCTTCAATCTGTATTTATACATATTGATTCGGGGAGGAGATCGCAATCTTAAGCCAGGGTGATCTCATTGTCGAGATAAACATCCTGGATAGCATGGATCAGTTCCACACCATCTTTCATTGGTTTCTGGAAAGCTTTACGACCGGCGATAAGCCCTATTCCTCCGGCACGTTTGTTCACTACCGCGGTATAAACCGCTTCTGCAAGATCACTCTCGCCACGTGATTCCCCGCCTGAGTTGATCAGTCCTATCCGTCCCATATAGCCGTTGATCACCTGATACCGGCAAAGGTCTATCGGGTGCTCGGAACTCAATTGGTCGTACATGCCGGGATTCGTCTTCCCGAAGCCAATAGCGGAGAAGCCTCCATTATTGGTCGGCAGCTTCTGCTTGATGATATCAGCCTTGATCGTCACACCGAGATGATCGGCCTGACCGGTGAGGTCGGCTGCACTATGATAATCCACTCCCTCTTTCTTAAAAGCGTTATTACGGAGATAACACCACAAAATAGTGCCCATCCCCAACTCATGTGCATATTCAAATGCTTCCGCCACTTCCACAATCTGACGGCGGCTCTCTTCCGATCCGAAATAAATAGTAGCCCCTACCGCGGCGGCACCTAAATTCCAGGCCTCCCTGACAGTTCCGAAAAGGATCTGGTTATAGGAGTTCGGATAAGTCAACAGTTCGTTATGATTGAGTTTGACAACGAAAGGGATCTTATGGGCATATTTTCTCGCTACGGAAGCTAATACTCCGAAAGTAGACGCTACGGCATTACAATCGGCTTCGAGCGCCAACTTCACAATATTTTCCGGATCGAAGTAAAGAGGATTGGGCGCAAAAGAAGCGCCGGCCGTATGTTCTATTCCCTGATCGACAGGTAATATGGACAAGTAGCCGGTATTGGCCAGACGTCCGTGTCCGAACAGACGTTGCAGATTATTCAGGGTCGGAATATTCCTGTCGGAATCAATCCATAGCCTTTCAATAACATCCGGTCCGGTAGGATGAATCATTGACTTCTCAACGGTTTTACTCACATGGTTCAGGAGATAATCACTTTGGTCTCCCAGCAGCTGTATTATAGTAGAATGTGCCATAATATGAATGAATTAATTGTGGATAATAATCTAATATATGTCAAACAAATGGTAGCGTGATTGGTTCGCTTTTTTACTTTTGTTATCACACTACTACCGACAACATATTATGGAGCACATCGGTAAAAATAAATAGTTACGTTTAATGAAAGCCGATGTCCGTTAATCTTAGCTGAAAATGTAAATCTAATTTAAAAAGAACTATTATCTTTGTGCCATATCGTAATAAATATACCACTTAAGAAACAAGCATGAGAATCATATGAAACGAGCATGATAATTGTTCATACCCAAGAAACATGAATTACGAAGTAATCGACGTAGTCAATATTGCGAGTTGCCTCCGGATATTACTTTTAAATGAAGTCGGCGATTTCGCTTCGCTCAATTGTCATACACCATAATAAAAAAATAAAATAATCGTATGAAACCATTATCAATAAAAAGGATATTATTCTTCACCCTATTTTCAGTCACCACGATCACTCTCTTCTCTCAGGAAAAGCCGCGTTTGATTGTGCGTTCTGATGACATGGGAGCGTTCCACTCTGTGAATGTTGCATGTATTGAGGCATATAAAAAGGGTATTCAGACCGTTGTCGAGGTTATGCCTGTCACTGCATGGTTCCCGGAAGCAGCCCGTATGCTGAACGAAAATCAAGGTATTGATGTCGGCATACATCTGGCCATTACCAGTGAATGGGAAAACATTAAATGGCGTCCGTTAACTTATTGTCCAAGCCTGACAGATGAGAACGGCTATTTTTACCCCATGATAAACCCACATAAGGCTTATCCCGGTCAGGCCATTCTTGAAAATAAATGGGATATAGATGAGATAGAAAAAGAATTCAGGGCACAAATAGAGCTGACGCTAAAAAATATACCCCAGGCAAGCCATCTTTCCGGACACATGGGCGCTTTGCGCTTTGACCCAAAAGTACTTGAATTGGCTCACAAGTTAGCCCGGGAATATAATCTGACATTTGTTGAGAGCGACGATTTAAGACAGAAATACAATACCACTTCTGTCTGGTATGACGGTTCTAATGAAACGGATAAAAAGGAAGCAGGTTTTGTCAGTATGCTGAACAAACTGGAAGCGGGAAAGAATTATATATTCGTTGATCATCCGGCATTGGATAACGATGAAATGAAAACCGTCGGACATATTGGTTATGAATGGGTGGCAGAAGACCGTCAGGGAGTCACAGACATATTAACCAGTGAAAAAGTTAAACAAACGATCAAAGAAAAAGGGATAGAACTGATCACTTATAATGATCTCACGAAAGCACTTCCCCGCAGTACTCCGGAAGCAGAAAAGGTTTCGGCAAAAGGTATCCGGAATTATCTGGATGCTGTAAAGAAAAGCGGGCAGGATTTACATAGCATTATGATTCTCAGGAATGGAAAAGTTGTTGCAGAACATTGGTTAGGAGAGCATGCAGCCAATAAACCCCATATAATGAACTCCGTAAGCAAGACCTATACAGCCACAGCCATAGGTTTTGCTGTCTCGGAAGGCAAACTCAATGTGACTGACAAGGTAATATCATTCTTCCCTGACAAGTTGCCTTCCGATATAAGCCAAAATTTAAAAGATCTGGAAATAAAGCATCTATTGACAATGTCCGTAGGGCATGATCCCAATGCTGTAAGAGAAAAAACACGGAATAATGACGACTGGGTTGAAGCATTTCTGGCTGAACCCATTACAGAGAAGCCGGGAACACAATTCAGCTATAACAGTTTAGCCACCTATATGCTTTCAGCCATAATACAAAAGGTGACAGGTGAGAAACTGATCGATTATCTGTATCCCCGTTTATTCCGTCCATTAGGAATAGTAGGAGCTATATGGGATGAATGTCCGCAAGGAGTGAATATCGGAGGATGGGGACTATATGTCAAAACCGAAGATATGGCAAAGCTTGGTCAGTTTTTCTTACAGAAAGGGAAATGGAATGGAGTGCAACTGCTTCCCGAATCATGGATCGACGAAGCCACTACTTCACATATAGCATCCCTTCCTGCAGGCGTAAAAAAAGAAGATCTGAAAATAAAACCGGATGAGAGTGACTGGCTTCAGGGATATGGCTATCAAATGTGGCGTTGCCGGCATAAAGGCTATCGTGCTGATGGGGCAAACGGACAATTTATTGTTGTACTTCCTGAAAAAGAAGCTGTTATTGTCACAACAGCCAATATTGGCGATATGCAGGCAGAACTTAATCTTATATGGGAATATCTATTACCTGCAATAAAATAGTAAACTTTCCCGACTGATTGTTGAATAACATGCACTTGAGAACAAGTCTCCGATGAAAAACGTTTTGATTATGCCATATGTTGATACGTACCCGTTGACGTATTTTCTATGGCCAAGGACACAAAGGGCAAGGACTTACAAACAAATTTCGATTGCATAATACTATCTTTGCCGCGAGAGGTACTTTTGATTTTGATAGTGTAGACCTTATGGAAGACTATCAGGTTGTGAGTGAATGGATGATTGAGATAAATGAACATTTTCGTTAAGCAATACGAACAGAAGACAAGCTCGCTTGGAATGTTTTCGTTAAGCGAACACAGAGAAAAAACTTGTTTTTACTCTGTTGAGCGTAGAAAACAACTAAGTTTTCTTGAATATGTTGTTGCGAGAAAATGTCTGATGAAATCGAATGGTTTTGTTAAGCAAGCATAAAAAATAGTCCAAATTTTTGAATATATTCCATGAATACTGAATCATACAGGAGGGAATTTGAAGAAATATTCATTCAGTATTTTCCGAAAGTCAGAACGTTTGCCGCCATTCTTCTTAAATCGGAACAGGAAGCTGAGGACATAGCACAGGATATCTTTGTAAAATTATGGGAACAACCTGATTTATGGGAAGGAAATCTTGTGAGGAATTATCTGTATACGATGGTTAAGAACCATGTTTTTAATCGTATTAAACGGAAAAATATAGAATCGAAATATATAAACTCCCGGATGAACCAGCTTTCTTTGGAGGAAATAACCGAATTTAAAGACCCTCTTAATGATATATACGTTCAAGAGTTACAGCTATTATTGAGATTATCACTGGAACAGTTGCCCGACAAGCGCAGGCAAATATTTGAGATGAGTCGTTTTGAAAATTTGAGCAATAACGAAATTGCAGAAAGATTGAATTTGTCGGTGCGAACAGTAGAACAACACATCTATTTGGTCTTAAAGGATCTCAAAAAACTTTTCCTTATTGCATTTTTTTTCATAAAATTTTAAGTAGTGATCTAATCTCGATTGTATCTAATATATAATCGGTAAACCAAATATAGCCGGGCTTATTGGGAAAGACCGCTTTTATTAGATAGACACACGAGATGGAAAACTATTTTAACAAGATTATCGAATTATTTGTAAAATCCGATGTTTCAACTTCTTCGCAAGATGAATTTTATCGGTGGCTTATTGGAGAAAAATTCTCCGTGGAAAAAGAAAAAGCGCTGTACGGTTTGTGGGATAACTTGAAGGAAGGCACGCCTGCAGAAACTTCAACTCAAACCCAACAATCACTGTATGATGTCCAAAAAAAGATAAAACAACGCCAACCCGGGGCCAATGTCAGACTTATCCGTTTCTGGCAGGTATCGGCTGCTGTTCTGCTAATCGCCCTGCTTTCAGCACTATATTTCACTTCCAATAAAACGCTGGTGAACGCCGACCTTATAGAGCAGTATGTACCGGTCGCAGAAATGACCCGCCTGACCTTACCCGACGGGACTGAGGTACAAATGAACTCCACCACGACCTTGCTCTATCCGGAACAGTTCACCGGGGAAAGCAGAAGTGTTTATCTGCTCGGGGAAGCAAATTTCAAAGTAGCGAAAAATGAGAAACAGCCTTTCATTGTAAAATCCAATGATTTTCAGGTAACGGCATTGGGAACAGAATTCAACATGAAGGCATATCCCGGCGATTCGACCCTTTCAGCCATTCTGCTTTCAGGAAGCGTGGAGGTCAGGTTCAACAACATGGCTTCAGCCCTGATATTAAAACCGAGTGAGCAATTTACGTATAACAGACAAACGAAAGAAGAAACGATCAGCCATCCCGATCTATATGATGCAACGGCATGGCAAAAAGGTGAACTTGTATTTAAGTCGACAAGCCTGAGAGAGATCATCACCGTGCTGGAACGAAAATACCCCTACTCGTTCGTTTATGCCCTGAATACCTTAAAAGATGACAAATACACCTTCCGTTTCAAGGATAAAACTTCATTGCAGGAAGTGATGGATATCATTGCAGAAGTATCGGGACATATCAGATACCGCATAGAAGATGATAAATGTTACATATTACCATTATAATCAACTAATTATTTACAATTAAATTTATTTATAACATGGATACATCATAATAGAAAAAAACCGGAATAAAGTGGCACCTTTATTCCGGAAAAATAAGCGTTAGAGTTATACTCTTGAAGAATAAGTCAAATTTCTAATCTAACACTAAGAAATAAATACTAAAGTTATGAAATTTTTTTACGTGAAAAAGGCAAAAACCCGATTTTTTATCTTTTTCGTCTGTTTTATTGCTTCGCAGACATTTTTGTTTGCCCAGAACAATGCCTTAATAACCATAAAACAAAACAATATTTCGGTTATAGAAGCGTTACAGGCAATTGAAAAACAGTCGAAAATGTTCGTAGCCTACAACGAATCACAGCTGAAGAATCAAAAGAGTCTTGATTTAAATATCAACAATCAGCCAATAGAGGATGTGCTGGCCCTGATACTGAAGGGGACGGGGTTTTCATATCAACTGAAAGACAATTACATAGTGATTGTCCCGGAGAGACAAATCAGTCAAATCAGTCAAAGACCGGTAAGCGGAACAATTATCGACGGGAACAACGAGCCGGTAATAGGTGCCAATGTAGTGGAAAAAGGTACTACAAATGGGACTGTTACGGATATCGATGGTAATTTCACATTGAACGTTGAAAACAACGCGGTGCTTCATATTTCATATATAGGTTATCTGTCACAGGAAATCAATACCGCCGGAAGAAACACTTTCAATATTGTTTTACAGGAAGACTTGAAAACTTTGGAGGAAGTCGTGGTAATCGGTTACGGCACGGTAAGAAGAGGCGATATTACGACAGCCGTCTCCTCGGTCTCACTGAAAGACCTCGATGAACGGCCGATCACCTCTGCCGCCCAGGCCATACAAGGCAAGGCAGCGGGTGTGAATGTATATCGCCCCAGCGGTACACCCGGAGGAGAGATGGTAATACGTGTACGCGGAACAACCTCCTTTAACGGCAGCAATGACCCACTGTACGTGGTGGACGGTGTCCCTGTCGACAACCTCAATTTCCTGTCTCCTATGGATATTGCCGATATGCAGATTTTGAAAGATGCCTCATCGGCGGCCATTTACGGTTCGCGCGCTGCGAATGGCGTGGTGCTGGTCACAACCAAACAGGCGACGGCGGGAGCAAAGGTTGCCGCAAATATACAGTATGGAATGAGTCGGGTAAGCAACCCCATTCAATCGTTAAATGCCAGACAATATAAGGAATTAATCGCAGAGATCAGTCCCAACACCGTCATCGAGGAAACTACCGACCGGACAGACTGGTTCAAGGAGGTATACGGTACCGGAATCACCCAAAACTATCAACTACAGGTATCCGATGGAAACGACAGGTTGCGTTATTTCGTATCAGGAGGATATCTCGATGAACAAGGCATATTGAGTTCTGCATTTTTCCGCAGGTTCAATCTACGCAGCAATGTGGAGAGTCAGGTACGCAAATGGCTACGTTTCGGATTAAACTTATCTTACTCCGACAACACAAGTAATGGCGTTACCACAGGACAAGGATCCAATCGTGGAGGCGTGGTGTTGGCTGTGGTAAACCTCCCTACTGCCGCTACCATCCGGGATGAGGAGACCGGGTTGTATAACCGTCTTTTCTACGGACAGAACATTGCCAATCCCATCGAAGAGATTGAAAACGGTAAAAACAATAAGAATAACGAAAACCGTTTGATCGCTTCCGGTAACACAACCATCACTTTTATGCCGGAACTGGTTTTGAAAACATCATTCACATTGGACCGTCGTAACGGTAAGGAAACCGGCTTCACCCCTCCTTCACACGGTCCGGGCAGGGACGATTGGGGAAATGCGTGGGATAACCGTTCAATGAATACATTGCTGGTATTCGATAATGTACTGACTTATAAAAAAACCTTCGCAGAAAAGCACAATTTTGAGGGTATGGCCGGTACATCATGGACCGATTCCAAATGGTCGAAAAGTTATATCAGCGGATCCCATTTCAAGGATGGTCATATCCATACACTCAATGCAGCCAATAAAATTGACTGGAACAGTACAAGATCAGAAGCATCTGAATGGGCTATTATGTCGGGATTCGGACGAGTTTCCTATAATTACGACAGTAAATACCTCTTTACTTTCAATATTCGTGGTGACGGATCATCCAAACTGCATCCCGATCACCGGTGGGGATATTTCCCGTCGTTTTCCGGTGCATGGCGCTTATCATCGGAAGACTTCATGAAAGATCTTACCTGGATTGAAGATCTGAAGATAAGGGGTGGCTGGGGACAAACGGGTAACCAGTCCGGCGTCGGTGATTACGCCTATCTGCAGCGGTATACTATTCACCGGGAGCCCTGGTTTGAAGAAGGCAAGGGGAATGCGCTGCCACAAATCAGGCCGGAGAATCTACGTACGGCAGACCTCACCTGGGAAACAACATCACAAACCAATATCGGTCTGGATGCAACGTTGTTAAAAAACCGGCTCACCATCGGCATGGATTACTATTACAAGCATACAACCGATATGCTGATGTATGTTGACGTTCCGGCCGGAGGAGGAGAGATAACCTCCATTGTAAGGAACGAAGGTGTAATGACCAACCACGGTTTTGAGTTCTCGGTAAATTCGCGTAATATGACCGGAGCATTTACCTGGGATACAGATTTCAATATTTCATTTAACAGGAACAACTTAAAAAGTCTTGAACTGCAGAAAATTTATAAAGCTGCCCAAACCACCGACGCCTTTCATCAGACATACATCGTACGCAACGAACCGGGACGTCCTTTAGGAGGCTTCTGGGGATATATCAGCGACGGGGTAGATCCTGAAACCGGAGACTTAATGTACCGCGATATAAATGAAGACGGAAGAATCTCTGCTACGGATCAAACCTATATTGGGGATCCCAATCCGTTATTCACTTACGGATTGACTAATTCTTTCTCCTATAAAGGTTTCAGGCTGAATATATTTATCCAGGGATCACAGGGAAATGATATCTTTAACGCTTCAAAAGGTGATACGCAAGGGATGCATGATTTAAAAAACCAATCGGTAGAGGTATTGAAACGCTGGCGTACGCCGGGACAGATTACCGATGTACCTAGAGCACGCTTTAACCTCCAACCCTCGACCTACTTCGTGGAAGATGGAAGTTACCTCAGGGTAAAAGATATCACATTGTCATACAGTTTTAAAGGGAGTATCCTGGAAAGGGCCGGCATCTCACGCCTCCAACCTTACGTGACGGCCAACAACCTGCTGACACTCACCAAATACAAAGGAATGGATCCTGAAGTGAATCAATGGGGCAATAACGGTGCCGTACAAGGTATTGACTGGGGAACCTATCCCCATAGTAAAACATTTGTTTTTGGAGTGAATCTTGAATTTTAAATCATAAAAGAATGAAGACAAAATATATTTTATCAATCCTTTTCGCTTGCTTACTGGCTTCCTGCTCGCTGGATTATGATCCGGTAGGCATCTATTCGGATGTAACCGAAGGTGTGGAGACCGACAGTGTAAGGATCGTATTTAAAGACAAAGCGGCGTTGCTGTCCCACAGGCAAACGCTGTTGAACCTGTTCAAAAACGGGCAGGAACACTGGTACCTCGATATGTTGCTGCTTGCCGAATCGCATTCCGATAATGCGTATGCCGGTGCGCCTAATGCCGAAACAACGCCGTTTGAGGTGAACTCCATCGAAGGATCGAACACAAACATGAGACGCGACTGGAACGGCCATATGACAAACATAGCCCATGCAAACAGGATGATCGTCAACATCGACAAAGTACCCGATCCGGCGTTGACCGAAGCAGAAAGAATCCGATACAAGGCCGAAGCCAAAATACTGAGGGCAATGGTTTACTTCGATATGGTAAGGATATGGGGGAATGTTCCACTGATCACTACCATAGCGGGGGATATTACTTCCGAAACCATTGCCGAAGTATATCCCGCCTATTTTCCACCTCAAACGGATGCTCTCACGATCTATCAACAGATTGAGGAAGACCTGTTGGAAGGGCTGCAATATGCTCCCGATAATAATCCGGCTGATAAGACACAGTTTTCGAAATCCGTAGCCCGTGCATTGCTGGCGAAGGTCTATGCCGAAAAACCGTTACGTGATTACGATAAGGTCATACAGTACGTTGATCAGCTTACGGCCGACGGTTTTGCGCTGGTCGATGATTACAGTGATCTGTTTGAAGTGGTGCTGGCGGACCCGAACCTTCCTCCGTCACAACAAAACATGGCAATAGATGCAAAAGCTCGTAACACGAAGGAAAGCATCTTCGAAGCACAATTTTTTACGGGAAGTGGCAGTTGGGTCACCTGGATGTTCGGTCGTCCACTGAATAACTGGACGGAAGCATTCACCTGGGCAAAATGGATCACGCCATCCCGCGACCTGATCAGGGCTTTTAACAGCGAACAAGGTGATAAACGCTATAACCAGACTGTTGTATTTTATCAGTGCGATTGGAGCATCTATTATCCGATGAATAATTATGCCTTCATGTACAAATGCCGTAGCGCTTATAACAGTATAATTAAAATGCGATATGCCGATCTTCTCCTGCTCAAAGCGGAGGCGTTGATCGGAAAAGGCGATTACAGCGGCGCAGCCCAGATTATCAATCAGACACGCCGGCGGGCGGGGTTGAATGATTTACCCGCTTCGGCGTCGGCAAGCAAAGAAGCCATTCTCACCGCTTATCTGAAAGAGCGTCGTCTCGAGCTGGCGCTGGAGGGACAACGCTGGTTCGACCTGGTTCGTCTCGATAAAGTGGAAGAGGTGATGAATGCTGTATTTGATAAAGATGAAGGCCGTCCGGCACAGGTTTATCCTTACACAAGCCTGTCATATATTTTGCCTATTCCGCAGGATGTGATCGATCAGAATCCGAACCTTGTTCAGAATCCGGGATATTAAAAGAACAAAGAGCCAAGAACCAGGAGTCAAAACTCAAGAACAAAAAATAAAGACTAATTTACGAATGAGCCAATGTGGAAAATGATAGTATGCTTCACACGATAAACAAGATAACGAATTCAATTTTTCACTTTTCACTTTTAATTTTTCATTTATAAAGTCTTGGTTCTATAATTGTTCCATACAATAATAAAAAACAGCCATATGAACTTGATACATAAAATATTATTCACGACCGGAATAACTTCATTGTTGCTTATATCGTGTAATGATGATGAATACGGTCCCCGAAAAGAATCAACTCCGGTATTTGAGTCGGCAGGTATGAGTCCGTCCTCCTTTACGTTCGGCGATTCTGTTACGCTTACGGCAAAAATAACCGATCCGGCTACCACCCTTACCACGTTGGTTTATGAAATAGTTTCCGAAAACCGGGTCATTTCGTCGGGGGAAATACCCATAGGAGGCGACTCCTACGAAGTCTCTCATGCAATCTTTGTGCCGCTTCTGAATAATCAGGCCGATAATTCAGAAGTACAGGTCAACCTGGTTGCACGGAATATTTTGAAAGGATTCGCATCAACTCAGATCACTGGTCTGACGGGGAACCGTCCGGTTTACCAACAACTTTATCTGGTTACTGACAATGGAGGTATAGCTATTCTGGAGCCTCAAGCCTCAGATAAAAATAAATACCAGGCCGGAGAACTGACTTTCGACAGTTCATTTCAGTTCAGGATAGCGGAAAAACTCAATGCCGACAATACGATTGATTATACAGGAGATGTATATGGAAATGTGAACGGAAGGATAGCGATGATCGACGAGACCGGCGAATCGGCTTTTGTGTATGCCCCATCGGCTGATTATACAAAAGAACTCATCTTCGATCATTATGGATTTTCCGTAGCAACAACGGGAAGTACTCTCGGCGCGGAAGACCTGGCATTAAGTCTTTTCACCCAACAGGATATCAACGGAGAATCTTTCCTTGTGCTTAAACGTACACTGGAGAACGGTAAGACCTATTCGGTATTCGGAGTACTGGCTGAAACAAGAAATCTATTTAATCCGGATTTCTTCGGACGTACAGCTGCCGATAAGGTTACTTTCTTAGGAAAAACAGGGGAATATACTATTTATTATAATCCTGTCCGTAAGAACACTTTCGTGGGTGTAGAGAATCCTTCGTATCCCGATTATCTTCTGGCTTGCGGCTGGGGGTTGGGGTATCCAACAAATATCACTTCCGAACAAATTGCTTCGGTATATCCGGGGAAAGGTAGAACCCATACCGATTGGGGATTCGGGCATGTTATGAACTATGTGTTACTGCGTCAGATCGAAGAGGACGTGTATCAGGGAACATTCTATACGCCGGGTGACCACGACCATTATGCAAGCTTCAAACCGTTTGAAAATACCGGTTGGGGTAATGAAAAGCAAGCAGGTGGATTTACTTTTACCGGCGAACAAATTATTTCGGGTACCAATAACTGGGATATCCCGAACGGAGAGAACGACCCGGTGATAGAATCCGCCAACTACAGGTTCACTATTAACCTGAATGACAACACAGTACATATTGAAAAGGTAACACCCTGATAATGTGACGATTCAATGATGTGATGATGTGATGATGTAAGATTCATAATTGAAATCAACAAATCGGTAAATCATCAAATCTATAAATCAACTTACTAGCTAATTGCCCTAAATAAAATAATCGTATGAAGTTAATATTCAATTTAAAAATGACAACACTACTGATGCTGGCATTCTGCTGTCTTACATTCTGCAGCGGTGTCGAAAAAGAGGATAACGGGGGTATCACTCCCCCGCCGGAACCACCGGTAACAGGCGATGTAACGATGTATATCACCACCAACACCCGTTCCCAGGATTTCAAAAAACAGACGGTCGATTTCAGCACAAAGGACAACATGTCGCCGACAACCCTCAAGCTGGAACCCGGTACACGTTACCAGACCATGGACGGTTTCGGGGCCGCCGTAACAGGATCTACCTGTTATAACCTGATGCAAATGACACAGGAGAACCGCACCAAATTCCTGAAGGAGACATTCTCCACGACAGAGGGTATGGGGCAGAGCTACATCAGGATATCCATAGGCTGTTCCGATTTCTCGTTGAGTGAATACACCTGTTGTGACACGCCCGGGTTGGAGAATTTTGCCCTGACCTCGGAAGAGACGGATTATGTGATCCCTATCCTGAAAGAGATCCTAACAATCAATCCCGATATAAAGATCATGGGTTCACCGTGGACTCCTCCACGGTGGATGAAAGTAAATAATCTCACCGACCTGCAACCGTTCAACTCGTGGACCAGCGGTCAGCTCAACCCGGCATATTATGCTGATTATGCCGATTATTTTGTAAAGTGGATTCAGGCTTTCGAGGCACAGGGAATAAAAATCTATTCGGTAACCCCGCAGAATGAACCGCTCAACAGGGGGAATTCGGCTTCACTGTATATGACGTGGCAGGAACAGCGTGATTTTGTAAAAACCGCGTTAGGTCCTAAAATGGAAGCGGCAGGGTTAAATACCAGAATATATATCTACGACCATAATTATGATTACGACCGCAATAAACCCGAGAATGCCGATCAGGGACAATATCCGCTGAAGATATATGAAGATGCGGCAGCGGCTGAATTTATTACCGGCGCGGCCTATCATAATTATGGAGGGAATAAGGAGGAACTGAACTTTATCCATCAGTCACGGCCGGACAAGGAACTGGTATTTACCGAAACATCCATCGGCACATGGAACGACGGCCGTAATCTGGAAGTCCGACTGATCGATGATATGAGGGAAGTGGCGCTGGGTACGGTAAACAACTGGTGCAAGGGTGTCATCGTGTGGAATCTGATGCTCGATACCGATCGCGGCCCCAACCGCGATGGCGGTTGCCAGACCTGTTACGGAGCTGTCGATATAGACCGTTCCAACTATTCGACCATCACCCGTAATTCACATTACTATATAGTCGGACACCTTTCATCGGTGGTAAAGCCTGGGGCAGTACGTATCGGCACATCGGGTTTTTCGGAATCCGGTTTCTACTATTCTGCATTTGAAAACCCCGACGGCACATACGCCGTAGTGTTGCTCAACAGTACTTCGGCAAACAGGATGATTACCCTCGACGACGGGGCTCATCATTTCGCCTATGAAGTACCAGCCAAATCAGTTATCTCTTATCGATGGAAAAAATAATAAATAACAAGTATGAACATGAAAAAAATAAAATATTGGATGTCTGCATTCATTGTTTCCCTTACTCTGGCGTCATGCTCCAATGAGGTAGAAGAGCCTCAACAGGAAGGGAATCCCACTATGCAGATAGAAAATCAATTTACCAATGTGCATTTTGGAGATGTCCTGCCGTTCGAAGTGACAGTCAATGACAATATACCCTTATCTACGTTGACAGCCATATTGTATTTCGGAGAAGAGGAAGTGTCTAAAACAACCATACGTACGAAAGAGAACGGTCAATATTCAGGAAGCATAGAAGTCCCTTACGGGAAAAATATTCCCGACGGAACTGCTACATTGGAATTTATTTTGGTGAATACCACGATGAAGAAAGCAACCCAGACATTCGATGTATCGGTTACCCGCGCCCCCTACCCCTACCTCATCCTGGTAACCGCCGATGCATCTTATCCCATGCTTCCTACCGGTCAGCCTAATGAATATGCGGTCTCATCTGCTTTTCCATCTACCGAATTACCGGCTTACATAAAAACACCGGTATTGGATGACAAAGGTCGTGAAATCCTTTTTGGATGGAACGAAGGCGAAGGAGGAGTTGCCGAAGGCATTTCTACTGACATTCCGTTTGCAAGTCCGTCCGGCGGCACTTATTCCGTAACTTTCAATACCAGGACGTTTGATGCGTCACCCTTCTTCGAAGTAGTACTTAACGGTCAAAAGATGAATATGCTCGACAAAGACAATTACCAGTTGGATATCGATCTGACCCAGGGAGAGGAAATCACTTTTGAAGGACTGACAGATTGGTGGGTAGATCCGGATTTCTTCGCAGAAGACGGAGATAAGATGACTTTCGTTCCTATTAGCGGAAAATACCGTGTAACGGCCAATCTCCCGCTCAACTACCTGAAAGTGGAAGCGCTTATTGGCAGCAACTTAGCTACACTTCAGCCAGACGGAACCGGTGCGATCTGGATTATCGGTGATAACATTGGTAAGCCTTCATACACAGCCAATCATGTAGGATGGACCCCACCAAAGGCATTGTGTATGGCTCCTGTAGGCGATAAAAAGTATCAGGTGACCGTAGTTGGGGGTGAAACCGTAAGTGTGGATGCTATAAACTTCAAATTCTTCCACCAGAAAGACTGGGGAGGAGAATTTGGAAGTCAATCGCTTACCAGCGAAAGTGACATCGTATTTGTCGGTAACGGAACCAATGGCCGGGATAACGGCAACCTGGGTATTATCGAGGGCAAAACGTTGACGGCTGGTAAAACGTATGTATTTACTGTAGATGTATCCGGAGGGATAAATAATGCGGTATTAACAGTAGAAGAGAAGTGATATTGAAGAAGTCAAGTTAAGAAGTAGAGAGATTGGTTAACAATCGGACAAGGGGCGCGTACCATAACGGTATGCAGCCCCTTGCCTTTTCAATCTCCAGCCGGGTTCCTGCCCGGAAGGCCATATCCCCGGTAGTTTCTTACGTTGTTATATCACTCCTTGCGCCATCATGGCGTCGGCTACTTTCATGAAACCGGCAATGTTGGCTCCTTTTACGTAATTGATGTATTGTCCGTTTTTACCGTGCATAACACATTGTTCATGAATATCACTCATGATCTGATGCAGCCATTTGTCTACCTCCTCATTGCTCCATGAAATATGCATGGCATTTTGCGTCATCTCCAGACCCGAACAGGCCACACCGCCCGCATTGACTGCTTTCCCGGGAGCAAAAAGTATCTCATTCTCCAGGAAGAAATCCACCGCTTCGGCGGTACAACCCATATTAGAGACTTCCGCTACGAGCAACACTCCGTTCTCTTTCAATCGCTTGGCATCTTCCAGGTTCAATTCGTTCTGAATAGCACACGGTAAGGCGATGTCGACTTTGAGTTCCCATGGTTTCCTTCCGGGATAGAAAGTCGATCTGGGGAATTCTTCGGCATAAGGTGCCACCACATCATTTCCTGAGTTACGCAATTCAAGCATATAGTCGATCTTTTCAGGAGTATTCACACCATCCGGATCATAGATATAACCATCGGGGCCTGAAATCGCCACCACTTTGGCACCCAACTCAGTAGCTTTTATGGTTGCACCCCATGCTACGTTTCCGAATCCGGAAACAGCTACGGTCTTTCCTTTGAGATCGATATTGTGTGCCTCGCACATCTTCTGCACAAAATAGAGTGCTCCGAATCCCGTAGCTTCCGGGCGAAGTCTCGAGCCTCCGAATGACATTCCCTTTCCTGTAAAGGTTCCCGTATGTTCGCGGGCCAACTTCTTGTACATACCGAACATATAGCCCACTTCACGTCCACCAACACCAATATCTCCGGCAGGCACATCGGTATCCGGACCGATATTGCGCCACAGTTCCATCACAAAAGCCTGACAAAAACGCATGATCTCCGCCTGGGAACGTCCCTTGGGAGAAAAATCAGAGCCTCCTTTGCCGCCACCCATCGGAAGGGTGGTAAGCGCGTTCTTGAAAGTCTGCTCAAATCCCAGAAATTTGAGAGAAGATAAGGTAACCGAGGCATGAAAACGGATACCCCCTTTATAAGGTCCTATGGCTCCGTTGAATTGCACCCGGTAGCCGATATTCACATGCACTTTCCCATTATCGTCCACCCATGGGACTCGGAAAGTAAACACACGGTCGGGCTCTACTATCCGTTCGATAATACCCGCCCTCTCAAATTCAGGATGTTGGTTATATACGTCTTCAATTGAGACCAACACTTCTCTCACGGCTTGAAGATACTCAGACTCACCCGGGTGTTTTGCCTCGAGTTGTGTCATAATGTCATTCACTCTCATATTAATAAGGTTTATTTAGGAATTCAGTCTGACAAAGGTATAGAATAATTTGGAATATTGATACTTCTGAGATCATTAATTATTCAGAATGAAATTTCAAATTCCACTATGTTGACTCTCAATTTCAGATTCAAGATTTCAGATTCAAGATTCAAGATTCAAGATTCAGGATTCAAGATTCAAGATTCAAGATTCAAGATTCAGGATTCAGGATTCACAATCAACAATTTATCAGCGTGCCCCCTTCTCCCCGCCTTCCAGTCCCCACTTTTCCACCTTATGCAACGGCATAATCCCAAAAAGTTTCGGATGTTAACGGTTAAATGCCTATTTTTGTGGTGAATTTCTGATCTATCATTGAAATGGCAAAGAACAAACTGGCCAAATTTGCCGATATGGCTACTTACGGAAACGTGTTTCAATATACCTTTGAAACCTTGAAAAAAGACGGGTTTCCATATAAGGGAAAATGGCAGGCCTATTTTGGCAATAATAATCCTATTGTGCTCGAACTGGGTTGCGGCAAAGGGGAATATACCGTCGGGCTGGCACGTAAATTCCCGGAAAAGAATTTTATCGGGATCGACATCAAAGGTGCACGAATGTGGACCGGCGCCACACAGGCATTGGAAGAAGGGTTGACAAATGCAGCTTTTCTCCGGACACGCATCGAACTTATCAACCACTTCTTTGCACAGGATGAAATATCGGAAATATGGATCACTTTTCCTGATCCTCAAATGAAGAAGACCAACAAGCGGCTCACCTCCACCCGGTTTATGGAGCAATACAGCCGGATGCTAAAAGAGAGAGGAATCATCCATCTAAAAACAGATAGCAATTTCCTTTACAGATACACCAAAGCAATGATAGCGGAAAATCGGCTTGAAGTGCTTTTTGGCACAGACGATCTATACAACTCCGGACTGAACGAAGATATCCTGGAAATCCATACTTTCTATGAACAACAGTGGCTTTCACGGGGTTTAAACATCAAATATATCCGTTTCCTCTGTCCCAAAAATCACTGCTGGACAGAACCGGACGTAGAAATAGAAAAAGACGAGTATCGCAGTTTTGGAAGAGATGCCCGTATTTAGATGTGATAATTTGATGATTTACTGATGTGATGATGAGAAAGATTGGTAAGTATGAAAAAATTGCTCTCGAAAATAATCTCATCTACTAAAAAGAAAATCAATAATTAGCAGTAATCATCTAATCTGCACATTACCAAATCAACAAGAAATAAGAAATCAACAAATCAACACATTATCAAATCAACGAATTAACACAATGGCTATATACCCACAACTAATCATCGACGCATTGAAGAATGTGCGTTACCCGGGAACGGGACAAGATATTGTTTCTGCCGGCATGGTAGCGGACGATATTCGCATTGAAGGGATGAAAGTGAGTTTCTCGCTTATTACCGAAAAAGTGCACGATCCGTTTATTAAATCAGTCGTAAAGATGGCGGAACAGGCTATTCTTACATATGCCGACAAAGATATTGATATCAAGGGAAATATCACTGTAAAATCTAAACAACCGCCTCGCCCGGAACTCCCCGAACTACTGCCGGGAGTAAAAAATATTATTGCTGTGGCATCTGGAAAAGGCGGTGTTGGAAAAAGCACTGTATGTACTAACCTTGCAGTGGCTCTGGCACAAAAAGGATATAAGGTAGGCCTGCTCGATGCCGATATTTTCGGCCCGTCGGTTCCCAAAATGCTCGGAGTAGAAGATGCAGGGCCTGAGTTAGAGAAAAAAGAGGGACGTGACCTCATCGTACCCATCGAAAATTACGGAGTAAAAATGCTCTCCATAGGTTTCTTCGTCAAGAAGGAAGACGCCGTAGTCTGGCGTGGGGCAATGGCAGGTAATGCGTTGAAACAACTTATCGGCGATGCCGATTGGGGAGAACTCGATTATTTCCTGATCGATTTTCCGCCGGGTACAAGCGATATTCACCTGACGCTGGTACAGACGCTACCCATTACCGGTGCGGTGATCGTAAGCACTCCCCAGGAGGTGGCACTAGCTGATGCTCGCAAGGGGATCAGTATGTTCGCCGGAGATAAGGTAAACGTACCCATTCTGGGCCTGGTGGAAAATATGGCATGGTTTACACCTGCTGAATTACCGGAAAACAGGTATTATATCTTCGGAAAAGAAGGATGTAAGCGATTGGCGGAAGAGCAAGGATACGCTTTATTAGGACAAATACCCATTGTACAAAGTATCCGTGAGGGCGGTGATGACGGTCAGCCGGTAGCGTTACATCAGGAAAGTATTACAGGTATGGCTTTCTCCCAACTGGCCGATAATCTGGTTGAAGCTGTCGATAAACGAAACCGGGAACAACCCAAAACACAGATTGTAGAAGTCACGCGGAAGTAGAACGATTAGCAGATTTACTGATGTACCAATTAGTAGATTAACAGATTGTAATTGTCAATTGTCAACTAATCTTCACATCAATAAATCATCATATCAACAAATCAATGAATCATCCTCTACATCAATTTCGGTTTTGTCCGAAGTGCGGTTCAGAACATTTTCTCGAACACAACGAAAAGTCGAAGAAGTGTTCCGACTGCGGATTTATATATTATTTCAACTCGTCAGCTGCTGTGGTGGCGGTAATTGAAAACAGTAAAGGAGAAATACTTGTCGCCCGCAGGGCGAAAGATCCGGCAAAAGACACACTGGATCTTCCTGGCGGCTTTATTGATATGTACGAAACGGCAGAAGAGGCTGTAGCTCGTGAGATAAAGGAAGAAACAGGCTTATTGATAAATTCATGCGAATATCTGTTCTCTATTCCGAATATTTATCTATATTCGGGGTTTGAAGTACATACTGTGGACATATTCTTTAAATGCAGAGTAAAAGAATTCAATCATTTAACTGCTCAGGACGATGTCTCAGAATTACTTTTTATTGCATACAACAGAATCAATCCGGCTGATTTCGGGTTAATCTCTATTCGTAAGGGAATAGAAAAATTATTAAGTGAGAATAAATAATCTAAAATATGAAGAAAATCATCTTACTGTTTACCCTTGCTCTTATAGCACAGGTTTCCATAGCGCAAAAAACGGTATACCATGCTCAGCCCGAGCAACTGTTCAACCGTGGAAAAGAGATGTTCCTTGAAGGGAATTACGAAGGTGCGGAACAATTGCTGGGAAAATTCGTTGCCGGAAGCGACGATGCTTATTTGAAAGAGGAGGCTGCCTACATGATGGCTCTGTCCTCATTCTATCGCGGCAGCAATAACAGTGGGAATATCCTGGAAGCGTTTCTCGACACACATCCTGAAACTATCCACCGCCATCAGGTCAATTTCCTGATCGGCTCATACTATTTTGATAAAAAAGAGTGGCAGGCTGCAGGAGAGCGGTTCAATCAAGCGGACCTCGATTATCTCACCCTGTCGGAACAGGAAGATTACAGTTTCCGTTCGGCTTATACCCAATTGCAATTGGGAAATAAAGAAGATGCTACCCGTCTTTTCGGACTACTCTCGCAAAACAGTAGCAAATACCGGGATGCGGCCACTTTTTATCTTGGTTACATCGAATATTCCAACGGAAATTATGCAGAGGCGTTGCGCCGTTTTGAACGATTACAAAATTATCCCGAATATAGTGAAGAAGTAGCATTTTATACAGCTCAGGCTACTTTCTTCGATGGCAAGGTCGAGGAAGCCGTCAGGTTGTCGGCAGCTTTCGTAAGCAGATATCCGTCAAGTGAACATCTTACCGAGGCATACAGAGTTCTTGGGAACGGTTATTACAGGCTGGGACAAGCCTCGAGGGCAGTACCCTATTACGAGAAGTATCTTGCCGGCGTGGACAGGCCGCTTAGAGGGGATGCTTACTTCCTGGGATTATCATATTTCGAAACAGGCAATTACAGTAAGGCAGTACAGATGTTCCAGCAGGCGGTGGGAGAAGCCGATGAACTCACTCAGAACGCACAATTGCAACTGGGGCAAACCTATTTACGACTGAATCAGAAACAAGCAGCCCAAATGGCTTTTGAGGCGGCTTCCCGCAGCAATTTCAACCCACAGGTACGTGAAACGGCTATGTTCAATTACGCTTTACTGGCCCACGAGACCAATTTCTCCGTCTTCAGCGAATCCATCACCCTGTTTGAGAACTTTCTCAGGGAATTTCCCAATTCACCCTATAAAGACCAGGTAAACGATATTCTGGCTGAGACTTTCCTGACTACCAAAGATTACAATGCTGCCCTGAATGCGATCAACCGTATCAGTAACCCCGGACGTCGGATACTGGAAGCAAAGCAGATGGTGCTTTTCCAGTTGGGAGCTCAGGCCTTTATCAACGGTAACATGAACGAAGCAGTACAGCATTTTAACAATAGCATCAGTCTGGGTAATCAGGATGCCAAAGCCCGCAATAATGCCTATTTCTGGCGGGGTGAAGCATATTACCGGATGGGGAACTACAGCAATGCAGCCAATGATTTCCGCCAATTCACCCAAAATGCGGCCCCTGCAGACGAGAATTACTCTCTCGGATGGTACAATCTGGGGTATACACTCTTCAAACAACAGCAATATAATCAGGCCGTCAATGCTTTTCAGCAATACATCGCAGCAGAAAAAACAAGGAATCGGCCGGAATATGCCGATGCACTGAATCGTGTGGGAGATAGTTATTACTTTAACCGCAGCTTCAGCGAAGCGGAACGCTATTATGCACAAGCAGCGGATATCAACCCTTCCTCTGCCGATTATGCCGCCTACCAACGGGCATTTGTAATGGGACTGCAACACAACTACCAGGGAAAGATCACGGCGCTGGACAACCTGATGCGCAACTATCCCAATTCACAATATTTTGATGATGCCCTTTATGAGAAGAGTCGTGCACTTACGATGCTCAACAGAGAGAATGAAGCCATTGCGGTACTGCAACGACTGGTGAATGATTTCCCGAAAAGTCCTCTTGCCAGTCAGGGAGGGGTCCAATTAGGGCAATTGTACTACAATATTGGTAATTATCAGCAAAGTATCACTGCTTACAAGAACGTGATTGTCAATTTCCCCGGTTCAGACGATGCACGTAATGCGCTAATCTCTTTAGAGACAGTCTATCGTGACATGAACGATATCGACAGCTATGTAAAATATGCCAACTCTTTGCCGGGGGGTATGCGTATCACACCATCAAGACAGGATTCGCTTACCTATTTAGCAGCCGAAAGTATATATATGCGTGGCGAACGAGCAGATGCCGAGGCGGCCATGACAAAATATATTCAATCTTATCCAAATGGAGCATATAGCAGCGATGCCCATTATTATCTCGGAGTAATTGCCGACGAAAGGAAAAACCAGGATTTGGCACTATCACATTTCCGGAAGGTAATCGATGCCGGCAATATAAAATTCCTCGACAATGCACTTATCTATACTGCGCAGACTGAATATGAAAATGGAAACTTCCGCCAGGCGCTTGCTGATTATTCCCGATTGGCTAATTCAGCCCGTAATGCCACCAACCGACAGTTGGGACAAATGGGAGTTGTGCGGTCACAATCGCAACTGGGCAGTTATCATGAAGCAGCCAGAGCAGCTACCGACTTGCTCTCCAATAATAATCTCTCACCCGAAACGATCATAGAAGCGAGATATTTGAGAGGAAAAGCGTACCAGCAAGTCAATGAAACGGATAACGCCATGGCCGATTTCCAGTTTGTAGCCAATGATACCCGCAGTATCTACGGGGCAGAAGCACAGTTTATCCTTGCCGACACCTATTACCGGTGGAAATCATATGATCGTGCCGAAGCACAGGTCAAAGAGTTCATGCAAAAAGGCACACCACATCAGTACTGGATGGCAAGAGCACTTATTATCTTGTCGGATACCTACCTTGCCAAAGGCGATGAATTCCAGGCACGCCAATATCTGGAAAGTCTGAAATCCAACTATAAAGGAGATGAGGCCGATATCCAACAAATGATCAATGAGAGACTTAAAAATTGATTTACGGATTTATTGATGTGCTGATTAGCAGATTATAATTACCTATCATCACATCATCAAATTAGCACATCATCAAATTAGCAAATTAATATTCATATGAAGAAAATATATATCGTAATAGCAGCATTGGCGTTATCCGCCGGAAGTTTTGCCCAGACAGCAGATTCTCTGCTGAGACGTCAGATGGAGTTGGAACGGGATTTCAACCCTACCCTCCTGGATGCCGACAAAATTAATTCGCTGCCGGCCCTCCGTGAACCTTCCGTTCAGAAAGCCAATACCAATTACTCCACCTGGGCAGGACGTACTACTCCCCCCTTGGAAATAGCACTACCCCGGCCGGGAAGTATCATGACGGAGATTCCTTATAGTCAGAAAAAGGGATACCTTTCCTTCAACGCAGGTAATTATGCCAATCTGGATGGGGTATTTGGTTACCGTCTCCTGGAAGATGACAAGAACAGTCTCACTTTCTCCTTTCTGCACAATTCCTCAAACGGAGATATAAAATATGTACAAAATGTGGAAGCGGAGACCAACAAAGCCTATTTCATGGATAATAAAGGTGGTTTGGGCTATCAGCACCGGGCCGATGCACTCACGATCAATATGGAACTCTCCTACCTTCATTCGCTCTTCAACTACTACGGAAACAGATTCGATAACCCGGCTTTCTATGAAGATGAAAACCAACGCCTGGGAGTATTGAACGCTAAAGTCGGCATCGCATCGCATGAGACGGATCTGTTGAATTACAGGGGATATATAAATCTTCGCAACTTCTCCACAGAATTCGGTGAACTTCTCAACCAGGAAGGAATAAAGGGAAATGAGATAAACGCCATGGTGGGATTCGATAAACCTTTCGGTGACGCACAAAGTAAATTAGGTATCGATGGAAAGATTTTTACAACATTTTACAATAATGATATCAATAATTACTACCTGATAAATGCAACTCCTTATATTACGTTCGGAAGTTCAAACAGTTTTGCTAAACTAGGGGCTGACATATTATTCCAGAACTCCAATGGCACAAAGGCTCGCGTTGCTCCCAACGTAAAGGCGCAATGGGCGGTAACTGAGCACTCATCGCTTTATGCGAATATCCACGGTGGTTTCAGCAATAACACTTTCCTCGAAATGGTACAGGAATCGAGATACATTCGTCCTTATGGAACTGTAAATCCCTCCTACTCTATCGTAGATATAGATGCCGGAGCAAAGATCGGTGAAGTCAGCGGATTCCGGTTCGATATCTTCGGTGGATTCAAAAAAACCGATGATGAACATTTCCTGATACTGAACGGCCAGGATGTGATCGATGGAGATGTGCCGGGGGCTCATAAAGAGGTACTCAGGCCTGTATATGGCGATTTATCACATGCTCATATTGGAGGAATGATCCAAAGCAATATCTGGGCTCCCCTCGATATTTCGTTGCGTCTGAAAAAGAATTTCTATAATCTGGACTATGTCAGTATAGATGAGACTCAGATCGAAGACCCCAAAGCTTATAACAAACCCGGCTTTGAAGCTGACCTTCGTGCCGCATTCACCCTTACCAGTTTCCTGAAACTTACGGCCAATTATTACTTTGCCGGAGACCGATGGTCATACTACGATGGGTCAAACAGACAAATGGACAATATCAACGACCTCAATGCAGGTGCACTCTACCAGATCAACGACGCTTTTTCGATCAACCTGAGGGTAAATAATCTGCTCTCTCAGAAATATGATATCTGGTATGGTTATCCGGCACAGGGGCTTAATGCTTCCGGTGGATTCACCTTCCGGTTCTGACGATATTTTCCCGTGAACGAACCGCCCGATTCTCCCTTCCGAAAGCCCGGGCGAATCCCGCTTCCCGGTCTGACAGTGAGGTTGCATAGCACTGAAAAGCGTTTGAAACTATTTTTAATAGATCTCCCTTCTTGTTTACAATGCTTTTGTGTACTTTTGTAGAAAGTAAGATGCGTTTCGGGCAAGTCTGAAAATCTATTTTCGCCTTGCCGCTCAACCTTCATTACTTTTGTCGCAATCTTTTAGCATCTATAAATTATACGGGAGAATAAGATAAGATATGGGTAAACAAACAAAGGGGCAGAAGAAAAACCCGAAAACAAAGGATATATCACAAAAGAATGGCATCATCAAAGCCATGTGGAGCCTCTTCGGCCTTATGGTAGGGGGTGTAGTCCTTTTTTTCCTGCTTGTTGCTGCGGGGATGATAGGTTATATTCCCAAAATTGATCAACTGGAGAACCCGATTGACAAATATGCCTCGCAGGTGATCTCTACGGATAATGAGTTGCTTTTCACCTATTCTCGAAGTGATGATAACCGGATATTCGTGGATTACTCCGAACTCTCTCCCTATCTCATCGATGCGCTGATCGCCACGGAAGATATCCGTTATTACTCCCACTCCGGCATCGATATCATCGGTCTGGGGAGAGTCGTATTTAAGACACTTATCCTCAGCCGGGAAGAAAGCGGAGGGGGTAGTACTATCACACAGCAGTTGGCAAAACTACTCTATTCACCAAGGGCTAATAATAAAATAGAACGTATTTTTCAGAAACCGGTCGAATGGGTAATTGCAGCCAAGTTGGAACGCTTTTATTCAAAAGACGAAATCATCAATCTCTATCTAAACAAGGTAGATTTCAATTATAACGCGGTTGGGATTGAATCCGCCGCCCGTACCTATTTCAACAAAACGCCTAACGAGTTGAATATAGAAGAGTCGGCTATGCTGATAGGGATGTTGAAAAACCCCTCTCTCTTCAATCCCAGACGTCGTCCGGAGTTAACCAAAGAGCGCCGAGATGTGGTAATCAACCAAATGCGAAAAGCCGGACACCTCACTAAACAGGAAGTTGATTCGTTGAAACAGCTTCCTATCGAACTCGATTTCAACCGTTCCGACCACGTCGATATTATCGCACCTTATTACCGCCAGCATCTGGCAGAGATAATGATGGCAAAAAAACCGGAGAGGAAGAATTACGCATCGTGGCGAGGGCAGCAGTTCAGGGAAGATTCGGTTGCATGGTTAGAAGACCCGCTTTTCGGCTGGTGCAACAAAAATGAAAAACCCGATGGTTCCAACTACAATATCTACACCGACGGACTAAAAATTTACTCTACCCTTGACTCCCGTATGCAACGTCATGCGGAGGCAGCTGTAAAAGAACATTTGGGAGGCTATCTCCAGGATCAGTTCTTCCGGGAAAAAAGGGGAAAGAATTATGCACCCTACTCCCGTGAAGTAAGCGATAGGGTAGACAACCTGATGATGGCCGCCGTAAGGCAAAGCGAGCGTTACCGTGTCCTTAAACAAGGTGGCCTCAACGAAGAGGAAATCATCCGGAACTTCAAGGAAAAACCGGTGGAAATGAAGGTCTTTTCATGGGAACACCGGGAAGTAGATACACTCATGACACCGTGGGATTCCATCCGTTACCACAAAAATTTCCTGCGAACCGGCTTCATGGCAATGGATCCTTTGACGGGACATGTGAAAGCCTATGTGGGAGGCCCTGACTTCAAATTCTTTAAATATGACAGCGCCACCGGTAAACGCCAGATCGGTTCTACCATCAAACCCTATCTCTACACGTTGGCAATGGAGGAAGGGATGAGCCCCTGTGACGGTATGATCCACGGGCCGGTAAGATTAATGGATGAGAATGGTATTCCATGGGAGCCAAGAAATACACGTCCGGCAAGCGGAGAGTTTGTATCTATAAAATGGGGGCTGCAAAACTCCGACAACTGGGTAACCGCCTGGCTGTTGAGCCAGTTCTCGCCCTATGCGTTTGCCAGGATGCTCCAATCGTTCGGGTTAAAGACACCTGCCGATCCGGTAGTCTCCCTGGCATTAGGACCGAATGACGCTTCTGTATATGAGATGGTGGGCGCTTATTCAGCTTTCATCCATAGGGGTATCCGTGTGGAACCGGTATTGGTAACCCGAATTGAAGACTCTTACGGAAATGAAGTCGCTTCATTCGTCCCACGTATGAAGGAGATCTTCAGTGAATCAACTTCCTATAAGATGCTTGATATGCTGAAAGGAGTCGTGGACGGCGGAACAGGTGGCCGGTTACGCCGCGTCTATAACCTGAAAGGACAAATGGGTGCCAAGACCGGTACTACCAATAACAACTCCGACGGTTGGTTCATGTCGTTTACTCCCAACCTGGTAGCAGGTTGTTGGGTGGGTGGTGAAGAACCCTCTATCCATTTCGATCAGATGGCTTATGGCCAGGGAGCCAGTATGGCACTCCCCATTCACGGTATTTTCTATCAGAAGGTCTATGCCGATAAGGAATTGAGTTACACCGATAACGGTGTCTTTGATATTCCTGCCGATTTTGATCCCTGCCATGATATGCAGCGATATTCTCCCGATTTCTACCGCGGAAACGATCCGGTAATCGAAAGCCAGGGGATTGACGATATATTCAACTAATGAAAAATCTGTTACCATAGCCATCCTTTAAGTGATGATGGAGTTATTATTAAAACTCCTGAAATTCTGTACTGTAGGATTATCGGGATTTGTGATTGATTTTTTCTTTACCTGGTTATGTAAGGAGAAATTCAAATGGAATAAATTCGTTTCAAATTCTATCGGATTTACACTGGCAGCTTCCTCCAATTATCTGCTAAACAGAACATGGACCTTTAAGAGTGAAAATCCTGATTTAGGAGGCGAATATCTCTCTTTCCTTGCGGTGTCACTCATTGGCCTCAGCCTGAATAATCTATTTCTTTATCTTTTCCACGAAAAAGTGAAGGTGAATTTCTATCCCGCAAAAGTGTTTGCCATTGCTCTTGTCACACTCTGGAACTTTCTGGCGAACTACTTCTTTACTTTCCGGTAAGTACTGAATATAATTTGATATACCTCAATATGTTTTATAACATATCTAAAACATTTGTAATAATTAAAATAATACCCATATTTGCATTTTATCAGTACAATACTGATATAAAAGCGTTTATCACAATTGCAATGACAGACGAATAGTACCAGAATAGGTAATAACCAAAAACGAGCCGGTCCGATAGAATGAAAACATAATTCTTTTCCTTATGGAAACACAAAGGCCATCTATCTTTTCTTTCCGCTACTTGTATTTCATAATACTGGGAGTGTCTGCGGTGGTAGTATATTACCCTATCCTTAATAATCAACTGCTCGATTTCTGGGACGACCAATGGGTCGTGATGAACCAGTATACCGAAGGGGATTCTTATAAAGGTGTTTTTCAGCGGTTACCTGTATATTTCGGGATTTATATCTACCAACGCACGTACACGTGGTATAATACGGATACGTTGAAACAAGAATTAAGAAGTTACTGAAACAACAGAATG